>NZ_JBRAZT010000001.1:0-3936237 GCF_056780195.1 Arthrobacter sp. SD1074B | reverse complement strand
CAATCAGTTCCTCAAACCTTGCTTGCCTGCATTACCTGCAGCCACAAGACCGAACCAGACTGCTGGCCCCGGCATAATCCACAGGGTTGTGCACAGTCCGTGGATAATCGGCTACTGGGACACTCTAGGGGATCAAAAGCCTAGAAGATAGCTGGGATCGGCCCTGTGGATAATTACACGGGTGTGGTTCCAAAACGGGGCGGGTGACGTACTTCATCCACAGGCCGGCGGCCGGGTTAACCACAGCTGGGGACAAGCGGCGGGCCGGCCCCCGGTTTGACTCTGGGGGCGTTTTTCCCCTAACGTTGTGAAGTCCTTTGTGTCCGCTTTTCGCCTCATTGAATCTCTCCCCGACGCCTGCGTCTTTGCGAGTCGAGGGAGGCGGCACATACAAAACTTAGCGTCGGCCAGTTCTTCCCCTTTTTTTGATCGGGTGGGCGCACCTTTGATCCACTGGAGTAACTAACGTGAGCAAGCGGACTTTTCAGCCGAATAACCGCCGTCGAGCCAAGAAGCACGGCTTCCGCCTTCGTATGCGTACCCGTGCCGGCCGTGCCATCCTGGCAGCCCGTCGTGGCAAGGGCCGCACCGAGCTGTCGGCCTAAATAACTGACTCGTCGGTCACCATCCCTATGCGAGTTGAACGGTGCTAGCCACCCGGAACCGTCTGAGGACCCCTACCGATTTTTCAACAACTGTACGTTCCGGCGTCCGCAATGGACGCCGGAACTTAGTGTTATATACGGCAGCTCTCGCTGCCGATGAACCAAGCCGGATCGGTTTCATCGTTTCCAAGAGTGTTGGGAACGCTGTTGTCAGGAACCTCGTTAAGAGGAGACTAAGAGAAGCCGGCGCCTTGTCGCTGCAGAGATATCCCAGCGGGTTCGCTATCGTGGTCCGGGCACTGCCCGCCTCGGCGGCGGCCGGCTGGGATGATCTGTTGGGTGACTATGACGCTGCTTTGCAGACAACCATGAAACGGTTGGGCAGCCGCCTAACACAGGCCGCTTCTACAGTTTCTTACGAGACAACACAGGAAGGGACCCCGCGTGCGTAACTCAACTGCCGCCGTCGTCCCTGTTCCTGGATCCCGCCTCAAAGCCGCCGCGGCCTGGCTCGGCCGGACGATCTGGAACCTGCCCCGCAACCTCCTGATCGTGTTGCTGATGGCCTACCGTAAAGTGGTTTCCCCGCTCTATGGACAGGTCTGCCGCTTTTTCCCCAGCTGCTCGGCGTACGCGCTCGAGGCGGTCACGGTGCACGGCGCCGTCAAGGGGAGCTGGCTCGCGGCTCGGCGCCTCGCGCGCTGCCACCCATGGAATTCCGGCGGAGTGGACCACGTCCCCGCCGGGCACCGGGAGTGGCCCGAAGGCCACACCCCCAGAATTGTTGTGCTGAACAACCCGGATCAGTACCTGGCTGCTCAGTCTGATGGAGAAGGCCGCTCGGCGGCCTGACGAATAGGGATATCGTATGGACTTCTTTGAAACAATCATGTTTCCGTTCAAGTGGCTGGTTTCCATCATCATGGTGGGCTTCCACGACGGACTGAGCGCCATCGGCCTCCCGGCCGCCAACGGCTGGACGTGGACGCTGTCCATCATCGGACTGGTGCTGGTCATCCGGGCCGCGCTGATCCCCGTGTTCGTCAAGCAGATCAAGGCCCAGCGCGGCATGCAGCTGCTGCAGCCGGATCTAAAGAAGCTTCAGGACAAGTACAAGGGCAAAACCGACCAGCTCTCCCGCCAGGCCATGGCGCAGGAACAGATGGCCATGTACAAGAAGCACGGCACCAACCCGTTCTCGGCCTGTTTGCCGATGCTGATCCAGATGCCGTTCTTCTTCGCCCTCTTCCAAGTGCTCTCGGGTATTTCCGCCGCCAAGGACAAGGGCGCGGGCATCGGGGCAATGAGCCACGAGCAGGTCGTCGAGTTCGACGCTTCGAGCATTTTCGGTGCCCCCTTGTCCGCAGCGCTTCTGCACGGGGGCGCCGGCAACGTAGCCGTGGTGGTCCTCTCGATCGTGATGATCCTGGCGATGACGGCCTCGCAGTTCATCACCCAGAAGCAGATCATGGCGAAGAACATGTCCGAAGAGGCCATGGCGAGCCCGTTCATGAAGCAGCAGAAGATGATGCTGTACGTCCTGCCGCTCGTCTTCGGTGTCGGCGGCATCAACTTCCCCATCGGTGTCCTGATCTACTGGACCACCACGAACCTTTGGACCATGGGCCAGCAGTTCTTCGTCATTCGTCGGATGCCGACGCCGGGATCTCCCGCCGCGAAGGCCCTCGCCGAGCGCCGCGCCGCCAAGGGCCTTCCGTCCCTGCCCCTGATGGGTGCGAAGAAAGCCGACGCCGAGGCTGAAGCGGCCGCCGCTGCGGCCGCCGTCGCCGCCGCGAAGAGCCAGCGCATCCAGCCCCAGCGCAAGAACAGGAAGAGGAAGTAATGTCTGCCGAGAGCGCCGAACACGCTATTTCCGCCGAATCCCCCAAGGAAGACGACTTCCAGGACAGCGTCCAGGAAGACGGCACCGGCGAGGCCGGGACCGAGTCCGAGGACGCCGGTGCGGGCTCCGCGAAAGGCACGTCGGCGAGCCGGCTGGAGGAAGAGGGCGACGTTGCCGCGGACTACCTCGAGGAATTGCTGGACATCGCCGACATTGACGGCGACATCGACATCGAGGTGCGCAACGGCCGCACCTACATCTCCATCGTTGCCGAGGAGGAAGGCTCCGGCCTGGAGAACCTCGTGGGCCGCGACGGCGAGGTGCTCGAAGCCCTCCAGGAGCTGACCCGCCTCGCGGTGCTCTCCGCTACGGAGAACCGCTCCCGCCTGGTCCTGGACATCAACGGATACCGGGCAGACCGGGCCGGTGACCTGCAGCAGATCGCCGAAGATGCGATCGCCTCGGTCAAGGAGACTGGCGCCGCGGTGTCGCTGGCTCCCATGAGCGCCTACGAACGCAAGATCGTGCACGACGCCGTGGCGGATCTGGGGTTTGTCAGCGAATCCGAGGGCGAAGGCGCCGACCGCCACATCGTTGTCTCCGCAGACTGATCCGCGGGTAGCTTGATGGTGGAAATTACCGCGGCCGAACTGAAGGCCGCAGAGGCTATTTTTGGCGACCGGCTGGAACTGGCACAACGCTACGTTGAGCATCTAGCCACCTCCGGCACGGAACGGGGCCTGATCGGCCCCCGTGAAGTGCCGCGTCTGTGGAGCCGACATGTGCTTAACTGCGCAGTCATTGAACGCGAGATTGCCCAGGGAAGCCACGTCGCCGACGTCGGCAGCGGTGCCGGGCTGCCGGGACTTTGCCTCGCCATCGCGCGGCCGGACTTGGAACTGACCCTGATCGAACCGCTTGAGCGCCGGGTGATCTGGCTGCAGGAAGTGGTCGATGACCTGGGCCTGGAGAACGTCACCGTGATGCGGACCCGGGCCGAACTGGCCGTCGGCCAGGTCACCGCCGACGTCGTCACCGCGCGAGCCGTTTCTGCGCTTTCCAACCTGGCCGGACTGACCATTCCGCTGCTCGGCGGCAAAGGCGAAGTTGTCGCTATCAAGGGGCGCAGCGCCGGCGAGGAAATTGAAAAGGCCGCCAAGGTGATCCGTAAACTCGGCGGCGTCGAGACCTCCGTCGTTGTCGTCGGCGAGGACCTCCTTGAGGAACCCACAACCGTCGTCCGAATCATTGTGAACAAGCCTCGAAAGATTGCGTAGCACCAGCCCGGTGCCCTCGGTCTAACAGGGTAAGAGGTTAGGCTAGTAACCGGCAGTAAAAGCCGAATGAGAGCGAGAGTGTCAAGTGAGCAGTAGCGAAGCCTCCACACAACGGATTCCGCCGTTTGTGTCCCTGGGGTCCGCACGGGCCTTTTCCGCGCCCGCCCTCGCTCACAACGTTTCTGCTAAGCAAACGGGATCGGTTGCAGGAGCGGTCGCCAGCGTTTCACGTGAAACCTCCAGCTCGTCGGTAGCCAACGTCCTTGACTCGATCGACGACTCCAGCCCAATCGCCCGCGAACTCGCCCATGAGAACAAGCGCCGGGAACGCCTGCTTGGGCGGGAGCTGCCGAAGCCCGAGAAGACCCGCATCTTCACCGTCTCCAATCAAAAGGGTGGGGTGGGCAAGACAACCACCACGGTCAACATTGCCGCCGCCCTGGCTGCTGCCGGCCTCAACGTGCTGGTGATCGACATCGATCCGCAGGGCAATGCATCAACCGCGCTGGGTATCGAACACCACGCCGACGTCGACAGCATCTACGACGTCCTCATCAACGACGTGCCGCTGCAGGATGTTGTGGCGCCCTGCCCGGATATCGCGAAACTGATCTGCGCCCCCGCCACGATCCATCTGGCCGGCGCCGAGATCGAACTCGTCAGCTTGGTTGCCCGTGAGCAGCGGTTGCGGCGCGCGATCGACGTCTATGCCAAGGAACGCGCCAAAAACGGCGAGGAGCGGCTCGACTATATCTTCATCGACTGCCCGCCGAGCTTGGGACTCCTGACGGTCAACGCCTTCTGCGCTGCCAGCGAGGTTCTGATCCCGATCCAGTGCGAATACTATGCACTGGAGGGGCTGAGCCAGCTGCTCAAGAACATTGAAATGATCCAGAAGCACCTGAATGCCGATCTGGTGGTCTCCACGATCCTGCTGACGATGTACGACGGACGAACCAACCTCGCAGCCCAGGTGGCCGCGGAGGTTCGTGAACACTTCCCGGACCAGGTCCTCGGAGCTGTGGTTCCCCGCTCGGTTCGCATTTCGGAGGCACCGAGCTACCAGCAGACCGTGATGACCTATGACCCTTCCTCCAGCGGCGCTCTTTCCTATTTGGAAGCCGCAGCGGAAATTGCTGAACGTTAGAATCTTCTCAACAATTGCACTAGCCAGAGCTGCGGTACGCCGGGCTCTTCCACCGGAGGGATTTATCCATGAGCGATAAGCGACGCGGCCTTGGCCGTGGACTTGGCGCGCTGATTCCAAGTTCCGCCTCGGCTAACGCCTCTGGAAACGGTTCCGCGCCGTCCCGGCCCGTGGATCTTTTTTTCCCGGAAGCCAGGAAGCGAAGCTCCGACGCTGCACTGACGGAAGAGACCACTGAAACGACCGACGCCCCGGCAGAGAAGACGACGACGTCTTCCGTGCGGGAGGCGGCCTCCGGTAGCGCGGCCCCGGAGCAAGCTGCCGAACCGGCGGCGCCGACAGCTCCGGCCAAGGCTGCCGATATGGCTTCAACGGCGAAGGATGCGGCCCCGGCGAAGTCGGGTGCTGCTGCTAAGAAGGCCCCTTCCCGCAAGGCACCGGCAGGCAGGAATTCCACGCAGGACACGGACGACGCCGACACCGGGAAGGCAGCCTCGGTCAACACCGACGCTGTGGATAACGGTGCGGATCTGGTTGAGGTCCCCGGGGTCCGTTTCGCGGAAATCCCGGTGTCGGACATCCATCCCAACCGCAAGCAGCCGCGTTCAGTCTTCGATGAGGACGACATGGCGGAGCTCGTGCACTCCGTTCGTGAAATTGGTGTCCTCCAGCCAATTGTGGTGCGAACTTCAACCGAAGAAGGTGGCGAGCCTTATGAACTCGTCATGGGTGAACGTCGCTGGCGTGCAGTGCAGGCCGCCGGACTGGAGACAATCCCTGCGATTGTCCGCGATACGACCGACGATGATCTTCTTCGTGACGCGCTGCTGGAGAACCTCCACCGCAGCCAGCTGAACCCCCTCGAAGAAGCGGCGGCTTATCAGCAGCTGCTGGAAGACTTCGGGACTACGCACGAACAGCTCGCCGACCGTATCGGCCGGTCGCGTCCCCAGGTATCGAACACCCTTCGACTGCTTAAGCTGCCGCCGTTGGTGCAGCGGCGGGTGGGCGCCGGGGTTATTTCGGCTGGGCACGCGCGGGCCCTTCTCGCTCTTCCCGATGCAGCGGCGATGGAACGCCTCGCGCAGAAAATCGTGGCCGAGGGAATGTCTGTCCGCGCTACCGAAGAAGCTGTAACGCTCTACCAGAGTCCGGCGGGGCCGACGAAGAACAATATTCCCCGTCCCGGTGCACGCCACGAACGGCTTGATTACCTGGCTTCCTCTCTGTCTGACCGCTTGGACACCAATGTGAAGATATCTCTGGGTGCCCGTAAGGGACGCGTCAGTATCGAATTCGCCAGCGTTGAGGACCTGAACCGCATCATGGACGTTCTCACACCGGGTAACCCCAGCTAGATCGCGTATATCCTCGTCCTCCAGGCCCTGTTTCACGTGAAACAGGGCCTGTTTTTCCTTTACGTCCCCTCAATGAGGGAAATGGAGTCCCAGGTTCGGCTGCGTCGCTCCCGGTTCGTTAACTGGGTGCACTCACGGTTACCGTGAACCGCTGTGGTGCAATGGGACTGGTCGGCGTCCCACGACACCACGGGTGGCTACGGATCGACTCCGAAGTGTAGAGCGGGGGAAGGACCTCTTGGGAGTGTTAGCGGGCCCTCTGGTCTTCGAAAATTCCTTACTGGCTATGGGCCAGGCCAGATCTCGGAGATCTTAGTTCAGGCCGTGGTCCAATCCATAAGCCTTCGTGCGTTGGATTGCTTCCCACGTTCGGTCGGGTGGTCCTCGGCCCAGTCCGCCGATTATGCCCCTGCCAGACCGGGCAGCTCAGCGCTTGATCCCAATGGAACCCTGCTGGCCGGCCCTCTGTGGAACCCTCCGAGGCCCGAGGTGCGCGAATGGCGGGCTCCAGCCGCACGCGGCCCTGGTGCGACGGTGGGCGTGCCGGCGCCTGAGAGCAAGCTGCCGAGGCGGGCTACGGACGTCGATCCTAGGATCGAGCGCGTCCGCCCGGGCGTGGATAAGCTGGCTGCCGCAGGTTCCGCAGCAAGCCCTCGACGTCCGGTGGTGATGTTTCACGTGAAACACCCGCTAACCGCCGAGAGATACCGCTGTAGGGCCTCTTCCCCCTTTGGCACCGAGGATCCTGCAACTTGACCTGCCTGCTGCTGCGCGGCTCCATGAGGAGTCCGCGCCGTTCTATAGCAAAAGGTGTGGGGACCGACTCTCGCCGCAGGACTATGCTCTCCCCCCGCGGGCAGGAGGCGCAGCCGAGTGGGCCACTCACCTCGGAGCAGACGGGCGCGGCCTATCATTCCTATCGGCTGTGGGCGCGACGTGCCTGCCGACGTCGTCCCGGTTCTCAGCTTGATGATGTAATCCATACAACTAGACAGCTGTAAGGCAGGTTTACGGGCGGGACGTGCCCCTCGATACGTATCGGAGGCTCTTGGGCTATGGGCGTTTGTAGCCCGACAATGATGCTCGAAAGGCGTACCCGGTCAAATCTCGTTCATTAGGCCCCGCCTGGCTTGAATCCACCGGTGGCTTCAAGAATGGGACGTTCAGCAACGCCCCTGCCGGTCGGGCTGAGAGGTTTCACGTGAAACAGCGGCCCACTGGATTCCACGGGCAGCGCAGCCCGCAGTTGGACCCCCACGCGGTGCCTCAGAACCGACCGCACCGGCACGACCGCTGATGCACCATCCGATCGTGGAGAACGAGGGGCTGGGCGTGTATGTGTCCGGTCAACTTCAGCCCGTCCCCGCGCTCCCTCAGGATCATCAGCCAGGGTCTCGTGGTCCTCTGGCGGGGCTGATATTTGCCCGGACAACTTGCCCGCTACGGGGTCACGGCAGCGCACCATCGCTTGTAGTTCCAGTGATGAAGGATTCCATCGGGGTGGCAGCCGGGGGGCCGTCTGGACGAGGTGGCAGCGGGGCAGCCTGAGGCCCATGATCGTCTCCCAAGTGAGACAGGCCAGCGGGGCTCTGCCAGCTTCCACTTGCGGATACTACGACGCTAGGGCTCCGCTCCCCCGGGGACGTCCACCGGGCGAACGAGCCTTCGGTCGCGTGGCGGGGCGTACCGTCCTGGGACGGCGCTACGCCACTACGCAGTCGGGCTGCACCGGTAGGACTGGAGGTGCCCTGAAGCCGCTCGGCCTGCGCCTCCAGCGGGCCCACATGTGCGCCAGCTAGTCCCTGGCGGAGCTCGTCCACCTGGCCGGATGATGTGAGTCTGCAGCACTCGCGGTACTCCAGTCCCTTGGCTCCGATTCCTGCGGATCCCTTGCGCGGCATTGTGCATTTATTCGGCGAGCTCGTGATCGTCGTCCCCTCTTCAATGCTCGTGGTCAACCCCCACATCCGGGCCAGGCCCCTATGGCCTATGCCTCGAACTGGTACTTCGAGCTGCGGTGCGTCGGCGGCATCAGCGGTGGATATCCCTGTGGATAACTTTGTGGATTACTTCCTGTGCTTGGAGCGCCCGGGTCGACTGCCGTGTCGGCAGGCGTCGATCCAAGGGACCGAGCCTTGCTTGCTCTGAGGGCCACCACGCATTGTTTCACGTGAAACGGTACGACGAACTACACCGGACAATTCTGACGCGCGACTGTGCTGCCAAAATCCACGCCCTGTGGTTAATTTTCATGGGATTTTACGGGGGCGCGGTAACACGCACTGAGCGTGTTCGAATGCGGAAGAGGGCGCCGGTTTCGCTCTCCCGGCCGACAGCCTTGAAGATACATCGTGTGGCCAATGCCCCAAGGTAAATCGCCTGTGGATAATGCTGTGTGTAGTACCGAGGTGACTTGTGGATAACATTGTGCATAAGTACCGGGAAAGTGGGGCGCGCCGCGTCCATTGGGGCGTTCGACTCAACCAGCGATGCGAGACTCCACCGCGTCGGATGGGGAAGACTGAGGCCGCCTTGCGCCCGACTGGCGTCGCCTACGAGCCACTGGCGGCAGAGAGGTATAACGTGTGCGCAATTCTGCGCAAGACGGCGCACTCAGTGCCAGGAAAGAAGTTGTTCGTCGGGTGCATTGGCCCGGCAGGTTGGGGCCCGCCGATGCCGCGCTGCACGCGAACCTTCCCAGCCTCAATGTGCAGTCTGCGGAGCGGTGATCGGGTGCCTGGTACTACTCCTTCCATGGCGTACGCTGGCCCCGGTCCCGGGATGGCGCGATTAGGGTGTTGGTCAACCACGCCAGGCGTCACCACTGATCAGGGCGACGCGTGGAATTTATGTCCAACTTTTCTGAGGCAATATGTCTGACCCATGTGAGCAATGATCAAGGAGGCGCCAGACCACCTGTGCCCCGGTGGCCCTGGGTCGACACTCACGAGTAGCCCGACCTGCCGGAACTGTGCCAACTCCGCAGTAGCGGTCCCTCATTGTTGCCGCAAATCCCGAGGTTGAGGTCTAGAGGCAGTTTCGGGATGCCCGCGGCGGATCAAAGGCGGAATGCGCTGCCTTCGCCCCCGCGGTCGTGGTTCCTGCCCCGGTTGCTGCGGGCCCCAGTAGGCAGGTGTACGTGCTGCGGCGGAGGCTGCTCGTACGCTCGTGATAGGGCGGCACCAGCGGTAGCAGACTGTGTCAGGCGCCATGGGAATGCTTGTCCTTCGAACTTTCGTGAAGGGAGCTGTGGAACTGCCTTGGCGGTGCATGCGCCCCGGCGAGTAGCGGGCTACCGTGCAGTGACTTTCGGATCCACTCCCCCCCACCTTTTGGCGATCAATGGAATTCTCCCCGTTGTTCCTTTGCTGTATCACAACACGGTTCAGAGGCTGACGGCTGTGAAATCGGACGCTACCTTGGCTTCCATGCGCCTCTCAGCCTCCGGTAGCGGCACACCAGTGGTTGAGCTTGGTTTGAAGTATCTTCAGAGCGTACAGTCACTTCTGCGCTCACAATCGGACCGCTGTTTCACGTGAAACAAGACGAGGTAGATTCACAGGGCGTTCGAGGTTTCCGTTGCCATGATATCTGGCAGCCGGATATTCGGGCGTGTGTGGCTGTCGGGAGCATCCAGAGCCGGCACTGTACCGCAGCCTTGTCCTCCAAAGAACAGTGATGCAAAGCAGCTGGCTGCAGTTTTTCAGCGGTGCCCTGCCCAGGCTACAGTGTCTATCCAGGCGCTACTGGGATGCACGATGCCGCCTTTTAATAGCTGACTACCGTTACATGACCTCCGGTCGCGGTAGCAGTCCGGGTAGGCGGGTATTCCAGGACAACATCGCACTACAATGCCGGCGCAGGTATGTTTCACGTGAAACACGGTCTTAGGGCCTGGTGGTTGCGACCAATCGCGCCAGGACTGCGGTGCAAGCAGCCCGGTTACTCGGACGGGGCGGACAAGGTGATGATCTGCAACCCAGACGCTGCCTACGGCCGAGAAGACTCCATGGCCGCCGCAAGCCATAGTTTCACGTGAAACAGTGCAATCGGCTACAACAGATGTAGAAGTCGCAGACAGCTGCACCGTAGGAAGCCGCTCGCGACTTGAAAATGGCGGGGAGAGCACGTGTATTCGCTCTATCGAGGCCACTGGGGCAGTTGGCAACCCGAGCCCGACGAGGACTGCAATGTTTCACGTGAAACAGGCACCCGCAGGGGGTACCCGGGCGGTCTAGGTGCCGTCGAGACGGAACGTTCCGCAATCCAGCAGTAAACCCGAGCACGGCCCCCCAGCAGGTTGGTTGCCACCAGGTGGCCCACCGTGACAGCGCCGCCATTCAACCAAGGCCTCGTCTCTTGTCGCGAACAAACAAGTTACCATCCTTCGACGACGGGCTTCCTCCAGCGCCCACACAGCTCCGCTAAGCGCAGGACTTTGGACCAGTTTGCCGGCACAGCCCCGGGCATGCCGAGCCTCGGGCTCGCATCCACCCGCTACTAGCCGCATCGCGCGCGACCGCCGGTGATCTCCGACCATCTAGGCGAACCGGGCGCTGTGGTCCGCCTACCCCGGGTAGGGCTAACCGTGGAATCCATCTCGCCGAACCTCAGGAAACATCCGAAGACAAATCAATAATGTCCAGTTTCATCACCGAAAACAGAACCAATACCGGGATGAAGCTGGCTCCGGGTCTGGTTCCGGGTCCACGCTCCGGATGCCAGTATCCCGGTCAGCCCCATCAGGCCTGCACTGCGGACGGTTCCCGCCCTCCCGGGCGCGTTCCGGCGGGATCGTCGGCTCTCCGCGGCATACCTGTACAACCCACAAAAAAGGCGGTGGCCCCCACTCTCGAAGTGGGGACCACCGCTTGGCCGGCCGAGCGACCGGGTAGTCCGGCCGGCGCGCTGCAGCCTAGGACAACACGTCCGCGAATTCCTTTTCGAAGAACTGCTTCGGCCGTGCGCCAATAACGGTGCTCTTTACTTCGCCGCCCTGGAACAGGTAGACGGCCGGGATGGAGGTAATGCCGTACTCGGCAGCGATGGCCGGGTTGTCATCAACATTGACCTTGACGACGTTGACTTTCTCGCCATACTCAACGGAAATCTCGTCGAGGATCGGGCTGAGCTTGCGGCAGGGTCCGCACCATTCGGCCCAGAAGTCCACGATGACGGGCTTGTCGGCTCCCAGCACATCGGTGCTGAAGCTAGCGTCTGTTACATCTTTAGCGTTGCTCATAACCTTGTCTCTCTCTTGGGTTGATTGCCGCGCGCTGATTAGGCGTGGAGGTCAGCGAGGTAGTGCTCTACGTCGAGGGCGGCGACACAGCCGGATCCCGAAGCGGTGATGGCCTGGCGGTAGGTCGGGTCGATGACGTCACCGGCTGCGAAGACGCCCTTGACGCTGGTCTTGGAAGTGCGGCCGTCGACGGCAATGGTGCCTTCGGGTGAAAGGTCCAGCTTTCCCTTGACGAGATCGGTGCGGGGATCGTTTCCGATCGCCACAAACACGCCGGTCACGGCAAGTTCCGTCTCGGTGCCGTCAAGCAGGTTGTTCAACCGAAGTCCGGTGACCTTGTCGCCGCCGAGCACATCCTCCACACCGGTGTTCCAGATGAAGTTGATCTTCTCGTGGGCCAGGGCGCGGTCGGCCATGATCTTGGACGCACGCAGCGTATCGCGGCGGTGCACCACGGTGACCGACTTCGCGAACTTGGTGAGGAACAGTGCCTCCTCCATCGCCGAGTCGCCGCCGCCAATCACGGCGATGTCCTGGTCCTTGAAGAAGAAACCGTCGCAGGTTGCACACCAGCTCACGCCGTGGCCGGAAAGGCGCTTTTCGTTCGGCAGGCCGAGCTCGCGGTAGGCAGAACCGGTCGACAGAATGATGGAACGTGCCTGGAAGGTCTCCCCCGTGGCGATCGTGACGGTCTTGATGTCGCCGTCGAGATCCAGTTCGGTGACGTCCTCAAACTGGATTTCGGTGCCGAAGCGCGCGGCCTGCTTCTCAAAGTTCTCCATCAGGTCCGGACCCATGATGCCTTCCGGGAAGCCCGGGTAGTTTTCGACGTCGGTGGTGTTCATCAGCTCACCGCCGGCAGTAACCGATCCGGCGAGGAGCAGCGGTTTCAGGTTGGCGCGTGCCGTGTATACCGCGGCTGTGTAGCCGGCGGGTCCGGAGCCGACGATGATGACATCACGTACTTCGGACGCGGTGTTTTCTGCGTTGCTCACTGAACGGTGAACCTCTTCCTTTGTCGATGCGCCCGCCTGGGTGGCCGGCCACATGGCACAACTATGGCGGGGAGCTGAATATTCCGGTCGCACCGGTGCTGGCGCAGGGATGTGCGGCCCAGGGCGGTTGTTACTGGATCTTGATCTCAGCCAGGCGCAGCCCGTAGCCGTAGCGGGTCTTGGGCGCGGCCAGCTTTGGCAGGCTCTTGATGGAAACGATCACGTACTGCGCCGTGACAGGTTCCTGCAGCGGCATGGTGAGCTCCGGCGAGGTGAAGCTGTTACTCCCCACCTGCTTCGCACCATCCAGCGAGGGCCGGCTATTGGTGAAGACGCTGATGTTGCCGCCGGACGCGCCGAGCTGGCTCAGCGTCACCGAAGAGATCTGGGCCGGCGCCTTCAGTTTGACGACCAGCGGAACGCCGTCAGGGGCAAAACCGCCCCAGGCGTCGTTGGCAAATTCCATGTCGGACCAGTAGCTGGCGGCGTTGCCGTCGAAGGTCTTGACAAGGTCCCCGTCATAGGTCGCGGCGAAGTCGAAGTTGCCGATCCGGCTGACCGATTCAATCGCCGGTGGCACAGCGGCCGGCGGTGCGCTTTCGCTGGCAGACGGCGATGCCGACTGCGCCTGCGTGCTCGCGCCGGGAGCCGTGGACTTGCCGGCTTCAGGGGTACTTCCCTTGAAGAGTCCGCCAAGGTTGGTTACGGCAAAGATGAGGCCGATGACTAGGACGGCCGCCAGCAGGGCGCCGACAAGCCACCGCATGGACCGGGGTTCGCGGCGCGCTGACTCGTCGTCGTTGTCGTCGTCGTAGCGGTCCTCGGCCGGCCTTTTTTTGGCGGACGCCGGGAAACTGCGTGCAGCCCGGTCGGCACCGGCCCCTGAGAAGGCTGCTGCCTCCAGCGCTGTTGTCCGCTGATCAGGCACGGCGTCGTCGTAGTCGTCATCTTCCCAGCGGGACACCTTGGGTGACTCTTCCGCGGGTGCCGTTTTCGGGGCAGGCTGGACGGGCTGTGCGGCCGTTGGCTGCGCAGCAGTTTCCTGCGGCGCGGTCTTCGGGGACTTTGCCG
Source organism: Arthrobacter sp. SD1074B (assembly GCF_056780195.1). Taxonomy (NCBI): domain Bacteria; kingdom Bacillati; phylum Actinomycetota; class Actinomycetes; order Micrococcales; family Micrococcaceae; genus Arthrobacter; species Arthrobacter sp. SD1074B. Next base: position 3,922,699 of record NZ_JBRAZT010000001.1, on the reverse strand, counting down.
CGTTTGCCGCGGCGGCTCCGGCCGCTCCCGCGGCTACCCCGGCGGCCGCTGCACCGGCACCGCGGGGGCCCGCGGCCGGCGAAGCCGCCGGCGGGGCGGGAACGCGCTGAGCCGGCGCCGACGGCGCCGGTGGCAGTTGACCCGCCTGGTGCTGGGGCTCCGCATAGTTGATGTACCCCGCGTCGACTTCCTCGTCGTCGTAGAGTCCGTCATAGGTCTCAGGCTCATGGGACCGCGGCTGCCCGAAGATCTCGCTGCCCAGCGTGTCGGTGAAGAACGGTTCCACGTACGGCGGGTTGGAACTCACCACAAGGTCCAGCAGGTCGGCGGCCGAGGTGTGGTTGGTGATGAGGTAGGTCGCGGCGTCGCTGACCCCGAGATCGAGGATCTGGACATGCCCGGGCCGCTCGCCGGTTGCCACCTCACGGGCGCTCTGCGCCACCTGGTCGGCGTTATCCGGACCGGCCACAAGGATGCTCACCGGCCGGTTAAGAACCTGGTCCACTCCGTCCAGCACCAGATCCTGGTCATGCGAGGTCAGTACAGTGGCTGTGACCTTGTAACGGCCGCCAAGTACTGATCCGACATCGATCGGGTGGGACACGGGCTCCTCCTAGGCTGTCCGGGAACTGCTGGCCTCGATGACTTTGTCGGTCACCCCAGGCCCCGGTAAAGCCGGTTGACCCCTGGTCTGCAACTCCCCTTGTTAGTCTTCGATCCTAGCCGATGCAGTGTCCGCGCCACGTGACCTAAGGCAGCGCGAACCGGCTGCACGTCATTTTTTCCTGCGCCGGTCGAACGGGAAGTAGGGATTGTGTCCGGCTTGGCCCTGGTACGTCCGGCGCCCCGGCAGCGGAATCTCCCCGCGGCCCTGGCTGCCCTGGGCGGTACCGGGAGTCTCCTCCTCAGGCAGGTACCCGCCGTCGGCCGCCCAGCCCTGGGCGTCCTGCCGGCCCAGGGCCGGGCCCGCGCGGAACGAAGCGGCATCGAACTCGCCCGAGATGCGGGGAATCAGACCGGTGTCCACCGAAGTGGTGGCGCGTTCCGGCGTCGGACGGGCCGCCGCCGGAACTGCGGGAGCACTAGCGTCAGCGCCGCCGCCCCCGGGAGCGGTCTCCGGGCCCGGAGCGGCGGGAGTGCGGCGCAGACGTCCCAGCAGCGGCTGCAGCAGGTCCTGGAGTTCGGTGACCCGGAGGACCTTCAGCAGGACGAGGTAGATGGCGAGCATCACAGGTCCGACGACGACGATCGTCACCAGGGCGGCGGGCCGGCTGCTCCAAGCGAAGCCGTCGGCCTGGTAGCTGCCCATCAGCCACAGTGCGCCGGCCCCGGCGATGGCCGAACCGAGCGCCGCGTAACCCATCCGGATGTAGGAGCTGGCCACGCGCGGCCCGTCCAGGTGGCCCAGCAGGCGGCGGAGGAAGAACGCACTGACCATGACGGAGAGGATGTTGCCGCCGGTGTAAAGGATCGCGATCGCGAAGATGATCTGGTCAAAGGGCAGGAACTGGATGAAGAAGGCCGCCACCACGTTGACGAAAGCCAGCACCAGCTGGATGAAGAAGGGGGTCCGGGCATCCTCGTTGGCATAGAAGACCCTCGACATCATGAAGTTCGCGCTCATGAACGGAGTGCTCAAGGCCAGGATGGTCAGCGTCTGGGCGAGCATAACGCCGTCCTGTTTTTGGCCGCCCGAGAAGAACATGCCCAGCGGTCCCGCGAGGGCGAAGAGCGCCAGGGCACCGAACACCGTGGCGACGGCCATGGTCCGCAGGCCGTGCGACAGCGCCCTGCGCAGTTCGGCCCGGTTGCCGTCCTGGGAGGCGCGGGTCATGCGGTTGAACAGCACGGTGGCCAGCGAGAGGGCAATGATGGAGTGCGGGAGCAGGTACAGCTGGCTGGCCACTTCCAGCACGGCGTTGCCGGGCAGGGTTGCCGCCGCGGCATGGTTTCCGGCGCGTTCAAGCCGGAGGCGCTCGGCACCAGGGATGGTGGCGATGCGCATGACGTAGAGGAATGCCAGCTGCCCTGCGGCAGCGGTGGCCAGGGTCCACACGCTCAGCTTTGCTGCCTGCCCCAGGCCGACCCCGCGCCAGCCGAAGCGGGGCCGCAGGCCCAGCCGCAGCCGGAACACTGGAACCAGCAGGATGGCTGTCTGCGCCACCACACCGATCGTGGAGAACCCGGCCACCAGGAAGGTCTGGAAAGAGCCCCAGTTGTCGAGCGTGTGGGGGTTGGTCTCGTTGGCGCCAAGGATCCCGATGAACATACCCAGGCCGGCAATCGCGACAATATTGTTCAGGATCGGCGCCCACATGGCTGGCCCGAAGGCGCCGTTCGCGTTAAGAATCTGGGTGAGCAGGGCGTACAGGCCGTAGAAGAAGATCTGCGGCAGGCACCAGAACGCAAAGGCGACGGCGAGTGACTTCTGAGCCGGCGAATAGCCCTGCGTGGTCAGTTCGATCACCCAGGGCGCCAGGAGGGTCACCAGCAGGGTGAGCGAGAGCAGCACGACAATCGCCAGGGTCAGCAGCCGGCTGATGTAGTCCGCGCCGCGGTCCGGTGCCTTGCTGGCCTTGATGATTTGGGGCACCAGGACGGCGTTGAACACGCCGCCGGCTACCAGCAGGAAGATCAGGTTCGGCAGGTTGTTGGCGTTGATGAAGGTGTCGGTCACCGTGGATCCGAGGCCCAGGGCGGCTCCCAGCATCCAGGTTTTTCCGAAGCCCAGGAAGCGCGACACCAGGGTTCCGGCGGCCATGACGGCGCTGGAACGCGCCTCTCCGGAATGGGCGGCCTGGGGCTCGTCGTTCCCGGAGGGGGTGGGCTTTGCTGATCGGGGCTTGGCGGAAGACATTAGCTTCATCGTCTCACCCGTGCGCGCCTTTATGCGTAATCCGGGCAGCGGGACGGCGCGGAGTCCGACGGCGCGGACTGCCGGGCGCGGGCCGCCTCAGCGGTGTTCGGGCAGGACTTCCCGGGCAAGGTCCGCGATGCGGCGTTCATTCGGGAAGGAGAGCTTGCGGGCGAGCTCGTGGATGGGCACCCAGGCGACGTCCACCGCTTCGTGGTCCGGATCATTTTCGATGGTCAGTTCCCCGCCGGTGGACTGCAACAGATAATGGTGGACGGTCTTGTGGACGCGGTGTCCGCTGACGGTGAACCAGTAATCGATGCTGCCAAGCGGTGCGAGGATCTTGCCTTCGATCCCGGTTTCCTCCGCGATTTCACGGACGGCGGCTTCCTCGTTGCTTTCCTTGCCCTCGGGGTGGCCTTTGGGCAGGCACCATTCAAGGCGTCCGCCGCGGTTGAGGCGGGCGATGATGGCGACCCGCAGTTCGGCGTCGGAGGTATCCACCACCACACCGCCGGCGGAGACTTCCTCGACGGTCGGCAGCGAAGCCTGTCCCGGGTGCTGCACGGGCGCGACGTTGGCACCGATTGCCGATGGCAACGGTGCGTTTGTCCTCCTGCCGGGAGCGCTCGGTACGGGATGGGCCATGAAGTCCACTCTAACGACTCTTGCCGGGACTTGATGACCTAAACATGACAGGAAAATGGCCGGGCGGGAAACTGGATCGGCTGTCCCTTCCGCTCCGCGCCGCGGGTACCGGCGGACCGTGGACCGCCATGGTGTGGTGCTGGCCGGGATTTCTGACAAGCTTAAGAGACTATGGCGCACGCACATCACCAGACTGACCCCCACACCGTCGATTTCCAGGTAGACCCGGTGGTCCTCGAGCTTGGGCAGCGCTTTGTCGACGCCGGTCATGAACTCTCCCTCGTGGGTGGACCCGTGCGTGACCTCTTCCTGGGCCGGATATCGCCGGACTTGGACTTCACCACGGACGCGACGCCGGACCAGACGGTGGCGCTGATCAAAAAGTGGGCCGACAATTACTGGGAGATCGGGCGCGCCTTCGGAACGATCGGCATGCGCAAGTCCGGGTTCCAGATCGAGATCACCACCTACCGCGCCGAGGCCTACGATCCGGAGTCACGCAAGCCCGTCGTGGCGTTTGGAACCTCGCTCACCGATGATCTGCTGCGCCGGGACTTCACGATCAACGCCATGGCCCTGCGACTGCCTGCCATGGAACTGGTGGACCCGTTCGGCGGCGTCCGGGACCTGCACTCCTCCACGCTCGCCACCCCCGGATCACCGGAAGACTCCTTCTCCGACGATCCGCTGCGGATGATGCGCGCCGCCCGCTTCGCGGCCCAGCTGGGCGTGGCGGTGCATCCGGATGTGCGGCAAGCCATGACGAAAATGGCCGAGCGGATCAAGATCATCTCCGCCGAGCGCGTCCGCGACGAACTGGTCAAGCTGATCTGCGCCGACCGGCCCCGGACCGGCGTGGACCTGCTGGTGGAGACGGGGCTCGCCGAGTTCGTGCTGCCCGAAGTGTCCGCCCTGCGGCTGGAGTCCGACGAGCACCACCGCCACAAGGACGTCTACCAGCACTCCCTGCAAGTCCTGGAGCAGGCCGCGTCGCTGGAATCCGATGCGGAAGGCCCCGTGCCGGGCCCGGACTTCGTGCTGCGGTTCGCTGCCCTGATGCACGACGTCGGCAAGCCGGCAACGCGTCGCTTCGAGCCCGGCGGCGCGGTGAGCTTCCGCCACCACGACATGGTGGGCTCCAAGCTCACGTCCAAGCGGATGAAGGCGCTCCGCTTCGACAATGACACGATCAAGGCCGTGGCCCGGCTCGTGGAACTGCATATGCGCTTCTACGGTTACGGAGAGGCCGGCTGGAGCGACTCGGCGGTCCGCCGCTACGTCACCGATGCCGGGCCGCTGCTGGAGCGCCTGCACCGGCTGACGCGCTCGGACGTGACCACGCGCAACCAGCGCAAGGCCGAGCGGCTGGCCTTTGCCTATGACGACCTTGAGGCGCGCATCGCCGCGCTGCGCGAGCAGGAATCGCTCGATGCCGTCCGCCCCGACCTCGACGGCGGCCGGATCATGGCGCTGCTGGGGCTGAAACCAGGTCCGGTGGTGGGGCGGGCTTACAAGTTCCTGCTGGAAGAGCGGATGGAACACGGACCGCTGGAGCCCGCCGTGGCCGAGGCCAAGCTGCACGAATGGTGGGCGGCGCAGCCGGAAGCTGCCGCCCTCGACGTTTCCCCAACTGAGGAGTCATAAGTGATTGCACCTTCCAACGGTCCCCGTCCCCAGCTCTGGATCCTGCGCCACGGTGAAACGGAATGGTCCAAGAGCGGCCAGTACACCGGGCTCACCGACCTGCCGCTCACGGTGGAAGGCGAGCAGCAGGCCGTGGAAGCGCGGAAGGTGCTCGACGCCGTTGACTTCGACCTCGTGCTGACCTCCCCGTTGCGCCGGGCACGACGGACCGCGGAGCTGGCAGGCTTCCCGGACGCGCAGCAGGAACCCCTGGCGGTGGAATGGGATTACGGGGAGTACGAAGGCATCAGTTCGGACCTGATCCGCAAGGACAACCCTGACTACCTGATCTGGACCCACGGCGTCCCCAACGGGGAAGCCCTCGACGACGTTGCCGCCCGCGCGGACAAGATCGTGGCCCGCGTCCTCGAATCAGGCCTGGACAACGTCCTGATCGTGGCGCACGGCCATTTTTCCCGTATCCTCACTGCCCGGTGGCTTGGGCTCGATGCCCACGAAGGCCGGCACTTTGTGCTGGGAACCGCGAAAGTATGCACGCTTGGCTGGGACAAGAAGACTCCCGCCGTTGTGCGTTGGGGCTTATAAACTCCGCCGGGAACAGTTTTCCGCAAAAGTTTATGAATTCGGTGGTCAACTGCCGCATTCATGGTGTATTTTTATTTCTGACCCCAGAGCGACCTGCCGGGGCCCACGGCGCACGTCGCCCGGCCAGTCAGCCGGAGCCACGGCAGAACAGAAAAGGAGGTTGGGAAAAATGATTACTTTGACTAGCGGATGGATGTACACCCTCACCGCAAACCCGGCCTCTGTCGCTGCCGCGCGCCTGAATGTCGGACTGTCCGCCTGATCGCTCCACCCTTCCCGGCCTGAAGCCGGAACCGGAAGATCGCCAGGTTGTTCCCGCAGGACGACCGGGACGGAACGTCTGACCCAGCGGACCACGCGGTTGCGCAGTATCCCCATAGTTCGGAACCCAGCTTCTTTGTTGGGGTTGCGGCGCGCAGCGTCCGGGGCTATTCTTTCGCCTTTTTAAAGGTCACTCGATTAATGCCGGGCATTACCACGCCTCATTAGGGCTGCATTCCTCCATTTTCAGGGGCCCTATTTGTCGTGCCCAATTACATTCCTATTTCCATAACGACGAAAGGTCCATTGTGACTGTTGCAACAGGTTCAACCTCCCGCCGCGCCGCCGGGCGGGGCCTCCGAAGCCACCGTTCCTTCCAGCACCCCCGAGGGGAGGTGACCACCATGATCCGGAAACTGCAGGGCGTACTGATCTTCAACTCACACCCCGTGCGCAAGGACAAGACGCGCTTCAACGCCCAGTTGCTTGAGCAGCGTCGCGAAGACATCTTCCTTGCCATGCACCAGATGGGACTCCTCCGCTGATGCCTCGGCGCCTCGGCCCAGACCACGGCAACGAACGTGCCCGGCGAAGGAGAAATCGATGAGGACCCTCGTATCCGAACCCCAAGCAGCCCACGCGGCAACGCGTGGGCTGCTTGTTTTAACCGCCCCCTCGCCGCCGCGGCAGTTGCCGGCCCCGGTCCCTGTCACCGTCCCCTGGGGCCTGCCACCGCAGACCGCTGCGGCCCCGGTAAGCTCAAGGCATGCAGGAGACAATGCCGCCGGAGAACCGCAAGCGGACCCGACTGGTAGTCCCAAGCCGTAGCGACCTGCTGTTGCGGAACTTCACCGAACTTGTCGGGGGCCCGCTGGGCCGGCGCACTGCACCCGGCATGGTCTCCCCTGGGGTCTTCACAGTGGAACGGGTCCTCGTCCTGCTTACCGTCCTGGCAGCCCTGGCAGGGATCCTGCTGAAGAGCTACTGCCGCAGCAAGGGATGGGAATCCCCCGGCCAGTTCTATGCCACCTGCTACTCGGACTTCCCGGAACTCTTCAGGAACCGCGGCCTGGGGGACGGCGCCTTCCCGTTCCTCACCGCGGGCAGCTTCTTCGAGTACCCCGTGCTGATGGGGTTCATCGCCGGTGCCACGGCGCTGCTGGTCCCGGGCCAGGGCGTGAGCAATGCCCGCGTCCTGGGCTATTTCGACGTCAACGCCACCTTGATCGCCGCAGTCTGGATCGTCACCGTGCTGGCCACCGCGCGGACCGCGCGCCGCCGGTCCTGGGACGCCGCCATGGTGGCCCTCGCCCCGGGCATCGTCCTCGCCGGCTTCATCAACTGGGACATGTGGGCCGTCGCGCTGCTGGCCCTGGGCATGTACTTCTTCTCAAGGAACAAGCTGCTCCTGGCCGGCCTGTTCATCGGCCTCGGCACCGCGACCAAGCTCTACCCGCTGCTGATCCTGGGCGCAGTCCTGGTACTGGCCCTCCGCACTGGGAAGTTCCGCCCCTTCCTGGTTACCGCAGGCGCTGCTGCCGCGACCTGGCTGGCCGTGAACATCCCGGCTGCCACCGGCGACCCGTCTGGCTGGAAGTACTTTTACCAGTTCACCGAATCACGGCCTGCGGGCTACAGCTCCCCCTGGTTCGCGTACAACCTCGTTGCCGGACGCCTGGGCTGGAAGCCGCTGGAAGCCGAGGCGATCAACGGCGCGGCCCTGGACCTCTTCCTGTTCGCCTGCGTACTGATCGCCGCCCTCGCCCTCGCGGCGCCGCGAAGGCCGAGGCTCGCCCAGTTGGTGTTCCTGATCGTGGCCGCCTTCATCCTCACCAACAAGGTGTATTCGCCGCAGTTTGTGCTCTGGCTGATTCCGCTGCTGGCCCTGGCCAGGCCCAGGTGGCGGGACTTCCTGATCTGGCAGGCCATTGAGGGCCTGCACTGGGCGGCCATCTGGATGTATCTGGGCCAGGTGACCAGCGGAGGTCCCACCCAGCACAACATTGACATGCCCTACTACGTCCTCGCCGTAGTGGCCCACATGCTTGCCACGGGCTATCTCATGGCGCGTGTGGTGTGGGACATCTGCGACCCGCGCTACGACGTCGTGCGCCGGGGCGGCGTGGACGACCCGCACGGCGGACCATTCGACGGCGCCCCGGACTGGCTGCGGCTGAACCTGCGGCGGCCCGGAGCTTCTGTGCTGCCATGGCGGCACGCCCACGCCGGGGCTGATACCCGTGCCTGATGTAGCCGTCGTCGGGTCCGGTCCCAACGGGCTGGCGGCCGCGGTGACCATGGCCCGGGCCGGGCTGGCGGTGCACGTATACGAGGCTGCCGGTGCCGTAGGTGGCGGGCTCCGGACCACCGAGCTGATCGAGCCCGGACACGTCCATGACGTGTGTTCCGCGGTGCATCCGATGGTCCTGGCGTCACCCTTTTTCCGGGAGTTTGAACTGTCCCGGCGGATCCGGCTGGAGGTCCCCGAACTTTCCCACGGTGCCCCCCTGGACGGCGGGCGGGCGGCGCTGGGTTACCGCTCGCTGGAACGGACCGCCGCGGCCCTGGGGCGCGACGGCGAGGCCTACCGCCGCCTGATGTCACCCCTGGTGGACCGGCTGGAGGGCGTTGCCGACCTGACCTTGAACCAGCTGCTCCGGGTTCCGCGGCGGCCGCTGGCGGCCGCCGTCTTCGGGCTGCGGACCCTGGAGCAGGGCACGCGGTTGTGGGACGCGAGGTTCCGCGAGGAACTGGCTCCGGCACTGCTGACCGGGGTGGCCGCGCACGCCGTGGCTCCGCTGCCGACGCTGCCTGCCGCCGGCGCGGGCCTGTTGCTGGGTGCCCTCGGGCACGCCGGCGGCTGGCCCATCCCGGTGGGCGGCTCTGCGGCGATCGCCCGGGCGATGGTGGCGGACATCGAAGCCCACGGCGGCGTGGTGCAGACCGGGATGCGGATTGACTCGTTGTCCGACCTTCCGCCGGTCCGGGCCACCCTGCTGGATGTCGCGCCGCCCGGACTGCTTCGGATCGCCGACGGCCGCCTCCCCGCCGGCTACACCCGTGCCCTCGAGTCCTTCCGCTTCGGCAACGCCGCTTGCAAAGTCGATTTCATCCTGTCCGGCCCGGTGCCGTGGGCGGCGCCGGAACTCGCTGACGCCGGGACCGTCCACGTGGGCGGAACCCGAGCCGAAACCGCAGCGGCGGAGCGCCTCGTCGCCGCCGGCCGGCACCCGGAGCGGCCCTATGTCCTGGTTTCCCAGCCGTCCCGGTTCGATCCCTCCAGGGCACCGGCGGGTCGGCAGATCCTCTGGACCTACTGCCACGTCCCGGCCGGGTCCACCGTGGACATGGGCGGTGCAGTCATGGCCCAGCTGGAACGTTTCGCGCCGGGGTTCCGGGAACTGGTAGTCGGCTACCGGGTGACGACGGCGGCGGAACTCGGAGAGTACAACGCGAACTACGTTGGTGGGGACTTCAGCGCCGGGGCGATGGACCTTCGCGGCCTGCTCCGGCGGCCGGTGCTGAGCCCGGTACCGTGGCGGACGCCGCTTCCCGGCCTGTATCTGTGCTCCTCCTCGACGCCGCCCGGCCCGGGGGTGAGTGGAATGCCCGGCTTCCACGCAGCAAGATATGCATTGAAGGACATGTTCGGGCTCCCGGTCCCGCGACTGGGCACCTAGGGCGCCGGCACGAGGGTTCCCGCCGCCGAAAGACGGCCGTCGCACATCATAGCCACGGCATCGGTGGAGGACAGCAGTCCGGTGTCGTGTGTGACCATCAGGGTGGCCACGCCGAACTCATCCGTAACCTGGCGGAGCAGCCGGACAATCTCTTCGCTCCGGTGGTGGTCCAGCGCCGCCGTCGGCTCATCGACCAGGAGGACCGCCGGGCGGGCCATCAGCGCACGTGCAATGTTTACGCGTTGGCGCTGCCCGCCGGACAGCTGGTGCGGACGCTTCTCCAGCACGGAACCGAGGCCTACGCGTGCCAGCAGAGTTGCGGCCTTGTTCTTCGCCTCGCGGAGTGGTTCGGACCGCAAATGGGCGGCGATCACGAGCTGTTCGACCGCCGTCAGGGACGGCAGCAGGTTTGGCTGCTGGAAGATGATCCCGATGCTGTCCCGGCGCAGCGCCGTCCGTCCGGCCTCGGGTAGGGAACCGGCGTCGCTGCCTGCGATCACGACCGACCCGGACGTGGGGCGGACCAGAGTGGCGGCGACGGCCAGCAGGGAGGACTTTCCAGACCCGGACGGGCCCACCAGAGCGGCGAATTCGCCCCGGCGTACTTCCAGGGTGACGTCATCGAGGGCCCGCAGGACCCCCTCGCCGTCAGGGTATTCGAGCGTCACGTTGCTGAGCTTCAGAGCGGTTTCCATAGATATGCCTTTCAAGGAATGTTCGTGTGCTAGGCGAAGGGCGGTGCGCGGCGGAGGGGTCAGTTCCCGCCGAGCGCCAGCAGCGGATCGACGCGCGTAATCCCCCGCACGGCCAGCGCCGACCCGGCCAGGCCTAGAATCACAATCCCGGCAACCGGCAGCAGGGTGGTCTGCGGGGTGGTGAGGAACGGTGCGGCCCGGGCGGCGAGCAGGCCGCCGAGCAGGCCCGCCGTGCCTCCGGCAGCCGCTCCGGCGACGAGGACGACCGCGGCCTGCACCATTGCGTCCCTAAGTACGTAGCCCGAGGAGCCGCCCATCGCCTTGAGCACGGCGATGTCCCGGGTACGCTGCACGGTCCAGACGGTCAGGAACGCCACGATCACCAGCGCGGAGATTCCGTAGAGGAAGGCCTGCATCAACAGGAGCGAACCGTTCTCGCTGCGGTAGGAGCCGAGAGCCTGGAAGGAGCCTTCCCGGGTGGTGCTGACGGTTCCGGCCGCCCGGTTGGCCGCCGCAACGTCGACGCCGGTGCCGTTCTCGAAGCTGACCGCGAGCACCGTGCCGACGGTGTCGTTTCCGGCAAGATGGGCCAGCTTCCGCCAGTCACCCAGCGAGGTCCACACGACGCTGGTGTGCGAGTACCACTGGTCCGGGACCACGGCCGAGACGGCCAGTTCGGTGCCGCCCACCGCTACCCGGCTGCCGACGGCGAGGTTGAGGTCCTTGGCCGTCCCGGCGCCGATCACCACGGTGCCGTCGGCCACCGGGGCCGGAGCCAGGCGGCTTCCGGACCCCACGCCGAAGACGGCCACGTTGGCGGTGCCCGCGGGGAGTCCCCCGTCGCCCAGGGCCTGCAGGCGGCCTTGGCTGACGCCCAGTGCCTCCGCTGTCCCGATGCCATCACGGGCGGACCATGCGGCCACCTGCGCGCCGCTGACCTCGGATTCGGTAAAGGAGGCCTCGGGGCTGCTGCCGGCGGGGGCGCCGAAGACCAGCTGGTCCGCGGGCAGGGCCGCAATGGCGGAGGTCGACTGGTTGCCGAGTCCGGCGGTGAGTCCGGAGAGCATCACCAGCAGCAGGGTGATGAGGGCGACGACGCCGCCCATCAGGGCGAAGCGGCCCTTGGCGAAGCGGATGTCGCGGATGGCGAGAAACATGGGTGTCCTTTGTCGGTGGTAGTGGTTGCGCTCCCTTCCACTCTCCCGCCGAGGGCTCGTCGTGCCATCAGGCCTCCGGATGGTCTGCCGCGCCCGTCGGGTTGACCCGCCGGTCAACCAAAAGGTTGATCCTCGCCGCCGGGACCGCTTTCCCGGGGACGTTTCCCGGCTTTCGGCCGGGGCGCGGCACTAGGCTGAAACCATGGACGGCAGAAGCAGCGGGGCGGCGGAGGACTCCGCCGGCGCCGCCGTGGTCCTGCGGGTCCTGCGGGTCAGCCTGCATGTCGGATTCGCCGTGCTGCTGCTCGTGGCGCTGGTGCGGCTGCTGGCCGCCGGGGTCCACGGTGCGGGCTGGCTGCACTTGGCCCTCGCCTTGTGCCTCGCCGGCGTGTACCTTGCCGGCACGGTGCTCGAGAAGCGTCACTCCGCCCGGCCCGGCCGCTTCGACCCGCGCCGGTTTTCCGCGTGGTGGCTGGGCGTGGTCTGTCTGCTCTGGCTGCTGCTGGTCTGGGGCAGCGCGGACTTCGTCTGGCTGGCCTTCCCGCTGTTCTTCCTGCAGCTGCACGTGCTGCCCCGCGGCCCGGCACTGGCCGCGATCACGGCCAGCACGCTGCTGGTGATCACGGCATTGTGGTTCCACAACGGCGGCCCGGCCGGGAGCGCGCCGCAGCTACCGATGGTGCTCGGCCCAGCCTTCGGGGCCGCGTTCGCCGTCGTCACCGGCCTGGCCTACCGTGCACTGTACCTCGAAGCGGAAAACCAGCGGCGGGCGGCCAACGATCTCCGCCGCACCCGGGCCGAGCTGGCCCGCAGCCAGCACGAGGCGGGAACCCTGGCGGAACGGACCCGCCTGGCCCGGGAAATCCACGACACCCTGGCCCAGGGATTCTCCAGCATCGTGCTGATGGGGCGGTCGGCTGAACGGGCGCTGGACGCCGGGGACACGGCCCTGGCCCGGACTCGGCTCCGGACCGTCCAGGACACGGCAGCCGCCAACCTGGCCGAGGCGCGCAACTTTGTCCGCGGCCTGCAGCCGCCCGAACTTGAACAAAACCCGCTGGTGAACAGCCTGCGCCGGCTCTGCGAAACCACGGAAAGGGAAGCGGCCGCGCGCGGCACTGTCCTGCGCTGCCGCCTCGAAGTCGACGGGACCCCGCCGGAGCTCCCCGCCCCCTACCGGAGCACCCTGCTCCGCGCGGCGCAGGCCAGCCTCGCCAACGTGTGGACCCACGCGAACGCCGGCACTGCCGTCGTGACACTGTCCTTCCTGGGCACCGAGGTGGCCATGGATATCTTTGACGACGGCGCCGGGTTCGACCCGGCGGGAGTGCGGCCCCGGGCCGACGGCTCCGGCTACGGACTGAAATCGCTGCGGGACCGGGTCGCCGCGCTGGCCGGGACCCTCGACGTCGAGTCCGCGCCAGGTGACGGGACGGTGGTGGCCATCCGGCTGCCGCTGGGAAAGGAAAGGCCATGAACGGCATCCGCGTGCTGCTGGTCGACGACCACCCGGTTGTCCGGGCCGGCCTGCGGGCTATGCTGGGCGATTTCGACGGCATCACCGTCGCCGCGGAAGCCGCCGACGGCGCCGCGGCGCTGGCCGCGCTGGCACGGCTGCACGCCCTCGGTGAACCGGTCGACGTCGTACTCATGGACCTGCAGATGGGCGCCGGCATGGACGGAGTCACCGCGACCGGAAGGATCAAGGGCGGCGAAGCCGGGACACCGGCGCCGCCCGTGCTGGTGCTCACCACGTTCGATTCCGACGCGGACATCCTTGCTGCGGTCGAGGCGGGCGCAAGCGGCTACATGCTCAAGGACGCGCCGCCGGAGCAGATCCGCCAAGCGGTCCTGGCTGCCGCCGCCGGCCAGACGGCGCTGGCCCCAGAGGTCGCCGCGCGGCTGCTGGGGCGGATCCGCAACCCCGGGCCGGCCCTGTCCGCCCGGGAAATCCAGCTGCTCGAGCTGCTGGCCACCGGGCTGGGGAACCGGGCCATCGCCAGGCAGCTGTTCATCTCCGAGGCGACAGTCAAGACGCACCTGGTGCACATCTACGCGAAGCTGGGCGTGGACAACCGCACGGCGGCGATCGCCGTGGCCGCACAGCGGCGGATCATCCGGCGCGGCTAGGCAGGCGGCAGCCACGTGACACGGCCGCTGTCGGGGGCTCGGGGCATAATGGCGCCATGGGGAAATTTCACAAGCTGTCCTTGGCTCTTGTCGGCCTGCTCCTGGGCACCTCGCTCGTAGCCTGCGATGACGGCCGGTCCGGGGCGCAGGATGCAGCGAAGCAGTTGGCCTCGGCGGTCGCGGCGCTCGACGTCGGCGCCGTCGCCTTCGAAGGCACGGATTCCGGCGCGGCAAATGAACGGCTCAAGGCCGTGTTCAAAGCGCTTGATCCGGCAAAACCCGCGGTGACCGTGGGAGAACTGAAGCTGGAGAAGGACACCGCCACGGTCCCGCTGGATTACAGCTGGAAAATCGGCGCCGGCGAGTGGAGATACACCGTGTCCGCGCAGCTGAAGAAGGCGGACGGGAAGTGGCAGACGCTTTGGAACCCGGAACTGCTGGTGCCCGGCCTGGCTGAGACCGAAGTTCTCGGCACCTCGACCGAGTCCCCGCAGCGGGCCGAGATCCTGGGCGCCGGCGGCGCCAAGCTCGTCACCTACCGGCCGGTGGTCCATGTCGGCATCGACAAGCAGCAACTGGGGTCGGCGGATCCGTCCGCGGCGGCGGGCAAGCTGGCCCGGCTGGTGGGCGTCGACCCGGCCGCTTACACCAAGCAGGTCACGGCCTCCGGACCCGAAGCCTTCGTCGCCGCCATTACGCTGCGCCAGGACGGACGGACCATTACTGACGAACAAATTGCCGCGATCCCGGGGGGCCGGGCCGTCGCCGACTCGGTTCCGCTGGCGCCCACCCGCAGCTTCGCCCGCGCCCTGCTCGGAACCGTCGCCGAGGCCAGCGCCGAACAAATCGAAAAATCCGGCGGCGCGCTCCAACCCGGTGACATCACGGGCACCGGCGGCCTGCAGCAGCAGTACGACGCGCAGCTGCGCGGCACCAGCGGCACCCAGATCTTCGCCCAGACCGCCGGGCTCACCGCGGAGCAACGCCGGGCCCAGCCCAACGAAGGCCGCCGCGTCCTATTCCAGGAGCCGATGAAGCCCGGAACCGCGGTGAAAACCACCCTGGACCCGCGGCTGCAGCAACTGGCCGAGGACGTGCTGGGCGGCGTGGGACCCGCTTCGGCCATCGTCGCGCTCCGCCCCTCCAGCGGCGCGGTCCTGGCCGCCGCCTCCGGTCCGGGAAGCAACGGGTACGACACGGCCATGCTGGGGCAGTACGCCCCGGGCTCCATCTTCAAAATCGTCGACTCACTGGCCATGATCCGCAACGGAATGACCCCGGATGCCAAGGTTGACTGCCCCGCCACCCTCACGGTGGACGGCCGGACCTTCAAGAACGCCGAAGGCTACCCTGCCTCCTCGCTGGGCTCCGTGACCCTGCGCGACGCCTTCGCGCACTCCTGCAACACCGCATTCATCAACGCCCGGGAAAGGGTCAGCCAGGCCCAGCTGGAGTCGGCGGCCACCTCCCTCGGCGTCGCAGTGGAGGCCCCGTCCCTGGGGGCTGCTGCCTTCCTGGGCTCCGTCCCGGGCGAGGCGGAAGGAACGGAACACGCCGCCTCCATGATCGGCCAGGGCAAGGTGCTGATGTCCCCCCTGGCCGCCGCCGTCATGACCGGGTCGGTGGCCAAAGGCGCGCCGGTGTCGGCGCAGCTCGTGTTGAACCCGAACGCCGCGGCAACGGGCAGCGCGACGCCGTCGGCAGGCCCGACGGCGTCGCCATCGCAGTCCGCGCCCGAGCCCGCGAAGTCCGCCGGCAAACCGGTGACCGCCGCGGAGGCAGCGTCCCTGGCGGACATGATGCGCGCCGTGGTCACCTCGGGACACGCCGGTTTCCTCGCCTCGGTGCCCGGCGCGCCGGTGGGCGCCAAGACCGGAACCGCGGAGTTCGGCAAGGAGAACCCGCCGAAGACCCACGCCTGGATCGTGGCCGTGCATGGTGACCTTGCCGTCGCCGTGTTTGTGGAGGACGGCGGCCTCGGCGCCACCACCTCGGGGCCGCTGCTCAAGGAGTTCCTCACCGCCGCCGGCTAAGGGGGGCGGACCGACCTGCCGCGGTCCGGGCCGCCCTGCCATGGGAAGATTGGCGGGTGGCTCATATTGACGTTTCCGGCATCGACTACTTCCTCTCCGACGGCACCCAGCTGCTTAACGGGGTGACCTTCAAGGTCCCGGACGGCACCAAGACGGCGCTGATCGGACCCAACGGGACGGGCAAGACGACGCTGTTCCGGATCATCGCCGGCGACCTCGTTCCGGATGAAGGCGTCGTAGGCCGCTCCGGGAACATGGGCATCATGCGCCAGTTCGTCGGCCAGGTGCGCGACGACTCGACCGTCCGCGACCTGCTGGTTTCCGCCGCGCCGCCCGCGCTTGCCGCCGCAGCCCTCGCCGTCGACGAGGCGGAGCTGGCGATGATGGAGCACGACGACGAACCCACCCAGATGAAGTATGCGCAGGCGATCGTGGACTGGGGCGACGCCGGCGGCTACGACGTCGAAACCGTCTGGGATGAGGTCTGCATGGCCGCCCTCGGCCTGCCCTTCGACCGTGCGCAGCACCGGCCTGCGTCAAGCCTCTCCGGCGGCGAACAGAAACGGCTGGTCCTCGAGGCGCTGTTTGCCGGCCCGGACGAACTGCTGCTGCTCGACGAACCGGACAACTACCTCGACGTCCCCGGCAAGCGCTGGCTCGAAGCCAAACTCAACGAGTCCAAGAAGACCGTGCTCTTCATCAGCCACGACCGCGAACTGCTCAACAACGCGGCGGGGCGCATCGTGACCCTGGAGCCGGGTATCAACGGCGCCGGCGCCTGGATCCACGGCGGCGGCTTCGGCTCCTATGTCCAGGCCCGTGCGGACCGCAATGCCCGCTTCGAGGAGCTGCGCAAGCGTTGGGACGAGGAGCACGTGAAGCTCAAGGAACTCGTCAACATGTACAAGAACAAGGCCGCGTTCCGCTCCGACATGGCCAACCGCTACCACGCCGCGCAGACCCGGCTGGCAAAGTTCCTTGAGGCCGGCCCGCCCGAGGCGCTGCCGATCGAGCAGAACGTGCAGATGCGGCTCAAGGGCGGACGCACGGCCAAACGCGCCATCGTGGCCGAGAAACTGGAACTGACGGGACTGATGAAGCCGTTCTCCACCGAGGTCTGGTTCGGTGACCGGGTGGGCGTGCTCGGGTCCAACGGTTCCGGCAAGAGCCACTTCCTCCGCCTGCTCGCCACCGGCGGCACGGACCCGGAGCGGGAGCACCTGCCGGTATCCGACGTGGAGATCGCCGAAGTCCCGCACGAGGGCACCGTAAAGCTCGGCGCCCGGATCCGGCCCGGGTTCTTCGCCCAGACACACGTCCGGCCGGACCTGCTCGGCAAGACGCTGCTGGAAATCTTGCACCGCGGCGACGAACACCGCTCCGGCCTGGGCCGCGAGGCGGCGGCCGGTGCGCTGGACGGCTACGGCCTGGCTTCACAGTCCGAGCAGAAGTACGAATCCCTCTCCGGCGGCCAGCAGGCCCGCTTCCAGATCCTGCTGCTGCAGCTCTCCGGCGCCACCCTGCTGCTGCTCGACGAGCCCACCGACAACCTGGACCTGCACTCGGCCGAGGCACTGGAACGGGCCATCGACCACTTCGAGGGGACCGTCCTGGCCGTCACGCATGACCGCTGGTTCGCCCGTACCTTCGACCGCTTCCTGGTCTTCGGTTCCGACGGCAAGGTCTATGAATCGGCCGAGCCGGTCTGGGACGAAAAACGCGTCGAGCGGGCCCGCTGATTACAGGCAACGCGAGTCACTTCAGCGCCCACCCCCGGGGATTTGTGGGCGCTGAGTGACCCCGCGTTGCCGTGGCAAGAACATGACCGGCCGGCACAACACTCCGTGGAGGCAGTGATCGTATGACCAAAACCGCAACCGCCCCGCCCCTGAAGGCCGCCGCTGCCGCGACTTTCCTGATTTTCGGCATCAACGGCCTCGTGTTCGCCAGCTGGGCCGCGCGGATCCCCGCCGTGACCGAGACCCTGCACATCACCTCCGGGCAGATGGGAAGCCTGCTGCTGTGCGTCGCGGTCGGCTCGCTGATCGCGCTGCCGACCGCGGGGTGGGTGGTGGGCCGGCTGGGGACAGGCAACACGGTCCGGGCAGCCGGCCTGCTGGCCGCGGCCGCCGGTGTCGGGATCGCGCTATCCCTCAACGCCGGTTGGATCCTCGGAACCGCAATATCGCTCTTCTTCTTCGGCATCGGCATCGGACTCTGGGACGTGTCCCAGAACATTGAGGGGGCCGACGTCGAACACCGGCTGGGCCGGACGATCATGCCGCAGTTCCACGCCGCGTTCAGCGGCGGGGCCTTTGTGGGGGCCCTGGTCGGGGCGGGGCTGTCCACGCTTGGCGTGGGGCTCCCGGCGCACTTGCTGGTCATCGCCGCGGTGGTGGTCGTCGCGGCTTTGGTGGTGCCCCGCTACTTCCTGCCGCACATCCCGGCGCCGGTTCCGGGCGACGGCGACGCCAGGCCGGTACGGGCCGCCTCCGCCTGGCGTGACGGCCGCACCCTGCTGATCGGCGTCGTCGTCCTGGGCGCCACCCTGACCGAAGGCGCCGGCAATGACTGGATCGCCAAGGCGGCCGTGGACGGCCTCGGCGCCGAACAGTCCACGGGAGCCCTGCTGTTCGCGGTCTTTGTGCTGGCGATGACCGCCATGCGCTTCTTCGGCGGACGGGCGATCGACGTATACGGGCGGGTGGCGGTGCTGCGCGCCAGCATGGCAGCCGCCGCGGCCGGGTTGGGATTCTTCGTCTTCGCCGGCAACATCTGGCTGGCGGCTGCCGGCGCCGCACTGTGGGGCGTGGGAGCGGCCCTCGCCTTTCCGATGGGCATGTCCGCCGCCGCCGACGACCCCCGGTTCGCCGCGGCCCGGGTGTCGGTCGTGTCCACCCTCGGCTACCTCGCTTTCCTGGCCGGACCGCCGCTGCTGGGTTACCTCGGCGACCTGACCGGGATCCGGCTGGCGCTGTTGGCTATCGGGGTACCGATTCTGGGGGCGCTGCTACTCGCCGGCGCCGCGAGGCCCTTGCGCGCCAGCTGAGCAGCCGCCGGGCACCTGCGCCCTCCCGGACGCAGGCGGGCCCCGGCGTTCGAGTCACCGCCTCGTTCCAGCGGCGCCCCGCAGTAGGGTGGGGAAATGCGGAGCATGTTGGGAAAAACGCCACACCAACTGGAGAAGCTGGACCGCAGACTGGTTCAGTCTGTTTCCGCGCTGCCCGGCGGGAGCCACGACGACTTCTTCCGGCGGCTGTCCGCGGCCGCCAACAAGGGCAGGCTCTGGTTCGGCATTGCCGGCGTGATGGCACTCTTTCCCGGCAGGACCCGGCGTGCGGCGCTGCACGGCGTCCTGGCGCAGGGCGTCGCCTCCGCCGTGACCAACGTGGTCTTCAAGACCCTGCTGCCGCGGGCCCGGCCGCTGCCCGAGCACCTCCCGGTCTTCCGCTTCGTGCACCCGCAGCCGACCAGTTCCTCCATGCCTTCAGGGCACTCCGCCTCGGCAGCCGCCTTCGCCCTGGGCGTGGGATTGGTCCGCCCCGCACTTGGGGCCGCCCTGGCTCCCATCGCCGCCGGGGTCGCATATTCCAGGGTCCACACCGGGGCGCACTGGCCCTCGGACGTCTTCTTCGGCTCCGCGCTCGGGGCCGGCGCGGCCCTCGTGACGAGGAACTGGTGGCCGGTCCGTCCCCCGTTCCCCGCCGTCCGGCGCACCCCCGTGCCGGCGGCCGCGCTGCCCGGCGGCGAGGGGCTCGGCATTGCGGTCAACACGCTAGGCGGGTCCTACGCTGAGGAAACCGTCGCGGCCCTGCAGAAAGTATTCCCTAAGGCGTATATAAAGGTGATCGGTCCGGACGAGGACGTGGCCGCCGCCATTGAGTCGGTGGCGACCCGCCCCGGCGTCGTCGCGCTAGGCGTCTGGGGCGGCGACGGGACCGTGGGCACCGCCGCCGCGTCCGCCGTCGACCATTCCATCCCCCTCCTGGTCCTGCCGGGCGGGACTCTGAACCACTTCGCCCGCGACGCCGGCACTCCCACCCTGCAGTTCGCCGTCGAGGCCGCCGCCAAGGGGGAGGCGGCGCGAGCCGACCTTGGCCACGTCGCGGTGGAGCGCGGACTGCCGGACAGCCCCGAAAAGCTGGAGCTGACCATGCTGAACACCGCCAGCATCGGCCTCTACCCCAATCTGGTGCGCCGCCGGGAGCAGCTTCAACCGGCCCTGGGCAAACCGCTTGCCGGGGTCGTCGCCATGTTCCGCACCTTCGCCGCCGGCACCCCCAGCATCCTGGTGGTGGACGGCGTCCGGCACAAGCTCTGGATTCTGTACGTCGGCCGGGGCCGCTACTACCCCCGTGACCACGCGCCGCTGGTCCGGCCGGTGCTGGACGACGGCGTGCTGGACCTGCGCATGATCACGGCGGACGAATCCTTTGCACGCCTGCGCCTGCTGTGGGCCGTTCTGACCGGCACAGTGGCCACCTCCCGGATCACCCATCTGCGTGAAACCAGCCGGATCAGGGTGGAGCCAGGCGGCGCGACGATGGTGCTGGCGGTGGACGGGGAAGTCATGCCCGGAGTCCGCGCCGTGGAGTTCTCAGTCCAGCACGGCGGGCTGGTCTACTACTCCCCGAAGCCGCAGGACTGACCGGAGGTCCGCCGCGGGACGACCCTGATTGATCCCTGAATCAACCCTGAAAGGGGCGAATTCGGGTGGCCGCATCGGTAGCGTGGTGGGTAAACAACCACACGCAACGCAAAGGAACGCTTCCATGATCGAAGCACGAGGCCTGACCAAGGTGTACGGCGAGAAAACCGCCGTCGCGGGAGTCAATTTTACTGTCGAAGCAGGCCGGGTCACCGGCTTCCTCGGCCCCAACGGCGCCGGCAAGTCCACCACCATGCGCATGATCATGGGACTGGACCGGCCGACGTCGGGCTCTGTCACCGTCAACGGCGTGCCGTTCGACCGGCACCACGCGCCGCTGCGCGACGTCGGCGCCCTGCTGGACGCCAAAGCCGTCCACACCAGCCGCTCGGCCTATAACCACCTGCTCGCCATGGCCGCCACGCACGGCATCCCGAAGAAGCGGGTCCACGAGGTCATTGAAATGACCGGACTGGCCGAGGTCGCCCGGAAAAAGGTGGGCGGTTTCTCGCTCGGCATGGGCCAGCGCCTCGGCATCGCGGCGGCGCTGCTCGGCGACCCGCAGACCATCATCCTGGACGAACCCGTCAACGGCCTCGACCCGGAAGGCGTGGTCTGGGTCCGCAACCTGGTCAAGTACCTGGCTTCCGAGGGCCGCACCGTGTTCCTGTCCAGCCACCTGATGAGCGAAATGGCCGTCACCGCGGATCACCTGATCGTGATCGGACGCGGCCGGATCATCGCGGACGCCCCGATCCAGGAGATCATCACCGGCAAGGGCCAGGGCCGCACCCGGGTCCGCACCGAACAGCCGGAGCAGCTGATGCGCCTGCTGGCCGGAGCTGGGGGTGCTGTTGACGTCCACGACAGCGAACTCCTCGAAGTCACGGGGCTTCAGCCCCGGGACATCGCCCGCATCGCCCTCGACAACCACGTCATGATCTACGAACTCACCCCGCTCCAGGCCAGCCTCGAGGAGGCCTACATGGAGCTGACCAAGGATGAGGTCGAATACCACTCCCTGATCACCACGGGCGTCCCCGCCCCCGCCCAGTCCGGAGGCAACTAAGCCATGAGCTCGACCACTCTCGAACCCAACCCCTCAAGCCGCGGGGCGCACGCCGGCACCGAACCCGGCCGGGGCGACGGCCTCAGCAACGGCTCCGGCCCGAGCTTTACGCGTGTGCTCAATGCCGAATTCATCAAGTTCCGCACCTTGCTGTCCACCCTGATCCTGCTCGCCTCGACCGCGGCGGTGCTGGTGGGCTTCGGCGCACTCTCCGCGTGGGGAACGGGCCAGTTCTCGCGGGCTGCCGCGACGGATCCGGGCGCCGCCGCAGCGTTCGCCGCGCAGGGAAGTGAACTCGCGCTCGGCGCGCCCACCTCCGGCATCCCCTTCGCGCAGCTGATCCTCGGCTCGCTGGGCGTGCTGCTGATGAGCTCCGAGTTCACCACCGGCATGGCGCGCTCCACCTTCGCGGCCGTGCCGAGGCGGACGCCGGCCTTCGTGGCCAAGCTGCTGGTGGTGGTGCTGACGGCGTTTGTCCTCACCGCGGTGTCTGTGTACCTCGCCGGGCTGGTGTCCCTGCCGATCCTGGGCAATTACGATCTGCCGCTGGACCTGGCCAGCTCCCAGTCGATCAAGCTCCTGCTGGTCAACAGCATCTATGTGGCGGCTGTCGCTGCGATCGGCATGGCCCTCGGCGCGCTGCTGCGCAACTCCGCCGGCGGCATCATGAGCCTGGTGGGGTTGTTCTTCGTGCTTCCAATCGTGTTCCAGCTGATCCCCGGCGATTTCTTCGAGGAGGCGCGGAAGTACCTGCCGGGCAACACCGTCCAGGCGATGACCGCCGCCGAACACCTCCCGGACACACTGGAGGCCTGGCAGGCGGCCCTGGTCCTGGGCGCGTGGGTTCTTATCCCGGTGGTGCTGGCGGGAGTTCTGCTCAAGAAACGGGACATCTAGCCCGCAGTGGTTGCCGTTATGGGGCGGCATAACGGCAACCACTGCCAGCGGGTTTGGTGGGCGGCCGGGGCGGCCAGCGGGGCCGGCGGGAGCGCTGCCCGGCCTGAAACAGTGGTTTCAGGCACATTTCGGAATTGCCCGTGAGGCAACAGCCTTTGCCTTCAGGGCCCCGTCGCTGGAGTTCCGCCCCAACGGCGGCGGCGTAATCTGTGGGACTGCACAGACCGGGCCCTCCCCCGGGCGGTCTAGGGTGAAACGACATTGTGGTCCGCCGCACATCTTTGCCTGGCATCGCCGGCACGAGGCGCACGGGCCGACACCACCCACGAAGGACCGCGCTTAATGCAGGCTGACCAGCAACTCTCCAAATCCCTGAAACCCCGGCATCTGTCCATGATCGCCATCGCCGGCGTCATCGGCGCCGGGCTGTTCGTCGGTTCCGGCGCTGCCATTCAACAGGCCGGCCCCGGCATCCTGGTGGCCTACCTGGCGGCAGGGCTCGTGGTCATCCTGGTCATGCGCATGCTGGGCGAAATGGCTGCCGCCAACCCCGAGACCGGATCGTTCTCCACCTACGCGGACAAGGCACTTGGCCGCTGGGCCGGCTTCAGCATCGGCTGGCTCTACGCCTGGTTCTGGATCATTGTGCTCGGCATCGAGGCAACTGCCGGCGCCGCCATCATGCACCGGTGGGTGCCCGGCATCGACCAGTGGGTCTGGGCCCTGCTGCTGATGGTGCTCCTGACCCTGACGAACCTCGGCTCCGTGAAGTCCTATGGCGAGTTCGAGTTCTGGTTCGCCTCCATCAAGGTCGCCGCGATTGTGCTGTTCCTGCTCTTCGGCGCCGCCGCCATCCTCGGCCTCATCCCCGGCGTCCCGGCCCCGGGACTGGACAACCTGACCGGCAAGGGCGGCTTCATGCCCAACGGCCCCGGCGCAGTGCTCGCCGGCATCCTCGTGGTGGTCTTCTCCTTCTTCGGCGCTGAAATCGCGACCATTGCCGCCGGCGAATCCGAGAACCCGGTCGACGCCGTGAAGAAGGCCGTCAAGTCCACGGTCTGGCGCATCCTGGTGTTCTACATCGGCTCCATCGCCATCGTCGTGACCCTGCTGCCTTGGAACTCGGCCTCCGTGGCCAAGAGCCCGTACGTCGCCGTGATCGAACTCTTCGGCATCCCGGGCGCCGGCACCATCATGGACATCGTCGTGCTGACTTCCGTGCTGTCCTGCCTCAACTCGGGGCTGTACACCGCCAGCCGCATGCTCTTCTCGCTTTCCCGCCGCGGCGACGCTCCCCGCGCCTGGATGCGGATCTCCAAGCGCGGGGTTCCGGCCGCCGCGGTGCTGGCGTCGACCGTGGTCGGCTTCATCACGGTGGGCCTGAACTACATCGCCCCGGACACCGTGTTCCTGTTCCTGGTCAATACTTCAGGCGCCATCGCACTGTTTGTCTGGCTGGTCATCTCGGTCTCGCAGCTGATCCTGCGCCGCCGGATGGGCACCGCCGCGCGCGAACTGCAGCTGAAGATGTGGCTGTTCCCGTACCTGACCTGGCTGGCGATCGTCAGCATCGTCGCGCTGCTGGTGGGCATGGTGGTACTGGACACCACCAGGGAATCGCTGCTGCTCTCCCTGGCCCTGGCCGCCGTCGTGGTCGGGATCGGACTGTGGCGTTACCGCAGGCACGGCGCCGCGGCGGTCCCCGCTGCGCAGGCCGACCAACAGCCAGCCGAGCAGCCCGCCGACGCCGAGCTCCGCCGCGAGGATGCCGACGCCGGCGTCGGTCCGGCTAAGTAGGCCCGCGGCACAACCGCGCCACCGGACATGCCCCACCCCGGCGACCAGCAATGGACATAGTGCCACTATGCCCATCCGCCGCCGCCCAAGGAGGGCATGTCCGGTGCGGCGTTGGGGTCCAACCGCGACGCTAGACTCGGAGCCATGCCTTCTTCCACCACTGCCGCAGACCACATCCGGGACCTCGGCGCGTACGTCAGCGCGTCGCCGTCGAGCTTCCACGCCGTCCACGAGGCCGCCCGGCGGCTGGGCGAAGCGGGGTTCACCGGGCTCGACGAGCTCCAGGCCTGGCCGGGCGCCGCAGTCGGCAGCGCTGCCGACGGTTCCGCCGGCAAGTTCTACGTGATCCGCGACGGCGCCCTCATCGCCTGGGTGACGCCGCACGGTGCCGGCCCCACGACCGGCTTCAACATCCTCGGCGCGCACACCGATTCGCCCTCCTTCAAGCTCAAGCCCAAGCCCACCACCGGCAAGTTCGGCTGGCTGCAGGCCGGCGTCGAGGTCTACGGCGGGCCGCTGCTCAACTCCTGGCTCGATCGCGAACTGCAGCTCGCCGGCCGGCTCGTGATGCTGGACGGCACCGAGCACCTGACGGCCACCGGGCCGCTGCTGCGCTTTCCGCAGCTGGCCGTCCACCTGGACCGCGCCGTGAACGACGGCCTGGCGCTGGACAAGCAACAGCACATGAACCCGGTCTTTGGCCTCGGCGACCCGGCCGGTGCGGACCTTCTGGGCCTGCTCGCGGAGCGGGTGCCCGGCGCCGCGGTGGACCCGTCGCAGATCGGCGGCTACGACGTCGTCATCGCGGACACGCAGGCGCCGGCCGTGTTCGGCGCCAAGGGCGAATTCTTCGCCTCCGGACGACTGGACAACCTCTCCGCCACCCACGCCGGCCTCGCCGCGCTGATCGCGCACGCCGCCGGAGAGGTGCCGGCGGACGGCCCGATCGCCGTGCTGGCGGCCTTCGACCACGAGGAAATCGGCTCCGCGTCGCGCTCCGGTGCCTGCGGACCGGTCCTTGAGGACATCCTGGTCCGCGTCTCCGACGGACTCGGCGCCACAGCGAGCCAGCGCCGGCAGGCGTTCGCGGCGTCGTTCTGTGTTTCCGCCGACGCCGGCCACGCCGTGCACCCCAACTACGCCGAGCGCCACGACCCGGCCAACCGCCCGGCCCTGAACGGCGGGCCGCTGCTGAAGATCAACGCCAACCAGCGCTACGCCACGGACGCGGCCGGGGCGGCCCTGTGGGCCAGGCTCTGCACCGACGCCGGGATCCCGTACCAGGAATTCGTCTCCAACAACGTGATGCCCTGCGGCTCGACGATCGGCCCACTGACAGCTACCCGGCTGGGAATCAGGACGGTCGATGTCGGTGTCCCGCTGCTGTCGATGCACTCGGCCCGCGAGCTCTGCGGCGTCGAGGACCCGCATCGGCTGGCGGTGGTGACCGAACTGTTCTTCCGCACCGCCTCCCAGTAACCCGCCCGGGACCGCTCCGGCACGGTTCCTAGGACCCGGCGAGGCCGATCACGAGGTTGATGGTGGCGGCCAGGATCACGGTGCCGAACAGGTAGGACAGCAGGCTGTGCTTGAGTGCCTCGGCCCGGATCGCGTGGTTCTTCAGTGCCGTGTCCGAGACCTGGTAGGTCATTCCCAGGCTGGTGCTGAGGTAGGCGAAGTCGGTGTACTGCGGCGGGTCGTCCTGGTTGAAGTCGATGCCGCCCACTGCCGCCCCGGCCCGCGGCGCAGTGCTGTAGTAGAGCCCGGCGTAGCGGACGGTAAAGAGCGTTTGCACAAGCATCCACGACAGCGCGACGGACGTCAGCGCCAGCAGTCCGCCGCCGAGGCGGGAGCCGCCGTTGTTGCCGTGCGAGTCCAGCACGACGGCGGCCACCGCCGCCAGGCTGGCGATGTTGGCGGCGAGGATCATCAGATCCGTGACGCTGCGGGACGGGTCCTCCGAGGTGGCGTGGGCCCGCGTTTCGGCGGCGTCCAGCGGCCCGATCACGATCCACACCCACAGCACGTAGGTCAGGGCCGCGCTGCTCCAGCCGACCGCCGGAGCTTCCACCCAGTGTCCGGTGAACCCCGAGGACCCGCCGGCAATCAGGCCCGCCAGCAGCATCACGGCGAACCGCAGTCGGCTGCGGTGGACGGGGGATGCCACGGAACGGGACGGGGAACCGGTGCTCAT
The DNA here is from genome assembly GCF_056780195.1 of Arthrobacter sp. SD1074B. Classification (NCBI taxonomy): domain Bacteria; kingdom Bacillati; phylum Actinomycetota; class Actinomycetes; order Micrococcales; family Micrococcaceae; genus Arthrobacter; species Arthrobacter sp. SD1074B. Next base: position 3,896,407 of record NZ_JBRAZT010000001.1, on the reverse strand, counting down.
TCCCCGATCATGGCACAGGCGGCCGGGCAGTTATCCACAGACCGGCCGGGACGCTTCCGCTGACGGCCCCCGGGGCCTAGGGTGGCGGTGGAAGAAATCGCTGAAACCGGCCCGGATGCACTAAGCTGTTGAAGTCTGTGCTGCGCCCTGCCTCCGTTCCGGGGGCTATGCACCGCACAAGCACCGCAAATGAACCTCCTGTTACGGAAATGCCGTAACCGCTTAGCCCAAAGGAGGTGGGTTCACATATGCGTCCTTACGAATTGATGGTAATCATCGACCCCGAGGTCGAAGAGCGTACCGTTGAGCCAACGCTTCAGAAGTTCCTGAACGTCATCACGACCGATGGTGGGACCATCGAAAAGGTTGACATCTGGGGCCGTCGTCGCCTGGCTTACGAAATCCAGAAGAAGTCCGAAGGTATCTACGCCGTGGTGAACTTCACCGCTGAGCCGGCTACCGCCAAGGAACTTGACCGCCAGCTGAGTCTCAACGAGACCATCATGCGCACCAAGATCACCCGCCCCGAAGAGCAGAAGGTTGTTGCTGAGTAATTCAGCTCCCCTCTTCAATCTTTAACCCCGCAGGAACGAACAAGGAGGACGTAGATGGCAGGCGAAACCACTATTACGGTCATCGGTAATCTCACCAATGACCCCGAACTGAGGTTCACACCGTCAGGTTCGGCAGTAGCGAACTTCACCATCGCTTCTACGCCCCGCACTTTCGACCGCCAGTCCAATGAGTGGAAGGACGGGGAAACCCTGTTCCTCCGCGCATCGGTATGGCGCGAAGCAGCCGAGAACGTCGCCGAGTCCCTCACCAAGGGCATGCGCGTGATTGTTTCCGGCCGCTTGAAGAGCCGTTCCTACGAAACCAAGGAAGGCGAGAAGCGCACCGTTATCGAGCTTGAGGTCGACGAAATCGGCCCCAGCCTGCGCTACGCCAACGCCAAGGTCAACCGCACCCAGCGCTCCGGCGGACAGGGTGGCCAGGGTGGCTTCGGCGGCGGCAACAGCGGCGGTTTCGGTGGCAACTCTGGTGGAAACCAGGGCGGCAACGCCGGCGGAAATTGGGGCGGCAACCAGCCCGCAGCGCAGGACGATCCCTGGGCAACGCCCGGGGTCAGCAATGCAGGCGGCTGGGGCAACGGCCCGGATTCCGAACCTCCCTTCTAAACAACATCTAAGGTCCGACATCGGGACCCGCATGGCAGCCTTCCGGCGGCCGCGCGGTGACCGCCGGCGGATCACCACCATCCCGTGGATCAATATCCACGGGCTCCATCGAATAGGAGCTCCACGATGGCTAAGGCTGAACTCCGTAAGCCCAAACCAAAGTCCAACCCCTTGAAGGCCGCTGACATCACTGTCATCGACTACAAGGACGTAGCATTGCTGCGCAAGTTCATCTCCGACCGCGGAAAGATCCGCGCCCGTCGCGTCACCGGCGTCACGGTGCAGGAACAGCGCAAGATCGCACAGGCAATCAAGAACGCCCGCGAAGTTGCTCTGCTGCCTTACTCCGGCGCTGGCCGCGGCTAAGGAAGGGATTAACTAACATGGCAAAGCTCATTCTGACCCACGAAGTAACCGGTCTCGGTGCTGCTGGCGACGTTGTCGAGGTCAAGGACGGTTACGCACGTAACTACCTGCTGCCCCGCAACTTCGCCCTGACCTGGTCCAAGGGTGGCGAGAAGCAGGTTGAGTCCATCAAGGCTGCCCGCGCCGCCCGCGAGCACGCTTCCCTGGAAGACGCTCAGAAGCAGGCCGCTGCACTGCAGGCCAAGCCGGTCAAGCTCGTTGTCAAGGCTGGCGAGACCGGACGCCTGTTCGGCACCGTCAAGCAGGCCGACGTGGCGGACGCCGTTGAAGCCGCCGGCCTCGGCCGCATCGACAAGCGCAAGGTTGAACTGCCGGCTCACATCAAGTCGACCGGTTCTTACCAGGCCAACGTCCGTCTGCACGACGACGTATCCGCTGTGATCGAGCTCGACGTAGTTGCAGGCAAGTAGTCTTTCCGACTGACTGAACTGCACGGGAGGCCCCTGCCTCCGGATTCCTTCGGGAGCCCGGATGCGGGGGCCGTCCGCGTTAACTCCAATACCCCCCGCGTTGCCCTCTGCAGCCGTGCTCAGTCCTGGTGCAGCACGGTGGTGACGTGGGCGTAGCCCCGCCAGATCAGCTCCGACAACACGGGCTCGTCGACGTCCGCGAGCTTGTAGATGTACAGGCACCCGGCGCCCGACTTGTGTTTTCCGAGCCGGCCGAGCAGTTCGGCGGCGTCCGGCCCGTAGGTCAGGCCGTAGAGCGAGAGGCTGGACTTCCGGGGCGAAAACCCGACGGCGGGGGAGTCGCCCCCGCGGCCGCTCGCGTACCGGTAGTGGTAACGGCCAAAGCCCACAATGGTCGGCCCCCACATTTCGGCGGGCTGGCCGGTGATCCGGGACATCAGCGCCAAGAGGCGAAACCCGTCCCCGCGCCGCACGGGGTGCTCGACGGAACCGAGAAACTCGTCCACGGACGCGCCCGTTGCCTGTGTTTTGTTTTCAGCCATAGGGGCAGTCTGACAGCTTCCGGGCGCGCCGTCAGCCGCGCCGGGAGCCAGACGCGGGCCGGGTGCCGGGTGATAGCCTGCGGCGGTGACCCCGACTACCGCTCCCCGTCTCCGCCCCTTCGCCCAGGTGGACGTCTTTTCCGCCGAACCCTACCGCGGGAATCCCCTGGCCGTCGTCCTCGACGCCGAGGGCCTCGACACGGCAGGTATGCAGCAGTTCGCCAACTGGACCAACCTCGCCGAAACGACGTTCCTGCTGCCGCCCACCGACCCGGGCGCCGACTACCGGGTGCGGATCTTCACCGGCAGCGAGGAGTTCCCCTTCGCAGGCCATCCCACGCTCGGCTCGGCCCACGCCTGGCTTGAGGCGGGCGGCATCCCCCGGCAGGACGGCGTCGTGGTGCAGGAGTGTGCCGCCGGGCTGGTCCGGGTGAAGCGCGACGGCGGACGGCTGGCCTTCGCAGCCCCGCCGCTCACCCGCTCCGGCCCGGTTGCCGCGCCGGACCTGGCCCGAATCGCGGCTGGCCTGGGGCTGCCGCAGGAGGCGCTCCTGGACGCGTCCTGGCTGGTCAACGGTCCGGAATGGATCGGAGTGCTGCTGGAGTCCGCGGCACAGGTGCTCGCCATCCGGCCCGATTACGCGGCCATGGCGGGACTGATGGTGGGCGTGATCGCCCCCCATCCCGCAGGTTCCGAGGTCGGCTTCGAGGTGCGCACGTTCATCCCCGGGGACGCGGCCGCGGAAGACCCCGTCACCGGAAGCTTCAACGCCGGGGCTGCCCAGTGGCTGATCGGGACCGGACGGGCCCCCGGGTCTTACCTCGCGGCGCAGGGCACGGCGCTGGGCCGGGCCGGCAGGGTCCACGTCGAGACACTGGACGGGGATATCTGGGTTGGCGGGCACTCCGTGAGCTGCATCGAGGGATTCGCCCTGCTCTAAGTGGACCGGCCCCGTCGAATCCGGCGCGTTCCACCGTGGTTGCTCAATCAGTTGTGGCTGCCACTCCGCGGGCAAAGGAACCATACGCGGCAGGGCAAACGGGGAAGGGAATAAAGACGGGCGCCCGCGGCTTCTACAGGTATATGCAAATGCATATAGTTACCCAAACCGTGGAACAGCTACAGGAGCACACCGTGGAAAGCCGCCGCATTACCGTTCTCTCCGCCGGACTCGGCGTCCCGTCCTCGAGCCGCCTGCTCGCGGACCAGCTGGCGGCCTCGGCCGAACGCCAGCTCGCCGCGGCTGGCTACGCCGTGACGGTCGACGTCGTCGAGTTGCGGGATCTCGCGGTTGAGATCGCCAACAACTTCGTTACCGGGTACGCAGCACCGCGGCTGGCCGAGGTGATCGCCGGGGTTGAGGCCTCGGACGGCATCATCGCAGTCAGTCCGGTCTTCAGCGCGTCCTACAGCGGGCTGTTCAAGTCATTCATCGACGTGCTGGACCCTAAGTCCCTCGACGGCAAGGCCGTCCTGCTGGGTGCCACGGGCGGCACGGACCGGCACCAGATGGTGCTGGACTACGCAATGCGGCCGCTTTTTAGCTACCTCCGGGCCCGGACCGCGGCCACCGGCGTCTTCGCCGGACCGCAGGACTGGGGAACCACCGGCGACGGTGGCTCGCCCCTCTCGTCACGGATTGAGCGGGCGGCGGCGGAGTTCGCCCGGCTGCTCGACGGCGCGCAGCCGCGGCCGAAGCAGGCTGCGCTGGAGTCGCTGCCGTTCGAGCAGCTGCTGGCGGGGATCTCCGGAGGCAACTAGCCCGGGTCCTGCCGGGGACCGAACTAATCCGGCCTCCGGTTCGTTGTCCGGGACATGAAATGCCCTGTGGATTCCGTAGACCTGGTAATGAGCGAACGAAGCGGCGTGGAAATCGACTACTGCCCGCAGTGCCGCGGCGTGTGGCTGGACCGCGGCGAGCTCGACAAGATCATCGACCGCGCCGCGGACGGCTTCGGTGGCGCCGCCCCGGCGTCCGGCGCAGCCGCGGCGCCGACTCCGCCGGGGCACATCCCGCCGCCGCTCTATAATCTGGACCCGCGGCGGGATGACCGCCGTCCGGACGACCGGCGCTTCGAGGAGCGCCGCGACCGGCCGCGTTACGAACAGCCGCGCTACGACGACCGCCGCCGGCCCAAGAAGAAGGAAGGCTGGCTGGGGGAGCTGTTCGACTTCTAGGACTGGCGGGTCCGGAGTGCGGCGTCAGTCCTCGAGCAGGGCGATGAACTCCTGGGCCTGCTTGAGGGAGATGTCCGAGTGCCGGGTCAGCGCGGCCGCGGCCGCCTCGGTGTCGCCGCTTTTGGCCAGGGTGCGGATTCGGCCATAAATCTCGTCGTTCAGCATGTTGCTGCTGACCTCGCGCGTGACGTCGCCCTTGCTGGCTATCGCCCGGTAGCGGTAGGGAAAGCGTTGCGGGGCGTCATCGTCGTCGTCGTGCGCGGGCTGCTCGGGCGCCTGCTTGGGCTGGTACGGCTGCGGGTGGGCAGCCAGGGCACCCACCGCGTCCCGTGAGGCGCGGAGGCCCTGGCCGGTGGCTTCAAGGTACAGCTTGATGGCGGCCATGGCCTGGCCCTGGGCGATCAGGGCGTAAAGGCGGCGGTGCTGCTCCTGGTCCAGCTTGGCGGCCGCGGCACGCGCCAGCTCCACGGAACTGCGGGCTGGCTGTGCGGGCGCCTCCTGCGGGCTCCGCGGCCCACGTCGCCCCAGGGCGCGCGCGGCCAGGACGACGACGACGCCGACGAGCACGAGGATCAGGGCGGGGACTAGCAGGGCTTCCATGGACTACAGCCGATCTACGTAATTCTTGGCGGTCAAGAGGTCTGTTCGGGTGGCCTGGCGCAGCAGTTTGATGGCCTGGACCTTGTGGCCGGAACGGGCCAGAGCCTGAAGTTGCAGCGTGAAGCCGGGGCTCAGTTGGCCGCCGGGAAGCACCGCGGCCGGGTGGCCCGGCTGGCTGCCAAAGGAGCCGTGCACCCGGCTCTGGGCCGCCCGGGCGTGCTCAGCCTGCTGCGACTGCTGCTGCTCGTTCTGGCTCGGGCGGGTCGCGGCGTCCACCCGGGCACGGGCGGCCGTTGCGGCCTTCACCTGGGCCTCGTAGTGCGCCCGGGAACGCAGCGCCAGCTCCATCTGGTAGCGCTCCGCGTCCGAGATGCCAAAATTGCGGGGTTTCAGCGCCGCAGAGACTGCCCAGAGCACCCCGGCGAGGATGAGGGCAGGGAGTATGACTAGCAGTACATCGCCCATGGCCACAGCTTATGCCAGATAGCAGTTATCCACAGCATATTCTGGGCCGGGCATACAAAATGCGGCCCGTCCGGCCAATTTGCCGCCGGTCGGGTGACAAGCATCACAAAATGCGTATGTTTTGAGCTGGCTGTGGTGTGGCAGTGCGCCCGCTATCCCCAGCCGCCGGTTGCAAGCTGTGGATGAAGCTTGCTGAAAAATGATTTCCATCCACAGGGAATGACCCGCGTTTCCGCATGTCAGAGCGCTATTTCCGGGAGAAGAATTTTGCTATCCACAGACCTTCCCACAGGCTGTGCACAAGCTGAGGGTAGTAGTCCACAACTTATCCACAGGCTGGCTGGTTGGTCGGGTTGGTGCCTGTCGAATCGGGGGATAACGTAGCGGGAGACCAGGTTGGCGGCGCGGAAACCGCGGTGCCGAACCGCGGTGCCTTGCGGCGGGTTCCACGGTCGCCCGCCGCCGGGTGAGTGATCCAGGGGCTCTGTGGACGAGGCGGGAAAATCGACCCGGCTGGTGGGCGGAGCGGCTGCCTGGGGGTGCGCCATTCCGGCGGACGGACAAACTGTCGGAGCCGGCTGATAGGAAGTAACCGGTGGTTGCCTGCCCGCCCCCGGGACGGGACGCAGCACACCGGGCACCACAACACATGGCTTAAGCGCCGGCTGCGACTGTTGCGCCGGCACACTATGAAGGACGGCAGTTTTGTCAGTTACGCATCTGGACTCGATCGAGGGCACCCGGGGATCCGAAGGCAGCCGCAAGCCGCCGCAGGACATCCCCGCCGAGCAGTCCGTGCTGGGCGGCATGATGCTGTCCAAGGATGCCATTGCTGACGTCGTGGAGATTCTCCGCGGCCAGGACTTCTACCGCCCGGCACACGAGACCATCTACGAAGCCATCATTGACCTCTACGGCCGCGGTGAGCCCGCCGACGCCGTCACCGTCTCGGACGAGCTGACCAAGCGCGGCGAAATCAACCGGATCGGCGGCCCGGCCTACCTTCACGAGCTGATCCAGACCGTCCCCACCGCCGCAAACGCCGGCTACTACGCCGAAATCGTGGCCGAACGTGCCGTCCTGCGCCGGTTGGTCAACGCCGGAACCAAGATCGTCCAGCTCGGCTACGGGCAGGACGGCGAGGTGGAGGACCTGGTTAACCAGGCGCAGGCCGAGGTTTATGCCGTGGCCGAGCGCCGCACCGCCGAGGACTACGTCGTACTCAAGGACGTGATGGAATCCACCGTGGACGAGATCGAGGCGTCCGGGCACCGCGGCGAGGGCATGGTGGGTGTCCCCACCGGCTTCTACGAACTCGACGAACTGACCCACGGCCTGCATCCCGGCCAGATGATTGTCATCGCCGCGCGCCCCGCCGTCGGCAAGTCCACCTTTGCCCTGGACTTCGCCCGGTCCGCGGCTATCAAGAACAACCTCGCCACGGTCATGTTCTCGCTGGAAATGGGCCGGAACGAGATCGCGATGCGCCTGCTGTCCGCGGAGGCCACCATCGGTCTGCAGGATCTCCGCAAGGGCACCATCAAGGACGAGCAGTGGTCCAAGATCGCCACCACCATGGGCCGGATGAACGATGCCCCGCTGTTCATCGACGACAGCCCTAACATGTCGCTGATGGAAATCCGCGCCAAGTGCCGGCGGCTGAAGCAGCAGCACGACCTCAAACTGGTCATCCTCGACTACCTGCAGCTCATGAGCTCGGGCAAGAAGGTCGAATCGCGCCAGCAGGAAGTCTCCGAATTCTCCCGCGCCCTGAAGCTGCTGGCCAAGGAACTCCAGGTTCCCGTGATTGCGCTCTCGCAGCTAAACCGTGGCTCCGAGCAGCGCCAGGACAAGCGCCCCATGGTCTCCGACCTCCGTGAGTCCGGTTCCATCGAGCAGGACGCCGACATGGTCATCCTGCTCCACCGCGAAGACGTTTACGACAAGGAGTCCCCGCGTGCCGGCGAGGCGGACATTCTCATCGCAAAGCACCGTAACGGCCCCACCAAGGACATTGTGGTGGCGTTCCAGGGCCACTACTCGCGCTTCGCCAACATGGCGGGCGACGCCGGGGGCGGCGGCTTCTAGGGCGCGGCGGCTCCTAGAGCAGGTGGTTGGGCAGCCGGTTCCCGGGCGCCCGGCCCCGGATCTCGAGCAACTCGCGGGCGTGGGCGTGCAGCCGCTTGTCCTCCTCGGACACCGGGACCCACTGCGGCACCGGAACCGAGGTGCCGCTCTCGTCGCGCGCGACCATCACGGTGAGGCAATACGTGGTGAGGTTGAGTTCGTGGCCCTTGGGGTCACCGGAGCGGACATGGACGGCAATATGCATCCCCTTCGTCCCCGTATAGACCAGCCTGGCCTCGACCTCCACCAGGTGGCCGATCAGCAACGGCCGGTAGAACCGCACCCCGCCGGAGAAGACCGCCACCGTGTCCATGCCGCAGTAACGCGAGGCGCAGACGTAGGCGGCCTCGTCGATCCACTTCATCACGATTCCGCCGTGCACCTTGCCGCCCCAGTTCACGTCCGTGGGGGCCGCCATGAACCGCAGCGTGACGCGTTCGGCGGTCCCGGCGTCGGTGTATTCCTGTCCGCTCATCGCGTGGACGATGTCTTCGCGGACCTTGATCCGCGCCAGCGCGTGCCCGCGTTGCTCGATTTCCTCCGGCGTGGCCGGGTCGAACTGCGGAACCGGAATCGGTTTTCCGTCCTCGCCCACCGCCACGAAAATCACCATGCACTGGCTGCGCATCGTGGCCGGGCCGCCCTTCGGATCGCCGGACGACACCACGGTGCGGATGTGCATCGAGGACCGTCCCGTGTAAACGATGGTGGCGGTCACTTCCACCATGTCGCCGCTGTTGACCGGATCCGCGAAGTGGATGTTCCCCACATAGGCGGTCACACAGTAGGACTTCGCCCAGCCGACGGCGGCGGCGTAGGCCGCCTTGTCCACCCACTCCAGCACCGTCCCGGCATCCACCGAGCCGCTGTGGCCGACGTCCATGGGGGCGGCCAGGAAACGCAGGGTAACGGCATTGGCGGAAGTCTCACTCATGGATGTGAGTGTACTGAGGGACCGGCGAAGCGTCGCGGGCTGCCGACACATTCGCGCTGGCCGCTGCCACAGACGGCGGCCAGGATGGGGACCGGTTTGTATCCGCCGGAACCCGCGCATATTCCCGCCCGGGCATGGACCAGGAACATTGCATCCGGCATGTCCACCGCGGACAGCAGGGCGAGGGCGCGGGTGAGGGCAGTGAACCAATCCGAAGCCGTGTGTCCGAACTGCCGCTAGGGTGGTGCCGTGCCAGCCTCCGCCCCGACCCCCGTAGCACCCCCGTCCCCGGCGCTCCTGCGTCGTGAAATCCTCCGCCTCGCGGTGCCCGCGTTCGGCGCGCTGATCGCGGAGCCGCTTTTCCTGCTGGCGGACTCTGCGATTGTGGGGCATCTGGGGGTGGCCCAGCTTGCCGGCGTCGGTCTCGCCTCGGCGGTGCTGCACACCGCGGTGGGCCTGATGGTGTTCCTGGCCTACTCCACAACCCCCGCCGTGGCCCGCGCGATCGGCAACGGCCAGCTGCCCAAGGCGCTGGCGGCCGGCCGCGACGGCGTCTGGCTTGCGCTGCTGCTGGGCGTTGCCCTGGCCGCGGCGGGATTCCTGGCCGCCGAACCGCTGCTGGACCTGATGGGCGCCCGCGGCGAGGTGCGTGCCTTCGCTGTGGACTACCTGCGCTGGTCCATGCCCGGCCTGGTCGCCATGCTGCTGATCTTCGCCGGCACCGGGGTGCTCCGGGGGCTGCAGGACACCCGGACCCCGCTGGCCGTGGCGGCCGCCGGGTTCACCGTCAATATCGTGCTGAACCTTTTCCTGGTCTACGGGCTGCGGCTCTCGGTCACCGGATCCGCACTGGGCACCAGCATCGCCCAGTGGGGCATGGCCCTGGTCTACGTGGTGATGGTGCAGCGCAACGCCCGCAACCACGGGGTGTCACTGCTTCCGGACTGGCGCGGCATCCGGTCCCTGGCCCGGGTGGGTTCGTGGCTGATGCTGCGGACGCTCAGCCTGCGCGTTGCGATCCTCGCCACGGTGCTGGTGGCCACCGCCCAGGGTCCGGTCAACCTGGCCGCCCATCAGCTCGCGATGACTGTCTTCACCTTCCTGGCGTTCGCCCTCGACGCCCTCGCGATCGCCGCCCAGGCCCTGATCGGCAAGGAACTTGGTGCCTCCAACCCGGCGGCGGCGCGGGCGCTCACCGGGACCATGATCCGCTGGGGCCTCGGATTCGGGGTGCTGACCGGGATCCTGCTCGCCGCCGTCGCGCCGTGGGCCGGGCTGCTGTTCACCTCTGACGCCGGGGTCCGGTCCACGCTCACGCTCGCCCTGTGGATGCTGGCGGTCGGTCAGCCAATCGCGGGCTACGTCTTCGTCCTCGACGGGGTGCTGATCGGCGCCGGCGACGCGCGCTACCTGGCGATCGCCGGCGTCGTCAACCTCGCCGCCTATCTGCCGCTGCTGCTGGTGGTAGGGCTGACCGGAGCCGACGGCGGCACGGCGCTGCTCTGGCTCTGGGCGGCCTTCTCGCTGGGCTACATGAGTGCGCGGGCGCTCACACTGGGACTGCGGGCACGCACGGACAAGTGGATGCTGCTCGGCGCCCACTGACGCCGCGCGCGCCGGCACGCACTAAACTGGGCGGGTGACTCATCCCGCGGACCCCCACGCCCCTGCTGCCCTGCTCGCCGCCACGGACCTCTGGAAGCCTGTGCTCCTCCGGGCCGTCATCGCGCTGGCCTTTGGCGCCGTGACGGTCTTCTGGGCGTCGCCCCCCGTCGCCGGCATGGGCTGGGCCGGCGGACTCTACCTCCTGGCCACCGGCCTGGTGCTGATCTGGAGCGTCAAAAAGACCGGGCTGCGTCACGGGGACCGGAACGCAAGGGTCCTCTCGGCCGCGGGGGCGGTCCTGGTGGGAACCGGCGCGGCCCTTATCCTGCTCGCCGGCAATTTGGTGTTCGGGATCATCGGAGCCCTCGGCCTGGGCCTCGCCGGCGCCGCCGAGCTCTACCTGGGGCTGGCCGCCCGACGCCGCTCCGGCCTGGCGCGGGACTGGATCGCCTCCGGCGTGATCGGCCTCGGCACCGCGGCGGCGCTGCCGTTCTTCATTGACCTGGGCCCGCATGCGCTGCTCGGCGTGGCGGGCGGCGGCGCAATCCTCGGCGGCGTGCTGTGGACCCTCGCCGGGCTGACCCTGCGGCACGATGCGCGGGACGTTTCCGCCGAGGCCGTAAACTAGTAGCGACAGGTTCTACCCAGCGTAGAACACCCGCGGTATCACGACTGCCACGCCTGCCCGGCGCTGGCGGCAGGAGGAAAGCACCTTGGCAGAGCAGACATCAGGAGAACGCCGCAGCCTGCGGACCTCGGTCAAGGGACCGCTCATGTTCTCCGCGTTCTGGGCAGTGCTGGCCTTCTTCGCCGTCCTGATCTTCGCTTCCGGGGGCAGCGCCAAAACGCCCCGCTTCGACCTGGCCTTCACCGGCGCAGGCATCGCCTTCATCGTCACGCTGGTCATCGCGGCCATGCTGTCGATGAGCTACAAGGACAACGCCGAGCACCTCGGCAAGGGCTCCGGTGTCAACCTGAGCTCCAAAGCGCCGTCCTCCCACGGCGGCCACGCGGCGCCGCCGGCCGCCGGCACCGAATCCCCCGAAGAGGGCGGCGACGCCCGCTAGTCGGTCCGCCTAGGACGCAGCCTTCCGGGCACGGTAGGCCGCCACGTGCGCGCGGTTGGCGCAGTTTCCGGTGTCACAGTAGCGCTTGGACCGGTTGCGGCTGAGGTCCAGCACGACGGCGTCGCAGTCGTCCGCTGCGCAGACCAGCATCCGGTCCATTTCCTTGCTGCGGATGACGTCCACCAGGGCCATCGCGGCCTCGGTACTCATCCGGTCGGCCAGCGGCGCCTCGGATGTGGTGGCGTGCAGGTGCCAGTCCCAGCCGTCGTGTTTGACCAGCTGCGGCAGGGCCTTGGCCTCGCGCAGCAGACGGTTGACCGTGTCCACCGCGGTGGCCTCGTCAGCCAGCCACAGGGCCGCAAGCTCGGCGCGCAGCCGGTGCACGCTGGCCAGTTCGTCCGCGTCCCGCCTCCGGGACCCGCTGAAGCCCTCGGCCGCGAGGAAGCGGTCCAGGTCCGCGACAGTCGACAGCTGCTCCGACCCGTTGGCCGCCGTGTTGATCAGCCCGACCACCGAGCGCAGCGCAACTTCCGTGTCAGGGGCAAATACCATCTTGACTCCTTACGTCGGCCGGGCGTACTGTCATGACCATAACCCAACTTTACTCCTGACAGGAGGCAGCCCGTGTCTGCCGCACGCCACCCCGCCGGGGCCCCGGCCCAGAATCGAACCCGGGCACGCGGAGCCGGGATACCGGACGCTTCGGGTTTCCTGGCCTCCGGGCTGGGCGTGGCCTTGTTTTCCTCGGCCGTGTTCGGCCTCTCCGGCTCCTTCGCCAAGGCGCTGTTGGAAACTGGTTGGACGCCGGGCGCCGCGGTCACTGCCCGGCTCACCGGAGCCGCGCTGGTGCTGGCGGTCCCGGCACTGCTCGCCCTGCGTGGGCGCTGGCATCAGCTCCGGGACAACTGGCTCACCATCGGGCTGTTCGGGCTGATCGGTGTGGCCGCCTGCCAGCTGTTCTACTTCAATGCCGTTGCCAGGCTTTCGGTCGGGGTCGCGCTGCTGCTCGAGTATCTCGCACCCGTCATCATTGTGCTGTGGCTCTGGACGGCCAGCCGGAAAAGGCCGCGGACCCTCACTATCGCCGGGACCCTGCTCTCCCTGGTGGGCCTGGTCCTGGTGCTGGACCTCACCGGAGCGGTAAAGATCGACGTGATCGGCGTGCTGTGGGGCATCGCGGCGGCCGTCTGCCTGGCCATCTACTTTTTCATTACCGCCAAGGAGAATGACACGCTGCCGCCGATCGTGCTTGCCTCCGGCGGACTAATGGTGGGCGCGCTCATCATGTGGCTGGCCGCCGCCACCGGTCTGCTGCCGATGGCCGCGAGCACGGCGGACACCAGGCTGGGCCCCTGGGTCACGCCGTGGTGGGTGGCGCTGGGCGGGCTGGTGATCCTCGCGACCGTGCTCGCCTACGTCTCCGGCGTCGTGGCCGCGCGGGCGCTGGGTTCCAAGGTGGCGTCCTTTGTTTCGCTGACCGAGGTGCTGTTCGCCGTCATCTGGGCCTGGCTGCTCCTGGGCGAGCTGCCCGGCCCGGTGCAGCTGCTGGGCGGCCTGCTGATCGTCGGCGGTGTGGTGCTGGTCCGGCTGGACGAACTGCGCCGCGCGGCGCCGCTGCCCGCCGAACTCGACCACGCCAACGACGTCGAGCCTGTCCCCTAAGCGGATGGTGCCGACCGGCGGCCCAAGGATTTAAAAGAAAGGCCCGGACGCGGCTGCGTCCGGGCCTTCCATGATCATGCTCCGGCTTAGTTGGAGGAGGCGCTTTCCTGGTCGGACGCGTTGCGGCTGGCCTGCTGGCTGGCCTGCTGCAGGGCCTGGGCCGCCCGGGTGAGGTTGGCCGCGTGCTCGCCGTTCCACTCGTTGCGGAACTTCGTCGCGTCCGGCCCCATCCATTCGGTCGACGCCAGCGCCTTCGTCAGGAGCGACCTCTGGTTATCGATCTCCTGCGAACCCGCCAGCAGCTTCGACCCCAGTGCCTTGAGCTGAGTAACATCCGCGCCCCACATAGCCATTGAAAAAACTCCTTAGTTCATCGGACCCGAACACTTTCGGCATCCCCAGCGGCCCCCGGCTGTTCCGGAAGATCCAATGCCTCGAACCTACCCTGCCCCGCGAAAACCTGTCGATGGGCAGCCCTCCCCATCCATCTGGCTACTGCGAGTTAGGTGGGCCGGCGGGCTACTTGCCGAAGCTGCGCAGCCGCAGGGAGTTGGCCACCACCAGCACGGAGCTGGCCGCCATCGCCGCGCCGGCGATCATCGGATTCAGCAGTCCCAGAGCGGCCACCGGAATGCCGACCGCGTTGTAGAAGAACGCCCAGAAGAGGTTGGTCTTGATCGTGGCCAGGGTCCGGCGGGACAGCTCGATCGCCTGGGCGACCTGCCCCAGCTCGTTGCCCATCACGGTCAGGTCCGCGGCCTCGATGGCGACGTCGGTGCCGGAGCCCATCGCAATGCCCAGGTCCGCCTGGGCCAGGGCCGCGGCGTCGTTCACGCCGTCGCCCGCCATGGCCACCGTCGCGCCACCGGTCTGCAGCGTCCGCACGGCCTCCACCTTGCCCTCCGGCAGGACCCCGGCGAAGACGTCCACCGGCGGGATGCCGACGGCGGCAGCCACCTGGCCTGCCACCGCCGCGTTGTCGCCGGTCAGCAGGATGGGCCGCAGCCCCAGCTCGCGAAGCCGCGCGATGGCTGCCGCGGAGCCGGGCTTCAACGTGTCGCGCAAGCTCACGATGCCGGCCGGTTCCCCGTCCACCGCAACCCAGATGGCGGTGGCTCCGGCGTGCTCGGCCCCGGCAAGGGCGGCCTGCTGCGGGCCGGAGACGCTGACGCCGTTCTCCTGCAGCCAGCCGGAGCGGCCCACCGTCACGACGCGTCCTTCCACACTGCCTCGGACGCCGCCGCCGGGGGCAGAGTGGAAGCCGACGACGTCGGGCAGCCGCGCGGCGTCGTCGGCGTCCCGCTCCGCGGTCAGCGCCGCGGCGGCGATGGCCCGGGCGATGGGGTGCTCGGAAGCGGCCTCTGCCGCTCCGGCGAGCCGCAGGACCTCGCCGTCACCGAACGGGGCGAACGCTCGGGTGCCGGCGACGGCAAGGTGCCCGGTGGTGACGGTGCCGGTCTTGTCCAGCAGGATGGTGTCCACAGTGCGGGTGTCCTCAAGTACCTGCGGGCCCTTGATCAGGATGCCCAGCTGGGCTCCGCGGCCGGTGCCGGTCAGCAGCCCCACCGGGGTGGCGAGGCCCAGGGCGCACGGGCAGGCGATGACCAGCACCGCGACGGCCGCGGTGAACGCGGCTCGGAGCTCGGCGTCGCTGATGTCAGGGCCGGCCGCGAGCAGCCACGCGCCGAAGGTGAGCGCGGCGATGGCAAGGACCACCGGGACGAAGACCGCGCTGATGCGGTCTGCGAGCCGGGCAATCGGGGCCTTCCCCGATTGCGCCTGGGAGACCAGCCGGCCCATCTGGGCCAGGGTGGTGTCGGCGCCCACCCGCGTGGCACGGACCAGGATCCGCCCGGAGGTATTGATGGTTGCGCCGGTGACCGGGCTGTCCGGACCCACTTCGACCGGCACTGATTCCCCGGTCACGAGGGAGGCGTCGACCGCGGAGGTCCCCTCCGTGACCACGCCGTCGGTGGCGATCTTCTCACCGGGGCGGACGACGACGACGTCCCCGACCTGGAGCCGGTCCGCGGGGACCCGGAACTCCGCCCCGTCCCGCAGCACGGTGGCGTCCTTGGCGCCCAGATCCAGCAGGGCCTTGAGCGCGTCGCCGGCTTTGCGTTTGGCGTTGGCCTCCAGGTAGCGGCCAAGCAGCAGGAAGGTGGTGACGACGGCGGCGACTTCGAAGTACAGGCCGGCGGACCCCATCCCCTCCATGCCCGGATGTTCGGTGAGGCGCGGGTCGGCCAGGAGCTGCCAGGCGGAGAAGACGTAGGCGGCCGTCACGCCGATCGACACCAGCGTGTCCATGGTGGAGGACAGGTGCCGGGCATTCACCGCCGCGGCCCGGTGGAACGGCCACGCCGCCCAGCTGACCACCGGCAACGCCAGCGCACCGGCAACCCAGCCCCAGTTCGGGAACTGGACTGCCGGGACCATGGAGAGCACAAAGACCGGAACAGTGAGGGCGGCCGCGGCGACCAGCCTCGGCCGCAGCTTTGCGGCCGGGCCAACTGCCGGGTCCTCGGCTGCGGCGGCCGGTGCCTGCGGAGTCCTGACGGTGGCCTTGTAGCCGGCGGCGTTCACGGTGGCGGCGATTTGCTCGTCCGTGATGTTGGCCGGGACCATGACCCGGGCGGACTCCAGCGGGAGGTTGACCGAAGCCTGCACGCCGTCGAGCTTGCCGAGCTTGCGTTCGACCCGGCCGACGCAGGAGGCGCACGTCATGCCCTCGATGTCGAGCTCAACCACCCGGTTCCCGGGCTGGTCCAGCAGCTGCGCGTTACTCACGGTATGTTCCTCTCGTCCTGCTCGGTGAAGTCCTGCCCGGGTCCTGGCCCGTTGCTGCCGAAATCCCGCGGTCGGGTTCAGGCCTCGTTCGCGACCACCAGGTAGCCCGCTTCGGCGACTGCCTCGCCGATGTCGGCGGGAGAGAGTTCCTTGTCCGAGGTGATCGTGACGGTGGAGATCCCGCCGGCGTTGAGGTCGACGTCGACGCTTTCAACGCCGGCCAGCGACTCAAGTTCTTCGGAGACGGAGGACACGCAGTGCCCGCAGGTCATGCCGGATACCTCGACGGTGGTGGAAACGGTGCTCATGGCTTGCTCCTTGGTGGGGGACTGGTGGTGGTCCATCAGCCCGGTTGTCTGACGGGTGGTGTGGGTGGTGTTGCCGTTACCGCAGCAGGCGCCCGATGGCATCGGTAGCCTCCTTCACTTTGAAGTCGATGGCTTCGGCCCGGAGTTCCGGATCCGGCTCCGCGGCCGCCCCGACGACGCAGTGCCCGATGTGTTCTTCCACCAGCCCGAGGCTGACGGCATGCAGGGCTTTGGTGACGGCGGCGACCTGGGTCAGGATGTCGATGCAGTACTTGTCCTCATCGACCATCCGGGCGATCCCGCGGACCTGGCCTTCGATCCTTTTAAGCCGCTTGAGGTAGGCGTCCTTGTTGGCGGAATAGCCGTGCTGCTGGGGCGGTGCGCCGTCCGGCAGGCCGGCAAGGGAGGCTTCGGACTCGTTCATGCCCCCAAACATATACCCCATGGGGGTATATGGCAAGTACCCTCCGGGGGTATCGGGAGCACCAAGGCCGACGGTCCGGAAATTAAAGAGCTCCGGAGTGCGTTATTGGGGGATACGCACTCCGGAGCAGCTATGGGGTAGGGGGTCTGCCGCCTACAGGTACAACCTTACGGGGCCGTGGAGACGATGCGCCAGCACCTCGAATAACTACTTTCGCTTTATTTTTCCGGCCCGCGGTGTGCCCGGCCGGTGCCGGCAGTCCGGGCCGGCACGATCAGGACCGGACGGTCCTGATGCTGGCTCAGCCAGGCGGCTACTGACCCGTTGAGGGCGGCGGTGAGCCGGTGTCCCAGTCCAGGTTCGGGAGTCCCCAAAATGATCATGGTTGCGCCGGCTTCCGCGGCCAGCCGCCCCAGCGCCCGCGCCGGGTCCCCGGCCAGCGTCCGCAGGTTCCACTGCACCCCGGGGCCCTCGCAGACGGCCCCGATGCCGGACCGCAGCCCCTCGGTCGTCGCCAGGATCTCCGCGCGGTCCGCTTCGGGATGGAGTGAGAGCCGGTGGGCGGAGCGGGCCGGATCCCATTCCACGAGGAAGCTGGCCTCGTCCACGTAGGCGCAGAGCAGCGGTGCGGCGAGCCTTTTCGCCAGGGCCGCTGCCGTTTCCAGCACCTCGGGCGGCTGGCCCGGCAGGACACCGACCAGCAGGGGTGCGGGGCTCGTGCGCTCGGCAGGCATACTCGATTTTTGCCCCGGCCCGGCGCCCCCCGCTAGGGCCTTCCTCCCCGGTCCCTTGCCCGCCTCCGGCCCCGGGCCTACCGTGGAAGGACACGGAAAGGCGGGCAGCGGTGGAAATCTTCATGTGGTGGCTGGATTTGGATCTCGCCAGCAAGGAATGGCTGCGCGCGAACCTGCGGACCGAGGAGTTGCCCCTGCCGGTGCTGCAGGGCATCGCCGAGGCCGGCGGCCCGCACCCGGACAAGGCGTCCGGCGTGCTGAGCGCCGCCGACTGGGACTTCGTCGAAACCCAGTCCGAATTCGTCGATTGACTGGCGAAAAACCATT
This sequence comes from Arthrobacter sp. SD1074B, assembly GCF_056780195.1. Taxonomy (NCBI): domain Bacteria; kingdom Bacillati; phylum Actinomycetota; class Actinomycetes; order Micrococcales; family Micrococcaceae; genus Arthrobacter; species Arthrobacter sp. SD1074B. The sequence continues at coordinate 3,878,630 of NZ_JBRAZT010000001.1, read as the reverse complement.
GCGGCCGCCGGGCCGCGGTGGTTGCATGTAGGGCATGGCTACCGCAGAGAGTTATGTCCTGGCGATTGGAACCAAAAAAGGCCTGTGGCTGGCAACCAGCCCGGACCGGCGGGAGTGGTCCCTCTCCGGCCCGCATTTCCTGATGAGCGAGGTCCCCAGCATCGGCATTGACACCCGCGAGGGCAGGACCCGGATCCTGGTCGGGGTCCGCTCGGAACACTGGGGACCCACCGTTTTCCACTCCGACGATCTCGGCGAAACCTGGGACGAGCCTGAAAACGGTGCCATCCGCTTCCCCGAGGACACCGACGCCGCGCTGGAGCGCGTCTGGCAGATCTATCCCGACGCCGAGTCCCGGCCAGGCGTCGTCTGGGCCGGCTGTGAGCCGATTTCGGTCTGGAAATCCACCGACGGCGGACAGCACTTTGAGCTCAACCGCGGCCTGTGGGACCATCCGCACCGCAGCGAATGGGGTGCCGGGTACGGCGGGGCCGCGGCACATTCGATCGTCGTCCACCCGGACGGCGAAAAGGTGCACGTCGCGATGAGCACCGGCGGCGTCTACCGCTCGCTCGACGGCGGGACCTCCTGGGAGCCGCGGAACAAGGGGATCTCCGCCTACTTCATGCCCGACCCCAACCCCGAATTCGGCCAGTGTGTCCACAAAATCGCTGCGGATGCGGCCGTGGACGGGCGGCTGTACGCGCAGAACCACCACGGCGTCTACCGCAGTGACAACGACGCCGAGAGCTGGGAATCGATCGCCGAAGGGCTGCCGGCCGATTTCGGCTTCGTCATGCTGACGCATCCCCGCCGCGCCGGCACGGCCTGGGTCATCCCGCTCAAGGCCGACGGAGAACGGATCCCGCCGGGCGGAAAGCTGGCCGTGCACCGGACCGACGACGCCGGCGCGAGCTGGAAGCGGCTCGACGCCGGGCTGCCGGAGTCGGAATACAATGCCGTGCTCCGCGACGCGGCCTGCGTCGACACGGCCGAACCCGCCGGAGTCTATTTCGGCACCCGCGGCGGCAGTGTCTACGCCAGCGCCGACGAGGGCGAACACTTCACCGAGGTGGCCTCCCACCTGCCCGACGTACTCTGCGTCCGGGCCGTGCAGGTGACCGGCGCCCAGGCTCACGGGGCGCAGGGCGCCGCCGCCGCGGCGGTTTCCGCCTGAGGCTGCACCGTGCCGGAGATCAGCGTGGTGCTTCCGAGCGTCCTGGCGCCGCTGGCGGGCGGGCAGTCCGTCCTGACGGCCCCCGCGGACGGGCCCGTGACGGTCGAAGGGCTCCTGGATTCCGTAACCGGGGCGTTCCCGGCCCTGTCCAGGCGGCTGCGGGACGAGACCGGTGCCGTCCGCCGCTACGTGAATATCTACGTCAACGGGAATGAGGTCCGGCGGCTGCAGGGCCTGGGCACGGAAGTGTCACCGGGCCAGGAGGTCCTGATCATCCAGTCCGTCGCCGGCGGCTGACCCTACGGCCGGCACCCGGTCAACCCCACGGCCGGCACCGCCGGCCGTGTGCGCCAGGGACCGTCGACGTCCGCCCGGATTACCGCCGGCATACCCCCGCCGGCTGGGCTCCCTCAAATCGTTGACAATTGTGTCTGCGATCCGTACCGTCGGTCTCGGGCGGTCGTGACTGATCGCGCCGATTCCTAGCAATGGTGCGACAGGAAGGTATTCCGGTGGCCGCGAGCCTGAGCCTCAAGGACGTGAACCTGCATTTCGGCGGGGTCAAGGTGCTGCAGGAAGTGAGCTTCGACGTCGAGCCCGGTGTTATCTTCGGCCTGGTCGGTCCCAACGGGGCCGGCAAGACCTCGCTTTTCAACTGCATCAGCGGCCACTACAAACCGAGCTCCGGATCGATCACCATCAGCGGCACCGAGGTGTCGGGGAGTGCTCCGTCCCGCCTGGCCCGGCTGGGCCTGGCCCGCACGTTCCAGCATCCCGCCCTGCAGCTGAACGCCACCGTGCTGGAGAATGTGCTCCTCGGCGGGCATATCCGGCTCCCCGGCGGCCCGGTTTCCTGGGCGCTCCGGCTGCCGTACACCGCCCGCGCCGAGCGCGGCATCCGCGCGGAGGCGCGCGAACTGCTCGACGGCGCCGGTCTAGGCTGGGCCGCGGATCTGCCCGCCGATGAACTCTCGCACGGGCTCCACAAGGGGGTTGAGCTGTGGCGTGCCCTGCTCTCCAAACCCGCCCTGCTGCTGCTCGATGAGCCCGCGGCAGGGCTGTCGCACGGCGAGGTGGAACAACTCATCGCGACGGTGAAACGGGTCCGTGCCGAGCAGGACATCACCATAATCATCGTCGAGCACCATATGGGTCTCATCTCGGCCCTCACCGACCAGGTCGTGGTGCTCGACCACGGCCGCAAGCTGATGGCAGGGACCGCGGCGGAGGCCCAGTCCGATCCGCGCGTCATCGAGGCCTACATCGGGAAGGACGCCGCGGATGACGCTGCTTGAACTCACCGACGTGACCGCGTCCTACGGTCCCGTGCAGGTGATCGACGGGGTCTCGCTCAGCGTGCCCGAGGGCGGCTCCGTCGGCATCCTCGGAGCGAACGGGGCCGGCAAGACCACCACCCTGCGCGCGATCAGCGGCACGGTGCGCACCGGCGGCCGGATCATCTTCGACGGACGCGACATCCGGGGCCTGCGCCCCGACCAGGTCGCCGCCCTGGGGATCGCGCACGTCCCGGAGGGCCGCGGAACCCTCGGCCAGCTGAGCGTCCGGGAGAACCTGATGGTCGGCGCGTACCTCCGCAAGGGCCGGCAGGCCATCGCCGCGGACATCGACTACTGCCTGGACCTGTTCCCGCAGCTGAAGGACCGGGTTGGCTCGCGCGCGGCCGCACTGTCCGGCGGTGAGCAGCAGATGCTCGCCGTGGGCCGGGCCTTTATGGCCAAGCCGCGGCTGCTGCTGCTCGACGAAGCGTCGCTGGGCTTGGCGCCCAGCACGGCCAAGACCGTATACGACGCGATCCGCCGGCTCCGGCGCGAGTCGGGGATCGCCATGCTCGTCGTCGAGCAGAACGCCAACCTCGCCTTCTCCCTGGTCGACACGGCGACCGTGCTCGAAACGGGCCGCAACGTGCTGACCGGGTCCTCCGCCGAACTCAAGGGCATGGACGAGATCCGCCGTGCCTACCTGGGGGGTTGAACGGACATGGGAACCTTTATCCAGCTCGTGGTCGACGGCCTCTCGACCGGCTCCATCTATGCGGCGCTGGCCCTCGCGATCGTGCTCGTGAACCAGGCGACCGGCCTGATCAACTTCGCCCAGGGCGGCATGGCCGTGCTGTCCAGCTACATCGCCTACGCCTTCGTCAAGACCGGCCTGCCGCTGATCCTCGCGATCCTCATCGCGGTGGTGCTCTCGTTCTTCATCGGCGCGCTGGTGGAGCGTTTCCTGGTCCGCCGATTCGAACGCGGCGATCCCGACACAGCCGTGGTGGTGACGATCGGTCTGCTCACCCTTGTCACGGGCATCACCGCCGTGCTCTGGGGCTACAACAACCTCGGGTTCCCGTCGCTGTTCCCGCTCACCAGCGTGGAAATCCTCGGGGCGGTGGTGAGTGTCCGGTCGCTGGCCACCACGGTGACCATCGTGGTGATCATGGTGGTGCTGCAGCTGTTGTTCCTCCGCACCAAGCTCGGGCTCGCGCTCCGCGCGGTGGCCGACAACCCGGCGTCGGCTGCGTTTTCCGGCCTCCCGGTGGGGCGGCTGCTGATGGTCGGCTGGGGGCTGGCCGCGACCCTCGGGGCGATCGCAGGCGTCCTGGTCGCCCCGCAGCTGACGCTGACGCCGGGCATGCTCGACACAGCGCTGGTGTACGCGCTCGCCGCCGTAATCCTCGGCGGCCTGAGCAGCCCGATCGGCTGTGTCGTGGCCGCCTCGGCGATCGGTGTGCTGGAGAACCTGGTGGCCGTCTATGTGCCGCTGATCGGCCATGACCTGAAGATCGCCGTGCCGTTCGTCCTGATCTTCGTCATCCTCGTCCTCCGTCCCCAAGGCCTGTTTGGCAGAAAGGTCGTGGTGAGGGTCTGATGGCTACGGTAGCGTCCGCTTTCCGCAACAGGCCGGCACGGATTGCCCTCACTGCCGTGGCCGCGGTGGCGCTGATCCTTGCCCCGCTTGTCCTCCCGGCGTTTGCCAACCAGACGCTGGTGCGCATCGGCGTCTACGCCGTCGCGGTGCTGGGGCTGAACATCGTTATGGGCTACACCGGACAGGTCAACCTCGGGCAGATCTTCTTCGTCGGTCTCGGCGCCTACGTCACCGCCTACGGCGTCAACCAGGGCTGGAACATCCTGGTGGTGTTCCTCGCGGCCTGCGCGGTCGCGGGGATTGTCGGGCTGCTGGTGGCGCTGGCCGCTGCCCGGCTCGGCGGCCTGGCGATTGCCATGGTGACCATTGCCCTGCCGATTGTCGGCGTCCCCCTGGCCAAGCGCCTCTCGGAATTCACGGGCGGTTCTCAGGGCATCTCGGCCCGCTTCTCGGATGCCCCCGACTGGTCGGGCCTGTACAACGACCAGTGGCAGTTCTACATCGTGTTGTTGGTGACTGCTGTGGCGTTCCTGCTGGCCCGGAGCCTCGTGCGGGGCAAGTACGGGAGGGCCTTCGCAGTGGTGCGCGAGAACGAGGCCGTCGCTGCATCGATGGGCGTCTCGCCCTACCGCACCAAGGTGCTCGCGTTCACCATCGCCTCGATCTTCGGCGGCGCGAGCGGTTTCCTTTACCTGGCGGCCGTGCAGTACACCTCGCCGGAGACCCTCAGCTTCGGCCACTCCATCAGCCTCGTAGCGGCGATGGTCATCGGCGGCGCCGGCAGCATCGCCGGCGCACTCCTTGGCGGCGCCTACTACGTCTTCGTGCCGCAGCTGACGAACGCGATCGATCCGAACTTCACAACTGTCAGCCAGGGTGTGATCCTCCTCGCGGTGCTGTTCCTGTTGCCCGGAGGACTGGTCAGCCTTCCGCGGGTGGTCCGCCGGCTCAGCCGGCGTCGGACCGGCCGCCCCCAATCCGGGAATCCCCCGCAGCCCGCTCCTGCGCATCATCCGGTTCCGGACGCCGCGCCGGAGGGAGTCGAAAACACAGAGAGGCAAGACCGACCATGAAGATTAGAACAAAGCCAGGCGGGGTCCTTGGCATCGTCGCGATGGCATCGGTCGTCGCGCTCTCCCTCTCAGGGTGTACCCGCGACGGCGCCGGCCAAGGCGGCGGCTCGGGGGCGTCCCCCGGTATTACGGACACGTCCATCACGCTCGGTATCACCACCCCGCTCAGCGGCGCGACGGCGGGCCCCGGCAAGTGCACCGTCGCCGGCGTCTCGGCCTACTTCGGCGCGGTGAACGCGGCGGGCGGCGTGAAGTTCGGCGATGGCAAGACGCGCACTGTCAGCATCAAGTCCTACGACGATGCGTACGATCCGCAGAAGTCGCTGGCGAACTTCCAGCAGATGGTGTCGGACAACGTCTTCGCCGCCACCGCCGGCCTCGGCACGCCGACCAACCGCGCCTTCCGGGAGGCCGCGATCAGCCAGAAGGTCCCGCAGGTGCTGGTGATGACCGGCGATCCCTTGTTCAGTGACCGGAAGCAAAGCCCCTGGCAGCTGGGGTTCGTGCCGGTCTACCAGAACGAGGGAGCGGCGTTCGGCAAGCTGCTCGCGGCCTCCAAGGACCAGCACAAGGTCGCCATCCTGTCGCAGAACGACGACTACGGCAAGGGCTACGTGCAAGGCTTCAAGGACGCCATCAAGGGCGCCTCCAACATCTCGGTGGTGGGAGAACAGACCTATGAGGCCACCGACACCTCGGTGGACGCGCAGCTCACCCAGCTGGCGGCGTCGAAAGCCGATGTTTTCTTCAACGCCATGTCGATCACGCCGCTGACGATCGCCGCGCTGCAGAAGGCGCAGCAGATCGGCTGGAAGCCCAGCTGGTTCCTCCCGTCCAACACCTCAAGCCCGACGGCGATCCTCGAGCCGGGCGGCGGAGCCGCCTACCCGGGCGTCTACTCGGTGTCGTTCGCCAAGGCGCCGCAGAGCCCGGCGTTCGCGAAGGATCCCGACGTCGTGAAATTCCTCGGGGAACTCAAGCAGTACGGCAATTACCCGGACATGCCGGCGTTCCCGCACTGCATGTGGAGCTACATGGTCGGCGCCACCCTCGAGCAGGCGTTCAAGTCCATGACCGAGCCGACGCGTGACAGCTTCATGACGGCCCTGCGGAACATCAAGGACCTGAAGGCGCCGCTGATGCTGTCGGGCACCGCGGTCGACACGACGGTCGACGGCCAGCCGGCCGTGTCGTCGGTCATCGTGCAGAAGTACAACGGCAAGGGCTACGCTACGGCCGAGAATTTCGGCGGCTAGCTAGGCGCGCACCGCGCCGGGACCGGACCACACCCCGCCCGAGGCCTCCAGCTCATCGATGAGCTGGAGGCCTCGCCGGGCCCAGCCGATTTCGATCCGGGCGCGCTCCACCAGGCCCTCGTACGTGAAGCGTTTGAACGCTACGGTCCGTTCGCGGTCCTCGGGTTCGGTGACGGCGAGGCGCCGCACCAGCATCGGGTTGGCTGTCTCCGCGATCCGGACGAGTTCACCCTCCCACTGGGCGAGTTCGCCTTCCCACTGGGCGATATGCCGGCGGAAGAACTCGCGCGCCGCCGCGGGTGATGCCGCCTCCAGGTAGGCGGCCCGCAGGTGGGCGGGGTCGCGGACGCGTGCGTACTCCAGCGGGGTCTGCATCCAGTCGAGGAACGCACGGTTTCCGGCGTCCGTCACGTGGTAGACGCGACGGGTGGCGCGCTGGCCCCTGGGCTGCTCTTCGCCTTCGATGAGGCCTTCGGCCTCCATCTTGCGCAGCTCGGGGTAGATCTGGGAGTCGGGCGCGTGCCAGACGTGGCCGACCGACATGGCGAACTGCTTCTGCAGTTCGTAGCCCGAGAGCGGGCCTACCCGCAGCAGCGCCAGCAGCGCGTATCGCAGGCTCATGCGGCACTCCTTCAGTGGCTGGGTAGGTACAGGGGGGCGCCGCCGCCCCCCTGTACCGAGATCCCCAGCCTAGGCCGACTGGTAGTTCGTGCGCCAGCCGCCCTGGTAGGTAGCGCGGGCAACGGTGGAGTAGGGCACCGGGCTGACGACGGCGCGCACCTCGGTCTGCACGTGCGGCTCGACGGTGGCCTTGGCGGTGCCGCCGTTCGGCTCCCCCCACACGACCTTCAGTTCGGTGCCCTCCGGGACGTTCGGATCGATCGTCGCGAGTGAGAGGGCACGCCGCTCGTTGGCGCTGTAACCGGTGAACATCGAGTACCCGACGACCGTTCCGTCGGCGTCGACGACCGAGTCGTAGTTCGCCGAGCCGTAGTTGGCCAGCGGCAGGTCGAAGAACTTGTAGCTCGGTCCCTCAACGTTGAACAGCGACGCGTAGATCGACGTGACATCCTCGGCGTCCCAGGCCAGGGTCACTTTCTTGCGCTGTGCGGCCGGGTCAAGCCGCTGCAGGGCGTCGCGGCCGATGAAGTCGTGGTCGAACTTCACGAACGAACCGTAGCCGAGCTCCCAGGGGGTCAGGTAGTAGTCCTCGATGTTCTCGGACACGAACGACCCGGCGAGGGTGCCGGTCGCCTCGTAGCCGTCCGCGGGAAGCCATTCGCGGTAGCCGCGTTCGGCCTCGCCGGTGTAGATGGCCGGCAACGGCGAGGGGATCCAGCCTGATTCGAGCGTGTTGGACGGGTAGGCGCGCGAACCGACCGGAACGAGCCCGAACTCGGCACCGGCTTCGACGATCGCGTCGCGGATGCGGCCGTGGTCGGCGTAGGGGCCCCAGATCTCAAGCCCGGGTGCACCGGCCATGCCGTGGCGGAGGGTGCGGACGGTCGTCCCGTCGATCGTCATGGTCGACATGTTGAAGAACTTGAGCTGCTCGAGCGGACCCCCGTTGAGCTTTTCGATCACCTGCCAGGCGTTCGGGCCCTGAATCTGGAAGCGGTAGTACTGGCGGGTCACCTGGTTGCCGTAGGGCCGTGACGGCGAACGGCGGTCGACCGTGATGTCCAGATTCCCGTAGCCGCCGGTCTCGCCGTGATAGAGCAGCCAGTTCGCGGCCGGGGCGCGTCCGACGTAGACGTACTCGTCCTCCGCCTCGCGGAAGAGGATGCCGTCGCCGATGACGTGCCCGGACTCGGTGGTCGGCACATACTGCTTCGCCTTATTAACCGGGAACGCGGCGGTCGAGTTGATCGCCGTGGACGTGATGAGCTTGATCGCGTCCGAGCCCTTCATGAACAGGTTGTCCATGTGGTGGGACTGGTCGTAGAGCACGGCGGTCTGGCGCCAGGCGGTCTGTTCCTTGATCCAGTTCTGGAAGTCGGCCGGAACCACAGGGTAGATGTAGGAGCCGATCTGGGAGTTGCGGAGGAGGTCGACTGCGCCGCGGGACGCGTCGAGGACTTCCTGCAGATTCTTAGGTGCCACGGTGAACCTCTTGTTCTGTTTCGGTTGGTGCTGTCGGACTGTTCGGTCGGGGCCGCGGGGAGAAAGCCCGCGGCGCTGGGATTGATGGGTCAGAAAACGATGGTCTGGTTGCCGTGCCGGATGACGCGGTCCTCGGCGTGCCATTGGACGGCACGCGAGAGCACGGCCCGTTCGACGTACGCGCCGCGGGCCTGAAGATCAACGGCCGAATGGGCGTGCGTCACCCGGGCGACGTCCTGCTCGATGATCGGTCCCTCATCGAGGTCCTTGGTCACGTAGTGCGACGTCGCGCCGATCAGTTTGACGCCCCGCTCCTTGGCCTTGCGGTAGGGGGCCGCGCCGATGAACGCGGGCAGGAAGGAATGGTGGATGTTGATCAGCGGTACCCCCACCCGGTCCAGGAAGTCCGGGGACAGGATCTGCATGTAGCGCGCCAGCACCACAAAATCCACGTTCCCGTCCAGCAGCTTTAGGACCTCGGCTTCAGCCTGTGACTTGTCTTCGCCCAGGGAGGGCACGTGGAAGAAGGGCACCCCGAAGGAACGGACGTCCTCAGCCGTGTTCGTGTGGTTCGAAATCACCATCGGGATAGTCACCGGCAGCTCACCGCGCCGGTGCCGCCACAGCAGTTCGAGCAGGCAGTGGTCCGACGTCGACACCAGGATGGCCATCCGCTTGGGAACGGACCGGTCGGTGAGCGTCCAGGAGAGCCCCAGCGGCCCCAGGGTATTTTCCAGGTCCGCCTCGATCGCCGGCATGGCGGCCGCGAGGTCCGGCCGGTTGAACACCACCCGCTGGAAAAAGTCACCCGACGTCGGGTCTGACGAGTACTGGTCCAGGGAGACGATGTTTCCGTTGCTGCGGGTGATCAGGGCCGCGACCGCGGCCACAATCCCGGGCTGGTCGGGGCCGTGGACGATCAGGCACGACTGATCCCTCAGCGATTGCGTATGAAGGGCCACCGCTGCCTCCTCAACCCTGCTCGGCGGTAAAGTGCCGGGCCCACTCCGCCGTCGCCAGCAGGCCGCCGAAGGTGTAGAAGTGCAAGCCCACCCGGCCGCCGGTCTGAGGCTGCGCGCCGGGCGAATGTGCTGCGAGGACGGCCGCAAGATCGTTGACGAACCGGTCCGGTCCCGCGTCCCCCATCAGATTCGTGAGCGAGAAGCCGTACTTCTTCACGATCATCGCGTTGGCGCCGACGCCGAAGCGGCGCGCGAAGCCAAGCAGCCGTTTGATCCCCGCCGGCCCAGGGGTGCCGACGCGGATCGGGGCATTGATGCCCTTGGCCCGCACGGCATCGATCCAGTCGGCGACCGGGTCGGTGTCGAACGCGAACTGGGTCAGGATGACGGCGCCGAGCTCCTGCTCGGCCAAGGCAGCGGCCTTGTCCTCCAGGGCGCCCCAGAGACGGTCCTTCGGGATATCCGGGTGGCCTTCCGGATATCCGCCGATGCCTACCTCGCGCACGCCGAACTGCTGCAGGATGCCGCTGCGGATGACTGCGAGCGAGTCCTCGTATGGGCCCTCCGGTGCGGCCGGGTCACCGCCGACGGCGAAGACGTGTTCCGAGGCGCCGACCTCCTGCAGCCGGCCGAGGAACTCCTCCAGCTGGCCCTGGGTCTTCAAGCGGCGGGCGGAGATGTGCGGGACCGGCACGAAACCGAGGTCGCGGACCGCCTTCGCGGCGGCCACCCGCATCTCGAGGTCCTCGTTGCCAAGGAAAGTGACGTTGATCCGCGTGCCGGGAGGGATCTGGTTCTTCGCCTCGTTCAGGGCGGGGATGTCCTTGCCGGTCATCTCTAGTGAAAAATCCTGGATGAGTTCCAGCGATGCTGCCCGGTTGATCGCGGGCGTGATTCGAGTCGCCATCGGGGAGTCCTTTCGGTGGGTGCGACGGTGCGCCCACCTCCGACTTTAGCTATGTCGATAGGGACTGTCCATAGGTATTTGCAAAGAAGCCGGCGCCCCTACCGGCCGGCCCGGCCGGAACCGGCAAGTACGTGGCGTTCGCGTCCGACGAACAGGCCGACCACAAGCTGCGCCCCGAGCGCGAGCCCCACCAGCAGCAGCATCACGTCGATCCCGGCGACCACCTCCGCTGAGGAAGGCGGTGAAGAGGGCGGTCACCACCGGGAGGCGGTCGCTGAAGTCGCGCTTGATCACCGTCGGCAGCAACACGTTGGCGATGGCGAGGGACGCGCCGATCAGCGCCGTGCCGGCCCAGAGGTTCACTGGCGTGCCGGGTGCCGGGTGCCGACCGCCACACGGTGCCGGCTCCCAGCGCGAGGAGCGAGACGAGCACGACGGTGGAGATACCGAACCGCGTGCCGAGTCCATGGGCCAGCGGCGAGACCACCGCGAAGGCGATCAGGGGGATCGCCGGACCTGGCTTTGCCCGTGGCGCCGGTCAGCCCGCTGACGGGTCAACCGGCTCCAGGTGGGCGATCGCGCGGGTGTCCTGGAATGCCCGGACCCCTTCGATCCCCTGCTCCCGGCCCATGCCGGACTGCTTCATGCCGCCGAACGGAGCGCGCAAGTCCAGCCGGGTGGCGCCGTGGTCATTGACCCAGACATAGCCGCAGACCAGTTTGCCGCCCACGCGGTCCGCCGTCGCCGGGTCCGCGGTCCAGACCGAACCGCAGAGCCCTGCCCAGGTGGCGTTCGCGGCCTCGATCCCTTCATCCTCGGTGTCGAACGGGATGAGCGGGATGACCGGGCCGAACTGCTCCTGGGTGACGACGCGCAGCTTGGGGTCCGGGTTGATCACCAGGGCCGGTCGCAGGAAGTTCCCGTCCTGCAGGGCCGGGTCCGTCGGCAGGGCCCCGTACTCCCTGACGTCCGCCCCGGCCGCCTTCGCCTCCTCGATGAGCTCGGTGACGAAGGCCTTCTGTGCCGGCGAATGCAGGGGCCCCATGGTGGTCCCCTCCTGGAGCCCGTAGCCGATCACGGCCTGCTCGAGCCGGCCCGCCAGCCCCGCGACAACCTCGTCGAGGCGCGAACGGTGGACGTAGATCCGCTTCGCGTTCATGCAGATCTGCCCGGTGGTATCGAAGATCCCGGCGTAGAGCCGGTCCAGATGGGTGTCATCGAGGATGGCATCCGCCAGGATGACGGCGGCGTCGTTTCCGCCGAGTTCCAGCGTCACCCGGGTCAGCGATTTCGCGGCCATCTCCATGATGCGCTGGCCGCCGCCGACGCTGCCGGTGAAGCAAACCTTCGCGACGTCGGGGCTGGTGATGAGGGCGGCCATGTCGGCATCCTTGCCCGTCACGACGTTCAGCACGCCCGGCGGCAGTTTCTCCGCGATCCTCTGGACCACCCGGGTAGTCGCCAGCGGGGCCGTGGGCGGCGGCTTCACGATGGCGGTGTTGCCGGCGAGCAGCGCGTGCGGCAGCGAGGCCGCAAGGATGGCGATCGGCCAGTTGAACGGCACGATCACCGTCACCACGCCCAGCGGCTGGAACGCGACCGTGGTGGTGACCGGGATTCCGGGGGCCGGCGGAAGCACCTTGGTGGCCTCCACCTCGTCGGCAAGTGCCAGGGCGAGGTTCCAGCGGATCTCGAACACCAGCGAGTCGACCCATGCCTCCATCCGGATCTTCCCGTTCTCCTGGGACAGGATGGCGGCATCCTCGTCACGGAAGTCGGCGATGCCTTCAAGGGCGGTCCGCATCTGCGCTGCGCGCTCTTGCGCGCTCAGCGCGGACCACCCGGGGTAGGCCGCCTTCGCCGCGGCAATCGCGTCGTCGACGTCGCCGGGACCCGCTGCGGCCGCGTGCCCGACCGTCACGCCGGGCTTTCCCGGGTCCGCGATCTCCAGGGTCGAGGCGGCCTGGCGCTCGGACCCCCCGATATACAGTCCGGTTGTCACCGGCGTCGACGTGTTCGTTGCGTTGGTCATCATTTTGCACCTCTCTGTGCAGTACTGCCGGTTCCGTTGGTTTGGTACTTCATTGGGTGGTTCAATGGGTCGTTCGTGCGTCGCCGGCCACGTTCGGCGTGCCGTGGGTGTGGAACGTCTCGATCGTTTTCATGCCCCAGGCCTGGCCCTTCTTGCGTTCCTCCTGGGTCCATTCCACCACCGGGGAGTCAGGATCCAACAGCAGGCGGGCGCCGGCGTTGGCGAACTCGATGCGGTTGCCGCCGGGCTCCCAGACGTAGAGGAAAAAGGTCTGGTTGATGGCGTGCTTGTGCGGGCCGGATTCGATGTGGATGCCGTTCTCCAGGAAAATGTCGGCGGCCTTGAGGATGTCCTCGCGGGTGTCGGGGGCGAAGGCGACGTGGTGCAACCGGTTGCCGTGCTTGAGCCAGTCGTCGGAGTACACGATGTCGTAAGACTTGTTGTTGAAGTGGAACCACCAGGCGGCGTAGCCGCCGTCGTCGAGCTTGATGCGTTCGCTCTCCCGCCCCCCCAGCGCCTTCGCCACGAACTCGCCGTTGGCCACCACGTCTTTGGCCAGGTAGTTGATGTGGTCCAACCGCCTGGCGTTGACGCCGCGGCCGGGGAAAGCCGAGGCCTGGTTCTTCAGCGCGGGCTTGTCGTCGGTGGCCACATACCGCTCGGTCTCGTAGTAGACGGCCATGTCGTGCCCGTCCGGGTCGCGGAAGGCGTATGCGGGGCCCGTGCCCACCTCGCCGTCCACCCAGCCGACGCCCAGTCCGGTCGCCTCGATCGCCGCCACCCGGCGCTCCAGCGCCGCCTGGCTGCTGGTCCGGAACGACGTCCGCCCGACGCCGGCGTCGGCCGACTCGGTGAGTTTCAACGTGTAGACCTGGTACTCGTCCCACGTCCGCAGGTAAACCGACCTCTTGGTTCCGGATCCATCAGTTCCGCCGGTTTCCGCGACGACGCGCATGGCCAGCAGATCGCGGAAGAACCACAGGCTCTCCTCGAAGCTGGGGGTCAGTAGCTCCACGTTTCCCAGGTGGGCGACGTCGAACGAGGTGAACTCGGTCATGGAACTGTCCTCTCTACGGGGGTGGGTGTCACAGGCGGGGGCGGGGGTAGACGCGGCCCTCGAAGATTTTCCGCGCTGTGCGCAGGGCGGCCGAGCGGGTGACGGTGAATCCGCCGGCGGAAGCCTCGATCCCGACCTCGACGTCGAAGTGGCCGGTGGGATGCTCGACCCGGAAGGGGGCGTCCGGCGGCGGCAGCGCGGCCAGGCCGTGGCCCACCGACCCGTCCGCCAGCACTCCGGCGGCGACTGTGAGCGCCCCGAGGACGCCGATCGAGGTGTGGACGCGCACGGGCAGGAAACTGCGGGTGGCGATGGCCCCGCCCGCCCGGGGCGGGGCCAGCAGGACCAGCTTCGGCACCGTGGCGCCGGTGACGTCCCCCAGACCCATCAGCCCGGCCGCGGCCAGGCGGAGTTCGGCCAGGCGGGCGGCCAGGCCGGCATCCGCTTCCAGCTCTTCCGGCCGTTCGTCTCCGGTGACGCCAAGGTCGGCGGCACGCAGCAGCACGCTCGGCATCCCGTTGTCGACGCAGGTCAGTTCCACGTCCCCGACGCGGTCCAGGACCCGGCCCGAGGGGAACAGCGCCCCGGTCGACGAGCCCGCGGTGCCCTCGAAATTGAGCCGGATAGCGCCCGCCGTCCCGGGAACGCCGTCGATCGCGAGGCCGCCGTCGTAGTCCACCACGCCGCCGGGGGTGGCGAAGCGCGCGGTGGCGATGCTGTTGGTGTTGACCATCCGGATGCGCACTTCGGTCTGCTCGCCGCCGGCCGGCACCAGGCCGCGCTCAAGCGCGAACGGGCCGACCCCGGCCAGGATGTTGCCGCAATTCTGGCGGCTGGTGACAAACGCCGTGTCGACTCCCAGCTGCAGGAAGAGGTAGTCCACGTCAGCGCCGCCGTCCGGGGACGGCGCGATCACGGCGACCTTGCTGGTGAGCGGGTGCGCGCCGCCCAGCCCGTCGATCTGCCGGGCGTCCGGGGTGCCCATGATCCGCAGCAGCAGCCCGTCGCGTTCACCGGGGTCGGCGGGCAGGTCGGAGGCGAGGAAATATGCGCCCTTGGAGGTGCCGCCGCGCATCAGGGTGCACGGGATCCCTTCAACTGCGGCCATCGTCCGCCTCGTACTCTGCCGCGCTCAGGTATCGGACGCCCAGTTGCTCCAGCAGGCCGCGGAGCCGGTTCCGGTCCAGGCTGAGCTCTCCGGCGAGGTAGGCCGCGCGCGATTCGGCTTCTTTTGCGACCCGTGCGTCGGCGGCGTCGAGGGCGGACCGCACGTCGCCGCGGGGCACACACAGCACGCCATCGTCGTCGGCCACGATCACGTCCCCCGGGCAGATGCGGGCACCGCCAACAGTGATCGGCACGTTCACCGAGCCTGCCGTGGCCTTGACCGTCCCCTGCGCATTGACTGCGGCGGACCAGACCGGAAAACCCATCTCCCGCAGCTCGGCCACGTCGCGGACGCCGCCGGTGGTCACGAGCCCGCGCACCCCGCGGTACCGCAGCGCCGTGGCGAACAGTTCGCCGAATGAGCCGTCCAGGCACGGTGAGGTGGTGGTCACCACCAGCACGTCGCCCTCCTGGCACTGTTCGACGGCTGCGTGGATCATGAGGTTGTCCCCGGGCCAGCAGAGCACGGTGACGGCCGAGCCGGCAATCCGGACCCCGTCCTGGATCGGCCGGAGCGAGGCGCCCACCAGCCCGCTGCGGCCCATTGCCTCGTGCACCGTCGCCACGCCGTGCGCGGCGAGGGCATCGATCGACGGGGCGTCCGCCCGCTCGACGCCGGTGACCACAACGGTCTTCACTCGAGCACCTCGGTTACCTGCGGGTAGTAGCGCATGTAGGCTTCGCCCCGGGTATCGACGGGCAGGCCCAGGTTCGGGCCGGCGTTGCGTTTGACCTGCACGCCCCGGCGCACGGCGAGTGAGCTGTAGTAGTCCCACATGTGCTGCTGGGCGGGCAAGCACTTCATCGCCCGCTCCTTGGCGGGAAAGGCGGAGGTGATATCGAGCAGGACGTCGGGCTTGAAGTCGCACTGCTCGGGCTGGTGCGGTTCGAAGAAGAACACCGGCGGCGCGCCAAGCACCTCGCCCGGGGCGTCGTACCCGATGGCCTGGGCCAGGATCCTGGCCTCGATCGCCAGCTTCGCGGCCGTCGGATGGTCGCCGTTGTAGGGATCCAGCAGCGGATGGGTCAGCACGACCGCTGGCTGCACCCGGCGGTAGATCCGCACGAGTTCATCGAGCAGTTCCCGGCTCGGCAGGAGCGGGTAATCGCCGGCGTCGAGGAATTCGATTTCCGCCCCGAGCGCAGCCGCGGCGGCTTCCGCCTCCCCGCGCCGCAGCCCCTTGATCTCCTCCAGCGTCTTCCCGGCCAGCCATTGGCTGGCGGATTCGCCGCGCTCGCCGTAGGAGAGGCAGACGACGACGGCGCGCTCGCCGCGGGCGGTGGCGGCAGCGATCGCCCCGCCGGCCCGCCAGACGAAATCGCCCGCGTGCGCGCTGACCACCAGCACAGTGCCTCCATTGCCCATGATGAGGTCCTTCCCGAAATTGCTTGCGCATCCTCGACGTGCGTTCACGACGTGCGTTCCCGATCTCGCCCCCGGCAGCCGCGGACAATGCCAGAGAACCACGCTCTGGCACTACGGTCAAGGCATCGGATACAATTTTGTTAGCAATCGCGGGCTGATGGCTCCTGCGACGATGTCTTGCCCGCTGGGATCCGTCCCGTGGTCCGAACAAAGGAGTTCACAGTGACGGAGGCCTTGCGGTGACGGAGTCCTTGCAGGAAGCGCTGGACCGGGTCGGCTCACCGGTTGGGCTGCTGCGGAACTCGCCGGCCCGCCCCCATGTGTTCCCGGTGACGCCGGAGTTCAGCAACTGGCGGTCCGAGCAGCATTCCTGGCGCACCAGCTGCGCACTGCTGGACCAGTCCCACCACATGACCGATCTTTTCCTGGGCGGACCCGGCGCGGAGCGCCTGCTCAGCGGGCTGGCGGTGAACTCATTCGCCAAGTTCCCGGTGGACCGCGCCAAGCAGTTCATCGCGGTGAACCACCGCGGGCAGCTCATCGGCGACGCCATCCTCGCCCACCTTGAGGACGCCTCCTTCAACCTGGTCGGGCATCCGATGGTGATCGACTGGGTGCAGTTCCACGCGGAGACGGGGGACCACGACGTCGACGTCGTCCGCGACGGCAATTCGATCGTGCGCCCCGGCGACCCGCGGCTGTTCCGCTACGAGCTTCAAGGCCCCACCGCCGTCGCGATCATCGAGAAGCTGATCGGCGGCCCGGTGCCGCAGATCGGCTTCTTCCACATGGGCCGCTTCCCGATCGCCGGGCAACAGGTCCGCGCGATCCGCCACGGCATGGCCGGCCAGCCCGGCTACGAGCTTTTCGGACCGTGGGCCGACGGTGCGCGCGTCCGGGACGCGCTGCTTGAAGCCGGAGCCGAGTTCGGCCTGACCCCGGTGGGCGCGAAGGGCTATTCGACGGCGAACCTTGAATCGGGATGGGTGCCCTCGCCGGTGCCGGCGATCTTCTCGGACGAGCGGCTGCGGGCCTACCGCGAATGGCTCCCGGCCACGGCCGCGGGTTCACTGGGCGGAAGCTTCGACGCGCCGGACATTGAGGACTACTACCTGACCCCGTATGACCTGGACTACGGACGCTCGGTCGCGTTCGACCACGACTTCGTCGGACGCGAGGCGCTGGAGGCCCTGCCGGCCGGCGCTCACCGGCGCAAGGTGACCCTCGTCTGGGACCCCGACGATGTCCAGGCGGCGATCGGCTCACTGCTGCGCCCGGGCACCCCGGCGAAATACATCGACCTGCCGAAGGCGCGGTACGCCCTGTACCAGGTGGACCGGGTGGTGCAGGAAGGAGTGACGATCGGCCAGTCGTTCGACTGCGGCTATATCGCCAACGAGCAGTCGTTCGTCTCGCTCGCCACCCTGGACCCCGGCCGCGCCGAGCCCGGCGCCGAGGTCACCGTGCTCTGGGGCGAGCAACCCAACTCGGCCAAGCTCCAGGTCGAGCCGCACCGGCAGATCGCCGTGCGCGCCACCGTCGCCCCGGCCCCGTTCGTCCAATACGCCCGTGAAAGCTACCGCGCCGCCCCGCTGCGCGGCCCAGGCACCTGATCGACTACGAAGGAGAAAACCCGATGACCCAGAAGTCCCTGCAGGATGTGCTTGATGCGGCAGGCAACACTGTCGAACACCTGCGCAATTCACAACTTGGCACCTACATCTACCCGGTGGTCCCCGCGGAATTCACCAACTGGCGGCGGGAACAACGCGCCTGGCGCGAGACCGCAGTGCTCTACGACCAGTCCCACCACATGGTGAACTTCTTTATGAAGGGCCCCGATGCCCTCCGGCTCCTCTCCGACACGGGCATCAACAGCTTCGCGAACTTCCCGGTGAACACCGCCAAGCAGTTCGTACCGACGGCGTCCAACGGCGGCGTGATCGGCGACGGCATCCTCTTCCACCAGGCCGAACACGACTTCGTCTATGTCGGACGCGCCCCCGCCGCGAACTGGCTCCAGTTCCACGCCGAGACCGGCGGGTACGACGTCGAGTGCCGCTACGACGACCGGTCGCCGTCGCGCCCCTACGGCGAGGCCGTCCAGCGGGACTACTACCGCTTCCAGATCCAGGGCCCGAACGCCTGGCAGATCATCGAGAAACTCAACGGCGGGACCCTCGAACAGGTGAAGTTCTTCCACATGGGGCACCTGGACATTGCCGGCGAGCAGGTGCGCACCCTGCGCCACGGGATGGCCGGCGCCCCGGGACTCGAGATCTGGGGACCCTACGAGCAGCACGGCAAGATCCGGGACGCCGTGCTCGAAGCCGGCGCCGAATTCGGCATCGAACCCTGCGGCTCCCGGGCGTACTCGTCGAACACCCTCGAATCGGGCTGGATTCCGTCCCCGCTGCCGGCCATCTACAGCAGCGAGGCCGAGCGGGCCTACCGTGAATGGCTGCCGGCCACGAGCTACGAAGCGATCAACGCGCTCGCCGGCTCCTTCGTATCGGCGGACATCGAGGACTACTACCTGACACCCTGGGAACTCGGCTATGGCTCGTTCGTGAAGTTCGACCACGACTTCATCGGACGCGACGCCCTCGAGCAGATCGATCCGGCCCGGCAGCGCAAGAAGGTCACGCTCGCCTGGAACGACGAGGACCTGGCGAAAATCTGGGCGTCCTTCCTGGACCGCGACACCCCCGGCTACCAGTTCTTCGACGTCCCGAACGCGAACTACGGCTCATCGAACTACGATTCCGTGGTGGACGCGGACGGCGCGGCGGTGGGGCTCTCGCTCTTTACCGGTGTCACCGCCAACGAGCGCCGCGGGCTGTCGCTGGCAACAGTGGATCCCAACGTGGAAATCGGCACCGAAGTGCGTGTGGTCTGGGGCGAACCCGACGGCGGATCGCGCAAGACCACCGTGGAGCCGCACGAGCAGCTCAGCGTGCGCGCCGTCGTGAGCCCGGTGCCCTACGCCGTCACCGCGCGCACCGAGTACCACGGCGGCTGGCGTACCGCAGGCACCGCTGCCGGGTGAGGACCCTCGCGCCCCTGCCTGGCTCCGGCCGGGCAGGGGCGCACCTCAGCCCGCGGCGGCCGGACCGGGTTCTGCCGCTGAGACCTCGCGCAGGGCGTCGATGACGCTGAGCAGGTGGCGGCGCACGGCCAGTTCGGCAGCGTCGGGGTCGCGGGCGACGACCGCGTCGATGATCGCGGCATGCTCCAGCACCGAGACTTTCGCCCGCTGGGGCCGCGACGAGAGCTTGAACTGGTGCCGGACGCTCTGGGCGTGCAGCCGGGCCAGCACTTCGGAGGCGGTGGCATGGTGGCTCAGTTCGCGGAGCCGGACGTCGAGGGACAGGTTCAGGCGCGAGTACTCGACCAGGTCGCCCTCGGCGACCGACTCGATCATCCGGGTCCGCAGGTCCTCCAGGGCCGCGGCATCGTCGTCGGAAAGGCGGGCGGCGGTCTTGGCGGCACACAGGCCCTCGACGCCGATCCGCACCTCGAGGATCTCGATGGCCTCGTCCACGGAGATCGCCCGCACCCGGGACCCGCGGTTCGGCAGCCGTTCCACCAGGCCTTCGCCCGCGAGCTCGAGCAACGCGGTCCGTACGGTGGCCCGGCTCGCAGAGAACGCAGCACTAAGGTCCGCCTCGATGAGCCGCTGGTTGGGCGCGTAGTCACCGCGGATGATCGCGTTTCGAATGACGTCGGTGACACTCGGGTCAACGGCGGCGGCTTCGGCCTCCAGCGGTGGACCGCCAGTTACTGACGACATGTGCATTCAACTCCCAGAACGGCCGGACAAGGAAAGGGCCCCGATGCGAGACACCATATTGTCTACAATCCTAGGAGCAACGGAGGGCAGTGTCCGCAGGCGCGTCGCCGTTTTGGGTCTTGGCGAGGCAGGAAGCATCTATGCCGCGGATCTTGCCCGCCGCGGAGTGGCCGTCACGGCGGCCGATCCGGCCGTCTCCGCTGTCCCGGCCGGTGTGACGCCGGCCGCCGGTGTCGGCGACGCCGTCCGCGGCGCCGACCTGGTGCTGAGCCTGGTCGGAGGAGCTGCCGCGGGCGCCGCCCTCGAGGAGGCCTTGCCGGCTATGGCGCCGGCAGCCCTCTTCGCCGATATGAACACCGCCGGCCCCGGGGAAAAGCGGCGGCTCGCGGAACGCGCGGAGCGGCACGGCATCCTGTTCGTCGACGTCGCCATCATGGCGCCGGTTCCCCGCGCGCGGATCCTGACGCCGTTGGTGCTGAGCGGGGCGGGGGCCGATGAGCTGCTCTCCGTCCTGACCGGGTGGGGGATCCCGGTGACCACTGTGGGCGCCGACGCCGGGCTGGCCGCGGAATTGAAGCTGCTGCGCAGTGTTTTTATGAAGGGCCTGGCCGCGACCGTCCTCGAGACGGTGACGGCCGCCCGGGCAGTGGGAGCCGGGGACTGGATCGCGGACCAGATCGCCGCGGAACTGGGCCCCTCCGGCCACTCGCTCGTGGCCCGGCTGCTTGAGGGCAGCCGGGTGCATGCCGTGCGGCGGGAGGAGGAGATGCGGCAGGCGCGCTCGTTGCTCGAATCGCTCGGCGCCGCCCATCCGATCACGGACGGCACGATCGAGTGGCTGCATTCGCTGGCCGCGGGCAGTCCTGACTGACTACGCCCGACGGCCCGGCCGACTGGCTGCGCCGCGCCACTCCTGAGGAGGGCTCAGGCCACCCGCCAGAGGCTGCATTCGTCCGCGTTGACGGCCTTGCGCGTGCCGGATTGCCGGTCCAGGATCCAGACGACGCCGATCCCCGGTGCCGTTTCCTGCACGCTGCCGCGGCGGATCACGACGTCGTCGTAGTTCGGGCCGACGCGCAGGCGGGCTTCGATCTCGTCGCCGCGGTGCAGCTGGTCGAGGGCGCGGATGCGGGTTGTCTGGGCTTTGATTTCCTTCACCATGGCGGGCCTCCTGGACTGGAGCTGGTGCCTGCTCTTGCCGGCACCTCCAGTGTGCCGCGGCATTGTTGCCGCCGCGTTTCGGCCCGGTAAGCGGCGGGTTAGTTTTCCGGGGCCTCCGGGTTTCCGCGCCGTTCCGGCGGGCACGGGTCCGGCGCGCCGGGCGGGCCGGGGGATCGACGTCGGCGTCCGGGCGCGCCAGAATGGGCCGTATGCGACTGCCCTTGATGCCCCCGATCGCGCCGATGCTGGCGAAGGCCGTCAGCGCCCTGCCGGAGGGGGCCATGAGTTTCGAACCCAAGTGGGACGGATTCCGTTCCATCATCTTCCGCGACGGCGACGAGGTGGAGATCGGCAGCCGCAACGGCAAACCCCTGACCCGGTACTTCCCGGAGCTCGTTGAGTCCCTGAAGTTGAACGTCCCGCCGCGCTGCGTGCTTGACGGCGAGATCATCCTGGTCGGTGCGCCGGGGGACCGCCTCGACTTCGACGCGCTCCAGCAGCGGATCCATCCCGCCGCGAGCCGGGTCCGGCTGCTCGCGGCGCAGACCCCCGCGAGTTTTGTCGCCTTCGACCTGCTGGCCCTCGGCGACGAGGATTTCACCGGCCGGCCGTTCCAGGAGCGCCGCGCGGCCCTGGAACAGGCGCTCGCGGACAGCTCCGCACCGGTACACCTGACCGCTGCCACCCGGGACCGGGACACCGCGGGGCTGTGGTTCCGGCAGTTCGAAGGCGCCGGCCTGGACGGGATCGTGGCCAAGGCGCTCGACGCCAGCTACCAGCCGGACAAGCGCACCATGTTCAAGGTCAAGCACGAACGCACCGCCGACTGTGTCCTTGCCGGATACCGAGTGCACACCTCGGGTCCGGACCGGATCGGTTCGCTGCTGCTGGGACTGTACGACGAGGACGGCGTGCTGGCCAACGTCGGCGTGGTGGGCGCCTTTCCGATGCAGCGCCGCAAGGAACTGTTCGAGGAACTCCAGCCGCTTGTCACCGACTTCGCGGACCACCCGTGGGCGCGGGCCAGGCAGGAGGAGGGATCCCGGACACCTCGCAACGCCGAGGGAAGCCGCTGGAGCGGGGGCAAGGACCTGAGCTTCACGCCGTTGCGGCCGGAGCGGGTGGTGGAAGTGAAGTATGACCACATGGAGGGCGAGCGATTCCGGCACACCACCCAGTTTGTGCGCTGGCGGCCGGACCGGGAGCCGGCCTCCTGCACGTACGCCCAGCTGGAGGAACCGGTCAGCTACGACCTGGCCGCTGTGCTGGGCGCCGGCCGCGGCTGAACTCCCGCCGTCCAGCGTTCCACGCGACGCTCCCGCCCGGTTCTTCCGCCCACGCAGCGCCGACACGCGGAAAAGCCCGGTGTGTTGCGGAAACACACCGGGCTTTCCCGCGGAGAACCGGGCGGGAGCGTCGGGGCCTTAGCGCAGGCCGAGCTCCTTGGTGGGAACCTTGAAGGTCTCCTTGGCGGTCAGCGCCGAGACGGCGGCAATGACGCAGATGATGCCGGTGAAGATGGTGATCTGGACCCAGCCGCCGGGCTTGATGCCGCCCATCGCCGCCACGATTGCCGGGGCGAAGCCCGCCATCAGGAAGCCGAGCTGGGTGCCGATGGCCAGGCCGGAAAAGCGGACCTTGGTGCTGAACATCTCGGCGTAGAAGGACGGCCAGACGGCGTTGGAGGCCGCGTAGCCGAAGGAGAAGAAGCCGATCGCGGCCAGGAACATCAGCGGAACGCTCCCGGATTCGAGGCTGAGCAGGAACACCGGGGTCAGCACCGCGCTGGAGAGTGCCCCGTAGATGAAGACCGGCTTGCGGCCGATTCGGTCGGCCAGCTTGCCGAAGAGCGGCTGGGTGCCGAGGGCGACCAGGTTGGCGCCCACAACCAGCCAGAGTGTGACGGTGCCGTCCACATTCGCAACGTTCTTGGCGTAGGCGATGGCCAGGGTCCCGAAGACCGTGGATACGGCGGCGATGAAGGCGCAGGCAACCACACGCAGGACGTCGCGCCAGTGGTGCTTGAGCAGGTCGGCTACCGGGAGCCTGGAGATCTGGGCACTCTTCTGCGCTTCCTCGAAGGCGGGCGGCTCGTGCAGGGTGCGGCGGATGAAGAACGCGACCACCACGACCACGGCGCTGAGCCAGAACGGAATGCGCCAGCCGACGCCGTACTTGATCTCGTCCGGCAGCGCCAGGACGGGGATGAAGACGAGGGCGGCAAGGATCTGGCCGCCCTGGGTGCCCGTGAGGGTCCAGGAGGTGAAGAACGAGCGGCGGTTGTCCGGTGCGTGCTCCAAGGTCATGGACGAAGCGCCGGCCTGCTCGCCGGCGGCGGAGAGACCTTGGCAGAGCCGGGCCACGACGAGCAGCGCGGGAGCCCACCAGCCGACGGTCTTGAAGTCCGGCAGGCAGCCGATCACGAAGGTGGAGGCGCCCATCAGCAGCAGCGTGAACATCAGGACCTTGCGGCGGCCCACCCGGTCACCGAAGTGGCCCAGGATGACGGCGCCGACCGGCCGCGCCACATAGGCGAAGCCGAAGGTCGCGAAGGACATGATGGCGGCGTTGGCGTCAGCGTCCGGGAAGAAGACCTTCGGGAAGATCAGGGCGGCGGCGGAACCGAAAATGAAGAAGTCGTAGTACTCGACGGCGCTGCCGAGGAAGCTGGCGAGGGCTGCCTTCTTTGGTGTCCCGGCCGGTGCGGCAGTGCCCGGCGTCGTAGACGGGAGTGTCTGGCTCATGGTGTTCCTTTAGTGTGACGACGTTGTCGCGGATGGATCGGGAAGGTCTTGCCGGCCGCTGGCTTCAAGTGTGCGGCAGCCGGTGGACCGAGGAAAGACCCGGACTAGTAGCCACATGGTGGGAGCTACTTGTGCGATGTAGCAAGCATGGCTGTGAGCGTCATCACTTGTCAAGAAAAATAATCACGATCTAGCAATAGCTCTCATCATGTGAGAACATCGATGCATGAGTGTGAACCAAGACACAGCGGCGGCCCCTGGTGCCGACAGCCGCGGCGACGCCGCCGTTGCCCCTGCCGAAACCCCCGGAGGCGGTCCGGCCCAGCTGGCCCAGCCCGCCAAGGCCGCCAAGGCCGCCAAGGAGGACTCGCGCACCGACATGGTCGGCAAGGCCCTGGGGCTGCTGGTGCTGCTGGGCGATGAGCCCCGCGGGGCCAGTGCCGCCGAGCTGTCGCGCCGCGCGGAGCTGCCCTTCAGCACCACCTACCGGCTGCTGGGCTCGCTGACCAGGGATGGCTTTGTGGACTACGAGGCTGACGGCCGCCGCTACCACCTGGGCCTGCGGGTCTTCCAGCTCGGCCAGCGGGTCTCCAACCACCACGGCTTCGCGGGCACCGCGCTCCCCATCCTGCGTCGCGTCACCGAGGAGACCGGCGAGGCCACCATCCTGTCGGTCCGCGACGGGAAGCACCACCTCACCGTCAACAAGGTGGATGGTCCGCAGACTTTCCGCGTTACGTCCGATCCGGGCCACCTCGGTGCCCTGCACACCACCTCGGTGGGCAAGGCGCTCGTAGCGTTTGCCGACGACGCCACGCGGCAGCAGTTGGTGGAGGACCTTGAGCTGGAGCCGCTGACCGGGCTTTCCATTACGGACCGGGACGTCTTCCGGGCCGAGATCGAGCTGGTCCGGAAGCGCGGCTACGCCACCATGGACGAGGAAAACGAGCTGGGCATGCGTGCCGTTGCGGTTCCGGTCTTCAATTCGCAGGGCCATGCGTTCGCCTCGCTGGCCACCGCGGTCCCCGTTTTCCGGATGAGCATGGAGGCCCTGGTGGCACTCGTGCCACTGCTTCAGTCCGCCGCGGCCGAACTCTCGGCCCGCCTTCCCCAGGGCTAAAACCGGCGGATCCCTGCGGTCCGCAACTCAACGACTTCACAATGTGTTCGCTATAAGAACATTGGTGCAATATGTGAACACCTGCGCTAATGTAATCCCTATCACCCGGCCCGCCGCCCACTTCGCGGCCGCCGAGTGCCGTTGTCAAAGGAGCTAGACGGATGAGCAATCGAGCAGAGTCCTTCCTCGTGGGCCTGGTAGGCGATGGCGTCACGCCGTCCCTCACGCCCCCCATGCACGAACGCGAAGGCGACGTGCAGGGCCTCCGGTACCTTTACCGCCCCATCGACCTCACCGAACTGGGCCTCCCCGGCCAGGCCGTCGGAGAGCTCCTGACCGGCGCCCACCGGCTCGGCTTCAACGGACTGAACATCACCCACCCGTGCAAACAGCTGGTACTCGAACACCTCCACGAAGTCTCGCCGGACGCCCGGCGCCTCGGTGCCGTCAATACCGTGACCATCCGGGACGGCCGCTTCATCGGCCACAACACCGACTTCTCCGGCTTCGCGTCCGCCCTCGCCGCCGGCCTGCCCGGGGCGAAGCTGGACCGCGTCGTGCAGCTCGGTGCCGGCGGCGCCGGATCCGCCGTCGCCTACGCCCTGCTGACCGCCGGGGTCCGCCGGCTGGACCTCGTGGACACCGACGCGGCACGCTGCGCCGCCCGCGCGGCCGAACTGGCCGGATTCTTCCCGCGCAGCCAGGTCACGGCCCGCACGACGGCGGAGCTGCCGGAGCTGATGCCGCTCGCCGACGGTCTGGTGCACTGCACCCCCGTGGGCATGGCCGCCCACCCCGGCGTCCCGCTGGACATGTCCCTGGTGGAGCCCCGGCACTGGGTCGCGGACATCGTCTACCGGCCGATCGAGACCGAACTGGTCCGCGAAGCCCGGGCCAAGGGCTGCGACGTGCTCGACGGCGGACGGATGGCCGTGGGACAGGCCGCCGACGCGTTCCGGATCTTCACCGGCCTCGAGGCCGACGCGGACCGGATGCGTGCCCACTTCCTGGAGCTCGTCGCCGCCGAGGAAGTGGCCGCCTGATGCGCACCGGAATCGCCACCGTCTGCCTCTCCGGCACCCTGAAGGAGAAGATGCAGGCCTGTGCCATGGCCGGTTTCGACGGGATCGAAATTTTCGAGCAGGACCTCGTGACGTCGTCCCTGAGCCCGGAGGAGATCCGGGCGATGGCCGAGGACCTGGGCCTCAGCCTTGACCTCTACCAGCCGTTCCGCGACTTCGACAGCGTTCCGGAGGAGCTCCTCGGGGCCAACCTGCGCCGTGCGGAGGCCAAGTTCCGGCTGATGTCCCGGCTGGGCATGGACACCATCCTGGTCTGCTCCAACGTGGGCACCGCCAGCATCGACGACGACGAGCTCCGCGCCAGCCAGCTGTCCCGGCTCGCGTCCCTCGCCGGTGAGCACGGCGTCAAGGTCGCCTACGAAGCCCTGGCCTGGGGCAGGTACGTCAGCGACTATGAACACGCCCACCGCCTGGTGGAACTGGTGGACCACCCGAACCTGGGCACCTGCCTGGACTCCTTCCACATCCTGTCCCGGGACTGGGACACCGCCCCGATCGAGCAGTTCAACCCGGACAAGATCTTCTTCGTCCAGGTGGCGGATGCGCCGAAGCTTTCCATGGATGTGCTGTCCTGGAGCCGGCACTACCGGGTCTTCCCGGGCGAGGGACAGTTCGAGCTCGCCAAGTTCATGGGCCACGTGGTCCGCGCCGGCTACACCGGCCCCGTCTCGCTGGAGGTCTTCAACGACGTCTTCCGGCAGTCCGACGTCGAGCGCACCGCCGTGGACGCCATGCGTTCGCTGATCTGGCTGGAGGAACAAAGCGCACAGTGGCTGGAGGCGCACCCCTCGGCAGCAGCGGCGGCCGAAACGGACGCCGGGACCGCCGGCCGCCGTCGTCATGCGATGGAGCTGGCCACGCTGCCGCGGGTGGCCGAACCGGCAGGGTTCAACTTCGCCGAGGTGCGGGCAGCCGACACCGCCACGCTGGAGACCCTGCTGGGCCAACTGGGATTCGATTTCAACGGCCGGCACCGGACCAAGAATGTGCAATTGTGGAGCATGGGCCACGCACGCGTGATCATCAACGAGGAAGCGCCCGCCGCGGCGGAGACCGCCATTGCCGCTGTCGGCTTCGATGTCGACTCCCCGGTGATCGCTGCCGCGCGGGCGCAGCAG
Source organism: Arthrobacter sp. SD1074B (assembly GCF_056780195.1). NCBI lineage: Bacteria > Bacillati > Actinomycetota > Actinomycetes > Micrococcales > Micrococcaceae > Arthrobacter > Arthrobacter sp. SD1074B. Next base: position 3,851,632 of record NZ_JBRAZT010000001.1, on the reverse strand, counting down.
CTCAAAGCCCCCGCCGTGCCGCGCAAGAGCCAGGCGAACGAGGAGATCTTCCAGGGCTTCGCCGCCCCCGATTCCACCGAGGTCTTCCTGTGCCAGGGCAGCCCGGACGGCACCGCCGCCTGGGTCAACGAGTTCGGCGCCTCCGGCGACCCGGACCCGGCGGGATTCCAGGCCGCCGGATCCGGCGCGGCGGCAGCTGGCCCGGCCGCGGGTCCGCGGGCCGTGATCGACCACGTCAACCTTGCGCAGCCCTGGCAGCACTTCGACGAGGCGGTGCTTTTCTACACCAGCGCCCTGGCCCTGGAACCGCAGCCGTACGCCGAGGTGGCCAGCCCCACCGGGCTGGTCCGGTCCCAGGTGATGACCACCCGGGACCGCGGAGTACGGCTAGTGCTGAACCTGGCCCCGCTGCTCCAGCAAGAGGCCGGCCCGGACGCAGGCGTCGCCTCCGCGGGAGCACAGCGCCGGACCTACCAGGAACACATCGCGTTCGCCGTCGACGACCTCGTGGCCGCGGCCCGGGCCGCCCGCGGCCGTGGCCTGGAATTCCTGCGGATCCCGGCGAACTATTACGAGGACCTGGACGCGCGCTTCGACCTGGACCCTGCGTTCCTGGCCACCCTGCGCGAACTGAACCTGCTCTATGACCGTGACGCCGACGGCGAGTTCCTGCACTTCTACACCGCCACCGTCGGCAGCGTCTTCTTCGAAATGGTGGAACGCCGCGGCTCCTACGACGGCTACGGGGCCCCCAACGCCCCGGTCCGGCACGCCGTCCAGTACGACCACCTGCACCAGCTGAAACTCACCGCCTGACCGCACCCGGCCAGGACCGACCCACCCCAACGAAAGGAGGCTGCCGTGCCTGAAGAAATCAATCTCGAAATTTTCAACGCGGACCCGCTCACCGAAGACGTGTCCGACGCAGCGCCCGCGGCACCGGCTCAGGCCGCAAAGGCTGTTCCGGCCCTGGATACCGCGGCGGAATCGCAACAGATCCTCAGCGACGAGATGAAGGCGCTGGGGGAGGCCTACGCACTGGCCCGCCGCAACGGCGCCCCGGCGGAAACCCAACCGCGGCTGGACTATCCGCCGTACCGCAGCAGCATCCTGCGGCATCCGACCAAGAGCCTGCAGCACGCGGATCCGGAAACCATCGAGCTGTACTCGCCCGCGTTCGGGCACATGGACGTCCATGCCCTGGAATCCGACCTCACCATCCAGCACAACGGCGAACCGCTGGGCGAGCGGATCATTGTTTCCGGCCGTGTGCTCGACGGTGACGGCCGGCCGGTCGCCGGCCAGCTGGTGGAGATCTGGCAGGCCAACTCCTCCGGCCGCTACATCCACAAGCGCGACCAGCACCCGGCCCCGCTCGACCCGAACTTCACCGGCGTCGGCCGCTGCATCACCGGCGCGGACGGGTCCTACAGCTTCATCACGATCAAGCCCGGCGCCTACCCGTGGAAGAACCACCTGAACGCCTGGCGCCCGGCCCACATCCACTTCTCCCTGTTCGGCCGCGAGTTCACCCAGCGGATCGTCACGCAGATGTACTTTCCCGGCGACCCACTCTTCGCGCTGGACCCGATCTACCAGTCCATCGTGGACCAGGATGCCCGGGACCGCCTGGTCGCCAGCTACAACCACGACCAGACCAAGCCGGAGTGGGCGCTGGCCTACAACTGGGACATTGTCCTGACCGGTTCGAAGCGGACCTGGACCGAAAATGAGGCATTGGGTGCAGAAGGAGACGACCATGAGTAACTTGACCCCCACCCCCGGCCAGACCGTGGGCCCGTTCTACGGCTACGCCCTGCCCTACGCCAAGGACCGGGAGTTGCTGGCGCCCGGTTCCGCCGGCTCGATCCGCCTGCAGGGAACCGTGTACGACGGCGCGGGGCACCCGGTGCCCGACGCCATCCTGGAGATCTGGCAGGCCGACGCCGAGGGACAGGTTCCGCAGCGCACCGGCTCCCTGGTCCGCGACGGCTACACCTTCACCGGCTTCGGCCGCAGCGCGGTGGGCAACACCGGCGTCTTCACCTTCACCACGGTCAACCCCGGCCCCACCGCGCCGGGCGCCGCGCCGTTCATCTCCGTAGTCGTCTTCGCGCGCGGCCTGATGAACCGGCTCTTCACCCGCGTCTACCTGCCGGAGAACGAGGAAGCCCTCGCCGCGGATCCGCTGCTGTCCGCCCTGGATCCGGAACGCCGCCGGACGCTGATCGCCCGGCGCGACCCGGACGGCGGCCTGAGCTGGGACATCCGGCTGCAGGGCGAGGGCGAGACCGTGTTCCTCGACTTCGAAGGCGCGGGCGCCGCAGGAACCGGCGCCGGCGAAAACAGCGCCGCGGACGCCTCGCAGTGACGGCCGGCAATGCCGGCGGCGACGCCGGGCGGGACGGCGACGTCGGCCTGCTGAGCCCGGTGTCGGCGTCGCCCTCGGTGGCGGCCCTGACCGGGGACAGGGCGGTGCTCGCCGCCCTGCTCCGGGTCGAAGCCGGCTGGGCGGAGGTCCTCGAAGAGGCCTCTCTCGCCCCGGCCGGGTCCGCCGCCATGGTGGCGGAGGCCGCCGGCGTTGACCGCTACGACATCGCTTCAATCGCCGTCCGCGCCCAGGGCGGCGGCAACCCGGTGATCCCGCTGCTTGCCGACCTCCGCGCGCAGGTTACGGCCCTCGACACGGCCGGCATCGGCGCCGGACGGGCGGTGCACACCTCGCTGACCAGCCAGGACGTGCTCGACTCCGCCCTGATGCTGCTGGCCTCGGGAGCCGTCCGGGAACTGCTCGGTGACGTCAAGCGCACGACGGCGGCCCTCGCCGCCCTCGCGCAACAGCACCAGCAGACCCTGTGCGTCGGCCGGAGCCTGACCCAGCACTCGCTGCCGTTCAGCTTCGGCCTGAAGGCCGCGCAGTGGTTCCACGGCCTCGCCGCGGCCGCGCGCCGGCTCGAGGGACTGCCGTTTCCGGTGCAGACCGGGGGAGCGGCCGGAACCCTGGCAGCAGGCACCGTGCTGACCGATGGCTCGCCCCTGGCGCCGCTCGACCTTGCCGACCGCCTCGCCGCCCGGCTCGGACTGGCCGCAGTCCCGGCACCGTGGCACACCAACCGCCTCGCGGTCACCGCGCTCGGCGACGCCCTCGCGGCCGTGACGGACGCCGCGGGCAAGATCGCCGCCGACGTGCTGTTCCTGAGCCGTCCCGAGGTGGCGGAACTCGCCGAGCCGCGCGCTGCCGGCCGCGGCGGCTCCTCGGCCATGCCGCAGAAGCAAAACCCGGTGCTGTCCGTGCTGGTCCGCAGCGCCGCGCTGCAGGCACCTGCGCTGGTGGCCCAGCTGCACCTCGCGGCGGCCAACTTCAACGACGAACGGCCCGACGGCGCCTGGCACACCGAGTGGTCCGCGCTGCGCTCCCTGCTCCGCCTGGCCCTGGGCGCCGCCGGCCAGCTCCGCGAGCTGACCGAGGGCCTGCAGGTCTTTCCGTCGGCGATGCGGCGCAACCTTGACCTCTCCGGCCCGTTGCTGCTCTCCGAGGCGGTCTCCGCCGCCGTCGGACCCATGCTGGGAGCGGATGGCCGGCGCCGGCTCCAGGACGTGGTGGACCAGACCCTGCAGGTGCCCGCGCCCGAACAACCCGGCGCCTACCGGAAACACCTCCGCGCCACCGTCCCGGCCGGACTGCTCTCCGATGAGCGGCTCGAGGAACTGCTGGACCCGGCCAACTACCTCGGCGAGGCCGCCGAAATCTCCCGCCGCATCCTTGCGGCGTGGCCCGACTTCGCGCAGCCTGACGCCGCCCAGCCCGTCGCCGGGCAACCCCGCCCCGAACCGACTGAACCGACTGAACCGACCAAAGTGAAAGGCGCCAACCGTGGCTAGACCAACCGTTAAGGCCGTACTGCTCTCGCCCGTGCGCGAGCTCGGTGACAAGCCACTCCTCGTGGTGGGCCCGTCCCTGGGCACGTCCACACTGCTCTGGAGCCAGGCCGGCGCCCTGCTGGGCGACGACGTCGACGTCGTGGCCTGGGACCTGCCCGGCCACGGCATCTCGCCGGCCGCGGCGGAAACCTTCTCCCTCGCCGAGCTGGCCGACGCCGTCGTCGAGCTGGTCGATTCGATCGCGCCCGGTGCACAGTTCCACTACGCCGGAGTCTCGCTCGGCGGGGCCACCGGCCTGCAGCTGGGCCTCAAGCATGGGGAGCGGCTCAAGAGCCTGTCCGTGCAGTGCGCCGGCGCGAAGATCGGCACCCCCGAGGGCTGGCTGGAGCGGGCCGAAACCGTCCGCAAGCAGGGCACCCCGGTGATGATCGAGGGCTCCGCCCAGCGCTGGTTCGCACCGGGCTTTATGGAGCGCGAGCCGGAGCGCAGCAGCCAGCTGCTGCACACCCTGCGCGACGCCGACCGCTTCAGCTACGCCTTCTGCTGCGAGGCCCTGGCCGGCTTCGACCTGCGGAGCGAACTGGGCAGCATCCGGGTCCCTACCCAGGCGGTGGCTGGCGCGGAGGACACCGTCGCGCCGCCGTCGCTGGCCAAGGAAATCGTGGACGGCATCACCGCCGGCGGTGGGACGGCCAACGCGGTAACCCTGGAGGGCGTGGCGCACCTGGCCCCCTTCGAGGCGCCGGGCCATGTCGCCGGGCTGCTGCGCAGCCTGATCAGCTGGACCGAATCCCGCGGAGCGGGCCAGTGACCGGCCAGCAGCGGACCGGCCCGGAACGGAACGGTGTGGTGCAACCGGACGCCACCAGCCAGGAGATCTACGACGGCGGCATGCGGGTCCGCCGCGAGGTGCTCGGCGCCGCGCACGTGGACCGGGCCAATGCCAACAAGGACTCCTTCACCGAGGACTTCCAGGACATGATCACCCGGATCGCCTGGGGCGGGATCTGGACCCGGCCCGGGATCAGCCGCCAGATGCGCTCCGCCGTCACGATCACCGCGATGGTTGCGCACGGCCACTGGGAGGAACTGGCGATGCACATCCGCGCCGCCGTCACCAACGGCCTGAGCAGGGACGAGATCAAGGAAATCCTGCTGCAGACCGCCATCTATTGCGGAGTCCCCTCCGCCAACACCGCCTTCAAGACCGCGCAACAGGTTTTCCATTCCATGGACACCCCCGAACCGGCCCCACCCAACTAGCTCGCACTTGATGTCGTTTTGAGCCCTCATAACGACATCAACTGCGAGCCAGTTGGGACCATCAGACGCAAATCTAAGGGAACAGGTATGAATCAGGCTTTTGTGTACGACGCCGTGCGGACCCCGTTCGGCAGGTTCGGCGGCGGCCTCGCGGGAGTGCGCCCGGACGACCTTGCCGCCCACGTGATCGGGGAGGCGGTGCGGCGCGCGCCGGGACTCGACGCCGGGCGGATCGATGAGGTGGTGTTCGGCAACGCCAACGGCGCGGGCGAGGAAAACCGCAACGTCGCCCGGATGGGCACTTTGCTGGCGGGCCTGCCCGTCTCCCTTCCGGGAACAACGGTCAACCGGCTGTGCGGCTCGTCGCTGGACGCGGCGATCATCGCCTCCCGGCAGATCAACACCGGCGACGCGGACCTGATGCTGGTCGGCGGCGTCGAATCGATGTCCCGGGCGCCCTGGGTGCTGCCCAAGACCGAGAAACCCTACCCGGCCGGGGACATGACCCTGGTCTCCACGACGCTGGGCTGGCGGCTGGTGAACAAGAACATGCGCCCGGACTGGACTGTGTCCCTGGGCGAGGCCACCGAACGGCTGGCCGAAAAGTACGGGGTCTCCCGCCAGCAGCAGGACGAGTTCGCCGCGGCCTCGCACAACCTGGCCGCCGCGGCCTGGGACGAAGGGTTCTACGACCAGCTCGTCACGGCCGTGCCGGGCACGGACCTGGTCCGGGACGAGGGCATCCGCCCCGGGTCCACGGCGGAGAAGCTGTCCGGACTCAAGACCGTGTTCCGCGCCGAGAAGGGCACCGTCACGGCGGGCAATGCGTCCCCGCTTTCGGACGGGGCGTCCGCGGCCTGGCTGGGCTCCGAGGCCGCCGCCGGGATCCTGGGCCTTGACCCGCTGGCCCGCGTCGCGGGCCGTGGCGCGCACGCCAACGACCCCCAATTCTTCGGCTACGCCCCGGTCGAGGCCGCGAACAAGGCCCTCGCCAAGGCCGGAATCGGCTGGGACCAGGTCGGCGCCGTCGAACTCAACGAGGCGTTCGCCGCGCAGTCCCTGGCCTGCATCAACGCCTGGGGCATCGATGCGTCCATTGTGAACCGGCACGGCGGGGCGATCGCCATGGGCCACCCGCTGGGCGCCTCCGGCGCCCGGATCCTGGGCACCCTGGCCCGGTCGCTGCAGGCTTCCGGCGAACGCTGGGGCGTCGCCGCGATCTGCATCGGCGTCGGCCAGGGCCTCGCCATCGTCCTCGAAAACGTCACCACCGCCCGCCGGAATGACCCGTCGGCACCAGCTGCAAAGGGCTAGTCCATGCTGAATTTCATTGACACCGTCGGCGAAGCCGTCGCCGCGATCCAGGACGGTTCCACCGTGATGATCGGCGGCTTCGGCAACGCCGGGCAACCGTTTGAACTCATCGATGCCCTGATGGACTGCGGCGCCACGGACCTCACCGTGGTCAACAACAACGCCGGCCAGGGCGACCAGGGCCTCGCGCTGCTGATCAAGGAGGGCCGGGTGAAGAAAATGATCTGCTCCTTCCCGCGGCAGTCCGACTCCTGGCACTTCGACGCGAGGTTCCGCGCCGGAGAGATCGAGCTTGAGCTCGTCCCGCAGGGCAACCTGGCCGAACGGATCCGCGCCGCCGGCGCCGGGATCGGCGGCTTCTTCACCCCCACCGGCTACGGCACCATGCTGGCCGAGGGCAAGGAAACCCGCTTCCTGGACGGCAAGTGGCAGGTGTTCGAGACCCCGCTCCACGCCGACGTCGCGCTGGTCAAGGCATTCAAGGCCGACGGCAAGGGGAACCTGGTCTACCGCAAGACGGCGCGCAACTTCGGCCCGATCATGGCCGCCGCGGCCAAGCACAGCATTGTCCAGGTCTCCGAGATCGTCCCGACCGGCGGGCTGGACCCGGAAGTCATCGTGACACCTGGAATTTACGTCAACAGCATCGTGGAGGTGGCCTGATGAGCAGCGAGACGAGCATCCAGACTTCCGACAAGCCGCTGGGCCGCGATGACCTGGCCCGGCTGGTGGCCCGGGATATCCGGCCCGGCTCCTTCGTCAACCTCGGCATCGGCCAGCCCACCCTGGTGTCCAACTACCTCGAGCCGGAGCAGAACATCACGCTCCATACCGAGAACGGCATGCTAGGGATGGGCCCGGAAGCCACCGGCGACCAGATCGACGGCGACCTCATCAACGCGGGCAAGATTCCCGTGACGGAACTGCCCGGCGCCTCCTACTTCCACCACGCGGATTCCTTCGCGATCATGCGCGGCGGTCACCTGGACATCTGCGTCCTGGGCGCTTTCCAGGTCTCCGCGACCGGCGACCTCGCGAACTGGCACACCGGCGCCCCGGACGCGATCCCCGCCGTCGGCGGCGCCATGGATCTGGCCACCGGCGCCAAGGACGTCTTCGTGATGATGACCCTGCTGACCCGCGACGGCGTATCCAAAATCGTCGAAGCGTGCAGCTATCCGCTAACCGGGATCGGCTGCGTCACGCGGGTGTACACGGACAAGGCGGTGTTCTTGACCGGCCCCGACGGCGTCCAGGTGCGGGAGACTTTCGGCTGCACGCTTGAGGAGCTGCAGGCCCTGGTGCCGGTGCCGCTCACAGCCGCCGCAGCCTGACCCCCAATAGCGCGAACGTACACTTCCGGCCCCGCCGGAGCGCCCTTCCGGGGCCTGAAGTGTACGTTCGCGCCGATAGAGTGATGCGTGATCGAGAGGCGTGAAATGACTGAGGCAGCACAGGGCACCCGGACCGACGGGGCGCCGTCGGCCAGCGACCAGTACGTGCAGTCGCTGGCCAGGGGACTGGCGGTGATCCGATCCTTCGATTCCGAGCACCCGCTGATGACGCTGACCGAGGTGGCAGCCCGGACCGGCCTTACCCGTGCCACGGCGCGTCGTTTCCTGCACACCCTGGTGGGGCTGGGCTACGTCCGTACCGACGGCAAGACCTTCGCGCTGACCGCCAAGGTGCTGCAGCTCGGTTACGCCTACCTGTCCGGATTGTCCCTGCCGCAAATCGCCCAGCCGCACCTGGAGGAGCTTTCGCTCAAGCTCGGGGAGTCGACGTCGGCCGCCGTCCTGGACGGGACGGACATCGTCTATATCGCGCGGGTGGCCACGCGGCGGATCATGACCGTTGGCATCACCGTGGGCACCCGGTTCCCGGCCTATGCCACCTCCATGGGCCGGGTCCTGCTTGCCGGCCTGCCGCCCGCGAAACTCCAGGAATACCTGGCCGCGGCTGAGATCCGGCCGCTGACGCCGCGTGCGATCGGCACCCGCGAGGCGCTGCTGGCGGAGCTGGACACCGTCCGGGCCCAGGGCTGGTGCCTGCTGAACCAGGAACTGGAGCTCGGACTCATGTCCCTGGCCGCGCCAATCCACGACGGGCCCGGCAAGGTGGTCGCGGCCATCAACGTCTCGCTGCAGGCCCAGGCCGTGGCCGCGGAACCGGATCCCGAGGCTTACGTTGCCGCGGTGCGCGAGGCCGCCGTCGCCACCGCCGAACTCATTTCCGCGGACCTCTCCGCCGGACGGTAGCGACGCCGGCCAAGGCGCGCCGTCCGGCCAGAGTTGGCGACCGCGGCATTACCCTAGCCGGGCGTCACCGGGAGGAATCCGTCGACGTCGATACCGTGATGGTGACCCCGGCCGCCTCGTCACGGATGAACAGGTTTAACGGCCGGTCCACGAGGCTGGCGTGCATGTCCTCGCTGTCCTCCGGGGCCAGCTGCTCTGCCAGCCGGGTCAGGGCCAGGGCCATCGCCCGGCCCCAATCATGCGGATCCCTGCTTGATGCCTCAGCCTCGGCTGAATAGTTTTCTTCTGGTCCGGTCATGTGCCCCGCCTTCCGCGTCTGGAACGCGGCCGCCCCGGCGAGTCCGGAGAGGCAACCGGCCGAGCCGGCACGCTTCAGTTCCTAAACATGGCCAGTGTAGTGACCAGCCGCACAACGCGTCCATGACTCCCCGCCCCGCTGCGCGAGTCAGCCCTGCTGCACCGATAAACTTTCAGTTGCGGGACCCATCCCGCCAATTGCCCGAAGGACGCCATGCCACAGACGAATGCCGCGCAGGACACCACTGTTCCGACCAAACGCGCCGCCGTGATCATCAACCCGATGAAGTCCCCCGGCGAAGACTTCAAGGCCGCGTTCTACCGGCTCTGCGAGACCCAGGGCTGGACAGAGCCGCTCTGGCTTGAGACCACGGCCGAGGACACCGGCCTGGGCCAGGCGCGCGAGGCGCTCGAGGCGGGTGTCGACGTCGTGATTGCCGCCGGCGGCGACGGAACCGTCCGGTGCGTCGCGGAGGTCCTCGCGGGCACCGGGACTCCCATGGGACTGGTCCCGATGGGCACCGGCAACCTGCTGGCCCGCAACATGAACGTCGATATCACCGACCCCGTGGCCGCCAGCTTTGACATCCTCAACGGCGCGGACGTCAAGGTGGATGTGGTCAAGGCAACGCTGGACCACAGCCAGGACGAACAGCTCTTCCTGGTCATGGCCGGCCTTGGCTACGACGCAGCGATCATGGCCAACACCGTGGACGAACTCAAGGACCGGGTGGGCTGGCTCGCCTATGTGGAGGCCGGCATCCGGCACCTGCCCGGCAAGCCGGTGCGGGCGCAGATCAGCATCGACGGCCAGCGTCCGGTCCGCCGCCGGATCCGCAGCGTGATGGTGGGCAACTGCGGCAAGATCACCGGCGGGGTGGAGGTTTTTCCGGACGCCAGGCTGGATGACAACATCCTCGACGTGCTGCTCCTGGCCCCGAAGGGCAAACTGGGCTGGTTCAGTGTGCTGGCGGCCATGTTCGGCCGGAAGAACGACAAGAACAAGTCGGTCGAGTATTTCGCCGGGAAGACCGCGGAAATCAGCCTTGAGCGCGAACTGGAGTTCCAGCTTGACGGCGACCACAACGGCAAGGCCAAGCACCTCAGGGTCGAAGTGGAGCACGAGGCGCTGACCATCCGGATGACGCTGCCTCCGAAGCTGTCCTAGCCTCCGGGCGCCGCTTAAAATGAAATACACCACCGCCGCGGTGGTCATGAAAGTCACGAACGACGTGAAGGCGGCGCCGATGGTCAAGAAAGACTTGGAGTTTCCGGGCCAAATGGCGAAGCCGAGCCCGTCGGCGTGGGCCCCGCCCGTCGCGGCGACGATCGGGTTCGCGATGTTCGTCGTGAAGGCCGCGACCAGTGCGGTGAAGTCCGTGCCGACGACGGCGGCGATGGACAGATCGATCACGTTGCCGCGGGATGAAGTCCTGGAATCCTTTGAGCATGGGTCCTCCGCAAGGGTGCCGGCCGGGTGGTCCAACCGCTAGGCGCCACCACCTCGCCCACCCGCGCCGCCTTCCGTTGAATGGAAGACGGGGCGGGTTCTGCGGGGGATCCGGCGTAAAATCTACGCGGATGCCAGTGCCGTCGTCGTTCCCCCTCGACAGCAAAGGAAAGCCCATCCCACCCGTGAAGCCCGCGACACTGCTCGCCGAGATGTTCACTATGGCCCCAGCCAATAAAGACCACCAGGCCGCGGTCCGTTGCGCCGTCGGCGTTTTTGTGCCGCTGATCTCGCTGCTGTTGCTGGGCCGGTTGGATCTGGCCATTTTTGCCTCCTTCGGTGCCTTCGCCGGGATCTACGGACGGAACGAGCCCCACGGCCGGCGCTTCGTGCTGCAGCTGCGCGCTGGCTCGCTCATGCTCGCCGTGATCCTGCTCGGCGCCCTGACCGCCCGCGCCGGATCAGTCTTAGCGCTCACGCCATGGGCCACCACCTGGCTGCAGGTCCTGGCAACCACGCTGGTGGCCGGCGGCTGCTCCCTGATTGTGGCCTGGTGGCGGCTCCGCCCGGCCGGATCGCTGTTCCACATCTTCGCCTTCGCGGCCATCGCCTCGATCCCCAGCCAGCCGCCGCTCTGGCAGGGAATGCTGGTGGCCGTCCTGACGGTGACGTTTTCCCTGTTGGTCGGCCTGTCGTCCCGGGTGGCACCGGGCCGCCGCCAGCCGTGGGCATGGCCCCGGCGCGTCCGGCTGACCGCCGAGGAGCGCCGCGTGGCCTGGCTCGAAGCGGTGGGCTACCTCGTCGCGGCCGGGCTGGCCGGCAGCCTGGCCACCCTGGCCGGCGAGAGGCTCGGCTTGGGCCACAACTACTGGGCCATGGTGGCCGCCGTGGTGCCGTTGGTCGGGCACAGCACACGCCACCGCATTAGCCGCGGCGTGCAGCGCATCATCGGCACCGCGCTGGGGCTGGTACTCCTGGCCGCGATCCTGCTGCTGGAACCGGCCCCCTGGCAGACCGTGCTCGTTATTGCCGCCTGCCAGTTCGGCGCCGAGATGTTCATCGCCCGCCAATACATGCTGGCCCAGATTTTTGTCACCCCGCTGGCGCTGATCTCGACCCTGCTGGTGGCCCCGATGTCCGCCGGAACCCTGCTGCGCGACCGGTTCCTGGAGACCGTCATCGGAGCCGGCGTCGGCGTCGGCGTCGTGCTGGCCCCGGCCCTCTGGCGCCGGCTGTCCCCCGGCGGCCGTTCAATGGAAGACTGATCCCAGGCAGACAACAGTTCGCAGGAAGCGGGACGAGTGGCTAATTCCGGGTCGGGGGACTCCGTTGTGGACCGTGTGGTGCGCCTGCTGGAGGCCATCCCCGAGGGCTCCTCGGCCCTGCAGCTCTCCGACCTCGCGGACCGGGCCGGCCTGCCGCTGACCACCGCCCACCGGCTGGTCCGGCAACTGGCCGGGCACGGCCTGCTCGAGCTGGGCGACGCGGGCTCGGTCCGGCTGGGACTGCGGCTGTGGGAACTGGTCAACCGGAATTCGCCGACCCTGGCCCTCCGCCAGGCGGCGATGCCGTTCATGGAAGACATCCAGCAGGTGCTGAACCAAAACGTGAACCTGGCCGTGCTCGACGGCTGGGACGCCTTGTTCGTGGAGCGGCTGTCCCGCCGCGGCTCCGTGGCGAACCGCGCGAAGATCGCGGGACGGATGCCGGTGCACCTTTCCTCGGCCGGGGTAGTCCTGATGGCCCACCAGCCGGTCGCGGTGCAGTCCGCGTACCTGCGCCAGTTCAGCGATCCCGCGGGCCAGCTCCGGCCCGGGGAACTCCGGGCGCTTCTGGCCGAAGCGGCCGACCAGGGCTTTGCCCAGCTTGCCGGGGTGGTGGACCCCGACACCTGGGGGATCGCCGTCCCGGTCCGGGACACCAGGAAGCGGACCGTGGCGGCGCTCGGCGTCGTGGTCCCGCTGCGCGAGATGCGGCTGCAGGCGCTGGTGCCTGCACTGCAGACCGCGGCACGGGGCATCGGACGCCGGCTGGGAGACTCCCGCGCGGCCGCCGATTTCCATTCAACGGAACGCATGTAACGCGGATCACTGCTCCGGGGGCACACTGTTAGCCAGAAGACCGATCCGGTCCGGAACCGGGCGTGCACCTGACACGCGGTTCCGGACCCCGCAATGAAGCGAGGACACCATGGCAGCCCGAAAAGTCATTACCACCCAGGTGGCCATAGTCGGCGGCGGCCCCGCCGGGCTCATGCTCTCCCACCTGCTGGCCAAAGAGGGCATCGAATCCACCGTGCTCGAAGTGCGGAGCCGGCAGGAAATCTCCGAAACCGTCCGGGCCGGGATCCTCGAACACGGCACGGTGAACCTGCTCGTGGACAGCGACGTCTCCGACCGGGTGCTGCGCGACGGCGACCGGCACGACGGCATCGAGCTGCGGTTCAACGGCGAAAGCCACCGCATCGACTTTCAGGACCTGGTGGGCGAGTCGGTCTGGCTCTACCCGCAGACCGACGTCTTCATGGACCTCGCCGCGCGCCGGGAGGCCGACAGCGGCGATGTCCGCTACGGCGTGACGGACACCAGCGTCCACGACATCGACGGCCCGCCGAAGGTGTGGTTCACGGATGCCGACGGCACTGAGTTCGAACTGCGGGCCGACTTCATCGCCGGCGCGGACGGCTCGCGCAGCCACTGCCGTGTCCAGATTCCCGAGGCAGACCGCAAGTGGTACTTCCATGAGTACCCCTTCGCCTGGTTCGGCATCCTGGCCGAGGCGCCGCGCAGCTCCGAAGAGCTGATCTACGCCAACTCGGAGAACGGCTTCGCGCTGATCAGCCAGCGGACCGAGACCGTGCAACGGATGTACTTCCAGTGCGACCCGAATGAAAACGTCAACGACTGGAACGACGAGCGCATCTGGGAAGCCTTCCGCAGCCGCGTCAACGGCAACGGTTTCGAACTCAAGGAGGGCCCGGTCATCGACAAGACGGTCCTCAAGTTCCGCAGCTTCGTGCACGCCCCGATGCGGCACGGCAAGCTGTTCCTGGCCGGAGACGCCGCCCACACCGTCCCGCCGACCGGAGCCAAGGGCCTGAACCTGGCCATCCACGACGTCAAGGTCCTGTTCGAAGGCCTGGACAGCTTCTACAAGACCGGCTCAACGAAACTCCTTGACCTCTACAGCGACCGCGCCCTCGACCGGGTCTGGAAGGCGCAGCACTTCTCCTACTGGATGACCTCCATGCTGCACACCCCGGCCGAAGCCGACGACTTCGCCCGCGCCCGCCAGCTCGGCGAACTCAACTCCGTGGTGTCATCGCGGCACGGTCGCGCCTTTCTGGCCGAGGCCTACACCGGCTGGCCGGCAGGCCGCTAGGACCTCCTCGGGGGCTCGGGCAGCTCCGCAGATTTCCGTCGACAGCACCCCGGCCCAGGACTAGCCTTTAACCGTCCCAGCATGACCCGACAAGGACGACGGAGAGGTGTCCGATCATGGGAACCGCAGAGAATGTTGAACTGGTCCGGCGGGGGTACGAGGCCTTCAACACAGGGGATATGGCGACCCTCAGCGAGTTGTTCGCGGAGGACGCAGTCTGGCACGTGGCCGGAAGCGGCGTGCTATCGGGAACGAAGCAGGGCCGCGACGCGATCCTGGCGTACTTCGGCGAACTGGGAACGCGCACCCAGGGTAATTTCCAGGCCAATGTCCAGGACATCGTGGGCGGGGAAAACCACACGGTCGCCATCCAGCAAACCCATGGAGAAAGCAACGGTAAGACCTTGGACATGGGCACGGTGATCGCGTTTGTGGTCCGGGACGGAAAGATCGCCGAGGGCCGGGAATACTTCGAGGACACGGCCACATCAGACGATTTCTGGACCTGACCGCTCGCAAGCCTGGCCCACAGCTACGCCATCGCGGTGTGCGCGGCGCTGTGCGAATCGATCCGCTTCGCGTAGCAGTACGAGTGCTCGACGCCGATGTACGGGCCAAAGTTCGGCACGGCCACAAAGCCGGAGCTCTGGTAGAACTGCCGCCCGTCGGTCTGTACCGACCCCGCCTCCGCGGTCAGGGTGGTGACGCCGAGGGCATGGGCATGCCCCTCCAGCGCCGCCAGGATGGAACTGGCCACGCCCGAGCCGCGTGTGTACGGCAGCACATAGAGCCGCTTGATCTCGGCGGTGTGCTCGTCCAGGAGCCGCAGGCCGCCGCAGCCTACGGGCTGTCCGGAGCCCTTCTCGTAGGCGAGCAGGAACACGGCGGTGTCGGCTTCCGACGGCGGAAGCCCTGCCTCGTGCGCGCTGTGGCCGAAGCGGGCATCCAGTTCCGCCTGCTGGGCCGCCCGCAGGTCGGCGCCCACGGGGTTCGTCCAGGGGACCTGCCGGATGTTGAGCCGCGGGTTGGTCTGCATCGCTGCCTCGCTTCGCCGAAGGGTTATGCAGACCAAGACTATGGAGCGGCGGTTTCGGTGGTGTTTCCTGCAGGTTAGGGTTCGGCGAAATTGCCGCCGGTGCCTCAGGCGGGGCGGCCGGTGGGATCCTCCGCCGCCGGGTCCGCCAGGGCGAGGCCGCCCACCGGGGTGTCGTCCCAGTGGATCAGGCGCCAGCCGGCGTCGGGATCTCCCTCCAGCGCCACTATGCCGGTGTTCGCCAGCACATTCCGCGCGGCGAACTCCGCCTCGACGTTGGACGCGCGCAGCCCGGTCCACACCCGGATCGCGGCGCCGTGGCTGACGACGGCGACGGCGGCGGCGTCGCCGGCCGAGGCAGCGGCGGCGATCCGGGCGATCGAGTCGTCGTAGCGCTCGAAGAAGTCGTGGCCGCTGGGGCCGGAGGGCATCCGCCGGTCCAGTTCGCCCGCGGTCCAGGCGAAAACGGTGCCGAGGTAGCGCAGGTGGGATTCGCGGTCGGTGAGCTTCTCAAGCGCCCCGGCTTCGATTTCCCGCAGCCCTTCCAGCACCTCGATGTCCAGCCCGCGGGTGGTGGCGAGCGGGGTGGCCGTGAGCTGGGTGCGGATCAGGGTGGACGCGTAGAGCAGGCCGATCCGCTCGTTCGCCAGGGAGCGGGCCAGCGCGTGCGCCTGGCGTTCACCGAGTTCAGTCAGGCCCGGCCCCGGATGGGCGGTGTCCAGCTGCCCGAGGACATTGCCGGGGGTCTGGCCGTGGCGGATCAGCAGAAGCCTCATGGCAGTGATTTTACCGGCTGAGCGCCGCCCTGCCCGCGTCGCGGGCCGGGCATCAGGGGATCCTGACCTTGGCCTGGATGGGGGCGTGGTCGCTGGGGTAACGGTCGTCGAGCCTGAAGGTATTGACCGCGGCCTCGGCAACCTGGATGTCCGGCGTGACGGCGATCCAGTCGATGCGGCTTTCGCCGATGACCGGGTCCTTGTAGTTCGGGAACGTCCCGTACTCCGGGGTCAGCCGCTGCTTCGCCACGGCCCAGGAGTCCCGGAAGGTGCCGCTGCCCACCAGGGTGCTGTACGCCCCGGAGGCGCCGGCGTCGGCGTTGAAATCGCCCATCAGGACGGTCGGCAGGCCGGCGCCGACCTTCGTGGTGTGCTCGACGATGGCATCCGCACTGCGCAGCTGGGCGTATTCGGACTCGTGGTCGAAGTGGGTGTTGACCACCATCAGCTCGCGTCCGGTGCAGTTGTCTTCGAACCGGCCCCAGGTGGCGATCCGGGTGACGTCGTTGCCCCACGTCGCCGAGCCGGCCACGTGGGGCGTGTCGGAGAGCCAGAACTGGTCCCAGGTCCGCAGTTTCAGGCGGCGGGAGTCGTAGAAAATGCAGGAGTGCTCGCCCCGACTGCCGCCTTCGCGGCCGTGGCCGATCATCCGGTAGTGCTCCGGAAGGGCTTCGCCGATCACGGCCAGCTGGTGCTCCAGGCCTTCCTGGATGCCCAGCACCTCCGGCAGCTCCTCCGCCAGGACGGCCTGCAGTGCCGGAACGCGCTCGGGCCAGTAGTCGGCCTGCCCCGGCAGGGTCGCCTCGATGTCACAGCGGATGTTGAAGCTCATCAGGCTCAACGCCGCCGCATCTGCGTCAGCCTCGGGGTCGGCTGGGCCGGGGTCGGTCAGAACGGTCCGTGCTGTCGACGGATAGTCGCTCGGCAAGGGGTCTCCTCGGGTCGGTAACAGTCCCAGCTTCCTGGCGAAAGCTGGCCAGTCTTCGACGGCTGCGTAAACGGCGGCCTGCCGGAAGGTGAATTAAAGGACCTCCCGGCTACGCCAGGTGGTCGACCAGCTTGTCCGCGATGCCGGTGTACTTGCCCGGGGTCAGGGCCAGCAGCCGTGCCTCGGCGTCAGCGGACAGACCCAGGCCCTGCACGAATTCCTGCATCCGCGCGGCGTCCACCCGCTGTCCGCGGGTCAGGTCCTTGAGCCGTTCGTACGGGTTCTCCATACCGGCGACGCCGGCGATGGCCTCCGCGCGCATGACCATCTGGATCGCCTCGCCGAGGACCTCCCAGTTGGTGTCCAGGTCCCTCGCGAGGACGTCTTCCGCGACATCCAGGCGGTCCAGGCCCTTCGCCACGTTGGAGATGGCCAGCAGCGAGTGGCCGAAGGCCACGCCGATGTTGCGCTGCGAGGAGGAGTCCGTGAGGTCCCGCTGCCAGCGGGAGGTCACCAGGGTGGAGCCCAGCACGTCCAGCAGGCCGGAGGAGATCTCCAGGTTGGCCTCCGCGTTTTCGAAGCGGATCGGGTTGACCTTGTGCGGCATCGTGGAGGAGCCCGTGGCGCCGGCCACCGGGACCTGCGCGAAGTAGCCGATCGAGATGTAGCTCCAGATGTCGGTGCACACGTTGTGCAGGATCCTGTTGAAGCGCGCGACGTCGGCGTACAGCTCCGCCTGCCAGTCATGGCTTTCGATCTGAGTCGTGAGCGGATTCCAGCCCAGGCCCAGGCCCTCCACAAAGCTCTTGGCGACCTGCTCCCAATCGGCGCCTGGAACGGAGGCGACGTGGGCGGCATAGGTGCCGGTGGCGCCGTTGATCTTGCCCAGGTATTCGGTCCGGGCGATGCGGTCCAGCTGGCGGGTCAGCCGGTGCGCGATCACGGCCAGTTCCTTGCCGAGCGTGGTGGGCGTGGCGGGCTGGCCATGCGTACGCGAGAGCATCGGCACCGCACGGTTTGCCTCTGCCATCGCGCTGATCTGCGCGACGAGCTTCCGGGCCGCCGGCAGCCACACGTCCTCCACGGCGCCCTTGATGCCCAGCGCGTAGGAGAGGTTGTTGATGTCCTCGGAGGTGCAGCCGAAGTGCACCAGGGCGGTCAGGTGCTCGATCCCGATGCCCGGGAGCCGGCGGCCGATGTAGTACTCCACGGCCTTGACATCATGCACCGTCACGGCCTCGATTTCGGCCAGTTCGGCAACCGACGCGGCGTCGAACTCGGTGACGACGGCGCGCAGCTTGTCCTGCTGCTCGGCGCTCAACGGTCCGGCGCCGGGCAGTACGTTGTTGCTGGTCAGGTGGATCAGCCACTCAACCTCGACGGCGACCCGGTCGCGGTTGAGGGCGGCCTCGGAGAGGTAGTCCACCAACGGTGCGACCGCCGCCTGGTAACGGCCATCGAGCGGGCCGAGCGCGATCTGGTGGTCGGACGCGGCGAGGGCCAGGCGTCCGGACGGCGTGCGGGTCTCAGCTGTGGCGGCAGTTTCAGGCATGGTCCGATTCTTTCACGAAGTTCCGCCGGGCCTTAAGCGGGCCATTCCCGTATGACATCGCGGCCCAGCGGCGCGGGTGCTCTCCCGGCACGGTTCGGCTGTTTTTCCACATAGCCGTCCGGGCCGCTTCCGGCGCCGGCGGCCGGTGCCTAGCGTCGAACCGGGACAGAACCACGAACGAAAGGAGTTTCGGGCATGAGCGGGACGGTGACGGCAGCGGACGCGGCGGCGTGCGCCTCACGCAGCTACGAGGTCCAGCAGCTGGCCACCAGGGTTGCGTTGTGCGCCGAGCAGGCAGGCGCCGCGCTCGCCACGCTGAGCCGGCTGGAACTCGAGACCTGGCAGTCCCCGGCCGGCCGCGCCTACCGGACCACGCTGTCGCTGCAGGCCGCCTCGCTGCGGCGGAGCCGGGACGGGCTGCAGGACGCTGCCGCGCTCGTGCTGCGGCACGCCCAAAATGTGGCGCTCTCTTCCGGACGTCCGGGGCACTGATGCCGGAGGTCAGCCCGGCGGGTTCCGGAGAGGTCCCCCGCCCTTCCGCGCCGCCGCCCGACGGAATATTGCGGATCCGCGGGGGGATCGGCGGCCTCAACTTCCAGTTCGAGGAGCTGCTGGCCGGCGCGGCCGCGCTGGACGGTGTGGTGCGGGAGCTCTGCGCCGTGGAGGCTGAAGCCGACGGCATCCGCCGTGCGCTGTTTGACTACCAGCCCGACTCCTACCGGAGCGGCAGCAACGCCATCATCGCGGTCGGGGAGGCGGGCCGGGATGTCGGCCGGGTCCGGGCCGAGCTGGAAAACATCGCGGCCCAGGTCCGTGCCAGTCAACGGGAGTATGAATTCACCGAAGCCCGGAACGCCCTGCTGCTCCGGATGGGGGTTTCAGCTCCGGAGTACGGCTCCGCCCGGCGGCTCTTCGAGCTCCCCGGCGTCCGCGACCAGGTCGAACACGGGGTGGCCATGGCGTCAGGCGGCCTCGCCCTGTTGCTGGGACTGCCCGTTCCGCTGGCCGGGGCCGTCGGCATACCCAGCGGCCCCGCCGACGTCCGCCACGCGATCCGGGGGCTGTCGACGGCGCCGGGGCTGGGGTTCCTGAAGCCGCGGCCGGTCACCATCGTCGGCAGCCAAACGGCCGTGGCGAACGTTGACCTGTCCCCGGCGGGCCTGCTGCGGCGGGCGGAGGCAGTTGGCCGGACCAGCGGCGAGATTGAAGTCATCCGGGTCGACGGCGGCAGCCGGCGCGCCTGGACGGTTGTCCTCCCGGGAACCCAGCTCGGCGGCCTGCCCGAGGGAACGAACCCGTTCGATGCGGCAGGCATCGCCGAAGGGCTCGGCTACGACTCGCAGGCGACGACCGGGGCCATCCGGCAGGCCCTGCGGCAGGCCGGCGCGGAGACGGGCGAACAGCTCGCCGTCGTCGGCTACAGCCAGGGAGGCATCCATGCCATGAACCTCAGCAGGGACAAAGCCTTCCTGGGCGAATTCGACCTCAAATTCGTGATGACCGCCGGTTCCCCGGTCGGCGGCATCACCCCGGAGCCGGGGATCGGCAGCCTGCACCTCGAGCACCAGCACGACTGGGTGCCCGGAGCCGACGGGCTGGCCAACGCAGACACCAAGGACCGGGTGACCGTCACCCTGACCAACGAGCTGGTCATGCCACCGCCGCAGGACTTTGGCCTCGGTCCCGGCCACCGGCTGGAGAACTACGCGGACGGGGCGGAAGCGGTCTCGGCGAGCCGGGATCCCTCGCTCCAGGCGTCCACCGTGGCGCTGGCGGCGGTCACCGGTGCGGGCGGTACCGCGACGGTGACCCGATTTTCCTTGCGGCGTCAGGGGCTGCCCGCGCAGGGGGTGCTCACGGCCCCAGGTCCGGACCGCCGGGCAGGCGAACCGCCCGCGACCCGGTCCGCGCCGCGCACAGGACCGGCCGTGAAACCGGTGCCGCTGGGAGTGGCCGGCTAGCGACGCCGGCCGCCCGGCAGCCTGCCGGCAACCAAGGAGACCACGGTGATGATGATGGCGGCGAGGACCGCGGTCCAGAAGAACGAATCAATGGTGAAGTGAACCGGCGTGTAAGCGCTCAGCCAGGAGGTGAGGTAGAGCATGGCGGCGTTGATGATGATGGTGAACAGCCCCAGCGTCAGGATGGTGAGCGGCAGCGACAGCAGGCTCACCAGCGGCTTGACGAGGGCGTTGACGATCCCGAAGATGAGCCCGATGAACAAGTAGGCCAGGATGATCCCGATCGCATCCGTTCCCTGGGTAACGCCGCTGTTGGCCACGGCCCCGGTAGTGGCGGAGGTGGAGATATCCAGCCCGGGCAGGATCCAGCTGGCAATCCATAGGGCGAGTGCATTGACGATGACCCGCACGAAGAGTGAGCGCATGGCCCCATGCTGTCACACTGCCTGACGTTCCGGCAGGAGGGCGAAGTAGGCTAAGGGGCATGACTTCAACAGACAACCCGGCCGGCGGGATCCGCCCGCGGCCGGTGGTAGACCAGCTTCCCCGTTATGCCGCCGGCAAACCGCCTGCGCCGGTCGACGGACTCGTGAGCTACAAACTGTCCTCCAACGAGAACCCTCTGCCTCCGATTCCTGCAGTGCAGCAGGCCATTGCCGCGCAGACCGACTTTAACCGCTACCCGGACCCGCTGAGCACCAAACTGCGCGGGGCGCTCGCCGGCTTTCTGGACGTTCCGGCCGAGGACATCGTCACCGGCGCCGGCAGCCTCGGCGCCCTCAACCAGTTGCTGGCCACCTTCGCCGGCCAGAATGACGACGGCAAGGCCGACGAGGTCGTCTACGCGTGGCGCTCCTTCGAGGCGTACCCCATCAGCGTGGGTCTCGCCGGCGCGGAGAGTGTGCGGATCCCGCTGACGGCGGACGGCCGGCATGACCTGGACGCGATGGCGGCAGCAGTGACGGCCCGGACCCGGATGATCCTGCTGTGCACCCCGAACAACCCCACCGGCCCCATCCTCACCACCGAGGAGACCGAGCGGTTCCTCAAGAGGGTCCCGTCGGACATTGTGGTGGTCATCGACGAGGCCTACCAGGAGTTCGTCCGGGCCGAGGATGCTGTCGACGGCATCGAAATGTACCGCAAGTATCCCAACGTCGTCGTGCTGAGGACCTTCTCCAAGGCACACGGGCTGGCCGGCCTGCGCGTGGGGTACAGCGTGTCCCAGCCGGACCTCACGCAGCACCTGCGTGTCACCGCCACGCCGTTCTCGGTTTCACAGATCGCCGAGGCGGCGGCCGTCACCTCGCTCCAGCACTACGGCGAGGTTGTAGAAAGGGTACAAAGCCTGGTCGACGAACGGGAGCGGGTGACGGCCGGGCTGCGCGATTTGGGCTGGTTTTTCCCGGACGCCCAGGGCAACTTCGTCTGGCTCAATCTGGGCGCCAACAGTGCGGAATTCGCTGCGCTGGCGGGGGAGCGGGCGCTGTCCGTCCGTGCTTTCGGCAATGAGGGGGTGCGGGTCAGTATCGGCGAAGTCGAAGCCAACACCCGGTTCCTCGACTTGTGTGCGATCTATACAAAACCCCCGCAGCGTTCCTAGCGCTTAACACGAAACCCGCCGGTAGCGGCCTGCGGATAAAGTAGGGGACGAGTAAGCCAACATATATGCCAGACCAGGAATGCATGCCCGGTCCGGCATATATCCCAGCGATTGCGGCGCATTCGGGTGCGGCAGGCAAGGAGACGGTATGGGCGCCACACATCTGCCCGCTACCGAGTTCGACGGAACCGAAGTGGATGACCAGCTCGAGGCGCAGGCCGAGGCCGTCCTGGGCGATCCGGATGTCCCGATGGTCCAGCTGCTGGGTCCGGACGGCAGGATGGGCACCGATCCGGTGTTCTCCGAGTACGCCGCGCGACTCGACACCGAAAAACTCCGCGGCTTCTACGCCGACATGGCCAAAATACGCCGCTTCGACGTCGAGGCAACCGCCCTCCAGCGGCAGGGCCAGCTGGCCCTCTGGGTTCCGCTAACCGGCCAGGAAGCGGCGCAGATCGGCTCCGGCCGCGCGAGCCAGCCGCAGGACTACATCTTCCCCACCTACCGGGAGCACGGCGTCGCGCTGACCCGCAACGTCGACCTTGCCGAGCTGCTGCGCCAGTTCCGCGGTGTTTCCAACGGCGGCTGGAACCCCAAGGACACCAACTTCCACCTCTACACCCTGGTCCTCGCCGCCCAGACGCCGCACGCCGTCGGCTACGCCATGGGGATCCAGCGCGACCAGAAGCTCGCCGCGGCCAGCGCCGCCGACGGGGAGGCGGCGGCCGGCGCGCCGAAGCCCAAGGCCGCCGTCATGGTCTATTTCGGTGACGGCGCCAGCTCCGAGGGCGATGTCCACGAGTCCATGGTGTTCGCCTCCTCCTACAACGCACCCGTGGTGTTCTTTTGCCAGAACAACCACTGGGCCATCTCCGTGCCCACCGCCGTCCAGACCCGCATCCCGCTCTCCAACCGCGCCAAGGGCTACGGCTTCCCCGGCATCCGGGTGGACGGCAACGACGTGATCGCCGTGCACGCCGTCACCGAGTGGGCCCTCGAGCGCGCCCGCGAGGGCAAGAGTCCGGTGCTGATCGAGGCCTTCACCTACCGCGTCGGCGCGCACACCACCGCCGATGATCCGACCAAGTACCGCGGTTCGGAAGAAGAGGCGCAATGGCGGGCGAAGGATCCGCTGGACCGGCTGGAGAAGTACCTCCGCGCCGAAGGCTTCGCCGACGACGCCTTCTTTGATCAGGTCAAGGCCGACGGCGACGAACTGGCGTCCTACGTGCGCAGGACGATCCACGACCTGGGCAGCCCGGATATCCGGACGGCCTTCGCCAACACCTACGCCGAGGCGCACCCCCTGGTGGCCGAAGAGCTGGCGTGGTTCGAGGAATACAGTGCAGGTTTCGCCGATGAGGCGGACTCAGCCGGGCCGGACAACGCGGCAGATTCAGACGGGGCGGTGCGCCAATGACCACCATGACCATTGCCAAGGCCATCAACGAAGGCCTCCGCGCGACCCTGGCCAACAACCCCCGCACCCTGCTGATGGGCGAGGACATCGGGCCGCTGGGCGGCGTCTACCGTGTCACCGACGGCCTGATCGGCGAGTTCGGCGCGGACCGCGTCGTAGACACCCCGCTGGCTGAGTCCGGCATCATCGGTACCGCGATCGGACTGGCGCTCAGCGGCTACCTGCCGGTATGCGAGATCCAGTTCGACGGGTTTGTTTTTCCGGGCTTCAACCAGATCACCACGCAGCTGGCGAAGATGCATTCGCGCAGCAACGGCAACCTCACCGTCCCGGTCGTCATCCGCATCCCCTACGGCGGCGGCATCGGCTCGATCGAACACCACTCCGAATCCCCGGAAGCGCTGTTCGCCCACACCGCCGGACTGCGCATCATCACCCCGTCCAACCCGCACGACGCCTACTGGATGATCCAGCAGGCCGTCGACTGCCTGGACCCGGTGATCGTCTTCGAGCCGAAGCGGCGCTACTGGCTCAAGGGTGACGTCGACACTGACTCCCCGGGCCAGTCCGCGGACCCGTTCAAAGCCCACGTGCTGCGCGCCGGTACCGATGCCACCGTGGTGGCCTACGGCCCGCTGGTCCCCGTGGCCCTCGCCGCCGCCTCGGCTGCGGCCGAGGACGGCCACAGCGTCGAGGTGATCGACCTGCGTTCCATTTCGCCGATCGACTTCGACACCGTCACAGCCTCGGTGCGGAAGACGGGCCGGCTGATCGTGGCGCACGAGGCGCCGACGTTCGGCGGCATCGGCGGCGAAATCGCCGCCCGCGTCAGTGAGCGGGCCTTCCACTCACTCGAAGCCCCGGTCATCCGCGTCGGCGGCTTCCACATGCCCTACCCGGTGGCCAAGGTGGAGGAAGACTACCTGCCGGACATCGACCGCATCCTTGAGGCGCTGGAACGCGCCCTCGCCTACTGACGGGGACCTCCATGACCGTGAACAAGTTCAACCTTCCCGACGTGGGCGAGGGCCTGACCGAGGCAGAAATCGTGTCCTGGAAGGTCAAGGCCGGTGACACCGTCGCCGTCAACGATGTGCTGTGCGAAATCGAGACCGCCAAGTCCCTCGTAGAGCTTCCCTCGCCGTACGCAGGCACCGTCACCGCGCTGCTGGTGCCGGAAGGCGTGACAGTCGATGTCGGGACGCCGATCATCAGTGTCGCCGACGCCGACGCCGCGCCGGCTGCCCCGGCCGGCGCCCCGGCGGTGCCCGCCACCGCCCCCGCTGCTCCGGCAGCCCCCGCACCCGAGGCGCCGATGTACGGAAAGCTGGAGCAGGACGTGTCCGACGCCGAAGAGCCGGCCGGGCGCCCGGCCGGCGGACCGCTGGTCGGTTCCGGCCCCAAGGCCGACGCCGTCAAGCGCCGCCGCCGGATCGCCGCACCGTCGGCGGCAGCCCCGGCTGTCCGGGCGGCTCCCGCCACGGCGGCCGCCCCCGCTCCCGCCGTCGAGGCGCACGACATCTGGATCAGCCCGGACGCCGTTTCCCACGCCGAACGGAGCGCGCCCGCTGCCGGGGCCATCGACCAGCGCCCGACGCTGGGCGGGGCGATCACCGGCCTGGTCAACCGCGTCCTGGCCAAGCCCCCGGTCCGGAAGATTGCCCGCGACCTCGGCATCGACCTGGCCGACGTCGTGCCCACCGGCGCGCGCGGCGAGGTGACCCGCGAGGACCTGGTCAGCTACCAGGCACAGCGCGACGCCGAGCTGGACCAGGCGGACTCGTTCTGGGGCAAGACCGGCCGTCCCCAGGAACAGCGGATCGAGCGCATCCCGGTCAAGGGCGTGCGCAAGGCCACCGCCCGGGCCATGGTCGAGTCGGCCTTCGCGGCTCCGCATGTGAGCATCTTCGTGGACGTCGACGCCAGCCGCACCATGGAGTTCGTTAAGCGGCTCAAGGCCTCCCGCGACTTCGAGGGCATCAAGGTATCGCCGCTGCTGATTCTCGCCAAGGCTGTGATCTGGGCCGCGGCCCGCAACCCCAGCGTCAACGCGAGCTGGGTGGATGCCGAAGACGGCAGCGATGCGGCGGAGATCCACGTCAAGCACTTCATGAACCTCGGCATCGCGGCCGCGACCCCCCGCGGCCTGATGGTGCCAAACATCAAGAACGCCCAGGACCTGTCGCTCAAGGAACTTGCGCTGGCACTCAACGAGCTGGCCACCACGGCCCGGGCGGGCAAGACCCAGCCGGCGCAGATGCAAGGCGGAACGCTCACGGTCACCAACATCGGCGCCTTGGGCATCGACACCGGCACGCCCATCATCAACCCGGGAGAAGTCGCGATCGTGGCCTTCGGCACCATCAAGCAAAAGCCCTGGGTGCTCGACGGTGAAGTCATTCCGCGGTGGATCACCACGCTGGGCGGCTCCTTCGACCACCGGGTGGTGGACGGGGACCTCTCGGCCCGGTTCATGGCCGACGTCGCGTCCATCCTGGAAGAGCCTGCGCTGCTGCTGGACTGACCCCGGTGAGTGCGTACGCAGCCGGTCTCCGGCCGCTGACGTTCCCGCCCGGTTCTTCCCGGCCGGAGCCACGTGCGCTGACGGAAAGCCGCGGTTCTTAGGGCCCCGTGGACGCCGCCGCCGAAGAACCGGGCAAAGAACCGGGCAGGAACACCGACGGCGGTAGCGGAGTCAGGCCTAGCTGCCGGAGAACGAGGCGAGCAACTGGCTCATGGCCGGGTCATTGCCCCCGGAGGCAACGGCGACGGCGGCGGCAAAAACCACGCCGGCGAAACCGAAACTGGCGGCAGTGACAGCGCCGAGGAATTTCCAGTCCTCACGCAGCACGCTCCGGACGGTGGCGGGCATCCGCACTGTCGGGGAGATCAGGTTCGGGGCGCTGTCCACGGACCCGTCGTCGAGGTAGGCGACCACCCGGCCGGCGGCACGGTCGACCCGCATGGTGCTGATGTGGTTGCCGTGCCGGGCCAGCAGGATGTCGTGGCCGACGAGCTGGCGGCGCTGAAGGGTGGGCATGGTGTCTCCGGAGGAAGCGGGCGGATAGGACTGTCCGCACCATCGGGGGCACCCCCAATTTTACCGCCGCGTACGGCGCAGGTTCCGGCTGATGCGGGGTGAGACTGCCCACGAAGAGTGGTGACGGCGGTCAACTCGCCCCGAACCCTGTCCGGAAGTTGCGTGGCGGGATTAGAGTGGCACCAGCCGCCGGCGAGCCGGCGAACGCCGATCAAAGGAGATTTTGCGTGTTCTCGAGCCCGTTCCCTGCTGTGGATATTCCCGACGTCAGCCTCTACGAGTACCTTTTCGGCGGTCTGCGGGAGGCGGACCTGGACCGTGTCGCCGTCGTCGACGGCACCAGCGGCGCGCAGACCAGCTACCGCGAGCTGCGCGACCGGGTCGACGCCCTCGCTGGCGCCGTTGCCGCGCAGGGGCTGGGCATCCACGGCGTCGCCGCCATCCTTTGCCCGAACATCCCTGCGTTCACCGTCGTGTTCCACGGGCTGCTTCGGGCCGGTGCCACCGTTACGCCCGTCAATTCGCTGTACACGGCCAACGAGATTGCGAAGCAGCTCACCGACGCCGGAGCCGGTTGGCTCTTTACGGTCTCCGCGCTGCTGCCGGCCGCCCGGGAAGCGGCCGGTCAGGTGGGCATCCCCGCGGAGCGGCTGGTGGTGCTCGACGGTGCCGAGGGCCACCCCTCGCTGGCGGATCTGCTCAGCAGCGGCGCCCCGACCCCGGAGGTCAGCTTCGATCCGGCCACCCATGTCGCCGTGCTGCCGTACTCCTCGGGGACCACCGGGCGGCCCAAGGGCGTGATGCTCAGCCACCGCAACCTCGTGGCGAACGTGGAACAGTCGCGCGGGCTGCTCAAGGTGCGGCCGGACGACCGGTTGCTGGCACTCCTGCCGTTTTTCCACATCTACGGACTGACCGTGCTGCTGAACCTGGCCCTCCGGGAGCGTGCATGCCTGGTCACCATCCCGAAGTTCGACCTCGCGGAATTCCTGCGGATGGTCCAGGACCACAAGTGCAGCTATCTCTTTATCGCCCCGCCGGTGGCGGTGGCGCTGTCCAAGCACCCGCTGGTGGCCGACTATGACCTCAGCTCGGTGCACACCACGCTGTCCGGCGCAGCGCCGCTGGACGGCGAGCTGGGCGCGCGGCTGGGCGAGCGGCTGGGCTGCCGGGTGCTCCAGGGCTACGGCATGACAGAAATGAGTCCCGTCTCGCATCTGATCCCGGTGGATGCGACAGACGTTCCGGTCAGCTCGGTGGGCTACACCGTCCCCAATATGGACTGCCGGCTGGTGGATCCGGCCACGGGGGAGGAGATTGAGGTGCCTGCGGAGGGAACCAGCGCGCCGGGGCACCTGCTGTGCCGGGGGCCCAATGTGATGCTGGGGTACCTGAACCGGCCCGAGGAGACGGCGGACACCCTTGACCCGGACGGCTTCCTGCACACCGGGGACATCGCCACCGTGCGGGCGGACGGGGTGGTGTCGATCGTGGACCGGCTCAAGGAGCTGATCAAGTACAAGGGGTACCAGATCGCACCGGCCGAGCTCGAAGCGCTGCTGCTCACCCACCCCGGCATCGCGGACGCAGCCGTGATCGGGACCGCCGACGCCGATGGCCAGGAGGTGCCGATGGCCTTTGTGGTGCGCCAACCCGGTGCGGACGGCGACCAGCTCGACGCGGCCGCCGTGGAGGACTTCGTCGCCGCGAGGGTGGCGCCGTTCAAAAAGATCCGGCGCGTCGAGTTCATCGAGGCCGTACCGAAGTCCTCCTCCGGCAAGATCCTGCGCCGGATGCTTAGAACGGCGGAGCCGGCGACGCAGCCCTAGGCGGTCTGCCCTGGCACTGCGCGCCGGCTCCCGGGTATCCCCTGCGGAGTGCTTCCTAGTCGGGGATGTCGGTCTTGGCGATGTAGACGTCACAGGGGGCGTTGTGGGCCACGCTGTTCGCAACGCTCCCCAGAACGCGCCCCAGGCCCCGCATCCTGCGGTTCCCCACCACGATCATCTGCGCCCCGGTGCGCTCCGCTTCCTGAATTAGCGCCTCCGCAGGCTTGCCCCGGGCGGCGGAGTACGTGA
This sequence comes from Arthrobacter sp. SD1074B, assembly GCF_056780195.1. Lineage (NCBI taxonomy): Bacteria > Bacillati > Actinomycetota > Actinomycetes > Micrococcales > Micrococcaceae > Arthrobacter > Arthrobacter sp. SD1074B. Next base: position 3,823,396 of record NZ_JBRAZT010000001.1, on the reverse strand, counting down.
CATTGATGTCGGCCGTGCGCAGGCTTTCAGCGACGCCCTTGGCGACCTTCTCGGCGTCGTCGGCGTCGGACACGATCCACCGGTCGCTGCCGCTGCCGAACACCTCGGTCCGGTCGCTGTCGAAAGCGCTGACCACGTGCAGGGTGGCGCCCAGGGAAACCGCAAGATCACGGGCCGTGTGGGCCGCCTTCAGGGCAGTTTCACTGCCATCGACGCCGACAACGATGATTCCGGTCATAAGAGACTCCTCTGGTCAAGCATGGGTATGGTCAGGCACGTTTCAATCCACGGCAATGATTCAGGCTACAACGCCGCAATGGCTTCCCGCAGCACCGGAGCCAGGCGGCGCACGCCTTCCTCGATTGCGTCCGGCGGCACCGCGCTGAAGGCGAGCCGCAGCTTGTTGGAGGGCTCGTCCGAGTGCGTGAATGCTGCGCCGGGAATGAACACGACGCCCGCGTCGATGGCTTTCTGCAGCAGCGGGTAGGTATCCACGCCCTCGGGCAGTGTCACCCAGATGAAGAAGCCTCCCTCCGGCCGGGTCCAGCTCAGCCCCTCCGGCATGTACGTTTGCAGGGCGGCCAGCATGGCTTCGCAGCGTTCCTGGTACAGCCCGCGGTAGGTGGCGATCTGGCCCCGCCAGTCGTAGTCACGCAGGTAGGCGGAGACCAGCATCTGGTTGAGCGTCGGCGGGCACAGGGTGACGGCTTCCGAGGCGAGGTAGTAGCGGCGCTGCAGGTGCGCCGGGACCAGGGCCCAGCCGATCCGCAGGCCGGGGGCGAAGATCTTGGAGAACGACCCCATGTAGATAACGTCGTCCGGGTTCCCGGCCCGCAATGGGGTCAGCGGCTGGCCGTCGAACCGCAGCAGCCCGTACGGGTTGTCCTCGAGGACAAGGATATTCGCATTGCGGCATATATCCACGACCTGCTGCCGGCGTTCTGCGGCGAGGGTGATGCCGGAGGGATTGTTGAAGCTCGGAATCGTGTAGAGGAACTTGATGCTCTTGCCCGCGGTCTGCAGGGCGGCGATCTTGGCCTCGAGGAGGTCCGGGATGATCCCGTTCTCATCCATCGGGACGGTCCCCACCTCGACCTGGTAGGCCTCGAAGGTGTTAAGCGCACCTACGTAGGTGGGATCCTCCACGAGGACGACGTCGCCCGGGTTGCAGAAGACCTTGGTCGCGACGTCCTGCGCGGACTGCGAGCCAGCCGTGATGACGACGTTCTCGGGCTTCGCGTCGAGGATGCCTTCGGCTGCCATGACCTCGCAGACTTGCGCGCGGAGCTCCTCGGTGCCTTGCCCGCCGCCGTACTGCAGCGCCGTCATGCCCTGCTCGGCGATGATCTTTGCGGCGGACTGGCCGAGCCGCTCCAGCGGAAGGGACTGGAGGTAGGGGCTGCCGCCGGCCAGGGAAACGAGGCCCGGGCGCAGGGAAATGTCGAAGACATCCCGGACGGCGGATTGCTTGATATTGGCTGCGCGCTCCGAGAAAAGCCTCTCGTGGCGGTGGGCGGACGTAGCCGCTCGTTCGATTGCGTCAATTGCCTCGGCCGGAAGGAGCTCTGCGGCGGCATCAAGTGTTTCGTGGGTCACAGTCCTAGGATACAGGCCCGCGTTGTCACAGGGAAAACTTTTGTTCACAACCACGGCTAAAGCCGCCGGGCACAGGACACCCCCGGCAGCTGGTGTGCTGCCGGGGGTGTCGGACCGGGGTCTGGATCAGGCCGCGGCGGTGCGGCCTTCCGCCAGGGCGTCGAACACGCCCTTAATCTGCTCGACGATTTCGGCGTCGTCCTTCGGGTGGATCTCCGCAAAGCGGACCATCGAGCCGGGGACGGCCAGCTTGACGTCCTCCAGCACCTGGGCGCCGGCAATGCCTACAGCCTTGCGGGCCTCGTCCTGGGCCCAGACGCCGCCGTACTGGCCGAATGCGGTGCCGACGACGGCGGTTGGCTTGCCGCTCAGGGCACCGGCGCCGAACGGGCGGGACAGCCAGTCGATGGCGTTCTTGAGCGGCGCGGGAACGGTGCCGTTGTATTCCGGGGTGACCAGCAACAGCGTGTCGGCCTCGGCGGCGGCGGCGCGCAGCGCGGCGGCGGCGGCGGGAACCTGGCCTTCGACGTCGATGTCCTCGTTGTAGAACGGGATGTTGCCGAGGCTGTCGTGGATGACCACCTCGACCTGCTCGGGAGCGTTGAGCTGGATGGCTTCGGCCAGCTGGGCGTTGGTTGAGCCGGCGCGCAGGCTGCCGACCAGGGTAAGAACGGTGTTGGTGCTCATGTGGACTCCTCGTATACGCCGCGGAGGCTCCGGCGGCTGAATGGTCATGGAGGCGCGAAGGCCCTCACCCATAAAAACGGACTGCGGTCCGGTTATTATTCCCCGGTACTAGAATGGGCGCTGTGAGCCTCATCCCAATCCGCCCCGCGGGGGCCGCGCCCGGAAGTGCTGGCCATCCCCCAGGCCACCCCGCGGGTCCGCCAGCCGGCCCGCGTGGCGAATCAGCCGGCCTTCCCGCCGGCCGGCGTGCCGCCGAGTCCGAGCGCCGCGACGCGGCCCGCAACCGCGAGGTGCTGCTCCGGGCCGCCCGCGAGCTGGTCGAGGAGTGCGGGGCCGACGGCCTGACCATGGCGACCCTCGCGGGGCGTGCGGGCGTGGGCAAAGGAACCGTCTTCCGGCGGTTCGGTAGCCGCGCGGGACTGATGATGACCCTGCTTAGCGACGCCGAGGCCCAGTTCCAGGGCCGCTTTATGTTCGGCCCGCCGCCGCTGGGGCCGGGCGCTCCGCCGCTTGACCGGCTCATTGCCTTCGGCGCGGAGCGGATCGGCTGGGTGCTGGAATACGGTGAGCTTGCCCGGGCCGCGGACGTGTCCGCCTACAACCGGTTCGATGTTCCCGCCGCGGTGCTCTGGCACCGCCATCTGGAACTGCTCCTGCGCCAGGCCGGGGTCACCGCGGATCCCTGGCTGATGGCGGGCGCCCTGAGCGGGACGCTCGAACCGGAGCGCATCCTGCATTCGGTCCGGGTCCACGGCGTCTCCCCGGACCGGCTGGTCGAGTCCTGGCGGGAGCTGGCGACGCGCGTGGTCCGCGGCGCGTAGGCTAACCGACCAAAGCGGCGACTGCCAAGTCAAATCCATTCAAATGAGTAATTCATAACGATCTGGTAGTGCGCGTACCGTTTCGTCCCCTGTCGCGCGCCTCCCCGCAATTTTTATGTGGTAGTTTCCTCTGGAATGTGACCCGCAACATAGTCCTACTGGGCTGGCCGGAAGGCCTGCGGGCGGCCAGACACCCGCTGGCCGAGATCCCGGCGTGGCAGCGGACACCCCCCTGCCGCGCGGGGGACAACGGAAGGATCCATGCTGTGAATGCTGAAACCAACCCAGCTCCCGGACTGGCGGGTATGGCCCGCCCGGCGGCGGCCGGTACCGCGCAGGCAACGGCAATCCTGAACTAGTCCCATGCTCCGATACCTTGCCAAACGTGCCGTCACGTATGCGTTCATGATCTTCCTGACCACCAGTGCCGGGTACTTCCTGGCGGTCACCAGCCTGCAGCCGGCGTTGCTGGAGCAGGAAAAGATCCCCCGCCCTACACCCGAACAGATCGCCAACTCCTTCCGGCTGAAGGGACTGGATCCGGCGCTAAGCCCCTGGGAACGCTATATCGACTGGCTCACCGGGATCGTCACGCGCTGGGACTGGGGACGGAGCCCCAACGGCGCGTTCATCAACGCCGAGTTCGGCGACCGGGTCTGGATCTCCACCCGGCTGTTCCTCGCTTCAATCATCCTGACGCTGATCATCGGCGTCGCCTTGGGCGTCTACACCGCGGCCCGGCAGTACAAGTTCTCCGACCGGGCCATCACCTCGTACAGCTATCTCGTGTACATCGTGCCGGCGCCGATCGCCTACTTCCTGGTCCAGCTCGGCGCCATCAACGTCAACGAAACCGTCGGCGACCGCATCCTGTTCGTCACCGGGATCTCGACTCCCGGGCTGGACGGTGACGGCTGGGTCCAGTTCCTGGACATGCTGGCGCACTACGCCGTGCCGACCTTCGCGATCACCATCGTGGGCTGGGGGGCCTACCAGATTGCCCAGCGGCAGTACCTGCTGGACAACGTCAACGCCGACTTCGTCCGCACCGCCCGGGCCAAGGGCCTCACCCGCAACCAGGCCATCACACGACACGCCCTGCGTGTCTCCTTCATCCCGGTGGCGCAAAGCATCGCCTTCACCATCCCGGCAATCTTCGCCGGCGGCTTTTTTGCGGAAAAGATCTTCGCCTGGCACGGCGTCGGCTCCTGGAGCATCGATGCGATTGCCCTGCAGGATGTCAACGCCGCGACGGCGACGCTCGCCTACGGATCCGTGATCTTCGCGATCGGGGCGATCCTGGCCGACTTCGCCACCACCCTTGTCGACCCGAGAGTGCGGGTGCAATAGCCATGACGAACCTGAATGCCATCGACCCGGCAGCCGTCGCGGAAGAGGCGAAGATCGAGAACAACGACGTCGTCATCGCCAAGTCGAGGATCATCCTGCGACGCTTCCTGCGCAACAAGACCGCCGTCGTCGGCCTCACTGTCTTCGTGCTGCTGACGTTGTTTTCCCTGATCGGCGGGGCCTTCTCCAGCTGGGACAAGGAAACGATTGACTCCTTCAACATCGGCATGGGCCCCTCTGCAGAGCACCTGCTCGGCACCTCGCAGGCAGGCATCGACCTGTACGCCCTGACCGTGGAAGGAACCCGCGTCTCGATCCTGATCGGCTTGGTCGTCGGGCTCGTCTCTGTGCTGATTGCGGCAGTGTACGGCTGCACCATGGCCTACTTCGGCGGCAAGGTCGACAAGGTCATGCTCTTCATCCTGGAAGCCTTGATCATGATGCCGGCCCTCCTGGTCGTGGCGGTAGCCACCAGCGGCGGAGGTGACGGGCTGAAAAAGAACCTCCCCAGCTGGCTGCTGTTGATCATCGTCCTGCTCGTTTTCAGCTGGATGGGAACAGCCCGGCTCATCCGTTCGCTTTCCATGTCCCTGATGCAGCGCGACTTCGTGAAGGCGGCCCAGTACATGGGGATCCCGCCCCGGCGCATCGTCTGGCGCCACCTGGTGCCGAACATCGGTTCGCTGCTGGTCCTCGACATCACCCGGGGCGTTACCGGTGCCATCCTCGCCGAGGTCGCTTTCTCCTTCATCGGCATCGGCATCAAGGTCCCGGACGTGAGCCTGGGCGTGCTGATCGGCCAGGCCACTTCCCAGGTCTCCACCTTCCCCTGGATGTTCTGGGTGCCGCTGACCGTGATGTTCCTGCTGACCGGTTCGCTCGCCATGATGAACGACGGCCTGCGCGACGCGTTCGACCCCAGCTCCAGCTCCATTGGCAGCGCCAAAAAGAAGAAGAAGACCTCATGAGCAGCGACACCACCGCCACCGACCCGAGCACCGCCGAGCGGCTGCACGTCGCCGGGCTGCACGCCCCCGATGATGCCCCGGCGGGTGCCGTGCTCTCCGTCCGCGACCTCAACGTCCGCTTCAACACCGAGAACGGCGTGGTTCACGCGGTCCGCGGCATCGACTTCGACCTGATGCCCGGCAAGACCCTCGGCATCGTCGGTGAGTCCGGCTCGGGCAAATCCGTCACGTCCATGGCCATCATGGGCCTGCTGCCGGAGACAGCCGAGGTCACAGGTTCGGTCCGGCTCAAGGGCACCGAACTGCTGGGACTCAGCGACAAGGCCATGTGCCAGTTCCGCGGCAACGATATGGCGATGGTCTTCCAGGACCCGCTGTCCTCGCTGACCCCGGTGTACACCGTGGGCGCCCAAATCATCGAAGCCCTCACGGTGCACAACCCGACCATGAGCAAGCAGGCCAAGGAAGCCCGTGCCGTCGAACTCCTTGGCATGGTGGGCATCCCGAGCCCCAAGGACCGGCTGAAGGCCTTCCCGCACGAATTCTCCGGCGGAATGCGACAGCGCGTGATGATCGCCATCGCCATCGCCAACAACCCCCGCGTGCTGATCGCGGATGAGCCGACGACGGCGCTCGACGTCACCATCCAGGCGCAGGTGCTCGAGGTGCTTCACACCGCGCAGGAGGAAACCGGCGCCGCCGTCGTGATGATCACCCACGACCTGGGCGTGGTGGCCGGCATGGCGGACGACATCATGGTGATGTACGCGGGCAAGCCGGTAGAAACGGGCAGCGTTGATGACATCTACTACAACCCGCGGATGCCGTACACCATGGGCCTGCTGGGCGCCGTGCCACGGGTGGACGTGGCCGAAAAGACTTCGCTGGTGCCGATCGAGGGCATTCCGCCAAACCTCATCCACACTCCCACCGGCTGCTCCTTCGCGCCCCGCTGCCCGCTGGCCAGCGACCCCTGCTTCAAGGGCGAGCCCGAGCTCTGGCCCGTAGGCGGGGACAACCCGGATGGCGGGCTGCCGCACCGGGCAGCCTGCATTAAGACGGACTCCCTGGGCTTCGAAGTAGACGTCCGTGAGGTCTTCCGGGCACCGGCAGTGCCGGTCTCCCGCTTCGACGCGGTGCCGCGCGCCGACCGCAAGGCCGTCCTTGAACTCAAGGACGTCAAGAAGCACTTCCCGCTGATGAAGGGTGCACTGATCAAGCGCCGGATCGGCACAGTCAAGGCCGTGGACGGCCTGAGCTTCGATATCCGCGAGGGCGAATGCTTCTCGATTGTGGGGGAGTCCGGCTGCGGCAAGACCACAACGCTGCTGGAAATCATGGAATTCCACCGGGACCAGGACGGCGAGGTCACTATCGGGGGGCTAAGTAACAAGGCCGCCTCGGACGCCAAGACCAAGTCGGCCATGCGCAAGGAACTCCAGATGGTCTTCCAGGACCCCACCGGCGCGCTGGATCCGCGCTTCACCGTCTTTGAGGTGCTGGCCGAGCCGCTGGAGAACTCCGGGATGGCCAAGCCTGCCATCCGCAAGCGGATCATGGAGTTGATGGAACTCGTGGGCCTGCAGCCGGACCACGTCAACCGCTTCCCGAACCAGTTCTCGGGAGGCCAGCGGCAGCGCATCGGCATCGCCCGCGCCCTGGCGGTGAACCCCAAACTCGTGGTCCTGGACGAGCCGGTCTCCGCGCTGGACGTCTCCGTCCAGGCGGGGGTCATCAACCTGCTGGACAAGCTCCGGGCCGAACTCGGACTCAGCTACCTGATGGTGGCCCACGACCTCTCCGTGGTGCGCCACATCTCCAACCGGGTGGCCGTGATGTATCTGGGCAAGATCGTGGAAATCGGGAATGTCGATAACGTCTTCGACAATCCGCGCCATCCGTACACCCGGGCGCTGCTCTCGGCGATCCCGGTGCCGGACCCGCAGTTGGAGCGCACGCGGGAACGCATCATCCTGCAGGGCGACCTGCCGTCGCCGCTGGATGCGCCCAAGGGCTGCAACTTCGCCACCCGCTGCCCCGTCTTCGCCGCGCTCCCTGCCGCCAAGCAGGAGAAGTGCCTGACCCTGGAGCCGCCGCTGGAAACAGCAGCGGCACGCCAATCGGGCCGCCCGGCCGGCGATGCGCCGGTGGCCCCCACAGACCAGCAATTCGCCTGTTTCTACCCGGACGGCGAACTGGACGCGGACATGCTCGTTGTCCACGAAACCACCTGACTTACCCGTCAGACGCAGCACTGCAACAGAAGAAAATGAGGGAAAAATGAAAAATCTGACCAAGATCGGCGGCGTTTCCGCTGTCGTGGCAGCGCTTGCGCTGACCGCCTGCGGCGGCGGAGGTGCAGCCAAGGGCCCCGAAGCCGCAAAGGCCCAGGACTCGGGCAGCGACCTGGCCAAGCTCATCAGCATCAACGCCAAGGACGCCAAGGACCTGCAGCCGGGCGGCAAGGTCACCCTGCCGCTGGGCAACATCGGGCCGGATTTCAATGGTTTCTCGAACACGGGCAACAGCGCAGACAACACGGCCCTGCACCGGCCGATCGACGGGGCCGGCACCTGGGGCTGCTGGAACTTCGACTTCGACGGCACCGCCTCGCCGAACAAGGACTTCTGCGAAGACGTCAAGAGCGAGGTCAAGGACGGCAAGCAGACCATCACCATCAAGGTGAACGACAAGGCCACCTTCAACGACGGCACTCCGATCGACGTGAAGACGTTCGAGAACACCTGGAAGATGCTCAACGGCAAGAACAAGGACATTGACGTCGTCACGTCCGGTGCCTACGAGTTCGTCGACTCTGTCAAGGCCGGCGCCAACGACAAGGAAGTCGTGGTCACCACCACCCAGCCGGTCTACCCGCTGGACTCCCTCTTCACCGGCCTCATCCACCCCTCGGTCAACACCCCGGAGATCTTCAACACCGGCTTCACCGGTGAAATGCACCCGGAGTGGATGGCCGGCCCGTTTAAGGTGGACAAGTACGACTCCGCCGCCAAGACGGTCACCATGGTTCCCAACGATAAGTGGTGGGGGACCAAGCCGGTTCTCGAGAGCGTGGTCTTCCGCCAGCTGGAGACCAGCGCCCAGATCGCCGCGTTCAAGAACGGTGAAATCGACGGCGTTTCCGCCAACACCATTTCCCTCTACAAGCAGCTCGACGGCACCAAGGACGCCGAGGTCCGCCGCGGCCAGCGCCTGTTCGCGGGCGGTCTGAACATCAACGCCCAGAAGGCGCCGATGACGGACGTCGCCATCCGCAAGGCGATCTTCACCGCCGTGGACCGCGAGGCCCTGCGCAAGGTCCGCTTCAACGGCCTGAACTGGGAAGAGGAAAGCTCAGGTTCGATGATGCTGCTGCCGTTCTCCAAGTACTACCAGGACAACTACCCCGTCACCGAGACCGGCCCGGATGCGGCCAAGAAGGTCCTGACCGACGCGGGCTACAAGCCGAACGCGGCGGGCATCATGGAAAAGGACGGCAAACCGGCCTCCTTCAAGATCAGCAACTTCGGTGACGATCCCACCACCCTGGCCTTCGCGCAGACCCTGCAGAAGCAGCTTCAGGCCGGCGGCATGGACGTCGGCATCGACCAGCGTGGTTCCGCCGACTTCGGCAAGGTCCTGGGCAGCCGCGACTTCTACCTGAGCGTCTCCGGTTACACCGTCGGACCCGATGCCACCGATGCCGTCAAGCAGTTCTATGACTCCAAGACCAACGAGAACGAGCTCGGCGACGCCGAGCTGGACGCCAAGATCAAGAAGCTCTCCACCATCGCCGACAACGCCGAGCGCAACAAGGCAGCGATGGAGGTAGAGAAGGAGCACATGGCCAAGTACTTCTCCATGGGCGTCGTGATGAACGGTCCGCAGATCTCCTTCGCGCGCACCGGCCTGGCCAACTACGGCCCCTCCCTGTTCAAGAGCCTGTCCCAGGTTCCGGACTGGACCACCATCGGTTGGGAAAAGAAGTAAGCCTTCCCTTCCGACGCTCCCTCACCTAGGGCAGCAATCCAGGCGACCCTCCCTCACTCTGTGGGGGAGGGTCGCCTGAATTGTTGCCGGACCTGAGGGAGCGTCGCGTCGGCGGGTAACGTGGAGGCCATGGCACCTTCCTCCCCGCCCCTCCGCACCGCCATCGCCGGCTTCGGCCTCTCCGGCAGCGTGTTCCACGCGCCGCTGATCGCCGCCAACCCGGCCTTTTCCCTTGACGTCGTGGCCACCTCCGACGCCGGCAGGAAGTCGGCCGCTGCCGCAGGCTATCCGTCGGCCAGGATCGTCGACACCCCGGACGCCGTCCTGGAGCTCGCCGGTGGACTGGACCTGCTGGTGCTGGGAACCCCGCCGGCCACCCACTACCGGCTCGCCAAGGCCGCGCTGGAGGCGGGCCTCGACGTCGTCGTGGACAAGCCCTTCACGGTACGCAGCGCCGAGGGCCAGGAGCTGATCGAGCTCGCCGCGCGGCTGGGCCGGGTCCTCACCGTGTTCCAGAACCGGCGCTGGGACGGGGACTTCCTGACCCTCCGGGCCCTGCTGGACAGCGGGGCCCTGGGAGCTGTCACGCGGTTCGAATCACGCTTTGAGCGCTGGGCGCCGAAGGTCACGAAAGCGTGGAAGGCGGCGGCCACCCCCGACGACGGCGGCGGGGTGCTGTTCGACCTCGGCACCCATCTGTTGGACCAGGCGCTGCAACTTTTCGGCCCCGCCACCGTGGTCCATGCCGAACTGGCGGCCCGCCGGGAGGGCGAGCCGGCGGACGACGACGCGTTTGTGGCCCTGCGGCACGACTCCGGGGTCACGAGCCACCTCTCGATGAACCTGCTCTGCGCCCAGCAGGGGCCGCGCTTCCGCCTGCTGGGCAGCGAAGGCGGCTTCACCAAGAACGGCGTCGACCCGCAGGAGCCCTATATGGCAGCTGGCGGGAGCCCGCTGGATGCCAGTTACGGCGTGGAGGACCCGGAGTGGGCCGGGCTGCTGGGCCGCGACGGCCACTTGGACCGCCTGCCCACCGAACGCGGCGCGTACCCGGAGTTCTACCGCATCCTGGCGGAGAAGATCACCGGCGGTGGCACGTCCTCGGCCCTGCCGCTCCCGGTGGATCCCGCCGACGCCGTCGACGTCCTCAAATTAATTGAAAAGACTCGGGAGCTGGCCGGTAAGAGCAGTTAACGAACGACGCTGGACGACAGACATCCGGCAGCCCGGCAGAGCCAGTTACGCGGAGACCAGCTCGTGCCAGTCGGCGACGAGGGGCAGGTTGTGTGCCTCGGAGACCGAGCGGTGGGCCACCTGGCCGGCGGCAATGTTGAGGCCGGCGGCGAGGGCGGCGTCGCGCTCAAACGCGGCCTTGACGCCCAGGTTGGCCAGCGATACCGCGTAGCGCAGCGTGACGTTGGTCAGGGCGTACGTTGAGGTGTTCGGCACGGCGCCGGGCATGTTGGCGACGCAATAGAAGATCGTGTTGTGGACCTTGTACGTCGGTTCCTGGTGGGTGGTGGGGTGCGTGTCCTCAAAGCAGCCGCCCTGGTCCACGGCAATGTCCACCAGCACGGAGCCGGGCTTCATCCGGGAGACAAGTTCGTTGGTGACCAGCTTCGGGGCCTTGGCGCCGGGGATCAGCACGGAGCCGATCACGAGGTCGGCGTCGACCACGGACTTCTCGATCTCGTAGGCGTTGGAGGCAACCGTCTTCAGGCGGCCCTGGTACTGGGCGTCGAGTTCGCGCAGCCGGTTGATGTTGATGTCCAGGATGGTGACGTCGGCGCCGAGGCCCAGGGCCATGGCGGCGGCGTTGGTGCCGGCCACGCCGGCGCCCAGGACAACGACCTTGGCGGGGCGGACGCCCGGGACGCCGCCGAGCAGCACACCCTTGCCGCCGGCCGGAGCCATCAGTGAGGTGGCGCCGACCTGGACGGACAGGCGGCCGGCCACTTCGGACATGGGGGCCAGCAGCGGCAGGGTGCGGCCTTCCTGCACGGTCTCGTACGCAATGGCCGTGACGCCGGAGTTGATGAGCTCCTGGGTCAGTTCCGGCTCGGCCGCGAGGTGCAGGTAGGTGAAGAGGATCAGGCCCTTGCGGAAGCGGTGGTATTCGGCCTTGACCGGCTCCTTGACCTTCATGACCATGTCGGCGCGGGACCACACGTCGTCGGCCTCGGCGACGATCTCGGCACCGGCAATGGCGTATTCCTCATCCGTAATTCCGGAGCCGAGGCCTGCGCCGCGCTCCACCAGGACGGTGTGGCCGTGGTGGCGGAATTCGTGCACGCCGGCGGCCGTCATGGCGACGCGGAATTCGTTGTTCTTGATCTCTTTGGGGACACCGATGATCATTTTTGGCTCCAGGAGTGGCGGCCGTAGGGGCCGGGGTGTGCGGGGAAGTCGTGATTCCAGAATAGATCCGGCTGTGAGGCAGGCGACAGGGGCGGCGAACCGGACACCCGCCCCGCCCGCGTGTTTCCGGGGATTTAGAAAAGTCCGGCGCGACAATTGTCGAGCGCGGAAACGTCAGGTGTCGCCTGCTGTCCGTTGCAGGACTGTTCGTCGCCGCGGCCGGCGGGGCAGTAGTGTTGCAGCATGCAGCAGCAGGACGTGGAGCAGCTCGTGGAGCGTGTGGCCCTCAGGCTCGGCCGCGGGCTCTCGCTCGAAGACCTTGACGGCGTCCTGCTCGCCTACAGCTCCAACCAGTCCCACGCGGACCGGGTCCGGGTGAACTTCCTGCTCAGCAAGCGCGTTGCGGCGGACGTCAGCGCCTGGCAGCTCTCGCACGGCATCGCGACGGCGGTGCGCCCCGTCGTCGTGCCGGCCAACGAGGAGCTGGGAATGTTGGGACGCGTGTGCGTCCCGCTGTTGGTCCGCGGGTTCCGGGTGGGCTACCTCTGGGTGCAGCTCGACGCCGAGGAACCCACCGCGGGTACCGTCCTGTCCCAGCTGCCGGACGTGGCGCGCGAATTGGAGGAGCTCTCCGCCCTGCTCCTGGATTCCAACACCGCCGAATCCGAGTTCCGCCGCCGGCGCGAACAGGAGTTCCTCGCCGCCTGCCGCGGCGAACCCAACGCCGTGGCCGCCGTCGCGGGCTGGAAGGAAGTGCAGGGCCGGGGGCCGTGGCAGCTGGTCACCGTGCTCGACGCCGACGGCTGGGCCGAGGGCTCCGACCCGATCGCGTCCACGCTGATCCACCGTTCCGCCGCGCTGCAGGCGACCATCGGCGTGGACGCGGCACTGTTCAGCGCCGGGACCGAGACCCACGCGGTGGTGCTGTTCAAGGAATCCACCGGCCGGGCCGACCACGCCCAGGTGCTGGTCCACTACCAGCTGGAACTGGCCAAGCGCGCCGGCCGCCCGGTCCGACGCATCATCCTGGGCACCTCCGAGGGCTTCTCCCGGCCGCGGGAATTGGCCGAGGCGTACCGGCAGTCCCGCCAGGCGGCGCAGGCCGCGGCCGTGGACCCCCAGCTCGGCGAGCTGGTGGACTGCCGCGCCACCGGTCTCTACCAGTTGCTGGCCTCGGCGGGCGGCGGGGCGGGAGCCTGGGCGGACGCGGGTTCGGTGTACTTCCGGATGCTGGAGGACCACGACCGCAACGGTGAACTGCTGCCGGTGCTGGAGCTTTTCTACGACAACGACAGTTCGGTCCAGGAAGTGGCGGCCAAACTGCATCTGCACCGCAGCAGCATCTACAACCGGCTCGGCCGGATCCGGCAGGTGCTGGGCGTCGATCCGCTCAAGGGAATGGTGCGGCTGGAACTGCATGCGGCGCTGAAGGCTAGGCGCTGGGCCGAACGGCCAAGGATCTAGGCGGGGATTCAGGGCCCCCAGGGCTAGGGGTCGTCCCGGATGGCCGTCTCCCGCGGTGCGTCCTGCGCTGATTCGCGCGGCGCGTCCTGCGCTGTCTCCCGAGCTATGTCCCGCCTGCGGCGCGATAGCCGGCTGTCGGTCCACAGGGCTACGGCCACGAACGCGACGCAACTGGCCATGAAGGCCGCCGTGTTGTTCAGCCCCATCACGGTTCCGAGGATGCCTGTGAGCACCATGGCGGCGATGCCGGCCAGGATGTGCCACCCTCTGAACTTACCCACAATTCAAGCGTAACCCCGGCCTCCTCCGCGTTTCCGCGCTGGGCCGGGATCGTTGTTTGATCCTTATCACGCCGTCACGAAGCACGTCACGAAGCATCCGCGCCGCCGTCATCTTCACCGCCGCCGGCGGCCCCGGGGGAGACATTTTCGGCGGCCGTTTTCTTCTTCTGGGTTTCCAGCCAGGCCATGATGTCGGCCAGCCGGATCCGCCGGTGCGTGCCGCGGTATTCGACCGGGATCTCGCCCCGGTCCGTCATGTTCCGCAGGTAGGTGTGCGAGATGCCCGCCAACTCTGCCGCCTTCGAGGTGGTGAGCATTTCCTCCACGCTGCCGACCGTGACTGATTCGCCCCGGCTGAACCGGCCCAGCAGGTCCACGACGGCGTCCCTCGCCGCGGGCGGCAGGCGGTGCACGGTGCCATCCACAAAGACAGTGATGTCGTTGCTGCCGGTGAGCGCGTACTGGAGTTTTTGTGCATCCTCGGCCGGGAGTCCGGCCGTTACCCGGGGAGCTATCAGTGTCATGGAGTGCATCCTAGCGCCCCGGGTGGGGGCACGCCCTCTGGTTACAGGCCCAGTTCTTCCAGCACCGGCAGCTTGGCCCGGACCCAGGCGCGCGCCTCGGAGGCACTCGGGGCGGACAGGGCCAGCTTGGCGAGCTCCTGCGCCTCGGCGAGGGTGACGGTCTTCAGTACCGCGGCCACCGCAGCGATGGACCGCGCGGTCATGGACAGGGTGGTGACGCCCAGTCCGGTCAGCACGACGGCGAGGGCCGGATCCGCCGCAGCCTCGCCGCACACACCGACCGGTTTGCCGTGGCCTTCCGCGGCGGAACCCTCCACCGTGAGGGCCACGAGCCGCAGCACGGCCGGCTGCCACGGGGTGTTCAGCGCCGCCAGCGGGCCCAGCTGCCGGTCGGCGGCCATGGCGTACTGGGTGAGATCGTTCGTGCCCAGGCTCGCGAAGGACACCTCCCGGAGGATGGCCTCCGCCGTGAGTGCGGCGGACGGAACTTCCACCATGACACCGGGGGTCTTGATCCCCGCCGCGGCGCAGAGGGACGCGAACCGGGCGGCCTCCTCCGCCGTCGAGATCATCGGCGCCATCACCCAGACGTCCGCCTCGGACTCATGTTCCGCCAGGGCGATCGCCTGCAGCTGGCGTTCCAGCACCCCCGGCGTGGTGAAGTCGGTCCGGTAGCCGCGGACCCCGAGGGCCGGGTTCGGCTCGGTGGCGTCGGTCAGGAACGGCAGCGGCTTGTCCGCCCCGGCGTCCAGGGTCCGGAGCACCACCTTCTTGCCGGGGAAGGCGTCAAAGACGCCCTTATAGGCGGCGGCCTGCTCCTCCACGGAGGGTTCGGTGTCGCGCTCGAGGAAGCAGAACTCGGTCCGGAACAGGCCGACGCCCTGGGCGTTGAGCCCGGCCGCGGCCACCGCGTCCTTCGCGCCGCCGACGTTGGCCAGCAGCGGCACCAGGTGGCCGTCCGCCGTCGCGCCGTTGCCGTCAAAGTCCGCCAGCAGCGACGCGGTGGCGGCCCAGTGCTCCGCGGCGGCGCGCTGGGTCTCGTCGGGCTCCGCCGTGATGGTGCCGGCCGCGCCGTCGACATAGACCTCCGTGCCGTCCGGCAAGGCGTCGACGCCGGCTGCGGCGACGACGGCGGGCAGGCCGAGGGAGCGGGCGATGATCGCGGTGTGGGACTGCGGTCCGCCGCCGGCAGTGAGCAGTGCCAGCACCTTCTCCGGATCGAGCGTCGCGGTGTCCGCCGGGGCCAGGTCCTCGGCAATCAGGATGAACGGGCTGGTGGAGGAGGGGATGCCCGGGGCGGGCACACCGCGCAGCTCGGCCACGATCCGGGCCCGCACGTCCAGCACGTCGGTGGCGCGCTCTGCCATGTAGCCGCCGAGGTTGTGCAGCATTTCCGAGACGGAGGCGCCGGCTTCCCAGATGGCGCGCTGGTTGGAGGTGCCACGGCCGATCAATTTCGCGGCGGACTTCAGCAGCATGGTGTCCGTGGCCATCAGCGCCGTGGCTTCCAGCACCGCCTTGCCGTCGCCGCTGACCGTCTCGGACCGGGCCTTGAGCTCATCGTGCACAGCCTTCGCCGCCGCCTTCAGCGCCGCCGTCGCCTCCTCGGCGGAAACGCCGGCCGGCAGCTGCTCGCCCGCCGCAGGCTCACTGACCGGTTTCGGCATCTGGCGGATGGTGCCGATGATCCGGCCGGGGCTGACGCCTACTCCTTGGAAGTTCTGCACTGAAAGTCCTCATTCTCTGCCGTGAGCCAGTAAGTCAGTTCAGGTGCCGCCACTGAACGCCTAGATCCTAGATTTCCTGCGGCTGTCCGCTACGTCAACCGGCAATGTGCGGCACCTGAAAAAAGTGTATGTGATGCACTTCATATAGCGTTGCTATAGGTGCTAGGGTAGCGGCTATGAGTATCGATGGCCAGTTGCCACCCAAAATCCGGCTGCTGCGTGCAGCGGCCGGATTGCTGGCCAAATCCGGGGGAGCGGCGGTCTCCACACGCCAAATCACGCAGCTGGCGGGCGTCACCGCCCCCACCCTCTACCACCACTTCGGTGACAAGGAAGGGCTGTTCGACGCCGTCGTGGCGGCCGGCTTCGAGGAATACGTGGCCGGCGAACGCGACATTGCGCCGTCCGGGCAGCCGTTGGAGGATATCCGGCGGATGTGGGACCAGCACGTACAGTTCGGGCTCAAACAGCCGGAACTGTACCTCGTGATGTTCGGCAATATCCGGCCCGAGAGCCGTCCCGCCGTCGTCGCCGACGCCGAGGCGCTCATGGAGGAGATGCTGAACAAGGCCGCCGTCGCCGGCCAGCTCAGTGTCCCGCCCAGGGAAGCGGCGCGGAGCATCCTGGCCGCCAACGTGGGCGTGACCCTCATGCTCATCACGGAGAAGGCGCCGGAGCGCAACCTTGAGCTCTCCGCCATGACCCGTGACGCGATGATTTTTGCCGTCGCCACCGAGCAGGCCCGGGAAGCCGGGCCGGAGGACTCCGGGAAATCCCCGGTCGTGGTGGCGGCTATCGCCTTGAATGCGGCGCTGCAGGCCTCACACTCGGACCAGCTGTCCAGCTCTGAACTCAAGCTCTTTCTCGAATGGCTTCACCGGATCTCCATCAGTTCCACCAGCTAGCTCGTCGAAAATATCGGACAATCCTGCGGTGCAGCAGGAATCACGGTTAGGAAATCACATGGCAACAGAGACAGTTGCAAAACCCCGGACCAGCGTTCGGGTCGGCGTCCAGAAATTTGGCACCTTCCTGTCCGGCATGATCATGCCCAACATCGGGGCCTTCATCGCCTGGGGCATCATTACCGCCTTCTTCATCCCGGCGGGCTTCACCCCGAACGAGGAACTGGCCAAGCTGGTCGGTCCGATGATCACCTACCTGCTGCCGCTCCTGATCGGCTACACCGGCGGGCGCATGGTTTACGGTGTGCGTGGCGGCGTGGTCGGCGCCGTCGCCACGATGGGCGTGATCGTCGGAACGGACATCCCGATGTTCATCGGTGCCATGATCATGGGGCCGCTGACGGCGTGGATCATGGAGAAGATCGAAAGCCTCTGGGAAAACAAGGTCAAGCCCGGCTTTGAGATGCTGATCGACAACTTCACCGCGGGCATCGTCTCCGCTGGCATGGCCATCTTCGGCATGCTGGTGATCGGTCCGGTGGTGAAAGCTTTCAGCACCGGCGCCAGCGCCGTCGTCGAATTCCTGGTCAACAACGGACTGCTTCCGTTCACGAGCATTTTC
The DNA here is from genome assembly GCF_056780195.1 of Arthrobacter sp. SD1074B. Taxonomy (NCBI): domain Bacteria; kingdom Bacillati; phylum Actinomycetota; class Actinomycetes; order Micrococcales; family Micrococcaceae; genus Arthrobacter; species Arthrobacter sp. SD1074B. Next base: position 3,806,103 of record NZ_JBRAZT010000001.1, on the reverse strand, counting down.
ATCGAGCCCGCGAAGGTATTGTTCCTGAACAACGCCGTGAACCACGGGATACTGACCCCGCTGGGCACCGAACAGGCGCTCGCCCAGGGCAAGTCCATCCTGTTCCTGCTTGAGGCCAACCCTGGCCCGGGCGTGGGCATCCTGCTCGCCTACATGGTCTTCGGCAAGGGCATGGCCAAGGCCTCGGCCCCCGGTGCAGCGCTGATCCAGTTCGTCGGCGGCATCCACGAAATCTACTTCCCGTACGTGCTGATGAAGCCGATCATCATCCTCGCCGCGATCGGCGGCGGCATGACGGGTATCTTCACCCTCGTCCTGACCGGCGCGGGCCTGCGCTCCCCGGCCGCCCCGGGCAGCATCCTAGCGGTCTTCGCTGCGACTCCGCCGGACAGCTATTTCGGCGTGGCCCTGTCCGTGCTGCTGGCCGCCACGGTGTCCTTCCTGATCGCCTCCGTGATCCTCAAGTCCAGCAAGGACGTCGAGGGCGATGAGCTCGGCGCCGCCACCACCCGGATGGAAACCATGAAGGGCAAGAAGAGCTCCGTTTCTTCCGCCCTCGTGGGTGCCGGAGCCGGTGCCGGCGGCGTCGCGGTGCTGGCCGGTCCGGTCAAGAGCATTGTCTTCGCGTGCGACGCCGGCATGGGCTCGAGTGCCATGGGCGCCTCGGTGCTGCGGAACAAGATCAAGGCTGCCGGCTACCCGGACGTCAAGGTCACCAACTCCGCGATCGCGAACCTGAGCGACACCTACGACGTCGTCATCACGCACCAGGACCTGACCGAACGGGCCAAGCCCGCGACGTCCAGTGCGGTCCACGTCTCGGTGGACAACTTCATGAACTCGCCGCGGTACGACGAGATCGTGGAACTGGTCCGGACCAGCAACGCGCCGGTTGACGCCTCCGGTGCCATGGACGCGGGGGCTGGAGAGGCCGCGGGCGCGGCCGTCGCTTCGGACGCCGAGGCGGCGCCGGACGCCGGCACCGGGTCCGGCCCGTCCGGGATCCTCGTGGCCGACAGTGTGGTCCTCAGCGGCACGGCAACCACCCGTGACGCCGCGATCGACGAGGCGGGGCGGCTGCTGCTGGAGCGCGGCGCCGTCGACGCCGGCTACCTGGACGCGATGCACGAGCGCGAGGAATCCGTCTCCACCTACATGGGCAGCTACCTCGCGATCCCGCACGGCACCAACGCCGCCAAGGACCACATCATGAAGTCCGCGGTGTCGGTGATCCGCTACCCGAACGGCATCGACTGGAACGGCAAAGAGGTCAAGTTCGTCGTCGGCGTCGCCGGCATCAACAACGAACACCTGCAGATCCTGTCCTCGATCGCCAAGGTCTTCACCAACAAGGCACAGGTCGCGCAGCTGGAGGCGGCCACCACCGTCGATGAAGTGCTCGACCTGTTCGGAAAGGTTAATTCCTAGTGAAGGCTGTTCATTTCGGAGCCGGAAACATCGGCCGCGGATTCGTCGGGCTGCTGCTGCACGATGCCGGGTATGAGGTGGTGTTCGCGGATGTCGCGGACGCCCTCATCGCCCAGCTCGCTGCGGCGGACAGCTACCAGGTCCACGAGGTGGGGGACAGCCCCGCCGTGCGGACGGTGGACAACTTCCGCGCGCTGAACTCCGGCACCCAGGAAGCCGACGTCGTCGCGGAAATCGCGACGGCGGACATCGTCACCACCGCGGTGGGCCCGCACATCCTCAAGTTCGTGGCGCCCGTGATCGCCAAGGGTATTGCGGCCCGCGCGGCGGGGCTGGCGCCGCTGCAGGTGATGGCCTGCGAGAACGCCATCAACGCGACCGACATCCTGAAGTCCGAAATTGCTGCCCAATGGGATCCGGCCGCCGGCTCCCTGGACGACGCCGCCGTGTTCGCCAACACGGCGGTGGACCGGATTGTGCCCAACCAGGAGGCCGGGCAGGGCCTGGACGTCACGGTGGAGACGTTCTACGAGTGGGTCATCGACCGGACGCCGTTCGCGGGCAAGGAACCGGTCATCCCTGGAGCGACCTTCGTGGACGACCTGGCCCCGTACATCGAGCGGAAGCTGTTCACCGTGAACACCGGGCACGCCTCGGCCGCGTACTTTGGTTTCGAGGCCGGGCTCGCCAAGATTTCCGAGGCCATGGCGGACCAGGACGTCGCCGCGGACGTGCGCGCCGTGCTGGACGAGACCAAGGAACTGCTGGTGGCCAAGCACGGCTTCAACCGCGAGGAACAGGAAGCCTACGTGCAGAAGATCCTTGGCCGGTTCTCCAACCCGCACCTTCCGGACACCGTGAACCGGGTGGGGCGGGCACCGCTGCGGAAACTCAGCCGGCACGAACGCTTCATCGGACCCGCGGCGGAGCTGGCCGAACGCGGGATCGTTCCCGAGGCGCTGCTTGGCGCGATCGCCGCCGCGCTGCGCTTCAACGACCCGGCCGACGCCGAGGCCGTGGAGCTGGCGCAGATCCTGAACTCCTCCACTCCGGAGGACGCCACGACGAAGATCACCGGCCTGGAGGCGGAGCACCCGCTCTTCCCGGCCGTCTGCGCCCTCGTCGAGGAAGCCAAGGCCGCCGTCTAGCCGGACGCTCCCGCACCTGCTGCACCATTCCGGCCGACGCTCCCTCACCTTTGGCCGGAAAACGATGGGCCCTCCCTCACATGATGTGAGGGAGGGCCCATCCTTAAAGCCGCGAATCTGCGGGAGCGTCGGCCCCGGACGTGCAGGAGCTGCGGGAGCGTCGGCCCCGGACGTGCAGGAGCTGCGGGAGCGTCAGACGCGACTGGCCGTGGCGGTCTCGGCGTCGGACATCGCCTTCCAGTCGGCCACCCGCGCCTGGTGCAGCGGCGAGCGGCGGACGACGGCGAACGCGGCGCCCAGGACGGCGAACCAGAGCGGCGTGACCAGCAGGGCCACGAAGGTGTCCGGCTGGGTGGTCAGCGCCCAGATGAGGAACGCGAAGAAGGCGAACACCACCCACACCATCGGAATGCCGCCGGGCATCTTGAATGTCGACGCCGCGTGCAGCTCCGGCCGGCGTTTCCGGAACACCAGGTAGCTGGCCAGGATGATGCTCCAGACAAACATGAAACAGACGGCGGACACAGTGGTGACCATATCGAAGGCCACGCCCACGTCCTTGCCCGCGTACAGCAGCGCAACACCGGCGAGCAGCAGCACGCAGGACAGGAACAGGGCGTTCTGCGGGACCTTGCGGCTGGAGAGGCGGCCGAACAGCTTGGGGGCATCGCCGTCGTTGGCCAGGCCGTAGACCATCCGGGAGGTGGAGTAGATGCCGGAGTTGGCCGAGGACATCGCGGAGGTCAGCACCACCAGGTTCACCACCGTGGCGGCCATACCGAGGCCGGCGAGAGAGAACATGGCGATGAACGGGCTCTCGCCGGCCTTGAAGCCGGTCCACGGCGTGACGGACATCAGGATGATGAGCGCGCCCACGTAGAAGAGCATGACACGCAGCGGGATGGCGTTGATGGCGCGGGGCAGGTTGTGCTCCGGGTTCTTGGTCTCGGCCGCGGCGGTCCCCACCAGCTCGATGCCCACGAACGCAAACACGGCGATCTGGAAGCCGGCCACGAAGCCCATGAATTCCTTGGGGAACAGGCCTCCGTGGCTCCACAGGTTACTGAAGCCCGCGGTGCCGGCGTTGGACTGGAAGCCGGTGAAGATCATGACCAGGCCAACCGCGATCAGTGCCACGATGGCCACGATCTTGATGAGGGCGAACCAGAACTCCGTCTCGCCGAAGGCCTTCACGGTCGGCAGGTTCAGCAGTAGCAGGATGATGATGGTGGCGATCCCGGGGACCCACAGCTGGACCCCGGGCCAGAGCTGCTCGGCGTAGCCGGCAATCGCTATCACGTCGGCCACGCCGGTGACCACCCAGCAGAACCAGTAGGTCCAGCCGGTGAAGAAGCCCGCCCAGGGGCCCAACAGGTCGCCGGCGAAGTCGCTGAAGGACTTGTAGCTCAAGTTGGACAGCAGCAGCTGGCCCATGGCGCGCATCACGAAGAACAGCATGAAGCCGATGATCATGTACACGAAGATCACGGACGGTCCGGCGACGGAGATGGTCTTGCCGGAGCCCATGAAGAGGCCGGTGCCAATGGCGCCGCCGATGGCCAGGAGCTGGATGTGCCGGTTGCTCAGCGAGCGTGCAAGGTGGGGCTCGGTGTCGCGGCTGGAGGCAGTTCTCTGCTCCGCGGTTGTCTGTTCGGGCATGTCAACAATCCTTAGTGTGGTCCGCCGTATTGGTGACGGCGGTTACAAATCAGCCTTTCTAAGGTACAGGCTCGGGGACCTGGCTGCCTTCTCGAACGTGTCACCCTTGCGTCATGGCAAGCTGGGCGGGTGCCTCCGAATTCAGCCGACCCGACAGTCCTGCTAGCAATCGGCGTCGACGCCGGGATGTTCCGGTTGCGTCCCGCAGCCCGGGCGGACCTGCCCGCTATTCTTCGGCTGCTCGCCGACGACCAGTTGGGCTCCTCGCGTGAGGACCCGACGGATCCGGCGCCGTATGAGGCGGCGTTTGCGGCGATCGACGCCGACCCGGCCCACCTGCTGCTGGTCGGGGAGTTGGATCCGGCCGGCGGAGCCGGGTCCCGCGTGGTGGCGACCTTCCAGCTCAGCTTCCTGCCCGGCCTGGCCCGCCGCGGTTCGTGGCGTGCCCAGCTTGAGGCCGTGCGCGTCGCCGGCGAACTGCGGGGCCAGGGCGTCGGCGCCGCCATGGTGCAGTGGGCGCTTGGGGAAGCGCGCCGCCGGGGCTGTTCGCTGATGCAGCTCACCACGGACAAATCAAGGACGTCGGCGCACCGCTTCTACGAGCAGCTGGGGTTCACGGCCAGTCATGAGGGCATGAAGATCCTGCTCCAGCAGCCTGCCATTGACTCTTAGGGCGCCTAACTGTTAGGCTCCCTAAGTATGAGTGACAATCCGCTGCCGGACGACGGCCTGCTCTCCCTCTCCCGGGACTTCCGGGAGGCCCTTCGCCACAGCATCTACCTCGTGCGGCGCCTGGACGCCGACGGCGAACTCAGTGCCGCGCAGCTCAGTACGCTCAAGATGCTGCTGGACACCCCGGACGGGAGTGACGAAGCCAGCGGCGTGCGGGTGGGCGAGATTGCCCGCAACCTCGGCGTGAAGGTGCCGAGCGCCACCGAGCAGATCATCAAGCTGGAACGGGCCGGGCTGGTCCGGCGGGAGACGGATCCGGCTGACTCCCGCGCCGTCCGGGTCAGGCTCACGCCGGAGGGCCATGCCGCCGTCGAATCATCCAATGCCCGCCGCAACGCGGTAATGGCGGGGATCCTCGGCTCACTCACGGACGGGGAACGGCATGCACTCGCGGCCGCCATTCCGGTGATCGGCAAGATCAACGAGACCCTGCAGCCCTGACAGGCAGGAATCCCCGCAGCCAGGCCCCCTCACAGCCGGGCACCCGGCCCGGCAGGGACAACCACATTACGAACCACAACAAGAGGAGCGCCCTCCATGGACGGCCAGCTCACGGCGCCCGCGCCGGAAGCAGCATCAACCCTCGAGGCCGAGAAGGCCTCACTACTCAAACAGCCCAAGGCGGTCTGGGCGACGGCCCTGGCGGCGGTGTTCGCCTTCATGGGGATCGGGCTGGTGGACCCTATCCTGCCCGCCATCGCCAAAAACCTGGACGCCACCCCCAGCCAGGTGTCCCTGCTGTTCACCAGCTATTTCATGGTCACCGCGATCGCCATGCTGATCACCGGGTTTGTCTCTTCCCGGATCGGCGGCAAGCGCACCCTGCTGGCCGGCCTGGCCATCATCGTGGTGTTCGCTTCGCTGTCCGGCTTCTCCGGCAGCGTCAACGAACTGGTCGGATTCCGTGCCGGCTGGGGCCTGGGCAACGCGCTCTTCGTGGCCACCGCCCTGGCCGTGATCGTCGGCGTCGCCAGCGGTGGCGCCGGGACCGCCATCATCCTCTACGAGGCCGCGCTGGGCCTGGGTATTTCGCTCGGCCCGCTGCTGGGTGCCCTGCTCGGCGGCTGGCAGTGGCGCGCACCGTTCTTCGGCACCGCGGTGCTGATGGCCTCGGCCTTCGTCGCGCTGATCGCGCTGCTGCCCAAGACCCCGCTGCCGGAACGGAAGGTCCGGCTCCGGGACCCGCTGCTGGCGCTGAGCCACAAGGGGCTGCGGACGACGGCGGCCAGCGGGCTGTTCTACAACTACGGCTTCTTCACCATCCTCGCCTTCACGCCGTTCATCCTGGGGATGGATGCCTACGGGATCGGCGGTGTGTTCTTCGGCTGGGGCGTCGCCGTCGCGGTCTTCTCGGTCTTCGTGGCCCCCGCGCTGCAGCGCCGGTTCGGGGCGGTCCGGGTCCTGGCCGGCACGCTGGCGCTGCTGCTCCTGGACCTGGTCGGCCTCGGCCTGGCCGCGGGGCATTCGGTGCCCGCCGTCGTCGTGCTGGTGGTGGCCTCGGGCGCGCTGCTGGGGGTCAACAACACCATCTATACCGAGCTGGCCATGGGCGTTTCGGATTCGCCGCGGCCGGTGGCTTCGGCCGGGTACAACTTCGTGCGCTGGATGGGCGGGGCGCTGGCCCCATTCGCCGCGGCCCAGCTGGGCGAGCACTTCGGGCCGCAGGTTCCGTTCTTCGCCGCGGCGGTCGCCATGGTGTTGGCTATCGCGGTGGTCCTCGGCGGGCGTCGGTACCTGAGCTCGCACGAGCCGCACCTGGTCTAACTCCGCCCCACCAAAGCGCGAACGTACACTTGAGGCCCATGTTTCCGCGGAAACATGGGCCTCAAGTGTACGTTCGCGCCTCTGTGACGGGCGCTAAGGGGCTACTTCTTGGCGGAGCCCTTCGGGACAAAGAGCGTCTCCGCGTGCTCCAGAGCCATGCCGTTGGTTTCCGGCACCTTGAACATCACGAAGAAGAACGACGCCGCCGCGAACAAGGCGTACATGGCGTAGGTGAGCGGCAGCGAGGCCGCCGCCATTACCGGGAAGCTCAGCGTGATGGCGAAGTTCGCGATCCACTGGGCCGCCGCAGCCAGGCCAAGGGCGCGGGCGCGGATACGGGACGGGAAGATCTCGCCTAGCAAGACCCACACCAGCGGACCCCAGGAGGCGCCGAAGCTGATGACGAAGACGTTGGCGGCCACCAGGGCGGCCGGGCCCCAGGCGCCGGGCAGCGTGATGGCGTCGCCGCTGCCGGTCGCGGAACCGAAGGCGAAGGCCATGGTCGACAGCGAGACGGCCATGCCGATGGAGCCGGCCAGCATGATCGGGCGCCGGCCGATCCGGTCCACCAGTGCGATGGCCACGAGCGTCACCAGGATGTTGGTGATCGCGGTGGCCACGGAGATGGTCAGCGAATCCTTCTCCTGGAAGCCCACGGCCTTCCAGAGCGTCGTGGAGTAGTAGAAGATCACGTTGATGCCGACGAACTGCTGCAGCACGGACAGGATGATGCCGATCCATACCACCGGCTGCAGGCCCAGGGCCTTGCCGCGCAGCGACCCCTTCTGGCCGGCGAGCTTGTCCTCTTCGATGGCCTTCTTGATGTCGCGCAGGTGGCGGTCGGTGTCCTCGTCCGGGGCGATGGACGCGAAGATCTTGAGGGCTTCCTCGTCCTTGCCCTTGAATACCAGGAACCGCGGCGACTCGGGAAGGGTGAAGGCGATCCAGCCGTAGACGACCGCGGGGACGGCACCGGCGATGAACATCCAGCGCCAGGCTTCGACGCCGAACCACAGGTCCTGGTCGGCGCCGCCGGCAAAGTTGGCGAACACGGCGTCGGAGAGCAGTGCGGCGAAGATGCCGGTGGTGATGGCGAGCTGCTGCAGCGAAGCCAGGCGGCCGCGCACGTGGCGCGGCGAGATCTCCGAGATGTAGGCGGGGGCAATCACCGACGCGAGGCCGATGCCCAGGCCGCCGATGAGGCGCCAGAAGATCAGGTCCCACACGCCGAGGGCGAAGCCGGTGCCAAAGGCGCTGACCAGGAACAACAGGGCACCGATCTTCATGGCGGGGATGCGGCCGTAACGGTCCGCGACCTTGCCGGCCAGGTAGGCCCCCGCCGCGCAGCCGAGCAGGGCGACGGCGACGGCGAAGCCGGTCACGGCCTCGCTCAGCGCGAATTCGTCCTTGATGGCGTCGACTGCGCCGTTAACAACAGAGGAGTCGAAGCCGAAGAGGAAGCCGCCAACGGCGCCCGCCACGGCCAGCCAAATGACCCGCTTGGGGATCTTGGCGACGGTCTGGTCCTGGGTGGTGGTCATATGGCTCCCTCGGCAATTCGTGGTCCACGGCTCACGCCGCAACTACCCAGTCTTACACCGGCCCCGCCGCGGTGCATGTCACAGGGCAGCTAAATGAGAGCAAGCTTACAATTCCGGCCACGCCGCTGGCTATGCCGCCGGTCTGGCCGCCGTCGGCGTCGTGCGGAGCAGGTTTTCGACGCCGTCGGGCACCGGCGGCCGCGTCCTGACAGGAAACGCAAACGGCAGGCAGTCCAAAAGACTGCCTGCCGTGACGCGCCGTTGCGTGCGGCTAGTGCGCGGGGACAGACTCCTGGGCGGCGGCCTTCGGATCGGTGAGCTTCTTGTTCGGCAGCGCGAAGCTGATCAGGAAGGCGATGCCGGTGAGGACGGCAGCGGTGAGCATTACGGCGTCGATCGAGTGCGCGAAACCCTCGGTGATCGGCCGGGTCAGGGTGGCGTTGGCGGTGTGCAGCCAGCTGGTGTCGTTCAGCGAATCGTTGCTGGCACCGTTCTTGAAGAACTCGTACAGCTTGGCGTTCGCCGGATCGCCCGCCACGGCGGGGTCCTTGAGGACCTTGAGGTAGTCGGCGTTCTGCGCGGCGTCCTTCATCCCGGTGGCAATCTTGTCCGCCGCGAGGCTGAACAGCATCGAGATGAACACCGCGGTGCCCACGGCGCCGCCCATGGAGCGGAAGAAAGCGGCGGAGGAGGTACCCACGCCCATGTCCTTGGCCGGGACGGAGACCTGCATGGCGAGGGTGAGCGGCTGCATGCAGAAGCCCAGGCCCAGGCCGAAGAACACGGCGATCGCGCCGGGGACCCAGAGCGGCGTGTCCGCCCCGAGGGACAGGCCCATGACGACGGCGGCCGCGGTCAGCACGGCGGTGCCCAGGATCGGGAAGATCCGGTACGTGCCGGACGCCGAAATGGTCCGGCCGGCCGTGATGGAACCGGTCAGGATGCCCACCGTGAAGGTGATCATCATCAGGCCCGCCTCGGTGGGGGTAAGGCCCTTGACCAGCTGGAGGTACATCGGCAGCATCGCGATCGCGCCGAACATGCCAACGCCGATGATGAAGTTCAGCAGCGAGGAGAGTCCGAACGTGATGTTCTGGAACAACCGGAGGGGGATCAGGGCGTAGTCTCCGGCACGCTTTTCAGCGAGCAGGAACGCGATGATGCCAAAGACGCCGAGACCGTAGCAAAGGAAGGCGCCGGTGGAGGCCCAGCCCCAGGTGCGCCCCTGTTCGGCGACGAGGAGCAGCGGGACGATCGCCAGGGTGATGGCGGCGGCGCCCCAGTAGTCGATTTTCTGCTTGAGGTGCTTGGCCGGCAGGTGCAGGTACAGGAAGACGACGGCGAGGGCGGCAAGGCCGATCGGGATGTTGATGAAGAACACCCAGCGCCAGCCGTCGAAGCCCAGAATGTTGGCGGACCCGGCGAATGCACCGCCGATCACCGGTCCCAGCACTGAAGAGATGCCGAAGACCGACATGAAGTAGCCCTGGAACTTGGCCCGGTCCTTCAAGGCCACGATGTCGCCGATGATGGTCAAGGCGAGGGCCAGCAGGCCGCCGGCGCCCATGCCCTGGATGCCGCGGGCAATCGCGAGTTCGGTCATCGAGTGGACCGAGCCGGCGTAGAGCGAGCCGGCCAGGAAGATCAGGATCGCCGCGAGGTACAGAGGGCGCCGGCCGAAGATGTCGCTGAGCTTGCCGTAGAGCGGCGTGCTCACAGTGGACGTGATCAGGTACGCCGTCGTCGCCCAGGCCTGCAGCGAGAGGCCGTCCAGGTCATTCGCGATCGTGTAGATCGACGTGGAGACGATGGTCTGGTCCAGCGAGGACAGGAACATGCCGAGCATGAGGCCCACCATGACGGTGATGGTCTGGCGGTGGGTCAGGACCTCTCCGGGCAGGCGAGAGGACGTGGTTTTGGACATGACTGCTCCGAGGGGAAGTTTTAGGGTCAAGCAGGAAGGTTGCTTTCAGTAACTATCTTAGGGCCTGCTTTGTTCCCGCCGATACTCTTCCCCTGGCCACCGCCGTCGCGGGGGCCCGCCACGGGTCACCGTTCCAGCAGGATCCCGTCCGGGTCGCACCAGATCAGCTGGCCCGGTCGGATGGCCACACCGTCGATTTCCAGCTCCACGTCGGTCTCCCCGGCACCGTCTTTGGCGCTCTTGCGCGGGTTGCTGCCGAGGGCCTTCACCCCGAGCGGCAGGCCGGCGACCGCCACCCGGTCCCGGATGGCGCCGTTAATCACGACGCCGGCCCAGCCGTTGTCGACGGCGCTCGCCGCAATCAGGTCACCCATCAGCGCGGTGCGCAGCGATCCGCCGCCGTCGACCACCAGGACGGCGCCGTTCCCCGGCGTGGCCAGGGTGGCCTTGACCAGGGCGTTGTCCTCAAGGCAGCGGACGGTCCGGACCGGGCCGCTGAAGTGCGTCTGACCGCCCAGCGACTGGAACTGAAGGGAGAGGGAGTCCAGCTCTTCGCCCCGCTCGTCGTAGAGGTCGGCGGTATTGACGGGGTGTGGCGGGGTGTCCGGCATGGGTTCTCCTCCTGCTGGCAAAGAGCTGATGAGCGTTGAAGCCCACGATAGTCTGGGCCCCCACTGATCATCAGCTTCAGTCATCCGTTCCGGGGGAACCACATGAGCCTGTCCGATCTGCCGGGCGCCGTTCCGGCCTCCGGTGCCAGCCAGGGTGCCGCCGCCGGGCCAGCCGCCGCGGGGGCCCTTGCCGAGCCGGAGCGCCGCGTCGGCCCGGCCTGGACTGCGGGAGTGGTCCTGGTCAACGTAGGCATCAACGCGGCGTTCTTCGGCCCGCTGCAGGTGCTGCTTGGCCAGCAGGCGGCGGCCTTCAACGAAGGGGAAAAGGAAGCAATCCTGGCCCTCGTGACCGGGGCGGGCGCGGCCGTATCGCTGGTGGCCAACCCCCTGTTCGGCGCGTTCAGCGACCGGACCGCCGCACGCCGCGGCCGCCGGGTGCCGTGGGTCCTGTTCGGCGCCATCCTCGGCGCCGCCGCGCTGACCGCGCTGGCCGGCGCACCGAACGTCGCCGTTATGACCATTCTCTGGTGCCTCGTGCAGGCAGGCTGCAACGGCGCCTATGCCGCCATCACCGCCGCGATCCCGGACCGGGTGCCGGTGCCACAGCGCGGCACCGTCGGAGGACTGGCGGCGATGGGCCAGACCGTGGGCATCCTGATCGGCGCGGTCATCGCCGCCGTCGCGTCAGGTAATTTTGCGGTTGGCTACGCGTTGTGCGCCGCGGCGCTGCTGGCCGGCGTCGTGCTGTACTTCTTTAAGAACGACGACGTCGCGCTGCCGCGGCACGGGCGGCCGCCGTTCCGGCTGGGCGAATTTGCCCGCAGCTTCTGGATCTCCCCGGCCCGTTACCCGGATTTCGCGTGGGCGTGGCTGACCCGCCTGCTCGTGAACATCGGCAACCACATGGTGACGCTGTATCTGTTGTTCTTCCTCACGGATGCCGTGCAGCTGCCCGAGACGCAGGGCATGAAGGCGGAGTTCGGCGTCCTGATCCTGACCGGCCTATACGCGGTCATGGTCATCATTACCAGTGTGATCGGTGGGCCGATCAGTGACCGGATGGGCCGGCGCAAACCCCTCGTCATACTTTCTTCGGTCATCATCGCGCTGGCAGCACTGATCCTGGCCTTCGCGCCGACCTGGCCCGGCGCCCTGGTGGGCGCAGCCGTGCTGGGCATCGGCTTTGGCTGCTACCTGGCCGTGGACTTCGCCCTGATCACCCAGGTGCTGCCCACCGCGCTGAGCCGGGGCAAGGACTTGGGGGTCATCAACATCGCCAATTCGCTGCCGCAGGTGCTCGCGCCGCTCATCGCGTACCCCTTCGTAGCCCTCTGGGGCGGGTACGTTTCGCTGTACGTGGCAGCCGCGGTGATCGGCCTGTTGGGTGCGGTCTTCGTGGTCAAGATCAAGGGCGTGGACTAGGCCGTCCGGGGCGCCCGCTTGACTGGCAAACCGCCCCGTGCGGTGCCGTATAGTGGACGGGATTGCCGCGGCAGCGCTGTGGACTAACCCTCCCGGTTGCCGAGAAAGACGACCCCGGAACGCTGCTGATGCCTGAATTCCCTTCGGATCTTCCGCCAATGGCCCCGCCGCCCACGCTGCCCCGGCAGCGCCGGCGCTATGCGCAGATTCTCGAGGTCGCGGCCGGCTTTGCCCGCAAGGGGATCGACTCCGTGGTCCTCTCCGAGGTGGCGGCCAGGGCGGACGTGCCGCTGGGAACCCTGTACCGCTACTTCCCCTCCTCGACGCAGCTGATGCTGGCCCTCTACCGCAACCAGCTCGGCGAGCTGCACCTCGGCGACCGGCCGGCCGGTGCCAGGATCCCCGTGCAGGCCCTCGTGGGCGTGGTGATGGAAATCTTCCACATGCGCCTCATGCAACCCGCGGTGGAGCAATGCCTGAACCGCGCGGTATATGCCAAGGACACGGACACCACGCACCTGCTCCGGGACATCGATGCGACGGCGGAGAAAGCGGTGACGGAGGTCAGCGGCGACACCGCCGTCTCCAGGGTGCTGCTGCTGACCGTCACCGGCCTCGTCCAGTCCGTCCGCTGCCGCCGGCTCTCGCTGTTCGAAGCCGAGGAAGACCTGAAGAAGGCCTGTTCGCTGTTGGCCCGGGGCCGCGGCGCCGCGCAGTCGGTCTAGACCAGTTACCGGAATATGTCCGCCCGAATCCCCCCGCGGGAACGGCATTGTTTACGATGGCAGAACCGGAGCGGCGCCAGCGCCAGCACTTCCGGGAGCTTCACCGCCGGCCCGCCACCCCCGGGCCCGCCCCGAAGTTCCTCCCCCAGACCCATCCTCGGCACCCCTGTGCCCAGTAGCCAAGCGCCGTACGCCCACGGTGAGCCCCAGGAGACAACGACGTGTCCATTGAAACGATCATTCCCGCCGATCCCACTTCCCCCAACGGAGCCGCAGAGGCGCCGCTAGCAGCGCTCAGCGACGAGGAGATCTTCGCCTCCCACCAGGGCGGCAAGCTCTCCATCGCCAGCACCGTCCCGCTCGCCAGCAAGCGCGATCTGTCCATCGCCTACACGCCCGGCGTCGCGCAGGTCAGCCGCGCCATCGCCGCCAACCCGGAACTCGCCAAGACGCTCACCTGGGCGCAGCGCCTCGTGGTGGTGGTCAGTGACGGCACCGCCGTGCTGGGCCTGGGCGACATCGGCGCCAGCGCCTCGCTGCCGGTCATGGAAGGCAAGTCCGCGCTCTTCAAGGCGTTCGGCGACCTCGACTCCATCCCGCTGGTGCTCAACACCACCGACGTCGACGAAATCGTCGAGACGCTGGTCCGGCTGCGGCCCAGCTTCGGCGCGGTCAACCTCGAGGACGTTTCGGCTCCGCGCTGCTTCGCACTTGAGGAAAAGCTGATCGAAGCCCTCGACTGCCCCGTCATGCACGATGACCAGCACGGCACGGCCGTCGTCGTCCTCGCCGCGCTCACCGGCGCCGCGAAGGTGACGGCACGCGGGCTTGAGGGGCTCCGCGTGGTGGTTTCCGGCGCCGGCGCCGCCGGGATCGCCGTCGCCGAAATCCTGCTGGCCGCCGGCATCGACGACGTCGTGCTGCTGGACTCCCGCGGCGTGATCAACAGGGACCGCACGGATATTGCCGCGGACCCGGCCAGCAAGAAGGCCCAGCTCGCCGCGCGCAGCAACCCCCGCGGCGTGGCCGGCGGCCCCGGCGAGGCCCTCCTCGGCGCGGACGTGTTCATCGGTGTCTCCTCCTCCCGGCTGGATGAGGAGCACCTGAAACTGATGAACCACAGCGCGATCGTCTTTGCCCTCTCCAACCCGGATCCCGAAGTCCTGCCGGAGGTCGCCGCCAAGTATGCGGCCGTCGTCGCCACCGGCCGCAGCGACTTCCCGAACCAGATCAACAATGTGCTGGCGTTCCCGGGCATCTTCCGCGGCGCCCTCGACGCCGGCGCCCGCCGTATCACCCCGGCGATGAAGCTCGCCGCGGCCCGCGCCATTGCCGAACTGGCCGAGAATGACCTCTCGGCCGACTACATCGTGCCGAGCCCCCTGGACCCGCGGGTCGCCCCGGCAGTCTCGGCCGCCGTCGCCGCGGCGGTGGAGGCGGAGTAACGGCGCCCGGCCCGGGCCTGGCACCCGCCCGGCCGTAGACTGGGCCGATGAACCCCGAAGTCGTCGTGACGATCCTCTGCGGCCTGGCCATCCTGGTGGGCGTGGCAGGCATCATCATCCCCGTCCTGCCCGGAAGTATCCTGATCGGCCTCAGCCTGCTGGCGTGGGCCCTCTGGGGAGGTGCCGGAACCGCCGGCTGGGTGGTCTTCGGAATCGGGCTGGTGCTGGTCCTGGCGGGAATGGCGGCCTCCGCCGTGCTGACCGGCCGGAAGCTCAAGCAGCACAGCATCCCCGGCCGTTCCGTCGTGACGGGCCTGGTCCTCGGCGTCGTGGGCATGTTCCTCATCCCGGTGGTGGGGCTGTTCCTTGGCTTCGCGGCCGGCCTGCTGCTCAGCGAATTCCACCGCACCCGCGTCTGGCGCACGGCGGTGGCCTCCAGCTGGGCAGCGCTGAAGGCCACGGGCCTGGGGATGATCGCCGAGTTCGTGCTGGGCTGCCTGGCCGCGAGCACCTGGGTGATCGGCGTCTGGGTGGCGGCGGCCAGCTAGCCCGTCCGCCGGCTGCCAACGGTGCACTATTAGCATGGAAGAATGAGCGCCGGACAGTCCCGAGGACCCATCTATCGCGACACCCGCGACCTCACCCCGTTCGGCGGCGCGCACGTCCGCACGCCGGTGCGCGACATCGCAGACGGCGTCGGCGGCGTCCTGCACACGGCCCTTGGCGGCCGGAACGGTGCGCTGCTCAGCGTGGACGGCGCCACCCCCCGGCTTAAGCGGATGCCCGGGAAGGCGGCGAAGGCGGTGTACGAGGCGACCTTCCACAACACCGATCCCAACCGGCTGATCGCGTTGGGCCGCGCCTACCCCGGGTGGGCCGGGCTTTGCTATGTTCTGGCCGGGCTCCTGGCGCACAAGCAGGGCGGCTATCTGCGTGCCTCGGAGCTCCTCCAGCGGGGACTCAGCACCGGGAACGACAACGACGCCAATCAGTTCGCGTCCGGCTATCTGACCCGTGTGGTTACCCGCGTCGAAGTCGCCGAGCGCATCGAGGTTCCGGTTCTCTTCAGCGAGGAAGCGGTGTTCCTGGCACTTTCGCACTCCCTGCGGGAGACAGGCCACCTCGAGGCAGCGCTGCAAACCGTAACGTCGCTGCCGCCGTCGCTGCCCGCGGCCCTGGCCCGGTGCTCTGTTGCATTCTCGATGGGCCGGGACAAGGAAGTGGTCGTCTGGACGGAGGGGCTGCTGAATGCCGATGACCTTTCGGCCGCGCTGCTCCTGATCCGCGCCCGGTCCCTTCGCCGCCTTGGTGCGGCTACGGCCTCCCAGGCAGCGTTAAAGGAGGTTCTCCGGCGGCGGAAGACCCACCTGGTGCTCCGTAATGATGCCCTGACGGACCGCGCTTTGCTGCTCCTGGATAGCGGCCGCAAATCACTCAATCCCCGCGACTGGCTGCGTGGCCGGCCTGCCCAGCTCGAAACCTTCGAAGTCATCCGCAAAGACGTGGAAGAACGCAGGCTCTGGGAACAGGAATGGAAGCAGTTGAACGGTGAATAATCCCGTCTGGGCAGATGCCTGAGGGCTACTGTCAGGCGATCCCTGCGACCAGCGGCACCAAGTGCTCCGCCAGCAGCACCAGGCCCAGTGCCACCATTATCACTCCGCTTGCCAGGGTCACCCGCCGGGCGGCGCCGGGCCGGGAGTGCAGGAGCTTCCGGGACAGCAGGGCCACGCAGCTATAGATGACGGCCACCAGCAGGACGAAGGTGAGGCCCAGCAGGCCGGACTGCAGCGGCACCGGAAGAGCGGCGTCCGGGCTGACGAACTGCGGGACCAGGGCGACGAAGAAGAGCAGTCCCTTCGGATTAATGCCGCTGGTGCCCACGCCCTGCAGGAAGACCCGGAACTGATTGGCAGCCAGCTGCGGGCCCGCGGCGGGCTCCCCGCCGAAGCTGGCGCCCCGCCACGAACGCACCGTGCTGGCACCCAGCCACAACAGATACGCCGCGCCCGCCACGGTGAGCCACCCGAGGAGCCCGGGCAGGCCGGTGATCACGGCGGCCAGCCCGGCGGCCAGTAACGCCGTATGCACCACATACCCGCCGCACAGCCCGGCAACGGCCGGCACGAAACTGCGGTCCTTGAGCCCCGCCGCGATGGAGTAGGCCCAGTCCACTCCCGGCGTGCAGGCGAGTGCCACGGCGACGCCGACAAAAGCGAGAAAGAGCTGGGGGTTCACGGCGGTCTCCTGACGCTGGGGGTACAGAAGCAAGCCTAGGAATTCCCGGCCCATAAGTGTTTACTGCTTTCGCCCGGCGACCCGCGTCGACGCTACGATTATTGCGTGATTGACCATGTTGATAGAAACATTTTGCGCCACCTCCGGGATGATGGCCGAATGACTGCGACGGCGCTCGCGGCAAAGGTCGGTCTGACCGTTGCCCCGTGCCACCGCAGGCTCCGCGAGCTGGAGTCCTCGGGCGTGATCCGCGGCTACCGCGCTGATATCGACCCGGCTGCCGTCGGACTCGGCTTCGAGGCGATCGTCTTCGTCACCCTGCGGCAGGTGGACCGCGCCACGATGGAGATCTTCGAGAACCGCGTTGCCGAGAACCCCAACATCGTTGAAGCCCAGCGGCTCTTCGGCGAACCGGACTACCTGCTGAAAGTCATCGCGGAGGACCTGCCGGCATACCAGCGTTTCTACGACGCCGAACTGACCTCGCTGCCCGGTGTCGAGCGGCTGACCTCGACGCTGGTCATGAAGAACCTGAAGGCAAACACCGGGCCGCCGGTGTGATCCGTAACTTCACCCGCCCAGCAGGCCCGTGGTCCGGTAGGGGATGACCTCGCGCAGGAACATGCTCGTGGAAGTCCGCACAATTCCCGGGCACAGCCGGATTTCCTCGGAGACCCGGTAGAGATCGTCGGGACTGGTGGCCACCACCCTGATCAGCAGGTCGGTGTCGCCGGCAGGTGCGTGGCACTCCAGCACCTCCGGGATCTTCCGCAACGCGGCGATCGCCTCATCCAGGTGGCTCTGATCCAGTTCAGCGCTCACTGCCGCCGCCACTCCGCGGCCCAGCGCGGACGGCAGCACCCGGCTGCTGTTCGGCCGGAGCGCGCCCGACGCCGTCATCCGCTCGAGGCGGGACTGGACCGTGCCGCGGGCCAGACCGAGTTTTTGGGCCAGCACCATGATGGGTACCCGGGGATCCGCGTCCAGGGCGAGGAGGATTCGCCGGTCCGTCGCGTCAAGCTGCTGCAATCTGACCACTTCCTGCTAACTATCGAAGCGCCTTATGGTCAGTCTGACCAGTAAGCACAGTGTGCGTTGCACCAACTGTATGTCTTCTGCTCAAATAGTGACAACAAGGGATGCGGGCCACCGCCGGCGCCCGAAGGCTACAGATTCCCCGGCACACCTCCCGGACTCTGGATGAGGCATCCCGCAAGGAGCCCGCCGCTGATTGACTCTTGTTCACGCATCGTCATTCCGCACACCTTTACGGCAAGAGCCCCTGAGCCCCCGACGTCGGTTGTCCGAAGTCATCGGTGGCTGAGGGGCTCTTGTGTTGCCCGGCATAGGCTTGTGCCATGACACCCGCCGGACGTTTCGCCCCCAGCCCCTCCGGCGTGCTCCACGTGGGCAACCTCCGCACCGCCATCCTCGCGTGGCTCTTCGCCCGGTCCACCGACCGGCGCTTCCTGATGCGCGTCGAGGACCTGGACCGCGCCCGCGCGGGTGCCGAGGCCGAGCAGCTCCGTGATCTGGCGGCGATCGGCGTGGACTGGGACGGCGGCGTCGTCCGCCAGACTGACCGGGAGCACCTCTACACGGCCGCGATCGACCGCCTTGCCGCGGCCGGGCTGACCTACGAATGCTTCTGTACGCGCCGCGAGATCCACGAGGCGCCGTCTGCGCCGCATGCCCCGCAAGGCGCCTATCCGGGCACCTGCCGGAACCTCAGCGACGCCGAGCGTGCCAGTAGGCGTGCCGTGCGGCCGGCCGCGGTCCGGCTCCGCGCAGCCGTGACGTCGGGGACCATCCAGGATGTGCTGCACGGCAACTTCACCGGGGTAGTGGACGACTTTGTCTTGCGCCGCAACGACGGAGTGACCGCCTACAACCTGGCCGTGGTGGTGGATGACGCCGCCCAGGGAATCGACCAGGTGGTCCGCGGGGACGACCTGTTGCCCTCCACGCCGCGGCAGGCCTACCTGGCTTCGCTTCTGAATATTCCAGTTCCGGAATATGCCCATGTGCCCCTGGTCGTGAACGCCGACGGCGCCCGGCTGGCCAAGCGCGACGGCGCGGTCACGCTCGCAGACCTGGCCGCCGCGGGCATCCCCGCCGGCCAGGTGCGGGATGCGCTGCTGGCCTCCCTGGGTCTGCCGGCGGGTTCGCTGGAGCAGGCGCTCGAGGTATTCGACCCGGCCGCCCTGCCGCGGGAGCCGTGGGTATGGCCCGGGCTGGGCGGACACGGCGCGTAGGCTGGAAACATGTCAGAACCAGAGTTCATGGAAGCGCACGCCCCGCAGCCGGGCTTCACCGTCGAGACGGCGAAGGTCCTCGCCGAGGTCGCCCACAACCGGCAGAAGGACAAGCTCAAGCGGCCGTACCGCGAGCACGTGATCGCCGTCGGCGACGCGCTGGCCGACTTCGATGACGACATCCGGATTGCCGGCTACCTGCACGACATCGCCGAGGACACCCCGATGACGCGGCAGGCGCTGCTGGAGATGGGCGTTTCCGAGCGGGCGGTGGACATCATCGAACGCGTCACGAAGCGCCTGCACGAAAACCCGGACGACTACCAGGCCGGAATCCGCTACATCGCCGAAGACCACGATGCCACCCTGGTCAAGATCGCCGACAACGCCCACAACTCGCTGCCCGAGCGCGTCAAGGCACTGGCCGAAAAGTGGCCGGACAAGCCCCCGGTCACCCGCTACGACGACGCCCGGCCCGTGCTCTACGCCGCCGTCCCGGTCGAGGAGACCCGCAAGATCCTGGCCCGGATCAACCCCTGGCTGCTTGAGGAACTCGATGACATGCTCGACGAGGCCGACGACACCGACTACGAGAACCTCTCCTACGACAGCACCCCGGAGGGCTAGACCCGGCCCAGCAGGTCGATGTCCTCCAGGAATTCCTGCTGCACCTCCGCGCTGACGGTGGTCCGGGTGTCCGCGATCGCGTCGAGGTAGTCCTGGGTCGCCGGGCCCTTCCGGACCGCTTCCCGGAGGGACGCGCCGTCGGATGCCCCGCCCCCGGAAGCCGCCCCGTCGTCGTCGTATACCGCCTTCTCCAGCGCACGCTGGGAGGCGCTCCGGGCCGCGTATTCGATGTCCGCCGGGGAGAAGCCTTCGGTGCGGTCCACCAGCAGCTCCACATCCACGTCGTCCACCACGGTGGCGGGGATGAAGCGCTGCCACATGGCCTCGCGGGCCAGTCGGTCCGGCAGGCCGATCGGGATGACGTAGTCGAAGCGGCCGTGGCGCAGGAACGCGGAGTCCAAGGCACGGATGAAATTGGTGGCGCAGACCAGCAGCCGTCCGGGCTGCTCGCGGAACGCCGGAATGATCTTTAGCAGCTCGTTGGTGACGCCCTGCAGCGGGGACGGGGGTTCGCCGGAGCGCTGTGAGGCGATCTCCTCCACCTCGTCGATGAAGACGACGGCGTGTTCCAGCTCGGCGATTTCCAGGAACGTCTCGCGCAGCGCGCCGGCCAGGCCCATCGGGTCGGCGGCGAGCCGGGAGGGGAAGACCTCCACGAAGGGCCATTCCAGCCGGGACGCAATCGCCTTGGCAAAGGTCGTTTTGCCGGTGCCGGGCGGGCCGAACAGCACCACGGCGCGCGGCGGCACCACGCCGTACTCGTCCGCGAGGTCGGCTTCGGCCAGCGGCAGCACGAGTCGGCGCTCCAGCAGTTCTTTCTCGTTGCGCATGCCGGCGACGTTTTCCCAGAGGTCGCGGGCCAGGATCCGGCCGCCCAGCTGGCTCAGCGGTTCCAGTTCCTGGCGCTGCACCGGGATTTTGCGCTCGAAATAGCGCAGGTTCTTCTTCAGCACGAAGCCGCGGCTCAGGAACGCCTCGACGCGGGTTTCGGACTCGGGCATCAGCGCGGAGAGTTTGTTCAGCCCGTGCGGGGCCATCCGGCTTTCCACCGAGGCCAGCAGCGAGGTGCCGATCCCGCGGCCGCGGAACTCGGGCAGCGTGGCCAGGAAGACGATCCAGCCCTGGTCGTGTGCGGCGCGGCCGACGGCGGCGCCCACCACCTGTTCGCCCTGCACCGCCACGACGGCGTGGTCCTTTTCGCACGAGGCGAGGACCTCGGAGAGGGCGTAGACCGGTTCGACATTCGTGGCCTTGAGGGATTCCCACAGGTGCAGGATCCCGTCGAGGTCGGACGAATGGAAATCCCTGATGCGCCAGTTGGTCATGTGGTGTCTCCCGGGTGGTTCGTCGCTGAGCCAGGTGGAACTGTTCCTCCGAGCTTAGGCGAACCGGGCGGGACCGGAGTGCCCCGGGGCCCTCCATTACGCCGCCCCGCGGCCAGTTAGTCCGGGCCGCGGGGCGCTGACGCGGGGTGCCGGAGGGCTAGCGCGGATCCCCGCCGGCTCCGGGGCCGGGACGGTTAGCCACGAGCGGGGCCGGGCCGGTGAAACCGTCACGCACCGCGGCGATCTCCAGGATCCGGTGCCGGCAGAGGCGCCAGCCGAGCATCAGAGCCGGAACGATGATGACCAGGGACGCGATTGTCCAGGTCCCCACCGGCGAATCGAACGCCATCAGAACCAGCACCGCCAGCAGGAAGGCCAGGGTGATCCAGCCCGTCACAGGTGCACCGGGCATCCGGAAGGCGGGCCGGAGCAGCTCCCCGCGGGCCGCGAGCCGGGCAAGCTGCATCTGGCACAGGACGATCATGGCCCAGGTGCTGATGATGCCCAGCGATGCGACGTTCAGGACGATCTCGAAGGCCTCGGCCGGGACTATGGCGTTGAGGATGACGCCGAGGCCGGCCACGCAGGCGGTCAGGGCGATCCCGCCGTAGGGGACGCCGGACTTGTTCATCCGGGCCGCGAATTTCGGCGCGGACCCCGAAACGGACATGGAGCGCATGATCCGGCCGGTGGAGTAGAGGCCGGCGTTGAGCGAGGACAACGCCGCGGTCAGGACCACGAGGTTCATGATGGCGTCCACGCCGTCCACCCCGATGGAGCCGAAGAACGTCACGAACGGGCTTTCGCCGGCCTTGTAGGAGCTGTAGGGAAGCAGCAGGGACAGCAGCACCAGCGAGCCGACGTAGAAGACCGCGATCCGCACGATTACCGTGTTGATGGCCCGCGGCATGATCTTCTCCGGGTTTTCCGTCTCGCCGGCTGCGGTGCCGATCAGCTCGATCGAGGCGTAGGCGAAGACGACGCCCTGCATCACCACGATGGCCGGGAGCAGGCCGTTGGGGAACAGGCCGCCGTTGTCCGCGATCAGGCTGAAGCCAACCTCCTGGCCGGCGACGGGGGTGCCGAAGATGACGAAGTAGATGCCGATGAGCAGGAAGGAGACCAGCGCCACCACCTTGACCAGGGCGAACCAGAATTCGAGCTCGCCGAACACCTTGACGCTAATCAGGTTCAGGCCCAGCACCAGGATCAGTGCGGCCAGGGCCCAGGTCCATTGCGGTACGTCCGCGATGGGCGCCCAGTACTTCTTGAAGAAGTTCATGTACAGCGCGACGGCGGTGATGTCCACAATCGCGGTCATGGCCCAGTTCAGCCAGTACAGCCAGCCGGTGACGAACGCGGCCTTCTCGCCGAAGAACTCGCGGGCGTAGGAGACGAACGAGCCGGACGAGGGCCGGTGCATCACGAGTTCGCCGAGGGCGCGCAGGATCATAAAAGCGAAGAAGCCGCAGAGGGCATAGCTGATGATCAGGGCGGGGCCCGCGGTGGCCAGGCGGCCGCCGGCGCCCATGAACAGGCCGGTGCCGATGGCGCCGCCGATCGCGATCATCTGGACCTGCCGGGGTTTCAGGCCCTTGTGGTAGCCCTGGTCCTCGGCGTGCAACGCCGCCTCGGAGGCATGCGCATGGGCCGGGACGGTGTGGTCGGAGATTGCAACCTGTGGGGCAGACGGTTTTTGGGCGCGGGCAGTTTCGGGATAAGTCATGGTGGTCCTTCGGGATTCGGGGGGCGCTACTTGCTCAGGTTGGCCAGACGCTGCGGGCTAAGTAGTTCGGTGAGCTGCTCGGCGGTGAGCAGCCCGTGTTCGAGCACGAGTTCCGCGACACCCTTGCCCGTGGCCAGGGCCTCCTGGGCGATGGCGGTGGCGGTGGCGTAGCCCAGGTGCGGGTTGAGGGCGGTGACGAGACCGATTGACTGCTCCACAGTGAGGCGGAGCCGTTCGGTGTTGGCGGTGATGCCCCGGACGCAGCGTGCCGTGAGGGTGCGGCAGGCGGCTTCCAGGTGGGAGATGCTCTTGTGGAGGCTGTGGACAATGATCGGTTCGAAGGCATTGAGCTGGAGCTGGCCGGCTTCGGCCGCCATGGTGATGGTGACGTCGTTGCCGATCACCTCGTAGGCGACCTGGCTGACCACTTCGGGGATGACGGGGTTGATCTTGCCGGGCATGATCGAGGAGCCGGACTGCACGGCGGGGAGGTTGATTTCGCCGAGGCCGGCGCGCGGACCCGAGGAAAGCAGCCGGAGGTCGTTGCAGATCTTGGACAGTTTCACGGCAACCCGCTTGAGCACGCCTGAGAGGTGCACGAAGGCGCCGACATCCTGGGTGGCCTCAATCAGGTCCACTGCCGTGACGAGCGGCAATCCGGTGATCTCGGCGAGGTGCCGGCAGGCAGCTTCGGCGTAACCCGCCGGGGCGTTCAGGCCGGTGCCGATCGCCGTGGCGCCGAGGTTGATCTCGTGGATCAGCAGGTCGGCTTCGGCCAGCCGGAGCCGGTCCTCGCCGATTGTCACGGCGTAGGTGCCGAACTCCTGGCCGAGTGTCATGGGGACGGCATCCTGCAGCTGGGTGCGGCCCATCTTCACCACGGTCCGGAATTCCACGGCCTTGGCGGCGAAAGCCTCTTCCAGCTCGGTCAACGCTTCCAGCAGCTCCCGGGCGGCGAAGATCGTGCCGAGCTTGACCGCGGTGGGGTAGACGTCGTTCGTCGACTGGCTGAGGTTGACGTGGTCATTGGGGTGCAGCCGTGCGTAGTCGCCCTTTGGGTGTCCGAGAATTTCCAGGGCCCGGTTGGCGATCACCTCGTTGGCGTTCATGTTCGACGACGTTCCGGCGCCGCCCTGGATGACGTCCACTACGAACTGCCCGCTGAGTTTGCCGCTCATGACATCGGTGCAGGCGTCCTCGATGGCCCGGGCGCGCTCGGCGTCGAGCAGTCCGAGTTCGTGGTTGGTGCGGGCGGCGGCCAGTTTCACGGCGGCCAGCCCGCGGACCAGGTACATGTTGGAGGCCAGGGGCTGGCCGGTGATGGGGAAGTTCTCCACGGCCCGGAGGGTATGGACACCCCAGTAGGCGTCGGCGGGCACGTCCCGGTCGCCCAGGAGGTCATGTTCGGAGCGGAAGGCGGCGGGATCGTCGAGCGGGGTCATGGCGGTGGTCCTTAGCGGGCGTCGGGGGCGGTGAAAGTTTCGCGGGAAGCGAGGAAATCGGTGGCCTGCACCAGCCCGACGGGCTCGCCGCCGCCCAGCACCGTGGCCGCGGCGAGGGGTGCCAGGGCCGAGGTGTCGACGTCGAGCGCTGCCAGGAGCCGCACGGTGGCGGGCATCCGGGCGCGGTCTCCGCCGTCGGAGATCTTCACGGCGATGGCGCGGCCGTCGGGGAGGCCCGCCAGCTGGACGCCCTCGAAGCCGTCTTTCGCGAGTAGTCCGGGGACCAGGCGCATCAGCGCGGTGACATCCCGGTCCTCGCCGGCCACCATTCCGGGGTGGCGGCGCATGGCGTTCGCGACGGCGGCCTCCGCGCTGCCCGTATCCGTTGCCGAGGCCAGCTTGCCGAAGGCGCGGGCCATGCCGCGCAGGGTAAGGGCGAAGAGCGGGGTGCCGCAACCGTCGGTGGACGTGCGCTCCGGCTGCTCGCCGGTCAGTTCCACCACGGTCCGGGCCACGAGCTGCTGCAACGCGTGCGCCGGGTCCAGGTATCCCCGGACGGGCCAGCCGTTGATGACGCAGGTGGCGGCCATCGCGGCGTGCTTTCCGGAGCAGTTCTGCGCCAGCTGGGTGGCCTGGCCGCCGCCGCTGAGCCATTCCTCGCGTTCACGGACGCCGTAAGGGAGGTCGGTGCTGTTCTCGAGGTCGGCGGGGGTGAGGCCGTGCAGTTCCAGGATTTGCAGCGCGCCGTCGCGGTGGATGGCGGCGCCGGAGTGGCTGGCGGCCGCGAGTGCGAGGAGGTCCCCCGGGAGGTCGAGGCCGGCGCGGACCATGGCGACGGCCTGCAGGGGCTTGAGGGCCGAGCGCGGGTAGAACAGGGCGAGCGGCTCGCCGGCGGCCAGGAGGGTCCGGCCGTCGGCCGCGGTGGCGATGGCCGAGCCGTAGTGGATGCTCTCGGCCAGGCCGTCGCGGGTCTGGAGCGCAAGCGGGACGTGCTGCGGGAGCCTCGCCGGGGCGGGTGGAGTCGGAATGTGCGCGACGGCAGGGGAAGTCATTGCGTCCTTAGCGGTGGAATTGATCGTTGCTGGTCAAGCTGCTGTTGCGGAGTCTGCGCGGTAGGCCGGGATCACACGCCGGCGCGGGGTTGCCGGATCGAGGCGAGGGCAAGGCCGACGGCATGCAGGTGCTGGCTCATGGCGATGCGCGCCGTTGCCGCGTCGCCGGCTTCGATGGCGGCAAGGATGCGCCGGTGTTCCTCATCGGAGGCGTGCTGGCGGTCCGCCACCATATTCAGTGTCTCGGACTGATGGGCCAGGGCCTCGCGGATGTCCGCGACGACGTTCTCGAAGACCTTGTTCCGGCTGGCCTTCGCGATCAGGGCGTGGAAATTCGAGTCCAGGCCAACCCACACCTCGGGGTCGTCCTCGGCGGTCATGGCCGCGACGATGTCGCGCATGGCGTCCAGTTCCTCGGCTGACCGGCGTTCCGCGGCGAGTCCGGCGGCCGGAACCTCAATGTGGGGGCGGGCCTCAGTGAGATCCAGGGCGGAGTACTGGCCAAGGACCAGGTCTTTAGCCACGTGGTCGGCGACGACGAAGGTGCCGCGCCCGGTCCGGGTGACGGTGAGCCCCAGGGCATTGCAGGAGCGCAGGGCCTCACGGACCACCGAGCGGCTGACACCGTATTGCTGGGCGAGTATGGCCTCGGAGCTCAGTTTGGCGCCGATGCCGAGCTTGCCGGATTCGATCTCGGAGCGCAGGACGTTGAAGACCGCTTCGGCCGCGCTAAGGCGGGCGAGAGGTTGTCCGGCTGTCCGGCTGTCTGACAGGTTCACGCTTCAAATATGGCAGAGGTCACACTGGAGTGTCAACTCTCTCCCGCGCCCGAGGCTAGGCCGAACGTACACTTGGGGCCCCATTTCCGCGCCCCGGTATGGTCGAACGTGCACTTGGGGCCCAAAAACGTTCGCGATTGGGGCCTCAAGTGTCCGCTCGGCCTCCCCAGGCGAGCCTAGAGTCCGGCCAGCAGCTCTTTCATTTCGGTGATTTCATCCGCCTGGGAGGCCGCGACGTCCTTGGCCAGGCCGATCGCCTCCGGGTCCTTGCCACCCCGGACCTCAGCGTTGGCCATCTCGACGGCACCCTCGTGATGGCCGATCATCTGGGTCAGGTACAGCCTGCTCGCCTCGGCGCCGGCGGCGGCGTCGAGCTTCTCGAGTTCGTCGTCGCCCAGCATGCCGGACATGACATGGCCACCCGGCATCTGGGTGGATTCATTCCAGCGCTGGAGCCAGCCGGTCATCCGGTCGATCTCCGGACCCTGGGCAGCTTTGATCCGGCCGGCCAGTGCAGCCACCTTGGCGTCGACGCCTCGCTTCTTGAGCATCATCTCGCTCATCTCCACGGCCTGGGCGTGGTGCGGGATCATCCCCTGGGCGAACATGGTGTCCGTGCCGTTATGGTCCGCGGCTCCGGGGGCGGAGCTTGATCCTGAGCCGCCGTGGTCCATTCCGGGCATGCTGCCGCCGGAGCTGGTGCTTGCGGAGCAGCCGGTCAGGGCGATGACCGCGGCGAGTGCAGCGGCCGGAATCGTCAGTGTCTTGTTCATCGAAATTCTGTCCTTTGCTGTCCGGCGTGAGCCGGCGTCGGACGATGCGAGCCTGAGGGGTGCGCACCGTGTGGGGGCGTGGGTGCCGGCGAAACGCGGCACGGATCCCCTTTACGTCCGGCTAATGGACAGCTCGTTCGGCGTTGGCGTGGCGGGGAGGTAGCAGTTGGCGGGGAGCTGCTCCACTTCCGCCGCGCTCCGTGGCTGCACCGCGAGCAGTGTTGTCCCGGGCGGGGGAGCGCTGAGGGAGGCTCCGGAGGGCACCGGGGTGCAGGTCGCGTGCGCAGTGTGCTGATCGCCGCAGTCTCCACCGCAGACGCACGACGACGTCGGCTCCGGAGTTTGGGGGAGGGCCGCCGGGCTGGAGCGGCCGGAGTCGGCGTGGCCGGACATAGGGTGGTCGAACGGGTGGTCGGATGCGGTTGACGCCGCGTCGGTCCCGGAGACGGGAGGCCAGATCGAGTCGTGCGCGCCGGCAAAAACATGCATGCCGAGCAGCCCGGCGACTACGGCGAGAATGGCGCTCAGCAGGGCGGCGCGCGTGAGTGCGGCTGCCGGTTTGCGCATGGGTGCTGTGACCATTGCTGCCCCCTCCTCACGGCTGTTGTCCCGCACTTCAGGCTACCTGTGTTCAACGGTGGTCCCGGGCACTGTGTTCCAGCGTTCCAGGTCCGGCGGTGTCATCAGTTGGCATAGCGCTGAAGACATGACAGTATCTGCGTATGAATGCAGATATGCAGATTGAAGTCGACAGCCCCTATGTGGAGCTTGCCGTCGAGGTGTTCTCCATGCTGGCCGACGCTACCCGGGTCCGATTGATCCTCGCTCTGGGGGACGGCGAGCTGCCGGTCAATGCGCTGGCCGAGCGCGTAGCGAAACCGGCCTCCGCCGTCTCGCAGCACCTGGCTAAGATGCGGCTGGGCGGCATGGTCGCCACCCGGCAGGAGGGCACAAAAGTCTTCTATCGGCTGCAAAATGACCACGCCCGCCAGCTGGTGATGGATGCAATCCACCAGGCCGAGCACGCGCTTGGCACTGCCCCGGGACACGGCGCATGAGCGGGCCGGGGAGCGCCTTGGGCCAACACAGCCACGGCGGACACGAGGGCCATGAGCATCCGCACGGCAGTGACCACGCTCATGATCACGGCCACGAGGCCCACGACCACCCGCATGACCACACCCACGGCCATGACCACACCCACGCCACCGGGCTGAAGGGCTGGCTGCACGAGCTCTTCGTCCCGCATTCCCACGACGCCGCGGACTCCATCGATGAGGCACTGGAATCCAGCGCCCAGGGCATCCGCGCCGTCAAGGTTTCGCTGTTGGGCTTGGGTGCCACCTCACTCTTCCAGCTGGCGATTGTGCTGATCAGCGGCTCGGTGGCGCTGTTGGCGGACACCGTCCACAATTTCTCCGACGCGCTGACTGCCGTGCCTCTGTGGATCGCGTTCCTGCTCGGCCGGCGGAAACCCACCCGTACCTACCCGTACGGCTTCGGCCGCGCCGAGGACCTTGCCGGACTCTTTATTGTCGCCATGATCGCCCTCTCCGCGGTCGTCGCCGCCGTCGAGTCCATCCGCCGCTTCTTCGAACCCCAGCCCGTACAGAACCTCGGCTGGGTGCTTGCCGCCGGCCTCGTCGGCTTCGCCGGCAACGAGCTGGTCGCGATCTACCGGATCCGGGTCGGCCGGCGGATCGGTTCCGCGGCGCTGATCGCCGACGGCGTCCACGCCCGGACCGACGGCTTCACCTCGCTCGCCGTGGTGGCCGGTGTGATCGGCGTCTGGCTTGGGTTCCCGCTGGCCGACCCGATCGTGGGACTGATGATTTCAGTGGCCATCATGGTGCTCCTGTGGGGCACCGTGCGCGACGTCGGACGGCGGCTTATGGACGGCGTCGACCCCCAGCTAAGCGATGCGTTGGCCGCCGTCGTCCGGGAGCGTGCGCAACCAGGCGGGACCTCCCGGCTGCGCTGGTCCGGCCACCGGCTGCACGCGGAGATCACCATCCCCGTCGATCCTGACGCCCGGTTGGCCGACCTGGCCTCGGTGGCAGCACACCTGGAGGAGGGCGCCAGGGGAGCGCTGCCGCACCTCGGCTCGGTGACGGTGGTGCCGGCGCTGACGCGTCCCTCTGCATCCAACTAGCTGGCAGTTGGGTCAGATCCCCAGCGAGGCGAGGCTCTGCCGGAGCGTCTCGGCCGAGTGGTGGAGCGAGGCGCGTTCGCCCTCGTCCATGGGCGTCTCCAGGACCGCGCGTACGCCGCCCTGGCCCACGATGCTGGGCAGCGACAGGGCGACGCCGTCGATACCGTATTTCCCGCCAAGCACGGTGGAGACCGGCAGCACCGCGTTTTCCGAGCGCAGCAACGCCTCTACGATCCGGGCGCCGGAGAGCCCGATCGCGTAGTTCGTGGCGCCCTTGCCGGCGATGACTTTGTAGGCGGCCTGGGTGACTTCGCGGGCAGTCTCAGTGAGGTAATCGGCCGTGAAGATGCGCTCGCCGTCGACCGTCCAGTCGCGGATCGGTACCGGACCGATGGTCGCGCCGGACCACACCGGGAACTCGGTGTCGCCGTGTTCACCGACCATGCTGGCGTGGACGCTGCTTACGGAAACCCCGGCACGGTGGGCCAGAAGCCAGCGCAGCCGCGAGGTGTCCAGCACGGTCCCGGAGGAAAAAATCCGGGTCGCCGGCAAGCCGGTGATTTTTTGCGCGGCGACGGTCAGCACGTCGCAGGGGTTGGTGACCAGGACGTAGACCGCGTCCGGGGCGTGCTCCAGCAGTTGCGGCATGAGCTGCTCCAGGATGCGGACATTGGTGCCGGCCAGGTCCAGCCGGGTCTGCCCGGGCCCCTGTTTGGCACCGGCGGTGATGACCACGACGTCGGCACCGTCGGTGACGCTGATGTCCGCGCCGCCGTTGACGGTCGCCGCGGCCGCGGTGAACTGGGTGCCGTGGGCCAGGTCCAGGACCTCAGCCTCGGCCTTGGCCGCGTTCACGTCAAAGAGCGCCACATGGCTGGCCGAACCGCGGATCAGGGCGGCGTAGGCCAGGGACGTGCCGACGCTGCCGGCGCCGATGACGGCCAGTTTGGAGCCG
Organism: Arthrobacter sp. SD1074B; assembly: GCF_056780195.1. Taxonomy (NCBI): domain Bacteria; kingdom Bacillati; phylum Actinomycetota; class Actinomycetes; order Micrococcales; family Micrococcaceae; genus Arthrobacter; species Arthrobacter sp. SD1074B. The sequence continues at coordinate 3,776,380 of NZ_JBRAZT010000001.1, read as the reverse complement.
GAGTGCGCGGACAAGAGCGTCTCCATCTTCTGCCGGTCAGCGGGCGGGCGGCACGACGGTGCCGGCCGTTTCGCCGCCGTCGATGACAAATTCGGCGCCGGTCACGAAGGAGGATTCCTCACTGGCCAGGTAGACGGCAAGGTCCGCGACCTCCGTGGGCTGGCCGATCCGGTGCAGCGGAACGTGCCCGGTGTCGAAGGTCATGCCCTCGGTCATGGGGGTCTGGATGACGCCGGGGTGCACCGAGTTGACCCGGATCCCGTCCCGCCCGAGGTCCAGCGCTGCGGCCTTGGTCAACCCCCGGACACCGAATTTCGACGCGGTGTACCCGGCGAGGTTCTCGTAGCCGCGCAGCCCGGCGATGGAGGAGACGTTGATGATGGACGCGGTTCCTGTTTTGGCCAGATCGGGGGAAGCGGCCTTGATGCCGTTGAAGACACCCGTGAGGTTCACCTCGATGATCCGTGTCCACTCTTCGTGCAGGTAGTCATCGATCCGGCCAAAGTTCACGATGCCGGCGTTGTTGACCAGGACGCTCAGGCTGCCAAACGAGGTAACTGCCTCGTTGACTGCAGCGTCCCAGTCTGCCGGGCGGGTCACGTCCAGGTGCACATAGCGGGCGCCGTCGCCGAGTTGGGCCAGCAGGTGGGCGCCGTCGTCGTCCAGGACGTCACCGACGACGACACTTGCCCCTTCGTCAAGGAAGCGCCGCGCGATCGCGGCTCCGATGCCGCGGGCGCCGCCGCTGATCAGGGCAACTTTGCCGTCCAACCGTCCCATGCTGTTTCCCTCCATGGCGCAACCGTCAGCGCTGTAACCGTCTGCGACGGGCCGGCCGTGATCCGGCCAGATATTCCAGCTTGGCCGTGGGGGGACGTGCTTGGGCAGGGCCGTTGGTCCCAACCGGCGCCGCCGGGAGGCGGGGGCCGACGTCGGGGTTCCCTTAGAGGTGCTGGATCCCCGCCCGCTGCATGGCGTCCTTGTAAACCGCGACGTTCTTGGCCAGGAGTTCTTCCTGCTTGGCCGGCGACACGGCGAAGGCGCGGCCACCGAGGGCGGTGGCCTTGTAGATTTTGACGCCGCGGTTCTTCAGCGAAGAGTGGTAGGTCTTTTCAAACAGCGTCAGGAAGGCATGGGCGTCGGCGCCGTGGGCGATGATCGCCGAGGTGCGCTTGTTGATCTTCATAAACTGGCGGAAGGGGCGCAGTCCGTCAGTCTTTTCCTGGACGTTCAGGGCAGAGGGGAGCTCCGGGTCGCGGACCCAGGGGTACGCGTTCCACGGCATCACATAGCGTGGGTCAAGTTCGACTGCTTCGTAGATGGAGGTGGCGCGGCGGGCTGCCTCATCCTCATTGAAATGCGAGACAAACCCTGATTCGCAGCCCTTGCCGGGCGCAACATGGAGGCTGACGATCCGGCACTCGTCCTCGTCGTGGACGGGGTCGATGTAGGGGACCACGGACCCCGGCTTCTTTTCCATCAGTTCGTCGCAAAGTTGTGTCACGGCCGCGATGTTCGGTTCCTGCAGCAGGGTCTTCTTTTCGTCCCAGTCAATCGTCACGATTTCTCCCTCAGCACTCGGCGTCCAGAATCAGGCGTCTTGTTCCACTCTACGCTTCTGTGCCGGAGGGCGTTTTCGAGTGTCGCGGAAGAGGCGACGGACCCCTAGTCACGGCTCCGCGGCCGGGCGTACGCTTAAAGCGCCTGCAGGTAACCACTTGATTAAGCCGGGTCGTTCTGGACATGAAAATGTCCGAGCCGTCTCATAGCGAGATCGCGAAGGTACCTGCAGGTCCTGTGTTTAAGGCAACCTGGGTGCCGGGCAGGGCCAGCGCAATGGCCGGTTTCGCGGAGCCTTAGCGGGCCGGGTCCCTATTTTCCGCGTGCCTTTTCAGGAATTCCTCAGACCGCCGGTGAACCTGCTTGGGCGGGGTGCCGCAGTTCCCGACGACGACGGGATGGTGGCGTCGACCGATTCCTGGTTCCCGGCAACGGCGGGGCGGTGGAGTAGTAGCGGTGGCCGGTGGGCGTCGTTAGTTGGAGGGTGTGCCGGCCGGGTCCGGGGCGTGGTTGTTCGCTCCAGCCGGGGGTTTCTTTGGTGTGGTTGCAGGCCTCGCAGAGCCCGGCGCCGTTGCTGAGGCTGGTGGGTCCGCCGTTGTGCCAGGGGACGATGTGGTCCAGGTGGCGGATCGGGGCGTCGCAGTACGGCGTCCGGCAGGTATGGTCCCGCGCCTCGATGAACCGGCGGTGTCCGGCCGGGAAGAGCCGGGCGCGGGAGTCCATGGCCACGAGTTCCCCGGAGCCGGGGGCGGTGTAGAGGCGGCGCAGCCAGGTGACGAAGGCCTGCTCGCCCGGGCCGGACACCGGGCCGGTGCCGGAAGCGTTGCTGTCGCGGCCGCCGCCGGTGTCCGGGGCTGCGCCACCGACGTCTTTGAGTAAACGTCTGGCCCACCCGGCGGGGACGGTGCCGTAGCCGGGGAGTCGGGCGGGTTCGCTGTCGGCCTGGAAGAGGGCGCGGTCGGTCATGACGAGCTGGATCTCGATCCCCGCGATCCCGCCGGTCTTTCCGGTGGTGCGTTCGACCAGCGCGTCGGCCATCAACTGGCCCCGGGTCCGGGTATCCCCGGCGGCGCGGGCAGCGTCGGCATGCCGCGTCAGCGCGGCGTGGGCGGCGACGCCCTGGCTGACCGGCAACAGCGCGGTCAGGTAGCACATGGTGTCCGGGGCCGGGCGGAGGCTGACGTGGCGTTCGGTTTCGGCGTGGGCGGCGCGGTCGGTGACGGAGCGCGGGTCGCGCCGGTACGCGGCGGTGCGGGCCGCGGCGATGATGGCGCGGTCCCCGGCGCCATCGAACGTTCCGGTGTCGGGGGGCGAGTTCCTCGTCGACGGCGGCCCGGTCGGCGGCGGAGAGGCAGGCGGTTTCGCGGACCAGGAGGGTGGCGCGCCATTCGTTGAGCCGGCCGGTTTCCAGGGCGGCGAGGGTGTGCGGCATTTCGGTGACGAGTGCTTTGGCGAGGCCCAGGAGCCGTCCGCCCTTGGCCGGGGACTCGGACCGGGCGAGGGCAAGCTGCGCAGCAACCCCGGCACCGAGCCGGTCCGCCGGAACGCCGGCAAGGGATTGTTCGCGGCGCTGGGACAGGTCGAACGCGACGGCGTCCCGGGCCTGGCGGGCGGCCAGGGCAGACTTCAGGTCCTCCAGTTCGCGTGTTTCGTCGATGAGGGCCGCGGCGCTGGCCGGGGCCGGGATCCCGGCCAGGATCCGCGCAAGGTCCGAGACCGTCACGCCTGCCGTCAGAGCCACATCGGGCCCTCGCTTGCCGTCCATGGAACCCAGTCAATCAGGCACCTGTGACAATTAAGGCGGCCGATAAGAGCGGCCGCTAAACCGGTGCCGCCGTATGACTCAAGGGGAAGCCGTCCCGAACCAAGGAACCAATGCCGATCAACAGACAGTCACTGAAGCAGGACGGGTTCACCGGGTTCCGGCCGCTCGCGGAGCTGGACATCAACCGCATCCCGCAGAAACCCGGCATTTTCGCGGTGCTGTTGCCCGAGGGCGCCGGGCCGGGCAACGCCGCGAACGGCACCGCCAGGCCCCAGTTCCTCGCCAAGAGCACGGCGGGCATCTTCAAGAAGAAGGACCCCACCCTGAAGCCGGAAGCGCTCCACGCCGAATGGGTCGACGGCGCCGACGTCCTCTACGTCGGCAAGGCCGGTCCCGGGAGCAAGGGCAACCGCGGGCTGCGCCGGCAGATCCAGGAATTCGTTGACTTCGGCAAGGGCAAGCCGCCCGGTCACTGGGACGGGCGCTTGATCTGGCAGCTCGCCGCCGCCAACACGCTGGTCGTCGCCTGGAAAGAGCTGCCCGTTGAGCAGCTCACCGCGGCCGAAGCCGGCTACCACGGCGCGTTCGTCGAGGAACACGGCCGGCTGCCGTACGCCAACCTGGTCCAGGCCCGGGTCAAAGGCGCCTAAGGGCCGTCGGCGCCTCGAAGCGTCAGCTACATCCCGCCGCCGTGCGTAAACCGTCCCGCCACCAGCGTCGCGGCCACCGGCATCGCGGCAAACCCGGAGTCTGAAACAGCCAGCGGATCGGCGTCCAGCACGACGACGTCCGCCGTGTCACCAACGCTGATCCGGCTCCGTCCGCGCGACGATGCCGCCAGCGCTTCCTGCCGCGTCAGGGCCTGCTCCGGGTGCCACGCCGGACGCCCGTCCCCGCGTGCCCGGGTGGTGGCCGCCGACATCGCGGTCCATGGTTCCAGCGGCGCCACCGGCGCGTCGGAGCCGAGCGCCAGCCTCGCTCCGGTGTCGAGCAGCGAGCGCAGCGGGAATGCCCGCTCCGTTCGGCCTGCCCAGTTGGAGTCGGCGGCGTCGCGGTCGTCAAGGGCGTGGGCGGGCTGCACGCTGGCGGTGAGGCCCAGTTCGCCGAACCGCGCGAAGTCCTCCCGCCGGACGAACTGGGCATGCTCGACCCGGCCCCGGATGCCGGCGGCGGCGAAAGCGTTCAGGGCTACCTCGTTGGCGCCGTCGCCAATCGCGTGCACCGCCGGGACAAACCCCGCCACGCCGGCCTTGACCAGCAGCTCCAGCAGTTCCGTCTCGCTGACCGTGAGCAGGCCGCGGCCGCCGTGCGGGTAAGGGTCCACGCAGTATGCTGTGCGCGTGTTGAGCGAGCCGTCAATCAGCACCTTCAACGGTCCCACCCGCAGCAGCCCGCCGCCCTCCGGAACCAGCTGGCCCGTCCGCATGCCCTCGCCGATGGCACGGTCCAGGTCCTGCGGGTAGACCCCGGCGTCCACACGGAAGGAATCGAAGCCGGCGGCGATCCGCCGGAGCCAGGCATCCCGATTCCAGACCATCTCAAAGTCGACAATTCCCACGACGCCTCGCGCCGCGGCTGCCTTTCCGGCGTCGCGGACCAGGGCGTCGACTGCCTCGTCGGGAAGGCGCCCGAGCTCCCGGGTCAGTTCAAAGGCCGGATCCTCGCGGAGGAGCCCGTCCGCGTCCACCGTCACCCCGTAGCGCGCCGCCGCCGCACTGTTGAGCCACACGCAGTGCAGATCGTGGCTTACCAGCGCCGTGGGGACGCCCCCGGTCGCCCCATCGAGCAGTTCGCGACTGGGCATGTCCCCCCAGATGGCATCGCGGAATCCGACGCCGACGACCGTCGGGCCGCCCGCGATGTCCGCCGTATTTGCGCGCTGTTCTTCCAGCCGGGAACGCACGACGGCGGCCGCCTCCTGCGCGGAGGCGGCGCCGGACAGGTCGATGCGGCCGGTGGTCAGGGCCCACTGGGTCATGTGGACGTGCTCATCCCAGAGCCCCGGAATCACGAAGCGTCCGTCCAGGTCCACCACCCGCGGCCCGCCTGCCTGCCCGCCTGCCTGCCACCCGGCCGGCGAACCCGCCGGCGCTCCGGTCGGCACGATCTGCGCAACCACCCCGTCAGTAATGAAAATGTCACACAGCGTCATGTCGCCCGGTTGCCGGACCGAGGCGAGCGCGAGGCCGGACTCGGCGGCGGGAATGGCGTTTTTCGGCATGGGAACAGGGTAGGGGCGCAGGGCGGCTGCAGCAATTCACGCCACTTTGGTCACTGCCGACACATCGTTACCAAGCCGCCGGAGCCGCGGCCCCGCAAGGGACCTTCGCCCCCTTGCCCGGCAACGGCGGCGAGGTCATTCTGGAGTTGGGCGGTTCCTGCACGGTTATTTGGGGGATGAACCGCTTGTCAGCAGTATCGGTCTCGCTAGGACCCTGGGGTGAGGAAATGGCATTTGCACTTTCCAGCTTGGGCAGGAAAGGCAGGAGACCATCCATCATGGCTATACATTCACTGACAGCAGCTACTGAGGCGCGGGCGACCGCGGTGGCTCCTCTGCGGGGGAGCTCTGAGGACGTATGAGCCCGCTGCGCCATCTGAACCATGCCAGCCGCGCCCGGTCATACCTGGCGCACCCAGCCCACGGAGATCCGCGGCTCAAGGTAGTGATCCGGATCGACCCCGCGCAGGAGTCCGCCCGGGTGGAGGTCCGCGGCGGAGTGACCTCCGCCAACATCAGGGCACTCTATGTCGTCTGCCGCCGCGTCACCGCCAAACTTGCAGGCTACGAGCTCATCGTGGATCTTGCCCATGCCCGGGTCACCGAAGCGGCGTTCGAGGAACTCCGCGAGCATGCCCGCCAATCCATCGTTTCTTCCGGCATTGACTCCTCGGTCACTCCGTGCCGCCTGCGGATCGTCGATCCGCACGTCATCCTCAGAACCAAGGAGCTCGCATGAAAGCACTCGTCTACGGCGGTCCGGGCCAGAAGTCCTGGACGGAGGTCCCGGATCCGAAGATCCAGAACCCCACCGACGTGATCGTGAAGGTGGACACCACCACCATCTGCGGCACGGACCTTCATATCCTCAAGGGCGACGTGCCCGCCGTCACCAAGGGCCGGATCCTCGGCCATGAGGGCGTGGGGACCATCACCGAGGCGGGATCGTCCGTGACCGGCCTCAAGGTGGGGGACCGGGTCATCATTTCCTGCATCAAGTCCTGCGGTCACTGTGCAAACTGCAAGACCGGCCTGTACTCGCACTGCATGGGCGACGAAGGGCAATCAGGCATCGGCTGGGTGTTCGGCCACCTGATCGACGGCACGCAGGCGGAGTACGTCCGCGTTCCCTACGCCGAAAACTCGCTGCACTTGCTGCCGGCTGGCGTCAGCGATGAGCAGGCCGTCATGCTGTCCGACATCCTGCCCACCGGGTTTGAAATCGGTGTGCAGTACGGCCGGGTCAAGCCCGGCGACACAGTCGCCGTGATCGGCGCCGGACCGGTCGGCCTCGCCGCGATCGCCACCGCGGGCCTGTACGGCGCCGCCACCATCATCGCCGTCGACCTCGATGCGAACCGGCTGGAAAAATCCCGTGAATTCGGTGCTACCGACGTCGTGCTCTCCGGTGACGCCGACTGGAAGGACCAGGTCCTCGCGCTCACCGACGGTCAGGGCGTCGATGTGGCGATTGAGGCCGTCGGCATCCCGGCCACCTTCAGCATGTGCACCGGCATCGTCCGGCCGGGCGGCAATGTGGCCAATGTGGGGGTCCACGGCAAGCCGGTGGAGCTCCACGTGGAGGACCTCTGGATCCAGAACATCAACATCAGCATGGGCTTGGTCAATGCCAACACCACCCCGATGCTGCTGAAACTCGTGGCCCAGAACAAGGTGCCGGCGGAAAAGTTCGCCACCCACCGTTTCTCGTTCGACCAGTTTATGGACGCCTATGACACCTTTTCACGGGCCGCGGAAACGAAGGCGCTCAAGGTGGTGATCACCGCATGAAGGCCCATATCGTCTACGACTCAGCCTTTGGCAACACAAAGTCCGTTGCGGAAGCAGTCGCTGGCTCACTCGGCGAACTCGACGCCAGCCCCGTTGCGGTCGGCGACTTCCGGCCCGACGACCTGGCCGCCGGTGACCTGCTCGTCCTCGGCAGCCCCATTAATGGCTGGCGTCCGACGCCGAAGATCACCCAGCTTCTCTCGGCGCTCGGGGACGGCCACCTCAACGGGGTCAAGGCCGCCGCTTTCGACACCCGCGTCCGAATGTTCGTCCATGGCGACGCGGCGAAGAAAATGGCGCACACGCTCCGCGACAGCGGCGCCGATATCATCTCCGAGCCCATGCCGTTCTACGTCCAGGGCAGCGAGGGGCCGTTGCGCCCCGGCGAAATCGAGAAGGCTGCACGATGGGGCAAGTCACTGTTGGAGGCGTTGGCACGGCCATGAAACCGGGCCGGATTGTCATGCTGGTGCTCGGCACGCTTGCAGCGCTGCTGGGCCTTGGACTTCTGGCCGGCGCCGGTTTCACCGGCTGGGCCAATTATCAGCAGCGCGACGGGGGATACTTCACCACCCCGTCGGAGCGCTACACGGTGGACTCTTACGCCCTGACGTCCCCGCGGCTGAATGTTATGACCGATGCCGGGCCTTCCGGCGTTGACCCGGCCGCGATGGCCGGCCGCGTGATGCTCCGCGGATCCGCTGCCGACTCCGCGCAGCAGATCTTCATTGGCATCGCGCCCCAGGCGGAGGTCGCCGCCTACCTCAGCGGCGTCAGGCATTCCGAGCTGACCGAGGTCCGTTTCTCGCCCTTCCGCGCCCAGTACCGGGACGTGTCCGGGACCAAGCCGCCGGCCCGGCCGGCAGAGCAGACGTTCTGGACAGCTTCCGCAACCGGGCCCGGCACACAGGAACTCCGATGGGACTTGCGCTCCGGAGACTGGGCCGTGGTGATCATGAACGCCGATGCAAGCAGCCCGGTTTCCGTTGATCTGCGCGGCGGCGCACGCTCAGACCTCCTCTGGCCGGTCTTCATCGGCCTCCTGATCGGAGGCATCGTGCTGCTGGCAGTGGGTGTCCCGTTGATTGTGGCCGGCGCTGCCGGGCTGGGCCGCGGGGGACCGCCGCAGGGCCCGGGCCAGCAGCCGCATCCCGGAACTCCCTACGCCGGTGCACCGTATGGCGGTGTCCCCTCAAGCGGGGGTCCCTACGGTGCCATTCCCTACGCCGGCGCTCCCCCTGCAGGGTCTCCGTACGCGGCGGCGCCGCCAGGGGGCGCCCCGCCGGGGGGATACGTCTACCCGGCGCGGCTCAGCGGCTATCTGGACCCGCAATTGTCCCGCTGGCTGTGGCTGGTCAAATGGTTCCTGGCCATCCCGCACTACATCGTGCTGTTCTTCCTGTGGTTCGCGTTCGTCGTTACAACGATCGTTGCGGGGTTCGCGATCCTCTTCACCGGCCGCTATCCGCGCTCGCTGTTTAACTTCAACGTGGGTGTGATCCGGTGGAGCTGGCGGGTGGCGTTCTACTCGTACGCCGCGATCGGTACGGACCAGTACCCCCCGTTCACGCTGGCCCGCACCGGCTACCCCGCGGATTTCGACGTCGACTACCCCGAGAAGCTCTCCCACGGGCTGGTGCTGGTGAAGTCCTGGCTGCTGGCCATCCCGCACCTGCTCATCGTCGCTGTGCTCACGGGGACCGCGCGCGGTTGGGGCGACCGCGACCGGTACTGGGCCGACGGGCAGTGGGTGCAGCAGAACGCCGGCATCTCGCTGATCGGGCTGCTCGTGCTGATCGCGGGCGTCATCCTGCTGTTCACCGGACAGTACTGGCGCGGCCTGTTCGACCTGCTGATGGGCCTGAACCGCTGGGTGTCCCGGGTGGTCACCTATGTGGCCCTCATGCGGGACGAATACCCCCCGTTCCACCTTGACATGGGACCGACCGACCCGGGAGACCTGCAGCCCGTGACGCCCGCCGGACCGCCGCCTGCCCCCGCCTACGGCCAGACCGCGCCCGGTGCGGGCCAGTCGGCACCCCAGGCCGGAACGCCCGAACAACAGTCCCGGCCGCCGGGCTTCTATGGGATCGGCGGTCCGTCCGCGGCGCTGCCTCCTGAAGTACACGAGGGGAGGGACGGCCCGGAGACCCCTCCGCGGCCCTAAGCCACACGTCCTCCCGGACATCTCTGTCCTCCTTCAAAAGATTTCTACATGCATGTGCATCCAAACGGCTCCGCGCGCCGGTAGTAGGTGTGTAAGCAAAGAATCGCCCGCTTGCCGGGCCGTTGAAGGAGACGTAAATGCGTACCAGCCTTTTCACCGCGGGCGCCGTGGCAATCGCGGCAGCTCTCACCCTTGCCGGCCCCGCCCAGGCGGCCGAGCCCGACGCCCAGCTTTCTGTCCTCCACGGAGTGCCGGGGCTGACCGTTGACGTCTGGGTCAACGGCGAACGAACCCTTGACGACTTCGCCCCCAGTACCCTGGCAGGACCGCTGGCTTTGCCCGCGGGGGACTACGACCTTGCCATTACCGCCGCCGATGCCGCGGACGCTTCCGACCCTGTGATCGGCCCCGTGAAGGTCACGCTCGCCGCCAGCGGCAACTACACGGCGGTGGCCAACCTGGGCGCAGACGGCAAGCCAACGGCCAACTTCTTCACCAACGACGTTTCACAGATCGGTGCAGGCAAGGGCAAACTCACCGTCCGGCACACGGCCGCCGCGCCGGCGGTGGACATCCTGGCTGGCGGCACCCCCGTCATTTCCGGCCTGGCCAATCCCAAGGACAAGACGCTGACCCTGGATCCCGGCACCTTGTCCGTGGCGGTGGCCGCTGCAGGCACCACGGCGCCGGTGATCGGACCGGCCGATGTGACGGTCACGGAAGGCACCCACACGGTGGTGTACGCGTGGGGCAGCCTCGCGGACAAAAACCTGCAACTCGCGGTGCAGACCATTGACGGGCTGCACTCCGCCCCAGCAGGCGTTCCCGGCGGACGTTCGGGAGCCGCCGACTCCGGGACGGGGACTACCGACCAGACAGCCGTCACGGTAGGCATCGGCGCCGCGGCCCTCCTGCTGCTTGCCGGCGGGATCGCCGCGACCCGCAAGCAACTGGCACCTCGCCGCATCCGCTAGCCCGCCCCAGCTGACCGGCCGCCCGGCGAACTACCGGGCGGCCGGCCCCTTGAGGTCCACCACGGCAGGAGGACGGACATGTTGCGCACGACGACGACGGCGGAGGCCACCGGGCGCCCCCCGGCTCCCGGTCTGCGGACTGAAGCAAGGCGAGCTGAAGCAAGGCGGGCAGCCCCGCGGATTACGGCCGCCGCCGTCACGACGGTGCTGCTGATCGCGGGGTGCGCTGCGCCCCGGGGGGCCGAGGCCCCGCCAGCCCCCGTTGCGGAGCGAACTGCCGCGGCGCCGGCCGTCCCTGACGACGGAGGCCCTGACTCCGGGCGCACCGCGCCGGCGCCGAACCAGCCGCCGGCGCGGCCCGCTGCCGGCTCCGTCCCGAAGTCCGGCATCGCTGTCCGGCCGGCAGCCCCGCGGGCGCAGGCGGCCAAGAACCCAGCCCCGCGACTCCTCAGCGTGGAGGGCACCACGATCACCGACATGGCCGTCGTCGAAGTCGGCGTGAGCCCGAACGGGGCCATGGAAATCCCGGAGCCCTTCAACCAGGCAGGGTGGTACCGTTTCGGACCGGCTCCTGGAGCTGCCGCCGGCACCGCGGTGATGGCGGCGCATGTTGACACCACCTCCGATTCGGCGCCGTTCTCCCAGCTCAAGTCGCTCCCTGCCGGCACCCAAGTGACGGTTCAGCGGCAAGGTGCCCCGCCCCTGACCTTCCGGGTGACCCGGGTGGAACTCATGGCCAAGGACGCGTTCGACGGCGCGTCCGTGTTCCGCCGCGACGGACCGCCCCAGCTGAAGCTCGTGACTTGCGGGGGCAGATGGCTGGACGAACAACAGGACTACGGCGACAATGTCATTGTCACGGCGGTGCCGGCGTGATCCAGGACGCAGCGCTCATCGCCGCCACCAGCAGGGGGAAGGAGCCGGGCTTGGCACCTCTCGAGTCCCCTTCCGCCTGGGACGCGCGACTGAACGAGGCGTTCGCCGCCGGTGACGAAACCGCCCTGGCAGAGGCGTACCGGCAATTCTCGCCCATGGTGCATACGCTGGCGCTGCGCTCGCTGCGCGACAACGCCGCAGCCGATGACGCCACCCAGGAAGTCTTCATCCGAGTGTGGCGCTCGCGGTCCGCTTTCGACCCGTCGAAGGCGCGGCTGCCGGCGTGGATCGTAGGCATCACCCGGAATGTCATCACGGACGCCCAGGCGGCCTCAACGCGGGAAACCCGGAAGGTCCTGGCCGCCGTCGAGCTCTCACCTGACCCGGAACACGCCGCCGGGCACGCAGCGGCGGAGCTGCTGGCCGACCGGCTGCTCCTGGACGGGGAACTGGAGCGGCTGGGCGAACCGCAAGGATCCATTCTTAAGCTGGCCTTTTACGATGACCTGACGCACTCGCAGATCTCACAGAAACTGGACCTGCCGCTTGGTACCGTCAAGAGCCACATCCGCCGCAGCCTGTCCCAGCTCAGAAGCCGATTGGAGGTAGACCGTGCAACATCTTGATCCGGAGTCCTTGAGCCTGCTGGCCCTTGGCGAGGAGCTCGGAGACGACGCCGCGGACCACCTCCGCTCCTGCGCCAGCTGCGCAGCCGACTACGCGGGGCTCCGCCGCGCCGTGGTGGCGGCGAAGCCGGCGCCGGACTCCACCGCCCTCGAAGCGCCGGGGCCGCAGGTGTGGGCGGGAATCCACAGTGCGCTGGGCCTTTCCGCCGCCGTCGCCGCCGATCCGCTCGGATCCCCGGCGCCGACCGATTCGCGACATGCGTCACCGGCGGGTTCGCGCCCGGCGCCACCGGCGCCGTCGGGCTCGGTCACGCCGTTTCCGTCCCGGGGTGGAAACGGCAACGGAAAACGGGGACCCGGCGCGGGGCGTGGCTGGTTCGGCCGTCCGGGGGTGTGGCTGGCGGCCGCCGCGGCCACAGCACTGCTGGCGGCGGGAGTTTTCTGGTCCGTGCAGCAGAACCAGGCGCAGGTGACCCCGCTGGCCCGCGCCCAGCTCGCCCCGGTCGATCAGCACTCGGCCACCGGATCGGCCCGGGTCGTGGAGGCCAAGGACGGACAGCGCACCCTGGAAGTCCAGGTCAACAAGAACGAGGCCCGGGGTTACCAGGAGGTCTGGCTGATCGCACCGGACCTGTCGCGGCTGGTGAGCCTGGGGGTCATGACCTCCGATTCCGGCACCTTCCCGGTGCCGGCGGGCCTGAACCTGAGCGAGTACCCGATCGTGGACGTGTCCGATGAACCGGTTGACGGCAATCCCGCGCACTCCAGCGTGAGCATTGTGCGCGGAACCCTCGTGTCCTGAGCCGTTTGTCCCCTTGCCACCGGACCCCGGCGGGAACATAGTTGAGGGACTTCACCACTCCGCGGCGGGAGGCAGGGAAATGCTGACGAACCAGACGCCGGCCGGCGGCCTGTTGCAGGGCAAGACGGCGCTGGTCTACGGCGCCGGCGGCGCGATCGGCGGAGCGGTGTCCCGCGCTTTCGCGGCCGAGGGGGCCACGGTCTATCTCGCCGGGCGCACGGAATCGCGGCTGGAGAAAGTCGCCCGGGATATCAGGGAGACCGGCGGATCAGCGGAAACCGCCGTCGTCGACGCCCTGGACGAGGAGCAGGTGGACGCCTTTGTGGACGCTGTGGCAAAGAAAACCAAGCGGATCGACATCTCCTTCAACGTCATCTCCTTCGGGGATATCCAGCAGCCGCTCATGGAAATCGATGTCAACGACTTCACCCAGCCGATTACCCTGGCCACCCGAACGCACTTCCTGACCACCCGGGCCGTGGCGGGCTACATGATCAAGCAGAAGTCCGGCGTTGTGCTGATGTTCGGCGGCTCAGGCCCGCAGACGCTCGCCGGGCTGGGCGGCTTCAAGGTGGCCCTCGACGCAATGGAGGGGCAGCGGCGGCAGTGGGCGCTGGAGTTGGGCAAGTCCGGTGTGCGCGTTGTCACCATGGTCAGCGGCGGCATCATCGAGACAATCCCGTGGCAGGTGGAGGGGCGTGAGGAGATCGTGGTCGAGATCGCCAAAGCGGCACACCTGAACCGCACGGCCACCCTGGCGGACGTCGGCGCCGTCGCCTGTTTTATCGCTTCGGACAGGGCCGGCGCCATCACCGATGCCACCCTCAACATCTCCAGCGGCGCGATCGTGGATTACTAGCACGCCAGAGTTGGCTCATTCCACCGTGACCTTGATCCGCTGGACCGCGTTGTTGCCCATGCCCTGGTAGTTCCAGACCGGCTCCAGCGGCTGGGTGGCGCCGCTGGCGTCCGTGGCGCGGCAGGAGAGTTCGTGCTGCCCGGGATCCGCTACCCACGGCATGGACCAGGCGGACCAGGCGAACGGCGCGGCGGGGTGCTCCAGCTGCGCGGGGGCCCATTTGCCGTCGATCCCCACCTCGACCCGCTGCACCCCGCCGTGGCCGGACCAGGCCCGTCCGGTCAGCATCACCGGGCCCGCGGGGAGGACCCGGTGCCGGGTGAAGAAGTCCGGGATGCCGGGCGGGACCATCAGTGCGCGGACCTTGATCCACGTGACCGGAGTGCCGGCGTCGTCCGCATCCTGCTGGTAGCGGTACGCGACGGACTGCTGGAAACCATCAAACGGCCTGGTCAGCACCTTGATCGAGGACAGCCACTTGACGCTCGCCATGCCGTACCAGCCGGGTACCACCAGCCGCAGCGGGTAGCCGTGCTGCGGCGGCAGCTCGGCGCCGTTCATCCGGTACGCGAGCACGACGTCGGGCCGCAGGGCCTCGCTGACCGGCAGGCTCCGGGCGTACTGCTGGCGCACGCCGCCCTGGATCCCGGCATCGGCGCCGGTGAAGGCCACCTCGACGGCGTCCTCGTCCACGCCGGCCTGGCTAAGCAGGTAGGCCAGCGGCACCCCGGTCCAGACGGCGGTGCCGACGCCCTCCAGCATCCAGGGCTGGCTTAGCGGCCGCGGCTTGAGCAGGGACCGGCCGTTTCCGGCGCATTCCAGCGTGACGGGGACGCTGATGCTCGGCGCTCGGCGGAGGGCGCGGAGGTTGAGTTCCAGGGACCGCTGCACGGCGCCGCCGATCCGCAAATGCCAGCGGTCCCCGTCGATGGCCGGGATGTCGAAGTGGTCCAGCAGGTAGTGCAGTCCCGGCGGTGTTACGTCGTTCCGGAGTGCCTCGAGCGGCATCGAATGGTTCCGCACCGCAAGCTGCAGCTCTTCGGCTGTCAGCGGCCCGTGGCTGGGCTCCCCGGGATGAGCTGCCAGCTGCTGTGCCTGCCGGCGCCGTGCCATGAGCGGTGAGGTGTGCTTGGACACTTGTTTGGGCATCTGACTGCGATTCTGTGCGGGTTCGCCTGCCTTCAGGTCTACGCCGCGGCCCGTGGTGCGTCAATACCGGGCCGCGGTCCCCGGCCTGTCGCCCTAGAGTGAGTGGGCTTCGGCCAGGAAGTCCGCGAGTCCCAGCGGTTCCCGCCCGGTCAGTTCGTGCACGTCCGAAGTCGGCCCCGCGAGCTCTCCGGCGGCTATGGCGGTGTAGGTGCTGACCCAGGCGTCCACCTGCCACCGCGGCGCGCCATAGGATTCCCGGGAAGCGTAGGCCTCCTTGAGGGTCTCGTTGTGGAAGCTGATGGTGCGTCCCGTTCCCGCGGTCAGCAGGCCGGCGGCCGCCGCCAGCGAAATGTCCTCCGGGCCGGTCAGGTCGTAGCTCCGGCCCACGTGCAGCGCCGGATCGCGCAGCACCGCCACGGCGGAGCGTGCAATGTCCGCCCGGGCTACAGCTGCCATGACACCGTCGCCGGCGGGTCCGCGGATCACCCCGTCCTCCCCGGCCAGCAGCGGCAGGAAGTCCAGGTAGAAGTTGTCCCGCAGGATCGTGTAGTCCATGCCGGAGGCTTTGATCCGCTGCTCGGTGGCGTAGTGGTCCCGTCCCAGCGTGAAGGTGCAATCCGGGGCTGCGCCGAAGAAAGAGGTGTACACGATGTGCTGAACGCCCGCGTCCGCTGCCGCGTCGACGAAGGCATAGTGTTGCTGCAGCCGGTCCTCGGCCTCCGCGGCGGAGACCATGAACAGCGTTTTCACCCCGGCCAGGCCGGCTCGTGCCTGCGCGGCGTCCGCGTAGCTGGCGACGGCGGGAACCGCGCCGTCGAGCTCCGGCGCGCGGCCGGCGTCGCGCACCAGAAGCCGCTGCGCGCTGCCCGCGTCGGCCAGCATCCGGGCCACCTGGCCGCCGAGCTGGCCGGTGGAACCGGTGACGGCGAGTCCCGGGAGGGTCTCCACCGACTAGGCCTCGCGGGAAGCGGGCGACTTGGTCTGCGCCGGATCCCGCTCGGCGAGGGACCCAATCGCGGCGTCGATCTTGTCCATGATGACCTGGTCCAGCTTCACCCCGGCCGCTGCCACGTTGCCGGCAATCTGCTCCGGCCGGGACGCGCCCATGATCGCCGAGGCGACGTTCTTGTTCTGCAGCACCCAAGCGATGCTCAGCTGGGCCATGGTCAGCCCGGCCTCCTCCGCGATCGGCTTGAGCTGCTGCACGCCGGTCAGGACCTCGTCGGACATCCAGCGCTCGATCATCCGGGCGCCGCCCTTTGCGTCCGTGGCGCGGCTGCCCTCCGGGGCGGGTTTGCCGGGGTGGTACTTGCCGCTGAGCACGCCCTGGGCCATGGGGGACCAGACGATCTGGGACAGGCCCAGCTCCTCCGATGTCGGGACCACTTCTGCCTCGATGACCCGCCACAGCATGGAGTACTGCGGCTGGTTGGAGATCAGCTGGAAGCCGAGCTCCTTGGCGAGGGCGTGGCCGTCGCGGATCTGGCTGGCCGTCCACTCGCTGACGCCGATGTACAGCGCCTTGCCCTGCCGGACGATGTCGGCGAACGCCTGCATGGTCTCCTCCAGCGGAGTCTCATAGTCAAAGCGGTGCGCCTGGTAGAGATCCACATAGTCCGTCTGCAGCCGGGACAGGGAGCCGTTGATGGATTCCATGATGTGCTTGCGGGACAGCCCAAGGTCGTTGTGGCCCTTGGGTCCGGTGGGCCCGAAGACCTTGGTGAAGATCTCCAGCGATTCGCGCCGCTCGTCCTTCAGCGCCTCGCCCAGGACCGATTCGGCGGCGGTGTTGGCGTAGACGTCCGCGGTGTCGAAGGTGCTGATCCCGGCGTCTAGCGCTGCCCGCACGCACTGGGTGGCGACGTCGTTCTCCACTTGCGAGCCGTGCGTGAGCCAGTTGCCGAAGGTGATTTCCGAGATCTTGAAGCCGCTGTGCCCGAGGTATCTGAATTCCATGGGTTCCAACGTAGCCCAGATGACGGTCGGGAGTAAGGCCTCAGCTGGCCTTGCGCTCCGTATCCTGCCGCTGGTCTTGCCGAGGACCCTGCCGCTTGCCTTGCTGCACCGGCTGGTTCTTGAGCATGGCCAGCGATCCGGTATCCAGGACGGGGCTCTTGGCCGGAACCGGGGGTTTCGTGAAGGCGCGTGGCGCGGACGTGGGGGCGCCGTTCCTGTCCGTCGCGGACTCGACCAGGGGCCCTACCTGCTGGATCTGGAGTGCCGGGGCCTTCGGGCTGGGCAGCTCGCGGACTGAAACCTTGACCTCGGGTACGGCATCGGCGTTTGCCCGGGCCGCGGCGCGGGCGTCTGCACTCTCGACGGCGGCGGCCCAGTCCCGGGACAGCTGGGGCTCCTTGCGCGCAAGCTTGGCCGGCTTGGCAGGCTTGGCCGGCTTCGCGGGGGTCTGCGGGGACGCGGATTGCGGCGCCGGGGCTCCGGCGGTGCCGGGCGCTTCCGGGCCACGTGCGGCGGTGCCGGCGGTCCGGCCGGCAGGTGTGCGCAGGTGCTTCACGCCGTGGAACAGGCCCATGGCGACCGTGGCCAGCAGCCGGCCGATGCCGGCAATGAGCAAGGTGATGACAAAGGCGAGGAAGACGCCGACGAACATCACGAAGCCAACACCAAGGGTGCCGAAGAAGGTCAGGTTCATGGCGATCGTTGTTGGGTCTTCCACTTCGCCTCTCCATTCCAGCCTGCAGTGAGGTCCGTGCCGCAATCGTCTCGCCGGGCAACAGCCCTCCTTAACCATACGGACTATTTCCAACGGACACGCGGCGAAAAGCCCTGCGGGGCACTATGTGTCCAAGCTGATACCTTAGGCCCCGGCCGACGCGACGCCGGCGGCCCGGGTTCTGCCCGCCAGGTCCTCCCGTGCGGCGGCGTCTATAGTCGGAGGCAGCCCACGCCGGAGAAGCCCGGCCTGCCGGAAGGAACCTCGTGACGCACGCCCAGGCCGACAACGCCGAGCCCTATGGAGCCACGTACCGGGGCAACTGCCCGTGCCTGTTCGGCGAGCAGTACGCCGACTGCTGCGGCCTGTTCCACCGTGGCGACGCGGAAGCGCCAACTGCGGAACAGTTGATGCGCTCCCGCTACAGCGCGTTCGTGCTGCGCGATGCCGGCTACCTGCTGCGGAGCTGGCATCCGGACACCCGGCCGGCCGGGGTGGACCTGGATCCGGACATGACGTGGCGGCGCCTGGACATCGTCTCCACGGGCCGCGGCGGCCCGCTGGACAGCGAGGGCATCGTCGAGTTCAAGGCCTGGTACCGGCACGGCGGTGAGCGCGGCGTGCACCACGAAACAAGCCGGTTCGTCCGAGAGGACCGCCGCTGGTACTACGTCGACGCGCTCACGCCCGCCTAGCGCTCCTCGACGGACTCCACCGGGGTGAAGCCGGCGCGGTCCACTTTGCGGTGGAAACGCATGCCCGCCAGGCCGCCCAGCACGGCGCCGACGAGGGCCACCAGGGCCACGACGACGGCGGCGATGATGCTGGTGGTGGTGAGGGCGCCCTCGTTCACGGGAATGCGGGGGAAGCTGTTCAGGTTCGCCAGCACGTTGTACTGCTGGCCAGCGGTCAGGGCCAGGATGGCGACGACGATTGCCGCAATCAGCGCCCAGATCCACACCATGAGGCCCTGACGGGCGCCGTTGAACCGGGCCATCCGACCGGCTACGTAGCCGCCGCAGTAGTAGGACACGAAGAGGACCACGAGCAAGGTGATGATCCCCGCGATCCCCACGCTCTGGTTCCGTGAGGCCTGGTTGACGGCCTCGTTGACGTTGGTGTTGGTGGCGAGGCCGACGGCGGTGCCGGCGGCGGCGACCAGTGCGGTCAACAGCACCGCCATCCCGGTGGCGGCGAGCCAGCCGAAGAACGCCGAGCCGATCTTGATGCCGCCGAACTGTTCTTTCTCCCTGGCCACCACCGTCTCGCGAGTGGGGATCTCGTCAACGACGGTGTCATCGACATAGCCGTCGTCGCGGGCGCCGTGGAGAGGCCGGTCGTCGCGGCCGGCTGGGCCCGCGGCGCCGGCCGGAGCGGCGGGGAAAGCGCGGGTGTCGTCGGTGCGTTCTTCGCGCATCTCAGCGCGTGCCGCTGCGCGGCGGTCTGTTTGTTCGTCGGCCGGGACGGGCCGTACCACGGTTGCGCCGTCCTGGCGGGCGTCGTGGATCCGGCCGTCCCGGTCAAGCGTTCCGTCTTCGTTCCGGGGGCGGCGGGGGAGGTCTTCGGGGCCTGTTGTGCTGCTCATGATGGCTGCTCGCTTTCATTGATTGACCCGGACTCGGCGCTTGGTCAAGGCACTGCGATGCGTCGACCGTCACCAGGTCTTGACCTCACCTAACCATGGCAGCGGCTCAATAGCAAGGGTGCTTACTATTTACGCCGGGAGCTCCGGGCGGGCGTAGCCGCACGTCAGCGGTACTTTCGGTGGAGGTTCTGCTTCACCGAGGCGCGCGGGCTGGCGTCCGCGATCCAGGGTCCGGTCCCCTCGGACTGGTCCAGTACTCCCGCCTCCAGCCACTGGAAGTCCCCGGCCAGCACTTTACGGGTTAGGGAGCGGTCGCCGTCGTCGGTGTTGCGCCAGAGCTGGTCGAAATACTCCTCGACCCGGACCCGCGCCTGCTCGCAGTATGCGTCGGCGAGTTCGTAGGCCGAGGCGCCGCGCTCCGGGGCGGTCCGCAGCAGCATTTCCGCCCGCGAGCAGCTGGCGGCCATCGCGAACAGCTCGGCACCGATGTCCACGATCCGGCCGAGGAACGCCTGCTTGTGCTCCAGCTTCGCCTGCCAGCGGCCCATGCCGTAGAAGGTCTGCCGCGCCAGCCGCCGCGACGCCCGCTCCACGAACCGCAGGTGCCTGGCCAGCCGGCCGAAATCGCCGTAGGAGCGAGGGTCCATGCCGGTGCCGGCCACCAGCTTGGGCAGCCAGCGGGCATAGAAGCCGGAGGCGCCGACCGCGGCCTTCGCCTTCTCTGACAGGCTGGCGTCTTCCGAGGCGAGCGCGCCAGCGGCGGCAAGGTGGGCGTCCACGGCTTCGCGCGCGATCAGCAGCCGCATGATTTCCGAAGACCCCTCAAAGATCCGGTTAATCCGCAGGTCCCGCAGCTGCTGTTCGGCCGGGACGGCGCGCTCACCCCGGGCCTCCAGCGAATCGGCCGTCTCAAAGCCCCGGCCGCCGCGGATCTGCACCAGTTCGTCCGCGATCCGGCAGCTGATCTCGGTGGACCAGAGCTTGGCCAGGGCGGCCTCGATCCGGACGTCCTTCTGCCCCGCGTCGGCCAGTTCGGCGGACAGTTCGAAAACGGCGTCGAGGGCGAAGGCGCTCGCAGCGATGAAGGCGATCTTCTTCCCTACCGCCTCATGCTGACCCACCGGGCGGCCCCACTGGGTGCGGGCGTTGGACCATTCGCGGGCAATCTTCAGGCTCCAGCGGCCGGAGGCGACGCAGAGCGCCGGGATGGAGAGCCTGCCGGTGTTGAGCGTAGTGAGGGCGATTTTCAGGCCCTGGCCTTCGCGGCCCAGCCGGTTGGCAGCGGGCACCCGTACCTGGTGGAAGCGGGTGACGCCATTCTCGATGCCGCGCAGCCCCATAAAGGCGTTGCGGTTCTCTACCGTGATGCCAGGCGAGTCCATTTCCACGACGAAGGCACTGATGCCGCCTTTGTACGCTGTGCCGTCCGCGTCGGTGTGCGCGGGCACCAGCGCCATCACCACCACGAGTTCGGCGATGACGCCGTTGGTCGTCCAGAGCTTCACGCCGTCCAGCACGTAGGACTGCCCGTCCTCGGACGGGACGGCGGTGCTCCCCATCCGGGCCGGGTCGCTGCCGACGTCGGGCTCGGTGAGCAGGAACGCGGTCACCGCGCCCGCCGCACAGCGCGGCAGGTACTCACGCTTCTGCTCCGGCGTGCCGAAGACCTTTACCGGCTCTGGAACGCCAATTGACTGGTGCGCGGACAGGAGCGCGCCGAGGCTGGGGTGCACCGAACCGAGCAGGGCCAGCGCCCGGCCGTAGTACACCAGCGACAGGCCCAGGCCGCCGTATTCGCGGGGGATCTTCATCCCGAAGACGCCGAGGCCGGCCAGCCCGGACAGGTATTCGTCGGGGATCCGGGCGTCGCGTTCGATGGTGCGCCCGGACATGGTCCGGCAGTAGGCGGTGAGCCGTTCCATGAACGCTTCGCCGCGTTCGACGTCGTCCGCCGGAGCCTGCGGCCAGGGGTGGATGAGGCTGAGGTCGAAGCTGCCGAGGTAGAGGCCCTTGGCGAAACTGGGCCGGTCCCAGCTGGTTTCGCGGGCGGCCTCGGCGATGGCCCTGGCGTCGGCGGCGGTGGCGTCGGGACCGATCTTCTGCGTGTCCACCGGGACTTTGGCGGCGGGGCTGTCGGTGGCCGGATCTTCGGTGGCTGGGTTGTCGACGGCGGAGCTCATTGGGCATCTCCTCTAACCGGGTTGTCCGGCTCGAGCCCTGGATCCGCCGCGGGTGGAGGACCCTTCAGCTGTCCCGCAATACTACCCGCGGGTAGGTGCCCGTACTAGGGGAGGACTGCCCTATTAGCTCGCCGGGGAACTCAACCGGCAGCTCCACGGTGGCGGCGTGGTGCAGGAGCCGGTCCCAGCCGGTGTTGATGCCGTGGACCAGGCCGAGCAGCACGCTGGCCGCGAGGAACCAGGCCAGCCGCCCCACCCCCACCAGGACCAACGCCGCGAAGGCCGCTGCCAGGATGAAGAGGGCTATCACGAGGGCGAAAACCAGCGTTCCGAAAAACACCAGGGTGCCCGTTTCCACCGCGCTTAGATCGAACTGCATTCTTCCTCCTGCACCGTCGCTTCGGCTGAACCAGTAGGCCGAGCGTAGGGTGCCGGAGGGAACGCAGCCAGAGTCGCCGGGCGCGTCGGGGGCCCTTGATACGGGATCGAAATGCTACCCGGGCGTAGGTCACGGAGAGGTCGCGGCAACGTCACCGGCAGCTCGGTCCGGCAGGTCACGACCGGGACAGCGGGGATCCCGAAGGCCCTGCGTTAACCTTGTAGTTGGCAGTTTTTCTTTGACCCGCTGCCCGACCCCCCACCCCGGCAGCGATTGGAGAACTGCGTGTCCCGTTCCGCTGTGTCCTCCGCCGACGCCATCAGCGCCCGGCTCAGGGACCTCGAACTCCTCACCAAAGGGCCTGCCTGGGCACTGACCCGCTCGGCGCCGTGGGTGATTGCCGTGTTGCAGGCTTCCTTCACCCGCACCCGGCCGCAGCTGCCGCTGGAACAGTTCCACGCCGACGTCGACGCTTTCCTTGAGCAGCTCCGCCGCCAGGACCCCGGGCTGGGCGGCTCCGCCAACGGAAAGGGTTTCGGCGACGAGTGGACGCGCAAGAACTTCCTGACCCGGCGCAACCAGTCGGGCCAGATCGTGTACGAGGTCACCGAGCCCGCGGCCCGCGTCCTCGCCTTCCTGGACAGCCTCTCCAGCGAACGCTCCACCCTCAACGGATCGCGGCTCGGCACGCTGCTGGGCGACGTCGAAAAGCTCGCCAACGAGACCAACCCGGACCAGAGTGCCCGGCTGGAATCGTTGGAAGAGGAGATTGGCGAACGCCGCCAGCTGATCGAGGAGATCAGCTCGGGGGAGTTCGACGGCCTGCTCGACGACGAGGAAGCCGTCGAGGCCGCGGGCAACATCCTGGACCTCGCCGCGAGCCTGCCCGCGGACTACAAGAAGATGCGTGACCGGATCGAGGAGCTGGTGGGCGAGCTCCGGAACCAGATCATCGAGGAATCCCTCAGCAAGGGCGCCACCATGGCCCAGGTTTTGGAGGCGGACAAGCGACTCCGACAGAGCCCGGAGGGCAGGACGTTCCGGTCCTTCACCGCGTTCCTGGAGGACCCGCAGCAGCAGCTGCGTTTCCGCTCGGCGATCGGGGAGGTGCTCAGCCGGCAGTTCGCCGACGAGCTCACTCAGGACGAGCGCGAGACGCTGAAGAACCTGGTGGCCGAACTGCGCAGCCAGCACAGCCAGATCCAGCGGATCTACGGCAAGCTCAGCGAAAGCCTCAACACCTACGTCCAGAGCGACGACTACCGCCAGTCCGTCCGGCTGCGAAAGGTGTTGCGCGAAGCCGAGCAGGCGATCCGCTCGCTGCCCTACGAGCGCGAACGCCCCGGGCTGGTCCGCGGCCCGGTGCTCTTCAACGCCGGCTTCGAATCGCTGGCTATGGTCAAGCTGTTCGACCCGGACGAGTTCGCCGCGCCGCCGAAGTTGGCCGATCCCATCGCGTTCAGTGACTCGGACCGGGTGCGCTCGCCGCGGACCGGCAAGGCCAGCCCCGAGGCGATCCGCACCGCCGTCGCTGGGGCGTCCACCCTCGCCGAAGCCTGGCAACAGCTGCCGGAGGCGGAACGCCACATCAACTCCATCCGCGCCCTGCTCTCGCACGCCCTGCACCAGGGCGCCGGCTTCGACCGCGCCGCCTGGGAGCCGCTGGACTTCGAACAAATCGACGGCTCCACCCGCACCGCTTACTTGCCCGTCGTCACGCTCAAAAAGGATTGAAGATGACCGAACTTTCCCAGGAAGCGCCCGGCACGGAACCGGATCGGGAGCCCCGGAACGCGCCGGAGCACGTGCCGGCGGACCCCTTCACCGTCACCCCGCGGGATACCTTCGTCGACGGCGCCGCCCTCTTCCCGGGGGACACCGGCGTGCTCCCGATGAAGGTCCGCCAGGCCCTGGTGAAGCTCCTCAAGGGCCCGTACATCGACGGTGGCCGGGACGAAAAGCTCTGGACCACGCTGCTGGACAACCAGCTGATCCTGCGCAGCCGGCTCTCCGAGCTGTTCCTGTCACTCCAGCTGGACCACGACCGCAAGGTGGCGGTGCTGCGTCCGGTGGACCCCGAGGCAATCGGCGGCAGCACCCGCTCCAGCATCCTGCGCCAGCAGCGGGCCCTGAGCCGGGTCGAAACGATCGTGCTGCTGCGCCTGCGCCTGCTGCTGGACCGCCACGTCACCGCCCAGACCGATCCCACGATCACGCGCGAGGAAATCGCCGACCTCGTGGCCCACTACCAGCCCTCCGGCCAGCAGGATGCCCTGCGCGATTCCGACGTCGTCAACCGAGCCATCACCAAGCTCCTGGCCCGCCAGCTCCTCCTCCCCACCGGCCTGGACGAGGTCTACACCATCTCCAACGCCCTCCCGCTGGCGCTCCCCTTCGAAAACATCGGCGACATCCCGGCCCAAATAGAATCCCTCATCGCCGCCAGCACCGACCCCGCCGGCACCGAACCCCTGCTGGAACTGGACGGCGACGGCCCGGCCAGCTCTGGCGACGACGCAGAGGACGACGACGGCGATGTCGCCGGTGTAGATCTGAGCCACGACGATTCGGTTACTGACAGCAGCGGCAGCGCCGGGGACATGCGGCAGCATGCGTCTAAGCGAGGAACGAGCGAGCATGCAGAGCATGTGTCCGGTGATGTCGCGAAAGGCGACCACAACGGCGCGATCATTGAGGAGGCCACCAAGTGAGCATCGCAACCATGCTGCCAATGGGCGAGCTCACCAACCCCGGCCAGATGCGCCTGGCCCTGGTCCAGGTGGTCAACTGGGGCACGTTCCATGGCGCCCACACAATGCACGTGGACCGCAACGGCACCCTGCTGACCGGCAATTCCGGTGTCGGCAAGTCCACCCTGTTCGACGCGATGCTGCGGGTTTTCGACGCCCGGCCGCGCTCCAACGAGGCCGCCGCGCAGCGCGCCGGCGGCGCGGTCGAGGACAAGAGGACCACGTTCACGTACATGCGCGGCAAGGTGGGGGACAAGGCCGTCGGCGAGGGATCGGCCAGTGCCTTCCAGCGTCCCGGCGCCACCTGGTCCGCCGTCGCGCTCACCTTCGACAACGCGGCGGGCACCCGGGTGACGATCTCTGCACTGTTCGACCTGCCCAAGAACGGCACCGAGTCCAGCGTGGGCCGGTACTACGTGATCGACCACAAGCCGCTGGACCTGGCCGCCCTGGAGGGCATCGCGGAGAAGCGGTTTACCAAGTCGGCGCTGGAGGCGATCTTCCCCGAGGCGCAGATTTTCGACGTGCACAAGGCCTTCGCCGAGCGGTTCCGGCGCCTGCTGGGGATCAACTCGGACCAGGCCCTGCCGCTGCTGCGCGTGATCCAGGCCGGCAAGGGCCTGGGCGGCAGCGTCAACACCTTCTTCCGGGACCAGGTCCTGGATGCACCCGCCACGCTGGCCGCCGCGGACGACGTCGTCGAGGAATTCAGCAACCTGATGTCCATCCGGCAGCGGCTCGAGGACGTCCGGCAGCAGCGCGACCAGCTTGCTCCGGTCCCCGGGCTGAACAAGGAGTATGCGCAGTCCCTGCTCGACGCCAACCGGCTGCGGGACCTCGCGGGCGAGGAATTCGAGGCCTACAAGCAGCAACTGGCCGTCACCGTGCACGAGAAGACCTTGGAACGCTTCAAGTCGCTGGCCCAGGCGAAAGCCCAGGAACTCGGCGCCGAACGGAGCGTCCGTGACGGCCTGGCCAAGGAACTGCGCCAGCTCGAGACGGATTACAACAACCAGGGCGGCAACGCCATCTCCGCGATCGAACAGTCGCTGGAGAACGCCCGGGTGGGCCTCAAACTCCGCCAGCAGGTCGAAGAATCCGCCCGCAAGGCCCTCACCGACGCCGGCCTGGAGCTCGAATGGTCCGCCGCCGGCTGGGAGCAGGCGCACGAGCAGGCCGCCGCACGCTCGACCGAACTCAAGGACGACTCGGAGGCGCTCAAGGAGCTGCGTTTCGAGGCCTTCGACTCCCACGCGACCAGGAAGCGGGAGCTCGCCGCGGCCCAGCAGGAACTCGTCTCGCTCAAGACCCGCAAGTCCCTGCTGCCGCCGTCGAGCATTGAAAACCGGAGCGCCATTGCGGCCGCCACCGGCGTCCCCGAGGAGCGGATGCCCTTCGGCGGCGAGCTGATCGACCTCGCCGAGGGCCAGGAACAGTGGCGGCCGGCGGCCGAGCGCGCGTTGCGCAGCCTCGCCACCACCCTGCTGGTCCCGGGCGAGCATTTTGCCGCCGTCACCCGCTACCTCAATGACCACCCGGTCCGCGGGGCGTTGCGCGCCGTGGATGTCTCCAAACCCCTGGCCGGCGGCGCGCTGGCCGTGCAGGACGCGGCCGACGGCGACCTGCTGACCAAGCTGGACATCCTCACCGCCGGGGCCGCCACGGAGGCGGGCGAATGGATCCGGGAGCGGATCGCCCTCGATTTCGCCTACCCGTGCGTCGAGGACCCGGATGAACTGGCACGGCTGGACAAGGGACTGAGCCTGGGCGGGGTGGTCAAGCGCAACCGCCACACCGTGGAAAAGGACGACCGCTTCACCTCCCGGCAGGACTACGTCCTCGGCTTCGACAATGCCGCCAAGCTCGAACTTGTCGCGGCGCAGGTGGAGGACCTGCAGCAGGAACTCGCCAAGGCCGCCGAACTGGCGCAAAGCCGGGAAGAATCCCACCAGGGCATGAGCCGCCAACTCGACGCCCTTCGCCGTGTGGCCGATGACCACCGGAGCTGGGAGCAGGTGTCCGCGGCGGTCGCAGCCGACGAGCTCGCACGGATCGAGCGGCGGCTCAAGGACGCCCTCGCCGCGCAGGCCGACCTCGAACCGCTGCGCGCCAACATCGAGGCCACCCGCCAAAGGCACCAGTCCAGCACTGAAGCCGCCGCCGTGCTGCAGAGCGAATACAAGGCCCTCGAATCGCAGCTGACCACCGCCGACTCACTGCTGGACGCGTCGCGGCAGCGGCTGGCGCAGCAGCCGCCGTCGGAGGCCTCGGTCGAGGCGCTGGCGCCGTACTTCGCGGACTTCGGCGACGTGCTGGAGATGCACGAGCTGGACAACCTGGCCAACCAGGTCCGGACCCGGCTGCTGGCCGAGCTGCACACAGCCGAATCCCGCGGCCAGGCCACCTCGGAGCGGCTCACCCGGATCTTCGAAGGCTTCGTGCGCGAATGGGGCACGGCCATCT
This sequence comes from Arthrobacter sp. SD1074B, assembly GCF_056780195.1. Lineage (NCBI taxonomy): Bacteria > Bacillati > Actinomycetota > Actinomycetes > Micrococcales > Micrococcaceae > Arthrobacter > Arthrobacter sp. SD1074B. The sequence continues at coordinate 3,749,562 of NZ_JBRAZT010000001.1, read as the reverse complement.
CCGCCGACCACGGCACCTCGATCGGCGCTGCAGGCGAGTTTGAAGCCCGCTACCACGCGATCGTCAGTGACGGCCTCCCCGCGCAGGAGGCCGAGTTCCGGCAGTTCTTCAACCAGCGCACCCACGAATCCTTCAGCACGCTGCTGCACTTGCTGGACGAGGAACGCCGCTCCATCACCAGCCGCATCCTGCCGCTGAACGGCATCCTCTCCCAGGTGAACTTCCACGAAGGCAGCTTCCTGGAACTCGACATCAAGCAGACCCTGCCGGCGACGGCGAAGCAGTTCAAGGACGCCATCCAGAACGCGCTGAAAGTCCGCCACGCCCGGCCGGGGAAGGTTGCCGCGGCCGCAGCCGGCGCCTCCGCCCGCTCCTCCGGCACGGACTCCGACGACGACGCCGAGCTCACCACCCGCTACAAGTCCCTCGAAACGCTGGTGAAGCGTCTGGGCTCGCAGACGCCCGAGGACCGCCGCTGGCGTGCCGAGGTGCTGGACGTCCGCGGCCACCTCTTCATCCAGTGCAAGGAGCACCGCGAGGTGCAGGGTTCCGGTTCCAAGGCGGTGCCGAGGGGCGGCGGCGACAACCGTGCAGCGAAGACCGAGGTCTTTATGCACGCGGACACCGGATCGATGTCCGGCGGCGAGCGTCAACGTTTCACCGCGTTCATTATGGCCGCGGCGCTGAGCTACCAGCTGGGCATCGCCGAGCAGGGTTTCACCACGTACGGCACCGTGATGATGGACGAGGCCTTTGTGCTCGCCTCGGAGGAATTTGCCGGTGCCGGCATCAAGGCGTTGCACGAATTCGGCTTCCAGTTGCTCCTGGCCGCGCCGGAGAATGTGATTGACCTGTCCCGTCACCTCGGATCCGTAACCGAGATCCTGCGGGACAAGCGCACCAACCGCTCCGGTGTGCTGACGGCGCCGGTGATCGCCCAGGGCCCGGGCGCCGAGGGCGTCTGGCGTTCCGAGGCGAACCCGGTGGACATCGTCCTGCGCTGAGCTGGGTTGCGGGCGCCGGGCTAGGTTCCGCGGACGCGGTCCAGGAACTGGGCGGTCCGGCCCACCAGCCCGTCGATCTGTCGGCGGACCACGGCGGCCGGGTCCGGGTTGATCTCGTTGGCCGGGGGTTCCACCCGCACGTTGCGGCAGCACCCGAATTCGGCGCAGATCAAAGTGCCCACGGTGTTGCCGTTGCGGCCGGACTGCCCGGCCCGCTTGGCCACCCACAGCAGCACATCATCCTTGGAGTGGATGTCGCGGCACAGCTCGCACAGCACGGACCGGTTTTTCTTGGCGCCGCCTTCAGGGGCCCGGAGCATGATTCCGGTGGGGCCCTTCGGGCCGGGCAGCAGCAGATAGCCGCGCAATGGCATCTTCGCATCGCGCCAGCCGAGGAAGTCGAGGCTCTCCCAGTCCAGGGTGTCGAAATTTTTGGGCAGGTTGAGCTTGGCGGCTTCTGACCGGCTCGCGTTGATGAACGACGAGCGGACTTGCTGGACGGTGATTTTTTGCATGTCGGAGTCTTTCGGAATCAAAGGGTCCCCGCCGGGCGGCACAGTAGCGCCAAGGCGGGAGGAGGGCAGGGGGCTGCCAGCCTGCGCGACTCCGATGGAATCTGGGCGTTCCCGTGGACTCAGTCCGCGGCGGGAGCGGATCCTTCGGGAGGGGCTGGCGACTGTGCGGGCGCGTAGCAGGCCAGAGCGGCCACCCCGCTAACCGCGGCAACAGTCATCATCGTGATGCCCATGCTCACTTCCCCATCAATCCGTGCCATCAATCGTGCTTGTGAATTCCGGGCCGGTCCCGAACTGCCGGCCGCGCCCATCCTTGCAAAACCGGCCCAGTCCTGTCCAGTTCCACGCTCCGCTCCGGAGTGGAGCGCAACCGAGGTAATTACGTTACTCAAACCTTGCGTAATTATAGCGAGGATAGGCTAGCCTTACTTAGGTCGTCTTCACTTACCTAAGGAGTTCCGTGGCTTCCGCCATCTTCCGCCGTCCCACCGGCCCTTCCGACGGCCGCCCCCGCCGCAGGACCGCCCTTCGGACGGCGGCTCTGCTGGCCGCCGTCGGACTGGGCTTGAGTGCCTGCTCCACCGGACCGGTGGTGTCGCCGGCGGGTGACGCTGCCGCCCCGGTTCCCGGCTCCGGGTTCCCGGTGACCATCAAGAACGTCTATGGCGAGACAACCATCAAGGAACAGCCCCAGCGGGTCGTCACGGTTTCCTGGGTCAACGACGACGTCGCCCTGGCCCTTGGCGTGGTTCCGGTAGGTGTCCCGAAGAATGAATGGGGTGGCAACGCGCAGGGGTCCACGCCCTGGAAGGACGCCGCGCTGACCCAGTCCGGCGCCGCGTTCGGCTCGGCGAAGGCCCCGGCCCAGTACTCCGAGGCCGACGGCATCAACTTCACCGAGATTGCCAAGCTCAACCCGGACGTCATCCTCGGCGCCTACTCCGGCCTGACCGCGGAGGACTACAAGAAGCTCAGCGAAATCGCCCCCGTCGTAGCCCAGCCGGAGGTCGCCTACGGCACGTCCTGGCAGGATTCCACGGCCGTCATCGGCAAGGCCCTGGGCAAGGCGGCGGAGGCCGGCAAACTCATCGCCGACACTGAGCGAACCATCAAGGACAAGGTCGCGCAGTACCCCCAACTGGCGGGCAAGACCTTCATATACGGCAACCTCGAGCCGGCCAAGAGCGACGGCATCAACGTCTACACCGCCAATGACAACCGCCCCCGCTTCCTCAGCGAGATCGGCATGAAGCTGGCCCCGGTGGTCGAGGAGAAGTCCAGAAACTCCAAGGACTTCTTCATCCCGTGGTCGGCAGAGAAGGCGAACGAGCTCAACTCCGACGTCTTCGTGACCTGGGTTCCCGACGCGAAAACCGCGGATTCCATCAAGAACGACCCCTTGCTTGGCCAGATTCCGGCCCTCAAGACCGGTGCCCTGGTCGCCGATTCGGACAACACCCTCACGCTGTCCATCTCGGCGTCCTCGCCGCTGAGCCTGCCCTGGGCTCTGGACAGGTTCCTGCCGCAGCTGGCGACCGCGGCGGACAAAGCCGCCGCGGCGAAGTAGGCGCCGTACCATGATGCCGCTGACGACGACGGCGCGTCCGGCAACGCCGGGCAGTCCTGGAGCACCGGAGCCCTGCGCTGCACCGGAAGACTGTGCTGCCCGGAAGCCCTGCGCTGCGCCGGATGGGCCGGCGTCGGCATCCGGTTCTGCAGCGGTCCGCCGGACCGCCTGGCTGCTGGCGGCCGCCGTCGTCTTGGCGCTGGTGGCCGCCGCATCCCTCGCCGTTGGAGCCCGGGGCCTTGGCCCGGGGACCGTATGGCAGGCGCTGGCCGCTTTCAATCCGGCCGACGGCGACCACGCCGTGGTCCACGCCCGCATTCCGCGCACCGTTCTTGGCCTGCTGGCCGGCGGCGCCCTGGGCCTGGCCGGGGCGGCAATGCAGGGTGTGACGCGCAACCCGCTGGCCGATCCCGGCATCATCGGCGTCAACGCCGGGGCGGCGCTGGCAGTCGTTACCGGAATCTACGTGTTCGGGATCTCCTCGCTGTCCGGCTACATCTGGTGTGCCTTTGCCGGGGCCGCTGCGGCCGCCGCGCTCGTGTACCTGATCGCGTCGCTGGGCAGGGACGGTGCGACGCCGATCAAGCTGGCGTTGGCGGGGGCTGCCCTGAGCGCGGGGCTGTATTCGCTCATGAACATCATCCTCGTCTCCAGCCAGGACACCCTGGACCGCTTCCGGTTCTGGCAGGTCGGGGGGATCGCGGGCCGGGACTGGTCCGCGCTCCACGCCGGAATGCCGTTCCTGCTGCTGGGTGCGGCCATTGTGCTCGGGACCGGCCGGAACCTCAACGCACTGGCGCTGGGTGATGACCTCGCCCGCGGCCTCGGCCAGCGCGTTGGCCTGACCCGGGGCATGACGGCCCTCGGCGTGGTCCTGCTCTGCGGTTCGGCAACGGCGCTGGCGGGACCGATCGGCTTCGTGGGCCTGGTGGTTCCGCACGCCGTCCGCTTCCTGACCGGCCCCGACTACCGCTGGATCCTGCCGTTCTCGATGGTGCTCGCGCCGGCGCTGCTGCTCGCAGCCGACGTCGCCGGCCGCGTCATCCTGCCGCCCGGCGAGGTTCCGGCCGGGATCATGACCGCGCTGGTGGGTGCGCCCGTCTTCGTCTGGCTGGTCCGCCGGAGCAAAGGAGCCGGACTGTGAGCACCGGCCCAAAGACCGCACCTCCCGCCCCGGTCTTCCCCGCCGAAGCGGCACCTCGCGGCAGTGATCGGCGCAAATATCGGCGCCATCTGCCACCTCGGCGGAGGATGCCCGTCCGGACCGCGGCGCTGGCCCTCGCGGCGGCGGCCCTGTTCGCGGCGAGCATCCTGCTGGGCGGCTACACCGTCACGGTCCCGGACTTCTTCACTATCCTGGCAGCCCACGTCACCGGCGGCGCGAAGATCCCCGGTGCGAGCTTCATCGTGATGGAACACAAGCTGCCGCGGGCTGTGGTCGGCGGGTTGGTCGGCGCGGCGTTCGGCCTCTCCGGGGCACTGTTCCAGACGATGCTGCGCAACCCGTTGGCCAGCCCGGACGTGATCGGCATCAGCTACGGTGCCAGCGCCGCTGCCGTCACCGCGATCGTGGTGTACGGCGCCGCCGGGACCGCCGTGTCGGGAGCGGCCCTCGCCGGCGCGCTCGGCGTCGCGGCCCTTATCTATGCCATTTCCGGCCGCAGGTCCTCCGGCTCCCCGGCCGGCAGGGGAGCGGCCGGGAACCGGCTGATCCTGGCGGGGGTGGGAATCGCCGCCGCCCTGCAGGCGGTGGTCAGTTTCCTGATGACCCGGGCGGACATCCGCACAGCAGCCGACGCCCTTGTCTGGCTCAACGGCTCGCTCAACGCCGCCAGTTGGGAGCGGGCAGGAGTCCTCGGGATGGCACTGCTCGTGCTGGTGCCGGCCGTCGCCGTCATCGCCGGCCCGTTGCGCATCCTCGAACTCGGCGAAGATACCGCCTCGGGCCTGGGCGTCCGCGTCGGCACCACCCGGCTCGCGGTCGTCGTTACCGCCGTGGCCCTCTCCGCCGTGGCGACGGCGGCGGCCGGACCGGTCGCATTCGTAGCCTTCCTCGCCGGCCCGGTTTCCCGCCGCTTTGTCCGCAAAGCGAGTCTGCCGGCCTCGGCCCTGGCCGGAATGCTGATCGTTCTGGCCGCGGACTTCCTGGCGGCGAACCTGGCCCCGCTCCTGCTGGGCGGCACCGTCCTGCCCGTCGGCGTCGTCACCGGCGCCCTGGGTGCGCCGTTCCTGCTGTGGCTCCTGGTCACGGCCAACCGAAAGGATGCCTGAATGGCTACCCTGCAAGCCTCCGGCCTGAGCCTCAAATACGACCAGCGGACCGTCATCGACGGGCTGTCCACCGGCATCCCCGAGGGCAAGCTGACCATGATCGTCGGGGCCAACGCCTGCGGAAAATCGACGCTGCTCCGGGCCCTGTCCCGGCTGCTGAAGCCCGCGGCCGGGACGGTGGCCCTCGACGGCAGGGACATCCACGCGCGGCCGGCCCGGGAGGTTGCCCGCACCCTCGGCCTGCTTCCCCAGCACCCGACGGCGCCCGACGGCATCACCGTTCGGGACCTCGTGGGCCGCGGCCGCTTCCCGCACCAGGGCCTCTTCCGCGGCTGGCCGGCCGCCGGGTCACCGCAGGACGAGCGGGCCGTGCAGCGCGCAATGTCGGCCACGGACACGCTGGAGCTTGCGGACCGGACGGTGGATCAACTCTCCGGCGGGCAGCGCCAGCGCGTGTGGATCGCGATGGCCCTGGCCCAGGAAACCGAGGTGCTGCTGCTCGATGAACCCACCACCTACCTGGACCTCGCGCACCAGGTCGAAGTCCTGGACTTGCTGACGGACCTGAACCGCCAGCGCGGCACCACTGTGGCGATCGTGCTGCACGACCTGAACCTGGCCGCGCGCTACGCGGACCACGTCATCGCCATGAAGGACGGACGGATCGTGGCCGAAGGCGACGCACGGACGGTGATCACCGAGGCGCTGGTCCGCGAGGCGTTCGGCTTGGAATCCCGCGTGGTACCCGACCCCGTCTCCGGCACGCCCATGATCGTCCCCCTCGGCCGCCATCACGGAGCGGCCCCAGCGCCGTCCGCCGAAAACCCGACCCGCAGCTGGAGCTGATCCCATGACCGCAACGCTTCCCCCGCCCCTGGCCACCGCGGCAGCGTCCGCTCCGGCTGCGGCCGAACCCCTGACCCGGGCTTTTGAGGTCCGGGTCACGGCCGTTGAACAGCTCAGCCCGAACTTCCTGCGGATCACCTTCGGCGGCTACTCACTCCGGCAGTTCGGTGTGCACGGCAGCACGCTGGACCTGCGGATCAAGCTGATGATCCCCTCCAAGGCCCCCGACGGCACCGACGTCCCGCTGCCCGAACTCAAAACCGAACGCACCGGCTGGTACAGCGAGTGGCTTGCCCTGGACCCGGCCGTCCGCGGCTCAATGCGGACTTACACCGTGCGGCAGGCGCGCCTGGACGCCGTGTACCCGGAGATCGACGTCGACTTCGTGCTGCACCTGGACGCGTCCGGACACGGCGGTCCCGCGGCCAAGTGGGCTGTGAACGCCAGGCCCGGTGACACCCTGATCCTCATCGGGCCGAACAACCGGGCCGCCCACTGCGTCACGGCGGAAAGCTACGCCGGCATTGAATGGCGCCCGGGTCTGGCCCAGCGCGTGCTGCTGGCCGGGGACGAAACAGCGGTTCCGGCCATCGCTGCCATCCTCGAAAGCCTCCCGCCGTACCTGAGCGGCCACGCCTTCCTTGAGGTTCCGTCGGCGGCCGACTTCCAGGACCTCAGCTCGGCGGCCGACGTCGACGTCACCTGGCTGGCCCGCGGGGCAGCCAACGGACCCCGCCCGCACGGGGAACTGCTCCGGGCGGCGGTCCGTGCCGCCGTACCGGAGCCAGGCTGGGTGGGCGCCACCTTCCCGCACCCTGCCGCCGGGCCGGAGCCCGAGGACGTCAACGTGGACCGGGACATTCTGTGGGAAACCCCGGCCCGGTTGGATGCCCGCGCGGTTCGAGCGGGCCGGAACCCCGACAGGGCCGCCGGTTCCCTGCCCTTTTACGCCTGGATCGCCGGCGAAGCGGGCACCGTCAAGGAGGTGCGGCGCTACCTGGTGCGGGACGTGGGGATCGACCGGAAGCAGGTGGCGTTCATGGGGTACTGGCGGCAGGGGAAGGCTGAGCACTAAGCCTGCGCCGGGACCGGACGGCGGCGGCGCGTAGAGCCGAACATCTGGGGTTAATCCGGCCGTCGCCTGACGGTTTTGTGGAACGGCTAGCGTGCTGGCGTGGCGTCATTACCTTTGCTTCCGGGCCCGGACGGGCGGCGGGTCTACGTTGCCCTGGGGGATTCGTTCACCGAGGGCGTGGGGGACCGCAGCAAGCGGCTGCCCAACGGGGTCCGCGGCTGGGCGGACCGGGTGGCGGAGAAGCTGGCGAAGGCCCAACCGGGATGGGAGTACGCCAACCTCGCCATCAGAAGCAAGCGGCTGCGCCACATCATTGCCGAGCAGCTGGAACCGGCGCTGGCCATGAAACCGACCCTCGTGACCCTGTATGCCGGCGGCAACGACCTCCTTGACTTCGGCACGGACATCCAGGACCTCATGGATGACTACGAATACCTCGTGGCCAGGCTCGTTGCCAGCGGCGCCACGGTAGTGCTGTTCACAGGGTTCGACGTCAAAGTCTCGGTGCTGTTGGAGCCACTGAAAAGGCGCAACACCCTCTACAACCGGCGGGTCCGGGAACTGGCCGCCTGGTACGGCGCGGTCCTGGTGGACTACTGGTGCTTTGACGCCTTCCACGACCCCCGGATGTGGGATACGGACCGGCTCCACATGTCTAAGGCCGGCCACAAGTACCTCGCCGCCCAGGTCCTGGACCAGCTCGGCGTGCCGCACAACATCAGCCCCAAGGAATGGGAGCCGCCGGCCAGGCTGGGTCTTTGGGACTGGGAACGGCGGCAGCGCCGCTGGGTGCACGACTGGGTGCTTCCCCTCTTTGGCCGCAAGCTGCGCGGCGTAACGCTGGGGGATGAGCTCGGCCCGCGCTGGCCCGAACCGGTAAAGGTGCCCCGGAAGGGCGGCCTGAAAAAGCTGTTGCCGGGCTGAGCTAGCTGTCCAGCAGGTTCTCGTACCCGGGGGCGACGCGGCTGGCGTGGAACTCCTCGACGTCGAAGTCGGCGACGCCATTGACGTAGAAGGGGTCCTGGACGAGTGCGGCGTCCAAATCGGCGCGGTCGGCGTTGGAGAGCAGGAGGCCGCCCGTGCGGGGGATCTTGCGGCCGGCCACCATGAAGACGCCGCGGTCGAAGGCGTCCTGCAGCCAGGCGACATGTGCCGGGAGGTGGAAGTCGACGATCTCGTCAGGCACCTTGTAGGTCAGGGAGACTACGTACATAGCGCCAGCCTACCTCCTGGACCGACGCTAAAGACGGCACGAAGTTGAACCGTCAAGCATCGAGGCTCATAGAATGGAGCCATGACCGAACCGCGCTGGCTCAATGCCGACGAACGCCGGGCCTGGCTGGCCCAGCTGAGCATCAACACGCTGCTGCCCGCCGCCTTGGACACGCAACTGCATGCGGCCGGGAAACTCTCGCTGTTCGACTACAACGTCCTGGCCATGCTCTCCGAAGCCGAGGGCCGGTACCTGCCCATGAGCGAACTCGCGGCGCGCACCAGCGCCTCGCTTTCCCGGCTCTCGCACGTGGTCACCAAACTCCAGAACCGTGGATGGCTGGAACGCCGCCCGCACCCCGGCGACGCCCGGGTCACGACGGCGCACCTCACCGACGCCGGCATGGCCACCATCGTGGGGCTCGCCCCGGCGCATGTCGAAGCGGTCCGCTCGCTGTTCCTGGACGCCCTCGATCCGGACGACGTCGCCGACCTGGCCCGCATCGGCGAGAAGATCGTGTCCCGGCTCGACGCCGGCCACTGGATCCTGCGGGAGAACAAACGGGCCTGAGACCCCCGTGGGGCCAGCGGCCCGGTGTCCCCTAGTCTTGGCATTATGGAATCGCCGATCGACAGCTATCTGCGCCAGATCCACGCCGAGATCGCGCTGCTCAAGGACGGCAAGCCGTACAGCGCCATTCCGGCCATGGCCAACGTGGATCCGGACAACTTCGGCATCGCCCTCGCGACCGTTGACGGCAAGGTGTACGAAATCGGTGACACCCGCGAGGAATTCACTATCCAGTCCATCTCCAAGCCCTTCACCTACGGACTGGCACTCGAGGACCTTGGCGCCGAGGCCGTGGATGCCAAGGTCGACGTGGAACCGTCAGGTGATTCCTTCAACGAGATCTCCCTCGCCGAAGGGACGGGGCGGCCTGCCAACGCGATGATCAACGCCGGGGCCCTCACCGCCACCTCCCTGATTAGGGGATCAGGCGGGCAGTCCGGGTTCAAACGGATACTCAGCACGTACTCCGGGTTCGCAGGCCGTCAGCTCTCGGTCAACGAGCAGGTCTACGAATCCGAGCTCAAACACGGCCACCGCAATACAGCCCTCGCCTACCTGCTTCGCTCCTTCAACATCATCGAAGACGACCCGACACCGGTCCTGCAGGACTACTTCCGGCAGTGCTCGGTCCTGGTGAACTGCTTCGACCTCTCGGTCATGGCGGCTACGCTGGCCAACGGCGGCCGGAACCCGCTCAGCGGCAAACAGGTGCTTGAGATCGGGCCCGTGGAGCGAGTGCTGTCCGTGATGATGACCTCCGGCATGTACGACGACGCCGGCGCCTGGATCAGCAGCGTGGGGATGCCGGGCAAGAGCGGGGTAGCGGGCGGCATCATCGCCGTGCTGCCCGGCCAGGTGGGCCTGGCGGTCTACTCACCGCCGCTGGATGAGCACGGCAGCAGCGTCCGCGGGCTGGCCACCGCGCAGCGACTCTCCCGCGACATGGAACTCCACTTCGTCCGGGCGGCCCGGGCGGGCCGGTCCGCCATCCTCGCCGCCTACGACGTTACCGAAACACCTTCGGGCATCCGCCGCAACGACGAGGCCGCCGATGTCCTGCGTGCCCACGGCCACCGGGCCCGGGTGATCGAACTCAACGGCGACCTTCTCTTCGCCGGGACTGAATCCATGGTGCGTGAGGTCAGCGGCCTGGCCGACGACGTCGAGCTGGTGATCCTGGACATGCGGCGCACGGACCAGGTCAGCGAGGTCGCAGTGCGTACGCTGGCCAGAATTAGGCAGGGGATGGCCGACGCCGGGCGCGACCTGGTGCTGGTTGAGGCGGACGGGTCGGTCACCGAAGCCCTGGCAACGTCAAGCGAGCGCCCGGTTCCGTCCTTCACAACACGGAGCGCCGCCGTCGAATACTGCGAAAACCGCCTGCTGGAGCGCCACGGGGACCATCTGCTGATCCCGGACCACGTTCCCGTCACCGCCTCGCCCGCGCTGGCACCGCTGGAGGAAGCGGAGGCGGCGGCGCTGGAAGCGCTGATGACGCCGAAATCCTATGACGACGGCGACGTCATCCGGCGCGTCGGTCTGCGGTTCGGCGGAGTCTACTTCATCACCTCCGGAAAGGTCAGCAGCACGTCCCCCGGTCCCACCGCGGACCGGGTCAAGCTGAACACCCTCAGTGCCGGGATGACTTTTGGCGAACTGGCGCTGGGCAGTGGCAACCGGCAGGAAACCACTGTCCGGGCAGTGGGGCCGGTGGAGGTCATGGTGCTTAGTGTGGAGGCGATCGCCGAGTTGGAAGCCGCCGACCCTCGCCTGGCCATTGCCCTGTGGAAAGCCCTGACCCGGGACGCCTACACCCGGGTGGAGCAGTACCTGCGAGAAACGGCGGTCCGGATCCGGGAATAGCGGCTGCCGCGATTCCCTGGTGTGAGCCACCCAGGCGGGCTCTGGCAGACTGAATCCATGGATTTCACAGCCCGCTACGTTGCACTCGGAGACTCCTTCACGGAAGGCGTCGGCGACGACGACCCGGCCCGCCCCAACGGTGTCCGGGGCTGGGCGGACCGGGTTGCCGAGCAGCTGGGCTCGGCCGACCCCGGCTTTGGCTACGCCAACCTCGCCATCCGCGGCCGGAAGCTCCGCCAGATCATGGCAGAGCAGGTGGATGCTGCCGTCGAGCTCAAACCCACCCTGGTGACCATCTACGCCGGCGCCAATGACATCCTCCGTCCCAAGATCGACATCGACGACCTGCTGGTGGAATACGACGCCGGCATCCGCAAACTGAAGGCCGCCGGCGCCACCGTCGTGATGTTCACCGGCTTCGACGCCCGCGGCTCCAAGGTCTTTGGCACCATGCGCGGCCGCACGGCCATCTACAACGAGCTGGTCCGCGGGATCGCCGGAGACCACGATGCGCTGCTGGTGGATTATTGGCGGTTTAGCGAGTACTACGACTGGGGCATGTGGGCCACCGACCGCATGCACATGTCCGCCGCCGGCCACGCCAACATGGCCAAGCGCGTCCTGACCGTGCTGGAGCACAACCACTCGATCGACGTCCCGCCGATGACGCCGGTTCCGGAACTGAGCCGCTCCGAGGCGCTCCGGGCGAACGCCCGCTGGGTCCGCGAGTTCGCCGGGCCGTGGGTGATGCGCCGGGTCACCGGCAAGTCCTCCGGCGACGGCCTCTCGCCGCGGTATCCTCAGCTCACCCGCCTCTAGCACTACGCCGGCTAGTCCGATGCAAGGAGCAGCACCAGGATGAACAGCAGCCCCCTCGCCTTTCCTGCCGGCTTCCTGTGGGGAGCTGCCACCGCGGCGTACCAGATCGAAGGCGCCGCCCACGAGGGAGGCCGCGGGGAATCCATCTGGGATGTGTTCTGCCGGGTGCCCGGGGCCGTCGCGGATGCCCACAACGGCGACGTCGCCTGCGACCACTACCACCGCTCGGCCCAGGACGTCGGGCTGATGCAGGACCTGAACCTCGCGGCCTACCGCTTTTCCATCTCCTGGGCCCGCTGCATGCCCGACGGTGTGACCCCGAATGCGGAAGGCATCGCGTTCTACTCGCGGCTGGTTGACCAGTTGCTCGCCGCAGGCATCACACCCTGGGTCACGCTGTACCACTGGGACCTGCCGCAGGCACTGGAGGACAAGGGGGGCTGGGCCACGCGGGAGACGGCCGAGCGTTTCGCGGCCTATGCCGCGGTGATGCACGAGGCGCTCGGCGACAGGGTCCGGATCTGGACCACGCTCAACGAACCCTGGGTCTCCGCCTTCCTGGGCTACGCCGCCGGGATCCACGCCCCCGGCCGCCGGGACCCGGCCGCGGCGCTCGCGGCTGCCCACCACCTGCTGCTGGGCCACGGGTTGGCCGTCCGGAAACTCCGCCGGCGCGATCCCGGGGCGACCCTGGGCGTCACGCTGAACCTGACGGTCGCCGATCCCGCGGACCCGGTCCGGGAAGGGGACGTGGACGCGGCGCGCAGAGTCGACGGCCAGTCCAACCGGCTCTTCCTGGACCCGCTCTTCCGCGGCGAGTACCCCGCCGACGTGCTCGCCGACGTGGCCCACCTCGGCATGGCCGACGTCGTCCTGCCCGGGGACCTGGACATCATTTCGGAGCCCGTCGACGTGCTGGGCGTCAATTATTACCACGGCGACGCTTTCACAACGGACCCGGAGCAGGGACCGGACAACCCGGCTGCAGCAGCTCCCGCGTCACCATTGGTCGCTGCCGACGGCGTCCGGCAGGTCCCGCGCGGGCTCCCCGTCACCGGGATGGGATGGGAGATCCAGCCCGAGGGCCTGCGCCGGCTGCTGAACCGGCTGCAGCGCGACTACACCGGACCGACCGGGATCCCGATATACATCACCGAAAACGGTGCCGCCTTCGAGGACGTTCCCGATGCCGACGGGTTCGTGGATGACCGGGCACGGCTGGAGTTCTTCGATGCGCACCTGCGGGAACTGCACGAGTCACTGGCCGACGGCGTGGACGTCCGCGGATATTTCGCGTGGTCCCTGCTGGACAACTTTGAGTGGGCGTTCGGGTATCACCAGCGCTTCGGGCTGGTCCGGGTCGACTACGAAACGCAGCGGCGCATTCCCAAGGCGAGCGGGCTCTGGTACTCCCGCGTCGCAGCCTCGAACACACTCCCCGCAATGGGGCAGGGGCAGGAGCAGGAGCAGCAGTAACGGCCCCGGGGGAGGGCCCGTCGTCGTGCCTGCCTAGGCGCGGAACCCCGGCGTCGCTAGGATGCCGCCGTCGGTCCGGACGGCCAGCACCTCAACGTTCCAGCCGCTTGTCGCGCGGTTGAGCATTCGGGAGCCGCCCGCCACGACTGCCGTCGCGAGCACGTCGGCGGTGACAATATCAGCGGCGGCGACCGAGACCTGGCGGAATTCGCTGGCCCCGGACCCGCGGGTCCAGATGTGGTCGCCGCGTTCGGCAGAGCCGGAGGTGGCCAGGGCGCCGAAGCCGGCGCCGCCGTCCAGCGGGAACGCTGCAATCAGGGTCCTGCGGTCCTGGGGATCGACAATTCCGGCCTGCCACGACGAACTGCTGCCCGCGATGGGCGAACCTGCCACCAGCACATCACCGCCGGCGTTCAGGCACCAGTCGCCAAACCCCAGAGAGTGCAGCGCGGCTCCGGCTTCCTTGATCGCAACCCCCTTCACCAGCCCCGACAGGTCCGGCACGCCGTCCGGCCGTTCCGGCGTGAACGCCCCCTCAGTGAGCAGCCGCCATTCGGCGGCCTCGGCGTACCGGTCCCGGAACTCCTGCGACGCCGCGCGCAGCGACAGTTCGCCGTGCGCCAGTCGGCTGGCCTCGGACTCGGGCCGGTAGAGGCTGAAGCGGGCGTCCAGTTCCCGGAAGCACCGCTCGACGACGCCGGTGGCGTCTGCCAGCGCGGCGGCCGCCGCCGGGGACAAGCCCACGGTTGCGGCGGGAAACGTGAGGCTGACGACGGTCCCCATGCACTGGAAGGTTTTGGCCGACAGGTCCGGCCGGCCCAGCTCAGAGGTGGGCTGCATCAAGGGCTGCCTGGAGCGAGGTCAGGTAAGCGTCACTGGTGACGGTGGCTCCGCTGATGGTCTGCACGTTGGCTGATTGGGCCTGGAGGACCTCATCGCGCAGCAGGGGCGCGGCGTAGTGGCTGATCTGCACCGATCGGCCGCCGTCATCCGTGAGTTGGAGCGCGGTGACATCGGATATGCTGCCGCCGCTGACGGTGATCTGCACCTGGACCGGACCGAAACGGGTCTGCACGACGTCGCCGGCGAAGGTGCCGCCGGCCTTCGCCGCCGCGCCGGTGGAACCGGTCGTGCCGGACGAACCGGCAGACCCGGAGCTTCCGGTGGTTCCCGAGGACTGCGCTGAACTCCCGGCGGAACCGCTCGACCCCGGGCCGGCGGAGCTTGCGCCCGTGGAACCGGCCCCGGCGGAGCCGGCTGATGTGCCGACGGCGCTCGCCGTGCCGGCGACGTGGGTTCCGGACTGCCAGCCGGCCACAAGAATCCCGACCGAGGCCAGGGTTGCTGAAACTACTGCACGAATTCTCACCAGTCGAACCTTTCGTAGTGGAGTTGTTCTTCCCGCACGCCCGCCCGGCGTGCGTCATCGAGGACGTTTTTTGCCCAGCCGGCCGGTCCGCAGACGTAGATGTCAGCGTCGGCGATGTGGGGGGCGTAGCTCGACAGCCGGTAGCCGGCGCGCACCTCCGCTTCCGGCTGCCAGGTCCGGACACCGCGGGGCCGGCGGCCGGTCAAATGGAAAAGTGTGGCGCCGCGGCGCCGGCAGAGCTCCAGGATTTCCTCGCCGAGATACAGCCCGGACTGGCTGTGGCCGCGCAGAATCACGGTCGCGTCACCTGGGGCGAAGGGGGTGTTCTCGAGCAGGGCGCGGATGGGGGTGATGCCGATGCCGGCTCCAATCATCACGACGCGCGCCCGGCTGCGGGCCGCGGTACTGAAGAGCCCGTACGGACCTTCGACCACTACCCGGGTGCCGGGCTTCAGCCTGGCCAGGGCCGCCGAACCCCTGCCGAGGTTACGGACCGTAATCCTTAGCCGGCCGCCGCCGTCGACGTCGAACTGCAGCGGCTCCGCGGAGAGGCTGAAGGGATGCGGGTGCCACCACTGGCCAGGGGCGAGGAAGCGCCAGATAAAGAACCGCCCGCCGCTGCCGGCCAGCTCGTCGAGGTGCCGGCCCGTCATTTCGATGCTCACCACGCCGTGGCCCGCGGCCACGACTCGGCTGACCCGCAGCTGGTGCCGGACGGTGGCGACAATCGGCTCAAGGACGCGGTAGTGCAGCAGCGCCGCACCCGTGGCGATGCACACAGCCAGCCAGTACCAGCGCTGCCAGGTGCCCTCGGCGAACAGCCCTCCGACGCTGAACTGGTGCGGCAGCGAGGTCAGCACGGCGGCGTAGGTCAGCAGGTGGACGGCGTACCAGAACTCATAGGGGAACCGGCGGCGGACGGCCACCAGGGAGGTGACGACCACCGCGAGGAACAGCGCAAGGGAGACAAACGCCAGCCACATGTCGGGGACCAGGACCCATAGGGCGACCGCCTCGCTGAACGGATCGATCCCTTCCGCCAGACCGTAGCCGATCGCGAGCAGGACGCCGTGCGCCAGCAGGAGGTACAGGGACGGTTTCCCGAGTTTGCGGTGGAATTCGAGTGCCCGGTCATGGCCCACAGCGCCGTCGATGATCGGAAGGCGGGCCGCGAGGAGCAGCATGAGCAGCACCAGATCCATGCCGGCGAGCCCGGCCACGATCCCCACGGCCGTGAACGCCCCGGCAACGCTTGAGAATCCGGCGGCGCCCCCGTCGGCCAGCCACAAAGCCACCGCTCCGGCCAGTGACGCCCAGGCGATCACGGTGAGGAGGTCGGCTCGGAGCAGCCGCCTGCGGTACTGCCCTTGGAAGGGATTGCCGGCGGCTGTCACCCGCCGGGTCAAGGGCTCCACGGCAGTCTGGGATGGTGGGTTCATGGATCCAGCGTCTGCCCGTTGCCTATCATTTTGCTGTGAAAGGACTACGTTGCTGATGTGACTAGGGAGCCGCCGCACGGTGCCCGCTTATACACCCTCCGGGCCCGGATTGGTCTTTAATTCACCAAGCTCGTAGACTTGGTAGGCGCTAGGTGGCGCGGAGCGTGCGCAATTGCTCCGGTTGGCGGAAACGGCTGAGAAATCAGGTCCCTCCGGTGGCCGGTAGTTAGGGGCTCAAGTTGCGTGCACTCCTGTATTCGCCCAGCATCCCGGCACGTCGCAGAGATTCCCTTGTGGTTATCACCGCCCGGTGCCCGTGACCCATAATCTTCGCCGCAGTTGAGGACTGAAGCCGGTTTACCGGTTATCCGCCGGCTGCGCGTCGCTTGTGGGAGCTGGATGCGGACGCCGCCTGTCGCACGGTTATGCGGAACTCCGCCAGCCGTTTCATTTTATTTTCATGAGGAGAGTCGTCATGGCAGCACACTGCCAGGTGACCGGAGCCGAGCCGGGCTTTGGACACAGCATTTCGCACTCGCACCGCCGCAACAAGCGCCGGTTCGACCCGAACATCCAGAAGAAGCGCTACTGGGTTCCGTCCCTGCGCCGCAACGTCACCCTGCAGGTCTCTGCACGTGGCATCAAGACCATCGACGTACGCGGCATTGACGTAGTCGTCGCCGCCATCCTGGCACGAGGAGTGAAGCTCTAGTGGCAAAGGACAAGGACGTACGTCCGATCATCAAGCTCAAGTCGACCGCGGGCACGGGTTACACCTACGTGACGCGCAAGAACCGTCGTAACGACCCGGACCGTATGGTCCTGCGGAAGTACGATCCCAAAATCCGCCAGCACGTCGAATTCCGAGAGGAGCGCTAAACACATGGCTAAGAAGTCAATGATCGCTAAGAACGAACAGCGTAAAGTCATCGTCGAGCGTTACGCTGCAAAGCGCCTTGAACTGAAGAAGGCCCTGGTTGACCCCAACTCAACCGATGAAGCACGCGAAGCCGCACGCCTCGGCCTGCAGAAGCTGCCCCGCAATGCCTCGCCGGTCCGCCTGCGTAACCGCGACATCATCGACGGCCGCCCCCGCGGTACGTTCCAGAAGTTCGGTATCTCCCGTGTTCGCTTCCGCGACATGGCTCACCGCGGTGAGCTCCCGGGCATCACGAAGTCTTCCTGGTAATTCAGTACTCCTGACACCAGTGGCTTGAAGAAGGGCCGGCAACCAAGTGGTTGCCGGCCCTTCTTGCGTTTAATCGCAGCTGACTGACGGGGTCGTGACGGTGACAAAGAGCACATGCGCCACTTCCGACGCTGGCGCTTGGATTCCTGCCCCGGTGGCCCCTAATTCCCCGGATTTTCGCGGATCCATGTGCTCACGATGCCGATTTGCGTGGCGTCCTGGGCGTGTGTAAAGTAGTTCGAGTCGCCGCCGCTGAAGCGGAAAGATAGCGACCGACCCCCTGATAAACGGCCTGGAAATGGCGTGGAATTTTGCGCGCTGATTCATGGTGGGGCCCTGTTCGTGGGTTTGGGAATCGCGGAAACGCTGGTTTGCGAAGTGTCAGGGACTCGGGTAAGTTTGAAAAGTTGCTCCGGAGCGATCCTGGACCGTTGGGTTTGGGTGGTGCCGGGTGTGTCTGTTGTTTGAGAACTCAATAGTGTGCCAAGTTTGTTGATACCAATTTTGTATTGAATTGGTTGATTGTGCCGGATCTGCCACCCCGTGGTTGGGTTCGGTGTTTTTAGCTGGTTTCAAATTTTGTGCAGCCTGGTTCCGCGTTTTCCCGTGGTGCCTGGTTGTGTCTGTTTTTCTTCAACGGAGAGTTTGATCCTGGCTCAGGATGAACGCTGGCGGCGTGCTTAACACATGCAAGTCGAACGATGATCCCAGCTTGCTGGGGGATTAGTGGCGAACGGGTGAGTAACACGTGAGTAACCTGCCCTTAACTCTGGGATAAGCCTGGGAAACTGGGTCTAATACCGGATATGACTCCTCATCGCATGGTGGGGGGTGGAAAGCTTTATTGTGGTTTTGGATGGACTCGCGGCCTATCAGCTTGTTGGTGAGGTAATGGCTCACCAAGGCGACGACGGGTAGCCGGCCTGAGAGGGTGACCGGCCACACTGGGACTGAGACACGGCCCAGACTCCTACGGGAGGCAGCAGTGGGGAATATTGCACAATGGGCGCAAGCCTGATGCAGCGACGCCGCGTGAGGGATGACGGCCTTCGGGTTGTAAACCTCTTTCAGTAGGGAAGAAGCGAAAGTGACGGTACCTGCAGAAGAAGCGCCGGCTAACTACGTGCCAGCAGCCGCGGTAATACGTAGGGCGCAAGCGTTATCCGGAATTATTGGGCGTAAAGAGCTCGTAGGCGGTTTGTCGCGTCTGCCGTGAAAGTCCGGGGCTCAACTCCGGATCTGCGGTGGGTACGGGCAGACTAGAGTGATGTAGGGGAGACTGGAATTCCTGGTGTAGCGGTGAAATGCGCAGATATCAGGAGGAACACCGATGGCGAAGGCAGGTCTCTGGGCATTAACTGACGCTGAGGAGCGAAAGCATGGGGAGCGAACAGGATTAGATACCCTGGTAGTCCATGCCGTAAACGTTGGGCACTAGGTGTGGGGGACATTCCACGTTTTCCGCGCCGTAGCTAACGCATTAAGTGCCCCGCCTGGGGAGTACGGCCGCAAGGCTAAAACTCAAAGGAATTGACGGGGGCCCGCACAAGCGGCGGAGCATGCGGATTAATTCGATGCAACGCGAAGAACCTTACCAAGGCTTGACATGGACCGGACCGGGCTGGAAACAGTCCTTCCCCTTTGGGGCCGGTTCACAGGTGGTGCATGGTTGTCGTCAGCTCGTGTCGTGAGATGTTGGGTTAAGTCCCGCAACGAGCGCAACCCTCGTTCCATGTTGCCAGCGCGTAATGGCGGGGACTCATGGGAGACTGCCGGGGTCAACTCGGAGGAAGGTGGGGACGACGTCAAATCATCATGCCCCTTATGTCTTGGGCTTCACGCATGCTACAATGGCCGGTACAAAGGGTTGCGATACTGTGAGGTGGAGCTAATCCCAAAAAGCCGGTCTCAGTTCGGATTGGGGTCTGCAACTCGACCCCATGAAGTCGGAGTCGCTAGTAATCGCAGATCAGCAACGCTGCGGTGAATACGTTCCCGGGCCTTGTACACACCGCCCGTCAAGTCACGAAAGTTGGTAACACCCGAAGCCGGTGGCCTAACCCCTTGTGGGAGGGAGCTGTCGAAGGTGGGACTGGCGATTGGGACTAAGTCGTAACAAGGTAGCCGTACCGGAAGGTGCGGCTGGATCACCTCCTTTCTAAGGAGCACCTACAGCAACCCTGCCCCGTGTATGCGGGTGTGGTGGTGTTGTCAGGAGTAGGCCCGTTGCGCAGGCGTTTGTTCTGCGGCGGGTGCTCACGGGTGGAATATCAGCAAATAGCGGCCGCATGGTTTTGTTCTTGCCCAGTACGGATGCTCTTGAGTGTCCTGGAACGGCGGGGGCGGGGCGGAGGCGGTTTAGTGTTTGGCACACTGTTGGGTCCTGAGGCAACAGGACCGGGGATTGAAAAGTTCCCGGGACTTGTGTTTCTGGTTTCCCGGCTGCAGCGAACATGCACTGGTGGGTCCTTTCGGGGGTCCGGGTGTGTGGGGTGTGTGGTATGGGGTTGTTGTTTGAGAACTACATAGTGGACGCGAGCATCTTTTATAAGAAGCAATTTCCAAGAAATATGAACCTGGATCTGTGCTGTTGCTGCGGTGGTGCCCTGTTTGGGTGTTGTTGTGGTGATGGTGTGGTTTCCGTGGTTTTCTCGAAAATTACTCCTTGATCTTTTGTGGTCAAGTTTTTAAGAGCACACGGTGGATGCCTTGGCATTAGGAGCCGAAGAAGGACGTAGGAATCTGCGATAAGCCTGGGGGAGTCGATAACCGGACTGTGATCCCAGGGTGTCCGAATGGGGAAACCCCGCCAGACGCGCGAGTGATCTGGTGACCCGCATCTGAACACATAGGGTGCGTGGAGGGAACGCGGGGAAGTGAAACATCTCAGTACCCGCAGGAAGAGAAAACAATAGTGATTCCGTTAGTAGTGGCGAGCGAACGCGGATCAGGCTAAACCGTTCCATGTGTGATAGCCGGCGGGCGTTGCATGGTCGGGGTTGTGGGACTTTCCGTTCTGTCTCTGCCGGGACAGTGGGGTGAGAGCATGTGCATAGGTGAACGGTCTTGAAAGGCCGGCCAGAGAGGGTGTGAGCCCCGTAACCGAAATGTAGTGTGCCGCCTGGGAAGTATCCCAAGTAGCACGGGGCCCGAGAAATCCCGTGCGAATCTGTCAGGACCACCTGATAAGCCTAAATACTCCCTAATGACCGATAGCGGACCAGTACCGTGAGGGAAAGGTGAAAAGTACCCCGGGAGGGGAGTGAAACAGTACCTGAAACCGTGTGCTTACAATCCGTCGGAGCAACCGCAGCTTGCTGTGTAGTTGTGACGGCGTGCCTTTTGAAGAATGAGCCTGCGAGTTAGTGTTACGTCGCGAGGTTAACCCGTGTGGGGAAGCCGTAGCGAAAGCGAGTCTGAACAGGGCGTTGCAGTGGCGTGATCTAGACCCGAAGCGAAGTGATCTACCCATGGCCAGGTTGAAGCGACGGTAAGACGTCGTGGAGGACCGAACCCACTTCAGTTGAAAATGGAGGGGATGAGCTGTGGGTAGGGGTGAAAGGCCAATCAAACTTCGTGATAGCTGGTTCTCCCCGAAATGCATTTAGGTGCAGCGTTGCGTGTTTCTTACCGGAGGTAGAGCTACTGGATGGCTAATGGGCCCTACAAGGTTACTGACGTCAGCCAAACTCCGAATGCCGGTAAGTGAGAGCGCAGCAGTGAGACTGTGGGGGATAAGCTTCATAGTCGAGAGGGAAACAGCCCAGACCACCAACTAAGGCCCCTAAGCGTGTGCTAAGTGGGAAAGGATGTGGAGTTGCGAAGACAACCAGGAGGTTGGCTTAGAAGCAGCCATCCTTAAAAGAGTGCGTAATAGCTCACTGGTCAAGTGATTCCGCGCCGACAATGTAGCGGGGCTCAAGTACACCGCCGAAGTTGTGGCATTCAGATATTAGCTAAGCCCTTGTGGTTCAGGCGTCTGGATGGGTAGGGGAGCGTCGTGTGGGCAGTGAAGTCGCGGTGTAAACCAGCGGTGGAGCCTACACGAGTGAGAATGCAGGCATGAGTAGCGAAAGACGGGTGAGAAACCCGTCCGCCGAATGATCAAGGGTTCCAGGGTCAAGCTAATCTGCCCTGGGTAAGTCGGGACCTAAGGCGAGGCCGACAGGCGTAGTCGATGGACAACGGGTTGATATTCCCGTACCGGCGAAAAACCGCCCATGCTGAACAGGGGATACTAACCGCCCGAGACCTGCCCGATCACCCTTGTGGTGTGAGGGTTTTGGTGGAGCGCGGGACCTGATCCTGGGAGGCAAGCGTATTAACAGGTGTGACGCAGGAAGGTAGCCGAGCCGGGCGATGGTTGTCCCGGTCTAAGGATGTAGGGCGAACGGTAGGCAAATCCGCCGTTCATGATGCCTGAGACCCGACGGGACCCCCGTATGGGGGGATTCGGTGATCCTATGCTGCCTAGAAAAGCATCGACGCGAGGTTTTAGCCGCCCGTACCCCAAACCGACACAGGTGATCAGGTAGAGAATACTAAGGCGATCGAGAGAATTATGGTTAAGGAACTCGGCAAAATGCCCCCGTAACTTCGGGAGAAGGGGGGCCCCCATCGTGATGGACACTAGCTGTCCGGAGCGTGCAGGGGCCGCAGAGACCAGGGGGAAGCGACTGTTTACTAAAAACACAGGTCCGTGCGAAGTCGCAAGACGATGTATACGGACTGACTCCTGCCCGGTGCTGGAAGGTTAAGAGGACCGGTTAGCCGCAAGGCGAAGCTGAGAATTTAAGCCCCAGTAAACGGCGGTGGTAACTATAACCATCCTAAGGTAGCGAAATTCCTTGTCGGGTAAGTTCCGACCTGCACGAATGGAGTAACGACTTCCCCGCTGTCTCAACCATAAACTCGGCGAAATTGCAGTACGAGTAAAGATGCTCGTTACGCGCAGCAGGACGGAAAGACCCCGAGACCTTTACTATAGTTTGGTATTGGTGTTCGGAGTGGCTTGTGTAGGATAGGTGGGAGACGTTGAAGCCCGGACGCCAGTTCGGGTGGAGTCATCGTTGAAATACCACTCTGGTCACTTTGGACATCTAACTTCGGCCCGTAATCCGGGTCAGGGACAGTGCCTGATGGGTAGTTTAACTGGGGCGGTTGCCTCCTAAAAAGTAACGGAGGCGCCCAAAGGTTCCCTCAGCCTGGTTGGCAATCAGGTGTCGAGTGTAAGTGCACAAGGGAGCTTGACTGTGAGAGAGACATCTCGAGCAGGGACGAAAGTCGGGACTAGTGATCCGGCGGTACATTGTGGAATGGCCGTCGCTCAACGGATAAAAGGTACCTCGGGGATAACAGGCTGATCTTGCCCAAGAGTCCATATCGACGGCATGGTTTGGCACCTCGATGTCGGCTCGTCGCATCCTGGGGCTGGAGTAGGTCCCAAGGGTTGGGCTGTTCGCCCATTAAAGCGGTACGCGAGCTGGGTTTAGAACGTCGTGAGACAGTTCGGTCCCTATCCGCTGCGCGCGCAGGAAATTTGAGAAGGGCTGTCCTTAGTACGAGAGGACCGGGACGGACGAACCTCTGGTGTGTCAGTTGTACTGCCAAGTGCACCGCTGATTAGCTACGTTCGGATGGGATAACCGCTGAAAGCATCTAAGCGGGAAGCTCGCTTCGAGATGAGATTTCCATACACCTTGTGTGTGAGAGGCCCCCAGCCAGACCACTGGGTTGATAGGCCGGATGTGGAAGCGAGGACTAACGACTCGTGAAGCTGACCGGTACTAATAGGCCGATAACTTACACCACACACTTCCCCGCGTGAACGGATTCAAAAGACGTTCACACCAGCGGAGAAGTACAAAGAAACAAGACTGCTTGCGTCCACTATGTGGTTCCCAACCAACAAACCCGCCACGGGCACGTTGCACGGAAACCCACAGCTGAATAACAACACCACAACTGCACCACCAAGTGCAGCGAACATGTTGTAACCACCAGATTTCCCACCCCGGAAACGCCCCTTACACGGGCCGGACCAGGGCGCGGACACAGGGTTACGGCGGTCATAGCGTGGGGGAAACGCCCGGTCCCATTCCGAACCCGGAAGCTAAGACCCACAGCGCCGATGGTACTGCACCCGGGAGGGTGTGGGAGAGTAGGTCACCGCCGGACAACCATTACAGCCAGGCCCCGACACACACGTGTCGGGGCCTGAGCTCTTTAACCACCCACACCACCACCAAACCCCCGGCACCCCCGCCCACCACCCACACCCTCCCGCACCAGAGACGCCCACCACCGGAACCCTCCCGCACGAGAGACGCCCAAAACCGGAACCCTCCCGCAGACCCTGACGGCACGACACCAACCCTTCCGCACAACCAGGGCCCACCGCGGAAGCCCTACCCCGATGTTTCAACGCCCGGCGCCGGTCGCAGCCGGAGGCGTCACCCGCACAGCACCAGACTCCATGGATCCCCCGCCGCGCCGCGGTTAGGCCACGTCTGCGGGAGCGTCGGTCATGGGCGTGCCACGTCTGCGGGACCGTTGCGGGGAAGGGGGGCGTCCCAAGCCGAGCTGGGATCCGGGCGGGATTGTGCGTTTTTCCACGAAGGAGTCAACGCCGTCCGCAGAATCAACGCGGAAATTTCCGTCCGTGCAGCCATGCCAGCAGCTCTATGGCGAGCCCCCCGGCAGCCCCCGCAATCAGCGCCGGGACGAGGAGCGAGGATGGCGGCCAGGAGAGGATGAAGAAATCCTGCGCTAAGGGGAGGTTGAACAAGGCCACGAGCGCTCCGCACATGCCGGCCAACACCCCCACCCGGCCGGCGTTGAGCGGCCGCGACACCACGGCCAGGATCCAAAGCCCCACGATCGAAAGAGTGAGGACGGAGGCAGAACGAACGGCATCCGGTGCCGGCTCCGGAGCTATGGCGACTGTCGCGAATCCGTTAAGCACGAGCAACGAGGCGGCGACGATGAGTCCTGCGGGCAGGGAAAACCAGAGGGAACGCTGGAGGAATCCAGGCTTGTACCGCCGGGTATTCGGCATAAGTGCCAGGAAGAACGCAGGGATTCCGATCGTCAGGCCGTCGGTAAAAGACAGTTGCCGGGGGAGAAACGGGAACTGCCACTGCAGTAGCCCGAAACTGACGGCTATGGCGATCGAATAGGCCGTCTTGCTGAGGAAGAGGCTGGAGACGCGTTCGATGTTGGCGATCACGCGACGGCCCTCCGCCAGCACTTCCGGAAGCCGGTCAAAGCGGCCGTCGAGGAGGACCAGCCGCGCGACGGCTTTCGTGGCCGGCGCAGCCGAATCCATGGCAATGCCCAAGTCGGCCGTCTTGAGGGCCAGGGCGTCGTTGACCCCGTCGCCGGTCATGGCCACGGTGTGCCCAAGCCTTTGCAGTGCCGCAACCATGTCCTTCTTCTGATCCGGGCTGACTCGGCCAAACACAGTGTTGCCCTCCATGACTTGCTCAAGCAGCCGGGGGTCTTCCGGCAACGAGCGGGCATCAAAGCCCTGGCTGACGTCGAGGCCAACGCGCCGCGCAATGGCTGCGACTGTCCGCGGGTCGTCCCCGGAAATGATCTTCAACTCAACGCCCTCGGCGCGGAAGAACTCCAGGGTTTCCCGTGCGTCCGTGCGGGGTTGTTCCCTGAACGTCAGGAGGGCGACGGGCCGGAGACCGTCCGGCAGCGTCGCCGACTTGCCCGCCCGCGTCAGCCCGTCTGCCCCGGCCAAGAGCAATGTCCTCAGACCGGCGCCGGCCAGCTGGCCGGCTTGCTCCAGGACGCTGGCGTGGCTTGGGTCCAGTGCTCGGGACGGAGCGTCGCCGGAACGGGCTTCCGGGCGGAATGCCGGCTCGGATGGAGTGCGGTTTGCCGGAGCAAGGATCATTTCAGGTGCGCCCAAGATCCACGTGGGGGTCGACCCATTACTCCCGCCGAAGGTCACTCCGCTCCACTTCCGGGAGGAGGAGAACGGAACGTACGAGATTGACTGAAATCCGCCGTCGTCCTCAAATGCGGTGCCAAGGCTCCGCGCGGTCGCGTTCGCCTCGGGCTCGGAGGCGAACCAGCCGAGAGCCTGCTGCCAGCCCGGATCCGGAGCACCGGTCAGCTGGTGGACTGCGTCGAACCTGAGGCCGCCCTCCGTCAGGGTGCCGGTCTTGTCCATGCACAGGACGTCAACGCGGGCTAGCCCTTCGACGGCCGCGAGCTCCTGGATCAAGACCTCGTGGGCGGCGAGCCTGAGTCCTCCGACGGCGAACGCGACGCTGGTCAGCAAGACGAGACCTAATGGCACCATGGCGATGACGCTGGCGATGACCCCTACCAAAGCCTCCGTCCAGCTGCCGGTGGCAATCGCATCCTGCCAGCCGCCCCGTGCCTGCAGCTCGCCGTTCACCACAAGAACGGCGACCGGCAGGATGGCCCAAGTAATCCAGCGAAGCACCCTGTTGAGGCTGTTGCGGATCTCAGAATTAACGAGCGAGAACCTTCGGGCATCAGCCGTGAGACGGCTGGCGAACGACTCGGCACCCACCCGCACCACCCGCGCCTTGCCGTGGCCAGCCACAACTATAGATCCAGATAGCACGTCCGACCCGGTGTCCTTGTCAACGGGATCCGATTCGCCGGTCAGCAGGGACTCATCGGCTTCAAGGCCTGCGGCTTCGAGCACTGCTGCGTCCGCTGTCACCTGGTCGCCGGCCCGCAGGACCAGGACATCGTCGCGGACGACATCGGCGGTTGCGATCTCCTGGATCTGGCCGTCGCGCAGCACGCGGGCACGAGGGGCATCCATGACCGCGAGGCGGTCCAGGGACCTTTTGGCGCGGAATTCCTGCACCACGCCGATCACGGCATTTCCCAGGGCCGCGAGCCCGAAGAGGGCATCCTGCCACCGTCCCAGGAGGAGCAACGCGAGGAAGCTCGCGCCGACGACTGCGTTGAAGAGCGTCAGGACGTTGGCGCGGAAGATCTGCCACAGGCTCCGGCTGGTCTTGTCCGGGACCCGGTTGTCGAGCCCGCTCTCGACGCGGGCAGTGACGTCGTGCTGCGAGAGCCCGTCCACAGCCGGGCCGGACACGCGACGATGGGGCTGGACTGCATTACGGCGCCGGCGCTGTGCCCTCACCCCCTGACGGTATCCATAGCAACGGCCTAAAGTGATGGGTCATACGCCCCCAATGTGGACGGCGGGTGCCGTCCTGGCGCATACGACGGCGGTGCTGGAGCAGCCCCGGAGTGGGTTGCGGTTACGGCCGACTGGGTGTATTGTTTTCTAAGTCGCCACGAGGGAGAACAGCGGAAACGCTGGAGGACCGGAGGCGGCCAATCCCCCAAAAAAATTCAAAACCGAGTTCTTTCGGCGTCTCAATCGCTAAAGGATTTTGGTGGGGCTGGTTCGTCTGCTGATGCGGATCCGGGAAGCCGGATTTGCTTCGGGAGCCGAGACCGGGTAAGTTTGAAAAGTTGCTCCGGAGCGATCCTGGACCGTTGGGTTTGGGTGGTGCCGGGTGTGTCTGTTGTTTGAGAACTCAATAGTGTGCCAAGTTTGTTGATACCAATTTTGTATTGAATTGGTTGATTGTGCCGGATCTGCCACCCCGTGGTTGGGTTCGGTGTTTTTAGCTGGTTTCAAATTTTGTGCAGCCTGGTTCCGCGTTTTCCCGTGGTGCCTGGTTGTGTCTGTTTTTCTTCAACGGAGAGTTTGATCCTGGCTCAGGATGAACGCTGGCGGCGTGCTTAACACATGCAAGTCGAACGATGATCCCAGCTTGCTGGGGGATTAGTGGCGAACGGGTGAGTAACACGTGAGTAACCTGCCCTTAACTCTGGGATAAGCCTGGGAAACTGGGTCTAATACCGGATATGACTCCTCATCGCATGGTGGGGGGTGGAAAGCTTTATTGTGGTTTTGGATGGACTCGCGGCCTATCAGCTTGTTGGTGAGGTAATGGCTCACCAAGGCGACGACGGGTAGCCGGCCTGAGAGGGTGACCGGCCACACTGGGACTGAGACACGGCCCAGACTCCTACGGGAGGCAGCAGTGGGGAATATTGCACAATGGGCGCAAGCCTGATGCAGCGACGCCGCGTGAGGGATGACGGCCTTCGGGTTGTAAACCTCTTTCAGTAGGGAAGAAGCGAAAGTGACGGTACCTGCAGAAGAAGCGCCGGCTAACTACGTGCCAGCAGCCGCGGTAATACGTAGGGCGCAAGCGTTATCCGGAATTATTGGGCGTAAAGAGCTCGTAGGCGGTTTGTCGCGTCTGCCGTGAAAGTCCGGGGCTCAACTCCGGATCTGCGGTGGGTACGGGCAGACTAGAGTGATGTAGGGGAGACTGGAATTCCTGGTGTAGCGGTGAAATGCGCAGATATCAGGAGGAACACCGATGGCGAAGGCAGGTCTCTGGGCATTAACTGACGCTGAGGAGCGAAAGCATGGGGAGCGAACAGGATTAGATACCCTGGTAGTCCATGCCGTAAACGTTGGGCACTAGGTGTGGGGGACATTCCACGTTTTCCGCGCCGTAGCTAACGCATTAAGTGCCCCGCCTGGGGAGTACGGCCGCAAGGCTAAAACTCAAAGGAATTGACGGGGGCCCGCACAAGCGGCGGAGCATGCGGATTAATTCGATGCAACGCGAAGAACCTTACCAAGGCTTGACATGGACCGGACCGGGCTGGAAACAGTCCTTCCCCTTTGGGGCCGGTTCACAGGTGGTGCATGGTTGTCGTCAGCTCGTGTCGTGAGATGTTGGGTTAAGTCCCGCAACGAGCGCAACCCTCGTTCCATGTTGCCAGCGCGTAATGGCGGGGACTCATGGGAGACTGCCGGGGTCAACTCGGAGGAAGGTGGGGACGACGTCAAATCATCATGCCCCTTATGTCTTGGGCTTCACGCATGCTACAATGGCCGGTACAAAGGGTTGCGATACTGTGAGGTGGAGCTAATCCCAAAAAGCCGGTCTCAGTTCGGATTGGGGTCTGCAACTCGACCCCATGAAGTCGGAGTCGCTAGTAATCGCAGATCAGCAACGCTGCGGTGAATACGTTCCCGGGCCTTGTACACACCGCCCGTCAAGTCACGAAAGTTGGTAACACCCGAAGCCGGTGGCCTAACCCCTTGTGGGAGGGAGCTGTCGAAGGTGGGACTGGCGATTGGGACTAAGTCGTAACAAGGTAGCCGTACCGGAAGGTGCGGCTGGATCACCTCCTTTCTAAGGAGCACCTACAGCAACCCTGCCCCGTGTATGCGGGTGTGGTGGTGTTGTCAGGAGTATGCCCGTTGCGCAGGCGTTTGTTCTGCGGCGGGTGCTCACGGGTGGAATATCAGCAAATAGCGGCCGCATGGTTTTGTTCTTGCCCAGTACGGATGCTCTTGAGTGTCCTGGAACGGCGGGGGCGGGGCGGAGGCGGTTTAGTGTTTGGCACACTGTTGGGTCCTGAGGCAACAGGACCGGGGATTGAAAAGTTCCCGGGACTTGTGTTTCTGGTTTCCCGGCTGCAGCGAACATGCACTGGTGGGTCCTTTCGGGGGTCCGGGTGTGTGGGGTGTGTGGTATGGGGTTGTTGTTTGAGAACTACATAGTGGACGCGAGCATCTTTTATAAGAAGCAATTTCCAAGAAATATGAACCTGGATCTGTGCTGTTGCTGCGGTGGTGCCCTGTTTGGGTGTTGTTGTGGTGATGGTGTGGTTTCCGTGGTTTTCTCGAAAATTACTCCTTGATCTTTTGTGGTCAAGTTTTTAAGAGCACACGGTGGATGCCTTGGCATTAGGAGCCGAAGAAGGACGTAGGAATCTGCGATAAGCCTGGGGGAGTCGATAACCGGACTGTGATCCCAGGGTGTCCGAATGGGGAAACCCCGCCAGACGCGCGAGTGATCTGGTGACCCGCATCTGAACACATAGGGTGCGTGGAGGGAACGCGGGGAAGTGAAACATCTCAGTACCCGCAGGAAGAGAAAACAATAGTGATTCCGTTAGTAGTGGCGAGCGAACGCGGATCAGGCTAAACCGTTCCATGTGTGATAGCCGGCGGGCGTTGCATGGTCGGGGTTGTGGGACTTTCCGTTCTGTCTCTGCCGGGACAGTGGGGTGAGAGCATGTGCATAGGTGAACGGTCTTGAAAGGCCGGCCAGAGAGGGTGTGAGCCCCGTAACCGAAATGTAGTGTGCCGCCTGGGAAGTATCCCAAGTAGCACGGGGCCCGAGAAATCCCGTGCGAATCTGTCAGGACCACCTGATAAGCCTAAATACTCCCTAATGACCGATAGCGGACCAGTACCGTGAGGGAAAGGTGAAAAGTACCCCGGGAGGGGAGTGAAACAGTACCTGAAACCGTGTGCTTACAATCCGTCGGAGCAACCGCAGCTTGCTGTGTAGTTGTGACGGCGTGCCTTTTGAAGAATGAGCCTGCGAGTTAGTGTTACGTCGCGAGGTTAACCCGTGTGGGGAAGCCGTAGCGAAAGCGAGTCTGAACAGGGCGTTGCAGTGGCGTGATCTAGACCCGAAGCGAAGTGATCTACCCATGGCCAGGTTGAAGCGACGGTAAGACGTCGTGGAGGACCGAACCCACTTCAGTTGAAAATGGAGGGGATGAGCTGTGGGTAGGGGTGAAAGGCCAATCAAACTTCGTGATAGCTGGTTCTCCCCGAAATGCATTTAGGTGCAGCGTTGCGTGTTTCTTACCGGAGGTAGAGCTACTGGATGGCTAATGGGCCCTACAAGGTTACTGACGTCAGCCAAACTCCGAATGCCGGTAAGTGAGAGCGCAGCAGTGAGACTGTGGGGGATAAGCTTCATAGTCGAGAGGGAAACAGCCCAGACCACCAACTAAGGCCCCTAAGCGTGTGCTAAGTGGGAAAGGATGTGGAGTTGCGAAGACAACCAGGAGGTTGGCTTAGAAGCAGCCATCCTTAAAAGAGTGCGTAATAGCTCACTGGTCAAGTGATTCCGCGCCGACAATGTAGCGGGGCTCAAGTACACCGCCGAAGTTGTGGCATTCAGATATTAGCTAAGCCCTTGTGGTTCAGGCGTCTGGATGGGTAGGGGAGCGTCGTGTGGGCAGTGAAGTCGCGGTGTAAACCAGCGGTGGAGCCTACACGAGTGAGAATGCAGGCATGAGTAGCGAAAGACGGGTGAGAAACCCGTCCGCCGAATGATCAAGGGTTCCAGGGTCAAGCTAATCTGCCCTGGGTAAGTCGGGACCTAAGGCGAGGCCGACAGGCGTAGTCGATGGACAACGGGTTGATATTCCCGTACCGGCGAAAAACCGCCCATGCTGAACAGGGGATACTAACCGCCCGAGACCTGCCCGATCACCCTTGTGGTGTGAGGGTTTTGGTGGAGCGCGGGACCTGATCCTGGGAGGCAAGCGTATTAACAGGTGTGACGCAGGAAGGTAGCCGAGCCGGGCGATGGTTGTCCCGGTCTAAGGATGTAGGGCGAACGGTAGGCAAATCCGCCGTTCATGATGCCTGAGACCCGACGGGACCCCCGTATGGGGGGATTCGGTGATCCTATGCTGCCTAGAAAAGCATCGACGCGAGGTTTTAGCCGCCCGTACCCCAAACCGACACAGGTGATCAGGTAGAGAATACTAAGGCGATCGAGAGAATTATGGTTAAGGAACTCGGCAAAATGCCCCCGTAACTTCGGGAGAAGGGGGGCCCCCATCGTGATGGACACTAGCTGTCCGGAGCGTGCAGGGGCCGCAGAGACCAGGGGGAAGCGACTGTTTACTAAAAACACAGGTCCGTGCGAAGTCGCAAGACGATGTATACGGACTGACTCCTGCCCGGTGCTGGAAGGTTAAGAGGACCGGTTAGCCGCAAGGCGAAGCTGAGAATTTAAGCCCCAGTAAACGGCGGTGGTAACTATAACCATCCTAAGGTAGCGAAATTCCTTGTCGGGTAAGTTCCGACCTGCACGAATGGAGTAACGACTTCCCCGCTGTCTCAACCATAAACTCGGCGAAATTGCAGTACGAGTAAAGATGCTCGTTACGCGCAGCAGGACGGAAAGACCCCGAGACCTTTACTATAGTTTGGTATTGGTGTTCGGAGTGGCTTGTGTAGGATAGGTGGGAGACGTTGAAGCCCGGACGCCAGTTCGGGTGGAGTCATCGTTGAAATACCACTCTGGTCACTTTGGACATCTAACTTCGGCCCGTAATCCGGGTCAGGGACAGTGCCTGATGGGTAGTTTAACTGGGGCGGTTGCCTCCTAAAAAGTAACGGAGGCGCCCAAAGGTTCCCTCAGCCTGGTTGGCAATCAGGTGTCGAGTGTAAGTGCACAAGGGAGCTTGACTGTGAGAGAGACATCTCGAGCAGGGACGAAAGTCGGGACTAGTGATCCGGCGGTACATTGTGGAATGGCCGTCGCTCAACGGATAAAAGGTACCTCGGGGATAACAGGCTGATCTTGCCCAAGAGTCCATATCGACGGCATGGTTTGGCACCTCGATGTCGGCTCGTCGCATCCTGGGGCTGGAGTAGGTCCCAAGGGTTGGGCTGTTCGCCCATTAAAGCGGTACGCGAGCTGGGTTTAGAACGTCGTGAGACAGTTCGGTCCCTATCCGCTGCGCGCGCAGGAAATTTGAGAAGGGCTGTCCTTAGTACGAGAGGACCGGGACGGACGAACCTCTGGTGTGTCAGTTGTACTGCCAAGTGCACCGCTGATTAGCTACGTTCGGATGGGATAACCGCTGAAAGCATCTAAGCGGGAAGCTCGCTTCGAGATGAGATTTCCATACACCTTGTGTGTGAGAGGCCCCCAGCCAGACCACTGGGTTGATAGGCCGGATGTGGAAGCGAGGACTAACGACTCGTGAAGCTGACCGGTACTAATAGGCCGATAACTTACACCACACACTTCCCCGCGTGAACGGATTCAAAAGACGTTCACACCAGCGGAGAAGTACAAAGAAACAAGACTGCTTGCGTCCACTATGTGGTTCCCAACCAACAAACCCGCCACGGGCACGTTGCACGGAAACCCACAACTGAATAACAACACCACAACTGCACCACCAAGTGCAGCGAACATGTTGTAACCACCAGATTTCCCACCCCGGAAACGCCCCTTACACGGGCCGGACCAGGGCGCGGACACAGGGTTACGGCGGTCATAGCGTGGGGGAAACGCCCGGTCCCATTCCGAACCCGGAAGCTAAGACCCACAGCGCCGATGGTACTGCACCCGGGAGGGTGTGGGAGAGTAGGTCACCGCCGGACATACATTAGGTCGAGAGCCTCCAACCACCAGGTTGGAGGCTCTCCCCCTTAACCACCAAAACCCCCACCAGCACCCGCCGGAATGCGGGCGCGGCTCCGTGGAGTCTGGCCTGGATCGGGCAGCGTCCGCTGACGGCTGAAAAAGGGCCTCCAAAGTCATCGAAACCCGGATTTTTTCCCGAAAAACGGCGAAAACACGCGGAATTTGCCGCCTCAAGGCCAGCAAGCTGGTAAGTTTTCGAAGAGTGGCTTGTGCGCATGCCGCGTGCAGGCTTCAGAAATTAGAACAGTCCAGGAGGACATAAATGGCTAAGAACCGTAGTGAACTTGTTGCAGAGGTAGCTGGCAAGGCCGGCACCAGCCAGGCAGCCGTCAACTCCGTGCTCGATGCACTGTTCGAGGTTTTCGAGACCTCTGTCGCCGCGGGCGAGAAGATCACCATCCCGGGCTGGCTTGCCGTCGAGCGCACCGACCGTGCCGCCCGCACCGGACGCAACCCGCAGACCGGCGAGACCATCCAGATTGCCGCTGGCCACAGCGTCAAGCTGACCGCCGGGTCCAAGCTGAAGGCTGCAGTCGCCAAGAAGAAGTAGTCTTCTTCTCACGCTTGAGAGGAGCGGCAGCCCATGGGGCTGCCGCTCCTCTGCGTTAAGCACCGTCGCCCCGATTCGGCGCGCAGGCGGCCGTAGCGGACAATAGAGTTGTGCCTTCCGCAGCAAAACCCCGAACCTCAGCAGTGCCCACCCCGACGGGGGGAGCGCTTGGCTCCGGTGCCGGAGCGCCGGGAATCTCCCGCCCCTGGCAGCTGGCCGGGCTGGGCGCATTGATCCTCGGGCTGGTGGCCGCGCTGCTCTTTTCGGGAGCGGCAGGGGCCCGCGCGGTCTCCGACCCGGGGGCGCTGGTGCGCTGGGGGCTTCCCGTCAGCAAGGCTCTCCACAACGTCTCCCTCGCCACGGTGATCGGCGGCCTCATTTTCGCCGTCGGGATCCTGCCCAGGAACCTCTCCGGCCGCCGGTCCAAGGACAAGGACGCTCCCGAACATCCCGCGTTCACGCGCTCACTGGCGATTGCCGCCGTCGCGGGCGTCACCTGGACGCTTTCGGCCGTTGCGGTCCTGGTGCTGAGCTACTCCGACATCGCCGGTCAGGCGGTTTCGGGGGACCCGCAATTCACCAAGTCCCTGGTCTACTTCATGACCGATATCGACACCGGCCGGGCCTGGCTGGCGGTGGTCATCATCGCCGCGGTAGCCACCACCGCGCTGTTTGGGGTCCGGTCGAGGGGAGCGCTGGCCCTCACCCTGATCCTCGCCATGGCGGGACTTGTCCCGGCGGCGCTGATCGGCCACTCGGCCAGCTCGAACGACCACGAAGGCGCCATCAACTCCCTGGGCCTACACCTCGTGGGCGTCTCGGCCTGGGTGGGAGGCATTGTTGTCCTCGCCCTCCTCTCCGGAGTCCTGGCTGCTGCATCGGCCCCCGGGGCCAGGGGCGCATCCGACATTACCGAGCCCACCCTCCGCCGATTCTCGTCCCTGGCCGGCTTCGCCTTCGCCTTGGTCTTCGCCTCCGGCGTGATCAACGCCAGCATCAGGGTCTCCAGCTGGGCCGACCTCTTCGGGTCGGCGTACGGCCAGCTCATCCTGGCCAAGACGGCAGCGGCACTGGTCCTCGGCGGCATTGGCCTGATGCACCGGCGCTGGGTGATCCCGCAGCTGGGCGCGATGGGGGCCGGCCTGTCCGCCCGCCGGGTGCTCTGGCAGCTGGTGCTCGTGGAGCTGCTGATCATGGGCGCGACGTCGGGAATCGCGGTCGCGCTGGGCCGTTCCGCGCCGCCGCAGCCCACAACGTTCGCCCCGGACGCGTCGCCGGCTTTCATCCTCTCCGGCTACGAACTGCCGCCGGAGCTAACCCCGCAGCGATGGCTCACGGAGTGGCGGCTGGACTGGCTGTGGGTCGCCGTCGCCGCCTTCGGCCTGGTGTCCTACTTCCTGGGCATCCGCAAAGTCCTCCGGCGCGGTGACTCCTGGTCCTGGTTCCGCAGCGTCAACTGGGTGATTGGCCTCGCGGTGCTCACCTACGTAACGTCCGGTCCGCCGTCGGTCTACGGCCGGGTGCTGTTCTCCGCGCACATGGTGGACCACATGGCACTAACCATGGTGGCACCCATCTTCCTGGTCCTGGGCGCGCCGGCCACGCTCGCGCTGCGGGCGCTGGCCCCGCGGCAGGACAGCTCCCGCGGACCGCGGGAATGGCTGCTGGTCTTTGTGCACTCCAAGTTCTCACAACTCGTCACGCACCCGCTGTTTGCCGCCGCGAACTTCGCCGGCTCGATCGTGCTGTTTTACTATTCGGACGCCTTCGGCTACGCCATGCGCGACCACGTGGGCCACGAGCTGATGAACCTGCACTTCGCCCTGACCGGTTACATCTTCGTCCTGACCATGATCGGCACCGACCCGTTGCCCCGGCGGGCCCCCTACCCGATGCGGCTGCTGCTTCTGCTGGCCACCATGGGCTTCCACGCTTTCTTCGGTGTCGCCATCATGGGCGGCACCGGTCTGCTGGCCGCCGACTACTTCGGCAACCTGGGCCGCAGCTGGGGCCCTTCGGCCCTCCTGGACCAGCAGATGGGCGGCGCGGTGGCCTGGGGAATCGGCGAAGTACCCACCCTGCTGGTGGCGATCGGCGTCGCCGTCATGTGGTCCCGGTCCGACGCGCGCGAGTCCAAACGCACCGACCGGGCGGCGGACAGGAATAACGACGCCGATCTCACCGCTTACAACGATATGTTTGCCCAGCTCGCACAACGCGACGCGAAGCTGGCAGAACGCAATTCAAAGCTGGAAGGACGCTGATGAGCGAAACAGTACGCACCCACCTCCGGGTCCGGGCCTCCGAACTCGTGGGCCGGGGCTGGCTGAACACCGGCGGCAAATCCCTGGACCTCGAATCCCTCCGCGGCAAGATCGTGCTGCTGGATTTCTGGACCTTCTGCTGCATCAACTGCCTTCACGTCCTGGACGAACTGCGCCCGCTTGAGCAGCAGTACTCCGACGTCCTGGTGACGGTCGGCGTGCACTCGCCCAAGTTCGAACACGAGGCGGACCCGGTCGCTTTGGCTGCCGCCGTGGAGCGTTACGAGATCCACCACCCGGTGCTGGATGACCCCGAGCTGGAAACCTGGAAGGCTTACACCGCCCGCGCCTGGCCGACCCTGGTGGTCATCGACCCCGAGGGCTACATCGTCGCGCACCTTTCCGGCGAAGGCCACGCGGACGGCCTGGCCGTACTCATCCCCGAGCTGATCGCCGAGCATGAGGCCAAGGGCACCCTGCACCGCGGCAACGGCCCCTACGTGGCCCCGGAGCCGACGTCGGGCACGCTGCGGTTCCCGGGCAAGGCCCTTTATCTTCCGGCCAGCCGCGGCGGCAGCGCCGCTGCGGGAGACGCCCCGCCGGAGTCCGGCGCCGGCTCCTGGCTGGTCACCGACACCGGCCACCACCGTCTGGTGGAGCTCTCCACCGACTTCCAGACCGTCCTGGGCACCTACGGGTCGGGGGAGAAGGGCTACGCCGACGGCGGCGCCGCAGACGCCCGCTTCAACGAACCCCAAGGCCTGGTGCTGCTGCCGGCGGACGTGGCCGCGAGGGCCGGCTACGACGTCGTGGTTGCCGATTCGGTCAACCACCGGCTCCGCGGGCTCTCCCTCACAGACGGCACCGCCAGCACCCTCGCCGGCAACGGGGTGCAGCGGCTGCTCGAGACCGGGCCCGCCCGCGTTGACGAGGAGGGCGCCGCCTACGGTGCCCGGCTCGAAGCGGATCCGCTGCAGGTCTCGCTGAGCTCGCCCTGGGATGTTGTCTGGTCCAGCAAGCTCAGCGCCGTCGTGGTGGCCATGGCCGGCGTGCACCAAATCTTCAGCTTCGATCCGGTCACCGGCGCCGTGTCCATCGTCGCCGGCAACGGCCTCGAGGGGCTGCTCGACGGCCCGGCCGCGGAAGCCTGGTTCGCCCAGTCCTCCGGCCTCGCCGAGGACGCGGACGGCAACATCTGGGTCGCGGACTCCGAGACCTCGGCGCTGCGCAAGCTAGTGATCGACGACGCTGGCGCCATCACGGTCGAGTCGGCCGTCGGCAAGGGCCTGTTCGACTTCGGCTTCCGCGACGGCCCGGCCGCCGAGGCGCGGCTGCAGCACCCGCTGGGCGTGACGGTGCTGCCGGACGGCTCGGTGGCGATCGCGGACACCTACAACGGTGCGGTCCGGCGCTACGACCCGACCTCGGGAACGGTGTCCACGCTCGCGCGCGGCCTGTCCGAACCTTCGGACGTGATCGTGGACCACACGCACGTGGCCGGCTCCGAGCCGCTGCTGGTGGTGGTCGAAGCGAACAAGCACCAACTCGTCTACGTGCCCATCCCCAAGGAAGCCCAACAGGTGGATGAGGGGGCAGCGCAGACCCACCGGCCCAAGAGTCCCGTGGCCCCCGGACTGATGTCCCTGACGGTGCGGTTCACCGCCCCGACCGGGCAGAAGCTGGACGACCGCTGGGGCGACCCGACGCAGCTGAAGATCTCGTCCACCCCGCCGGAGCTGCTGGTGGCCGGCGGCGGGACCTCCGTGGGCCTGCTCCGCACCCTGGAGCTCGCCTCCGACGTCCCCGAGGGCGTGCTCCACATTACCGCCCGCGCTGCGGCCTGCGACGGCCCGGAAACTGAAGACGGCGAGATCCCGGACCACGCGGCGTGCCACCTGTACCAGCAGGACTGGGGCATCCCCGTGGTGCTGCAGGCCGACGGTGACACCGAGCTGGTCCTGGACCTGCGCGGGATGGACTAAAGCTCCGCCTGGCGCCAAAAAGGCTGCTGTCCGCGACCTGCGTGTCAAGGACGGCAGCCTTTTGGTGTTCCTGGGGCACCGCTGCCTTGGGGTCGCGGGCGGGTCCGGCGTTGGAATCGGCAAAAGACTGCGGTGAACGACGCAGGCCTGCAGCGACGGACGGCCGGGCCGAGCAGCCCTAGTTGCTTAGCTGCGGGGTGAGCTTGACCGAGTCGCCGGCGATGTCCAGCCGGGTGGTGAAGCTGAAATCATGGACCGTGTTGAGCTCCGTGACCGCGCCGGTGAAGAGGTCCACCTGCCGGGCCTTGATCCTGGCCTTGCCGTCCAGCGGTGCCACTACCCAGCGGCCGCCGAAGGGCTCGATGCTGACGGCAGGGTAGTCGGTGATGCTCCAGTCGATGGTCCCGTCCACCACCCGGTTGTTGGTGGCGTGGTAGAACGGGCAGTCCGGCTGAAGCCGCTGCTGTTTGTCGGCCTGTGCAGCGCAGGTGTCCAGGAACTCCTTGACCTTGGCGGTGACGGCGTCCTTGAGCCCGTTGGTGGCCTCTGTGAGCAGGTTCAGCGGCGCCGAGGGCATGTCCCGGCTGGAAACCGTTGCCCGGGTCGCGGGGGCGGCGAAGAACTTGCCGTTCAGGGACGCCACGTACTCGCCGGGGTAGAACACGGCGAAGGAGTTGCGGCCGTTGGGCATGTTCACCGGAACGCCGTTAAGGGAAGCCTGGTTCGAGTTCACGACGGTGACGTCCAGTACCGGGAGCGCGGCCGGAACGAAGGACCAGTCGTGGAAGAAGAGCCACTGTGTGCCGGACCGCTGGAGCAGGAACTCGGTGTGCAGCCGGCTCCCGCCGAGGGTGTAATCAATCGGAACCATAACCTGGTTGCCGCCCCGGTCCTCCGCGTTACCGAATTTCACCTCCGAAATCCCGGCGGCCGCAGTCTTCAACGCCTCCCCGTCCAACATCGCGGGGTTGCTTTGCGGTACAGAGGCATTCAGCAGGCCGAGGGCCTTCTCGCCTTCGCCCTTCTGCAGCGCGTCCAGATATTCGCGCACCGGCTGTTGCGGGCTGGCAATCGAATTGTTCACCAGATTGATGGCGACGACGGCGCCGGCCACGGCGAGCATCAGGCCCAACAGCCACACGGCTGCAATCCTGACCAACGCCTGACTCATTTGCACGTACCTTACGTTACCTGCATGCCCGCTGAATACCGGCCTCAAGGGTGCGCGCTGTGACGCGGACCATTCACGGCGTGCGGGTTGGCGGGAGCGCCGGTCGGCGGTGCGGCTAGCGCCTGCGCCGCCGGGACGAGGTTCCGAAAACGCCGCGGAGCAGCTCCCGGCCGATCTGCGTACCCAGCGAACGGGCCATGCTCTTAAGGCCGCCGCCAAGCGCGCCGCCCAGTGCCCCGGCGAGGTCTCCGGCCATGCCGCCACCGGTTTCCTGCGGCTTCGGGGCGCGCGGCTGCGGGGCGCGGTCCGGTCCGGGCGCAGTGGCGGAGCGGCTGCTGGGACGGCCCAGGATCTCCTCCTCGATCCGGCGGGCATCAGCGTCGACGTCGGGATCCAGGCCGGTTCCGGATCCCGAACCCGTGGGGGAGCCGGCCGCCGGGCCGGTCGGTGCTGCCGCCCGGCCCGCGAGCTTCTCGAAGGCGGAGACGTTGTCCACGGCGGTGCCGTACTTGGCGAGCAGGGCGGAGCCGGCCACGGTGCTGGAAATCAGCGCATCGTCGCTGGGGCCCATCACGGACTCCGGTGCCCTCAGCCGGGTCAGCGCCACCGGCGTGGGCGCGCCCCTCTCGTTCATAACGGTGATGACGGCCTCGCCGATTCCGGCCGAGGTCAGCGTCTCTTCGAGGTCGTAGTCGCTGATCGGGAAGGTCGACACCGTCGCCCTGAGCGCTTTGGCGTCGTCTGGGGTGAAGGCGCGCAGGGCATGCTGGACCCGGTTGGCCAGTTGGCCCAGGACATCGGCGGGAACGTCCTTGGGCGTCTGCGTCACGAAGAAGATCCCGACGCCCTTGGAACGGATCAACCGGACCGTGGTGGTGATCGCGTCCAGGAACGCCTTGGAGGCGCCGTTGAACAGCAGGTGCGCCTCGTCGAGGAAGAACACGAGCTTCGGCTTGTCCAGGTCCCCGGCTTCGGGAAGGTCCTCGAACAGGTCGGCGAGCAGCCACATCAGGAAGGTGGAGAACAGCATGGGCTTGGCCTGCAGGGTGGGCAGTTCCAGGCAGGTGACGACGCCGCGCCCGTCGGGGGCGGTCCGCAGCAGTTCCGCCGTGTCGAACTCCGGCTCGCCGAAGAATTTCTCCATGCCCTGCGCCTCAAGCGTGATGAGTTCGCGCAGGATGACGCCGGCGGTCGACTTGGAGAGGCCGCCGAGGTTCTCCAGTTCGTCCTTGCCCTCCGTCGAGGTGAGGAACTGGATGACCGCGCGCAGGTCTTTCAGGTCGATCAGTTCAAGGTTGTTCTTGTCCGCGAAGTGGAAGACCAGCTGCAGGCTGGACTCCTGGGTCTCGTTGAGCTCCATCACGCGGGACAGCAGGATGGGGCCGAACGACGTGATGGTGGAACGGACCGGGATGCCGGCCCCGTCGCCGCCGAGGGCGAGGAACTCCACGGGGAAGGACTTGCCGGACCACGGCTGGCCGATGCTGTCCGTGCGGGCCTTCAGCTTGTCCGAGCCAACGGCGGCGGTGGCGAGGCCGGACAGGTCACCCTTGATGTCTGCGAGGAAGACCGGGACCCCGGCGGTGGAAAGCTGCTCAGCCATCATGTGCAGCGTAACGGTCTTGCCGGTGCCGGTGGCGCCGGCCACCAGGCCGTGCCGGTTCATCATCGCCAGCGGCAGCCGAACCGGGGCCTCTTTATGCAGCTCGCCGTCGACGATTGCGGCTCCCAGCTCGATCGTGGGCCCTTCCAGGGTGTACCCCTTCTGGAGGGTGGCGACTTTATCTGCAGTGGATTTGATGGCCATGCCGCTAGCTTAGCCGGGTCCGCCAGCGCGGACCCGGCATCGGCCGAGGTTTATGTGCGGCTTGGCCGACGGCGCTATTCGGCGAGGGCCTTGAGCACTTCCTTCGCGACGTCCTCACTGGACTGCGGGTTCTGGCCGGTGATGAGGTTGCCGTCGCGGACCACGTTGGAGCTCCAGGCGGCCCCGTTTTCGATGAGCGAGCCTTTCTCCTTCAGCACGTCCTCGGCGAACCATGGCGTGTTCTCGCCGGTGCCGCCGCCGAGCTCCTCCTCGTTCGTGAACACGGTGAGGCGGCGCCCCGCGAAGGCGAACGTCCCGGCGTCGTCGACGGCGCTCAGCAGGCCGGCGGGACCGTGGCAGAACGGCGCGATGATCTTTCCGGCCTTGTTGGCCTCGATCAGCAGGCGGCCGAGGTCCGCGTCCTCGAACAGGTCGGCCATGGGGCCGTGGCCGCCGGGCATCACGATCGCGTCGTACGCGGAAAGCTCGACGTCGGCCAGCACCAGCGGGGCGGAGAGCTCGGCGTCGATCTCGGCCAGGTACTGGCGGAAACCATCGGCGCGGTCCTGGCCCCCGGCGGACTCGGCGGCGAGGCTGACCTCATCCACGGTGGGCTTGGCGCCGGCGGGGGTCGCGATCCGGACGCTGTGTCCGGCCTCAAGCAGGGTCTGGTGCGAGACCACGAGCTCCTCGGCCCAGTAGCCGGTGGGGTGCTTGCTGCCGTCACGCATGGTGAGGGAATCTGCGGCGGATACGACCATCAGGATGTTAGCCATGTTGTGCTCCTGTTCTGCCGGCCACAGGGCCGGCCAAGGGTGGGGAGAGGGGGTGGTGGGTTTCTTAGCGAGCGGCTTCGAGTTCGGCAAAGGTGGCATCATCGAGAACGACGCCGACGGCGGCCAGGTTCTCCTCGAGGTGCTTGACCGACCCGGTGCCCGGGATGGGCATCATGACGGGGGAGCGGCGCAGCAGCCAGGCGAGGGCAACCTGGGAGGTGGTGGCGCCCAGCCGCGTGGCTGCCTCGTCCAGCGGGCCTCCCGGGCGGGCGAGTTCGCCCGCCGAGATGGGCGCCCACGGGATGAAGCCGATGCCGTGCTCTTCAGCGTAGTCAAGGACGTCCTCGGAACTGCGGTCCGTCATGTTGTACCGGTTCTGCACCGTGGAGACAGTGAAGTATCGGCTGGCCTGCTCCAGCTCCGCCACGCTGACCTGGGAAAGGCCAAGGGCCTTGACCTTGCCTTCTTTCTGCAGGTCACGGAGCACACTGAACTGCTCTTCCGGATCGACCTTGGGGTCGATCCGGTGCAGCTGCAAGAGGTCCAGGGCCTCGACCTTGAGCTTGCGCAGGCTCAACTCGGTCTGCTGGCGCAGGTATTCGGCCCGGCCCAGCGGCACCCATTCATTGGGGCCGGTACGGGTGAAGCCGACCTTGGTGGCAATCTTCAGGCCGTCCTTGTAGGGGTGTAGGGCCTGTGCGAGGATTTCCTCGCTGATGTTGGGCCCGTACGAGTCGGCCGTGTCGATGAAGTCGACGCCCAATTCGACGGCCCGCCGGACGACGGCGATGGCCGCGTCCCGGTCGGCTGGTTCGCCCCAGACACCGTCGCCGACGATGCGCATGGCGCCGAAGCCCAGCCGGTGGACTGTCCCAAGGTCCTTTAAATCGATCGTTGCGGATGATTCCGGATGCTGCGAGTGGTCGTGGCTCATAAGGGCGGCAACCCACTAAGGGTGCTGAGTATTCCAGCCGGGCGGTCTTGCCGGCGATTCCGGCCGCCCTGAAATAAGCCGGGCCCCGGCGTCGTTGGCACCAGTGTACGCCGGCCGGAGTCCGGCGCGGCATATGAAATTTTCCCGAACCATGCTCCGCTACGAAAGGCCGGCTATTCCGTGACTGTTCCGCTTTCCATCCTTGACCTGGCAATCATCGGCAAGGGCCAGACGGCGGCAGAAAGCTTCGCCGGAAGCGTGGCCATGGCCCAGCGCGCCGAGGAGCTGGGTTACCGCCGCATCTGGTACGCCGAGCACCACAACATGTCGTCCATCGCTTCGTCCGCGACGAGTGTGCTGATCGCCCACATCGCGGCCCACACCAAGAGCATCCGGCTCGGAGCGGGCGGCGTGATGCTGCCCAACCACGCGCCGTTGACCATCGCGGAGCAGTTCGGCACGCTGGAGACCCTGCACCCGGGGCGGATCGACCTGGGCCTGGGCCGCGCGCCCGGCAGCGACCAGAACACCATGCGGGCCCTGCGCCGCGACCCGATGAGCGCGGACAGTTTCCCGCAGGATGTCCTGGAACTGCAGGGCTACCTGACCGGTCCCACCCGTATTCCCGGTGTGGAGGCCACCCCCGGCAAGGGCACCAACGTCCCGCTCTACATCCTGGGTTCCTCGCTGTTCGGGGCGAAGCTGGCGGCCCAACTGGGCCTGCCGTACGCTTTCGCCTCGCACTTCGCGCCGAACGCCCTGCAGGACGCTGTGGCCCTCTACCGCCGCGAATTCCGGCCCTCCGAGCAGCTGGACGCCCCGCACGTGATCGCCGGCGTCAACGTGATCGCCGCGGATTCCACGGCCGACGCCCAGGAGATGTTCCAGGCCACCAAGCGTGCCCGGGTATCGCTGTTCTTCGGCAACGGCCGCGTCTTCAGCGACGACGAGGCGGACATGATCCTGGACTCGCCGCAGGGCCAGCACATGGCACAGATGATGAAGTACTCCGCCGTTGGCACGCCGGCCGCCGTGCTGGAATACCTGGCGGAGTTCACCGCGCACGCCGACGCCGACGAGCTGATCGTCGCGCACCAGAGCGCCGGCGTCGAGGACAGGCTGCGTTCGGTGGAGCTCCTCGCGGAGGTCGCCGGGCTCGCCCGCGTCTGAGCTCGGGCCACCCCCGCAGCTCACCCCGGAGCCCTGCCTGTACCGGAGGCCTGAGGGCGGCTACTCGCAGCCGACCCCGTCGCCGTCGCCGTCGAATTTGCTGCTGAAGCCGGGCTGCCCCTGCCGGATGGGGGCGGCACCGGCGGCCCGCACCGCTGTGCAGTTTGCGTAGGTCACCGCAGCCGGTGCGGGCGCCGGCGGTGCGGGGACCGCGGCCGGGGCTTTCCGGGCCGGCGGAGCCGCCGGTGCGGGTGTCGGCCTCGGAGCGGCGGGTTGCTGGCCGGCGGGGACCACGGCATCCGGGCAGTCGGCCAGGATCCGCGTCATGGCGTCGTGCTCGGCCGGGGTGACCCAGAGTGCGTAGCTGGCCTTGACCGAGATCTGGCGTGCCACGTAGGCGCAGCGGTAGGACTTGTTCGGCGGCAACCAGGTGGCGGCGTCGCCGTCGCTCTTTTGCAGGTTCGCCGGGCCGTCCACCGCCAGGAGGTTGAGCGGATCGTTGGCGAAGGCGAGCCGCCGCGCCGGGCTTAGCCGCTGCGCGCCCTTCTGCCAGGCGTCGCTGAGCGCCACAACATGGTCAATCTGGACGGCGCTGCTGGTGCTCGCTCCTCGAAGGAAACTGATGGGCTTCCCGGTGTAGGGGTCCTTCAGGGCTCCGGAAAGCACCACGCAGCCCCGGGTCCCCGGCTTGAGCGCCTCCGCCGTCAGGTCGCGGCGCAGCATGTCGTTGCGGGTATCGCAGCCGTTGCGGTCGACGTCGGCCCAGGCCTGGCCAAACTGGTCACGGGAATAGCCGGTCTTGGGCGCCCTGCCCTTGACCGGAAGGGTGGCCAGCACGTTGAGGGCCGTGTGCGCGACGGCGGTCTGCCCGGAGGCCGGAGCCGAAGTTTTGGCGGCGGCAGTCGCAGTGTTGGCGGCCGCCGCGCCGGAGGCGGCAGTGGGGGGCGCTGTGGTGGCGCCGGCAGTGCCCGAGGGCGGCCTCGCCATTCCCGTGCCAACCGGGACGGCGCAAGCGGTGGAAGCCGCCAGCATGAGTCCGGCAACGCCGCAGGCAATCCAATCGACGGCGCCGCGGCGCGAGCCCTTCTTGAGCAAATGTTCCCCCATTGCCTGCCTGGTTTCGGGACCCGTTCTGTGGCCTTTACCAGCTTAAGGCCTGCGGCGGCCCGGGCCGTCCTGCCACGCCGTCCCCGGCGGCCCGGCCCTGCCCCTGCGCGGCACGGCGCTGGGGAGGCGCGTTAGCGGAGCAAATTGGGGCCCTCCGGGCCGTAGAAATTTACGGCTTGGCCCGGCACACTGGGACTTGATCGTCTCGACGGCGTTGCCGTTGCGGGTGGCTGGCTCAGAGCCGCCCAGTTTAGTTCCCATGCCCTGCACGGACTACTGCGGACCAGAGGATCTCATGACATCTCATGCTGAGCGGAAAAGACCGGCCCTTCGACCCTCCCGGCGCGTGGTCCTGATGTCCGTCGCGGGCCTCGCGGCCCTGGGCATCTGGCTGGGTTCGACCGTCGCGTTGCGCGGTGCGCCGCCGGGTCCGCTCCCGCACGCCGACGGCATCATCAGCATCGAGACGGACAACGCGGTGAACAAGTTCGACGGCCACCGTGCCATGGGTGTCGGAGTCGACGGGCTCGAAGAAAACGAAATC
Source organism: Arthrobacter sp. SD1074B (assembly GCF_056780195.1). Classification (NCBI taxonomy): domain Bacteria; kingdom Bacillati; phylum Actinomycetota; class Actinomycetes; order Micrococcales; family Micrococcaceae; genus Arthrobacter; species Arthrobacter sp. SD1074B. The sequence continues at coordinate 3,704,742 of NZ_JBRAZT010000001.1, read as the reverse complement.
GACCGGGTCTGGTCGGCCAGGAACGTTGAAGCCATGAAGTCGGCCGGGTTCGGCCCGGTGAGTTACCGCCTGCGCACCGAGCTGGGCGTCAAGGCATGGCACTGGAACCCCCGGGGGACGTGGAGCCAGCCGGACAAGCAACAGGGATACTGGACATCTTCCTCCGAACCCGTGGAAGACTATGGCGTCTCCTACGGCTACCGCCTTCCCCGACGCGGCAACACCATCGATCAAGGAAAGAACAGCGGCCACTCGCGCCTCAACGACGGCGACGTCGAGACATTCTGGAAGTCCAACCCCTACCTGGATTCCCACTTCACCGGCGAACCCGACGGCCTCCATCCGCAGTGGATCATGGCCGAGTTCCCGCAGGCTCTGCCAATGGACACGGTCCGCTTTGACTGGGGGGCGCCGTACGCCACCCGCTTCAAGGTGCAGTACTGGAGCGGCCGGGATGCTCGCTTTCCTGTTGACAACGGCATCTGGCGGGACTTTCCGCAGGCCGCGCAGCGGGGGACCGGGGGATCCCAGACGGTTCGGATCGCGCCCAAGCCGGTCAACGCCCAGTACGTGCGCATCCTCTTCACGGCGGACTCGAACACCGCGCCCGCCGGATCCCGCGACATCCGCGACAGGCTCGGGGTCGCCGTGCGCGAACTGTACATCGGGCAGCAGCAGGCCGGGGACTTCGTCGACCACGTCCGGCACCGGAAGTCGCATCGGCAAACGGTCATGTGGACCTCGTCGACGGACCCGTGGCACAGCAAGGACGACATCGACAAGGACTATGAGCACGCCAGCTTTGAGCGTCTTTTCGCCAGCGGTATTACCAAAGGCGAGCCGATGATGGTCCCCGTTCCCGCCCTGTACGGAACGCCCGACGACGCCGCCGCCCTGGCCCGCTACCTCGGCAAGCGCGGCTACCCCATCCAACGGATTGAGATCGGCGAGGAACCCGACGGGCAGCTAGCCCAACCGGAGCACTACGGGGCCCTATACGTGCAGATGGCCGCCGCCATGAAGGCCGTGGACCCGTCGCTGGAGTTCGGGGGCCCGGGCTACCAGACCACGCTGCCGGACTGGGTGCACTGGCCGGACGACAAGGGGGTCCGGTCCTGGACCGGCCGGTTCGTCTCCTACCTGCGTCACCGGGGGGCGATGGCGGACTTCGATTTCTTTTCCTTCGAGTGGTACCCCTTCGACGACGTCTGCGCCAATCCCGCCGGGACCCTGCCCCAGAACCCGGAGCTGCTGAGGCAGCTCCTCAAACGCCAGGCGGACGCCGGCCTGCCGGCCGAGGTGCCCAAAGTCATCACCGAGTACGGCTATTCCTCGTTCGTTGGACAGGTGGAGCTGGAGTTGCCCGGCGCCATGGTCAACGCGGAAACGGCCGCTATGTTCCTGGCGATGGGCGGAGAGACCAGCTACTTTTACGGAATAGAGCCGAACTGGGTCTTCCAGGACGAGGTGGGCGAGAAATGCGACACCCGGGGCAACCTGATGATTTTCCAGTTCTACGACGAATGGAGAATCCGGCCCGTGGCCGGATACCAGGCCGCCAGGCTGGTGAACCACACCTGGCTGGAAGCCGGCACCGGCAGCCACACGATGTACAACACCACCAGCGATGTGCGAAACGCCAAAGGCCAGGATCTGGTCACCGCCTATACGCTCCGCCGCCCCGACGGCAAGCTCAGCGTGATCCTGTTCAACAAGGACCCTCAGCGGGCCATCACGGTCCGGCTGATGCAGAAAGGCGGCGGCACGTCCCAACCGGTCGAAGGCAAGCTCGACCTGGACCAGTACTCCGCTGAGCAATACAAGTGGAACCCATCCCATGGCAGGGGCAACGGTGGACACCCGGACCCCAATGATCCGCCGGTGAGCAGCACGATCGCCCCGGACAGACACGCCACCATCACACTGCCGCCTTACAGCATCTCCGTGGCGACCGCCGCGGGCTGAGGAGCGCCCGGACCCGCCGTCCGTCGGCGTCGCACCGCTCTCAAGCCACCCCCGTTCTCAGGCGAGGAGCAGGGCCACTCCGATCATCGCGGGGACGGCGACCACGGTGGTGATCAGTACGGTGTCCTTGGCGACGGTCAGTCCGGTCCGGTAGCGGTTGGCCACCACAAAGACGTTCTGCGCAGTGGGCAACGCGGACGTGACGACGACGGCGAAGAGTGCCTGGTCCTGCAGGCCCAGTGCGAACCGGGCGAAGAGGTACGCCAGCGTCGGGTGCACGATGAGCTTGAAGGCGCAGGCCAGCAAGGTGTCGGTCCGGCGTTGGGCCGAAGCGTGCAGCGGGCGGGAACCGTTCAGGCTCATGCCGAAGGACAGCAGCATGGCCGGGATCGCCGCGCCGCCGATCAGGTGGATGGGCTGTAGTACCAATTCGGGAACCTGCCAGCCCGTCCCGGCCACCAGCAGCCCGAGCCCGGAGCCCACGATCATCGGGTTCCGAAGGATCATCAGGACAAAGCTGAGCGGCGTTGTCCGGTGGGCGCTGGTGGTGGCGTCCAGGACCATGAGGAACAACGGGGTGAAGAAGGCCAGTTGGAAGATCAGCAGGGGTGCCACGTAGCTGGCGTCGCCCAGGACGAACACGGCGATCGGAATACCCAGGTTGGCGGAGTTGGCCAACGAAGCGCTCATGGCGGAGACCAGGGCTTCCGGCAGCGGGCGTTTGAGCAGGAGCCGCACCACGCCGAAGTAGAGGGCAGCCGTGGTGATGGCGCCGACCGCGGTCACAAGCAACGGTGCGGCAAAGACGTCGCTGAGCCTGGCTTTGCTGAGCGTCTCGAACAGCAGGGCCGGGCTGGCCACGAAGAACGTCAGCGCGCTGAGGACGGAGCGGGCGTTGTCGCCCAGAATGTTTCGCCGGCCGACGAACATACCGACCAGGATGATGCACCAGACGACGAAAAAACCGGCCAGAACGCCTAGCACGCGGTTGTCCGGGGCAGCACGGGCGGGGGAAGGATAACGGACACCGTCCCACAATAATCAGATTTTTGCGTTGCGCCCTCAGGCGGGCAGCGGGACGACATGTTCGGTCCACGGCCGCCGGCGGCGGCGCGGCAGCAATGGGTCAGTTCAGCGTAGCGTTGTTCAGCGCGTGCGGCGGCCGGAGGAGACCGGCCGTGTGACCCTCTGCCGGGTCGCTCCCGATCTGGACCACCTTGTTGTCCTTGTCCACGTGGACCACCTTGGGAGTGTAGGACTTGGCCTCTTCCGTGGTCATCTGGGCGTAGGTAATCAGGATGACGATGTCGTTTTCGTGCATCAGGTGCGCGGCCGCGCCGTTGATGCCAATGACACCGGATCCGCGCTCGCCGGCGATGGTGTACGTCTCAAGCCGTGCCCCGTTGGTGACGTCGACAATGGCCACCAGTTCACCGGGCAGGATGTCGGCGGCCTCGAGCAGATCCAGGTCCACGGTGACCGAGCCGACATAGTGAAGGTCCGCGTGGGTAACCGTGGCGCGGTGGATTTTGGACTTGAACATTGTTCGATTCATAACGTAAATAGTCTAGCGCCGGCGTCGGAGCTGCGCTGTGAGCCAGAAAACACCGGCGACGGCGGTTGGACTTCAGGCCGCGGGAGCGATGGACGCTGCGGTCTCGGCCAGGATTTCGCGGGCCGCGACGATGGCCGGGCGCTTGGCGCTGGAACGGCGCACGGACGTGAAGACGGTGCGGTGGGGGTCGCCCGGGAGATCGATCAGCTGCGCCGTGGTGCCCCGGCCCGTCCAGACCAGGTCCGGCATCAGCGCCACCGCGTTGCCCGACTCGATCAGCCGAATCTGCGCCTGCAGGTCGGCGGTCTCAAAACGAACATCCGGCTCGAAGCCGGCACTGCGGCAGGCCTGCTCGGCCCAGTGCCGGGACGCCGCACCCCGGGGCTCCATCACCCAGGCCAGCCCTGCGGTGTCGGCGAGGGTCATGACGGCGGGACGGTCCGGGGACGCGGGCGGGACCGCCAGGCGGATCGCATCGCCAGTGAGGCGGAGCCGGTCCAGCTCGGCGTAGCGGGGCGCCGCGTGGCCGGGATACTGTTCAGCGATGACCAGGTCAAAGTCCCGCGCCCAGGTCTCATGGAGGGCCGTTTCGGGCTCCCGCTGGATCATTTCGATCCGGACCTCCGGGTAGCTGGAGGACATCCGGGTCAGGGCGTCGGGCATCAGGGCCAGCGCCGCGGACTGGAAAACGGCGATCCGCACCGTTCCGGTCACGGTGGTCAATGAGGCCGCGAGGTCGGCCTCCGCCTGCTCCAGTGTTTCCAGCAGTTGGGCAGTATGGGCCACCAGCACTTCGGCCTGGGGAGTGAGCTGCACCCGCCGTCCGGTCTTCCGCAGGAGTTCGACGCCGGCTTCCTTTTCCAGCAGGGCCAGCTGCTGGGAGACGGATGAAGGACTGTACTGCAGCGCCTCGGCGACCTCGGCGAGCGTGCCCCGGATTTTGAGTTCGCGCAACAGGCGCAGCCGCCGGACGTCGAGCATCGCTATTCCTTTGTGAATTCTAATGCTTATTGATTAGGAGAATTCACTTTATCTAATGCAATCCGGCTTGCATACTGTTGTCACCGAGTAACCCCCATCACAGGGTGGATTGATGGGCGCCACTTCTGAGCAGGAGACCCTGATGAGCACCAGAGATTTAACCAAGTCGATCATGCGGCGCAAGCCCATCGATGACATCGAGGAAGAAAACAAGCACAGCGGCCTTTTCAAGAGCCTGGGCCTGTGGCAGCTGACGGCCATCGGCGTCGGCGGCATTATCGGCGTCGGCATCTTCTCACTGGCCGGGCTGGTGGCCCACGGAAGCGAGAGCGAGCCCGGCGTCGGCCCCGCCGTGTTGTTCTCCTTCCTGATCGCCGGCCTGGCGTCCGCGGCCGCCGCCCTGTCCTACGCCGAGTTCGCGGGCATGATCCCCCGGGCCGGCTCGGCCTACACCTACGGTTACGTGGCGCTGGGGGAGGTGATTGGCTGGTTCATCGGCTGGGACCTGCTGCTGGAATACATCGCCATCGTTGCCGTGGTGGCCATCGGCATTTCCGGTTACTTCGATGCGTTCCTCTCCGGAATCGGCGTCCACATGCCCGCCTGGATGACCTCGACGTTCGATGAAGGCAAGGGCGGTGTCGTCAACATCCCCGCCATTGCCGTCTGCCTGCTCGTGACCTGGATCCTCTCCCGCGGTACCAGGACGTTCGGGCGATTCGAGCTCGTGGCCGTCGCCATCAAGGTGGTCCTGATCCTGTTCATCATCGGGCTGGGCATCTTCTATATCGACACCAACAACTACAACCCGTTTATGCCCAGCGGCTTCGGCCCGGTGTTGGCCGGCTCAGCGACCGTGTTCTTTGCCGTGTTTGGCTATGACGCGATGAGTACCGCGGCGGAGGAGGCCACGGACGGCAAGAAGCACATGCCGAAGGCGATCATCCTGTCCCTGATCGTGGCCATGCTCCTGTACGTCGCCGCAACGCTGGTGCTGACCGGCATGCAGAACTACCAGGACATCGATCCCAAGGCCGGCTTCGCCTCCGCCTTCAACGGGGTGGGCCTGCCGGTGATCGCCACGATCATCTCCGTCTTCGCCGTGCTGTCCATCCTGACGGTCATGCTGACCTTCCTGCTGGGCGTTACCCGCGTCTGGTTCTCGATGAGCCGCGACGGGCTGCTGCCGGGCTGGTTCGCCAAGACCGACCGCCACGGCACCCCGCAGCGGGTCACCTGGATCGCTGGCGTGGCCTCGGCGGTGCTGGCCGGCATCTTCCCGATCAAGGCCGTCGCGGACCTGACGAACATCGGCATCCTGGCCGCGTTCGTCGTCGTCTGCCTCTCCGTGATCATCTTCCGCTACAAGAAGCCAGACGCGCCGCGCACCTTCCGGCTGCCGTTTATGCCGGTGGTTCCGCTCTTCGGCATGCTCGCCTCCGCGTTCCTGATGTTCCAGCTGCACTGGGAGACCTGGGTCCGTTTCGGCGTCTGGCTGGTCGTGGGGCTGGCCATTTACTTCGGTTATGGCCGCAAGAACTCGCTGATGAACCCGGACAGCCCGCGGCACGAAGAAGCCGTGGAGCTGCACCGCCACGTCGGCTAGCAGCCCACGCTCCCTCACTTCCTGCGACCATCATCCGGACGCTCCCTCAGGTCCGGCCCATTTTCTGCGAACCCTCTCTCACCCTGTGGGAGAGGGTTCGCCGTTTCGGGGCAGGGACTGAGGGAGCGTCGTCCCGGTAGGTGCCGGAGGTGAGGGAGGGCCACTCGAATGTGCGATTTTCCTAACGAGTATCGCTTAGAAAACATCGCTTTATCTTATGGAAATCCGGTCGCATACTGATTTCAAGAACGCCCATACCCTGAGAAAGAACGAGTGCCACCATGACCAACACCTCAACGGAATCCGGCCTCACGACCGGCGACGCCGCCGGCAACGACGCCGCCCACGCCGCCGTCTCGGAAGGCTCGCCCGTGCTCGAGGCGGCAGCCCTCGCCGAGGAGGCCATCTCGCTGGTCCGCCGCTGGCTCACCGCGGCGGCCCAGGTCCCCGTCGACGCCTCCGCCGCGCAGCTCGCCGGCGTGTTGAAGGACCCGAACGGCCTGGACTTCACCGTTGGATTCGTCGACGGCGTCGTGCGCCCCGAGGATCTGCAGGTTGCCGCCCGCAATCTCGCAGCCCTCGCCCCGAAGGTCCCGGCCTTCCTGCCCTGGTACATGCGCAGCGCCGTCCGCGTTGGCGGCGCCGTGGCCCCGGCACTGCCGCAGGTGGTCATCCCGATTGCCCGCCGCGTGCTGCGTGAAATGGTCGGGCACCTCATCGTCGACGCCACCGACGCCAAGCTGGGCCCCGCGATTGCGAAGATCCGAAAGGACGGCATCAAGCTGAACGTCAACCTGCTGGGCGAGGCCGTGCTCGGCGAACACGAGGCATCCCGCCGGCTCGAAGGCACGCACACCCTGCTCGCCCGGCCGGACGTGGACTACGTCTCGATCAAGGTTTCCTCCACCGTGGCCCCGCACTCCGCCTGGGCTTTCGACGAGGCGGTAGAGCACGTCGTCGACAAGCTCACCCCGCTCTTCGCCCGCGCCGCGTCGTTTGCCAGCGGCGGGCAGAAGGCCAAGTTCATAAACTTGGACATGGAGGAGTACAAGGACCTCGACCTGACCATCGCGGTCTTCACCCGGATCCTGGACAAGCCGGAGTTCAAGGACCTCGAGGCAGGGATCGTGCTGCAGGCCTACCTCCCGGATGCCCTCGCCGCGATGATCCGCCTGCAGGACTGGGCCGCGGCCCGCCGCGCCGACGGAGGCGCCGCCATCAAGGTCCGCGTGGTCAAGGGCGCCAACCTGCCGATGGAACAGGTCGAAGCCTCGCTGCACGACTGGCCGCTCGCCACCTGGGGCACCAAACAGGACTCGGACACCAACTACAAGCGTGTCATCAACTACGCGCTGCACCCGGACCGGATCCGCAACATCCGGATCGGCGTCGCCGGCCACAACCTCTTCGACATCGCCTTTGCCTGGCTACTGGCCAAGCAGCGCGGCATCGCGGATGCCGCACAGCAGGGCATCGAGTTCGAGATGCTGCTTGGCATGGCGCAGGGCCAGGCCGAAGCCGTCAAGAAGGACGTCGGCTCGCTCCTGCTCTACACCCCGGTAGTCCACCCCGCGGAGTTCGACGTCGCGATCGCCTACCTGATCCGCCGGCTCGAAGAGGGTGCGAGCCAGGACAACTTCATGTCCGCCGTTTTTGAACTCAGCGAGAACGAATCCCTGTTCGAGCGCGAGAAGCAGCGCTTCCTCGCCTCCCTCGCCAAGCTCGACGACGAGGTCCCGGCGCCGAACCGCCGGCAGAACCGCGCCCTCCCGGCCGCGCCGATGCCGCACGATTCCTTCGAGAACACCCCGGACACCGATCCGTCACTGCCGGCCAACCGCGACTGGGGCCGTGCCATCCTGGGCCGCGTAGCGACGTCCACCCTGGGCAACGCCGCGGTCGAGGCAGCCACCATCGACGATGAGGCAACCCTCAACGCCGTCATCGACACTGCCGTGGAGAAGGGCAAGGCCTGGGGCGCGCTCTCCGGCGCCGAGCGTGCCGCGATCCTGCACCGCGCCGGCGACGTCCTCGAGGCCCGCCGCGCCGACCTCCTCGAGGTGATGGCCAGCGAAACCGGCAAGACCATCGACCAGGGCGATCCCGAGGTCAGCGAGGCTGTCGACTTCGCGCACTACTACGCCGAATCGGCCCGCAAGCTCGACGACGTCGACGGCGCCACCTTCGTGCCGGCCAAGCTCACCGTGGTGACCCCGCCGTGGAATTTCCCGGTGGCCATCCCGGCCGGTTCCACCCTCGCGGCGCTCGCCGCCGGCTCCGCCGTCGTGATCAAGCCCGCCAAGCAGGCCAGGCGCAGCGGCGCCGTGATGATCGAGGCGCTCTGGGAAGCCGGGGTACCCCGGGACGTGCTCACCATGGTGCAGCTGGGCGAGCGTGAGCTGGGGCGGCAGCTGATCTCCCATCCCGCCGTGGACCGCGTCATCCTGACCGGCGGCTACGAGACTGCCGAACTGTTCCGCTCCTTCCGCAAGGACCTGCCGCTACTGGCCGAAACCAGCGGCAAGAACGCCATCATTGTCACCCCCAGCGCCGATCTGGACCTGGCGGCGAAGGACGTTGCATACTCCGCCTTCGGCCACGCCGGCCAGAAGTGCTCCGCCGCCTCGCTGGTGATCCTGGTGGGCTCCGTCGCCACATCCAAGCGGTTCCACAACCAGCTGATCGACGCCGTCACCTCGCTCAAGGTGGGCTACCCCGAGGATCCGGCCAGCCAGATGGGCCCGATCATCGAACCGGCCGGCGGCAAACTGCTCAACGCGCTGACCACCCTCGGCGAGGGCGAGGCCTGGGCGGTGGAACCGAAGCAGCTGGACGAATCCGGCAGGCTTTGGAGCCCCGGCGTGCGGCACGGCGTCCGGCGCGGGTCCTACTTCCACCTCACCGAGTTCTTCGGGCCGGTCCTCGGCGTCATGACGGCCGCGACCCTGGAGGAGGCGATCGCGATCCAGAACCAGATCGAGTACGGCCTGACCTCGGGCCTGCACTCGCTCGACTCGGATGAACTGGCACTCTGGCTGGACACCGTCCAGGCGGGAAACCTCTACGTCAACCGCGGCATCACCGGCGCGATCGTCCAGCGCCAGCCCTTCGGCGGCTGGAAGAAGTCCGCCGTTGGCGCGGGCACCAAGGCCGGAGGTCCCAACTACCTCGCAGGGCTCGGCGAATGGGTCAGCAAGCCCAGCACCGCCGCCGGCGCCGGGTCGGCCCCGGCGCCGCTGCACTCCGGCGTGCGCCGGATCGAGGACGCGGCCAAGGGATTCCTGACTGCCGAAGAGCTGGCCCCGCTGCAGCGCTCGCTGGCCTCCGACGCCCAGGCCTGGGCCGAGGAGTTCGGCACCGCCAAGGACGTCTCCGGGCTGAGCGCCGAACGCAACGTCTTCCGCTACCGCCCGCTGCCGGTCACGGTGCGGCTCGCCGCCGGGAAACCGCTCGGCGAACTGGTCCGGGTCGTTGCCGCCGGCGTCCAGGCGGGATCGAAGCTCGCGGTGTCCAGCGCCGTCGAACTGCCCGCGCAGCTGCGCGCCGTGCTGTCCGGCCTGGGGATCGCGACCACCGTGGAGGACGACGCCGACTGGCTGGCTTCGGCAGCCCGGCTCGCCGGAGCCGCGAAGCTGTCCGCGACGCGGATCCGCCTGATCGGCGGGGACGCGAAGGCGCTGGCAGAGGCCACCGGTGGCCGGCCCGACCTGGCCGTTTACTCCCACCCGGTCACGGAGGCCGGGCGCGTGGAACTGTTGCCGTTCCTGCATGAGCAGGCCGTCAGCATCACGGCACACCGCTTCGGCACCGCCAACCACCTCTCGGACGGCCTGATCTAGCTGCTTCAGATCTGCCAAGCTTCGGCCGTGCCCGGGATTCACCGGCACGGCCGAAGCAGTGTCCGGGTAGACAGCATCGCCGCCGGACCGCACTTATCGAGAGCGGGCACGGCGGCGATTGCCGTTCGTGGGGGGGGTGCGGTGGGTGGCGCGGCTCTCAGCCGAGATACCAGCCCGGCGGCGCCCAGGACGCCGGAACGGCGTGCGCGGAGAAGTCTTCGCATCCCGAGCAGAAGTACGTGACCTCGCCCAGCCTGCTGACGGTCCCGTCCCGGCGGTGCTTGGCCGGAACGAACGTCTCCAGGTAGACGAACTCGTCCGTCCCGCAGCGTTCGCAGTAGGGGATGCCGACGAAGTCGTCGTCACTCCGTGCGGGGGCGGGATGCGGATCGAGACGGCCGAGGCCGGGGTGCGGCACGCTCTCGAGTCGGGCCGATGCCGCGAGTGGCCGGGAGGCCTTCAACAAGCGGGCGGACCGGATCGCTGGATGGGGTCGGTTTATGGCTGGCGTCATTGCTGGCCTATCCCGAACGCCGGGTGACCTTGCCGCAGGGCAGCAACAATCACTGGCGTTCGTTTATCGAATAGTGGTGGCGGGCCTCTGCTTGACCTTCAACAAGGTCAGGATAGGGCAAGTACCACCCGTGTTCAATGGGCGCGTAATGACCCCGTCCGATCGAGTATTTTGCGGGTAGGTACCGGGCCCGACCCAGTAGGTACACGGGTACGCGTTCAGGACGAGCGGTTCAGGGCCCGGCCGACGATGGTCTGGGTGAGGGCCTCAATCACCTCGGTGTTGGCCAGCGGATTGCGGATCAGGGTGAAGTCGACATCGCCCACCGCAGGCAGCTCGAAACGCCGGGTGATGACTTTCAGGTCCTCCGGGACCAACGAGGACGGCATCACGGCGACGCCGATTCCGGCCCGAACGGCGGCAAGCACGCCGCTGATCTGCCGGGTAGTGCAGGTGATGCGCCAGGTCCGGCCGCTGGCTTCGAGGGCGTCGATGGCCAGTTTCCGGCTCAGGCTGGGTGCGGGGTAGGCGATCAGCGGCACCGGGTCGCCCGGGTCCAGCACGGTCTGCTCGAGGCCCACCCAGGAAAAGGAATCCTGCTGCACCACGGTGCCTTCCTTGGCACCGGCCACCCACTTGACGAAGACGAGGTCCAGCTGGCCGGCGTTGAGCCGCTTGTAGAGCTGGTCGCTTTGGCCCACCGTGAGCTCGAGGTTGATCTGCGGGTAGATCTGCCGGAACTCGCGCAGGATCCGGGGGAGTCCGGTGATGGCAAGGTCGTCCGCTGTGCCGAAGCGCAGCCGGCCGCGCATGGCCGAGCCGGAAAAATAGCGGGCGGCGGAATCATGGGCGGCGAGGATACTGCGTGCGAAACCGGCCATGGCGTCGCCGTTGTCCGTCAGGCGCACATCGCGGGTGTCGCGGGTGAACAAGGTTCGCCTGGCCGCCGCTTCCAGTTTCCTCACGTGCTGGCTGACGGTCGGCTGCGCCAGTCCGAGGCGTTCCGCCGCCCGCGTGAAGCTGAGCGTCTCTGCCACCGCCAGGAAAGAGCGGAGCTGGGCGGGTTCAAACATGGCCGTCCCCGGTCAGTGCATCCCGCACTCGCTTCATTCCGGCTCCCGTCCATTGCATTTCGTGATGCTAGTTATGCGCAGAATAACCTTCCATTATCGATTGGCGCCAGCTTAGCGTTAAGGCAAGCCCCGTAAACCCCTTCCTGAGGACCCCCCCGTGCCACCCCCTCCGCCCCTCCAGGCAACCGAAACGCAGCAGGAGCCACTCCGGCAGGACTGCCAGCAACCCGTTACCGAGCCGATCGGCGTCGTCAGTGAGCGGCTGCCTTGGCGGCACACCTTCATCTCGCTTAGGGTCCGTAACTTCCGGATCTTCGCGGCCGGGCACTTCGTCGCGGTGGTGGCGCTGTGGATGCAGCGCATTGCCCAGGACTGGCTGGTGCTCCAGCTCTCCGGCTCCGTCACCGCCGTCGGCGTCACGGTGGCGCTGCAGTTCCTGCCCTCGCTTCTTCTCGGCCCGTGGGGCGGCATGATGGCGGACCGTTTCGCCAAGCGGAGGATCCTGATGCTGTGCCAAGGGGCGGCAGCGGTCCTGGCCGCGGGCCTCGCGGCCCTGGCTCTCTCGCAGCGGATCGAGGTCTGGCACGTGTACGCGATCGCCCTGACGCTGGGCCTGGTCACGGTGCTGGACCAGCCGGCCCGTCAGGTCTTCGTGAACGAACTCGTGGGGCCGGCCTACCTGCGGAACGCCATCAGCGTGAACTCCACGATCTTCCAGCCCGGCGGCCTGATCGGACCGGCCGTCGCTGGCATCCTGCTCAGCGCGGTGGGGGCGGGCTGGGCGTTCGCCGCCAACGCGCTGGCCTGCTGTTCCACGCTGGCCATGCTCCTGGTCCTGCGCAAGGACGAGCTGCATCTCACGGCGCCGGCCGCCAAACGCAAGGGCATGCTCAGGGAGGGGCTGCGCTACGCCCTGGCCAAACCCACGATCTACTGGCCCTGGCTGATGGCCGGCTTCGTCGCGGTGTTCGCGATGAGCCTGCCGGTGCTGCTGGCGGCCTTCGCCGACCACGTGTACGGCGCCGGAGCGGGCGGCTACGGCCTGCTCAACGCCCTGGTGGCGCTCGGCGCGCTCGCCGGGGCCATCACCTCCGCGCGGCGGAGGCAGCTCCGGCTGCGCTCGGTCGTGCTGGGCGCCGGAATCTACGGGCTGATGCTCTGCCTTGCCGCCGGCGCGCCCTCGGTGGCCTGGTTCGGGGCAGCCATGGTGCTGGCGGGTTTCTGGTGCCTGATGTTCCTCACTGCAGCCAACCAGCTGGTCCAGGTCAGCGCCAACCTCGGGATCCGTGGCCGGGTCATGAGCCTGTACATCATGGTGCTGATCGGCGGGCAGGCCATCGGCGGCCCGCTGATGGGATTCCTGGCAGAGCACCTGGATCCCCACACGGCGATCCTCGTCTCCGGCGGCGTGCCGGCGCTCGCCGCGGCGGTGATCGCCGTCGTACTGGCCAGGCGTGGCGAGCTCACACTCAAGGTGGACCTGAGGGACCGGCGGCGCCTGCTGCGGATCGTCCGGGCCTAGCTTTCGGCGCCGGATACAGTTTTCCGCCCCGACAACGGACAGCCGCTCCGCCGATCGGCGCAGCGGCTGTCCGGAAACGCCGCGGAAAACCGGACGGGGTGCGAAACCGCTAGCCGGCCAGCGGGAGGTGCGGGTAGCCCGGCTGCCGCTGCTGGAACTCCAGGACATCCGGGTTGAGCACCACGCCGTCGCGGATCTCGATGGCGCGGCGGATGGTCTCGTTGCCGTCCCAGGCTGCCGGCCCGGAAATCACCGTCTCCAGGAACGGCAGCAGCGCCTCGCTGATCTCCGAGCTGGCGGAGTTCCACAGGTAGGACGGGCTGTGATCCACCGCATAGTAGTCGATGTGGTCACCCACCTTGAACATGGGGTCGGCGAAGGTGGTGGTCTTCGCCCAGCTGAACCCCATGCCCTCGTCGCAGGACACGTCCACGATCAGGCTGCCGGGCCGGAAGGCGTCCAGATCCTCGGTGCGCAGGTATGTCAGCGGCGCGTTGGGGTCCTGCAGGGTGCAGTTGACGACGATGTCGCTCTCCGCCAGGAACGGCGCGAGCGGCACCCGGCCCCGTTCGGTGATGACTTCGCTCAGGAACGGCGCCTCGTTGTCGTGGTCGAACTGTGCGATCCGCACCGAGTGGATGGGGGAGCCCACCGCCGCGACACCGCGGTTGGTCAGGACCTGCACATCGTGGACGCCGTGGGCGTTCAAGGCGGTCACTGCGCCGCGGGCCGTGGCACCGAAACCGATCACGACCGCACTCAGCCGACGGCCGTAATCCCCGGTGGTACCGGTCAGGGACAGGGCATGCAGCACCGAACAGTAACCGGCCAGCTCATTGTTCTTGTGGAAGACGTGCAGGCCGAAGCCGCCGTCGCTGGCCCAGTGGTTCATCGCCTCGAACGCGATGAGCGTGAGCTTCTTGTCGATCGCCAGCTGAGTGATCGCCGCGTCCTGGACGCAATGAGGCCAGCCCCAGAGGACCTGACCGTCGCGCAGTTCGGCGAGGTCCGCCGGCTGCGGCTTGGGCAACAGCACGACGTCGGCCTCGGCCAGCAGCTGCGCCCGCGGCGCGATCCGGCCCACAAGACCGGCCAGCTGGGCGTCCGGGACGCCAAAACGCTCCCCGTAGCCCGCTTCCAGAATCAGGTGCTGCCTGAGCTCCGGGGCGATGCGTTCGAAGTGGCGGGGGTGGATGGGAAGGCGGCGTTCGTCCGGCTTGCGCGTGGCTGCGATGACGCCGAGGGTGAGGTGGTTCGGGGAACCGGTCACTTCTTTTTGGGGCTCGCCGTCTTGGCGGCGGTCACTTTGTCCAGGGAGCTGGGCGGCGCGGAGGCGGCCCTTTTATCAGCGCGCTTTTCCTTGATGGACTTGGCGGATTTTTTGGATGCTGCTTGACGGGGGGATTTGTCAGCCATGATTGCTCCTGTAGCGGAACCGGAAAGGTTCCTGACTTCTGACGATACAGGTACACACCTAACCGGCTCCGGCGCGGCAGGGCTGCGGACCAGAGCGTGCGACGAACTGGAGCGGCTGACGGGAATCGAACCCGCGTATCAAGCTTGGGAAGCTAGCGCTCTACCATTGAGCTACAGCCGCAGAGAGACGGGCCGGAATCCTGCAACCCGTCCCACGGAACAACGAGATTCACCTTACCCCAGGCGGGCGACTTCCCAGAACAGCGACACTGACTGGCAGGGACGTAAGCGCTCTGCCCGGTGGGCCGGAGAGAGCCCCAAAGCGGCACGGAATGGACGGCTGAACAGGTAGTCCCGTCTCGGAACCCCGTAGTACCTGCCGGACGCACCGAGTGGACCACAAGCCATAAAAGGGTAGCCCGCACTCGTGTGCGGCCAAAAGTCATCTAATTTACTTGGGGAGACCACAGCCAACCTATTCGCTAGAAGGTCTCACAATGTTTCGTCGAACGTTGATCGGTGTTCGCGTTTCCAGGCTAGTGAGTCAAACTCGTCGACCGAAGTCGCTCTCCAGGCTCGCCGGCAGCGTCGTTCCCACCCCACGAACCCTGGCACGTCCACGGGGTGGCAGTCATGAGTGAACTCAAGCACCGCCGTCCAGTCCATGCGGTGAAGCCGCTGACGCCTCCAATCACGATCCACGAGCGACCACATGCTTCTGCGAGGCCGCGGCATTCGGTGTGGGACGACGAATCCCGGACTGATATCACCGCTTCAAGAAAGGCGGTCACCCGACGGTGGCGAAACTTCGCCAACCGCCTTCGAATGACCGATGCGGCAGCGATCGCAGTGTCCGTCGTGCTGGCATATGTGGCCAGATTTGGCGTGGACGCGATGGTTCCGGCCGGGGCCGAATTCGAGATGCGATATCTGGCGGTCTCTATCCTGCTCATAACGGCATGGATCGCGGTGCTGGAAATCTACCCCACCCGTGACTGCCGGACGTTTGGTGTCGGCGCTGCCGAGTACAAGCGCGTAGTTCAGGCAACCCTGAAGCTATTCGGCGCACTCGCCATCGCAATGGTCTTTGTCCGCTTCGATGTGGTGCGAGGCTACTTTGCTGTTGCGTTGCCACTGGGACTGCTCCTGCTGACCGGTAGCCGCTGGCTGTGGCGCCGGTGGTTGAACCGCAAGCGAGCCGAGGGCGGATACATGTCCAAGGTGATTGTGATCGGTGATGCGGCTGACGTCGAGTACGTGGTCAACCAAATCGAACGGAACCCGACTGCCGGCTACCAGGTTTCCGGAGTGGGTCTGCCAACACTGGACAAGTCAATGGAGTTACGTCCCCCGTGGTACCGGGTCCCGGTGGTGTCGACCCTGGCCGATGTGTCCCGAATGGTGGAAATCGCTGGTGCAGACGCCGTCATTGTCGCGGGCCGCGTGCCTGGGGGCAGCACGTACATTCGGGAACTCGGGTGGAAACTCGAGGCCTCCGGAACGGAGCTCGTCCTCGCCTCAAGCCTGACCAACGTGGCCGGGCCCCGAATCCACTGGCGCCCGGTCGATGGATTACCACTCGTGCACGTGGAGCTTCCGCAGTACGCGGGCGCCAAACACGTGCTCAAGAGGGTCATGGATGTCGCCGTCGCATCCCTGGCGTTGCTGGTGCTGGCGCCGCTCATGCTGGTTCTCGCCATTATCGTCAAACGGGACAGCTCCGGCCCCGTCCTTTTCCGTCAGTTGAGGGCAGGCAGAAACGGCGCGCCCTTCCACATGCTGAAGTTCCGTTCTATGGTCCAGACTGCCGAATCGGACCTCGATGCCTTGCGCGAACTCAACGAAGGCTCAGGACCATTGTTCAAAATCCGGAACGATCCGCGGGTCACCAGGTGCGGGCGGTGGATGCGGAAGTACTCCCTGGATGAGCTTCCACAGTTCTGGAACGTGCTGACCGGCGAAATGAGCCTGGTTGGCCCCCGACCGCCGCTGCCTGCCGAAGTTGAACGCTACGAGAAGTTCACCAATCGCCGGCTGCTGATCAAGCCCGGCATCACGGGCCTGTGGCAGATCAACGGCCGCTCCACCCTCCCGTGGGAGGAGAGCATCCGGCTGGATCTCTACTACGTGGAGAACTGGTCACTCACCGGGGACCTGATGATCCTGTGGAGGACCTTCAAGGCCATGCGCAGCCCAGTCGGCGCTTACTGATGGAGCAGCCATGACAACGCGAATTGGATACGCGGCCGGTGCTTTCGATCTGTTTCACATTGGCCACCTGAATTTGCTGCGGCACGCGAAGGCGCACTGCGACTTCCTGATCGCCGGCGTCGTATCGGACGAGCTGCTGGTCCAGTCGAAGGGCCGGTATCCCGTGATTCCGCTGGCCGAGCGCCTGGAGATCGTCCGGAACATCCGCTACGTCGACGAAGCAATAGCTGAGACCCTGCCCCGCAAGATCGACACCTGGCGCAGCCATCCGTTCGATGTCTTCTTCAAGGGCGACGACTGGCGGGGAACGCCGAAAGGCCTTGCGCTGGAGCGGGAATTCGCGGCGGTCGGGGTGGAGGTCGCCTATTTCCCGTACACGATGCACACGTCCAGCACCGCACTCCGAAGGACTTTGGAACTCATGAACTCCGGGGCCGAGGAGAGAGGGGCTCTGCAAAGTCTGCCCTGAAAGCCAGTCCGGCAGCTGCCAGCACGCTTACCAAGGCTGTGCCCGGTCTCGATCAACGCTCGGTCTCCATTTACAGCTCGGTCTCTATCAGAAAGAAACACCTGTGGGGGTAATAGTGAAGCATTCAACTCGCCTGTCTGACGGTTTACGGATTGCCTTAGTGGGTACGCGCGGCGTGCCGGCACACTATGGAGGATTCGAAACCTGCGTCGAGGAAGTAGGGCGCCGACTCGCGGAACGCGGGCACCGGGTGACCGTCTACTGCCGCACCGGTAACAGCCCGGGCCCGGAAGCCCGGGAATTTGCCGGCATGCGGCTGGTGCACCTGCCCGCCCTTCGCCGACGCTCCCTTGAGACTTTGAGCCACACCGGACTTTCAGCAGCTCACCTCCTGGCCCGCCGAGCGGATGCCACGATAGTTTTCAACGCAGCCAATGCGCCCTGGCTTCCACTGCTCCGGCTGGCCCGGCTTCCGGTCGCCACCCACATGGATGGCCTGGAATGGAAGCGCGCCAAATGGGGCCCCGTCGGCCAACGCTATTACCGCTGGGCCGAGGGTTTCGCTGTTCGGTTCTCCAATGCATTGATCGCGGATGCGGTCGGCATTCGCGACTACTACCGGGCCACCTTTGACGCCGATACCGAACTGATTTCGTATGGTGCGCCGTTGCTTGCGCCCCGGGAGCCCAAAGAGCTGGCGTCCCTTGATCTGGGTTCCGGCAAATACCATCTGGTGGTTGCCCGGCTTGAGCCGGAGAACCACGTCCACACCATCGTGGAGGGCTATGTACGCAGCAGCGCCAAACTCCCCTTGATCATCGTGGGCTCCACACCCTATGGCCGCGAATACAACGAAAGGCTCACGGCGTCAGCGGACGAACGGGTGAGATTCCTCGGCGGAGTCTGGAACCAAGACCTGCTGGACGAGCTCTACGCCAACGCCCTGGTCTACTGGCACGGACACTCCGTGGGCGGGACCAATCCGTCGCTTCTTCGGGCCGTCGGTGCCGGCGCGGCAACAAACGCCTTCGATGTGAACTTCAATCGGGAGGTCCTCGGCTCGGCCGGGCGGTATTTCCGAGACCCGGGCGACGTTGCGCGCCTGGTGGAGGAATCGGAAGCGCACCCTGCCGATATCCGGTCCAGGGGAAGCCAGTCGAGGGACGTCGCCACGCGTTACGACTGGGACGTCGTGGCCGATCGCTATGAGGCCCTCTGCATCGCCCTGGCATCCAGGACGCTGACGAGGGCGCAGGGCCGAGGCCGTGGCCGGACCGCCGCCCCGGCCAGCCACGCTCCGGACGAAAGCCAGGTGGCGTTGTGACCCGCCTGGGCCGGGGAGCTCCCGGGGGTTCTGACTCGATCCGAATCGGCTGTGGCGCCGCTCTGCCCGTTTCCAGTAGTGCGCTTATGGAGGTCCCAATGCACCAAAGCCCGGTGGTACAGCAAATCTTCGCTTTTTGGGGTTCAAATGGCGGGCCGCTGTCGCGGAAAGTCCTCGTGGCCGTCGTAGGAGCTACCGCAAGCATCGCCCTCTTGTCGGGCTGCAACGCGCCCTCCGTACCCGGCGTCGGGCAAGCCGGTACTGTGTCGCAGTCAGATGCCGGCGCGGCTGACCCCAAACCCACGGCGGAAGGACCGGCAGTAGCGCCAGGCGGCCCGGGGTTCGTAGATAATTCCAAGGTTGCCCCCGTGGTCAAGCGGGACCACGAAAAGCCTGCTGCAGCCAAGGCCCGCGCCGTCGCCGGGGACTTCGAATCAACGCCTGCCAGATACAGCGACGGAGTGCTCGTCTCGGCAGGAGGCCTGCGCAGCGGCGTCGTTACGGCCACTGGCCCTGGTTCGATATCCGGGGCGTCCTACGTGTACATGGACATCAAGATCCAAAATGGCTCCAGCCAAAGCCTCACGGTGTCGAACGTCGTGGTGACCATGCGGTACGGTAGCGGCAACACGGCAGCTGCACCGCTATACGAGGGCAAGGACGAGCTCGACTTCGCCGGCACCGTTAAGGCCGGTGAGAGCCAGACGCGGGGTTACGCCTTCATGGTCCCCAAGGGCACCGACGCCGGCACCGTGTTCATCGACATCGACGGCGCCCACACACCGGCCGCCCTCAGCGGAAACCTGCCACGGTAGTGGGCAGTCACAAAGTCCAGCAAAAAACCTCGGCTGCCGCCGGCGGCCGAGGGATGGTGGGCGGTGTCGCGGCCCAGGGATCCCAGGCGCTCGCAAGCTTTGGACTGCAGCTTCTGGCGGTGAGGACTCTCGGGCTCGACGGCCTGGGGCAATTCGCGATCTTGTACGGCGTCATTCTTTTGATCACCGCGATCGTGAGCGGCTTCGTGGGCGACACCCTGACCGTACTGGACCGCCACGACTCGTCGATCAGGTTCACCCTTCAGCTCTGGTGCCTCGGCCTGAGCCTTGGGACCGGCCTTTGCGGCGCCGTGGTTGCGCTGGCTTCGGGTTTGCTGGCGCCGTCCGGAGCCTGGATCTTTGGCGGCGCGATCATCGCCTTCGTCCTCGAGGACACAGTGAGGCGGCTGCTCATGTCGCACCTCCTGTTCTGGAAGATCGTGGTGGTCGACCTGACCGGGCTCGGTGGGGCCCTTGCGGCCCTGGGCTTGGCCGCAACTGCCGGTCCGCTTGCCCTGACCTCCTTCTTCGCGGCCCTCATCTGGGGGCAATTGGCGGCGCTTGCGGTCGGGATCGTGCTCCTGCCGAAAAGCGACCGCTACCTCATTGTCAGGGCCCGGACATTCTCGCCGGAGGTGGCACGGTACGGGATCTGGCGTTCCCTCCAGCAGGCCGTCCGCCCCGCGCTGCTGACGGCCGTCCGGGTGACGGTCACCCTTATGGCCGGACTGGCCGCGACCGGTCACCTAGAGGTCGCGCGGATCTACGTCGCCCCGATCATGTTGATGGTCAGCGGGGCATCTTCGTACCTCTTTGCAGCCTTTGCCCGGGAACACGCCGTTCCGATGAAGGACCTGCTGCGGAGGGCGGACCGGGGTGTGGCCGTGCTAACCCTCGTCGCGCTGGGAGCCGGCATCATCGCCATGGCTTCGCTGCCCAGCATCGGCAAGTTGGTGGCCGGGCAGCAACCCGATGCGGCGGCCGTCCTCGGGTGGATCGCCTACGCCACCTCCGTGGCGGCGGTAACGCCGTACGGTGCCCTAGCCGCCGTCCGGGGAAAACAGGCAGGCGTCCTCGGCTTGCGCCTGGTGGACTCCGTCTTATCCCTCTTTCTCGCCGGAGTTTTCGTCGCCTTCACAGCTGGATACACCTTGGTTCCGGCGCTGATGGCGGTGGGCTCCTTGCTGGGAGGGCCCCTCATACGCGGGTTGCTCATCCGGCCCCTGCTTACTTCCGAAATTCGATCACAAGCAGCAGTTCAATATCCGCGGTCTCGAAAGGTGGCACATCGTGCATAGCAGTAAGTATCCAGCGCAGGAACGCTCGTTCAGGGGGTCATCGGCGGGGAAGGCGGGCGATGTCGGCTTCCGGCGTTCCGTCCGGGCCCTCGCGGGCGCAACCGCAGCCGTCGTCATTGCCGCCTTCTTCAGCGCCGGTGCCGCGGCGGCTGCGGACAACCCCCCGCCGCCACCCCCACTGCCACCAACAGTAAGCGGCGATGTGCTGCCTACCCCGCAGATCAACGGTGTTGTCTGGAAGACGGCGGTCGTCGGTAATACGGCTTATGCGGTTGGCAGTTTCACCAAGGCCCGCCCGTCGGGGGCCGCGCCGGGTACCAGCGAAGTTATCCGGAACAATGCGATGGCCTTCAACATCCTTACCGGCGCTATTCTGCCTTGGAATCCGAACCTGAACGCTCAGGCGCGGACGGTCAAGGTGTCGCCCGAGGGGACAAAGATATACGTGGGCGGTGATTTCACGACGGTATCGGGAGCCGCTCGGTCAAAGGTGGCAGCATTTGATGTGGCCACCGGAGCCTTGGACCCCGGTTTCAAGCCCGTTGTGAACGGAGGTGTTCGCAGCGTCGCGATCAGCAACTCCGCGGTGTACGTTGGCGGTGGCTTCGGTAACGCAGGAGGAGTGGCGCGGCAAAACCTGGCGTCCTTCAGCCGTTCGACGGGCGCCGTCCTGCCGTGGCAGCCCTCCACTGACGATCTTGTGGAGGCCCTGATCGCGGCACCGGACAACAGTAGGGTCATTGTCGGCGGCCGGTTCCAACAGCTTAACGGTTCACCAATCGTCGGAATCGGAGCGGTCAACGGTGCCGAGGGGAGCTTGCTTCCCTGGACGAGCCGTCCCATTCCAGCCCGGCAGGGCACAAACAGGTCCGGAGTGACCGAGATGTCCCTGGTCGGAGGCGTAGTCTACGCCAGCGCCGACGGCGAGGGTGGGCACTGGTTCGACGGCCGGTTCGCGGCAGAATTCAGCACCGGTGACCTAGTCTGGCTGAACAACTGCTACGGCGCGACGTATGACGTCTCCGTGATGGACCAGGTCATGTACTCCGTTGGGCACGCGCATGATTGCACGTCAGTTGGCACTTTTGCCGACCACGACCCGCAGATTTGGAAGCGGGCTACGGCCGATACGACCTTCGCCACCGGAACTGACCAAGGCGCGCCCGGGTCAAACATGAACTACGCCTATCAGCCCGTACCGACGCAGCTGCCGTGGTACCCAGAGGTCAACGCTGGCAGCTACACCGGTATCTACCAAGGTGGCTGGGCGCTCGCGAACAACGGCACATATCTCGTAATGGGCGGTGAGTTTACCCGCGTCAACGGACAGAACCAGCAGGGCCTCGCGACCTTCGCCAAACGATCCGTCGCCCCCAACAAGGTGGGACCGGCCTACAGCCCGATGAAGCCTTCCGTTCTGTCCCTGAACTCAGGGACAACCCGGGTTGCCTGGACCGGCACCTCCGACGTCGACGACGGAACGCTCACCTATGAGGTCCTGCGCGACAACGGCACCGTCCCGGTGTTCAGTATCGACGCCAAATCACCCTGGTGGGCCCTGCCACAACTGGGCTTCACGGATACCGGCCTCGTTCCGGGCTCCAGCCACACCTACCGCGTCCGGGTGAAGGACCCGGCGGGCAACAATTACACGGGCAGCCGGTCGGATGCTGTTGTAGTCTCGTCGGCCACGCCCAGCGCCTACGCCCGGAAGATCATTGCCGACGGGGCCACGAACTACTGGCCGCTGAATGAGCCCACCGGGTCCGTCGTCTTCGACAATGCCTCCTTCGCGGATGCCGACGCCGGCACCGGAGTCACCCGCGGTGCCACGGGCGCCATTCCCAACGACGCGGCGTCGAACTTCGACGGCTCCGGCGCCGGGTTCGCTGCCACACGTGGCGCCGCACCCGGTCCTGACACCTTCACGGCGGAAGCATGGTTCAACACCACCAGCACTCGGGGCGGGAAGATTCTCGGGTTTGGCGCCTCGGCGACCGGAAACTCGGGGAGCTACGACCGCCATATCTATATGGATAACGCAGGGCATATCTGGTTTGGTGTCTACCCAGGTGGGGTCCAGACACTGAGCACCAGCAACACCTACAACGACGGACAGTGGCACCAAGTCACCGCCAGCCTGGGCACTGACGGCATGCATCTGTTCATCGACGGGGTCCCCGCGGGTCAAAGAAGCGACGTTACCTCCGGCCAGGCCTACAGCGGCTACTGGCGCATCGGCGGCGACAACCTCGGAGGCTGGCCCAACCAGCCGGACAGCGCCTACTTCGCCGGTGCCATCGACGACGTTGCCATCTACCCGACGGTGCTTTCCCGGCAGACGGTCCTCTCGCACTTCACTGCAAGCGGCCGGGAATCGAGCCTTCCTCCGGCACCGACGGACGCCTACGGAACGTCCGTAACGTCCGACCAGCCGGATCTCTACTGGCGCCTGGACGAGTCAACAGGCAACGTGGCTGCTGACTCTAGCCAGTCCAGCAACAACGGTGCCTACCAAGGCGGCGTAACCAAGGGCGCTACCGGTGTGATTCCGGGCTACAGCGGGACCGCGGCCAGCTTCGACGGCCGGGACGGAGCAGTCGCCAGCCAAAGCTCGCTCACTAATCCGACGAGCTACTCCCTCGAGTCGTGGTTCAAGACGACCACCACCAGAGGTGGGAAGATCATCGGATTCGGCAACAGCAACACGGGCCTGTCCGGTAACTACGACCGCCACGTCTACATGCAGGACGACGGAACTCTCGCCTTCGGTGTCTGGACGGGCCAGCCAAACCTGATCATCACTCCGGTCGCGTACAACGACGGCAAGTGGCATCACATGGTCGCCGAGCAGTCCAGCGACGGGATGAAGCTCTTCCTCGATGGCGCCCTGGTGGGAACCAACCCGCAGACGCAAGCCCAGCCCTACACCGGTTACTGGCGCGTCGGCGGGGACACGACCTGGGGATCGTCCAGCCCCTACTTCGAGGGCACCATCGACGAAGTAGCGGTGTACTCGAAGGCGCTGAGCGCAGATCGGGTGGCTGCCCACTACGACCTGGCCGCACCGGCGAATGTCCTGCCTGTCGCGGGTTTCACCTCGACGGGCGACAACCTGAACGTCACCATGGACGGCACCCAGTCCAACGACCCTGACGGCCAGATTGTGGACTACGCCTGGGACTTCGGTGACGGCCAGCTGGGTTCGGGGGCCACGGCAACGCATAGCTACACGGCTGCCTCCACGTACGTCGTCAAGCTGACGGTTACCGATAACCGCGGCGGGAAATCAACGGTCTCCCACGACGTAACCGTCACGGAACCGCCCAACCAGCTGCCGTCGGCGGATTTCACCGCGACGGTGGCGAACCTCAAGGTGTCCGTGGATGCAGCGGATTCCCAGGACCCGGACGGCACCTTGGTGAACTATGCCTGGGACTTCGGCGACGGGCACACGGCGACCGGCGTGGACGCGGAGTACACCTACCTGACTCCGGGAAAGTACACCGTGACGCTGACCGTGACGGACAACCGCGCCGGGACCAGCACCACCACGCGGGAGGTGACCGTGGAACGGCCGCCAAACGTGCTGCCCACCGCAGCCTTCACCCCGGCGACCCAGGGCCTCGACGGATCCTTTGACGCTTCGGCTTCAAGCGACTCCGACGGGCAGATCGTGGACTACAGCTGGGACTTCGGTGACGGCTCAACTGGTACCGGGGTAACCGCGCACCGCAGCTACGCGGCTGCCGGCACATACACCGTCACACTGACGGTGACCGATGACCGCGGAGGCCAGGCGCGGATCGCACACGACGTCACCGTCGCCCCTGTACCCAACAGGACACCGACGGCCGCCTATGCGTTCACAGCCACCGATCTTCGGGTGGCCTTCGACGGATCTGCGTCCTCGGACCCGGACGGAACTGTTGACAGCTATGCGTGGGACTTCGGCGACGGTTCAACCGCTTCCGAGGGTGCACCGACGCATACCTATGCTGCGGCCGGGACGTACAACGTCACATTGACTGTCAGCGACAACAAGGGGGCCCGGGATGCGGTTGTCCACGCGGTCACCGTCACCGTCGCCCCGCCGCCCAACACGCCGCCGGTTGCCTCGTTCACGAGCAGCATGGACGGCCTCAGCGGGCAGTTCGACGGCACTGGCTCATCAGATCCGGACGGCACACTCTCCAAGTACGTGTGGGACTTCGGTGACGGAAAGGGCGCGAACGGACCGACCGCGAACCATAACTATGTCAGCGCGGGTGAGTACTCGGTCACCTTGACTGTCACTGACAACGAAGGGGCAACGGCCTTGATCGTCCACACCGTCACGGCCACGGCACCCGCGAACGCTGTCCCGGTGGCGGCCTTCACGTCCCGGGTTCAGAACCTGAAAGTCAGCTTTGACGGCTCGGATTCCACGGACGCGGATGGCACCATCAGCAGCTATGAGTGGGCCTATGGCGATGGCGGCACGGGCACGGGAGCCACCGCTGACCACACCTACGCGACCGCCGGCGACTACGACGTCGTACTGACGGTGACGGACAACACCGGAGCGACCAACTCGGTCACGCACCGGGTGACGGCCACCGCGGCGCCGAACACCCCGCCGGTGGCGGCCTTCACCAATTCGGCGGGCAGCCTGCAGGTTTCCTTCGACGGCTCCACGTCGACGGATTCCGACGGATCGGTAGCCGGCTACGCCTGGGACTTCGGTGACGGGGCAACCGGCACGGGAGTGACAGCGTCACACCGCTACGGGAAGCCCGGAACGTTTACTGTCCGCCTCACGGCCACCGATGATCAAGGGGCAAGCTCCACCAAGACTGCTCAGGTGGTGGTGACGCAGCGGAGCTTCTCGCAGGATACGTTCTCCCGGACCGTCACCGGCGGCTTCGGTTCTGCCGACCAGGGCGGCGCCTGGACTAGCACTTCCAACGCCAGCAACTTCTCGGTCACCAACGGAAAGGGGAACATCCGCATGGCGGGTCCGGGATCGGGCCCTTCCATCTTCCAGAAGTCGGTAAGCCAGACTGACGCCGAGATTCGGGTGGCCGTCGGAGTGGACAAGGCGCCGACAGGCGGCGGAATCAATCTGTCCGTCATTGGACGCAGCGTTGACGGGCAAGGCGACTACCGCGCCAAGGTCAACCTGCTGGCCAACGGGGGAGTCACCCTGGGCCTGTTCCGTGTGAACACCTCCGGGGCGGGCGCCATGGTTTCGGCCGAGTCGGTGGTTCCAGGGCTCACCTACCAAGTCGGGGATGTCCTGAACATGCGGGTGCAGGTAACAGGAACATCCCCGACGACGGTGAAAGCCAAGATCTGGAAAGAAGGGTCGGCAGAGCCGACGGACTGGACAAAGATGGGTACTGACTCAACCACCGCCTTCCAAACGGCGGGGTCGATTGGACTCTTCGCCTACTTGTCCGGTTCAGCCACAAATGCGCCGGTTGTTGCCTCGTGGGACAACCTGTGGGCGGGGGAGAGCTCCGCACAGTAAGTGGCGGCGAACCTCCCGGGCGTTGGTTGAGACCGGCGGCCGGGAGGGCCCTGCCTCCCACGGAACTCCGTAGGGAAGTGACAATACCCGACAAGCGAGTGGCGGAGCCCGGAGCGGCCAGGCAGGCCGCTTGGGGTCCGCCCTGGCAGCCCTTCCATGTCCCCCTCCCGGAAGTGCGGGCGGGCCGAGAACTGAAACACCTGGGAGGTCGGTCTGGTCTCCCAACCAGAAGGAGAGACTCACATGTATGAAGTAGCCGGAACCGGAGTGCCGGCAGCGACCGGGTACAGGCAGGCGCTGGCGACGCTTCGAGGAGCCCAAAAGACCTCGAAGGGTGCACCGGCGTATTCGCGGTACATAAACCGGCCGCTTGGCCGCTATGCCGCGGCCGGCGCACACATCCTGAAAATGACACCCAACCAGATCACTGCACTGAGCGCAGGATGCACCTTCGTCGGCCTGCTGGTCGTCGCCTTCAGTCCGCCCACGCCATTGTCTTCTCTCGCAGCAGTGCTGCTGCTGGTTATTGGGTATGCGTTGGACGCTGCAGACGGGCAACTCGCGCGGCTGGGGGCGGGCGGGAGCCCGGCCGGCGAATGGCTGGACCATGTCGTGGATTCAGTCAAGGCCAGCCTCCTGCACATCGCCGTTCTGTTGTGCTGGTGGCGACACTACGACGTGTCACCGGCGTGGTTCTTAGTGCCCCTCAGCTATACCGCTGTAGCCACGGTCTTCTTCTTCGCTATGATCCTCACCGATCAGCTACGACGCCAGAACCGGGGCAACTCTGCCATGTTCCTCAAGGGGGAGGGGCACTCGACCCTGTTGTATTCGTTGGCGGTTGCACCGACCGATTACGGCGTCATGATCCTGGCGTTTGGTCTTATCTGGTGGACAGACGGATTCCTGTGGTTGTACAGCGCATTGCTCGCCGCAAACGTCATCTTCCTCGCATTGGCGCTTCCGAAGTGGTTTCGAGAAGTGCGCTCGTTTTCCAGATAGCGTGATTTTCCGTGTTTGTATCGAGTTTTTCTCGTCAATTTCGCTTTGGGGTGTAATGCTGTGTACGTCCAACCTGAACGGGCATTGAACTGCGAACGGACCAACCTAATGGAGCTATCGGACTATTTGAAGGCCATCCGTGAGCGTTGGCTCATGATCCTGGTGGTTACAGTCATGGGGGCCGGGCTCGCGGGCGCCATTACCGAGCGCATTACGCCAACCTATACAGGTGAGGCCACGTTGTTCCTAAGCGTCGATTCACCAACCGGTTCTCTGTATGAGAGGTCGCAGTTCGCTCTGCAACGTATTAAGTCCTATCCGGGCGTGGTGGAAAGTCCGGACGTATTAATGCCCGTCATTGACGAGCTCAAGCTGGGTCTGAGTCTGGCAGAGCTAAGATCACGCGTCACAGCGACGAACCCGACCGAGACGGCCTCCCTCGTAGTGAAGGCCGAAGACAGCACACCGGAGCGGGCAGCTGCGATAGCCAATGCCGTGTCTAGAAGTCTGGCTTCGAAGGTGGCCGACATTGAAACCGCTAAAGGAGAAGCCAAGTCAGCTGTCTCCCTCATACTGACCGTTCCGGCATCGGCACCGACGAGCAAGACGTCTCCGAGCCTGGCGCTGAATGGTGCGCTCGGCCTGTTGATTGGGCTGTCGGTCGGGCTGTCCGGCGCGGTCATTTGGAAAAGATTCCACCAACGAATCAGGAGCGAAGAAGATGTCCGGTCGGCAAGCGGCCTGCCGCTCCTGGGTCAGTTGAGCCGCCCCTCGGACCACCGCCCGCTGAAGCATTCGCTTCAAGGCCACGACGTGGCGGCGGAGTACCAGGAATTGCAGACTAACCTGCAGCTAATCGCCGGCGGCAAGGTTCCCAGTGTTCTCGTCTTCGTGTCGGGCGAACCCGACTGCAAGGAACCTTGTTTGGTGCTCGCACTGGCCTCATCGCTGGACCGAAGCGGAAGAGTCGTCTGCGTCCTTGAGGCGGGTTACCCGTCCAGCGCGCCACCCCACGAGGGAACTGCCCCGGCGCCAGTCGGCGTAGCAGACATTCTCAATGAAAGCGCCACAGTGGCCGACGCGCTTGTGGAGGATGGCGACGGGAATTTAAAAATCCTTCCGTCCGGATCA
This sequence comes from Arthrobacter sp. SD1074B, assembly GCF_056780195.1. NCBI lineage: Bacteria > Bacillati > Actinomycetota > Actinomycetes > Micrococcales > Micrococcaceae > Arthrobacter > Arthrobacter sp. SD1074B. The sequence goes on along the minus strand of NZ_JBRAZT010000001.1, from coordinate 3,676,509 downwards.
ATGTCTTCCGGGCCGAGAGAGTTTATTGCACAGCAACGTTTCCCGGCCATTGCCAAAGAACTTCGGGACGGTTTCGATGTGGTTCTGGCCCATACGAGCCCCGTCTCCCAGCCCATTAGCCTGGCGATGATGGCCCCCTTTGCGGACGGATCCGTCTTGGTCGTCGAATATGCAAAGACGGGCATACGCGACCTTGCCCGGCTGCTGGCAGAGGCAAAGGCTTGTGGCGTTCGCCCACTGGGAGTGGTCATGGTTTCTGTCCCGAAGCGTCGTCGCCGAGCCGTCAAAAAGGATTGGCGCCCAGGCGATTTCGCGGACGCTGACCCGGAAATGAAGTTGGAAAGAGTCGACGGGTACCGGTAATGCCCCCCTCGCACCACCATCCTCTCCTTCATGCGCTGGCGCCTTATGCGGCTTGGCTGCTCACTCTGGCGAGCATCGTCTCCTGGCGAAGGGGAGTCTATTTTGCCGGTGGGGCCGATCCGGTGGTGGTGCTCAAAGCGGTAGTCGGAGTCGCTGCCCTGGCCGTAGCCGCCTGCAGTTTCTACTTCCGCAAAGCCAAAATCCGTTCCGGTGCACGGTCAATCGTGCTCCTCTGCGCATTCGTCGCGGTTTCGCTGCTCGGGGCAATCGCCGATGGAAATTTCGCGGCCTCTGCTGTGCTCTCCGTAAGGGTACTGCTTATTGCTGCGACAGTGATGTTTCTTGTGAGCGCTTTCCCTCCCCGAGTGCTCATTAACTCCCTGCTCGCAATGATGTCCGTGGTCGGCCTCGTAGCGGCTGGTTCCGGTATCGGCGCCTTCGCGGCTGAGGGCCGTATATTCGGCGTGATTCCGCCACTGAATCCGAACGACATCTCACTTCTCTGCGGTCTGCCCGCCCTCGGGCTCGTGCACGAACTAAGCCTCGGCACGGCGAAGAACCGCTTCGGAGTTCCATTGCTGGCGGTACTGATGACCGTGGTTTGGTTCACGGGATCGCGCACCGGTCTCTTTGCTTTCGCTACCGCCGCGGCACTTATTCTGCTGCATGCCAGGCGACTGCGGATTGGTGCCGCGATAGCGGTGTTCGCACTCGTCCCCGTCACCTTTTATGTCCTGACTTCAACAGATCTCTTCACTAAGGTTTTGCAGCGAGGCGACGATACGGGGGCGAATCTGCTGACCCTCAACGCGCGGACGATCGCATGGCACGCCGTCCTGAACACGCCGTCTGATACTTGGCAACGATGGGTGGGTGCTGGATTAGCGGTAAAGCAGGTGGCAGTAGCAGGGCAGTACTGGCAAGACCAAGTGCTGGACAGCAGTTGGATCTCGGCGCTGGCGCAGGCGGGAGTCGTAGGCACCGCCTTGCTGGCGGTCTGGGCGCTCGGAACATTGTTCTCCAGTGCCGCGTCGCGGCCTATCCGTTCCTTTACGACTCCCGCCCTGGTTTTCATCCTGATCCGGAGCTTTCTGGAGAACGGATTGGTGGATTCCAATGTGCCGTTTGTCGTGTTCCTAACGATTTCCTTCTTGGTGGAGCGATCTGCCGGGGAAGAAATGGGCGTCAACCGACATGTGTGGACCTCAGCTCTGCCAGGCTCCGAGGTGTCGAGTGCCCGCAGCTTTGCCCAAGATGGCGGCTACCCCCGCCGATAGCGGCTGGGCAACAGTCGCGTCCTTCGCCGCCAGCTCCGGCGCAGTCCGCCACCCGCTCAGCGCCGGGCGCCCCTCAATGAAGAAATGCGTGGCCTCCTGTCCTGTGGCCGCACGGAACGCGGCGATTGTCGTGTAGACGCCGGGATTGGCGGCGCCTTTCGACCACACCGCGACCCATGCGGGACTTGTGGCTGACGGCCGCTGGTAAACGTCGCCATTGGCGGAAATTTTGAGCTGTTCGGCAGTGAACTGGCGGGAATAGTCCTCGACGCACAACAGGCAGTTGCCAGTGCCACCCGCGATGATGTTGTTGCGTACCGCGATGTTGGAGTTGATCCATGTCATCGTCGGGTCGGGGAACGCTTGTCGGGGATCGTGGCCCGGCACCGATCGATTGCTCGCGCGCCGGGTGTCCTGGACGATGTTGAGATTTCTCCCGTTATCACTGATGGTGTTGTTCCAGATGTCGACGTTGCTCGTGTCGTTTAGCTTGATTCCGTTACCCGCGTTGCCCGTTATGACATTGTCCGCAACTACGAACTTCGCTGATATTTCCAGGATCAATCCATGGCCGGTGTTGGCCATGAAGTCATCGTGGGTGATTTGCCCGTTGTAGACAGATTCATCTATCCACAGCCCGGGGCCCAAATTGCGAATGAACGAGCTGTCTACGAAGCGCACATTGCGGGAGCGACTGATCTTGAAGCCACCGGCTACCGGCGCCTGGTTGAATTGTTCTGTGTTGTTGCCGTAGGCCAGGATGCCCGTGGCCTTGAAGTTGTCGGCGGTGCTGGCGCTTCCGCCCAACATGCCATTGCGGGCCAGCGTGACATTCCGGAAAGTGATGTTGGAACCCACAGCATGGAGGCCGGTCACGGCGTTGTCCTGGGCGATGACGTTCTCGATAGTGACGCCATCCTTCTCCGCGGTGATGGCCCCCATGTCCGGGACCGACGGTGCAAACCGCTGGAACCCGACGCCGCGAAGAGTGCTGCCTGCGCCCTGGACCGTGGCGGCCTTGGAAATGTCGCTGGCTCGAACGCTGTGACCGGCTGGGTTACTGCCGAGATAGAGCTTCTTGGCGGAGTAATCAACGTAGAACGTCCCGGGGTGAACGAGGTTCAACGACTTTACTTGGGTTACTGATTTGCCGTCTATCCACACTTGATCAGGGTGGGCAGCCATGGGGTGCGCAGGATTGACAAAACTCCAGCCGGCCGAAGTGCCGTCCGCGGCTCCCCGGGTGTAGGTGGGACTTGCGTCGAACCGGGCCGTCCAACCCGAGGATACCCAGGCGCTTCCTGCAGGCACCCAATTGGTTACTTGGCGGCTACCGTCGAACCAGACACTCTCCCGCGGGTATGACTGCACCGTAAGGCGCTTATTCGCGGGGATCTGAAGGCCTTCGTGATAGGACCCGCCTCGAACGACAATGGTGGCGCCACTTGCGGCCGCTCCGACGGCGCGGCTTACGGTCTTGAAGGGTTTCTGGATGCTCCCCGCTCCGGAATCCGAACCGGTGGCCGCGACGTAAACCGCGTTGGATGGGAGGGCATAGCTGGTGGAGCCCAGCGGCGCAGCCCCGGCCGGGACGCGTTGGCCGGACAGGTCCATCGCCGACGACTGTTCCACCGGCGGGGAAACGGACGTGGCTGCCTCAACCGGAGCGGACAGCAGGACAAATGAAGCCGCGACAGCGGCCGCAACGACCGTTGTTACCCGCGGCGTCCGGTGGGATCCGCCCGCAGCCGAGCGCGGCTGGGCAAAGAGATTCTTCGAACTGTTATAGGAAACCACGGGTGATCCTCATGTAGGCAATGGTGGGGGGCCAAAGAGCGGCAGATTTGAGACCAGCATTACGAGACCGTTAGATGATTGTTACATTTGGAGTCGCGGAATGGCAAAGCCCCCCGCGCAGCAGGCTCAAACCGGTGGTTGAGTTCTAAGCCCCTCTTTTTCCGATCACTCTGGCTGGAACCCCGCCCACAATCTGGAAAGGTTCCACATTTCCCCGTACCACTGCCCCGGCCGCCACCACGGCTCCGTCGCCGATGCAGGCACCTCCCAAAATGACCGCGCCGGCGCCTATCCAAACGTCGTTGCCGATTGTTGTGCGGGCTCTCGTTTCCCCTTGTGCGCGGATCGCTTGCTGAGCGTTGTCGAAGTTATGGTTTTCCGATACGACGGTTACGTGCGGGGCAAGCAGGCAGTCTTCTCCGATGGTGATCCCTCCTTGACCCAGGAGGACGTTGAAAGCGCCGATAGCTGATCGGGCACCGACCGTAACTCCGGTTCCAAGATTGCGGATGACCCCTGACCCGCGTATCACTGCGTGTTGGTCCACAGTTGCCCGGTCGTGCAGTCTCACGCCTTCTTTGCTGACGGCGTCGATAGTGACAAAGTCATTCAGGACCACTTGGTGCCCCAGGGACAAATAGGATTTCCCCCGGATAGTGACGCTGGGGGAGATGAGCGCCCCCGGAAAACCGCGGACCCCTGAGGAGAGGAGTTGCACGCCGCGCCGCGTCAACGTGGCGGCGAGCTCCTTCGAAGTCAAAGCAGGGTCGATTCCCGATTCGACCCCCCTGACGCATCGGTACAGACTATCGAGTGCTTTTCTCACTGCGGCGACCTGATCTTTCTGCGAGGGCTGCGCTGATGAGGGCACGAGAGCTTCGAACCGTGGATTCCCACGAATAAGATGTCACGCGGCGGAAGCCGTCCGCTGGCCCGTTCAGCGCCTCGCGTACGCCCCTTGCTATATCTACCGGGTCGGTTGGATCAAAAAAGGTTCCGACATCGCCAAACTCTTGGAATGCGGGGATCCGGCTCAACGCCATCGGGGCGCCGCAGGCGGAGGCCTCGAGAACGGGCAAGCCAAACCCCTCGTCAAGTGACGGAAAGACAAATACTGCGCACTCGCTGTAGAGGCCTTTAAGTTCGGCGTCGGAAACCGGCCCCGTCCACACAACGTCATTATCCGTCGCAGATGACGGGTCAGGGATATTGCGGTTTAGACCGTCGGGAGCCCCGACAACGACCAGCGGAAAGTCGGGGGAGATCAATGATTCGCGACGGAGGGAAAGAATGAGCGTCTCCACATTTTTCCTTGCCGTCAGGCGGCCCACGGTCAGAAAAAAGCGTTTCGGAGAGAGGCGAGAGCGCAAAGGAGTGGCGACGGCAGCGTGAAAATCGGTCGGAAGAGCAAGTCCTACGTGATGAACGCGGTGAGCCAGTTTGTGATTCAACCGTGCTATTCGCGCTCGCTCGGCCTGGGATGACGTCAGGATCAAGTCTGCTCCACGAGCGAGACGGGTTAACGGGGCCAAGTAGAGGCGTTCAGACCTCGTAAACCACTCCGGGTGCTCTTGGTACATGACATCGTGGATAAAAACGACTCGGAGAGCCTTTGACCAAGCCGGGGTGAAGTTTTGCGTCAAAATGACGTCGTAGTTCCGGAAGTGGCCGATTTCTAGCGTTGCAGAAGCCGCCTGCTGGGGGACGCGGCTGTGGCGAATTGTAGGGTGTGCAATCCCCGGCGCCAATCCTAGCGATTCGCTATCAATGCTGGGCGGCAAAGCAAGGGTTATAGAGTCGCCCGGGTATGTGGCAAGCCACTGGGTCACCATCGAACGGACAACGTTCCGTCCTGAGGGGGGTCCATGCGTCCACCAAAATGCGTCAAGTAATATTCGCACCGCGTCTCCTTGAGTCACAGGTTAATGCAGTCTAATGGATTAGTTGTGAAATTCCATGGGATTATTTGGGCAAATTGTCTGGGAACGCACCGGGTGGCGCTCCGCCATAACGTTCAGAAACTAGGCCTATACTCACGTCCAGACAGCAGATGTTGGCAGCTAATCGACGTTGGGACGAGAAGTGGTGACTGCGGGTGGGGACCAAGGGCGGAAACTCCTTACGCGCCGTCGTGCGTTGGCGCTTGGAAGTTCGTCTCTGCTTCTGCTGACTGGTTGCGGCCAGGGGGCACCTGCCTTGCAGGGTCCCAAACAGGCGACTGTCGACGACCTAGTGGGTACCGATCCGTTTTTCGTTGCCCACAGGGGTTCAGGCGATAATTGGACAGAACATACCGCCCTTGCCTATTCCTCGGCGATCGCTGCTGGAGCCCGTGCGATCGAAGTTTCCGTCCACGCCACATCGGACGGTGTGCTTGTCTGCCATCACGACGAAAGTACTCTTCGCCTGGCGGGCCGGGATCAACCGATTGCCGCCCAAGACTATGCGACTATCGCCGCCCTCCGGGCCGACGCCCGCCAATGGCTTGGCCCGAACGCCGCGCCGCAGCCAATTCCGAAGCTCGAGGAAGTGCTGGACGAACACGCGTCGAAAAGCGTGATCTTCATAGAGGACAAGCAGGGTACAAACACCCATGCGCTACTCGACCTGATGGACCGCTACCCTGCTTCGAACGACCACTTCGTTTGGAAGCAACCTGCACGATCGCAAGCCCGGATCGAGGCCCAGGCGCGCGGCTATAAATCATGGGGCTACTTCATGGACGGCTCGGGGGGACAATTCGACAAGTATGCGCAGGACCACGACTTCGTGGGGTTGTTCCATGCCGCCTCCGACGACGACATCCGCGCACTCGTCGCCTTCGGCAAGCCGGTGATCGTGTGGGAAGTTCACACGCGACGGATGCGGGACCGGTTGCTGGCACTGGGGGTGCGGGGGCTGATGTGTTCGAACATCCCCTACGTGACGACTGATGTTCCTCTCAATAGGTCGGACACCTTCGCTTCCGGCACCCGGAGCGCGGGCGATCTGCCTTGGGTGATCAACTGGAAGCTGCAGCCGAAAATCCAGCCGGAAAGCAGGTCCATTCGCCTCGACGACGGATCCAACTTCAGCTACTCCATGGGGTCGCTTTGCCCGGTCCGGGCGGGCGTCTATTCCATCGACTTTGAAATGCGATGGGCAGGGGCGGTTCCCAAGAATGGGGCGCAGGCGGGAATCGCCTTCGGCCTGCGGGACGACCGCCCGTATCTGCCGAATGTCTCCAGCAGCCCTGGGGGTTACCACGTGCTGATCGACGTCGCGGGCACGGTCCAACTTTTCCGCCGCGCCGCTAGCGGCGCGGCGTCGGAAGTCATTGGCTCCTTCGACTCCACTGCCCCCTGGGAGGGGCAATGGTTGAAATTCTCCGTCAGGATGACCGACGATGGCATTCGTTGCTCCCGATTGGACGACGGGGAGCAGACCCTCGCCGTCGCGGACGCCACGCACAGGGGCGGATATTTCATGCTCTGCAAAGCCTATGACGGAGAGCAACCGGTGGAGTTCCGGTCGATCGCCGTTTCGCCGTGATGCCCCGGCCCGGCACTGATTCGCCGCGCCCTCCGGCCCTGGTTGGGTAACTCTTCGATAAAGGCCCGCCGTGCACAGGGCCCGCAGCGGGTCTGGCTGGATACCCTGAGTAGGTTAGCTGCAGTCTCCGGGGAACGGGCTACGTCCATCAGCCGTCCGCCAAGCGAGGATTTCCGTGGCCTATGCAGAGTACGAAGTCGTCATTCAACGCGACGCGTTGAGCGTCTACCATTTCCTGCTGGACCCGGAGAACCTGCCGTCCTGGCGGGACGGAATCCGCGGTATTGAACTGGTCTCCGGGGTTGCCGGCTCCGTGGGGGCCGTCTACCGTCCGCTGTTCGCCGGGACCGGCCAGCGGCCGGCGGACGCGGACTTCGAACTCACCGCGGCCCGGCCCGGAGCCGAGATCCAATTCCAGGTCATTTCCGGACCGGCGCGTCCGCACGGCGGTTACTACCTCAGCACGGAGGGCTGCAGCACCCGCGTCCGGTTCGCCCTCCGGTACCGGCCTGCAGCTGCCGCGCTCCTGGCCTATCCCAAGGTGCGCCGGGCGATGAAGGCGCAGGTCGCCCAGCTGGAACGGCTCAAGTCCGTGCTGGAGCACCGGCTGGCGGCAGCCTAGGGTGTTACCGCGGTAACACTTGGCCCCGCGCGTACCGGCCGGCCATTACTGGGGTATTTTTGATCCTGTGCTGATCTCTGACCGCGACATTCGTACTGAAATCGATTCCCGGCGCATTGTGCTGGAGCCGTTCGACCCCGCCATGGTTCAGCCGTCGTCGGTGGATGTGCGGATTGACCGTTTCTTCCGGCTTTTCGACAACCACAAGTACGCCCACATCGACCCGTCCGAGGACCAGCCCGAGCTGACCCGTCTGGTGGAGGTCGACGCCGGCGAGCCCTTCATCCTCCACCCGGGCGAGTTCGTGTTGGGCTCCACCTATGAAACCGTCACGCTGCCGGACGACATCGCGGCGCGGCTGGAGGGCAAGTCCTCGCTGGGACGGCTGGGCCTGCTGACACATTCGACGGCGGGTTTCATCGATCCGGGATTCTCCGGCCACGTCACGCTGGAGCTCTCCAACATGGCCACCCTGCCGATTAAGCTGTGGCCCGGCATGAAGATCGGGCAGTTGTGCTTTTTCCGCCTGACGTCGGCCGCCGAGCACCCGTACGGTTCCGGCGAGTATGGAAACCGCTACCAGGGCCAGCGCGGCCCGACGGCGAGCCGCAGCCACCTGAACTTCCACCGCACCGAGATCTAATCCCGCGGGTGGCGGGTCCTAGCTGACCGGCCGGACCGGGACAGCCGCCCGCCGGATCGGGCGGCGGAGCATTCGCACAAGGGGCTCCACAAAGCGGGCCGCCAACGGGCCCATAACTGCCATGATCAGCACATAGGCAGTGGCCAGCGCGGCGAGATCGCGGGGCACCACCCCGGAGGCGACCGCGAGCCCGGCGATCACGATGGAGAATTCGCCGCGGGCAATCAGCGCCGCGCCGGCCCGGAAGCGTCCGGGCAGGGCGATCCCGGCCCGCTTGGCAGCCCAGATTCCGGTGATCATCTTGGTGGTTGCCGTCAGTACGGCCAGCACCAGGGCCCAGCCGAGCACCGGCGGGATGGACGTCGGATCAGTGTTGAGGCCGAAGACCACGAAGAAGATCGCGGCGAAAAGGTCCCGCAGGGGCTCAAGGATCCGCGTCGCGCTGTGGGCGGTGGCGCCGGAGATCGCAATCCCGAGCATAAACGCGCCGACAGCCGCGGAGACCTGCATGGCGGCGGCCAGCCCCGCGACCAACAGCGCCGCACCCAGCAGGTTGAGCAGGAACACCTCGGAATTTTCGCTGTGCACGGCCTTGGAGACGTGGTGGCCGTGGCGCAGTGCGACCACCAGCACCAGGGTGACGACGGCCAGGGAAATCCCGACGGTCTGCAGGCCCACCAGGAAACTGACTCCGGCGAGGGTGGCTGTCAGGACGGGCAGGTAGACGGCCATCGCCAAGTCTTCAAACACCAGGATGGACAGGATCACGGGCGTCTCGCGGTTACCGATCCGGCCCAGGTCGGTGATGACCTTCGCAGCGATCCCGGAGGAGGAGATGTAGGTGACGCCGCCCATCACCATCGCCCCCACAACGCCCCAGCCCAGCATCAGCGCCAGGCCCGCGCCCGGAAGGAAGTTCAGCACAAGGTCCAGCACGCCGGCCTGCCAGGAGCGGCGCAGCCCCGTCACGAGCTCGGCCGCCGTATATTCCAAGCCGAGCATAAGTAGGAGGAGGATGACGCCGATCTCACTGGAGAGATGTGCGAACTCGTGCATCCCCTCCAGTTTGACCAGCCCTCCGGCGCCGAAAAACAGGCCGCCGATGAGATACAGCGGAATGGGGGACATACCGATCCGCCCGGCCAGCCTGGCCAACAGGCCAAGACAGAACACGACAGCCCCCAGTTCGATGAGGGTCAGGGCGAGCGGATCCATGCCGCTTATCCGTTGCGCAGGATGCTGGCTGCCGTGTCCAGGCCTTCTTGCGTGCCCACCGCAACGAGGAGGTCCCCGGGGTGCAGGACGACGTCGGGGCCCGGGGAGGGAAGCACTTCACCCTCCCGCATGATGGCCACGATCGAGGCGCCGCTGCGGGTCCGGATGCAGGCCTTGCCCATGGGCTGGTTCTGGAAGGGGGAGTCCGCGGCGATGGAGAACTGCCGGGTCACGATCCCCGGGACTTCCCGGTGCGCTTCGGAAAGCTGCATGGCCAGGCGTTGACCGCCCAGGAGGTTGCCGAGGGCGGCCGCCTCGTCTGCGGTCAGCGGGATGGAGGCCTGGCAGGTGTCCGGATCGTCCCAGGTCGAGACGATCAGTTCGGTCTGGCCTTCGCGGTACTCGACGACGCCGATCCGGCGTCCCGAGGCGGTCATGAAGTCCTTGCGCCGGCCCAGGCCGGGTAGGTCTGTCTCATCCACGTTCATGCCTCCAGCCTAGTGGGCCGGCCGGCTTTTGGCGCTGGTTCAGGCCTCGGGCACCACGGCGATTTCCGTCTTTCCCGGCGGCTTGACGGGCAGCATCACCAGCAGCCCGGCCAGCAGGACGACCATGATGCCCAGGATGCCCCAGCGCTGGGCTTCGCCGGCGGCGACAAGGGGCGTCGCGACCGTGATGCACAAGGTGAAAAGCGCCGGCGCGAGGAAACTGACGGCCCGGCCCGTGGTGGCGTACAGGCCGAAGAGCTCGCCCGATTCGCCGTGCGGGGCCAGGCGCGCCAGGTACGCGCGGGAGGAAGACTGGGCCGGACCCACGAAGAGGCACAGGAACAGGCCGAACACCCAGAAGGTCGTGCTGCCCGCCCACTGCATGCCGAAGAAGGAATAGTTTCCGTTCCCCAGGGCCAGGAGCACCGTTCCGGCGGCCAGCAGGCCGATCAATGAGCCGATAATGACCGCCTTCGGCCCTACCCTGTCGTCCAGGAAACCACCGAGCAAAGCACCGACGGCGGCGACCACGTTGCCGAAGATGGCGAAGAAGATCACCTGCTTGAGTTCGAAGCCGAAAGTGCCGGCGGCGATGATCCCGCCGAAGGTGAACACCGCGGCAAGCCCGTCACGGAAGATCGCACTGGCCAACAGGAAGTAAATGGTGTGCGGGCTGGTCCGGTAGATCGCGCGGACGCGGCGTACGAGCAGGCCGTAGGACGCGAAGAACCCCAGGCCGGACTGCTTGGCCTTGGGCACTTCCGGGACCGCGAACAGCACCGGAAGCGCGAACACCAGGAACCAGAGGGCGGAGAAGACCGCTACGAGGCGGATGTTCAGGCTGTCCTCGGTGGAGGCCCCGAACCAGTCGATACTGGGCTGGACGAAGAGCTGCAGCACGATCAGCAGAGCCACGATGCCGCCGAGGTAGCCCGCCGCCCAGCCGAATCCGCTGATCTTGCCGATGTTCGCGGGGGTGGAGATCTGGGCCAGCATGGCGTTGTAGTTGACGCCGGCGAATTCGAAGAACACGTTGCCAAGCGCAATCAGCGTCACCCCGAGGAGCAGGAACTCCGGCCGGGGGAAGACGAAGAAGCAGAGCCCGGTCAGGAGCGCCACGGCGGCGGTGTTGACCCCCAGCCAGAGTTTGCGCCGGCCTCCCGTGTCCGAACGCTGGCCCGTGACCGGCGCCAGCAGGGCGATGGCGGCTCCGGCGACGGCCAGCGCGGAGCCGAGGACGGCGGAGGCCGCATCTTCCCCGCCAAAGGCCTTGGACGTCAGGTACACGGTGAAGACGAACGTGGTCATGACCGCGTTGAAGGCCGCGGAACCCCAGTCCCAGGCGGCCCAGGCCAGGATGCGGCCCTTTCCGGTGGCATGGTTGCCGGACTCAAGTTCGGAGCCCGGGCGCATGGCCTCCGGGGCGGTGGCGGAATTCATAGCCTGATGTTATCCGTCCGAGGCGCGCTGCCGGCGGAGCAACGGTTCCGGCTGGCCCGGATCTCCGCCGGTAGCCGGTGCGGCGCAGGACCGGCAGTGCGCGGCGTTCGGTCAGGTCCGCGGCAAAACAATTTGTGCACGCTTGGTAAACTGTCCGGACCGAACCTAACCAATGCCCCGCCTGCTCCAACTTTTGACAATCGAATTCCTAACGTTGCGGAGATTCCAGTGATCACAGTCCTTGCCGCGCACTTTGCGGTGGCTGCTGTGGCGCCGTTCCTCTTCCGCAGGCTGGGCAGGAATGCGTTCTTCGCGCTGGCCGCAGTGCCGGCAGGATCGTTTGTTTGGCTGCTCCTGCAGCACGGTGCGGTGTATTCGGAGGCCGGTTCCACCGCGGTCACCCTCCCCTGGATCCCGGACCTCGGCCTTGAGCTGGCGTTCCGGATGGATGCCCTGGCCTGGGTCATGTCGTTGCTGGTCCTGGGGGTTGGAGCGCTGGTCCTGGTCTACTGCGCCCGGTACTTCAAGAACAAGGACAGCTACCTGGGCGGCTTCGGCGCCCAGCTGCTGGCGTTCGCCGGGGCCATGTTCGGCCTCGTCACCGCCGATGACCTGCTCCTGATGTTCATTTTCTGGGAACTGACAACGGTGCTGTCCTACCTGCTGATCGGCTACGCCCGGACGCGCTTGTCCGCCCGGCGCTCGGCGCTCCAGGCGCTCGTGGTGACCACCGCCGGCGGCCTGGCCATGCTGGTCGGGTTGATCATGCTGGGCTCCGCGGCGGGAACCTACCGGATCTCGTCCATCCTGCAGCTGGCGCCGGAGCTGGTGACGGGACCTGCCGCGGAAGCGGTGGCGGCCGCCGTCCTGCTGGTCCTGATAGGTGCGATCACCAAGTCCGCACTGGTCCCCTTCCACTTCTGGCTCCCCGGGGCGATGGCCGCGCCGACGCCGGTGAGCGCCTACCTGCACGCCGCCGCCATGGTGAAGGCCGGCATCTACCTCGTGGCGCGGCTCGCCCCCGGTTTTGCCGAGACGTCGTTGTGGCTCCCGGTGGTGCTGGGCCTGGGCCTGGCCACCATGCTGGTGGGCGGGTACCGCGCCCTGCGCCAGACCGACATTAAGCTCATCCTCGCCTACGGCACGGTCAGCCAGCTGGGCTTCCTGACCATGGTGGTGGGGCTCGGCAAGCCCGACGCGGCGCTCGCCGGCCTCGCGCTGCTGCTGGCCCACGGGCTCTTCAAAGCCACGCTGTTCCTGGTCGTCGGCATCATCGACCACCAGGCCGGAACCCGCGACATCCGCAAGCTCTCCGGGGTGTACCGGTCCTCCCGGGCCCTGGCGGTGGTGGCGGCCATTGGGGCGGCGTCGATGGCCGGAGTGCCCCCGCTGGCAGGCTTCGTGGCGAAGGAATCGGTCTTTGAGGCCTTCGTGCACCACGCCGGGACCGGGCCTTGGGGCGCGGTGATCCTGCTGGGAGTGGTTCTCGGCTCCATCCTGACCTTCGCCTACAGCGCCCGCTTCATGTGGGGCGCCTTCGCGGTCAAGCCGGGCGTGCCGGCCACCCCGTTCAAGTCCATCAAGCCGGCATTCTTGGCAGCCCCGGCCCTGCTGAGCCTGCTGACCGTCGCCTACGGGGTGTGGCCGGTGCCGGTGGACTCCTGGATCCAGCCTTACGCCGCACTCTTTGCCGGCCCCGCCGGTGCCGCCGGCGGGAAAGCCGACGCCGCCGGCCACCTGGCGCTGTGGCACGGGTTCACCCCGGCGCTGGGCCTGACCGCGGTCACCTTCGCCTTCGGCCTGGCGATGTTTTACGGACGGAACGCCGTCGCCCGTGCGCAGGGGCTGGTGCCCGGCTGGATCGACGGCGACCGCAGCTACCAGCGCACCATCGGCGCCCTCGACGACGTGGCGGTGTGGGTCACCGGCCGCACCCAGCGAGGCTCGCTGTTCTTCTACCTGGCCGTCATCCTGACCGTCGCCTTCGTCCTGCCGCTCACCGCACTGCTGCTGGCCAACAAGCCGCTGCCGGGCGGTCTGTACTTCGTGGACCCCGGCTCGCCGCTGCAGCTGGTAGCCGGCGCCGGAATCGTGATCGGAGCCCTCGCCGCGGTGCGCGCCAATAAGCGTTTCCTGGCCGTGCTGATGGTCTCGGTGACCGGGTACGGCATCGCGCTCATGTTCGCCCTCCAGGGCGCCCCGGACCTGGCCCTGACCCAGATGCTGGTGGAAACCATCATCCTGGTGGCCTTTGTCCTTGCCATGCGCAGCCTGCCGCCCGAACTGCGGGACCGCACCGGCGGCAAATACCGGGTGATCCGGGTGATCATCGGCGCGGCGTTCGGCCTCACCATGGTCTTCGTGGCGATCTACGCCCTGGGGGCCCGCGTCGCCACCCCGGTATCGCTGGAATTCCCGCGCCTGGCCTACGAGGGCGGCGGGGGACTGAACGTCGTCAACGTCACCCTCGTGGATATCAGGGCCTGGGACACGTTCGGCGAGATCTCCGTCCTGGCGCTCGCCGCCACCGGCGTCGCCAGCCTGATCTTCGTCCGCGGCCGCGGCGACCGCATCAGCCCGTCCGCGTCCGTGGCGGAGGGGACCGTCGGCCGCCGGACCGGCCTGCCCGCGCACACCAGGGACAACGCGGCACTGGCCATGAGCCGGCGGTTTGCCGCCTCGACGCGCGACGCATGGCTGGTCGCCGGGCGCACCATGGCTCCGGAGCGCCGCTCGATCATCTTCGAAGTCGTCACCCGGCTGGTCTTCCATTCCATCATCGTCTTCTCCCTCTACCTGCTCCTGGCCGGCCACAACCTTCCCGGCGGAGGTTTCGCTGGCGGCCTCACGGCCGGCCTGGCCCTCACTATCCGCTACCTCGCCGGGGGCCGCTTCGAACTGCGCGAAGCCACTCCGGTCAGTGCCGGCGCCCTGCTTGGGATCGGCCTCGCGACGGCCGCGGCGTCGGGCGTGGCGCCGCTGCTGTTGGGCGGCCAGGTCTTCCAAAGCGCGGTGATTGAACTCTGGCTGCCGGTGTTCGGCGACATCAAGTTCGTCACCTCCACCATCTTCGACATCGGCGTCTACATCGTTGTGGTCGGCCTGGCCCTGGACGTGCTGCGCAGCCTCGGCGCGGAAATCGACGAGCATTTCGAGGACCAGCCCGGGGAGCGCTCCGAGGAGGAGCCCGCGGAGTCCTCCGCCGAGCCCTCGAACGGGCCGTCCAACCGGCCGTCCGACGCTCCAAAGGCCGATGGCCTCCCGGCCGAGGCCACCGCGAAGGGGAACGCATGAGCGTCAATCTGACCCTGCTGACGGTCATGGGAGCCCTGTATGCCTGCGGCATTTACCTGATCCTGGAACGCAGCCTCACGCGGGTCCTGCTGGGCCTGATGCTGCTGGCCAACGCCACCAACCTGCTGATCCTGGCCACCGGCGGCTACGCGGGCCTCGCCCCGCTGTACAACAAAGACACCGCAGCCAACGACTACAACGACCCGCTCCCGCAGGCGCTGATCCTCACCTCGATCGTGATCTCCTTCGCCGTCACCGCCTTCATGCTGGGCATCATCTACCGCACCTGGGTGCTGGCCCGGCAGGACGAAATCCAGGACGACGCCGAGGACCGCCGCGTGGCGGAGACCCCCAGCTTCGACGCCGAGGACGACGCCGTCATCCCGGTGGAGACCTCGGAGTTCCCGCTGGTGGCC
This sequence comes from Arthrobacter sp. SD1074B, assembly GCF_056780195.1. Lineage (NCBI taxonomy): Bacteria > Bacillati > Actinomycetota > Actinomycetes > Micrococcales > Micrococcaceae > Arthrobacter > Arthrobacter sp. SD1074B. The sequence goes on along the minus strand of NZ_JBRAZT010000001.1, from coordinate 3,661,423 downwards.
TCCCCGGAGCCTGCGGACACCGCAGGGACGAAGTCGCCGGAAACCGTGCAGGCCGGCGCCCGCCGGATGCCCGCAACGGATGCCGCCGCCGAAGAACAACCCGGTTCCCGCAATATCGATCCCGGCCCGGAAGGAGGGACCAAGTGAACATCGCAAGCTTTGCCCCGCTCGCCGTCGTCCTCCCCATCCTGGGGGCCGCCCTGACCTTCCTGCTGATCCGGCGACCGCGGGCGCAGCGGACCGTCAGCATTGCGCTGCTCTCGCTGACCCTGCTGCTGGAATGCTTCCTGCTGGCCTCCGTCTGGCAGGGCGGCACGTCCGCGGTCAACATCGGCGGCTGGCTGCCGCCCTGGGGCATCGTGCTGGTGGTGGACCAGTTCTCCTCCCTCATGCTGGTGGTGTCCTCGACCGTCAGCCTCGCTGTGCTGGTCTACGCCACCGGCCAGGGCATGGCCGACGGCGACCGCGACGCCCCCGTGTCGATCTTCCACCCCACCTACCTGATCCTCGTGGCGGGCGTTTCCAACGCCTTCCTCTCCGGCGATCTGTTCAACCTCTACGTAGGCTTCGAGATCCTGCTGACCGCCAGCTACGTGCTGATGACCCTCGGCGGGACAGGCCCGCGGATCCGCGCCGGCGTGACCTACGTGGTGGTCTCCGTGGTGTCCTCGGTGCTCTTCCTGATCGCGATCGCCATGATCTACGGCGCCACCGGGACCATCAACATGGCCGACCTGGCGGTCAAGCTGGTTGAACTGGACCAGGGCACCCGGAACCTGCTGCACGTGCTGCTGCTGGTGGCGTTCGGGATCAAGGCCGCCGTCTTCCCGCTGAGTTTCTGGCTCCCGGACTCGTATCCCACGGCGCCTGCCCCGGTCACCGCCGTGTTCGCCGGGCTGCTCACCAAGGTGGGCGTCTACGCGATGGTCCGCACCGAGACCCTGCTCTTTCCCGGCGACACGTTCAACACCCCGCTGATGGTCGCGGCCCTGCTGACCATGGTGGTCGGGATCCTGGGCGCCCTGGCGCAAAGCGACATCAAGCGACTGCTCTCCTTCACCCTGGTCAGCCATATCGGCTACATGGTGTTCGGCCTGGCGATGTCCTCTGTTGCGGGGCTGGGGGCCGCGGTGTTCTACGTGGCGCACCACATCACCATCCAGACGAGCCTGTTCCTGGTGACCGGCCTGATTGAGCGCCGCGCCGGGAGCTCCTCGGTGGACCGGATCGCCGGGCTCGCCAAGCTCTCGCCGCTGCTGGCGGTGCTGTTCTTTGTGCCGGCCATGAACCTGGCCGGCATCCCGCCGTTCTCCGGGTTCCTGGGCAAGCTGGGGCTGCTGCAGGCCGGCGTGGCCCTGGGCACCCCGCTCGCCTACGCCCTCGTGGCCGGCGGCGTGCTGACCAGCCTGCTGACCCTGCTGGCCATTGCCCGGGTCTGGAACCGCGCCTTCTGGCGCAAGCCCGAGGACGCCGAACACCCCGCCCCCGTGCTGCTCGCCGCTCCCGGCGACTCCGCCACCGGCGACCGCGCCGGGCAGCAGAACGTGACCTTGCTGCCCCGGACCATGGTTGGTTCCACCCTGGGCCTGGTGCTCTTCGGGGTGGCGCTGACGGTGTTCGCCGGGCCGCTGTTCCGGGTGGCCGGCCAGTCGGCCGAGGTGATGCTGGACCGGTCAGCCTACATCCAGGCCGTGCTGGGGGACGAGGCGCAGGTCCCGGTGATCGCCGAGCCGCCGCGGCTGGAGGGCGGGAAATGACGCGAAAGAGAATTTCACTGCGCCAGGAACTGCCGCTGCTCGTCTGGCTGGTCGTCGTCTGGGGTGCGCTCTGGCAGGACTTCAGCGCCGGGAACCTGCTATTCGGCGCCCTGATCGCGGTGGTGGTGGCGCGGCTGTTCTACCTGCCGCCGGTGGAACTGGGCGGCCGCTTTAACGTACTGCGCGCCGTGCCCTTCGCCGTGATCTTCCTGGGCAAGGTCGTGGCGGCCAGCTTCCAGGTCTTGTACCTGGCCGTGGTCCGGGGCCCGCAGGTGATCAGTGCCGTCGTCGCCGTCCAACTCCGGAGCCATTCAGACCTGCTGGTGACCGCCACCGGGCATGTCACTTCGCTGATTCCGGGGTCCGTGGTGGTGGAAGTGGACCGGTCAACGTCCACGCTCTACATCCACGGCATCAACGTCCGCGACGGAGGGGACGCGGCCAAGCTCCGCAAGGAGGTCCGCGACACCGAGGCCGCGCTGATCCGGATCATGGGCACCCCGGCGGAACTGTCCGCACTGAAGCAGGAGGTGGGCGCATGATGCCGCTGGTCCTGGCCATCACCGCCGTCGTACTCTCCCTCGCCGCGGGCGGCGCGATCATCCGCATCGCGCGGGGGCCCTCGCTGCTTGACCGCGTGCTGGCCGCCGACGTGCTGCTGGCCATCCTGGGCGCGGCGCTGTGCATCGACATGGCCGTGAACCGGCACCTGAACAACCTGATGCTGCTGGTGTCCATCTCCATCATCGGCTTTGTCGGCTCGGTGACCGTGGCCCGTTTCGTGGCAGACCGGAGGAAGCAGCCCAATGAATCCTGAGACAAGCTCCGCCGACGCCGTGATCGACGCCGTCTCCGCCGTGTTCATGGTGGTCGGGGCGCTGATGTCCCTCGGCGCGGCAATCGGCCTGCTGCGCTTCCCCGACCTCATGAGCCGGATGCACGCCGCCACCAAGCCGCAGGTGCTTGGCCTCTTCCTGCTGCTGTGCGCGGTGGGGCTGCAGCTGCGCACTTGGTGGGTGTGGCCGGTGCTGGGAGTGGCGTGGATCTTCCAGTTGCTCACCGTGCCGGTCTCGGCCCACATGGTGGGACGCGCCGGCTACCGCACCAAGCACCTGCATCCGGAACTCCTCAGCGCCGACGAGCTCGAGGCCGTCGTGCAGCAGGCGGCCGGCAAGCGCGGGTTTACCGACGACGAGTGACGCCGCAGCCGTCGCCCAGGGCCGTCGCCCCGGGCGGTGCGCTAGCTGAGGCGCGCTAGGCGATGCGCCCTAGACGAGGTCCTGGGTTTTGGCGAAGCGGGTGATTGCCCGCTGCGTGCCGCGGTTGGCGAGGACCTGGATGATGGCGCTGACCGAGGCCGAGATCAGGGCGAATGTCAGCGCCTGGCGCAGTGTGGTGGGAACGTCGTCGTCGTGGCCCTTGGGCGGCTTGTTGCCGGTGGTCTTCTCCCAAACGGTGTCGACCACCTTGGTGCCAACAAAACCGGCCAGAAGGCTGATGCCGGTGCCGAGCAGTTTGATGAAGATGTTCATACGTCTTACTCCTTGCGGGAGGAAACAGGGCTTCCCCTAGCCTAGCGTCCCAGTGACGCCGGCCGGCCAAGGACCTCCGTCAACGCCTCGACCACCAGCTCATGGTCGGCTTTCTGCGGCAGTCCCGACACCGTGACGGCGCCTACCATCCCGGTGCCGCGCAGGTAGATGGGAAACGAGCCGCCGTGGGCCGCGAACTCCTGCTGGTCGAACCAGGCGTTGTCCTCGATCCTGCGCCCGGCCGCGCGCGCCCGAAGGCCCACCAGCAGCGATGGGACTTCATACCGCACGGCGGTACGCTGTTTGGCTCTGATCCAGCGATCGTTGTCAGGGGTGGCGCCCTCCAGCGCAGCGTGGAATAGCACCTGCTCACCCTTGGTGATGTCGATGGCGATCGGGTGGGAGCGTTGCCGGCCAAGTTCCACCAGGCGGAGCCCAAGGTCAAGGGCGTCGTCTTTGCTGAAGGACTCGAACTGCAGTTCCTCGATCTCCATCAGGAGGCGGCCGATGAGCGCCGCCAGGGACCCGTGCGGCTGCGGTTCGGCGGAGTCCGGGTCGTACTCGGGGGAAGGCGCTGGGGAGTCGGTCAAGGGCTTCAGCTTCCGTTAGTCGGCCGCCGTCGGCAGGACCCGGCCTCGGCGGTGTCACGTGATCGCATGCTACGCCGACTCTAGCAAGCCGGCTCTCGCAGGTCACAAGCGGTCCAGCCCCAACTGGCTGGCAGTAGTTGTCGTTGTGGGCCCTCGGGACGACGACAACTGCGAGTCACCGGGGAGGTCTGCCGGGTGTAAACTGGCCCAGCCCACAAGGGCGATTTTGATACGACAGGGGAGCGCCGCCGTCGGGCATCACTGGAGCAGTCCAGGGAACCGTAGGTGGGCGCTGAGAGTGCGGACAGCCGCAGACCCTCGAACCTGATCCGGTTAGTACCGGCGCAAGGGAGTCGAGTTCTCAGGGTGCCCGGCGCCCGTGGCGGAAGCCGCGGCGCCGCCGGAACACACCCTCCCCTCCTGTACCTCAGGAGGACGACATGACTGATATTTCTGCGAAGCAGACACCTACCAGCGGCAAATACAACTGGCGCGTGGTCGACATTGTGGTGGCGGCGTTGATCGCTGTTGCCGGCGGTGTGATTTTCTGGGCTTGGTCCCAGGGTTCCAACCTTGTTTCCGTTCCGCTCAACGCCGTTTACCCGCCGCTAACCGGGCTGTATGCCGGCGGCTGGATGATTCCCGCGGTGCTGGGCATGCTCATTATCCGCAAGCCCGGAGCGGCGCTCTTCTGCGAAACCGTCGCCGCCACCGGCGAGCTGATCATGGGCTCGCAGTACGGCGCCTCGGTACTGTTTTCCGGCTTCGTCCAGGGCCTGGGCGCCGAACTGATCTTCGCAGCGTTCCTGTACAAGCGGTTCAACCTGCCGGTGTCCCTGCTCGCCGGAGCCGGCGCGGGCCTGTTCTGCGGCCTGAACGACTCCTTCCTGCCCTGGGGCTGGAACATCGCGTACGAAACGGGTGACAAGCTCGCCTACATCATCTTCTGCGCCATCTCCGGAGCCGTAATTGCCGGCGGGCTGTCCTGGCTGGCCGCCCGCGGCCTGGCCAAGACCGGGGTGCTGGGCTCATTCGCCTCCCGCAAGGCAGCGTCGGAACCCGTGTTCTCCTGAGACCCGCACACGCATGAGAACTTCCGACGCCGTCCGGCCGGCCGCGGTCGCCGCCCGCGGCTGGGGCTGGCGGCACGCCGGCCGGCCCCGGCCCGCCGTGAGCGGCCTGGACCTGGACATCCGCCCGGGCGAGCGCGTGCTGCTGCTGGGCCCGTCCGGTGCAGGCAAGTCCACGCTGCTGCATGCCCTCGCCGGGGTGCTCGGGGACAGCACTGCTGCAGCGGCGTCCTCGGCAGCCGCCGCGGACGCCGAGGACTCGGACGAGACCGGCAGCCTGCTGATCGACGGCGTCCCGCCCCGCGCCCGGCGTGGCAGGGCGGGGCTGATGCAGCAGGACCCGGAGACCCAGGTGGTGCTGTCGCGGCTTGGCGACGACGTCGCCTTCGGAGCCGAAAACCTGTCCGTACCCCCGGCGGAGATCTGGCGCCGGGTGGCGGAGGCGCTCGATGACGTGGGGCTGGGCGGCCTGTCGCTGCAGCACCCGACGTCGGCGCTCTCCGGCGGGCAGAAGCAACGGCTGGCGCTCGCCGGGATCCTCGCGATGCGGCCGGGCCTGCTGCTGCTCGATGAGCCCACCGCCAACCTTGACCCGGCCGGTGTCCTGGAGGTCCGCGACGCCGTGGGACGGTGCCTGGACAAGACCGGGGCCACGCTGGTGGTGGTGGAGCACCGGGTTGCCGTCTGGAAAGACCTCGTGGACCGGATCGTCGTGCTCCAGCCCGGATCCGCCACGGACTCCGCCGTGCTGCTGGACGGGCCCCCGGACCTGGTCCTGGAGCAGGCACGGGACATCCTCATCGCCGCCGGCGTCTGGGTGCCCGGCCATGTGCCTGCCACCCGGGCCCGCACCGGGGGCGCCCTCGCGAGCGAGGGCGGCGGCTTCGCGCCGGGCCAACTGCTGCTGGCCGCCGAGGGGCTGGCCGTGTCGCGGGAACGGCCCCGCCGCACCGGTGTGCTGCGCGGGTTCCGCACTGTCCCGCCCGCGCCAGTGCAGTCCGGCATCACGGCGCAGGTCCGGGCCGGGCAGGCACTGACCATCACCGGCCCCAACGGGTCCGGGAAGTCAACCTTCGCCCTCACCCTGGCCGGACTGCTCGCCCCGGTGGCCGGTGCGGTCTCCGCCACGACCGAACTGAGCGCCGGCGCGGGCATCGATCCCTACAAGTGGAGGGCGCAGCAGTTGATCGCCAGGATCGGCACGGTGTTCCAGGAACCCGAGCACCAGTTCGTCACCGGCCGGGTGCTGGACGAGCTGATGTTCGGACCCCGCCAGCTGGGCCGCGGCGAAGAACGGGTCGACGAACTGCTGGAACGCCTCCGGCTGCGCGACCTGGTCGACGCCAACCCCTATACCCTCTCCGGCGGCGAAAAGCGGCGGCTCTCGGTCGCCACCGTGCTGGCCGCGCACCCGCAGGTGCTGGTGCTGGACGAGCCGACCTTCGGCCAGGACGCCAGCACCTGGGCGGAACTTGCCTCCTTCCTCTCCGAGCTCCTCGACGCCGGCACTGCCGTGGTCTCGGTGACCCACGACGCGGAATTCAGCGACGTCCTGGGCGGCACCGAGTTGAAACTCGGCGCACCGCGGCCCGGCGTGCCCGGCCGGACGAATCCGGGGGTGGCGGCGCCATGAGGGACACCCTGACACTGCCCGGGAACCGCGCAGTGTTGGCCCGGGCCAACCCGCTGGCCAAGTTCGCCGGCGTCGTGCTCATTACGGTCGTCCTGGCGCTGTCCATCGACTGGGTGTCCGCCTCCGTCGCGCTCGGTTTCGAACTCCTGCTGTTCCCGCTTGCCGGCCTGACCCTGGCCCTGCTCTGGCAGCGCGGCTGGCCGCTGATCCTCGCGGCGGCCGTGGGCGGCTGGAGCACCGCGATCCTGGCGCCGGACCACGGAAGGATACTGCTCGACGTCGGTGTCTGGTCCATCAGCGAGGGCTCGCTGCAGCTCGGGCTGGGCTTCCTGTTACGCGGCCTCGCGATCGCCTTGCCGGCGGTGCTGCTGATGAGCTGCACGGACCCGACGGACCTGGCCGACGCCCTGGCGCAGCAGGCAAGGTTGCCGCACCGGTTCGTGCTCGGCACCCTCGCCGCGATGCGCCTGGTGGGGCTCATGGCCGAGGAATGGCAGACCATCGGCATGGCCCGGCGGGCCCGCGGCGTCGGTTCGCACGGCAATCCGGCGCAGCGGCTGAGGGCCACGCTGGGGCAGAGCTTCGGGCTGCTGGTCCAGGCACTCCGGCGCGCCTCCCGGCTCGCGGTGACCATGGAAGCACGTGGCTTCGGCGGCGCGCCGCGGACCTGGGCACGGACGGCGACGTTCAGCCGGCTGGACGCGTGGGTGGTCCTCGGCGGCGTGCTGATCGCCGGCGCGGCGGTGGCGGCGGCGATCAGCGCCGGGACCTGGAATATGGTGTTCCTGGGCCAGCAGTAGAGGCCGGGCGCTGGCTTCTGCGTCGGCATCCCATGGGTGCGGTATCGCACGAAATGGATATTGTGTGAGCTTTAATGCAATTTTTAGCATCTACGGCGCTCAGATAGACCATCCATGATATTTATTGCTTATGACTCAACAGACTGCTGAATCCGTTGGCGCCGTGCTCCGGGACGCCCGCGGCGAGAAGGGCTGGACCCAGGGACAGCTTGCGGCCGAACTGGGAACCAGCCAGAGCGCCATTGCCCGGATGGAACAGGGCAAGCAGAACCTGAGCCTGAAAATGATCCAGCGGCTCGAAGCCATTTTCGGCCGGGCCATCGTCAAGGTCGGCCGGCCGCAGATGACCCACCTCAGGGTGGAGGGCGGCCGCACGCTCTCGGGCGCCGTGGACGTCAACAGCAGCAAGAACGCCGGCGTCGAGCTGCTGTGCGCGAGCCTGATTAACAGGGGCACCACCATCCTGCGCCGGCTCGCCCGGATCGAGGAGGTCAACCGGATCGTCGAGGTTCTGACCAGCATCGGCGTCGAATGCACCTGGCTGAACGCGAACGACCTGCAGATCCGTCGCCCGGCCGTGCTGGACCTTGATTCGATGGACGTCGAGGCCGCCCGCCGGACCCGGAGCGTGATCATGCTCCTGGGCCCGCTGCTCGATGAATCCGCCGAATACCGTCTGCCGTACGCCGGCGGCTGCGACCTCGGCACCCGCACCGTGGAGCCGCACATGCAGGCCCTGCGCCAGTTTGGCCTCAGCGTCGAGGCGAAGTCCGGCTTCTACAGCGTGCAGGCGCCGCCCGCGGACGGCGACGACCGTTCATTCGTCCTGAGCGAGCGCGGCGACACCGTGACTGAAAACGCCATCATGGCTGCCGCCCACCGCCGCGGCACCACCATCATCCGCAACGCCAGCCCGAATTACATGGTCCAGGACCTCTGCTTCTACCTGCAGATGCTGGGAGTGGAGATCGGCGGCGTGGGCACCACGACGTTGAAGATCGTCGGCCGCCCGTCAATCGACGCAGACATCGAGTACTTCCCGTCCGAGGACCCGATCGAGGCGATGAGCCTGATCACCGCCGGCATCGTGACCAACTCGGAAGTCACGATCCGCCGGGTCCCGATCGAGTTCATGGAAATCGAGCTGGCGACCCTTGAACAGATGGGCCAGCGGCTGGAGGTGTCCGCGGAGTATCTAGCCCGCAATGGCCGCACCCGGCTGGTGGACGTCACCACCAAGCCCTCCGAGCTGCGGGCACCCGCGGACAAAATCCACCCGATGCCTTTCCCCGGCCTGAACATCGACAACCTGCCGTTCTTCGCTGTCATTGCCGCCAACGCGCAGGGCCAGACGATGATCCACGACTGGGTGTACGAGAACCGGGCCATCTACCTGACCGAGTTGAACAAGCTGGGCGCGCAGGTCCAGCTGCTGGATCCGCACCGGATTTACGTCAATGGGCCCACCAAGTGGCGGGCCGCGGAAGTCGGCTGCCCGCCGGCCTTGCGCCCGGCCGCCTGCCTGCTGCTGGCCATGCTGGCCGCGCGCGGCGTCTCCGAGCTGCGTAACATCTACGTGATTGAGCGCGGCTACGAGGATCTGGCCGAGCGTCTCAACACCATCGGCGCCAGGATCGAATACTTCCAGGACTGAGTCGTCTGACCACCCTTTTGGGGTAGCGCTCCCGGGGCGGTGCTGGCGCACAATGGTTGCATGCGCACCTTCGGCGTCGAGGAGGAACTGCTGATCGTGGACCCCGTCAGCGGGGCGCCGCTGGCGCTGGCCGACGCGCTGCTGCGCGGGCTGAAGCCGGCCCCCGACGCCGGTCTCGTCCCCGACGCCGCACCCGCCCCCGACGCTGGCCGCGATCCGTACCACGACGATTCAGGTTTCAGTTTCGAGCTTAAGCTCGAGCAGATCGAGACGCAGACGGTGCCCTGCCTGGACCACGGCGGGCTGCTCCAGCAGATCCGGCAGTCCCGGGCGTTCACGGACCGGGCTGCGCGGACGCACGGCGCCCGGGTGGCGGCCCTGGCCACGTCGCCGCTGGCCTCCGCTACCCACACCACCCCCAACCCGCGGTATGCCACCATGCAGAAGCGGTTCGGCCTTACCGTGCAGGAGCAGCTGACCTGCGGGTTCCACGTCCACACCTTCATCGAATCCCCGCAGGAGGGCGTGGCCGTCCTCGACCGGATCCGGGACAAACTGGCGGTGTTGATCGCGCTCAGCGCCAATTCGCCGTTCTGGAACGGGGCGGAGACCGGCTTCGAAAGCTACCGCACCCAAGCCTGGAACCGTTGGCCGGCGGCCGGTCCCGCCATGATCTTTGGCAGCCTTCCGGTGTACCGGCGGGTGGTCACGCGGCTGCTGGAGAGCGGGGTGCTGTTTGACGAAGGCATGGTCTACTTCGATGCGCGGCTGGCCCGGCACCACCCCACCGTGGAGGTCAGGGTCGCGGATGTCTGCCTGCGCGCGGAGGACGCGGCGCTGATCGCGGTGCTGGTTCGAGCGCTGGTGGAGTCCGCCAGCCGGGAGTGGCGCGACGGCGTTGACCCGGCCCCGGTTCCGACGGTGCTGCTGAAAATGGCCGCCTGGCAGGCCAGCAACTGCGGGCTGCGCGGCGAGCTGCTGGACTTCGGCAGCTTCCGCCCCGCCCCAGCCGCCGAGGTGGTGCATGCGCTGGTGGACTTTGTGGCCCCCGTCCTGGAAGAGCAGGGCGAGCTGGAGCTGGCGCGCCGCGGCGTGGACAGGATCCTGGCGAACGGCACCGGGTCACAGCTGCAGCGCCAGGCGCTCTGCGCGCCCGGGCTGGACACGCCCCTCGACGGCGCCGGCCTGGCCGCCGTCGTCGCCCACGCCGTGCGCATCACAACGCACGGGGCGGAGGCCGAGGCGGCGGCGGACCCGGCCCCCGTGCTCTCGCGGGTGCGCCGGGACTAGCCGAGCCGGCGCTAAGCCAGCTTGAGTGCCTGACCGAGGTCGCGGATGAGGTCCTCGACGTCTTCCAAGCCCACCGACAGGCGGACGACGCCGTCGCTCAGACCGATCGCGGCCCGGCCGTCCGGCCCCATGGCACGGTGCGTCGTGGTGGCCGGATGGGTGATCAAGGACTTCGAATCGCCGAGGTTGTTGGAGATATCGATGATCCGCAGCGCATCCAGCAGTGCGAAGGCGGCCTCCTTGGCCGAGCGGCCGGGCGAGGGTGCCAGTTCGAACGTCAGGACGGTGCCGCCGGCCTTCATCTGCCTGGCGGCAAGCTCGTGCTGCGGGTGGGACGGCAGTAACGGGTACTTGACCCAGCTGACGGCGGACTGGGCCTCCAGCCATTCGGCCAGCCGCAGCGCCGAAGCGGAGGAGTGGTTCACCCGCAGCGCCATCGTCTCCAGGCCCTTGCTGAGCACCCAGGCGTTGAAGGCGGACAGGGCGGGGCCGGTGTGGCGCATGAGCTGCTTGACCGGGCCCTCAATGAACTCGCGGGTGCCGAGGATCGCGCCACCGAGCACCCGCCCCTGGCCGTCGATGTGTTTGGTGCCGGAATACACAACCACGTCCGCGCCGAGCTCCCCGCACCGCTGCAGCAGCGGAGTGGCGAAAACGTTGTCCACCACCACGGTCGCGCCGGCGGCGTGCGCCAGTTTGCTTACGGCGGCGATGTCGACGATTTCCTGCATCGGGTTCGACGGCGACTCGAAGAACACGGCCGTCGTCGGCACGGCCAGGGCCGAGCGCCACTGCTCAAGGTCGGGGCCGTCCACGAACACCGTCTCCACGCCCCAGCGCGGCAGGATCTCGTTGAGGATGACGAAGCAGGATCCGAAGAGCGAGCGGGCGGCGACCACGCGGTCACCTGCCCCCAGCAGCGCCCCCAGCGCGGTGAACACCGCGGACATGCCGGACGCCGTCGCGAAGCACGCCTCGGTTCCCTCCAGCAGCCGGAGCCGTTCCTGGAAGGTGGCCACCGAGGGGTTCCCGTAGCGCGAATACACGAATCGTTCGTCCTCGCCGGTGAAGGCGCGCTCTGCCGCAGCGGCGGATTCATAGACGAAGCCCGAGTTCAGGAAGATCGGTTCGGTGGTCTCCTGGAACCCGCTGCGGTCGAGTCCGCCGCGGACGGCCTGGGTGTCCGGGCTCCAGCCCTGGGCATCGGGATTGAAGCTCACTTAGTGCTTTCCGGGGTGGAGGGGGAGGCCGCGGTTCTTCCAGCCATTAATGGTCCGGCGGCCGGTCGGGCCGGGTTCGCCTTCGAAACCCTCAAGGACGTTGTAGGCGGTGAAGCCGGCCGCCGCGGCGGCGTCCGCGGCGGCGACCGAGCGGGCGCCGGAGCGGCACAGGAAGACGAGCTCGGCCGCCGGCGCCTGTTGCTGGAGTTGTTCCAGGAAGTGCGGGTTGGGCGCTCCGCCGGCCAACGTCCACTGGACGAACAGGGGGTCCTGCCGCTTTCCGGCGGCGGTGGGGGTGGCCGGGGTGCCGATCTGGGCCCATTCGCGCTCGGTGCGGACGTCCACCAGGACGGCGCCCGCCTCAAGCCTGGCCCATGCCTCCTCCGGGCTCAGGTCTCCGGCGTAGCTCATGCGTGGCCCTCGCCGTCGAACTCGACGACGTCCAGCTCATCCACCGCGTTGGCGACGGCGGCGTCCGCGCTCGCGATGGCGGCAGGCAGCACGACGGCCTGGGCCACGATCACGGTGCTGCCGTTGAAGGTCGCCGAGGGGCTGCCGTGCAGGACATAGCCCTCGGCCAGGGCGGCGGAGACCCGTTCGCAGAAGCTGCGGTCATCGGGCCCGGTGAACAGGCGGTAGGCCAGCCTCCCGTCGGCGGCCGGTCCGGGGACGGCGGAGGACGGGGCGGGGACTGTGGCGGGCACAGCAGGTGCGGACGCGTCGGGCACGACGGATCTCCTTACTTTCACGCTTGCAGCTCGAATTTCGATATGCCGAGTACTCACCTGAGGCACCCCGCCGCGAAAGGGAGGGTTGCCGACCGGCCAGTCAGGGCTTGGCGCCGGTTCTCATTACTCCCCAAAAACGTAGCACTTCCGGCGCTGGCGGCACCGGCGGCCCCGTCATGTTAAGTCACGCGGCCGCTGTGGCGGGCAGTTTCCAGCCACAGCGTGGGAGCGGGTAGCGCTGGCAGGAGCCCCAGTATTCGTGAGCATCCGGCGCAGTGCCTGCGGGACAGATTCGGGTAGTTCCTACTCGGGATATCCCTGGCGCCCTCGCCTTGACTGGGACGGGCATGACCGATGTGCCAGCAGATTTTCGATGGGATAACCAGCAATTTGCCCGGCGCTGCACTGTGGCACCGGCACGTCTACAAAGGAACTGGATTCTTATGGTCTCGATGCACGGCTTAATCTTTGCCTTCCTGGCCCCCCTTCCGGCTGGCGCGGTTCCCTGTGGCACTGGAACGGACCGCTTGTGAAGCCCCGCGTGCTCGTCACCGGCGCGGGCGGATCTGCCGGACGGGCCGTCGCGGCGCAGCTCAAAGCGCGGGGCATACCCGTACTGGGTACCGATATCCGCGAACTGCCGGCAGGGTCGGGAATCACCGCCGTCCGCGTTCTGGAGGCCTCGGATCCGGAGCTGGTCTCGGCGCTCCGCCGGCTGGTGGCCGCCGAAGACGTGAACGTTGTCATCCCTACCGTGAGTGACGAGCTGCCGCAGCTGGCGGCCTTCCGGCCCGCCTTCGGCCCCGACGTCCGCGTCATCATCGGCGAGCCGGGACCGGTGGCCCTCGCCCACGACAGGCTCTTTACCGCATGGCGGCTGCAATCGGCCGGGGTGGCCGTCCCGCGGTTCGGGGTCCCCCGGGATTTCTCCGGCCCTGAGGCCGCCATGGAAGCCCTTGGTGGACCGGTAGTCGTCCGCCCACGGGTCTCCTGCGGCGGCAGCGGCGTGTCTGTTGTCGACGGAGGCGCCGCGGTCGACTGGCACCGGCTGCCGGAAGGCCAGATCGTGCAGGAATTCATCCCGGGAACCGCTTACGGCCCGATGGTCTTCGGCACCCCGGTGCAGAACGCGGCCGCCCCGTTCGTCGTCGTGGTCGAAAAAACCGCACTGGCCGGGGGGAAGGCAGGAAACGCGGCGGCCGCCCGTCGGGTCGGAACCGGCGAGGACGTGGACGTGGGCAATGTGGCCATGGCCGCTGTCCGCGCGCTTGGGCTGACCGGCCCGGTTGACGTCGATGTCCGGCGGCGCGCCGACGGGACGCCGGTGGTGCTCGGCGTGACCGCCCGGTTCGGCAGGAACAGCGGGCTCGCCCCGGAAATGCTCGACGCCGTTTTAGGGGCTTTTGCCCTGCCATCGTTCAACCCGGCATCCTTCCGCCAGTTTCCAAGGGCGCACAGCAATGTCCTGGTATGAGGTCCGCGCTGCCATGCGCCGCCGTCGCGGGGTGCCAACCCTGCTGGACATGTGGCCGACCGTGTCGATCATTGTGCCGGCCTTCAACGAGGCGACCCGCATAGAGAACTGTGTGCGGTCCATCCAGCTCACCAGCTACGACCGGTACGAAGTGGTGCTGGTCGACGACGGCTCGGCCGACAACACGTTCGAATTGATGAAGGGCGTGGCCGCAGCCGATCTTCGAATCAAAGTTCTCAGCCAGGCCAACCTGGGCAGGGGCGCCGCCCTGACTCTGGGCTTACGGCACGCGGCAGGCGAGATCGTGATGTTCATGGATGCGGACCTGGTCCTTTCCCGGAACACCGTCAAACGGGTGCTCCAGGGCTTCGCGGACGAACGTACCGGCGCGGTCTTCGGCGACGCCCGGCCAGCCACGTTGAACCCGAAGCGGCCCCGGATACTAGCCTCCTTGGGCCGCGGTGCCGGGCTGCTCCGGAGAGCCGTTGCCGTGAGCGCCTGCCTGCCAGGCCGCGCCGGCAACATCAGAGCGGTATCCCGGACTGTGTTGGAGGAAATCGGTCCTGTCCCGCACGACCTGTGGGGCGGAGATCTTGAACTGACCAGGCGGGTGCGCCGCGCCGGTTACCGGGTGGCCTTCGCTCCGCGTGACTTGGCATGCGCCGATACGTCAGCGACCACCGCGGGGGACCGGTTCCGTCGCTCAAGTACCCGGAACTGAGTTGCGCCCCTACTCGATCGTGGCGAAAAGCTCGTTGAGCTCCGCCGTGAGCTGCCGCCGCAGTTCGGGGGTGCCGATCTCCTTGCCGTCGATGTGGTTCACCGGTGCGAGGAGCCGGATGCTCGAGATGAGCCAGACGGCGTCGGCGTCGTACAGGTCCGCGGGGACCAGGGGACCGTAGCCCAGCTCCCACCCGGCCGCCTTCGCCGCGGTGAACAAGGCGCCCTGTGAGGTGCCGGGCAGGATTCCGCTGTCCAGCTGCGGGGTGATCAGCCGGCGCACGGTCCGTACCCCGCCGGCGCCGTCGTCGGTGGTTTCCAGGTGCGCCAGCAGCACGGTCGACGTCGGGCCCTCCAGGACCCGGCCGTCGGCGGAGGTGAAGATGACGTCGTCCGCGCCCTGGTGGTGGGCATACCGGAGCGCCGCCATGTTGACCGCGTAGGAGAGTGTCTTCGCGCCCAGCAGCAGCCACGGGGCGCGTTCGCCCACCTCGCTGTCGTAGCCGCGGTCCAGCAGGATCACGTCGATGCCGGTTTCGCGCTGCAGCCGGCCGGCCGCGGGCGGCGGCGAGGCCTGCACCCAGCACGTCGGTGTGGCGGCGCCCTCGACGCCCCGGGTGGCGAGCAGTTTCACCACCATCTCGTCAGCCGCGCCCGCTTCGCCGGCCCTGCCAGCCGCGCCGCGGAATTCCCCGATGGCCGTCTCGATCGCGCGGCGCCAGGCGTCCTCGGCCGGGATGGCCAGCTCCAGGGCGCAGGCGGAGCCGGCCAGCCGGCTCAGGTGGGCCTGCAGTTTGCGCGGCCGGCCCCCCACCACCAGTAACGACTCGAAAACGCCGTCGCCACGCGTCGCGCCCTGGTCCGTGGCCATCAGCTGCGGCTTGGACGAGTCGGTGATGCGGCCGTTTTCAAACGCGGGATCGAGGAACACCAGCACCGTCGGGCGGGCCGGGTCAGAAGCGGGGGTAGTCATGCCTTCAGCTTAGTGCGGGAGTTGACGGGATAGGATTTGACCGTTACCCGTTCCGGAACTGTTCCGCGGGTCTGGAGCTTGAGGGGTTCGCCTGTGCTGTGGCCATTTTCGCTGGCGGAATCGCTTCCATCCTGGATGATCCTGATCCTGACCGTCGTCGACCTCGGCATCCGCGTCCTTGCCCTTGGCATCATCCCCGGGAACCGCCGTCCCACCACCGCCATGGCGTGGCTCCTGATCATCTTCTTCGTCCCGGCCGTGGGCCTGATCCTCTTCCTGCTCTTCGGCAACTTCCGGCTCTCCCGCAAACGCCGGGCGCAGCAGGACGCGGTGAACACCCGCGTCCGCGCAGGCACCTCCGAACTGGCCATGCTGGAAAGCCGCTATGAGGGCCCGCAATGGGTGTCCTCTGCGGCGGAACTGAACAAAACTCTCGGCTCGCTGCCCATGGTGGACGGCAACCACGTGGAGCTCCTGCCGGGCTACCCGGACTCAATTAAGGCGATGGCGGCCGCCGTCCGCGAAGCCGAGTCTTTTATCAACGCCGAGTTCTACATCCTCAGCTCGGACCACATCACGGACGACCTGCTGACCGCGATGGAAGAGGCCGCCGAGCGCGGCGTCGAAGTCCGCCTGCTGTTCGACCACCTTGGGACCCTGCGGATCAAGGGCTACAGCAAGCTCATCACCCGGCTCAAGGCCAGCAAGATCCGCTGGCGGCCGATGCTGCCGCTGCGGCCGGTGCACGGCCAGTGGCGCCGCCCGGACCTGCGGAACCACCGCAAGATCATGGTGATCGACGGCGAAGTCGCCTTCACCGGTTCGCAGAACCTGATCGAGCCCTCCTACAACAACCCGCGGCACCGCAAGATCGGCCGGGAATGGGTCGAGCTGATGGCCTGCCTGCGCGGGCCCATCGTCACCACCCTCAACGTGGTCTTCGCCACCGACTGGCTCAGCGAGACCGACGAATCCCTGGAGCACCAGCTCGCGCACCGGCCCGAACTGCACGCCGGCAACACTACCGCCCAGGTGGTGCCCAGCGGTCCCGGCTTCATTACCGAAAACAACCTGCGCCTCTTCAACACGCTGATTTACTCGGCGCAGCGCAAGATCTCCATCTGCAGCCCGTACTTTGTCCCCGACGATTCGCTGCTGTACGCGGTGACGACGGCGGCGCAGCGCGGCGTCGACGTCGAACTCTTCGTCTCGGAGAAGGGCGACCAGTTCCTGGTCCATCACGCCCAGCAGTCCTACTACGAGGCGCTGCTGGAGGCCGGGGTGCGGATCTACCTCTACAAGGCCCCGTTCGTACTGCACGCCAAGCACTTTACGATCGACCACGAGGTGGCCGTACTGGGTTCCAGCAACATGGACATGCGCTCCTTCTCGCTGAACCTCGAGGTCTCGGTGATGCTCCTGGGCGAGGACATCGTGCGGCGGATCAGCGCCGTGGAGGACACGTACCGGGACATCTCGCGGGAGCTGACGCTCGAGGACTGGATGAAGCGGCCCATGGGAGTCAAGTACGTGGACAACGTCGCCCGGCTCACCTCCACGTTGCAGTAGGTACAGTGCGGTAGCGGGCCCGTGCCCGTTGTTGTCCTGGACCGCAGCTAGTCCAGCGGGAAGCCGGCGCCGAGCGTCGAGAGCACGCCAAAGGCCTTGGTCCGGATCTCCTCATATTCTTCCTGGGGCGAGGAATCCGCGGTGATGGCGCCGCCGACACCGAGGCTCACCGCGCTGCTGTGGCCCGGCCCCGGGCCCACCACCAAGGTCCGGATGGCCACCGCGAGGTCGGTGGCGCCGCTGAGCGAAAAGTAGCCGATCGCCCCGGAATAGACGCCCCGCGGGGCCGCCTCGAGCCGGTCCAGGATGGCCATGGTGCTGACCTTGGGCGCACCGGTCATGGAGCCGGCCGGGAAGCAGGCCGCCACGGCCTCGGCCCGCGGCATGCCGGGACGGAGCTGTGCGTCGATGGTGCTGACCATCTGGTGGACCGTGGCGTAGCTTTCGACCGCGCAGAGACGGCTGACGGATACGGAACCGGGCACCGCGAAGTGGCTGAGGTCGTTGCGCAGCAGGTCCACAATCATGATGTTTTCGGCCCGGTCCTTGGGCGAGGATTCCAGCTCCCGGCGCAGCAGTTCGTCCCGGGCGGCCTCGTTCTCCCGGCGCCGGGTACCCTTGATCGGCTCGGCCCGCATGGCGCCGTCAGCGTCGATCCGGAGGAAGCGCTCCGGCGAGGTGCTGGCCACGGTGAGTTCGGCGAGGCGCAGGAAGCTCGCAAACGGCGCCGGGTTGCGCCGGCGCAGCGCCAGATAGGCCTGCCACGGATCGAGTTCCCCGGCGGGCACGGTGGCCGTCAACGCCGTGGTGAGGCAGACCTCGTAGCTATTGCCCTCGGTGATTTCGTGCTGCGCCGCGGCGATCTTGGCCTTGTACTCCGCTTCGGTGTCCCTGGCGCGGAAAGCCAGGGCTGGTGCGGTCCCGTCGGAGCGCACGGCGCCGCCGCCTTCCGCGGCCGTGACCGCTGCGCGGGCCGCGGCGAGCCAGTCCCCCGCGTCCGCGGAGTCGAGCGCGAGCAGCCACACGGTGCGCTCCCGGTGATCCAGGACCACGGCGCGGCCGGCGAATATCATGCCGGCATCCGGAGCGGCAGCGGTGACGTTGCTGCCGCCCGTCTCACGCTTGAGCTCGTAGCCGAGGTAGCCCAGCCAGCCGAGCGTGAACTCGCACGGGTACTCCTCCGGCGCGCCCAGGGCGCGGCGGCCCCAGACCCCGTCGAGCCAGCGGAAAAATCCTCCCTCGGTCTGCACGGTGGCATTGCCCACGCGCACCCAGGTCCGGCCGGACCGGTGCCGGACCGACTGGCCGTGGCTGCCGCCGTCGTCCGCCAGGATGCTGAAGCGGCTGCGTTCAGCAGCCTCGCCGCCTGGACCTTGGCCGCGCCGGCCTTCTCCGGTTCCCTCGGCGAGCGAGGAATCCAGCCACACCGCGTTCGGCGAGCTGCCGTAGAGCGTTTCGAAGAGCCGGGCGGCATCCGGGGCGGCATCGATCCGCTCGGTCTTCAGCTGGAACCCGCGGCGGTCCGCAAGCTCGGGAAGCAGCGCCGGGGACAGGACCGGAAGGTACTGGAGGGCCTGCAGCACCTCGGCCGGAGCAGCGCCGTCGGCGAGGTTGAGCACCCGCACGTCGGCGCGGGAAGGAACGTCGTCGCCGGCCAGCCACTCGTCTTCCTGGCCGGCCCACTGCTCCCAGTAGGGTTCGTAGTTTGCGCCGTCGCGGGCGAGCGCCCGGGTGCGGCGGTCCTGCTCGGGGGAATCGGCCCAGACCACGGCGTCGAGGAAGGGTGCCGCGGCCGCGGCGGCGGCGCCCACGCCCTCGACCAGGACGATTTCAGCCGGCGCGGTGACGCGGGTGGCGCCGTCGTAGTGCCGTTCCCAGTCCCAGCTGACCCAGCGGGCCGGTTCGCCGCGGCGCAGCGGGGCGAGCACGGTGGCGGCGTAGCGGTCGATGCCAGCGGCCAGGCCGTTCCAGCCGGGGTAGATGTCCTCGAGATGGAAGAGCGAGACCTTGTGGTGCTCCCGGAGCCGGGCCGCGAGCTCGATGGCCAGGGTGGTCTTCCCTGCGCCGGAGCGTCCGTCGATGGCGATGATGACGGGTGCGCGGCTCATGAACTAGAGCGTACCCGCTGTCCTGTGCCGTCCGGCTGCGCCCGGTCCTGGCGTCCTGAGCCGGCCGGCCGACGCGCGGCGCGGACGTGTTCGAGGATCCCGGGGATCGCGGCGTGGATCAGCTCCCAGGTGGTGTCAAAGTCGGTGTGCCCGCCGTACCAGGGGTCCTCGATACCCTGGTCCAGCGGATCCCTGCCCGCCACGGCGGGATCAAAGCTGCGCAGCATCCGGATCTTCGCCAGCGAGGCCTGGTCCGGGGCGGCCTGGCGGAGCCAGCCGTAGTGGTCCACGTCCAGGGCCAGGACCAGTTCGCGGGACTGGAACCATTCGCTGCGCCACTCGCGCGCGACGTGCAGCTCGGAGGAGATGTTGTGGGCCGAAAGCTTCCGCGCGGCGCGGGGATCAATCGGGCGGCCCACCTCGTACGCGGTGATCCCTGCCGAGTCGACGTCGACGCCGGTCATCTGGGCTGCGGCCAGGGCCTCGGCCAGCATCAATTCGGCCATCGGGGACCGGCAAATGTTTCCGGTGCAGACCGTGATGATCCGGTACCGGCTCGGCGTTGAGGTCATGACTAAGCATGGCCGATCCGACGGCCTCTTGGCTACCCGCCGCGGCAGCTATATGACAAGTTGTGTCATATAGCTATCGCATACCGTCAAGTGCGGTCGGGCCGGCGTTGTGCCGAACCTCAGGCGGCCCGGCTCCAAAGTGCCTTGCGCAGCAGGGCCTTCAGGTCGCCGACCTCCGCATCGCTGAGGTCGGCGAGGGCTTCGGCCTCCGCCACCCGCGCGGCGGCCTCGGCCCGGCGGAACACGGCGGCTCCCTCCGCGGTGGCGGACACAATCTTGGCGCGGCGGTCCTGCTTGCCGGGAGCCCTGACCACCAGGCCGCGCTGCTCCAGCTCATCGATCAGGGCCACGATCTGGCTGGGATCGAGGCTCAGGAACTCCGCCATCTCGCGCTGCGTGGGGTCCAGTTCGCTGTTGGCCAGGGCCAGGACCGAATAGGAGCGCTCCTTCAGTCCGAACGCGGCCAGCGCGCGGTTGTTGAGGACGGAGCCGGCGGCATGCAGCTTCGCCAGCAGGAAGCCCGCATCCAGGCTGATCGACGCCGCCATGAGCTTGTCTGCCGGCCGGGTTTCCGGTGCCTCGTCTACTTCGGTCGCCATGCCCGCTCCAATAGTCCACAAAATAAATCATTGACATTTTCAATTATCCATACTTTCATGGGATGCAGACCAGCATCCCATGCCTCCGGGCGGGATGCACACGGCAGCTAGCAAAGGAGCAGCGATGAGCCTCGCAGGAAAAGTAGCAATCGTCACGGGAAGCGGCCGCGGCCTGGGCCTGGCCTACGCCCGGGAGCTGGCCCGGCAGGGCGCCGCCGTCGTGATCAACGATGTGGACGCGGCCGTCGCCGAAGAAGCGGTCCGGATTATCGAGTCCGACGGCGGGCGGGCTGCGGCAGTCGTCGCCCCGGTGGGCAGCTCCGAGGTCGCCAAGCAGCTGGTGCAGGCGGCCGTGACGGAATTCGGCCGGCTGGACATCATGGTCACGAACGCCGGAATCCTGCGGGACAAGAGCCTGCTAAAGATGACGGACGACGACTTCGACGCGGTCATCAACGTACACCTGCGCGGCACCTTCACCTGCGCCCGGGAGGCGTTCGGCTACTTCAAGGAGAACGGCATCCCCGGCCGCATCATCACCATCGGCTCGCCGACCGGCCAGCGCGGCAACTTCGGCCAGACCAACTATGCCGCGGCCAAGGCCGGAATCGTCGGCATGGTCCGGACCTGGGCGCTGGAGATGAAGAAGGCGGGGGTCACTGCCAACGCCGTGATCCCGGTGGCCGCCACGGCGATGACCAAGACCGTCCCGTACTTCCAGAAGGCCGTCGAGGCCGACGACCGCGGCGAGGCCATGCCGTCCTTCTTCCGCCACGAGCTCGGTTTCGGCACCGCCGACGACGTCGCCGGGCTGGTTGCGTTCCTGGCCTCCGACGCCGCCGCCGGCGTTACCGGCCAGGCCATCGGCGCCGGCGGGGACCGCCTGCAGCTCTGGACCCATCCCGAGGCAGCGGCCACCGAGTACCGCGAGGGCGGCTGGGGCTACCAGGACCTGGTCGACAACTTCGGCGCGCTCTTCGGCGACAAACTGCAGAGCGTGGGGGAGGAGTTCCTGCCGCTGCCCGAGGAACTGAAGCCGGAACCCGCAGAGGCCCGCTGACATGACGGCCGCACGCTACGAACTCGGCATCGATGCCGCAAAGCTCGATGCGATCGATATGCACGTCCACCTCGAGGTGGACGGCCACGGCCACGGCTCCCTGCCGGAGACGCTCACCGAGGCCTCCGCCAAGTACTTCAAAGCCACGGAGCGGACGCCGTCACTGGACCGGATCGCGGAGATCTACCGCGAACTGAACATGGCCGCCGTCGTCTTCACGGTGGACGCCCGCACCCAGCTCAAGCACGAACCCAACAGCATCCCCGAGCTCATCGCCGGGGCTGCCCGGAACAACGATGTGCTGATTCCGTTCGGCAGCGTCGACCCGCGCACCGGCACCGAGGCCATCCAGGGCGCCAAGCACCAGGCCGTGGACCTGGGCGCCCGCGGCTTCAAGTTCCACCCCAGCCTGCAGGGCTTCGACCCCTCGAACGAGCAGTTCTATCCGCTCTGGGAAGCCCTCCAGGAACTGGGCCTGCCGGCGATCTTCCACACCGGCCAGAACGGCATGGGTGCGGGACTGCCCGGCGGGTACGGGATCAAGCTCGCCTACTCCAACCCGCTCCTGCTCGACGCCGTCGCCGCGGACTTTCCGGAGCTGCAGATCATCATGGCGCACCCCTCGGTGCCGTGGCAGGACGAGGCCAACTCGATCGCCACCCACAAGGCCAACGTGTTCATTGACCTTTCCGGCTGGTCGCCGAAGTACTTCCCTGAGTCGCTGGTCCGGATGGCCAACTCGGTGCTGCAGGACAAGGTGCTGTTCGGCACCGACTTCCCACTGATCACACCGCAGAAATGGCGGGGTGCCTTCGCGGACCTGCCGCTTAAGGACACGGTCCGCCCCAAGATCCTCAAGGACAACGCCGTCCGCCTGCTCGGGCTGGAGGGCTGAGATGAGCGTTGACACGGACGTCGCCGCCGCGCAGGAGCGGCTTTACGGGGTCTGCGACTTTTACGACGCCGAATCCCTGCTCACCGACGCCGAACGCCGCGTCCTGGGCCGGCTGCGCACCTTCCTGGACGAGCAGGCCCGGCCGCTGCTCGCCGACTACTGGGAGCGCGGCGAGTTTCCGGACCAGCTCGCCCGGCCGCTGATCGACCTGGACCTGATGGAGCCGGCGGAACTGACCGGCGCCCCGGGGGCAGGACGAACAGCCGCCCGGGGCATCTACCACGGCTTCCGGATCTTCGAACTCGCCCGCACGGACGCGTCGCTGGCCACCTTCTACACGGCCCAGGCCGGGCTGTTCCGCACCGCCATCCGGGTCGGCGCCTCTGCCGAGCAGCAGGCTGAATGGATGCCCAAGGTCCTCGATTTCTCGCTCAAGGGAGTCTTTTCGCTGACCGAACCGGAATCCGGGTCGGACATCGCCGGCGGGCTTTCCACCAGCGCCCGCCGCGACGGCGACGGTTGGGTCATCAACGGCGCCAAGCGCTGGATCGGGGGAGCGGCCACGGCCGACGTGCTGGCCGTGTTCGCCCGCGACGAGGCCGACGGGCAGGTCAAGGCGTTCCTCGTGGACCGCGGGGCCGCCGGCGTGACCCTGGAAAAGATCCACGGCAAGACC
Organism: Arthrobacter sp. SD1074B; assembly: GCF_056780195.1. NCBI lineage: Bacteria > Bacillati > Actinomycetota > Actinomycetes > Micrococcales > Micrococcaceae > Arthrobacter > Arthrobacter sp. SD1074B. The sequence continues at coordinate 3,638,503 of NZ_JBRAZT010000001.1, read as the reverse complement.
GCCCTGCGGATGATGCAGAACGCGCACATCACCCTCGAGGACGTCCGCGTCCCGGAGTCGATGCGGCTGCACAACGTCAACTCCTTCCGCGACGTGTCCGCGATGCTGCGGGCCATGCGCTCCGACGTTGCCTGGATCGCCACCGGCATGGCCGCCGGCGCGTTCGAGGCCGCCTGCCGCTACGTCACGCAGCGGGAGCAGTTCGGCCGGTCGCTGGGGTCCTTCCAGCTGGTGCAGGAGAAGCTCGCCCGGATGCTCGGCAATGTCACCTCGGCCCTGTCCCTCGTGGTCAGGCTGACCGAGCAACAGGCAAAAGGCATCTACCGGGACCAGGATTCGGCCCTGGCCAAGATGCAGACCTCCCTGCTGATGCGCGAGACCGTGGCGCTCGCCCGGGAAGTGGTGGGCGGCAACGGCATCACGCTCGAGACCGACGTCGCCCGGTTCCATGCCGACGCCGAGGCCGTCTATTCCTACGAGGGCACGCACGAAATCAACGCCCTGATCATCGGCCGCGCCCTCACCGGCCACAGCGCCTTCACCCGCTGAGCCACCACCTACCGCTCGTTGACTACTGATCCTTCAGGCGGGTCCGCCCAGCCGGATCCCGCCGTCGTTCCACCCACCTACACCAGGAGCCAAAGATGCCCAACCTCGTCGTCGACTTCGACAAACTGCTCACCCTCGCCGGCACCGACCTCGGCGCCACCGAATACCGCGAAATCACCCAGGAACAAATCAACAAATTCGCCGACGCCACCGGCGATGACCAGTGGATCCACGTGGACCCGGAGCGCGCCAAGGACGGGCCCTTCGGCGCCCCGATCGCGCACGGCTTCCTCACCCTCTCGCTGATCATCCCGTTCTGGGGCGAGTTGTTCGACGTCGAAGGCGTCACCACCAAGGTCAACTACGGCCTGGACAAGGTCCGCTTCACCTCCCCGGTCAAGGTGGGTTCGCGAATCCGGATGCGCGCCACGATCGCCGAGGTGACCGAGGTCAAGGGCGGGGCCCAGATCAAGGTCTCCAACACCATCGAGATCGAAGGCCAGGAACGGCCCGCCGTCGTCGCCGAGTTCCTCGCGCGCTTCTACAAGTAAGCCCCCACCGCCCACTGCCCCAAGGAACAACGATGTCCCAAATTACGCAGCTGCAGTCCATGGACGCGGGCACGCGCCGCCGGGAGGCCCGGACTGTCATCGCCTCGAGCTACCTCGGCAGCACCATTGAGTACTACGACTTCCTGCTCTACGCCACGGCGGCCGCGGTGGTCTTCCCCAAGGTCTTTTTCTCCGGCATGGATGACTGGGTGGGCGTTGTCGCCGCCTACGGCACCTTTGCCGCGGGCTACGTCGCGCGGCCCCTGGGCGGCGTGATCTTCGGCCACTTCGGTGACAAACTTGGGCGCAAGGGCATGCTGATCGTCTCGATGCTGGTGATGGGCATCGCCTCCACGCTGATCGGGCTGGTTCCGGACGCCTCGGTGGCCGGTCCGTGGGGAGCCGTCATGCTGGTGATCCTCCGCGTCTTCCAGGGCATCGCCGTCGGCGGTGAATGGGGCGGCGCCGCCCTGATGGCGTTGGAGCACTCGGAGTCCGGCAAGCGCGGCTTCGCGGCGTCGTTCGTCAACGCCGGGGCCCCCACCGGTGCGGTGCTCGGCACGCTCGTGATGGGCGCCTTCTCCGCCCTGCCGAACGCGCAGTTCCTGGCCTGAGGTTGGCGGGTGCCGTTCCTGCTCTCCTTCGTCCTGCTGGCCGTGGGCATGTTTGTCCGGCTCAAGGTCTCGGAAAGCCCGATCTTCAAGGCCGCGCTGGAGCAGGAGGCAGCCGAGCAGGCCGAGCTGGGTGCCGCCGAGCGCCGCGAGATCCCGCTGCTGCAGGTCCTGCGTCGGCCCAAGACCCTCATCTTCACGATGCTGGCCGGGGCGGCCGGATTCGCGCTGCAGGTGGTGCTGGCAACGTTCTCCGTAACCTATGCGGTGTCCAAGGGCGCCGACCGTCAGGGTGTGCTGTACGCGTTCGCGGCGGCCTCGTTCGTTTCCATCATCTTTGTGGTCATGGGCGGCCGGCTTTCCGACAAACTGGGCCGGCGGCCCGTGATGATCGGCGGCCTGGTCCTGTTCATCGTGTACCTCGTCCCGATGTTCCAACTGCTGTCCTCGAACAACATCGGGCTCATCTTCGTGGCATTCGCGGTCGGCCTGATGATCCACTCCACATTGTTCGGCCCGCTCGCGGCCTTCGTCTCCGAACAGTTCGGCACCACCTCGCGCTACACGGGAGCCTCGCTGGGCTACCAGCTGGCCACCCTGCTCGGGGCGGGCTTTACGCCGGGGATCGTGGCGCAGATCTTCAAGGATTCCGGGCAGGACACCTCGTCCGTGGTGTGGTACCTCGCCGTCATGTCTGTCGTGTCGATCGTGTTCATCCTGCTGACCCGGGAACCGAAGAACAACGATCTGGAAGCCGTCCGGCCCTAGCCGACCCTGCAGGCATTACCGTCTAACTAGAAAGGATTTGCCGTGGAGAATCTTGGCATCGGTTCGTGGCTGCAACGGCGCAGCCCGAAGTCGGGTCCGAAGACCGCCGTCATCGCCGGAACGCGGGAGCTCAGCTACGAACAGCTCGCGGAGCGTTCCGTCCGCCTCGCGAACGCCTTCCGGGACCGCGGGGTGGGCCGGGGCGACAGGGTGGCGTACCTCGGCGAGAACGATCCGTCCTTCCTGGAGACCCTCTTTGCCGCCGGCCTCATCGGTGCGGTCTTCGTGCCGCTCAACACCCGTCTGGCTCCGCCTGAGGTCCAGTTCCAGCTCCGGGACAGCGGCGCCGTGCTGCTGGTCCACGCGGCCACGCTCGCCGGACTGGCGGAGCGAGGCTCCGCCGACACCGCGGTGCTTGCCCGCGTCGTCGTCGACGACTCGCCGGCGCCCGGCACGGCAGTGACCGGCACCGCTCCCCGTACCGGTGCCGGTCCCCGCGCCGTGGAGTCCTTCGAAGACGTGGTGGCGTCCGGCTCCCCGACCGCGCCGGACGAGCCCGTGGGCCTCGACGACGGCGCCATGATCCTCTACACCTCGGGAACCACGGGCAACCCCAAGGGCGCGCTGCTGACCCACGGCAACGTCACCTGGAACTGCATCAACGTGCTGGTGGATTTCGATTTCTCCTCCACCGATGTGGCGCTGATGATCTCCCCGATGTTCCACGTGGCATCGCTGGACATGGGCGTCCTGCCCACGCTGCTGAAGGGCGGCACCGTGGTCCTGGAACCCAAGTTTGATCCCCGCCGGACGCTGGCGCTGATCCAGCAGCACCGCGCGACCACCATCAGCGGGGTCCCCACCACCTACCAGATGCTGTGCGAGCACCCGGACTGGGACTCGACCGACCTCAGTTCGCTGAACAAGCTGACCTGCGGCGGCTCCGCGGTGCCCATGCGGGTCCTGGACGCCTACGAACGCCGGGGCCTGCGGTTCTCCAACGGCTATGGCATGACCGAAACGGCCCCGGGGGCCACCACCCTGCCCGCCGCACGGTCCCGGGAAAAGGCCGGATCCTCCGGCCTGCCACATTTCTTCACGGATGTCCGGGTGGCCGATCCCATGGACCCGGACGCCGGCCCGGCCGCGCCCGGAACCGTGGGGGAAATCCAGATCAAGGGCCCCAACGTGATCCGCGAATACTGGAACCGGCCGGAGGCCTCGGCCGATTCGTCCACCCCTGACGGCTGGTTCAAATCCGGCGACATGGGCTACAAGGACCCGGACGGCTTCGTGTTCATCTCCGACCGGCTCAAGGACATGATCATCTCCGGCGGGGAAAACATCTACCCGGCCGAAGTGGAACAAGTGATCGCCGAACTCGACGCCGTCGGCAGCGTCGCGGTGATTGGCGTGCCGGACGAGAAGTGGGGCGAGGTGCCGCGAGCCGTGGTGCTGCTGCGCGACGGCGCCCGGCTCACCGAAGAGGAGCTGCGCGGCCACCTGGAAGGCAGGCTGGCCCGGTACAAGATCCCCAAATCGGTGGTGTTCGTGGAGGAGATGCCGCGCACCGCCAGCGGCAAGATCCGGAAAGCCGATCTGCGGAAGCTGACGCCCGCGAACGGACAGTAGCGGCCCGGGCGGGTGGCGCGAACGTACACTTGCGGCCCCGTGTGTCCGCCCGGACTAGTGGATCAGCGCCAGCAGCACGCCGACGGCCATGAACAGCACCCCGAAGGTCCGGTTCAGGATCCGCTGCCCGCGGGCGTCGTGGGTGAAGCGCTGGAAGCTCTTGGCGGCCGCCGCGAAGAAGAACCACATGACCAGGATGTCGATCACGATCACAGTGGCAGACAGGACCAGGTACTGCGGCAGGAGCGGCTGGTCCGGCCGGATGAATTGCGGCATGAAGGCGAGGAAGAAGACGATCGCCTTGGGGTTGAGCAGGTTGACCCACAAGCCGCGCCGGAACATTGAGAGCGCCGGCTCGTTGCGCAGTGCGTCGGCCTTCTCCTGGTCCAGGTCGGGTTTGTGCCGGAACTGCTGGATGCCCAGGTAGACGAGGTAGGCGGCTCCGGCGTACCGGATGATGTTGAAGGCCAGCGGCGAGCTCGCCACCAGCACCCCGACGCCGAGGGCCACGATCAGGATGTGCACCACCAGGGCTGCCTGCTGGCCAAGGATGCCCCAGATGGAACGCCGGAAGCCGGAGTTCAGGGAGTTGCTCATGGTGTTGATGGCGCCCGCGCCCGGCGTGAAGCTGATCAGGACGCCGGCGCCGGCCAGGGCCAGCCAAAGGGAAAGTTGCACCTACCAAGTTTACGTTTCCCGCGGGGGCCGCCGGTTCGATGACGCGGCCGGCACCCCGGCCAGCCGCCGACGGGGCCCGGTCAGGCCTGGCGGAGGCCGTAGCTGAGAATCATGTTGCCTTTGCTGGTCTGCTGGGACGACTGCAGCTCAAGCCGGGTCAGCGGATCTCCGTCGCTGAAGAGCCGCCGGCCGCTGCCTGCGATCACCGGATGGACGATCAGCATCAGGCTGTCCAGCAGGCCCGCGAACAACAGTTGGCGGACCAGCGAAATGCTGCTGAAGATCCCGATGTCGCCGCCGGCGCCCTGTTTCAGGTCCGCGACGAAGTCCTCCAGCGGGCCCTCGATCAGCCGGGAGTTCTGCCATCCGAGGTCACCGGTCAGGGTCCGGGACGCTACAAACTTGGGCAGTGGGTTGATGAACCCGGCGAAGTCGGCGTCGGCTTGGGCGTTCGGCCAGTACTCTGCCCATTGCTGGTACCCGACACGGCCGAGGAGCCCGGTGTCGATCCGGCCCATCATCTCGCCCATCCCGGCCCCCAGCTCCTCGTCGAAGCTGTCGAACTGCCATCGGAACGGGTCCTCAACCACCCCGTCCACGGAACTGAACAGGCCGGCCGTCACCTTGCGCATGGTTTCTCCTCGCTGCTGGGTCTTTGAATGCACCCTAGCGGGAGTTTGGAAAGCGCGGAATGGCTGACGTGAACCTGCTTTGTCGCTCAGGCCCGGGCGATCACTTCGCCATTGGGGATCAGGAACCACCCGTCGTCCGTGGAACCCCAGCGGTGCCAGCCCGCGGAAATCCGGGCCAGATCCGCGGCGGTGGCGAAACCGTACTCAAGCGCCTGGTCCGCGAAGGCCGAATGCAGCACGCGCTCGCCCCAGACCCGGGCCTGCCAGCGCCGCTGCTGCCCGGTCGCGTAAAGCCAGTTGCTGCTGGACGGCGCGACGTCCGTGAACCCGGCGGCCTGCGCCCAGGACACAAGCCGCCGCCCGGCGTCGGGCTCGGCGCCGTTCCGGCGAGCGATCCGCTGGTAGAGGTCCATCCACTCGTCCAGCTCGGGGACTTCGGGGTACCAGCTCATGCCGTGGAAGTCGGCGTCGCGGATGGCCACGATTCCGCCCGCCTTGGCCACCCGGCGCATTTCCCGGAGGGCGGCTACCGGATCGGTGAGGTGCTGCAGCACCTGGTGGGCGTGGACGACGTCGAAGGTCTCGTTCGGAAAGTCGAGATCGTAGAGGTTGCCGGCGACAAAGCGGACGTTGGCCACCCCGCGCTCCGCGGCCAAGCTGCCGGCCTGTGCGATGACCTCGGTGGAGCGGTCAAGGCCGGTCACCTCCCCGGGGGCGACGAGCGCGGCGAAATCGCACGTAATGCTGCCGGGTCCGCAACCGACGTCGAGCACCGAAACCCCGGGGGTCAAATGCGGGAGGACGAACGCCGCGGAGTTCTCCGCGGTCCGGGAGGCGTGCGCGCGGACCACCGATTCGTGGTGGCCGTGGGTGTAGACATCGTCGGGCTGCTCGGCACTCATAAGGAAAACCTACGCCTCCCGCGCCCGGGACGGGCCCAACCAACGGGCACTTGTTGCCGTTTGGTCCCGTCAAACGCCCTCTATTGGGGGTCAGCCGGGGCGGCGGCGGCTTCCTCGCCCGCGCGGACCGTGGCATCGATCATGGCGTGCAGGAACCGGGTGGCGATTTCCAGCTCGGCCGGGGTGAACTCCTCCATGGCGGCCCCCATGTGCCGGGCGAGCGGCAGGAACATGGCGCCGCCGTCGCGGTACGCCTTGGGGGTCATCCGGAGCTGGACCTGCCGGCGGTCCGTTCCCTGCCGTTCACGGACTACGTGTCCGGATTTGTCCAGCCGGTCGATCAGGGCCGTGGTGGCGGGCGAGCTGAGATGGAGTTCCTTGCGCAGCACGCCCGGTGTCACGACCTGGTTCCTCGCGGTGTGCTGCATGATCACGGACAACGCGTTGAGGTCGGTGCGGTGCATGTCGTTCCGGGCGCCTGCCGAGTCCGCGTAGCGGTTGGCTTCGAGGCTGAACTCCTGAAGCAAGCTGACCAGCGGTGGGGGACCGGCGGCGTCAGGGATTGCCGGCATCTCAGTTGACATTGCACCCTTCCTGCTCGGCGCCCCGGGAGGCCTGCGCGGTTAGCGCCTTCCGGAGTTTACTCCAGCCCTTCAGCCTTCAACGTCAAAATCTTTCTAGACTGTCACTTATATCGATGATGGAGATAATCTATGATTTACTAAAGTCTACTCCGCACCGCCACCCCGAGAAGGACGCCATGAAACACAGCCGGCAAGACTCCACCCGTGTCCCCTTTTGGCTGCGCTGGCTGGTTCCCGTGGTGCTGGTGGTCGCATGGCTCGCCATCGCCGGCATCGGCGGCCCCACGTTCGGGCGGCTCAGCGAGGTCTCGTCCAACGACCAGGCGTCGTTCCTTCCCGCAGGCGCCGAAGCCACCGAGGCGCAGGATTGGCAGGCCAAGTTCCGGGACTCCAAGGAGATCCCGGCCGTCATTGTGATCGAAAGCGATACCGCGTTCACCCGGGCCCAGCTCGGCGAGGCAGCTGCCCTGAAGGGCAAACTCGAGGCCCTGCAGGTCGGCAGCACAGTGATCGGACCCACCCCGTCGGAGGATGCGAAGGCGGTGCAGTTCGTGGTGCCCATCGCCTCCTCCGATGAAGTCAAGGACGTCATCAAGGAGCTCCGGGACGAGGTGAAGTCCTCCGCTCCGGAGGGCATGCAGACCTTTGTCACCGGCCCGGCCGGGCTGACGGCAGACCTCGTCAGTGCGTTCGCCGGCATCGACGGCATCCTGCTGCTGGTGGCACTGGCGGCGGTCTTCCTGATCCTGCTGGTGGTTTACCGCTCGCTGCTGCTGCCGATCGCCGTGCTGTTCACCTCGGTCTTCGCCCTCTGCGCCGCCATCCTGCTGGTCTTCGGCATGGCGAAGCTGGGCTGGATCCAGCTCAACGGCCAGAGCCAGGGCATTCTGTCCATCCTGGTGATCGGCGCCGCCACCGACTACGCGCTGCTCTATGTGGCCCGTTTCCGCGAGGCGCTGACCCACACCACCAACCGCACGGGCGCGGCGCTCACGGCGTGGAAGGCCGCCTGGGAGCCGATTCTGGCCTCCGGTGCCACCGTCATCATCGCGCTCCTCTGCCTGCTCTTTTCCGACCTCAACTCGAACAAGGCCCTCGGCCCGGTGGCGGCCGCAGGCATCCTGTGCTCGCTCTTCGCCGCACTGACCCTGCTGCCGGCGATGATGGCGCTGCTGGGCCGCGCCGCTTTCTGGCCGTTCCGCCCCAAGTTGCTCCCGGAGACCGAACGCGAGCCGGAACTCGTCACCGGCCTCGAGGGCCAGAAGGGTATCTGGCGGGCCACCGGGTCCCTCGTGTCCCGCCGGCCCCGCACGGTCTGGACCGCCTCCGTGCTGCTGCTCCTGGTGGCATCCGCCGGTGTGCTCCAGCTCAAGGCCAACGGCGTGCCGCAGACCGACGTCATCCTCGCCGCCTCCAACGCGGTGGACGGACAGGACGCCCTGGCCCGGCACTTCGACGCCGGCTCCGGCAGCCCCGCCGTGATCGTCGCCGACGAGGCAAAGGCGCAGGAGGTACTCGACAAGACCAAGGCGAGCGACGGCGTCGGGGATGCCTACCTGTTGGCCGAAGGCAACGTGCCGATCGTCCCCGGCGCCCAGGGTGCGCCCGGCGCTCCGGCTGCTCCCACCGCCCCGGCGGTCCGGGACGGCAGGGTGCTGATCAACGCGACGCTGAACTACGCTGCGGACTCCAATGAGGCCGAAAATGTCGTGGTAAACCTGCGGCAGGAACTGAAGAAGATCGACGGCGGTGCCCTCGTAGGCGGGGTGACTGCTACAGCCCTGGACACGAACACCACTGCCCAGCGCGACCTCGTAACCATCATCCCCGTGGTCCTCGCGGTGATCCTGGTGATCCTGATGCTGCTGCTGCGTTCGGTGCTGGCACCGGTCCTGCTGGTCGCCTCGGTGGTTCTCTCCTACGGCGCTGCTATGGGCGTCTCCGCCGTCGTCTTCAACCACATCCTCGGATTCCCGGGAGCCGACGCCACCGTCCCGCTATTCGGCTTCGTCTTCCTCGTCGCGCTGGGCGTGGACTACAACATCTTCCTGATGAGCCGGGTCCGCGAGGAGTCCCTCAAGCACGGCACCCGGCCCGGCATCCTGCGCGGCCTCGGCGTCACCGGCGGCGTCATTACCTCGGCCGGTGTGGTCCTGGCCGCCACCTTTGCGGCGCTGAGCGTCATTCCGATCATGTTCCTGGTGCAGCTGGCGTTCATCGTGGCGTTCGGTGTGCTGCTGGACACCGTCCTGGTCCGGTCCCTGCTGGTCCCGGCGCTGGCCTACGACATTGGCCCGCGGATCTGGTGGCCGAGCAAGCTGGGCCGACCCGCGGCTGATGCCGCGGTGCGGGACCTGCCGGCTGCCCCGGAGCCGGAATCCGCCGAAGCCGGCATCCGCTAGCCGGTACTCGGCCCGCGGGAACTCCGCCCGCCGGAGCCCCGCCTGCCGGAACCCCGCCTGCCGGAACCCCAAGCGCAGCCGCCGTCACCGTCCCTGGTCCCCCCACCAGGCAACGGTGGCGGCGGCTGCTTGCGTGAGCGGCGTCGGCTGCAGGCCCAGCGCCGCCTCGCTGGCGCGGGAATCCATCACAAAGGGGTGCTCGAACTGGTACAGGGTTTCGGCCATTTCCCGCGTCCCGGGGGAGAGCATGCCCATGGCCCGCAGCGCCCAGCCGGGGATGGTGGCCACCCGGGGTGTGCGGACGCCGGCGGCGGCGGCAAACGCCGCAGCCATCGCCCGCTGGGTGAGGGCCGGTCCGGTCGGTGCGTGCCACACCCGGTTCCACAACGCCGGCTCCCGGGCTGCCTTGATCATGGCGGCTGCCAGGTCCGGTACATAGGTGAATGAATGCGGCTGGTCCGCGCTGCCGACCACCATCAGGGACCTGCCCGCCAGTACCGGCTTCAGCATGCGCTCGCCGGCGTGTGCGCCGAGCACCCGGGGGCCGAAGAAGTCGCTGGCCGCCACGCTCACGGTGTCCGTGGCAGACGCGGCCCGTGCCTTGAGCAGAGCGGTGCGGATACCGCGCTTGCCGCCCCGGGCCTCCCGTGGGCTGTCTTCGCTCATCGGCCGGTCCGGCTCGCTGTAGGAGTACAGGCTTTCCGGGAAAACGACGACGGCGCCGGCGTCGCCCGCCGCTGCCAGCACCGCCTGTTCGGCGCCGGGCAGTTCTGCGGCCCAGACCTTGGCGCTGTACCGGGAGCCGTGGATGCAGTGGAAGACGGCGGCAGCGCCCCGGAAGAGTTCGCCGAGCCTCGCCGGGCTGGAGACGTCCACGGCGTGCCTCTCGACCAGCGGGTGGGCCGGCCCGCTGCCGGAGCGGGTGAGCACCCGTACCCGGTGGCCCGCTGCGGAGAGCTGTTCGGCCACTGTCCAGCCGACCGGCCCAGCGCCGGTGACGATGAACAGTTTGGGGTCCTGGCTTGCTGCGGATTCGGGCTGGGACATGGCGGGCTCGCTTTCTGGGAGAATGGGAGAGCGCTGCTCTCGAACTTCAGGATGCGATTCCCCGGCGGGAAAGTCAAGAGCAGTGCTCACATTTGTTGACAGTGCTCTGCTATGTGGAATGCTGGAGCCATGCCACAAGCCGCCACCGCACCGCCCGCCCAGCCATCGACGCCGCGCCAACGTGCCCGGGCGCGGACCATCCGGGACATTGTGCGCATCGGCCGGGTCCACCTGGCGCTGCACGGGGCCGCCGCGCTGTCCCTGCGCGCCGTCGCCCGGGACCTCGGCGTCGTCTCCTCGGCCGTGTACCGGTACGTCGAAAACCGCGAAGAGCTGCTGACCCTGCTGCTGGTCGACGCCTACGACGAACTGGGGGATGCGGTGGACGCCGCCGTCGGGGCGCTCCCGGAGGGCGATTTCAACGGTAGGTTCGCCGCGCTCGGGACGGCGGTGCGGAACTGGGCGCTTCGCGAGCCAGCCAGCTATGCGCTGCTTTTCGGCAGCCCGGTGCCCGGCTATCAGGCTCCTGCGGAGCGGACCACCGGCCCTGGGACAAGGGTGATCGTCGCGCTGATGGCCATCCTGGATGGCGCATGGCGGGCCGGCAGCCTCGCCGGAGAGGGCCCGCACGCTCCGGTGGCCGCGCCGCTCGCCGCGGACCTGGCCAAGATCCGGGCGGAGATGGGCCTGGCCGTGCCGGACGCGGCGCTGGCCCGCGGGGCGCTGGTCTGGACCTCGCTGTTCGGCGCCATCAGCTTCGAGGTGTTCGGCCAGTATGGTGCGGACACGTTCGCCGGCCGGGACGAGCTTTTTGCACACCATCTGGCTGTCCTGGCCGGGCTGGCCGGGCTCCGTTCCTGACCCGGTCTTCCGGGTGTCGAGCGGCCGGGCGGACCTCTGTTGCCGCCCCGCCGCTCTCGATAGACTGCGACTGCGCCCGCGCGGGCGCCCACGCCTGCAGGAGGGATCCACACATGTCTGAAAACAGTGAGTTTGATCGAACGGCAGCAGCAAAGCAGCATGGCTCCGCCCCGGGCCCGACCGGTGCCGAGGAGCCGGCAGTCGAGGGCGACGCCGGCCAGTACGTCGAGGGTGACTACGGCCAGGCGGGTGTTGCGGGCGAAAACCCGGCGGCGGCCCCGGAGGGCGAATATGCCGAAGGGGATTACGGCAAGGCGGGTGTAGCCGGCGGCTCGACCGTGGGCGCCGAAGAGGGTGACTATCCGGAAGGCGACTATGGGGCGGCAGGTGCCACCGGCCCGGACGCCGCCGAGGAGGGCGAATACCCCGAGGGCGACTACGGTGCAGCCGGCTCCGCGGGCTCCCAGCGTACCGGCCGCCGTTCCGAGGACGTTGCGGACGAGGAATCGGCGCGGCGGGATGGCACCGTCCGGGACGACGCAGGCCGCGAGGGGCTCTAGGGCCGACGCGTGTCGCCTCCCCGGCTCGTTCTCGCACAGCGAAATCGCCGGCGCCGAGCTTTTGGGCTGCCAGAAAACCGCGGGATTCCGCGCAGTGGCGGCGGAGCCGGGGCCGGATGGGGCGGCCCCGCGACCAGGTTGAGCCGGGTCGACTCAACTTCAGATTGACATCTCACCCGGGCTGCGTAAAGTTGAGTGCAGAGCGCTCAATAAGTGGGCGCGCCTCGTTTTCGACGGGCTCGAACTCCGGGTATGGCCCGGCAATCGGGCACCCGCCCGATTGCCGGGGGCCAGCAAGTTTCCAAGGAAAGAAGGAAGCCACACATGTCACGTGCAGTAGGTATTGACCTCGGAACCACTAACTCCGTCGTCTCCGTTCTCGAAGGTGGCGAGCCCACCGTCATTGCCAACGCCGAGGGTGGCCGCACCACGCCGTCGGTTGTTGCATTCTCCAAGTCCGGCGAAGTCCTGGTCGGCGAGATCGCCAAGCGCCAGGCCGTCAACAACATCGACCGCACCATCGCCTCGGTCAAACGCCACATGGGCACCGACTGGAGCGTCGCGATCGACGATAAGAAGTACACCGCCCAGGAAATCTCTGCGCGTATCCTGATGAAGCTCAAGAACGACGCCGAGTCCTACCTGGGTGAGAAGGTCACGGACGCCGTGATCACCGTTCCCGCGTACTTCAACGACGCCGAGCGCCAGGCCACCAAGGAGGCCGGCGAAATCGCGGGCCTCAAGGTCCTGCGCATCGTCAACGAGCCCACCGCGGCCGCCCTGGCCTACGGCCTGGACAAGGGCAAGGAAGACGAACTCATCCTCGTCTTCGACCTCGGCGGCGGAACCTTCGACGTCTCCCTCCTCGAGGTCGGCAAGGACGAAGACGACTTCTCCACCATCCAGGTGCGCGCCACCGCCGGTGACAACCGCCTCGGCGGCGACGACTGGGACCAGCGCGTTGTGGATTACCTGCTGAACCAGCTCAAGGTCAAGGGCATCGACCTCTCCAAGGACAAGATCGCCCTGCAGCGCCTGCGTGAGGCTGCCGAGCAGGCCAAGAAGGAACTCTCCTCGTCCTCGAGCACCAACGTCTCGCTGCAGTACCTCTCCGTCACCCCCGACGGCCCGGTCCACCTGGACGAGCAGCTGACCCGCGCCAAGTTCCAGGACCTCACCAAGGACCTGCTGGAGCGCACCAAGAAGCCGTTCCACGATGTCATCAAGGAAGCCGGCATCAAGCTCTCCGACATCGACCACATCGTGCTCGTCGGCGGCTCCACCCGTATGCCTGCCGTCTCCGACCTGGTCAAGGAACTCGCCGGCGGCAAGGAGCCGAACAAGGGCGTCAACCCGGACGAAGTCGTCGCCGTCGGTGCCGCACTGCAGGCCGGTGTGCTGAAGGGCGAGCGCAAGGACGTGCTGCTGATCGACGTCACCCCGCTGTCCTTGGGCATCGAGACCAAGGGCGGTGTCATGACGCACCTGATCGAGCGCAACACGGCCATCCCCACCAAGCGCAGCGAGACCTTCACCACTGCTGACGACAACCAGCCGTCCGTGGCGATCCAGGTCTTCCAGGGCGAGCGCGAGTTCACCCGCGACAACAAGCCGCTGGGCACCTTCGAACTGACCGGCATCGCCCCGGCTCCGCGCGGCGTTCCGCAGGTCGAGGTCACCTTCGACATCGACGCGAACGGCATTGTGCACGTCTCCGCGAAGGACAAGGGCACCGGCAAGGAACAGTCGATGACCATCACTGGCGGCTCCAGCCTCTCCAAGGAAGACATCGACCGCATGGTCCGCGACGCCGAGGAGCACGCAGCAGAGGACAAGGCCCGCCGCGAGGCGACCGACACCCGTAACACTGCCGAGCAGCTCGCCTACTCCGTGGACAAGCTGATCGCCGACAACGCCGACAAGCTGCCGGAAGAGGTCAAGACCGAGGTCCAGGCCGACGTCGACGCCCTCAAGGCAGCGCTCGAAGGCACCGATGACGCCGCCGTCAAGACCGCGTTTGAGAAGCTGCAGGCTTCCCAGACCAAGCTCGGCGAGGCCATCTACGCCCAGCCCGGCTCTCCCGACGGCGCTGCCGGCGCCCAGGGTGCCCCGGCCGGCGAGCAGGCAGCCTCCGACGAGGACATCGTTGACGCCGAGATCGTTGACGAAGACGAGAAGAAGTAATCATGCCGCACCACGGTAACGAAGAAGAGCACGGTGCCTCCGGGGACCGCCGCGACGAGAGCCGCGACGAGAACCAGAAGCCGGTGATCCACGACAACCGCAAGGTTGATCCGAAGACCGGCCAGGCACGTCATCCCGACCAGGAGCGCGCTGCCGCCGGGGAGCCGGATTCCGGGGATGCACTGTCCCAGGCCGAGGACATCCTCAACAGCGTGGACGTTCCGGCAGCAGAGTCCGTGGCGCAGGGCGCGGGTGCCGGGGAGGCGGAGGAATTGAAGAACGACCTCCGCCGCCTGCAGGCCGAGTACGTCAACTACCGCAAGCGCGTCGAACGTGACCGCGCCGTGGCAGGGGAGATGGCCGTCATCGGCGTCCTGAATGCCCTGCTCCCGGTGCTGGACGACGTCGACGCCGCCCGGCAGCACGGCGACCTCGCGGACGGACCGTTCGCCGCGATCGCCGCGAAGCTGGAGAACGCGCTGAAGACCTACGGCCTGGTGCGCATCGATGAGACCGGCGTCGAGTTCGATCCCACGATCCACGAGGCCCTCATCCAGCAGCCCGGCCCGGATGTCGAAACCGACACCGTCAGCCAGGTCCTGCGCTCGGGCTACAAGTCCGGCGAACGGGTCCTGCGGGCGGCCCAGGTCATCGTCGCCGTCCCTGCGTAGCAGCACCCCATCGAGATGACAGTTCGCGCCGGTGTTTCCAGCAAACATTGGCGTGAACTGTCATCTCGGCACACACTTTAGAGAGGAAACGCCATTGGCTAGCCAGGACTGGGTGGACAAGGACTTCTACAAGATCCTTGGTGTCGCCAAGGACGCTTCCGACGCCGACATCAAGAAGGCCTACCGGAAGCTCGCGCGGCAGCACCACCCGGACACCAACGCCGGGGACACGGCGTCGGAAAAGAAGTTCAAGGACATCTCCGAGGCCTACTCGGTGCTCTCCGATGCCGACGAGCGCCAGCAGTACGACGCCATCCGCGCCATGGGCGGCGGCGCCCGTTTCGCGCCGGGCGGGGCCGGCGGTGCGGCCGGCGGTGCCGGGTTCGAGGACCTCTTCGGTGGCCTGTTCACCGGCGGCGGCGGACGCCACTCCGGCGGGTACAGCACCGCGGGCGGCATTCCGCCCGAGTTCGCCGACCTGTTCGGCGGCGGCAGTTTCGGCGGCGGCCAGTCCTTCCAGCGCGGACCCCAGAAGGGCGCCGACCGCACCGCGTCGACCAGCATCTCCTTCGCCGGCTCGATCCGCGGCACCACCATCGGACTGCGCGAACCGGACGGCGAGGTAATCGACGTGCGGATCCCGGCCGGCATCAAGGACGGCCAGAAGGTCCGTGTCCGCGGCAAGGGCCAGTACGGTCCGGCCGGCAACGGTGACCTCATGGTCACGGTCACGGTCAAGCCGCACGACTTCTACACCCGCGACGGCGACAACCTGCGCATCCACGTCCCGGTCACGTTCGCCGAGGCAGCCCTGGGCGCCGACATCGAGGTCCCGACCATCGACGGAGACAAGGTCAGGGTCCGGGTTCCGGCCGGCACGCCGTCGGGCCGGACGCTGCGCGTCAAGGGACGCGGCGTCAAACACTCCAAGGCCACCGGGGACTTGCTCGTGACCATTGACGTCGCCGTGCCGAAGAAGCTGAACAAGGACGCCGAGGAAGCCGTCAAGGCCTTCGCCGCGGCCACCTCCGGCGAGGACGTCCGCGCCGGCCTGGCAGCCAAGGCCCGGCTCTAGGGACGGGGTCCGGGCATGGACATCGAGTTCGACCAGCCGATCTTCGTCATCTCCGTGGCCGCGGAGCTGGCGGACATGCACCCGCAGACGCTGCGCCAGTACGACCGGCTCGGCATCGTCTCGCCCAGCCGCGCGCCCGGGAAGTCCCGGCGGTACTCACAGCGCGACGTCAACATGCTCCGTGAGGTGCAGCGCCTCTCACAGGAGGGTGTCTCGCTGGAGGGGATCAAGCGGATCCTGCAGTTGGAGAACCAGGTTGCCGCGCTGCAGCACCGGGTCGCCGAGCTGACCGACGAGCTGGGCCGCCGCCGGCAGCCGCTGGACTCCCGCATCTTCGCCGCCGGAGCCGCCGGCGACGTCGTCACGCTCGCCCGCGGCCAGCGGCCCCGGGCCCGCTCGCAGGCCCTCGTGGTGTGGCGGCCCCGGGAGACCCCCTAGCCCGTCCACGCTGCCACTGCCGCCTCCAAGTAGCCGGGCTGCGCCAACTAAGTACTAGCGCGCAAAGTCACGTGGTCGACGGCACATATTCGGGTACCGGCGGGCCGTGACTTCCCGCCCGCTCGGCCGGTTGAATTGTCTTGGCGGCCAGGTGGCCGCCCGGTTCGTATGTTCCGGTGCAAATGTCGGGGGGCAGCACATGTTCAGTTCACCATTTCCGGGCGCAGCGGCGCCGGTGTCCGCAGCGATCGCGGGCCGGCCATGAACACAGGACTGCACGCGGTCGCCTTCTTCGGGAACTCCTTGCCGGGCCTGCTCCTGATTGCCCTCGGGCAGTCCGTGGTGGTGGTCTGCGTCTGTTTCGACATGGTGCGGGCGGTCTCCGTGCCGCGTTCGAGGCGGCGTTATCTGGCCAACACCGTGTTCCGGACCCTGGCTCTGCCCTCGATCCTCAGCATGGCCCTCATCGTGCTGGTCCATGCCGCATCCGGCGCCTGGGAACAGGTGGCCGCCGGGGTTTTTGTCCTCGTGGCGGTCATCTTCCGGTGGCACCACGACACGGACGAGGACAGTTGGTGGACCGGAAAGGGCAAGGCCCTGGGACGCTGGCTGCGAGGAACCCTCGCCTCCGGACCGGTCGCGGCCCCGGCCGCGGGGTAAGGTCTCGTCAGCAGGTCTCGCCATGGACCCGAAGTCTCGCCATAGGCCCACGGGCGCGTCCGCCCAACCGCCCGCCGCGGCGGCGGCTTAGAAGATCGCGTTCATGATGTTCCAGCCGATCCCGGCCCGGACCCGGGGGAGCCATGTGCCGCCGCCCGTGGTGGGATAGAGCCAGAGCGCTCCGGAGCTGTCACGGGCCAGGATGTCCGTCGTGCGGTCGCCGTTGAGGTCCCCGGGGCTCATCACAGCCGTCATGGCGTTCCAGCCGCTGCCGACCAGGACCCGGGGGAGCCAGCCGCCGGTGCCGGTGCCGCGGTACAGCCACATCCGGCCGTTGGCGGCCTCCCGGGCCAGGACGTCTGCCGCGCCGTCGCCGTCGAAATCCCCCGGGGCCACGAGCGCATTGAAGATGTTCCACCCGCTTCCGATCCGGACGCGGGGCAGCCAGCCGCCGCTGCCGTTGCCCGGGTAGAGCCAGAGGTAACCGGTCGCGGATTCGCGGGCGAGCACGTCGACGCGCTGGTCGCCGTTGAAATCGCCCGGGCCGAGGATAGAGTTCATCACCTGCCATCCCGTGCCGATCTGCACCCGGGGGAGCCAGCCGCCGGTCCCGGTCCCGCGGTACAGCCAGAGACGGCCGGTGGCGCTCTCCCGGGCGAGCACGTCCAGCGGTCCGTCGCCGCTAAAGTCACCCGGAGTTTCGAGGGCATTGAAGGCGGCCCAGCCGGTCCCGATCTTGATGCCCGGGGACAGGCCGCCGCGGCCCGTCCCGGGGTAGAGCCGCATCTCGCCGGTGGCCGCAACCCGGGCCAGGACATCGTTGTTCCAGTCGCCGTTGAAGTCCGCCGTCGCGCCGGAAAGGGTGGACGCCGGAATCGGGAGCGGCGTGAAGGCGTAGGGGTCGCAGGTCAGGTCATAGTCGCGGACGTCGTCGTACCACTGGGATAGGTAGACCCGGCCGCCGGAGAAGCTGGCCTGCCGGCACCGGTCGAGCGCCTCCGTCGGGTAGTCCAGGCGCCCGGCCGTGGCCCAGACCGGAACCCCCGGCAGCCGCCACGAGCTGGTGATCGCTTGCCAGCCTGAGGCGAAGGAGTAAAGCCCGTAGGGATATCCTGCGTCCCGGAGCCCGCGCATCAGTCCTTCGACCACGTACCGGTTCGCGCGCTGCTGGACAGCGTTGGCGGTGGGCCACGGCTGGGCCGGGCGAGGCTCCACGTCGATCCAGACCATGGGGGGCCGGAAACCCGTCCGTTGCAGGCTGGCGACGGCGTAGCGGGCTTCGGCATAGCCGACGTTGGAGAGTTGCCCGGCCCGGGTACTGGCGGACCAGGGTCCCTGCGCACGGTATGCCGTCAGTTGGGCGGCTGTGGGGAACGCGGCCATGGTGTAGGCGTGGGCGCGCTTGTTGTTCGCCTTGACCCAGGCGATCTGGCTGGCCAGGCAGGGGTTTTCGGTGAAGGGAAGCCCCCGGGTCAGTCCCAAGACCACGAACGCGGTGGTGGCCGGCGGGAGCGGCAGGCCCAGGCCGCCGACCGCCGCCGGGCATTGGGGCCAGGAGATGTCGTGCCCGTACAGGGTGGCCGCCTCCGCCGGCGCAGCGGTGGCAGGCATCAGGCCCAGCGCCAGCGCCAGGGATGCCAGCACCGATGCCAGCCGCCGCCGCGGGCGCGCCGCGGCGCCCCTGAACCGTATCCGCGCGGCCATGGCCACCCGCTCCTTCGCCCGGCTTCCCCTTATCCACCATTGGACACCCGGCGGGCGCCTAACGGTAGGGCTGAAAGTAACCGGATTCCTTATTCGGTGAAGGTGGGGAAACTCGCAGCGCTTCGCCGTTCATGCGGCACCGCAGGGCTTCCCGGAAGATCAGCCGTTGATGACCTGGGGCACCCCGAGGGCCTTGAGGCCTTCGACGCCGAATTCCAGGCCGTAACCGGACTGTTTAGCCCCGCCGAAGGGAATGCGGGGGTCGACGGCGCCGTGCTTGTTGATCCAGACCGTGCCCGCTTCGATCCGGGCAGCCACCCTGCGGGCCGCGGGGAGGTCGGAAGACCAGACCGAGGCGCCGAGCCCGACGTCGAGGGCGTTGGCCATGGTGACGGCCTCGTCCACGCTGCCGTAGCGGATGATCGGCAGGGCCGGGCCGAACTGTTCCTCGGCCACGAGGGGGTTCTCGTTGTCGATGTCCGCGACCAGGGTGGTGGGGTAGAAGAATCCCGGCTGATCCGGATCCGGATCGCCGCCGGTCAGGATCCGGGCGCCGGATTCGCGGGCGGCCTCGACGAGGGCGGCAACGATGTCGTACTGCTGGCGGTTCTGCAGGGGGCCCAGGACGTTGTTCTCGTCCAGGCCGACGCCCATCGGCATGGCGGCGGCGACCGCGGCGAGCTCTTCGCAGACGGCCTCGTAGATGCTGTCGTGGACGTAGAGGCGCTTGAGGGCGGCGCAGGTCTGCCCGGTGTTGATGAAGGCGCCCCAGAAGAGGTCCTGGGCGATGGCCTTCGGGTCGGCGTCGGGCAGGACGATGCCGGCGTCATTGCCGCCGAGTTCAAGCGTGAGGCGCTTGACCGTGTCTGCCGAGGATTTGATGATGGCCTTGCCGGTGGCGGTGGAGCCGGTGAACATGACCTTGCCGACCGTCGGGTGCCCGGCCAGGGCTTCGCCGACGTCCCTGCCGCCCGAGACCACGGTGAGCAGGCCGTCGGGAAGTTCCTCGTTGATGACGTTGACCAGGGCCAGGACGCTCAGCGGCGTGTATTCCGAGGGCTTGACCACGACGGCGTTGCCCATCCGCAGCGCCGGGCCGATCTGCCAGACGGTGATCATCATCGGCCAGTTCCAGGGGCCGATCGCGCCGACGACGCCGATCGGCCGGTAGTGCATTTCGGCGCGGGTTTCGCCGTCGTCCACCACGGTTTCCGGATCCAGCGGCGTGCCGGCGGCGGCGCGCAACCACGCGGCGCAGGCGCCGACTTCGAAGCGGGCGTTGGGGCCGTTGAGCGGCTTGCCCTGTTCGCGGGAGAGCAGCCGGGCCAGTTCCTCGGCGGAGCGTTCGACGGCGTCGGCGGCTTTGAGCAGTGCGGCGCTGCGGGCGTCGTGGCCGAGGGCCGCCCAGCCCGGCTGCGCCGCTGCGGCAGCATCGATGGCCCGCTCGAGGTCCTGCACCGTGTGGACCGGCGCCTCTCCGACCGGCTGGCCGGTGGCGGGGTCGCTGATGGTCCGGGTTTGGCCCGCAGCGGGCGCAATCGAGGCGAGAAGGGCGTCGTAGGTTTCCATGGGTACTCCACATCGAGTCGTTGAGGCGGTGGCTGAAGCACTGCGCGGGGCGCGGCAGGCTTCCAGTCCAGCCGTTCGGTCATCTCCGAGTGTCCCCCGGCGCCGGACGCGCCGTCTTGTCTTTGCGCGAACTGAAGTTGCCCCGCTGCGAAGGATCGCGGCCGGCCCGGCGGCCGTTGCGCTGAGGATCAACAACCGGTCGCTGATCGACAAAAGAGTGACAGGCGTCACCTGCCATGCTGGTTTGCACAATGCCAGGCGTTGCCCCGCACCGATGACCGATAAGAAGGATCTGATGAGTATTTCAAACACGGAATCCCCGGCGGTGGAAGCCGCTCCCAGCAAGGAGCACTCCACTGCCCTGCGAAGCGGCAGTGTGGGTGTTTTGGGCATTATCTTCTTTGTCCTGTCCGCCCAGGCGCCGCTGACCGGAATCGTCGGCGCGTCGCCGCTGTCCGTAGCCCTCGGCAACGGGGCGGGGGCGCCCGGAGCGTACCTGGTGGTGGGTATCGTCATCGTGATTTTCGCGGTCGGATTTGTTGCCATGAGCCGCAAGATCCAGGCCAACGGTGCCTTCTACGCTTACGTGACGGCCGCTTTCGGGCGGAAAGTCGGGGCCGGTGCCGCCTGGCTCGCCCTCCTTGCCTACAGCACGATCCAGGCCGCGATGTACGGACTGTACGGCGCAGCGTTCTCCGGTCTGCTCGAATCCGCAGGCATCAGCGTGCCGTGGTGGGTCCTGTCCCTGGTCACGATGGCCGGCGTCCAGGTGCTGGGTTCGCTCAACATCGAACTCGGGGCGCGGGTCCTGGCGGTGCTGGTGGGCCTGGAGGTCGCGGTGCTGCTTATGTTCGGCTTCGCGGTCCTCTTCCGGGGCGGCGGCCCGGAGGGGCTCAACGCAGCGGCTTCCTTCTCTCCCCAGGCGATCGCCACCGGCGCGCCCGGGGTGGCCATCATGTTCGCCGTCGCGTCCATGTTCGGCTTCGAATCCACGGCCATCTATTCGGCCGAGGCGAAGGATGCCAGCCGCACCGTGGCCCGCGCCACGTACCTCTCCGTGGGGGTCATTTCCGTCTTCTTCTCCTTCATTTCCTGGATGCTGGTTAGCTACTACGGACCCTCGGGCGTCATGGACGCCGCCGGAGCCGCCCTGGAGTCCGGAGACTCCACGGCGTTCGTGCTGACGCCGATGGTCGAGATGTTCGGCCCGTGGGCCGGGACGGTCACGGGAATCCTGCTGGTGACCTCCCTGCTGGCCGGGATCATCGCCTTCCACAACGGCATCAACCGCTACCTTCATTCATTGGCCCTGCAGGGGTCGATGCCGCGGGTTCTCGCACGCACCAACCGGCACCGGGCCCCTGCCATGGCCGCCCGAATCCAGACCGTGGTCGCCTTCCTGCTCGTGGTGCCGTTCGCGGTACTGTCCCTTGACCCCGTCCTGACCCTCTTTTCCTGGTTCAGCGGCCTCGCCGTGGCCGCACTCCTCGTGCTCTACATGTCCTCGTCCCTGGCCGTCGTCGCGTATTTCCGGCGGGAACGGGCCGCAGGCCAGGTCTGGCAGACCCTGGTGGCGCCGGTGCTGGCCACCGCACTGCTTGCCTGGGTGCTCTACCTCGTGGTGGGCAACTTCACTGCCCTGATCGGCGGCAGCTCCGAAACGGCCGTCGGATTGTTGATCGTCGTGCCCGCCGTGTTCGTCGCCGGCGTCCTGGTGGAGATCGCCATCGAGCGCCGGTCCGGCCGGGGAGTCGCGGTCTAGGGGCCGCGGCCAGCTTCGGGGTGCGGTGCCGGAGCTTCCGGGGCCGCACCCTCCGTCTTCCGCCGCCGCCGGAGGGGCCCTTCAGTCGCCGCGCCGCCAGTCGCTGGGCGAAACCCCGAAGGCGTCCCGGAAGGACCGGCTGAAGTGCGCCGCATCCACGAAGCCCCAGCGGCAGGCCACCGCACCAACCGGCATGCCGGCCAGGAGGGGATCCCGCAGTTCGCGGCGGGCGCCGTCCAGCCGTTGGGAACGGATCCAGCTCGCCACGGTGGTGCCCGATTCATGGAAGACATTGTGCAGGTGCCGCGTGGAAATGAAATGGGCCGCCGCGATGGATGCCGGCGAGAGCGTCGGATCCGAGAGATTGGCGTCGATGTACTCGCGGACCGACGCGGCCAGCAGGGCCTGCGGCCGCATCCGGTCCGGGCACATGTCCAGTTCCGCATGCAGCATCGTCGAGACCAGATCGAGGGCGTTCGTGGCCAGTCGCGACCCGCTGGGGCCGCTGAGGGAATCCAGGTTCTCCGCGAGGTGGGCGATGAACGGCCCGACGATCGAGGCGAGGCCGCCCTCCGCCGCCATCCGTACGGCCGACAGCTGCGTGATGCAGTCCGGCGGCAGGGAGAGTGCGTCCCAGGGGAACATCACCACCATGAGCCGGGCGTCCTCTTCAAAGGCCAGTGTGTAAGGCCGGCTGGTGTCGTAGATTGAGAGATCCCCCGGGCGCAGCAGGGCCTCGCGGTTGTCCTGGATGAGAAGCCCGTTGCCCTCCAGTTGAAGATTGAGCTTGAAATAACGCTCGCGGGACTGCGCGATCAGGGCCGGTGTGCGGTGGACCTCATGGCTGGTTGAGGTCACTTCGACGACGGCCACACGGTCCAGCCTGCGCGACCGCATGCGGCCGCGGAAATTGTCCGCGTCCCCGCTCGAGGCGCCCAGGGGGACGAAGGATTCGGCAATGAGGTGCCGCCAGTGCTCGAAGGAGGCTGCCGTGCTGGTCTGGACGTCCTGCCCGGCCGGGCTGGACGAGGGGCGGGCTGCTACTGCGGTCATCGAGGATCCTGACGCCGTCGTATTTCGGAGGACTGTGTCATGGGACACAGTCTCTTCAGGGTAGCGCCGCGCCCGGCCGATGTCATCTTTTTTCGACAGTCGGCGAAAAAAGACCGCCGCGTCGCCTAGCCCGCGAGCAGGGCCAGGAAGCCGTCCAGCTGTTCGCCGAGCCCGAGCTCCACATGGCCTTCCGGCGCGAGTGCCGCGGTGATCTGCGCGCCAAGCAGGAGGTTGAGCAGCTGCCCGGCCAGGACGGCGTCGTCGACGCCGGCCGTGACGGTGCTGGCCTGCCGCGCCTCCGCGAGGTGCCCCCGCATGGCGGCCAGCCATTGCTGCATGGAATCCCGGTGGATCCGGGCCTTGTCCGGATCGTTGGTGGCCTTCTGCCAGAACGGGATGACGATCCTGGCCTCGTTGATCCGTTCCTCGTCCAGGGGCAGCACCTCGGCGCAGAATGCCCTGAGTGCCTCGAGCCCGGACTGCCCTGCGGTGACCCGGGCGATGCGTTCATTGGTGCGGTTGAAGACGTGCCCGAACGCGAACGTCAGCAGGTCGTCCTTGGTTGGGAAGTAGGGCTTGAGGGCCCCGTTGGCAAAACCGGCCTCGAGGGCAATCTCCCGCATGGTGGCGCTTTCGATGCCCAGCCGGGCAATCGTCCGCCAGGTGGCGTCGACGAGTTCAAGCCGCCGCTGGTGGTGGTCGACAATCTTTGGCACCGGGCAGCTCTCCAATATTTCGTGCGTCGGACTCTTGTGGCACAGCTTACATTTCCGTATTCTCTACAACTATAGAAAATAAAGGTTCCGGCCCGCCAGGGTCCCCGAACGAAGGCTCCCATGATGCCCGCAAAAACTGAGACCCGAAGCGCGTACCGCCTGGCCGCGGACGCCGAGATCACCGCCGTCCAGGCCATTCTGCGCGACGCCGGACTGCTGGGCGAGACCAAGCGCATCGCCTATCTGGGCCTCGTGGACCCAGCCAGGGACACGCCGGCCAACACCGAGGACCGCCGTTTCCGCATCTTCCTGCACGACGTGGCCGGGGGCCGTCCGTGCGACGTGACCGTCTCCGCCTCCCGCGGCGCCGTGATTTCGGTGGTTGAGCTGGATACGGCGGCGACCGGCGAACTCCCCGTCCTGGAGGAAGAGTTCGAGGTGGTCGAGGAGCTCCTGGCCGCGGACAGCCGGTGGCTCAAGGCCCTGGCCGACCGGGGCCTGGATGTCGGCAAGGTCCGTGTGGCCCCGCTCTCCGCCGGGGTGTTCGAGTACCCCGGGGAGAGTGGCCGCCGGATCCTCCGCGGACTGGCGTTCGTCCAGGACTTCCCGGAGGACAGCGCCTGGGCGCATCCGGTCGACGGACTCGTGGCCTACGTCGATGTCGTCAGCAAGGAAGTTACCGAGGTCCTGGACCTGGGCGCTGTCCCGATTCCCGCCGAACACGGCAACTACACCGATCCCGGGCTCACCGGCGAGCTGCGCACCAGCCAGAAGCCCATCAGCATCACCCAGCCGGAGGGGCCCAGCTTCACGGTTTCCGGAGGCAACCACGTCGAATGGGAGAAGTGGAGCGTCGACGTCGGCTTCGACGTCCGCGAGGGCGTCGTCCTGCACAACCTGGCGTTCCAGGACGGCGAGCGGAAACGGCCCATCATCAACCGCGCGTCCATTGCCGAGATGGTGGTCCCGTACGGGGACCCCTCCCCGGTCCGGTCCTGGCAGAACTATTTCGACACCGGCGAATACCTGGTGGGCCAGTACGCCAATTCGCTGGAGCTTGGCTGCGACTGCCTGGGCGAGATCACCTACCTCAGCCCTGTCATCAGCGACGCCTTCGGCAACCCCCGGGAGATCCGCAACGGCATCTGCATGCATGAGGAGGACTGGGGGATCCTGGCCAAGCACAGCGACCTCTGGACCGGCATCAACTACACGCGGCGCAACCGCCGCCTGGTGATCTCCTTCTTCACCACGATCGGCAACTACGACTACGGCTTCTACTGGTACCTCTACCTGGACGGCACCATCGAATTCGAGGCCAAAGCGACGGGCGTCGTCTTCACCTCCGCCTACCCGGAGGGCGGATCGGAGAACATCTCCCAGCTCGCCCCGGGGCTGGGCGCCCCCTACCACCAGCACTTGTTCAGCGCCCGCCTGGACATGGCGGTCGACGGCTTCACGAACCGGGTGGAGGAAGAGGACGTGGTCCGGCAGGCCATGGGGGAAGGCAACGAGCGCGGCAACGCGTTCTCCCGGAAGCGCACGGTGCTTGCGCGGGAATCGGAAGCCGCCCGGGAGGCGGACGCCCGCAGCGGCCGGACCTGGGTGATTTCCAACCCGGAATCGCGCAACAGACTGGGTGAACCGGTGGGCTACAAGCTGCACGCGCAGGCGCAGCCCACCCTCCTGGCCGACCCGGAGTCCTCCATCGCCCGCCGTGCGGCCTTTGCCACCAAGGACCTCTGGGTCACGCGCTTCGCGGAAGACGAGCGCTACCCCACCGGGGACTTCGTCAACCAGCACGCCGGGGGAGCGGGGCTGCCGGCCTTCCTGGCCCAGGACCGCGATATCGACGGCCAGGACATCGTCGTGTGGCACACCTTCGGGCTGACGCACTTCCCCCGGACCGAGGACTGGCCGATCATGCCGGTGGACACGGTCGGGTTCAAGCTCCGGCCGGACGGCTTCTTCGACCGGAGCCCCGTCCTTGACGTTCCCGCCTCCGCCCAGACCTCCGGCGGCCACTGCCATGCCTAGGCCGCCGCTGTGGCCGTGAGCGGCACCGCTGCAGGAGGGCGCCGGCCCGGCGCCCTCCTGCACCTGCGGTCCTGCGCCGTCGTGACGGCCGGCTCATGCCTGGTCCACCTCTGGCTCGTCGCGGAAAACCGGCACGGGATCTGGCTGAACCTGCTGATGCTGGCCATGGCGGCGGTCTGCGCGCCCTGTGCCGTGCATATCTGGCGCAGGGGAAGGCCCGGTGCCCTGCGCCAGGTCATGGTCTCAGCGCTGGCCATGACCGGAGTGCACGCGGTGCTACTCCTCGGCGGCGGGGCCGCGGCCCACGTCCACCAGGCGGCGGTGGCCCCTGCCGCCGCCGCAGCACCCCCGGGCGCCGCCGGGCTGCTGGCGGTCCTGGTCCTGGAACTGGCGACGGCGCTGCTCGCCGCGACGCTGCTGGCCCGGCTCCGGACCCAGCCGGCCGGGGCGCTGCCGGGAAGCGCCCCGGCCGTCAGTCGGTGAAGAGCCCGGCCAGGTCCTCGGCCGTCAGCGCGCCGCCGGAGAGCGCGTCGCCTTCCATCACGTCGGCGAAAAGCTGGGATTTCCTGGCCTTGAGGGCCATGACTTTTTCCTCGATCGTGTCCTTGGCCACCAGCCGGTAGACCATCACGTTGCGGGCCTGGCCGATCCGGTGCGTGCGGTCCACGGCCTGCGCCTCGGACGCGGGGTTCCACCACGGGTCCAGCAGGAACACGTAGTCCGCCTCGGTGAGGTTCAGGCCGAAGCCGCCCGCCTTGAGGCTGATCAGGAACACCGGTGCGGCGCCGTTCTTGAACTCGTTGACGACGTCGGTGCGGTTGCGGGTGCTGCCGTCGAGGTAGCAGAACTCGATGTTCTCCTCGATGAGGCGTTCGCGGACCTTGCCGAGGAACCCGGTGAACTGGCTGAAGATCAGCGCACGGTGGCCTTCGGCCACAAGGTCCTCCAGCTGCTCGAATAAGACGTCGAGTTTGCTGGAGCGCACCCCCGTGAGCGTGGGGTCGATCAGCGAGGGGTCCAGGCTGAGCTGGCGCAGCAGGGTCAGCGACTGGAAGATGGTGAAGCGGTTCTTGTTCACGTCCTCGATCAGGCCCAGGATCTTCTGCCGTTCGCGCTGCAGGTGCGTCTGGTAGACCTTCTGGTGCCGCGGGTTCAGCACGACTTCGAGGATCTGCTCCTGCTTGGGCGGCAGGTCGTGGATGACCTGTTCCTTGGTGCGGCGCATCATCAGCGGCCGGACCCGACGCCGGAGCTTGTCCAGCTGCGCCTTGTCGCCGTTTTTCTCCACCGGCTTCTGGTAGTACTCGGCGAAGCGCTTGGGGCTGGAGAAGAGTCCCGGTGCCACGATCGAGGTCAGTGCCCAGAACTCCATCAGGTTGTTTTCCAGCGGCGTGCCGGTGATCGCCAGCTTGAAAGCGGCGGGGAGCTTCCGGGCGCACTGGTAGGCCTTGGACTGGTGGTTCTTCACGAACTGCGCCTCGTCCAGCACCAGGCCGGCCCACTGCCGGGAAGCGTATGCCTCGTAATCGATCCGGAACAGCGCGTAGGAAGTAATGACGACGTCGGCCCCCGCCATTGCCTCGGAAGGCGCCGAGCCGCTCTTCGCGAAGGTCTCGCTGATGGCCCGCACCGTCAGGCCAGGCGCGAAGCGCGCGGTTTCGGCCTGCCAGTTGCCCACCACGCTGGTGGGTGCCACCACCAGGAAGGGCGCACCGCCGGGCGCAATGCCGGGCGCACCGCCCGGGGCGTTGCCGCCGTCGGCCGACTGGACCGTGTCAGCGCCTGACTCCGCCGCGGCAATCTTGGCCGCGCAGATCAGCGCCAGTGCCTGCACGGTCTTGCCCAGGCCCATGTCATCGGCCAGCACACCGCCCAGCCCGTGGCGGTAGAGGAAGCTGAGCCAGTTGAAGCCCTCGAGCTGGTACGGGCGCAGCTCGGCGTCCAGGGTCTCCGGCAGCGGCAGCCCCTGGACGCCGCCCTCCAGCAACCCGCCCACGGCTTCGCGCCACGCGGCGGCCTGTTCGTCGACGATGCCCAACTGCGCCAGCTCGTCCCAGAGTCCGGCCTGGAAGCGGCTGATCTGCAGCGGGGCATCCTTGTTGTCCTGCAGCTCCCGGGCCTCTTCGATCAGGGCGCGCAGCTGGTGCAGCTCGGGCAGGTCCAGGGAGAAGTAGGCGCCGCTGGGCAGCAGCATCTTGGTTTGGCCCGCCGCCAGGGCGGAGAACACGGCGGCGAAGGACACCGGCTGGCCCTCGAGGGAAATCTGGATGCCCAGGTCGAACCAGTCCCGCTGCTCGGTGGCCTTGGTGGAGATGGACACCACCGGAGCTTCCTCGGCTTCGCGGTAGTCGGCTATCTCACCGGCCGTGTCCACGGAGACCTCCGGAAGCTCGCGGAGCGCAGGGAGGACCTCCTCGGTGAAGGCCAGGGTGTCCAGGCCGCTGAGTTCCACGGATGCCGCCAGCCGCGGCGTGCCCCAGCCTCCGGTGGCGGACTCGCCAAGCTTCGGCACCAGGTCCCACGGCTGGCCCACGGTTTCCAGGATGCGGGCCTCGGCGGTGTCGTCGCGGTAGCCGTGGTCGCCGGGGTGCCGCCACAGGGGCTGGGCCGTGACCAGAGTTCCGGACTTGTAGTGCCACTCCCAGTGCAGGCGGACCCGGTGGTCCGCGCCGTAGTTGGCCAGCAGGGACAGGGTGGGCGCCGCCAGGGCTGGCAGCTCGACGGATTCGTCAGAGGCGGTGACCCGCGCGGTCTGCTTGAGCTTGGGGTAGAACCCGGTCAGGAAGCGCCCCTCGTCCCGGGCCGGAATATGCAGGGTGGTGCCGCCGGTGACGAAGGTCAGGAGCTCCTCGCTAAGCCCGGCCTCCAGGGGTGCCAGGGTGATCGCGGAGTCACCCGGCGCCACGCCGGGCAGGGCGTCGGCGCTGGAGGTCAGGAAGATCCCGTGGGCGGGCCGTCCGATGGTCCCGACCGACGCCGGATCGACCACCGAGCCTTCCACGGTGATGGTCGGAGCGAGCGCCAGCCCGCCGCCGTCGGTCTCCTCGGCGCCGAGCCGGGTCAGGTTAAGTCCGACGGCGGCCGGCTCATCGGCAAGCCGCACGGGTTCGTCGCCCCTGCCGTGGACCAGGGCGAGGCCGATCTTCCGCGCCTCGGCCAGCAGGCTCCACAGATTCTTGCCGGCATAGGTGTTCATTCCCAGCCAGGGCGCGGTGCCGGCGTGCTGGCGGTTCGCCAGGGCAGTGTGCGAGGCGAGGAATTCCAGCATCCACTCCACGTGGGCTTCGTTGCATTCGCGCCGGTAGTTGAGGTAGCTCAGCGTGTTCCAGGAGACGTCGCCGCGGATCCACTTGCCCTTGGCGCCCATGATGACGGGCCGGGCCTTGAGCTGCCGGACGCTGCGCAGCGGATCGCGGCGTCCCGTGTAGGAGAAGTGCGGCGCCGGTTCCTCGATCTCGAACTGCAGCGCAAGCGGGACGCCGTTAGTGGACTGGGTGATGCCCGGCCGCGCGATCAGCGGGCTGAGGGCCTGCTCCCAGTCCGGCAGGTCCTGCGCCGGGAGCTGGCGGGACAGCCGGGAGGACTCAGCGGGTGCCAGCAGCTGGACGCGGGTCGCCGGGTTGTCCTCGGCGGCAAACAGCAGGGCAGCCACATGCTTGCAGTCCTTGCGGACCGGGCAGCTGCAGACACCCACGCTGCAGCTCCAGCCGCCGCCCTTGCGGACCAGCTTCGCCGTCGTCGAATAGGGAACATCCGCGCCGCCGCGGACCTTCCCCAGCATCAGCCCGGTGGCGGCGTCGAAGGAAATCCCGGAGACCCGGCTTCCCATGGCGTAGGCGAGCCCGGCCGCGAGGGAGCGGTCGTTGATTGCGGGGGTCTGTATTGCCAGTGCCGCACTCTCGTCCGGATGGGATGGCATGTGCGCACTACTTTCAGCAGTTGGTCATCTGATCCATCTTAGCCAGCCTGGCGTGGCCCGGAAACTTCGCCTGGCGTTCACTCCCGCGTGGGCCGTCCGGCACGGGGCGGACCTACCGTGGAAGGGACCGGAGCAGCACCCGCCATCACCGTGAGGATCCCCATGAGCAGCAGCCTGACCTCGAGCCCCACCGCCGTCGACCGCGCCCCCGTCCTGACCAGGGACTGCCTGCACGGCGGCAACGTGGATGTTGTTGACGCGAACGTGGACGTCGTCAACGCCATGTACGCGGAACTGCTCGACGCGGAGGAGATAGCGCCCACTGCCCTGCGCAGCTATTACGTGGACTTCTACCTGACGCAGGCGCTGGGCGGCGGCTTCGCCCAGTACGTCTTCACCCTGCCGGACCGCGGGGAGGTCGACAGCTACGTCCGTGAAGGGCTGGCCGCGATGGGTGCCACGGCGCACCTGGACCTGTTCAACCGCAGCGTGGCCGCCTTCGACTCACTCTCCGAGGAGGACGCAGACGCCTACCTGGACGGTGACGCCGAGCTGGACGGCGACGGCGGACCAGGCGGCGGCGGGGCGGCGGTACCCGACGCGGTGCGGCTGCTGGAGCAGCTCGACGACGAATTCGAGCCGCTGCTGGAAACCGAGGACATCGTCGCGCTCAACGCCGCCTGGCTGCGCAGCCAGCCGGACCTGCTGGTCCTGGACGCGGACGACCTCGACCGCCACATCCACGAGCGGGTGTCCCGGATCCCCAACCTCGCGCAGCGCCAGGCCGAAGCGGCTGAGGAGGAGCTCAGGAGCGCCCCGGAGTTTGAGCTGATCATCCGGGAGCTCTGTGAGGTGGCCGGACAGGCCCTGCTGAAGATCACCATGGGCGACCCGAACTACGACCACCGCGGTGAACGCGTCCTGGCCTGGCACTTCACCACGGACCAGGGCGAGTTCCTCATGCTGGAGGACGACGACGAGGCCTACATGATCCACCCGGAGACCCGCGAGATCGTGGCCGCCGTCGAATTCGAGGACGACGTCGACGGCGAGCCCGGGGCCGGCTTCTAGTAACCGCCGCCGGCGGCGGACATGACCATCTCGCCGGCAGGGTCCACTAGGTACCAGACGCTGCCGACGCCCTGCCCGGTGATGTCACCGGGGGCCCGGTCCTTGGCGTAGTAGTACACGGGCATCCCATTGATGGTGAGCTGCTTCTTGCCGTCCGGCGTGTCGATGGTGCCCACCCGGCCTGTGATTCCTTCCACCGCCGGGGTGCCGGAGAGGGTGAGGACCGGCGGCCACGCAGCGATGCAGGACCCCGTGCAGGCGCTCGTGCCGGAGTCCTTGGTGTCCTTGGTGAAGACGTAGACGCTCATCCCCTTGGCGTCCACGACCACCCGCCCGGCGCTGGTCGCGGCGGTCCTGAGGTCAGCGGCGGACGCCGGGGCCGGGGAGGGGGCCGGGCCCGTCGTCGTGCCGGCCGGGCCCGTCGTCGTGCCGGCAGGAGACGGGGTCGGGGCCGTGGTTCCGCTGCCGCCGGCGCAGCCGGAAAGGACGGCGGCGAGGGCAAGGGCGGACAGGGTGGTGCCGAAGTGCTTGGTCATTGTGGGCTCCTAGGCTAGGTGCCGGCCAGCTCACTGTCCGGCTAGCTGATACGACGGCGGCGGGTGAAGAATGGTTCAAGGGCGTTCCGTTGAACTTTCGCGCCGGCGTGTACGTCCTAGTGGGGCAGAGGGACCAAGCCCGGGAGGTGCCGCATGCCGCTGGATGAAGACGTGGTGGCCGCGATCTACCGCGACCACGGAACGGCTCTGAGGCGGTTCGTCCTGGGCGCCTGCCACGACCCGCAACTGGCTGAGGACGTTGTGCAGGAAACGGTGCTGCGCGTCTGGCAGCAGGCCCCGCAGATCACCGGCAGCTTGCGCAGCTACTTGTTCCGGACGGCGCGCAACGTCATGATCGACAACTACCGCAAGGCACAGCGCCGCCCGCGGGAGGCTTCGGAACGGGACGTGGCGGATGCCGCCGGGGCCGCGGAACGCGTCGACGAACTGCTCAACCGGGTCCTGATGGAGGAGGCGCTGCTGCGTCTCAGTTCGGAACACCGGGATGTGCTGGTGGCGCTGCATTACCGCCGCTTCACCGTCCAGGAGGCCTCCGTCCATTTGAACATTCCGGCCGGCACGGTGAAGTCCCGGGCCTTCTACGCCGTCCGGGCCCTGCGCGCTATCCTCGACGAAATGGGGGTGCAGCAGTGAGCGGAACAGAACTCCACCGGCTGCTCGGCGCGTATCTGCTGGGCGGCCTCGAGCCGGACGAGGCCGCCGCTTTCGAGCGACACCTGGCCGAATGCGCGCACTGCCGTGGCGACCTTGACCAGCTCGCCAGCCTGCCCGCGCTGCTCGATGCGGTCCCCGTGCCCGACGCCGTCGCACTCACTTCGCCGGCGGCGCCCGCCCCGGGGGCGCCCGCCCCGGCCGCGGTCCGCGGGTCTGCGGCAGACGCGGGCGCCGGCGCTGTGCCGGGTTCCGATCCTGATTCCGTCGTCCCTCGGGGGCTACTGGCGGCGCTCGCGGCCCGCCGGAGGACGTCTCGCCGGCTCTGGTCCGCGGCGCTGGCGGCCGTTGCCGCGGCCTGCCTGGGCTTGGGTTTCCTGGCCGCCCCGCTGCTCGGAGTGCAGGCCAAACCGGACGCCAGCTACTCGGTCGCCGCCGGCGGCGGGCTGCAGGTCTCCGTGGGCCTCGTGAAGAAGGCATGGGGCACCGAGCTGGCGGTCGAGGGCAGCAGTATGCCGGTGGACGGCACCCTCTCGCTTTGGGTGAAGGACCGCGACGGCGGCGAGGACCGGGCGTGCGCCTGGACGGCCACGCCCAGCGGGAAGGTGCGCATCACCGGGGCCACCCCGCTGCAGCTGGCCAGTATCGCCAGCATCGAGATGCGCGACGGCCGGCAGCGGCCCGTCGCGGTCATCACCGTTCCGCGGCCGTAGCCGGCGGTCCGGCGTCGTGGTTACATCCGGGCGAGCCGCGCCCGTACGGCCAGGAAGATGCCGTAGCAGATCAGGCCAGCGCCCACGGCGGCGAGCATGTACATCCCGAGCGGCTGCTCCCGCAGGGCCTTCAGGCCGCCGTCGAGCCCGGTCGATTCCGCCGGGTTCGCTTTCAGGGTGGCGATGACAATCAGCAGCCCGGTCAGCAGCAGCGCCACGCCCTTGGCGGCATAGCCCGCGACGCCGGCGACGGTCACCGCGGTGCTGGCCTGCTCGTTGGCGGGCAGGCGCAGGTACTTCAGGAACGACTTCCGGAAACCCCGGACGGCGTAGACGACGCCGGTGATGGCGATGGCGGCGCCAACGACGATCAGCAGCAGCACCCCGCCCGGGACCTTCATGAGCTGCACGGTGAGGTCGCTGGTGGAGCGGCGGTGGTCTGCGTGGGCGCCGAGGGCCACCGACGCCAGCGTCAGCCCGAATCCGGCGTAGACCACAGCCTGCAGGGCGGCCTTGAGCTTCCTGCCGACCTTGTCCTTGGTGGGCAGGTGGTTGAAGTCGAACACCGCGTCGCTGGTCTGCCAAATGGCCAGGGCGACACAGGCCGCGAAGGCGCTCCACAGCAGCGCCGGTCCGGCCGGCTGCTTGGCGAGCTCTTCAACGGCGCCGCTGACGTCGGCCTGCCCCTGCCCGCCCATGGCGAGCCGGATCGCGACGAGCCCGATCAGGAAGTGCAGGATGCCGGACACGGCGAACCCTGCCCGTGCCGCGTATTCGAGCGGCTTGGAGTTGGTGACGTCCTCGGCGACTTCCGCGGCGTCCTTAAGTTCTTTTTTGATGATCGGTCCTTCGTGTCTTCAGGCTCTGCCGGCGCCGTCGTGCCGCCGCCAGCCCTGCATCTTCGGTAATCCTGCCACGGGAAACCGCAGCGCAACAGCATCTTGGCCGCGCTCGCTGCTCCGGGCCGCGAAGGGCGGTGCGTGGGTCAGCGGCGCCGGTAGCAGAGATCGAAGATCAGCCGGCCGGCCTCGTGTGCCTTGTTCTCGAAGCTCGTCAGGATCCGGCCCTCGAACCTCGGCGCCCAGCCGCCCGTGTCGTCGACGCCTTCGTTGGGGCCGGTATGTTCGGTGCTGACCGGCGCACGGCCCTCCTTGACCGGAGCACCGCCCACGACTGACTCCACCCCGGACTCCCAGACCTGGGTAAGCGGGCTGGCGTCCCCGCTGCGCTCGCCCTCGTGCGGGTTCTCGAAGTCGGGGGAGCCGGCCAGGACCTCGCGCACGTGCACGGCGTAGTTGGACCAGTCGGTGGCGATCCGCCAGATGCCGCCGGACTTAAGCGCCCGTGCCGCGAGGTCGGCGAAGGCCGGCTGGATGAGGCGCCGCTTGTGGTGCCGCGACTTGTGCCACGGATCGGGAAAGAAGACCCAGAGTTCGGTAACCGAGCCCGCCGGGAGCATGCTGGCCAGCACCTCTGGGGCGTTGGCCTCCACCACCCGCACGTTGCTGAGTCCGCGGCTGTTGATCTTGATAAGGGTGTTGGCCAGGCCCGGCGTGTAGACCTCCACGGCCAGGAAGTCCTTGTCCGGGTTCTCCTCGGCCGCGTGGCAGACAGCGTCGCCCAGCCCCGAGCCGATCTCGACGATCAGCGGGGCCGTCCGGCCAAACTCGGCCTCGGCGTCGAAGACGTAATCGGGGTGCACGGAGGTGTTCGCAATGTGCCGCGGGACCTCCACGGCCCACCGGTCCGCGTGCTCCTCCCACGCCGCCTGGCGCCGGCCCTGCAGGCGGGTGCCGCGGCGCACGAAGCTGACCGGCCGGCCGCCGTAGGTGCCGAACGATGCTTGGCTGCCGGGCGTGACCGGGCGGGAAGGCTGCGGCGTCTGGGGGGATTCTGGGGATTCGCTCATCACTTTCCAGAATAGTGGAGTCAGAGGGCCCCGGCCGGACCGGAGAACCCGCGGCCGGCTGGGCCCAGGACGGTTCCGGCGGCGAGGGCGGTGCGCCCGGTTCCGTTCGAAGCGGCGCGCACCGCCTGCCAGAATGGGTCCGTGACGACACCAAAGAATGCGCCCGGATCCGCCGGCAGGGCCGCCCACGGCGCCCACAGGGGGCCGGACCACGCCCCGGACCACGCGGCGGACCATGGAGTGGACACCCTGGTCGACGCCGAGATCGACGACGTTCCCGCCGCGGAGCCCACAGTGCTCGGCAGCCGCCGTGCACTGGCCTACCTGGGCGTGTGTCTGGTGCTGATCGGGCTGAACCTGCGCACCGTGTTCTCCAGCTTCGCCGCGGTCCTCCCGGAGGTGACCGCCGACGCCGGCCTGCCGGGCTGGGCCGTCGTGGCGCTGACCACCGCGCCGGTGACCCTGCTGGGCGTGTTCGCCCCGCTCGCCCCGCTGCTGGCCCGGCGCTTCGGCGCCGAACGGGTGCTGCTGGGAGCCATGGCCGTGCTCACGGCGGGCCTGCTGCTGCGCCCGCTGGACACGCCCGGAGTGGGTCATCTGCCCGCGCTCCTGGCCGGCACCGCCGCGTGCGGAGCCGCGATCTCGCTCTGCAACGTCCTGCTTCCGGGCCTGGTCAAGCGCGACTTCCCGCACCGCCTCGGCCTGATGGGCGGGCTCTACACTACGGCGATCTGCGCCTCCGCGGCCCTCGGCGCCGGCTTCACCTACCCGCTGTTCAGCGCCACCGGCCAGTGGACGGCGGCGCTGTGGTTCTGGGCCCTGCCCGCCGGCGCCGTGCTGCTGTTGTTCCTCCCGCTCGCAGTAGCCCAGCGCCACGGGCGGCACCAGGTGGCGGCCAGCGGCGTCAACGTCTGGCGCTCGGCGATCGCCTGGCAGGTGACCGGGTTCATGGTGCTGCAGGCGATGATGTCCTTCAGCGTTTTCGCCTGGCTGGCGCCGATCCTGCGGGAACGCGGGGTGGACGGGGGCACCGCCGGGCTGATCGTGTCCGCCTCGATCGTGCTGCAGATGCTGGGATCCCTGTTCGCGCCCGCCCTGGCTGCCCGGCTCCGGGACCAGCGTGCCATCAACACGGTGGTGGCCTTGATGACCGGGGGAGGGTTCGCCCTGAGCATCTTCGGCCCGTTGGACCTGGTCTGGGTGTGGACCGGGCTGCTCGGCCTGGGCCAGGGCAGCCTGACCGCGGTGGCCCTGACCATGATCATGCTCCGCACCCGCGACGGCCACACCGCCGCCCACCTGTCCGGCATGATGCAGGGGGTGGGCTACGGCGTCGGCTCGGTCGGAACCCTGCTGGTGGGACAGCTGCACCAGGCCACCGGATCCTTCGCCGCGGCGGGGGTGCTCTTCCTGATGGTCGGCTCCCTGGCTGCCGTGTTCGGCTACCGCGCGGGGAAGGACCGTTTCGTCGGCGGCTGACCCAAGCAGCTGACAGCAGGGGCCGTCATGACGCCTCATAACGGCCCCTGCTGCCAGCCAGTTGGGCGGGTGCTGCCCAGAACGGGCGGCGGCTCAGAGCGTGAGGTCCTTGCCCTTCGTTTCCGGGATGGTAAAGACGAACGCGGCGGAGATGGCCAGCAGCAGCACGGCATAGACGTTGAACAGCTGCGGCAGCTGCAGGCTCGTACCGAGCCACTGCTGGAGGTACGGAGCGGTGCCGCCGAAGAGCGCCACGCAGATCGAGTACGGCACGCCGACGCCGACGGTGCGGATGCTCGTGGGGAACAGCTCGGCGTAGACGGCCGGGACGATCGCCGCGCTCGCGGCGATGAAGACCAGCATCACGGACATGCTGACCGCCAACTGCCAGGCCGAATCCTTGAGCAGGGCGGTCATCGGGAAATGCATGATGCCCGCGCCGATCGCACCGGACCACAGCACCTTCTTGCGGCCGATCCGGTCCGAGAGTTTGCCCCAGAACGGCAGCGCGGCGATGAACACGATGTTGCCGATCACGCCGGCCCACAGGGCTTCGCCGCGGTCGATCTTCAGGGCGGTGGTGGCGTAGCTGGGGGCAACGACGCCCCAGATGTAGTAGATCACCGTCAGGCCGACAGTCAGGCCGATGACCTGCAGCGCCTGCTTGCGGTGGCGGACGATCTGCGGCCAGATCGGAGCGCGCTTCTCCTCGGTCCCTTCGCCGGCAAAGATGTCGGTTTCGTGTAGCCGGGACCGCATGAATAGTGCGTAGAGCCCCATGGCCGCGCCGACCAGGAACGGGATGCGCCAGCCCCAGGCGTTCATCACTTCGGTGCTCAGGGCCATATTGAGCACGGCGCCCAGCAGGGTGCCGAACAGGATCCCCAAGGTGCCTGAGGTGTAAATCAGGGTCGCCCAGAAGCCGCGGTGTTCCCTCGGCGCCATTTCGGACAGGTACGTCTGCGACGACGGCAGCTCGCCGCCGTGCGCCAGGCCCTGGACCAGCCGGGCGACCAGGAGCATGAACGACGCCCAGGCGCCGACTGCCGCGAAGGTCGGTGCGATGCCGATCATCAGGCTGCCCACCGAGGCGAGTCCGACGGCGAGTGTCATGGACGCCTTGCGGCCGATCCGGTCGCCGATCCAGCCGAACAGGAAGCCGCCGAACGGTCGGGCCACGAAGCCGACGGCAAAAATCGCCAGCGTGGACAGCACCGCGGAAGCGGGATCGGCCTTGCTGAAGAGCTGGCTGGCGATGAACGGCGTGAAGGTGGCATAGATGGCCCAGTCGTACCATTCGACGGCGTTGCCGATGCCGGTGCCGATGATGGTCTTGCGGGTGGAGGTCCGGGTTGCCGTCGGCAGGGACGCGGTTGCGGTCATGGTGTTCTCCCTCAAGGGGTAGGGCTAGGAAAGGGTGGAGGCGGCGGCAACGGTGTTGCCCGTGCCGGGAGCGGCCGCTGCCGCAAGGGCGGCGAGCCGGGAAAAGGCGAGTTCCGCGTAGAGCGCGGCGCCGTCGGCCAGCACGCCGTCGTCGAACGTGGCGTACGGGGAGTGGTTGAACGCGGTGGCGGCGTGGTCGGCGCCGCGGGGGACGGCGCTCAGCCCGATGAAGGTGCCGGGGACCTCGGCCAGGACCCGCGAGAAGTCCTCGGAGCCGCTCAGCGGGGTGGCCCAGCGGGCGAGCCGGGAATCGCCGAACAGTCCCTCGATGACGTCCTCCGCGGTGTGCGTTTCGTCTTCGTCGGTGATGGTGAGGGGGTACTCCTGCTGGTAGTCGACGTCGACGTCGAGGCCGTGCGCCGCCGCGATGCCCTTCAGCAGGCGCGGCACGGCGTCCATCATTTTTTGCCGGGATTGCTCGGAGAAGGTCCTGATGGTGGCCTCGATGCGTGCGGTTTCCGGGATGATGTTGCGCTTGGTGCCGGCCTGGAGCACCCCCACGGACAGGACGACGGGGTCGAACATGTTGAACTGGCGGGTCACCATGACCTGGAGGGCGGTGACCATTTCGGCCGCGGCCGTGACGGGGTCCTTCGCCGAATGCGGGGCCGAACCGTGGCCGCCGGCGCCCAGCACGGTGACCGTCAGGCCGTCGGAGGAACTGAGCATGACACCGGGTTTGGTGCAGAAGGTGCCGTGTGGTTCCAAGGCGGAGAACACGTGCATGCCATACGCGGCGTCCACGCGCCGGCCGGCCGCGTCCAGCACGCCTTCGCGGATCATGTGGCTGGCGCCGTCGAAGCCTTCCTCGCCGGGTTGGAACATGAGCACGACGTCGCCGGCCAGCCGGTGCCGCCGCTCGGCCAGGAGGGTTGCGGCGCCGGTCAGCATGGCGGTGTGCAGGTCGTGGCCGCAGGCGTGCATGGCGCCGTCGATCCTGGACGTGTAGTCCACGCCGGTTTTCTCCTGCACCGGCAGGCCGTCCATGTCCGCGCGCAGGAGGACGGCGGGGCGGCTCTCCGTGCCGATTCCGGAGTCCTGGCCGCGCAGCACCGCGGTGACCGACGTCGTGTCCTGGCCGAGGGTGATCTCGTAGCCGAGCCCGTCGAGCGCCTTGAGTACTTTCTCCTGGGTGCGGGGCAGCGTCAGGCCGATCTCGGGCTCCCGATGCAGCTCGTGGCGGAGCCGGGCAAGGTCCGGCTGCATGTCCCGGGCGTCTGCGGTGATCGGCACGTGTTCTCCTCAGTAGTTGGTGTCATAGGTCGGTGTAGGGCGGTTCGGGTCCGTCGGGGACCTTCTGCGTCTATTCTGAAGTGACCTGGTTCACAGGATCGAAAATGGCTGAAAAAATGCAGAAAATAGCTCATTGCGCAGGTTTTATGCATGAGCGGAAGGGTGGAGGGTGGAACTCAGCGAAGAGGACCTTGCCTTGATCAACGTCCTGCAGATCGCCCCGCGCCTGAGCTGGGCCGATGCCGCGGAGGTGCTGGGCGTTCACGCCACCACCCTCGCGGCCCGCTGGGAGCGGCTGCGTGCCTCCGGCGTTTCCTGGGTCACCGCCCACCTGATCGGCGACCCCCACCAGATGTGCCTGGCGTTTGTCGCGGTGGACTGTGAGATGCACCGGCGCGAGGAGGTCACCGCCCGGCTTGCCGGGATGCCGGAAATCATCACGGTGGAGGAAGCGGCCAGTAACCGGGACCTCATGCTGACCGTCATCACGTCCTCCCTGGACGACTTCAGTACAAAGGTGATTCAGCGGCTGAAGGAGATCGACGGGCTGCTCAAATACCAGACCGCGTTGTGCACCAGGCTGCATGCAGGCGGCGGATCGTGGCGGCTGAACGTGCTCAGCCGCGCACAGCAGGCCGCCGTGAAGGCCATGGCCGGACCCGAGGCCACCGGTAGTGTCCCGGCCGCCGCCAGGGAGGACCTGCCCGCCAGCCACCTGGCGCTCCTGCCGTTCCTGGCCAAGGACGGACGGGCGACGGCGGCGGAGATTGCCCGCGGGTTGGGCAGGCATCCGGCCACGGTCCAGCGGCAACTCAACCGGGTGCTCGCGAGCGGAATCCTGTCCTTCCGCTGCGAGGTCGCGCAGCGGTTTTCGGCCTTCCCGGTGACCTGCCAGTGGTTCGTCAACGTCCCGGCCGGCCGGCACGAGGAGGCCGCCGCCGAGCTGAAGTCGATCCGGAACGTGCGGCTCAGTGCCTCCACCACGGGGCCCACCAACTTCGTGATCATCATGTGGCTGCAGTCCCTGGCGGACGTCATGAACATCGAACTGGCCCTGCAGCAGAAGGTGCCGGGGATCGAGCTGGTGGAAAGCGTCGTCATGCTGAGCACCGTGAAGCGGGTGGGCTGGATGCTGAACCCGGACTCCAGGGCGAGCGGCGCCGTGGTGGTTCCGGCCGAAGGCATCGGTGCGGCCGGGTGAGCCTTCGGGCCCGGGCGGGCGGCGGTCCGTCCCGCCGTCGCAGGCCGAGTGCCCTTCTTATAGGCTGTGGCACGTGCTTCGAAACGACCCGTCCGGACCGGGCGCCGCCCCCGCCCTGGCTACTGGCGGCATCTTCCACCGCCACTACCTGCTGGTGACCCTGGGCGCCCTGGCCCTCGTGTTCCTGGCGGCCTTCGAGTCGCTGGCCGTCACGACCATCATGCCGCTGGTCAGCCGTGAACTGGACGGCGCCAGCCTCTATGCCCTGGCGTTCGCCGGTCCGCTGGCCACCGGTGTCATCGGGATGGTGGCCGCCGGGAACTGGTCGGACCGGCGCGGTCCGGTGGGTCCGCTCTATGCATCCGTGGCCCTGTTCGTCCTGGGCCTGCTGATCGCCGGATCGGCGGGGACCATGGCCGTGCTCCTCGCCGGCAGGCTGGTGCAGGGACTCGGCGGCGGCGCAGTGACGGTGGCCCTCTACGTGGTGGTGGCCCGCGTCTATCCGCCAGTGCTGCATCCCAAGATCTTCGCCGCCTTCGCCGCGGCCTGGGTGGTTCCGTCGCTGGTGGGCCCGTTCGCCGCCGGGCTGGTCGCCCAGCTGGCCGGCTGGCACTGGGTCTTCCTCGGCGTGGTCGGCCTGGTGGTGCCGGCGCTGCTGATGATCGTGCCGGCCCTGCGCGGACTCTCCGGCGGGGACGGCGGGCGTGGCGGCGACGCCGACGGCGGGGCCGCCGAGAGCGACGGCGCGGGCGGCGGGGCCGAATGCGGGACCGCCGGGACCGCCGTCGCAGCGTCCGCGGAGGAGGGCGTTGCGCCCGGCAAGCCGTGGGACTACGGGAGGCTGGCCTGGGCCGCCCTCGCAGCGCTCGCGGTCCTCGGGCTGAACCTGTCCGTGGAGCTGCCGGCGGCCGGCTGGGTACTGGCGGCGGCCGCCGTCGTCGTGGCGCTGGTTGCGGTGCGACCCCTGGTGCCCCGCGGGACCCTGACGGCCCGCCGCGGCCTGCCCGCCGTCATCCTCTCCCGGGGCCTCGCGTCGGCGGCGTTTTTCGGTGCGGAGGTGTACCTGCCTTACCTGCTGGTGGAGCGCTACGTCTTCTCGCCCACCTTCGCCGGCCTGACCCTCACCGGCGGGGCCCTGGCCTGGGCGGCGGCCTCGGCGGTCCAGGGCCGGCTCGGGGCCAGGCTGGACCACCGCCGGGCGATCAGGATCGGCTCGGCGCTGGTCCTGGGCGCCGTCCTCCTGGCGCTCGCGACCACGCTCCTGGCCTGGCCGGCTGCAGTCGCGATCACCGGCTGGATCTTCGCCGGCGGCGGGATGGGGCTGATGTACCCGCGGCTGAGCGTGATGACCTTGGCGCTGTCCACCAAGGACACCGAGGGCTTCAACAGCTCCGCCATGTCCATCTCCGACTCGCTCGGCGGCGCCCTGGCGCTGGCCTGCACGGGGATCGTCTTCGCGGCGTTCACGACGGCGGCGGGCGCCGGCGCCGCGCCGTTCGCGGGGGTCTTCGCGCTCACTGCCGCGATCGGCGTCGCGGGCGTGGCGGTGGCCCCGAGGGTATCCGGCGCCGGGCCGGCCTAGGGCCCCGTTCCACGCAACTGCGAGCCAGCCGGGCGGCCCCGGAAACGAGAGGGCGGACGCAGATGCTAGACTGGAGGAACTTGATGTGCAGTGATGCCCACTTTGGATTCGGTTGGCCAGCTTCGGCTCACCAGTCGGATCCCCTGCAGGATTCCTCCCGGACTCCGGACGCAGGCGGTGGGCTTTATTCATGTGAGAGGCACATCCTGCGTCGATGAACGCGTTCTATTTGGTCCCGACGGCCTGCAAAATTTTGCAAGCGGCCCGGTTGATCA
Source organism: Arthrobacter sp. SD1074B (assembly GCF_056780195.1). NCBI lineage: Bacteria > Bacillati > Actinomycetota > Actinomycetes > Micrococcales > Micrococcaceae > Arthrobacter > Arthrobacter sp. SD1074B. The sequence continues at coordinate 3,596,824 of NZ_JBRAZT010000001.1, read as the reverse complement.
CCTGACTTTTCTTCGGCGAACCCCTGGGCCAACCGGCACCGGGGGCCGATATCCGCATGGATACCGCCTGAAAGACCTTTGACACACATGACTACATTTGCTGCCCTCGGCACGCCCAAGGCCCTCGCCGACACCCTCACCGCCCAGGGGATCGTTGAACCGTTCCCCATCCAGGTCAAGACCCTCCCGGACACCCTGGCGGGACGCGACGTCCTGGGCCGCGGCCGCACCGGCTCCGGCAAGACCATCGCCTTCGCCATCCCGCTGGTTGCACGGCTCGCCGAGCGGGAAGCCGCGCACTTCCGTAAGCCCGGCCGCCCCATGGGACTGGTCCTGGCACCGACCCGTGAACTGGCCACCCAGATCAACGCGACCATCGAGCCGATGGCCAAGGCCATGGGCCTGACCACCACGGTCATTTTCGGCGGTATCTCCCAGGCCCGCCAGGAAAAGGCGCTGCGCTCCGGCGTCGACATCGTCATCGCCTGCCCGGGCCGCCTGGAGGACCTGATCCGCCAGCGCATCCTGACCCTTGAGGCCGTCGAGATCACGGTCCTGGACGAGGCTGACCACATGGCCGACCTCGGGTTCCTCCCGGTGGTCAAGAAGCTCATGGACATGACCCCCAGCCAGGGCCAGCGCCTGCTCTTCTCCGCCACCCTGGACAACGGTGTGGACAAGATCGTGCAGCGCTACCTGTCCAACCCGCTGACCCACGCGGTGGACGAATCTCAGGCTGCGGTGACCACCATGGAGCACCACGTCCTCGTCGTCAACGACCAGACGGTCAAGAAGCAGCTGATCGTCGAGCTCGCCTCCGGCGCCGGTCGCCGGGTGCTCTTCATGCGCACCAAGCACCACGCCCGCAAGCTTGCCAAGACCCTGACCGACGCCGGCATCCCCGCCGTCGACCTGCACGGCAACCTGTCGCAGAACGCCCGTGACCGCAACCTCGCCGAGTTCTCCTCCGGCGACGTCCGCGTCCTGGTGGCTACCGACGTCGCTGCCCGCGGTGTCCACGTCGACGACGTCGAACTGGTCATCCACGTGGATCCGCCCACAGAGCACAAGGCGTACTTGCACCGCTCGGGCCGTACCGCCCGCGCCGGTTCCGACGGCACCGTAGTCACGCTGACCCTCCCGGAGCAGCAGTCCGACGTCAAGAAGCTGATGAAGGCTGCCGGGGTCGAGGTCAACTTCGAACGCGTCACCGCCAATTCCCCGCTGGTCGCCGAGCTGGTGGGCGAGATGGCCGAGAAGATCGACCCGCGCACCCGCGCCGCACTGCTGGCCACCAAGGCCAAGCAGCAGGGCGGCGGCACCTCCACCGGTGCCAACGCCGAGCGCAAGCGCGCCCGCCGCACCACCCAGGCTGCACCCACCGCGGGTGGACGGGGCGGCCGTGGCGGCCGCGGACGTGTCGGAGCAGAGGCCCCCCGCACGGATCTGCCGCGCGCCGAGCGCCGCGCCGTAGCCTACGAAGGACAGGCCGCCGCCCGCAACGCCGCCGATCGCGTCGCCGAAAAGAACCAGGACCGGGCCGACGCCGAGCGCGCCGAGCGCCGCAACGCCCGTGGCCGCACCACCGCCTACGCGCACCATAACGATGTTCCCGCCGCCGGCGGCCGCGCCTCCGCCGGCCGTGGCTCCGACGGCCGTGCAGCTGATGGCCGCGACTCCCGCGGCGGCTCCGCACCCCGCAGCGGCGCACCCCGCACCGGCGCACCCCGCACCGGCGCAGCCCGCACCGGCGCTTCGACCGGCGGCCAGCGCGGCGGACGCCCCGCCACCGGCCAGCGCGCAGCGGCCGGCGCCAAGTCCGGCGGCTCCGCAGCGGTCTGGTCCTCCAACACCGGTGGCACCTCCGGCGGATCCTACGCAGGCGGCGGCCGCTCCGGCGAAGGCCGTCCGGCACGCAGCGGCGGCCCCCGCCGCGCGTCGGCCCCTGCGTCGAACGAACGCCGCAGCCGCTAAGGTTCCGGCGTTCCGCTGGCCTAAGTAGTTTCCGCTACGCAAACGGACGGCCGCTACGGGGATCCCCGTAGCGGCCGTCCGAAAGCGCAGCGAAAAGCCCCGGCCTTACCAGCCGCGGGCGCGCCACTCTTCCAGGTGCGGACGTTCCGCGCCGAGAGTGGTGGCCTTCCCGTGGCCCGGGTGCACCACGGTGTCATCCGGGTAAACGTCGAACAGCCGCTCGCTGACGTCGCTGATCAGCTGGGCAAACCGCTCCGGATCCTGCTGCGTGTTGCCCACGCCGCCGGGGAACAGCGAATCGCCGGAGAAAATATGCGCCGGGCCCTCCGGGTCCTGGTAGACCAAGGCCACCGACCCCGGGGTATGCCCGCGCAGGTGCACTGCCGTCACGTCGAACCCGTCGAAGTTGCCGACGTCGCCGTGGTCCAGCAGTACATCGACCTTCACCGGCAGTTCCGGGGCGTCATCCGTCCCGGCCGCCGTCTTGGCGCCGGTGGCTTCCACCAGGCCCGGCAGCGCACGGACGTGGTCCCAGTGCTGGTGGGTGGTGGCAATCAGCGCCAGCTTCGGCGTCGCGGCGGTATCCGCGGCGGCGTCAGCGAGCAGCCCCTGGATGGCGGCCAGATCATCGGCCGCATCGATCAGGAGCTGCGCACCGGACGCCTTGGCGGTGAGCAGGTACACGTTGTTGTCCATCTCGCTGACCGAAATCCGGCGGATGGTGATGTCACGAAGTGAATGAATAAGCGAGTCCATGGGCTTTAGTCTAGGACGGGCTATTCGCGGCCCTGGGAAACCCAGTTGGGGTCTGCCGAGCGGGAGCCGACGACGGCGTCCGCGGCGGCGTCGAGCCACTCCAGTTGCGCCGGGGTCAGGTCGAGCGACAGGGCGCCGAGGTTTTCATCGATCCGGGCCGCCTTGCGGGTCCCGGGGATGGGGACCACCGGTAGCCCCAGCTTGCGGCCTTGGGCGAGCAGCCAGGCCAGCGCCACCTGGGCCGGCGTCGCGGCGTGTCCGGGACTGCTGAGCTCCGCGGCCACCGCCTGGACCGCGCTGACCACAGCCTGGTTGGCGTCCAGCGCGGTTTCGGTGAAGCGCGGGATGTTGCGGCGGAAGTCGTTGCTGCCCAGCTTCGAAGCGTCAACCGTGCCGGTGAGGAATCCCCGGCCCAGCGGCGAGTAAGGCACAAAACCCACGCCCAGTTCGGCCGCGGCAGGAACAACGTTGCGTTCCACGTCGCGGCTCCAGATGGACCATTCGCTCTGGACTGCGGCGATCGGGTGGACGCTGCTGGCCTCCCGCAGTTCCTCGGCCGTCACTTCCGACAGGCCAAGGTGCCGCACCTTCCCGGCCTGCACCAGCCCCGCCATGGCCTCCACGGTTTCCACAATCGGAACGCGGAGGTCGCGGCGGTGCATGTAGTACAGGTCGATGGTGTCGGTGCCCAGGCGCTGCAGGCTGCGGTCCACCGCCTGCTTCACGTAGGCGGCGTCGCCGCGGATGTCCGAGTAGCCGGTGGACGGTGTTCCCACCAGGCCGAACTTGGTGGCCAGCTGCACCTCGCCGCGGCGTTCCTTGAGCAACCGGGCGATCAGCTCCTCGTTGCTGCCGCCGCCGTAGATGTCCGCCGTGTCGATAAAGCTCACACCCGCGTCCACGGCGTGGTGCAGGGTGGCCAGGGCCTCGGCCGGATCCACGTCGCCGTAGACGGGGGTCAGGGCCATGCCGCCGAACCCCAGCGGGCTGACGCTGAGTCCGTCGCCGAGCTGGACTGTTGCTGAAGACATCTTTGATCTCCTATCGCTGTTTCCTAGCCGCAACCCGTGTCCGCTCCGGTGTATTCCAACGCTCCCGCCCAGTTGCTGCCAGCGGACAGCCCTGAGCCACGGCGCGTCGCCCCGGATTACCCCTCGAGGCAGGCATCAACTGGGCGGGAGCGTCCGGGATGCCGAGGGGGAGGGCGGCAGGAGCTTCAGGCCGGCCGCGCAGGCCACGATCCCGGCAATGAAGAGCAGTTTCAGCGGACTCGCGGGCTCGACGCCGGTCGCCATCGCCCAGCCGACCGTGAGTGCGGCGCCGATTCCCACCCAGACGGCGTAAGCGGTACCCAGCGGAATGCGCTTCACCGCCACACCCAGCCCTGCCAGGCTCAGGGTTGCAGCCACGGCGAACACGGCGGTGGGTCCCGGCCGCGCGAAACCGTCCGACAGTCCGAGGGCCGTGGCCCACACCGCCTCCAGGACCGCGGAGGCAAGCAGGACGACCCAGGCCAGCGTGGTGCGGGGCGTCCTGGCCACTGCTCCCTGCCCAAGGTTCACAGCCATGCTCACGCCACCAGCTTCAGGCCGGCCACACACGCGGCGATCCCGGCAAGCAGCAGGATGCGTCCAGTCGTGGCGGGTTCGGCCTTGGTGGTCATGGCGTACACCGCGGTCAGGACGACGCCGACGCCCACCCAGACGGCGTAGGCGGTGCCGGTGGGAATGCTTTGCATCGCGACGGCCAGGCCGCCGGTACTAGCAGCGACGGCGACCAGGAAGACCGCGGCCGGCGCAATCCGACGGCGCCCGCGGGCCCGGGACGCCCGGTGCAACGCTGCAGCCCAGACAGCCTCCAGCGCCCCGGAAAATATGAGGATGAACCACGACATGACAGATCCTTTGGCCAGTCTTGTCGCGTGCCGGGTACTGAACCGTCGTCCGGAGGCCGCGAAGCAGGCGGCCTTGATTCCAGCCTAGCAACGCGTCGAGGTGGGCGGCCAGCCCGGGCGAACCCCCGCCGAGCATTCCCGGGTCCGCCAGGTCCATCGGTTGCTCCATAACGGCCGTTTTGAGGGACCATAACGGCACTTTTGGAGCAATCGAGGGGATTCTGGCGGGGGTCCAGGGGCGTCGGCCGGGGAGAAGCTAAGCTTCGGGGCTCCCGACGGGATCCGCCGGATTAGCGGGATCCGCCGGGTCGATGGACACGACGGCAAGGAAGCCGCGGCCCAGGATTTCCGGCGTGCCGGTGTCCGAGCCGACGACGGCGTCATACCGGTCGAGCGGCTGGGGCACGGCGTCGCCGGCGCCGCCGCCGCCCGCACCCGGGGCGCCGCCGTCGGTGACGGTGGCCTGTCCCTGCAGCAGGATGCCGAACTGGCCGGCAAAGACCGGGTGGGCGCGCTTCTTGGAGAGTTCGATGATGGAGGTGTAGCCCTTGAAGGCGCCCGTGCGGGTGATGACGTTCAGGTCGCGGATGTCGCCGGTCGGCAGGGCTCCTGCCGCGTCCGCATCGCCGGAGAACCGGAAAGGCCGGTATTTCTCCAGGGGATGCTCGGCGCCGTCCACGGTGAGCAGCAGCAACTCGCCGTCGACCACGGTGAGCACCCGCTCCATCCCAGCAAAGCGGGAGAACGCTCCGGCCCGCGCGACCTCGGCGATGCTGACGCGCCAGTCCCAGTTTCCGGCGTCTGCCGCGGCGCCCTGCCCGGCAGCCGCCACCGGGAACCTGGCCAGTTCGCGGGTCGCCCCGCCGCCGTTGCGCCAGGGGGCGGGCTTGAGGTCGGCATAGCGGATGATCTCCATCGACCCAGCCTAGCGGCCAGCCGCCGGACGCCGGGACCAGCGCCGGACGCCGGGCGCCGGGACGTAACGTCAGCGTGGCCGGGATGGGCTTGCTAACGTCAGAGCAGCGAAAAACTGCGGAGGGAGCCGGAATGTTCGTCAAAGTGTGCGGCCTCAGTACCACCGATTCGGTGCTGGCCGCGGTCGACGCCGGGGCCGATGCCCTCGGTTTCGTGCTGACACGCAGCCCGCGCGAGGTGGCCCCGGCCAGGGTCCGTGAGCTGCTCTCCGCGGTGCCGGCCGGGCTGCCCGCGGTGGGGGTCTTCCGGCACGAGGCGGCGGCCGACGCCGTCGCCGTGGCCCGCGCGGCCGGGCTGGAATGGGTCCAGCTGCACGGCGACCGCACCGCCGGCGATGTGCACACAGTCCACGACGCCGGCCTGAAGGTCATCCGGGCCGTCACCATGTCCGCGGCCCGGGAAGCGTTTGCGGACTGGGGCGAGGAGCTGCTGCTCATCGACGCCGCGGTGCCCGGCTCCGGGGAAGCCTGGGACTACGCCTCGGTCCGGGCGCTGGGGCTGGAAGGACGGAACTGGCTGCTGGCCGGCGGGCTGGACCCGCAGAATGTGGCCGAAGCCGCCGCCGCGGCCGGCGCCTGGGGAGTGGACGTCTCCTCCGGCGTCGAGCAATTCCGCGGCGTCAAGGACCTGGCGAAAATCCGCGCCTTCGTCCGGGCGGCCAAGGGGTTCTGACCGGCACCCGGCGGCTCCGCAGCCGGCGCCGCTCCTGATCCGGCGGGCGCACCTACCGCCGGGATAGCATCCTCGTTAGCATGCTTCATAGGGACTCCCGAATCCCGGCGGGAACGCCCGTCACCTATTCAAAGGAGAAGCGGCCATGGCCCTGCCTGAAGGATTGACCCCCGGCGTCTGGACGCTGGACATGTCCCACAGCGAGATCGGCTTCAGCGTTCGACATGCCGGGATCAGCAAAGTCCGCGGCCGCTTTAACGAGGCCGCGGCGGAGGCACGTGTCCGGGATTCGTTGGCGGATGCCAGCCTGCACGCCACCATCAAGACCGCCAGCTTCGACTCCGGAGACGCCAACCGCGACGGCCACGTGCGCGGACCGGACTTTTTCGACGTCGAGAAGTTCCCGGAGATGACCTTTCGCGCGACGTCCATCAGGGGCGTCGGCGAGGACTACGTGCTGACCGGCGACCTCACCATCCGCGACGTGACCAAGCCCGTGGACCTGGAAGTCGAGTTCACCGGCGTCGCGGTGGATCCCTTTGGCGCAACCCGGGCCGGGTTCAGCGCCGAGGCCGACATCAGCCGCAAGGAATTCGGCCTGACCTGGAACGCGGCCCTCGAAGCCGGGGGATTGCTGGTCAGCGACAAGGTCAAGATCAGCGTCGAAGCGGCCATGGTCAAGCAGGCCGATAGCGAGCCTGCCTGACCCCCAGGGACGCCTGGTTCCGGGGCCGGGCCGGGGTATGCACCCACCCGGCCCCGGAACCAGGGCTTGATCAGGGCAGACCCCTGATCCGGATTGGCGACGGGCGGGAGACAATGGAGCCATGAAGACACTGCTGAACATCATCTGGCTGCTTTTCGGCGGCCTCTGGCTGGCGATCGGGTACTTCCTTGCCGGCATCGTCTGCTGCCTGCTGGTCATCACCATTCCGTGGGGACTTGCCTCGTTCCGTATCGCGTCCTACACCCTGTGGCCGTTCGGCCGGATGGTGGTAGACAAGCCCGGCGGAAACGGCGTCTTCACCCTGCTGGGCAACGTCATCTGGCTCCTGGTGGCCGGCATCTGGATTGCGATCGGCCACGTGGTCACCGCCTTCGCGATGGCCATCACCATCATCGGCATCCCGCTGGCCATCGCCAACCTCAAGCTCATCCCGGTATCCCTGATGCCGCTGGGCAAGCAGATCGTGCCCACAGACCGGCCCTTTGCCGGCAGCTACCGCTAGGTCCAGCCCGGGCGCACCACCCCCACGAAGCCGAGGGAGAAGCAATGCCGGAGTCATCAGCCCCGGAGGCAGTGCCCAACGACGACGAACTGATGCTGGTCATCACCCGCGAGTTCCAGGTCCCCATAAAGGCGGTCTGGTCCGCCCTGACCGACCCGGAGCAGGCGCCCGCGTGGTGGGGACCGCGCGGCTTCCACACTCCGCGGGAGAGCATCGACGCCGACTTGGAAATCGGCGGCCTGTACCGCGCCTGCATGATCCAGGACGCCACCGGGCAGCAGTACTGGTGGAGCGGCGTCTACACTGACATCGAACCGCCCGATGTGCTCCTGTTCACGCATGCCTGGGACAAGACGGACGGGACGCGCGGCTTCGAGACCGAAGTGGCGTTCCGGCTGGAGGAGATCGACGGCGGCACCCGGATGACGTTCACCCAGGGCCCCTTCGACACGGCCGAAAACCGGGACAGCAACGGTACGGGCTGGCGCGAGTCCTTCGACCGCCTCGCCGAACACCTGCGCAGGGCAGCCTAAAGCCCTTCACCTTCCGCCGCAGCGCTGCGCCCTGGCGCGCCGGGTGCGCGGGCCCCGGGCAGGATCAGGCGAGTTCGCCCTGCAGATTGCGCCGCGCCGTGTCCTGCCACAGTTCCCGGCCCCGCACGGTGTGGAAGAGCGGGTCCAGTTCCAGCAGCTGGCGCACGACGGCGGCGCGCCCGGCGGCGAAATCGGCGTCGCCAATGTGCGCGAAGTCCTGCCGGACGGCCGCGAGGTAGCGGGCGTAAGCCGCAGGTTCGCCGCCCAGGACGGAAAGGTCGGCGTCGCTGAGCAGTGCCGCGGGCTCGTCGCCGGGATCCGGCCGGTGGTCCGCCGTCATCCGGACCAGCCGCGCGACCTCGTCGACCTCGTCTGCGGGCAGCGCGGCGTGCTCCAGTCGCTCCTCGGCCAGCCGGGCCGACTCCTCCTCGTCTTCCCCGGCGATGCCGCGGTAGACGGCGTCGTGGAACCAGGCCGCGAGCAGCACGGCCCGCAGCGGGGGAACCGGCGCGGTCAGCCGGTCCAGGGCCTCCAGCACGGCGAGCAGGTGGGTGCGGCCGTGGTACTTGCGGTGCTCCTCGCCCCAGCGGTCCAGCAGGTCGAGGAAGAGCGCATCGTGGCCCGGGAGGACCTCGTTCCAGCGGGTCAGCAGCGGCAGTTTCAACGACCCGTTGCGCCGCCGCGCCGGAATCCGCAGGCCGCTGTCGATCAGCTTCCGGACCAGGACCCTGCCTTCGACGGGGACGGCGCCGGCGGCCACGAGGGCGTCGAAGCGGGCTTCGGCCACGTCGTAATGATCGCCGTCGAACGCCCGCTCCGGGATCCCCGCAGCCCGCGCGAAGGCATGTAGTTCCTCCAGCGAACTGTCCGAGATGAGGTGCGAAAAGTGCGTTCCGTGGGCGGGCCAGAGCGGCGGATCAAGGTAGACAGCCATGCAGGCAGTCTACGAGGCGGCCGGCAGCTGCCCGGATCCCGAAATGAGGAGATAATGGGCATCATGATCCGCAAATGCGGGTTACAGTGTGTCTATGCCTACTTTCCGCGTCTCTGAAGCCGCCCGCTTCCTCGGCGTCAGCGACGACACCGTCCGCCGCTGGACCGAGAACGGAAGCCTCACTCCGCTCAGGGATGAATCGGGGCGGCTCGCCGTGGACGGGCTCGAGCTCGCCCGGATGGCCCGGGAACAGGCGAAACTGCCCGAGGACCCTGCCCGGTCCGGGAGTTCGGCCCGGAACCGCTTCGTCGGGCTGGTCACCGCCATCACCGCCGACACCGTCATGGCCCAGGTCGAACTGCAGTGCGGACCGTTCCGGGTGGTGTCGCTGATGAGCAGCGAGGCGGTCCGTGAACTCGGCCTGCAGCTGGGCTCCGTGGCCACCGCCGTCGTCAAAGCCACCACGGTGATCATCGAGAGCCCGCACGGAAAGGCCCTGGTGTGAGCCTGCTCCGGAAAGCCGCCGCCCTGTCGCTGGCGGTCTCCCTGGCCGCCGGGGCCGCGGGCTGCGCCGCCCCGGCGGGGACGGCCGGGACGGGCCAAAAGCTCACGGTGTTCGCGGCGGCCTCGCTCAAGGCGCCCTTCACGGCGCTCGCCCGCGAATTTGAGGCCAGCCACCCGGGAACCACAGTCGTGCTCAGCTTCGCCGGGTCCGCCGACCTCGCCACCCAGCTCAGCCAGGGCGCGCCCGCGGACGTGTTCGCCTCCGCCGACCTGCAGAATATGGCCAAAGTCGCCGACGCCGGAGTCGTGGAAGGCGATCCCCGGAACTTCGCCAGCAACGTCCTGGCCATCGCCGTGCCGCCGGCCAACCCCGCGGACATCGGCTCTTTCGCCGACCTGGCCAGGCCCGGGGTCAAAGTGGTCGTATGTGCGGCCCAGGTTCCGTGCGGCGCGGCCGCCAAGTCGATCGAGGCCGGGACCGGCGTCACCCTGAAGCCGGTCAGCGAGGAATCCTCAGTGACGGACGTGCTGGGCAAGGTCACCTCGGGCGAGGCCGACGCAGGGCTCGTCTACGTGACCGACGTCCGGGCCGCCGGAGGCAAGGTCAAGGGGATTGCCTTCCCCGAGGCGGCGGCCGCCGTCAACCAATACCCGATCGCCGCGGTCAAACACAGCAAAAACACGGAGCTCGCGGCAGCCTTCATCTCGCTGGTCACCGGAACCGGGGGCCGTAAAGTCCTCGCCGACGCCGGCTTCGGTAGCCCGTGATGCGGCACGACTACAGCGGCATTCCGCGCTGGGTCCTGGCGCTCGCCGCGGCGGGGGCGCTGTTTGTCCTGCTGCCGCTCGCCGCCATGGTCGCCAGGGTCGACTGGCCGCAGTTCGTCCCGCTCATCACCTCGGAGGCCTCGCTCACCGCCCTGGCACTCAGCCTGCGCACGGCGGCGGCGAGCACCGTGCTCTGTGTGTTGCTCGGCGTCCCGTTGGCCCTGGTGCTGGCCCGGGGCCAATTCCGCGGCCAGCGGCTGCTGCGTTCTTTCGTGCTGCTGCCGCTAGTACTGCCGCCGGTGGTGGGCGGCATTGCGCTGCTTTATACCTTCGGACGGCAGGGCCTGCTGGGCCGGAGCCTTGAGGTGGCGGGCATCCAGATCGCGTTCTCGACGACGGCGGTGGTGCTCGCGCAGACCTTCGTCGCGCTGCCCTTCCTCGTGGTGAGCCTGGAAGGGGCACTGCGCTCCGCCGGCAGCCGGTATGAAGCCGTGGCGGCGACCCTCGGCGCGCGGCCCACCACGGTGCTCCGCCGCGTCACCGTGCCCCTGGTGCTGCCCGGCCTCGCCTCCGGCGCCGTACTCTCGTTCGCCCGCAGCCTCGGCGAATTCGGTGCCACCCTGACCTTCGCCGGCAGCCTGCAGGGCGTCACCCGCACCCTGCCGCTGGAAATCTACCTGCAGCGGGAGACCGACGCCGACGCCGCCGTCGCGCTCGCGCTGCTGCTCGTCGCGGTGGCGGTCGTCGTCGTCGGACTCAGCTACCGGGGGCCGGCAGCCGCCGGGCGCCGTGCGGGAAGCCCTGCCCGCGCCGGGAAGGAGCGGTCATGACGCTCACGCTCGACGCCGCCGTCGCCGCCCGCGGTTTTGACGTCTCGTTAAGCCTGGGCGAGGGGGAGACCGTGGCGGTGCTCGGACCGAACGGGGCCGGGAAGTCCACCCTGCTCTCCGTGGTGGCCGGCCTGCTCCGTCCCGATGCCGGCCGGGCCGCGGTGGACGGGCGCATCCTCTTTGAGCTCGGCCCGGGGCGGAACGCCTGGACCGCGCCGCACCGCCGCGGCACTGTCCTGCTGGCCCAGGAGCCGCTGCTGTTCCCGCACCTGACCGCACTCGACAACGTGGCATTCGGCCCCCGCAGCGCCGGGGCCGGCCGGGCCCTGGCGCGGCAAACGGCCGGGCACTGGCTTACGGAGGTCGACGCGGCGGACCTTGCCGGCCGGCGCCCCGGAGAGCTCTCCGGCGGGCAGGCGCAGCGGGTGGCGGTGGCCCGGGCGCTCGCCGCCGACCCGCAACTGCTGCTGCTGGACGAACCGATGGCCGCCCTCGACGTCCACGCGGCCCCGCTGCTGCGGCGCCTGTTGAAACGGGTCCTGGCGGGCCGGAGCGCCATCATCGTCACGCACGATGTGCTGGACGCCTATATGCTCGCCGACCGTGTGATCGTGATGGAGGGCGGCCGGATCACCGAGGACGGCCCCACCCGGGACGTGCTGCAACGGCCCCGCAGCCGCTTCGCCGCCGGGCTGGCGGGGCTGAACCTCGTCGCGGGCACCGTCACGCCGGCCGGGATCCGGACGGCCGCGGGCCAGGAATTTGCCGGCCGGCATGAGGATCCGCCGGTTCCCGGCCAGAACGGCGTGGCGGCGTTCCCGCCGTCGGCCGTCTCCGTCTTCCTTTCCGAAGCGCACGGCAGCCCGCGCAACTCCTTCCCGGTCACGGTCACCGACCTGGAGCCGCACGGCGACCAGATCCGGGTCCGGGCCGGGGAACTGGCCGCGGACGTCACGCCCGCCGCGTCGGCGGACCTTGGTCTCGCGCCGGGGGTGGGCGTGTACTTCGTGGTCAAGGCGGCCGCCGTGTCGGTCTACCCGGCATAGGGCTTCGGGTGCCGCTGCGGTAACGGCCGTGCGGGCCGCGGGCCTAGGGTGGAGAGAGGCCCGCCCGCAACCAGGAGGAAACCGTGCCCGAAAACTCAGCCCCCGCCCCCGGACAGACCGCCCTGGTGGTCGGAGCCAGCGGAATCGCCGGCTCAGCCCTTGTCAACTCCCTCGCAGAGACGGGCTGGGATGTGCTGGCGCTGTCCCGAGGCGGCGTTGCACGCCCCGGGGCGCGGCCGGTCAGCGCGGATCTCAGTTCTCCGGAGAGCCTCGCCACAGCGCTGGCCGGCGAATGCCCGACGCACGTGTTCTTTACCGCGTGGTCCCGCCAGGACACGGAACAGGAAAACATCGAGGTCAACGCCGCGCTGCTGCGCAACCTGCTCCACGCGCTGCAGGACAGTCCGGTGAAACACGTTGCGCTGATGACCGGGCTGAAGCATTATCTTGGCCCGTTTGAGGCCTACGCGGCGGGCGAAATGCCGGACACGCCTTTCCACGAGGAGGAGCCCCGGCTGCCGGTTCCCAACTTCTATTACGCCCAAGAGGATGAGCTGTGGACCGCAGCGCAGCGCCAGGGGTTCAGCTGGTCGGTCCACCGCGCCCACACGGTGATCGGCCACGCCGTGGGCAACGCCATGAACATGGGGCTCACCCTCGCGGTGCAGGCGTCGATCTGCAAAGAGCTGGGGTTGCCGTTCGTCTTCCCCGGTTCCGAGACGCAGTGGAACAGCCTGACCGACATGACCGACAGCGGGCTGCTGGCCGATCACATGATCTGGGCAGCCACGGCGGAGGCTGCCGGCGACCAGGCCTACAACATTGTCAACGGCGACGTTTTCCGCTGGCGCTGGATGTGGCCGCGCCTGGCCGCCTACTTCGGCGTCGAAGCCGTCGGGTTCGAAAAGGAACCCCGGCCCCTGGAAGGGCAAATGCGGGGCATGGAAACGGTGTGGGCGGACATGGCCGCCCGGCACGGACTGGCCGAGCCGGACCTTGGCCGCGTCTCCTCGTGGTGGCACACCGACGGCGACCTGGGCCGCAACATCGAGGTGCTGGCCGACATGAGCAAGAGCCGCCTCGCGGGCTTCACCGGCTACCGCCGGACCCTGGACTCCTTCACGGACCTGTTCGACAGCCTCCGGGCGGACCGGCTGATCCCGTAACTGCTGGCGGACGGGTTCCTGCCGGAGGTTCCTGCAGCGGTTCCTGTGGCTGGCTGCGGCGGCCGCGGGCCGGTTACTCGGGCTTGGTTTCCTTGTCCTTGCTGCCGTGGTCCCTGTTCCCCTGGTCCTTGTTCCGCACCGGGTGCTGGCTGACGATCGAGACGCGGTTGAAGGCGTTCATCGTGATCGCCAGCCAGCTAATGGCGGAGAATTCGACGTCGGTCAGGTGCTTGCGCGCCCGGCCTCCTTCGCGCTCGCGGGCCTCGGCGTCGGAGATGTTGGTGATCGCCTCGGCCAGGGTGAGCGCGGCACGTTCCTTGTCGCTGAAAAGGGCGGTGTCGCGCCAGGCCGGGAGTACCGCCAGGCGCTGGGCTGACTCACCGTTTTTGACGGCATCGCTTACGTGCAGGTCAAGGCAGAACGCGCAGCCGTTGATCTGCGAGATGCGGACGTTCAGCAGTTCGATCAGCGTCTGGTCCAGCCCGGCCTCCTCCGCGGCTTCCTTGGCCTTCAGTCCCAAACCGTTGAGCGCGCGCCACGCGGCGGGGTGCGCCTTGTCCAGGAAAACCTTGCGGGTGCCGTGCTCCGGGCTTGAAGTCTCATCCATGGGTCCCAGATTACAGAGGTCCCGATGGCTCCGCGCGCCCGGGGTGTGACAAGCTTGTCAAATGTATGACAGAATTTATTAGTAGCCAGTATTCGATCCGGTGGTCGGTTCCTTGGGGGAGCCGACCGCCGGATCGCTTCGTTGTGCGGGCGCCCGGTTTATGCCGCCGGCCTGGCCGCCGGGCATGCCCATTGCGGGCGCCGGCGAATGGACACAGGGCTATATGCAACCAATTGGGGCCGGGGACAGGCGTGTCCAGCGAGTGAGCCATCTCACCAAACTCCGCACTCCGGCCGCATAATTGCTAGCCTCGGTGGCTCAGCCAGACCCGACGGGACGCCGCCACCAGGCCTTGGCCCGGATGGAAACAGCCTCACCGCATCGCCTGACCGCACCGGTGTCCCCACGCAGCCTCAACAACTGAAATGGGATCCATGAGCCAAAATGCCACTGTCAGGACCAACTCGACCCCGGCCCCCGGTGAGCCGGACGGAGGTGTCGAGCGTAAGACCAGGGCCAACAAGACCGTCTTCATCGGGTCCGCGACCGGTGTCCTGGCGATCGCGCTGTGGGCCATCGTGGCCAAGGACAACGCCGAGGCAGTCATCGGAACTCTGGTCGGCTGGGTCTCGACCAACATGGGCTGGTATTACTTCCTGATCGTCACGGCGGCCGTGGTTTTTGTGCTCATCGCCGCCCTGTCCAGGGTGGGCAAGACCAAGCTGGGCCCGGACCACTCAAAGCCGCAGTTCGGCATGTTCACCTGGGCTGCGATGCTTTTCGCGGCCGGTATCGGCATTGACCTGATGTTCTTTTCCGTCTCGGAGCCGGTCAGCCAGTACCTCGCGCCTCCCCAGGGGGAAGGATCGACCCCGGACGCCGCCCGTCAGGCGCTTGTCTGGACGCTGTTCCACTACGGCCTGACCGGGTGGGCGCTCTACGCCCTGATGGGCCTGGCGCTGGGCTACTTCGCGTACCGGCACAACTTGCCGCTGAGCATCCGCTCGGCGCTGTATCCGATCTTCGGCAAGAAAATCGACGGCCCCATAGGTCACGCCGTCGACATCGCCGCGCTGCTGGGCACCATCTTCGGCATCGCCACCTCGCTGGGCATCGGCGTCGTGCAGCTTAACTACGGACTGCACTTCATGTTCGGGGTCCCGGAGAACCTCGCCATCCAGATCGGCCTGATCGCGCTGTCCGTCGTCATGGCTACCATTTCTGTGGTCTCCGGAGTCGAAAAGGGCATCCGGCGATTGTCCGAACTCAACGTGGTCCTCGCCGTCGCGCTGATGCTGTTCGTCCTGTTCGCGGGCAAGACCAGCTTCCTGCTGGACGGCGTCGTGCAAAACGTCGGCGACGTCATGAGCCGGTTCCCGGCCATGACGCTGGACACTTTCGCCTACGACCGGCCGACCGACTGGCTGAACGCCTGGACCCTCTTCTTCTGGGCCTGGTGGATCGCCTGGGCACCGTTCGTCGGCCTGTTCCTGGCCCGCATCTCCCGCGGGCGGACCATCCGCCAGTTCGTCGTGGGCACCATGACCGTCCCGTTCCTATTCATCCTGCTCTGGATCTCGATTTTTGGTAACTCCAGCCTCGACCTGATCATGGGCGGCAATGCGGCCTTCGGCGAGACGGCCATGAGCAATCCTGAGCGCGGCTTCTATAGCCTGCTGGCGGAGTTCCCGGCCGTCCCGGTAACGGCCGCTATCGCGACGTTCACCGGGCTGCTGTTCTACGTCACGTCCGCCGACTCGGGCGCCCTGGTGATGTCGAACTTCTCCTCCCACCTCAAGGACGCCGACTCCGACGGTCCGGAATGGATGCGCGTCTTCTGGGCGGTCGCAACGGGGCTGTTGACGCTGGCCATGCTGATGGTAGGCGGCGTCACCACCTTGCAGAACGCCACAATCGTGATGGGCCTGCCGCTGTCCCTGCTCCTAGTGTTCATCATGCTGGGCCTGTACAAGGCGCTGCGGGTCGAGAACTCCCTGAATGACAGCTACCGGGCCAGCCTGCCCGGCATCATCTCCGGCCGTTCCGGCGGAGAGCAGCGCAGTGGCCGCAGCTGGCGCCAGCGGCTCAGCCGGGCCATGAGCTACCCCGGCCGCCGGCAGACCACCCGATTTGTCGAAACCGTCGCGTTGCCGGCCCTGCAGGAGGTCAGCGAGGAACTCAAGTCCCAAGGTGCGGAGACCGTCCTCTCGGTGGCCCGGGTGGAGTCCTGCGGAATCGACAGCATCGATCTGCAGCTCGCCTTGGGGGAGGAACGCCCGTTCAAGTACCAGATCTACCCGGTGCAATACGAGACGCCTTCCTACGCCACCCGGCGCGCGGACCCGGAAGACCACTACTACCGGATGGAAGTGTTTTCGCTCGAGGGAAGCCACGGCTACGACCTCATGGGATACACCAAGGAACAGGTCATCACCGACGTCCTGGACCACTACGAACAACACCTGGAATTCCTGCACCTGAACCGGGCGGCGCCCGGAAACACCGTGCTGGTTGAAGACCAGGTAGCCAAAGACAATTGGGAATCAGATTTCGATACGCAGGAGGCAACGCAATGAGCACCGAAACACTCTTCATTGGAGGAAGCTGGAGCGCAGCCTCCGACGGCGGCACCCGGGAAATCCACTGCCCCGCCGACGGCGAACTGGTTGGCGTCGTCTCTGAGGGGACCGCCGAGGATTCCACGCGAGCCGTGGCGGCTGCCCGGGAAGCGTTCGACGCCGGCGACTGGTCCGGCCGCTCACCGCTGGAACGCGGTACCTTCCTGATCAACGTGGCCAACCGGCTGCGGGCGCGCAAGGACGAATTCGCGCGGGCGGAGACGCTGGACACCGGCAAACGCCTGGTGGAAAGCGAAATCGACATGGACGACATCGCCAACTGCTTTGAGTACTTCGGCAAGCTCTCCGGCCAGGACGCGGGCCGCGTGGTCGACGCCGGCAGCTCCACGGTGGTGAGCCGGATCGAGTACGAGCCCGTCGGCGTCTGCTCCCTGATCGCCCCCTGGAACTATCCGCTCCTGCAGGCCTCCTGGAAGATCGCCCCGGCGCTGGCTGCCGGATGCAGCTTCGTCCTCAAGCCCAGCGAACTCACCCCGCACACCTCCATCCTGATGATGGAAGTGCTTCAGGAGCTGGGCCTGCCCGCCGGCGTCGCCAATCTGGTTCTGGGTGCCGGGGCGACGGTGGGGGCGGTACTCTCCAGCCACCCCGACGTCGATCTGGTCTCCTTTACGGGCGGCCTGGAAACGGGCAAAACGATCGCCGCCGCGGCCGCCGGCACGGTCAAGAAGGTGGCACTGGAACTGGGCGGCAAGAACCCCAACATCGTCTTCGCGGACGCCGACCTCGATGCCGCCCTGGACAACGCCCTCAACGCCGCTTTCGTCCATTCCGGCCAGGTCTGTTCCGCCGGGGCACGGCTGATCGTTGAGGAGTCCATCGCGGAGAAATTCGTCGACGAGCTAGTGCTCCGTGCCCGGCAGATCCGCCTGGGCGGCCCCTTCGATCCCGACGCGGAGACGGGCCCGCTGATCTCAGCGGCCCACCGCGACAAGGTCACCGCCTATGTGGACAAGGGCGTCGCCGAGGGCGCCCGCCTGCGCTGCGGCGGCACATGGGGCGAGGGCGAGCTGGAAAAGGGGTTCTACTACCTGCCCACCGTGCTGGACCAGGTCAAGAGCGGCATGTCCGTGGTGGTGGACGAAGCCTTCGGCCCCGTGGTCACCGTCGAGACGTTCAGCACCGAAGCGGAAGCCGTTCAGATCGGCAACGACACCCACTACGGACTCGCCGGCGCGGTGTGGTCCCAGGATGCCGGCAAGAGCCAGCGTGTGGCCCGGAAACTGCGGCACGGCACCATCTGGATCAACGACTTCCACCCGTACCTGCCTCAGGCGGAATGGGGAGGATTCGGCCAGTCCGGCGTCGGGCGAGAACTCGGCCCGACCGGTCTCGCCGAATACCAGGAGGCCAAGCACATTTACCACAACATCGACCCGCAGGTAACGGGCTGGTTCGCGGACCGTTCCGCTGCCGCAGAGGGGAAGTAGCACATGACCGACCTGAACAAGAAGGAATTCGACTACATTGTGGTGGGCGGCGGCTCCGCCGGTGCGGCCGTGGCATCCCGGCTCAGCGAGGACCCCGCCGTGGAGGTGGCCCTCGTCGAGGCCGGCCCCGATGACCGCGGCCAGGACGAAATCCTGCAGCTGGACCGCTGGATGGAACTACTGGAATCCGGCTACGACTGGGACTACCCCGTCGAGGAGCAGGAGAACGGCAATTCGTTTATGCGCCACGCCCGGGCCAAGGTGATGGGCGGCTGCTCCAGCCACAACTCCTGCATCGCCTTCTGGGCCCCGCGGGAGGACATTGACGAGTGGGAGCAGAAGTTTGGCGCCACCGGCTGGAACGCCGAGATGGCCTACCGGCTCTACAAGCAGTTGGAGACCAACGAGGACGCCGGGACGGACGCGCCGCACCATGGCGACAGCGGCCCGGTGCACCTGATGAACGTCCCGCCCTCCGACCCCACCGGCAGGGCGCTGCTGGATGCCTGTGAGCAGGCCGGCATCCCCAAGGTCCGGTTCAACACCGGCGAGACCGTCATCAACGGGGCCGGCTTTTTCCAGATCAACCGTCGGGCGGACGGGACCCGGTCGTCGTCCTCGGTGTCCTACATCCACCCGATCATGGAGCGGAAGAATTTCACCCTGCTCACGGGGCTGCGCGCCAAGGAACTGACCTTCGACGACGCCAACCGCTGCACCGGCGTCGCCGTCGTCGACAATGCCTTCGCCAAGACCCACCTGCTGGGCGCCCGCGCCGAAGTGATCGTCTCGGCCGGAGCCATCGATTCGCCGAAGCTGCTGATGCTCTCCGGCATCGGCCCCGCGGCCCAGCTGGAGGAGTTCGGCATCCCGGTGCGGTCTGATTCGCCGGGCGTCGGCGAGCACCTGCAGGACCACCCGGAAGGCGTGATCCAGTGGGACGCGAAGCAGCAGATGACGGAGACTTCGACGCAGTGGTGGGAGGCAGGGATCTTCACCACCACCGAAGAGGGGCTGGACCGGCCGGACCTGATGTTCCACTACGGTTCCGTGCCGTTCGACATGCACACCCTGCGGCAGGGTTTCCCGACGACGGAGAACGGCTTCTGCCTCACCCCGAACGTCACGCACGCCCGCTCCCGCGGCACGGTCAAGCTGCGCAGCAAGGACTTCCGGGACAAGCCCAAGGTGGATCCCCGCTACTTCACCGACCCGCACGACATGCGCGTGATGGTCGCAGGGATCCGGAAGGCGCGCGAGATCGCTGCCCAACCCGCGCTGGCCGAGTGGGTGGGAACCGAGCTGTACCCGGGCCAGGACCTCCAGACCGACGAGGAGCTGACCGACTACATCCGTAATACGCACAACACGGTTTACCACCCGGCCGGGACCGTCCGGATCGGCGCCCCGGAGGATCCGATGTCGCCGCTGGATCCCGAGCTGCGGGTCAAAGGTGTCACCGGGCTGCGCGTGGCCGATGCCTCGGTGATGCCGGAGCTGACGACCGTCAACCCGAACATCACCACCATGATGATCGGCGAACGCTGCGCGGAACTGGTGAAGCTGGCCCGCCAGGCCTAGGGGGCGGCCGAGCGCTGGACATGCCCGCTGTTCGCGCGGGCTCTTCGGGGACATGCCCAGCCCGACGGACCAGGAGTGGACATATGCCCTATATGTCCACTCCTGGCGGCAAAGGGAGGGCATGTCCCGAGGTGCGTGCTCCGGGCGGATGGGCATGCCCTGTGGCGCCCCGGCGTCCGCGGGGGACTCCGCCCCTAGACAGCAGTTTCGCCGTGGGCAAACATGGAGGCAAAGGGCCCAAATCCAAAGTTGAGCGGGATAGACTCAACTTTGACGACAGTGTTATCCCGGAAGGAGCTCTCTTTGGACGCCAAATTCACCACCAAGAGCCAGGAGGCTCTTTCGGCAGCAGCCATGAACGCCTCGACGGCCGGAAACCCGCAGCTGGAACCGGCGCACCTGCTTAAGGCGCTCATGGACCAGCGCGAGGGGGTCGCCGTCGCGCTTTTGCGCGCCACCGGAACCGATCCGGATGCTGTCAGCGTCCAGGCCAGCTCCGCCATCAAGTCCCTGCCGTCCACCTCGGGCAGCTCCGTGCAGCAGGCCCAGCTCTCCCGCACCGCCATGCAGGCCATCAAGAATGCGCAGAACGAGGCTGAACGGCTCGGGGACACCTTCGTCTCCACCGAGCACCTGCTGCTGGGCCTCGCCTCCGGCAACGACGACGTCGGCCGGCTGCTGCGCGACGCCGGCGCCTCGCACGAGGCGCTGCTCGCGGCCCTCCCCGGGGTCCGCGGCGACCGCAAGGTGGACAACGCCGACCCCGAGAACACCTTCCAGGCGCTGGAGAAGTTCGGCACCGACCTGACCGCGATCGCGCGCTCGGGCAAGCTGGACCCGGTGATCGGGCGCGACGCCGAGATCCGCCGCATCATCCAGGTCCTCAGCCGCCGCACCAAGAACAACCCGGTGATCATCGGCGAACCCGGCGTGGGCAAGACCGCCGTCGTCGAGGGCCTGGCCCAGCGGATCGTGGCCGGCGACGTGCCGGAGAGCCTGCGCGGCAAGACGCTGGTCGCCCTGGATCTGGCCTCGATGGTGGCGGGCGCCAAGTACCGCGGTGAATTCGAGGAGCGGCTCAAGGCGGTGCTGGAGGAGATCAAGAGCTCCGAGGGCCAGATCGTCACCTTCATCGACGAGCTGCACACCGTGGTGGGCGCCGGCGCGTCCGGGGACAGCTCGATGGACGCCGGCAACATGCTCAAGCCGATGCTCGCCCGCGGCGAGCTCCGGTTGATCGGCGCCACCACGCTGGACGAGTACCGCGAGAACATCGAGAAGGATCCGGCACTGGAGCGCCGCTTCCAGCAGGTCTTCGTCGGCGAGCCGAGCGTGGATGACACCATAGGCATCCTGCGCGGGCTTAAGGAACGCTATGAGGCGCACCACAAGGTCTCCATCTCCGACTCCGCCCTGGTGGCCGCCGCGACCCTGTCCAACCGCTACATCTCCGGCCGGCAGCTGCCGGACAAGGCGATCGACCTCGTGGACGAGGCCGCATCCCGGCTGCGGATGGAGATCGATTCCGCGCCGGAGGAGATCGACCAGCTGCGCCGCCAGGTGGACCGGCTGACCATGGAGGAGCTGGCCCTGGCCGGCGAGACCGATCCGGCCTCGGTGGAACGCCTTGCGGCCCTGCGCGCCGACATGGCGGACAAGAAGGAAGCGCTCGCGGCGCTCAACGCCCGCTGGGAAGCGGAGAAAGCCGGGCTGAACCGGGTGGGTGACCTGCGCGCCAAGCTGGATGAGCTTCGCTCGGCGGCGGACAAGGCGCAGCGCGAGGGCGACCTTGAGACGGCCTCCCGGGTTCTCTACGGCGAGATCCCCGCGCTGGAGCGTGAGCTCAAGGCCGCGGCGGAGGCCGAAGCGGCCGTGCCGGACAAGTCCAGGCAGATGGTGGCCGACGAGGTCACCGCGGACGACATCGCCGAGGTGATTTCCGCATGGACCGGCATCCCGGCCGGGCGCATGTTGCAGGGCGAGAGCCAGAAGCTACTGGAGATGGAGCGCGTCCTGGGCGAGCGGCTGATCGGCCAGACCAAGGCCGTGACCGCGGTGTCCGACGCCGTGCGCCGTGCCCGCGCCGGCATCAGCGACCCCAACCGGCCCACCGGGTCCTTCCTGTTCCTCGGTCCCACCGGCGTCGGCAAGACTGAGCTGGCCAAGGCGCTCGCCGACTTCCTTTTCGACGACGAGCGGGCCATGGTGCGGATCGACATGTCCGAGTACTCGGAGAAGCACTCCGTGGCGCGGCTCGTCGGGGCGCCTCCGGGCTACGTGGGTTACGAGGAGGGCGGCCAGCTGACCGAGGCGGTCCGGCGTCGTCCGTACTCCGTGCTGCTGCTCGACGAGGTGGAGAAGGCGCACCCGGAGGTCTTCGACATCCTCCTGCAGGTGCTCGACGACGGCCGCCTCACCGACGGCCAGGGCCGCACCGTGGACTTCCGCAACGTGATCCTGGTCCTGACCTCCAACCTGGGCAGCCAGTTCCTGGTCGACCCGAACCTCGACGCCGCCGCCAAGCGGGACGCGGTCATGGCTACGGTGCACGCCTCCTTCAAGCCCGAGTTCCTGAACCGGCTCGACGAGGTGGTGCTCTTTGACCCGCTGAGCGTCGAGGAACTGGCCCAGATCGTGGAGCTGCAGGTCAAGGAACTGGGCGAACGGCTCAAGGGCCGCCGCCTGACCCTGGAAGTGTCCGAAGGCGCCCGGGCGTGGCTGGCCGTCACCGGCTTCGACCCCGCTTACGGCGCCCGGCCGCTGCGCCGCCTGGTGCAGCGGGAGATCGGCGACCGGCTGGCCAAGGCCATCCTCGCCGGCGAGATCGCCGACGGCGACACAGTCCTGGTGGACACCGCACCGGACCTGATGGAACTCACCATGGGCGGGCCGGACGTTTCCGCGCGGCCCGACGGCCGGGCCTCCACGGGCAGCGGGCTCTCGGTACGCCGCAAGGAGTAACCGCCGCAAAAGCCCCAGGGGCTGCCAGCCGCACCACATGGGCTGGCAGCCCTTTTGCTGGGCTGCACTGCTGGGTTGCTGCTGGTCAGTCCAGGCAGAGGCAGAATGGATGGCCGGCCGGGTCCAGGAAGACCCGGAAAGTGGCCCCTGGCTGGTGCTCGTGTTTCCTCGCGCCCAGCTTCAGCGCCGCGGCCTCGGCAGCGTCGAGGTCATCGACCACGAAGTCGAGGTGCATCTGCTGGGGGACGTCCTGGCCGGGCCACTGCGGCGGGGTGTAGGACTCGACCCTCTGGAAGCTCAAGGAATCGCCGTAGTCGGCGCGGATGGAGCACCAGTCGTCGTCGTCCTGCTCCACCTTCCAATCCAGCAGGGCGCCGTAGAACTCGGCCAGGGACTTGGGATCAGGGCAGTCGAGAACAACCACCGGGAAGCGTGCGATAGCCATGGCCACACTCTAGGACCATTTCCGGCGGATCGCACCGGATGTGGCGGACGGGCCACGAACTGCCGCCGACGGGTCTTGCCCCCACACGCCGGGGCGGGTAACAATATTCCGGCCGAAACCAGCCAGGCCGAAAGGATTAATACCATGACTGCACGGGACACCTCCTCCGTCGGTGCGCCGTGCTGGGTCGACACCTGGCAGCCCGATCCCCGGTCCGCCAGGGACTTCTACGGCCCGCTCTTCGGGTGGACCTTCGACCGCCCCGTTCCTATGCCGGCCGGTTTCGACGGCGACTATTACAACGCGCGCCTTCGCGGGCAGCTGGTTGCCGGCATCGGGCAGGCGCCGCCGCTGTCGCCGCCGGGCTGGCTCACCCACGTCCGCGTCGACGACGTCGGGGAATCACTGGCCCGCGCCGAGCGGGCAGGAGGCAAGCGCCTCGGGCCGGGTAAGGACGGCGCCGGACGCCGCTTTGCTGTGCTCGCCGACCCTGCCGGCGTCCCGTTCTGCCTGCGGCAGGCGGGTGGGCACGACGGCGTCGAGCTGGCCGATGAGCCGAACTGCTGGGCCATGAGCTCGCTCCACACCACCAACGTGGGGCAGGCCCAGGCCTTCTACGGAGCCATGTTCGGTTGGGAACTCAAAGCGGTGCCCGACGCTCCCTTTTCACTGTGGCTCCGCTCGGACCGGGTCGTGGCCGTCGTGACGGCCACCGACGGCGTCGAGGTTCCGCCGCACTGGAGCGTCAACTTCGCAGTCCGCGACGCCGACGCCACCGCGGAGCGCGCTGTCGCCCTGGGCGGCGGCGTAGCGATGGCGCCGGCGGACACTCCGGGGTTTCGGAGCGCCGTGATCAGGGACCCGCAAGGCGCCGTCGTCGCAGTCAGTGCAGCCACCGGCTGACGCGCGCTGCCAGCGGTTGCCGGCTCCCTACTGCTCTTGCTTTCGGCGCACCATCTCGGTGATCCAGGCGGGCGCGAACGGGGACGTGCAGTTCGGCGGGGTCGGGTAGTCCTTCAGCACCTCGAGGCGTTCACCGATGCCGATGGCCCGGGCGCGGTGCCCGGCATGCTCGATCCCGATCTGGGCGAGACAGTGGTTCATCGCCCACTGCAGGCGGGCCGGTGCGTCTTTCATCTCCGCCTCGATGACATCGAGCAGTCCCGGGAGGTCCAGACCTTCAGGTTTCTTTGCAACGCGTTCGGTCGTCAGCGCCCAGCCCGCACTTGCCACGACGGGATCAGGATCGGCGGACCAGAGCAGGCGCAGGTCCTCGGCGTGCGGGTTCGCCTTCACCACGTAGTTCAGCAGCCAGTCGTGCACCTTGGGTACGCGCGCCTGGCGCATCATGTGGACCAGCTCGTCGCGCTCGAACGCCTTGGGCCGGCAGATCAGGGTCGCTAGCAGTCTCGCCGCGGTGTCACCGGTGGCCCAGATCTGGCGCGCGAGGTCCTGCTGCGTCTTCAACCGCTTCGCGAGGGCGCGCAGCTTGCCGAGGTTCACACCGTGGTCGTCGCCGTGTTTCTCGTTGATGCGGCGAGCCTTCGGGTCCTGAAGACCGGCAAGCTCCGCCATCACCTCGCCAAGCGTCGTGTCGGTCAACGCCCTTCCTCCTGTCCGTCAGCTGAGGGCTTCAGCCTACGGCGTCGGCTGGCCGTGGAAGGGGCTGCACCCGTGCCGGCCGCAGAAACAGGCCTACTGCAGATCACGCTGTGGATTGCGGGACCCTTGCGCCCGCAGCGAATGATCGAGCCCACGGCCAGCGCGGCCGCGGCACCGATGAGGAACGCTGTGACGGCGCCGGTGGATCGCCAGAGGAGAGCAAACGGCAGGTAGCCGGCGCAGAAGATGGCGAGCATCTGAACGAATTTGGGCTTTGTCATGCTGGCCCGACGCTGTAGCGGCTCACCATTCCTCAGGGCCTGGGGTCGGCGCTCGGGCCGGGACGCTGGGATGCCTTGAGCTCCCGGATGCGGAGCCGGAGGAAGATGGTGACGAGCACCAAGGCATAGACGGCTAGTCCGAGCAGTGCCGCCATCAGCGCGTAATAGAGAATCCCGAATAGTCCAAACGAAAACACGTTCCAGCCCCCACATCTTGGTTCGCCCGGGGTCCCGGCGCGAAATCTTGAGGCTAGCACCCGATGACGCTGCGATGACAGTTAAAGCCGGTGCCCGGCACCGCGGCAGCCTAGAGCCGGGGGATCAGGGATTCCTTGATGACGTTTCCGCCGTCCGCCACGAAATAGCAGTCCACTCGCCGGTCGCCCGCTCCCCAGCTGGAGGAGCTGGGGTAGGCCAGCTTGTAGCTGAACTGGTAGTCGCCGGAATTGCCGGTGAGCTGGGCCGCCTTGCAGGTATCCAGCGCCTTCTGCTTCAGCGGGTCGCGGCCAGGGTAGGCGTCCTCGGCAGCGTAACGATCCACCGCCACCAGCTGCGCCGAGTGTCCGGAGTCGCAGGCCACGACGGTGGAAGTCGGGGCGTTCGCGTCGAAGTCCTTGAAGCAGTCGCCGAGCTGGAAGTCCATCGGGTTGACGCCTTCGAGCGGCAGCGGGCCGCGGGTTGCGGCGGCCGAGGACGAGGCTGAGGCCGCCGGGGCCGGGGAGGTGCCGGCCTGCGGCTGCTGCTTCGCGGCCCCTAGCGCGGTGAGCCACCAGATCACCAGCCCCAGCACGACGACGGCGGCCAGCGCGGCGCCGACCTTCGCCAGGCCCAGTCGGTAAGCGCCAGCCCACACGGCACGGCCGAACCGCCGGGCAGCGGCCCATAGCCTGCCACCTAGCCGCCGGGAGCGTGGACCGAGTTGCGCGGTCTTGAGCTGCGCTGCCTGGGCGGACAGCAGCTTGCCAAGTTGGGACGCGCCGGAGGTGGTCTTGCGGTTGCGGGTCTTGGCGGCCGCGCTTTCGCCGGGAGCGCCCGACGGCGACTCCGGGGTTTCGGACCGCGCTGCGGCGGCCGGGGCTGCAGGGCCCGGGGCAGAGCTGACGGCTCCTGGACGCTCCGCTGCGTCGCCGCGCTGGACAAGCGGCACGGCAGAGGTCGGCGGTGCGGTCGGCCGCGGCGGAATATGGACGGAAGAGGGGACGCGTGCCGGAGGGGCCGGGACCGGCCGCTCGCCGGCGTCGTTCGCGGGGGAAACTTCAGGCATTCCGGCATCGCCGCGCCTGGCGTTCTCGTCGCTCACAGGCTTTTCGGTCACTCGGGAATTCACCTCTTCCGTGCGTATTTGCCGGGGCTGGACGTCCGGCTTGGGGTTCCGCTTCCGCGAGCCCACCAAGAGACTCTATCGAAGATGCCCGCCGGGACGCATGCGGAAGCGCGCGGGCCCGGTGTGCGGGCCGGGCCGGGCGTGAGGCACGACTCCGCTCACCGCCGCCCGGGCGGCAAGCAGTCATTGCCGAAAGCATGTAATCTAGGTGTACGACAAATTGACCAAACATTCCGGGGCCTCACTAACGCCAATGGTGACCACCTCCGGTCCGAGTACAAAAGGGGGTCACGCCATGGGGCGCGGCCGTCAAAAGGCAAAAGCTACCAAGCAGGCTCGGGATATTAAGTACTATTCCCCGAACACTGACTACACTGCGCTTCAGCGTGAGCTCAAGAGCTCCGAGGGTCGTGCACCGAGTCGTTTTTCGAGTGAGCCGGTTGAACCGGACTATTCGGCCTACGTGGACAAGTACGCGGACGATGTGGAAGAGGACGACGACGAGGTAGATTCACGTCGGATCGGTTAGTCGACGCTTCTTCCGGTAAGTCCGTCCTGAGCGGACTGCCAACCACCTGATTCTGGCCCGTCGGCCATGCCCTGTCTGGGGTGTGCCCGGCGGGTCTTTTTGCGCCCGGACGTGCCCTGCCCATCCCTGCCGTTTCGATGGTTCCGCGCCCAGCCGGCGTTTGTAAACTTCGAACGGGGAAGCGACCATCGAAACGGCAATCGCGCACAGGTTGCTGGGTCCCCCGCCGGGGGATAACTTGGTGGTGCCGGGGTGTCCGGCGTTTCTCCCGGAAAGGACTTCCATGGCCATTCGCTCAGGGTTTGCCGAGGGCGAGGTCTGCTGGGCCGACCTCCAGACATCGGACGTGGCGGCCGCCAAGGAGTTCTACGCGGGCCTGTTCGGCTGGCGGTACGAGGACCAGCCCACGCCCGACGGCCGTAGCTACGCCAAGGCGTTCCTCGGCGAGGAACTGGTGACGGTCATTGCTCCGCAGAACCCGCAGCAGCTACAGGCCGGTTCGCCGGGCCAGTGGAACGTCTACTTCGCCGCCGACGACGCCGCCGGGCTCGCCGCAGAACTGCCGCACGCCGGCGGGACGCTGGAATTCGGCCCGGAGGCCGTGGCGGACACCGGGGTGATGGTCTTTTTCGCCCCGCCCGGTGGAGGGACCACGGGCGTGTGGCAGGCGGGAACCCACTTCGGCACGGCACGAAGTGAGGAGCCGGGAACTCTGGCCTGGGTCGAGTTGCTCACTCCCGATCCGCAGGCCGCCGTCGGCTTCTTCCAGCAGCTGTTCCGCCACGAGGTGACCGAATACCCGCAGGACGACGGCGGAACCTACACGACCCTGATGGTGGATAGCGCCGAGGTGGCAGGGATCGCTACGGTGCCCGCGGCCGAACACAACCTTGAACCGGGCTGGCAGGTGTATTTCGGCGTCTCAAGCGTCGCCGAGGCCGTCGCCGCAGCGCGGGCGGCCGGCGGCGTCGTCCTCGTAGAACCGGAGGACGACGGCGAGGCCGGTGCCGTTGCCACGCTCAGGGACCCGCAGGGCGGCGTGTTCAGCGTGCTGGAGGTTTAGACGATGGAGGCTAGGCGTAGGCGTTGACCATCCGGACGGCGCCGCCGTCGACGCCCTTGGCGCCCTGGACGTAATCCGGGCCGGTCTTCACCATCGAGTCGGAGTCCTCCCCGACGGTGCCCATGATCCACGAGGGCAGGCCGCGGGCGTTCAGGTGGTTCACCGCGGCGTCGGCGGCCTCCGGCGAGACGATCGCCACCATGCCCACGCCCACGTTGAGGGTGCGTTCCAGGTCGGCGAGGGGGACGTTGCCCAGCTCGGAGACCAGCTTGAAGATGGCGGGCAGCTCCCAGGTGGCGCGGTCCACGGTGGCCAGCAGGCCCTGCGGCAGGACGCGCGCCAGGTTGGCGGCTAGCCCGCCGCCGGTTACGTGGCTGAAGCCGTGCACGGCCTGCCCGGCGGCGGAGCCGTTGACCGGGAACGTGCGGGCCAGGTCCAGGCAGTCAGCGGCGTACACCCGGGTGGGCTCCAGGAGTTCCTCGCCGAGGGTGCGCTCGAACTCGGAGACGTGGCGGTCCAGGGCCCAGCCGGCGTGGTTGACGACGCGGCGGACCAGGGAGTAGCCGTTGGAGTGCAGGCCGGAGGAGGCCATGCCGATCACGACGTCGCCGGCGCGGACGCGGTCCGGGCCCAGCAGCGAGTCGGCCTCGACCACGCCGGTGGCGGCGCCGGCGACGTCGTACTCGTGCTCACCCAGCAGGCCCGGGTGCTCGGCGGTTTCGCCGCCCACCAGGGCGGTGCCGGCAACCGAGCAGGCGGCCGCGATGCCGCGGACAATGTCCGCGATGCGCTCCGGGACCACCTTGCCGCAGGCGATGTAGTCGGTCATGTAGAGCGGCTCGGCGCCCACCACCACGATGTCGTCCACCACCATGCCGACCAGGTCGAAACCGATGGTGTCGTGGATGTCCATGGCCTGGGCGATAGCCACCTTGGTGCCAACGCCGTCGGTGGAGGTGGCCAGCAGCGGCCGCTTGTAAGTCAGCAGCTTCGACACGTCGTACAGGCCGGCGAAGCCGCCGACGCCGCCGATCACCGAGGAGTTGTGGGTCGCCTTGACGGCGTCTTTCATGAGTTCGACGGCGCGGTCGCCCGCTTCGACGTCGACGCCGGCGGAGGCGTAGGTGATGCCGGTGTTGGGGGCGTCGTTGGTGTCAGCGGCCGGGGAGGCGGAAGTCATACTGGCTCTTTCTTGTCGGCGTCAAGCTTGTCGGCGGGGACGCGGTCGGCGTCGGTGAGCAGTTCTTCGAATTCGGCGTCCGGTCCGGGATCGCAGCCGGTGGCGCCGGCCTTCTCGGCGGGATCCTGATCGGAGGGGATGGCGGCGTCGGACGCAGCGTTGGCGACGGCGTCGGCGGCGGGGCTGCCGGCGGTGGCTGCGGGCGCTGCGTTCCCGGATGCGGGCAGGCCGCCGAGGTCGGTGCGTTCCAGGAGGTTCTTGCCGAGCTTGTCGGCACCGGGAAGTTCGATCGGGTACTGCCCGGTGAAGCAGGCGGTGCAGAGGCGTTCGCGCGGCTGCCGCGTGGCGCCGATCATGCCGTCTTCGGAAATGTAAGCGAGCGAGTCCGCGCCGATGGCCTGCGAGATTTCCTCGATCGTGGCGCCGTTGGCGATCAGCTCCGCCCGGGAGGCGAAGTCGATGCCGTAGAAGCAGGGCCACTTCACCGGCGGGGACGAGATCTTCACGTGCACGGCGGCTGCGCCGGCCTCCCGGAGCATCCGCACGATGGCCCGCTGGGTGTTGCCGCGGACGATCGAGTCGTCGACCACCACCACGCGCTTGCCGCGGATCACGGACTCCAGCGCGTTGAGCTTGAGCCGGATGCCGAGCTGGCGCAGGGTCTGCGAGGGCTGGATAAACGTGCGGCCCACATAGGCGTTCTTGACGAAGCCGTGCGCGAACGGGATGCCGGATTCCTGTGCGTAGCCGACGGCGGCCGGGGTGCCCGATTCCGGCACCGGGATGACGATGTCCGCGTCCTGGGTGTTCTCGCGGGCCAGCTGGCGGCCCATCTCCACGCGGGACTCGTACACGGAGCGGCCGGCAATCGCGGCGTCCGGGCGGGCGAGGTACACGTACTCGAAGACGCACCCGGCCGGCGTTGGCTCGGCGAAGCGCTGGGAACGGACGCCCTGCTCGTCGATGGCGATGAATTCGCCCGGTTCGATCTCGCGGATGAAGCTCGCGCCGACGGTGGCGAGGGCAGACTGCTCGGAGGCGACCACCCAGCCGCGCTCCAGTCGGCCGAGGACCAGTGGGCGGATGCCGTAGGTGTCGCGGGCGGCGTAGAGGGTGCCTTCATCCATGAAGACGAAGCAGAAGCCGCCCTTGATCTTGGGCAGCAGTTCCAGGGCGGTCTGTTCGAGGGACTTGCCCTCCTCGCCCTCCAGCAGGGCGGTGACCAGGGCGGTGTCCGAGGTGTTGCCCTGCTTCATTTCGCCGCTGAGCTGGCCGCCGTTGCGGTCCACGATCATGGCCTTGAGCTCGGCGGTGTTGGTCAGGTTGCCGTTGTGCGCCAGGGCGACCGTGCCGGTGGCCGTCGCACCGAGGGTGGGCTGGGCGTTGGCCCAGTGGCTCGCACCGGTGGTGGAGTAGCGGCAGTGGCCGACGGCCAGGTGTCCGGTCAGGGTATTCAGCGTGGTCTCGTCGAAGACCTGGGACACCAGGCCCATGTCCTTGTAGACGTTGATCCGCTTGCCGTCGCTGGTGGCAATACCAGCCGACTCCTGACCGCGGTGCTGTAGCGCGTACAGCCCGTAGTAGGTGAGTTTTGCTACCTCTTCGCCGGGAGCCCAGACCCCGAAGACGCCACATGCGTCCTGCGGGCCTTTTTCGCCAGAGAGAAGATCATGAGAAAGTTTTCCATCGCCGCGTGCCACTGGTCGATTATCTCACGTTGTGCGCTAGGACTTTTCCGGCGGCCGGTTTATGACCTGCCGGCCTAGGCGCGGTCCTCGCCGTCGGTGTCCGGAACCGAGTCCGGGACGGATTCGACGACGGCGCGCTCGGCGCGGCGGACGCTCAGTCGGTCCAGCACCAGCGCGACGACGGCGCCCACGATCGCGCCTCCGGCGATGCAGAAGGTCAGGAAGAAACCGAAGACGGAATTGGCGTCGTAGCCCTCGTCGCCGGGCAGGCCGTACGCGATGACAGCCGCCACCACGACGCCCAGCAGGCCGCCCAGGATCAGGAACGGCACGTACTTCGGAGCGCGGCGGACGGTGACGGCGCGGCGTTCGGGCGCAACGGGGGTGTCTTCAGGAGCCATGCCTTTAAGCCTACTGCCCGCGCGCCCCCGCGTTTTTCGCCGGCATTTCCGCGCCGTTTTCGGACCGCTGCTGCGCGGATCCGGTGGGCGCCTGTCCGGAACCAGGGCGTAAATCCGGGACCCTAGCGGGAACGCCGACGGCGGAGCACACTAAGGGGTGGGGGAGGGTGCGGTCCGGACCGGTAAAGGACGCACCATGTCAGTTGCAGCGGACAGTATCCCTGGCCGGCAGCGCATCATCTGGGACCAGTTCGCGGCGGGCTGGAAGAAATGGGACGCCGAACTACTCGACTGGCAGGCCCCCTTTGGCCACGCCGTCATCGAGGACGCCCGGCTGCACCCGGACTCCGTTGTGCTCGACGTCGCGTCGGGGACCGGCGAGCCCGGCCTCACGGCCGCGGTCTTGGTGCCGGACGGTGAGGTGGTGCTGACCGACATCTCGGCCGGCATGCTGCACGTGGCCGAGGAGAAGGCGTCCGCCCAGGGGCTGGCCAACGTGAGCTTCAGCGTCTGCGACGCCGCGCAGCTGCCTTTCGGGGATACGACGTTCGACGCCGTCCTGTGCCGTTTTGGCTTCAACTACTTTCCCGACATGAAGGCCGTCGTGCGGGAGATGGTACGGACGGCCAAGCCGGGGGCGAGGATCAGCGCGGCCGTCTGGGGGCGGACCGCGGAAAACCCCTGGGCCGCCCTGATCCTTGGCACACTCGCTCAGCACGCGGAACTGCCGCGGCGGCCCGATGTCATGCCGGGGCTGTTCCGTTGTTCCGCGCCCGGCTTTATGACACGGCTGTTCCGGGACGCAGGCCTGGTGGAAGTGGCCGAGCGCAGGGTGAGCACGGACCTGGTGCACGATTCCCCGGACAGCTACTGGGAGTTCATCACTGATATCGCGACGACAGTGGCCACGGGCCTGGCGAAGGCGGACAAGGAGGCACAATCGCTGATCCGCTCCGACGTGTTCCAGCTGCTCGGCCGTTACGAGCACCAGGGCGCGCTCAGGCTCCGATCGACGGCGACGATTGTGGCGGGCACCCGGGCCTAGGCTCCAGTCCGCGGCGATTCCGCGCCGGTTCCGGACCGGTGCGCCGCGGATCCGAGGCGCGGCTGTCCGGAACCGCCGCGGATTTCCGATCCGGGCGCGGATTTCCGAACCCGCCGTGCCATCACCGGCGGCAGGCCGGCCGGATCAGCCGCGGAACCCTATGGGCGGTGAGGAACGCCGCGAACTTCGCCGGCCCGGAGATCTCCGTCCAGGTCCAGCGGATGACCCGTCGCCCGGTCGCCCGGATCCGGTCCTCGCGGGTCTTCTCGTCAACGACGACTTCGGAGGGGGTCCGTCCCTGCAGGTACTCGGCCTTCTGGTACTTGACCAGGCCGTCGAATTCCCCGCACAGCCGGTCCTCCGGCCACTCGAAGTCCGTGTAGGCGGCCACCCCGCGGTCGTCGAGGATGGCGGTCTGCAACCGAGGGGGCTCGAAGCCCAGCCGATGCATCAGCGCACGGCTCACCGATTCCCCGGGGGATCCCGATGCCGGGTCTGCGAAGTCGATCGCCGCCCGGATTCTGCGCGCCGCGGCCGCGCTGTAGTTGGGTCCGATGCCGCCGTCGAGCTCCTCCTTGCTCAGGGCAGGCAGCTCCGGCTGCGGACGCAGCACGTGGTCCAGCGCCGCGACGGCCTGTTCAAATGACTCGAACGCCGCCAGATCCAGGACGGTCCGGAGCCGCCCCGTGACCAGCAGCCCCCGGCGTTCTTCGACCTGCAGGGTCAGCGGATCAGCGTAATGCCGCCGTACACCGGCCCGCGAACGGCCGCCGCCGTCGTCGGATGTGCAGGCATGCACCAGAGTGGGGCGGCCCAGCACCGGAAGGTCCCACAGCGCGGCCGAGGACTTCCGGCAGAACACGGTGCGGGTTTGCAGCGTCGAGGCGGCCGCCTGGATCAGCAGCGGGTACCGGCTCCAGCCCGGCAGCGCGTCCCAGGCGGCCGCTTGGACGTAGACGCCCCGCCTGATGCGGCGCAGCTCGCCTGCCGCGGCCCGACGGGACAACGCTCGGCTGTCCAGGCCGAGCCGGGCCGAGTCGCTGCTGAGGATGAACGCGGGGATCTCCATCTCCCGATGCTCATCCGTCGGCCTGGCGGGCTGCAACGGGGCCGGTGTCAGATGTGGATAAGCTACAGTTTCGGATTTCCGCTGCCGTTTCGGACTTGGGCACCCCGGGCCCGGCCCGCACCAGCCCGAAAGAGGCGCGAAAATCCGGAACCCGCGCGGAAACCCGGAGTGCCGGCCCGGCGCGAACAGCGAGAAAACCCCGAGCCGGCGCGAGAATCCGGAACCGGCGGGGGCCTAGATGCCCAGCTCATCCTTCAGGGCGGCCACGTGGCCCTCGGCTTTGACCTGGTACTGCGCGAGCTTGACCTTCCCCTCGGGGTCGAGGACGACGGTGGAGCGGACGATGCCCTCCGTGATCTCACCGCGGACCAGCTTCTCGCCCCAGGCGCCGTAGGCCAGCGCGACGGCATGGTCCTGGTCGGCGAGCAGCGGGAAGGTCAGGGCGTAGTCGCCGGTGAAGTGCGCAAGCGCCTCGGGGCCGTCGGGGGAGATGCCCAGCACCTCGTAGCCCGAACCCTCCAGAGAGGCCAGGTTGTCGCGGAAGTCGCAGGCCTCGGTAGTGCAGCCCGGGGTGGCGGCCTTGGGATAGAAGTACACGATGACGTTCTTACCTCGGTAGTCGGCCAGCGCGACCGGTTTGCCCTCGGCGTCGGGCAAGGTGAAATCGGGTGCGGGGGTTCCGGGCTGGAGCTTGACGGGGTTCTGGCTCATAGGAAGTCCTTCGGGGAGGGCTGGAATGGAATCTGTGGTGCACAACACCGGTGGCGCAATCACTATTCCGCCTGCATGCCTAAGGTCGCGCCCGGCTGGGCAGACCCGCCCGCACGGGCCGGTCCGACTCGGGGCAGGCTTCTCGGGGCCCACACGGGCTAAGCCGGGACGCGGAGCCTCAGGCCGGGCCGCTGATGACCCGGGCCCGTCCGGCCAGCAGCCCCACCAGCGAGAGGACCGCCATGATGCCCGCGGTCACGAGGAGCGGCAGCGTCCAGCCGTCGGTGAGGTCGTGAAGGGCGCCGAACAAGACCGGCCCCACCGCGCTGAGCCCGTAGCCGACCGACTGTGCCATGCCGGACAAGGCCGCCGCCTGCGGGTGGTTCACGGTCCGCAGGCTGAACAGGGACAGGGCGACGACGATCAGGCTCCCGCAGCCCATGGCCCCCAGGACGATCCACAGCAGCACGAGCTCTGGCGCCAGGGTCAGCCCCAGGAACGTCGCCACCGTGAGCGCGCCGCTGCTGAAGGCCACCAGCCGCTGGTCGCGTCCGCGGTGCAGGATCCCGCCGGCGGCAAGGCTGGCGAACACGCTGATCAGCAGGAAGACGGACAGGTGGATCCCCGCGGTCGTGGCCGGGACGCCCCGGCTTTGCTCGATGGTGGGCAGCCACGCCATCAGGACATAGAAAGCGACCGACTGCAGCCCCATGAAGATCGTCACCTGCCAGCCCAGAGCGGAGGTCCAGGGTGAGCGGTAGGCAATCTTCGGCGCGGCAGCATGGGCAGCGCCGGACCGGTGACGGCGCAGCCACGGCAGGAGCACCGCCGTGGCGACGAGCGCCAGCCCCGCCCAGATTCCGAGGGCGAGCCGCCAGCCCGCGGGCGATGTTTGCGCAACGGGAACGACGACGGCGGCGCCCACCGCTGCGAATGCGGCCTGGGCGGCGGTGTAGCCCCCGGTGACCTGGCTGACCCGCAATGGAAAGTCGCGCTTCACCAGCGAGGGAACCAAGACGTTGAGGAATGCGATGGCGAGCCCGATCAGCGCGGTGCCGGCCCAGATGGCACCGGCCAGGGGCAGAGAGCGCAGCACGATGCCCGCGGCCAGGATCAGCAGGGACGTCCAGAGCGCCCGGTCCAGGCCAACCCTGGCCGCGAAACCGGGTGCCAGCGGTGAAAAGACGGCGAATGCGATGAGCGGAAGGCCGGTGAGGAGCCCGGCTGCGGCGCTGGAAAGCCCGAGGTCGCTGCTGATGTTCCCCAGCACGGGTCCGACGCTGACAAAGGACACCCGGAGGTTGACCGCAATGAGCAGCACGCCGATGAAGGCGATGCCGATCCTGGTGTTGCGGTCGGCCGCGTTCCGGGTGACGGTCGGCGTCACGGCCTGTCCTTCCGGCCGGACGCGGGCTGCTCGGACGCCCGGCCGGACGCGGCGCGCGCCCACTCGAAGGCCGATGCCGCCGGTGCCTGGTACTCCAGGCCGATGCGGCCCTCGTAGCCGAACGCGCGGCTGCGGGCGATCCACTCGGC
Organism: Arthrobacter sp. SD1074B; assembly: GCF_056780195.1. Classification (NCBI taxonomy): domain Bacteria; kingdom Bacillati; phylum Actinomycetota; class Actinomycetes; order Micrococcales; family Micrococcaceae; genus Arthrobacter; species Arthrobacter sp. SD1074B. The sequence goes on along the minus strand of NZ_JBRAZT010000001.1, from coordinate 3,561,451 downwards.
CAGTGGGAGTTGTCCGGTTCCGGGGGCCCCGCGGCCGGGGGCGTCGGCGATCTGGACGTGGCCGAAGTCCTTGGCGTGCTGTTCGATCACAGCGTCGACGTCGTCACCGTTGACCGCCAGGTGGTAGAAATCGGCGAGCAACCGGATGTTCGCCGCCCCGGTTTCCTCCTTCACCCGGGCGATGACGCGCAGGGCGTCGTCGGCGGTGCGGAGCGGGTAATCCGGGGCGCCGCTGACCGGTTCGAGCAGCACCGTTCCGCCGATCCGGGCCACCGCGGCGGCCGCGGCTGCCAGGTTCTGCACGGCCAGTTCGTCCTGGGCTTCGGGGGCGTGCCCGGGCTGCCGGTTGCCGTAGAGGGCGTTGAAGGAGGTGCAGCCGAGCCGTCCGCCGATCCCGGCCACCACGTCGATGTTGTCCCGGAACTCGGAGGAGCGGCCCAGCCAGGAGACCAGCCCGCGGTCGCCGGCGGGCATGTCGCCGGCGTTGAAGTTCAGGCCGACCAGCCGGACCCCCGCGTCCGTGATCGCGCGCTCGAAGCGGCTGAGTTCGGCGTCGCCGGGGACGGAGCCTGCAAACGGCCACCAGAACTCGACGGCGTCAAAACCGGCAGCCTTCACCGCGGCCGGCCGCTCCAGGAGCGGCAGCTCGGCCAGCATGATGGAGCAGTTCACGGAGAAGGTCATGAGGGGTTCTTTCAGATGCAGGAGCGGCCCTACCGCTTCGTGGGGTCCTTGCGGGCGGCCAGGCCGATCAGCGCCCCGACGGCCACTCCGATCAGCAGACCGGTAAAAGGCTTGTCGGCCGTGGCCACGCCGATGGCAAAGCCGAGGGCGGCGCCAACCAGCATTCCGATCCACAGCCTCTCGTATTTCACAGGCTCAGGCTAGCAAGGCAACGCCCTATAGTCGGATCATGGAACAAAGAATCTTGGGCAAGACCGGTCGGAACGTCTCCATCGTCGGGCTGGGCACGTGGCAGCTCGGCGCGGACTGGGGCAACGTGGACCCGGCGCAGGCGCAGGCCATCCTGGCTGCCTCCGCGAAAGCCGGCGTCACGTTCTTCGACACCGCGGACGTGTATGGCGACGGCCGCAGCGAGCAGGCCATCGGCGCTTTCCTGGCGGACAACCCCGGCCTGGACATCACAGTGGCCACCAAGATGGGCCGGCGGATGGAGCAGCGGCCGGAAAACTACAACCTCGCCAACTTCCGCGAATGGACGGACCGGTCCCGGCGGAACCTCGGCGTCGAGCAGCTCGACCTGGTCCAGCTGCATTGCCCGCCCACCGCCGTCTACAGCAACGCCGAGGTGTACGACGCGCTGGACACCCTGGTGGCCGACGGCGCCATCCGGAACTACGGCGTCAGCGTCGAGCGGACCGACGAGGCCCTCGAAGCCATGCGGCACGAAGGCACGGCCACCGTGCAGATCATCCTCAACGCCTTCCGGCTCAAGCCGCTGGACGAGGTGCTGCCCGCAGCGGTGGCCGCCGGCGTCGGCATCATCGCCCGCGTGCCGCTCGCCTCGGGGCTGCTCTCCGGCAAGTACACGGCGGACACCTCCTTCGCGGCGGACGACCACCGGAACTACAACCGCACCGGCTCGGCGTTCGACGTCGGGGAGACCTTCTCCGGCGTGGACTTCGGGGAGGGCCTCAAGGCGGTGGCCGAGTTCCAGGACCTGGTGCCCGACGGCGTCAGCACCGCCCAGGCGGCCATCGCCTGGATCGCGGCGCAGGAGGGCGTCAGCACGGTGATTCCGGGGGCCCGGAACGTCGAGCAGGCGCGCGCCAACGCCGATGCGGCCTCGGTCAGTGGCATTGACGCAACGTTCGACGTCGGCGTCCACGAAATCTACGACCGCTACTTCCGCGCATCGATCCACCCCCGCTGGTAGGCGGCGGTCCGGTAGCCCGCCGGGCGCTACTCCGCCGGGTAACACACCCGGTGGCCGTCCACCCGGGCGAACGAGGTCAGGGTGTGGGGTTTGGCGGACTTTTCGCTCATGATGTCCAGCACCTCGACACCGCGGACCAGGAGCGCGTCACCGATCAGCGAACGGTGGCAGCGCCACGGGACGGCCTCCGCGCACATGATGGCCGCATTGCTGGTCCGCCCGCGCTCCAGCAGCTGTCCGACGGCTGCGGAAAACTCCTCGGTCTGCATGTAGTCCGCGTAGCCCCGGAACGACGCGTTCCGCCAGGCGCCGTTAGGGCTGTCCTTGGTGGTGTGCCGCAGTCCGCCGAGGGATTCCATCCGCCGGTAGGTGATCCCAGTGGCACGCACGCTCGCCGCGAGTGCATCCGCATTGAACTGCGGGTTGTGCCGCGACTTCGGGACGGTGCGCACGTCGATCAGCTTTTTGATGCCGTGGGCCTGAAGGATGCCGATGAATTCGTCGATGGGATGAGTGGAGTGCCCCACCGTAAAGATGGTCATGTCCGTCATGTCCCCATGTTAGGGCGGTGCCGGGGGCAGTGCGCGCACGGGAGCGCCGCGGATAGTCTGATGGACCGAGATGCCGCCAAGGAAACGGGCCTGGAATGATTGCACCCCCGATCGAGAACTTTGTTGACCGGCTCGCGTCCGTGCAGACCGGACCGGGGTGCGCCAACTTCTTCGACCACTCCGAGCCCGCGAACGCGCAGCGCCGGCGGAACCTGGCGATCTACCTGCAGGAAATGCGGGACCGTTCGCCGAAGGTGCTGCTGGTGGGGGAAGCCCCGGGCTTCAGGGGCATGCGGATCACCGGGGTGCCCTTCACCAGCCGCACCATCCTCGAGGGGCCAGCCAACGCTTTTGGCCTGTTCGGGCCGGGCAAGGGGTACGTGCTGCCCCCGGACGCTGCGGGCATCGCCGCGGAGCCGACGGCGACCGTGATGTGGGAGGTGCTGGCGGAGTTGGAGTTCCTCCCGCTGCTCTGGAGCGCCTGCCCCTGGCATACCCACGTGCCGGGGCGGCCGCTGTCCAACCGCACTCCGAGGGCGTCCGAGGCGGCGCTGGGGACCCCGTTCTGGCAGGCGCTGACGGAAGATTTTGCCATCGAGACGGTGGTGGCCGTGGGCAACGTGGCGCACCGCAGCCTGCAGCGCAGCGGCCTGGCAGCGCCGAAGATCAGGCATCCGGCACACGGCGGACGGTCCGGGTTCAAACGCGGGCTCGAGGAGCTGATCGCTGCCGGCGTCACCCGCTGAGTAATGGTGCGGGCCTGCCCGATAGTGTGGGGGAGACGTGTATCCGCGGATGAAAGGCAGTGCCATGAGTGATCCGAACGAGCCAGCCAACGATCCCGCCGGCCTGCGGGGTCCGGGCGATCCTGACGCTGCCAAGGAACGCCAGCCGCAGTCCGAGCCTGACGCTGCGGCAGCCCGCCAGCAGCAGTCCGAGCCCGAGCCCGCGAAAATCCCCGGGGAACAGGCCGACTCCGGCCGCGCCGGCAACATCCGCGAAGAACAGATGACCCAGGCTGCAGGAACGGTCCCGGCCGCCTACGTCGGGTCCGGCGACCCGACGTCGGACGACAAGCCGGAAAACGCCGTCGACGCCGGCGGCGGCTGGGACGACGAAACGTAGCCGTCCGTCCTCGCCGCAAAGGGCACAGAAAAGCCAGGGGGATCGCTCCTGGCATTTCGGTATGGCAAGCAACGACCGGGCATCAGGGTAGGACGCCGGCCGGGACCTGGGTTTCGGCGTCAGTGCCAGAGAGTTGCCACCTGGCTCTTCTCCCAGCGGGTCCAATCGGACCAGTGGTTGCCGACGCGGACTCGGAACGACACGAGCTGGTAGACCTTCTCGGGGCCGCGGCGGTCCTGGACGTGGTCGTAGCTGTGGACGGTAGCTGAGTCGTGGCGGCGGTTGAAGGACTCCCAGAACGTTGAACCGCCCAGGAAGTCGTCGTGACGGCGACCGCGCTCGTCTTCATAACGCAGCTGCCTGATCTGGACGGTCTTGTTGTCCCTGCAGTCCACCTTGATGCGGAAATCGACCCAGTGGCTGCGGTCGGTGGGCTTCAGCGGGTTCACGGTGCAACCGCGCACGGAGGTGGAAGCGTCGGCCGGTGCGGCTAAGGCGACCGGGCCGCCGATCAGCCCCAGGGCGACGGCCGAGACCAAGGTGAACTTGGCCGTCCGGTGGCGGGTCTTGGTTGGTGATGGGGTAGTGACGGACATTTTGTGCTCCTGCGCGAGGATACGGTTCTACGGGGCGGACGGCGAAGGCTGGCGGCGCGGCGGTGCCCCGCGCACGTGGCGGCAAACCCGTCCGGTTTTGAACAGCGCGCCCGTGTTAAATCCGGGCTACAGCCGGGCCCTGCTCTTGGCGTTCCCGGTACGTTAATCGTCCGCCCATGGACCCGTCTGCACCAGACCCCTGCGGCGTTTCCGGAAAACCGCGGCGGACACGGACGGACGCACCCCGGATCCGAGGTGCGTCCGTCCGGAACCGGCGCAGAAATGGCGGCGGCGGCCTACTTCGCCAGGAAGCCCAGCAGGGCCTCGTTGACCTCGGCGGCGTGGGTCCAGAGCATGCCGTGCGGGGCCCCCTCGATCTCCACGTACTCCGCCTCCGGGAGGGCCTTGGTGAAGCGGCGGCCGGTGACGTCGATCGGCAGGATCTGGTCCGCAGTGCCGTGGACAATCAGGGCCGGGACGTCGATCTTGGGGATGTCGCCGCGGAAGTCCGTGAGCCAGGTGGGCTGCGCGGCCGCGGACGCCGTCGGGCCGCCCGCGGTGGCGAGGTTCCAGCCGGCCCGCATGACTTCCTCGCTGAGCCGCGGCGTGCCCAGGAAGGTCTCGCTGTTGTAGAAGTTCTTGAAGAAGTCGGTGAAGAAGGCGTAGCGGTCGGCCGTGACAGCCTCCATCAGGCCGTCGAACACGGACTGCGGAACGCCGTCGGGGTTGTCCTCCGTCTGCAGCAAGTACGGCTCCAGCGAGCCGAGGAACACTGCCTTCGCCACCCGCTCCGAGCCGTAGCTGCCCAAGTAGCGGCCCACCTCGCCGGTGCCCATAGAGAAGCCCACCAGCACGGCGTCGTGCAGGTCCAGGCTGGTCATCAGGGTGTCCAGGTCGGCGGCGAAGGTGTCGTAGTCGTAGCCCTCGGTGGGCTTGCTGGACTGGCCGAAGCCGCGCCGGTCGTAGGTGATCACGCGGTAACCGGCGTCAAGGAGCGCCGCGGTCTGCTTCTCCCAGGACGAGCCGTCCAGCGGGTAGCCGTGGATCAACACCACCGGCTGTCCGGAGCCGTGGTCTTCGTAGTAAAGCTCGACGTCGGTGCTGTTCTCGGTTCCAACCTTGATGTGTGCCATGAAGCGATCCTCTCGGTACGGTGTGAAGTCAGTACGTGCGTCCCTTCGACGGGTCCCACTGTAGGGAACTAACGCTGCCGGGGCACAGGGTGTTCCAGAAAGTTGCCTAAAATACCCCGGGGGGTATACTGAAGCTACAGACCACCGGGGTCGCAGACCTACAAAAGGGAGACACCAGATGTGCCGTCAGGTTGCATGCAAGAAGTGCGGTAAGACCACTTGGGCCGGTTGCGGCCAGCACGTTGACCAGGTCATGCGCGGCGTCAAGAGCGCCGACCGCTGCAAGGGCCACGCCGACGAGCCCAAGACCGGCTTCTTCGCCAAGCTCTTCGGTCGCTAGGCACCTCCGGGCCCGGACGGTGGGAACTCCCCTCCGTCCGGGCTTCCTATTGCCCGGCCGACGACGGCGGGAGCCCGCCTTGTCCGCCGTCGGCCCCGCCGGCCTATTAGGCTGGCAACTATGCCGAACAAAATTACTGTCAGCCTGCCGGACGCAACCTTGCGCGAATACCTCCAGCCCCACCCGGATGTCACCGTCCTCGAGTGGGACCTGTCCGGCGATGCGCCGCAGCCGAGCATCGACATCGTCGTTCCGCCCTACATGGGCGGCTGGTCCGCGCTGCGCGGGCTGGAAGGCGTGGAGACCGGGCTGGTGCAGAGCCAGTCGATCGGCTACGACGGCGTGGAGGAGTTCCTGCCGTCCGGCCGGGTCATGGCGAATGCCGCGGGCGTCCACGAGGCGTCCACCGCCGAACTGACCTTGGCCCTGATCCTGGCCAGCCAGCGCGAATTTCCCCGGATGCTGAAAAACCAGCAGGAGGGCCGCTGGGAGAGCCGTCCCACCGCCAGCCTCGCGGACCGCCGCGTGATGATCGTCGGCTATGGCGGCGTCGGCAAGGCGATCGAGGACCGGCTGCTGGCCTTCGAAACCACCGTGACCCGGGTGGCCAGCAAGGCCCGCTCCGACGCGCGCGGCCAAATCCACGGCATCGACGAGCTGCACAGCCTGCTGCCGGAGCAGGACATCGTCGTCGTCGTGGTCCCGCTCAGCGACTCCACCCGGAACCTGGTCGATGACACGTTCCTTACCGCAATGCCGGACGGCGCGTTGCTGGTCAACGTCGCCCGGGGACCGGTCGCGGACACCGAGGCCCTGGTAAAGCACACCGCCTCCGGCCGGATCCGCGCCGCCCTGGACGTCACCGACCCCGAACCGCTGCCGCAGGACCACCCGCTCTGGAGCACGCCCGGCGTCATCATCAGCCCGCACATCGGCGGCGCTACCTCAGCCATGCGCCCGCGGATGGGGAAGCTGCTGCAGCGCCAGATCGAGCTGATGCTCGCGGACGAACCGCCGGCGAACGTCGTGATCGGCGGCTAGCCCAGCGCGGTGCGCAGGGAGCGCTATTCGGGCTGCTCCCTGCGGGCCAGGTGCTCCACCTGCCCCTGATGCACGCCGGTCAGCCATTCCAGCGGGGCCGACGGACCGAGCCGCGGGTCGTCGGGCTCGGCACCGTCCCGCAGGGCCTCCACATAAGCGCGGTCCTGGTTGACTCGCGCCCGCAACTGCTCGGCTCCGCCGACTGAGCCATGACCGGGGACGACGGCGACGACGTCCCCGGCCACGCCCTCCAGGAGCAGCAGCGCGGCGAGGTAGTCGGCGATCGGATCCGCCGCCTTCAGATCGAGGAACGGCATCAGGACGTCGGAAAGCATGTCCCCGGCGACGAGGACGCCGCTCTCCTCGATGAGGAGCGCCGCGTGGCCCGCGGCGTGGGCCTGATGCTCGATGATCCGGACCCTGGGGCCATCCCAGGGAATCTGCGCGGTGCCGGCAGGCAGGCCGGTGATAAGGCCGAGGAGTTCCATCGGGATCTCCCCGGCGAACTCCGGCGGCAGCACTCCGGCGACGCGGGCCTTCCAATCCGGCTGCGACAGCAGACCTTGAATCGGTGCCGCGCAGCGGGCCGTGGCGTAACGGGGCACGTCGCCGAAGTCCGGGTGCCAGAGCACGTGGTCCCAATGCGGATGCGTCGAAAAGCCAGCCACGACGGGCTGGCCCACGCCGCGAAGGTCGTTCGCGAGATCCGCCATTTCGCCGCGCGTTATGCCGGGGTCAATGAGCAGCACACCGGCCCGGCCCTGCACAATAACGCAGTTGCTCTGCAGGAACTTGCTCTCGTGAACCCAAACCCCTTCAGCGACTTGCTTCAGCACGGCATGCCTTCCCCTCGTGGTTGCTCCTGCTTCTCGAGAAGGTATTCCCGGGCGGGAGCGGAGCGCAAGCACTTTGGCGGCCCACTTTCACCAGGCACGTTCATCAGGCACCGGGCGAGGAGCCGCTGCACTTCGGCGTCCTGCCGGTCCGTATAGAGGTCGGATCACGATCGAGCCAATGCTCAGCATCAGGCCAAACTACACCGGGCCGGCGGACGGGGAACCGCTCCGGGCCTCAGTTTTTCTGCAGTTCCTCGGCAAGCATCACGAGGATACCGCTGGGACCGCGGAGGTACGTGAGCTTGTAGACGTCCTTATAGGTCGCCACACCGCGCAGCGGATAACAGCCGTGCCGCGCGGCTGTCGCCAGGGCTTGGCCGATGTCAGGGACTGAGAACGCGACCCGGTGCATGCCGATCTCGTTCGGACGGGTGGGCGCCGTCTCGATCGCCTCGGGGTGGATGTATTCAAAGAGCTCGAGGCGGCCGTGACCGTCCGGCGTTTCGAGCATGGCAATGTTGGCGTGGTTGCCGTCAAGCCCGACGGCGGTGTCGGTCCAGTCGCCGCTGACGGTGTCCCGGCCGACGACCGCGAGACCGAGGTCGGTGAAGAAAGCGATCGCCTCCTCGAGGTCGCGCACGGCGATGCCGACGTTCTCAAGTCTGATGTCCATGCTCCTCACGCTACCGAGCCGACCCGGTCCAGGGCCAGCGTCGGCGGGCTGCCCGCCACATATAATTCGAGGATGCCGATCACGCGCCTTGACCGAGGCAACCCCGTCCAGCCGTCCGCCCCCAAACAGTGCGGACGCGGGCTGTGAGCGGCGGTCTCGTCGCCCTGCTCGACGACATCGCAGCCCTGGCCAAGATTGCAGCCGCCTCGGTGGACGACGTCGCAGCCGGAGCGGCCAAGGCGGGGGCCAAGGCCGCCGGCGTGGTCATCGACGACGCCGCCGTCACCCCGCAGTACGTGTCCGGGGCGGACCCGTCCCGCGAACTGCCGATGATCAAGAAGATCTTCTGGGGCTCGCTCCGGAATAAACTCCTGATCATCCTGCCGGCGCTGCTGCTCATCAGCTCCTTCATCCCGGGGGTCATTCCGTTCATCCTCATGGCGGGCGGCACCTACCTCTGCTACGAGGGTGCCGAGAAGGTCTGGCACAAGCTCCGCGGCCACCACGAGGCCGCCGAAGACACGCCGGCGGTCGACCGGGGGCCGGAGGCGGAGGCCAAGGTCACCAAGGGCGCCATCACCACCGACTTCATCCTCTCCTGCGAGATTATGGTCATCGCGATGAACGAGGTGGCGGCCGAATCCCTGTGGGTCCGGGCGGCCATCCTGGTCGCAGTGGCGATCGCGATCACGGCGGCCGTGTACGGCGCCGTCGCCCTCATCGTCAAAATGGACGACATCGGCCTGCACCTGACCACCAAGGAATCCGCGGGCTCCCAGCGCTTCGGCGAGCTGCTCGTCAAGGGGATGCCCGCCGTGCTGACCACAATCACCGTCGTCGGGACCGTCGCCATGCTCTGGGTGGGCGGCCACATCATGCTGCAGGGCGCCCACGACCTCGGCTGGCACCTCCCCTATGACCTGGTCCACGCCCTCGAGCACCCTGTCGCCGGGATCCCGGTGGTGGGCGGCTTCCTGGCCTGGCTCGTGAACACCCTGTGCTCGGCCGTCCTTGGCCTCGCCTGGGGCCTTGTCGTGATGGCCGTCCTGCAGCCGCTGCTCAAGGTGCTGCCGTTCGGCAAGAAGGACGGCGGGCACAAGGAGGGCGACGTCCGCGCCGCCGTCGCCGGCCATCAGCCGGCAAAGCACGACGCCGACCCCGCCTCCTAGCTCGCCCCTACCGGTAGCCGTCGGACAGCAGGGCCCGCGGAACACCCACGACGGACGGTTCTGGGGCCGAACCACAGCGGCGATATTCGGCGGCTGAGGTCAGCGTTGCGAAGTCTCGCTGGGTGGACGTTCATCTTTGCCTTTGCCTGCGGGCTTCTGCATCCCGAGGATGAGGAACGTGATGCCCATGGTGAAGAACGCAATCCAGGCCGTGCTGCCCAGAAATATCATTGAGACCGCAACGGCAAGGAAGACGATCCCCACCGGCAGGAATGCCGTGCCCCCGCTTCTCTTCGCTCGGCCGTTCGACTCCGACGTAGGCATTCCTTCACCATTCATCTGGCCGAGGCTACGTCGGTGAACGGAGACCCGCAAACGCTCCCCGCGACTGAGCGCTGCTGCGGACGGAGGGCAGGGACGTGGAGGTGTCCAATTTCCCGAGACACGCCCCCGGATTCGCCCTGAGAGGAACCGGTTCCGCTCCCAGCCTCCGGACGTAAACTGGCGTTCGTATCACCGTGCGTGAACCGTGCGTGAACTAGGGACCGTGGAGACCGGATGCTCTGGAAACTGCTCGTCGAATACCTGAGGCCGCAGCGGCGGCTGCTGCTCGCCGTCGTCGTCTTCCAGCTGGCGGCTTCCATCGCCTCGCTGTACCTGCCCACCCTGAACGCGGACATCATCGACCAGGGCGTGGCGCGCGGGGACACGGACTACATCATGCGCGTCGGCGGCGTGATGCTGATGGTCACCCTGCTGCAGATCGCCTGCACCATCGCCGCCGTCTACTTCGGCGCGAAGGCCGCAATGGCGCTGGGCCGGGACGTGCGCGGGGCGATCTTCACCCGGGTGGCTGAGTTCTCCGAGCAGGAGGTGACCCGGTTCGGCGCGCCCAGCCTGATCACCCGCTCCACCAACGACGTCCAGCAGGTCCAGCAGCTGGTGCTGATGTCCGCCACGCTGATGGTCACCGCGCCCATGCTGAGCATCGGCGGCGTCATCATGGCGGTCAGGCAGGACGTGCAGCTCTCCTGGCTGATCGCGGTCAGCGTGCCGGTGCTCCTCATCGCCGTGGGCCTGATCGTCACCCGGATGGTGCCGCTGTTCCGGCTCATGCAGACCCGGATCGACACGGTCAACCGGGTGCTGCGCGAACAGCTCACCGGCATCCGCGTGGTCCGCGCCTTCGTCCGGGAGGACATCGAAACCGCCCGCTTCGGCCGCGCCAACGAGGACGTCACGGACACCGCACTGCGCGCCGGCCGGCTGATGGCCCTCGCGTTCCCCACCGTGATGCTGGTGCTCAACGTCTCCTCCGTGGCCGTGATCTGGTTCGGCGCGTTCCGGATCGAGGACGGCTCCATGCAGGTGGGCACCATGATCGCGTTCCTGAGCTACCTGATGCAGATCCTGATGTCCGTCATGATGGCCACGTTCATGGCGATCATGATCCCGCGCGCCGCCGTCTCCGCGGACCGGATCGGGGCGGTGCTCGGCACCGAATCCAGCGTCCGGCCGCCGGAGCGCCCGGTCAGCCTCGCCGGTGCAGCCCGCGGCGAACTGGAAATGCGCGACGTCGGATTCGCCTACCCGGGTGCCGAGGCGCCCGTCCTCTCGGACGTGGACTTCACCGCCCGCGCCGGGCAGACGACGGCGATCATCGGCTCGACCGGGTCCGGGAAGACCACCCTGGTGAACCTGATGCCCCGGCTCTTCGACGCCACCTCCGGCTCGGTGCGGATCGACGGCGTGGACGTCCGCGAGCTGCACCCGGACCTGCTCTGGGGGCACATCGGCCTGGTCCCGCAGAAGCCCTACCTGTTCTCCGGCACGGTCCGCAGCAACCTGCTCTACGGCAAGCCCGACGCCACCGAGGACGAGCTCTGGCGGGCGCTGTCCATCGCGCAGGCCGAGGACTTTGTCCGCGGGATGGAGGGCGGCCTGGACGCGCCCATCTCGCAGGGCGGCACCAACGTCTCCGGCGGGCAGCGGCAGCGGATCGCGATCGCCCGGGCGCTGGTGAAACGGCCCGAACTCTACATCTTCGACGACTCGTTCTCCTCGCTGGACACCGCCACGGACGCCCGGCTGCGGCAGGCGCTCCGGCAGCACACCGCAGGAGCGACCCTGGTGATCATCGCCCAGCGGGTGTCCAGCATCGTGGACGCGGACCAGATCCTGGTGCTCGACGACGGACGGATCGTCGCGCACGGCACGCACGAGGAACTGCTGGAGACCTCGCCGACGTACAACGAGATTGTGAACTCCCAGCTCGCGGCGGAGGAGGCGGTATGAGCAAGGTCGAGTCTCGGACTTCCGGTGCCGCCGAAGGTTCCGGCGCCGGCGCGGGCGGCGGTGCCGGCGGGAAGCCGGCCGGCGCCGGCCAGGAAGCCCCGCTGCGGATCCCCCGCCCGCGCGGCGGGCCCGGCCACGGCGGCCCGTTCGCGGGGATGAACATCCCGGCGGAGAAGGCGATGAACTTCGGCCCTTCCGCGAAACGGCTGCTGGGCGAACTCCGCCCCGAGCGGATCTGGCTGACGCTGGTACTCCTGCTCGCCGTCGTAAGCGTGACGCTGTCCGTGATCGGGCCGCGGCTGCTGGGCGAGGGCACCAACCTGATCTTCGCCGGCGTCGTGTCCAAGCAGCTGCCCGCCGGGGTGAGCAAGGCGCAGCTGATCGCGCAGCTGCGGGCCGCGGGGGAGAACCAAAAGGCGGACATGCTCAGCGCCATGGCGCTGACGCCGGGGACCGGGATCGACTTTGCCGCGCTGTCCTCGGTGCTGCTGTGGGCGCTGGTGCTGTACGTGCTCGCGTCGGCGTTTATGTGGATGCAGGCATATATCCTCAACGGCGTGGTGCAGCGGACCGTGTACCGGCTGCGCGAGCGGATCGAGGCGAAGATCAACCGCCTGCCGCTGCGCTACTTCGACACCGTGCAGCGCGGCGAGCTGCTCAGTCGGGTGACCAACGACGTGGACAACATCTCCCAGAGCCTGCAGCAGTCCATCAGCCAGGCCGTGACCTCGGTGCTGACCGTGGCGGGGGTGCTGATGATGATGGTGATCCTCTCGCCGACGCTGGCCATCATCGCCCTGGTGACCATTCCGCTGACCCTGGTGACCACGACGGTGATCGCTAAGCGCTCGCAGAAGCTGTTCGTGGCGCAGTGGAAGAACACCGGCGAGCTGAACGGCCAGATCGAGGAGACCTACACCGGGCACGCGCTGGTGAAGGTGTTCGGCCGGCAGCGCGAGGTGGAGGAGACGTTCCGGCAGAAAAACGTGGAGCTGTACCAGGCCAGCTTCGGGGCGCAGTTCATTTCCGGGCTGATCATGCCGGCCATGACATTCATCGGGAACCTGGTCTATGTGGGGATCGCCGTGGTGGGCGGGCTGCAGGTGGCGTCCGGGGCGATGCAGCTGGGCGATGTGCAGGCGTTCATCCAGTACTCCCGGCAGTTCACCCAGCCGCTGGCCCAGCTGGGCTCGATGGCGAACCTGCTGCAGTCCGGGGTGGCGTCGGCCGAGCGGGTGTTCGAGCTGCTGGATACGGAGGAGCAGCTGACCGACCCGGACGTGCCGCTGCGGCCGGAGTCGAGGCGCGGGCGGCTGGTGTTCGAGGACGTGTCCTTCGCCTACTCGCCGGACAAGCCGCTGATTTCCAACTTGAGCCTGGTGGCCGAGCCGGGGCAGACCGTGGCGATTGTAGGCCCGACCGGCGCGGGCAAGACCACGCTGGTGAACCTGATGATGCGGTTCTACGAGCTCGATGCCGGGCGGATCACGCTGGACGGCGTGGACGTCGCGGCGATGTCCCGGCACGAGCTGCGGTCTCGGATGGGCATGGTGCTGCAGGACACCTGGCTGTTCGGCGGGACCATCCGGGACAACATCGCCTACGGCCGGCCGGATGCTTCCGAGGCGGAGATCCTGGAGGCGGCAAAAGCGACGTACGTGGACCGCTTCGTGAAGTCGCTGCCGCAGGGCTACGACACCGTGCTCGACGACGAGGGCGCAAACGTTTCGGCGGGGGAGAAGCAGCTGCTGACCATTGCCCGCGCTTTCCTGGCCCGTCCGTCCGTGCTGATCCTGGACGAGGCCACTTCGTCGGTGGATACCCGCACCGAGGTGCTGGTGCAGAAGGCCATGAGTGCGCTGCGGAGCGACCGGACGTCGTTCGTCATCGCCCACCGGCTCTCCACCATCCGCGACGCCGACCTCATCCTGGTGATGGAAGCCGGCCAGATCGTGGAGCAGGGAACGCACGCTTCACTGCTGGAGGCCGGCGGGGCGTACGCGGCGCTGTATGCGGCGCAGTTCGCGGCTCCGGTGGCGGAGGTGTAGAGAACCATGGCTGAGAGCCGCACAGGACTATCCCCTGCCGTGGTGATTCTAACTTCTTGGGGGTCTTGGAGTGGGCTGCGTTCGAGTGGGTACGGCGTTCCTCAATGGCGGTCTCCTACGACAACCCTATTCAGGACCCCGTTCCGTAAATGGATAAAATTTGAACTTTCCTCAAAGTCACCTTAAGGGGTGCCCTTCGGGTCAAGGAGGATGTCGTTCTCGGCGTGAGTAAGACAAAATTCATCGTTAATCTTGATCACAAGCCCTATCAGCATGCGGAGGGCAATGAGATAGGTTCGAAAATGCTCTGACTCACTTGCGAAATTTGGTTGCGATCCGTGTAGGTACTTGTTTCGAAGCTCGGGGCCATTGCTAAACTCAGCCTTGTTCAGAAAGTAGTTAAAGTAGCTTGACTCTGATTCGGTGAAAAGTGTTGATGTGCGGACCACCCAGCCCCTATCTTCAAAAGTCTTGACTATCGCTCGACCGTCGGCCTGGAGATGGTGATACGCCGCCGCTTGCTTGGAGAATAGCCTGTGAAGCAACATCAACTGATGTCTATTACTAACTTGGACTCGGATGCCCGTATCTTCAAGCACTCCGAGTTCGATCAAGTGATCCACTGTGGATTTCTGGTGCTCGTGGAAGTCTGAGTATGAGATCTCGTGTTCGATTAAGAGTCGAACGGCACTCCGCTCCTTAAGCGTGGAATTGATGTACTTCAGTCTAGACTGGTCGTCAAATAGTGTGTAGAGTACGTCCTGGATTTCTTGAAGGTTGGACGCGTAAACGTATTTTCCTACCAATAGACTAGGTATTGTCTTGTACGCCACGGGATCAGAGCTGACGGAAAGAAGTTCTCTATCCAACTCACCATCTCTTGCGTAATGCTGGAATTGGTTTACAAGTCCCTCCATTTCGGCGAACAAGTGCCGTGCCTTCTCCAAGTACGACGAGGACTCCGCGGAAGGTGCGAAGGTAAAGTTGAGCGCTTTGAATTCCTCGACCAAATAGGTATCAAAGAACCAAGCGATCACTCCTTCAAGATTGATGTTGGCACCAGACAGGTAGTCCTGGTAGATGCGCGTCTGCAGCAGGGAACCGAGATCCTTGGCGTCGAACGCAGCTCCAGTTAGATAGTCCTTGCGCCCGGTGGTTTTCATGAATCTATCAACGATACCCAGTTCAGCAGGGTAAGAAGGTAACGTTAGTAATGCTTGATCATCGGCAAACTCGAACAAGTGCTGGAAGTTATTTAGAATACTTGGGTTATCCAACGTTTCGTCAAACCAAACCCTGCTGTATTTGAAGGTCATCCGACCAGCATCAAATTCCTTTACCGCGGGCTCCTCCTGAGACTCGACAAGCCGTATTTCAACGCCAGATTTAACTTTTACGGTCGATTCATTTTCGAAAAGTTCTTCAGTTTGTCGCTCTGCGCGGCGTTTAGCCTTGAGTTTGAGTTTCGCATCAACTGCTGTATGCATTTCGTTGGGTGCGGTAGCAATGAGTCGTATGAAGTTTAGGTTTGCTTGGGGACTTTCAGTATATCTATCTAGCAAGTCGCGTGAGTCGGCGGGCGTGAAGCTGTCAGGAATATGCATTTGGGATGATGCATCTCGGGCGATGTACTTACGTACCAAGTATTCTGCATTGACGGGATCGGCGATTAGTGCTTTTCGTATTTCGCTGTCATAGCTGGAAACGAGCCTCCGGTTACCGAGTTGCTCCCCAAGGCCGATTCCGTTATCGGCAAGTGCCTGGAGCATCACTCCGGCGGGGCAGCGATCGAAAGCATTTGTCTGAGCGAGAAGTTCAAGAACATCAGAGTGGTAGTAATGCGGAATCCCAGCGAGGGCTGCCGCCAGGTTTGTTCCGTCTATGACACCAAAGAACCTATACGCCGCAGCGCGCATTTTAGTCGCCAGTTGCACGGCGGCCGCACGTTCCGACGGAGTGTATGAGGCAGGGAGAATTCCGGCTTCGAAGTACAGCTGTACGTTGAAGAGTTCGGCAGCATCAACCGCCGTCTCAGGAACTCCTGCTGCGTCGAAACCGGCAACTACTTGAGCGATACGCTCAGACTGCCAGTATGTTGCTAAGTCGCCGCGGCCATAGAACTTTGCCCGCTCGGACTCTTCAATGCCCTCTGCCATGCTCCGGACAACTCCCATTTGCCAGTTTGCAAGGACCGATGAGTCCCCCAACAGCAGGATAGCTCGCACATAACCCGCGACCTTTCAACAGACCCCAGATCCGGCCGTCGTCGCCACGCGGCACGTGGCTGTCTTTGCGGCGGACGACAGCGACCCTAAAGTCGGGTGGGGTCCTCGGCGTACATCTGCAGGCGGATCTCCAGGGCCTCGGTCATGTGGCGGGCGGCGATGTCGCCCCCAGTCGTGGCGTCGCCGGCCTCGATCGCCGCAACCAGGGCCTCGTAGTCGGCGAGCACCGCGTCCCAACGGCCCGGGTGGGTGAGGGTTGTCAGGGTGTAGCGGCGGACCTGTTGGTCCAGGCCGGTCAGCAGCCGCATCAGCGACGGGCTGTGGGCCGCGGACCAGATCAGGCCGTGGAACTCCCGGTTCGCCTCGGCCAGGGCCGGCCCGTTCGCCGGATCCAGCGCGCGCATGCTCTGGTACTTGGCCCGCAGCAGCCGGACGTCCAGGTCCGTCCGCTTCCGCGCAGCCTTGGCCGCCGCGGCCTCCTCGAGCACGATCCGCGACTCGTAGATGTCCACGATCTCCTCGGCCGTGTGCGTCCGAACGGCCAGGACCTTGCCGCGGCGCTCCAGCAGCCCGTCCTGTTCCAGCCGCTGTAGTGCCTCGCGGACCGGGGTGCGGGAGGCGCCGTACCGCTCCGTCAGCTTGACCTCGGTGAGGGTCTCCTCCGGCGTGATCGCCGAGCTCAGGATGTCCTCCCGCAGGCGGCTGTAGACCGACTTCTCCAACACCACGCACGCTCCTCACCGGGCCAGGACCCGATGTCCACGGGCAACCATCCGGGTTCCCATCACCCAGCTCGCAGTATACATTTGCATTCAATCGCGGCGCTGGAGTCCCGGCGGCCGCACCCAGCCCCAGAAGGAGAGTCCATGCCCGCCGAGATCCTGCTGGTCCACGGAAGCATGCTCGGCGCCTGGTGCTGGGAAGACACCATCGCCGAACTCGCCGCCCTCGGCACGCAGGCCACCGCGTTCGACCTTCCCGGCCACGGGAACGATGCCACCCCGCGCGGCGCGGTGAGCGTGGCCGATTACGTGGCCGCCGTCGTCGAGCGCCTGGCCGCCGCCCCGGAACCCGTGGTCCTCGCCGGGCACAGCATGGCCGGGTACCCGATCGCCGCCGCTGCCCTGGAGCGTCCGGACAAGGTCCGGCACCTGGTCTACTTCAGCGCCCAGGCCCGGAAGCCCGGCCAGTCCTGGGCGGACACCCTGGACCCCGCGATCCGCGAGACCTACGAGCGGGAAGCCGCGGAGCGAGGGGACGGCAGCTACGTGGTCCCCGCCGACGTGGTGGCTTCCCGCTGGCTCTCCTCGCGGGACCCGGGCGACCCCGCGGTCCGGGCCATCCGCTCCCGCCTCACCCCGCAGCCCGCCGGGCCGCTCTTCGAACCGTGGACCCTGGCCGCCGGTGCCCTGGACGGCGTTCCCGTGACCTACATCTGGCCCGAGGACGACCGGCAGAACACCGAACGGCGGATGCGGATGTCCCTCTCCAACCTGCCGGGCGCCACCCGGCTGGTCACCATGAGCGGGGACCACTGTGCCATGCTGACCGACCCCGCGGGCACCGCCGCCGCCCTCCACGCCGTCGCCGCCGGCTAGCAATGAACGCGGAGGACAACGTAGGAAAGGCTCAGGCGACGGATCCGGCCCGCCGGCCGAACACCGCCCCGGCCGCCAGCCCGCTGCCGCCCGGGTAGTTGCCGCTGAAGAGCCCGCCGAGCGCCTCGCCGCAGGCCAGCAGGCCCGGGATGGGCGCGCCGTCGTTATCCAAAACCCGGCCGTAGGTGTCCGTCTTCAGCCCGCCGAACGTGAACGTCACGCCGCAGGTGACGGGGAAGGCGTAGAAGGGGGCCGTCTCCAGCGCCAGCGCCCAGTTGCTCTTGGGCGGAACCACGGCGGCCGCGCGCCCGTCTTTGACGTTCGGGTCGAACGGCCGGCCGGTGCGGATGCCGGCGTTGAACCCGGCCACCGTGCGTTCCAGCCCCGCCGGGTCGATGCCAGCCCGCCCGGCCAATGTGGCCAGGTCCTGGGCTTCGATCACCGAGACGCCGGGCATCTGGTACTCCTCGGCGCGGAGCATGGGCCGGGTGGTGGCGTCGAAGAGCTGGTACGCCACGGCGCCGGGCTGCTGCAGGATGTCGCGGCCGTAGCGGGCGTAGGTGTAGTTGCGGAAGTCCGCGCCCTCGTCCACGAACCGCTCGCCGTCGCGGTTCACCACGATCCCCAGCGGGTAGCCGCCGCGGGTGAGCTGGTTGGTCAGCTCGTAGTTGCTCTCGTTCTCCGCGAACCCGGCGTCCCACGCTACGCTGTGGCAGGTGGACCAGTCCCCGCCCTGCGCCGCGCCCGCGTCCAGGGCGGCGCGGATCATCTCGCCGGTGTTCCCCGGCGTGCCGCGGACCTTCGCGTTCTGCCAGCCCTCGCCAAGGTAGCGCTGCCGCATCTCCGGATTGGCCTCGAAGCCGCCGGAGGCCAGGATCACGGACTCCGCCCGCACCTCCCCGGCGGAACCGCCGTCGCCGTCGTCTCGGAACCGCGCGCCGGCCACGCGCCCGTCCTCGACGATCAGGTCCGTGACGGGGTGGCCGTAGCGGACGTCGACGCCGGCGCGCCCGGCCGCCGCCGCGTGGTCCGCCATCAGGCCCTTGCCGCCGCCGACGTTGCCGATGTGCAGGCCGCCCCAGAACAGAAAGGACCCGTCCGGCTGGCTGTACGCCTGCCGCTCG
Organism: Arthrobacter sp. SD1074B; assembly: GCF_056780195.1. Lineage (NCBI taxonomy): Bacteria > Bacillati > Actinomycetota > Actinomycetes > Micrococcales > Micrococcaceae > Arthrobacter > Arthrobacter sp. SD1074B. Next base: position 3,542,800 of record NZ_JBRAZT010000001.1, on the reverse strand, counting down.
TACATCAGCCGGTACTTCAGCCCCTGCCGCTGAAGCCAGCGCAACGTCCCGTGGCTCTCCTCCACCAGCACCCGGGACAGGTCGGGGTCGTTCCGGCCGCCGGAGACCTTTGCCAGGTCCGCCAGGTAGTCCTCCTGCGTGTACGGCGGCACCTCGGTGACGGCGTGCCGCACGTCCGGCTCGACGACGTCGGCCAGGTCTCCCAGCCCGCCGTGCGGGATGCGGGTGGCGCCGGCCGTGTAGTAGCTGTTGCCGCCGGCGCGGTCCTTCTCCGCTTTCTCCAGCAGCAGCACCGAGCGGCCGTTCTCCGCCGCAGCCAGCGCCGCCGTAAACCCGGCGTTGCCGCCGCCCACCACCAGAACGTCCACGTTCTCCACCATTGTCCAGACTCCCATCTCGTTGTTGAATACGAATGTATACAACAGAATGCAATCCGACAAGAGGTGACGCGAAGTGTTGCGGGGGAGGGGTGTTGGAAGCCCGGAACGCGACAGGGAACCCGGCCTTTCCGGCCGGGCTCCCTGCTGCTGGTGCCGCGCCCGCGAGGGGCGCGGGACTAGTTGGTTTTGGCGATGAAGACGTCGCACGGTGCGTTGTGGGCGACCGTGTTGGCCACGCTGCCCAAGACGCGGCCGAGGCCCTGCATCCGGCGGTTTCCTACGACGATCACCTTGGCTTCGAGGCGTTCGGCCTCGCTGATGAGGACCTCGTGGGGCTTCCCGTGCGCGGCGGTGTACGTGGTGGAGACGCCCGATGCGCCCAGCAGCAATGCCACGCGCTGGGCCACCTTGTGCGCCTGCTCCGAGTCGGAGACGGTCCAGTCCTCGCCCGCGATCTCCACCACCTCGATCTTGTCGCTGGCGTACGCGGTGACCACATTGAGGGTTGCGCCCATGGCCGAGGCCAGGTCCGCGGCGGTGCGCGCTGCCTTCATGGCTGTTTCTGATCCGTCGACGCCGACGATGACAATGCCTGACACTGGTCGATCTCCTTCGCTAGTTCCTCATGGCTGTGCTCCCGGATGCCCCGCGGGCATCCGGGTGACGTGCGTGGGTCTTACGGCGCAGGGATCTCCTGTGCGTCGATATACATCTCGATCCGGATGTTCTTGGCAACTTCCAGGTGGGCGCTGGCGATCTTGCCGGCCCGCTCCGCGTCCCGGTCGCGAATGGCGGCCACCAGTTCCTCGTGTTCCTTCAGCACCTGGTTCCAGCGTGCCGGCGTGGCCAGCGTGGTGCCGGGGTAGCGGATGAAGTGGACCAGGATGCGGTCCAGCAGATCCAGGAGGGCCGCGCTGTGGCTCGCGGCCCAGATGCGTTCGTGGAAGGTTCGGTTCACGGCGGCCAGCTGCGCCGCGGTGGCCTCCTCGAACTTCAGGTCCACCATGCTCTGGTGGGCCCGCTCGATCAGCATGAGGTCCATGTCCGTGTGGCGCAGCGCAGCCGTCTTCGCGGCCGCCTCCTCCAGGAAGGAGCGCACCTCGTACAGGTCCAGCATCTCCTCGGGCCGGTACTCGCGGACCTGCATGCGCGAGCCGATGCGTTCCACCAGGCCCTCGGTTTCCAGCCGGCGCAGGGCCTCGCGGATGGGGGTGCGGGAGACGTTGTACTTCTTGGCCAAAGCGCTCTCCACCAGCTGGGCCTTTGGCGGGAGCTCCTGGGCGATGATCGCGTTGCGGATCATCAGGTACGGGCTCATCAGGGCCGGATTGCTCATCGCTGGTCTCCTCCTCGTGGCAGCAACGATGTGAACATCAGGCAGGCCTGATGGAACTCACCATACAGTCGAAGGCCATTTTAACACACGGTATACCGCTGGCTCTTTTCGTGGACACGCTGGGGAGACCGTGGTGGGACGCTCGTCACATTTCGGTAAAGGGTGTGTGCCAACACACATTTTTGTTGCTCGCTTCTTGCAAACGGTATACATTCGACCGAAAACGAGGACAGTTTCTTCAAACTGTACCGAATGCGCTTCAAAGATCGACCGGTACCAACGACGGTACGCAGGCACCATTGAGGAGACACCATGACCAGCCCCACCGGCACGGTCCATTTGGGGGAATCGGACTCCCCACGAACGTCAGTCATTCAGGTCCCGGCCGCCCTGGTCCGCGGCGGGACGAGCAAGTGCTGGATCTTCCGCCAGAGCGACCTGCCGGCGGACACCGCCGATATCGAACGCCTGCTGATCCGGACCTTCGGCTCCCCGGACCTCCGCCAGATCGACGGCGTCGGCGGCGCTTCCTCCACCACCAGCAAGGCGATCATCGTGGACGACCTTGGCTCGGCGGATGGCGTTGTGAACTACCGCTTCGCCCAGGTGGCGATCGACAACCCCTCGGTGGAGTGGGACAGCAACTGCGGCAACTGCGCCACGGGCCTGGGCCTGTATGCGCTGCACGCCCGGCTGGTGCCCCCGGCCGACGGCGTCTCCCGGGTCACCATCGTCAACATAGTCACCGGGCTCAGCCTGGTCTGCGAGGTTCCCACCCCCGGACGCGAAGTCCCCACCTACGGGGCGCGGCAGATCCCGGGGCAGTACTACCCGGGCGTGCCGGTGGACATCATCTTCGAGAGCAGCAGCTGGACCAGCTTCGAGACGGAGATGCCCACCGGCAACCCGATCGACGAGGTCACCGTCCAGGGCCGCACCTTCCACGCCACCCTGATCGACGCCGGAGCGCCGGCGGCGATCTTCGATCCCCGCGACTTCGGCTTCACCGGCCAGGAAAGCGCGGAAGAACTCGAGCAGCTGGTCGACATGGCCCCCGCGCTGCGGGCTGCGGCCGCGAAGGTCATGGGCATCCCCAGCCACCTGACCTCCATCCCCAAGGTGGGCATCGTCGGTCCGCCTCCGGCCGGAGAAACCGGGGTCTCGGCGCGGATGATCTCCATGGGCGCCCTGCATCCGGCCATCGGCCTCACCAGTGCCGTCGCCATCGCCGCCGCCTACGGACGCGCCGGCTCCGTCGTCGCGAACTCCTCGGTTTCCCAGCCGGACCAAAGCGGCGAAGACACTTTGACAATCCATCTTCTGAACGGCGCGACCAGGACGGCCCTGGACGCAGCGGTTCCCACCAAAGTCGCATTCCAGCGGTCCGCCAGGGTCATCAGCGAAGGAACAGTGCTCGTCCCCGGCGACTGACCGGGCGGCAGGCTTACATTCACAAGGACGTGTCATGAAAATCAGCATCCAGAATTTGCAGCTCAAGTACGGCGATTTCGTCGCCATCGAGAACCTCAACCTAGACGTCGGCGACGGCGAGGCACTGGTCCTTTTGGGCCAGTCCGGCTGCGGCAAGACCAGCACCATGCGCTGCCTCGCCGGCCTGGAGGAACCCAGCTCCGGCCGGATCATCATCGACGACGTCGTGGTGTTCGATTCGGAGAAGGGCATCAACCTGCCGCCGAACAAGCGCAACGTCGGCATGGTCTTCCAGTCCTACGCTGTGTGGCCGCACATGACGGTCTTCCAGAACGTCGCGTACTCCCTGAAGCTGCAGCGGCTCTCCAAAGCCGAAACCCGGGAACGCGTGATGGAGGTCCTCACCATGGTGGGCCTGGAGAAGTTCGCCGACCGGGGCGCCAGCCTCCTCAGCGGCGGGCAGATGCAGCGCGTGGCCCTGGCCCGCAGCCTGGTGATGCGCCCCAGCGTGCTGATGCTTGACGAGCCGTTGTCCAACCTGGACGCCCGGCTCCGTGACCGACTCCGCGTCGAACTCCGCGAGATCCAGCTGCGCCTGGGCCTGACCTGCGTTTACGTGACCCACGACCAGCACGAGGCCTTCGCGCTGGCGGACCGCATCGCCCTCCTCCAGGGCGGCAAAATCGTCCAGATCGGCGGGCCGCGGGAAATGTACGAGACACCGGCCAGCGCCTCGATCGCCCACTTCCTGGGCGTCTCCAACGTCATGGACTGCGAGTCCGTGTCCGCCGCGGACGGATCAGCGTCCGCCAAGGTGGCCGGACACGACCTCACCGTGCACTCCACCCAGGGCGCCGGCGCGGCGTCGCAGCAGATGAAGGTCTGCATGCGCGCCGAAGACCTCCAGATCAGCTCCCGGCCCACGACGGCGCCCAACGCCTGGCAGGGCAAGGTCATGGTGGCAGGCTTCCAGGGCAATGACATCCGCTACGCCGTCGAACTGGAGGGCGGGCTGGAACTGGACGCCCTCGGCACCATCAAGCGCGGCGAACAGCACGAGGTGGGCGACTCGGTCTGGGTCACCATCGAACCCGCCCAGGTGCAGATCCTCCCGGCGGAGGTACTGGTATGAGTATCAAAACGCCATTGGCGCGCCCCTTGACCACGGATGGGGAACAGGACACGGCGCCGGCCACCTTCCGCCGCACCAAGGCACTGGCGAATCTGCGTAAAAGCACGCCAGCAATGATCATCATCGCTATTTTGGGTGTCCTTGTACTGCTCCCGCTGGCCCTGGTCCTGCTCGCCGCGTTCTCCGACGCCGTTCCCCGGCCGGGCAACATCTCCCTGGGCGGGCTGACGCTGGATAACCTGAAGCTCCTGGCCAGCCCGGAAGCCCTGGGGGCGCTCGGCAACTCGCTCATGGTGGGCGCCGGGTCGGCCGTGGTGGCTCTGGTCATCGGGGCGTTCCTGGCCTTCGTCTGTGCCCGCACCGACGCGCCGCTGCGCAAGTTCATCTTCTTCATCGGCATGGCCCCGATGTTCATCCCCGCCCTGGTGGGTGCCCTGGCGTGGTCGCTGCTGTCCTCCCCGAGCGCCGGCTACCTGAACATCCTGCTCCGTGACCTCGGCATCGACTTCGTCATCAACATCTACAGCCTGCCGGGGCTGATCTTCGTGCTCGGGATCTTCTATGCCCCGTATGCGTTCCTGCTGATGCACAGCTCGCTGTCCATGATGAACGCCGACCTCGAAGAAGCCGCCACGGTCCACGGGGCAACGCTGAAGACCATGCTGCGCACGGTCACGCTGCCGCTGGCGCTGCCGGCCGTCCTGGGCTCCGCAATCCTGGTTTTCGCCCTGACGATGGAAAACTTCCCGGTCGCCCAGGTGATCGGCAACCCGGCCGGCATCGACACCCTGCCCACCTACATCTACCGTCTGATGAGCGCGACGCCGGCCAAGAGCAACCAGGCGGCCAGCATCGCGATTGTTCTGACGGCCGCCCTGCTGATCATCACCGTGATCCAGCAGCGCATCATCAACAAGCGCAAGTTCACCACCGTGACGGGCAAGGGCAACCGGCCCCGCCAGGTTCCGCTGCGGAAGCTGCGCTGGCCGTTCACCATCATCGCCCTGGCCTACTTCGCCGTCGCCGTCGTCCTCCCGATGCTCGCGCTGCTGGCAGCGTCCATGCAGGCCACACCGTTCGTGGCCTCCATCTCCCAGCTCTTCGAGACCGGAGCGATGAGCTTCGCCAAGCTCGCTGACGTGCTCGGTTCCCACGATTTCCAGCTCGCGCTGCGCAACAGCGTGATGGTGGCACTCCTGGCCGCGATCGCGGGCACCACGCTGAGCTTCATCGCTTCCTATGTCCGGTACCGGACCAAGTCGCGCGGCGGCCAGCTGATCGAGCTGATCGCGATGACGCCGCTTGCGGTTCCCGCGATCGTCATGGGCATCGGCCTGCTCTGGACCTGGCTGCTGCTGCCGGTTCCGGTCTACGGAACGCTGGCAATCCTGGCAATAGCCTGCGTGGCGGTCTTCCTCCCGCAGGGCTACCGGGGCATCTCCGCCTCGATGCTGCAGATGGACCAGGACCTGGAGGACAGCGCCGTCATGCTCGGTGCGCGGCGGGCCAAGGCGATCGTCTCCGTCACCTTGCCCCTCATGCGCGTCGGCATCACGTCATCGTTCCTGCTGTTCCTCATGCTCTCAATGCGGGAGCTCAGCGCCTCGATCTTCCTCTTCACCTCCGATACCCGGATTCTCTCGATCCTGGTGTTCGACAACTTCGACAACGGACAAAGCCAGGCCGCCGCGGCGGTCAGTGTTCTGTACATCGTCGTCATCGCGGTGCTGGCGGTGATCGCCCAGAAGGTGGGCGCCGACCGCAAGCTCGACACCACCAAATAAAGCTGCACCAACCAAAACAGTTGAAAGGGTCTACACAATGAAGTTAGCGTCCAAAATCCCCCTGATCGGCCTCGGCGTCGTCCTCTCGCTGAGCATGGCTGCCTGCGGCGGCTCCGCCCAGGGCAACAGCGTCGTCACGGCAGCGGCAGAGGTGAAGACCGACGACGGTCTGGTCATCAACGGTGAAAAAATCGCGGACAAGGCCACCTACGACAAGGCCAAGACCCAGACGCTGAGCCTCTACTCCGGTTACACCGAGTCATCCGAGAAAGCCCTCGTGGCAGCTTTCACCAAGGACACGGGCATCCAGGTCAACGTCGTGCGGTTGACCCCGAACAAGCTCTCGGAACGTGTCCAGTCCGAACAGGGCGCCGGGAAGCTGGGGGCAGACGTCATCCGTACTTCCGACTACCGGATCGCCAAGACCCTGGAGGATGCGAAGGTCTGGAAGGCCTACGATGTTCCGGGCGCCTCGCAGTTCAAGGACGTCTCGATCGACGGGGGCCAGTTCACCCGCATGTTCAACTCTGTCTACACGCTGGGCTACAACACGCAGCTGGTCAAGGAAGCGGACGCGCCGAAGTCATGGGCCGACGCCGTGAGCGGCAAGTGGCAGGGAAAGCTGGGCATTGTCCAGGGCGGCTCCGGTGGGAGCACCGCGGCGCTGAACAGGTTCATGGAAACGAAGATGGGCCCTGACTACTTCGCGAAGTACGCGGCACAAAAGCCGACCATTTATGACTCCCTCGGCGCGGAAGCCACCGCCCTGGCGCGCGGCGAGGTCGCTGTCGGAACCGTTACGATCAGCGGAACCAACATTTCCGCCGTCCAGGACAAGGCACCTGTGAAGTTCATTGTTCCCGAAGAAGGCCTCGTCGCGTACGACTACTACCTCGGTATGGCAGCTTCCGCCAAGAACGTCGAGGCGGCAAAGGTCTTCATGAACTACAACCTGTCCAAGCAGGGCCAGAAGGTCTTCGCGCAGCTCGGCGAATACCCCGCCCGGACCGACGTCGAGCCGCCCACCATCATGGGCGTCAAGCTTCCGGCTGCCGACTCCGGCAAGGTCTACCGGATGGCGAACTCCGACGCGGCCACCTTCGGCAAGGGCGACCTGGCCAAGTGGAACAAGGTCTTCGGATACAGCAAGTAACCCGCAAGCTGCCCTGGCCCTGAGGGCCCGGGCGACGGACCGCAGTGGGGCGGCGAATGATGATCACCGGGATCATCGCCTATTCGCAACGTGCGCCGCCCCGCTGCACCAACCCAATCCCTGAGCGTGCGGCCCAAGCACCGTAACTACTCCCCGTGGACTCCTAGCGCCGGATAAGCTCTACCAAGCCGCTGCAGTCAGGCTCCCCTGCCGAGCAAGATTTCCGGAGGCGCGCCTGCGTGGGCCGGCTGCCGATAGCGCCGTAGACGGCTGTCTCGCAGTAGCTGTTCTCAAGGAGGAGACCAAGGTGACTAGGACCGCGCAGCGCACTGCTGCTCCTGTGGGTGACACCCCCGGCAAACGTCCCCGGCGTACCGCACCCCGTCGCCTTGTCCTGCTGATGGCTGCGAGCATTTTCGCGGTCTTGGCTCTGGTTGCCCTCGTGCTGGGCGGAGGCGTCTTCCAGCCTGCGTCCGCCGCGGAACCGGAGGGGACCATGACCGCCATCCAGATCATTCCCCTCGTCATCCTCGTCGTGATGTTCGTCGTCGCCACGAAATGGCCGCTGAACATCGGAGTCATGGGGCTGGTCGCATCCTTCGGCGTCGGCTATTTCGTGCTGGGCATGACCGACAAGGAAATCCTGGAGGACTTCCCCGCCAGCATTGTGCTGACCATCATCGGGGTGACCTACTTCTTCAGCATGGCCCAGCGCAACGGCACCATCGACATCATCGTGCAGAACTGTGTGCGCCTCGTCCGGGGCAAGACCATGCTCCTGCCTTGGGTGTTCTTCCTCATCGCTGCCGCACTGACGTCGCTGGGCACGTTCTCTCCGGCCGCCGTCGCCCTGCTGGCGCCCGCGGCCATTGGATTCGCCTACGAATCCCGCATCCACCCTGTGCTGATGGGCGCGTTCATCATCAACGGAGCCCACGCCGGCGGCTTTTCCCCGCTGTCCGTGGCCGGCGTGCTGGTGCACGACGTCGCGCTGAAGAACGGCTTTCCCATCTCCCAGGGGGCACTCTTCACGGCGAGCTTCGCGCTCAACCTCATCCTCTCCGTACTCACCATTGCCGTCTTCGCCCTTCTGGGCAGGCTGCGCGATGGTGGGAACGGCCAACATGTCGATCTCGACGCAACCCGTACTGGGCGTCCCCACGGCCAGCAGATCCTCACCGTCATGCTGATCGCCATCATCTTGGTGTGCACCCTTGGTTTCCACATGCCGATCGGCTTTGTCGCCCTCTCTGCCGGCCTCCTGCTGGCCCTGGTCAACATCAAGGAACACCAGACGTTCATCGGCGGGATCTCCTGGTCCACGGTCCTCCTCGTGGCCGGCATGATCACCTATGTCTCCCTGCTCCAGCACGTGGGCGTCATCGACACGCTCGCCAAGCAGGCCTTGGCACTGGGTGCGCCATTGCTGGTGGCACTGGTCCTCTGTTACGTGATCGGCGTCGGCTCGGCCTTCGCCTCCTCCACGGCACTGCTGACAGCTTTCATCCCCCTCGCCGGTCCGCTCCTGGCCACCAGTTCGTTGAGCGCTTCCGGAACAGTTGCGGCGCTGGCTATTGCTGCCACAGTTGTGGATGTGTCCCCGTTCTCCACTGACGGTGCGTTGGTGGTGGCCAACGCAAGTGAGAACGACCGGCAGCGCGTCTACCGCCAGCTGATGGTCTACGCGGGCGCGGTCGTGCTGGTGGCCCCGGCGCTTGCCTGGGGCCTGCTGGTACCGACTGGCATTATGTAATCGTTCCTGTGACAGGTCCCGGGTAGACCCGGCGACCTGTCTCCCTTTCACCGGGACGGGTTCGTCCGGTCGCTGCCGCAGGGCTACGACGACGAGGGCGCCGACGTCTTGGCCGGGGGCGACATCGTCTGCGGATACGGGGACCGAGGTCCCGGTGCAGAAGGCGATGAGAGCGCTGCGTCCCTCTTCCGAGTGCCGCGAGACCGCCGCCCTTCAACCAAGAGCGTTGCTCCATCCGTCCAGCGCGGTGGCCGTGCGGCTGACCGGTATTGGAGCTGTGGATGGTGATGATCCGCCTTTGGTGCTGGGAATGTCTGCCCTCACCGCGAAAAAAACTTTTGACACTGCAGAGATAACGCGGGTAACTTTGATCACACGCGATAGGTAACGCGAGTTACTAGCGGCCCCACCCGTGGCCTTGACGGGGAACTGGTCGGCGTTTGCGGGGCGTCCGCGGGCCTTGGCTGGCGTGGGTCTGGAGAGTGTCCGGAGCTCTGGTGGTGGCCGGGTCCAGGCGCTCGCTGCTCTTACAGCAGGACAGCCGATCACTGCCGGCCAGCAGTTGGTCGACTGTCCGCTGCTAGAACGCTCTTCGGTCTGACCGCGAAATCAACGTCGAAGAGCTTACCCCCACCCACCCTTCACCTTGCTGATGAAGACAGGAAAGAGATAACCCATCATGACACAACCCAAAATCTTCAGGTCGGCCCGCCAGGAGTGTGCCCAGAAAATGAGCTCCTGAGCACCCTGCAGCACCCGCCCGGGGCACCCTGTCCGATTTCAGGCTGCTCCTCCGCGCGAAAACACCCCTTCCTCACACGTTCGCGGACCCCACGCACCGTCATGAAACGAGAACAATGAACAGCGTCCCCTCCACCCTTGAGACCTACAGGCCGGCCATGCACTACGCCGCCAGGGACACGTGGCTTAACGATCCCAACGGACTCGTCTTCCACGATGGCATCTACCACCTGTATTACCAGAACAACCCCTTCGGAAACGTCCACAGCAACATGTCCTGGGGCCACGCCACCTCCAAAGACCTGGTCCGCTGGGAGGAACAACCGGTAGCCATTCCCTGCGATGACAACGAGGACATCTTCTCCGGCAGCATCGTGGTGGACACTGCCAACACCAGCGGATTCGGCGCCGACGGGAAAGCCCCGCTGGTGGCCATCTACACGAGCGCGTATAAACCGGGCTCCCCTCATCAGGGCACCCAGGCCCAGTCCATCGCGTGGAGCGTCGACGACGGTTACACCTGGACCAAGTACGCCGGCAACCCCGTCCTGACGAGGAATTCCCCGGAATTCCGGGACCCCAAGGTCTTCCGCTACAGCGGTCCGGCCGGCAGCTACTGGGTCATGGTGGCCGTCGAAGCGCACGACTTCACTGTTCTGCTCTACCGCTCCGAGGACCTCAAGAACTGGGAATACCTCAGCACCTTCGGCCCTGCGAACGGCACCGGTGGCATCTGGGAATGCCCGGACCTCTTTGAGCTGCCGCTGGACGGCGACGCCGCGGCCCCTAAATGGGTCCTGACGGTAAACATGAACCCCGGGGGCCCAAACGGCGGCTCCGCAGGCCAGTACTTCGTGGGAGAGTTCGACGGCGTAACGTTCAGCTCAGAGACAACCCTCACCGAGGGGATGGAGGACCCGGACCGCGTAACCGACTACCAATGGCTGGACTGGGGCCGCGACTACTACGCCGCCGTCTCGTTCAGCAACGTCCCAGCCGGCCGGCGGCTGATGATCGGCTGGATGAACAACTGGCAGTATGCCAACCACATTCCCACATCGCCCTGGCGCAGCCCCATGAGCCTCGTCCGGGACGTGTCCCTGGTTTCCGTGAGCGGGCAACCCCGGCTCGTTCAGCAACCCGTGCCGGAAGTGGGAATAACTTCGCAACCCGGTCCCGTGAGGCGGGTGACCCTGGACGGGCCCGCGGCGGTTGAGGGCGGCGCGGCAGTGCAACTCGTTGACGTCACCTTCACGCCCGGTAGCGCCGAGGAATTCGGCCTTGTGGTCCGGGGGTCAACCGACGGCACGGTCGGGACACGGATCGGGATCCGTCCCGGCAGCGGAGAACTTGTAGTGGACCGTACCCGCTCCGGTGACACCGGCTTCCATGAGGCCTTTCCCTCCACCAGCCGCGCCCCGATTGCTGCCGGACCGGACGGCAGCTACACCCTGCAGATCTTCGTTGACCACTGCTCGGTGGAAGTCTTCGGGAGCGCTGGGCTCGTCACCATGACCGAACTGGTCTTCCCCGGTGCCGCCCAAACATCCCTCACCCTATACTCCACCGGCGGCACAGCGGACGCTGCGCTCCAACTCACTGACTTCGGAAAGGACGTCGCCTGATGGAACACCGCAAGCTGGGTTCCTCCGGCCTATACATCAGCGAAATCGCCTACGGGAACTGGTTCACCCACGGTGAGCAGATCGACCAGGCCGCTGCGACGCAGTGCGTGAAGCAGGCGCTGGACCTGGGCATCACCACTTTCGACACCGCCGATGCCTATGCCGGAACCCGGGCCGAGGAGGCGTTGGGCCAGGCGCTCAAAGGAACACGCCGTGAAGGCGTGGAGATTTTCACCAAGGCCTACTTCCCTACTGGGGAGGGCCGGAATGACCGAGGCCTGTCCCGAAAGCACGTCATGGAGTCCATCAACTCATCGCTCCGCCGGCTCCAAACCGACTACGTCGATCTATACCAGGCTCACAGGTACGACTACGAGACCCCACTTGAAGAGACGATGCAGGCCTTCGCCGATATTGTCAGGGCCGGGAAAGCGCACTACATCGGGGTGTCGGAGTGGACGACGGACGAGATCCGGTCCGGAGTTGCCCTTGCCAACGAACTTGGCGTTCAGCTCATATCCAACCAGCCGCAGTATTCCATGCTGTGGCGCGTCATCGAGCAGGAGATCGTTCCTCTGAGCGAGGAATTGGGCATCGGCCAGATCTGCTGGTCTCCGCTCGCGCAGGGAGTCCTCACCGGCAAGTACGCCCCCGGCGCGGCGGCTCCTCACGGCTCCCGCTTCCGTGCCGACAACGGCGATCTCAAGGACGACCACCGCTTTCTCAGCGAGGACATCCTCACCCGCGTCCAGGAACTGAAACCCCTCGCCGAAGAGACCGGACTGTCCATGGCAGCCTTCGCTGTCGCATGGGTACTGCAGAACCCCAGCGTCTCAGCGGCCATCGTCGGAGCATCCCGGCCCGAGCAGCTCGTCGACAACGTCCGGGCCGCAGGAGTCAAACTCGACCCTGAACTGCTCCAGAGGGTCGATGACATCCTCGGCCCCGTGATCGAGAGGGATCCGGGCAAGGTCGAATCCTTCAAGAACCGTCCCTGAACCGCCCTGTGAGCCAACGAGGGGCGGCGGCGCTGGACGTTCGGGCTTGGCTGCACTGCGTCCGGAGCGCTGCCCTCAGCCCCCGGATGGAAACCTGAAACCTACACCCATCGACACGAAAAATTTGTTGACACCCGGGAGTAACGCGGGTAACTTGAATCACAGCCGCTAGGTAACGCGAGTTACTAGAGCGGACCGGGACGACTTTCTCCCGCGAGTACCGGCATTACCAAGCTCAACGACGACTACTGGAGCATTCAATGGCGAAAACCACCTCCCCAAGCAATAGGGGCACTGCCAGGCCGCGTGGGGTCACCATGAATGATGTCGCCAAGCACGCCGGAGTATCCCGAACGGCTGTTTCATTCGTGCTGAGCAACCGCGAAAACGCGAGCATTTCGGAAGAGACGCGGACCCGCATCGCCGACGCGGTTCAGGCATTGGGCTACCGTCCGAACGCCGGGGCGAGGGCGCTGGCATCCCAGCGCAGCGACTGGTACGGAATTGTCACCGAGATCGTAACCGCACCCTTCGCTGTGGACATCATCAAAGGCGCTCAGGACCAGGCTTGGATTGACCGCAGATTCCTCCTTATCGCCCCCTCGGACCAAGGTGTTGCGGCCGGCCCCACCCAGGGTATGGAGGATGCTGCCGTTGAGAAGCTGCTGGAACAGCGGGTCGAAGGTTTGCTGTATGCCGCAACGCACCACCGCGGCGTTCATGTGCCCCCAAGCGCTCACGAGGTGCCCACGGTGCTCATCAACTGTTTCGACCTGGACGGGAAGCTGCCCTCGATTGTCCCCGATGAACGGGCGGGGGGACGAGTCGCCGTCGAACGGCTCCTCCGGGCCGGTCACACCAGGATCGGTGTGATCAATCTGGACCCGCACATTCCGGCAGCTGTCGGGCGTCTGCAAGGCGTCCGCGAGGCCTTGGCCGACGTGGGCCTGGAGCTTGATCCGGAACTGGTGGTGGCCGGGTACGCGACCGCGGATGGCGGCTACGACGCTGCCTGCCAAATCCTTGACCGGTACCCCGCCAAGGACAGGCCAACCGCCCTGTTTTGCCTCAATGACCGCATGGCCATGGGCGCCTACGACGCCATCAAGGAACGCGGCCTGGCCATACCCGGGGACATCGCCGTGATCGGCTTCGACAACCAGGAACTCATTGCCGCCTACCTCAGGCCCAAGCTGACCACAGTGGCTTTGCCGTTCGAAAAGATGGGCGCTCTGGGAGTCCAGACGCTCGCTGCTCTTACAGCAGGACAGCCGATCACTGCCGGCCAGCAGTTGGTCGACTGTCCGCTGCTAGAACGCTCTTCGGTCTGACCGCGAAATCAACGTCGAAGAGCTTACCCCCACCCACCCTTCACCTTGCTGATGAAGACAGGAAAGAGATAACCCATCATGACACAACCTAAAAACTTCAGGTCGGCCCGCATCGCCGCGGCCGGACTGGCGGTAGGCGCGATGTTGCTGACCGGCTGCGTAGCCAATGTCAACAAGCCCGCAGACGGTGGCGCCGCGACCAACGCCAGTGCGTTCCTCACTATCCCGCGTGAGGACATGGGCACTTTCGTGCGGAACTTCAACCCCTTCGCACCGACGGTCAACCCGATGGTCCAGCAGTCCATTTACGAGTCTCTCCTGGTCTTCAACCCGGCCAGAGGCGACACCGTGCCGTGGCTGGCCACCGACTGGAAGGCAGCCAAGGACGGAAGGTCTATCACATTCACACTGCGTGACGGGGTGAAATGGTCCGATGGCCAGCCGTTCGTCGCCGACGACGTGGCATACACCTTCGAGCTTCAGAAGAAACTCAAGGGTGGCTACGAGTACCTCGACGCCGTAACCGCAGAAGGCAACAAGGTCACGTTCAAGTTCAACAAACCATGGTCCCCCGCTTTGTACGACGTCGGTCAGCTCAGCATCCTGCCCAAGCACGTCTGGTCCGCGCTGGCTGATCCGGAAAAGGACGCCAACGCCAAGCCCGTCGGCACAGGGCCCTACACGGAGGTGGACAGCTTCCAGGCCCAGTCCTTCGTGCTGAAAAAGAACCCCAACTACTGGCAGCCGGAGAAGCAGAAGATCGCCGGCATCAAGATGCTCGCCTTCGCTGGGAACGACGGCGCGAACCTCGCTGCCGCTAATGGTGACGTGGACTGGGCCCCGCAATACATCCCGAACATCGAAAAGACGTTCGTCTCGAAAGACAAGGAACACCGGCACTACTGGTTCCCCCCGACGGGTGCCATGATCAACTGGCAACTCAACACCGCCAAGGCACCGTTCAACGACGTTGATGTCCGTAAGGCATTGAGCATGGCTGTGGACCGGGACCAGGTCACCAAGATCGGTATGAGCGGTTACGCCCAGCCCGCGGACTGCACCGGCCTCTCCGGAAATTACGAGACGTGGAAGAACACCCAGGTCAAGGACAACTGCACCTGGACCAAACACGACGTCCAAAAAGCCAACGACCTCTTGGACAAGGCCGGCTACCCGAAGGGCCCCGACGGCAAACGGACGCTCAAGGACGGTTCTCCTTTCCAGTTCAAGATCTCCGTGGGTGCAACATCGTCCGACTGGTTGTCCGTTGCCAACGTGATCTCCCAGAACCTGGCGGAGGTGGGCGTGACCGCGAAGGTGGACTCCCCGGACTGGGCCGCTGTGGTGGCAGGGTACGAAACGGGTAACTTCGACTCCGGCATTGTATGGAGCGCCAACGATCCGAGCCCGTATAAGTACTTCAACACCTCCATGTCCACCAAAACGGTGAAGCCTGTGGGCACGAAGACGTTCGACAACTACCACCGTTTCGGCGATCCCAAAGCCGATGCTCTGCTGGCGGAGTTCGCTGCAGCGACGGACCAGTCCAAGCAGAAGGACATTGCCAGCAAACTGCAGGACGAATACGATGCCGTCGCGCCGCTGGTGCCGCTCTTTTCCGGGCCGGAATGGGGGGCGTACAACGACACCCGCTTCACCGGCTGGCCGACTCAGGACAACCCTTACGCCACCCTCTCGGTCCGCGCACCCACCACGGTTCTCGTGCTGACCAGCCTGGAACCGCGCAAGTAGCGTCACACGCAGCATGAGGCCGAACCGCCCTCATGCCACCCACGCCCGACGGCCTGGCCAATTCGAAAGCAGGCCGTCGGGCGTACCCCACCATGTTGACCACTCCCGAATTGGAGGGAAACCGTGCGCTTCATCCTGCGCCGCCTGGGTTTCTACCTGCTCGCCTTCTGGGCATCCATCACCCTGAATTTCCTGCTCCCGCGCTTCATGCCCGGGGACCCCGTATCACGCATGTTCGCCCGCTCCCAGGACAGGATGCAGCCCGAACAGATCGAGGCCCTGCGCAAGCTGCTCGGCGTGGACGACCGGCCCATCTGGGAGCAGTACGCCGGCTACCTCCAGAACATCCTCACCGGGCAGATGGGGGTATCCATTTCACGATTCCCCACCCCCGTCACCGAGGTCATCTCGTCCCAAGTCGGCTGGACCCTCCTGCTCGGTGGCACCGCCCTTGTCATAGCCGCCGTCGTCGGTAACCTGCTCGGCATCCTGGCAGCATGGCGCCGCGGCGGAGCCATCGATTCGGTGCTGCCTCCCCTGTTGGTCTTCATCGGATCCTTCCCGTACTTCTGGCTCGCGATGGGCGCGCTGTATCTGTTCGGCGTCGTTCTGGGCTGGTTCCCAATCCGCCACGCGTTCACGGATGGGCTGGAGCCCGGCTTCACCTGGGAGTTCATCGGCGACGCCGCCGCCCACCTCGTGCTCCCGGCGCTCACGATCGTGCTGGTCTCCATCGGCGGTTGGATGCTGGGTATGCGGAACACCATGATCGCCACCAACTCTGAGGACTACATCACCATGGCGGAGGCCAAGGGCCTACGCCCCGGACGGATTATGCTCCGTTACGCGGCCCGGAACGCGATGCTGCCTTCGGTGACCAGCTTCGGCATGGGCCTGGGTTTCGTGGTGGGCGGCGCCCTTCTCACGGAGGTCGTATTCGCCTACCCCGGCGTCGGCTACCAGCTTCTGAACGCCGTCCAGGGCCTTGACTACCCGCTCATGCAGGGCCTGTTCCTGACCATCACCGCCGCCGTACTGCTGGCGAACTTCCTGGTGGACATTCTCTATGTCCGCCTCGACCCCCGCGTGCGCAGCAACTGACCATTGCGTACCCAGTAACCAAGGGACCGACCATGACCAGCGTTATCCTCCAGCAGCCGATCGAACCAAAAGCTGCCCGCAAAACCAACCGCGGTTTCATCCACGGACTTATTAACAACAAGAAGGCCATGACAGGCATGGCCATCATGTTCGTCTTCATCGTCCTGGCGCTGGCCGCGCCGGTACTGTTCCCGGGCGACCCCTCCCGGATCACCGGCATGGCCTCGCTGGAACCGGACGCTGAGCACTGGCTCGGAACCACCGCCAAAGGCCAGGACGTGCTCGCCTTGACCATCCACGGCTCCCGAAGTTCCCTGCTGGTAGGCCTTACAGTCGGGTTCGCGTCCACCTTTATCGGGATTCTGGTAGGACTGGCATCGGCCTATTTCGGCAAATTTATCGACGAAGCGCTGTCGCTGCTGACCAACGTCTTCCTCCTCCTTCCCGGACTGCCATTGCTCGTCATCCTGGCTGCCTTCCTGCCGCCGGGGCTGGGCACCGTCATCCTGGTACTCACGGTCACGGGATGGGCAGGATCAGCGCGCGTCCTCCGGTCACAGGCCCTGTCCATCCGCTCCAAGGACTTCGTGGCCGCCGCCGTCGTATCAGGTGAGAGCGCCGGGCGGATCATGTTCCGTGAAATTCTGCCAAATATGGCCTCGATCGTGATGGGAACACTGCTCGCCTGCGTCATCTACGGTATCGGTGCCCAGGCCGGCCTCGAATTCCTTGGGCTGGGAGACGTCAGCACCGTCTCCTGGGGCAACAACCTCTTCTGGGCCGGAAACGAAGGTGCCCTGCTCACCGGGAGCTGGTGGGTCTTTGTCCCTTCCGGCCTCTGCATTGCACTGGTGGCCTTCGCCCTGGCACTGGTCAACTACGCGGTCGACGAAGTAACCAATCCGCGGCTGCGGAAGATCCGCAAACCCGCCATCACCGAAAGGAGCACCGCAAAGTGACTGTCTCTCAAGTCTCCTTCGGCTCCCACGAAGCAGTCCTCGACGTCAAGAACCTCACCGTCAAGTACATCGGCGACACCCGCTCGACCACTGCCGTGGACAACGTCTCCTTCAGCATCGGCGTAGGTGAGGTGTTCGGGCTGGCCGGTGAATCCGGTTGCGGAAAATCAACCATCGCCAACTCAATCATGCGTCTGCTCAAGGATCCGGCGAAGATCGCCGCCGGCAGCATCTCCTTCGGCGGCAAGGACGTCCTGGCCATGAGCCAGGATGAGCTGCGTCGTTTCCGCTGGCAGGACGTTGCCATGGTGTTCCAATCCGCCATGAACTCGCTGAACCCGGTGCTGACCATCGGGGAACAGATGGCAGACATCTTCACCACACACGCCGGCTACTCCCGTAAAGAATCCCTTCGACGCGCAGCACAGCTGCTGGAGCTCGTAAGAATCGATCCGGCCCGCCTCAAGTCGTATCCGCACCAACTCTCCGGGGGGATGCGGCAACGCGCCGTCATCGCCATGGCCGTAGCACTGAAGCCATCACTCCTGATTCTGGACGAGCCGACCACCGCGCTGGACGTGGTGGTGCAGCAGGAGATCATGGCCCAGATCAAGGACCTCCAGCGCGAACTGGGCTTCTCCGTCCTGTTCATCACCCACGACATGTCCCTGATGGTGGAACTCTCGCACCGCATGGCCGTCATGTACGGCGGCCGGATCGTGGAGACCGCAAAAGCCCACGACATCTACACCAGGCCCGGGCACCCCTATACCAGGGCCCTGATGGGCGCGTTTCCGCCGCTTACCGGCCCACGGGTTCCACTCAAAGGCCTGCCCGAAGGCGTGAAGTTCCAGAACATCCCGGACCTCGCCGAAGTCGCTCCGGGCCACTTCGTGGCCCCATTTGATGCCGACGCCGAAGCCGCCGTTTTAGAAGGAGCAGCACAATGACCCACACCGCACACTCCGCGGCAAGGCCGGACGCTTCACCCCAGACGCCGGCTCTTGAAGTGCGGGGACTGGGTAAGTCCTTCCGCATCGGCGGCCTATTCTCCAACCAGGCAGTCCGGGCATTGCACGGCGTCGACCTGACCATCGGCCGTGGAGAAATCGTGGCACTGGTCGGGGAATCCGGTTCGGGCAAGAGCACCCTGGCCCGCTGTGTGGCCCGGCTCGAGAAACCCAGCGAAGGTGCCATCCTGCTCGACGGCGTCGACGTCCTCAAAAGAGACCGCTTCCAGGCCTCACGCATGTTCCGATCACAGCTGCAGATGGTCTTCCAGGACCCCTTCGGCTCCCTAAACCCCGCGCACCGGATCGAGCACTTCCTCCGACGGTCCCTTGCGATCCACGGCAAAGGCGGCACCGGCCAGCGAGGTTCCGAAGAGCAGACCACGCGCCGCCTTGAAGAGCTCTTGACCACCGTGGGGCTTCAGGCCGACATGCTCAACTCCTACCCCCATGAGCTCTCCGGCGGGCAACGTCAACGAGTCTCTATCGCGCGCGCCCTAGCCGTCGAACCAGAAGTCATCCTCGCCGACGAACCAACGTCCATGCTGGACGTATCGGTCCGCATCGGGGTGCTAAACCTGATGCGGAAACTTCGCGATGAGCAGGGCATCTCCATGCTCTACATCACCCACGATCTCGCGTCCGCCCGGTACCTCGCGGACCGGACCGCCGTCATGTTCGCCGGCGAGATCGTTGAAGAGGGCGAATCACTGGACCTGCTGGCCAATCCGGCCCACCCCTACACACAATTGCTGGTCTCAGCTGTCCCGGACCCAGCCCGGGCCGGGTCATACGACCCAGTTCACCGCGCCACGCTCAGGCAGGCCGTCATGGCTTCCACCGCCTGCGACTTCGCAAATGACCCCCATCAGCGCTGCTCATCTGAGGAACCCGTCCGGCATCAGGTGGGTGACCCCCTCAACCGCCACTGGGTCCGCTGCCACCTCTACCGTCCACGCGCTGGCGCCAGCGGCCATGCCCTGGCGACAGAACCCCTGCCGAAACCACACCCTGCAGACGGGGAAACTCTCTGAAAATCCTGTTCCACGAACGGGTCAACCCCTCTGTCTTAGCAGGATCCCCTCAGATTCAAGCCAAATGAGGACCTGCACTGCCCAAAAACATCACCATCCATGCAGCAGAAGCACCGAAGCTGCCCACCGAAAGGGAACCATGGAAGATTCCCCCGCCGTCTCCCGGCGTGCACTCCTGACC
Source organism: Arthrobacter sp. SD1074B (assembly GCF_056780195.1). Taxonomy (NCBI): domain Bacteria; kingdom Bacillati; phylum Actinomycetota; class Actinomycetes; order Micrococcales; family Micrococcaceae; genus Arthrobacter; species Arthrobacter sp. SD1074B. Next base: position 3,523,099 of record NZ_JBRAZT010000001.1, on the reverse strand, counting down.
GGAAGTGGAGCCGTTGCCCTCACCGGGTCACTCGCGCTTTCCGCTTCGTTCTCCGAGTCAGCGGCAGCCGCGCCCCCAAACAGTCCCGGCACCGCGCAGGCCATGCCGCTCTCAAAAGGACCAACCCGTATGCGCCCGACCTATCACTTCAGCGTCCCCGACAATTGGAAGAACGACCCTCAGCGGCCCATTTACATCGACGGCGAATACCACTACTACTACCTCTACAACGGCGATTACATTCAAGGTGGCGGAGGTACGTCGTGGCGCCGTGCGACCACCACCGACCACGTGTCCTTCCGCGACCGCGGCGTCGCCATCCCCAAGTTCAGCAATGACAACGGCGACTGCTGGTCAGGATGCCTTATCGTCGACGAACGAAACACCGCCGGCTACGGTGAAAATGCCGTGATAGCCCTCGTTACACAGGCACCACAGGGCCGCCAGGCCCAGTATCTCTGGTACTCGACGGACCGTGGGCGCACCTTCCAACCCGGTGGCACAGCCCCGGTACTGCCAAACCCAGATGTGCAGGACTTCCGCGACCCGAAGGTAATTTGGGACGCCGACCGGGGGCAGTGGTTCATGGTCAACGCCGAAGGGCAGAAGCTTGGCTTCTACACATCTCCCAACCTGCGCTCCTGGCAGCGCGTCGGCGAATTCGTCCGCACGGATCTTGGGGTACTTGAGTGCCCGGACCTTTTCCGTATAACCGCCGACGACGGCACTTCCCACTGGATTCTTGGCACCAGCGCCAACGGCAAAGGCAGGGGGCTGCCGGCCACTTATGCCTATTGGACAGGGGCCTTCAACGGGGCCACCTTTGCTCCCGACCATGCCGAGCCGGAATGGCTGGATTACGGCTATGACTTCTACGGAGCAGTGACCTACCCCCATCACGACTCCTCCGGGACAGAGGATGCCACCCTGCGCAGGGCGCTCGGATGGGCGAACTTCTGGGATTACCCCCACAACACTCCGACCTTGGCGACCGACGCTTACAACGGCGATGACATGATCGTGCGCGACATCCGCCTCAAGAAGGGAATCGGAAGCTACTATCTCGCCTCAACCCCGACAGCCGGTCTGGACAACTACGTCAAGCGCAGCCACCGTCTTGGTGATGTCGTGGTATCGGGCACCCACGACCTCGATATCCGTTCGCTGGCCTACGACCTGCACTGCGAGCTGGTATGGGACCCAGCCGCCCCACCGGCCAACATCGGTCTCGAGATCTGTCGTGCAGCCGGCGGGGGCCGGCACGTCGCCGCCGGGGCATTCCTCCGCGGACCTTTCGCGTACCTCAACCGGTGGCCCACCATCAACCCCACCGGCGGTGAAAGCCAGACGCCCGTCGACCCCTCGGCAGGGCGCCTCACACTTCGCGTCCTCGTGGACAGCACAAGCGTCGAAATGTTCGTGGGAGACGGACGGGTCGTGCACTCCCACCGCGTATTCCCACTCGAAGGGGACAACGGCATCCGTCTCTACGCACACGAAGGAACTGCCACTTTCCGCAACCTCACGATCAACGAAATCAACGCAGCACCTTAACCGACCCGAAATGCTCCGGTAGGTCATTCCGTACAGCCATAGAACGCCAGAATGACCTAGACGCTCCCGTACTATCACTTGCCCGAGAGACAAACATGGATAACCTCAAAGCAGCACTGCCTGATGCCCAACAATCCCTCGACGTGGTCGTTGTCGGAGAAGCGCTGATCGACGTGGTCACCACCCCGAATAGCCAGGTAGAGCATCCCGGTGGGTCGCCGGCCAACGTCGCCTACGGCCTCGGGCTCCTCGGCGTCTCCACAGGGCTGCTCACGGCCATCGCGCCCGATGCGCGGGGAACGTCGATAGAAGACCACCTCCCCCGGGCAGGAGTAACTCTCCTGCCCGGGTCAAAATCCCTCACCCGCACAGCGACAGCCACAGCAACCCTTGGGCCTGATGGTTCCGCCGCCTACGACTTCGACATCCGCTGGGACCTACCCCCAAAGGCGCCGGCCTACTTCCCAAAAATCCTCCACACAGGTTCCATAGCCACGTTCTTGGATCCTGGCGCCAAGGCCGTCAAAGCCCTGCTGGAACAAGCCCACAAGCATTGCGCCATCACCTACGATCCCAACATCAGGCCATCCCTGCTTGGCAGTCATGCCGAAGCCAAAGCGACCTTCGAAGAACTCGTCTACCTGACCGATGTTGTCAAACTCAGCGACGAGGACGCCTATTGGCTGTACCCCGGGAAAACACTCGACGAAACCGCAGCCCATATCCTCCGACTGGGCACCGGACTGGCAGTGATAACCAAGGGAGCTGAAGGCTCCCAATTCACCTCCCGTGCCGCAAGCATCACTATCCCCGCTGTCAAAGCCAAGGTTGCGGACACCATAGGCGCCGGGGACTCCTACATGGCTGCACTGATCCTGGGTCTCCTCACTCGCCGAACCGACGGCTTCGCCCCAGGGGTGTTGGAGCAACTGGGACACACGGCAGCTGCGGCGGCGGCCATCACCGTTCAACGGGCCGGAGCAAACCCGCCGACTCTTGATGAACTGAGATCAGCAATGGAAGCACCTACTTTCGCGCCTAAAACTTTCGCCTAGACCGTCTCCGCCGGTGGGCTGCGGAACTAATTGACACGGAGGTCCCTGCTATAGGCGTTATAACTGCCCGGCGAGTCACGAAGTGGTTCCAGAAATAACCGCCCTTCAAGCCTGTCACAGTCACCTGAATCACCTGAGCGGGAATTGCCAAGCCCCGGATACCGTCTCGGCTCAGCGTTCGAGCTCGCCACGCTCCAGCGTCCGTCCGCGCGGCTGCCGCGGAAGATCCTGGCTACGTGGTCCGCTGCGCCTTGACGAGCAGACAAGTCCAAAGCTGGTGAACCTGATGATGCGTTTCTACGAGCTCGACGCCCGGGCGGATCACGCTGGACGGTGGGGACGTCGCCGCGATGTCCCGGTACGAACTGCGCTCGCGGATGGGCATGGTGCTGCAGGACCCCTGGCTGTTCGGCGGGACCATCCGGGACAACATCGCCTACGGCCGGCCGTCTGGGCGGCGAAGGTGACCTACGTGGACCGGTTCGTAAAGTTGCTGCCCCAGGGCTACGACACGGTGCTCGACGACGAGGGCGGCGGGGGAGAAGCAGCTGCTCACCATTGCCTGAGCGTTCCTGGCCCGGCCGTCGGTGCTGATCCTGGACGAGGCCACATCGGCTGCGGATACACGCGGACCGAGATGCCGGTGAAGAAGGCCATGAGCGCCCTGCGCTCGGACAGGACATCGTTTGTCATTGCCCACCCGGCTCTCCACCATCCGCGACGCCGACCTCATCCTGATGATGGAGGCCGGGCAGATCGTGGAGCAGGGGACCCATGCTTCCCTGCTGGAGGCTGGCGGGGTGTACGCGGCGCCTTACGCGGCCCAGTTCGCCGCTCCGGTGGCGGAGGTCTTGATGGAATCCGTTGAGGAACTTGCAGGTTTGCTGGTGACTGAGCAGACGGGCCTGTTGGAAGGCCGCGGCCCTGCCTAGACTTAAGTTGCGCCGGAGCAGACGCATGAATTCGTCTCGGAAGGGCAAGGATCATGACAGACCGCAGCGACTCCGAATTGCCGGCAGAGGTACCCACGGAAGGGAAACCAGAAAAACGGGAGCCTCATGTCCCGTCACCTGAAGGTGCCAACCAAGACGACGACCAGCGCGTCTCGTCCGGCGCTGAAGCCCAGGCCGATAACTCTCGTAGTGGTGCAGATGTGCGAGAAGCGGTCAACGTCGCGGAAGCGGGCACCAGGGCTGAAGGGGACCACGCACATCCGGAACGGGCCAAGTCCGGAGAGGCGCCCGTCGAGCAGGTTTACGACGATCCCGCGATGACTGAGGGGCAGCGAATCGTAACCGGGACCGCAACAACGAGCGGCGGTGTACCGCCTGGACCGTCACCGGCCGAAGCCGGATCCGGCGGTGCTCAGTCCGTTGTTGGTGCGCGGGAGTCGGACCGTCGTGCGGCGGGCCAGCCGCCTACTGCGGGCGCGCCCTTCGAAACCGGTGAGCACGAACATCAAAACAAGACCGGGACTGCCGGGCAGTACCCCAAGGAGGAAGATCATGGGACTGGGTGACAAGATTCGCAATGCCGCAGCCAAGCGGGGCGGCAAAATGAAGGAAGCTACGGGCAAGGCGACGGGTGACGAGCGCCTGAGGTCCGAGGGCAGGGGCGAACAGGTCAAAGCCGACCTAAAGCAGGCGGCCGAAAAGGTGAAGGACGCTTTCAAAAAGCACTGATAACCGGCAGCGCCGGAGTTCAAGTACGCCCATCTGCGGCTCCGGAAGAGGGCGCGCGGGTACGCGGCGTGTTCGCGCACGCCATCTTGGCCTGGTGCCGTGGCCAGGTCATCGCGGCCCGGGGAGAGGCGACGGCCGGGGCGGCCTTCACCGAACTCCTGCAGGACGACGGCGGTGCAGTCACCGGTGTCCTGGTGCGGACCGCGGACGGGCACCAAATCCGCTACGAGGCGGCCGCCGTCGTCCTCGCCAGCGGCGGATTCCAGGGCGACCGCGCCGAACTGACGCGATCTATCGGGCCGAACGCGGACCGGTTGATGCTGCGCTCCAACCCCGGCAGTGCCGGCGACGGGCTGCGTATCGTGCGGGCTGCGGGAACCGGGGTGACGTCGGCGATGAGCACCTTCTACGGGCACCTGATGCCATATCCGGTGGACAGCGGACGTCGGTGCCGTCGGAGAGCTTGAAGCCGGCCGCACGCTTCCCGCCGTCCTCAAGGCTTTGCGGTCGTTAGCGGACTGGGGACCAGACAAGTCCATGGCTGGTGAACCTGATGATGCGCTTCTACGAGCTCGACGCCGGGCGGATCACGCTGGACGGGGTGGACGTGGCGCTGATGTCCCGGCACGAGTTGCGTTCGCGGATGGGCATGGTGCTGCAGGATCCCTGGCTGTTCGGCGGGACCATCCGGGACAACATCGCCTACGGCCGGTCTTCGGCTTCCGAGGCGGAGATCCTGGAGGCGGCGAAGGCGACGTACGTGGACCGGTTCGTGAAATCCCTGCCGCAGGGCTACGACACCGTGCTCGACGACGAGGGCGCTAACGTCTCGGCGGGGGAGAAGCAGCTGCGGACCATCGCCCGAGCGTTCCTGGCCGGCCGTCGGTGCTGATCCTGGACGAGGCAACTTCTTCGGTGGACACCCGGACCGAGGTGCTGGTGCAGAAAGCCATGAGCGCGTTGCGCTCGGACCGGACCTCGTTTGTTATTGCCCACCGGCTCTCCACCATCCGCGACGCCGACCTCATCCTGATGATGGAGGCCGGCCAGATCGTGGAACGTGCGCACGCGTCACTGCTGGAGGCCGGCGGGGGCGTATGCGCAACTGTACTAGGCGCAGTTTGCGGCGCCGGTGGCGGAGGTTTAGGGGGCGCGAGGGCCGAGGACCGCGGATAGGTCCTTAGTACTCGCCTTTGATGACGAAGTATGAGCCGCGGATGGTGCCGGCGAGCTTGGACTTCTGCCGCGCGAACTTGAACCTCTCCGCAAGCTCCTCCGGGACGTCCATGCCGTCCGAGAGCTTGAGCCCGACCGCCCGCTTCCCGCCGTCCTCGATGCTGTACATGACGTTAATGGACAAGCCGGATTCGTAGAAAACGTAGTCCATCCGCAGCCCGTCCACCTCGAAGCTGGTGGCCTCCAGCGGCCGGGATCCGATGACGATGTCCCGCTCCTCCTTGAGGATCCGGCTGACCCGCTCCACTGTTTCCTTGGCATCCGCCGCGGGGCTGACGGTGAAGGCGTGGCTGTACTTGGTGTTGTAGTATCGGGCCTCGTTGGCGCGCAGCCCGGCCAGCGCCTCCGCCACCGGGGAGGACTCGAGTCCGACGGCGGACACGTCCTTGAAGTCGACGACGTACGGCATGGGGTCCCTCCCGGGGTCTGTCCTGTGGTGGGACAAGGGTAGCGCGGACGTCGCGGATAGCACCGTGGTTCGCCGGCGGTCGGCTAGGCTCGGCACATCCGAGCCTCCTCCGAGGCGCCGCCCGACCGTGAAGAAGTCATGATGCCCAACAGATCATTCAACGCCGTTCTGTTCGACGTCCAGGGCACCCTCACGGACTTCCGGACCACACTGCTGGACCACGGACAGTCCGTCCTGGGCGACAGGACCGCAGCGCTTGATTGGCCATCGATGGTGGACGAGTGGCGGGCGGCGTACCGTTCGGAGGTGGCGGAGTTGTCCAGTGCGCGGCAGTGGCGGTCGGTCCGCTCCATTTACGCCACGGGACTGGCGGACATCGTCCGCCGGCACGGGCCGGAAGACATCATCACCGCCCAGGAGATTCTCCTGCTCACCGACGGCTGGGAGCAGTTGCGGCCGTGGCCCGATGCAGCGGAAGGGCTCAGGGCTCTGCGCCGGGGCCATCTGGTGGCGGCTCTCTCGAACGCCGACTATTCCTCCGTCCTTTCGACGTCGCGGGCCTGCGGTTTCGATTGGGACGCGGTCTTTTCGGCGCAGCAGTTCCGCGCCTTCAAGCCCGACCCGTCGACCTATCTCGGTGCGGCGGCCCTGCTGGGCGTGGACCCCGAACAGATCCTCATGGTGGCCTCCCACCGCTACGACCTGGATGCCGCCGCGGCGCTGGGCTTCGGGACGGCCTTTATTGCCAGACCCCACGAATACGGGCCGGAGGGTCACGCGGACGAGGCGTCCGACGGCGACTACGACGTCGTCGTTCCCTCCGTGGAAGAGCTCGCGGCGGCGCTCCGGCGCTGAGCCCGTCCGCTTGGGCCAGCGCCGGCGTCCAGGAGCATGGACAGCAGGGCTCTCGGCGTCTCGGCAACCGCGGCAGCACCCGCGGTTTCCTCCGCGTCACCGTACCCCCAGGACACAAAGATCGTAGGGATTCCGTGGCTGGCTGCCCCCGCGATGTCGTGGCTCCGATCGCCTACCATGACCGGGTTCGAGACGTCGGCGCCGAACGCTTCGAGGCGCAGCAGTGCCTCGGCGACCACCTCGCCCTTGGCGGCCCGGCCCTCGCTGTCGGATGCTCCGCACACGGTGATGAAACGTTCCGCCAAATCGAAGCGCCGCGCGAGCCGGACTGCCTGGTCTTCCACTTTCGAGGTGGCCACGGCCATGGGGATGGCGGCGCGCTGCACCTCGGCAAGCACGTCGGTGATGCCTTCGTACAGGCAGGATTGCTCCGCACCCCGTTCCGCATACGCTGCGCGGTAATGGCGAAGGGCTCGTTGGGCGATTGGTTCACTCAGCCCTGCAGCGCTTCTGAAGGACTCGATCATCGGTGGACCGACGAATCCACGCAACACCTCGTGTGAGGGGATGGGGGCGCCGACAGCCGTCAGGGCCTCGGCAGCACTGGACGTGACGCCCGGTGCCGAGTCGAGGAGTGTCCCGTCCATGTCAAAAAGGACGCACGTGATGACGCCAAGCGTTGGACGGTCATGCTGCGGAAGTATCATTTCTCAGAAGCCTTCGGTCTTGGGATTGGTTCAACCCGGGCTGTGCCCGGGGGATCGATAGCTGGGAGGCAGAGATGGATCGAGTGAGTCTTGACCAGATAGACCAGAGGATCCTCGCGGAACTCACGAAGAACGCACGCATCAGTCATGCCGAACTGGCCACGAAGGTGCTCCTTTCCCGCAACGCCGTGCGGCAGCGGGTCGACCGGATGGAACGCCAGGGATACATCCAGGGCTACACAGTGGTTTCCGGGGCCAGCGGCCTGAGCCCCGTCTCGGCGTTCCTGATGGTCTACCGCAAGGACCGCGTCCGGGGCCTGGATGTGATCAGTGCCCTGCGGTCGATCCCGGAAGTGGTCCTCTGCGACGTGGTCAGCGGTGACTTCGATCTACTCGTAAGGCTCGAGGCCCGGTCGCTGGAGCGGATACAGGAGATCTGGGAGCAGATCGCCTCGCTCCCGGGGGTCACTGACACGGTGACGGCGATGACTTTGTCCAGCCTCGTCCGGCGCGGACCCGCCGGCCAAGGAGCCGCCGACTGAGCCGTCAGGCGGGTGACATGTCAGCAACCCTGTCGGGAAATACGGCGGAATCCAGAATCGCTTGGGCTGCCTCCCGGTCCAGGAGGCCCCGCCCGGTGACAACGTCGAGGAGCGTTGATCCGTTGTGGAGAACATCTTTCGCGACCTCCGCCGCGGCAACGTAGCCGATGGCCGGAATCAGCGCCGTCGCAAGCCCCGCCGACGCTGCCGTCTGGCGGGCGAGGCGTTCGCTGTTTGCTTCGATGCCCTCCATGCAGTGTGTCCGGAGGACACTCACGCCCCTTTCAAGCCACGAGATACTCTGGAGCAGGACGTGGGCGATGACGGGTTCAAAGGCGTTGAGCTGGAGCTGCCCGTTGTCCGCCGCCATGGTTACCGTGGTGTCCGCCCCGGCCACCACGAAGGCGATTTGGTTCATTGTCTCCGGGATCACCGGGTTGATCTTCCCCGGCATGATTGAGGACCCGGCCTGACGGGCGGGCAGGACGATCTCGCCGAACCCGTTCTGCGGCCCGCTTGAGAGCAACCGGAGGTCACTGCTGATCTTCGAGAGCTTAATGGCCGTCCGCTTCAGCGTCCCTGAGACGTGCATGAAGACGCCGACGTCGGACGTCGCCTCAATCAGGTCGGCGGCGGGGACCACGGGGACGCCGGCAATTCGGGACAGCTCCCGCAGGACCAGACTCTGATAGCCCGGTTCGGCGGTAATGCCGGTGCCGATGGCGGTAGCGCCCAGGCTGCATTCGAGCAGCAGCGCCGCGGACTCCTGTAGCCGGGCCCGGTCCTCTTCCAACGTCGCGGCAAACGCGTTGAACTCCTGACCCAAGGTCATGGGGACGGCGTCCTGCAGTTGGGTCCTGCCCATTTTTATGACCCGGGCGAACTCGGAGCCTTTGTCCCTCGCGGCTGCCGCCAGCCTGCCGAGCTCAAGATTGAGCTCAGCCGTCGCGAAAATCAGGGCCAGCTTGATCGCCGTCGGGTACGTGTCATTGGTGGATTGGCAACGGTTCACGTGATCGATCGGGTGCACGTGGTGGTAGTCCCCGGGCATGTGGCCCATTTTTTCAAGCGCAAGGTTGGCGATCACTTCGTTCGCATTCATGTTGGTGCTGGTGCCGGCACCGCCTTGGATGACATCCACGCAGAAATGCTCATGATGTTGGCCCTCCTGTATCTCTTGACACGCTGCGCTGATGGCTTCGGATTGCTCAAGCGTGAGAACTCCCAGTTCGCCGTTGGCCCTGGCGGCGGCGTTCTTGATCATTGCCAGGGCGCGCACCAACTGAGGGTGACGGGAGACTGGAATGCTGCTGATCGTGAAGTTCTCCAAGGCGCGGGCCGTGTGAATGCCCCAAAAGGCGCCAGCCGGTACGGCGATGCTCCCGAGTGAATCTGTTTCGATGCGGGTGGTCATGATGCCCCAATCCTTAGTTCTTGATGCAGATGACCTTCGGCTGGGTCATTTCCTCGTAGGCGAAGCGGACTCCTTCGCGGCCCATGCTCCCGTACTTGGCACCGCCGAAAGGCATGCCGTCAAAGCGGTAGTCCGAGGAGTCGTTGATCATGACGCCGCCTGCCTCAAGCCGCCGGGCGGCGTCCATGGCGTGGGTGAGCGAGTCCGTGAAGATGCCCGCGTGCAGGCTGAAGTCAATGGCGTTCGCTATTTCGATCGCTTCCTCGAAGGTGTCGAAGGATCGGAGCATGACAACGGGTCCGAAAACCTCTTCACTCCAGAGCCTGCAATCTGCCGGGACGGATTCCAGAACGGTCGGCTGAAGCACGTTGCCGTCCGCCGTGTTCCCGCACAGCAGGCCGGCGCCGGCGTCGATTGCCTCATCAACCTTGGTCCGCAGTCCGCGCAAGGCGGCGGGGCTGATCATCGGACCGACATCGGTTCGCTCGTCGGACGGGTCGCCGACCACGAGACAGGCTGTGGCCGAGAGGAAACGCCGCCGGAATTTTTCGTACAAGGGCGCTGCGACGAGTATCCGCTGAACCCCAACGCAGTTCTGGCCGGCGGCCCAGAACGCTCCGGAGATGCAGGACTCCACGGCGTCCTCGATGTCGGCGTCGTGCAGGACGATCACCGGCGCGTTTCCGCCAAGATCCATGGACAGCTTCTTCAACCCAGCCGTTCGGGCGATGCTTTCACCGGTGGAGAACCCTCCGGTGAAAGACACCATGCGTACGTCCCGGGACGCGATGATGGCCTCGGCAACGTCCCGTCCGCCCTGGACGACGGTGAGCACCTCCGGCGGAAGCCCGGCACCCCGCAGGGCCTCCGTGAGCAACTGCGCGGACAGCGGAGTCAGCGCGGACGGCTTGAGGATGACGGCGTTTCCGCCCGCGAGGGCCGGCCCGATCTTGTGCGCTACCAGGTTCAACGGATCGTTGAATGGCGTGATCGCGGCGATGATGCCCAACGGTTCGCGCGAATACCAGCCGGTCCGGTCTTCCGACCCTTCGTAGGAGTCGAAGGGAATGACCTCCCCGGCGTTCCTGCGGGCCTCGGCAGCGGAGAGGCGGAGGGTGTTGACCGCCCGAAGGACTTCCTTGCGGGCCTGCCGGATGGTTTTACCGGACTCGGCCACGATCGTCCGGGCGAACTCGTCGCCGCGGCGCTCGATGTCCGCCGCGGCGGCGTCGAGAATTTTCCCGCGTGCGTTGCGCGACATCGCCTGGGCCTTCTGCGCCCCCGCACGCGCTGCTTGGAGCACCGTGACGCAGTCGGCGACGGCGGTGACGGGGACTGAGCCGACGACGCGCCCGTCGAAGGGACTTTTCACGTCGCGCAGTTGCTGCGACAGCGCCGTCTCCAGGTGGCACAGCGTGGACTCAGACATGTGCCACGGCTCCCGTCTTCGCCGTGTGCATGGCGATGATGTCCGAGAGCAGGGCGTAGGCGGTTTCCACGCGGCCGGCTCCCGGGCCTGAGACCGTGACCTGGCCCAGGAGGTCGGTGTCGAAAGCGACGGCGTTCGTGGCACCCGAGACCCCGGCCAGGCCGTGGTCGAGGGGCAGCTGGAGGGGGGCCACGCTTGCCGTGACCGTTCCGTTAGCGTTCCGACGTGCCGCGCCGACGAGTTTCCAGCGGCGGCCCGCCTGGGCCGCGGAACGGATGTCCTCAGCAGTCAGCGTCGAGATTCCCCGGCGCTGGACGTCCTTGAGCTCGATGCCGGCCCCCAGCAGTTCGTTGGCCAGGATCAGGACCTTGAGCTGGACGTCGAATCCCTCGACGTCCGCCGCAGGGTTTGCCTCGGCGTAGCCCAACTTCTGGGCCTCGCGGAGGGCCTCGTCGTAGTCCAGGCCGGCCTCCATGCGTCCGAGTACGTAGTTGCTGGTGCCGTTGAGGATGCCCTCGAAGCCGGTCACTTCCAAGCCGGGCAGCATTGTCTTCGCCAGGCGGATGACGGGTGTGCCGCTCATGACGGCGCCCTCGAACTCGAAGTGCACGCCGTTCCGTTCGGCCAGCTCGGCCAGCTCGGCACCGCGGAGCGCCACCGGTCCCTTGTTGGTGGTGCACACGCTCTTTCCGGACTCCAGCGCCCACCGGACATGGGAAACCGCCGGCTCACCGTCTTCAGGGTTCGTGAAGGTGGCCTCGCAGATAATGTCGGCGCTACTCGTCCGAATCACCGCCTCGTTGTTTGGATCCGAGGTTCCGCCGTGCGCTGCAAACGTGTCATTCCCGGCGCCCAGTCCCAGGGCCAGAGAGAGATCGATTCCTTGGGGGCGGACCAGGGACCCGAGACGAAGGTCGGTGATGGCAACGACCCGCAGCCCGAAGCCCAGGTCTGATCGGAGCCGCTCGCCACGGGATTCGATCAGTTCGGCCAGGGTCCTGTTGACGCCGCCGAAGCCGATCAGCGCGATGTCGTAGGTGGTCATGGTGCTCCTTTAGTCGTTCAGTCAGGTCCCCCCATGGTGACGGGGTTCCGTGTCAGTCGGAGCATGTGATTTCGACCGTAAACACGAGCGAAATGACCATCCCGCTGCCGATGTGACATCAACCCGGAGAGGTAACACACGTGCAACATATGCATGCTCAAATGTTTTTGATGACCATTCGGGCTATTTCGTGTTACCTTCGTCACCATCCCCCGCGCAGCTGCCGCCACCCGACATCCCTCGGCCCGAGGCCCACGTGCACCGTTCGTATCTGATCTGACTACCCACCTGGGAGAAACCATGGAATCCGCAACCCCCACAACGCTGGAACCACAACCTGCCACCCTGCCGCCGGCCGACGTCGGACTCCGGCGGTCGATGGGGCCGCGGCACCTCGTCATGATCGCCATGGGCGGTGTCATCGGATCCGGGCTGTTCCTAAGCTCCGGCTACACGATTTCCCAGGCCGGTCCGCTTGGCGCCGTGATCGCCTACCTGATCGGCTCGTTCGTCGTGTACCTCGTGATGGCCTGCCTGGGCGAGCTGGCCATCGCCTACCCGGTCTCGGGTGCCTTCCACATCTACGCGGCCCGATCGATCGGTCCGGCCACCGGGTTCGCCACGGCATGGCTGTACTGGCTGTGCTGGGCCGTGGCCATCGGTTCGGAGTTCACCGCCTCGGGGCTTCTGATGCAGCGCTGGTTCCCCGGCATTGACGTGTGGGTTTGGTGCGTCATCTTCGCCGCGGTCCTGTTCGGCCTGAACGCGGTTTCCTCTAAGTTCTTCGGTGAATCGGAGTTCTGGTTCGCCATCGTCAAGGTCGCGGCGATCATCGGCCTCATCGTGCTCGGCGGCGCCGCGCTGGTCGGTTTCCACCCGCTCAGTGCCGACGGCAACCACCCCGTCATGTTCGAGAACTTCAACACCTCCGGCGGGCTTTTCCCCAACGGTTTCACGGGCGTGCTGGTGACGGCGTTGGCAGTGTTCTACGCCTTCTCCGGCTCCGAGCTGATTGGGGTCGCGGCGGGGGAGACGGCGGATCCGGCCAAGAGCATCCCGAAGGCCATGCGAAGCACCGTCGTCCGCCTGCTTATCTTCTTTGTCGGGGCGATCGCCGTCATCGCTGCCACCGTTCCGTTCGATGAGGTCGGGCTGGACGAGAGCCCCTTCGTGACGGTGTTCTCTTCGATCGGCATTCCCTTCGCCGCCGACATCATGAACTTCGTCATCATCACCGCGCTGCTCTCGGCCGGCAACAGCGGGCTCTTCTCCTGCGCCCGGATGCTGTACTCGCTCGCGGACGAGGGGCACGCGCCGCGGGCGCTGAAGAAGCTGACCCGTCGCGGCATTCCCCTGATCGCACTCTCCGTGAGCATGGTCGGCGGCGTGGCGTCGCTGATCAGCAGCGTCATCGCCCCTGAGACGGTGTACCTGATGCTCGTTTCGGTGGCGGGCTTCGCCGTCGTCGGCGTCTGGATGTCGATCGTCGCGTCCCACTACTTCCACCGCCGGGCCTTCGTGAGGAACGGCGGAAACGTTGCCGCCCTTCCGTACCGGGCCCCGCTGTTCCCGTTGGTTCCCATCCTGGCCTTCGTGCTGTGCCTGATCTCGCTGGTCGGGATCGCCTTCGACCCGAACCAGGTTGCGGCCCTCTACTTCGGAATCCCCTTCGTGGCCGCCTGCTACGCCTTCTTCTACTTCAAGTACGGGCGCAGCGCGCGGCTACGGACGGAGGTCCCGGCCTAGCCGGACCCTTTGACGGCGTCCTTCAGCAACGCGGCCGGTGACCTTGTCCCCGGCCGCGTTGCCATGCCGACCTCGCCGGACCGGCGCCGCGGCCGTGTGAGAATAGGCGTGGCCATCGGGTGGAAGGAGTTGTGACAATGGAGTCTTCCGCGGAATCGTCGTCCATGACGCAGGGCCTCCGCATCGTCCGCCTGGTGGCTGACAGGGAGAAGTCGGGCAGAAGACTTTTTGGCGTTTCGCAGCTCGCCACGGAACTCGGCATGGAGCAGAGCCGCGTATCGCGACTGACCCAGGAGCTCTGTGAGCTGGGTCTGCTAGAACGCGTGGACAGGGGTCCTTTCCGGATGGGCCCGCAGTTCTTCGCGTTGGCTGCGTCGCTCAACACCGGGTGGGTCCATGGATCCAGGGCCGAGTTGGAGGCCCTGGTGGCGCGGTTTGGTCTCAGGTTCAGGGTCTCCGTTCGGGAGGGCTTCCGCGTCCTCCTGCTGCGGGCTTCGACGAACGACGCGCTGCCCTGGAGCTTCGTCCGGCCCGGGATGGAGACGCCCGTCTGGTGCACCGGTGCCGGGCGCGCCCTTCTCTGGGACCACGATTCCGCAGCCGTCCAGGACCTGCTTGGCGGGGTGAATTTCATCGGCGTCGGCGGCCCGGGGGCGGCACATTCGCCGGCCGCCGTCTGCGAACTGATGGACCGCGACCGGACAACCGGTTTCGTGGTGGCGGAGGAAGAGTTTGAGCACGGCGTCTACGAGCTTGCCGTGCCGATCCGCGATGCGGGCGGGACGATTCTCGCCTCGTTCAGCGTCCTGGGTGCCCGGTCCCAGATCGAGCCCGGCGCAAAGCGCTTGTTCAAGGCCCTCACGGAGGCGGCAGAACGGCTCGGAACTCAGGCACGTGCCCAGCGTGGGGACGCGGGCCAGCTGACCTTGCCCGGCTAGCGACGCTCTTCCGGCGTCATATAACCCAGCGCCGACTCAAGCCAGTTTCCCCACGAGCGGAGTGCCTTGGCGCAGTGATCGCGGCGCGGCTCCAGCCGCGTTTTAGGTCCGACGACCTGCAGTGCGGACACCACCTCACCCTTAAAGTCCCGGATGGGAACGGCCAGGGAGTAGAGCCCGGGTTCGGCTTCCTCGTTCACAACGGAGTATCCCCGCGACCGCGCCTCGCGCAGCCGCGTCAGGAAGTCCTCGACATCCACGGGCGTGTTGGGTCCGTGGGGAACAAAGGCCGCCCGGGCAAACACCGCACGGACTTCGGCGTCCGTCGCCTCCCAGAGCAGGGCCTGGCCGGCATCGCTGCAGTACGCCGGGTAGGGGCGGCCCAGCCAGGAGCCCACCAGATTGCTGCTGGCCGGCACGTGTTCGCCGATCGTTACCGTGCTGTCACCGCTGAGGACCCCCAGGAAGCAGGCCTCATCCGTGTCCCGGGCGAGGCCCTCCAGAGCGGTTGTGCCCTCGGTCTGGAGCCGCTGCTCCGTCAGTAGCTGGGCATCGGTGAAGAGTGACCAGTCCAGGCTGTACGAACGCTGGTCCCGGCGGTCCAGGAAGCCTTCCTGCTGGGCTCCGCGGAGACTGCGCGATACCTGGCTGCGGTCCTTGCCCAGGTCGGCCGCGATGTCGGCAACCGTTCCGCCATGCAGGCCTCGTGCGCTCCGGGCGCCGACGGCGAGGACTGCCATGATTCCGCGTCCCATGCTGGATGTCCTGGCCATGGCTCAGAGTCTAGCCGTCCGCGGGTCCGGCTTAATGGATGGCGAAGACCCGCGCCGGGAAGCCGCTTCCCTCCAGGGGCTTTGGCCACGCCGCGATGAGCGCGGCGCCCGCCTCGGGAAGGCCGTCCAGGTTCGCCAACAGTTCGATCTGCCAGCGGTTCTGCGCCAGGACGTAGGTCTCCAGACTGAAATCCTGCCGGGACGTTGCCAGGCCGGGATCCGTGTCGGTCTGTTCGTGGCCTACCGCGGCCACCGATCGCTGCTCGATCAGGAACGCCAGGACGTCCCGGGACCAGCCGGGGGTGTGGCTGATTCCGTCCCGGTCCTTGTTCGCCATCGCTTCGGAATCGGGCCAGCGCCGGCTCCAGCCCGTGCGCAGGGCCACGAAGGCGCCCTCGGGGATGGTCCCGTTGCGATCTTCCCAGATGCGCACGTCGTCCATCGTCGGGGTGGCGTCGGCGTCGGCAGCGACGCGTTCCGTGATGTCCAGAATGACGAGCGGGAGGACCATCTCCCGGACGGGGATCCGGTCCAGCGTGCGGCCCCCGCGGATGAAGTGCGACGGCGGGTCCACGTGGGTTCCCCACTGCCCGACGATCGAGTAGCGGTGCGCGGTGAAACCGTCGCCCTTCTCAAGGTCGTAGAGCGCCTCCCTGGTTTCGTCCGGAAACGCCGGAAAGTGCGGCTGCCCCGGGTGGAAGGCGTGCGTCAGATCGGTGAAAGTCCTGCCGGCGAGGAGTGGCTGGAGATCGGTCCAGAGGCCGGCGACGGCGGTTTCGCTCACGATGCGGCCCCGTTCTCAACGGATGCTGCCAGTGCGGTGCTGGAGACCGCCACGGGTCCGGAGAGCTCGATCACCGGAACCTCCCACGGGTGGATGTCGATGATGCGCCGCACGAACCGGTCCACGGCGGCGTCATCCAGCGCAGCGTCGAAGTACGTGGTGAAGACAAGGGTCGGGGAGATGGTCCGCTGGCCTACCGTCCCCAGCGTCGGATTAGCGCCCGCGGCCACGGTGAAGCCTTCGAAGCCGATGCCGGACTCGAAAACGTGCCGATAGTTGCCGAAGTCGCCGAGCTCGGGGGAATCATCGAGGGTTCGGAGGAGGGCCGCGACGCCGGGGTCGTCCCGGAACGCCGCGGTTTCAGCGCCGGCTAGCCGGGTGAGGCTCTCGGAGGCTATGGGCCAGTGCACGCGGAGCTTGCGTACGGACTTCATCTCAATGTTCAAGGGAACGCCTCTTCCTAGCGGTGTCGCGGATTGCGTGACAGCCATGGTGACATATAGTGATGTTCATTACAAGCATCTAAAAATGCTTATTATGATCAACATGAAGGATTGATGGATGCCGACCGTAAAGCTGTCCCACGCCCTCGCCGCAGTCGAATTCCTGGTGGCGGACGGTGCCCTCGCCACCGAACTTGAGGCGCGCGGCTGCGATCTGGCGGATCCGCTGTGGTCGGCCAAGGTCCTCATCGAAGCGCCGCACCTGATCAGGGAGGTGCACCTCGATTACTTCCGTGCCGGGGCGAGTATCGCCACCACGGCGAGCTACCAGGCGACGCCACAGGGCTTCGGGCAGCGCGGGATCGGCGAGGCAGAAGCCCTGGAACTGGTGGCTCTCAGTGTGCGGTTGGCCGATGAAGCCCGCCGCGAGTACCAAGCGGAAAACCCGGCCGCCGGTCCGCTGCTGATCGCCGGGTCGGTGGGGCCATACGGTGCCTTTCTTGCGGACGGCTCGGAGTATCGGGGCGACTACGAGCTTGAGAAAAGCGAGTTCCTGGACTTCCACCGGCCGCGGATCGCCGCTCTGGTGAGGGCCGGCGTCGACCTTCTGGCGTGCGAGACACTTCCCTCCCTGCCGGAGGCGGAAGCGCTGCTGGAACTTCTCGACGAGTTCGACGTCGAGGCCTGGTTCTCCTTCACCTTGCGCGACGGCGGCAGCATCAGTGACGGCACACCACTGGGCCGGGCCGCCCGGCTGGCGGCCGAACACCCCCGGGTCGCAGCAGTCGGGGTGAACTGTGTCCCCCTGGACCTGGTGACCCCCGCGCTGGCCAGCCTTCGGACCGCCACGCGGACGCCCCTGATCGCCTACCCGAACTCCGGGGAAGCCTATGACCCGGTGACCAAGACGTGGGGTCCGGCCAAGGATGGCGCGTCGGGAGCTGCGGCAAGTCTGGCCGGGGAGGCCGGCGCCTGGCGCCACCTCGGCGCCCGCATTGTCGGCGGATGCTGCCGGACAACGCCGGGGGACATTGCCGCCATCGCGCGCCTCTACCGGCCACGGCCGGCCGCATAGCACCGGCGGGCCTGCCCGGCACGGTGACCCGGCCCTAAACGAGCGGCCACGGGTAACGCATGCCGGTGCGGTCAACCGGCAGCACCCCGGCAACCAGCATCCGCTGGACGCGGCGTTGCAGCGCGGTGACCTCGTCGTCGTCGAGCAGCTCGGCTATCTCGGAAGGAATGGCCTCGGCGAGCGGGGCGATGTCCTCGAGCAGGGCGTCCGGTATGGGTTCACCGGCGAAGTCCCAGATCACGGTGCGCAGTTTGAATGCTGCGGAGAAGCACAGGCCGTGGTCGATGCCCCAGATCCGGCCGTCGTCGCCGCGCAGCACGTGGCCGCTCTTGCGGTCCGTGTTGTTGGCGACGTAGTCGAACAGGGCGATCCGGGCCAGCTCGCGGTGGGTCTCGGGGGCGTCCTCGAACAGGGTGAAGTAGTGCTCCTGGAAGTCGCACTCGATGAACCACTGCAGCGACCCGACTCCCAGGGGTGCGTCCTCCCGGATGACGGTGAAGGGCACTAAGCCCCAGCCCAGCGCTTCGCTGAGCAGGTAGGCGGCGCGTTCGCGCTTGTAGAGGCCGGGTTCGAAGTCGGAGAGCGGCCGTTCGCCGGCCTCCGGCTTGTAGACCGCGTACCCCTCGTCCTCGCCGCAGGTGACCTGGACGAGGAACGTCTGGTTGCTGCTGCGCGGGATGAGACCCAGCAGTTCAATGCTGCCCTCGGTCAGCAGCGTCAGTTCACGGCCGGACACCCTGGACCCCGCTTCACGACGCCCTCAGTCCGCTGAGCGGTTCCGACGTCGAATTCACCATGTGCACTGCGGGGTCCTGGCCCTCCACGAAAGAAATAGCAGACACCGAGCCCGGGCTGATGACGATGCGCTGGAACAGATCCAGCGGCGTACCCAGGGCATGGGCGACGGCGGCCTTGATGGGATCGGCGTGGGAGAAGCAAACCACCACACCCCCAAAGTGGGCTGCGCACAGCGCCTCCATCGCCCTCACGATCCGCGCCTGCATCTCCGGGAAGCTCTCACCGCCCGGGAAGCGGAACTCGGACGGGCTGTGCTGCACGGTCTGCCACTCCGGCAGGACGGCCAGGTCGGCGATCGCGGATCCGGTCCACTCGCCAAAGTCGCACTCCAGCAGCCCGTCGTCGTGCTTCACCGCCAAACCGGTGCGGGCCGCCGTCGGCTCCGCGGTCTCGCAGGCGCGCTCCAGCGGCGAGGAATACAGGGCGTCGACGGGAAGTCCGGCGAGCCGCTCCGCGATCCGTTCGGCCTGGGCCCGGCCGCGCTCGGACAGGTGCAGTCCCGACGCCCGCCCCGGCAGGACCATACCCGTCGTCGGGGTCTCTCCATGGCGCACCAGAAGCAGGAGCGTGCCCTGCCGAGAGGGCTCCGCCGGACGTCCGGACGTTGCTGCAGTCATCAGAATCCAGCGTAAGCCGCACAAGCGCCCGATGCGCAGGAATCTCCGGAAATCCCTCGATAACCCGCCGGGTACAGGTCTACGGTGGAGGAGTGAGTGATCGCCCCGAAATCTTCACTGTTGGTGAACTGCGTGCCTCCGGCCACGTTCACAAGGACCTGCGCCGCGAAATCCGCGACAACCTGCTCGCCGCGCTCGCCGCCGGCCGCGACCCCTGGCCCGGGATGTTCGGCTTCAGCCGCACCGTGCTGCCCCAGCTGGAACGCGCCCTGCTCGCCGGGCACGATGTCGTCCTGCTCGGCGAACGCGGGCAGGGTAAAACCCGGCTGCTGCGGACCCTGGCCGGGCTGCTGGACGAGTGGTCGCCGGTGATCGAGGACTCGGAACTGAACGAACACCCCTACGAACCCCTCACCGAGCACTCCCGCGCCCGCGCCCTCACCGAGGGGGACCGGCTGCGGGTGGCGTGGCGGCACCGCTCCGAACGGTACGTCGAGAAGCTCGCGACGCCGGACACCTCCGTCGCGGACCTGATCGGCGACGTCGACCCGATGCGGGTGGCCGAGGGCCGCCGCCTGGGCGACCCGGAAACCATCCACTACGGCCTGGTCCCGCGCTCCAACCGCGGCATCATCGCCATCAACGAACTCCCCGACCTCGCCGAACGGATCCAGGTCTCCATGCTCAACGTGATGGAGGAACGCGACATCCAGATCCGCGGCTACGTGCTGCGGCTGCCGCTGGACGTCCTGGTGGTCGCCTCCGCCAACCCGGAGGACTACACCAACCGGGGCCGGATCATCACGCCGCTGCGGGACCGCTTCGGCGCCGAGATCCGCACTCACTACCCGATCGAGCTCGACGACGAGGTGGCCGTCATCCGGCAGGAGGGTCACCTGGTGGCCGGCGTCCCGCCCGTCATCCTCGAAATCCTGGCGCGCTACACCCGGGCGCTGCGGCAGTCCCCGGCAATCAACCAGACCTCCGGGGTATCCGCCCGGTTCGCCATCGCCGGTGCCGAAACGGTCGCCGCGGCCGCCCTGCGCCGCGCCAGCGTGCGCGGCGAAGACGAAGCCGTCGCCCGGATCATCGACCTCGACGCCGCCGTGGAAGTCCTCGCCGGGAAGATCGAGTTCGAATCCGGCGAGGAAGGCCGGGAACAGGACATCCTGGACCACCTGCTGCGCATGGCCACCGCCGAAGCCGTCCGGGCGCACTTCCACGGCCTCGACATGGGCGACCTCGTCGCCGCCCTCGACGGCCACACCACGGTGACCACCGGTGAACTCGTCACCGCCCGGGAGTTCCTCGACAACCTCCCGTCGCTCAACGGATCCAGCCTCTACGACGACATCGGGGACCGCCTCGGCGCGGAAAACGACGGCCAGCGCGCCGCCGCCGTCGAACTGGCCCTGGAAGGCCTCTACCTCGCCCGGCGGATCTCCAAGGACTCCGACGACGAGGCGACCGTCTACGGGTAACGGCAGCTAAGGAGGGCCCATGGCCGCTCACCACCGGTCCCGGTACAGCCGCTACGCGGGCGGGCCGGATCCGCTCGCCCCGCCGGTGGACCTGGCGGAGGCGCTGGGCGCCGTCGCCGAAGACGTGATGGCCGGCTACTCGCCCCGGCACGCCCTGCAGGAATACCTGCGCCGCGGTGGCCGGAACCGGGAAGGCCTGGACGACCTCGCCGGCCGCGTCCAGCAGCGGCGCAAGGACCTGCTGGGCCAGCACAAGCTGGACGGCACCCTCAACGAGGTGCAGAAACTGCTGGAGACCGCGGTGCTGGAAGAGCGCAAACAGCTCGCCCGCGACGTCCGGATGGACGACACGGACCGCGCCTTCCGCGAGATGCAGCTGCAGAACCTGCCCAAATCCACGGCGGCAGCGGTCAACGAGCTCGCCTCCTACGACTGGCAGTCCACCACCGCCCGCGAGGCCTACGAGCAGATCAAGGACCTGCTGGGCCGCGAGATCCTGGACCAGCGGTTCGCCGGGATGAAGGAGGCGCTCGAGGGCGCCACCGAGGAGGACCGCGCGGCCGTCGCCGAAATGCTGGCCGACCTCAACGAACTGCTCGACAAACACCGCCGCGGCGAGGACACCGACGCGGACTTCCAGGGCTTCATGGCAAAACACGGGCAGTACTTCCCGGAGAACCCGCAGTCGGTCGAGGAGCTGATCGACGCGCTCGCCCAGCGCGCGGCCGCCGCCCAGCGGCTCATGCGGTCCATGTCCGCCGGGCAACGCGAGGAACTGATGCGGCTTTCCGCCCAGGCGTTCGGCTCGCCGGAGCTTATGGCACAGCTGGGCCAACTCGATGCGAACCTGCAGGCCCTGCGCCCCGGCGAGGACTGGTCCGGCTCCGAACAGTTCAACGGCGAGGAGGGGCTGGGGCTCGGCGACGGCACCGGCGTGCTGCAGGACCTCGCCGAACTGGACGAACTCGCCGAGCAGCTCTCGCAGTCCTACAACGGCTCCCGCCTGGATGACCTGGACCTGGAGGCCCTCGCCCGCCAGCTGGGTCAGGACGCTGCCGTGTCCGCCCGGACCCTGGCGGAGATCGAAAAGGCCATGCACGACGGCGGCTTCCTGCAGCGCGGCGCCGACGGCGACCTGAAGCTCTCTCCGCAGGCCATGCGGCGGCTGGGCCGGTCGCTGCTGCGCGACACCGCCAAGCAGCTCTCCGGCCGGCAGGGCCGCCGGGACACCCGCGTGGCCGGGGCGGCGGGGGAGCAGACCGGCTCCAGCCGCCCATGGGAGTTCGGCGACGCCGAACCGTGGGACGTCACCCGGACCATCACCAACGCGATCCGCCGCACCATCGCCGACGGCGGCGACCCGCGCCACGGGCTGCGCCTGGCCGTGGACGACATCGAGGTCACGGAAACCGAGGCGCGCACGCAGGCCGCCGTCGCGCTGTTGGTGGACGTGTCCTTCTCGATGGCTGCCGAGGGGCGCTGGGTGCCGATGAAACGCACCGCGCTCGCCCTGCACCACCTCGTGTCCACCAAGTTCCGCGGCGACCGGCTGCAGCTGATCGCGTTCGGCCGGTACGCGCGGACCATGGACATCGGCGAGCTCACGGCCCTGCCGGCATTCCGGGAACAGGGCACCAACCTGCACCACGGGCTGCTGCTGGCCGGCCGTTTCTTCCGCCAGCACCCGTCCATGCAGCCGGTCCTGCTGGTGGTGACCGACGGCGAACCCACCGCGCACCTGGAGGCCGACGGCGAGTCGTGGTTCTCGTATCCGCCGGACCCGGAGACCATCCGGGTGACGGTCGCCGAGCTGGACCGCCTCGGCCGGGCCGGCACGCAGGCCACGTTCTTCCGGCTCGGCAATGACCCGGGCCTGGAACGGTTCGTCGCCCGGATGGCCCGGCGGATCGATGGCCGCGTCGTGGCCCCCGACGCCGGCGACCTGGGGGCCGCCGTCGTCGGGGAGTACCTCCGTGCGCACTTCCGCGGCCGGGCCTACGGCGACGACGACTGGGCGACTTAGGCGAGAGCCGGCGTCGGTGTCTACGTGTTCGGGGAGAACTTCTTGAGGCGGGATGAGCGGGACTTGATCCCTTCAATGTGTTCGTTCATCGCTGCCCTCGCGCTCTGGGCATCATGGGCGCGGAAGGCGTCGATGACAGCTTGATGTTCCCGGACGGTGTGTTCGCCGCTCATGTCGTTATGCACCATGAGCCTGAATCTTTGGATGTGGCCCTCGATTGAGCCATAGGCTCTCAGCAGGAATTCGTTGTCGGTAGCTTCCGCGATACAACGGTGAAAGTTCTCATCCGCCTTCCAGTAAGCACGATAGCCCGCAAAAGTGTCTCCGCCCAGGCGAGAAGCATCGAGATCGGTGTTATAGCCCTCCAGTTCGGCGACGAATTCGTGAGTTGCATTGGTGCAGGCGATTTCCGCCATTGATGGCTCAAGAACGAGCCGTGAGGTCAGCAAGGCAGCTACGTCGGCTGCCGTCGGTTCCGGTGCGACCTTGTAGCCTCGAAGGGCCTCGCGTCGGATCATCCCTGTTGCTTCCAGCCGGGCTAGGGCTTCGCGGACAGGCGTGGAGGACACCTTGAAGCGCTTGGCCAAGCCATCGATGCTTAGCGGCGACCCGGTGGCTATCTTGTCGTCCAGCAGCAGGGATAGGACGGCCTCAAACACCTGGTCTACCAGCATGGGCCGCGCGGCTATGAGCCCTGCGTCGTCCTGAAACGAGATGTCGTTCATATGGAGATCCTCTACCAGAAGTGATCGTTGCGACGACAGCGCAACGATGGATGCTGAGATACCGACTACCCGCACATCCCGGCTAAGTCATCCGTTGCTACCGAATCGTGCATGATGTACGGTACATGATATCAAGCGAAGATGTGATCTAAAACACAGGGGGCGCCTTCGCCCGTGACCCGATCGGGATGCCCCGTTCGCTCGTTTTCCCTCCGGCACGACATCGACTTTCAAAGGGTGTGCAGATGAATCAGCTCAGAACAAGCTTGTTGTCCGTGGCAGCAGTCTCACTGGTGGCAGCCGTGCTCACAGGATGCTCAAACCCTGCGACGGGTAGCACCACGGCGGCAGCGACGGCGACGTCTTCGGCGTCGACCGCGCCGGTCCAGCCCAACGCCGCCGCCGTCGCCGCGCTTCCCCAGGCCATCCGGGACCAGGGAACCCTCACGGTGACCATGAGCCAGAGCTCGCCGCCTCTGCATTTCATGGATCAGGACGGGACCACTACGATCGGCGTGGATCCCGAGATTGCGGTCGCCTTGGGTCAGACCCTTGGTTTGGATACCAAGGTGGTCAGCGGACCGTTTGACGGCATAATCCCCGGGATCGCAGCAGGCAAGTTCGACATGGCCATTTCGCAGATGTCACCCTCCTCGGAGCGAATGAAGGTGCTCGACTTCGTCGACTACTACCAGTCGGGAAGCGGGATCGGAGTGGCGCCGGGGAACCCCCAGCACCTCAGTCTGGACACGCTCTGCGGCAAGCGAGTCGGCGTCCTGAAGGGGTCCTTCCAAGATCTCAAGCGGCTCCCCGCGCTGTCGGCAGAATGTACGTCTGCTGGCAAGGAGGCCATCCAGGCCATGACCTACCCCGACATGCAGGCGCCCAATCTCGCGTTGACCGCCGGCCGGATTGACGCCGTGTACGTCGATGGTCCGACTCTGGGATACGCAATCAAACAAGGTGGCCAGATCGAACTGCTCGGCGAGAAGGACCTGTCGCCGGTCAGTATCGGATTCAAGAAGGGTGCTGGCCTGGAGAAGGCAGTGCAACTCGGTATGGAATCTCTCGCTGAGAGCGGCAAATACAAGGCCATTCTCGACAAGTGGGGAGTCGGTAGCGGCGCCATCACGGACTTCGCCTTCAACAAGGCCCAGTAGGCCCCTGTCATGAATGACACTGCCACGGCCCACGGCGACCACGCCCTCACCGACGACGGCCTTGATCGCCAACTGCTTTCGGGCCGCCCGCAACAGCATCACGGCCTGCTGTGGTTGACGGCGGCAATCGTCCTCTTTGCCATCTTCTTGGTCGGCTATTCCCTGGTCACGAATCCCCGATTTGAATGGGGGGTGGTATTCGGCTGGTTCGCCTCTGAGCGGCTGTTTTCCGGGCTCATGCGCACCCTGCAGTTGACGGTAATTTCGATGGCAGTCGGGATCGTCGTCGGCGTGCTGTTGGCGCTGGCGAGGCTCGCGCCGAACTTCATCATCGCCGGAGTAGCGGCTTTCCTGGTGTGGCTCTTCCGCGGTGTTCCCGTGTTTGTCCAGCTCCTCTTTTGGGGCTTTATCGCGGCCATCTACCCGCGGTTGTCGGTGGGGATCCCTTTCGGGCCCGAATTCTTCTCAGCTGACGCGAACACAATCATCACGCCGTTCCTCGCCGCCATCCTGGGCCTCGGGCTCAACGAAGGCGCCTACATGTCCGAGATCGTTAGGGCTGGCCTCCTCAGCGTCCACCGCGGGCAAACTGAGGCGGCCAAGGCGCTCGGGATGCGGCGCTTTACCACCTTCTGGCGGATCATTTTGCCGCAGGCAATGAAGATCATCATCCCGCCTACCGGCAATCAAACTATCTCCATGCTCAAGACGACGTCGCTGGTGAGTGTGCTGGCCTTCCCGGAGCTGTTGTATTCCGCGCAGCTCGTCTATAGCGCGAACTTCAAGACCATCCCCCTGCTGATCGCGGCCAGCCTCTGGTATCTGCTGGTCACCAGCATTTTGAGCCTTGGCCAGTTCTATATCGAACGGCATTTCAACAAAGGAACGGCAGTGCCGGGCCGGTCCGCCCGGCGCGGCCCTCTCCGCAAGGCCAAGGCCTTGCGATCCGGTTCCGTCGCGACTCAGGAGGTTCAGTCATGAACGACGTAGTGGTCGAGGCCAGGGACGTCACGAAGCAGTTCGGAGGCCTCAACGTTCTCAAGGGAATCGACTTGACGGTCCGCAGGGGCGATGTGACCTGCATCATCGGCCCCTCCGGTTCCGGAAAATCCACGTTCCTGCGCTGCATAAACCAACTGGAGATGCTGGATGGCGGCTACATCATCGTCGAAGGGCAGCCGGTGGGAGTGAAGATCAAGAACGGACGCTTGCAGGCGCAGAGCCATTCCGAAGCGGCAAGGGCGCGCGAGAACGTCGGCATGGTTTTCCAAAGTTTCAACCTTTTCCCCCACATGACCGTGCTGGAAAACGTATGCGAGGCGCCGATCAGGGTGAAGAAGCTGGGCCGCAAGGCCGCCCGGGATAGGGCCATGGCCCTGCTCGAGCGGGTGGGGCTGGAGGCAAAAGCCGACGCTTACCCGGGCGCTCTGTCGGGCGGCCAACAACAGCGCGTGGCCATCGCCCGCGCCCTGGCCATGGAACCCAGGCTGATGCTGTTCGACGAGCCGACATCGGCCCTGGACCCTGAACTGGTGGGCGAGGTGCTCGACGTCATGCGCGGGCTGGCCGACGCCGGAATGACGATGATCGTCGTCACCCACGAAATCGGTTTCGCCCGCGAGGTCAGCGATCACCTCATCTTCATGGACGACGGCTGCATCGTGGAACAAGGGCACCCTGGAACCGTACTGAAGGACCCCCGGCATGAACGGACCAAGCAGTTTCTGGCAAAAGTACTCTAGACCGTGACATTGGAGCAGGAACCTTGAGAAAAAAATGGATTGTCAGCATCGACGACTACCGCAAGGCATCGCGGAGGCAGCTTCCGCGCATGATCTCTGACTACCTTGAAGGCGGCGCGCTCGACGAAACCACCATGCGGGCCAACGAGGAGCACCTTGATTGCCTGATGTTGCGCCAGCGTTCCTTGGTAGACGTCACCGGGATGAACACGTCCACAACGGTGCTCGGGCACTCCTTGGCGTTGCCGCTCATGGTCGCCCCAATGGGCATGCTCACGATATTTCATCCTGGTTCCGACCCTGCCGTCGCCAGAGCAGCTGTGCGGGCAGGATCGATTTTCATTCACAGCGCCTGGGCCGGATGCTCGTTGGAAGAAGTGGCCAGGGTGGCGCCTGACAATCTCTGGGCGCAGGTGGCCTTCTGGAAAGATCCCCAAGAGACGGCCAACTACGTCGCGCGCGCGCGGGCAGTCGGTGTCAACACGCTGGTCGTTGCCGGCGACGTAGGGTCTTCCAGCAAGCGGGAACGCGATCTCCACCACGGGCTGTCCATGCCCCCGCGTCCTCCGGTGGCGGACTACTTCGACGCAGCAACCCACCCGGGGTGGCTGTGGCGGTGGCGCACGGGCCGCAAGATGACCTATGGCAACTACCAGATGAACGGGCGTCCGCTCCGGATGGACGAGATGAACAGCTGGATGGCATCCAACAAGAATCCCGCAGCTAACTGGGATGACTTTGCCAAGCTTCGCGCCGAGTGGTCCGGAAACCTCGTCATCAAGGGAATTATGGACGCCGAGGATGCCGTGCGGGCTGTGAACGAAGGCGCTGATGGCATCTTTATTTCAAATCACGGCGGCAGGCAGTTTGATGCCCAGCCTGCGACAATCGACGTTCTGCCGTCCATCGTGGAAGCCGTCGACGGCCGGGCCGAAATCTATCTTGATGGTGGAATCCGGCGTGGCCACGACATAGTGAAGGCAGTGTCGCTTGGGGCTAATGCAGTGCTTGCTGGACGCCCGTTCGCATACGCACTCGCTGCAGGTGGAGAGCCCGCGGTTGACCGGGCTTTCTCCATCCTGCACGAGGAACTGAAAGGCGCAATGGGCTTCGTGGGCCGAACCTCTGTTGCAGAGTTGAACAAGACCGTTTTCGTCGATGCGAAAGGGGCGCCGGTCCTCGACGGTTTGCTCCGGTGAACCGAGCCGTAGCAGTGCGGGCTGCTGCCACTTCCTGTCGAATAGCGGCAGAGTTGTTCGTAGTAAAGGTGAGCGGCCGCCCAGGAGGGGCGCCCCAAACCGCAGGAGATGACTCGAAATGCAGTACTTGCTGTCCGTGATTCACGACAAGCTTGAGCTCGCGCCGTCGGACGAGATGGCGGCCATCGACGAGTTCAACGACCGGCTCCAGGCCGACGGGCACTGGGTCTTCGCCGGCGGCCTCGGATTCCCGGACACGGCCACCGTCATCGACAACCGCGGCGAGGGCCCGGTGATGACCGACGGCCCCTTCGTGGAATCGAAGGAGTACCTCGCCGGGTTCTGGATCATTGAGGCGCCCGACCTCGACGTGGCGCTCAAGCTCGCCGCCGAGGGGTCGAAAGCTTGCAACCGGAAGGTCGAGGTACGGCCGTTTCTGTGACCGGATCCGACGTCGGCGGCGCCGTCACCCGCGCCTACCGGGAGAACTGGGCCAGGCTGGTCGCCGCCCTGACCCGGCGCTTTGGCGACCTCGACCTCGCAGAGGAGGCGGCCGCTGAGGCATTCACGACGGCCGTTGAACGGTGGCCGTCCGACGGCGTCCCCGCCAACCCCGGCGCATGGCTGACCACCACGGCCAAGCGCAAAGCCATCGACCGGCTCCGCCGCGAGAACAAACGCGACGGCAAACACCAGGAGGCCCAGTTGGTGTCCGAAAACGACGGGCCGCCTGAGCCCCTCGGCGCCATCGACGACGACCGGCTCCGGCTGATCTTCACCTGCTGCCACCCGGCGCTCGCGCCGCAGACCCGGGTGGCCCTGACCCTGCGGATGGTGGGCGGGCTGACCGTTCCGGAGATCGCCCGGGCCTTCCTGGTGCAGGAGAGCGCGATGGCGCAGCGGATCACCCGTGCGAAGTCCAAGATCAAGGCGGCCCGCATCCCGTACCGGGTGCCGTCCGCGGAGGACCTGCCAGCACGTGCCTCCGGCGTCCTCGCCGTGCTCTACCTGATCTTCAACGAGGGGTACCTGGCAACGGGCCCCGACACGCATCCAATCCGCTCCGACTTGACCGCCGAGGCGATCCGGCTCACCCGGTTGCTCCGCGCCCTCCTGCCCGAGGACGGCGAGGTGGCCGGGCTCCTGGCCCTGATGCTGCTCATCGAAGCCCGGAGTGCCGCCCGGATCTCGGTTAGCGGCGAACTCGTGACCCTGGACGTGCAGGACCGGGAAGCCTGGGATGCATCCCTCATCGCCGAAGGCAACCGCCTGCTGCGTGAGCGACTGGCGTCCGGTGCGGCCCCGGGCCGGTACCAAATCCTCGCGGCGATCAACGCCGTGCACACTTCTGCCCGCGACTTCCGCGACACCGACTGGTCACAGATCGTCGCGCTCTACGACCAGCTGCTGACCATCGATCCGTCACCGATCGTCGCACTGAACCGGGCCATCGCGGTCGCCGAGCTGGACGGCCCGGACACGGCGCTGGCCGCCGTCGACCGGCTCGAAGCCGACCTGGCCGGCTATCACGCCTACTACGCGGCCCGCGCCGAACTGCTGCGGCGGGGAGGCCGCGCCGCGGAGGCGCGCGTGGCGTACGACAAAGCCGTCGAACTGGCGGGCAACTCTGCCGAGACCGCCACGCTCCGGCGACGCCGGGACGAGCTGCCTGACTGAACGGTGGACCGGGCGGTTGCTTTCAAAACGGGCGCCCATCCGGTTTACTGGGGTGCACGGTCAATACGGAGGGGGAACCGTGTATTCCAAAGGGTCATGGCAGATTACGGTCGGTTTAGTACTGCTTGCGGCCACGGTGTTTGTCTTACCCATGTCGCTGTTTGAGGTTGCAACTGGTGTCGCCGCACAGGGCGCGCTGGTGATGTTCGTTGTCGGACTTAGTCTCCTGCTTGGCAGTTTCGCCTTGATCGCCGTGGGCCTCTCCCTGCGATCGCGGAACCTGCGAACGGCGCGCAGTTACCACACGCGGGAGCCTTCCTCGTCTGACGGGGATCGGCCGGTCAATCCCCATGCCCTGCCGAACTCCTACGGGGCGATCCCACCGCTGGGATAGGGAGTCTACGGGCCGCGGAAATCCTGCGCTTCAGCGAAGTCCGCCACCTGAGGGTGCCGTTCTCGTCCGCGCGGCCCAACACGGCTACTCCGTGCGAGACTTTCAGCCATGGACCCTATGGATTGCCTGGTCATCTACGTTCCCACCGACGCTGCGCACGCCGTACGGCAGGCCATTGGCGATGCCGGGGTGGGCAGGCTGGGCAACTACTCGCACTGCTCGTTCAGCTTGGAAGGAACCGGGCGATTTACGCCGTTGCCGGGCGCGAACCCGGCCATCGGCGTCGTCGGTTCCCCCGAGGAAGTCCCGGAAACCCGGATCGAGGCCATTTACCCGCGGTCCCGGCGCAGCGCCGTCGTCAGCGCGGCACTGTCCGCACACCCGTACGAGACGCCGGCGTTCATGACCTTCCCGGTCGATGCCAGCGTGCCGGAAGGCACGGGTCCCGCAGCCTAGCGGCTGGGCACTGTCAGACCGTGCCGGCACCCGTCCCCGCATACGACGCCGAGACCCGGCGGTAGACAGGCGCCAGGAATGCCAGCAGCGCAGCTGCGATCAGGATGACGCCCGATATCAGGAACACCAGGGCGATGCCGCGGGATGTCCCTTCGCCCAGCAGCGGGGCCAGCTGGGCGGCACCGTCGGCGGACCGTGCGTACGGGATGATCCAGACCTGGGCGATCGGCGCGATGAGGAATGCTGTGATCGGCGCTGCCGCGGACTCGAACGCCATGGCGAATCCGAACACCCGCCCCTGCCGGTGCAGGGGCACCACCCGCTGGATGACTGTCTGCTCGGCGGCCTCGACTACAGGCACCAGGACGAGGTACAGCCAGATGCCGGCGACGTACAGCCAGGCCCACTCCCGGAGCGTGAAGACCGCACCGAGGAGGCCCATCAGGATCACCGCGAGGAGCATGGTGCGCAGCGGGTTGGATCCCAAGCCGAATTTGTTGACCAGCGCCCCGCCCACGATGAAGCCGGTGGCGCCGAGCGCGAGATAGGTCCCCCACAGCTCTACCGGGAACATCTCCAGGCCGTAGGGATCCATCAACGCCATGTAGACGCCGCCGATGAAATTGTTGAACGTGGAGAAGAGGATCAGCGCAAACAGCCCGGCAACCGCCGAGATAGCGGCCAGGGAGCCCCGCAGGTCAAACCCGCCCTGCGCGTCCGTGGCGGCAGCGCGGACCTCTTCGGGCATGCGCAGGGTGAGCACGTGCGCGAAGGCCAGCGCGGTCAGCACCACGGCCACGACAATGGTCCAGCCCATGCCCAGCAGCCCGACCGATACCCCGGAAAACACCGAGGTGACGATGAACATCAGCCCCTGCACCATCCCGACCAGCCCGTTGGCGTTGGCTCGCCGTTCCGGCTCGATCAGGATGGTGACCGTAGCGGCGAGCGCGATGTTGCGCATGTTCTCCACCACGGCGCCGAGCAGGACGATCAGCATGAACGCCCAGAACCACGGCTGCGCCAGGTCCAGCAGCGAGTCGGCGGGTGTCAGCAGGAACATCACCCCCGAGAGCACAAACATGGCCAGGGTGAAGGCGGCGGCGAAACGCATGACGGCCAGCTTGCGGTAGCGGTCCACGTAGGTGCCGAAGCTGATGCTGGACAGGGCGATCAGCAGCATGTACGCGCCGCCGACTACGCCGGTGGCGATGACGTTGCGCGTCTCCAAATACACCCAGAACGTCAGCGCAAACCACAGGTAACTGGTGGTGACATTGGCCAGGCCGGTGTTTAGCAGGATCCCGTAGAAGGTGCGGGACCGCTGCTGGGAACTTCGCAAGGGGGTGTCGACGGCGTTCTCGGGGGGACCGGCGACGCCGTCGGCCACGGCCGTCCGCGGCGGGACCGGTTCCTGCTCGGTCATGCGTCCCAGTGTAGTGAGAACCGGCCTGCACGGACATGGATTTTTGGCCCCGCGTGGTCGGGATAGGCTCGCTTCCGACCGAAACGGTCATCTACATACGGCAAGGCAGGAAAATTCTTGGATCCTCTGGGCGGCATGAGCCTCGACAACTTCCGCATCCTTCCGTGGGCTGTGGCCGCCGTATTTACGCTCGCGGCCGGACTCTGGCGTCCGGGCAGGCTTCACAGCACGGCGCTTGGTGCCGTCCTCCTCTTCGCGGCCCTCAACGCGGCTGCCGGGATCTACGTCCTAAACCATTTCGCTGACCCGCGCTGGTCTGCCGGGGGAGAGCAGCGCCTGAGCGCTCCTTCCCTAGCAGGCACGCCCGTCGTCGGCCAGTTTCTGCAACCTCTGGATGCGGCCCTGAGCGGAGTGGTCGGCGGGGTGAACGAGTTTCTGGCGTTCAAGGAGGCGCTTCCCGTCGCCCTGGACTTCCTTGCGGTCTCCGGCTGGGCGTTGCTGCTGGCCTTCCCGCTGGCGGTTCTCGCCGCCATCATCAACTACGTCGCAGCGAAACGCCGGGCGGCAGCCTTCGCAAAGTACCGCGCCGCCGTGGAACAGCTTCAGGTCGAGCTTGATCAAGTCAAACGGCAGCTGTCGTTGATGAGCCCCGTGCATACGGTGGGCGCCGCCGGGAGCGAGGACCCGGCCGAACGGCCCGGTCCGACCCGCTAGGGAGGCGCTGTCAGGACTACTCAGGCGGATGGCGCCGCCCGGCGGGTTCTCTTGTTGGGTCCTATGGGTCTGGCGGGGGAACAAACTGTGTAGGACACTTTGGCATGGCGTCGAATAATCGGTATCCGCCGCATTTCAAGGTTTATGCCGTCAGCGAATACAAGGCGTATAGAACGCAGAATCCTAATGAGTCCCAGTCGACTTCACTTCGGGCTGTCTCCTCACGCCTGGACGTGCCGGAATCCACGATGGCAGCTTGGATCCGAGCAGATGCGGCGGATCCGCCTACCTCGGGGACGGCCGTAAGCCTGGGGCAGGTACCGCCCCAACCGGAGAAGAAGAGAGGGCGGGTTCTAGACTTTGTGGCCGTGATCATTGCCCTCTTCGCGGCGGCTCCTTCCTGGCTCGGGATTCAGCCGATCCAGGATACGCAGGAGCAAAGCAGAAATGCACTTAGCTATTTCAGGGCGGTCACGGCGCCCAACCCCGCCAGCTTTGGTGCATTGGCTCAACGGCTGGACACGGCCCAGATCTACACTGAAGACGGCTCACCCGCCGCGCGCGTCCTGGCTTTGTGGTCCGAGATAGCCCGCGTAGGCCGAAACGCGCAGGTTCCGATCGAAAAATCGCAGGGAACTGAGCTCACTGCTATTGACGGCGGCTACCGTTCGTGTAGCCCCGCCCAGCCCGCAGACTGCCGAGAATACCACGCCCTGGAATTCGATGATCGAAACCGTCTGCGGGCCTATTCCATCGGAGACCTGCGCATCCAATCTGCATTACTGAACAGGGAAGAGGCGGCAAGCCAAAACGAAGACGCCAAGGTGAGCCTCATCGACGGTCTTGAAATCCAGAACGGAGTGGCATTCGCGGCCGAAGTGACAAATCAGCGGACGGGGGAGGTCGCAACCCTGGAATTCGCAGGAGCACGATACGCGGCCGGGGAAAAGCAATTCACGGCCGAAGTCTTCGGTCCCGCCACCC
The DNA here is from genome assembly GCF_056780195.1 of Arthrobacter sp. SD1074B. Classification (NCBI taxonomy): domain Bacteria; kingdom Bacillati; phylum Actinomycetota; class Actinomycetes; order Micrococcales; family Micrococcaceae; genus Arthrobacter; species Arthrobacter sp. SD1074B. The sequence goes on along the minus strand of NZ_JBRAZT010000001.1, from coordinate 3,490,016 downwards.
TCGGACCCAATGAGTCGGTCACAGTCGCGGGCATGGTCAAGCATGGTCGTGGGATCACCCTGAGCCTGCCGGTGCACTTCAAAAGCCAGAGTGGAAACGGTCCGGAACGCTCCGCTGTCCTCCACATCAAACTGAACTGACGGGCCGTCAACGGCGGTTTAGCTTTCCGCTGGCGCTGAGTGAACGATCCCTCCCTGTTCGGGTTACTTCTTCTCCGTCAGCGTGGCTGCCTTGTGCGCCGCCCTCGCGCCGGTCTTGTCGGACTCCATGATGTCCCCACCGAAGCTACGCCCGCCGTCCGGCAGGCCATTGGTGACGCCGGTGCGGGCAGGCCGGGCAACTACTCGCACTGTTCGTCCAGCGACGAGGGGACCGGGCGTTTCACCCCGCTACCGGGTGCGGCGCATGGCACGCCCGAGGAAGTGCCGAGATGGGTGGAGGCGATCTACCCGCGGGCCCGGCGCAGCGCGCCGTCGGCAACGCCGCCCTGTCGCACCCCTACGAGGCGCCGACCTTCATGACCTTTCCCCGTCGACGTCAGCTTGCCGGACTGAGGGGGTTCCGCGGACTAGCGGAGCCAGCCGGCCGGGCGCTTGAACTGTCGGCGTGTTCCAGCACGCGCGCGAGCCATTCAACCAGCAGGGCGTGAGCCAGGGCGGGCTGCTCATGCAGCAGGGCATGGCCGGCGTGATCGAGGACCGCCAAGGTACAGCGAGGGTACTGCCCGGCGAGGTCGGCCGGGGCCGCGTAGCCCGCGGTGGAATCCTGCCGTCCGGCCAGAATCAAGACGGGATGAGGATAGGTCTTCGCCGTCTCCGGGCGATCCTGCAGCTCCCAGCGCGAAAAGATCCGCATCAGGGCGGTCTCGTCAACGAGCGGCGCTGCCGCGGCGACGGTGTCCTGGAACCGGCGCAGCGTTTCGGCCGTCTGGACAACGAAGTAGCCACGGTAGGAGGCCTCGAGCTCCGGGCTGAGCTCGCCGGCAAGGTCCGCCGAGGATACAAGAACCGTGTGTTCAGGCACGGGGCCGGTGTGGGCGCCCACCGGGCAGACCAGCGCGAGCCCGATGACCTGCCCAGGTCTGTGCTGGGCAATGGCACGGGCTAAGTAGCCGCCGTAGGAGTGGCCCAGGACGAGAAGAGGTCCAGCGCCGATGGTGTTGTCGATGAAGCCGAGCAGTAAGTCCAGGACATCATCGTTGCTGGCGATGGCCGCAGGCGCCGCGGTGAGGCCCATCCCCGGCAAGTCCGGGTACAGGCGCCGAAAGCCGGGGGCGGAACTGAACACCGGTTCAAGGGCTTGGGCGATTTCGCGGTGGTCTACCCCGACGCCGTGCAGAGCGAGAACCGGAGTACCGCTGCCGGACTCGACATAATGCACAGGAACCCCGCGGACCGTAGCCTCCATCCAGCCAGTGTAAAACGGACGCTCTCGCTGATACCTCCATTTTTAGCCCGCAAACAGCAGCTGTGCCTGAGGACACCTAGCGGCGGGCCGGGTCTTGGTCCGCGGTGATGACGATGTTGGTTCCCCAGAGGTCGGCGGTGTAGCAGCTGACGAGGACGAGGCGGTTCGGCACCTTGTCCCAGATGCGACTGTTTTTCAGAGTGTCTTTATTTTCAGTGGTGACGGTTTTGACCATGTAGCTTGCGGGCCCGGCTTTGGTTGTGACAATAATCCGGTCGCCCGGCTTTGCCCGGGTGCTGAGGTGGTTGAAGGGCGAGTCCCGGCCCTCCCAGCTGTGGCCGATGATGTAGGTGGTGTCGGGGGAACCGGGGCTGCCGTACGACGTCAGCCAGTAGGCATCCATCGTCACGGGCGGAATGATTGACTCCTGCCCGTCGGACGGGGTCAGCGGCAGGAGTTCCTGGTCCATGCCGACGGAGGCGTAGGAAATGTGCAGCGGCGTCGATCCTTGGGGCGCCCGAGTGGCCGGCGCAGGCCGCGCCGTGCCCTCAGCCGCTCCTGGCTGTGTAGAAACGGGAACGGGCAGCGCCGTGGACGGAGTGCCGGACGACGTGGCGAGGGTGCCAAAAACGGACAGCGAGACAACGAGCAGAGTGCCGAAGGCGATAAGCCGGAAGCGCCGCCACGCGCCGGCGCGGTCGGCGTGGAACCCATCTTGGGTCAAGACCTGAGCATCGCCCCGAATGGCTGCCCCGGAAGCTTTGCGGCGACGACGCAGCAACCCATCCTCCTCAGCTATTTGCTTGTACCGTGCGCTTCCTGCGGGCCAGCATGAACGCCCCGACCAGGCCAACAGCTGCGGCGGTTGTGCCGATGGCCAGCCCCGGACTGGAGGCGTCGGTTCGCGCCGCCGTGTCGATATTCCGCCCGCGTCCGGCTGTAGTCCCCGTGCCCAGATCGGTCCCGGAGCTGTCTGCGGCTGTCTTATCTCCCGTGCTCACATCTGTTCCCGCCTCCAAGCCGCCACCGGTCGTGCCGGCTCCGTTCCCGGCGCCTGCATCTGTCCCGACGTCGGTGCCGGTTCCGTTTCCGGTTCCGGCGCTTGTGGGAACGACGGTCGGCGTTGCGGTGGCTGAAGGGGAAACGGTCGGGATTGCGGCGGCCGTGAGTGAAGCGGTGGCGGTGGCGGTGGCTGAGGGCGCAGCGGTGACTGAAGGTGAAGCGGTGGGGGCGGCGCTGACCGACGGCGAAGCGCTTGCGGTGACCGAGGGTGAAGCGGTCGGGGCTGCACTGACCGAGGGCGCAGCGGTGACCGAGGGTGAAGCGGTCGGGGCTGCACTGACCGACGGCGAAGCGCCTGCGGTGGCCGAGGGTGAAGCGGTGGGCGTTGCGGTGGCCGAGGGCGCTGCCGTTGCGGTGGACGAAGGCGATGCTGTTATGCACCCGGGCAGCGCGAAAATATTGGTATCCAGGGATACTTGACCGTTTCGGGCCAGTGCCCGTCCCTGGACGGATGTGCCTGTCGTCGCGGTGATCGAGGTCAGGGCCAAGATGTTCCCGTTAAACGTCGACGCGGTGCCCAGTGTTGCAGAGCTGCCAACCTGCCAAAAAATGTTGCATGCCTGGGCGCTGTTGGTCAGGACGATACTGCTCGCCGAGGCAGTGGTGAGTGTGGAAGCGATCTGGAAGATGAATACCGCGTTCGGATTTCCTTGTCCGTTCAGCGTCAAGGCGCCGCTGACGGCGAGGGGACCGGTGGATTTATAGACGCCGGGGATCAGGGTCTGTCCTTTGAGGTCACCTGCCACAGTTGCGGTCGCCGCGCGGCTGGCGGCGTCGTTGTACGCGATGGTCAAGTCGGCCTGGGCATTACCAGCCTGGGCATCTCCCGCGTGGGTGGCGCCCGCGGCGAGGCCAGGGGGAAAGCCGGTGATCGCGCTGCCGGGGTTGACCCCGAGCTCTCCGGCCAATCTCGTTGGCCCGGTGTTGGTGACTGTCGAGCCGCCCAAAACGGAGTATGAGGCCGCCGTTCCTAGCCCCACGGGGGCGTCGGCGGCGTAAGCCGGTGCTTGGCCGACGAGTGCCCATCCCAAAATGGCGGACATGCCAATCGCGGCCGCCGCTGTGTGCCGTCCCGGGCGTGGACTTTGTGGAGTGCATCCGCCGGCGCGGTGTTCTCGAAGGCGTTTATGGGTAGGGGAGATCGAAGCCATGATGGAATCCCTTGGTGGCGGCCCGGCTGACCACTAGGGCCCCGTAGCTTTGCGTCGCGGATTCGCATCCGGTTTGCCCTTATCGACGAGCGGATGCCCGATCTTCCGTAACCCTAACAGCACAAAGCGAGAACTCCTGGCAGGTGTCGCCCCGGGTGGCTTGCTTATTTCTGGGCTGGCCATCGCTACGTTCCCTAGCGGCTGCTCACCTGGCCGAACAGCTTGGCGATGGGTGCGAGCACCAGAGGGCGGGCGGCGTACCACCCGGCGGCGGTGATGGCGATGGCGGCCGCGAAGAGCCAGAACCCGGTCCAGTTCACCACGTCGGTGCCGCCGAACATGTGGTTCAGATTGCGCAGCGCACCGGTGGCGAAGACCAGGAACACGTGGACGATGATGAACAGCACGAAAAACAGCATGGTGGGGAAGTGCACCGCGCGCGCGGCTTCCACCGGGTAGATCCTGTTCAGCATCTTCGCGTTCTTCGGCCAGAACTCGCTCATTCGCACCCCCGTGATTGCCGCGAGCGGGGCAGCGATGAACACCACCAGGAAGTACATCAACTGCTGCAGGCTGTTGTAGTTCACCCATCCGTTCTCTACGGGCCAGTCCAGGGTCATGTACTGCAGGAGCGCGGACAGCGCGTTCGGGAACACCTCCCAGCTGCTCGGGACAATCCGCAGCCAGCGCCCGGAGGCGAATAGCAGCAGCGCGAAGATGAGTCCGTTGGCCAGCCACAGGAGGTCCAGGGACTGGTGCAGCCACAGGTTGATGCTGATCTTCTTGCCACCGCGCTTCGGCGTCCAGAACGCCGGTGGCTTCTGCTGGGTGCGCACCTGGTAGCCGGACCGGATGATGAGGACCATCAGGAAGAAGTTGAGGAAGTGCGTCCACTGTGCCCACCACGGGAAGCCGGACTCGGCCGTTTCGGGCAGGGGGTATTCGCCGGGGTATCTCCGGAGGAACTCCGGCACGCCGGGCAGCGTGGTCACCCCGCGGGCGGCGAGGATAAGGATCGCGGCGGCGGCCACGGCACCCACCGCGAGGAACACGACGCGCTTGATCCACTGGCCCAGGGTGCGCGAACCGTAGAGCCTTGCCTCGGCCTTTGGCCGCGCGGGCATTTCCGGCGCGACGGCGGCCGCTGCCGGGGCCGGGGCGGGAGTCGGCGCAGGGGCCGGTGCTTGGGGCTGAGCAGCGTGTTCGGCCTGCGCCTGCACCGCAGCAGCAGGAACAGGGCCGGAGGCCGCGCGCGCCGGAGCAAGTCCGGCCGGCGGCCATGGCTCACCGCCGGGGACACGGGGGAGTCCGCGGCGCAGCGGAATGGCTCCCGGCGCCGGCGCCGGCGCGGCGGGTGCGGTGATCGTGGCAGCTACGGGCGGCGGCGCGGCCGGCACTGCTTGCTCAGGTGCAGCAGCAACAACATCGGCCGGTGCCGGCGAAGGGACGTCGACGCCGGCGGTAGGCCGGGACAGCGCCGCGATTCCTACCGGCGCCTTGCCGGCCGGCGGCCAGGGCTCCCCGCCCGGCACGCGCGGCAGCCCGCGGCGAAGCTGCCGCGCACCGTCGCCCGCGCTGAATGCAGGAACGGGTACCGCCGGGGTGTTTACTGCAGGAACGTTTGCCGCCGGAATCCCCACTACGGGCACTGCAGCGGACACCGCCGTCGTACCTGGCGCCGTTTCCTCGACAGCGGGCGGGGCGGAAGCCAGATGTGCGGGCGCGGTGCCCGCCGGTGGCCAGGGTTCGCCGCCCGGCACGCGCGGCAGGCCCCGTCGAATGGATCCGGACTGAGTTGCCATCCTTACTTCTTCCGGGCCTCGAGGGCGCTGATCAGCTGCGGCACAACCCTGAAGACGTCGCCCACCACACCAAAGTCGGCGATCTCGAAGATTGGAGCGTCCGCATCCTTGTTGACGGCGACGATCGTCTTGGCGGTCTGCATGCCGGCCCGGTGCTGGATCGCTCCGGAAATGCCCAGTGCGATGTACAGCTGGGAGGACACGGACACTCCGGTCTGGCCCACCTGCTGTGTCTGCGGGACGAAGCCGGCGTCCACGGCGGCCCGCGAGGCGCCAACGGCGGCGCCGAGCGTGTCGGCAAGCTGTTCGACCAAGGCGAACTGTTCCACCGAGCCGAGGCCGCGGCCGCCCGCGACGACCTTCGCGGCGCCGCGCAGCTCCGGCCGTGTCGTGGCGGCGGCTGCCTCCTCGAACGAATCGATCCGCGCGGCCGGCTTTCCTGAGGGCGTCACGGCCAGGATCTCCGGCACTGGCGGCTGGGCCGTGGCGCGCGCCTCGATGGAGCCCGGGCGGACCGTGATGACCGGGGCGCCGAACGTGGCCGTTGCCGTGACGTTATAGGCCCCGCCGTAGACGGAGTGTTGTGCCACCACGCCCTCGTCGTCGCGGGACACGCCGACGGCGTCAACGCACACCGCTGCCCGCGTACGGGCAGCGTACCGGCCGGCCAGGTCGCGCCCGTTCAGCGAGTGCGAGATCAAGATGGCGTCCGGCTGCACCCGCTCCACCGCGGCGGCAAGCGCGTCCACGCCCGGTACCCCGAGTGCGGACGGGTCGGGTGTCTCAGCGATCAGCACGCGCGCGGCACCAAGGTCCGCGGCCTGCGCGGCCGCGGCGCCCCCGGCGCCGGGTTCGGCAAGCACCAAGGCAACCGGGGTGCCGACGGCGGCCGCAGCTCCGAAGAGCCCGGCCGCCGCCTTCTCGAGTTCACCGGACGCCCGGGTCTCCACGACGACGAGGATTGCGTCACGAGGGAAGTCAGCCATGTCGTTTCTCCTACGCCAGTCGGTTTTCGATCAGGAACTCAGCGAGCTTCGCGCCGGCATCACCCTGGTCGACGATTTTCACGCCCGCCGTACGCGGTGGCTTCTCGGCCACCGCCAGCATGATGGACCGCGCCGCGTCCGGGTCCTCGGCCGTGATTCCGAGGTCTGCGAGGGTCAGCACCTCAAGCGGCTTCTTCTTCGCCGCCATGATTCCCTTGAAGTTCGGGAAACGCGGGCCGGGAAGTGCTTCGGTAATCGAAATCACCGCGGGCAGGTCCGCCGACACCTGCTGCACGCCGGATTCAACTGCCCGGGTTCCGGACACCGCGCCGTCGCTGATCTGGACGGAACTAAGGCCCGTGGCAAGCGGCACGTCAAGTAACTCTGCAAGCATCGCGGGGACCATGCCGCCGGAGCCGTCGGTGGAGACGTTGCCGGTGATCACCAGGTCAAACCCCATCCGGCGGACCGCCGCGGCGAGGGTCTCGGCGGTCAGCACAAGATCGGCACCCCGGAGCGCCTCGTCACAGATGTGGGTAGCGCTCCCTGCGCCCATCGCCAGCGCCTTGCGGATGGTGGCCGTCGCGCCCTCGGGAGCGAGGGAGAGGACCGCGACGTCGGTGCCGTCGTTTGCGTCGGCGTAAGTCAGCGCCAGTTCCAGGGCCCGCTCGCCGATCTCATCAATAACTGTTTCGCTGGCTTCGCGGTCGGCAAGGCCGGTTTCCAGGTTCAGTTTTCGGTCCCCGTAGGTGTCGGGGACTTCCTTGACTAGGACGATAATCTTCATCGATGACTCTTCCTGTGGCGGGCATGTCTCTGCACAAGACATGTCGGATCTCCCTAGAGTCTACGAAGAGGAAACGCTGCCTGGTTCACTGGGCGCGTGTCGCGGATCCCCGGAATCGACGTCGGCCGCTGCAATGGCGCTGTCGGTAAGGATGGGCATCATCCCGAGCAGGGCGAGGGTCAGCGCTCCCATCACGCCGAACATGACCTGCAGGCCGAGCCACTGCGCCAGTACGCCGCCAACTGCCGCGCCGAGCGGCATGCTGCCCCAAGCCAGCAGGCGGTAGGCACTGTTGACTCGGCCCAGCAGGCGGTTGGGGGTGATGCGCTGCCGCAAGGACACGGTGATGACGTTCCAGAGCACGACCAGCATGCCGCCCACAAAGAGGATCGGTCCGAGGATGTAGGGATTGTGGGTCATGGCAGGCGCTCCCACAAGCAGCGCGGACCCGAAGATCGTCAGCGTCAGGGACTTCGACCGGCCCAGCCGGGCCTCGACCCGTTCGGAAATAAACGAGCCCACAAAGGCGCCGAGAGCGGAGGCCGTCAAGAGCAGGCCGAACCCCACTTCGGACAGCTGCATTTTTGACGCCGGACCAACGGCAAACAGGACCAGGACCGCGAATGCCGCGCTGGACGCGAAGTTGAACACCCCGGTCATCACCGCGAGCGTACGGAGGATCTTCTGGTTCCAGAGGAACCGCAAACCCTCACCGATGTCGAACCGCAGTGTTGTCTTCCGCTCGCGCTCCATCCGGAAACCCCCCGGGACCAGGAGCAGGCCGCCGGCGGCTGCAAGCCACAGTGCCCCGGGCACGGCAAAACCCGCAACGACGCCGGCGGCCACCAGCAGTCCGCCCAGCGGTGGACCCACGAACTGGTTGGCGGTGAGTTCGACCGCGTACAGCCTGCCGTTGGCGCGCGAAAGCTGTTCCCTCGGCACCACCTGGGGCAGGATCGACTGCGCGGAGGTGTCGTAGAGCGTCTCGGCCACACCCACCATCAACGCCACAATGTAAAGGGCCCAGATGGAGCCCAGATCCAGCAGGACGATGGCTACCAGCAAGGCGGGAAGCAGCCCGCGGGCGAGGTTGGCCCAGACCATCAGCTTGCGCCGGTCCAACCGGTCAGCCAGCGCTCCGGCAGTAAGGGCGAAAAGAAGCCAGGGAAGCGTCGCTGCGACGCTCAGCCCGGCGACCAGCGTGGGCGACTGCGTGAACTGGATTGCCAGCAGCGGCAGCGCGATCTTGAAGACGCCGTCCGCGAGGTTGGACAGCCCTGAGGAGGTCCACAGCTTCCAGTAGGAGGAACCCAGTGGCCCGCGAATCCGTTCCCCCGCCTGTGCGGCCTGACTCGTCATAGGTGAACCATGCCGCATTGATTGAGAAAATTCAAGGTGATTGAATTTACTGCATCGGATCGTAGGATGGGGACATGACGGATCCGGAGCCGACCGGCACGAATGAGAAAAAGCCTGCGGCCAGCGCCCGGGAAGTCAAAGCGCTGGCCCATCCGCTGCGCTTGAGGATCCTGCGCCTCTGCGGGCTTCACGAACTGACCAACAAACAACTCGCCGACCGGCTGGGCCAGGATCCGGGGACGGTGCTCTATCACGTGCGGCAGTTGCTCTCCACGGGGTTCCTGGAACCCGCCGAGGTGCGGACTGGAGACAGCGGCGCGCTGGAGAAACCGTACCGGTCCACCGGGCGGTCCTGGAATCTCGACACCGCCTTGGGTGACGCCGGTCCGGCCGGTCCGCTGGCACCGGTCGAGGCGTTCCGGGAAGAGCTGACGGAAGCGGGTCCGGACGCGCTTGCCAGCCTCTCCCGTTTCGTCCTGCACCTCTCTGACGCCGACGCCGCCGACCTCGTTACGCGCATCTCCGATGTGCTGGGCGAATACACCGCCAGTGACCGGCTGCGGACGGACCAGCCCGCATACGGCGGCATCTTTGTCCTCCACCGGTCGCCTGACTAGTTCGTCGCCTCCTTGGGGCCCACCTGCCTGAGCGAGGAGCCCCGGGGCGGAGGTTGCTGATCGCCGTTTCGCCCTCTGCGGCCCTTTTCGCCGCGGGGGTCCGGCGTTAGGATGCCGTGTGACCTTCACCCACGGCTACGCGGACAACGGCGGCCTCCGCATGTACTACGAGGTTCATGGAGCAGCAGTGCCCGGCCAGCCGCCGCTGCTGCTCATCCCGGGCGGCGGCTCCACCATCGGCACCAACTTCGGCAACCTCATCCCGCTGCTGGCCGGCCAGCGCCAGGTGATTGCGGTGGAGGAGGAGGGCCACGGCCGCACCCAGCCCACCAGCCGCCCGCTCACCGCAGAAAACTCCGCCGGCGACATCCTCGCCGTGCTGGAGCAGCTCACCGCGAACACGGTGGATGTGCTGGGATTCAGCGCCGGCGGGCACACCGCCGTCGCGCTGGCACTCGCGCGGCCCGCCGCCGTCCGGCGCCTCATCGCCGCTTCCACCTTCGTCAGCCGTGACGCCGTCCCGGACGAGTTCTGGGCCTCCATGGCAAACGCCACCCTGGACGACATGCCGGACACCTACAAGGACGAGGACCGCCGGCTCAATCCCGAGCCCGGCCACCTGGAGCGGCTGTTCGAGCTGGACAACGGACGTATCCGGGACTTTCCCGGCTGGTCCGACGACGAGCTGGGCGCGATCACCGCCGCCACGCTGGTGGTGTGCGGTGACCGGGACATCCTCACGCCCGGGTACGCGACGCGGATGGCCGGTGCCATCCCGGGCGCCCGCCTGCTGGTCGTCCCCGGCGGGCATGGTGACTACCTCGGCGAGAGGGGCGCCAGCGGCGGCGATCTGCGCGCCATGCACGCCACCGTCCCACAGCTGCTGCGGTTCCTCGACGACTAGCCCGACGGCGTCGGTCCAGTCCCGCCGCGTGGCGCCCGCAGTTCAGGGAAGCGGCAGCGGCCGCATGCGCAGCGGCGCCAGGAACAGGATGGTGACGACGGCAGTGATGGAGCCCGCCGCCATGATGGATGCCAGCACCACGATCTGGAACAGGCCCGCGGCCAAGGGAGAGATCCCGCCAAAGATGGCCCCGACGAAGGCGCCGGGCAGGGTGACCAGGCCGGTTGTCTTGCTCTGGTCGGTTGAGGGGATCAGGGCAGAGTACACGGCCCCCCGCGCCAGTTCGGCTGCGGACTGCCGGGGCCGGGCGCCAAGAGCCATCCACCCTTCCACTTCCTCCCACCGGGAGATCACCGTCTGGCTGAAATGCCGCCCGGCGAGGGTGGTGATGGACATGGCGTTGCCAATCACGATGCCGCCGATGGCCAGGGCAAAACGGGGTGTGAACTCGATGGCGCCGGTGGCGAAGACGACCGCTAACGTGGCAATCACCCCCGCGCCCATTGCCGTGCAGACGTGTCCGAACATGGCCCAGTCCCAGCCGAGGCGTCTGGTTGCTGTGGCCGCTGCGACGGTGAACATGACGAGCAGTGCCAACCCGACGAGTAACGCGTTGGTAATGATGCCGCTCAGCACCAGGCTGATGGCAGCCAGTTGCGCGGCCCCGCGAAGAATTGCCCAAGCCGGCGCTAAGCGGGCCGGCACCCGGTACAGCGACAGCACCGCGACCGTGAGGGCCACCAGAACGGCGACGCCGAGCAAGGTCGCAACGACACCGCCGGGCTGGTCCATAGCGCCAGCCTAGTAGTTGCCAGGGCTGTTACGGCAGCCGCGACGGCCGCAGTACGGTGGCCTCGCCTGCGCGGGCAGGATCCAGCGGCACGGGGCTGATCAGCACGGCCGGGCCGCGGTGCAGGACACCGTCGGAGAGCACCTGGCACCGTACGCCGCCGCGCCCGCGCATGGCCTTGTGGGCGCCCGGGGCGAGCATCTCGTCCATCCAGGCGCACGGGTGGGCCGGCCGCCCGGCCTTGAGCCGCACCAGGCCTCCGCCGGATTCCAGCGCGAACTCGTGGCCGAGCAGCGGCGCCAGCTGGGCTCCCCGGACGACGATGTTGCGGCGCGTCAGCAGCGGGTCAAGTGGTGCCGTTCCGAGCTCAGCGGCGACGGCTTCGAGTGCCTCGCCGGCGAAAACTGTGACGGCGGCATCCATGTGTGCGGCCTTGCCGAAGAACCGGTCGCCGATGATTCCCTTGCCGGCCACGAGCGTCGCCTGGTCCGCGTCCGTGGTGGGGACGTCGGCCGCACCCTCCCGCGCCCGGCCGAAGTAGGCATGCGCCGGCGACACGAGCAGGTGCAGGATCTCGACGTCGTACCGGTAGCTGGCGGTCATGGCACCAAACTATCGCCCCGCGGGCAGCGCCCGCTATCCGACCTCAGATTCATTATCTTGACGATATCTTCACTATGACGGACGATCGTGGAATGGAACATCACGGCCTCGGCCCAGCAGCAACGGAGCTCCCCGGAGTGGAGGACCAGGCAGAGCGCGCGATGACCGCCGTTGGGGCGCTGGTTTTGCAGCTGCGGCGCGAGGCCGGGTACAGCATCGGCAGCCTTGCCGCAGCGGCCGGCCTGAGTCCGGGCCTGCTCAGCCAAATCGAGCGGGGCCAGGGCAACCCGTCGCTGACCACGCTGATCAAACTGTCCCAGGCCCTAAAGGTGCCGGTGGGGCGCTTCTTTGACACCAAAGACCAGGGCGGGGCGCTGGTTCGGCGCGCTGACCGGCGGCGCCTCGAGGTCGCCGAGGACAACCTCATCTATGAACTCCTGACCCCCCACATGAGCGGCCAACTGGGCATGCTGAGCGCGCAGATCGCCGCCGGATGGGACAACGAGGATGCCCCCTTCAAGCATTCCGGCGAGGAGTGCGTGACCATGCTGCAGGGCAGACTCCACGTCTGCGTCAACGGCGTGGGCTACGACCTGGAGGAAGGCGATTCGCTGACCTACGACTCCTCGTTGCCGCACTGGTACCGCAACTCGACCTCGGAAGGCGCGGTGTTGATCGGCGCCATGACGCCGCCGTCGTTCTAAGGCTGCGGTGAGGGGGCGTTCAATTTATTGAACAAATCGCGTCTTAAGTGTTGACATGGGTGGCGGGCCGACCGAATACTGAGGGGAGCGCGCGGAGCCAGCAGGCGGCCGACGCCAGCCGCAGCCGGCCGATCAGGCCAGGCCCGTCCACCACCCCAAGGGAACCTGCCCATGACGCCCACCACCGCTTCGGCCACCGCCGTTCCAGCCACCGCAGCGCCAAGTGCCGCCGCGCTTGCCTGGACCGAGAAGCTTGTCGCCTTCGACACCACTAGCCGCAATTCCAACCTCGAGCTGATCCACAGCATGGCGGACGGGCTCACCGCCCACGGCATCACCCCGCTGATCGTCCCCAGCCCGGACGGCAGGAAGGCCAACCTTTTCGCCACCATTCCGGCCCACGACGGCGCCGTCACCGGCGGCATTATGCTCGCCGGCCACACCGACGTTGTTCCCGTGGACGGCCAGGCGTGGGACAGCGACCCGTTCACCCCCGAGGTCCGTGAGGGACGGCTGTATGGCCGCGGCACCACCGACATGAAAGCCTTCAGCGGCGCGATCCTGGGCTTCCTGCCGGAATTCCTGTCCCGTCCGCTGGCGGAACCGCTGCACTTCGCCTGGACCTACGACGAAGAGGTGGGGTGCCACGGCGCCGTCGTCCTGCTGGACGAGCTTGCGGCCCGCGGGATTCGTCCCCGGATCGGTTTCGTCGGCGAGCCGACCAGCATGCGCCCGGTCTCGGCGCACAAGAGCAGCCAGCTCTACCGCGTCACCGTCAGCGGGATCGCCGCCCACTCGTCCATGACCTCCACCGGCGTCAACGCCATCGAATACGCTGCCAGGTCCATTGCCTTCATCCGCTCCCTCGCCGACGAACACCGGCTGTCCGGCCCGTTCGACGAGAGCTTCGTGGTCCCGTACACCACCGCCAACGTCGGCATCGTCAGCGGCGGTGCCGCCGTCAATACCGTTGCCGAAAAATGCGACTTCGAATTTGAGTTCAGGACCATTCCTGGCGTCGACCCGGAGGCAGTGATATCCCGCATCGAAGACAACCTGGCCGGCCTCCGGGCCGAAATCCAGCAGGAAAACCCCGCCGCGGACATCCGGATAGTCCCGCTGGGCACGGTGCCGGGACTCAGCCCCGAGGGCCCGCGCATTGCGCTGGAACTGGCCCAGGACCTCACCGGCCACGCGGTCGAAGAATCCGTCGTCTACGCCACCGAGGCCGGCCTGTTCCAGCAAGCCGGAATCGACACCGTGGTGTGCGGCCCCGGCAACATGGACCAGGGCCACACCGCCAACGAATACATCGAGCTGACCCAGATCGCCGCCTGCGAGGATTTCCTGCAGGCCCTCGCCACCCACCTCTCTACTACCGAAAGGACCGCCAAGCCATGAGCCACCAGACCGCCACCGGTACGGGATCGAGTCAACAGGTCCTCAACCCCCGCCCGCCTGCCGACCTTGCCCTGCAGCAACGCAACGCCCGCAAAGCCGTCGTTGCAGCCTCCATTGGCAACGGCCTCGAGTGGTTCGACCTGATCGTGTACGGCACGTTCGCCGTCACCATTTCCAAGTTGTTCTTCCCCACCAGCAATGAAGCCGCGTCGCTGCTGTTGACCTTCGCCTCGTTCGGCGTCTCCTTCATCATGCGGCCGCTTGGCGGCATCATCATCGGCCGCTATGCCGACCGGGCCGGCCGCAAAGCGGGCATGCTGGTCTCCATCCTCGTGATGTTCGTCGGCACGCTGCTGATTGTTGTCGCACCCACGGCCGCCGCGATCGGCGTCGCAGCCAGCATCCTGGTCCTGATCGCCAGGCTGCTGCAGGGTTTCGCCACCGGCGGGGAATTCGGCACCGCAACGGCCTACCTGATTGAGTACGCGCCCAGCCGGAAGGCGTTCTACGGCAGCTGGCAGGTAGCCACCCAGGGCGGCGGCATCCTGCTGGCCGGCATCTTCGGGTTCGTCCTGAACACCTACCTCAGCACCCAGTCGCTGGACTCCTGGGGCTGGCGGCTGCCGTTCATCTTCGCGCTGGCCATCGGGCCCGTTGGCTGGTACATCCGCTCCAAGATGGAGGAAACGCCGGAATTCTTGGCCACGGAACGGTCCGCCGCGCCGCTCCGGGAGACGTTCATCGGCAACGGCGGCCGGCTCTGGGCCATCGTCGGCGTCGTCTCGCTCGGATCCGTGGGCGTCTACATTGCCCTGTTCATGCCAACCTACGCAATCGTGAACCTCGGGATGCCCAAAGCCGTCGCATTCCTCTCCACCCTGATCTTCGGTGTGGTCATGAGCATTGGTTCCCCGTTCATCGGCATGCTCGCGGACAAAGTCGGGCCCGCCCGGGTCATGACCTGGGCCGCCGGCGGAACCATCGTCGTCGGCATCCCGGCGTTCCTGGGGCTCATCGCCGCACCGGAGCTGCCCACCATGATCGTGGTCGAACTCGTCCTGTCCGTGCTGGCCACCGCCTACTTCGCGCCGCTGCCGGCCATCATGTCGTCGATGTTCCCGGCCCGCATCCGGTCCACGGGGCTCTCCCTGGGCTACAACATCGGCGTCACCGTCTTCGGCGGCTTTGCTCCCTTTATCCTCACCTGGCTGATCGGCAGCACCGGCTCCCTGCTGGTGCCGGGCTACTACCTCGTGGCCATTGCGGTCATCGCCGCGGTGAGCCTGACCATTTCGCGGAAGGTGTACCGCCAGGCCTGACCGAGGCACCCCGCGCAAACGGCTCCTGGCCCCGATTTCAGGCGGAGCAGACAGGAACGCCCCCGGCAGCTGCCGGGGGCGTTCCTTGGTTTAAAGGTAGTCCGGGGCCGGTTCCAGGCCGAAGTAATCCTCAAGGGTGCTGCTGACTTGCCCCGCGAGTTCCTTGCCCACATAGCGCAGGTGCCAGGGCTCGTAGGTGTAGCCGGTTACGCCCTCGGCACCCGCCGGATAGCGGATGATGAAGCCGTACGTCACGGCGTTCTGGGCCGCCCACTTGCCTGCCGGGGTGGTGGCGAAGCACGCTTCCAGGGCACAGACTCCGCTGGCGTTGCCGATATCCATCGCCAGGCCGGTCTGATGCTCGCTGAAGCCGGGCCGGGCGGCCAAAGTGTCCGCCGTCGCCTGTCCGTACTGGCGCACGTAACTGTCATAAAGGCTGGCCTGCTGGCTGTAGGAACGGTAACCGCTGACCGGAATGATGTTCACGCCCGCCCCTTTGGCGGCTTTGGCCAATTGCTTGTAGGCGTCCGCGGCCTCTGACCGCAGCCGTTCCCCCTGGACCCTGACCAGCCGCGGCGGCACGTACGTGGCGGGGTCCAGCGGCCGGTGCTTGTTGACCACCACCTGCAGGCTGGAGGCGGAATCGATGTCGTAGCCCGCCGCCGACAACGCCGTCACGGGGGGTGCGATCATCCCGAGCGCGAGCATCAGCCCCGCCACCGCACCAGTCATCCTGCTGATTCTCTTGAGCACCGTTGCCTCCCAGAAATGTCCGGAACAGATGCGGGGAACCCTACCGGTCTGACCGGCCGGCGTCGAGGGTGTTTTGGCTTGGAAGATCCGGGACGAAATCCCCATGTGGTGGCTGCCCAACAGGCCCACCATGATCGTATGAACGCTGAAACCCCGAAGGCACCGGAGCTGAACCTTCCCCAGGCCTTCCTCCTGCTGGCAACGAACGACAAAAACGGCAAACCCGAAGTGCCGGTGTTCGCGCTCAGAACCACGTTGGCCGGGGCCATCCTGGCCGAGCTGGAGCTGACCGGTGCCATCGGGCTGCAGGGAAAAAATGTCCGGGCCACCGCCGCCGCCCCGCCCACCGACTTCCAGCACGAACTGGGGCTCATCCGCGGCAAGTCACGGCCGCACACTCCCAAGCGCTGGGTGGCCATGCTGGAGGGACGCGCCGAAGTGCAGCGTGTTTACGAGGGGATGGCGTCCTTGGGCATCGTGGAACCCGTCGGCGAGAAACACCTTGGCCTGTTCAAGTCCACGCGGTACCCGGAGAAAGACCACGGCCCGGAAGCTGCGCTGCTGAAAAAGATCGAGGCCGCGCTCAGCGGTGCGCCGGCCGATGCCGGCGGGGCCGGCTCCACGCCAGCAGACGACGCCGGGACGCCCGATTCCTTGTCCGCCCCCAGTGCGCCGGGGTCCGGAACGGCCGCGCCGGAAACCGGGGCACCCGACGCCGGCACGCCAGCGGCGACGACCCCCGGCCCCGGCGCACCCCCAGCACCGGATCCCCGAACCACGGCACTGATCGCCCTGCTTCAGGCGGCCGGGCTGTTCGGGAAGCTCTTCCCGGCAGCAGACCGAAGCTACGCCGACGAGTTGGCCAAGGACTACTGGCCTGCCCGGGCGGTGGAGGACGAACTTCGGATGATCCGGCTAGCGCAGGAAGAAGCCGCCACCCTCTGATGCTGACGGGCCTTCCGGGACCGGGACGGAACCGGACACGACGACGGCGGGAACTCCCGCCGTCGCCGTTCTGCCAGCTGGACTCAGCCCGGCCTCAGGCGTAACCCTTCAGGATCAGGTTCCAGTACATAAACGGCAGCCCGTAGCGCTTCAGCAGCCACATGTCGGTGCATTCCTTCGTGGTATCGATGAACGGGATGCTGGGTGCGGGCTGGAGGCTGTAATCAAATTCCGCCAGCAGCATCTTCCCCCGCGCCGTCGTCAGCGGGCAGGAGGCGTACCCTCCGTACTGGGCCGCCGGCGCTGCGCCTTCGAGGGCGGCCAGCAGGTTTTTCACCAGCACCGGGGCCTGCTTGCGGATCGCCGCGCCGGTCTTCGAGTTCGGCGTGGACCCGGCGTCGCCCAGGGCGAAAATTTCCGGGTAGCGCTTGTGCTGCATGGTGTGCTTGTCAACGTCCACGTAGCCTGCGGGGTTGGCCGGATCCGCCAGCGGGGTGCGCTTGAGCCAGTCCGGGGCCGACTGCGGCGGCACCACGTGGAGCAGGTCGTAGTGCAGTGATTCCTTGGTCCCTGCCGCGTTGTCCGTAATCTCCGCCACGCCGGCGGCGGGGTCCACTGAGGTCATCTCACTGTTGAAGCGGACTTCGATGCCGTACTTGGCCACCACCCGTTCAAGCTCGTCGGCGAAGACCTTGACACCGAACATGCCGGGTGTGGGCAGGACCAACACCACCCGGATCTGGTCCAGCACCCCCTGCTTCTGCCAGTAGTCGGCGGCCAGGTAGGCGATCTTCTGCGGCGCGCCGGCGCATTTGATGGGCCCGGAGGGCTGGGTGAAGATGGCGGTTCCGGACTTCAGGTTCCGGATCAGATCCCAGGTCTTTGGCGCCAGATCGAACCGGTAGTTGCTGGATGCCGTCGGTGAGTCCATAGCTTCGGCCATACCGGGGATCTTGTCCCAGTCCAGCTGGATGCCGGGACTGACCACCAGGTAGTCGTACGTGACGGTCCCGCCGGAGGCGAGTTCGACGCTGCGACGATCCGGGTCGATGTCCGCCGCGGCGTCCTTGATCCAAGCCACCCCCTGGGGCATGACGGAGGCCTGCGGCCGGACCGTTTCCGCCTGGCTGGCGGAACCTCCGCCGACCAGGGTCCACAGCGGCTGGTAGTAGTGCTGGTCGCTCGGCTCGATCACCCCGATATCGGTCCGCCCTGCGCGGCGGAGCCGGGCTGCAACGCTCAGCCCCGCGTTGCCGCCTCCGATGATCAGGATCTCGTGGTGCATGCTCATGGATAAGACGCCTCTCTGGGAGCCGGGCATCGCGTCAGCGCCGACGCCGGGTATATCGGGGGATTGATCGGGCCGCGGAAGCCGGCGGGGCGGTACCCGCAGCATCTTCGCCTGCGCGTCCGGACTCCGGGGTCTCCGTGCATTTCAATCACTGTGATGTCACTCACTATATACCCCCGGTGGTATTTCGTATACCCCCTGGCGGTCCTCCCGCCGGTCGCCGCTCGACGCCGAGCACGGCCCTGCGCCAGGCAGGCGGCTCCGGCATCAAGGCCATGCCAGTCCAGGGGCAGAAACGCCCCCGGCACATGCCGGGGGCGTTTCGTGGCTCAGCTGCGCTACTTCTGCGGGCTACTTGGCTGTGGTGACGGTGGCCTCGTAGGTGAGGATTTCGGTGCCGTTGCCCTCCTCGCCGTTGTCGGGGGCCACCTTCAGGGTGAGGTGGCCGCCGACGGCGGTCATTTTGAAGGGATTACGGGTGGCCACGTGCCCGGCGGTGGACCACTGCTGGAACGGGACGTCGCGGATCACGCTGCGGGACTTGAGATCGATCATTGCCATGCCGCCGAGTTCATAGGTGGCGCCGGTTCCGCCGGCGGCAGGAGTCTGCGGGAGATTGGTGACCCCGCCGCACAGCATCTTCGAGTTGGGCACGTACTGGCAGTCCTGGTAGTCGATGAAGTAGTTGGGGTTCTGCCAAGTGGAGAGCTGCTTGCCGCGCAGGTCCCATTCGGCAAAGCGCCGCGAGCCCCAGGTGTTGCCGACCAGATGGCCGGTCTGCTTGTCCATCACGATGCCGCCAAAGTGGTCCTTCACCTCGAATTGCTTGTGTACGTCGAGGGTGGTCGCGTCCACCCGGTAGATGATGGCGCTGCTGTCGGGCCGATACTGGGCAACCGGGACCCACACGTTGGTGCCGTCGAAGTCGATGCCGCCGGGGTGGTACATGTCGCCCTCGCCCAGGATGATGTCCTTCTGCAGTTTCCCGGCCTTGTCCATAACGAACAGGTGCCCGACTCCTTTGCCCGGCGTGCGGTCGAAACCGCCCTGCGGGGAGGGGAATTTTGTGGTCGGTTCGATGATCTGGACCGCCGAGAGGAAGATGTGGTCCCGGCTGAAGGCGATTCCTTCGGTGTGGTAGGTGGGGAAATCCAGCTTCAGTTTGCCGGTCTGGTGCCAGTTCGTGGCCCGGTCGACCCCGCCGAATGCCTCGGTCAGGGCGGTGTTCGTTCCGCGGTTGGCGCCGGAGCCGTCGTCGGCCCCGCCGTGCCGGGTGCTGTGGCCGGCGGCCTGGGCGGCGGCCGTGCCGCCGATTGCGGACGCTGCCAGGATGATGGCGGCGGCGGCCGTGAGGACGCCTCGGGTGCGAGTAGCGCTCATGGGGGGAGCCTCTCAAAATTGGATCTCAACAGGACCCCGCAAACGTACTGACCGGTAGTGAACCGTTCGTGGAGTGCCGGTGAACGGCAAAAAGCATCACCGGTTCCTGCCTACCCGAATTTTCTCCATTGACGGCACCCAGGGTGAGGGCCATGACGTCGGCGGATAGTTCCAGGAGTGCGGTTTCGTCGCTGGCTACTTTGCGGGAAAGCAGCCGGTTTCCTTCGTTGTCAACAAGTACGCAGCGGTGATGAGCTTTCCGGCATCTATGCCGGCCCGGAGTTCGGGCATGTATCCCTCCGTCGCGTTGTCCTTTTATCGGCCCAAGCGGATGGCCGCGCCGTCGTGTACTTACACTGCGATCGGGTCGCTTTTCTCAATTAGCGGTCGAGCCATCGCGGGGGTGTTCGGGCGGCCATTCCTTCGGAGCCGTGACGCGAAGTCCAGCAAATTAGCTTTTGCCATACCCGACACCCCTGGGTTGGTCGAGAGCTTACAACGCCCCCAATCCAGCCTCAATCACCGTAAGGAAATCGGTTTGTGTCTTCTGCGGAGGCGGCGCGAGGGCGATGCTTAGATTATCGACCTCGGCCGGCAATCGATTCGATCGGAGGAGGCCATGTTCAGAACCCTATTGTGCAAGCTGAATATTCAACACGATTGGCATGTCGAACACGCCGACGATGGCGCCGTCTACAAGCGCTGCAAGCGTTGCGGTAAAGACGACGACAGCGGAGGCGGCGGGACAGGTACCTTCGGTGCCTGGGCTGGTTAGGCTGGCGGCTAGGGCGCATCTCGTTGTCATGACGTGGGATGCGGGCGGCGCTCAGCCTGGGGGGACGTCGCGGCGAACCTCCAGCAGTCCGCCGCTGGCCAGCGCCTCAGCGCGAGCTGATCGGCGTCGTCGAAGTCCATAAAGCGACGCGGCAGAGTTCTTCCACGTTCGCGGTTCGCCGCACCGTGCCGGCATCATCCGCGGAGGACCAGGGCTGCACGCGCATTGCTCTTGCGCTCGGCGAGTTCCTTGCGCGCAGCCAAGGCTTCGTCCATGCTGACGGCGACGAACCTGGTGGACGTGCCCGGCGCGGCGCGGGCCACGAGGTCCATGTCTGCGCTGATGACTGTTCCCACCATGGCGTAGCCGCCGCCGGAGACGGCATCACGGTGCAGGATGATCGGCTGGGTACCGCCCGGAATCTGGATGGACCCGACGGCGTAGCCGGCATCCACGATGTTGGACGGGTCCGAACCGGCCCCGAAAGGCTGCTCCCGTTCCTTCCACTTGACGCCGGGACCGGAGTACCGCAGTCCCATCCGGTCGGCCACCGGAGTCACCTTCCACTCGCCGTTCAGGAGGTTGTCCAATCCCTCGTCGGTGAGGCGGTGGTCGTAGAGCCCCAGCACAATCCGGACGGTCTGCTCCTTGCCGAAGACGGGCCGGAACTCTTCCGGAACGGTATCGGCGTCGGGCACGGCTCCGTTGTTGAGCGGGCTGCCGAAGGAAATCCGGTCGCCGGCCTCCAGCTTGCGGCCGTGGAATCCGCCGATTGCGCCCAGGCTGTAGGTGGACCGGCTACCGAGCACCTCGGGCACGTCGATGCCGCCCTGGACCGCGATGTAATACCGGGTGCCGCCCTGGATGACGCCGAAGCTGAGTTCGTCGCCGGCCTTCAGTTGCAGCCGGGTCCACTGGGGCCGGGGTTCGCCGTTGACCTTGACCTCGACCGGGGCACCGGTGACGGCAAGAACAACATCCTGGTCGGTGGTCAGCGCCGGGCCCAGGTAGGTGCATTCGAGGACCGCTTCCTTGGCGGTGTTGCCCACCAGCGCATTGCCCAGTTCTGCGGAGTACTGGTCCAGTGAACCGCTCTGCGGGATGCCGACGTTGTAGTGGCCGGTGCGTCCCTGGTCCTGGACCGTGGTAGCCAGCCCGGGGCTCTTGATATCAAATGCCATTGAGGGCCTCCATGAGTTCCTTGTTGTAGCCTTCGGGATTCGCCAGCGCTTTGGACAGATCGAAGGTCACGGGCGCCTGCCGGTAGCGGAACGTCCCCGCGGCGATCTCGGCTTGGATGCTGTTGTACTCGGCTTCGGTCACGGGCTTGAACTTCACAATGTCGCCCGGCCGGAAGAACACCATAAAGTCCTTGAAATCGGGCAGGGCCTGCGCCGGATCGAAGATCGGCGCGGCAGCGATGCCGAACATCTGGTACCCGCCCGCGCCGCGCACCGAGTAGATGCAGCCGAAGCAGCCACCGTGCCCCACGGTCAAGGCGGGTGTGTCCGTCCGGGGGCTCAGGTACTTGGGGACTTCCAGCTGCTTCTCGCGCTCAACCAGCTGGAAGAGGAACGGCAGTCCGGCGACGAAGCCGACCATGGACACAAGCCAGGGCTGCTCGTGGTGCCGCCCGATGAATTCCGCGGCGTCCTTGAGGTTGTTGACTCTGGCGGCGTAGTCGATGTCGCTGCCGCCCGGCTCCTGGTGGAATCCTTCGCGGAAGCGTTCTGCCACTTCGGCCGTGAAGGGATCGTCGTACCAGACCGGCACCTCGATGATCCGGGTTTCGAGGGCCTGCTGCTGGTGGTGCGCGAGGTCGCCTTCAATGGTCCGGACGGTCTCTTCAAGTCTCGACGGCGGCAGGACGTCGGGGTCGAACCTCACCAGCAGTGAGGCGTTGGCAGGGCAGATGTCCACGATGCCGGGCAGCTCCAGCTCTGTAAGCTTCTCGGCGATCGACATGACCCTGAAATTGGCGGCCAGGCTCATGGACTCGGAGACCTCGACGAACAGGAACTCGTCTCCGCCCCAGGTGTAGCGGGCCTCCAGCTCGGCGGGTGCGGGGCTACTCATGGTGCCTCCATCAGATTGTCGACGGTTTCTATGAATTTTGAGTGGTGCTTGACGGCGGCGAATTCGAGCCGGTCCAGCAGCTTCTTGAGCACCGGAATGGTCGTCTTGACCCCTTCGATCCTGGTCCCGTACAGCGCCTCCAGCGCCCCTTCGATGGCGGCTTCGCGGGTGTCCTTGTGGACGATGAGCTTCGCGAGCATGGAATCGTAGTACGGGCTGACCGTGGACCCTGCCTCCACGCCGGCATCGATGCGGATCCCGTCGCCTTTAGGCCATTCCAGGGCCGTGATCAGGCCCGGGCTGGGGAAGAAGTTGTTGTGCGGGTCCTCGGCGTTGATGCGGCACTCGATGGCGTGGCCGCTGAATGTTATGTCCTCCTGCCGGACCGACATGGAGCCGGTGGAGGCAATGAGCAGCTGTTCACGGACCAGATCGACGCCGGTGATTTCCTCGGTGATGGGATGCTCCACCTGGATCCGGGTGTTCATTTCGATGAACGCGGCCTCGTGGCCGACCGGGTCGTAGAGGAACTCGACCGTTCCGGCGCCGCTGTAGCCGCATTCCCGGGCGAGTTCCACTGAGGACTCGCGGATGGTCCGGCGTACGGCGTCGGGAAGGTCGGGGGCCGGGGCTTCCTCGATGACTTTCTGGGAGCGCCGCTGCATGGAGCAGTCGCGGTCTCCAAGATGGATGAAGTTGGTACCGTCGCCAAGGACCTGTACCTCCACATGCCGGGCGTGCTTCACGAAGCGCTCCAGGTAGACGGTGGGGTCCCCGAAGACCGACGCCGCCTCGCCGCGCGCCATCTCGATGGTTTCCAGCAGTTCGGCCTCGTGGTGCACAAAACGGATGCCGCGGCCCCCGCCGCCGGCGGAGGCCTTGACCACGAGCGGGTAACCGATGCCGCGGGCCTCTTCCACAGCGTCGGCGTCGGGGTCGAGCGGCCCGTCGGAGCCGCGGAGGATCGGGACTCCTGCCTTGCGGGCAGATTCGCGGGCCAGGGACTTGTTGCCCATCATCTCGATCGCGTCGGCGTCGGGACCCACCCAGGTGAGGCCCGCTGCTGCGACTTTTCGCGCAAACTCGGCGTTCTCCGAGAGGAATCCGTAGCCAGGGTGGACGGCGTCGCAGCCGTTGTCCACGGCGGCGGCGATCACGGCGTCCTGGTTAAGGTAGCTGGCGGGGGCAGGGGCCGGCCCCACCACGACAAAGTTGTCCGCCGTGCGCGCGGCCAGGGAATCGGCGTCGGGCTCGCTGACCACCAGGAGCGTCTCGATGCCCATTTCGCGGGCTGTGCGGGCGATCCGCACGGCGATTTCACCGCGGTTGGCGATGAGCAATTTCTTCATCATTAGCCTTCTCGGATGACGATAATGGTGTCGCCCGGATTGACCATGTCACCCTCGTTGACCTGGAAGGATTCGAGGGTTCCGGCCACATCGGACTGGATTTCGGTGAACTGCTTCATGATTTCGATGATGCCGACAGTCTGGCCGACCTCGATGGTGTCGCCCTCGTTGGCGAACGGCGGCTTGCCCGGGCCGGGCTTGCGGTAGAAGACTCCGGGGAGGGGGGAAACAATGTTTGCCATGGGGTGCTCGCTTTCAGGTGGTTGGATGATTCGGCTCTAGCCCAGGACGGCGCGCACGGCGCTGGCCACGGCAGTGGAATTGGGTGCGTCGGAGTGGACGCAGATGCTCCGGAAGGGAATGTCCAGTTCGGTGCCGTCCACGGCCAGTACCGGCTCGCCGGCCAGGGCACGGCTGACGCGCTCGGCGGCGGCTGCGGGAACGGTAGGAACCGGCCGGCGCTGGATCAGCAGTTCGCCTGCCGGACCGTAGTTGAGGTCGACATAGAGTTCCGGCACGAATTCCACGCCCATCGCCCGGCACACTTTTTCGTGGGCCGTGCCGGCGAGTCCGTAAAACGGCACTCCGTACTGCAGCGCCGCTCCGGCGGCGGCTTGCATCAGTTCCTCGTCGCCGGCCAGCATTCCGTACAGGGCGCCGTGCGGTTTGATGTGGTTCAGCGTGAGGCCGTGCTTGCCGAGGAAAGCTGTCAAAGCCCCGGTCTGGTAGAGGATGATCGACTCGACCTCGTCGGGGCTGAGTACCATCCGGCGGCGGCCGAAGCCTACGACGTCGGGGAGGCCGGGGTGCGAACCGACGGCTACCCCGTGCTCGGCCGCGAGCGCCACGGTCCGGTTCATTACGTCGGGATCGCCCGCGTGGAACCCGCAGGCGACGTTGGCAACGTCGATGATGCGCATGAGTTCTTCGTCGTTGCCGAACTCGTGGAGGCCCAGGCCTTCACCCATGTCGGAGTTCAACAGCACACGCCCTTGAGCACGGGGAGCGGTGTCGGGGGTCACATTTGTTTGCATGGTGCAACGCTACTCAGCATCCGGGGCCGCCGATATTGTGCAGTGCGATGAATCGGACGGGCTGACTTATGATGTTTGCACTATCTGGAGGGTTTTTGCCCGCCACTATGGGAGGCTTCCGTGCGCATCTCAGACCTGATTGGCGACGCCGATCTCAACATCCGTCTTCGTGTTCCGGGCGCCGAAGGCCGCCTGAACCGGCCGATCACCTGGTGTGCTCCGACGGAACATATGGACCCCACGCCCTTCCTCAGTGTCAATGCCCTCGTGCTGACCAACGGCATGGGCCTGAACGTCAAGGACTTCAGGATCTGGGACGCCTATGTGGAGCGGCTGGTCTCCGTGCCCGTCTCGGGACTCGCGTTTGGCCTGGGCGCCGCGCACCGCGAGCTGCCGGAGGGACTGTTACGGGCCTGCGAGGCGCACGGCCTGCCGCTGCTGGAGCTCCCGCCGGAGGTACCCTTTGTGCTGGTCATGCGCCACGTGGAGCGGATCATTGCCACCGAGCGTTATGAGGAACTGCGCAAGGGCTGGGAGCTGGCAGACGAGTGCACGCGTCTCGCGGCCGACGGCCGGTCCCTGGCGGAGGTGCTTGGGCGGGTGGCGGGCGCCGTCAACGCAAGGGTGGCCGTCATCGATCAGAATGCCTTCGAACTCGTTGCCGCAGGCACGGCCCACGGGGATACGGCGCGGACCACCTTGCGCCTGCCAAGCGGCGCAGCGGAGCAATTCCGGCTTGCCATCGAGGGGATTGGCAGTGACATCGTGCTGCAGCCCGTCCTGGGTCCCGTCGCCGCCGTGATCGGCCTGCAGCTGAGCTACACCCTCGGCTCCCGCTCGCCCCTGCATTCCCGGGAAGCGGCGCGCTTCATGGAGGCCCTCTATGCGGGCCACGGCGAGCCTTCCCGGCCGCTGCGCCGCTATGCCCTCGAGTCCGGTTTCGATCCCGACGGAGACTGGAGCGCGGTACTCATCGGCAGTTCGGAGGAGACCGCGCCCGCCAAGCTGCGTGCCATCGCCTGGCGCGCGCGGGTGGGGCTGCAGGGCTCTTTCGGCACCGTGCGGTTCATGGAGGAAACCGGGCTCACCACCTTATTGCTGCAGCGCCGGCACAGCACGGCCGACCTCCTTGACGCCGTCGGGGACTTCTTTCTGGATGCCCCGGAACTGTCGATCATCGTCACGGAGTCCGCGACCCTCAGCGAACTGCCGCTGGCGCTTCGGCTTGCACGGCGCCAGGTGGGGCGGCCCGGCGTGCACAAGGCGCCGCTGGCCGACCTCGCCGGCATTGTGCAGGGGCTGCCCAGCCCAGGTCTCGTGGCTATGTGCCAGCGCCTCCTGGCACCCCTGGCCTCCGACGGCGGCAGTGCGCTGCGGGAGACGTTCGATGCATACCTGCGGCACAGCGGGAATTCCGCGAAAATCTGCGAGGAGCTCTTCATCCACCGCAACACGCTCAGCTACCGGCTGAGGAAGATCCAGGAGCTCCTGCAGCTGGACCTTACTGACGGCGAAGTCCGAGCGACCTACATGCTGGCGTTGGGCATCGTGGCAGCAGCGCAATGAGGACGGCGGCAGCGGGCTTCCGAGCCGGCTGCGCTGGCTAGCGGAGTCGCCGCGGTGTCAGCCTGCGTTGTCCCAGGCGCTGCTTTCCCGCACGCACAGGACGGGTTTCAGCCGGACAGGCTCGACGTCTTCGCCGTCGAGCACCCGCTTCAGGAGTTCCATCGCAGTCCGGCCGATATCCACCATGGGGGAGCGGACCGAGGAGAGCGGTATGGGAAGCTCCGCGGCGACGGACGTGTCGTTAAAACCGACGACCGCGACGTCCTTGCCCACGGTGAGGCCGTGTGAGCGCAGCACGCCCATGGCGCCAATTGCCGCGAAGTCGTTGACCGCGAAGATGGCAGTGGGATGCGGCTGCCCGCCCGCCAAGATGGTTTCGGTGGCTTCGCGGCCCCCCGCCGTGTCGAACCGGGACCAGACGATGGCTTCCTGGGGGACTTTGCCACCCAAGGACTTCCACCGGTCCGCGAACCCGGCTGTCCGGTCCACGGCTGTGCTGGCGTACGGTTCGCCCGCGATCACGGCGACGTTCCGGTGGCCTTTGCTCCACAGGTGGTCGGCCACGAGCTGGCCGCCGAGGACATCGTCGCACGTGGCCGAGGGGTAGCCGGTCACGCGGCGGTTCATGAGCACGAAGGGAATGTTGCGGGCGGTGAGCTCCCGAAGCTGGCTGCCATCCAAGTGGGCATCGCCGATGATCAGACCGTCCACGCGGCGGGCCAGCATGGTGTCCGTTTTTCGGCGTTGTTCTTCCGGGTCATCGCGGGAGTTCATAACGAACGTGGAGTAGCCCAGCTCGGCCGCGGCCTCTTCAATTCCCTCGTACATGATGGCCAGGACAAGGTCCGAGAGCCGGGGGACAATCACGCCCATTAGGCGGGTCCGTCGCGTCCGCAGGCCGGCGGCCTGGGGATTGGGGGAGTAGCCCCGCTTCCGCGCCAACTCGCGGACCCGTTCAGCCGTCGCCACGGACGCGGCGCCGCGGGCAACGTCGGAGCCCGAATGCAGAATCCTGGACACGGTGGACGGGTGGATGCCGAGCTCGTTGGCGAGGTCCTTCAGCGTGACCGTGCGGCCAGCGGCCGTGATTTCTTCCATTTGTTCCCCTGCCGCAGCTCAAGAAGGCGTCATACAAGACTGCCCGAGGCTGTGCGAATCTTCAGCCATAGGACTCTTGACGTGTCCCAAGTCACATCCTATAGTCACTTTAACCCTTACCCAATCGATTGGGTAGTCCGGCGGGACGTAATAGACACCACAAGTGTTTACGTCGCGGAAACGCCGGGCGGTACACGGGCGAAACATCGCACAGTTACTTTTTAGCCAGGAACCCAAACGATTGGGTAGGCGTTCGCCAGCGGCGAATGCAGGAGCAACGGAGTCAAACATGACCGTCACAGATACGGGCGGCGCCCACGTGGTGCTGCTGGCCACGGGGGGCACCATCTCGTCCCGCGGGTCCGCGGCCGGCGGCGGCGCGGTGGCGTCGGACACGGGAGAGCAGGTCTTCGCCAGCGTGGCCGGCCGGGCCGCCCACCCGGTTCGCGTCGTGGACGTCTTCCGGAAGGGTTCGTACCTGCTGACCGTCGACGACATGATCGCCATCTGCACCCGGATCCGCGAGGTCCTGGCGGACCCACAGGTTCTCGGTGTGGTGGTCACGCACGGCACGGACACGATGGAGGAAACGGCGTACCTTGCGGAACTCACGCATAACGATGCCCGACCGGTCGTCTTCACCGGAGCCCAGCAGGCGGCCGACTCCAGCACCCCTGACGGCCCGGGAAACCTCGCCCGGGCGATCGCCGTCGCCGGTTCTCCCGCAGCCCGGGGGAAGGGGGTGCTCCTGGCCTTTGCCGGGACAATCTTCCCTGCGGCCGGGGTGCGGAAGTGCCACACCACCAAACCCGAAGCCTTTGCCAATCCGGATTTCGGTACGGCCGGATCGGTCAGCGAAGCGGGTGAAGTCAGCCTCACGGCGGCGCGGCCCCCGGTTGAGGCGCTGCCGTTGCCTGGCGCCGGGGCAGGGTCGCCCCGCGTGGACCTCATTGCCGCCTACCCCGGGGCGGACGCCACCCTGCTGCGAAGTTCCCTCCAGGCCGGGGCGGCGGGGATTGTCCTCCAGGGGACGGGAACGGGCAACGCCAACCGCGAGATCTGCCGGGAGGTCGCCGGGGCCACCGCGGCCGGTGTCGTGGTGGTGACGAGCACCCGGGTGGAGGCCGGCGCCGTCGTGCCGATATATGGCGACGGCGGCGGCGACGATCTGCGCGCGGCGGGCGCCGTATCCTCCGGGCTGCTCCGTCCCTCCCAGTCGCTGGTCCTCCTCAGCCTGCTGCTCCGCCTTGGCGCGCCAGCGGACCGCATCGCGGAAGTCTTCGCCCTGCGCGGCAGGGCTCCGGCCCCCGACCCACCCGAAGCCAGTACCTCAGCACCGCAACTCCAACAAAAAGCCCAGTGAAAGGTTGATCTCATGACTAAGGACATCCAAGTCGCATTCGGCGTCGACGTGGACGCCGTTGCCGGAATGCTCGGCTCCTACGGAGGCGAAGACTCTCCGTGTGACATCTCCCGCGGTCTGTTCAGCGGTGAGGTCGGCGGCCCCCGCCTCATCCGCCTCTTCGAAAAGTACGGGCTGCCGGCCACTTGGTTCGTCCCGGGCCACTCGATCGAGACGTTCCCGGACCTGACCCGGATGATCGTGGACGCCGGACATGAAATCGGCGTGCACGGTTACTCACACGAGAACCCCATCGCCATGACCCGGGAGCAGGAGACGGCCATCCTTGACCGGTCGATCGAACTCATCGAAAAAGTCTCCGGCCGCCGCCCCACGGGCTACGTCGCTCCCTGGTGGGAGTTCTCGCAGGTTACCAACGAGATTCTCCTCGAACGCGGGATCAAGTACGACCACTCCCTCATGCACCGCGACTTCGAGCCCTACTACGTCCGGGTCGGCGACAGCTGGAAAAAGATCGACTACACCAAGGACGCCGAAACCTGGATGGAGCCGCTGGTCCGCGGCAAGGAAACGGACCTGGTCGAGATTCCGGCCAACTGGTACCTCGATGACCTGCCTCCGATGATGTTCATCAAGGCGTCCCCGAACTCGCACGGCTTTGTCAGCCCCCGCGACATCGAGCAGATGTGGCGCGACCAGTTCGACTGGGTGTACCGGGAGATGGACCAGGCCGTCTTCACCATGACCATCCACCCGGACGTCTCGGGCCGGCCCCAGGTCCTGCTCATGCTCGAACGCCTCATCGAACACATCAACTCCCATGAAGGCGTCAGCTGGCTCAAGTTCGACCAGATCGCGGACTCCTTCCTCGCCCGCAGCCCCCGAAAGGAAAACCAGTCATGAGCATCCACGAACCCGCCGTCGACTTGACCAGCCCCCGGCCGGACGAGAAGCGGCGCTTCCCGGTCTTTTCCAAGCGGAACACCAGCATCTCGACCGTCCTGGCCCTGCTGGCCTGGACCGTCGCCGTTTTCGACTACGGCCTCTTCGGCACCTTGCTGCCGGCCATGCAGCAGGAGTTCGGCTGGACAGCGCCCGAGGCCTACGCCATCAACACCTGGATCGCCGTCGGCACCGCGATCGTCTGCTTCGGCATCGGCCCCGTTATCGACAGGCTCGGCCGCCGCAAAGGCATGATGGTGACCATTGGCGGCACGGCCGTCGTGTCCGGCGTGACGGCGCTGATTCCGACCGGAATCCCGTTCCTGAGCAACGGGCTGCTCGTGCTGGTCCGTTCCTTCGGCGGGCTCGGATTTTCGGAGCAGGCCGTCAACGCGACCTACATGAACGAGGTCTACCAGGTCACCGAGGTCGCCGATAAGCGCAAGCGCCCCGGCTTCCATTACTCCTTCATCCAGGGCGGCTGGCCGCTCGGCTTCCTGCTCGCCAGTGCCCTGGCGCTCGCCTTCCTGCCCTCGCTCGGCTGGCGCGCCCTGTACCTGATGGCCACCCTCCCGGCCGCCATCATCGTCTGGGTGATCGCCAAGAAGCTCAAGGAGACACCCCAGTTCGAACTGCACCACAAGCTGACCGAGCTCGAAAAGACCGGCAACTCGGACGAAGCCCACGCCCTGGCCCACGCCTACGGCGTCGAGCACTCGTCCGCGGCCCCGCTGAAGCGCATCTGGGAACCCCACCTGCGCCGCAACACCATCGTGTTCTCCCTGGCCTGGATCGTGAACTTCTTCGGCATCACCATTTTCAGCGTGCTGGGCAGTTCAGTCCTGAAGAACGCGAAAGGCGTGGAACTCTCCGACGCCTTCTGGATGCTCATTGTGATCAACCTGCTGGCCTACTTCGGCTACGTGTTCCACGGCTGGCTCGGGGACAAGATCGGCCGCAAACGGACCATCATCGGTGGCTGGATCCTCTCCGGCATTTCCTTCACCGTCATGCTGAGCCCCATCGCCACCAGCCCGTTCATGATCATCCTCACCTACGGTGCCGGCCTGTTCTTCCTCGTCGGACCCTACGCCGCAATCCAGTACTTCATGGCGGAGTGCTACCCCGTCAGCTGCCGCGCCACCGGCACCGCCTTCATCGGTGCGATGAGCCAGCCGGGCACCATCATCGGCGGGGCAATCTTCACCGCGATTGCCGCCGGCAGTGGGACCGGCACCGCAGCAGTCTGGGTGGGTGCCCTTGGCACGCTGGTTTCCGGGCTCCTGATGATCGCTGCCAAGCCGCCGGCTGAGGCCCTGCTCGAGGACCACCCGCACGAGGTCGACGCGTGACCGGGGATGTGAAGGTGGCGGTGATCACCGGGGCCGCCAGCGGAATCGGCCGCGCGCTCGCCGTCCACTACGCCAAGCATGGCGTGCGCTCGGTGATCGGCACCTTCCCGGGGGATCCCCACGACCCGGAGGAAACCCTGCGCCTGGTGAAGGAGGCGGGGGGCCAGGCGGTGATCCACGAAGTGGATGTCCGCAGCACCCCGTCGGTCGATGCGTTCGCCGGACGCGCCGTCGACGAATTCGGCCGGCTGGACTATGCGGTGGCGAACGCCGGGGTCCTGCGCAACTCGCCCCTGGGCGAGATGACCGACGAGCGCTGGGACGACATGCTCGACGTCGACCTCACCGGAGTGCTGCGGACCCTCCGGGCGGGGTCCGCGAGGATGACCGAGGGCGGCGCCATGGTTGCCGTGTCCTCAATCGCCGGCGGTGTTTACGGGTGGGAGGAGCATGCCCACTACGCGGCCGCCAAGGCCGGGGTGCTCGGGCTGATCCGCAGCGTGGCCGCAGAGCTGGGACCGCGTGGCATCCGCGCCAACGCCGTCATTCCCGGGCTCATCGAGACGCCGCAGTCACTGGACCCGGTGAACTCGCTGGGGCCCGAAGGCCTGCAGCGCGCCGGGCGGGACATTCCCTGGGGGCGCGTCGGCCGGCCCGAGGAGGTTGCCAGCGTGATCGGATTCCTGACCTCCGATGACGCCGCCTACGTCACCGGCCAGTCGCTGATAGTCGACGGTGGCCTCACTATAAAGATGCGTGCCTGAGAAGCGCTGGAAGGAACGAATGAACAACACTGACACCTCCCCTCACCAGTCGGGCCGGGCTGTGGTGGTCACGGGCGGGGCCAGCGGCATCGGCAAGGCCATCGCCGAGGCCTTCACCGCCAACGGCGACAGAGTGGCAGTCCTGGACCGGTCCGGCGCGGCGGGAACCATCGCCGTCGACGTCTCCGACGAAGCGAGCGTAAAAGCCGCCTTCGCGACCGCACGGGATCAGCTGGGCAGGATCGACATCCTCGTCAACAGCGCGGGCCTGCTGACCGAATCGCGGCTGGAGGACATGACCCTGGCCATGTGGAACGAGACAATTTCCGTTGACCTGACCGGCGTTTTCCTTTGCTGCCGGGAGGTGGTGGGGGAGATGCGGCAGCAGAAGTGGGGCCGCATCATCAACATCGCCTCCCAGCTGGCCATCAAGGGCGGCACCGGGCTCAGCCACTACAGCGCCGCCAAAGCCGGGGTGGTGGGGCTGACCAAAGCCCTGGCTCTGGAAACCGCCGGCGACAACGTGCTGGTCAACAGCATTGCTCCGGGTCCGATAGAAACTCCGCTGGTTGACGGGATCTCGGAAGACTGGAAGGCGGCCAAACGGGCGGAGCTTCCGCTGGGGCGCTTCGGAAAGCCGGCGGAGGTGGCGCCCACGGCTCTCCTGCTGGCCAGCGACCCAGGGGGAAACCTCTTTGTGGGGCAGACCCTGGGGCCAAATTCCGGCGACGTGATGCCCTAGGAAGGAAGGCCACATGTGCGGCGCCTGCGGACGAACCGTTGTGCCCGATCCCGTCCTGGGACCGGTCAGGACGATGCGGCAGAACCTGATTGTCGCAGCCACCATCAACAGTGTGTGCCAGGGCCTGCCGGGAGCCCCCAGGGTGACCGCGCTGAAAGAGGGCTGGATGATGACGGGCCCTTCGGGGGCCTCAACGCAATGCCAGACCCTTGAAGAGCTCTGGGCCGCTGTCCTCGCTTGTTTTACCGAAGTCTCGGTACGTGGACGCCTGCGCAGGCGCCAGGAAGACTACGCGGCAGACCCGTCCAACGCAGGGCTGCCCGCCCGTGCGGCCGGCATGTTTGTCCATGTTGCGTGACGGTGCCGCCGACGTCGTCGCGCGTCCCGCCGATGTCAACGACTGGGAGGTGGAAGGGGCGGGCTGATGGCTCCACGTTCGGTCGTTGGAAGGCGCCAGTCGCCGGCGGCCGAGCAGCTACGCGCGACGTCCCGGGTTGGGCGCTATCGGCGCCCGAATCAGCGGAATCGGCCAATGCGCGGCCCGAATCGGATCGATTCCGTCGTCGGTGATTCCCGCGGTGAAGTCCTCAAACCCAAAGACCTTAAACAGTGCTTCGCGGCCGAATTTCGAGCTATCTGCAACAAAGAACGCCTCGCCTGCCACCGAGCGCATCTTGCGCTTGAGCTCTATCGAATAGCTAGAGCTTGCATAGATTCCGTCGTCCATCACGGCGCCCGCGCCGAAAACGGCAACGTTTACCCTCATGTTCTCAAGCTGTTGCAAGGATGCCGGGCCCCACATGGAAGTGCTGCCGGGAAGGAGTTCGCCGCCAATGAATACCAGATTGATACGAGGCTTACGCGAAACCTCTATCCCTACCAGCAGGTCGTGGGTAACCACAGTCAGTCGCGAATGGTTGAGGTGCTTCGCGACCTCTAGGCAAGTCGTCCCGCTGTCCAGAAGCACCGTTTGGTTTTCAAGGATTCTGTCCGCAGTGGCAGCCCCGATTGCTTCCTTTTCCCGGGACTGAAGCTCGGGCATTCTCGCTGGGTTAGCGGGCTCTAGGGGCGCAGCCCCACCGTGGGTTCGCCTGATCTTTTTTTCTTCGGCGAGACGCTCCAGATCCCTGCGAATCGTGGATCCGTCCACCCCGTACTTGCGGGCGAGCGTGGTGACGCTCTGGAAGCCGTGCTCCTCTATGAGCTCGACGATCTCCTGGCGGCGCGACATCGGGCCCCTTTCTTAGGTCTGAGCTAAAGGGTAGACCGACGCACGATTTCGCGCAATATTCGCGCGGATCTTGGCAATTTTGCACGAATCTCTCGACACCTGCGCGAATATGACCTAGCGTATGCACAGATCGGAGAAACCGATGCGCGGATTCAGGCATCCGCAATGCGTGATCACAAAGGAGTGAATTGATGAAGCTTTTGCGTACATCAGCGTTTTTCGCCGCCGGCCTCTCAGCCGTTCTCATGACGGGCTGCGGCTCCGTGAATGATGGGGCCTCCGCCACGGCAGCGCCCGGCGCGAACGGCGACACCAAAGCGTCTGATATGACCATGGTGACCGTAGTAAAACTCAAGGGCATCGCATGGTTCGACCGGATGGATGAAGGCGTGCAGAGCTACGGCAAGCGCACCGGCATCGACACACGAACCGAAGGCGGCGATGACGTCAGCCCGGAGAAACAGATCAAAATCATTCAGGATCTTGTGGCGCAGAAGCCGACGGCCATCACCGTGGTGCCGAACTCGCCTGAAGCCGTTGCAAATGTTCTGGCCCAGGCCAAGGCCAAGGGCATCATCACGGTCGCGCACGAGGCCACGGGCATCAAGAATGTCGACATCGATATTGAGGCGTTCGACAACAAGGTGTACGGCCAGAAGATCATGAAGAGTTTGGGTACGTGCATGGAAGGCAAGGGCGAGTACGTGCAGTTCGTTGGCGGACTTACGGCCAAGACGCACATGGAGTGGGTCGGCGCCGCCTTTGATTACCAGAAGTCGAACTTCCCCGACATGAAGCGCGTCGAGGATCCGATTGAAAGCACGGACAACGAGGCTGCGGCGTACCAGAAGGCCAAGGAGATTCTCGCCAAGCACCCGAACATCAAGGGCTTCGAGGGGTCCGCCGGAAATGACGTTCCGGGCATTGCCCGCGCCGTCGAGGAAGCCGGCAAGGCAAAGGACATCTGCGTCATGGGAACGTCGATTCCGTCCGCGGCGAGCAAGTATCTCGCAACCGGCGGAATCGACAAGATCTTCTTCTGGGATCCCGCGTTGGCCGGGGAGGCTCAGCTTGAGATCGCCCGCATCCTTGCCACCGGAGGAAAGATCGAAACGGGCACTGATCTCGGCATTAAGGGCTACAACAGCCTGAAGAAGCTCGAGGGCTACGACAACGTATTCCTGGGCGATGCTTCTATCGAGGCGGATGCCGAATCCGCAAAGCAGTACAACTTCTGATAGTCCGGGGCGTGGGGCGGATCGTATAGCGCCCCACGCCCTCCTGAAAGGGTTCCGATATGACAAGTACTGCCCTCCAGGGGCCGCCTTCGCCTGTGCTCGAAGTGCGGAACATTGTCAAGACATTTGGCGGCGTTGCTGCACTGAGCGATGTATCGCTCGATCTGCGGGCTGGTGAAGTCCTTTGCCTCGCCGGTGAGAACGGCTGTGGGAAGTCCACCCTAATCAAAATAATTTCCGGAGCCGAGACGCCGGACTCCGGCGACATCATCGTTGATGGAACCTCATATTCTTCGATGGACCCGACCACCGCGATCAAGAGCGGAATCCAGGTCATCTACCAGGATTTCTCCTTGTTCCCGAACCTCACTGTCGCCGAGAATATTGTCCTGACCTCGGCAGTGGCGAGCCGTCATCGGCTTCATAGTTCCCGGCGCGCACGTCCCAAAGCGCAGGCCATCGTCCACGATTTGGGCTTGCACCTTGACCTCGATGCCGACGTGGAGAAGCTCTCAGTCGCCGACAAGCAACTGACTGCGATCTGCCGCGCGCTCGTCAGTGATGCGCGGGTGCTGATTATGGACGAGCCGACCACTGCACTCACCCACTCCGAGGTGGACAGGCTCTTCGAAATTGTAGAGCGATTGCGTGCCAAAGGAGTGGCGCTCATTTTCGTTTCGCACAAACTGGATGAGGTTTTGAAGATCTCCCAGCGCGTTGCGATCCTGCGTTCGGGCAGGAACGTCGTTACGAGTCCTGCCTCAACCTTGGATCC
This sequence comes from Arthrobacter sp. SD1074B, assembly GCF_056780195.1. Lineage (NCBI taxonomy): Bacteria > Bacillati > Actinomycetota > Actinomycetes > Micrococcales > Micrococcaceae > Arthrobacter > Arthrobacter sp. SD1074B. Next base: position 3,454,450 of record NZ_JBRAZT010000001.1, on the reverse strand, counting down.
GTCGACGATCGCGCTCCACATGACAGGACGCGAACTTGACGAGACGCGCCATGTAAGCCAGCTGGATCCGAGAACCGACGTCGTCCTGGAACTCGCGGGGCTCGGACTGCGGGGAGCCTACGAGGACGTCTCGTTCAGCCTTCGGCGGGGCGAGATTCTTGGGGTGACCGGGCTTCTTGGTTCGGGCCGCACCGAAATCGCTGAATCGCTCTTCGGTGCGGTGCCGCACGACTCCGGCACCGTAAGGATTGACGGCAAAGAGGTACGCATCCGCTCCATCAAGGACGCAATCGAGGCGGGCATTGGCTACGTGCCCGAGGACCGCCTCACCCAGGGGCTCTTTATGGACAAGTCGATCGCGGACAATATTATTGCCGGTTCGCCGGCCGAGCATACGACCCGTCTGGGAACCCTCGACCTGCGTGCCGTACGGCAGACCATCCAACGGCTCTTTGAGCGGTTGCGGGTCAAGGCTCCAAACGTTCAGTCCCCGGTCCGCACCCTCTCAGGCGGCAACGCGCAACGGGTAGTGCTCGCCAAGTGGCTTGCACGCAGGCCTCGCATTTTGATGCTCAACGGTCCAACCGTTGGTGTTGACATCGGATCAAAAGCGGAGATTCTCAGCATTCTACGAGCCGAGGCTGCGGACGGCATGGGCATCATCGTGATCTCGGACGACGCGCCCGAGCTTGTGGCTTGTTGCCATCGTGTACTTGTCGTACGGCACGGCAGGGTTGTTGAAGTCCTCGAAGGCGACGATGTCGCCGTGGACACTATCCGAGAGAAGGTGGCTGCATGAGCGACACCAAGCCGGGAACTTCGGCGAGGCTCCGGCGACTCCGGGGCCCCAACAATGAAGGCGTCCTCGCAGTAGTCCTCCTGGCACTCATTGTGGCCATGTCCATAGCCAATCCGGTGTTCTTCACCTTACCGACGGCCTTCAGCATTCTTCGCAGCTCCATCGTGCCTCTGATTTTTGCCCTAGGCGTCCTTATGGTCATCATCTCCGGTGGCATAGACGTCTCGTTTGCTGCTATAGCGGTTTTTGCGGCCTACACCACGGTGCGGGCGCTCGAGACAGGAATGCCGGACTTCGGACTCGTGGGAGTTTTCGTTCTTGCGTTGCTGATGGGCGCCTCGCTGGGCGCTATCAACGGGTTCCTCATAGCGAAGTTCAGGTTGCCGACGCTCATCGTCACGCTTGGTACCCAAGGCATTTTCAAGGGTGCGCTGCTCACATATGTCGGCTCCCGCTACATAGCTGATTTGCCGACGTCAATGGCGCAAATCTCCACGTCTAACCTCGTGGAAGTCGACACCGCAAGCGGAAGCGCCTATCTGCATGTCTTAGTCGTCCCCGCGGTGCTTCTGGCACTCGGCCTCGCGTGGGTTCTCAGGAGCACGATGTTCGGACGAAGCATCTACGCCATCGGCGGGGATGTGGAGGCCGCTCGTCGCGCCGGAATCCGCGTGGTTCGCACACAGATGATCGTCTATGTAGTGGCCGGCGCCATGGCCGCGGTGGGCGGATTGATCTACGTCATCATGGGACGCAGCGCCAGCCCGCAGATCCTTGTCGGCAGCGAACTCGACATCATTGCCGCGGTTGTCCTCGGCGGAGCGTCGATCTTCGGCGGCCGCGGCTCGGTTCTTGGAACTACGCTGGGCGTTCTCCTGGTCCAAGTGATCTATAACAGCCTCATTCTCGCGGGGGTGCCGAGCGCTTGGCAGCGAACGGCTGTGGGTGTTCTGCTGCTGGTGGGTGTGGGCATCCAGGCACTGGCATCACGCCGTACTACCCAAGCCCGCATCCTCGATGAGGTCCCTCAGACGCAGGAGGTCGCAGCATGAAAAACGCAGGTCCCCAAGTAAAATCCCTTGGCCGCCTAAATGACTCACTCGACTCTGCCTGGACCCGCACGTTGGGAATGGCGGGTCTGCAAGGCGGGGTCAAGCGGATGCTGGCTCTACTCCTCGTTGCGTTCGCCATCTTCGCAGTACTGAAGCCGTCGGTATTCCTCAGCGGCACCAACCTGCGCAACATCGCGCTGAATTCACCCGAAATCGGGGTGCTTGCGGTCGCGATGATGCTGGCAATGCTTACCGGCGGAATCGACCTGTCGCTGGTGGCAACGGCCAACCTTGCAGCCATCACAATGTCGACAATGTACACGGCCGTATCCGCAAGCGATCCGGCCCTTGCCGAGCAATCTTTCCCACTTATTGTCCTCGTCGGCATCGCCGTCGGGGCGGCGGCCGGTTGCGTCAACGGGCTCCTGATCTCAGTCCTGGGTATCACGCCGATTCTTGCAACTCTGGGCACCCTACAGATCTTCAATGGAATCGCTGTTGCCTGGACCGGCGGCAAGACCTTGAACGGTACACCCGCCGCCCTAACAGCCATTGGGGCCTCGACCTTAGGCGGGATTCCAACCCTTTTCTTCGTGTTCATTCTTCTGGCCATTGCGGTCGGCATCATCGTCAATCGAACCCCTCTTGGGCTAAGAATTCAGCTCCAGGGCGCCAACCCAACGGCGGCTCGTTACTCAGGCATAGGCAGGCAGAAGACTCTTATGAGCACGTACGTTCTGACCGGTCTCCTCAGCGGCCTCGCGGGGGTGTTTTTCATCGCCCGCAACCCCACCGCGTCGGCCGACTATGGAGCTTCCTACGTTCTCCTGGTCATCGTCATAGCGGTGCTCGGTGGTACGAACCCCAACGGCGGGTTCGCCACCGTCTTCGGCGTCGTGCTGGCGACGCTTACTTTGCAGATTGTGTCCAGCGGCTTCACCGCGCTAAGACTCTCCTCCTACCAGTACGCGATCGCCCAGGGTGTGATCCTCGTGGCAGCGATGGCCTTTGAGCAGATCCGGTGGCGTCGCCGCCGGCGATTGCCTCAAGCTGCGGTCCAGCCGGGATAGGGCTCTGTTCCGGACCCCGGCTGCCAACCATGCTTTCTGCAGTGCCCGCCCAACAACCTCCCATGCGTCAACAGAAAGAAAACCGTGAAGAAGATCATTAATAAGCCTGAGGACTTCGTCAACGAGATGATCGAAGGAATCCTCCTCGCACACCCTGACAAGTTGAAGACCCCCGGCGACGATCCCCGCATTCTTGTCCGCGCAGATGCGCCGGTTGCAGGCAAAGTCGGGATTGTCACCGGAGGGGGGTCTGGCCATCTGCCGCTGTTCAAGGGCTACGTAGGCCAAGGGCTTTGCTCAGGGGTTGCGATCGGAAACGTCTTTAGTTCGCCCAGCTCGCAGCAGTGTTTTGAGGCAACAAAGGCCGTCAGTGGGGGCGCCGGCGTCCTTTACCTGTATGGGAATTATGGCGGCGACGTGTTTAATTTCGATCTGGCGGCCGATCTGGCGGAACTTGAAGACATCGAGACGCGGACCGTTATGGGCCGCGACGACGTGGCCAGCCAGCCCAAAGAAAATCGCTTGGAACGCCGAGGGGTCGCTGGACTGATCTTTGCCTACAAGGCAGCCGGCGCAGCGGCCGAGCGCGGAGACAGCCTTGACGAGGTGGCAGCCGTTGCTGAGGACATCGTCGACAATACGGCGACCATGGGGATCGGACTGTCACCCACCATCCTCCCGACTACTGGTTCCTTGAGCTTTGACCTTCCTGACGGAGAGATGGAAATCGGAATCGGGATCCATGGTGAGCCAGGTATCCACCGTGGGGCGCTCGAACCCGCCGATGCCATCACCGACCGTCTGGTTACGGCTTTGATCGAAGACCTAGACCTCACCGAGGGCGACCGCGTTGCCATTCTCGTGAACGGGATGGGCGCAACTCCACTGGAGGAGCTCTACGTCATGTACAGGCGTGCGCACCAGCTTCTCTCCGGCCACGGTGTTTCGATCAGCAAGAACTACATCGGCGAATATGCCACGAGCCTGGAGATGGCAGGCGCGTCCATCTCGCTCCTTAAACTCAACGACGAACGGCTGTCGCTGCTTGAAGCACCGGCCGCTTCACCCTTCTTCCTGGAGGTCTAAAGCATGCACTCGACACAGCTCATTGAACAGATCCAAGGAAGCCTCAGGGAGGTCGTTAAGTACGCGGATGAACTGCGCGATCTGGACCAGGCCTTGGGGGACGGCGACCTTGGTATTACGATCACCCTCGGCGCCGGCGCGGTAATTGACGCTTTAGCCGACCTCCCGGAAAGTGCCAACCCTTCGGAGATTGCCAGGGCCTGCGCCAAGGCTTTCGCCAACGCGAACCCGTCCACCATGGCCGCGCTCGTGGCCGGAGGCTTGCTCGCCGGATCCAAGGTCTGGAAAGACGTTGAGGATGTGGACATCGTTGCGGCGGCACGCTTTGTCCGCGCTGCTGGGGACAACATTGCGCAGCGGGGCAAGACACAGCTTGGTGATAAGACAATCGTCGATGCCATCATGCCTGCCGCCGACGCCTTAGACGTCAGCCGAAGCGGATCAACCGGGCTGGATGCCGCCATCGCCGCGGCAGAGAAGGCCGTCGTTGAGACGCGTTCGTTGCGTTCACGCCGAGGCCGTGCCGCTTGGCTCCAGGAGCGCAGCATCGGCCTGCAAGATCCGGGAGCGACCGCGATGTGGCGTTTCCTTGAAGCGTGGCGCACCGCCAGCGTGCCCGCCCGTTCATAGATATCGACGAAAGTTAGCTCACAGCTGTCAGCCGGATCAATCTTCCCCCTGCAACGGCTGAGAGCGGCCGACCTGGCCAGTCGGCGGGCCCGTAAGGTGGCCCGCCGACGGAGCACAATACATAGGAGTAGCAAAGATGAAAGTCCTCGTAACTGGGTCCCGCGGAAAGGTGGGCACCGCTGTTGTTCGTGCCCTCATCTCAGCCGGACATGATGTCACTGGCTCCGATCTTGGACGTCATGCTTTTGACCGGATTCTTCCCGGCGAACCCGACTATCAGCAAGCTGACCTGACGGATGCGGGGCAGGTCTACGGAATGGTTCGAGGATTCGACGCAGTGGTCCACGCCGGCGCGATTCCGGAGCCCACACACAACCCTGCACACGTCGTCTTCCAGAACAACATCATGGGCACTTTCAACATGATTGAGGCGTCCGTCCGCGCTGGCGTCAAGGTTTTCGTGAATATCTCCAGCGAGACCGTGCCGGGGTTCTTCTTTCCCGAACGCCCAGTCCTTCCGGATTACGCGCCGGTCGACGAGAATCACCCGATCCGGCCGCAGGATCCGTATGCTCTCTCCAAACTCTTCGGCGAAGAACTTTGCGACGCCGCGGTTCGCCGAAGCGACATGCGCTGTATTTCGATTCGGCCAAGTCACGTCCAGCACCCCGGAAACTATGAAAGGAACCTGGGCGCACAGGTCCGCGACGCAGGAAAACTGAGCCCAAACCTTTGGAGTTACGTCGACTCGGAGGATCTCGCGGACGCAATTGTGTTGGCCGTCGAATCGAATATCCCAGGCCACGAGGTCTTTTATATCGCTAACCCCGACAACGTAGGTGGGAGGGACTTCGCAAGTGTTCTAAAGGAGTACTACGGAGATCAGATTGAGCTCCGGGAGCTAAGCCGCGTGGACTCGTCCGGTATCTCATGCGCAAAGGCCGAACGCATGCTTGGTTGGAAGGCCAAGAGGTCTTGGCGAGATCACCTAGACACCGAGGGGCGTTCAATCGAAGGAGGGCACTGAGCCCCCGTTCCCGCAGACGGATGACGGAGGGGCCCTGGGGGCGGCAGTCCACCGGCCGGTCATCACTGACCGGCCGGCCTAGCCGGTGGAACGACGAGCGTCATTTCCTGAAATTCACGGTCGGACTTCCGTCGAAGTGTGACTATCAAACGACCCGCCCCCAAGGGGTGGGCTCTGAATGTGAGGAAAGATGCGAGAAGTTGTGCTGGGCATCGATATTGGCACGTCCAGTAGCAAGGGGGTGCTGGTAGATTTCAGTGGCAAGATTCATGCAACTGCAGTACGCGACCACGACGTTGCCCGCCCATCGCCGGGCCGCGTGGAGATGGACTCCGCCATCTGGTGGCGGGAAGCCGTGGAGATTTCCAGGGAACTTACAGCTGCGGAGGACGTCCGGATAGTCGGGGTCGGGGTAAGTGGCATGGGGCCATGCGTTCTGGTCGCGGATCAGCAGGCCAAAGCGCTCCGGCCGGCAATCCTCTACGGAATCGATTCACGGGCCGTTAGGCAGATCGACGATCTGAACCGCGCTTTCGGCGAGCAATCGATCGTCGAACGGTGCGGATCGGCCCTCTCCTCACAGGCCGTAGGCCCAAAACTCGCATGGCTCTCCGAACATGAACCAGACGTGGCGTCCAAGGCGCGAATGCTCTTCATGCCGAGTTCTTGGCTGGTCCACAAGTTGACAGGTGAGTACGTTCTCGACCACCACTCAGCAAGCCAATGCACTCCCATGTACGACACGTCGGCACACGGCTGGTACAGGCCCTATGCCGAACCGCTGATTCAATCTATCGAGCTGCCCCGTCTCGTCTGGCCGGGTGACGTCGTTGGTTACATAACCGGGGAAGCAGCGAAAACTACCGGCATACCGGAAGGCGTGCCGGTTATCGGTGGAACTATCGATGCTTGGGCGGAAGCCGTAAGCGTGGGAGCACAACGCCCCGGCGACCTGATGGTGATGTATGGCACGACGATGTTCCTGATAAGCACGCTCCAGGAACGAGCAACCTCGTCCTGTCTATGGGGCACGGTCGGCGTGCTGCCGGGTACCTACAATCTTGCTGGCGGTATGGCAACATCCGGTGCCATCACAACGTGGCTTCGGACCCTCCTCGGTTCGCCTGACTACTCGGTCCTGCTTGACGAGGCGAATAAATCTGGGCCGGGCGCGAACGGCTTGCTCATGCTTCCGTACTTCGCAGGGGAGCGCACACCCGTCGCGGACCCGGAAGCCCGCGGCCTCCTTGCGGGACTGAATCTAAACCACAACCGTGGCGACCTGTACCGTGCGACGTTGGAGGCAACAGCCTTCGGAGTCCGACACAATATTCAGGAACTCGAAAATCTGGGGGGATCCGTGCGCCGCACTATTGCCGTCGGCGGCGGTACTAAAGGGGGCTTGTGGACCCAGATCGTCTCCGACGTCACGGGGCTGGAGCAGCACATACCTCTCGTAACGATCGGGGCGAGCTTTGGGTCCGCCTTCCTGGCCGCCGGCTCTCTGGACGCGGTAGACATACACGACTGGAATCCAATCGTCGCTGTAACCCGGCCCCGCGAAGAATTGTCGGCCAGGTACCACGCTCTATACGGGCTTTACAGGGAACTATACGAGTCCACGGCGTCCATAACTCACCGACTTGTGGATCTCGCTTCGAAGTGAAGCAGTAAAGCGCGTGCCCAACTCCGCACGTTGACGCTCCGGAACCCGCGCTCCTGCGCCGCTCCCACCGTATGACCTGCGGCGATGCGGCATCGGCCCGGCACGCTGCCGGGCTATCATGGGAGCCAGCCAGTCGAAGAGCCGTGGCACGGCTACGTTCCGCAAACGGCCCCAGCTGAATTCACGAGCAGGAAGCTGCCGGCGGATTGTCCGGACCGGACCCGCGAAGGCGCGGGCCGCCGCCGGGAAAGATCGGCGGGTTCTAGCGGCTGAAGTGAAAAGGTTGGGTTGGCAGATGGCGTCTGGGGTAGCAGCACGCAACAACGTGCACGTGTACGGGCCCGAAGACGGCCCGGTCCTGGTGTTCGCCCATGGTTTTGGCACCGACCAGAGCACGTGGGGCAGGGTCCTGCCCTGGTTCACCGACCGCTACCGGGTGGTCCTGCTGGACCACGTGGGATCCGGGGGATCGGACCAGTCCGCCTACGATTCGGCCACCTATTCCGCGCTCGACCCCTACGTCGATGACCTGATGGAAGTCTGCGCGGAACTCGGGCTGGAGCACGCCACCCTGATCGGCCACAGCGTCGGGTCCATGATGGCGGTCAGCGCCGCCTCCCGCGACCAGGGTCGCCGCTTCGACCGTCTCGTCCTGCTCACTGCGTCGCCCAGCTACCTCGACCACCCCGGGGAGGGGTACGTGGGAGGGTTCACCCGCGAAGACCTCGACGACGTCTTCGAATCCCTGGACGCCAATTACCTCGTCTGGGCCGAGCAGATGGCACCGGTCTACATGAACGCGCCCCACGCGCCCGAGCTGGACCGCGAAATCCAGGGCAGCTTCGGCCGGATCAGCCCGCGGGTCGCCCGCGACTTCGCCCGGGTGGCGTTCCTCTCCGACGTTCGGCACCTGCTGCCCGATGTGACCATCCCCGCGCTGGTCCTGCAAAGCACCGACGACGTTGTCACGCCGGACCACGTGGGCACCTACCTGCACCGGGAACTGCCGGCCAGCACCTTGGTGCGGCTGGCGGCCACCGGCCACTTCCCGCAAAGCAGCGCGCCGGAGGAAACCGCCACCGCCATCCTCGAATACCTGAAGCAGCGATGAGCCAGAGGACCCAGGCCGTCGACTACGGGCAGCTTTTCCACCAGGCGCCGGCCGGCTACGTCGTAGCCGGCCGGGACGGGACCATTCTGGCCGCGAACGCCACCATGTGCGCCTGGACCGGCGTCGACGCCCTCGAGGGCACCCGCCTGCTGGACCTGCTGCCGGCCGGCGACCGGCTGATGTACCGTACGCATGCCGGGCCGAAGCTGGAACGCGACGGCCACCTGGCCGAACTTTCGATCGCACTGCTGGGGCCGGACGGGCATCGCAAGCCGGTGCTGCTCTCGGTCACCCGGACACTCAACGGCGGCGAGCCGCGGGACCTGATGATCTTCTTCGCCGCCCCCGAACGGCGGCGGTACGAGCGTGAGCTGGCCAGCGCCCACCGGCAACTCGCGGACGCCGAGGCGGAGCGCGCCAAGCTCCTACAGGAAGCGCGGCACCGGGCCCTGCATGACCCGCTGACCGGCCTGCCCAACCGGCGGCAGCTCCAGGACAGCCTGCTGGCGGCCGTGGCCCGCGCCGGCGAGCAGCGGCACAGCGTGGGCCTTTTGTTTTGCGACATCGATAACTTCAAGCAGGTGAACGACACCCTGGGCCACGCGGCCGGAGACCAGGTCCTGGAGCACGTCGCGCGGATGTTCGCCGGGGCCGTGCGCGGCGAGGACACCGTGACGCGTTACAGCGGGGACGAGTTTGTGGTTCTGATCCCCGGGCTGGAGCACCCGGGGGAGCTGGAAGCGGTAGCCGGCCGGGTCCGGGACTGCCTTGCAGCGCCCGTCACCATTGAGGGGACCGTGCTGCGGCTGGGGATGTCCGTGGGCCTGGCACAAACCGCCGTCCCGGCGGGCGCCGGGACGGCGGAGTGCCAGGAGCTGGCCAAGGCACTGCTGATCGCCGCCGACCAGGATATGTACCGGCTCAAGGCCCGGACTCCCGGCGGCCGGCGGGAAGCTCACGCCGTGGTCGACGTCTAACCCGGCGCCGGTGCCGCGACGGAGCCCCGGCGGATCAGCTCCGCCGTAAACACGGGCGCCGCCGCAGGCGCCTTCCGATCCTCCATCTGCCGGATCAGGGCCGCGGCTGCGGCTACGCCCATCTCATACACGGGCTGCGCGATGACCGTGAGCGGAGGCGTGGTGAGCCGCGTCCAAGCGAAGTCGTCGTACATGAGGAAGGAGACATCCTCCGGAATCGACAGGCCGAGCTCCTGGATAGCCTCAACGACACTCAGCCCGATCAAACCGTCGGAGGCGATAATCGCCGTCGCCGGGTCCGGGCGCTGCAGCAGCTCGCGGGTGATCTTCCGGATCGACTCGTCATCGCCGGCGTTGAGGCGGATCAGGTCATCCGGCGGTTGCAGGCCGGCGTCAACGAACGCACGGTGCAGCCCGGCGCGCCGGTCCGAGATCTGGGAAGAGTCCAGCGGCATGCCTTCACGGTACGGTTCGTCCGTCCGGAGCGTGGAGATGAAGGCGATCCTGCGGTGGCCGGCATTGATCAGGTAACTCGTGGATTCATAGGAGATGTCCTCCATGTCGACGGCGACGGTGTCGACGTCGAGCCCGGGCGCCTTGCGGTCCAGCAGGACCAGCGGGCGGCCGGACTCGTGGACGCGCCGCAGATGTTGCGTCTCGACCGAAGACGCCGGTGCCACGATCAACCCGTCCACACGCTTGTCCAGCAGCACCCTGACGGCATCGATTTCCGCGGCCGTGTCCTCGTCCGTGTTGATCAGGATGACGTTGTAGCCGCTGCGCTTGGCGGTGTCCGTGATGCCCCGGGTGGCCAGGCCGAAATGGGGGTTTTCGATGTCGCCCACCACCACCCCGATGGTGTGCGATTTGCCCGTGTTCATGCTGCGGGCCAGCTCATTGGGCCGGTAGTCCAGCTCCTCGGCGGCGGCCAGCACCCGCTCGCGCACATCCTCGCTCACAGCGCCGTAGTTGCCCAGGGCACGGGCCGCCTGGGCTTTTGACACCTGGGCGGCCCGCGCGACGTCGGCGACGGTGACATCGCGGCGACGGGAAGCATCACTCTTCATGACGGCCTTTCGTAGCGGACCCTTGACGCCCCATGTGGCTTCGATTACATTTCTAGCAATCGATGTGAGTCCGGTCTCAATCCTAGGGACTGAGACCGGACTCAGCAAGACCCGCATCGGCCCTCACCCACCACGGGGCACACCGCCCACCTACCTCGCTCCCCACCCCACGATTGGAAAACGCTGTGAACACAGGAAACAAGCTGCGCCCCGGGGCGCTCATTGCCGCTGCTGTTGCCGCGGTGCTCGCACTGTCCGGCTGCGGCGGAGCCTCGTCCGCGTCGTCGTCGCCGGCGGACAACCCCTACGGCCTGATCGAGCCCGGCACCATTCGCGTGGCCAGCCTGGGTGATTCCAAGCCCTACACCTTCGCCGATGCGCAGGGGAACTTCACCGGCTTCGACGTCGAACTCTTCAAGGATGTCGCCCACCGCGCCGGTATCGACAAGGTCGTCTTTACCGGTCAGGACTTCTCCGGGCTGCTCGCCGCCGTCTCCAACGGCCAGTTCGACGCCGGCGTCGCGGCGATCGGCATCACGGACAAGCGCAAGCAAACCGTCGACTTCTCCGACGGCTACCTGGCTGGCTACCTGACCGTCATCACCACAAAGAACTCGGGCATTGCCAACGCTGACGCGCTCGCCGGAAAACGCCTCGGCGTGGTGCAGGGGACGCTCCAGGAGGCCTACGCCGTCAAGAACTTCACCTCGGCCAGCCTGGTGCGCTTCCCGGACAACAACACCGCTATTTCAGCCGTGAACAGCGGATCCGTGGACGCGCACTTCCTGGACTACGAGGCAGCCAAGGCCTACGAGGAGAAGTACGGACTGGTCAGCGCCGCGGACATCCCGTCCTTCGACGCCCCCGCCGGGTTCGCCGTGGCGAAGGGCAAGACGGCCTTCAAGGACGCCCTGAACAAGGGGCTGGCCGCCGCCATGGAAGACGGCACCTGGAAGAAGCTGTACCAGAAGTGGTTCCCGGGATCGCCGATGCCCAAGCAGTACCTGCCGAAGGCCGAGCAGGCGGCAAGCCCCTCACCCAGCCCCACGTCCAGCAAGTAAGCCGCAAGGCGGACACCTCCGGCAGTCCCTCCGCTGCCACCTGACCGGGCGGGCCGCACAGCGCGGCCCGCCTGGGATCCACAAGCTACCTACGTCTGAGAGACACCATGGACTGGTTAAGCACCATCACCCGCACTTTCTTCGACTTCGGCGCAATGGCCGAAGTCCTGCCCCAGCTTCTGGGAGTCGGACTCCTCAACACCCTCATCATCTCCGTCGCCGCCACCATCCTCGGTGTCGCCCTCGGTATGGTCGTCGCCGTGATGGGGATATCCCCGTCCGCCTGGCTCCGTGTCCCGGCCCGGATCTACACGGACCTGTTCCGTGGGCTTCCGGCCATCCTGACCATCCTGCTGATCGGCCAGGGATTCGCCCGTCTCAGCCAGTCGATCTTCGGCCCGTCGCCCTATCCCCTGGGAATCATCGCCCTGAGCCTGATTGCCAGTGCCTACATCGGCGAGATCTTCCGCGCCGGTATCCAGAGCGTGGACAAAGGACAGGGCGAAGCCTGTCGCGCGCTGGGCATGAGCTACGCAAAATCGATGGCCCTGGTGGTTGTCCCGCAGGGTGTCCGCCGGGTCCTGCCCGCGCTGGTCAACCAGTTCATCGCCATTGTGAAGGACTCCTCGCTGGTCTACTTCCTGGGCATGCTGGTTTCCGAACGGGAACTGTTCCGCGTGGGCCAGGATGCCGCCGTCCTCTCCGGCAACCTCTCCCCGCTGGTCCTGGCCGGGATCTTCTACCTGGTGGTCACGGTGCCCCTTACCCACCTGGTCAACTACTTCGACAACCGCTTCCGCACCGGCCGACGCCGCCCCGCCGCCCCCAGCAGCGGCCTCAAGGAAGTCAACGAACTCGCCGCCGCCTCACCGCTGACCACCGGGAGCAACACATGAGCCTCGCAAGCAACACCGCCAGCAATACTGCGCCGGACATCGAGACCTTCCACGGTTCCAGCCTGGAACTGAGAAACCTGACCATGGCCTACGGTGACATCGAGGTGCTCCGGAACGTCAGCCTCAACGTTGCGCCGGGCACCACCACCTGCATCATCGGGCCCTCCGGCTCCGGCAAGTCCACCCTGCTCCGCGGTGTCAACCGGCTGCATGAACCCACGAGCGGGGACGTGCTCCTGGCCGGTGAGAGCGCCCTGCAGGTCAAACCGGATCTCTTGCGGGCCCGCCTCGGCATGGTCTTCCAGCACTTCAACCTTTTTCCGGACCACACCGCCCTCGAGAACGTCGCCCTGGCGCTGTGGAGCGTCAAGGGAATGCCGAAGGCCGAAGCGCGCGAACGTGCCCGCCGCCGCCTCGCCGAGGTGGGCCTCGCCGAGCGCGCCGACCACCGGCCCCGGGACCTCTCCGGCGGACAGCAGCAGCGCGTCGCAATTGCCCGCGCCCTGGCCATGGAACCGGAAGTCATGCTCTTCGACGAGGCCACCAGCGCGCTGGACCCCGAACTGGTTAAGGGCGTGCTGAACCTTATGGCAGGCCTGGGCCGCCGCGGCATGACCATGCTGGTGGTCACGCACGAGATGGGGTTCGCCCGCAAAGTCGCCGATCAGGTCGTCTTTATGGACGAAGGCGAAGTTGTCGAATCCGGCACCCCCGCCCAGCTCTTCGACAACCCCCAAAGCGAACGCCTCCAGCGGTTCCTCTCGGAGGTGCTCTGATGGGCAGCGGCGCAGCGGAGCCCATCCGCACCGCCGTCGTCGGCTTCGGTGTCTCCGGCAAGGTCTTCCACGCGCCGCTGATCGCAGCGCATCCCGGCTACTCGCTGGACGTCATTGTTACGGCGGATCCGGCCCGCGCCGCGGAGGCGGCCAGGCTCTACCCGCACGCCCGGATCGTCCCTACGCCGGAGGCACTGTTCACGCATGCCGGAAGCCTGGACCTGGTCGTTCTCGGGACGCCGCCGCAGACTCACTACGACCTGGCTGCAACGGCAATGGACCGCGGCCTGAACGTTGTGGCGGACAAGCCATTCGTCACGAGCACGGCCCAGGGCGACGCTCTCATCTCCCGCGCGGCTGACGCCGGCGTGCAGCTTACGGTCTTTCAGAACCGGCGTTGGGACGCCGACTTCCTGACCCTCCGGGAGCTGGTTCGGGAAGGAGCGCTGGGCGAGGTCCGCAGCTTCGAGTCGCGCTTTGAGTGGTGGCGGCCGGATGGGTTTGGGAACTGGCGGGACACTGCGACGGCGTCCGACGGCGGCGGCATTCTCAATGACCTCGGCGCCCACCTGATCGACCAGGCAGTCCAGCTGTTCGGCCCTGTAGCGGAGAGCTACGCGGAGACCGCCAACCACGGACACCCGGATGGCGCCGACACCGAGGCCTTCGTTTCCCTGTTGCACGCATCCGGGATCCGCTCACGGCTCTGGATGAACGGCATGGCGGCCCGGGTCGGCCCGCGCTTCCACGTCCTGGGCTCCGTGGCCGGGTACACCAAGTGGGGTCTGGACAGCCAGGAGCCCGCGCTGGCGGGCGGCATGTCGCCGTCGGACCCGGCCTACGGCGTCGAGGCCGAGGACTCTTGGGGGGTCCTCGGTGTCGACGGAACCTACGAGGCGGTCCCTGCCCGGTCGGGTGCCTATCCCGAGTTCTACACGCGGCTGGCCGCGGCGCTCCAGGGGGAGGGTCCGCTGCCGGTCGACCCCGAGGAGTCACTCGAGGTCCTGAGGGTGATCGAAAACCTCCGCGCTTTCGCCTAGCCACACCTCGCGCCGCCCGCCCGGGCCGCGCGAAATTCAAGCACCCATGATGCAAAGAAAGGGAGACCCATGTCCTCCACGCCCTCAACCAAACGCGTCGCTGTCATTGGCGGCGGTATCCTCGGTGTCTCCACCGCCGTCCACCTACTCCGCGAAGGCGCCTCGGTGATCCTCCTGAGCGAACGCGGCCTGGCCAGCGAGGCCACCGGCCGCTCGCTGTCCTGGCTGAACTCCGCCGGAGAACGTTCCACCCCGTACCACCAGCTCCGGGTCGCCGGCGTGGACCGCTACCGGACCCTCTTCGCTGCGGATCCGGACCGGGACTGGCTGCAGTTCGGCGGCGGCCTCATGTGGAACGCCGCAGGACAACGGGCGGTTACTGAAGCCCGGCACGACTACGAGACGTCAGTCGGCTACAACTCCAAACTGCTCGCGCCCGAGCAGCTCGCTTCAGCCGTTCCCGGCGTCGACCCGGCCGCCGTGCCCGAGAGTGCCATCTTCAACCCCGGCGAGGGATGGGTCAGCCTGCCCGAACTGGTGGAGTTCCTGATGGAGGAGTTCCACGAGCTGGGCGGGGAACTTGTGCTCAATGCCGGCAAGGTCTCCGTCACGGTCGCTGCCGGGCGGGCAAGCGGCGTGGAGACGGCCGCCGGCGACACCTACCCTGCGGACGCCATCCTGGTGGCGTGCGGCGCCGCGACACCCGCCGTCGTCGCACCCCTGGGCGTCGACATCCCCAACGGTTCCCCGGTCTCCATGCTGGTGCTGACCAAGCCCGTGGACCACGGACTGAAGGCCGTGCTGAACACCCCGCGGGCAGCCGTGCGGCCGAACCCCGGAAACGCCCTTGCCCTGGACCATGACTGGTACGAAGAACACATCACCGAACACACCGACGGTTCCTTCAGCATCCCCGACGACGTGGTCCAGGAACTTGATGATGAAGCGTCCAAGCTGATCGCAGGCCATCCCGAGCTGAAGCCGGCCTCGTGGAAGATCGGGTACAAGCCCATCCCCGGCGACGGCGAACCGGTCTTTGGTGAACTCGGCCAGGTGCCTGGCTGCTTCGTGGCCTTCACCCACTCGGGGGCGACGCTGGGCCTTATTGCCGGCGAACTCCTCGCGGGCGAGATCCTGAGCGGGAAGAAGCACCCTATGCTGGCCACCTTCCGGCCGGGCAGGTTCTCCTGACCGGTGGCCGGCTGAGCCGCCCGGACTGAGCTGGCGGCAGCCTTCCGGAGACGCGACGACGACGGCGGGAAAGCTCCCGCCGTCGTCGTCATTCCTGCGTTGAAAGGGTGCTGCTAGGCGGAGGCCGAATCCAGGCTGGCCGCGCCGTTCAGGCTGAGCGTGAAGGTGTTGGGGCCGCTGGCGTGGACCGCGATGTCGGACTTCGCGGTGTTGTGCCGGACCGAGAGGTCGTGGACCAGGGCATCCAGCTCGTGGTGCATCGTGGAGCGGTCCCAGAGCTTGTGGGTGACAGCGTTGGCAGTTTCAAACGTCATTGTTCAGTGCTTCCATTTCTGAATCCGGGTGTCCGGCCGCCGCACCGATGCGGAGCCGCCGTAGGCCAGCCCAGGAACACCTGAGACCGTGGGCAGCTCTGCGAGCTCACCGGTTTGGCCTCCTTGCGTCCACCAGGATGGTGCCCCTGCCCCGCTTCGGACGCGCGGCGTCAAAGCGGGTAACGGGGCTGTGCCGGCGGGGGGAGTTGACGCCCCTGCCTGCCTTTTTATGATGCACAGCGCCGGCCGGCCCGCTCAAGCCAGGCGGCGATTATTGCAGGTGAGACTGGTCACAGGAGGGCGGCCGCCCCCGCAGTCACACGTCGATGGTGACGACGGCGCGTTCCCCTGTTGCGTCCGCCCGCGATCCGGTGTCGGAGCTGACGGCCCGGGAAACGCAGCAGCACATCTTCGCCGCCGCATGCTGCTGGCGCTCGCTGTAGAACACATCGCGGTGGTCCACCTTGCCCTGCAGGCCCACCAGCCGGACTTCGCAGAGGCCGCATTCGCCCTTGCGGCAGTCGAACATCATGTCCACGCCTGCGCCCTCAAGCGCTTCCAGCATGGACTCGCCGGGCCCGACGGTCGTCTCCACGCCCAGCCGGGGCACGCGGACGACAAATTCCTCCGGGTCGAACCAGCCGCTGTTGCCGAACGTCTCGTACCGCAGGTTCGGCACGCTCAGCCCGCGTGCGTCCCAGCCGCGCTTCACCGCGTCCATCAGCCGGATCGGCCCGCACATGTAGAGCTCTGTCTCCGGGTCCACTCCGTCCAGCAGCGCGTCGACCTTCAGGGCCGTGCCTTCGTCATCCACGTGCACCCGGAGCTTGTCGCCGTGCAGTCCCTCCAGCTGGGGCAGGTAGGCCATGGCGGACCGGCTGCGGCCGGCGTACACGAGGGTGTAGTCTGCCTTGATGTTGCGCAGCACCCGGGCCATGTTGACCATCGCTGTGATGCCAATGCCGCCGGCCAGGAGCACGTAGCGCGGGGCGCCCACCCGGAGGGGAAAGTTCTGCAGCGGCTGGGTGATCTCCAGCCGGTCCCCGACCCCCAGGCCCTGCATAAAGATCGAACCGCCCCGGGATTGCGGTGCCCGGTAGACGCTGATCGCCACCTGCCGGCCGTCGTCGCTGCAGTCGACCACGGAGTAGGAGCGCTTGTGGCGTTCCCCGTCGATGGTGACCATAACGTCGATGTGCGAGCCGGGCTCGGCCTTCTTCGGGAGCGACTGGGACAGGACCAGCCGCCGTGTTTCCACGGTGACCGGCTCTGCCTCGACGACGGTGCCGGTCTGCCAGACCTCTGTGTTGCTTGCTGCCATGACTTTCTTCTAACTTCTCGCTGGGGCTTGGTGGCTCCGGGGTTCCCGCCCGGGACGGTCAGACGGTGGGGATGAGCCGGCCTTCGGCGGCGAGCTGGCGCTCGATCAGCCTCCGGACCCACATGCCGCCGGCGTCGATATTGAGGTTGTAGAACTCGTAGTCCGGGTTGGCGTCGATCGCCTCCTGCTGGGCCTTGAGCATGGCCTCGTCCTCGCCGAAGACGCCGTTGACGCCGTTGCGGAGCTGGGTGGTGATCAGCTGGCTGTCGAGCCGGTAGTTGCGCATGAAGGCCCAGAAGTAGTGGCAGGTCTTGGCGGTTTCGGGCGAGATGGTGTTCATGACGAAGCCGTTTACGCCCTGGCTGCGGTCTCCTTCCGGTGCCCCGGTGCCTGCCTTGGCGACGCCGACGTCGATGTTGATGGTCGACGGCGACTGGAAGGTGATGATCTGCCAGCGGTCCACCCTGCCCTCGAAGCCCGGGAATTTGTCGCGCATGTTCTTGAGCCAGAACGGCGGCGCATCGATGTCGAGCATCCACCGGGACACGGTGACGGTGTTGCCCTCCTGGGTGACTTTGAAATCGGACTCGCTCAGCTCGTCCTGCCCGATCGAGGAGGAGTGGACGAACTCCTCGTGCGTGAGGTCCATCAGGTTGTCCAGCACCAGTTGGAAGTTGCACGGGGCAAAGATGGTCTCGCCGTCGCCGGCCCATTCCTCCGAGCTCATCTGGTGCATGTCCGGGACCAGGGTGGGGTCGGCCTGGGTCGGATCGCCCAGCCAGACCCAGACGTACCGGTACCGTTCGATCACCGGGAAGGACGGCACCGTGGCGCTCGGGTTGATGGTTTCCTGCGCCGGCATGGAGACGCAGCGGCCGGCGGAGTTGTAGATGATGCCGTGGTACGGGCACTGGATGGCATCCCCAGCGAGTGTCTTGCCCATGGAGAGCGGGGCCAGCCGGTGCCAGCAGGCGTCCGCGAGTGCCACCGCCTTGCCGTCCTCGGTGCGATAGAGGGCGAGAGGCCGGTCAGCGATCCGCCGGGACATCGGCTTCCGGGTCACCTCGTGGTCCCAGGCGGCCACGTACCAGGCGTTCAGGGGGTAGCCCAGCACCTTGTTGGTGGTTGAACTCACGGACTGCATCATCGCGGTCATGTCATTCCTTCGCTATATCTATCTACATAGGTAGTGGTCTGCGTCACAGCATAACTATGTTGATAGATAGTGGCAAGGCCTAAGGGTTGAGCTTGTCGATCAGCTCCAGGCCGCGCTCGGCCCAGTGGACCTCGGCGTTGGCGCGCTCGATCATGCCCTCGTAGGTAAAAATCTTGTAGCCGGCGATCTTGGCCCGGTCGGCATCCGGGGCGGTTTCGAGGCGGGCGGCCAGGATGGGGTTCGTCCGGTCCTGCAGGGCGGCGATCATCTCCTGCCACTGCTGCGCGCGGGACGAGTGGTACGCGATGTGGGCGCGCAGCTGTGCCCGGGCGGCGTCCGGTTCGGCCCACTCCAGGTATGCCGCCTTGAGGTGGATTGGGTCGCGTTCTCGGGTGTAGTCCAGCGTGGTGTTGATCCATGCGCGGAACGCCTCAACCCCCTCCGGGGTGATGTGGTACCGCTTCTTTTTGCCCTTCTTGCCCCAGGGTTCCTCGACGCCGCGCAGGAGGCCATCCTTTTCCATCCGGCGCAGTTCTGGGTAGATCTGCGAGTCCGGGGCATGCCACACGTAACCGACGGATTGTTCGAAGTGCTTGAAAACGTCGTAGCCCGTTAGGGGCTGGGACGTCAGCAGCGCCAGCAATGCGTATCGCAGGCTCACCTGCCACCGATCCTCTCCGATAGGGTCCGCCGGCCACGGCGCGGCCGGGGTCCAACTTTCCTAACGCTCTTGTCAACTAACTATGTTCATAGTTACGCTGTGTCTCACGCCACATCTAGCTATCAGTATAGATAGTTGTCCGGCCGCCGGCCCTTCGACGACGAGGTCCGGCAGCGGGCATTGGCCCCCGAGCGGCGCACCCTGCCTCTCGGCACGCAACTTTGTACCCGCCCGGACTGTCCGCGGCCTCCAGAAAGTAGTCCCATGCAACTCCAAGAACGCATCGACGCGTCCCGCATGTCCCTGTACCAATGGCTGATCGTCGGACTGTGCATCATCCTCAACGCCCTCGACGGCTTCGACGTCCTGGCCATGGCCTTCACGGCCAACAGTGTCACCCGCGAGTTCGGCCTCAGCGGTGCCGAGCTGGGCATCCTGCTCAGTTCCGGGCTGGTCGGCATGGCCATCGGATCCCTGGGTCTGGCGCCCTTCGCAGACGTGATCGGCCGCCGGCCGATGGTGCTGGTCTCGGTGGGCCTGGCGACCGCCGGCATGCTGCTCGCCTCCCTGGCGCACTCGGCCATGGAGCTGGGCATCTGGCGTGTAGTCACGGGCCTGGGCATCGGCGGCATCCTGGCCTGCACCAACGTGATTGCCAGCGAATACTCCTCCAAGCGGTGGCGCGGTCTGGCCATCAGCATCTACACGGCCGGCTACGGCATCGGCGCGACCCTGGGCGGCGCCGCCGCGGTGTCCCTGCAGGCAAACTTCGGCTGGCGCTCGGTCTTCGTCTTCGGCGGCATCTGCACCGGCGTTGTCCTGGTCCTGCTGGCGGTCCTGCTGCCGGAATCGGTGGATTTCCTGACCAACCGCCGTCCCCGCAACGTCCTTGAGCGCCTCAACAAGATCGCGCGTAAGATCGGCCAGGCCGAGGTGACGGAGATCCCCGCCCCCGCCGTGGTTGCGCAGTGCAGGAACAAGCTCTCCGAACTCTTCACCGCCGGCAACCGCCGCTCCACCTTACTCGTCTGGCTGGCCTTCTTCGCCACCATGTTCGGGTTCTACTTCGTGAACAGCTGGACGCCGCGGCTGCTCGTCACCGCCGGCATGACCGAGAGCCAGGGCGTCATCGGCGGCCTCATGCTCACCCTCGGCGGCACTTTCGGGTCCCTGCTCTACGGCCTGCTGACCATCCGCTGGAACAGCCGCAAGGTGATGATCGTGTTTGCCGTCCTCTCTGCCGCCACCATGGTGATGTTCATTTCCACCGCCGGCATCCTTGCCCTGGCGTTCGTTGCGGGCGGCATCGTGGGCATGCTGATCAACGGCTGCATCGCCGGCATGTACACCATCACCCCGGCCCTGTACGGCGCCTCCGTCCGGAGCACCGGCGTCGGCTGGGCCATCGGAATCGGCCGCGTTGGCGCGATCGTCGCCCCGCTCATCACCGGCGCCCTGCTGGACGCGCACTGGACCGCGTCCATGCTCTACATGGGCGTAGGGGTAGTGGTCCTCGTGGCCGGCGGCGCCGTTGCAGCGATGCGCCCGGCAAAGCCGGAGCCTGCCGTTCACGACGACGCGGCGGAGGAAGTCCCGCTGTCCGTCTGACGCGGCAGCCGGACCGGCCGGCGACCGGCACCCAAACGGAAGAGGACGACGGCGGGAACTTCCCGCCGTCGTCCTCTTGCGTTCTCCCCGAGCCCTAAGGGAACACGGGGAAAGTCACCGGTGTTATTAACATCGGACCCAAAATGACTACGAAATACACAGCATTGATAATTCCGGCCCGGATCAGCGAACCTGTCCGGCTGGCCACCATTGAAACCGACCAGCGCACCCTACAGGGCCTGGTGGGCGGAGACCTTGAAACAGTCAGCCGCGGGAACTGGCACGTCTACCTCAACGCTGAAGGTGTGACGACCAACCTCCCGGCGAACCTGCGCGCCGCACAGTTGATGTACGACTGCGGCCTGGACTTGTCCGGTGTGGCGCGAGGCACCGCTGTCATACTCGGCCATGGCGACCATGGCCAGGACGCCGACGTCCCTGACCACCTGATCCGGCTCGCGGAGGAGTTCTTCGACACGCGGCTGGTCGCCTGACGGGGCGGCCTGTTCAGTAACAGCGGACTTCCAGTGACTGTCCGAACCTGCTGGGCGAAAGAGCATGTGCCCTCAACGCGGCTGAGCCTGCCGCGGGATCGCGACAGGCTCAGCAACTTGTGTATTGCAGTTCAGGACTACGGCTGCAGCACACTCTTGGGCAGCCGGTGAACCGTGACTGCTCCCACCGGAGTGAACGGGTGGAGAGGATCCGGTGCCGAAGAACCGGTTGGTCCTCCCAGCCGGGAGTCGCCGACTGCGCTCAGGACTGCGTAGGCGTCGTCCGGCTGCCAGCCATGGTCCGTGACAAGGAAGTGGAACATGTCCTCGTAGCCACGGGTGATGCTTTCCTGCACCGGGTCGCCCAAACCGACGAAAAGCCAGTCTTCGCGGGTTTCAATCCTAGGGGCGCGAAGATTCATCCCTTTGACGAGTTCAATGCTGATGATGGCGGTACCCTCGGCCTCGATGGCCACGAAGGACGATTCCCCCTCCGCCATGAGGGCATGGATGTCTCCGATCGAGAGGTAGGCGCCCTCCACCATGACGGGCAGATAGACTTTCGAGCCCGGCCGGCAGCCGGTGAGGTCCATGTTGCCGCCCCCGGCGAAGCTGGGCATGACCGTCGAGTTCTCCCCCTCGGCCGGTGCAGTGCCGATGCAACCGATCATGGGCTGGGCCTCGAAGACGTGCCGGTCGGTCACGTGCACGCCGGCCGCGTCTATCGGGATCCGCCGGGTGAACATCTTTTCGCCCATCACGTACCGCAGCGCTCCCGTTCCCGGCAGGCTGACGGACCAGCCGAAGTCTTTGAGCAAGATCTCGTGAATGGTGACGATCAGGGCGTCTCCCGGTTCGGCTCCGTCCACAAACACCGGTCCGGTGATCGGATTGATACCAACGCTGAGCCGGTCAAGGTCGTGATGTTCGTGCAGCTCCGCGTAGACGGCGTCGCTCGTCTCGAAAGCGATCCGTTCTCCCGTTCCGGGCGCGATCCGAAGTGCGGGCTCCTCGTTCGCGGAGAAGGAGAATTTCCCGTGGGATTTGTCGAGGAAATGATCGGCGATGAGGCTCACAGCTGGGACTCCGTTCCGCTCATTGCAGGCTCGGGATCGGCGCCGTTGTTCTCCGCCAGGTCCGGGGTTCGGCCGGTGAATTTGTAATATGCGAAGACTGCAGCGCCCACGACCAGCCAGATGGCGCCGCCAATTTTTGCCTCGGGCGCCGCGTTCAGCAACACATAGCCAATAATCAGGAAGCCCAGGATCGGCACCACGAGATGCAGCAGGTAGTTCTTCGATTTCTTCCGAACGACGTAGTGGACGATTACCGAAAGGTGCAGCAGCAGGAACCCGAACAGTGCGCCGAAGTTCACAAGAGCGGAAATGACGTCGATTTGCCCCACGAAGAACAGTACGAGAATCGCCGAGATGGCAGACACCAGGATGATGGCGTTCCGGGGCACCTGGCGGGTGTCGATCCGGGACAGGAACTTGGGCAGTTGACGGTCCCGGCTCATTGAGTACAGCAGCCGCGAGGTGGCGGCCTGTGCGGCCATGGCGTTCGCAACACCGATCGCGAGCACGTTCACCACAAAGAATGCCGTCATCCAGCCGCTGTTGGAGGCTGCTTCAACGACAGTGAAGAACGCGTTGCCGACCTCGTCGTCGTTGAAGGAGGGGCGGCCCGCCGCCAGTGCGCTGGCCAGCCATGTCTGCAGGATGAACAGGAAAGCCACGAGGAACAGAGCCAGGATCATGGCCCGCCCGGCGGCGTTGCGTCCGCCCGTGGCTTCCTCTGCCATGGTGGAGATGCCGTCAAATCCGAGGAAACTCAAAACGGCGATGGACAGCGCGGAGGCGATCAGCGGTCCCGTGACCTTGCTCGCGTCCCAGATCGGGTTCATTGTCAGCTCGGCGCCGGGGACGGTGTGCCCGGCCAGCGCATTGACGGCGATGACGACGAAGATCACCACAAAAATGAGTTCAATCGCAAGGAAGATCCGGTTCATCCGTTTGATTGAGCTGATCCCAAGCAGGTTGACGACGGTGTTGACCGCGACAAAGATCAGCGCCCAGAGCCAGCGCGGTGAATCGGGGAAGATCCCCACCATCGACTCGGCCGCGAACACGTAAAGCAGTGTAGGGACAAGAAGGTAGTCCAGCAGTATTGCCCAGCCGGCGAAGAACCCGGCCGTGGGATGGATGCCGCGGCCCACGTAGGAGAAAACGGAGCCGGCGAGGGGGATGGACTTTGCCATCTGCTGATAGGCGAGGGCGGTGAAGATCATGGCGACCAGGCCGATCACGTAGACGAGCGGGACCATCCCTCCCGCCGCATTGTAGACGACGCCGAAGATTGCCCACGGTGCGATCGGCACCATGAAGACGAGCCCGTAGACGAGGAGGTCCGCGGTGGATACCGATCGTTTTAGTTCCTGTTTGTAACCGAAGGCCTCGAGTTGCTGTTGGGCGCTGAGCTCGGGGGCGCTGGAAGAGTTTGCCATCGAAATCTTTCTGGGAGTGAGGGAATCGTTGTGGGTGCTAAGAGTTTGCTTGGTGGTCGTGGCGGGCCAGGTGCGCGGCAATGACGCTCCGAAACGCCTCGGGCTGCTCAAGGTGTGAGCAGTGGCTCGCGCCGGGGAAGACGTGGCTGGCGGCATCCGGAATGTTGGCGATGAACGGCTCCCAGGTGGCGGGGGTTGCCTCGTCGAATTCACCGGCTACCACCAACGTCGGAGCGGTCACGCGGTGGAGTCGGTCGATGATGCTCCAGTCGCGAAGCGTTCCGATGACATGGAACTCGTTGGGGCCGTTCATCGTGTGGTAAACCGTCGGTTCGGCCTCCATCTGGGCCACACTCTCCTCAAAATCTGCTGGGAGGGGCGTGATGCGGCAAACATGCCGCTCGTAGAACGCCGAAGCCGCAGCGGCGTACTCGGGGGTCGTCACCGTGCCCGCATCCTCGTGGAACGTAAGCGCGTCCTGGACTTCGCGGGGCAACTGCTCCCTGAGCTCCGTGGCGGCCTCTGCCCAGAGTCCCATCGAGGCGGGCGAGTTGCAGATGGAAAGGCTTGCCAGGCCCGATGGCTGGCGCACGGCGATTTCCGCGCCCAGCATGCCTCCCCACGATTGCCCGAGAAGATGGAAATCGTCCAGGCGGAAGTGCGCGAGGAGGTTCAGAAACTCGTCCACGAACAACTGCGGGACCCAGAAGTCCGCCGGAGCGTCGGGCAGATGCGAGCTGTTTCCGCAGCCCAGCTGGTCGTACAGGATGACGGTGCGACCGGTTGCCGTCAATGCCTTAAGGCTTTTCAGGTAATTGTGTGCCATGCCCGGACCGCCGTGAAGCACGACGAGGGGTAGCGCGCCCGGAACCGGGATGTCCGGGGTGAAGCGCGCGGCCCAGGTCTCCCATTGGCGGAAGGGAATTCGGTGGGTTGTGAGGGTTGTCACTGTTGATCCTTTGGTCGGACGTGAGGATCATCTTCGCGTACTAATGGTCTAATTCCAAGACCTTTTACGAATATGTATAAGTTGGTGGCATGGGCAACAGCAAAGACGACAGTCCCGAGGGGGCGCTGGACATGCCTCTGGCCGCTATGTCCAGGGCCGATGAAATCACCGACCGCCTCATCACAGCGATCGCCGTGGGCGAGTACTTGCCGGGCGCGCGCTTGCCATCCGAGCGTGATTTGGCCAAGTCCTTGCACGTGGGAAGAATGACGGTGCGAGCCGCCATCGGCCGGTTGGTTGACCAGGGACTGCTGTCTACCCAGCGCGGCCGCGCTGGCGGGTCGTTCGTCCGGGAACAATGGACGGCGGCGTCCAACGCCTCCGTGCAGAGAACACTCTCGTCCCGCTGGGACTCATTGCGCGACACCTGCGAAGCCATGGTCCATCTTCATGGCGCGATCGCCCGAGCAGCAGCGGAGAACCGTACCGACGTCGATACAGCCGTCCTTCGGGAACGGCTGGAAGCCTACCGTGTGGCCGAATCGGGCAGCGCCTCGCAGAAAGCCGACGCGCGGCTCCACATGGCCATCGCCGAAGCCGCCCACAACGTGACCCTGACCCGGATCCTCTTGGAACTCGAAGCCCAGATCGGGCTCGCCGCGCCAGCCCATCTCTGGGGTTTCGCCGAGGGAATGCGCGAGATGGAGCTCCGCGCGCTGGCTGATCATGAGCGGCTTGTTGATGCCATCTGCGCGCAGCGCCAGGCGGAGGCGGGCACCATAGGCCTCACGCATGCACGGATCGATATCGAGCTGCTGGAAGCTGCGTTGACCAGGGCCGGCTCCCACTAATCCGGCTGGCGGAGGCGTTCTTCGCCGCGGCTGGTCGCCTGACGGGCCGGTCCAACAGGATCGGGGGACCGGCCATGGACGTGTCGTTATCGCCAAACCGAATGCTCGGACGGCTAGCCTTCAGCTCAAGACGCCGGCCGCCCCTCTCGCCTTCTGTGCACTGCTCGGCGCGCTGGCCGTGTTCCAGCTGCTGCTTATTCTCGGTCTGCTGCTCAGCGTGCTGCCCAACCTGGCGTCCAAGAGCAAGCCCGAAAAGCTCGTCATGGTTCCGCTGTCCTTTTTGCTGGCCGCCCTGGCGATTGCGATCGCGCTGAGCTGAGCCCGGCCCTCGATGGCGGTGCCGACCCTGAGGTCACGCCACTGGTCCAGCTCCGCTCCGCTCTACGCCCCGGACCTTCCTGACGTCCGTGCTGTGACGCCCCCACAACACGAGGGCTATCCCAGAGCCGCCTACTTGGCCGTCGGCGTCGGCGTCGGCGTGGGAGTCGCGGATGCCGTCGCCGGCGGTGACTGGAGCTGGGCGGCGGTGAGTTTCATCCACGGGGAATCCGGGGCGCCCTCGAGCATGGCCTGCGGGCTGTCGGACTGAGTCCACCACTTGGCCTCGAAGGCGTAGCCGTCGAACAGGATCCGCGAGCCGCGCTGGTAGACCGTCTTGGCGGACCAATCCGGGTAGGTGCCGGCCGGAATGGTCGTACGCGGGCTGGGCCGGTCTCCCGGCAGGACCGGGCCGATCAGCTTCCACGGAGCCGCGGCGCCCTGCACCACGGGGTTGTCCGGGCTGTCGCCCTGCGTCCACCACTTGGCTTCGTAGACGTTGGCGTGCCACACCGTGCGGTCGCCGACGACGTAGCGCGCGGTCTCGTTCCAGACCGGGTAGGGGCTGGTCGCCGGGTCGTCCGTGGCCGTCGCCGTCGGGCTGGCGGAGGCGGCGGGCGCCTGCGCTGCGGCCGACTTCGTGGGGATGACGTCGGCGCCCAGGACGGTGGCGAAGGAAGCGTCACCCTGCTTGACGCCGCTGCAGCTGTCGGAAACCTTGGTCACGTCCGGGTAGTTGCTGCCGCAGGTCCGGTCGCGGTTGAGCGACCACATGGAAACCCGGCCCACGCCTTTGGATTTGGCGTAAGCGTTGAGTGAGGCAGCGTCGTCAAGGGTAAAGATTTCCCCGGCAATGTCGTTCTGCCCGATCATGGGAGTGATGCCAAGCTTGCGCCAGGCCGTGTCCGAGCCGAGGTCCTCGCCGTTTTGGTGGAACAACGACTGGAGCTGCTCGTGCGCCGCGTCGGCCGCGGAGGCGGAGGCCTGGTACATGGTCTGGCCGGCAGCTTTGCTGCCGCCGAAGTCCATCGTCATGAGGTTCACGCCGGCCAGTTCGACGCCGGCACGGAGGTTCCGCGTTACGAGGTCCCGCCCCGCCTGCGTCAGTCCCGCCGGGTCCGCCGGGAGGGTCAGCCACACCTCAAGGCTCTTCCCGTTGTTCTTGCGGTCCTGCTGGAGGGCGGCCACCGCCTTGGCACGGCGGTCGATGGACGCCGTGTCCGACAGGGCTGCCCCCTCAATGTCAAGGTCGATCGAGCGCAGGTCGTAGCGTTCGACCACTTCACGGTAGGCACTGGTGAGCTTGTCGCCGTCGGTGCACCCGACGGCCAGTTCGTTGTTGCTCAACCCGCCGAATGACACGGAGACCGTGCCGCCTACCTGGCGCAGCCTGGCGATCCGCCGGTCCAGGTCCAAATCCGTTTCGGCCTGGGCAAGGCTGTAGAAAGCTCCCCACGTCGGCGCGCAGGGATCCTGCTTGTCAGCAACAATGAAGGACAGGACGGCGCCCCTCGCCTCGGGGCTGGTCGGGGATTCAAACGCAAACCTGGGCGTCGCCGTCACATCGACGTAACCGGAGAACACCGAGGGGATCGAGGACGCCGCGTTGGCGTCCTGGAATGAGCGGAGCCCCAGATACGACCCGCCGGTAAGGGCAACCAGCACCAATACAAGAATTCCGAGCCGCAGTTTGGAAAGGCGGCGCCCGGGAAAGCGGTTCGACACAGATATACCCCAATGCTTGTCAAAGTGTGGTGCTCCAACCCCGGCACGCGGACTCGCGGCCCAAATATTCTGCCGCTGGCCAGGTGACGAAGCCGGAGGACGAGTTATTTGGGGTCGTGCGCTTAGTATAAGGGCAGGCCGCACCCCGAATTGACGGGACGGGCGGCCTAACGTGTGTCCGCTGGGGGTGCACATGATGTGGATGGGGATGCATGTCTGACCTCTTGACCGTTCCGCGGCCCGACGACACAACGGCCGACGAGCAGGCGACGAAGAGCCGTAAACGCCAATGGGGCGCGGAGCGACGCTCGGAACCGCTGGCTATCGTGCACCCGGAGCCTTCGCGCCGGAAAATCATTCTGGGCCGCATCGGCATCGTCGTGACGGTGCTGGCGTGGGCCGCCTACGTGGTGACCACGGTGCTCCGCGCGCTGATCAACGATCCGACGGCGGGGTTCCGCTTCCGGGCCGAGGCTGTTTCTTACGTCGTCGTCGTAACATTCCTGACTTTTTCGGCACTGATGTACCTGCTGGCCCGGCAAGGCGCCCTTAATCGCTTCCGCGAACACCGCAGGGTTCCCCGCGGGGAACTGGACCGCCACTTCGCCGATTACGAGGACGCGGTCACCGTCCTCGTCCCCTCCTATGCCGAGGAGCCGCAGGTGGTCCGGGCCACGCTGTGGTCGGCTGCGCTGCAGGAATTCCCCGACCTGTCCGTCGTCCTCCTGCTCGACGACCCGCCGTCCCCCACGGATCCGGAAGACCAGGAACGGCTGCAGGCCACCCGCGACCTCGCCGCCGGCATCACCCGGACGCTCTTGGAGCCGTCCGAGCGCTTGAACGCCGCGAGCGATGCCTTCAACCGGCGGACCGGCGAAGGGAAGGCCGGCGGGGAGCTGCCCGCGCTGATCGAGGAGTACGAGTACGCCGCTGGCTGGCTTGAGGGCATGGCCGAGGCGGAGCGGGTTGAAGACCACGTCGATGAATTCTTCGTGGACCTGGTGCTGATGGGTCTGGCCCGCGAGCTGCGGCTGGTCCTGACTGCCCTGTATGCGGCCCAGGCGCAGGGTGCCGAGCCCGAGCCGGCACGCATGCGGGAGCTTTACGCCCGGCTGACCTGGATCTTCAACGCCCGCGTTTCGACCTTCGAGCGCAAGAAGTACGCAAGCCTGTCGCACGAGGCGAACAAGGCCATGAACTTGAACTCCTATCTGAGCCTCATGGGGCACCGGTGGCAGAAGGAACAGACGGCCGACGGGACGGTGCTGCGGCCGGCAGTCAAACCCTCCGCAGACGACCTTGTGATCGAGGACAGCACCTACGTCCTGACCCTCGACGCCGATTCTCTGCTGCTGCGGGACTACTGCCTGCGCCTGGTCCATTTCCTGGAATCCCCCGGCAACGAACGGGTCGCGGTCACCCAAACGCCGTACTCCTCGTTCCGCGGCGCCCCGACGCGCATCGAACGCGTCGCCGGAGCCACCACCGATCTGCAGCACATCCAGCACCAGGGGATGACCCGGTACGGGGCCACCTTCTGGGTGGGCGCCAACGCCGTTATCCGCAAGATCGCGCTTGAGGACATTGTGGAAGTGACCTCCGAGGGCGGCTTCGAGGTCCGGACCTACATCCAGGACCGGACCGTCATTGAAGACACCGAATCCAGCGTCGACTTGGGCCGCGAAGGTTGGGATTTGGTGAACTATCCCGAGCGTCTGAGCTACAGCGCCACACCTCCGGACTTCGGCTCCCTGGTGGTGCAGCGCCGCCGCTGGGCCAACGGCGGACTGCTGATCCTGCCGAAGCTGTGGGACACCATCCGGCACCGTCGCGGCCTCGACAACGGTGTCCGGGCACGCGAAATCATGCTGCGCGTCAACTACATGGCATCCCTCACCTGGGCGAGCTTCGGGCTGCTATTCCTGCTGGCCTACCCCTACGACAGCCGGCTGCTGAGCCCCCTGGTGTTCGCCGCGGCGCTGCCGTACTTCCTGGCCATGGGCAGCGACCTGCGCGAGTCCGGCCACCGCTTCAGTGACATCTTCCGGATCTACGGGTTCAACCTCGTGCTGATGCCCGTGAACCTTGCCGGAGTGATGAAATCGCTGCAGCAGGCGCTGACCGGCGACAAGATCCCGTTCGCCCGCACCCCGAAGGTCAAGGACCGCACGGCCGCACCGGCGCTCTTCGTCATCGCACCGTACGCGATCGTGGTGTTCTCGCTGTTCACGGTCTACCGCGATTTTATGCAGCAGAACTGGACCAACGCGGCCTTCGCTGCCTTCAACGCGGTCATGGCGGCCTATGCCATCCGCGCCTACATGGGGATCAGGAACTCGATCGTGGACATTTTCCTCGGCGTGGTGAACTGGCTCTACGTCAAGCCGAGGCCGGCCGCGCCGGCGCCGCCGCAGATCATTCCGAAGTCCCCCGAGGAGGTCGACTGGGCGTCGATCCTGTACCACGGCGACCGCCGCCTTAATCGCGACCTGCGCGGCAAAAAGGACCGGCGGAAGCGGGCCGGTGTCCGCTGAGCAGCGGTTTTCCGCCAGCGCCGTGCCGTGTTGCTCCCGCTCACGGCACGGCCGCGCCTAGACTTGGGCAGATGATGCCAGAACCACTGCTCGCTGCCGCCGGGAAGAACTCCCTGCGCATCAGCGGCGGCATCCTTGAGTCCGTCTGGACCCCCGGCGCGTTCGTGGACGTCGACGACGCCCGCGACGCCATGCGTGCCACGGAACGGATCAGCCAGGGCAGGCGGCTGCCCATGCTGTCCGTCATGACCGACGTCGAAATCAGCGCCGCCGCCAGGTACGAGTTCGCCAAGTCGGTCGACGTGGTTGCGATCGCGGTTCTGGGATCCAGCGCGGTGGACCGCGTGGTGGCCGCCGCGACCAGCCGGGACACCCGGTACCCGCACGAAT
Organism: Arthrobacter sp. SD1074B; assembly: GCF_056780195.1. NCBI lineage: Bacteria > Bacillati > Actinomycetota > Actinomycetes > Micrococcales > Micrococcaceae > Arthrobacter > Arthrobacter sp. SD1074B. Next base: position 3,424,174 of record NZ_JBRAZT010000001.1, on the reverse strand, counting down.
TCTTCACCTCGCGGGCAGACGCCGTGGCTTGGCTCAACGGCTTCTTCGACAGCCCGGAAGCGGAAGTACTCCCGGAGCAGTCCGCAGTCATAACTCCCTAGGCTGACCCTTCCCGGGACTGCTACTGTCCCCGTAAGAGCGGCATCACAGCGACAGTTCCAGTTGTGAGCGAGGGAATCAGCATGACGGTTGCCGAAATCCAAGTCGACCAGCGCGTGATCGGCATCGATTCGAGACGCTTCGCCTCGGTGGAGAAGGCGCTGGTGGAGCTGATCACCAACAGCGACGACAGCTACGCCCGGCTCGAACAGACCGGCGCCCGCGTGAGCGGCCGCATCCTGGTGCGGTACGAGCGGCACCTCACCGGTGCCGTGTTGATGGTCAGCGACCAGGCCGAGGGCATGTCCTTCGAGCAGGCCGGCCGGATCCTCAGCTACGGCGGCGCGCACAGCCCGCTCGCGCGCGGCGAGGGCGACGGCCGGGGCTACTTCGGCCGCGGCCTCAAACAGGCGATCTTCGGCCTGGGCCACGGCTGGATCGAGACCGTCCAGGCCGGGCGCTTCACCCGGATCGACATCTTCCGCGGGCAGAACGGCGGCTACCTCTACGACGACGGCGGAGAAGACCGCCGCGCCTTCCCTGCCGACTACGCCCGGCTGGGCCTCGACGAAGCACCGGCCGCCAGCGGCACCCGGGTGAGCATCGTCGTCGACAATCCCCGCGTCCGGATCACCCAGTACAGCACCCTGCTGCAGTCCCTGTCCGACAACTTCTACCTGCGTGCGGTGCTGGACCGGCGGCAGGTGGAGCTGGAGCAGGGACAACCGGGCCCGGGCGAGGGCCGCCGCGACCCGCTCCGTTTCCGGGAACCCGCGGCGGACCTGGTGCTCGGCCCGGACCAGCCGGGAAGCGTCAGCTTTGAAGGCCAGGCGTATCCGTTCAGCCTCACGCTCAAACGCGCCGCGGACACCGAGCTGTCACTCAGGGGCGACGAACGCACCAACGGCCTGGTGGTGCTTTCCGGGAAGGCGGCTCTGGATTGCCAGCTGTTCGCTTTCGAAAACCAGGTGGGCACCGAGTACCTTTTCGGCACCGTGGCCTGTGACGCCCTGACCGGGATGCTGGGCCGCGGCCGCGCGATCATCAGCGACGAGCGCGAGGGTCTGAACCCCCGGGACCCCTTTGTGGCCGCGTTCTCCCAGGCCGTCAGCCGCATGATCGCCGGGGCCGTGCAGGCTGAGAAGGAGAAACTCACGCATCTGGAGCGGGCCACCACCTCCGGCCGCACTGCCGAGATGATTGAGCGGCTGCTGCAGCACATGAGCGAGGCGGCCGTCGTCGATCTGGGCCTGGAAACGGCGCCGGCGGCAGGCGGCGGGGGCGGTCTCCCGGCGGCTGGGCAGCCCGCAGCGCTGCGCTTCACCACCCCCTTCTACTACCGCCCGCCGGGGCACCCGTTCCATGTTTCCCTGCTGCTGGACCCGGCACAGTTACCCGACGGCGGGACGCTCACCTTCGAGCTGGAGCTGCCCGGATCGCTGCGGATCGACCCGGTACCGGCTCCGCTCGCTGTCGGCTCGCTGGGAGAGATGCGCCGGCTGGAATGGACCGTGACCGGGGAGCGGCCGGGCGACCGGGGCGAGCTCAGCGTCCGGATCGGCGACTACTGGGCGCTGTGTGAAATTGTCATCGCCGACCACGCCTCGCACCATAGCGCCGCCCAGCCGCCGCACCCCGCGGTAGCCGACGTCGGGGCCGCGCAACCGCCAGGGCCGCACCGGGAAGCCCGGCGCCCGAGCCGGGACCACGGCGTCGACCTCTTCACCGGTTACGAGTTCCGCAGCCTGCACAACAGCGCCGACCGAGCCGTCTACAGCGCTGAAGAACGCAAGGTCATCATCAACACCGCCGCGCCGACCGTGCAGCTGTACGTCGACGGGCGCGGACGGTTCCGCGATTCGGCCCGGCTGCTGCTGGCCGAACTCTTCCTGGACGTGATCGCGGACGAGCTCGCCCGGCGCCGCACCGAACAGCACGGCCACGCCGGAAACCTTGAAGCGTTCAAAAGCGCCAAACGGGACATCATCCGCCGTTACGGCAGCGACGTCCACAGGACGTTCCTGGGCTAAGGTGCCGCCAACCCATTGACACCCCCATACGGCAGATCTATCCTACAACCAAATGGTTGTAGATCAGTTGGGTGATGAAGCGGTGGACCGCCTGTTCCAGGCTTTTGCCGACTCCACCCGCCGGGACATTGTGCGGCGGGTGACGGTGGGGGAGTACTCGGTCTCCGGGCTCGCCGCGCTCTACGCCATGAGTTTCGCCGCCGTCCAAAAACATGTGGCGGTGCTGGAACGCGCCTCCCTGGTGACCAAGGAGAAGCGCGGAAGGGAGCAGATTGTGCGGGCCAACCACAACGGGCTGCAGAAGGCCCGCAGCCTGCTCGAGGAGTACGAGGTCATCTGGCGGCAGCGGACCGAACGGATCGCAGACCTGCTGGCCGAAAAGGCTCCGCAGGAAGTCCAGCGGCTGACCGGCAAGGCAGAAACCAGCGAAACAGAGGGATAGGAAGGGTTGAACATGACAGTCATCAGTTCAGTCAAGAATCTTGAAGCGCTCAGCCTGAGCGTCGTCGCGGAGTTCGACGCCAGCATCGAACGGGTCTGGCAGATCTGGGAAGACCCGCGCCAGCTCGAGCGCTGGTGGGGGCCGCCCACCTGGCCGGCCACTTTCGAGAAGCATGACTTCGTCCCGGGCGGCGAGGCCAGCTACTACATGACCGGGCCCGGCGGGGAGAAAGCCCGCGGCTGGTGGCGGTTCGTCACCATCGACGCCCCGCGCAGCCTGGAGTTCGACGACGGATTCTCGGACGACAACGGCGACCCGGTGACGGAGATGGGCGCCATCCACGGGATCGTGACACTGGAACCGATCGGCGACCGGACCCGGATGACCGTACTGTCCACCTTCGAGACGGAGGAGCAGATGGAGAAGATCGTCGCCATGGGCATGGAGGAAGGCATGAAGGGCGCCCTGGGCCAGGTCGATGCGATCCTCGCCGAGCACGCCAACGCCTGAAGCGTTTCCGTCGCCCGGTACTCCCAACTGACTGGCAGTACTTGCCGTTTTGACACCTGAAACGCCAACTATTGCCAGTTAGTCGGGTGAAAGTGGTGCTGGGTCTTTCGTCCTCCCGCTTGCCGGTGGTTGGCCGCCGGCCTAGTTGTTGGCGGCCGCGTACAGGTTCAGGCTGGCCGAGAACACCAGCCACGAAACGTACGGCAGCATCAGCACCCCCGCGGTCGTGCTGATCGGTCCGAAGTGCAGCACGGCCATGGTCGCGAATACGGCATGGGCGGCGATCAGCAGCAGCGCCAGCCACAGGGCAGCGCTACCCATCATCGGGTACAGGCCGAAAAACATCAGCGGCCACGCCAGGTTCAACAGCAGCAGGGCGCCGTAAACCTTGAGCGCATCCCGGCGAGGGAAGACCCGCTGCCGCCACACCAGCCACGCCGCCACCGCCATGGCCGCGTACAGCACCAGCCAGGCCGCACTGAACATCCACCCGGGCGGGGTCCACGGCGCCGTGTCCGCGGCCGCGTACCAGGCGCCGTTCATCCTGATCGGCAGGGAGCCCAGCAGCGATACGGCCCAGGAAGCCGCCAGAAAGCCGATCAGGGCCGCAATCTGACGCCGCCGCGGGCTGGTGCCGGGGGCAAGCGTGGTGCCCGGGGCGCTTTGTTCAACGTTCAAGAGCACTGAATTACTGTGGACAACCGCAGGCCCTCCCGTCAAACTGCGACGGCGGCACCTGACAGCCCGCCAGCCTATCCGGGGACCGCCGCCCCGGTTAGGCTGACGCTGTCAGGGTCGTTTTACGTCTGGAAGGACATCATGGGCAACGATTCTTCATGGCAGGAAACCATCACTCCGGGGCGTTTCGCCGGCAAGACCGTGATCGTCACCGGCGCCGGCTCCGGCATCGGCCTGGCCACCGCGCTGCGCATCGCGAAAGAGGGCGGCAAGGTGGTCGCGGCGGACATCAGCAAGGAGCGCCTGGACCACCTGGTTGCCGACAATGCCGGCCTGGACATTGTGCCGGTGGCGGGCGACATCTCCACCGAGGAAACCGTTGCCTCCGTCGTCTCCGCCGCGGGCGGCCGCGTCGACGCCCTCGCCAACGTCGCCGGCATCATGGACAACTTCGCCCCGATCCACGAAGTGGACGACGCCGTCTGGGAACGGGTTTTCCGGATCAACGTCACCGCGCTGATGCGCCTGACCCGGGCCGTGGTCCCGCTGATGCTCCAAGCCGGCACCGGGTCCGTGGTCAACGTCGCCTCCGAGGCCGGGCTGCGCGGATCCGCCGCCGGCGCCGCGTACACCGCGTCCAAGCACGCCGTCGTCGGGCTGACCAAAAACTCCACGGTGATGTACGGGCCGAAGGGCCTGCGTTTCAACGCGGTGGCCCCCGGCGCCACGCTCACCAACATCGTGGCCGACTGGGGCTCCCAGGTCGCCGCCGAGCGCCTCGGCCCGCTGATGGGTGCCAACATCCCCACCCCCGCCACCGCGGCGCAGCTGGCAGCCTCGATCACCTTCCTGCTCAGCGACGACGGTACCAACGTCAACGGCGCCATCCTCGCTTCCGACGGCGGCTGGTCCGCGCTGTAGCTTCCCCCGCGGCACTCTGGGGGACGCTCCCTCAGGTCCTGCGGCACTCTGGGGGGACGCTCCCTCAGGTCCCGGGAGAATTTGATGGACGCTCCCTCAGGTCAGCTGAGGGGGCGCTTGTCGATCTGGCGCCGATACTGAAGGAGCGTTGGTTGTTTGGCTGCCGGAGGTGAGGGAGCATCGGGATTCGCACCCGCGCGAAGTTCGCGAAATGATGAGGACATGGAGCACACTGACCAGCAGCCCTGGGTGAAGAACTACCAGCCGGGGGTCCCGGCCGAGATCGAACTGCCCACGGAGTCGCTGGTCGCGATGCTGGAGAGGTCCGTGGCCGAGGCCGGAAGCGCCCCGGCCCTGGAATTCTTCGGCCGCCGGACCAGCTACTCGGAGCTCGGCGAGCAGGTGGACCGGGCCGCCGAGGGCCTGCGCCGGCTCGGTGTCCGCGCCGGGGACCGGGTGGCCCTGATCCTGCCGAACTGCCCGCAGCACGTCGTCGCCTTCTACGCGGTGCTGCGCCTGGGCGCCGTCGTCGTCGAACATAACCCGCTGTATACCTCCCGCGAACTCCGGCACCAGTTCGAGGACCACCAGGCCCGCGTCGTGATCGCCTGGGACAAGGCTGCGGCCGCGGTCCGCGAGTTCCCCGCGGACATCGAAATCGACCACGTCGTCTCCGTGAACCTGCTTGAAGCGTTCCCTGCCATCAAGCGGCTCGCCCTGACGCTTCCGGTCGGGAAGCTGCGCGAAACGCGGGCCTCGCTGACCGCCCCCGCGCCGGGAACCATGCCGTGGAAGCAGCTCCTTGGCCACGGCCGGATCGACCCCGCCCACCCGCGCCCGTCGGTGCAGGATCTCGCCGCGATCCAGTACACCTCCGGCACCACGGGACGGCCCAAGGGAGCGATGCTCACCCATTTCAACCTGTACTCCAACGCGCTGCAGGGCGAGGCCTGGATGGCCGGCGCGGAATACCGCAAGGAAGTTTTTTACGCGATCCTGCCGATGTTCCACGCCTTCGGCATGACGCTGTACCTGACCTACGGCATCCGCAAGCAGGGCCTGCTGGTCCTGTTCCCCAAGTTCGACCCGGACCTGGTGCTGGCCGCGATGAAGAAGTCGCCCGCCACCGTCTACTGCGCGGTCCCGCCGATCTACGAGCGCACCGCGATGGCCGCGAAGGAGAAGGGCATCTCGCTGCGGTCCTGCAAGTACTGCATCTCCGGGGCCATGAACCTGCCGGACCACGTGGTAGAGCTCTGGGAATCGGTCTCCGGCGGCCTGCTCGTGGAGGGCTACGGCATGACCGAATCCTCCCCGGTGGCGCTCGGCAACCCCTTCCACCCCACCCGCCGCACCGGCACCATCGGTGTGCCGTTCCCGTCAACCCTGATGAAAGTCGTCGACGTCGACGACCCGACCGCGGAGGTCCCGCAGGGCCAGCCGGGCGAGCTGCTGATCAAGGGCCCGCAGGTCTTCCATGGCTACTGGAACAACCCGGAGGAAACCGCGAAAACGCTCACCGCCGACGGCTGGCTGCGCACCGGTGACGTGGTCACCGTGGACCCGGACGGCTTCACCACGGTGGTGGACCGGGCCAAGGAACTCATCATCACCGGCGGTTTTAACGTCTCGCCCACCGAGGTGGAGGCCGTGCTGCGCCTGCACCCGGACGTCAAGGACGCCGCCGTCGTGGGCAAGCCGCTGGAGCGCGGCGGCGAACTGGTCGTGGCCGCCGTCGAACTCGAACCCGGCACCGCGCTGGACGAGGACGCCCTGCGTGCCCACTGCCGCGAGCACCTCGCCGGCTACAAGGTCCCCCGCCGGATCGTCCCGGTCCCGGACCTGCCCCGCTCCATGCTCGGCAAGATCCTCCGCAAGCAGGTCCGCGAACAAGTCCTGCCGGGGCTATAGGGATGGGCGCCGCAGCGATCGACTTCACGTCCGCCACTCCTCGCCCCGGCGACCTCAACGTCGCCTGGATCCACGGCTCGGAGTCGGCCAAGCACAACACGGACCCGGAGATCCAGGTCCACGCCTATGACGAGCACACCTTCGTGCTGCGCCAGAACATGGCCGTCAATTACGAGGCGCCGTTTATGTTCCTGCTGTTCGGCAACGCCCGGGCCGTGCTGATCGACACCGGTGCCACCGCCTCCGCGGAGTTCTTCCCGCTGCGCCGGGTGGTCGACGGCCTGGTGCACGACTGGTTGGCCGCGCACCCGCGGGAAGGCTACGGGCTGCTGGTCCTGCACACGCACCCGCATGGCGACCACGTCGCGGGGGACGCCCAGTTTGCCGCCCGGCCGGGCACCCTGGTGGTGGACGCCGGACAGCGAAGCGCCTGGGAATTCTTCGGATTCGCCGATGCCGCGGACGAGGACGCGGACGCCGACGCCGACGGCCGGCTTGGGCGGGTGGACCTGGGCGGACGGGTCCTGCAGTGCTGGCCCAGCCCGGGCCACCACAGCGCCGCGGTCACGTTCTATGACCCCTACACCGGCGTCCTGTTCACTGGTGACACCGTCTACCCGGGGCGTCTCTACATCCACGACTGGCCGGCGTTTGTCCGCACCACCGACCGGCTCCTCGAGTTCTGCGCCGCGTACCCCGTCAGCCATGTCCTGGGCTGCCACATCGAAATGTCACGGAAGCCCGGCGTCGACTACCCGATCTACACCACCTACCAGCCCGGCGAACCGCCGCTGCAGATGACGGTGGAGCAGCTGCGGGAACTGCGCCGGGCCATCGACGTCGTGGACGGGCGTCCGGGCCGACACGTCTTCCCCTCCTTCGTGCTCTGCCTCGACGAGGCGTGAACCGCCCGCGAGATGACACTTAGCGGCAATGTTTGGGCACACCACTGCCGCGGCGTGCCATCTCGGGCGATTCCGGCCCGGTGGCTCCGCCGCTTTTCCCGCCGCCCGGATCTGCGCATACTGGAAGGCAGATTCGCTACTCCGGCCAGCGGGAAGGATGGTATCTCATGGGCGACGGTGGACGCTCGGCGTTCCGGCGCCGGGTGGAACGGGCCGCCGAGTTGCGCTCCATCCGGTCCAGCGGCAGCACGGTCCAGGAGAATGACGAGCTCACCGCCGCCGAGGAAGAACTCCGGCAGAAGCGCGCAAAAGTCGACGACGCCGCGAAAGCGGAGTACTTAATCCGTGACGCCATGGCGCAGGGGAAGTTTGACAACCTGAAGTACGCCGGCAAGCCTATCCCCGGGCTCGGCGAGGTGTACGACCCGGACTGGTGGGTGAAGGGCCTGCTCCAGCGTGAAAACATCACCGGGTTGGGCCCGACGGCGATCCTGCTCCGCACCGAGGACGCCGGACTCGAGGCCCGCCTCGACACCCAGTCCACCGAAAAGCAGGTCCGGGACATCCTGACGGACTTCAACGCCCGGGTGATCGACGCCCGCCGGCAGCTCCAGGGCGGACCGCCGGTCATCACCAAGACCCGCGACGTCGACGCCGAGGTTACCGCCTGGCGCGACCGGCGTGCCACGGCGGCCGCTGCCGCTGCCCGGCCCGCACCGGAACCTGCACCGCCCTGGTGGTGCAGGTTCTGGAGACGTCGGCTCCGGTGAGCCGACGACGGCGGCCAGTTTCGCCGTCGCCGGACGCCCGGTAAGTCAGTGGGCGCGTCAGACGGCGCTCAGATGGTGCGCGGCGCCTTCGCGAGGTTCTCCCGCAGCTCGGTGGCGTTTTGGCGGGCGACGTAGGCCGGGCGGTCGCGTTCCACGCGCCAGCTTTCGGAGAGCGGGCCGATGTTGACGGTGTCGAATCCGAATTCGTCGTAGAGCCGGGTGACGAGCTCGGCCGCCTCCGGGAAGTCGCTCGCAGTGGCCAGGGCGCGGCGGTTTTCCGTCCCGGCGGGCGTCCCGTCAGTGGTGATGTCCGTGTACATGATGTGGTTGAAGCCCTTGGCCACCTTGGATGCGGGCAGGTGCTCCTGCAGCAGCCCCGAGGTGGTGGCTTCGCCGTTGTCCAGTGCCGGGAACCGCCCGTCGCGCTCCCAGTAGTAGTTGTTCGTGTCGATCACGATCTTGCCCGCCAGCGGCTCCGCCGGGAGGTCCTTGATGTTCTTCAGCGGGACGGTGACGACGGCGAAGTCTCCGGCCGCTGCTGCTTCTGCCGCGGTCGCCGCGCGGGCATGCGGGCCCAGTTCCGCGACGAGTTCGGCCAGCGTTTCCGGGCCCCGGGAGTTGCTGATTACGACGTCGTAGCCGAGCTGGACCGCCTTGCGGGCGAGCTGGCTGCCAATGTGTCCTGCACCGATGATTCCGATAGTTGTCATGTCCGGGCTAACCGCATCCGGACCGCGGATATTTCAGGCGCGTCCCGGCCGGGCGTGTGCGGGCGTCGGGGGTAGGCCGGTTACGGGTGCAGCCAACCCTGCTCGAAGTCCGGGTGGTCGTAATAGGGCAGCGCCAGGGCCTGCAGGGAACGCTCCATCCAGTCCAGCGACCGCGGCGCCCAGTGCGCCTCCTGGAGCGAGTCGCTGACCATGGCGGCCAGTGCCGACTGCCGTGCGGCTTCGACGACCCCGATCAGTCTCCGCTTTGCCTCGCATTCAAGCAACAGCCGTCGTTCGTACCATTCGCCGGATTTGGAGACAGTCCGGTCGCTGAGCAGTGTCCGGGCCGCCGCCTCGTCCTCGGAAATGCGCTCGGACAGAAACTCAACTATGTCCACAAACCGAGGGTACGCGCGGAGGGCGGCCTTGGCATCACCCCAGCAGGTCGTCCTCATAGCACCAGCGCCAGTCCTCGCCCGGCTCGACGCTCCGCATCACGGGATGGCCTGTCGCCTCGAAGTGCCGGCTGGCGTGTGTTCCGGGGGAGGAATCGCAGCAGCCCACGTTCCCGCACGCCAGGCACATCCTGAGGTGGACCGGCGTCGTGCCCTCCCGGCGGCAGTCCGCGCAGACGGGTTCCGGCGGTACCTCCGGGTCCGGCGCGGACTCGAGGTGGCCGCACACCCCGCCGGGCCTAGCGATCCCTTCGCCGCCGCCCTCGCTGGCGGTGTCCAGCTCGTCGAGCGAGACGTCCAGCATGGACTCCTCAACATCCAGCCGCTCCAAGACCTCGCTGAGGACCTCATGGGCGTATTCACCGCCGCGCCGCAGTTCCAGCACCTTGGCCCGTTCCGCGTCCAACATGGCCAGTCGCAGCTGGGCGTAGCGCTGGCTGGGGGTCGCAGCCTCCGACGTCGGCCGGCCGAGCCGTTCCCAGGCCGCCAGCCCGCGCTCCTGGGTGCGCCGCTTCAGCATCGCGACGACTTCCGGCGGGTCGTTGTCGGTGCGCAGTTCCTGGAGCCGCTCCACCCCGGCCGCGGTGGCCAGCTGCATCAGGGAGGCCTGGTTCAGGGCGTCCTCACGCTGGTCCGGGCCCTGCACGCCGAGGACCCGGACCAGCGCCGGCAGGGTGAATCCCTGCAACGCCAGGGTCCCGCCCACCACCACCATCGCCGCGAGGATCAGCACGGAGCGGTGCTCCAGATCCGCGGGCAGCACCAGCACCGCGGCCAGCGTCACCACCCCGCGCATCCCGGCCCAGGACACGATCGCGGCGAATTGCCACGGCGGCGCCGGGTCAGCCCGCCGCACGGCCGGAATCAGCCGGGGCAGGTAGGTCGCCGGGAACACCCACACCGGCCGGAGCAGCAGCACGGCCAGCAGGATCACCGCGCAGCCGGCCCAGATCCGGCCGGCGCCCAGCGAGTCGTCCTGGACACCCTCGATGATGGTCCGGACCTGCAGACCGATCAGCAGGAACACGGAGTTCTCCAGCAGGAACTGCACCGTGTTCCAGTTGCTGCGCTGGCTCAGTCGGGCCGCGCCGTTGGGCATGGACGGAGCCTTCGTCCCCATCACAAGCCCGGTCACGACGACGGCGAGGACTCCGGAGGCGTGGATCGCCTCGGCCGGGAGGTAGGCGACGAAGGGTGCCATCAGCGACGTCGAGGTGTTGATGGCGACGTTCCGGATCCGTTTGCGGAGTTCGGTCAGGACGTAGGCCGCGGCCAGGCCCACCACCAGTCCGCCGCCGGCCGCAAGCAGGAAGCCGCCGGCGATTCCGGCCGCGGATACGGACCCGGCGATCGCCGCGATGGCGGCGCGGAGGCAGACCAGCGCGGTGGCGTCGTTGACCAGGGATTCGCCTTCGAGGATGGTGACAATCCGGCGGGGCATGCCCACCTTCCGGGCGATCGCGGTCGCGGCCACGGCGTCGGGCGGTGCGACGACGGCGCCGAGGGCGATTGCAGCGGCCAGCGGGATCTCCGGGAACAGCCACCAGACCACGAAGCCGACGGCGATGGTGCCAAAGACGACGTAGCCGACAGAGAGCAGCCCGATGGCGCGCCGGTTGGAGCCGAAGTCGAACAGCGAGGTCCGCAGCGCCGCGGCGTAAAGCAGCGGCGGCAGCAGCCCCACGAGGACCAGCTCCGGATTCAGCTCAATATCCGGGACGAAGGGGAGGAAGGACCCCGCGACGCCGGCCAGCACCAGCAGCAGGGGGACGGAAACGTTGAGCTTCCGGCCCAGTGCGCTGCCGGCGCAGACGACGGCCACGAGAACCAGCAGTCCGAGGGCGAGTTCCATGAGGCCATTCTGTCAGGCGGTTGCGGCCGGGCTTCGTGCCAGGCCCCAGCGTTACGCGAAGCTGTCCGCCTTCGCGCGCTCCGGCTGTCCGTGCGGTGCGGCAGCGGTGGCGTGCGCGGCAGCAGGGCGCCCGTCGTGGGCCGGACGGTGGCCCTGGACGTGGTGGCCGAACGGGTTGAAGCGGCTGTGCGCCAGGCCGTCGAATTCGTACGCGGTCTCGGCGTGCTCCGAGCGGTCCACACCCGCCACCTCGGCCTCGTGGCTGACGCGGAAGCCCATGGTCTTGTGGATCGCGAGTCCGATCACCGCCGTCGCCAGACCGGACAGCGTCATCGTGATCAGCACGGCGACCATCTGGGCGACCAGCTGGTGCAGGCCGCCGCCGTAGAACAGGCCGCCGCCCTGTCCGTCTACCGGCAGGGCAATGAAACCAAGCGCCAGGGTGCCGATCAGCCCGCCGCCCAAGTGGACACCGACGACGTCGAGCGAGTCATCGAAGCCAAACTTGAACTTCAGGTCCACGAAGACGCAGCAGGCGGCGCCGGCCACCAGGCCGAGGCCGACGGCGGCGATCGGGCTGACGTTGGCGCAGGACGGCGTGATCGCGACGAGGCCGGCCACGACGCCGGACGCGGCGCCGAGCGAGGTGGGGTGGCCGTGCCGGACCTTTTCGACCACGAGCCAGCTCAGCATGGCGGCTGCGGGGGCCGCGAGGGTATTGATCCAGATCAACCCGGCCTGCTCCACCGTCGCCGCGGCGCCCGCATTGAAGCCGAACCAGCCGAACCAGAGGATGCCTGCGCCGAGCATGACGAAGGGGATGTTGTGCGGGCGGTGTGCCGGATCCTTGCCGAAGCCGTGGCGGTTGCCCAGGATCAGGACCAGGACCAGGGCGGCGGTGCCGGAGCTGATTTCGACGACGGTGCCGCCGGCGAAGTCGATCACCTGGCCGAAGACGGAGCTCACGGCGCCGCCGGCGCTCATCAGGCCGCCGCCCCAGACCATGAAGGCCAGCGGGCAGTAGACCAGGGTGATCCAGATTGGGACGAAGAGCGACCAGGCGGCGAATTTGGCGCGGTCGGCAATGGCACCGCTGATCAGGGCGACGGTGATGATCGCGAAGGTGGCGCTGAAGCCGGCCTTGAGCAGATCGGGGGAGCCCACCAGCCGGGCCAGGCCGAAGTCGGCAAAGGGGTTGCCGAATATGCCCAGGACACCCGTGCCGGTGGTCATCGAATAGCCCCAGAGCACCCAGACCACACCGACGATGCCGGCCGAGACGAAGCTCATCATGATCATGTTCAGTGAGGCTTTGGCCCTGGTCATGCCGCCGTAAAAGAGGCCGAGCGCCGGGGTCATAAGCAGCACGAGGGCCGCCGAGACCATGATCCAGACGTTTCCCGCGGTGAGTTCCACCTGCGTGTCCCTTCTCAACAATTCGCCGTACCGGGACACCTCGCCGCCGGTCCCCAACCGGGTTCAATCCTCGCGGCGGCGTGTTTCAGGCAATCGGGAACTACGTTGCGGGGACGTTACAGGAACTGCCGTTTCGTGAAGGTCGCGTGTCGGTCGTGTTTCGGATATGTAAACGGCGGCTATCCGGCGCGGTTCCCCCGCCGTCGGGCTTGGCGCCAGCGTTCCGTCCCAGTTCTCGGCCCGGGGCAGGCAGTCCGGCCGCCGCACTCCCGCGGATCACGCGGAATCTCCGCGGCCGGCTGCGGCCGGCTGCGGAAGAACCGGGCGGGAACGTCGGGACCCTCAAGCCGTCCAGCGTCCGGAATCCCGGACACAACCGTTCCCGTTCCCCGTGATCCAGGTCACGGGACATGCTCAGATGGACGGACAAACCCAACCTGATCTTTGGTGAGGACGAGCATGCAAGCTTCGACACGAACGGATTCCGCCGGGCGGCGGGTCGAGCGCCGCTCCATCGACTTCGTTCCGGAAAATGAACGCCACGGATCTCCCGGGCAGCAGTTCACGCTGTGGTTCGGGGCGAACATGCAGATCACCGCAATTGTCGACGGCGCCCTGGCCGTGCTCTTCGGCGCAGACGCGCTTTGGGCAATCCTGGGGCTCCTGGTCGGCAACCTGCTCGGCGGCGCCGTGATGGCCCTGCATGCGGCACAAGGGCCGAAGCTCGGCCTGCCCCAGATGATCTCCAGCCGCGCCCAGTTCGGCGTCTTCGGGGCGGTGATTCCGCTGGTGCTCGTCATCGTCATGTACCTCGGCTTCGCGGCGACCGGGACCGTCCTCGCCGGCCAGGCCATCGACCAGATCACCCGCACCGGCACCCCTGCCGTGGGCATGGTGATCTTCGGTGCCCTCACGGTCCTCGTGGCGACCCTCGGCTACAAATACATCCACCTGCTGGGCCGCATCTCCACCGTCATCGGCGTCCTGGGCTTCACGTACCTGGGGATCCGGCTGTTCGCGAGCCAGGACGTCGGTGCCCTCCTGGCCTCGGGCACGTTCGAGTTCCCCACCTTCCTGCTCGCCATTTCGCTGGGCGCCGGCTGGCAGCTGACCTACGGCCCCTATGTCGCGGACTACTCGCGCTACCTTCCCTCGAAGACCCCGGCGCGCAAGACGTTCCTGGCCGCATTCCTCGGGACCGTGCTGGGTTCACAGTGGTCCATGACGCTCGGCGCCCTTTTCGCGTCGCTGGCGCTGCCGAAGGGCCAGCGGTTCCTCGACGGTCAGGTAGCCTTCCTGGGCAACCTGTCCGGCGGCGGGCTGGTCGCCGTCGTCATCTACCTCGTGATCGTGACCGGGAAGCTGACGGTCAACACGCTGAACGCCTACGGCGGCTACATGACCATGCTGACCTCCGTCACGGCCTTCACCCGCAAGTCCGCAGCCGCGTCGCGCACCCGGTTCGTCTACGTGATCGGCTTCATCGGCCTCACCGTGCTGATCGCCATGCTGGCCTCCCCGGACTTCCTCGCCAATTTCAAGAACTTCGTGCTGCTGCTGCTCATGGTCTTCATCCCCTGGAGCTCCATCAACCTGGTGGACTACTACCTGATCTCCAAGGAGAAGGTGGACATCCCGGCCCTGTACGACCCGAACGGCCGCTACGGGCGGTGGAACAAGACCGCGCTGCTGTCCTACGCCGTCGGCATCGTCGCCCAGATTCCCTTCCTGGCACAAACGCTGTACACCGGCCCGATGACCGAGGTGCTGGGCGGATCCGACATCTCCTGGCTGGTGGGCCTGGCGGTCACCGCCCTGGTCTTCTACCCGCTCGCCAGGCGCAACTCCAACGCCCCGGCAGAAATGATCTACCCGCACGACGGCGGCCCGCTCGCCGCAGAACCGGTGCGGGCACCGGAGGCCGGCCGGCTCGCCGGCACCCCCATGGCCTGAGCCGCGCCACCGGCCGAGTCCCGGCCGCCGCTTGGATCCGCCAGATGACGGAGGTCCCGGCCGCACCCGCGGCCGGGACCTCCGTTGTTTCCGGTAAGCCGGGTCAGAGCCGGCTGATCTGGGTCAGGTAGCCGTAGTACTTGGCACCGGACGGCCGGAGCGGATCTCCGATAAAGCCGAAGTCCTCGTGCCGGTTGTTGTACGCCGCGGCGATGTCCAGGAACTGCTCTCTGACTTCCGGTCCCGATCCCTGGCAGGCGCCGTTGTTGATGCACAGGGCCACCGCACCTGCCACCGCGGGACTGGCGAAGCTGGTGCCGTTGTTGATGCCGTATCCGCCCGGCACGGTGGACAGGATGCACACGCCGGGTGCCGCGATCGTGTGCCGCTTGTCCCTGGCGTTGACCGCGAAGTTCGAGAAGAACGCCGGCCGGTCGTCCAGCTGGCCGAGGCGCCGCCAGTCGTCACGGCCGCAAAGGCTGGGCGCCAGGCCCTCCGGCTTCCCGTCGAAGTCCGCCATGGCGGTCGCCGTCAGCACCTCGTGGTACGCCGCAGGCACGGTGCCGGCGAGGTCGGCGGCGGAGTTTCCGGCCGCGACCGCGTAGGTGACGCCGGCCCTGACCGAGCGGCAGATCGCGTAGTGCATCGGGTCCGTGCCCTTGCCGCAGTTGGCCGTGTCGGTACCCGGGCCGCCGATGCTGATGTTGGCGACGGCGATGTCGTTGTCCTCGTTGTCGTCCTTATGGGTTGAGGTCACCCAGTCAATGGCGCAGATCAGGCTCTCTTCGGTGATGGAGCCGGTGTTGGACACGACGCGGACGGACCAGAGCGGGGTGCCGGGCGCCGTGCCGATGATGCCGGAGCCGTTGTTACGGGCTCCGATGACCCCGGCAACCGACGTCCCGTGGCCCATCACGTCAACAGGTGTCACTTCCACCGGTTTCCCGGAGGTGCAGTCGATCCCTCCGACGACGTTGAGGTCCGGGTGGCTGCCGTCGATTCCGCTGTCGATGACCGCGACGTTGACTCCGGAGCCGTTGTCATTGCCGGCTCCGGCGCGGACGGCGTCCCTGGCCTCTTCCGGATCGCCGCCGATCCGCTGCCACCATAAGGGGGCCACCTCGGTATTAGGCGTCTTGGGCTCATCGGGCTCGTCGAAGTGCCGGCCGAGCGTCACGAAATCGACACTCGGATCGGCGGCGAGCTTCCTGGCCTGGGTCGCCGTCATGGCGCCGGAGTAGCCGAGCACGGCGCTGCGGTAGACGTTGGAGGCTTTGAAGCCGAACTTGCCCTGCTGCGCGGCGGCCAGCGCGCCGGCATCGCCGGCGCCGTCCTTGAGCACAACGATGTAGCTTTGAACAGATTCGGCGGCGGTCGAGGGCGCGGCGGCGGCGATTCCCCCGCCGGTCGCCAGGGCGAGCGCGGCCAGTCCCCCCACGAGGCTCCGCGTCCGCGTGCGGTGAAGCGGGGGAGCGGCGGTGCCAGGCCGGGTCCGGCCGGGATCCACGAATGTTTTCTGCACGTGCGGAAAGAGTTTGCGGACAGTGGTAAACATCGTGGCCTCCCAGTAAGCGTGGTGCTTTTCGAGTGCCCCCCGTCCATATGGTAGGCCCTGCGGCCCGGAAAGATCAGGGGCATTCGGACCCCGGGCCCGGCGCGGGCGACGGCGGCGGCTAGTCCAGCGGGATTTCCAGGCACCTTCCGTCGGCGTCCCAGTTGCTGACGGTGCCGAGGTCCGTGCAGAGCCGGGACATCCGGGCCGCGATCTCCCGGGAGCTCGGGCCCGCCATCCGGGCTTGGAAATCGGCGATGACGGTGGGAAACAAGCGCAGCCGCCGCGGCGCCCCGCCGTCGGTCTCCAGGAGGAAAACGAAGGAATAGTCGTTGCGCTCCTCCGGGTCCACGGCATAGTCGTCGACGAAATCCCCGGCACCGTAAATGACCGGCCGGTTCCGGTACACCTCCACGCCGCGGAAGATATGCGGCGAATGTCCGAACACGACGTCGGCGCCCGCGTCGATCAGGCGCCGCGCCATGGCCCGGTGTTCCGCCGGTGCGCCCGAACCCCAGTTGCCGCCCCAGTGCGCCGAAACGATGAGCGCCTGGACGCGGGACTTGGTCCGCCGCAGCAGCTCCAGCAGCTCCTCGACGCGCTCGCCGTGTTCCGCCGCGGGGACGTAGTGCACGCCGGGGGAGCCGGGCGCCGCCTCCCAGTCCGGCTGGTTGTCCGTGAACGCCACACATCCGACGGCGATGGCCCCGACCCGCCGGATGGCGGGCCGGTCCGTACCCGCGCCAGCGTGCAGGATCCCGTGCCGGTCCAGCGCGCCGAGCATCTCCCGCAGCGCGTCCGGCCCGTAATCAAGCACGTGGTTGTTGGCCAGTGACACCAGCTCGATCCGCGCTTCGACCAGGCTGCGAACGTTGTCCAGGTCGGTTCGGAACGTGAAGACCTTCCCGGGTTCGGGCGCCCCGCCGTCGGCAATAACGCATTCCAAGTTGGCGATCCGCAGGTCCGCCCGCCGCAGGACGGGCAGGGTGTCGCCCCACGGATACGCCGGCCCGGCGGTCTTCAGGTACTCGTTCACCAGCCGGCCGAGCATGACATCACCCAGGAATGCGATCTGCATGGCACCAGCATGGACCGCCCGGCCGGGCAACGGAAGAACGACGGCGGTACGTACCGCCGTCGTTCTCGGCCGTGCTGACCTAACCGCGGAGCCGGCCGCCCAGGTTCCGGAATTTCTCAAGCCGGCGCGGCAACAGTTCGCCGATCCCGGCGGCCGAGACCAGGGACAGCTCGTATTCGATGGCTTGCCCCATCCGCTGGCAGAATGCCCGGGACTCCAGAGCCGCGTCGTCGCGTTCGTCCACAATGTGGTCTATCAACCCGTTGGCGTGCAGCGCCGCTACGTTGACGCCCTGGGCCTGCGACATGGCCGGAGCGAAGTCGGTGGTCCGGTGCACGATGGCGCTTGCGCCCTCGGGCGGCAGCGGCGAGAGCCAGGCGTGCTGGGCGGCTACGGTCCGGTCGGCCGGGAGCAGTGCCAGCGCCCCGCCGCCGGCGCCCTGGCCCAGCAGCACCGAGACAGACGGCGACTGCAACCCGATTAAGTCATGCAGGGACCGGGCGATTTCGCCGGCCAGCCCGCCTTCTTCAGCCTCCTTGGAGAGCGCGGCGCCGCCGGTGTCGATCACCGTCAGCAGCGGCAGGCCCAGCTCTTCGGCCAGCCGCATGCCGCGCCGCGCCTCGCGGAGGGAGGCCGGCCCCATGGCGGTCTGCTGCGACGGCCTCGGCCGCGTGTGGCCGAGTACGACGCAGGATTTCCCGCCGAAACGGGCCAGCGCCAGCAGCAGCCCGGGATCCTTCTCGCCCTGGCCGGTGCCGTTGAGGGGCAGTACGTCCCGCGCCCCGTGGACCAGGAGCTGGCGGAGGTCCGGCCGTCGGGGGTTCCGCGAGATCTCGATTGAGGCCCACGCGCTGGCGTCCGACGGCGCCACCGCCAGGGTCGGCGGGGGACCCACCGGGGCCGGCGTGCCGGCGCTGAGGATATCCAGTGCCCGGTTGACGATATCGGGCAGCTGCCCCGGAGGGACGACCGCGTCCACAAGTCCCTTGTCAAAGAGGTTCTCCGCAACCTGGACGTTTTCCGGGAAGGGCTTGCCGTGCAGCGCCTCGTAGACCCGCGGGCCCAGGAACCCGAGGAGGGCGGCCGGTTCGGCGACGGTGATGTGGCCCAGGGAACCCCAGGATGCCATCACTCCGCCCGTGGTGGGATGGCGCAGATACACAAGGTAGGGAAGTCCGGCCTGCCGGTGTGCCCGGACCGCGGCGGTGATCTTGACCATCGACAAGAACGCCAGCGTCCCCTCTTGCATCCGGGTACCGCCCGAGGCGGGCCCCGCCAGCAGGGGCAGGCCCTCCGCGGTGGCCCGTTCGACGGCGCTGACGATCCGTTCGGCGGCGGCGGCTCCGATGGAACCCGCCAGGAAACGGAATTCGCTGGCGATCACCGCGACCCGGCGCCCGCGGATCAGCCCCTCGCCGGTCAGGACGGACTCGTCCACGCCGGATTTCTCGCGCGCCGCCGCCAGCTCTGCCTGGTATGCAGGACTTGGGTCCGGGTCCGTCACCGGCCGGTCCCAGCTCCGGTAGGAGTGCGCATCCAGCACCGTGGCGACGAGTTCGGCGGCGTCCAAGTGCCGGACCTTCTGCTCCGCCAGCATGTCAGCGGCCGCCCTGGCCCGTTGAGCCGGCCGCCGAAGGAACGCCCGTGGCGTGGTCCAGCCAGCGGCGGATCTGCTCCCCGTCCTGGTCCAGCAGCGGCGGAGCGCTGTGCGAGGTCAGGGTCGTCTCCTGGGCATCGCCCTGGTCGAAGAACCGCAGCGGGGGCCCGGGCAGGCTGATCTTTCCCAGCACCTTGTGCTCGACGTCGACCACCAGCCCCTGCGAGTGGACCTGCTCCCACTGGTAGACCTCGTCCAAGGTCCGGACCTTGCCGGCCGGGATGCCCGCCTCGTTCAGCTTGGCCAGCAGCGGCTCGGCTTCGTACCCGGCGAAAGCGTCCTCCACGGCCTCGATGACTTTTTCGCGGTTCCGTACCCGGTCCGCGTTGGTGGCGAACTCTGGTCGTGTGGTGTCGATCCCGAACGTGGTGGCGAAGGTATTCCAGAGCTTCTCGCTGCCCACGCTGATCTGGACCCGTCCCTGCCGGCAGTGGAACAGCCCGTAGGGGGCGATGGAAGGGTGGTGGTTACCCTGGGCGCGCGGCACCTCGCCGGCCACGGTCTGCCGGGTGCCCTGGAATGCGTGCACCCCGATCAGGGCTGAGAGCAGGGAGGTCCGGACGATCTGGCCCCTGCCCGTCCTTTCGCGTTGCAGCAGTGCGGCGAGGGTGCCAAACGCCCCGTACATCCCGGAGAGCAGGTCAGCGATCGGCACCCCCACCCGCTGCGGATCGTCCGGGCCGGAGCCGGTGAGGGACATCAGGCCGGCCTCGCCCTGCAGGATCTGGTCGTAGCCGCTGCGCGATGCCTCCGGACCGTCATGTCCGAACCCGGTGATGGACAGGATCACGAGCTGCGGGTTCAGGGCGTGCATTTCCGCCGTCGAGAAGCCGAGCCGGTCCAGCACGCCGGGGCGGAAGTTCTCCACCACGACGTCGGCCCTGCCGATCAGCTCGCGCAGGATCTGGCGGCCGTCGTCGCTCTTCAGGTCTAGCGCGATGGACTCCTTATTGCGGTTACAGGACAGGAAGTACGTGGCCTGCGGATCGTCCTCGGGCCCCACGAAGGGCGGTCCCCAGCCGCGGGTATCGTCCCCGGTCCCGGGGTTCTCAACCTTAATCACGCGGGCCCCCAGGTCGGCCAGCATCATGCCGGCGTGCGGGCCGGCGAGGGCGCGGCTGAGGTCCACCACGAGGTAGCCGGACAGCGGTCCCTCGGCGGGGCGGTCGGATTCCTTGCTCATAATCGGTCCTTTTTCTTTGCAGTTCCAGGGTGTGCGGTGCGTGCGCCGGGATCGGCCGGGGACGGCTACATCCAGCCCGGGACGACCATCACCAGCCAGGCGATGGCCGGCCCGGCGACGACGACGACGCCGCTGTAGGCGAGGATCTGCTTGTAGAACTTGTCCTTGTCCACGTCCTCCGGCGCGTTGGCGAGCACAAGGGCGCCGTTGGTGGAGAACGGCGAGACGTCCACGATCGTGGAGGAAACGGCGAGTGCGGCGATGACGCCAATGGCCCCGATTTCACCGCTGGCCAGGAAGGGAACCGCCAGCGGAATGAGCGCGGCCAGGATGGCGGTGGAGGAAGCGAAGGCGGAGACGATGCCGCCGATGTAGCAGATCAGCAGGGCTGCAAGCAGGGGCATGCCGAGGTCGGCGACGCTGTTGGAGACGAACTTGATGGTGCCGGCTTCTTCGAGGACGCCGACGAAGGTCAGCATGCCGCAGATGAGCAGTACGGTGGACCAGCTGATCTTGTTCACGGCCCCCTTCTGGGCCTCGGGTGAGACCAGGGCCAGGATGATGGCGATGGTGATGGAGACGAATCCGACGTCGACCTTGAACCCGAGTGAGATCACGGCCAGGGCGATCAGGCCCAGGACGGTGATGATCTGCGGTACGGTCGCCCGGGCGCCGCCGGCGGTGGCGGTCTTGTCTGCGCCGCCGGTGGAAACGTCCGCACTGCTGCCCTTGGCGGACACGCTGGCGGGGGAAATGTCAGAACCGGAGCCCTGCAGGGTGACGCCGGCAGCGCGGGCGCCGACGCTGACCTTCATGCGGGTCTCGGCCGCCTGCTCGATGAACTGCCCGGTCTTCGAGGAGAGCAGCTTGTTGCCGCCAAGGACCATGAAAAGCACGAGCGCGATGACGAGGTTGAAGAAGAAGCTCGCCAGGAAGATGGCCATCGGGCTCGCCGCGAGGTCCGTCTTGGCGATGATGCCGTTGACCGTGACGCCGTAGACGGCGATCGGGGAGAAACCGCCCGCCTGGGCGCCGTGGATCACCATCATGCCCATCATGAGCGGGTTGATCTTGTGCTTCGCTGCGAAGCTCAGGGCGATCGGCGCGATAATGGCGACGGCGGCCGGGGAGAGCGCGCCCACAGCGGTGATCAGCGCGGTGATGGCGAACATGACCCACGGAATGAGCGCGACCTTGCTGCCCACCATCCGCACGGCACCCCGGACAAGGAGGTCAATGGTGCCGTTGTTCTGCGCAATGGCGAAGAGGTAGGTGACACCAACGATCGTCAGGAACAGCCCGCCGGGGAAATTGGCCAGGATGTCGTTGGTGGACATGCCGAGGAAAACCGAGCCAAGCAGGAAGGCGCCGACAAAGGCCAGCGCACCCATGTTGAGGGGCAGCACCGTGGCCAGCAGGAACATCACCGCCAGGACGATGATGGAAAGCACGGGAGCGGACATCTTTGTTCCTCCGGGGAATAGTGTGATGTGGATTACAGGACTACTGGCCTAGCCTCTTAGACAGTAGGTGAGTTTGTCAATACGCCGCCGGGATAGGATGGGCGTGTCGCTATATCGGGAGGATGTTGAAGATGGCAAAGAAGTCTGAGGTCCCGGAGATATCCCGCGTGTCCAGGCCGCGCCTGTACGAGCAGCTCGTGGCGCAGCTTCTGGACTTCATCGAGTCGGCGCAGCTCGGCCCCGGCGACCTCCTGCCGGCCGAGCGGGACCTGGCGGAACGGCTCGGGGTCTCCCGCGCCACGCTGGCCCAGGCGCTCGTGGCGCTGGAGGTCCTTGGCGTGATCGACGTCCAGCACGGCACCGGAGCCGTGCTGGTCTACCGACCGAACGTCCCCGCGGTGATCAGGGGCCTGCGCGAACACCGCAGCAGGCTTCCGGAGATCGTCGAGGCCCGCAGCACCTTGGAGGTCAAGCTCGCCGAACTGGCGGCCGCGCGGCGGACGGACCAAGACATGCAGGCGATCGATGCGGCGATTGACGTGATGGCCGAGGAGGTGGCCGCCGGCTCAAAGGGTGCGCGGGGCGATGAACTCTTCCATCAGGCCGTCACGGCCGCCGCCCACTCCGCGGTGCTGGGCCAGCTGATGGCCTTCATCGCGGAAATGATCCTGGAGACGCGGCTCGAATCCCTAGGGCAGCCGGGGCGCCCCGAGCAGTCCATCGCCTCGCACCGGAAGATTGCCGACGCGATCCGGGTGCAGGATGCCCCTGGCGCTGCCGCCGCCATGTTGGCCCACATCGAGATGGTGTCCGACGTCGACCTGCTCAAATAGCTAGCGGCGCAGGCCCGGGGCGGCTCGGGGCTTAGCCGTTGTAGCCCTCGACCTGCGTGACGGGGCGCGTCTGCGCGTCATCCGGGTTCTCGCCGTACTGACGCTTGGCCCGACGCTGCCGCAACAGGTCCCAGCACTGGTCCAGATCCTCCTCGAGCTGCCGGAGCCGCAGCCGGTCGGGGACGTGGTCATGGTCGGGGCTCGCGGATTCGGCGCGCTCCCGGAGCTCACGTTCCTCGTCCACCAGTGAGGTGATGCGCTGGAGGATATCCCGTTCGTCCATGGTGTCCTGCTTTCTGCGGTCCTGAAGCTGTGCGTACCCGCCAGCGTAACCACGGGCGGTCGCCGTGACCAGAGGCTGGCCGGTGCGCGGAACCCGACAGCCCAAAGACATAGTCAGCTTGCTTATTATTTTCCGGCTTCCTAGAGTTGTTTCTGTAAGGCACCAATCTCTCCGCGTGGGACATGAGTGGCCGCACGGCCGCCGGACCCTCGCGCTGGCCAGAGGAGGACACATGTCGGAACACAACATTGCAGGCAAGAAGGTCGCGTTTCTGCTGACGGACGGCGTCGAGCAGATTGAGCTGACCAGCCCGTGGAACGCGGTCAAGGACGCTGGCGGAGAACCCACCCTCGTGGCGCCCAAGAGCGGAAAGCTGCAGGGCTACGACGGGACGGACAAGGGGGAGACGTTCGACGTCGACCTCACCGTCGACCAGGCCAACGCCTCGGACTTCCACGCCCTGGTGATTCCGGGCGGCGTCGTGAACGCGGACCATCTGCGCGCGGACAAGGGCGCCCAGGCCTTCGCGCGCGGCTTCTTCGAGCAGCACAAGCCGGTGGCCTCAATTTGCCACGGCCCTTGGCTGCTGATCGACGCCGGCGTGGTGAACGGACGGAACCTGACCTCCTACTACACGCTGGAGACCGACCTCAAGAATGCGGGCGCCAACTGGACTGATGAGGAAGTGGTGGTCGACCAAGGCCTGGTAACCAGCCGGAACCCCGACGATCTGCCGGCTTTCAACGACAAGCTGCTGGAAGAAATCGCCGAGGGCGAGCACGCCGGCCAGACCGCCTAGGCGGCCGCCGCCCGCCGCCGGGGGCGGCTCCCCTGGCGGTGGGCGGGCTCTATGAAGTGGGCCCGGTTTCGGGCAGGATATGCCTGTAAGCTGCGCCGGTACGGGCGTTGCCGTTCGCCAGTCCCGCCGCCACCCGCTGCTACCAAGGAGTCCCGGATATGACCACGCTCAACCCCTACCTTGGCTTCCGCGACAACGCGAGGGAGGCCATGACCTTCTACCAGTCCGTGTTCGGCGGGGAGCTGAACATGAGCACTTTCGCCGAGTTCCAGGCCAGTGAGGACCCTGCCGAGCAGGACAAGATCATGCACGCGATGCTGACCGGTGACAAGGGACTGGTGCTGATGGGAGCCGACACTCCCAACAGCATGGACTACACGCCCGGCAACAATTTCTCGGTGTCCCTCAGCGGAACCGACGAGTCCGAACTCCGCGGTTACTGGGACAAGCTCTCCGACGGCGGCACAGTGACCATGCCGCTGGAGCGGGCCCCGTGGGGCGACACCTTCGGCATGTGCAAGGACAAGTTCGGGGTGGACTGGCTGGTCAACATCGCCCCGGCTGCCGGTTAGCACTGCCGGCGGCGGCTGCTCAGTCGGGGGTGGTGTCGGTGGTGAGGCCGCGGTCGTCGGCTGTCTTTTCGTCGTCTTCCTCGGCCGGCCCCGGCACCTTCTGGGTGTCGCCCTCGGGAGGTGCCTGACCTGCCGGGGCGCCTTTTTCCGGGGCGTCCGGCGCCGTGCCGGCGGAACCCGCGCCGCTTTCTTCGCGCGGAATAGGCTTCTCGCCGCCCTCCACCCCGTCGCTCACGATGTCTTCAGGTTCGATCGGCTTGCTGCTCATGCGTTCCTCCGATGGTGGGCTGCGCCGGGGGTTTCGCCCCGGGATGCTCCACACCAAGGTACAGGGGCGCCGCGCCCCCGTACAGGCCGACGGCAGCAGGCTCTGGCGCGCCACGGGCGCCGGTACTAGAGTCTCGCCATGAACCAGGATCCGGTGGCGACGAACCCGGGCTTGTACCGGGTGGTATTCGAAAATGAACGCGTGCGCGTGCTGGAGTACACGGACCAGCCCGGGGAGAAGACCGTCCGGCATTCGCATCCCGACAGCGTGATGATCACGCTCAGCAGCTTCCGTCGGCGGCTCTCTGCCAACGGCAGGGAGGTCGACGTCGAGCTCCCCTCGGGGCTGGCGCGCTGGCTGCCCGCGCAGTCCCACTCGGGCGAGAACACCGGCGATACCGAGACGCACACAATCTTCGTCGAGCTCAAGGACCCTGCCCCAGGGCGCGAAGGCGCTGAAGAGCCGCTCGGTCCGGCGACCAGCTAGCGGCGGCCGCCCTTTAGACGGTTTCCCGCGCCCACGTCGAGCCGCGGGCCGGGCCCGCAGGGAACCGGGCGGGCCGGAGCTTGCACGGTACGCCAGCTTGTTCGGCCCGCGCATGACCCGTCATCTGTCAGTATGCTTACTAGACGACGAACAGAAACGAGACCCACCATGAGCAGGCCCGTGCGGATCGAGGTCGAGGCCGCTGGCCACCTGGGCCACGTCTTTGCCTCCCGGCGGCCGGCGGGAGCGACGGCGGCCGGGCCCGCCGTCGTGCTCCTCCACGGGATCGGGGCCTCGCACCGTTACCTGCGCCGGCTGCACGGGCTGCTCGCTGATTCGGTCGACACGTTTTCGGTCGACTTGCCGGGCTTCGGGGCCACGCCCACGCCGGAGCATTCGCTCACCGTTGCGGAGCAGGCCACCTACCTCCTTGGAGCGCTCGAGCAGCTTGGAGTGCTGGAGTTCGTGGTGGTGGGGCACTCGATGGGCACCCAGTTCGCGGTGGAAGCCGCCCTGCAGCAGCCGCACCGGATCCCCCATCTGGTGCTGATGGGGCCGGTGGTGAATGACCGGCGGCCGACCGTGGCGCAGCAGGCCCTGGCGCTGGGCCGCGACTGCCTGTTCTTCGAGAGCCCGTCGTCCAACGCCCTGGTTTTCACGGATTATGTTCGCTGCGGACCGGGCTGGTACCTCAAGAACCTGCGGATCATGATGGACTACCGCCTCGAGGAACGGATTAGCGCTGTGAGCGCCCCCGTCCTCGTGCTGCGGGGCGCGAACGACCCGGTGGCTCCGGCGGACTGGTGCCGGCGCCTTGCCGCCCGGGCGACCACCGCGCAGGTCTTGGAAATCGAGGGTACCGGGCACGTGGTCCAGCACAACCGAGCCGTCGAGGTTGCCGGCTCCATCCTCGCCTTCGCCGGCATCGCAGCCGATGAAAGCGAAGCGCCCCAAGGGTTCACCGCGTGAGCACGCCCGTCCAGGTCGCTGGCTGGTGGGCCCGGGACTATGTTTACGCCGTCGGCCGGCAGTTGCGCAGTGCGGTCTCCCGCGTCAGTCCCGACGAGTTCCTCAGTGGCACAGGACGGCCCGTCCTCGTCATCCCCGGCATCTACGAGGACTGGCGCTTTATGCTGCCGCTGATCCGGGAGCTGCACGCGGCCGGGCATCCCGTACACGTAGTGACCGTACTGCAGCGCAACCGGTTGGCGGTACCGAAAGCCGCGGCCCTGATCGCCGACTACCTCCACCAACGCGACCTCAGGGACACCATGATTGTGGCGCACAGCAAGGGCGGGCTGATCGGCAAGTACACCATGATGTTGCTGGACCAGACGCGACGCATTACCCGGATGGTGGCCGTGTGCTCCCCGTTCTTAGGATCCCGCTACGCGAGCTACATGCTGTTGCCGAGCCTGCGGGCCTTGTCGCCGCGCAACGCCGTAACCTTGCAGCTGTCCCGCGAGCAAAGCGTCAACGAACGCATCACCTCGGTCTACGGCCTCTTCGATCCGCACATCCCGGAGGGCAGCGTGCTTCCCGGAGCGCACAACATCCAACTGAATACCGGCGGCCATTTCCGGATCCTTGCCGACGAGGACACCATCCGCACCGTGCTGGCGGAAGCTGGCGCACCGGCCGCGTTGTGAGCGGTCCGGCCGCCTAGTCCTCGAAGTGGGTCCGCGCCGGGCCCTGGCCCAGGCCGTCCACGATCGCGGAGGCGACGGCGTGCAGCTTGACGTTGCGGGTGCTGGAGGCGGTCCGGAGCAGATCGAATGCTTCCGCCTGGCTGCAGCGGTTCTGCGCCATGATGATGCCCACGGCGACGTCGATCGCGGTGCGGCTCTCCAGCGTCGCCTTGAGGTTGTCCGCCGTGTCGCTGAAGTTCGCGAAACGCACGGCCAGCCCGAGCGCCATGGTCGTCTGGCTCACGAAAACCCTCGCCAGTTCCTGGGCGCGCTCGTCGAAGCGGTGCGGCCGGTGCGAATAGAGGTTCAGTGCTGCCCGGGTTTCGCCGTCGAGCAGGAACGGCACCGCAAGAATGGAACGCATGCCGTGTTCACGGACCCTGGCCGCGCACTGGGGCCACCGCGTGTCTTCGTCCAGGTCGGCAATGTGCACTGTTTCCTGTTCCCGGGAGGCCGTAACGCAGGGGCCGTCGTTGAAGCCGTACTGGATTTCGTCCATGGCCTGTGCGGCCGGGCTGCTGCTGGCCACGGTGGCGGCTTTCCGCTGCCGGAGCAAGGTGATCCCGCACAGGATTTCGTCACCCGGTTCGGAAAGGATGCGCGCCGAAACCCGGGCCAATTCGCCGAGGAATTCCTCCACATCGGCGCTGTTCAACACGAGCTGCTGCAGGTGTTGGGTGATCGATGTTGCCGTTGACTCGCTTGCCACTATTCCTTGATGCCGTTTCGCTCGGGTCGAATCGACCCGGCGGGCGGCGCCCCACAGCACGGAATGTGGCGGTGGTAAGCGGCAGCTAAGCCGGATCGAAGAACTATCCAACGGCCTTCTGCTAAACCGTACCGAAAAAAATTATATACAGGACTGTGCCCGCATTTTGCCGGGAGATTCGCCAGCCCGCGGGCGGGGATTCCCGGCCCGCCCGGCGGGGCCGCTCGCTGGCCGACCGCACCCCCGGTGACTCGCCCCAGCTCCCGACGTAGTCTTAGCCGTATCGCGAGGTAACCGGACGGATTCTGGATGCAACAGCTCGAAACGCGGGAGTCCGCCTCCCCGCCGTTGACCATCGCCGACGCCGCGCGCGCCGACGGTGCCACGGTGCTCGGCCTGCTGGGTTCAGGCCCCGGCGGCCTGGCCGAAGCGGAGGCCGACGAGCGGCTCCAGGCGCTGGGGCCGAACGCGGTCCGGACGCATGCGGCAAGCGGCTGGTCCGTGCTGGGCCGGCAGTTCCGCAGCCCCATCCTGATCCTGCTGCTCATCACCGCAGCGCTCTCGCTCTCGCTGGGGGACGCGACCAACTCCATCGTGATCGGCGTGATCCTGCTTGTCAGTGTGGGCCTGGGGTTCAGCAATGAATTCCGCGCCGAACGCGCGGCCGAGGCGCTGCATTCGCGCGTCACGCACACCGCCGTCGTGCTCCGCGACGGGGCCGCCCGCGAGGTGGAGGTGACCGCCCTGGTTCCCGGCGACGTCGTGCAGCTGGGGCTGGGTGCGATCATCCCGGCCGACCTGCGCCTGCTGGCGGTCAAGGACCTGCTCTGCGACGAGAGCATCCTGACCGGGGAGTCGCTGCCGGTCGGCAAGGATCCCGCCCCCGTGGCCGGCGGCGCGGCGCTGGGGGACCTGACGTCCTGCCTGTTCATGGGCACCGTGGTCCAGTCCGGTAGCTGCACCGGGGTGGTGGTGGCGACCGGCGGCCGGGCCGAATTCGGCCGGATCGCCCTAGGCCTGGGCGAACGGCAACCGCAGACCGAATTCCAGCTCGGGCTCAAGCGCTTCTCCTTCCTGCTGCTGCAGGTGGCGGTCGTCCTGACGTCGCTGATCTTCATCGCCAACCTGCTGCTCCAGCGCCCGGTCATCGATTCACTGCTCTTTTCCCTGGCCATCGCCGTCGGCATCACCCCGCAGCTGCTGCCCGCCGTCGTCAGCACCAGCCTGGCCACGGGCACCCGGCAGCTGGCCAAACGCAAGGTGCTGGTCAAACGGCTGGTCTGCATCGAGGACCTCGGCGACATGGACATCCTGGTCACGGACAAGACCGGAACCCTCACGGAGGGCAGGATCAGCCTCACGGCCGCCCTGCCCGTGGCTGCCGGCCTGTCCGCGGATCAGCTGTTCACCCTGGGGTTGCTCGCCACCGAGGCGGACTACGCGGAAGCCAAGCGGTCCGTCATCGGGCAGAACCCGCTGGACGCTGCGCTGTGGGAGTCGCCGGGTGCCGCGGCTTTCGAGCCGTCGCGCTTCGAACGGCTCGACGTGATCGATTTTGACCACCAGCGTCGGCGGACCAGCGTGCTGGTCCGCGACGCCGGCGGCCCCGCCCGGATCATCACCAAGGGCTCGCCGGAGGACGTCCTGGCACTGTGCGGCGCCACTCCGGCCAGCGTGCAGGCCCTGCTGGACGAACAGTTCGACGCCGGATCGCGCGTGGTGGCCGTGGCCACCCGGGCCGCCGCCGGCATGGACGACATGTCGCCGGCCGACGAAAAGGAGCTGGTCCTGGCCGGGTTCCTGGTCTTCCTCGACCGGCCCAAAGCCAACGCGCGGGAATCCCTGGACCGGTTGGAGGCCCTCGGCATCACGGTCAAGATCGCCACCGGGGACAACGCCAAGGTGGTCGAGAAGGTGTGCGACGAACTCGGCGTGCTCTCCGGCGGGACCATCACCGGTGCCGAGGCGGAGGCAATGTCCGATCCGGAGCTCAGCGCCGCCGCACGCGAGGCCAGCATCTTCGCCCGCGTCTCCCCGGAGCAGAAGGCCCGGATCATCCGGCTGCTGCGCCAGAGCGGCGGAGCCGTCGGGTTCATGGGCGACGGCGTCAACGATGCGCTCGCGCTGCACCAGGCGGACATCGGCGTGTCCGTCGACAGCGCCACCGACGTGGCCAAGGACGCCGCCGACGTCGTACTGCTGGACAAGGACCTCGGCGTGCTGGCCGATGGTGTCATGGAAGGCCGCCGGATCTTCGCCAACACCATCAAGTACGTCCTGATGGGCACCTCCAGCAACTTCGGCAACATGTTCAGCGCCGCAACGGCGTCCGTGGTGCTGAGCTTCCTGCCGATGCTGCCGGGGCAGATCCTGCTCAACAACCTGCTGTACGACACCGGCCAGCTGGCCATCCCCGGCGACCGGGTGGACAAGGAGCAGCTGCTCGCGCCGGCCCACTGGAACATCGCCTTCATCCGGCGCTTTATGTTCCTTTTCGGCCCGATCAGCTCGGTCTTCGACTTCGCGACGTTCGCCCTGATGCTGTTCGTCTTCGACGCCGTGCCGGGGGAGTTCCGGGCCGGCTGGTTCATCGAGTCGATCGCGACGCAGACGCTCATCATCTTTGCGATCCGGACCCGCCGCGTTCCCTTCCTGCGCAGCCGCCCGTCCCTGGGACTGCTGGGAGCCTCGCTGGGCGTGGTGGCCCTGGGCGTCTATCTTCCGTTGTCCCCGCTCGGCGCCGTCCTGGGCTTCGATCCGCTCCCGGTGCCCTTCTTCCTGGCCCTGCTGGGCATGACGGTGGTGTACCTGGTGCTGGTGGAATTGGCGAAGCAATGGTTCTTCTCCCGGGCGGCCCAGCAGCCCGCCGCGCCGGTGCTGCCCAGGGTTCGGCGCCGGGGCAAGGACCACCACGTTGCCCGCCGCGCCGCGCGCTTCAGCACCACGGCGGCGGCCACCCGGCACGCCCGCCGGTCCCCGCTGGCGCCCCGGCGGGGAAGGCCCGTCCGGCGCAAACGAAACCGGGTACAAGGGCCCTCACATCCCCGGAACTCCTGACGGATAGTGAAGGAAGCGGGCCACCTGGTCCGATGCCCGGATTGGGGGGCGCATCGCAGGACGAGTCCGACTGCCGGCGCCCGATTGGAAAGCCAAGACGATGAGCATTTTTGAAGACAGGGTTGACGCCGGGCGGCAGCTGGGGCGGCGCCTGTCGGACCTGCGAGGCCAGGACATCGTGGTCCTTGGCCTTCCCCGCGGTGGCGTCCCGGTCGCGTTCGAGGTTGCCGCCGCCCTGGACGCGCCCCTGGACGTGATCGTGGTGCGGAAACTTGGGCTGCCGTACCAGCCCGAACTGGCGATGGGGGCGATCGGCGAAGGCGGGGCAAGGGTGCTCGAGGAGCATGTGCTGGCGCAGTCGCGGGTCAGCGAGCAGGAACTGCAGGCCGTCGAGGAGCGCGAACGGGCCGTGCTCGAGGACCGGGTGGCGCGGTTCCGGAAGGGCCGCGGCCGCCAGGACCTGACCGGTCGCATCGCGGTGATCGTCGACGACGGAATCGCCACCGGGTCCACCGCCCGGGTTGCCTGCCGGATCGCCCGGAAGCTTGGCGCCGCGCGCGTGATTCTGGCAGTTCCCGTGGCGCCGGCCGACACCCTGGCCAGCCTGAGCGAACCCGACGAAGTGGTCTGCCTGGCCACCCCCCGGCACTTTTCCGCCGTCGGATACCACTACCGTGACTTCTCACCCACCGAGGACGACGAGGTAGTCCAGTTGCTCGACGCCGCCGCCCGGCGGCTGCGGGATTCGTCCCGGCCAGCCGTGGCGGCGAAGGGATCCGGGGACCCGGGCGAATCCGACGAGGAAGTGGAGATCCCATCCCGGGGTGTCCGGCTCCAGGGCCAGCTGCACCTTCCCGTGCCGGCCCGCGGCGTGGTGGTTTTCGCGCACGGCAGCGGCAGCAGCCGGCACAGCCCGCGCAACCGCTTCGTGGCCAGCGTGCTCCAGCGCGCCGGGCTGGGTACCCTGCTGCTGGATTTGCTGACCCCGGCGGAGGAACGCAACCGCGCCAACGTCTTCGATATCGAGCTGCTGGCGCGCAGGCTGTCCTCGGCCACGGACTGGCTGGGCACCCGCGAGGACACCGCTTCCTGCGCCATCGGGTATTTCGGCGCCAGTACCGGGGCGGGAGCTGCACTGTGGTCCGCCTCCGAACCGTCCGCCCGGATCGCCGCCGTCGTATCCCGCGGCGGACGCCCCGACCTGGCCGGGCCGCGGCTTTCCGCCGTCCGCGCGCCCACGCTGTTGATCGTGGGCAGCTTCGACTACGAGGTGCTGGAGCTGAACCGCAAGGCCAAGGCCATGATGCGGTGCCTGAACCAGCTGGCCGTGGTCCAGGGCGCCACGCACCTGTTCGAGGAACCCGGTACGCTGGCCGCGGCAGCCATCCTCGCCAGGGACTGGTTCGCCAAGTACCTGCTGACCGTGACCGAACCGACAAGCCAGGAGTGATCCATGAGCTACACCTACACCGCCGTCGTCCCGCTGAGCTGGGCAGACGCCGTCGAAAAGACCCGCGCCGCCCTGGCGGAGCAGGGTTTCGGGATCCTCTCCGAGATCAACGTTCGCGACACTTTCGCGGCCAAACTCGGCGACGACGCCGCGCAGGCCCTGGGCGACTACGTGATCCTGGGCGCCTGCAACCCGCAACTGGCGAGCCGTGCCCTTGCGGCCGAGCCGGAAATGGGGGCCTTGCTGCCGTGCAACGTGGTGGTCCGCCGCGGTCCGGGTGCGGCCGGAACGACGGTGCACGCGATCGATCCGCAGACCATGGTGCAACTCAGCGACAGCCCCGCGGTCCGTGAGGTGGCGGACGATGCCGGCACCCGGCTCCGCGCGGCCATGGCCCAGCTGGCGGGGGACGCCTAATTTCGCGGCCGCCGCGGCTCTTCTGAGGCCGGCGACGTTCCTGCCCGGTTTTTCGGGTCCGCGGCCGGGGACCGCCGCGGACCCGCAAGGAAACCTCGGCCCCCGGGGGGCCGCGGCCGCCAACAACTGGGCGGGAACGCGTCGGTCAGGCCCAGGGGCGTGCCCTTACTCGCTGTGGCCCTGATCGCGGCTCATCTGGCCCTCGGCCGGCGGTGTCTCACCTGGCGGGACGCCCCCGCCCGGCTCCAGCCCGGTGATTTTGCCGCTGAGTGGATCGGGATTGGGCGAACCTCCCTGGTCGGCGGGCTGGGGCTCCTGGTCGCCGCGCTGCATTGCACCGGGCACGCTTTGCGGACGCGCGGAGCCGCCACCCGGTTTGGGCGGATCGGGGTTGGCCGGGTCATTTTCCGGATGGTAGGTGCTCATGGTCATGCCTTCCCTAGTTTCGGTAACTCTGGACGCTTAATAAGCATGCTGATTATCCTAGCCGTCCGGGCACGAATTCGGCCATGAGCCCTGAAGAGAAACCGGATGAGGGAGCCCTAGGCGCCGTGTGCCTTGTGCTGCCCGTCGTGGCGGGCGCGGTAGGCGTACACCAGGAGGGCAATCCCGGCCAGGATCATGACGGCGGGGACCGCAAAGTCCGCAGCGATGAGCAGCGCCGTGGCCTGCAGAGCGAAAATCGCTCCCAGCACGGCAAGCACGGCGGCCGGGATTAAGGGCCACTTCATCCGGACCGTGTGACCGGCGGTCCGGACCGGGACGAGGGAAATCAGGCCGAAGGTGGCCGCCAGGCCCAGGAACAGGACGGCGGCGACGGGCGTCCCCTGCAGTTCCTGCGGAAGGGCAACGATGGCTGCCAGCGTGAGCATCACCCCGGCGGGGATCAAAGCCCACCAGTTGGACCGTTCACGCAGGTAGACCGCCGCGAATCCCGTTGCCATAAACAGGAACAGGAAGGCTGCGCCCGCGCCTCCGTCCGCGAATTGCGAGGCGGTGATGACCGCGGCCAGGCCCAGGAACACCGAACCAGGGATGGCCGCCCACCAGTTCTCCCGGCTGCGGATGAAGAGGGACAGGAACACCACCCCGACAGCGGCAAAGATTAGCGCCGGCAGATAGGCGGCGCCCTTAACCACGCCGAGCAGGTCCAGCAGCAACAACAGTCCGACCGCCATCAGGACGATGCCGGCGATGATGCTTGCCTGCGCCGATTTCACCCGGCGCCTCCCCAGTTGCGGCGGCGCCTGCCGCGGGGATGCCGGCGCTCCACCCGGGAGCGGATGCCCAGCAGCATTCGGCGCTCCATCAGGAACTGCAGCGGTTCGAGCACCACTCGCAGCGGAATGCCCAGCGGCAACGGTGAATAGTCGTAACGCGTCCGGGACAGCAGCCGCGTACTGCGGACACCCAGCGGCTGCAGCACAAAGGTCCACCCGACATCCAGTCGCGGGCCTCCCGCCGGCGGTCCGTCGTCCGAGACCTCGCCGGTGACCTGCCCGGTTCGCGGGTCCATGGTTCCGCCCAGCGCCAGCACGGCCGACGGCTCGAGCCGCCTGACCGGGACACCGCCGCCGGGGGACAACGGAATAATGTCGCCGACGGCGAGGTGCTGGAACTCGGGCAGGATCCGGTCAGCGCTGTGCATGCCGAGGCCGGCGGCATTCTCCAAGGCGTCGTAGCTGTACATGCCGCCGCGGCCTGCCCCGAGCTGCACGAGCCACGGCCAGACAACCGCCGGCGGGGCAGCGATGCTTACGGCCCGGGTGCTTTGCAGGCGCGGGGTCGGGACGAGTTCGTCTCCCGGCAGCGGACCGGCGGCCTCCTGCGTCGTGGCGCCCCAGCGCAGCAACCGCGGCCGGACGGCGAGGACGTAGCCTGCCGCGGCTCCGGCGGCAACCAGCGCCGCGAACGGCCCTTTCAGCCCGGCAGCAAACGGCGGGCGGGGCGCGGCCTGCGCCGTTCGTCCGCTCATCCGCCGGGCTTGCGTTCGCCGGCCTCCTGGCCGACCACCAGCACCGGGCAATGGGCATGCGCCGCGCAGGCGCTGCTGACCGAGCCCATCACCTGGGCGAGGAAGCCGCCCTGGCCGCGCCGTCCGACGACGAGCAGTTGCGCGTCCCGGCTCTCGTCCACCAACACCTTTGCCGGCGGCCCGAACTTGACCTGCCGCGTGAGCCGCTCAGGGCGGGAATCGCCGAAAGCCCTCTCCAGCGACTGCTCCACCAGGCGTTTGGCGGTCTCCTCAAGTTCGCTGGTTGAGGCGGTGCGCTCCTCCGGAAGGTGCGTTGCGAGGAAGAAATCCGAGGTGCCGAGGCACGTAATCACCTCCAGCGGGGCGTTCAGGCTGGTGGCCATTTGTCCGGCGAGCCGGAGTGCCGTCGTTGAAAACTCGGAGCCGTCCACGCCCACGACTATCCGCTGATCTCCGCTCATGGCACCCACCCTGCCTCCTCCCCCCGGCAGTGCCTAGGGCCAAAGGTCACCGCGCCGGCGTGCGCCCCGCGCCGGTCCGGGATGCACCGGCGCGTGGTCCGTTCTAGGGTGGGGGGAACAGCAGCCGCCCCAGCACGGAGGAGACCCTGATGAGAATTGCAGTTACCGGAGGAAGCGGAAAGCTCGGCAGGAACGTGGTGCGCAGACTCACCGACGACGGCCACCAGGTCACCAACCTGGACCAGTCGGGCGAGCGGGAGCACGGATTCACCCGTGTGGATCTGCGGAACTTCGGGCAGGTGGTCGATGTCATCCTCGGCCTGGATGACCGGCATGAGGGCTTCGACGCGATCGTGCACCTGGCGGCCATCCCGGCCCCCGGCCTTGCCCCGGACGCCGCGACCTTTGAGAACAACATGCAGGCCACCTACAACGTGTTCCAGGCCGCGCGCCGCGCGGGCATCAAAAAGATCGTCTATGCGTCCAGCGAGACGGTGCTGGGACTGCCGTTCGACGTGGACCCTCCCTACATCCCGGTGGACGAGGAGTACCCGGCCCGCCCGGAAAGCACCTATTCGCTGGTCAAGCACCTCGAAGAGCAGATGGCAATCCAACTGACCCGCTGGGACCCCACGCTGAGCATCACCGGGCTGAGGTTCTCCAACGTGATGGACCCGGAGGACTACGAGGAGTTCCCGTCCTTCGACGCCGATGCCCGGCTGCGCAAGTGGAACCTCTGGGGCTATATTGACGGCCGCGACGGCGCGCAGGCTGTGGCCCGCGCGCTGGAACATGGAAGACCGGGCTTCGAGGCCTTTATCATCGCCAACGAGGACACCGTGATGAGCCGCCCCAGCAGCGAACTGGCCGCCGAGGTGTTCCCCAACGTCAAGGTGGTCAAGGAACTCGGCGAGCATGAGACGATGCTCTCGATTGACAAGGCCAAGCGGCTGCTGGGCTACGCCCCGGAACACAGCTGGCGGAACTACCACTCGCTGCGCACCACGCCCACCGAAGACTGATCGGAAGCTTATGGAATACCGCACCCTGGGCGCCAGCGGCGCCGTCGTTTCCAACTAGGCGCTGGGCACCATGACCTTCGGCGCCGAGGCCACCGAGGAGCAGTCCCACGCGATCCTGGACGGTTACCTCGCGGCCGGCGGCAACTTCATCGACACCGCCGATGTCTACGCCGCGGGGGTGTCGGAGGAGATCATCGGCCGCTGGCTGGCCGCGCGGCCGGAGGCCCGGGACCGGGTGGTGCTCGCCACCAAGGCCCGCTTCCCGATGGGACAGGCCCCGAACGACGTCGGCACCTCCCGCCGGCACCTGAACCGCGCCCTGGATGATTCCTTGCGCCGCCTCGGGGTGGAGCAGATCGACCTGTACCAGCTGCACGCCTGGGACCCGATCACGCCCGTGGAAGAATCCCTGCGCTTCCTGCACGACGCCGTCAGCAGCGGAAAAATCGCCTACTACGGCTTTTCGAACTTCCTGGGCTGGCAACTGACCAAGGCCGTGCACGTGGCCAAGGCACACGGCTGGAGCGCCCCGGTAACGCTGCAGCCGCAGTACAGCCTGCTGGTCCGCGAGATCGAGTCGGAGATCGTCCCGGCCTCGCTCGACGCCGGCATCGGCCTGCTGCCCTGGTCGCCGTTGGGCGGAGGCTGGCTCTCCGGCAAGTACACCCGGGACCAGCCGCCCACCGGAGCCACCCGGCTGGGCGAGAATCCCGAGCGCGGCATGGAGGCGTGGAAAGCCAGGAACGCGGACCCGCGCACGTGGGAGATCGTCGAGGCGGTGCATGAGATCGCCGGCCGGCACGGGGCCAGCGACGCCCAGGTGGCCTTGGCCTGGCTGGCTGAGCAGCCGGCGGTGACCTCGGTGATCCTGGGGGTCCGCAGCGCGGAGCAACTGGCCGACAACC
This sequence comes from Arthrobacter sp. SD1074B, assembly GCF_056780195.1. Taxonomy (NCBI): domain Bacteria; kingdom Bacillati; phylum Actinomycetota; class Actinomycetes; order Micrococcales; family Micrococcaceae; genus Arthrobacter; species Arthrobacter sp. SD1074B. Next base: position 3,387,664 of record NZ_JBRAZT010000001.1, on the reverse strand, counting down.
TCGCGGCCGCGGGCCTGGCACTGACCGGGGCGGAGCTGGGGCGGCTGAGCGAGGTGAGCCGCCCGCGCGTCGGGGTCTATCCCTACGGCCCGATGGCCCAGGAACAGCGGAGCCGGAAGGTCGCCGGCGGTCGCTAAACCCCCTGGTGGCTGGTCCAGATGTCGCCGATTTCCTCGGTGGACTGCTCCACGATCCGGCGCATGGCCGCGTGGGCGGCGTCTGTCTCGCCGCGCTGGATGGCGCTGGCCACGTCCACGTGCAGCTGGAGCGCCTCGTGCTGGGGCAGGTGCGGCATCAGGCCGTGCTCGGTGCGGCCGGTGAGGACCTCGGCGACCAGGTTGTGCAGCTGGGAAAACATCGGGTTGCCGGAGGCCCGCAGCACGGCGGCGTGGAACTCGATGTCCAGCTGCAGGAAGTCGTCCTGATTGCCCCGCTGGCCCGCGGCCCAGAGCCGGGCGGCCTGGGCGACGAGGTCGCTGCCGGTGTCCCACGACGCCCGTTCGGCGGCGAGCCTAGCGGCCTGCGGCTCAATGGCGCCGCGGAGTTCGTTCAGGGCGCGCAGCTGGTCCACCCGCCGGGACGAGGCCAGCCGCCAGCGGATCACCTGCGGATCGTAAAGGTTCCACGACTCCTCGGGCTGCACCACGGTCCCCAGCCGGCGCCGCGATGCGAGCATGCCCATCGAGGAGAGGACCCGGGTGGCCTCCCGGACCACCGAGCGCGAGACGCCGTGCTGCGCCTCCAGCTCGTCCAGCCGGAGGATCGAGTTCGCCGCCAGGCTCCCCTCGGCGATGGCGAGCCCCAGGTTCTGGACGAGCACGGAGTGCAGGTCTGCCGGGGACGCCGCCTTTGGGGTTTGCATGAATAAATCATACGGGTGGGCACAAGGGGTTGTTTAAGTCTGCTTTATTTCTCTAAGATCGCTGCAGAGCAGATGTAAAGATGCATCAGCGGGTGGCTGGAACGATCCGGCCCTGAAGACAAGGGAGTCGTAATGAAGCGACGTTCAGTTGTGAAGTACGCGGCCGTTGCCGCGGCACTATCGCTTGGCCTCACGGCCTGCGGCGGTGCTGGAGGCGGCGACGCAAAGGCCTCCGGCACCGTCCGGGTCACGCTCGCCAACCACGTGTGGACCGAAGGCATCAAGGCAGCCATTCCGGAGTTCGAAAAGTCCACCGGCCTCAAGGTCGAACTCACACAGCTCGGCGAGGACCAGCTTTCGGACCAGTACAACGTCAAGCTCAACGCCGGCAGCGACGAGATCGACGTCATGATGTACCGCCCGCTGCAGGAAGGCAAGCTGTTCGCCAAGAACGGCTACCTCACTGACCTGACGTCCAAGGTTTCCGCCGACGCAAACTGGGACTGGAAGGACTACCAGGAGGGTCCGGTCAAGGCCAGCACCGTAGACGGCAAGGTCGTCGGCGTCCCGATCATCACCGAACGCGAAGTCCTCTACTACCGCAAGGACCTGCTGCAGGCTGCCGGCCTCCAGGTCCCCAAGACCATGGACGAACTCCAGGCCGCCGCGAAGAAGATCTCCGCAGCCAACCCGGACACCGCCGGCTTCGTGGCGCGCACCGCCAAGTCCGCCGCGGTCACCCAGTTCTCCAGCTTCCTTTACAGCTTCGGCGGCGACTTCACCGACGAAAGCGGCAAGTCCGCCATCGGCAGCGACGCGGCAAAGAAGGCCTACTCCTTCTACGGCGGTCTGATCAAGAACTCCGGCCCCAAGAACGTCAGCACCGACATGAGCTGGCCCGAGGCGATGGCCATCTTCACCCAGGGCAAGGCAGCCTTCTACACCGAGGCCGATTCGCTCTACAAGAACGCCACCGACCCGGCAAAGTCCAAGGTTGCGGACAAGGTCGGCTTCGCCGCACTGCCCGCCGGCCCGGCCGGTTCCAAGCCGTACAACATCCCGTCCTGGGGCCTGGCGATCAACCAGGCCTCCGGCAACCAGGAGAATGCCTGGAAGTTCATCCAGTGGGCTACCAGCAAGGACCGCACCATGGCTGCGCAGAAGGCCGGCGTCCCCGGTCCGCGTGCCTCGGTCTGGGCTGACCCGGCCGGAACCTCCACCTACCCGAAGGACCTGGCCGAGGCCATCGCCGCCAGCGCCAAGAACGGCGTCGGCCACGACCGCCCTCAGGTCGTCACCGTAGGCCGGGCCCGGGAAATCGTCGGCGAGCCGATCGTTGCCAGCATCACCGGCGCCGATGCCTCGGCCGCCGCGGACTCCGCCAACGAGGCCTTCCAGAAGTTCCTGGACAGCGAAAAGAAGTAGCGCACCGCGCCCGACGCGAACCGCTCCACGTATCAACGCCCGGCGGGGCGGCTGCCACGCCGTCCCGCCGGGCCACGCTCGTCACTTCACCCCCAACTCCTTAGGGAACCATGTCTGTACTGAACACCTCCCGCGGCGACTCCCGGAACGCGGTCCGCCCAACGGCCCGCGCGACCGGCCCGCGGGACAACTTCTCCGCCTGGGCCAACCGGCACCGTAAGTGGCTCTTCGCCGCGCCGGCCATGATCTTCGTGGGCGTCCTGATCATCTTCCCGCTGGCCTGGACGCTGTATCTGAGCCTCACCGACTCGCAGGGATCGGTGCGCGCCGCATCGGACTTCGTCGGCCTGAAGAACTACCTGACGGTGCTCTCCGACGTCGATCGCTTCTGGCCCGCCGTCGGCCGCACGCTCTCATTCACGGGCATCGCCCTGGTCTGCGAGGTCGTTCTTGGCATGGGCATCGCGCTGCTGCTGTGGCGGCCCTTCCGCGGCGAAAAATGGGTCCGGGTCGCCATCCTGCTGCCGCTGGTCGCCACCCCCGTCGCCGTCGGCATGATGTGGCGGCTGATCTTCGATCCGAACATCGGTTTCGCCAATCAGCTGCTCGGCCTGGTCGGCATCCCCGCGCAGCCCTGGCTCGCCGGGCAGGACACCGCCCTCGGCACCACGATTTTTATCGACGTATGGCAGTGGACCCCGATGGTGGTGCTGATCCTGCTCGCCGGACTGACCTCCCTCTCCGAAGAGCCGGACGAGGCCGCACGGATGGACGGCGCCAACGCCTTCCAGCGCTTCTTTTTCATCACCCTGCCGCTCATGATGCCGACCGTGATTGTCGCGATCCTGCTGCGCGGCATCGACGCCTTGAAGACCTTCGACATCCTCTACGCCACCAAGGGCAAAGGCGGCGGCTCGTTCCACGAGGTGGAAACGCTCAACGTGTACGCCTACGGCCTGAGCTTCGACTACAACCAGTACGGGCTCTCCTCCGCGGTGCTGATCCTGTTCTTCATGATCATCATCGGCACCATGTGGCTGCTGACCATGCGCAAGAAAGCGGTAAGCAAATGACCGTCCTGAACGAAAACACCGAAGCCCGGACGCCCGCAGCCGCCGGGCGCGCCCCCGCCGCCCGCCGCCGCAAGCCGCTGGCCACCCGCGCTTACAAGGTGTTCCGGGTTGCCGCGCTGGTCGTGGTGGTGCTCTTCCTGCTCGCCCCGCTGTTCTGGATGCTGCTGGCGTCCTTCAAGACCAACGTGGACATCTACGACACTGCCAAGTCGTTCGTCTTCACTCCCACGGGCGAGAACTACGCCAACGTGCTGGACCGGAACAACTACTTCATCTTCATCTTCAACAGCTTCTGGGTCGCCTTCGTTTCCACCGCCTTGTCGTTGGTCCTCGGTGTCCCGGCGGCCTACGCGATGAGCCGCTTCACCATGCACCGTTCGGCCCTCGTGGTCCTGATGGCCCGCGTCATCCCGGGCGTCTCGCTGCTGGTGCCCTGGTACTACGTTTTCTCCAACCTGAAGATGGTGGGCGGATTCGAGGTGCTGATCCTCAGCCACATGTTCGTCGCACTGCCGCTGATCGTCTACATCATGATGAGCTACTTCGATTCGATGCCGCTGGAGCTGGAGGAATCGGCCCAGGTGGACGGGCTCACCCCGATCGGCGCCTTCCGCCGCATCACCCTGCCGCTGTCCGTCGCCGGCGTCGCCACCGCCGGAATCCTGTCCTTCATCTTCTCGTGGAACAACTTCATGTTCGCCCTGGTGCTCTCCGGGTCCAAGACCAAGACCCTGCCGGTGGCGATCTTCGACTTCGTCTCCTACGCCAGCATCGACTGGGGCGGCCTGATGGCGGCCGCCACCGTGGTCACCATCCCGATCATGATCATTGCGCTCTTCACGCAGAAGTACATCGTCTCCGGCCTGACCGCCGGCGCGACCAAGGGCTAGGCAGTACATGACACGCATCAGCAGGATTGAAACCTTCCTCGTCGCCCCGCGCTGGCTCTTCGTCCGGATCGAAACCGACAGCGGGATCGTCGGTTGGGGCGAGGCCAGCTGCGAGGGCCGCAGCGAAACGGTGCGCACCGCCGTCGACCAGCTCTCCGAGCTGCTGATCGGCAACGACGCACTCCGGATCGAGGACCACTGGCAAGTCATGACCAAGGGCTCCTTCTACCGCGGTGGGCCCATCCTGGCCAGCGCCGTCTCCGGCCTGGACCAGGCCCTATGGGACATCGCGGGCAAGCACTTCAACACCCCTGTGCACCAGCTCCTGGGCGGCCACGTCCGCGACCGGATCCGGATGTACGGCTGGGTGGGCGGGGACGAACCCAACGAGGTGGCGGACCAGATCAGCGCGCAGCTGGCGGTCGGACTCACCGCGGTGAAGATGAACGCCAGCGGCCGAATGAGCCCCATCGCCTCGGTGGCGGAGCTCGACGGCGTCGTCCGCCGGGTCGCAGCCGCCCGCGAAGTCCTCGGGGACCACCGCGACGTCGCCGTCGACTTCCACGGCCGCTTCAGCCTGGCCAACGCCCGGCGCGTGGCGCCGCTGCTGGAACCATACCGGCCGTTCTTCCTCGAAGAACCCGTGGTCCCGGAAAACACCCACCTGCTCCGCGAGTTCACCTCCTCGACCACGACGCCGGTCTCCACCGGCGAGCGGCTCTACAGCCGGCAGGAATTCCTGCCCGCGCTGCAGGCCGGCATCGCCGTGGCGCAGCCGGACCTCTCGCACGCCGGGGGCATCACCGAGGTGCGCAAGATCGCCTCACTCGCCGAAATCTACGAAGTCCAGCTGGCCCCGCACTGCCCGCTCGGGCCGCTGGCGCTCGCAGCCTGCCTGCAGGTGGGCTTTGCCACGCCCAACTTCCTGATCCAGGAACAAAGCATCGGCATCCACTACAACCAGGGCGCCGAGGTCCTGGACTATGTGGTGGACAAGAGCCCGCTGAAATTCGTCGACGGCCACATCGAACGGCTGACCGGGCCGGGCCTCGGCATCGAGATCGACGAGGCCGTGGTCCGCGCCGCGGACAAGCGCGGCCATGCCTGGCGCGGGCCGGTCTGGCGCCACCCCGACGGCTCCTTCGCAGAATGGTGAATGACATGACCTCCGAGTTGACCCCTGAAATCCTCCTGGCCGGAATCCGCGAGACCCGCCTGGTGGCGATCGTGCGCGGCACCGACGGTGGGGCCGCCGCCCAGGCCGCACTCGCGGCCATGCAGGAAGGCTTCCGCTACGTCGAAATCGCCCTCACCACCCCGGACGCACTGGCGGCCATCCGCTCGGTCCGCGCCGCGGCGCCCGCCGGCTGCTTCGTCGGGGCGGGCACCGTCCTCACCGCCGCGGATGTCGACGAGGTTGCCGACGCCGGGGGCCAGTTCATGGTGACGCCGTCGCTGGCCAGCTCCATCCAGGAATCCGCCCGCCTCGGCATCCCCATCCTCGCCGGGGCGCTGACCCCCAGCGAGGCGTACGAGGCGATGAACCGCGGCGCCACCGCGGTGAAGCTATTCCCCGCCTCCATCGGCGGTCCCCGCTACCTGAAGGCGCTCCGCGACCCCTTCCCCGGCATCCCGTTCATCGCCGTGGGCGGCGTCGGGCTGGACGAGGCAGCCGGGTACTGGGACGCCGGCGCCATCGCCGTCGGCCTGGGCGGCCCGCTGTTCGGTGACGCCGGCTCGGGCGGGAACCTCGCCCCGATGCGCGAGCGGGCCCGCGCTTTCGTCGGCCTGGCGGCCAGGTACGGCCGGCAGGCAGCCGCGGAGCCCGCCCGGTGACAGTCGACCTGCTCACCCTGGGTGAATCGATGGTCTCGCTGCGCTCGGCGGGGCCGCTGTCCGCCGGCGGCAGCCTGGGCATGCATGTGGCCGGGGCGGAGTCCAACGTCGCCGTCGGCGTCGCCCGGCTGGGCCACAGCGTCGCCTGGGCAGGCGTCATCGGCGCGGACCCGCACGGTGAATTCATCCTGCGCCAGCTGCGGAGCGAGGGCATCGCGGTGCAGCACCGGGTGGATGCCGCCAGGGCCACCGGGGTGATGTTCCTCGAGCGGCGCACCGCGGACATCAGCCGGGCCTACTACTACCGAGCCGGTTCCGCCGGCTCCACGATCTGCCGCGAGGACGTGGACCGGGCTTTCGCAGCCGGCCCGCGCGTCCTGCACCTGACCGGCATCACAGCAGCCCTCGGCCCGGAGGCCCGGCGTGCGGTCGAGTACGCAGCCGCCCGCGGCGCGGCCGAAGGCCTGGTGGTTTCCCTCGACGTCAACTACCGCAGCAAACTGTGGTCCCGCGACGAGGCCCGCGCCGTCCTTACCCCGCTCGCCCGGCACGCCAGCGTCCTGGTGGCCTCCGACGACGAACTCGGACTCGTCGCCGACGGTGGAGTCACTGGCGGCACCCTTGGCAGTAGTGCCGGCACAGCAGGCCCGGAGTCCGCTGAACTGGCCATGGCCGCCGAGCTGCTGGACCGCGGCATCCGCGAGGTTGTGGTCAAGCGCGGCGCCGCAGGCGCCGGCGTCCACACCGCCGCCGGCCGCTGGGAATCCCCTGCCGTCCCGGTGACCAGTATCGACACCGTGGGCGCCGGAGATGCCTTCACCGCCGGCTACCTCTCCGCCCTGCTCGACGGCGGCGACGTCGCCGCCCGACTCAAGCGCGGCACCCTCGCCGGTGCCTTCGCGGTCAGCACCGCCGGCGACTGCGACGGCCTGCCCAGCGCCGCGGAACTGGCGCTGCTGGTTGCCGCCCCGGACGGAAGCACCCAGCGCTAAGACACCCTGCACCTCATCCCCGGATACCCCCCCCGACCGACACCGAAAGCCTGGACCAGACCGTGAAAATCATTGCCGCCGAAGTTTTTGTTACCAGCCCCACGCGTAATTTCGTGACGTTGCGGATCACCACGGAGGACGGTGTGACCGGGATCGGCGACGCGACTCTCAACGGCCGTGAGCTGGCCGTCGCGGCGTACCTGAAGGAACACGTCGCGCAGTTGCTGATCGGCAAGGACCCGCACCGGATCGAGGACACCTGGCAGTTCCTCTACCGGTCTTCGTACTGGCGCCGCGGTCCGGTCACGATGGCCGCTATCGCCGCGGTGGACATGGCGCTGTGGGATATCAAGGGCAAGCTGGCCGGCATGCCGGTCTACCAGCTGTTGGGCGGGGCGTCCCGGAACGGGTTGCGGGCCTACGGCCATGCCTCGGGTTCGGACCTGGAGTCATTGTTCGATTCGGTCCGGGAGCACCTGGAACTCGGGTACAAGTCGATCCGGATCCAAACCGCCGTGCCGGGGATCAAGGCCGTCTACGGGGTTGCGGCGCAGGCGCAGGCCTCGGGGGAGCGGTACGACTACGAACCTGCCGGGCGCGGCGCGTTTCCGCTGGAGGAGGACTGGGACACCCGGGCCTACCTGCGGCACCTGCCGACGGTGTTCGAGGCGGTCCGGAACGAGTTCGGCCCGGAAATCCCGCTGCTGCATGACGGGCACCACCGGATGACGCCGATCCAGGCCGCGAAGCTGGGCAAGGCGCTGGAACCCTACGACCTGTTCTGGCTGGAGGACTGCACCCCGGCCGAAAACCAGGAGGCGCTGCGCCTGGTCCGGCAGCACACCACCACCCCGCTGGCTATCGGTGAAATCTTCAACACCGTGTACGACTACCAGACCATCATCAAGGAACAGCTGATTGACTACGTCCGGGCCGCGTCCACGCACTTCGGCGGGATCTCGCCGTTGAAGAAGGTCATGGACTTCGCCGCGCAGTACCAGATCAAGTCCGGCTTCCACGGCCCCACGGACATCTCTCCGGTGGGGTTCGCCGCGCAGCTGCACGTGGGCCTGGCCATCCACAACTACGGCATCCAGGAGTACATGCAGCACTCGGACAAGACCAACGAGGTCTTCGAGCAGTCCATGACGTTTGTGGACGGCTACCTGCACCCGGGGGAGACGCCGGGCATCGGCGTCGAGTTCAACGAAGAGGCGGCCGCGGCCTACCCGTACCAGCAGGCCTACCTGCCCTACAACCGCCTTGTCGACGGAACCGTCCACGACTGGTGAGCGGCAGCTGAAGCAAAAGTAGGTCCCGGGCGGCGATTCGCAGCTCAGCCGCCCGGGACCTGGTCTGTTAGCGGCCGGGGCATGTCGTTCCCGGCCCGGCGCGCCGCTGCCTAGACGACGACTTCCCGGGTCATGCCGAAGGGGACCTGGTCAGAGAGCGCCGCGGTGTAGTGGCCCGGCTTGTGCCGGGTCAGCAGGATGCCGTGGGTGCCCGTGAGCATGGCGAGCCGCTGCAGCCCCTGGACCGCGTCATTGAGCCGGTCGTCCAGCAGCTGGCGGTTATCGACCTGGATCTCGATGCATTCGCTTGCTGTCGTCATCGCACTGTCTTTCCTGGAGGTGGCTGCCGTGGCGTCCAACGGCTGAAGCGAGGATAACGTCTGATTTAAATGTGAGTCAAATCACCGCGCGGTCGCGCCGGTGGCCGCGTCCGGACCTCAGGTCAGCACCGTGAACTCGGCCGCCGGATAGCGCACCCCGTTGACCTGCGGCTGCAGCGCGTGATCGCCGGGATGGTGGACCCGGGTGGTCATCTGGCGGAAGGCATGGCGCTTCGAAAACGTCCTTGATTCACCGGGCCCCAGGACGGCCGTGCCGAGCTTGAACACTTTGTCCGCGAGGACGCCGTTGGCCTTGGCGTAGTGCACCACGTAGTCGACAGCGATGCGGGCCTCCGCCGGGCCGATATTGGCGACGTCGAAGTCGAAGCCCAGGTCCCCCGGCAGTTCGATGACGGTGCGGTCGAGCCGGGGCGGCGTCACCGCGAGCGATGCCGGCGGGAATCCGAGCAACCCCAGCGCGCCGGGGTGGGCCTTCTTGACCAGGGTCCGCAGGCCGTGGCGGACCACCCTGCCGGTGTTCGCGTCCGGCTCCGCCAGCCAGCGCGCTGCGGTGGCGACCACCTCGTCGGGGGCATGCCGGGCCAGGTCGTTCAGGTGGTTGGCCACCGATCGCCGGACATCCTCGACCGGGTCGCGGTACAGGGCGTCCAGGATCGGCAGGGTTGCTGCCGGCCGCGCCGTGAGCCCGGGTACCCGGATAGCCCACGGCAGGTACGCCCGGGTACCCTCGCTGGCGAGCCGGCGGACCTGCCAGTCCGGGTGGGTGGTCCAGTGCTGAATGACCGTCAGGGCGCGGTCCAGGTCGGAGCCGAGGAGCCGCCGGATGGCGAATTCACCCGTGAGTCGCGGGGTCAGCTCGGCGAGCAGCGACAAGCAGTCCTCGAAATCGGCTGGACCCCTCCGGGCAAGCGCGAGCGTGGCCGCCGCCTCGCTGACCGGCCAGATCATCCAGCCGGTGAACTCCGGGTCCTGCAGCGCCCGGCGGAAGACCGCCGCCGCGGCAGGGTACCCACCGGGCAGGTCGGTGAGCATGGCGCCGCTGAGCAGGTCGGTGCGTTCGCGCAGGCTCAGTCCGTCCAGCTGGCCGGCCGTGCCGGCCAACTGCGGGAAGCGGTGGCCGGGGGAAGCAGCGGCAAGGATCCGTTCCAGCGAGCCGACCACCCCGGGGTTGATCAGTTCATTCATGACGCCCATGGCTTCAGGTTACCGGCGGGATGGCCGGGACCTGACGCCTGACCGACGCGCCCTGGGCACCGGAACCGGGATATTCTTCACGGTGGGAATGTCCACACACGGCGCAGAGGCGGATACGGGAATGGCAGAGCAGGAAACCGGGAAATCATCCGGCTGGTGGCAGGTCTTCCATGACAAGTTCGTGGTGGAGGAGCGCTACATGAGCGTGGATGCGCGGAGGAACCTCTACCGAATCGCCGTCGGGCTCATGGTCGTCGGCGTCGTGTTGTTCACCTTCATCCTGCTCAGCGTGGTGCAGCACGGCGGTATCACCGCCGTTGACGAGCCGGTCCGCTCCGGGCTCGTGGCGGTGCGCGGGGAGCCCGCCACGACCATCATGATCATCCTGGCCATTGTCTTCGGCCCTGTCGGGCTGCCGATCATCATCCTGGTGTTCACGGTGGCCTGGGGGCTGCTGGCCAAGCATGCCTGGCGGCCGATGGTGCTGGCCGGGGCCATGTTGACCGGTGTCATCCTGGCGCAGATCATCGGCCGCTCGGTCGGCCGGCAGCGGCCGCCCGTGGACCTCATGCTCTTCGGGGCGGACTCTACTTTCTCGTTCCCGTCCGGCCACGTCCTGGGCGCCTGCGACTTCCTGCTGGTCACCGCATTCCTGGTCTTTTCCCGCCGCAAGAACCCGAAAGCCGCCGTCGCGGGCTTCGCGGTTGCCGGCATCGGGATCTTCTTCGCTGCGCTGAGCCGGCTCTACCTGGGCTACCACTGGACCACCGATGCCCTCGCCTCGCTGTCCATCTCGTTCGTGATCCTGGGCGCCGTGATCCTGCTGGACACCTGGCGGACCGCCAGGATCCCGGGGGAGCGGATCACCGGCGAGCTCTCCAAGCAGGAGACCGGCGCGGAGTAGGCGGCGGCGAACGCGGGGCGCGCTGCCGGTCAGCGCGCCCCGCGTCGTTTAAGCTCCGCACGGAGCTTGGCATTGGCCGCTTCCAGGTCCAGCACCTTGGCGACGCCGGCGAGGTTCAGGCCTTCGTCCAAGAGTTCGCTGATCCGGCGCAACACCGCCAGATCCGTCTCGCTGTACTGCCTCGTTCCGCCTGCCGTGCGGTCCGGCGTCAGCAGCCCCCTGCGCTCGTACAGCCGGATGTTTTGCGGCCCGGTCCCGACCAGTTGCGCCACCACGGAGATCGCGTAAACCCCGACGTCGGCTTCACGTTCCGCCATGGCTCACGTCCCTTCGTTTGGTCGAAAATTTCCTGTTGCATCAGTTTGGCACCGGTGCTATAAAAAATCTATATCCACCATCACAGATAGTTGCGGGTTGGATAGGCAGGAAATTCAAGACTCTCGTATGAAGGAGTGGGAAATGATGTTGATGCGTACGGACCCGTTCCGTGAACTGGACCGGCTGACCCAGCAAGTCTTTGGAACGGCGGCGCGGCCCGCCGCCATGCCGATGGATGCGTGGCAGGAGGACGGCGAGTTCGTCGTCGCGTTCGATCTTCCCGGCGTCAACGTTGACTCGGTGGATCTCGACATTGAACGCAACGTCCTGACGGTTCGGGCCGAACGGCGCGAACCGGCGCAGCCCAACGTTGAGCTGATCGCCTCGGAACGGCCCCGCGGAGTCTTCAGCCGCCAACTGATCCTGGGCGACACGCTGGACACCGACAAGGTCAAGGCGAGCTACGCCGACGGCGTCCTGACGCTCCGGATTCCGGTGCTGGAGCAGGCCAAGCCGCGGAAGATTGAAATCACGCACACACAGGACAAGATGCAGGAGATCGGGAAGTAACAGCGCCGGCGGCGGAGCTCCGGACCGCTGGCGGTGCGGGGATCCGGCCTGCCGGTACGTGCGGCCGGATCCCCGCATAATCGGCCCGAGGCCTGTCCGGCCAGCCAGGAGGTGAGCCGATGAACCGCGACCCGCGCGGCTTCTACGCCGCGTTGCACGTTGCGCCGGATGCGTCCCCGGCCGAGATTCAGCGCTCCTTCCGTGCGCTGATGCGGCGCCGCCACCCCGACGTCGAAGCGTCCGGCGGTTCGGCGCCCGGCGGCGGGCCGGAGGCCATGCCCGACGCCGGGGAGGAGGTGCGCCGCATCCTCGAGTCATTCGCGGTGCTGCGGAATCCGGAAACACGGGCCGCCTATGACTCTGCGGCCGGTTCTGCGGCCCGGCCGGCCGGCGCCGGGGACACCGCCGCCGGCGCTTCCACCGTTGGCCGGGACATTCCGGTGCGCCACCACCGAAGCGGCCAGCCGGTGCTGCGCGTGACCCCGGTGCGGTGGGAGCGGGGCCCGGAGTGACGCCGGCGCCGGGTGACCGGTGCAGCAGCAGGCCGCAGCAGGCACGACGACTAGAAGAAGGAGTACAGCCATGAGCGCCTGGCGGCGTTACGACTCGCACCTCATCCCCGCCTTCCACGAACGGTTCGAGGAGCGCTGGGGCGAGGGCACGGCACCGTTCCTGGACCCGGAGGCCCACGAGTTGCCCCTCCCGCGTGCGCAATGGATCAACGTGGACACCGGCGCGGCCCTGGCGGTGGTGCCCATCTGGGCCCCCGAGGACAGCCAGCACCGCTCGTTCGGGGTGTTCTATTTGCCGCCCGCCGGGGACATTTGGGTGCTCAGGCCCGGGTTCACCGGCTACCTCGAGCCCGCGGCGGACGACGCAGAACAGCTGCTGAGCCTGCGGAATGACGCGTTCAAGAAAGCCGTCGCGCACGCCAAGGAGTACCTCTTCGGGCCGGAGGCCGGCAGCTACTGAGCAGGGCTGGGCAGCGGGGCGCGCCGGCGGGGGACCGCCGCGCCAAATGTGGCGCGGCCCCCCGCCGGGGCCTAAAATCAATCAACCATCAGCGCAACTGCATAGGGGATCCGCCAATGAATGCTTCCGCCCACGATCTGGCCGCCCTGCTGCCGCCCGGATTTACCATGGGCGTGGCAACCGCCGCCTTCCAGATCGAGGGGGCGCTGGACGAGGACGGGCGGGGACCCTCCGGCTGGGACGTCTTTGCGGCCACCCCTGGCGCGATCGTCAATGACCACAGCCCCGCAATCGCCTGCGACCACTACCACCGGATGCCCGAAGACGTGGCGCTGATGAAGGAACTGGGGATTGATTCGTACCGGTTCTCGCTGTCCTGGCCACGCATCCAGCCCGGCGGCAGCGGCCCGGTCAATCCCAAGGGACTGGACTTCTATGACCGGCTGATCGACCTGCTTCTGGCCAACGGGATCACGCCGATGGCCACGCTGTACCACTGGGACACCCCGCTGGAGCTGGATGAGGCCGGCGGCTGGATGAACCGGGACACCGCCTACCGGCTGGGAGAATTCGCAGCCATCGCCGCCGCGGCGTACGGGGACCGGGTGGCCCGCTGGGTGACCATCAACGAACCGGCCACGGTGAGTGCCAACGGATACATGCTGGGCGTGCACTCCCCGGGCGAATCCCACATGCTCAAGGCGCTGCCCAGCGTCCACCACCAGCTGCTCGGCCACGGGCTGGCGATGCAGGCGCTGCGGGCGGCGAAGGTGCCCGGCGACATCGGCCTCACCAACGTCTATTCGCCGATGGTCCCGGCCTCCGGCAACCCGCTGGACAAGGTCAGCGCCGGGCTGATGGACATGGCCCAGAACCGCTTGTACGCGGACCCGGTGCTGCTGGGCAAGTACCCGGACGCCATCAGGGCCGCCACCTTCTTCTCCTCCTTCAGCCCGTCCAGCGAGGACATGGAGCTGATCTCGCAACCCCTGGACTTCTACGGGCTGAACTACTACATGCCCACCCGCGTGGCCGCCGGGCCGGGCGAGGGCACCGTGCCCGAGGGCATGGCCGAGGCCATGGGCAACGACCTGAACGGTGGCGGATCCGGAACGCCTTTCCACATCCAGAGCTTCCCGGATACCGAGATCACCGCCTACGGCTGGCCGATCAAGCCGGACTACATGGCCGTCGCGCTCGCGGAAATGGCGGAACGCTACCCGAACCTGCCCCCGGTCTACATCACCGAGGGCGGGGCGAGCTTCGAGGACCTGGAAATCCACGACGCCGAGGGCCGCCTGATCGTGCCGGACGAGCGGCGCGTGCGGTACCTCGCCGAGCACATCGGGGCCGCCATCGAGGCGACCTCGCCCGGCGGCACGGCCGAATCGATCGACCTGCGCGGCTACTATGTGTGGTCGCTGCTGGACAACTTCGAATGGTCCGCCGGCTACAAGCAGCAGTTCGGCCTGCTGCACGTGGACCGGGACACCATGGTCCGCACGCCGAAGGCCTCTTTTTACTGGATCCGGGAGCTGATCGCGGCCCGGAACGCGTCCGGCGGCGGGACGGACGCCGCGGAAGCTGACGGTGCCGCGGGCACGGCGGAAGCTGCCGCCGTCGACGTCGAAACTCCCGCGGCCGGAGCCGGTGCAGGGAGCGCGGCCGCCGGCTAGAGGATGTCCAGCTCCTGCAGGCGCTTGGCCATGCCGGCGCCGTCGGGCGAGTAGACCCACGGCACAGCGGAGCCGGTGTGGTCGCCGTTCTCGGAATGGCCGCCAGCCAGCACCGCCTCTCCGGTGGAGAGCTGGCGGATGCCGATCGCGGCCACCCGGTCGCCGTGGTCCCGGGCGAACTGCGAATAGATGGCCTCGTCGTGCTGGCCGTTGTCGCCGAAGAGGAGCCAGCGCATGTTGGGGAATTCCTTGGCCAGCAGCTCCAGGTTCCGCCGTTTGTGGTCCTGGCCGCTGCGGAACCAGCGGTCATGGGTCAGGCCCCAGTCGGTCAACAGCAGGGTCCCGGTGGGGTACATGTTGCGGGTGATGAAGCGGGCCAGCGTCGGCGCCGCGTTCCACGGCCCGGTGGACAGGTAGATCACCGGCGCCTCGGGGTGCTCCACCAGCAGCCGGTCCATCAGGACGGCCATGCCCGGGGTGGCCATCCTGGCGCGTTCGTTGAGGACGAAGGTGTTCCACAGGGCCAGGAAGGGCCGGGGGAGGGCGGTGACCATGATGGTGTCGTCAATGTCGGAGACAATGCCCAGCTTGGTGTCCGGGGCGATGACATAGATTCTCGCCTCCGCCGGCTCGGTCCCTTCGGCGCGCAGCACGGCGGTATGCCAGCCGGGCGTGAGCTGGACCTTGACCACGGTGTCCACGAGCCCGCCGCGGTCAGCGTGCACGGTGGTGGTGGTCCCGCCGATCTCGATATCCACCTCAACGAACTGGATCGGTACGGACGTGAAGGCGCGCCAGCCGCGGACATTCTGGTTGCCGTTTTCCGCCGCCTCCGCCGCCCGGCTGCCCGGGGCGGGCTTGCTGGTGAGCAGCACGCGGCCGAGGACCCGGACCCACTCGGTGGACCCGTAGCCTTGGTACGCGATGGTTTGCGGGGCGAACTTCCAGCGCCTGGCCGCCTTCAGCCGGAAATGGTTGACCGTGTCCGAGACCAGGTGGGCCAGCCGGAAAGCCTGGCTTCCCGAGACTTTGTTCTCCCGCGGTGGTTCCTGCGCTGACTGCTGCGACGCCAATTCCATACCCCCACTCTCCCACAGCGGCGGCGGGCTCCGGCGATTGCGTCAGCGGCTCAAATGCCGAGCAGTTCGCGCAGCCGGGCCGC
Organism: Arthrobacter sp. SD1074B; assembly: GCF_056780195.1. Taxonomy (NCBI): domain Bacteria; kingdom Bacillati; phylum Actinomycetota; class Actinomycetes; order Micrococcales; family Micrococcaceae; genus Arthrobacter; species Arthrobacter sp. SD1074B. The sequence goes on along the minus strand of NZ_JBRAZT010000001.1, from coordinate 3,372,157 downwards.
GTTGCGCACCGCGTTGCCGCCGCCGTCGTTGTTGAAATACGCATATACGTCCTTGCCCGCCGCCTGCCATTCGCGGATCCGGTCCGCCCACCAGCCCAGCTCCTGGTCAGAATAGGAGCCGGCGTAGAGGCGGTCCCGGTCCGGTCCATGCAGCCGGACGTAGACGAACGGGGCGGTGGCCCGCAGGATGCAGGGCAGCTGCGCCCCGCTCATCACGCAGTAGGCCGCGCCGTGCCGCTCCAGCAGCTCATACACCGCCGGCTGGTCCCAACTGGCATGGCGGAACTCCACGCTGACGCGGATCCAGTCCGGCAGCGCGGCCAGGAAGTAGTCCAGCCGGGCGTCGTCGCGGGCCAAATCCGGCGGCAGCTGCACCAGCAGCACGGCACGCTTGTCCCCCAGCTGGTGCCAGCACCGGATAATCCGCTCCACCCAGGCCTCCGGGCCGTAAAGTTTCTTGCCGTGGGTCAGCCCCCGCGGTGCCTTGACGGACATGGTGAAGCCCTGCGGCAGCCGGCGCTGCCAGCTTGCAAAGGAAACCTCCCGCGGCCAGCGGTAGAAACTCGCGTTCAGCTCCACCGTGGTGAAACGGGAGGCATAGTGGGCCAGCCGGTCCCGGGCCGGCAGCCCGGGCGGGTAGAGCACGTTCTCCCAGTGGTCATAGCTCCAGCCGCTGGTCCCGATCTGCGGCACCCCGGCGGGGAGGTGCGGGCCGCCGTCGTGGTGTGCCCAGGTTTCCTGTTCCGGCATGCTGGGATCCTAGCCGGAGCAGTGCCGCCCGGCCCAGCCCCGCATCCTAAGACGCCACGCCGCATCTTCGTCCGGCCGCGGGTCCTGTGGCAGGGTAAGAGCCATGGCACGCATCGAGGATTACGCAATGGTCGGCGACCTGCACACCGCCGCACTGATCAGCACCGAAGGCTCCATCGACTGGCTGTGCCTGCCCCGCTTCGACTCGCCGGCCTGTTTCAACGCCCTGCTGGACAGCCCCAAAGCCGGCCGCTGGCTGCTCGCGCCGGCCGCCGGCGGCGAATGCACCCGGCGGCGCTACCGGAAGAACACCCTCATCCTGGAAACCGAATGGGAAACCCCCGAGGGCCAGGTCAAAGTCATCGACTTCATGTCCCCGCGCGACGGCGCCGCGGACATTGTGCGGATCGTGGTGGGGATCCGCGGTACCGTCCGGATGCGCGGCGAGCTGGCCCTGCGGTTCGACTACGGCCACATTGTCCCCTGGGTCCGCCGCGACGAGCACGGCATCCACGCCGTGGCCGGCCCCGATGCCGCCTACCTGGTCACCGACGCGCCCTTGCGCGGCGAGCACATGCAGACCGCCAGCGACTTCACCGTCAAGGCCGGGGAACGGGTTCCGTTCGTGCTGACCTGGGCGCCCAGCCACCTCGGCCGGCCGCGGCGGGTGGATCCGGAAGCGGTCCTGGAAGCCACCGAATCGTTCTGGCACCAGTGGACGGCCAAGTGCAGCGCCACCGGCCCGTACCGCGACGCCGTGGTGCGCTCGCTGATCACACTCAAGGCCCTGACCTTCGCCCCGACCGGCGGCATTGTGGCGGCCGTGACCACCTCCCTGCCGGAGGAAATCGGCGGGGAACGGAACTGGGACTATCGCTTCTGCTGGCTCCGCGACGCGACCCTGACCCTGCAGGCACTGCTCGCCTCGGGCTACTCCGAGGAGGCCGCAGCCTGGCGGAACTGGCTGCTGCGCGCGGTGGCCGGAGACCCTGCGGACCTGCAGATCATGTACGGCCTGCACGGCGAGCGCAGGCTGCCGGAAACGACGCTGGACTGGCTGGCCGGCTACGAGGGGTCGGTGCCCGTGCGGATCGGCAACGGGGCTGCCGGCCAGTTGCAGCTCGACGTCTGGGGCGAAGTGCTGGACTGCCTGGCCCTGACCCGGAACTCCCTGCTGCTGGACGGCGATGATTCGTGGGACGTCCAGGTGGCGCTGATGGAGCACCTCGAGACTGCGTGGGACCGGCCGGACAACGGGCTCTGGGAAATGCGCGGACCGCGCCGCCATTTCACCCACTCCAAGGTGATGGCCTGGGTGGCGGCGGACCGGATGGTCAAAGGCGTCCGGGATGCCGGCCTGCCCGGCCCGGCGGACCGCTGGGAGGAACTCCGGGACCGGATCCACGCCGACGTCATGGCCAACGGTTTCGACGTTGAACGCAACACCTTCGTCCAGTCCTACGGCCGGCCGGAACTGGATGCCGCCCTGCTGCTCATCCCGCGGGTGGGGTTCCTGCCGCCGGATGATCCGAGGGTGGTGGGCACCATCGAGGCCGTGCAGCGCGAGCTCACCCATGACGGTTTCGTGCTGCGTTACCGGCAGGAGCAAAGCGACGACGGGCTTGCGGGCGGCGAGGGGGTTTTCCTCGCGTGTTCCTTCTGGCTGGTGGACGCCCTGATCGGCGCGGGCCGGCGGCGCGAGGCCAGGGAGCTGTTCGAACGTCTCCTCGCGCTACGCAACGACGTCGGGCTACTGAGCGAGGAGTGGGGGGTCGAGGAGGCCCGGCAGCTGGGTAATACGCCACAGGCGTTCAGCCATTTCGCCTTGGTGCGCAGTGCCCTCCACCTGCAGGAGGGCGGCGACTGACGGCGGCCCCTGGCCCCGGCGCGGCCAAGGGGCGGGCTTTCCTCCAGAGCTTAGATAAGTATACTTACTAATATCCCCACCAGGGGTGCAGGATTGAAGGAGTATGCAATGGCTGGATATTTCGAGGTTGTGGATGCCCCCGACGGCGGCTACCGCATTCGGATGATGGACGCCGCCGGGGACCTGATGGCGGTCTCCGTGACGTTCCCGACGAAGCGGGCGGCCGTGGCAGGTATTGCCCAGGCCCGCGAGATTGCCGGCACGGGCCTGATCCGTGACCGCAGCGGCGACGGCCAGCCCGCCATCATCGCGTCGATGGCAAAGCGGCGGACCGGCGGCGGCGCGGGCCGCGGCTCTTCACTCTCCGGTGGCACCCTGGCGGCAGCGAAGCGTACCCGTGCCCATAACTAACTCCTCCACGCCCCAGCACACGGCGGCGGTCCTGTTCGACGTCGACGGAACGCTGATCGATTCTTCCTACCTCCACACGCTCGCCTGGTGGCGCGCCTTCCGGCAGGCCGGCTATGACGTGCCGATGGCCAGCATCCACCGCTCCGTGGGCATGGGCGGGGACAAGATCCTGGACAGCCTGCTGCCCGCCGACCGGGACACCGACGCCGATGCGGACATCATGACCTCCCATGCCGCCGTGTTCTCCACGTTCTGGCCCTCGCTGCGCAGGCTCGACGGTGCCCGCGAACTGCTGGCGCAGTGCCACGACAGCGGACTGGCCGTCGCGCTGGCCTCCTCGGCCCGTGACCGCGACCTTGAGATGCTGCGGGCCGCGATCGACGCCGACGCCTATATCCATGCAGCCACGAGTTCGGCTGACGCCAAGGAGAGCAAACCGGCGCCGGACATCCTCGTCGCCGCGCTCAAAGCCGTGGGAGTCCCCGCCGAGAACGCGGTATACGTCGGGGACGCCGTCTGGGACATTTACGCCGCCGCCGCCCTGGATATCCCGGCGATCGGGCTCACTTGCGGCGGCACCAGCGAAGCCGAACTCCGGGCAGCCGGCGCGGTGGAGGTCTACCAGAGCCCCCGCGCCCTGCTGGACAACCTCGCCGGCAGCGCCATCGGCAAGCTCGCGGCCCGCTCCCGCTGACGCCGGCAACTCCTCCGCTGTGGAACCGGCGCGCAGTCGGCTTCGCGAGCTCCACATTCCTTCCAGATTTTCCCTCCAGACCGCGACCGAAAGGCAAGCTCATGAAGGCACTTACTTGGCAGGGCAAACGTTCCGTCAGTGTTGAAGAAGTTCCCGATCCGGTGATCCAGGAACCCACCGACGCGATCGTGCGCATCACCTCGACGGCAATCTGCGGCTCCGACCTTCACCTCTACGAGGTCCTCGGCCCCTACATGCACAAGGGCGACATCATCGGCCACGAGCCGATGGGCGTCGTTGTGGAGGTGGGCAGCGCCGTCACCAACTTGGCTAAGGGGGACCGCGTGGTCATCCCGTTCAATATCTCCTGCGGCCACTGCTTTATGTGCAGCCAGGGACTGCAGTCCCAGTGTGAAACGACCCAGGTCAAAGAAAAGGGCTCCGGAGCCTCGCTCTTCGGGTTCTCCGAGCTTTATGGTTCCGTGCCCGGCGGGCAGGCGGAGTACCTGCGGGTGCCGCACGCCGACTACGGACCCATCAAGGTGGGTTCGGAGCTGCCGGACGAACGCTACCTCTTCCTCTCCGACATCCTGCCCACCGCCTGGCAGGGTGTTAAGTACGCGGACGTGCCCAAGGGCGGCACCCTCGCGGTGATGGGCCTGGGACCGGTGGGGCAGTTTGCCTCACGGATCGGCAAGCACTTCGGCCTACGCGTCATCGGCGTGGATCCCGTGCCGGAGCGCCGGGCGATGGCGGAACGGCACGGCGTCGAGACGCTGGACTACTCCAAGGACGTCGCCGATGAACTCCGGTCCATGACACAGGGCAGGGGCGCCGATTCCGTAGTGGACGCCGTCGGGATGGAAGCCCATGACTCGCCCGTGGCCTCGTTCGCCCAGCACGCCGCAGGCCTGCTGCCGGAAAAGCTGGCCCAGAAAGCCTTCGAGACCGTGGGGGTGGACCGGCTCTCCGCCCTCCACACGGCCCTGGACGCGGTCCGGCGCGGCGGCACCGTCTCGCTGAGCGGCGTGTACGGCGGCACGGCCTCCCCGATGCCGCTGATGCACATGTTCGATAAGCAGATCCAGTTGCGGATGGGCCAGTGCAACGTGCGGCGCTGGACCGAGGACCTTCTGCCGCTGGTGGAGTCCGACTCCGATCCGCTGGGCGTCATGGACCTCGTGACGCATCAGGCCAGCCTGGACGAGGCCCCCGCAATGTACGAGAAGTTCCAGAAGAAGCAGGACGGCTGCATCAAGGTGGTGCTGAAGCCCTGACGGGCCGCGGACGTCCCAGGGACGTCCCTGCGGTGGGGGCTGCGGCCGCCTCAGCGGACGGGAAACTTCCTACTCCAGAGTTTCAGGAAGGCCCGCTCCGAGGCGGCCGCCAGGCTTTCTTCCTTGGCGTGCAGCCGGCCGTAGCTGAAACCGCTCTCCCCCCTGCGCAGCGCCCGGCCGCCCAGCTCCACCAGCCGCTCCCGCGCCACGACACTGTCTTGGTGCAGGCCCAGGAGCTGCTGGATCTTCCGCGCGGCTTTCGCCAACCGCTTCGCGCGCCGGCGCCGCTTTTCCCCAGCTTTCAGTGAGGCGGCCAGTTCAGCGGCGTAGCGCAGCCGCTTGGCCGCTTTCCGGACCTCGTGCAGGCCGGCATCCCGGGCGGCGCTACCGACGGGGGAGGAGCCGCCGTCGCGGGAGGGACCAGCACCGCCGTCGTCCGCAAGGGGGAGGGAGGCGACAGCGCGCTCCAACCGGCGCCGGTCCTTGGCCACGAGCTTGCCGATCCCCGGCCCCGGAGCTCCGGCCGCCTTCGGTGCCGCCGGCGCACCGGTGAGGAATTGTTCCAGGGCCGCCTGCAGGCGGGCGTACCGCTCGCTCCGAAGTCCCTCAAGTGCCGCATCGAATCCGGCTGCGGCCAAGGCGTCCAGCTCCTCGTCGATCCGGAGGGCGCCGGGCCCGAAACGCAGCGCCTCCGGCTCCTGGGCGAGCAGGGCGGTCAGCCTGGCATGGACCACCTCCGGGTCCCGGGCTGCCCCGAGAAGGCCGGAGAGCCAGCGCAGTTCATCGCGGAGCGGTTCCACGGCCCCGGCTTCGAAGAGCGGTCGGCCGGACGCGAGCAGCGAGCGGAGTCGGCGTGCCGCCACGCGCATCTGGTGCACGTCGTCGGGCTGCCTGGCCAGCACTCCGGGAGCGTGCCGGCGCAGCTCGGCGAGCTGCTGCCCAAGATAGGCCAGCAGGACCTCGCCCGCGGTGGTTGCCACGCTTCACTCTACGTCCTGGGCGGACGGCTTCGCGGCCCCGCGAGGTGGCAGATTGCGGCAATCTTTGCGCCGGACACTGCCGCAACGTGCCATCTCGGCATAGGCTGTCCGGGACCGGATTCCAGTACGCCACCCCAGGGAGCCCCATGACACGCCAGCACCACCCAGGCCGGGTCGCCGTCGTCACCGGAGCGGGGTCGGGGATCGGGCGGGCGGTGGCACGGCTCATGCTCGCCGAAGGCTACCGGGTGGTGCTGGCCGGCAGACGGGAGAAGCCGCTGCTGGAGACCGGTGCCGGACACGCGCAGTCGCTGGCCGTCCCCTGCGACGTCACCCGGCCCGACGACGTCGAGCGGCTTTTCGCCGCGGCGCTGAAGCACTGGGGGAGGGTGGACGTGCTGTTCAACAACGCCGGTGTGTTCGGCCCCGCCGCCTCGGTGGACGAGATCAGCGTCGAAGACTGGGAAGCCACGGCCGCGGTGAACCTGACCGGCTCGCTGCTGTGCGCGGCCGCCGCGGTGCGGGCGATGAAGGCCCAGTCGCCGCAGGGCGGCCGGATCATCAACAACGGCTCCATCGCCGCGCACTCCCCGAGGCCGCGCACCGTGGCCTACACGGTCACCAAACACGCGATCACCGGCCTGAGCAAGAGCATCGAACTCGACGGCCGCGGCTTCGGCATCAGCTGCGGGCAGATCGACATCGGCAACGCGGCCACGGAGCTGATGGACGAGATCGGCGTCGGCGAGGGCGCGCTCCAGGCGGACGGCAGCCGCCGGGCGGAGCCGACGTTCCCGGTGGAGGACGCGGCCCGGGCCGTGCTGCTGATGGCCGGCATGCCCGCCTCCGCCAGCGTTGGATCGCTTATTATCACCCCTGCGGGGATGCCGTTCATCGGGCGCGGCTGAGCCGTCACGCCCGGCCGCTGACTGCCTAGAGCGGGAGCAGGCCGGACAGGTCCGCGCGCAGACCTGAGGCGGCCACCTTGCCCGCGTCCACCGCGTCTGCCCAACTGAGCCGGCCGCTGACCATGGCGAGCCAGGTGGCGGCGTCGCACTCGATGACGTTAGGGGGAGTGCCGCGGGTATGCCGGGGGCCCTCGACGCACTGGGTGACGCCGAACGGCGGGACGCGGACCTCCACCGAGTTGCCGGGGGCACGGGCGGTGACCTCCTCGAGGGAGTAGCGCACCGCCGTCGCGAGCGTGCTGCGCGGGACCGCCGGAGCACCCGTCGTTGCGCCGTCCGGCCCGGCGGCGTCAGACGCTCCGGCGGTCGCTTCCCGCCAGGCGGCCAGAGCCGCGCGGCCCTCGTCCACCGGAATCCGGCGCCGCTGAACAGCCACGGCCTAGTCCAGCAGCGCCGAGACGGCGTGGCCGAGGCGGATCTTGCCGACCGGCCGGCCGCCTCCGAGCACCGGGTCGACGACCTTGTCCAGGGCGCTCGAGACCTCCGGGATCTCCACGGCCCCCGCGGCGGCGAGCAGGGTCAGGCCCACCAGTGTGGTGGCGCGGACGTTGCCGTCAAGGACCTTGACCGCCACCGAGACGCCCTGCGGGGTGGCCATGACCAGCACGCCCTCGGCGCCGACCTTGGCGATGATGCCGAGCTCGTCCATGACGATCGTGTTGGCCTGGCCCCGGCCCTGCACCGCCCATGGGTAGTCCAGCATGGAGGTGGCAATCGTGGCGGCCCGGGCGTTGGAGTTCTTGTCCCCGGGCGCCTTGGCCAGGCGGGAGAAGGCGCTGGCCAGTCCGGCGAGCGAGACCGCGGCCACCGGGGCGCCGCAGCCGTCAATGCCGAGGTGGGAGATCTTTTCACCGCAATATTCCTCGATTACGGAGCGGATGCGCTGCTGGAGGGGATGGTTCGGTTCCAGGTAGCTGTGCGTGTCCCAGCCATTCTCGGTGCAGGCCCAGAGGAACGCGGCGTGCTTCCCCGAACAGTTGAACGCCAGCCGCGACTTCCCGCGTTCGGTCTGGACCAGCCACGTCCGGGCCGTCTCGTCCTCGGGCCAGGCGGCGGGGCATTGGAGCTGGTCCTCCTTGACGCCGGCGGCCTTGAGCATGCCTTCCACCACGTCCATGTGGTCCAGGGAGCCCACGTGGCTGCCGCAGGCGATCGCCACCTGTGCGCCGCGCAGCGGAACGCCGGACTGCATGGACGCCAGTGCCTGCAGGGGCTTGAGCGTGGAGCGGGCATAGATCGGGGTGGTGATGTCCCCGAGTTCGGTGACGATGTTTCCGTCCGCGGCCATGACGACGGCGGAGCCGATGTGGCGGGACTCGATGAAACCGCTGCGTTCCACGACTGCCAGTTCGACGGCGGACTCAACAGTGAAGGTGGCATGCGGGTTCAGAGGCATGCTGCAAGTCTATGGTGCGTTGGGGTCCCGGCCCGGTTACTCCACGGTGACCATGACAGACTGCCAGCCGGAGGCGCCGTCGGGCACAGGATCGGCGCGCTTGTCCGTCTGGACTTCGCCGGTACCGTCGGTGGCGCGGGCTTTGATGTAGTGCGGTCCCGGGGTGGCATCCCAGTCGAGGGACCACTGCCGCCAGGTCACCAAGGAAGCCTCTGCGGACAGCACGGCCTCGGTCCAGGGGCCGTTGTCGATCTGCACCTCGACCTTGGTGATGCCGCGGGTCTGTGCCCAGGCGGTGCCGCCGAGCGCGACCTTGCCGGCGGCGACCTTGGCGAAGGACTTGGGGACCTCCACCCGGGCCATGGTCTTGATCGGGCCGCGCTCGGACCAGCCGCGCTGCGTCCAGTAGGCCTTATTGTCCGCGAACCGGGTTACTTCCAGGTCCACGACCCATTTGGTGGCCGAGACGAAGCCGTACAGCCCGGGGACCACCATCCGGACGGGGTAGCCGTGCTCCAGCGGGAGGGCCTCGCCGTTCATGCCGATCGCCAGCATCGCATCGCGGTCATCCTGCAGGACCTCCAACGGCGTGGAGGCGCTGAAGCCGTCGACCGAGGTGGAGAGCACCATGTCCGCGCCGTCCTTGGGCCGGGCCATCTTCAGGACGTCGCGGATGGGCATGCCCAGCCACTTGGCGTTGCCGGCCAGGTTGCCGCCGACGGGGTTGGACACGCAGGTCAGCGTGACATGGGATTCGATCAGCTGCGCATCCAGCAGGTCCTGGAAGCTGAGCCGGACCTCCTGTTCGACCATGCCGTGGATCCGAAGCTCCCAGGACTGGGCGTCGATTTCCGGCACGCTAAGGGCGGTGTCAATCCGGTAGAAGTCCTTGTTCGGTGTCAGCCAGGGGGTGACACCGGGTGCCTTGGACTGGACGCCGGCGGGCACGGGGGCGGCAGCCTTGGCCGGGGCCGGCAGTTTGAGTGCTTCTCGGGCCTGGGCCACGTTGCTGCGGGCGGCGCTTAGGAGCCGTCCTCCTGTCGCAGCCGCCGCGGCAGCGACGGCGGTGATCCCGCTGGCGGTGAAAAAGGCGCGGCGGCTGGTGGCGGGACGGTCCGGCTCTTCGGCGCCGAGGTCCGATGCCACCTCCGGCCATTGGTGCATCCGCCACAGCTTGCTGATCAGGAACCGCAGCACCACCAGGCCGGCCACGGTGCCGATCAGCGAAGGAATGGCATCCAGCGGTTTCACACTGGCCCGGGTCACTACGCTGGCCACGATCACCGCACCCAACAGCAGCACGCCTGCCACGCCCAGGACCCACTTGCGGAACGCGACGATGCCCAGCACACACGCCAGCAGCAGGATAGTCAGGCCCATGCCGACGAACAGTGCGGCCTTGTCATTGGTGCCGAACGTGGCGATGGCGAAATCCTTCATCCACGGCGGGGTGAAGTCGATGAAGGTCGAGCCGAGGGCGATCAGCGGGGTTGCGCGGGCCGTGAAGAAGGCTCCGATCAGTTCCGCGACGGCCAGCACGACGGCGGCCGATACCACGCCGGCCAGTGCGGCTAGGGCGGTGGGGCCTGACAAGAGGGCGGGCCGCTTCTTGCGCTGTGTGGTGGTGCCGGGCGTCGGATTGCTGGGCGTCTTCATACAGGATGTTCGGAGCGGTGGTGCCGGTGGATTGTCCGCGGCCAGGACTGGGTATGCCCGGCGGGCTGCGGCTAAGGCTGGACACGTCCCTTGGCTCGTCCGGTGCTGCGTGTGAGACATGCCCTCAACCGGGCAGCATGCCGGATGCTGGGGAATAACCCGAAGACGGGCCATCGTTGGTTGCATGGATGCAACGGGGCCGAGGGCTTGGTGCAGCAAGGCTTGGATCCAAGGCCCCGGAAGGGTGTTCCTGCGGCAAGTGGGCCCAGCCGCATCCGCATTGCCGACCGCGTGCTGATGCTCATGAGATCGGTGACCGCCAAGCCCACATGGCTATCAGGGAAGAACCGGGCCATTGGGAGGGCGACCTCAGGGTGTCTCATTCACTGCTTTAGGCCAATGCGGGACGGCCACGGCCGCTCCGGTGACTACGGCTGCCAGTACGAAAGCGGCAGCGAGCCCCCAGGCAGCTGCGACTGCACCTGCGGCCGTCGCGCCGAGCGCCTGCCCCAGGACGAGTGCAACAAACAGCAGCGAGGTACCCGTTGCAGCACGACCGAAGTCGCGTTCCAACGTCCATGCGATAAGCGCTCCCGTGGCGGCGGTGTAGCCCCACCCGAAAGCACCGCAGGCGACTAGCGCCAGGGCAGTAAAGCCGGGTGTGATCCCAAGCATCACAGTAGCGCCGGCAACCACGGAGGCACTGACCGCCCACGCGGCCCGTGGCCGAAAATGGCTCATCCACCGTGCAGTGGCGATTACTGCTGTTCCACCGATGCCGAGGGCTATCCATGCTCCAATCGATACCGGCTCGCTGGCACCGGATTCCACCAGATGGGCTCGTCCAAAGGTCCATACGGCAGCCGAGCCGGCACCCATCAGGAGTGCAGCGGCGATGATGTGGCTGTGTGCGCCGAACCAGGATCTGGGCGGAAACCTATTCTCGTCAACTGAGAGGTGGATGCGTGCCCTGTCAAGCCGTAGAACCATGGCGGCAACGACGAAGGTGAAGCCGGCTACGACGAACCAGGGGAGCCGCCAGTTAGGGAGAAGTACCAGCGCCAGCACCCCGGCGATGATCAGTCCAGGCCCGGTGTCTGCGTTCACAATTGATTGTGCGCGATCGTTGTCCCTTCTTTCGACATTGCGGCCGATGATGGACACGAGGGCAGGTGATGCAAGACCGGCGCCGGTGGAACTGAGGATTGCGAAGGCGGCAAAGACGCCCGGCTGCATCGCTGCGGCCATGCCTGCGGATCCAACGCCGGCACAGAGAGCCGCCCCAATGACCAGCCGGCGCGGGTGAGCCGCACCCGCGCGTAAACCGATCATGGCACCCACGCAGTAGGACAGAGACGCGCCGGATGAAATGATGCCCGCCGTGGCTGCGTCGAAGGAAAGTTCTGCCTGCACGTCCGGAAGAAAGAGGCCGTACGCCATTCGGACCAGACCATAGGTCAGCGCGATGAAGCTAGTGCCCGCGGCAAGTAACATGCCATCCATGGCGAGGGTAAACGAAAACGCACGTTTCATTTTCATAGCCTAAGCTATTTCCATGGGAATTCGTTCAAAAACTGAGGAAAAGCTGCTCGATGCCGCGGATGAGCTCTTCTTCACCCGCGGAATCGCCGCTACACCGGTTGACCTAATCCTTGACAGGGCCGGGGTGTCCGCGGCCACGCTTTACCGCGGTTACCCAAGTAAGGAAGCGCTAGTCGCAGCCGCTCTTACCAGACGTCATAAGGCATGGCTTGCTGCATGGGACCAGGCCATCGAGCGCCAGACAGCAGCCCGGGGAAAACTGCTGGCGGTCTTCGATGCACTGGACGAATTCATGGCAAGCCCTGGTGGCGCGCGCTGGTGCGCATTCCTTGGTTCTGCCGCTGAGTATGCCGAAATGCCTGCCGAAATCCTCGAGGTAGTGCGGGCAGACACCAATTCCTTTCGAACCCGGCTCGCCGAATTCGCCGTGCCCGTTGTAGGGCGCCAAGCCCAGGCTCTGGCCGAGGAACTGCTGCTCGTGGTCACCGGCGTCTTGGCGATGAGACTGCGTGAAGCCGGACAGGGAACAACAACTGCACGCAGGGTTGCCAGCTTTCTGATTGAGACCCGAACAGCCTAACGGGCGTAGGAAGTGAACCGCGGCTTATGCCTGCTTAACCGCATGGGGTGAACTTCGGCTGCTCGTCCGGTGCTGCGCGTGGGACATGCCCTCCCCGGGGCGTGAGGAATGGGCTAATGCGCGTTATGTCCAGCTGCTGCGGCTAAGGCTGGACATGTCCCGCGCCGGTCACAGCTTAGGACGCTGCAGGGTGCACAAAGTACCCTTGGGAACTGTGAAGGTACTTGTCATCGGCCCCGGCGGCCGCGAACACGCCATTGTCCGATCCTTGCTCGCCGACCCCAATGTTTCCGAGGTCCACGCGGCCCCGGGCAACGCCGGTATCAGCAGGCTGGTCCCCACACACGCCGTCGACGCGAATGATCCCGACGCCGTCGCCGCGCTGGCGACCAAACTCGACGTCGACCTCGTGGTGGTCGGTCCGGAAGCCCCGCTGGCCGCCGGCGTCTCCGACGCGGTGCGCGACGCCGGGATCCCCGTCTTCGGTCCCAGCAAAGCCGCCGCCCAGCTTGAGGCCTCCAAGGCGTTCGCCAAGGAAGTCATGGCCGAGGCCGGTGTGCCCACCGCGATGGCCCGGGTTGCGTCCAACGCCGAGGAGGCCGCAGACGCGCTCGATACCTTCGGTGCCCCCTACGTTGTGAAGGATGACGGACTCGCCGCCGGCAAGGGCGTCGTCGTCACCCGCGACCGGGATGAAGCCCTGGCCCATGCCCAAAGCTGCTTCGACGCCGGCGGAACCGTGGTGATCGAGGAATTCCTCGACGGTCCCGAGGTCTCCGTGTTCGTGCTGTGCGACGGCAGCACCACCGTGGCGCTGTCCCCGGCGCAGGATTTCAAGCGCATCTTCGACAACGACGAGGGCCCCAACACCGGCGGCATGGGCGCCTACACCCCGCTGGACTGGGCCCCGGAAGGGCTCGTCGAGGAAGTCATCGACCGGATCGCCCAGCCCACCGTGAACCAGATGGCGCACCGGGGCACCCCTTTCGTCGGCGTGTTGTTCGTCGGCCTCGCCCTCACGTCCCGCGGCACCCGGGTCATCGAGTTCAACGTCCGTTTCGGCGATCCGGAAACCCAGGCGGTCCTGGCCCGGCTCAAGACGCCCCTGGGCGGCCTGCTGATGGCCGCCGCGAAGGGCGAACTGGACAAGGTCCAGCCGCTTCGCTGGTCCCGGGAGTCGGCGGTCGCCGTCGTCGTCGCCGCCGAAAACTATCCCGGCACGCCCCGGACCGGCGACCGGATCCGCGGGCTCAAAAAGGTTGAAGCGATCGAGGGCGTGCACGTCATCCATGCCGGTACCAAATTGGACGACGAGGGCAAGGTCGTCTCCGCAGGCGGCCGCGTCCTCGCCGTGGTGGCGCTCGGGACGGACCTCGTGGAGGCCCGCGAGCGGGCGTACGACGGCGTCGAGCTGGTCCAGCTCGACGGCGGCCAGTTCCGCACCGACATCGGCGGCAAGGCCGCCCGCGGCGAAATCAAGGTGACGGCGCCCGGCGCAGCCTCGGCTGTCGCCGCGGCCGCGAAAGCGAAGGGCTGAGCATGAACGCCATCGAATCCGCCGGGCCCACCGGCGGCCTGCAGACCGAGACCCTGGACCTGCCGGGCTGGAAGCACGTCTATTCCGGCAAGGTCCGAGACCTGTACGTCCCGGCGGATGCGTCCATTACCGAGCGCGTCGGCCACGAGTGCGTCCTGGTGGTGGCCAGTGACCGCATCAGCGCCTACGACCACGTGCTCGCCAGCGAGATCCCGGACAAGGGCCGCATCCTCACCCAGCTGAGCCTGTGGTGGTTCGAGCAGCTGGGGGTGGAGCACCACGTGCTCGCGTCCACGGTCGACGGCGGCGTGCCCGCCGCGGTCGAGGGCCGCGCCATGATCTGCAAGAAGCTCGACATGTTCCCGGTGGAATGCATCGCCCGCGGCTACCTGACCGGGTCAGGGCTGGCCGAATACCGGCAGTCCGGCACCGTGTGCAGCATCCCGCTGCCGGCCGGCCTGGTCGACGGTTCCCGGCTCGCCGAGGCCATCTTCACTCCCTCCGCGAAGGCCGAGGTGGGGGAGCACGACGAGAACATCACCTACGACGCCGTCGTCGCGCTGGTGGGCGAGGACACCGCCGGGCGGCTACGGGAGCTGACGCTGGAGATCTATACGAAGGCCGAGGAGATCGCCCGCGGCCGCGGCATCATCCTGGCCGACACCAAAGTGGAGTTCGGCGTCGACGCCGCGACCGGCGTCATCACCCTCGGCGACGAGGTCCTGACCCCGGACTCCTCGCGCTTCTGGGACGCCGCGACCTACCGGCCGGGCCAGGCGCAGCCGTCATATGACAAGCAGTACGTCCGCGACTGGCTGACGTCGGCTGCATCGGGCTGGGACAAGTCCTCCGACACGCCTCCGCCGGCGCTGCCGGCCGACGTCGTCGACCGCACCCGCAGCCGCTACGTGGAAGCCTACGAGCTGCTCACCGGCCGGACCTTCGCCTAGCTGCCCTTCGCCTGGATGGCTTCATCCTGGCTGACGACGGCTGGCCCGCGGCCAGTGGGAGCTAGCTTCCGGCGGCCGCTGCTTCGGCGCGCCGCTGGGCGAGCCGGATTTCCAGGACGGCGTCCATGGCCTGCTGCACCCGGTCCGAGGCTCCGGCGGCGCTGAACTCCTTCTGGGCTTCATCCAAGTAGACGAGGGCCTCTTCGGATTCACCGGCGGCCTTGAGTGCCTTGCCGAGCAAAAGCGACACCTCGCCGGCAGTGTGCTTCGCGAGGACGTTGCGTTCCTGGTGGATCTCCCGCAATTTCTGGACCGCGCCGACGATGTCCCCGGTGAGGTAGAGCCAGCGTGCCCGGATGAAGGCCACCTCGAGCTGGTCGGTCTTGTTGCCGCCGACAATGGAGAGGGCCAGCTCGGCGCGTTCGATCGAGGACAGGGTCTCTGGCTCGACGATCCCCGAAGACAGGCGCACGGCGGCGGAGGCCTTATTGAACCTGGCCCAAAGGTCGATGTCGTTCGCGGGGGAGAGCAGCTTGGCGGCCTTCTCGTGGTACTTGATCCCCTCGGCATAGTCATGCCGCATAAAGGCCACGTTTCCCACCACCCAGGCGACTTCGCCGGCAAGCTGGGACATGGACTGGTCGTCCATCTGTTCGTTCATGTCCTGGCAGTACTTCCAGGCCTCGTCGAGCCGGCCACTTTCGGCGAGGGCGCCGATGAGTGCCCGCAGCGCCCCGATGATCAGCGTGGAGCCCTTGGGCAGCTGGGCGCAGAGCCGCACCGCTTCCTGGGCGTTTTCAACCGCTGCGGTGAGCTGGCCCTGTCCCTGGGCAGCTGCGGCCAGCATCTGCCGGGCCCGTACGCCCAGACCGGCCGATTCGGCGGCCATGGGGTGGTCCAGCAGCCGCTGGACGATCGCCTTGCACTCGGCCCACATGCCCTGCTTGATCAGGCACTCGGCCTGCATGTAGGTCATGTTCCACCATGCACTGGTGTTCTTTGCCTCCAGTGCAATCTGGGCGGCTGATGCAGCATGGACTGCCGCCAGCGGGTAGTCCCGCAGATCCCAGGCTTGCCGGGCGTACAGCCCTGCCAGCACGTATTCGGCGTCGCTGACGGAGACGGGCTGGCTCCAGGCTTCCAAGGCTTTAGGCGCGAGTTCAAGCCGGCGGGCGAGCTCTTCGATGACCTCCGCGGTCGGTTCCCGGCGCCCGGTTTCGAGCAGCGAGATGTAGCTGGGCGAGAACAGATCCTTCCCCAGTTCCGCCTGCGTGAGTCCACGCTCCAGCCGTTCCGCGCGGAGTTTCTCCCCGAATCCGTTCCCCACGGATACCACCTCATTCTGGACACTTCGTATACTAAATGCTTGACAGTCTCTGTGGAAAACATTTTACAATGTGTGTCAACAAGGGCAGTGCTGACTTGGTAACGACTCCGACTCAAAATGAGGAACTCTATGTTGAAGAAGATTGCAGCCGGCGCGGTTCTCGCAGGCGCCCTGGCTTTCTCCGCAGCGGCTCCGGCCGTTCTGTCCGCAGGTTCCATCGCCGATACCACCAACATCACCGCCGTTGGCAACTGGCCGGACCCCATGCGTACCGCATCGGCCGTGGGCAACTGGCCTGATCCGATGATGTACTCCACCAACGTCGGCAACTGGCCGGACCCGATGTAACCAGCGCTTTCACAGCCCCGGGATGACTGCCAAGTGTGTCCCGGGGCTTTTTGTGCCCTGGCCACCTCGTCGATTGCTCCGTTACGGCCCTTATGAGGGGTCTAAACGGCGGTTATGGAGCAATCGTTGGGTTCGACGGCAGGTCCGGTTGCCGCAGGCCGGTCGAACACAAAAAAGAGGGCCTTCCAATGGAAGGCCCTCTTTCGACTGGTCGGGATGACAGGATTTGAACCTGCGACCTCGTCGTCCCGAACGACGCGCGCTACCAAGCTGCGCCACATCCCGATCCGTTACTTCAAAAGCAACTTCACAAGAGTATCCGATTCGGGGCCCGGATGCGAAATCGGGGCCCTGATCGGGGCCAACGGAGCCGCCCTCCACGGGCGGCCGGCTCAGACCAGGGAGTCCTTCCACGCCCCGTGCAGCTTGGCAAAGCGCCCGCCCCCGCCGATCAGCTCCGCGGGTGTGCCATCCTCCACCACACGGCCGTCATGGACCACCAGGACGCGGTCGGCGGTCTCCACGGTGGAGAGCCGGTGCGCAATGATCAGCGCGGTGCGGCCCGCCTCGCCGGAGCTCACGCCTTGCAGCAGGCTCGCCAGCCCCGCCTGGACCATGCGCTCCGAGGGGATGTCCAGCGAGGACGTGGCCTCATCCAGGATCAGGACGGCGGGCCGGGCCAGGAAAGCCCTGGCGAAGCTGATCAGCTGGCGCTGCCCGGCCGAAACCCGGCCGCCGCGTTTGTTGACGTCGGTGTCGTAGCCGTCGGGCAGCGCGGAGATGAACTCGTGGGCGCCCACGGCCTTGGCCGCGTCCTCGATCTCCTGCCGGGAAGCCTCGGGCCGGCCCAGCGCGATGTTGTCCGCCACGGATCCGCTGAACAGGAATGCCTCCTGGGTGACCATCACGACGTTCCGGCGCAGGTCCGACGTCGTCAGCTGCCGCAGGTCCACGCCGTCGAGCGTGAGCGAACCCGAGGAGACGTCGTAGAAGCGGGCGATCAGCTTGGCCAGCGTTGACTTCCCGGCGCCGGTCTGGCCCACCAGGGCGACCGTCTGGCCGGCGGGTATGTGCAGGTCCATGGCGGGGATGATGACCGGGCCGTCGCCGTAGCGGAACTCGACGTTCTCGAAATCGATGCTGCCCTGCGCCGCGGGCAGGGCTACGGGGTTCTGCGGAGGCCGGACGGTGGGCACTTCCTCCAGTAGCCCGGAGACCTTCTCCAGCGCGGCCTGCGCACTCTGGAACGAGTTGTAGAACATCGCCATCTGGTCCACTGGCTGGAAGAAACGCTTGGCCGAGAGGATCAGCGCCAGCAGCACGCCCACGGCGAGCTCGCCGCTGAGGACGCGGAAACCGCCGGAGAGGAGCACGACGGCGACGCAGACGTTCCCGATCAGCACCAGGCCGGGCTGGAAGACGCCGTTGAGGTTGATGGAGCGGACAGTGACCTTCCGGTAGTCCTCGGAGAGCTCCGCGTAGCGCTCGGCGTTCTGGCGCTCCTTGCGGAAAGCCTTGACGGCGCGGATGCCCGTCATGGTCTCGACGAAGTGCACAATCAGCCGGGCCGAGACAACGCGGGATT
The DNA here is from genome assembly GCF_056780195.1 of Arthrobacter sp. SD1074B. Taxonomy (NCBI): domain Bacteria; kingdom Bacillati; phylum Actinomycetota; class Actinomycetes; order Micrococcales; family Micrococcaceae; genus Arthrobacter; species Arthrobacter sp. SD1074B. The sequence continues at coordinate 3,354,289 of NZ_JBRAZT010000001.1, read as the reverse complement.
CGCGGAACGCGATCTGCGAGTGCTTTTGGTACCAGCGGGCCAGGAAGTACATCGGCACGCCGGCGGCGAGCACCAGCAACCCGGTGCGCCAGTCCAGGGCGAACACGGTGATGGCGGTGAAGACCATAAACAGCATCCCGGAGGCGAGCGAGCTGACCCCGGAGTCCAAAAGTTCGCGCAGGGCCTCAAGGTCCGAGGTCTGCCGGGCGATGATGCGGCCCGAGGTGTATTTCTCGTGGAACTCCAGGCTCAGCCGCTGGGTTTGCCGGAAAACCCGCACGCGCAGGTCCAGCAGCATCGCCTGGCTCAGGCGCGCCGTCGAGGTTACGTACAGGGCGGTCAGCCCGGCCGTCGCCACCGCCGCTGCGAGGTACGCGACGCCGGCCAGCACCAGCGGGACGTTGTCCCCGGCGCGCAGGGCGGGCAGGGCATGATCGATGCCGAAGGCAATGAGCGCCGGCCCCGCGACGCGGGCGGCCTGGGACAGCACGACGGCGGCGATAGTCAGCCAGAACCGCCGGCGGACCGGGCGGATCAGCGAGCCGAGCAGGGCCAGCGAGCGGCGGCGGACGGCCCTGCTGTCGGACTTGGACAGGTGCGCGTTGTCCTCGTTGGCGGTGCCGAAGGTGGCGGTGCTCATCGGGACACCTCCTCGGCCTCGAGGGCGGACAATTCGGAGTCGAGGTCCCGCGGTTCCGGATCCAGGCTGGCGATGACGTAGCGGTAGTGGCTGTTCTCCGCGAGCAGTTCGGTGTGGGTGCCGACGGCGGCGATCCGGCCGTCCTCCAGCAACGCCACCCGGTCGGCCAGGGCCACTGTGGAGGGCCGATGGGCGACGATCAGCGTGGTGGTGTCCGCCAGCACCTCCCGCAGCCTGGCCTCGACAAGCTCCTCGGTGTTGACGTCCAGCGCGGAGAGCGGATCGTCCAGGACCAGGACCTTGGGCTGGGCCGCGACAGCCCTGGCCAGGGCGATGCGCTGCCGTTGTCCGCCGGAGAGGCTTAGTCCCTCCTCGCCGATCAGGGTGTCCAGGCCGTCCGGCAGCGAGTACGCGAAGTGGGCCTGCGCGGTGTCCAGCGCCTCGGACAGGATCTGCTCCCGGCGTTCCGCGGACTGGTGGCCCGGGACGCCGAGCAGCACGTTGTCCCGGACGGAACTGGAAAACAGGGTGGTGTCCTCGAACGCGACGGCGACGACGCTGCGTAGCTCCTCCACGCTGAAGTCCCGCAGGTCCACGCCGTCGATCGTGACCGAGCCCGCCGTGACCTCGAACAGACGCGGCACGAGCTGCAGCAGGGCACTCTTGCCGCTGCCGGTGATGCCCACCAGGGCCATGGTCTCGCCGGGCCGGATATCCAGGCAGATGTCCTTGAGGATCGGCTTGTCCGGCGCGTCCTCGAAGGCGAAGGTGGCGTTGTGGAAGCCAAGGGCGCCCCGGAGCCGATCGGGACGGCGCGGCTGCGGCGGGCTGGTGATGGTGTTGACCGAGTCCATCACCTCGAAGTGCCGGTCCACCGCGGTCTTGGCGGTGAGCGCCATCGCCAGCAGCATGCCGCAGAACTCCACCGGCGCGGCGATCACGGCTGCGGTGGCGAAAAACGCCACGAGCGAGCCGATGCTCAGCTCGCCTCCGGCCGCCAGCATGATGCCGACAACCAGCCCGGCGCCGAGGGCCAGTTCAGGCAGCAGGGTGACGACGAGGCTGAAGGCTGCCAGGTGTTTGGCCTTGGCGATCTCGGTCTGGCGCAGCTCTTCGGCCTGTTCGTTGAAGTTTTCCAGCGCCTCTCGGCTGCGCCCGAAAGCCTTGAGCACGCGGATGCCGTGGACCGACTCCTCGACCGTGGTGGCGAGGTCGCCGGCCTGGTCCTGGCTGCGTCGGGCGACCTTGCTGAAGCGGGTCCGGAAGCGGAATCCGTAGATCATGATCGGCACGGCGGCGGCCAGGAAGATCAGCGCCAGCTGCCAGCTCATGGAGAACATCACGACGACGCCGATCACCACGGTCAGCGTGGTAACCACGAGCATGATCGCACCGAACGCCATCCAGCGCCGGAGGAAGTTCAGGTCCGTCATGGCCCGGGAGAGCAGCTGGCCGGAACCCCAGCGGTCATGGAAGGCGACGGTCAGGTCCTGCAGGTGGTCGTATAACGAGACCCGCATCCGGGTTTCCACCGTGGTGGCCGGGTTGATGACAAACTGGCGGCGCAACGCTACGAGCCCGGCTTCGGCGATACCCAGCACCAGGATCACCGCGGAGGCAATCCAGACGGCCTGGCTGCTGCCGCCAGGCCGCAACCAGTCGTTGACGAGCACGCGCAGCACCTGCGGGATGGCCAGGGCGACCAGGCTGGCCAGCAAGGCACACAGCAGGCCCATAACCAGCCGCGGCATGATCGGTCTGACGTGCGGATAGAGACGGCTGATTGATGAGAAAAACGGAGTCTGCTTGGCCATGCCTGCTTCTTAGGGGCAACTGCGAAGTGAATTACGCAACTGGATGTAGTTTCCTGTAGCAACTACCCTAGGCCATCCCGTGACCCGCTTCACAGGATATCGCGCCGTTCCGAAATCTGGCCCAGTAATTATGTTCCGCAATGCTGCCTTGTCCATCGCCGGTCCCGAAGACGGAGCATGTCCGCTGGGAGGCCGCCAGCGCGGTGGACATGTCCATCTGCAGCAGGCGCCCGGCGAACGGGCGAAGTACTTCCGGCAGGCTCAGGAACGGGCGGTCAGCGTGAGCAGGACAGCTTCGGGCTTGCAGGCGATCCGGACCGGGGCGAAGCGCGACGTGCCGACGCCGCCGGAGACGTTTACCGGCGTCGTATGTCCCTTGTTTTCCCAGTTGTGCAGGCCCTTGGCCCGCCAGGTGGGCAGGTCGCAGTTGGCAACCAGCGCTCCGTAGCCCGGAACGCAGATCTGTCCGCCGTGGGTGTGGCCGGCCAGCAGCAGGTCCGCGCCGTCGTCGGTGAAGTGGTCCAGCACGCGCTGGTAGGGCGCGTGGGCGACGGCGACGCGCAGGTGCGGTTTGGCGTCCTGGCCCCTGGTGCCCCGGGGCCAGCCGGCGTAGCGCTCCAGGCGCAGGTGCGGATCGTCCACGCCGGAAAAATCCACCCGCAGGCCGTTGATCACGAGCGACTGGCAGCGGTTGGTCAGGTCCACCCAGCCGCCCATGCCGAAGCCGGAACGCAGCCGCGGCCAGTCCAGTTCAATGGGATCCGGCCGGGACTTGGACGGCCCCAGCAGATAGGAGGCGGGGTTCTTCAGCCGCGGCGCGAAGTAGTCGTTGGAGCCGGGGACGAAGACGCCCGGGAATTCCATCAGCGGCCGCAGCGCCTCCAGCACGGGGTCGATGGCTTTGACGTGGCTGAGGTTGTCGCCGGTGTTCACCACCAGGTCCGGTTTCAGCCCGGCGAGGGACTGCAGCCAGGCGGCCTTGCGGTGCTGGCCGGGCACGAAGTGGATGTCGCTCAGGTGCAGCACACGCATTGGCCCGTACCCCTGCGGCAGGATGGGGAGGTTCTCCTCCCGGAGCACGAACTGGTTCTTCTCCCACAGTCCGTAGCCGGTGGCGGCGGCCCCCGCGGCGGCTCCGAGGGCGGTGGTGACGGCAAAGCCGCGCCCGATGCTTCGAGCGCGGCTTGCCAGGGCGGATCCGCCGGCCATGGCTACTTGTTCTTTCCGGGCTTCGTCGGGCCCGAGGTTGCCGGCGGTGCGGCCGGCGCGGGGTTCTGCGTCGCCGGGGCCGGGTTGTCATTGGTGTTGCCGTTGTTGTTCGTGTTTCGGGACTCCGTGTTGGGTTGCTGGTACTGGGTGTTCCCGTACAGCAGGCTCGATGGCGGCTCCGGGAACGGCTCCGTGCCGTGCGACGGGGCGATCTGGGCCATGAACCTGGAGAACATCGGACCGGCGATCATGTAGCCGTCGATGCCCTGGTAGAACTGGCCGTTGATCGTGATGTTCTGTCCGGCGCGCTTCTGGCTGCCGAGGGGGTCGCCAAACCAAGCTGCCGTCGCGAGGCCGGTGGTGTGGCCGACAACCCAGGTGGACCCGTTGTTGTTGGAGGTACCGGTCTTGGCTGCGATCGGGAAATTGGTGACCGTGGAAATGCGCGGCTGGATCAGCGAGCCGGAGCCGCGGTTCAGGACCTCCTGCAGGGCGTAGTTCACGCCCTTGGCAACCTCGGGCTTGAGGGCATCCCGGCAGTTCACGGCCTGGGCAGGAAGTTTGGCGCCGGTCGCATCCGTGACCGAGGTGATCGCCATCGGTGCGCAGTACCGGCCGTCATTGGCGAAAGTGGCGAACGCGCTGGCCATGGTCAGCGGCGCCGTCTGGGTGGCGCCGAGCAGGTTGGGGAGCCGTGACATGTCGACCGGCTGGTTGTCCAGGCCGTTGTGGATGCCGACCGCGTCCACAATCCGCTGGATCCCGCAGAAGTCGAGTTGCGCCGCGGAGGCGAACGTAATGGTGTTGATCGAGTTGTAGAGGCCCTTCAGGACCGTCATGGGCCGATAATAACCCTCTTCGGCGTTTTGCAGGTCGTCCGCGGCGTTCCCGCCGGCGTTCTTCTCGGCGGTGCTGTAGGCGCCGAGGGTAGTACCGCAGGAGTTCCGCCAAGGGAAGCCGGTGGGGTAGGCCCGTACGGAGCCGTCCACCACAGTGTTCATGGACTTGCCCTCGTCCAGCCATTCGGCGAAGGTGAACGGCTTCATGGTGGAGCCAGGCTGGGCGCCGCCGAGGCCGCCGAGGTCCCCGCCCTTGTCGTCGTTTTTATCGACGTTGAAGTTGATCTGCGTGTCGAATTTCCCCTTGGCAGGCAGCCAGGTGGTGTTCTGTGCCATGTTGGTGATCTTGCCCGTGCCCGGTTCGACGGAGACCAGCGCGGCACCCCACTTGTCAGGGTTCGCGCCCGCCGCGGCATCCACCTGCGTCTGGGCTGCCTTCTGGGCCGCCGGTTCCAGCGTGGTCTTGATGGTCAGGCCGCCGCGGAAAATCTTCCGCTCGCGTTCCTTGGCGTCCGCGCCGTACGCCGGGTTGTTGAGCAGCAGGTGCAGCACGTAGTCGCAGAAATAAGGGGCGGTGGGGGAGTAGGCGCAGCCCTGGCGCGGCTGGGTCACCTTGGTCTTGACCGGGGTTGCGATGGCGGCGTCGTACTGCGCCTGCTTGATTTTGCCTTGCGCGAGCATGGCCTTGAGCACAAGGTCGCGGCGCGCCTTGGCGTTGTCCGGGTTCGTGATCGGGTCGTAGAAGGAGGGGCTGTTCACAACGCCGGCGAGGAGCGCGGCCTGCGGCAGCGTCAGGTTCTTGGCGGACGTGCTGAAGAACAGCCGGGACGCCGCCTCGATGCCGTAGGCGTCGCGGTTGAAGAACACGATGTTGAGATAGCCCTCAAGGATCTGCTCCTTGGTGAACTTCTTCTCCAGTGCGATGGCAAGCTTCATCTCGCGAAGCTTGTCCCCGACGCCCTTGTTAACGCCGTTGAGAAGGACCTGGTCGCCCTTGCCCTCGGACTCAAGCGAGGAGTTGATGACGTTGTTCACGTACTGCTGGGTGATGGTCGAGGCGCCCTGCTTGTTGCCGCGCGCGGTGGCAACCAATGCGCGCAGGATACCCGTGGTGTCCACACCGCCGTGTTCGTAGAAGCGGCTGTCCTCAATGGCGATCACCGCGTCCTTGATGAAGGGCGACATCTGGTCCAACGAGACGCGGGTGCGGTTCTCTTTGTAGATCGTGGCGATGACGCTGCCGTCCGAGGCCAGGATCGTGGTCGACTGGCTCGGCGGATCAACCTTGAGTTCAGCCGGCAGCGCCTCGAAGAATTTGATCGAACCGCTCGCGGTGTTGCCGGAGACGGCCGCCGCGGGGACCAGGAGTCCCGCCACCAGGACGCCACAGATAGCGCTCACGCCCAGGAAAAGGACCAGCTTTCCGAGGGTGGTGGCCGTGTCGAATAAAGGGTTCTTACCAGTCGCCATGTTTTCCACTTTACCGGCAAGGACTAGGCTTTACTTCATGACCAAATGGGAGTACGCCACGATTCCGCTCATTATCCACGCCACTAAGCAGATCCTGGATCAGTGGGGCGACGACGGCTGGGAGCTTGTGCAGGTTGTTCCGGGCCCCGATGGAAACGGCCTGGTTGCCTACCTGAAGCGGGAGAAGAACTAGCCATGAGCACGCCCGAGACGGCGGCGCCGGCCACGGGTCCGAGCCCCGCCAACACGGCGGAAAGCACCGCCCGCACCGGCGCGTCGTCCGCCGTCGAACAGCGCCTCGCCGAGCTTGGCCTGGAGCTTCCGGAGGTCGCCGCCCCGGTGGCCGCCTATGTCCCGGCCGTCATCTCCGGCAACCACGTCTACACCTCCGGCCAGCTGCCGTTTATTAACGGCAAACTCGAAGCAACCGGCAAGGTCTCCTCCGGGGCCGAAGCCACCTCGGATGAACCAACCGTGTCGCCGGAAGAGGCCAAGCGCTATGCCGAGGTCTGCGTTGTCAATGCGCTGGCCGCCGTCAAGAGCGTGATCGGTGACCTCGACCGCATCACCCGCATCGTGAAGGTGGTCGGGTTCGTTTCCTCCGATCCCTCGTTCACCGGCCAGCCCGGTGTCATCAACGGCGCCTCCGAGCTTCTGGGCAAGGTGCTCGGCGACGCCGGCCAGCATGCACGTTCCGCCGTCGGCGTTTCAGTTCTGCCGCTCGACTCTCCGGTCGAGGTCGAACTGATCGCTGAATTCGCCTAGAGGGCCGGTCGTTTCCCTTGCCGCACTTAGCTCGACGCCTGTTTGTCCTCCCCCCGGATCTTGAGGGGGCGGCCCGCAGCTGGATTGAACACGGCGAGCGGACCCCCCGTGCCCCCCGGTTTGCCTCCTCCGTTGTCCTGCTGCGGGATTCGCCCACCGGCTTGGAGGCATGGCTGGGATACCGGCCCGGGTCCTCGCCGCTGGGCGTGCTCGCGTTCCCCGGCGGCTCGCTGGAGTCGTCCGACGACGACGCGGTGGGCTGGCTTGGACCCCCGCCGCAGTGGTGGGCCGAGCAGATGGGAACCCCCGACGTCGGGCTGGCGCGACGCCACGTGGTGGGCGCTATCCGAGAGCTGTTCGAGGAGACCGGCGTACTGCTGGCCGGTCCGGATTTGTCCACTACGGTGGAGGGCACCTCCACGCCCGAGTGGATGCGCGCCAGGGAGGCCGTGGCGGAGCAGGAAAAGTCGTTCACCGATGTTCTCGCCAAGCGCGGGCTCTCGGTGCGGACGGACCTGCTCAAGCCGCTGGTGAACTGGCTGAGCCCCGACTTCGCCCACCGCCGCTTCAACACCCGGTACTTCGCTGCGACCGTCCCGGTGAACCAGCAGCCCTCGCTGCTGGCCAGCAAGGGGGTGTGGGGGCGCTGGGTGTGTGTCCGCAAGGTCATTGCCGAGCGTGACACGACAGTCCTGGGCGACGAGGTGGGCCAGCCGAACACGGTGGGCCTGACGCTCGGCCAGCTCCTGGTGCCGGGTTCGGAGATCATGCTGGAGAAAATGGCCGCCGCGAACGGCTGCATCGCCTACCTCAGCTACAAACGCAAGGCCCACGCCTACCAGCCGACCCTGGTGGAGGAAGACGGCAGGCTCATGCTCGAAGTCGAGGCCGCCAAGACCGTCGCCGGGGAACCGCAGCGGGAACGCTGAGCGTCCCGGGGCATGTCCTCCGCACGGCCTGGGCAACGGACATAGTGCGCTTTTGTCCACGCCCGGCGTCCAAGAATGGGCATGTCCCCCGTCTGGCCCCGGAAAACACCAGGCCCCTGCAGCCTCCAGCATCCACCCAAGCCCCGCTTAAACACCGAAGGCCGGCCCGTTTCACGGGCCGGCCTTCCTGCATGCACTGTAAAGCTGTAGCAACCCCTAGCGGGAGCGCTGCCGGAGACGCTGCATGTCGAGGATGACGACGGCGCGGGCTTCCAGGCGCAGCCAGCCGCGCTGAACGAACTCGGCGAGGGCCTTGTTGACGGTCTCGCGGGAGGCGCCGACCAGCTGGGCCAGTTCCTCCTGGGTGAGCTCGTGGGCCACGAGGACGCCGTCCGTCGCGGGGCGGCCGAAGCGGTCGGCCAGGTCCAGCAGCGCCTTGGCCACGCGGCCGGGGACATCCGAGAAGACGAGGTCGGAGAGCGAATCGTTGGTGCGGCGCAGGCGCCGCGCGAGGGCCTGCAGCAGCTGGGCCGAGACCTCCGGGCGGGTGCGCAGCAGGGCGTTGAGGCTCTCGTTCTTCAGCCCGGCCAGGCGGGTTTCGGAGACGGCAGTGGCCGTGGCGGTGCGCGGGCTCGGGTCGAACAGTGCCATCTCGCCGAACAGTTCGCCCGGGCCGAGGATGGCGAGCAGGGATTCGCGGCCGTCGGGGGACGTGCGGCCGAGCTTCACCTTGCCGGAGACGATGAAGTAAAGCTGGTCACCCTGGTCGCCTTCCCGGAAAACCGAGGCCCCGCGTGAGAGGTCCACCTCGGTGAGTTCGTCCGTCAGCAGACGGAACGCCTCGTCGTCGAGCGTGGCGAAAAGGGGTGCGCGGCGCAATACCTCGATATCCATGAAATCTCCTGACTTACTGTGTCGGCTGGGGCGCTTCCGCCATTGTTTCAGAATTTTGCGGCTTCTGTGACGTAGTTGGCACCGAAACGCGCGAAACGGCGGGCGCGTGACGGGCGGGCCCTGCCTCGGGCACCCGCCAAACTGTCAGCCTGCGCCGGTAGAATGGGGGTCTTACCAGTCATTAAGGAGCCCCGGTGTTCGGCTTGACCATCTTGGACCTGGCGTTGATCCTGACGCTCTTGTCCTACCTGATCTACGGGCTGCGCAACGGCTTCCTGGTGACTCTTGGCGGCATCGCAGGGTTCGCGGCGGGGGCCGTGGCCGCCTTCGTGTCCGTGCCGGTCGTCAGCGACCTTGTCGACGACTCGGGCTGGCGGCTCACGGCGATCATCGCCGCCGCTGTCCTGCTGATGATGGTGGGGCACGGGTTGGGCACCATGATCGGGCGGCGCCTCCGGAGCGTGGTCAGGATCAGCCCGCTCCGGCTGGCCGACCGCGTCGTCGGCGGCGGCGTCAACCTTGCCGTGTCGGCGCTCGTGATGTCCATGCTGGCGTTCAGCATCAGCGCCCTCGGTGTGCCCTTTGTTTCCCAGCAATTGGCCGATTCCAAGGTCATCGGGTTCATCGACGGCGTCACCCCGACGCCGTTGAAGACGTCCATGGCCCAATTGCGCTCCGCGGTGATCGGCGAGGGGATTCCCACCCTGTTCGAAGGCGGCGTCGGTGGCCGGCCCGTGCCGGTCCCGGACGCCAGCACCGACACCCCGGCGCTGAACAAGGCGGCAGCTTCGGTGCTGAAGATCGCCGGAACCGCCTACCAGTGCGGCCAGAACCAGACCGGAACCGGCTTTGTGGTCTCGCCCGGCCGGGTGGTGACGAACGCCCACGTGGTGGCCGGGGTACCGGAGCCTGTTGTGGAGGTCCCGGGCGGCGGGGCGCTCCCCGGCCGGGTCGTCTACTTCGACAGCCAGCATGACCTGGCGGTCCTGGCAGTGGACGGGCTGCGCTCCGCGCCGCTGCAACTGGGCCGGAACCTTCCCGCCGGCAGCCCTGCGGCGTTTGCCGGGTACCCGCACGGCGGTCCGTTCCAGTCCAAACCGGCAACGGTGCGGGACATCACCACCGTCCTGGTCCCGGACATCTACGGCAACAACGCCGCCGCCGAGGACGTCTACCGGCTCGCCGGCGACGTGCAGCCGGGGAACTCCGGCGGGCCGCTGCTGACCATGGACGGCAAGGTGGCCGGCGTCGTTTTCGCGAAGTCCACCTCTGAATCCTCGCTCGGGTTCGCCATCACCATGAGCGACCTTGACCCTGTCGCCGCGCGGGCGCCGGGGCTCGGCAACGCCGTCTCGCCGGGCCAGTGCATCAAGAAATAAACCCTGCGGAGCGGGCGGCGTCAGGCCGTGGCCGCTTCGATCCACTCCAGGCTCTGGCCGTGCGGGCCGGCGATGGCCACCGGCAGGCCGTCCTCCAGCAGCAGGAAGCGGCCGCGGAGGCGTGAGTCGTCCATTTCCGGAACCACGCTGGACCCGTCCTGCTGCCGGATGACGGTGTGGCCCTCGTTTGAGATCCAGTGGCAGCCCCGGTCCGCCGCCAGCAGGGCGATGGTGTCGCGGAAACGTTCGCGGCCGGCGGCATCGAGATAGGCCATGACCGCACTGTGGAAGACCACCAGGGCGGCGTCCGGCGGGGCCTGCGCCGCCAGCGACACCAGTTGTTCATTGAGGTCTCCGGCGACCAGCAGCGGCGGATCGGCGCGCGCGACGGCGATCGCCAGGCGTAGCCGCTCGCGGCGGAAGTCCTGCTCCGGCCAGATCAGCGCCTCCAGCCAGGCCACGTCGTCGGGGTTGTGGATGTCCAACGGGTTCAGGTCGATGCCTGCCCGCCACACCACCGCGGGTAGCGCGGCGGGCAGCGGCACCGGCCCGGTCGTGGTGCAGCGCAGCACGGGGTAACTTCCGGGCGGGGCGGCGGCCGGTGCGAGCCGGGTGACCGCCCCGGCCCCGCCGTCGAATTCGTAGCCGTAGCGGTCGGGGAACAGCGCCAGCCCTGCCGAGGCGCCGACCTCGATGAGGGCCAGCGGACGTCCCTCCGCAGCGGTGATCCGGGCAAGGGAGGGCAGCAACGCGGCGCAGCGTCCGGTCTCGTTTGTCTGCGTGGACCGGGAGAGGACAATCCGGGAGACCTCGTCCCAGTGACTGTCCAGGAAGCGCCGGAACTCGGGGTAGGGGCTGATCCGGGCGCCGAGGAAGCGGGCCGCAGCCAGCATCAGCAGCGGCTGGCGCTTGGTGTGCGGCCAGTCGTCGATGCGCCGGATCAGTTCCGGATCATCCGCGATGCCCAGCGACCATTCGGCATAGCAGGCGGAATTGTCCGGCGCATCGATGGTGCCGAAGTGCCGGTACCAGTCCGCGGTCCCCGAGGGCTCCGGCGCGGGGGACATGCTCAGCCCCGGCCCGCGTCCAGCTCGGCGAGGTACTCGACGGCGAAGCGGTACCCGAGGATGCCCGCGCCGGCGATCACCGCCTTGCTGATATCCGAAAGGTAGGAGTGGTGCCGGAATGTCTCCCGGGCGTGCACGTTGGTGATGTGGACCTCGACGGTGGGCAGTTGCACGGCCGTGATCGCGTCGCGGATGGCCACCGAGGTGTGCGTGTAGGCGCCGGCGTTCAGCACGATGCCCACCGCCTTCCCCCGGGCGGCATGGACGGCGTCCACCAGCGCGCCCTCATGGTTGGACTGGAAGCACTCGACGTCGAAGCCGTGCGCGGCGCCGGCGTCCTTGACGAGCTGTTCGACGTCGGCCAGGGTGGCGGTGCCGTACTTTTCGGGCTCACGGGTGCCCAGCAGGTTCAGGTTGGGTCCGTTGAGGACCAGGATGGTGCCGCGGCGCGCGTCGGCGGGGGTGGCTTCGCTCATGCCTGCCAATGTATCGCGTTGTCCCGGACCGTAGGTCGATGTTTCCTGCGGAGTTCATCAACCGCCGGGTGGGCGGCGCCGTCCGGGCGCCCGCGGACCTGTCGCGAGCTGCTCTATCCGCCGCAGCGCCAGGGCACAGACCGGCAGATAGGCAGGTGCCCACCATGGGACGGTGAAGGTGACCAGGCAGCCGCCGGGCGCCGGGACTACGCGGTGGCCGGTGGCGGGGATTCCGGCGACGGACCAAGACCAGTACCGGCCGGCCTCAAACGCTGTCACCGCGTACGGCAGCGACGGTCCGAGGACGGTGCGGACCGTGCCGCGGCTGCCGGGCGCGAGTTCCGCCGGGACGTCGCCCGTCGGTTCCGGCTCGACGCCGCTGATGGACGGCCCCCACGCCGGCCACTGCGCGGTGTCCGTAAGCAGCCCCCACACCACGTCCGCGGGCGCGGCCACCCGGCGGGTTACGGAGAATGTCACACCGGCCGGCCGAGGACCGCCAGCGCGGCGCGGTGTCCGCTGACCAGCGCGCCCTGGATGGAAGCCGTTTCCCGGTAGTCGCCGCAGACGGTGAGCCCGGTGGGACCCTCCCGGGGGTGCCCGGGCCTGAGCGGCGGCGGCTGCGCGGGCAGCGACTGCGGTATCTCGTGCCTCGCCACCAGCTCCCAGCCAACCGTGGAAGAACCAAAAAGTTCCCCGGCGTGGCGGAGGACCTCAGCATCGGTTGGCACCGGCCGGCCCGCGCCGAACAGCGCGGACGTCTGGATCAGGTGCCGGCCGGCGGGCGCGTAGCTCGGTGCCGCGTTGGAAATGACGGCAGCGTTGACCAGTGGTCCGCCCGGGCTGGTGCGGCCGTCAAGATAGAGCATGTTGGCGTCGCTGGGGGCCGAGCCAGCGGCAAACCAGTGCGTGAGCACCCCCTTCATGGCCGGCGCCTCGGTCCCGGCGAGCCGGGACGCGTTGACCGGATCGGCGGCGAGGACCACGCGGCGGGCCCGGATGACCGCATCCGCTGCGGTGACCAGGACCGTGTCCCCGTCCGGCGTGATCGTCTCCACCCGTGTCGAGGTGCGGACCGGTGCGGTGAGGGCGTCCGCCAACTGCTGCGGGAGCGCCTGCATGCCGTCGCACGGCAGCCCGGGAACGCCGGTGGCGAAGACCCGCGCCAGTTGCAGGGCGAAGTCGTTTGAGGTGGTGCCCTCGTCCTCCAGCAGCACCCCGGCAAAGAACCGGTCCACCACCGTGCGGACTTCGCCGGAACAGCCGGCCCGGTCCAGGCCGTCCCGCAGTGCGACGTCCGGGCGTCCGGGCCGCCGGGCGCCATCCCACCGGGCGCCCGCGACGGCCGGCGCAGCCCAGCGCAGCAGCCCAGCGACGGAGCGCGGGCCCAGGAGTCCGCTGCGCAGCATCTGCAGGACCATGCCCGGCTCACGCAGGGGGTGGGCCAGGACCGCCAGGGAGTCCTGCCGCCGGACCCGGACGCTGGCGCCGAAGGCCTGGAGCCCCAGCGCGCCGACGTCGACCCAGCGGCGGACCGCAGGGTACGCCGGGTTCAGCACCTGGAAGCCGCGGTCCACGAGGAATCCGTCGACCCGGTCCGTGCGGATCCTGCCTCCGACGGCGTCGGAGGCTTCCCAGACCTGCACCTCGCGCCCGGCGGCCTGCAGTTCCCGGGCACACTGCAGGCCGCCGAGGCCAGCACCGACCACCAGGACCTCGCACGATTCCGTCACCGCAGCCGCCGTCCCGTGAAGCGCCGGACCGGGTCCGGGCTCACTTCTTGAGTGAGTGGGCGATCTGTGCCATTACCGTGTTGTCGGCCAAGGTGGTGGCATCTCCCACTTCACGGCCTTCCGCGACGTCTTTGAGCAGGCGGCGCATGATCTTGCCGGAGCGGGTCTTGGGCAGTTCCGGAACAATCAGGATGGTCTTGGGCTTAGCGATCGGCCCGATCTCCTTGCCCACGTGGTTGCGGAGCTCCTGGACCATTGCGTCACCGGAGTCGACCGCGTCCCCGCGCAGGATCACGAACGCCACGACCGCCTGGCCGGTGGTATCGTCCGCTGCGCCGACGACGGCGGCTTCCGCCACGGCCGGGTGGGACACGAGGGCGGACTCAATCTCCGCGGTGGAAAGCCGGTGGCCGGAGATGTTCATGACGTCGTCCACCCGGCCGAGCAGCCAGATGTCGCCGTCGTCATCCTTCTTGGCGCCGTCGCCGGCGAAGTACATCGTTTCGAAGCGGGACCAGTAGGTTTCCTTGAAGCGTTCCGGGTCGCCCCAGATGCCGCGCAGCATGGCCGGCCAGGGTTCGCGGATGACGAGGTAGCCGCCGGCGCCGTTGGGCACGGACTCTCCGGCCTCGTCGACGACGTCCACAGCGATGCCGGGCAGCGGGACTTGGGCAGAGCCCGGCTTGGTGGCGGTCACGCCGGGCAGCGGGGCAATCATCTGCGCACCGGTTTCGGTCTGCCACCAGGTGTCCACGACGGGAGCGGGGTGCTCCTTCTTTTCCCCGTTCTTCCCGGCGTTGGCGCCGATGACGTCGCGGTACCACATCCACGCCTCGGGGTTGATGGGCTCCCCCACCGATCCCAGGACGCGGATGGAGGACAGGTCCGACTTCGCCGGGATCTCCTTGCCCCACTTCATAAAAGTCCGGATGGCGGTGGGAGCGGTGTAAAGGATGGAGACCTTGTACTTTTCCACGATTTCCCACCAGCGGCCCTGGTGCGGGGAGTCGGGGGTGCCCTCGTACATGACCTGGGTGGCGCCGTTGATGAGCGGCGCGTAGGCGACGTAGGAGTGGCCGGTGATCCAGCCGACGTCGGCCGTGCACCAGTAGACGTCCGTCTCCGGGTGCAGGTCGAAGACCGCCTTGTGCGTGTAGGCCGTCTGGGTGAGGTAGCCGCCGGTGGTGTGCAGGATGCCCTTGGGCTTTCCCGTGGTGCCGGAGGTGTACAGGATGAAGAGGGGGTGCTCGGCGTCGTGGCCGAGGGCGGTGTGGTCGGCGGACGCGGCGCCGACCGTGTCGGACCACCAGTGGTCCCGGCCCTCGTGCCAGTCGACGTCCTGGCCGTTGCGCTTGACCACGACGACGTTCTGAACGGTGTGCCCGGTGCCGTCTCCCTCGTGGGCCAGCGCCTCGTCGACCGCGGGCTTGAGCGCACTGGGCTTGCCGCGGCGGTAGGTGCCGTCGGCCGTGACGACCAGTTTGGCCTCGGCGTCGTCAATCCGGGAACGAAGCGCTTCGGCGGAGAAACCGCCGAAGACAACAGAGTGGATGGCGCCGATCCGGGCGCAGGCCAGCAGCGTGATGACGGCCTCGGGGATCATCGGCAAATACACGGCCACCCGGTCACCCTTGGCCACGCCGAGGGACTCGAACGCGTTGGCGGCCTTCTTGACCTCGTCCGCGAGCTGCGCGTAGGTGTAGCTGCGGGTGTCGCCGGGCTCGCCCTCGAAGTAGATGGCGACGCGGTCCCCGTTGCCGGCCTCGACGTGCCGGTCCAGGGCGTTGTACGCGGCATTGATCTCGCCGCCGACGAACCATTTGGCGAACGGCGGGTTGGACCAGTCCAGCGTCTGGGTGAAGTCTTTGCTCCAGCTCAGCAGGCTGCGGGCCTGCTTGGCCCAGAACGCCGGCCGGTCGGCGTCGGCCTCTGCGTAATCGGCGGCGGTGACCACGGCGTTCTCGGCGAACTCGGCGGAGGGGGCGAACTTCCGGTTCTCCTGCGAGAGGTTTTCGAAGGCGTCGCCCTGCCGGGGCGTTGTCGTGGTGGTGCCGGGGGTCTGCTGGGACATGGTGAACCTCATCATTCATTGATCCGTGCTGCACGGAACGTCCGGTACACCGCAGCCGCGCCGTCTGCGCGGCGTCGGGCATCGGCTGGTCACGGACGTGCCGCAAGAGCTGTTCCGAAATACACACTAACGCGTGGCTCCGACAGAACGTGCGCCCCGTCACAAAGGGAGCCGTGAGCGGTGTTTATTAAGCGCCAAGTGGCGCGGGACTCGGTGACGGGGGCAGGGTTCCCCCGGCGTTCACGGCGCTTTACGCGCAGGGCGAAATGGCCCGCCCGGTGGGGCTGGAGCGACGTCAACCCAGCTAGTGATCGGACCTCCACTTGGCTAGGCTGAGATGAAGTCGTGACATCCGATGGGGGCGGCAGGACCGCTGGCGGTCCTGTTTTTGCCTGCCGTTAGGCGGCACTGTCCAGGGTGCGGCCACGCTAAGGAGAACAGAATGAACGAGCAAAGCAACGGGCGCCTCCACGGGCCCTCCCGCAACGAGGGCCACGCCGGTCCGGCGCAGGCCAATGGGCGGGGGGACCAGCCGCGCTTCACGGTGGACAAGCCGAACTCGAAGAACAACGAAGCCGTCGCCGGGCCATTCACGGTCCGTGACCTCACCGTCTTCGGCTCCACGCTATTGCTGTTCATCGCTTCGCTGATCCCGATGTTCGCCGACCGGTACAACCTGTGGAACCTGGGCAGCCTGTTCTTCCTTGCCCTGGGCGTGCTGCTGCCGCTGATCGTCGCCGCCCTCTTTGTGGCGCGCCGGGTCAGCCCGGGCACCAAAATCCGGATCGGCTCCCTCTCGATCGACCAGTTCGCCTCCGTCGTGGCGTCCTTCAGCCTGGCGTTCTTCTTCCTGGCGGCCGCCGGTGCGTTTGTGCCCAGCCTGCTGGTGGGCCTTGTGGGCGCGCTCGGACTCTTCACCGCCACCGTGCTCGCGAGGCTGATTCCCAGTCTGGCCGGTGATTTCCTGCACCGCGCGGAAGCCCCCGCGCACGTCGTGGCGCGGGAAGCCGCGGAGCCGGTCCGCAAGCCGCGCGCCCCCAAGGCCGCCAAGCCCGCCGGCGAGCCGAAGAGCCCCAAGAGCGGAAGCAGCCCACTGTCCGGCTGGGCCAAACGGATGGCCCCCGGCAAACAGGCCGGCGGGGCCCAGGCTACACCGCAGGACCACGAATTCCACGGGGCATCCACGGGTACGGCTCCCGGTGCCGCTGGGAGCGGCGCCGCCGGCGCTGCCGCAACCTCCGCCCCTCCGGCGGCTACCGAGCCGGCCACCCAGGCGCACGGCGTCGTTCCCGCGCCCGCACCGGCCCCGACGCCGACACCCTCCCCGGCGGCGGCCTACGCGCCCTCTAACCCGGCAGCCGAAGCAGCACCGCCCGCCGCCGAGCAGACCCAGGCGGCAGCCGCCCCGGCGGCGTCCTCGGCTTCCGAGGGCCCGGCCGCGCAGGGCGCCAACCCGGAGGCAACCCAGGCCGCCGCGGTCCCGGCGGCCACGGCGGCAGCGCCCGCGCCCGCAAGCCACGAGGCACCCACCGCCCTCACCCCCCAGGTCCGTTCGCAGGAGCCGATCGGCGCGACCGTTGACCCGGCGACCCGGCCCGAGACCGGGCCGGCCCAACCGGCCTACGAGGCATTCTGGTTCGCCGTCGCCCAGCCCCGCACTGCGGTGGACGAGCGGAGCGGCGCCCCGGCATTTGTCGTCGAACCCGGCGGATGGGTCCTCGCCCTTGAGGACCGCGGCCATGAGTTCCTGGTCCAGCACACGGACGGCCGCGTCGGTGTGCTCCGCGACCTCAGCAACATCGAACGCGGCTAGCCGGACTATGGCCACGGTACCTCGCAGCGCGGCGGCCGGCAGCGGCAAGCCCCGGCCGGCGGCGGGGGAGACGCTGCTGGGGCTCAAGCGCCGCGCCCGCCGGATCAACAAGGCACTGGCGGAGCAGTATCCCTACGCCCACGCGGAACTGGATTTCCGCAGCCCGTTCGAGCTGGTGGTCGCCACCGTGCTCTCGGCACAGACCACGGACGTACTGGTTAACCAGATCACCCCGCTGCTGTTTTCCCGGTTCCCGGACGCCCGCAGCATGGCCGAGGCCGATCCCGCGGAACTGGAGGCCATCATCAAGCCCACCGGGTTTTTTCGGGCCAAATCGCGGAACCTGATGGCGCTGTGCACCAAGCTGGTGGACGACTACGACGGCGAGGTGCCCGGGCGGCTGGAAGACCTCGTCAAGCTGCCCGGCGTCGGACGGAAGACCGCGAACGTCGTCCTGGGCAACGCATTCGGCGTCCCCGGCATCACGGTGGACACCCACTTCGGCCGGCTGGCCCGCCGCTTCGGCTGGACGGAGTCGGATGACCCCGTCCGGATCGAAACCGACGTCGCCGAACTGTTCGAGCCAAAAGACTGGACCATGCTCTCGCACCGCGTCGTGTTCCACGGCCGGCGCGTCTGCCATTCCCGCAAACCGGCGTGCGGCGCCTGCGCGGTGGCGAACTGGTGCCCCAGCTATGGGGTGGGTGAGACGGACCCGGGGAAGGCCAGGAAGCTGCTGAAGTACGAGCTGGCCCCGGGGCAGGAAGAACTGCTCGCGAAGCTGCTGGCCGAGACCCACCGCGCCGCCGAAATTCGGATGGAATCGCAGAGAAGGCCGCGATGACCGCCCGCCAGGACCTGATTGACCTCGTGGCCGCGGTCCAGGCCGGCACGGCGCCGGCGGCGGATCCGCGCTGGCGCGAACTGGTGGTTGAGCCGGGACAACGCGTGCGCCGGGCCGCCGTGCTGATGCTGTTCGGCTCGCTGGACGACGTCCCCGCGACGTCCGTGAAGCTGTTGGCACCGGCGGATCTGGACGTGTTGCTGCTCCAACGCGCGCAGACCCTCGATGACCACCCCGGCCAGGTCGCCTTTCCCGGCGGCGGCATCGACCCCGGCGAGTCCGTCATCGAAGCGGCCCTGCGCGAGGCCGAGGAGGAGACCGGGCTGGACCCGCAAGGGGTGCAGGTCCTCGGCGCCATGCCCGAGCTGGCCCTTCCCCGCGGCAATTTCCTGGTGACGCCGGTGCTTGGCTGGTGGGCCTCCCAGTCCCCCGTGCGGGTGGTGGACTACGGCGAGTCGTCCCAGGTCTTCAGGGTGCCCGTCCGGGACCTACTCGATCCGGACAACCGGGTCATGGCGACCGTGACCCGGGCCGGCCAGACCTTCCAGAGCCCGGCTTTTACCGTCAACGGTGTGGTGGTGTGGGGCTTTACCGGGATGATACTCAACCAGCTGTTCGACCAACTGGGCTGGGCAGTCCCGTGGGACCGCACCAGGCTCCACGGCATCGACGCCTAGCGCGCCGCTAGCGGACGGCTCGCCGGGTCTCCGGCCGCTGGTTGGCGGGCCAGGCCACCGCGGCGGCGGACTTGCCGGCCGCCTTCCTGGCGGACCGGTCCACAACCAGCCCGGTGGCCGCGTTCTCACGGACCGCAGTGATGCCTGCCGCCGCCCCCTTGATGGTGTTAAAAAGCGGTGAAACAGCAACTACTGTCCCGTCCGGTGCCGTCAGCCTGAAGAAATACGACTCGTCTCCGGCCGCTGCAATCTCGAATACGCCAGCCACTCTGCTGCCTTCCCGGTTCCCTGCCTCGTTGCATTTGCGCCGGCGGAACAATCGGGATTGCCACCGGCCTTTTCGAGCGTAACGGGGCCTGCGGAGCGGGCGCAACGCTACTGGCGGGTACGTTACCCCCGGGCGTCCGGGCCGCCTTCGGGGGCTGCGGTTTCGCGGCGCTACTTGGCGTTGTCGTAGGAGTCGACCACGGCGACGCTGACCGGAAATTCCACCGGGATCTGGCCGAACAGCAGCTCCTTGGCAGCAGCCGCGGATTCCTCGATCGCCCGGACACAGGCCTCGACGGCGCCGGCCGGGCAGTGGACCATCACCTCATCGTGGAGAAAGAAGACCAGCTCCCCGGCCGGGGCTCCGTCCGCGCGCAGGGTTCGCAGCCGACGTCGCAGTTCAGCCAGCCAGCAGGCAGCCCAGTCGGCCGCGGAGCCCTGCACCACGAAGTTCCTGGTGAACCTTCCGCGCGAGCGGGCCAGCGACTCTGCCCGGCGCTGTTCCTCCGCGGTGGCGGACTGCTGGGCGCGCAGCCAGCGGTCCGACGGCGGCGGGCTGCTCCGGCCCAGCCGGGATGTGACGGTCTTCCCCGCCTCGCCCTCGCGGGCGGCCTGCTCCACGAAGCCGACGGCACGCGGGTAGGTGCGGGCCAACTGCGGCATGAGCCGTCCGGATTCGCCCGTGGTGGCGCCGTAAATAGCGCCGAGCAGCGCGACCTTGGCCTTGGCCCGGTCGCCGCCGAAGCCCTGCGCGGCGATGCCGGCGTAGAGGTCCTTGTCGCGGGCAGCCTCCGCCATTTTGGAATCCTGGGCCAGCGCTACCAGCACACGAGGCTCCAGCTGCGAGGCGTCCGCGACGATCAGCTTGTGGCCTGCGTCCGCGTGGACGGCGCCGCGGATCTGGCGGGGGATCTGCAGCGCCCCGCCGCCGCGGGAGGCCCAGCGCCCGGACACCACCCCGCCCACCACGTACTCCGGCTGGAAGCGGCCATCCTTGACCCAGGCGTCCAGCCACGCCCAGCCGTTGGCGGCGTGCAGGCGGGCGAGTTTCTTGTAAGCCAGCAGTGGTTCGATCGCCGGGTGGTTGGATTCCTTCAGCTCCCACTGGCGGGTGCTCTTCACCTCGATGCCGTTCCGGTGCAGGGCGCGCATCAGCTCCTGCGGGGAATCCGGGTTCAGCGCCGGCGACTGCAGCAGGCGGCGGAGATCGCTGTTCAGGGCTTCCAGCTTGGCCGGCCGGTGGCCCTGGGGCGGCCGCGGGCCGAGGTAGTCCGCGAGGATCTGCTCGTGCAGCTCCTCGCGCCAGGGCACGCCGGTGTGCTGCATCTCGGCGGCGATCATGGCGCCGGCGGATTCGGCGGCGAGCAGGAGTTGGAGCCGCTGTTTGCGGCGGTCACCGTCCGGAGCGACGCCGGCCAGGGCGTCCTGCTGCGCGGCGTATTCGGCCCGCAGCTGCTCGGGCGTGTACCTCGGCGTCGAGCGCAGGCCAGGGTCTTCGAACAGGGCGCCCTGGTCCACCGGTGGGGGCGGCGGCTGCAGCGACCGCGGTGGCTGCTGCACGTCGTCGTCCTGGGTCAGCTTCTCCGCGGTCCTGGCGTAGTCGGTGTGGGCGGTGAACGCCGAGTGGGCCAGGATGGCGCCGCACAGGGTGAGGTCGTAGCAGCGTTCCAGCTCGACGCGGGCCGCCAGCAGGGCAGGGTACCAGTCCTGCGTGCGGTGCCAGATCCAGCGCGGGCGCTGCAGTTCCAGCTGGCGCACGACGCCGGGCAGTTCGGCCGCGCTGACCAGGCGCGGTTCCGTGGCGGCGGGATCGGGGGCCCCTGCCGGCGTGAGGCGTTGCAGGGCTGCGCCGTGGGCGTGGGCGGCGAGCAGCAGATGCATAGGCTCAATTCTGCCTTGTCCCTCTGTCATCGGAGGACGGTCTGGAGGGGCCGCACTGGAGGGGCCAGCGTGGAGGGTGCGGCGTTGAACGACCGACCGGCCTGGGGAAACTCGCCGCGGTTTTCCACATAGCCGCCGGCGGCAGGTACCGCCGGCGTCCAATGCGCCCAAGGTGGTGGCATGAGCAGACACCAGCTACCCGAACCCGCGACCCTCCCGCCTATAACCCGGGCCGGACCCGAAGCGTGGCTTCCCGACGCTGCTGCGGAGACACTGCTGGTCACCGGGTCCGAGGTCCTGCGCGGCGAGGTGGAGGGGATCGTGGCCGCGGCCGGACGGCGGCTGAGACTGGCGCGGGATGCCGCCGAGGCGGCCCCGTACTGGGACTCGGCGGTCGCGGTGCTGGTCGGCAGCGACGTGCCGGAACTGCCGATTCGACGCCGTGCGCCGGCGGTCCTGGTGGGACTGAGCGGCGAGGGGGACAGCCTCTGGCAGCTGGCCGCGGCCATGGGGGCCGAACGGGTGGCCGTCCTGCCCGAGGGCAGTCCCTGGCTGGCCGAGTACCTCAGCCGATCGCACGCCCCGGACCCTGGCGGGCACGTCCTCGGAGCCATCGGCGGCTGTGGCGGGGCCGGGGCTACCACCGCGGCGATCTGGCTGGCCCAGGCCGCCGCGGGGATGGGCGCGAGAGTCCTCCTGATCGACGGGGACCCTTGGGGCGGCGGCCTCGAGCTGGCGCTCGCCGCCGAAGAAGAACCCGGACTCCGCTGGCCGGACCTCGCCGAGGCCCGCGGCAGCATCGACCCTGACCAGCTCCACGAGGCGCTGCCCGAAACGGGCGGCTTCTCCTTCCTGTCCTGGCCGGGCAACCGTGAACGGCCCCAGGCCATCGACCCGGCTGCGGTCGCCGGCGTGCTCGACGCCGCACGGCGCTGCTACGAGCTGGTGGTGCTGGACATCGGCCGCGGACGCGAGGCACTGCGGACGTTCGCCTGGGAGTGCGACCAGGTCGTCATAGTGCTGCCCGCCCAGCTCCGGGCCGCGGTGGCATCCGCCCGGCTAGTGCCGGAGCTTCCGCCAGTGGAGACCGCCCTGGTGATCCGGGCGAAACCCGGCGCTGCATTCGACTACCCGCTGATTTCCCAAGCCGTGGGGCTCCCGGTGCAGGGCATTATGCCCGAGGTCCGGGGGACGGCCACCGCCACGGAACTCGGGCGCCTGCTGGACACCGGCGGTCGGCGCAGTGTGCAGCGCTTCACCGAGGCAGTCCTGGCCTTCAGCGGGGCCGAGTTCCCGTGAGCCCGCAGCTGCCGGCGGACCCGCCGGCCCCGGAGAGCCGACGGTTCCGCAGGCAGCTGGGCCCGCCCCCGCCACGGGTGGATGCGCGGCTGCTTGAAGCGGTCCGCGAATCGGTCATGGCCGACGCCGGCCCGGTCACCCCGTCACGGGTAGCCGCGGCCGTGCAGGCCAGCGGCAAGCTCCTCGGCACCGCCGGCGCCCTGGCCGCCGTCGAAAGCATCGGCGCCGAACTGAACGGGCTGGGGCCGCTGCAGCTGCTGGCGCGCGACCCGCTCGTGACGGACATCTTCGTCAACAGCCCAGGCTCGGTGTGGCTGGACCGGGGGCGCGGGCTGGAACGCGCGCCGGTCGCCTTTGCCGACGAGGCCCAGGTCCGTGCGCTGGCCGCCCGGCTGGTGGCTGCCGGCGGGCGGCGGCTGGATGACAGCTCGCCCTGCGTGGATGTCAGGCTAAACGGCGGCTACCGCGTCCACGCCGTCCTGCCGCCCATCTCCACGTCGGGAACATTGCTGAGCGTGCGCATTCGTCGCGAATCGGTCTTCACCCTGGACGAACTCGGCCGGTCCGGCATGTTCGGCCCGTTCCTCCAGGACGTCCTCAGCAGGGTGGTGGAGCGCCGCCTGAGCTTCCTGCTGAGCGGCGCGACGGGGTCCGGGAAAACGACGCTGCTCGCCACGCTGCTCGGGCTCTGCGGGGCGGGGGAGCGGCTCGTTCTGATCGAGGACGCCTCCGAGCTGAATCCGGTCCACCCGCACGTGGTTTCTCTGGAGTCGCGCCACAGCAACCTCGAAGGCGGCGGCACTGTTGACCTCGGCGAGCTGGTGCGGCAGGCCCTGCGGATGCGGCCCGACAGGCTCATCGTCGGGGAGTGCCGCGGCGCCGAGGTCCGCGAGCTGCTCGCCGCGATGAACACCGGGCATACCGGCGCCGGCGGCACCATCCACGCCAATACCGCGGCCGCGGTCCCGGCCCGGTTGACTGCGCTCGGCGCGCTCGCGGGGATGGGGCCTGATGCCGTCCGCCTGCAGGCCGCCAGCGCCCTCGACGCCGTCGTCCATCTGGAACGCACACGGCTCGGGCGCCGGGTGGCGTCCGTGGGACTGGTCGGAGAAAACAGGTCAGGCCTGGCCGTTGCCGTGGCCCTGGAGACGGTCGGCGGCGAGGTCCGTGCCGGGCCCGCCTGGCCGGAGCTGGCGGTGCGCCTGGGTCTGGACCCGGCCGCGGTGCCCGGAGCCGGCGGGGCGCCATGACGGCCGTCCTCGTCGGGATCCTGGCCCTCGCGCTCTGGCTGACACTCGCACCGCGGAGCGCAGCAGGACGGCGGATTCGGCGGGCCCTCCCCGGCGCCTTCGAGGGGACCGTCCGGGTGCCGTCGCCCAAGCGGGCCGGCCGCGGCTGGCGTGGGCACCCGCGGCCTTGGCGCAGGAACGCTGGAGTCGCGCCGGGGGTCCCGACGACCGTGCTGGTCCAGCAGCTGGCCGCACTGCTGAAGGGCGGCCGGACGCCCGCGCGGCTATGGGAGGAGCTCTGGCTGCTCTACGGTGACGAGCGGCACCCGGACCGCGGCCCGGGTGCCGCGGGCCGAAGCAGCAGCGATCCAGGCCGGACCGGGGCACTGGCTGGTTCGTCGCTGGAGATCCTGGCCGCTGCCCGCACCGCGGCCCGGACGGGCTCCCCGGTCGCCGCGGCAATCCGTGCGGCGGCCGCCAGGGAGTCCGGCAGCGGTGCCCGCAGAGGCCCCCGCCGGAGGGAACAGGCGGTCTGGGTGGAATTGGCGGCGTGCCTCGACGTGGCCGAGGCCAGCGGTTGTCCGCTCGCCGGCGTCCTGACACGCTTCGCCGCCCATCTGGAGGCCGAGGACGACGCCGAAGCCGCCCGGCAGACGGCACTGGCCGGGCCCAAGACCACCGTCCGGATCCTGGCCTGGCTGCCCTTCCTGGGACTCGGACTCGGAGCCCTGCTCGGCGTGGAGCCCCTAGCCATCCTCCTCGGGACACCACTTGGGCTGGCGGCATTCGGCGCGGGGCTCGCCCTCACCGCCGCGGGCCGGAGCTGGTCCGCCCGCCTCGTCCGGACCGCCGCCGGGGCGCAGTGGTAACCCCGCGGTGAGCCCCAACCTTGGCGGTCTCACGGTCGGCGCCCTGCTGGCTGCCGCCGTGCTCGTGGCGCTCGCGGACCACCATCGCTCCGGTCTGCGCTGGAAACGGCTGGGCCGGCTCGCGCCCGGCGGGCAGATCGCCGACGGAGTCACAAACGGCGGCGCCGCGGACACGACGGCCACCGACGGAGGACTCCGCGATCCCGCCATGATGCTGGAACTGATCGGTGCCATGCTGGACGCCGGCTCCGGCCTGGGCCGCTCGCTCGAGCTGATCGCGGCCCACGCGGCCCCCGGGCTCGCCCGCCCGCTGGGTCCGGTTGTCTCCGCCCTCGCGATCGGCGCGGACTGGGACACCGCCTGGCGGAGTTCCCACAGCTTCCCCGCGCAACTGCTGGTCCTCAGGGATGCCCTCGGATTCGCTGCGATGACCGGAGTGCCGTCCTCTGCGATCCTGAACGCCCAGGCTGCCCGGCTGCGGCGCGAGCACTTCCGCGCGGCCGAGCGGCGGGCCGCCGCGTTGGGTGTGAAGCTGGTCATCCCGCTGGGGCTGTGTTCGCTGCCGGCCTTCGTGTGCCTGGGCATTGTTCCGGTCCTGCTCGCGATGCTCCCAACCGGCTCCTGACCACTGCCCGGACGCTGCGACTGTTCCTCCACAGCCGGACTTTTCCACTTGGCTGAGCCGCGGACTTACCGGCGCCGGGCGGGGACGCGAGATTGGAATCAGCCGGTCCTTGCGCCGGAATCTCCCGAGAGGAAAGCCCATGACATCCCATCGAAACGCCCCCGCCGGACCTGACAGTGCCGCCGCCGACGCCGGAACCGCGGAGGTCCGCGAACTTTATCCGGGCGCCCGGCAAGCCCCGCCGGTGCGGGACCCCTCCCGGGAACCGAGGAGACGGAAGATGTTCCGCGGTTCCGAGACGGGGATGGCCACCGCCGAATACGCCATTGCCACCCTGGCGGCCGTCAGTTTTGCGGGCCTGCTCGTATTGATCATGCGCAGCGACGAGGTCCGGGGCTTTCTGTTGAACCTCATCCGCACGGCCCTCGCGCTACCGTGATCAGGCGGGCGCGGGGTGCAAACGCCACGCGCGCCCGGGCCGGCTTGTCTGGGCCCCCCGGTGCCTGCCGGCCGGGGCTGCCGGACCCGCCGAAGAAACCGGACGCAGCGTGGCCAGGACGGCGTCCGGGCCGGGGCGTAGAAACGTCCCGGGGTGCGGTGACCGCCGAGTTCGCCGTCACCCTCCCCGCCGTTGTGTTGCTGCTGGCCCTGTTGCTGGCCGGGTCCGCGGCGGGATTGACGCAACTTCGGCTTGAAGACGCCGCCCGGGCCGGCGCAAGGGCGCTGGCGCGCGGTGAGGACGCCGCCGCCGTCGGGGGCATTGTCCGGCAGCTCGCCGGGGATGCGGCCCTGGTGGTCGTCGCCTCCGACGGCCACTGGCTCAGCGTGACGGTGTCCGGAACCGTCAGCGGGGCTGTGGGTCCATTGGTTCCGTGGACCCTCACCGCCAAGGCCTGGGCGCGGAGTGAGTCCCCGGGCGGGGCGGAGGCCTCCGTTCCGCTGCCGGCGCCTCTCGTCCTGGGCCGGCGCGCGTGATGCCGTCCCGGGACCGGGACCGGGACCCGGAGCTGGGTGCGGGCACCGTTCTCGCGCTCGGCCTGGGGATGGTGCTGCTGCTGGCGATGACCGCTGTCGTCCTGCTCGGCCAGGCGGTCGTGGCCGCGTCGAAGGCTGCCACGTCCGCGGATCTGGCGGCCCTTGCGGCCGCGGACGCAGCCCGTGGACTCTCCGCCGGCGAGCCGTGCGCCGTCGCCGCCGAGGTTGCCGCCCGGCACGGTGCGGGGCTCGTGAGCTGTTCGATCAACTTCGGCAACACTGTCCAGCTCCGCACCGAACTTCACTCCCGCACGGTCTTCGGTCCGGCCACCGGACTCGCCAGGGCCGGGCCGCCCCCGACGGAGGGCGGGGGACCGGCAGAGCCGGACACCGGGTAGGCGGTTGTGGTCTAAACCGGTTGGCCCGCGATGTGCCCAGCGGACGGAGCGCTTTGCTCCACGGCCGGGCCGACCATGAGATCGGTGGCGTCGGTCAGCAGCATCTCCAGCAGCGTGACGGCGGCGTCCTTGTCCAGCGGGTTGTTCTTGTTGCCGCACTTGGGGGACTGCACACAGGACGGGCAACCGGAATCGCATTCGCAGGCTTTGATGGCGTCGCGCGTTGCGGAGAGCCACACCCTGGCCTTGTCGTAGCCCCGCTCGGCGAAGCCGGCACCGCCGGGGTGGCCGTCGTACACGAAAATGGTGGGCACCCCGGTGTCCGCGTGGATGGCCGTCGACACCCCGCCGATGTCCCAGCGGTCGCTGGAGGCCACCAGCGGCAGTAACCCGATGGCGGCGTGCTCGGCCGCGTGCAGCGCACCCGGGAACTGCGCCTCGATTAGCCCGGCCCCCGTCAGGGACCGGCTGTCCATCACGAACCAGACCGCCTTGGTAAACAGGTCCCGGGCGCCCAGCTGCAGCGGTTCCTCGCCGAGGATCTCGTTCGAGATGAGCGCCTTGCGCTGGAAGGAGACCACCTGCGTCGTCACTTTCACATCGCCGAAATGCGCCGCGACGTCGCCCCACTGAGTGGTGCGGAGCGTCTCCAGGACCTCGATCTGGGTCACGTCGCGCGCAGTCGTGTAGTAATCAGGGTTGGCCCGCCGCACCACGACGCAGTGCTCGCCTTCGTTCAGGTCCTCGACGACGTAGCTCTCGCCCTGGTGGACGTATACGGCGCCAGTGTGTGCCTGGTAGTGCGTCTGGGGTGAATCCATGGTCCCGAGCAGGGAACCGGTGTCGGCATCCACAATGCTCACCGGACCGCCGCCGTCGGCGCGCAGGTTCACCATGGCCGCGGCGCTCTGGGGGTGGGTCCAGAACCAACCCGCCGGACGTTTACGCAGGTAGCCCTGGGCGACCAGCTGGTCAAGCAGCTTCTCGGCTGTCGGGCCGAAGAGCCCGAGTTCCGCGTAGCCCAGCGGCAGTTCCGCCGCGGCGGCGCACAGGTGGGGCCCGAGGACATAGGGATTGGAGGGGTCGAAGACCGTGGCCTCCACCGAGACGTCGAATATTGCCTCGGGGTGGTTCACCAGGTAGGTGTCGAGCGGGTCGTCGCTCGCGACGAAGGCAGCAATGGCATCCTGTCCGGCCCGGCCGGCCCGGCCGATCTGCTGGAACAACGACGCCCTGGTTCCCGGCCAGCCGGCGACCAGGACGGCGTCGAGGCCCGAGATGTCGATGCCGAGTTCAAGCGCTGAGGTGCTCGAAACGCCCAGCAGCTCGCCGGAACGCAGCGCCTTCTCCAGGGCGCGACGTTCCTCCGGCAGGTACCCGGAGCGGTACGCCGCGACCCGCTGGGGCAGGCTGGGATCGACCTCGTCGAGGAGCCGTTTGGTGATCGAGGCGATCGTCTCGGCCCCGCGGCGCGACTTGATGAACGCGATGGTCCGGATCCGGGAGGAGACCAGGTTGGCCAGCAGGTCCGAGGTTTCGGCCACCGCGGTCCGGCGCTCCTTGGCACCGTTTTCGCCGCGCAGCTCGGTCAGGGCGGGTTCCCAGAACGCCACGGTGGTGGCGCCGTGCGGCGAACAATCCTCGGAGACCGCCTTGACCGGAGCGCCGATAAGCCGGCCGAAGGAGGTCCCAGGGTCGGACGCGGTCGCCGAGGCGGCAATGAACACGGGGCCGGGGTGGGAAGCGCCGGGGCTGTAGTAGGCACAGATCCGTCGCAGCCGGCGCATCAGGTTGGCCACGTGCGAGCCAAACACGCCGCGGTAGCTGTGCGCCTCATCGACAATCACATAGCGCAGCCGCCGGAAGAACCGGGCCCACCAGGCGTGGTTGGGCAGGATGCCGAAGTGCAGCATGTCGGGATTGGCGAGGATGACGTTGGCGTGGTCCCGGATCCACCGGCGGGACGCGGGGTCGGTGTCGCCGTCGTAGGTCTCCGCCCGGACGGTCGGCAGCTTCAGTGAGCGGATGGCGGCCAGCTGGTCGGCGGCCAGGGCCTTGGTGGGGGAGAGATAGAGGGTGACGGCGCCGTCGTCGTGGATCTTGCCGGGGTCGGCGAGGACGCGCAGCTCGGAGCGGTGGACTGCGTCCAGCGCCGGCAGCTGGTAGGCCAGGGATTTGCCGGAAGCGGTCCCGGTCGCAATCACGACGTGCTCGCCGCCATGGGCAAGGTCGGCGGCCTGCACCTGGTGGCGGTACGGCTCGTGGATGCCCAGCGAGCCATAGGCCTGCACCAGATCGGGGTGGGCCCACGCCGGCCACGGCTCATTGACGGCCTTCCGGGCCGGGATCGTGCGCACATGCCGCAGCTGCTCCGGGTCCGGGCCGCGGCCCAGCAACGGGATCAGGGACTCGTGGGGATTCACTCCAACATTGTTTCACCCGGGCTCAAATCGCCCGCGGGCGCCTGCCGCGGCGCCGGTACCGGTCCGCGGTCAGCCCACAGAGAGGTCGGCGCCCTCGTCCGAGGCGGAGAGCATCAGCACCTGGCACACCGTGGTCCAGCCGAGATGTGAGTACAGTTGCTGACCATCCAGGGAGGCCAGCAGGAGGCCCCCTTCGACGTCGTGTTCGAACGCCTGCGCCGCCAGTGCCCGCATGATGAAGCTGCCGAGTCCCCGCCGCTGGAACCCCGGTGCGGTGACAATCTTGTCGAAGACGGCGGTGTGGTCGGCGACGAACACCCGTCCGCTGGCGGCGACCTCCTCGCCGGCGTACACGACGGCGTGGTGGACCCCGCCCTCGGTGGAGGGCACCCAGCGGAGATCATCGTCCGGAAGCCAGGGGTCCTCGGAGTCCTGGGTCTCCATGTCCACGACCATCATGGTCTGCGACGCCGACGTGACGTTCAGTCCGTTTTGTTCCGCCAACGCGGTGTAGCGCGGAACATCGTTGGTGAGGATGGTGAGGATCCGGGCCGGGACCTCGGCGGTCTTGGCGGCCAGGTCAGCGAACTCGGCATCCGAGGGATCGTGGGCGAAGTACTCCCATTCGTGGGTCGTGTCCGCCCGCAGCGCCGCAGGAAAGCGGCCCTGCCTGCGCGTCTCATAACCCCGGCAACCGGCCCACCCGGCAACCCAGACCTCCAGGAGGTGGGTGGTGTCTTCAACCATGGCGTCAAGACTCATGAGATGAGCGTATTCCAGCCCCGCCGCAAGCAACAGGGGCCGGGATCGGCGCGGCCGCTTGCTTACCCAATTGTGACAGTGGCGAGCCCGTCCCCCGCGGCCCCGCGTTGCTGAAGCTTTTTGCCCCGCCCAGTACGCTTAAATACGTGGCTTTGAATCGAATTGTGCTCTTTTACGGCTTTACCCCGATCGCGGACCCGGACGCCGTCCGGCTCTGGCAGCGTGCCCTCTGCGAAAAGCTCGGGCTGACCGGCCGGATCATAATCTCCAAAGACGGCATCAACGCGACCGTCGGCGGCGAGATCGGGGCGGTCAAGCAGTACGTCAAGACGACCCGCGAGTACAAGGGCTTCCGTGGCATCGACGTGAAGTGGTCCGACGGCTCAGCCGCGGACTTCCCCCGGCTGAGCGTCAAGGTGCGCGACGAGATCGTCTCCTTCGGGGCGCCCGGTGAGCTCAAGGTGGACGAACACGGCGTGGTCGGCGGCGGCACGCATCTGGCCCCGGAGGAACTGCACCGGCTCGTGGACGCGAAGAGGCAGGACGGTGACGAGGTCGTGTTCTTCGACGGCCGCAACGGCTTCGAAGCCGAGATCGGCAGGTTCAAGGGCGCCGTCGTCCCCGACGTCGCAACGACGCACGACTTCATCAGGGAGCTCGACTCCGGCAAATACGACGCCCTTAAGGACAAACCGGTCGTCACCTACTGCACCGGCGGCATCCGGTGCGAGGTCCTCTCCAGCCTGATGGTCAACCGCGGCTTCAAAGAGGTCTACCAGCTCGACGGCGGGATCGTCCGCTACGGCGAGGCGTTCAAGGACCAGGGACTCTGGGAGGGCTCGCTCTACGTCTTCGACAAGCGCATGCACCTGGAGTTCAGCGAGGACGCGAAGACCATTGGCCAGTGCGTCCGCTGCGCCGCGCCCACGAGCAAGTTCGAGAACTGCTCGAACCCCGACTGCCGCACCCTGACGCTGTACTGCGCCGACTGTGCCTCGGATCCGGCGACGCTGCGCTGCCCGGACGGCTGCGCCGCCTGAGCGCGCCCGCGCCCTATCAGCCCAGCCGCCGCCTGAGCGCGCCCGCCGCCCGAGGACGCGGCCGCCGAGCGCACCGGCTCAGCACGGCGCAGCCTCAGATCCGGCTCATACGGTAGGCGAAATTCGCCGGCGCCAGTGACTCGATCCGGACCCGCAGCACCGCGTCGGCGGCGAGCTGGACCACGTTGACGCGCGGACTGCCGCAACGCAGGCTGAGATCCACCAAGACGCTCTCCTTGTCCCGGACGGTGAACGATACCCGGCGGGTACTCCGGCAGACCAGGGTCAGCGCATACGTTCCGCTCGGCAATTGCGTGGTGGTCTCGTGCCGGACCTCTCCCGCCTCCAACAGCCCGGAAGCGGTGTGGAAAACCTGTCCCTGGGTCTCCGGCAGCACCTCCGCCAGCCACTCGTCCAGCTCCGCCCCGATGACCGGCCGGTTCCTTCCTGGGTCCTGCGGGAGTGCGGCGTCCGTGAACGTGGCTGCCTGGGACGGCGCAGAACCGGAGAACCCGTCGTCGTACTCATACTCGCAGGCGGCCAGCCCCGAAGCGCAGGCAAGGACAGCGGCCAGCGCGACGGCGGCCGCGGCGCCGCGGGACCGCCGCCGCGCTGGTCCCTGCGCGGTGGGCATACTCTGACTCTAGGCCCGGCCGCGCCGGCGGGCCAGAGCGACGTAGCCTCGGGGCCGCCACTAAGGGGGTGGGTGGCGGACGAGCCGGAACCCGATGGCGGCGCCGGGATCGGGCTCGGTTGAATTCGGGTCGATTTGCACCGTGGTTGGCCCGGATTCCAGCTTCACGGCCGCGTGGACCGTGCGCCCGCACTTGACGTTGAGCTGCAGCCTGGTCCTGTCCCGGCGGTCATTCTGTGAAAGCGTCAGGAGTGCGCTTGGTGCGCCAGCGCAGGCCACAATCACGGTATACGGACCCTCGGCTGTGCCTGAGGTGGTCTGGCGGAAGCCGATCCCGCTCAAAGCCGACATCCGTTCGTTCTTCGGTGCGGCTCCTAGGAGCCGCTGAACTTCCGTTATGTTCTTGGCCGCCTTGGCGGCAAGTTGCGGGTCTTGGGGCGGCAGGTGCGGTCCCGGCGTAGCAGACCGGGCCGGACGCGCGGTTTCAGAAGCCGGCTGCCCGACGTCGTCCACAACCTCACAGCCGGCCAGCCCCGTTACCGCCAGCGCCAGCGCGATCAGCGGCGCCGCGGCGCGGACCCCTTGCCTACCCCGAGTAGCAGCCATGCCCTGAGCCTAGTGGTACCGGCAGCAAGCGCCAGTCACATCAGGCCGCAGGGACCATGTGGTAGGCAAAAATGAGCGGGGCGTCCACGCTGGAGGCGCTGACCTTGAGCGTTCCGGCCGCCGGCACCTTGATCCTGGCGGTCTCCCGGCTCCCGTTGCAGGCGGCGCCGGCCTCCGTCAACCGCTGGCCGTCGAGGGAGACCTCGAAGAATTCCTTGCCACCGCCTTCGCAGGTCATGGTCAAGGTGTAGCTGCCAGCCGGGACGGTGGCGTCTTTGGCGACCGGATTCCGGTCCAGGATCTTGCCTGCATCAGCCAGTACAGCCCCGCTGGCCGACGGCAGGGCGGTGGACTGCCACGCGTGCACGTCGGCCGATTCGATGGACCCCGCCGGGGAGCACGCCGAGGCGCCGAGAACGACGGCGGCGCCGGCCGCGGCGGCCAGGGCACGGCGGAGAACGCGGGGGCGGGGCGGCAGCGGTGGCACGAACGGCATGCCTCCAACTTACCCGCTGCGGCGCCCCCTCCGGCCCCGGCTGTCCCCGGCTCCCGGGGAAGCCCCGGCCCCGGCTGGTCCCGACCGCCGTCGTCCGCAGGACGCTAGCCGGCACTCAGCTCAAGCACGCGTCCCCGGTGCAGCGCCAGGTAGACCCGGTCACGCAGCGTGTTGGCCTCCCGGTCCGTCAGGGTCCGGTCCAGCGGCTGCAGGACCATCCGGAGGAGCACGTTCACCTGGTCCGGGGCCAGCCGGAGGCGTTCTACGGCGGCGGCCGGCAGCTCGGCTGCCGGTGCCACGGCCAGGATCTCCAGTGACGCCAGGTTCTCTGCGTCACCGCCCAAGGCGGTGCGGGCGAGATCGCCGAGCAGTTCGACGTCGGCCTCCGCAGCGCCGAGCACGAGGGACAGATCGCGCCGGACCTCCGGCATGGCCGACACCGGCCGGTACGGAGCCAGGTCTTGCAGCTGGGCCTCAACTTCCGGATGCGCCGAACGCAGAAGCCGGATGTCCCGGATTCCCTTACGCAGCATGACGGCCCGGTCCAGCCCCAGGCCAAGGGCGAGCCCGGCCCAGCGGCGGGGGTCCAGGCCGGAGCCGTGCAGGACCCGTGCCGCGACGAGTCCGCATTCGGCCAGTTCCAGCCACTCGCGGCGGCCATCGGGCAGGGTGAGCAGCACATCCAGCTGCTGCCCCAGCGCGGTGTAGCTGTGCTCCGCCGGAGTGGACCGCCACTGGACATCCGGATACTGCGCTGCCGGCAGCACCGCCTCCACCACCGCGGCCATCACCGCGTGCAGCTCCGCGGGACCGAGCAGGCCCCGGGCCTTGAGCCGCCACAGATCCACCTGGTGCGGCGCGCCGACGTGGGTGCGGTCCACTGCATCGCGGCGGTAGACCAGACCCGGCAACACGTGCAGCCGGTCGTAGTGGCCGAGCTCGGCCCGGAGCGTGTCCAGCACTGCGGGGACGCCGGCCGAGGTGTGGCTGCGGAGCATCACGGTGGGACTGACATGGCGGGAATAGCGTGAGTCGCGGGTGACATCGCCGGCTGAGTAGCCCAGGCGGTCGTAGTTGTCGGCGGTGGCCACCAGCGGGCTGTGCCGGTGCGTCGCCACTGGGATATCCCAGAGCTGCTCCAGGCCGGCGACCACCTCCGCCAGCAGCAGCTGGACGGCGTGCGGGCCGGCGGCGGGGTCGGTGAGATCGCGGACGGTAAGGGCGGAATTCAGCTCGGGCAGGGTGAGATACGTCTTCATGGTGTGGGTCCTTGGGTTCCAGGGGGCGGAGGGGGAAACACCCTCAGCCGCTGCGCCGGACGGACCCCGGCGGCGCAGTTAGGCGCGCGTCAAGAAGCCCGTGCGGCCGGGAAGCGGCCGAGGGCTGATAAATCGCTGCTGCGTGTGCATGGGTCCATCGTACGCCAGCCGTGGGCGCCGGAGCCGGCCGGCTGAAAGAGCCCTTGACCTTGACGCAACGTCAACATTTAGGCTCGGGATAGCGGCGCGGAAACCCGGCCGCGGGAGGAGGAGCGATGGACTGGTCCGTGCAGCAGATCGCAAAGATGTCCGGCACTACCAGCCGGACGCTGCGCCACTACGGCGCCGTGGGGCTGCTCAAGCCCAGCCGCATCGGGGAGAACGGCTACCGGTACTACGACCAGGCAGCGTTGCTCAGGCTGCAGCGCATCCTGCTGCTGCGTGAACTGGGCCTGGGCCTGCCGGCGATCGCCGAGGTCATCGCCCACGAACGGGAGCCGCAAGACGCGCTGGCCGGGCACCTGAAATGGCTGCGGCAGGAACAGGACCGGCTGGCCCGGCAGGTCGCCGCGGTTCAGCACACACTCGAGGCATTGAAGACAGGAAGGGAAATCATGGCGGAAGAGATGTTTGACGGCTTCGACCACACCTCATACAAGGACGAGGTGGAGGAGCGCTGGGGCAACGACGCGTACGCGAAGAGCGACACCTGGTGGCGCGGCATGGATGCCGCCGGAAAGGACGACTGGACGCAGCATGCCAAGCAGCTGGGCGAGGACTGGATCGCCGCGGCGGCATCCGGCGCAGCCCCGGAGAGCCCGGAAGCGCAGGAGCTGGCCCGGCGCCACGTCGACTGGCTGACCGGCATCCCGGGAACCCCGCCGGCCGGCCCGGCCAACGGCACGGGAAAGGTGAAAGAGTACGTGACCGGGCTCGGCGACATGTACGTGGCGGATCCGCGCTTTGCGGCGAACTACGGCGGGGCGGCCGGCGCGGCTTTCGTGCGGGACGCGCTGAAGGCCTACGCGCAGGCACACCTCTGAGGCAGACGCTCTTCTTCGGAGAGGGGACAACTGGGCGCCGTGCGGCAGGCCGCGCCACTAAACTTGTCCGGTGACCCCATCAACGCCCTTCACCGCCGGCAACACCCCCGACGCGCCCCGCAGCGACCTCCCGGACCTGCTCGGAAGCCTGGCCGCGGACCTGCGCCGCATCGGCTACACCGTTGACGGCGTTGCCGGACTGCTGGGCCCGGCCGCGCACAGCGCCCTCAGCCGCGACCAGCTCATCCCCGCGATGATCGCCACCGAGGCCGCCGCCCACGCGGAGCCGACGACGGCGGCGCTCGCCGCCGTCGTCCGCTTCTGGCTGCTGGCCGAACCGCAGCGCGCCGCAACTCTGGACGCTGCCCTTCCTGCCATCGGAACGGAGGGCTTGCTGGAATTGGGACTCGCCGAGCCGTCCGCGGAAGGCCTGGTCCAAGCGAAGGTGGATCTGCGGCCGTACGGCTGGGAGGGGGCCCCGGGGGAAGGCGCCCAAGGGGAAGAAACAGTCAGCAGCGGCGGCGCCGAACTCTGGGTGGCCAGCGACCTGGCCGCCCACCAGCGCCCCGGCGTGCTGCGCCACGACCACGTGTTGGGGATCGGCCAGGCGTCCGCCACGCTGGTGCAGGTCACCGCGCGGCGGCACGTGGCCCGCGCCTTGGACCTCGGCACCGGCTGCGGCATCCAGACCTTCCACCTCCTGCACCACGCCGAACACGTCACCGCCACCGACATCTCCGGGCGTGCACTCGCGTTCACGCGCTTCAACCTGATGCTCAACGCGCCGGCGCTGCACCTGGACCCCGCTGAGGTGGAAGCCAGGGTGAGCCTTCGCCAGGGCTCGCTGCTCGATCCGGTGGCGGGCGAGGAATTCGACCTAGTGGTCTCCAACCCGCCGTTCGTGATCACGCCGCGCAGCGCCGGAGAGGCCTCCGCGGACCAGTTCACCTACCGCGACGGCGGCCTGCCGGGCGATGACATAGTCGCCGCGCTGGTCCGGGACCTCCCGAGTGTCCTCGCCCCCGGCGGTACGGCCCAGCTGCTGGGCAACTGGGAGATCCCGGCGGGCGCCGACTGGGCCGAACGTCCCCAGGGCTGGGCCAGCCCGGACGCGGACGTCTGGTTCATCCAGCGCGAGCAGGTCGGCCCGGAACAGTACGCCGAAACCTGGCTGCAGGATGCCTCCGAGGCCCGCGACCGGAGGCTCTACCAGGAGTCCTATGCCGCCTACCTGGACGACTTCGCGTCCCGGAACGTCGAGGCCATCGGCTTCGGCATGATCTGGCTGCGGCGCCCCGCGGCGGGCTCCCCGGTGCTGAGGCGCTTTGAGGAGATCACCTACCCGATCGAGCAGCCCGTCGGCCCGCACCTGGGCGCCGCCGTCGAGCGCGCCGACTGGCTGGCCGCCCACGACCTGCCGGCCGCGCACCTGCTGGTGGCCGAGGACGTTACCGAGGAACGGCACCAGCGCCCCGGCGCCGAACACCCCGGAGTCATCCTGCTGCGCCAGGGCGCCGGTCTGCGACGCACCAACCTGCTCAGCACCGAACTGGCCGGCTTTGTCTCAGCGTGCGACGGCGAGCTCACCGTCGGGCAGATCATCGGTGCCCTTGACGCCCTGCTCGGCGGGTACGAGGGCTACGACAGCGGGGCGTTCCGCCAAGGGCTCCTCGACGAGGTTGGCAATCTGGTCCGCGACGGCTTCCTGCTCCCCGCCTGAGCCGGACGACGCCGACGCCGGTTCTGGAGCCTGGGCCTCCGCAGCCGGCGCGCCGCCGCGGCCAAAACGGGGCAGCACGTAGGCGGCGACAGCCAGGGCCACCAGCACGCCGGCCGCCCCCGTGACCAGGAAGCTCAGCCGGACCGGCAACAGCGCGCCGAGCAGGCCACCGATCGCAAGGGCAGCAATGGAGACGGCGCGGGTCATACCGCCGATGATAGCCATCGCCTGGCCGCGTCCGCTTTCCGGAATGCGCAAAATCGCGATCGCGCCAAAGCACGCGTTCAGGGCGCCGCAGGCTGTACCCATCGCCGTGTACGCCACGAAGAGCAGCCCCACCGTGGGCACCAGGGCCATCACCCCCAGGAACGCCGAGGTCAGCGCCATTGAGGCGAGCAGCACCCGCAGGCGGGCCGGCGGCGTCCTGATCCGGCCCGCCAGCGCGGCACCCGCCGCCATGCCGAGGCCAAAAGCCGCCGCGAGTAGTCCGTACTGCGTTTCGGTGGCACCGAGTTCGCCGCGGGCCAGGAAGACTTCCAGCACGTTGGTAGCCTCGCCGACCACGATGAAGAACAGGGCCCCGAGGACCAGGGCCCACACCAGGCTGTCCCGCCGGATCAGCCGCAGGCCGTCCAGCAGTGCCGGCCCCTCCCGGCCGGCCAATTCGGCCGCGGTGCCGCGCCGGGTCCGGATCAGCAGGGCGCCGACGCCCATGGCCAGATAGCACGCGCTCGCCACCGCAAACACCATTCCCGAGCCGCCCCAGCCGCTGAGCAGCCCGCCCGCAGCCGGGCCGGCCATGCCGGCGATCATGATGGTGGCCTGCATGGTGCCCATCGCCCGCGGGGTGCGCTCCTCCCCGACGATCCGGGGCAGCAGCGCCTGCCACGTCGGCCCTGCCACGGCCTGCGCGGCGTCCAGCAGGAACGTCATGGCAAACAACACGGGAATGTGGTTGTCCAGGTACTGCAGGCCCACGCCCATCCCGGCCACGGCGGCGGCGCTGGCCACGGAGGACACCGTCGCGAGGGTCCGGGAATCCCTGGTGTCCGCGAGCCGGCCGGCCCACGGCGCCAGCAACACCAGCGGCAGCGCCGAGCACAGCAGGTAGCCCGCCACAAGCCACGGCCCGGCAGCCGCCGTCGGCCCGGCCGCCGAGACGTTCTGCAGGTGCAGCATCACGCTGACGACGACGGCCCCCATACCGGCGGTGGCCAGGAAACGGGAGCTGCTGGCGAGCAGGAAGTCGTGGTTGCGCCAGAGCGAAGGCACACCGGCCGGGCCCGGCGACTTATGAAGTATCTGTTTCATAAAGAGCAAAGTATCCCGCCCCGGGAATCAGTGTCAAGCATTTCTTTCATAGTTTGGCGCGCCTCGGTAGACTGGGAGGGTGAATGCAGAAACCCCAAAGGCGGAGCCGTCCGCTGACACCGCCGCGCCGCCCGCCAAGCGCAGGCCGCGCCCGGAAAAAAAGGTCGAAATAACCGACCCGAAGGCGATCCGGGCGCTCGCCCACGCCGCGCGGCTGGAGGTCATTTCGGAGCTGTATTCCACCCAGGTCAGCCGGACGGCCACCGAGCTCGCCGCCCAGACAGGCCTGACCCCGAGTGCGATGAGCTACCACCTGCGCGCCCTGCAGAAATGGGGCATCGTGGTGCCGGCCGCCACCGCCGGCGATGCCCGGGAGCGCCGCTGGAAAGCAGCCGGGACCGACTTCACGATCAATTCGGGCGGCGGCGTGGCGAGCCCGGAATTTGCTGTGCTCGATCTTGAGCTGGATGCCTATCGCCGGCGCGTCAACGCCTATGCCAGGACCCGGGACGAGCAGCGCCAGCGCGGGGAAGCCGTGGACGGAACGTCCTCTGTGGTGCTGGCCAGCAACCTGCTGTACCTGACGCCAGGGCAGCGTGCGGAGCTGAACGAACGGCTCTTCGATCTCCTCAGGGACTATGAGCTCGAGGACCCGGACCGGGTGCCCGAGGGTGCGGAGCGGATGGCGACCATGTGGTCGATGATTCCGGACGACCGGGGCAAGGCCGCCCGCGACTGACCGGTCCGGTGACCCCATCGGTAGCAGTGTCCTTGCCGAGGGGCGCGTTCCGGCAGGAAGCCTCCGGCCGAGTCCACGAACTCGGGCGCGAAGGCTTCCTGACTGTCAAGCAGGCGCCGGCGTTCGCTCAGTGCTGACCCAGGCTCCCGCCAGCGGGTGGAACCGGGCCCGAGCCGCGTTTGATCTCGGCCTCACGGTCGGCCGCGCTCAAGGTGTCGCTCATGGCTGTCCCGTCAGAATCCCCCTCGGTATCCACAAGGCCGTTGGTCTGGTCGAAGGGCTTGGCATCGGACCGTCCGACCGACCCGGTTGCCACGGTGCCCGAGTCGTAGCCCAGCTCCCCGCTCGTGGGCAGCCCCTCGCCCGGGAACACGCTTCCTGAGGTGCCTGTCGGCGGCACGGAAGTGGGTGCTGGCGCCGCGGGTTTCCCGGTTGCAGTGCCTTCGGCGGTGTCTTTGCGCCCGGTTGCCGCGGCAACGCCGGCGGCGGCCGCTGCAGCCAGCCCGACGCCGGCGATCACCTTGCCCGAGACCCCGGCCTTGCCGCTGTCCCCGCGCGAGGCCCCTGCCGCCTCAACTCCCGGCGTTCTGCCCGCAACGCCCTCCCCGACGGTTCCGCGCCATGCGCCCGTCGCGTAGGCCTCGTCTTCGACGAAAGCCTTGAAGCGGTTAAGGTCGTTCTCGGCCTGCTGTTCCACGATGTTGAGCTTGTCGCCTACTTTTTCGACGACGCCTTCCGGCTCATATTCGAGGGACAGCTGGACGGACGTCTGGCCGCCGCCAAGATCTTCGAACGTGACCGCCCCTGCATTGGTGGCGCCGTCGGTCGCGGCCCACGCCACCTTCCGGTCCGGAACTTGCTCCAGGATGCGGGCCTCCCATTGCCTGCGGACCCCGGCGATCTCTGCGGTCCACTCAAGCCGGTCGTCGCTTAGCTGTTTGACGCTCTTCACCCCGCTCATAAAGTGGGGGAATTCCTCGAACTGCGTCCACTGGTTATAGGCCACGCTGACGGGGACGTTGACCAGGATTCGCTTTTCAACTTTGGTGCTCACGGTGTCTCCTTCGATTGGATCGGGATCGACAGTGATGAACTAGTCATCAGTAGGCTTACTATATCCTCGGGTCGGTGATCCGGCCAGAGGTTTTCCGCCTGCGAGCAGCCGGGATCGCCCCCCATCCACCGGGACGCACAGTGCCGGGGACTGATGGTGGCAGGCCCGCAACGCGGGCCGGGGATATCGGGCGCGAATGCCCTTGGTCAGCCTTTCCGGCCCTCGGTGGCGACGCCTTCGATGAAGTGCCGCTGCCCGAAGGCGAAGAGAATCAACATGGGCAACGTGATCAGGAGGGTGGCGACCATGACGTACTGGTAGTCTCCCTGGCCGCCGTTGGTGGGGCTGTACTTGGTCATGGCGTAGGCGATTCCCAACGGGGCGGTGAAGCCCTCCACCGATCCGGCGTTGAGGTAGATCAGCGCGGACTGCAGGTTGTTCCAGCTTGCCTGGAACTCGAAGATGAAGATCACTACGAGCGAGGGAATGGACAACGGCAGGGCTATCCGCCGGAAGAGTCCGAAGTAGCTGGCCCCGTCGATCCGTGCCGCCTCGAAGAGCTCACGCGGAAGTCCAAGGAAGAACTGCCGTTGCAGGAAGATGTAGAACGCTGAGCCAAAGAGGTTCATCCCGAATAGCGGGATCCAGGTGCCGAGGACGCCGAGATTTTTCCAGATCAAATACTGCGGGACCATCGTCACCGCACCGGGGAGCATCATGGTGGCCAGAACGAGGCCGAAGAGAAAGTTGCGGCCCGGGAAGCGGAAGTAGGCGAAACCGAAGGCGACCATGGCGCTGGAAATGGTGACCAGTGAGGCGGCGAGGACGGCGATCAGGAAACTGTTGGTCACCCAGTGGACCAACGGTAATTGGTCCCACACCTGAACGTAGTTCTGCGGCGAAAAGGTGCGGGGGATGAGGGCATTGTCGAACACTTCGGCGCGGGGCTTCAGGCTCGCGGCAATGAGCCACACGAGCGGATAAAGGAAAGCCCCGCTGATGAGGATCAACACCGTCCAAAGCAGCAAGCGGGCTCCTGCGCTCCGCGGGCTGGGCGTCTTTCGGCGCGTCCGCCGTCCGACGGGCAGCTTCTCATCGTCCCGTGTAGGGGCGACGCCCGATGACTCTGCGGCCGGCTGGGTCCGTGTGGTTGCCATCAGCGTTTCTCCCCTTCGTAGTAGACGAACCTGTTCCCGATTTTCACCTGAACGAGGCTGATCAGCAGGATCAAAACGAACAGCACCCACGCCATGGCTGCCGCGAACCCGAAGTTGAATTCCCGGAACGCCTGCTGGAAAAGGTAGATCCCGTAAAACAGCGACGCCTCCGGCGATGAACTGGTCTGGTCCCTCCAGAAAAGGAGATAGGCCTGATCGAAGACCTGGAGCGCCGCGATTGTCAGGACAATCACGTTGAAGAAGATGGCCCCCGAAATCATCGGCACTGTGATGTAGAGGAACTTCCGGACAGGACCGGCGCCGTCCAAAGCCGCTACCTCGTAAAGATCCTTCGGGACACTCTTGAGCGCCGCCAGGAAGATGACCATGGTGCCGCTGACCCCCCACAGGGTCATCAGCACGATCGACGGCTTCACCCAGGCCGGATCAATCAGCCACTGCGGGCCGGTTATTCCGAAGAATCCGAGGGCTTGGTTGATGGCCCCCGTGTTTCCGTTCAGCAGGAGCAAAAACACTGCCGCGGTGGCCACGGAAGGCGTCATCTTCGGAAGGTAGTAAACGGTGCGGAAAATCCCGGCACCACGCCCCACCTGGTTCAACAAGAGCGCCAGCCCCAGAGCGACGCAAATTTCCAACGGCACGGCCAAGACGGCGTAAAACAGGGTGTTGGCCAGCGACACGGCCACCTTCGGATCGTCAAAGAGAAGGGCGTAGTTGGTAACCCCGGCGGGCCGCGCCACGTTGGTGGCGAGGTTATAACGGCTGAAAGAGATCACCAGGCTATAGACCATGGCGCCGAGCATAAACACAACAAAACCGACGATCCACGGCGAAATGAACAAGTAGCCGGCGATCGCCTCACGACGGTTGTATTTGTTCCGTGCCGGGCGACCGCCGCGCGTGGCCTTGCGCGACGCGACCTGCACCGATGCGTTAGCTCCCACCAATGACCCCCGTTCTGGATTTTTTCCAGCGCGAAGCAGAGGTGCGGCGACCTTCGGGGACCCGTGGCGGGTCCCTTGCGTCCACCGGCAGCTTCGGCTAGCTTTCGATTTAGCAAGCTTACTTACAGTTTGGCAGTTAAAGGGCGTTTGACCGAAGGTTTTCCGGTGACGAAGAGATGCCGCGAAGACCCTGAAATTGGAACTGGGGAGGATTCAGATGCGGGTTCGGGAAAAGAGTGTGGCGGTTCTGGCTCTGGCAGTCTGGGGTCTGACTGCCTGCGGCGGGGGCGGCGCGTCCCCCGCGGAAACGGCTGATTTCAAGAGGGAAGCATCCGGGGCGCTGACAGCCTGGGCCTTCGACAACGCTGACGACGTCGGCAAGGCGCGGATGAAGTTCGCAGGGGAGCAGCTTCCCGACGTCAAGATCACCATGGACCAGACACCCTTTGACGCGCAGAAGTTCACCACCCGGGCCGCCAGCGGCACCGTGCCCGACGTGGTCCAGATGGACAGGGCCTTCGTCGCCACCTACGCCGCGCAGGGCCTCATCAAGCCGCTGGACGGGTGCTTCAAGGCGCACGGCATGGACCCGGCCAAGCAGTTCTATTCAGCGGTCACGCAGCAGGTCACCTACCAGGACAAGGTGTGGGCCGTTCCGCAGTTCTACCAGCCGGCTGCCATCATCCTCAACCAGGACGTCCTGCAAGCCGCCGGCGTTGCCCCGGAAGACATCGACACCTCGGACAAGGCGAAGCTCCTCGACGCTGTTTCCAAGGCCTACAAGTCCAGCGGAAGCAATCCCGTAACGCTGGGCTTCGATCCGGTGGCCGGCGGCCAGGCCGAGCTCTGGATCCTGGGCCAAGGCGGAAAGCTCATGGACGACAAGGGGGCCCCTGCCCTGGATGACCCTGCGAACATCAAGGCACTGACCTTCCTGAAGGGGATCTACGACGCCCAGGGCGGCTACGCGAAGGCCAAGAGCTTCAGCGACTCGTTCGACACCTTCGGAAAGGACAACCAGTTCGTCAAAAACCAGGTCGGCGCGCAGGTCGACGCCCAGTGGTATGTCAACGTCCTCGCGCCGTACTCGAAGTCGCTCAACATTTCCGCCGTTCCCTTCAAGGGCAAGGACGGCAAGCCCTTCACGGTGGCCGGGGGAACCTCTTTCGTGATCCCCGCCGGGGCCAAGAACGCCGACGCCGCGTGCGCGTGGATGACGTCGTTGGTCACCGACGAGGCCTGGTCCGCGGCCGGTGCTGCCAGGGCGGAGAAGATCTCGTCAACGCCCGGCGGCATAAACACGGGGCTCTTCACCGGCTCTCCGTCCGCGGACAAGCTGATCAGGGACAAGTTCGTCAAGGCCAGCGGCAATGCAGGATTCGATAAGACCATCGCGACCTATTACGAAGTCCTCCCGGCCGGAAAGTCGCTCGGAGCTTCGCCGGCTGGCCAGACCATCAAGACGGAGGTCAACAACGCCATCGCCTCCGCCCTGCTCGGTACGAAGACGCCCGACAAAGCCCTTGCCGACGCCCAGGCCGCCGCGAAGCGGGCGTTTGACCAGGCCGGCTCCTAGGGGCGGAAGGCTGCCGGAACGGGAATATGAGGGGCGCTCCATGCGGGGGCGCCCCTCACTGTGCCGGGCGCCCCAGCGGCTGAGCGTGCGACGGCCGGCTTGGTGCCAGGGAGCATGTTCAACCCCCAGCCCGCGCTTCAACGTGTTTCGAGCCGCTTCAGCAGCGGCGGCGTCATGGCCAGGGACGGATACCTTCCGCTCTTAGCCCTCAGCGCGCCGCGATCAGGGCCTGGGGTGCTGCCTGTTTCATCCGCGTCTGCAACCAGCGCAGTTGCACCGAGGTCTCCCCGTCGCACCGGGCCACAACGTCGAGCAGTTCGCGGTCGCGAAGCGCGGAGCCGGCTTGTTTCACCATGGTCCAGGTCATGTCGACGAGGCTGGCCAGCAGGTAAAGGTCCTGGAGGTCCCGCAAGAGCCCCACTGGTCCACTGCGCGTGCTGGAAAGTCCCTCGGCATGCAGGCGCTCCGGCTCGTCGTCGGACAGGACCTCGCCGTACCGCTGCACCACGGGGAGCAGCAGGCGGCCGTGCTCCTCGCACTGCTGCGCGAGGGTGTGGCAGAGGAAATGCACATCCGGTTCAGCACCATGGCCCGCCGCCACCTGGCGGAAGGACTCCGCGAGGGTGGTTTCGGCCTGGTGAAGCATGCCCAGGTAGATGTTCAGGTTCATCGCCGACCGTCCTGTCCGCCGCGGTTGGTGGCGCCAGAGTTGATGGCTTCGGGGAAGCTGGGCGGCGTGCCAGCGCCGACCAGCTCCGTGGCCTGGGCCTCGCTGCCGCCGGCAGTGGGCCGCACGTCCCGTCCCACCGCCGCGGCGGGACGGGACGCAGTCGTGGTCGGCGCCGGTGCGGGGCCGGTACCCTCGCCGATCTTTTCCACCTTGACGGCCGCATTCTTGAAGACCGGCTGTTTCGAGACCGGATCCCATTCGGTGAGGGTGAGTTCGTTGGCAGCCGTCGGGTGTTCCCCCGGCGAGCCACCCTGGTCCCAGTAGCCGTAGTGGAACGGGGCGAAGACGGTGCCGCTTCGGATGTCGCTGACCCGGACCGGGACTTCGATCCGGCCGCGCCGCGAAGTCACGCGGACGAGGTCGCCTTCGACGATCCCCAACCGCTCGGCATCGTCCGGGCCCAGTTCCACCCACGCACTGGGGGCGGCCTTCGTCAGGGGGCGGGAGCGCCCGGTCTTGGTCCGGGTGTGGAAGTGGTAGGCGGTCCGGCCGGTGGTGTACCGCAGCTGGTACTGGCCGTCGGGTTCCTCATGCGGAGGGGAGTAATCGGCGGTTTTCAGGACGGCCCGGCCCGGCGGGACGCTGGCGCGGAACGATTCGGACCCAACGGTCGCGCCGGTCAGCAGGTCGTGCCCGTAGCTTTCGCAGTAGTCCGGGCCGGTGGGGAAGACACCGTCCGCGTAGAGCCGTTCGCGGCCGTCCGGATTCTCTTCATTGCAGGGCCACGGGATGCCGCTGCCGCCGCGAAGCCGGTCGTAGCTGATGCCGGTGTAGTCGCAGGGCCGGCCACGGGAGCATTCCTTCCACGCCTCAAAACCGTCCTCGGGGCCTGCCCACGGAAGCAGCGGTTCGCCCTGCAAGGTGGCGAACTCCATCCGGCGAGCGTAGTCGAGGAAGATTTCCAGGTCGCTCCGCGCTTCGCCGGGCGGTTCGACGGCCTTGTCCGAGAGGTGGACGATGCGGTTGACGTTCGTGAAGGTCCCGGTCTTCTCACCCCAGGCAGCAGCGGGCAGGACGACGTCGGCGGCCTGGGCTGTCTCGGTCAGGTACAGGTCCTGCACCACCAGGAACAGCCCGGGTTTGGCCAGGACGTCCCGGAT
Source organism: Arthrobacter sp. SD1074B (assembly GCF_056780195.1). NCBI lineage: Bacteria > Bacillati > Actinomycetota > Actinomycetes > Micrococcales > Micrococcaceae > Arthrobacter > Arthrobacter sp. SD1074B. The sequence continues at coordinate 3,309,511 of NZ_JBRAZT010000001.1, read as the reverse complement.
CCGGGGCAGATCCGGCATGGAGACCGCGGGGTTGGTCGCCGAAATCCAGAGGAACTCGATGGAGCCTTGTTCGGCGTAACGGAAGATCTGCATCGCATGCGTCGGTGGCGCCCAGTGCGGGATGACCAAGGGGTCCACGTCCCAGAGCTCGGCAAGTTCCCGGATGTGTTCCGGGTTCTCCCAGTTCCGGAAGCCGGGAAGGTCCCCGTCCGCGCCGCACTCGCGGTTGTTCTGCGCGGTCGGCTGGCCATTCATTTGCAGGATCCCGCATCCGGGCCGCCCCAGCAGCCCGCGGAGCAGGTGCAGGTTGTTGACCTGGCAGGAGGCGGCGGTGGCCTGTGCGGATTGGTAGAAGCCCTGCAGGACGGTGGACAGCACGCGGGCCGAGGTGCCGAAGATCCGGGCGGCCTCCCGGATGTCCGCCGCGCTTACGTCACAGACCGCGGCCGCTGCCTCCGCCGTCCAGGGTTGGACGGTGGCCTTCAGTTCCTCCAGCCCGACCGTGTGCTCGTTCACGTACTCTTCATCGAGCCAGCCGTTCGCCAGGACCTCGTGGACAACGGCATTCATGAGGGCGAGGTTGGTGCCGGGCCGGACGGCCAGGTGGACGTCGGCCTGGCGGGCGACCTCCGTTTCGCGCGGATCAACGCACACGACCTTGGGCCGGTCCGGTCCGGCGATGCGGTCCAGCACCCGAGACCACAGCACGGTCTGCGTCTCGGCCATATTGTGTCCGTAGAGGAAGATCGCGTCGCAACTGTCGATGTCCGTGTAGGAGCCGGGCTGTCCGTCCGCTCCGAAGGACTCCTTCAACGCTGCCGCCGCCGTCGCGGTGCACAGCCGGGTGTTGCCGTCCATATGCGGGGTCCCGATGCCGGCCTTCCCGATGACGGCCAAGGCGTAATACTCCTCAAGGAACAGCTGGCCACTCGTATAGAAACCGTGGCTGAGCGGTCCGCGTTCCCGCAGCAGCTGCTTGCTGCGCTCGGTGATGCGGTTCATCGCCGTGTCCCAGTCACATTCGACCAGCCTGCCGTTCTCGCGGATCAAGGGCCGCTTGAGCCGCTCGCGGTGGGACACGCCCTGCCAGCTGGCGAACAGGCCTTTGGGACCGAGGCGGCCGTGGTTGACCAGATCACCGGCGCGGCCGCGGATCCCGACCATGGCGCCGTCCTTGACGGCGATGTCGCAGGCGCAGCCGTTGCTGCACAGCACGCACGCGGACTGGACCCAGCGGTCGACGTCGTCCTCGGTGATACCTTCGCCCAGCGTCTGGTCCACCCGCACCGGCCACAGCCCGTCCCGGGGATACGGGGTCCTTGTGCCCCAAATGTCGGCAATCCGGTCAACCATGCTCGTCCTCCCAGTCCTTCCTTCGCCCGACCTGCCCCGGGCAGGGTAGTTGCCTCGATCAAGCTTTATCAGCATGTGGCCGCTGCGTACAGGGCCTGCTGCGTGCGGCGGATCCGCACCCCTGCGCCGCCGTGATCGGCCGGTTGCAGGCAACAACAACATCCCCTACCTGGCCTTGAGGCACCGGATCTTTGAAGAACGCATCCTGCAGGTCAATGATCAGAACGGCGATCATCCGGGGACCTTTCGCTGGAGTCCTGGTCTCCGCGGCGGATATTCCTCGACGATGGGCCGCCCTTGGCGCGGCGCCACGCCAGTGCCGCCGCGGCCAGGGCCAGGACGACGACTGCGGCGATGACGTACGGCGCGTAATCGACGCGGGTTTCCTTGGCGCCGGGAGTCTCGCCGGTTCCGGGATCCACCGGACCAGGGGTGGAGGGGGAACCCGACGGATTGGGCTGCGTCGTGCCGGAACTTAGATGGGCCGGGGGCGCCGACGCGCTGCCGACCGAGGCGGCGGCGGCACCGGCCGGCAGGACAAGGGCTGCGCAGAGGGCCAGCGCCGCGAGGACTGAACTTAGATAGGGTCGCATCGGATTCTCCTTATCAAGCAACTGCAGGCACGGGACCGGGATGCCCGGTGAGTACGTCGTCGTGCCTTGTGGCAAATCATCAGCGTGCTTACTATAACTTTGAATGCGTGTACCGGCCAGAGCCGCCGGCACGGACCGGGTCCCAACAGAAACGACGATGCACTTGTCCAGAGGAGGCGGTAAGGCATGAACGTTCGAGCTTTGCCGGCGGAGCGGCAGGAGGCGCCCTCACGGTGGGCGGGTCTCCTGCTTGGCCTGGGTCTGGGCGGTTTCGTCGACGGGATCCTCCTGCACCAGATCCTGCAGTGGCATCACATGGTCAGCCACGTCGAGGACTTCCCGGTTTCAACGGTCGAGGGCCTCGAAGTGAACACGCTGGCCGACGGCATCTTCCATCTCGGGAGCTGGGTGATGGTGGTGGCCGGCTCAGCGGCAGCCATCGCGTCCTGGCGCCGGGGCCGCAAGGCGCCCAGCTGGGGATTCCACTTCGGCCTGGTGCTGGCCGGGTGGGGGATCTTCAACGTGGTTGAAGGCCTGGTCAACCACCAGTTGCTGCAGATCCACCACGTACGCGATGACCTGGGCGGGCCGTGGACCTGGGATGTCGGGTTCCTCGCCCTCGGGCTCCTGCTGATCGTCGGCGGCCTCGCCCTCCATCGGCGGGGCGGTCGATCACCGAGTGGAGGGCGGTAGGGCCAGCGCGGGCGTGCGGTGACGCAGCCGCCGGCGTCGTGCTCACACCGGGTTGTTGGTATCCCCGCGGGAATCCGGATCCTGTTCTTTCCCGTAATCCACTGCGGACGCCAGACCGCCTACCTGCTGTCCGGCGTTGGTCGGCCCGGGGGCGAAGCTGCGTTGTCCGTCGCCAAGGGGTTCAGGATCGGATGCGGGCAAGACATCGTCCCGCAGGTGCTCATCGGCAGGCAAGTCACTTGGGTCGGGTGCTCCTTGATCGCTCATGCCTTCAGATAACCACCCCACCAAGCGCTCTGCAAAGGTGTTTTCCGGTTCGGAAGAGAACGAGTCCGGGTGCTGGCTCCCCCGGGCGAGCCATTAGTTACGGTCCCGGCAAGGGTGGCTTTCGGGCCCGGATGCGCGGGAATCTGCAAAATATGGTGAACTAGGCGGGTATGGGCGCATCTGCCCGAGCAACCTTTTTCTGTAGGAGCACCGTGCCAAGCAAGGCCCCCACCGGCAAGAAACTCGTGATTGTGGAGTCTCCCGCCAAGAGCAAGACCATCGCCAAGTACCTGGGCGAGGGTTTCATCGTTGAGGCCTCCATCGGTCACATCCGCGACCTTCCGCAGCCTTCCGAGCTCCCCGCGGAACTGAAGAAAACGCCGCTGGGCAAGTTCGCCGTCGACATTGAACACGATTTCAAGCCGTATTACGTGGTGTCTCCGGACAAGAAGAAAAAGGTCGCTGAACTCAAGGCCCACCTCAAGGGCGCTGATGCGCTCTACCTCGCAACCGATGGGGACCGCGAGGGCGAGGCCATCGCGTGGCACCTGCTGGAAGTCCTCAAGCCCAAGGTTCCGGTGTACCGGATGACCTTCGGTGAAATCACCAAGGAAGCCATTCACCGCGCCATGGACAACCTGCGCGACGTGGACCAGGACCTGGTCGACGCGCAGGAAACCCGCCGTGTCCTCGACCGCCTCTACGGCTACGAGATTTCCCCGGTGCTGTGGCGCAAGGTGGCCCGCGGGCTCTCCGCCGGCCGCGTGCAGTCCGTCGTGACCCGCATGGTGGTGGACCGTGAACGCGAGCGGATGGCCTTCAAATCCGCTTCCTACTGGGACCTGACCGGCCAGTTCGGCGCGGAATCCGGCTCCTTCAAGGCGAAACTGGCCGCAGTCGACGGCTCCAAGGTCGCCAGCGGTCGGGACTTCAACGACGACGGCGAACTCACCTCGCGCGGTGTCGTGCACCTGAACGAGGAACTCGCCGGCGCCCTGGCCGCCGGCTTGCAGAAAGCGGACTTCCGCGTCCGCTCCGTCGACACCAAGCCCTACACCCGTCGCCCCGCGGCGCCGTTCACCACCTCCACGCTGCAGCAGGAGGCCGGCCGCAAGCTGCGTTTCTCCTCTAAGAGCACGATGCAGGTGGCCCAGCGCCTGTACGAAAACGGCTACATCACGTATATGCGTACGGACTCGAACGCCCTGAGCAACGAGGCCATCACCGCCGCGCGGCGGCAGGCCTCCGAGCTGTACGGCCCCGAGTACGTGCCGCAGTCGCCCCGCGTCTACAGCGGCAAGGCGGCCAACGCGCAGGAAGCCCACGAGGCCATCCGCCCCGCCGGCGACTCCTTCCGCACCCCGGCGCAGGTCGCCAAGCAGCTCTCCGGCGACGAATTCCGCCTTTACGAGCTGATCTGGAAGCGCACCGTGGCCTCCCAGATGGCCGACGCCAAGGGCTCCACCGCGACCATCCGGCTCGGCGCCGTCACTGTGGGCGGCGCGGCCGCCGGCCGGGACGCCGAATTCTCCGCCTCCGGTACCGTCATCACCTTCCCGGGCTTCCTCGCGGCCTACGAAGAAGGCAAGGACGAGAGCCGCGGGGACGAGGAATCCGAGGAAGCACGCCGGCTGCCCAACGTGGCCAAGGACGACGCCCTGACGGCGTCGGAGATCGTTGCCGTCGGGCACGAAACCTCGCCGCCGCCGCGCTATACCGAAGCCTCCCTGACCGCGGAACTGGAAAAGAAGGGCATCGGGCGCCCGTCGACCTACGCCTCCACGATTTCCACCATCCAGGACCGTGGCTACGTCCGGAAGCAGGGTTCCGCCTTGGTGCCGAGCTGGATCGCGTTCTCCGTGATCCGGCTGCTCGAACAGCACTTCCACGACTATGTGGACTACGACTTCACGGCGGACATGGAAGCCGACCTGGACAAGATCGCCAACGGCCAGGAAGCCGGGCCCGCCTGGCTCAAGCACTTCTACTTCGGTGAGGACTCCGAGCCCGGTCTGCTGAGCATCGTGAACAACCTCGGCGAGATCGACGCCCGTGAGATCAACTCCATCCCCATCACCGAGGGCATCACCCTGCGCGTCGGCAAGTTCGGGCCGTACCTGGAGAGCTCGGTCCCGACCGTGGACCCGAAGACCGGCGAAGTCATCGAGTCCGCCCGCGCCAACGTCCCCGAGGACCTGGCCCCGGACGAGCTGACCGCTGCCAAGGCCGTCGAGCTGATGGAGACCGCCGCCCCGGAGGAGCGGGTACTCGGCACGGACCCGCACACCGGGCACACCATCGTGGCCAAGAACGGCCGCTACGGTGCTTACGTCACCGAGATCATCCCGGAGATGACCGAGGAGCAGCTCGCCAACCAGCCGGTGGAGTACTACAAGAACGGCAAACCGAAGCCGCCGAAGAAGCCCGTCAAGGCCAAGCCGCGCACCGGGTCGCTGTTCGCCTCCATGAGTGTGGACACTGTGACCCTGGACGAGGCCCTGCAGCTGATGAGCCTGCCCCGGGTCCTCGGCCAGGACGCCGAGGGCAACCCGATCACGGTACAGAACGGCCGCTTCGGCCCTTACCTGAAGAAGGGCACGGACTCCCGTTCCATCGGTTCGGAGGAGGAAATCTTCACCATCACGCTGGAACAGGCGCTGGAGATCTACTCGCAGCCCAAGCAACGCGGTGCCCGCGCCGCCGTCCCGCCGCTGGCGGAATTCGGCCCGGACCCGGTCTCGGAGAAGAACATCGTGGTGAAGGAAGGCCGCTTCGGCCCGTACATCACCGACGGCGTCACCAACATCACAGTGCCGCGCAGCACCGCGATCGAGGAGCTGACCCGGGAACGCGCCGTCGAACTCCTCGCCGAAAAGCGCGCCAAGGGCCCGGTCAAGCGCACGACGACGGCCCGCAAGGCGCCCGCGCGCAAGGCCGTCGCCAAAAAATAGGGGTACGCCGTTTGCGGACCGGGGCGCTACGTGATCGAGTAGGACCATGACTGAACAGCCAGAACCCATGGATCTCCAGCCGCTCAACGACCTCGAAGAGAAGCTTGCCCGGGGGGAGCAGCCGGACGCCAACCCGGTGGACGTCATCCTGTCCTTCCTCAACAACGAGGTCTACATTGTCAGCTCCGACACGATCGACGGACCGGACTCCCAGGTGGAGCCGCTGGTGCTCGCCAACGCCTCGGGCGAGCCCGTGCTGGCCGTCTTCTCGCACCCCAGCCGGGTGGCGGAGCAGTACCTCGCCGCGGCGCCGAACGTGCTCGGCACCCAGGGGTCGGCCATCATCGGCAACCTCGGCGACCAGCTGGGCATGGTGATCAATCCCGGCGCCGTCTACGGTTTCGAAATCGATCCGGAGGGCGTGGCGAATATACGCCGGGACTTCAAGCCGTCCGAGGAGGAGTCGGAAGCGGCCCCAGACGACAGTCAGGTCTAGCCGCGGAACCGGCCCGGTCCGTTAGGCGGGCCGGGCTCCCGGGGGAATAATGGCAGCATGCGGCTAGGCGTCCTCGATATTGGGTCCAACACTGTCCACCTGCTCCTCGTGGACGCCCACCCCGGCGCGCGCCCGGTCCCGTTCGCGTCGCATAAACGGCCCCTTTCCCTCGTGCAGTTCCTTGAGAGCGACGGCGGCATCAACGACGCCGGCCAGCATGAGCTGATCGAGTTCGTGCTGGAGGCCTGGGAGTTTGCAGCCAAGCACAAGGCCGAAGACCTGCTGGCATTCTGCACCTCGGCCATCCGCGAGGCCACCAATGGACCCGCCGTCCTGGCCCGGGTCAAACATGAGACCACCGTTACGCTGCGGGAACTGACCGGCAGCGAAGAGGCCTCCATGACGTTTTTCGCCGTCCGCCGCTGGTACGGCTGGGGCGCGGGACCCGTGCTGAACCTGGACATCGGCGGCGGTTCCTTCGAAATGGCATACGGGGAGGACGAACTCCCCGAACTTGCGATGTCGGTCCCGCTCGGCGCGAGCCGGCTCACCCGGGACTGGCTCGCCGAGGACCCGCCTTCGGCCAAAAGTGTCAAGGAGCTTCGCCGCTACATCAGGGCCACACTTAAGCCTGCGGTGCGCGACTTCGCGAAGCTTGGGAAGGCCAACCACGTAGCCGGAACCTCCAAGACCTTCCGTTCCCTGGCGCGCATCGCCGGGGCCGCGCCAAGCGGCGCCGGGCCCTACGTCAAGCGGGAACTGTTCGCCACGGACCTCGGCCTGTGGGCGCAACGCATCTCTGCCATGGAGGTGGAGGACCGGCTGAACCTTCCCGGTGTTTCCGAAGCGCGTGCCCCGCAGCTTCTGGCTGGCGCCCTCGTGGCCGAAGCGGCCCTGGAAATGTTCGAGTTTCCGAGCCTGGAGATCTGCCCCTGGGCCCTCCGGGAGGGCCTGATCCTGCGCCGGCTCGACCAGCTCATTTTCGAGGGCCCGCTGCAGCCCGCGCCCCACGTGATCCAGACCGACGAGCCCGCCGAGCCGCAGGCTCCCGGGGTCGAGGCGTTGGACGCGCCCTGACGTCGGCCGGCTCCGGCCGGCCTTGTCCGTCCCGGCACGGAAAGCCCGGCTCCGACGTGTCGTTCCGGACGCACCCCGTTCGTTGACAAGGTGAAGGGCCCGCAAACGGCCGGCCCGATCCTCAAGGAGGACAGCATCGTGGCACAGTACTTGCTCAGCGTTTACCAGCCCGTCGGCCCCGCCCCGGCCGCAGACGTCCTGGCGCCCATCATGCGGGACCTTGAAGCGGTGAACCGGGAAATGAAGGCCGCCGGTGCCTGGGTCTTCGCCGCGGGACTGCATCCCACGCAGACCGCCACGGTCGTGCGGCAGCAGGGGGACCAGACACTCGTAACAGACGGTCCGTTCGCCGAAACGAAGGAGCACCTCGGCGGATTCACGGTCATCGAGGCGCCGGACCTCGACGCCGCCCTCGGCTGGGCCGGGAAGCTGGCCCGCGCGACCACCCTTCCCATCGAAGTGCGGCCCCTTCAGCACTAGCCGGGCGGCGGGAGCCAGCGAGCGCAAAAGGCACCGGCGGTCTGCTGCGGGAAAATGGGGGAAACCCGCTGCAGACCACCGGTGCCGGGCAGACATCCGCATGACTGCCATATCATCACTCGCACCCTCAATGAGGCAGTTCCTACGTTATTAGCCGAGTTTGGGAGCAAGCTGCGCTGAGGATGTGAGCTGGCTGTGAATCGGGGCGGACTGCAATGATGGGTCAATGAGCAACCGAATCGCATTCCTGGGCTGTGGGTCAATGAACGAGGCAATCATGGGCGGCATGATCGCGGGCGGAACGGACCCCGCGGACATCGTCGCCACCGTCCGGCGCGCCGAACGGGCCGCCGAGCTGGCCGAGCGGCACCACGGCATCACGGCTATCGCCGGCGAGGAAGAACCGGAGAACAACAGCCAGGCCGCCACCGGCGCCGCCGTCGTGGTGTTGGGCGTCAAACCCGTGGGAATCGCAGAACTTGCCCGCGAAATCAGCGGCTCGCTCTCACCGGACACCATCGTCGTCAGCGTCGCTGCCGCGGTCTCCCTGGCGCAGCTCGAAGCGGCGCTCCCGGCCGGACAGCCGGTGATCCGCTCGATGCCGAACACGCCGGCCAAACTGGGCCGCGGCGTCGTCTCCGTCTCGCCCGGAACCCACTGCTCGAACGAGCAGCTGCAGCAGGCGAAGGACATCTTCGCCGCCGTCGGCACCGTCGTCGAGGTGGCCGAGGAACAGGTGGACGCCCTGTCCGCGATCAGCGGCTCCGGCCCGGCGTACGCCTTCTACCTGGCCGAGGCGATGGCGGCCGCCGGCGTCGAGCTGGGCCTGGACGCCGAGCTCTCGCTGCTGCTGGCCCGCGAAACGGTCGCCGGTGCCGGGCTCATGCTCGCCGAGCCGGGGGCCGACCCGACAGCGCTGCGCAAGGCCGTGACCAGCCCGAACGGCACCACCGAACGCGCAATCGCCACCTTTGATGAGCGCGGCCTCCCCGCGATCATCGCCGACGGCGCCCGGGCCGCCGCCGAGCGGGCCGCGGAGATCACCCGGCAGCTCGGCCAGCCGGAAGCCAACCGCCGGCCATGACCCCGGCCGCACCGGGTGGCAGGATAGGACCCATGGAACTGCACATCACAGGGGACCCCGCGGCGGACAAACTACTCAGCGAGGACGCGTTTGCGCTGCTCACCGGCATGCTGCTCGACCAGCAGGTGACGATGGAATCGGCTTTTGCCGGTCCGGAGAAGATCCGGACGCGCATCGGGTCTCTGGAGCCCGCCGCGATCGCCGTGTACGATCCGCAGGAGTTTGTCGAGATGTTTAAAGAGCGCCCGGCCGTCCACCGTTTTCCCGGATCAATGGCCGGCCGCGTCCAGGCCCTCGCTGAGACGGTGCACAGCGACTGGGGCGGCGACGCTACCGCCATCTGGACGCAGGGCGACCCCGACGGGCCGGAGGTGCTGCGCCGGCTTAAGGCGTTGCCGGGGTTCGGCGAGCAGAAGGCGAAGATCTTCCTGGCCCTGCTGGGAAAGCAGTGCGGACTCCGGGCGGAAGGCTGGCGCGAGGCTGCCGGCCACTACGGCCAGGAGAACGCTTTCCTGTCCGTCGCGGACATTGTGGACCCGGAGTCGCTGGGCAAGGTGCGGGCCAGCAAACAGGCAGCCAAAGCCGCCGCGAAGGCGGCGAAGACCGCCGGAGCCTGACCCGGCGGGCCTGACCCGCCGGGCGCGGGTGCGCCCGGCGGCGGGGGTGCTTCGCTATCGGCAGCAAACGTTGCCGTCGGGAGGAAGTTGGCGTTTGATTGGCCTGTGATGGACGACGACGCAACTCATGACGGCCGCAAGAGCCTCGACGGAGCAACACCAAATGACCGGCGGAACGACTCCGTGGTCGCTGTCTGCGGCCCCGCCGCGTGGAATTTGCTCATCCTGCTTGACCACCTTCCCGAGCCGGTTCCGCACATGCAGTTTGCGCAGCGCTCCTGGGAGACGGTCGGGGGCACCTCCGCGGGCAAGGCTCTGCACCTGGCGGACGTCGGCATCGACGTGCGCCTGTGCTCGCCTCTTGGGGCGGACGATGCGGGCGGGCTGGTGCTCCATGCCCTCGGCACGGCTGGCGTCACTGTCGAAGCGATTGCTTCTGACCGCACCGAACGCCACGTCAACCTCATGACCGAGGAGGGCGGCCGGGTGTCCCTTTACGTCGCGTTGCCTTCCACCCCTACGGCGGAGCAGCTGGACGCTGCCGGCGCGGTGGTTGCTGCTGCGGATCTCGCCGTCATTGACCTGAGCGAACTAGGCGTGCTGTTGCTTGAACGCGAGGAGGTCCGGCAGACACCCCTATGGGTGGACCTTCACGACTATGACGGATCTTCTGCCTTCCACGAGCCCTTCCTGCGCGCGGCGGAGGTTGTTTTCATGAATGACGACCGGACTGACGACCCATGGGAGCTGATGCGCTCCTGCGTTGCCCGGGGACCCCGCCTGGCTGTGTGCACCCGTGGCGCAGAAGGAGCGATCGCGCTGCAATCGGACGGAACGCGGCATGAGGTTGCTGCGGTTCCCGCGGCTGTTGTGGACACGAATGGGGCCGGCGACGCCTTCCTGGCCGGGTTTCTGGGCGCGACCCTGGGCGGGGCATCCATCGCTGATTCCCTCAAGGGAGCGGCAGTGCAGGCCCGCGTTGCGCTCGAGAGCCGGCACCTTCACCCCGCAGTCGGGCGTTGATTCCCGACGGGCCCAGGCGGCCCGTCCTAGGGCCGCGCGGCGAACCGTTCGAGCAGGTCCACGTGGCCTGAGACGATGAGCATGTCCCGCGAGGAAACCTTGGTCTCCGGGCGGGCGTAGGTGAAGTCCTCGCCGGGGGATTTCACGCCCACGATCGTGACGCCGTACTTGGAGCGCACCTTCGACTCGTCCAGGGTGAAACCCACGGTTTCCCGCGGCGGGTACATCTTCACGATCGCGAAGTCGTCGTCGAACTCGATAAAGTCCAGCATCCGGCCGGAGACGAGGTGCGCGGCGCGGACACCGGCATCGGCCTCCGGGTAGATGACGTGGTTGGCGCCGATCCGGGTCAGGATCTTGCCGTGCGAGGGCGTGATCGCCTTCACCCACAGGTGCTCGATGCCGAGGTCCACGAGGTTGACCGTGATCAGCACCGAAGATTCAATCGAGGTGCCCACGCCGACGACGGCGGAACTAAACTCCTGCGCGCCGAGCTGGCGGAGGGCGTCGATGTTGGTCGCGTCGGCCTCCACCACATGGGTCAGCACGCTGGCCCACTTCTGCACCAGGTTTCGGTCGCGTTCGATCGCCAGCACTTCGCGGCCCTGTTTGACCAGCTGTTCTGCGGTGGATGCGCCGAAGCGGCCCAGTCCGATCACCAGCACGGGCGCGTTGTGGGCGGGACGGTTGACGGCGCCTGAGGAACTAGCCAATGATCGGTCTCTCTTCCGGGTAGTGGTACAACTGGCTGCGCTGGCGCAGCGCCAGCCCAGCTGCGAGGGTGACGGTGCCGACGCGGCCGGCAAACATCAGGGCGGTGAGGACGTAGACGCCGGCCGGGGGCAGCTCGGCACTGAGGTTGGTGCTCAGGCCTACGGTGGCGAACGCGGATATCGTCTCAAACAGCACACGGTCCAGCGAAGCGCCGCTGATCTGCAGCAGCAGCAGGGCCGAGACCGCCACCAGGGTGGCACCGGCGACGATGACCGAGATGGCCACCCGCATGGTCCCCTCCGGGATGGTTCGGCCGTAGATCTTCACATCCGCGTCACCACGGGCCTCGGCGACGATGGCCAGGAACATCACCGCGATGGTGGTGACCTTGATGCCGCCGGCGGTCGACGCCGAGCCGCCGCCGGCGAACATTAGCGCGTCGGTCAGCAGCATGGTGGTCGAGTCCATCTGGTTCTGGTCCACCAGGTTGAAGCCACCCGAGCGCGTCATCACCGAGGCGAAGAGCGAGTGCGTGATTTTGTCGGCCAGGTTCATGCCGCCGATGGTGCGAATGTTCTCCCACTCCATCAGCCCCCAGAGCACGGTGCCGGCGGCCAGCAGGATCAGCGAGACCTGGATGGTCAGTTTGGTGTGCAGGTTCCACTTCTTCCAGTTCAGCCCGTTCTGCTGCAGCACCATCACAACCGGGAAGCCGAGGCTGCCCAGGAAGACGCCGACCATTAGTGGGATCAGGATCCACAGGTCCGTCTCGTAGGGCACGATGCCGTCCGAGTGGGGCGTGAAGCCGGCGTTGTTGAAAGCGGAGATGGCATAGAACACGCCGTGCCAGACGGACTGTCCGAAGCTCTCGCCCAGCGCAAGGAACCGCGGAATCATCATCGCGGCCAGCACGCCCTCGATCACGACGGAGGTGACGATGACGATCCGCAGCAGGGTGCCCACCTCGCCGAGGCGGCCGGCGTTGTTCATGGCCTCCTGCGCAATCAGCTTTCCGCGGACACCAAGTTTCTTGCTGACCATCAGCGCCAGCAGCGACGCCAGGGTCAAGGTCCCGAGGCCGCCGACGAAGATGCCAACCAGGATCACGAGCTGGCCGAAGAAGGACCAGTGCACGGCCGTGGACACAACGGTCAACCCGGTCACGCACACGGCGGACACCGCGGTAAAGAGGGCCTGGTGCAGCGGCGTCGCCTGCCCGGTGGCGGAGGACACCGGCAAGGAGAGCAGGGTGGTGAAGACCAGGACGACGACGGCGAAGGCAGAGACGGCCAGGCGAGCCGGGGAGGTGTTGGCGATGTCGTCCACGAAGTCGCGCAGCCGGGTAAAGATCCACAGGCCCTCGCGCTCCGGCTGGCCGGGGTGCCAGCTGGCCGGGCTCGTTGACCTCGACTGGCTTTGCGTCATGTGCGGCTTGTCCTCGGTTGAAACGGCGTCCTTCAGTAGTAAACCACTATATTCCGCGCAACGACGGGGGATCGGGGCGGTGCGCTCCGGTAGCCTGTGATTGATGACATTCCTCCCCGGACTCGCTCAGACCGCCCTGCCGACGACGGTGGTGTGGGACTCTGCCATGACGGCCTACAACTTTGGCCACAGCCACCCGATGGCGCCGGAGCGGATGGAACTCACCGCGCGGCTGGCCCGCAGCCTGGGGCTCCTGGACCTGGACCACGTGAGCGTGGCCGCTCCCTGGGTGGCCACCGACGAGGAACTCGGTACCGTGCACAGCGCGGACTATGTCGCCGCCGTGCGCCGGGTCAGCGCTGATCCTGGCACTCCGGACCTGGGCCGCGGCCTCGGAACCGAGGACGACCCGGCCTTCGCTGGCATGCACGAGGCCAGCGCCCGGCTCGCCGGCGGATCGCTGCTCGCGGCCGCGGCCATCTTGGACGGCAGCGCGGTCCGGGCCGTAAACTTCGGCGGCGGCATGCACCACGCCTCCCGCGAGCGGGCCAGCGGCTTCTGCATCTACAACGACGCCGCCCTGGCCATCCAGCGGCTGCTCGACGGCGGGGTGCAGCGGGTCGTCTACGTCGACGTCGACGCGCACCACGGCGACGGGACGCAGAGCATCTTCTGGGACGACCCGCGGGTACTCACGATCTCGCTGCATGAAACCGGATTGACACTGTTCCCGGGCACCGGCTTCGCGAACGAGATCGGCGGCCCGAACGCCCAGGGCAGCGCGGTCAACGTCGCGCTTCCGGCCGGGACCGGGGACGCGGGCTGGCTGCGGGCCTTCCACGCGGTGGTTCCGCAACTGGTCGGCGCCTTCGAACCGGAGGTGATCGTCAGCCAGCACGGCTGCGACTCGCACCGCCTGGATCCGCTCACGCACCTGAACATCAGCGTCGACGGACAGCGTGAGGCCGCCACCGCCATCGGCAACCTCGCGGCCCGCTACTGCGACAACCGCTGGATTTCCACCGGCGGCGGCGGCTACAACGTCATCACCGTGGTCCCGCGCTCCTGGAGCCACCTGATCGCCATTGCGGCCGGCCGCCCGGTCCCGCTGCGGACCCCCGTGCCGGAGGACTGGCGGCAGTACGTGCAGGACAAGTACGGGGCCAAGTACGGCGTTGCGCCGCCCGCGGTGATGGGCGACGACGTGGACCTCTGGTGGCGTTCCTGGGAAGTCGGCTTCGATCCCAACGACGAGGTGGACCGCACCGTCATGGCCACCCGCAAGGAAGTTTTTCCGCTTTACGGGCTGGATCCCTGGTTCGATTAGGCGGCACGTCCAGGCCGCCGGGCCGGGCGCCGCGGGCGCCTGCAATTAGTGGATGCCATCTGGCGTATATGTCGCTAGTGTGGAGGGCATGGTGACAGACGACGTATTTGCCGTCATTGCTGAGGCAACCCGGCGGGACATTCTGGTGTCCCTCCGCCAGGGGGACAAAGCGGTGGGGGAGCTGGTCCAGGAGCTCGAGGCGAGCCAGCCCACCATTTCCAAGCACCTGAAGGTTCTGCGCGAGGCGGACCTGGTCAGCATGCGTGCGCAGGGCCAGAAGCGCTACTACGCCCTGAACCCCAAGCCGCTGGCCGGCGTCGCCAGCTGGCTGGAGACGTTCGACGTCGGACGCCCCGCCGCCACTGAACCGTCGGCCCCGTCCGCAGCCGTGCCAACCGTGCCCGCCGCCGCCCCGGAACCGGTGCCGGACAGCCTCGCCGCCGCCGTCACCACGCCGCCGGCTGCGGCGGAACCGGCGGCCGCAGCGGTGCCGGAACTCCCCGCGGGCAGTGCGCTGAGCCCCGCCGTCGCCATCCCGGTGGGCGCCGCGGGGGAGGACAAGCGGCCGCAGCAGATCGGCCGGACCGTGGGCCGAGCCGCCACCCGCGCCGCGGACCTGCTGGCCAACCTGCCGAAGTTCGGCCGCAAGAAGTAGCCCGTCCCGCGTCTTCGCTGGACCGGCGGGCTACTTGGCGAGCAACCGGACGTGGTCCGGGGTGAGGTCGGCGATCCGGCTGACACCCAGCAGTGCCATGGTGCGGCGCATGTCGGTTTCCAGGATCTCGATGGCCCGGTCCACCCCGGCCCGGCCGCCGGCCATCAGGCCGTAAAGGTATGCCCGGCCGATCAGGGTGAAGTCCGCCCCCAGCGCCAGCGCCGCGATGATGTCCGCGCCGCTCATGATGCCGGTGTCCAGGATGATCGCCGCGTCGCTGTTGTCCGCTTTGAGCGCCGTTGACACCTCCGGGAGCAGGTGGAACGGGATGGGGGCGCGGTCCAGCTGGCGTCCGCCGTGGTTGGAAAGCACGACGCCGTCCGCCCCGTGATCCACGACCTTGCGGGCGTCGTCGACGGTCTGGATGCCCTTGACCACCAGCTTGCCGTTCCAGGTTTCGCGCAGCCAGTCGAGGTCGCCGAAGGTCAGGGTGGGATCGAACATGGAGTTGATCAGGTCCGCCACGGTTCCGGTGTAACGGGACAGCGACGCGAAGGTCAGCGGCTCGTGCGTGAGGAAGTTGAACCACCACGCCGGCCGGTAGGAAGCATCCAGCACGGTCTTCAGGGTCAGTGCCGGCGGGATGGTCATGCCGTTGCGGACATCGCGGAGCCGGGCGCCCGCGACGGAGGTGTCCACCGTGACCATAAGCGTGTCGTTGCCCGCTGCGGCCGCGCGTTCGATCAGCTCCAGCGAGCGGTCCCGGTCCGTCCACAGGTACAGCTGGAACCAGTTGCGGCCGTCGGGGGCGGCAGCGGCCACGTCCTCGATGGACGCCGTGCCCATGGTGGAGAGCGTGTAGGGGATGCCCGCGGCCGCGGCGGCCCGGGAGCCGGCGTATTCGCCTTCGGACTGCATCATCCGGGTAAAGCCGGTGGGCGCGATGCCGACGGGCAGCCGTGCGGCCTTGCCCAGGATCTCGGTGCTGAGGTCCACGCTGGAAACATCGCGCAGGATGCCCGGGCGGAACTCGATGTCCAGGAAGGCCTCGCGGGCCCGGCGCAGGGTGATCTCGGCCTCGGCCGCGCCGTCGGTGTAATCAAACGGCGCCTTAGGTGTCCGGCGCTTGGCCATGTCCCGCAGGTCCCAGATGGTACTGGCCCGGCGCAGCCTCGCCGCGCGGCTGAAGTCCGGCTTCTTGAACTGCATCAGTGGCGCGAGGTCAGCGTACTTCGGCACGCGCCGCCGGAGGGCGTCGGGCAGGCCGCCCTCCCGGGCGCCCGCGGCGACCGCGGCGGGCTGTCGATGGGTGGCCGTGTCGTCCGGCGTCGTCGGGGCCTCGGGGTTGCCGATGATGGTGGGTTGCGTCATTGCGTCCTCCGGTGCTTCTCGTCACAGTCTGTGGTCCAACCACACTCTATGGGACGCGGCCGGAATGTTACGCCGCCGCTTTGCCCGTGGCCGTGGGCGGGGCTATGGTCGATGGCATGACTAACCGTTGGTATGCGTATTTTTCGTTGGCTCTGGAGGGGCCCGCGTCTAACTGACACGCATCCAACACACCTTCAGAGCCAACAGGGCAGAGATTATTCTCTGCCCTTCGCCATTTCTCCGGCGGGTTCTGACCAGGGCCCGCTCCGCACCCGGAACAGGACCCGAAACATGAGCATCGAAGCAGCCCCCCACAGCCAGCAGTCCACGTCCAACCTGCGGGTTAGCGAATTCACCGCGCTGCCCACCCCGCAGGAGATGATCGCGGAACTTCCGCTGGACGCCCGGGGCTCCGACGTCGTCGGCCGCGGCCGGGACGAGGTCCGCGCGATCATGGATGGCGTTGACGACCGGCTGCTGGTGATTGTCGGCCCGTGCTCCATCCACGATCCCAAGGCGGGCCTGGAGTACGCCCGACGGCTCGTCAGCCAGGCCGAGAAGCACCGCGGGGACCTGCTGATTGTCATGCGCACCTACTTCGAGAAGCCGCGAACCACCGTGGGCTGGAAGGGCCTGATCAACGACCCCCGGCTTGACGGCAGCCACGACATTGCCGCCGGCCTGCGCGCGGCCCGCCGGTTCCTGAGCCAGGTCACCGCGCTGGGACTGCCCACCGCCACGGAATTCCTCGAACCGATCAGCCCGCAGTACATGGCGGACCTCGTCGCCTGGGGTGCCATCGGGGCGCGCACCACGGAGAGCCAGATCCACCGCCAGCTGGCCTCCGGGCTGTCCATGCCGATCGGCTTCAAGAACGGGACCGACGGCGGCCTGCAGGTGGCGCTGGACGCCTGCAGTGCCGCCGGCGCCGCCCAGGCGTTCCTGGGGATCGACGGCGACGGGCACGCCGCCCTGGTCAGCACCGCCGGCAATCCCGACACCCACATCATCCTGCGCGGCGGCAGCGACGGACCGAACTTCTCGGCCGCCGACGTCGAGGCCGCCTCTTCGCGGCTCGCCGCCAAGCAGCTGAACCCGCGGCTGATCGTGGACGCGAGCCACGCCAACAGCGGGAAAAACCATCACCGGCAGGCCGAGGTCGCCCTCGAAATCGGAGCCCAGCTGGAGGACGGCGGGGCCTCCGCCTCTGCGATCGCCGGGATCATGCTGGAGAGCTTCCTGGTGGGCGGCGCGCAGGCCCTGGACGTCGCCAAACACGCTGCCGGGACCGACGATCTGGTGTACGGCCAGAGCGTTACGGATGCCTGCATGGACTGGGACGTGACCGCGTCGCTGCTGGACCAGCTGGCGGCGTCGGCACGCACCCGGCGGACCAAGGGCTAAGGGGGCTGACCTGGGACGGCTCGGGGACGGCCCGGGTGGGGCAATCCTGCGGAAAACCTTCGCGGATTCCTGCGGAAACCTTTCACATTGGCACCATGAACCCCTAGAGTATCTAGCACATGGTTGTTTGATGGCTCAGCATCGGCACACCGCCATGTCGTTCAGACGGGGCAGCCGTTCGCTTGAGCAAAAGGAATAAGGGAAATGTCTTCGGAGGCCAACTTCTCCAACGCCCGCTTTCTCACCGTGGCCGAGGTCGCGGAGGTCATGCGGGTGTCGAAAATGACCGTGTATCGCCTGGTGCACTCCGGCGAAATGCCGGCGGTGCGCTTTGGCCGCTCATACCGTGTTCCGGAAAACGCCGTCGAACAGTACCTCAAGGGTGCTGTCGTTGACGGACGCACCGAGACGGCCTGAGTCCTCTGCTGTCGCACCGGGCCGCGGCAGACCCCGTTGCGGGGGCTGCGGTCGTGGTGTGCCCCGGATAGGCGGTACCCTGTTAAGGAACGTTTAACGTCATTGTAAGAACCTGTCAGTTGTTCAGTCTGCTGCTTAGCGCGCGGACCCTTCCCAACGGGCAGGTATTGCATCTAGCCGGTAAGGATCTTTCGTGGGTTCAGTTATTAAGAAGCGTCGCAAGCGTATGGCCAAGAAGAAGCACCGCAAGCTGCTTCGCAAGACGCGCCACCAGCGTCGCAACAAGAAGTAGAGATACTTCGTACAGCGTCAATGCCCGTTGCCTTTCCGGCGGCGGGCATTTTCTTTGCCCCGGCGCGGCGGACCCTGAAAAGCGCGGCGGATTCGGACCAGGGCACCCCGGGTCCGGGGCGCGGGGGTCCGGAAGCGTAGCGGAAAGCCGGGCAGGCCCGGGGAGGGGCTAGACCGTGGGGCCGCGGAAGCGGGAGAAGCCCCGCCAAAGGCCGTAGATGGCTCCGCCGACGGTGGCGGCCTTCAGGCCAAGGGTGGCTGCCCGGCGTCCGGAGCGGAAGTCGTAGACCGGCCAGTTGTGTTCGCGGGCGTGGCGGCGCAGCCGGGCATCGGGATTGATGGCCACCGGGTGTCCCACCATGCTGAGCAGCGGAATGTCATTGTGTGAGTCGCTGTAAGCCCAGCAGCGGTTCAGGTCCAGGCCTTGCGCCTCGGCAATGCCGCGGACTGCGACTGCCTTGGCTGGCCCGTGCAGGATGTCGCCGACCAGCCGCCCGGTGTACGACCCGTCGTGGATCTCGCCGACCGTGCCCAGTGCTCCGGTGAGGCCCAGCCGGGTGGAGATGACCGTGGCCACCTCGATCGGCGTCGCGGTCACCAGCCAGACCCGGCGGCCCACGCGGAGGTGCTGTTCGGCCAGCGCCTTGGTGCCGGGCCAGATCCGGGACTCAATCATCTCGTCGTAGACTTCTTCGCCGAGGGCTTCAATGTCCTCCACGGTGAAGCCCGAGGCCAGGCTCAGGGCGGTGTCTCGGACGGCATGGACGTCGTCGATGTTTTCGCCGCGGAACACGAACATCAGCTGCTTCCAGGCGAAGCCGGCGGCCTGCGGAATGGTGAACGCCCCGCGCTGGTACATTTTCCGCGCCACGTGGAACAGGCTTGCCCCGCGCATGAGGGTGTTGTCGACGTCGAAGAAGGCGGCCTCGCCGTCCTGCGATGACGCAGCCGGCCGCGTAGCCACCGCGACGTACTTCTCCTCAGGCATGCCACGAGTCTAGTCAATGCCGGCGGATCCCACGCGCAGTTGGGGCGCCGCCGCACCGCCGTCCGGGCCGGAACGCGGCCGCATCGACGCCGGGCCCGGCGCCGGGCTACCGTGGAACCATGGCCACACCCGCGCTTCGCCCCGAGGTAGTTCTGATCACCAAAGCCAACTGCCACCTATGCGCCGACGCGCGCGACGTGGTCGGCCGCGTCACCGCCGGGCTGGGACTCGAATGGTCCGAGCAGTCCATTGACGACGACGCCGGCCTGCGCGAGCGCTACGCCGAGGAGATTCCAGTGCTGCTGGTGGACGGTGTCCAGCGGGATTTCTGGCGGATCGACGAGGCGCGGCTGGTGCGCACCCTGCGGCGCGCACTCGACCAGCCGGCCTGAGTGCCGCTCTGCCGGGCGCCCCGCGGGCCCGCGGGCCGCTGCTTTGTGGCCCGAACAACCGGGCCCTAGAGTGGAGTCACAACCCGACGCAATGGAGCAGATAGTGACTTCGCTGGATTCCTCACCCGATGCCCTCCCCGGGGGAGCCGGACCTGCCGCCAAGCAGATCCCGCCCGCGGCCGTGGCCCGGCTGACGATATACCTGCGCGCCCTGACTACCCTGCTGGCCGAGGGAGTGGACCGGGTCTCCTCCGAATCCCTGGCCGAAGCCTCGGGAGTTAGTTCCTCCACCCTGCGCAAGGACCTCTCCTATGTGGGCTCCTATGGAACCAGGGGTGTGGGTTATGAGGTCCAGTACCTCAACCGCCACATTGCCGCGGCCCTGGGCCTGACCCACGACTGGAAAGTCGCCATCGTCGGCGCGGGCAACCTCGGCAAGGCCCTCGCCCGGTACGGGGGCTTCGAGTCCCGGGGCTTCGACATCGTGGCGATTTTCGACGCCGACCAGATGGTGGTGGGCAGCGAGGTGGGTTGGCTGCGGGTCAGTGACGCGGCGGATCTTGAAACCGTGCTGCACCGCACCGGGACCAATATGGTGGTTCTGGCTCTCCCCGCCGCGGTAGCGCAGAGCGTGTGCGACCGGGTCGTGGCAGCGGGAGTGCGCAGCATCCTGAGTTTTGCCCCGGTCATGCTGCAGGTGCCGCCCGGAGTCAATCTCCGCAAGGTGGACATGGCTACTGAACTGCAGATCCTCGCCTACCACGCACAAAGGGCGCAGGACCCGGAAGACGCGGACTGATTTCAGCCGACGCCTTCCGGGTCCCGCGCCCTCTGAGGGCGCCTGCGTCAGCGTCCGTAAGGGTTCTGCACGTACGGGTTGGTGAACGGCTGCTGCTTCTGGAAGTAGGGGGAGACCGTCGGCAGGTACAGGATCACGATGCCGGCGACGCCCAGCACAACCGCCAGGGTGCCCAGGCTCAGCGGGAAGAGGCTGAGGAGGGACAACGCGGCCAGAACCGTGCCCAGGATCCGTGCCCAGTTCCTGCCTTTGCGCACATTCAGCGCGACGAGGGCGTAGAGCCCGGCGCTGATGAGCGCGAACACCACCACGGTCCCTACGATGACGCCCTTGATGTCCTCGAACCTGATGTCGGCCCCGCTTGCGGTCATCTGCTGTTCGAACATATCCCGCATGGCGGGCGAGTCCAGGGATCCAATCGCCAGCAGGAGGGACAGCACCCACACCACGCCGGAGGCCACGAGCAGCCAGAAGGCAAGGTCGAGCCGCGGCGGCCGTGTCCCGGCCCCACCGGCAGGGAGTTCCGACGGGTACTGCGCGTAGGGGGACTGTCCGTAAGGGCTCTGGTTGAACTGGCCCGGGGCCTGTCCGTAGGCCGGCGGCTGCTGGCCGTAGCCGGGTGTCTGCTGGCCGTATTGCGGTGCGTTCTGGCCGTATTGCGGTGCGGGCGGCTGCTGTCCGTAGTCGGGTGCGTTCTGGCCGTACTGCGGAGCCGGCGGCTGCTGGCCGTAACCGGGTGCGTTCTGGCCGTACTGCGGGGCGTTCTGACCGTACTGCGGAGCCGGCTTGCCCGACTCGGGTCCGTCAGGGCTGGAAGGCTCGACTGGCGGGTTACTCATGGCGGTCCTTTTCGTGTTGATGACGGGATGGGCTACCGGGACCAGTGTCTCAACCCCCTGCCCCCAGCATGGTTTAACTACACCGTACCCCGGGCCTGTGGCTGTGCGGGCCATTCCGCAGGGGTATTCTCGGCGCTCATTCCCGGACCCCGACGGACCCCTGGAGTCCGCACTTCGTGCCCGGCCGGCGCGGCAGCTCCATTTCCCGGGCGGGGGTTCAGGAACGGCCCTTGAAGGCGTCGAACCATACCTGCGATTTCGGCAGCCACATCAGCGCGGTCGCCGCCAGGCTGATGAGGAAGCCCGGCCAGCTTCCGCCCCCGGCGACGCCGATGCTCAGCAACGCGAGGACCAGGCTGACGCCGGCGGCGATGGTCAGGGCGAACCGGGCCCATTCCCAGCCCTCTTTCATCTTCATCGCCAGTGTGACCTGAGACCAGGCCAGGGCGAGGGCCACCAGCACCAGCAGGAGCAGCAGGATGCCCGACCACGGTGAGACCACAAACAGGACGAGGGTCCCGAAGAGACCGATCACGCCGGCGAGCACGCCCAGCAGGCCGCCGATGACCCAGATCCAGTAGGAGACCTTCAGTTCCGTGGGCATGGCGGGGACGTTGAGGATCCCGGAGTAGCCGCCGACCGGCAGGGCATCCTTGAAGTTCCGTGGCGCGTCGGCCGGCCACTGGATACGGAATCCGCTTGCCCGTCCCGGCCGCCCCGGGCCGGCCGGCGGGACGTTGCCCGGTTCCGGCGGATTGGCACCTGGCTGTGGTGGCTCGGGGACGTCGCCGGTATTGCTCATGGGGTTCACTTTAGACGGCGGGACGGGCGGTTCCTAGCGGGCTCCGCAGCGGTAACGGCTGCTGCCGGGACTCCGGAGGCAGGCACGCCGGAAGCTGCCCGGAGGCGGCGCCGCAAGAGGCCGTGATTAAGCCAAACACCCCGCGTCATCCGAGGATGGCGCGGGGTGTGTGAAGGTATTCCGGCGCTGGGCCAGACCAGCTAGGCCGGTCCAGCCGGGACGGGACGCCCTGAGGGGCGGCAGGACCTAGGCTGCCGGGGCGATGAAGGCCAGTTCCAGGTTGATGGCAACCTTGTCGCTGACCAGCACGCCGCCGGCTTCGAGAACGGCGTTCCAGGTCAGGCCGAAGTCCTTGCGGCTGATGGTGGTTTCGGCGGTCAGGCCGGCGCGGGTGTTGCCAAACGGGTCAACGGCCACACCGTTGAGCTCGGTTTCCAGCGCCACCGGGCGGGTGACACCCTTGATGGTCAGGTCGCCCTGGAGTTCGTAGGCGTCGCCCTTGGGAACGATGGCGTTGGAGACGAAGGAGATCTCCGGGAACTTCTCGACGTCGAAGAAATCCTCGCCGCGGACGTGACCGTCGCGGTTGGCGTCGCCGGAGTCGAAGCTGGCGGTCTTGATGGTGGCGTTCACCTTGGAGTCGGCGACGTCTTCTGCGAGGTCCAGGGTGGCATCGGCTTCCTTGAACTGGCCGCGGACCTTGCTGATGCCGGCGTGGCGGACGGTGAAACCGATTTCGCTGTGCGAGGAGTCGAGGGTCCAGGTGCCGGTGGTGAGGTTTGCGGGAAGTGCCATGGTGGTTCTCCTTGAGTCGGGTGGGTCGTGCGGAAGTTCATCTGATCGTAGGTTGGTGCTTCATTGGTTGAAGTCTCAACTAACTGCTTCACCCAGTATAAACATGCATTTGCATCTTTTATTCCGCTCCGGGGAACATTTCCCAAAAAGTTTCAGTTCTACTTCCTGTAGAAGATTTCGTCATTGCCCCTGCCCTTTGAGAAACTGGTACACATGCCACAAGCGACTGTTCATTTGCTCCGCCACGGCGAGGTCCACAACCCCGAGGGTGTCCTGTACGGCAGGCTGCCGGAATTCCACCTCTCCGAACTGGGCCGGCAGATGGCCGGAATGCTTGCCGAGCACTTCCGTGAACGCGCCGCGCAGGGGGCGAAGATCGTGCACCTCGCGGCCTCCCCGCTGACCCGCGCCCAAGAGACTGCGCAGCCGATCTCCGAGGCCCTCAACCTCGAAATCGCCACCGAGGAGCGCATCATCGAGGCAGCCAACTACTTCCAGGGCCTGCAGGTCTCCAAGGGTGAAATCTTCAAGCCAAAGCACTGGCCGATGCTGCGGAACCCACTCCGTCCCTCCTGGGGCGAACCGTACAAGGAGCAGGCCGCACGGGTGACCGCGGCGGTGCAGGACGCCCGCCGGCAGGCCATCGAGCTCGGCGGCGACGGCGCCGAAGCGATCCTGGTCAGCCACCAGTTGCCCATCTGGGCCACCCGGCTCAGCGCCGAGGGCAGGCCGTTGTGGCACGACCCGCGCAAGCGCGAATGCACGCTCACCTCCGTGACTTCCCTGGTGTTCGCCGACGACGGGACGCTGCTTCGCGTCGACTACAGCGAGCCTGCCGCCGTCCTGCTGCCCGGTGCCTCCCGCACCCCGGGGGCATGACCATGTCCACCAACGACCCGCGGCTCTCCCGCCGCAGCATCCTCACCGCCGGCGGCGCGGCACTGGCCGTAGCGCTCGGACTCTCCGGCTGCGCCCAGGAAGACGACCTCACCAAGCAGGCAAGGGCCGGGGACAACAAGAACTACGTCGCCGGCGACGGCTCGGTGACCGAATTCGCCGTCGGCGACCGGAAGAAACCGGTGGACATCAAGGGGACCCTGTTCGACGGCACCGCCGTCACGGCGTCGAAGTTCCAGGGCAAGGTGACGGTGCTCAACTTCTGGTTCGCCGCCTGCGCCCCGTGCCGGGTGGAGGCGCCGTCGCTGGAGGCCCTGCACCAGGAGTTCAAGGGCCAGGGCGTGCAGTTCTTCGGCGTCAACCTGCGCGATGAGAAGGCCACGGCCGAAGCGTTCGACAAGACCTTCAACCTGACCTACCCCAGCTTCAACGACAAGGACGGAGCCGTGCTGCTGGCCGTTTCCGGCCTGGTCCCGCCCGGCGCGGTGCCCACCACGCTGGTGCTCGACAAGCAGGGCCGCGTTGCCTCCCGGGTGCTCGGCGAAATCCAGAAGGGCACCCTCAAGTCCCTCATCGCTGCCGCCGTGGCCGAGTAGCCCGGCAGGTGACGTCGTGAACAGCCCCTTCGCCGAAGCCATCCTCAGCGGTTCGCTGCTGCTCGCCATCCCCGTGGCGCTGCTGGCAGGATTCGTCTCCTTCCTCTCACCCTGCGTACTGCCGCTGGTGCCCGGCTACCTTGGCTATGTGACGGGGCTGACCGGTGTCGACCTGCAGAAGCAGAAGCGGGGCCGGATGCTGGCTGGAATCGGGCTGTTCGTCCTGGGCTTCTCGGTGATCTTCGTGCTCCTCGGCGGGGCCTTCGGCCAGCTGGGAACCCTGATCACCGGCTCGCAGAACGCCTGGATCACGCAGCTGCTGGGCATCCTGGTGATCCTGATGGGCGTCGTGTTCATGGGCGGCTTCGGCTGGCTGCAGCGCGACGCAAAGATCCACGCCAAGCCCCCGGCCGGGCTCTGGGGCGCGCCGCTGCTGGGCATTACCTTCGGCCTGGGCTGGGCGCCGTGCATCGGCCCCACCTACTCGGCCGTCCAGTTGCTGAGCCTCTCCGGCGGCTCCTCCGCCGCCAAGGGGGCGCTCCTGGCCTTCGTGTATAGCCTTGGGCTGGGCATTCCCTTCCTCCTGATCGCCCTGGCCGTGCGCCGCGGCGTCGGGGTCCTCTCCTTCTTCCGCCGGCACCGGGTGGCCATCCAGCGCACCGGCGGCGGCATCCTGATCGTACTGGGCGTGCTGATGGCCAGCGGCGTCTGGGGGGCCTGGGTGTCCGGGCTGCAGTACTGGTTCCAAACCGATGTGAAATTGCCGATCTGATGAGCGAGCGCGTGAACGTAGAGAAGAAATCCCCGGCCGCCGGAACCCCCGGCAGCAGCCCTGCCGAGACCGCCGTTTCCGCCGCCAAGGCTGACGCTGTCCTGCCTTCGCTTGGACCGGTGGGCATGTTCCGCTGGGCGTGGACGCAGCTGACCAGCATGCGCACCGCGCTGTTCCTGCTGCTGCTGCTCGCCGTCGCCGCAGTGCCCGGGTCGCTGTTCCCGCAGCGGCCCGCGAACCCGGCGGTGGTCACCCAGTACATCAAGGACCACCCGGACTACGGCAAGATCCTGGACTCCCTGCAGCTCTACGATGTGTACTCCTCATCGTGGTTCTCCGCCATCTACATCCTGCTGTTCATCTCGCTGATCGGCTGCGTGGTCCCGCGCGCCATCGTGCACTACAAGGCCATGCGCTCGCAGCCCCCGCGCACCCCGGCCCGGCTGTCCCGGCTGCCCGAATACGGCACCCTGGTCATCCCCGCCGACGCCGGGATCCCGGCGTCGCGCGCCATTGACGACGCCGCGGCGCTGCTGAAGAAGCGCGGCTACCGTGTCGAGGTCAGGGACCGCGACGGCGAACGGCCCTCGGTGGGCGCGGAACGCGGCTTCCTCCGGGAGGTCGGCAACCTGGTCTTCCACACCGCGCTGATCGGCGTGCTGGTGTCCGTCGCGGCCGGCGGCCTGTTCGGCTACAGCGGGCAGCGGATCCTGGTCGAGGGCGACACCTTCGTCAACACCCTGGTGGGCTACGACCAGTTCACCCCGGGCACCAACTTCCAGAGCAGCCAGCTGGAACCGTACTCCATCCAGCTCAACAAGTTCCAGATCACCTTTGACCGCGAATCGAAGGGCAAGTTCGGCCAGCCCATCGACTTCAAGGCCGACGTCACCACCAAGGAGAACCCGGGCGCGCCCGCCAAGCAGGAGGTGCTGAAGGTCAATGACCCGCTCAGCCTCGGCGGCACCAGCATCTACCTGACCGGCAACGGGTACGCCCCGGTGGTCACAGTGCGCGACGGCGCCGGCAACATCGCCATGCAGGGCCCCGTGGTGGCCAAGCTGCAGGGCGACAACTACTACTCGTCCGTGGTCATCAAGGTTCCCGATGCCAAGCCCGACCAGCTCGCCTTCGCCGGCTTCTTCCTGCCGACCGCCTTCATCACCAAGGACGGGGTGTCCTTCAGCGGCGATCCGGAACTGTTCAACCCGCAGTTGACGCTGAACTCCTACTACGGAGACCTCGGGCTGAACAGCGGCTCGCCGCAGAACGTCTTCGAGCTCGATGTGAAGAAGCTGACGCCGCTCAACGCCCGCAACCTGCCGACCAAGGGCATTGTGCTGACCCCGGGGACCACCCACACGCTGCCGGACGGTAAGGGCACCATCAGCTTCGACGGCGTGAAGCGTTACGTCGGCGTGGACATCCACCACAACCCGGGCCAGGGCTACGCGCTGTTCTTCGCGCTGCTTGCAGTCGCGGGCCTGGTCACGTCGCTGTACGTCAACCGCCGCCGCGTTTGGGTCCGCACCGGCACCCACGAGGACGGCCGGACCATGGTGGAATACGGTCTCCTGGCGCGCGGCGAGGACCACCGACTGGCTGGGGAGGCCGCCGCCGTCCGGGCCCTGCTGTCGGCCGCCTGGCCGCTCGATGATGGGCCGGCGGATGATTCCGGGGCAGGTTCCCAGCCTGTTCCCAGCGCGACGGCGGATAATGACCGGGCGGACAGTAGCGCAAGCGCCAACGCCGGCACGCGGACCCCCACGGAACACCCCGCAACAGACTTCATCCAGTCCACAGCAGGCTCTCCTGAGTCAAAGAAGGATCAGTAATGCCGTACTCGATCAACGAAACCATGGGCCAGTACAGCGAGCTCTTTATGCTGCTCGCCGCCGGCACTTACACGGTGGCCTTCATCGCCTTCGCGTGGGATCTGGCCAAGAGCAGCAAAACCCTGCGCGCTGTGGACCTGAAGGCAGCAGAATTGTCCGGCGCCGAGCCGGCCCGCATCCCGGTGGGCGCCGGCGTCGGGGCTTCCGCTGCCGGCGTGGACCGCGCCGACGCCGACGTCAGCGGCCCGGTCGGCCGGGCCGAGCGGCCGACGTCGTCCGTCTCCGGCGGCCAGGGAGCCGCAGCCGGCGTGACCGCCGACGGCGGCATGCGCTACGGTGCCGAGCGCCGTGTTCCGGCCCGGGTCGCCGTCGCCCTGGCGGTGCTGGGCGCCGCCATCCACGCGGCCGGCGTCATCACGCGGGCGATCGGCGCGGGCCGGGTTCCGTGGGGCAACATGTACGAGTTCCTCACCACGGGCGCGTTTGTGGCGGTGGCGGTCTTCCTGTTGGTGCTGATCCGCCGCGACCTGCGCTTCCTCGGCACGTTCGTGATTGGCCTGGCCATCATCATGCTGGTTGCCGCCTCGATCGTGTTTTGGACGCCCGTGGGCCACCTCGTGCCGGCGCTGCAGAGCTACTGGCTGATCATCCACGTCTCCATCGCGGTGATGTCCTCGGCCCTCTTTACCTTGACGTTCGCGATGTCGGCGCTGCAGCTGGTCCAGTCGCACCGGCAGAAGACCATTGCCGCCGGCGGGGCCGACAAACTCGGCTTCATGCGCCTGGTCCCCAACGCCCTGAGCCTGGAGAACCTGTCCTACCGGATTAACGCGATCGCGTTCGTCGGTTGGACCTTCACGCTGATGTTCGGCGCCATCTGGGCCGAGAAGGCCTGGGGTCGATTCTGGGGCTGGGACACCAAGGAAGTCTGGACCTTCGTGATCTGGGTTGTCTACGCCGGCTACCTGCACGCCCGCGCCACCCGCGGCTGGACCGGCACGCGCGCGGCCTGGCTCTCGATCGTGGGCTACCTGTGCGTGGTCTTCAACTTCACCATCGTCAACCAGTTCTTCAACGGCCTGCACTCCTACTCGGGGCTGTAGCCGACCGGGGCGTCCCCGCGCTCCGGGACCCGCTTGCACCACCCTGCACCACCCGGAGGGCCGCTGCGCTAGATGCGCGGCGGCCCTTCCTGGTTTCCGCTACGCTTTCGGACCCGTGCCCCCGGATCCGCGGAGCGCTGGTCCGGTTCCGTAGCGGAAACAGCGCGGTGCATGCGACGGGACGGGGAGGCTGCGGGAACGGACCTACACGCGCACGTTTTGCGAATCCGCGACGCGTCTACAAATCCGCTACGCTTTCGGACCGGTGCCCCCCGGATCCGCGGAGCGCTGGTCCGATAACGTAGCGGAAACGCGGGTGCATCCGTGAGTGCGTCCGGACCGGGCCAGCGGCAAAGCTGCCTGTGGCGTAGTGCAGGCGGGGCTGCTTGATCTTGTCGGTGCCCGGCGTGGGGTCGCCGCTGGCGGGCTACTTGACCTCGTCGGTGCCCGGCGTGGGGTCGCCGCTGCCGTGCGCTTCGCCCGATTCCGTTCCGCGCGCTTCTGAGGTGCCGTTGCCGAGCCTGCGCTCTTTCGCGTCCAGCTCGTCCTTCAGCTTCTTGAGCCGGTCTGCCTCGGCCTGGTTGCGCCGGCGCAGCTCCAGGTTGCGGAGGAAGTCGGGATCGTCGTCCGGAGCGGTGGGGTGGCGGTAGCTGGCGGGGGCGGCCGTGGCTTCGCCGCGGGGCCGGCCGATGAGGAACCACAGCACTGCGCCGATCACGGGGAGAAGGATCTGCACGACGATCCAGGCCGGCTTGGAAATGCCCTTGGTCAGGCGTGCATCAGTGCGGATGAGGTCGATCAGTCCGTAGACAAAGACGACCAGTACAACGATTGGTACCACAACACGGAGCATAGCTTCAGTTTAGCCTCCGCGCGAGCTTCCGGCGCCGGGCAAGCGGCCGGCCCCGCCCAGCTGCCGGGCAAGCGGCCGGCCCCGCCCAGCTGCCCGGCCCGGGCCCGCCCCTGCTGCCGGTCTTGCCCTCCCGGTGACCCGGGGCCACGCGGCACTGCGGGACAGCTAAACTGAAAGTGTGGCTTTCCTGAAATACTCACTGATCCGTCTGGCCCTCTTTGCGCCGTTGTTCGCGTTGTTTGTGTATCTGCAGCTGGGCTGGTTGCTGGCGGTTCTTTGCGCCGGAATGATGGCCTTCGCCATCAGCTTCCTGTTCTTCCAGAAGCAGCGTGACGCGGCCACCGCATCGATCCACAACCGGTTCTCCGGCAAGGCCAAGCCGCTGCGCAGCGCCGGGGAAGTCGACGACGCCGCCGCGGAGGACCGCCTGGTGGACGAGCACCCGGACGTCACCGTGCGCACCGATAGCCGGCCCAAGGACTCCTAGGGGTCCCTGAAGGGCTCCCCGGTTCCGGGGCCTGGGCCCGGCCGCCTAGAACCCGCGGCTCAGCACCAGGCCGAGCGAGAACAGCACGGCGTAACCGAGGTTGATCAGGCCGGTCTGCTTCAGCACCGGGATCAGGCTCTTGCGGCGCCGCCCCGCGATCATCAGCCAGGACGGCATCAGGATGGCCGGGATGAGCAGCAGCACAATCAGCATCCACGGCCGCCCGGGCGCAAGGACAATCACCAGCAGGATCGCGACGGCGAGCATCAGGACGTAGCTTTCCCGGGCGTGCTTGTCGCCCAGCCGGACGGCGAGGGTCTTCTTCCCCGCCACGCGGTCGGTGGGGATGTCCCGCACGTTGTTGGCCATCAGCAGGGCGCAGGCGATAAGGCCGGTGCCGATTGCACCGATGATCGAGGCCACGCTGAGGTGGCCGGCCTGGGTGTAGGTGGTGCCCAGCGTGGCCACCAGCCCAAAGAACACAAACACGAACAGATCGCCCAAGCCAAGGTAGCCGTAAGGGTTCTTACCCCCTGTGTAGCCCCACGCGGCGAGGACGCAGCCCACGCCCACGAGGATCAGCCACCACGCCTGCGTGATGATGACCAGGATCAGCCCGAACAGCATCGCCAGGCCGAACGCGGCGAACGCAGCCCGCTTCACGTGCCCCGGTTCGGCCACCCCGGAACCGACCAGCCGGAGCGGGCCCACCCGGTCCTCGTCGGTGCCCCGGATGCCGTCCGAGTAGTCGTTGGCGAAGTTCACGCCGACCTGCAGGAGCAAGGCCACCATGGCGGCCAGCAGGGCATTGACGGGACGGAACGAGCCCATCTCATAGGCGGCTGCGGATCCGATCAGCACAGGAGCGATCGCCGCCGGCAGAGTGCGCAGACGGGCGCCTTGGATCCATTGTGCGGCTGTGGCCACGTTCAGTACCTCGTTGTTGTGGGGTGATTTGGTGGTAAGTCCGGGGTGGAGCTTTTCTATTTTCCCCGATGGCGGGCATCCAATCGAACCGTCATGCCCAGCCGGTCCGGTTTGCCGTTGGGAAGCATCAACAGTTCTTCGGCCGTGAGCACCGTTTTCGGGACCAGGGCGCCCGCCAGCGGTCCCGCGCCGCCGGCCAGCCCCGCGGTGAACGCGTCGGCCGCCTCGGGGGAGTGGTCCGCGAGCACCACATAGGCCGCCAGCGCCTGGCCCCACTCGGCGGACGGGACCCCGGCAACGAAAGCCGCCCGCACGCCGTCGAGCCTCTCCAGCTCGGCCTGCACCTGCGCGGCGGAGACTTTCACGCCCCCGGTGATGACGACGTCGTCGGCCCGGCCCAGGACGGTCAGCGTGCCGTCTGCGGACAGCTCTCCGAGGTCGTTGGTGCGGTACCAGCGGACGTCGTCGTCCTCCGCAAAGGCCGAGGCAGTGAGGCCGGGCTCGCCAAGGTAACCGGCGGCTATGGTGTCGCCGCCGAGCATGATCCGGCCGTCGGCTGAGATCTTCACCTCGACGCCGTCCAGCGGCACGCCGTCGTACACGCAGCCGCCGCAGGTCTCGGCGGCGCCGTAGGTGGCCACCACCCGGACGCCGGCGTTCTGCGCCGCCGCGAGCAGTTCCGCCGAGGCCGGGGCACCGCCCAGCAGGATGGCGTTGAAGCGCCGGAGCGCGGCCAGCGTCTGCGCCGAGGGCGCCTCAAGCAGCCGCTGCAGCTGCGTGGGAACGAGGGAGGTGAAGCGGATCTTGTCGGTCAACTCCAGCGCCGCGGCGGTGAAGGCCTCGGACGTGAACCCGCCGGAGAGGTCCATCGCCCAGGGCCGGGTGCCGGCGAAGAGCGACCGGATCAGCACCTGCACGCCGGCCACGTACTGCACCGGCAGGGCCAGCAGCCACTGGCCTTCACCCTTGAGCGCCATCGCGGTGGCCATCGAGGAGGCCGCCAGGGCGTCCACCGTGAGGACGGTGGCCTTCGGCGTCCCCGTGGAGCCGGAGGTCCGGACCACGACGGCAGCATCCTCGAAACCGGGGGTCTCCACCAGCCCGACGATAGGGGAGCCGTCCGGGCCGGCGGAGAGCTCGACGGCGGGTCCCTCGCCGCGGAGGGCGGCTGCGAGGGCTGCGAGGGCGGGCTCGATGTTGACCGCTGCTGAAGTCATAGCGGCACCCTTAGAAGTAGTACGGGAACTTGGACCAGTCCGGATCGCGCTTCTCCAGGAAAGCCTCTTTGCCCTCCACCGCCTCGTCTGTCATGTACGCCAGCCGCGTCGCTTCGCCCGCGAACACCTGCTGGCCGGCCAGCCCGTCATCGGCGAGGTTGAAGGCGAACTTGAGCATCCGGATGGCCTGCGGGGACTGCCGGGCGATGTCCGCGGCGTATTCCAGCGCCACGTCCTCGAGCCGTTCGTGGTCCACGGCCTCGTTCACCGCCCCCATCCGGACCATGTCCTCGGCGGAATATTCGCGGGCCAGGAAGAAGATCTCGCGGGCGGCTTTTTGCCCGATCTGGCGGGCCAGCAGCGCCGAGCCGTAGCCGGCGTCGAAACTGCCCACCGTCGCGTCGGTCTGCTTGAACTTGCCGTGCTGCCGGGAGGCGATGGTGAGGTCGGAGACCACGTGCAGCGAATGCCCACCGCCGGCAGCCCAGCCGTTCACGACGGCAATGACCACCTTGGGCATGGTCCGCATCAGCCGCTGGACCTCGAGAATGTGCAGCCGGCCGGCGCGGGCCGGGTCGATGCTTTCCTGGGTCTCACCCTCTGCGTACCGGTACCCGTCGCGGCCGCGGATCCGCTGGTCACCGCCGGAGCAGAAGGAGTGTCCGCCATCCTTGGCGGAGGGACCGTTGCCGGTGAGCAGGACGGTGGCGACGTCCGGTGTCATCCGGGCGTGGTCCATGGCCCGGTACAGCTCATCCACGGTGCCGGGGCGGAACGCGTTGCGCACCTCGGGCCGGTTGAACGCGATCCGGACGGTGGGAAGGTCCCGGACGACGCTGCCGTCGTCGGACCGCTCCACCTGCCGGTGGTAGGTCATGTCCTGGAAGTCGTCGAAGCCGGACACGGTGCGCCAGCGGCTGGGGTCAAAGACGTCGGATACCTTGGCGGGGATTTCGTTGCTCACAGTCCGAGTCTAGTAATCGGCTCAGCTGATGCAGAACTCGTTGCCTTCCGGGTCCGCCATGGTGTGCCAGGAATGCGGGCCCTCGTTGGCGGTCCACAGGTACGTCGCGCCGCGGGCCTCGAGGGCGGCGCGCACCTTGTCCTTGTCCGCGCCGGCCAGGTTTACGTCCCAGTGGACCCGGTTCTTGACGGTCTTTGCCTCCGGCGCGGTCTGGAACAGAATCCGCCGGGTAGCCGGCTTGGCGCCCAGGTCATCCGGCGGCCGGATGGCGGCGCCGTCCCGCCAGACCAGCTTCCCGTGGTGCAGCTTGGTTTCCGCGTCGGTCGCGAAGCCCTGTTCGATCATGGAGCGGATGAAGCCCTCGTCCTGTGGCTCCACGGCCCAGTCCAAGGTTTCCGCCCACCAGTCGGCGAGACCGTGCGGATCGATGCAGTCGACAGCGATCTGGATGTTCAGTGCCATGGGAAAAACCTACGACGCCGGCGCCCGCGGCGCTAGGGGCCGCGGGGACCGATCCTGCCCTAGCCCGCTTCGGTCCGGTTCCGCCTACTGCAGCTGTTCGAGGACTTCCGGCGGGATGGCGTAGATGAAGATGACGGCCAGCAAGTTCTTCGCGGCATGGACGAAGTAGGAGAACATCAGGTTGTTTCCGGTCCACACGTAGACGAACACCAAGGTGGCACCGAGGGCGAGGTAGGGCATCAGGACCGGCAGCGTCAGAGCTTCCTGGCCGACAATGTGCAGGGCCGCGAACAGCGCAACCGAGAGGGCGCAGCAGATCCAAATGTTCAGCTTCCGGCTCAGCTTGCCGATCAACAGGTGCCGGAAGATGTATTCCTCCACGAAGGGGCCCACGATCACCAGCAGCGGCACCATCAGCCAGGCCGGGACCTGTTGCATCAGGGCCTGCAGGCCGGCCTGGTTGGCGGAGGTCTGCGGCGGACCGGTCAGGGCCACCAGGACAGCGGTGAGGATCATCGCGGCCACCACCGTCAGCGGCACCATCAGCAGCGTAAACCACGGTCTTGTCGCCAGCACACGGAGGTCACGGCGCGCTATATGGCGTGCCGCGGCCAGTGCGAGCGCGCCGATGGCTCCGTAGAAGATGAGGTTCACCGCGTAGGACGCCACCGCGGGATTCGGCGAGAGCTGCAGCAGAAGCGGGCCCAGCAGTCCGGAAGCGGTGGCGAAAAGACCGGCCACAGCCACGTAGATCCCCGCCGTGATGAAGTCGAGACGGGAAAAGGCGTACAGTTCCGGACGCGGCGCGGGTGGTTGACGGAGAGCGGTGCCCATGCCACCAGCCTAGCCCGGCCGCGGCCCCGGGGACGCCTAAAGCCCGGGCGAAGGCGCCGGGCGTTAGGTGCGAGTGCTGTCTGCCGTGGTCCTGCCGGACCGGTAACCGCCGGAAGTGCGGCTACCGGAACAGCGACCCGTAGGTCCCCATCAGGATCCGGTCGCCCGGGGTGGACTTGCGGAGATAGTCCACCACTGCCCAATCGTCGAGCGAGATGCAGCCCGCCGTCGGGATCTTCTTCATGTGCAGGAAGATCGCGAAGCCGGCGTTCTGGACGATGTTGGGGCGGTTGTAGTTGATGACCACGCCCTGGCGGTAGTAGCCCAGGCTGGCGAACCACCACATGTTCTCGTCATAGCCGACCCAGGAGGACGACTCGTGGTACTTGTTGTACGTCGCCGTCCAGGGGTTGCCGCCCCACCGTGAGCGCGGGTTGAGCGTGCGGTAGGGGAGCTTGGTGCCGGGGTTGCCCAGGCCAAAGGCCTCCGTCACGGAAAACGAGCCGGTGGGGGAGAAGAGGTTCCGGGTGGGGCCGGACGGCACTCCCGGCGGCTTGAACCCTGAGGCGCCAACGTAACCGTCGGTCCGCCAGTCCTGCACATATATTCCGGCGACGCTCCTGCAGTACATGTTGGTCGCATGGGATTGTCCGTAGGTCTGGGTCCAGGTGATCAGGACCCGGTTTGCGCCGTAGGTGGAGTACTTGGACTGGCCGTTGTTGAGCTTGTGGCATTCGGACATCGCGTACACCCGGGTTCCGGTGGAACCGGACCACGTGATGTCCCCGCGCTGGTACGACTGTGCGCAGGAGCCGCCGGCGCAGCGTTCGTTGCCGATCGGGTAGCCCAGCGAGCCGCCGGGGCCGCCGGACACAATGTACTTGCTGACGATGCCACGGCCGGAGAACCACGCGCCGGTGGTGGGGGACCAGTAGATGCGGCCGCCCTGGAACAGCTGCACGCAGCCCCGGCCGGACAGTCCGCACTGCTCGTCGGTGAGCGGGAATCCGAGCATCCCGCGCGACGCTCCGGCGGCGGTCCAGCGGCCGCCGATGCCACCGCGGATCACGTGCGCGCCGGTGGGGCTGGACCAGTAGATGCTGCCGCCCTGGAAACGCTGCAGGCAGCCCCCGCCGGGAAGGCCGCAGGTTTCCTCGCTGGACGGGTAGCCGAGCACACCGTTCTGAGCCTTGACGGCGTCCCAGCGGCCGCGGATGCCGCCCCAGACCACGTGGCCGCCGACGCGGGGCGCCCAGTAGATGGCGCCTCTGCCGAACTGCTGCACGCACCCCGACGACGTCAGGCCGCAGGTTTCGGCCGTTACGGGCAGGCCCAGGACCGCTTCGCCGCCGGCGGCTACCCAGCGGCTGCCGATGCCGCTTCCGGTGGTGAACTCGATCAGCCGAGTCCCCGACCAGGTCACGATACGGCCGGTGGAGAACTTTTGGATTGTTCCTCCGGACACCGTGGTTTCGTCGGTGACGGGGTAGCCATAGAGGGCAAGGCCGCCCTTGGCGAACCATCGGGGGCCGGTGTGCCCGGTTTTGCCCAGGACCGGGTGCGCGCCGGTTGCCTTGGTCCAGAAGATGGACCCGCCCTCGAACGCCTGGCTGCAGATGCCGCCGGAGCAGGTCTGGCTGGCGGTCGGCGCCCCGAGGACTCCGGCCGCGCCCTTCAGCGCCGTCCACTTTTCACCGATGGGCCCCGGCACGACGGCGGCCGGCGGCTTCGGGACCTCCGTCGGGATCTCCGTCGGGATCGGCTCCTGGGTCGCCGTCGGTGCGTCGGTAGGCGTCGCCGTCGCCTCACCGGTCGACCGCGCCGCAGTAGTGGTTGGAGTCGCGGTGACTTCCAGGGTGGGAGCGGTCAGGGGCGAGGCCGCCTGGGTTGGCGTCGCTGCATCGGTAGGCCCCGCCGTCGGGCTCTCTGAAGGGGCCGGCGGGGCGGCGGTCTCAGCGAAGGCGGGGCCGATTGCCAGCGGCCCGGCCGTGAGCCCAAGGACCACCGCCGCGACGAGTACGAGCTTTTTCATGGGGCATCCTCTACGGAGACAACCGGATTGCAGGTCCCGCTGCTGTCTTTGGTCTTGGCAAAGTTCGGTGCTGCGATCTCGGCCGACTTGCCGGCCGCAACGGTTTCGGTGATCAGGGTGTGCCCTGCCACCGCCGGGCCCACGGTGACGGCGATGGCCACGGTGAACACCTTGGTTTTGTCGCTGTTGTTGACCAGGGTCCCCGTGAAGGACCACGACCCGTCGGCTGTTGCGGTGCAGGCGTGCTGGCGCAAGGCGTCGGGTGCGTTCAGCGAACTGGAAACATCTGCCGGCTCGGATGACGCCGGTGCCGTGGCTCCCGACGGCGGTGCCGTGGACGGCGCCGTCGTGGCCGTGGCTGGCGCCGTCGTGCGGGTTTCGCTGGGTTGGTTCGGTGCCGGCCCGCCGCTCGAGCATCCGGCCAGCGCGACGATCAGCACTGCTGGCAGTATCGCTCTGTATTTCATCGTTCCCCCAAACTCACGGCGTCCCTGCCATGGCCTGCAGTGACGTCGCAGGCACACCGGCCGGGAAGTCCCGGCGGTGTGCCAAGAGTAATGGACGCAGGCTGGATATAGGACCCCTGATCAGCGGTTTTGCGTTAAAACATTGCCTTTGTTGCGGTTTGCAGTCGGCCGCGGGCCGGCGGCGGACGGCTTGGGGTGTAGCCCGGGTCACGGCGGGCGCCCGAAGGCTAGTAGTATGGACTCGCCGCGCGACGCTGCGACCCATTGTGAGTTTCGGTCCATACCCCCTGCCCGCTGCCCTGGGCCGGGAGCGTGAGGGCCCGTACTTGTGCTCCCGGATCCGCCTCTCCCGTCCCGGCAAGACCCCGACCCACAAGGAACAGTTGTGCCACAAAGTACGTCCACTGCACCCAAAAGCGCGCCGGCGCAA
This sequence comes from Arthrobacter sp. SD1074B, assembly GCF_056780195.1. Taxonomy (NCBI): domain Bacteria; kingdom Bacillati; phylum Actinomycetota; class Actinomycetes; order Micrococcales; family Micrococcaceae; genus Arthrobacter; species Arthrobacter sp. SD1074B. Next base: position 3,272,782 of record NZ_JBRAZT010000001.1, on the reverse strand, counting down.
ACCGCCGTCGTCGACCCGACCCTCAGCGCCGAGGGCTACAAGAAGACCCTGAACGGCCGCCAGGTCACCATGATCGCCATGGGCGGCGCCATTGGCGTGGGCCTGTTCATGGGCGCCGGCGGACGCCTGGCCTCGACCGGCCCCGCCCTGATTTTCTCCTACGCCATCGCCGGCGTGATCGCGTACCTGCTGATGCGCGCCCTGGGCGAACTCATCATGTACCGGCAGACTTCAGGCTCGTTTGTCAGCTACGCCGGCGAGATGTTCGGCCGGAAGGGTGCCTACCTTTCCGGCTGGATGTACTTCATCAACTGGGCCATGACCGGCATCGCGGAGCTCATCGCGATCGGGCTGTACTTCCAGTTCTTCTTCCCCAACGTGCCGGTGGAGCTCACCGCCATCGCGGCGCTGCTGCTCCTGGTCGGCGTGAACCTGATGAGCGTCAAAGCGTTCGGTGAGTTTGAGTTCTGGGCCTCGGTCCTCAAGGTCTCGGCCATCCTGATCTTCCTGGCCGTCGGCACCTTCATGGTGGTCACCAACGCCAAGGTCGGGGACGGCCACGCCTCCGTCAGCAACCTCTTCGCGGCCGACGGCGGCATGTTTCCGAAGGGCGCCCTGGTGATGATCCTGGTGCTGAACGCCGTGATTTTCGCGTACAACGCCATCGAGCTGGTCGGCATCACCGCCGGCGAAATGGAAGACCCGGCCAAGGAAGTGCCCAAGGCGATCCGCGCCGTCGTGATCCGCATCGTGGTGTTCTACGTCGGCTCCGTGACTCTGCTGGCGATGCTGCTGCCCTCCGACCAGTACAAGGCCGGCACCTCGCCGTTCGTGACCGTGTTCGGCCAGATGGGCCTGCCGTGGATGGGCGATGTGATGAACATGATCGTCATTACAGCGGCGCTGTCCTCCTGCAACTCCGGCCTGTACTCGATCGGCCGGATTTTCCGCACCATGGCCAACAACGGCCACGCCCCGCAGTGGCTGACCCGGATGTCCAAGAGCCACGTGCCCTACGCCGCGATCCTGGCGATCGGCACGGTCTACCTGGTCGGCATCCTGCTGAACATCTGGCTGGGCGGTTCGCACGCCTTCGACCTCGCGCTGAACACAGCCTCGATTGGCGTCATCTTCACCTGGGGCTCGATCTTCGCCAGCCAGATTGCGCTGCGCAAGACCAAGGGCAACGCCTCGTCCCTGCCCATGCCGGGATCCCCGTGGACCAGCTGGGCCGGGCTGGTGGCACTGCTGGCCATCACGGTGCTGATCGGATTCGACACCATGACCAGCAAGTCCGGCGAGGTCTTCCCGCTGGGCCTGTGGACCCTGGCCACCATCCCGTTCTTCGCGGTGGTGCTCTGGCTCGGCTGGCAGAAGGTCAAGAACAACGCCCCCAAGAGCGAGCTGTTCAGCTAGTCCCACGCCCGAACCAACACGGCCGGCTTTCCAGCCCCCTCTGATGGCGCGAACGTACACTTGAGGCCCCGAATCCGCGACGATTCGGGGCCTCACGTGTACGTTCGCGCAAATCACGAGGGCCTCAAGTGTACGTTCGCGCGAATCGCGAGGCTGGGGTGGGGCTAGCCCTTCAGGTGCCGGGCGAAATGGTCTTCGATCCGGCGCCAGGCCTCGGGTGCGGCCTGCGGATCCGGCCCGACGCCGAGCACACGCATCAGCGGACGCAGCGGGCGGGGGCCGGCCTCGGCGTCGTTGAGGAACGCGTGGCCCGCCGTCTCGAATTCCTTGACGTCGTGGTCGACGCCCAGCGCCTCGAGCACCGAGTCCAGCCGGGCCGCCGCCCCGCGAAGGCTGCGGTCCTTGGCGCCGAAGTTGGCAACGATCGGACAGGCGCCGGCGAGCGCCGTCTCCGGATCTTTGGGCAGCCGGCCGTAGTTCACCGCCGCGGCGTCGAATCCGTCGTTGGCCAGCAGCAGGGCGAACCCGCCGCCCATGCAGAAGCCGATCACGCCGATTTTTCCGGTGGTGCGGCCGGAATCCAGCAACCACTGCCGGGCGGCCGCCAGGTCCGTGAAGGCCCGGCCCTCGCCGGCCGCCAGGGAGCGCATGGTCGACACAAGACAGCGGCGCGCACCGCCGTCGCTGAACAGGTCCACGGCGAGCGTCAGATAGCCCGCCGCCGCCAGCCGCTCCGCGTGCCGGACCGAGTTGTCGTCGAGGCCAAAGGCCTCGTGGATCATCAGCACGGCCGGGAACGGTCCATCGCCTTTCGGTTCCGCCAGGTAACCCCGGAGGCGGGGCGATCCGCCGGCGGCATTGCCGGCCCCGGTGAGGTCCACGTTATGCAGATCCCCGACCGTGGCTTGAACCCGCTTTGCACTGATCCTGGCCATGCGCGCTCCTGTGTTGTGGTTCGGCGGTGTGGTCCTGCGGCGTGTTGATGACAGTCTTGCATCCAGGCACAAAAAACGGCGCCGGACATCCCCCAAAGGAATGTCCGACGCCGTCGATTTTTAGGACTAGTCGCGCTTGACAGCGTCCTTGACGTTTTCGCCGACCTTCTTCGCGTCGGACACAACCTGGTCCTTTTGGCCTTCGGCCTTCAGCCGGTCGTTGTCCGTGGCGTTTCCGGCAGCTTCCTTGGCCTTGCCGCCAAGGTTTTCCGCTTCGTTCTGAATCTTGTCTCCGATACCCATGGTGTACTCCACCTTTCGTTTCCGGTTGAAATTCAACGCAGTTTCACCATAACACGAAGCATACTTACTAATTCAAGTCTTTCCGCGAGGTGATTCAGTTCGGCCCCCGGCCGCGAGTTTCCGGGGCGCCGGGCTAGGCTCGGGGCTATGGAGTCCAGGAAAGTCACCGCCCCGCGCCTCACCCCGGTCCGGCTGGCGGACCTTACGCATGACGCAACCCCGGACTTCCGGCGGGGGGAGCGCTACGACGGCGTCCGGTACAGCCGCGCCAGGGCGGACGGGCTGGAGCTCAGCGGCACCGACTTCGTTGAGTGCGAGTTCGACGGCGCCTCCTTCAACGAGACCCAGTTGCGCGGAGCGGGCTTCCGCGACTGCGTCCTGGCCGAGATCTTGGCCCCGGTGCTCACGGCGGCCCGCTCCAGCCTGCGCGACGTCGAGATCCGCAACCCCCGCTGGGGGTCGGCGGAACTGTATGAAAGCGGCTGGCAGTCGGTGCGGATCGACGGCGGCAAGCTGGACTACGTCAACCTCCGCGGCTCGAAACTCATCGACGTCCAGATCAGCGACTGCATCATCGGCGAACTGGACCTCGGCTCCTGCACGGCCACCCGGCTCGCGCTAAGGAACTGCACCATCGGCAGCCTGGACTTCAGCGGCGCCCGGCTCAAGGATGTGGACCTGCGCGGCACCGGTTTCCGTTCGGTCAGCGGCCTCGGCAGCCTCGCGGGCCTGGTGATCGACGACGACCAGCTCACCCTGCTGGCCCCGCTGCTGGCAGCCCACCTGGGCATCACCGTCGCCTGAGACCCCGCCGCGTCATCCGGGGCCATCCGGTTGACCCGCTTGACCCGCCGTGTAATCTTTATAGAACGAACGGTCGGTAATTTGGTTTGCTGCCGGCCCTGCTCCCTTGGTGAAGGATGTTCTCATGGTCGAGGCTTTTCTTGTTGGCGGTGCCCGCACTCCCGTGGGGCGGTATGGCGGTGCCCTGTCCGCGGTCCGTCCCGACGACCTGGCGGCGCTGGTGGTCCGCGAAGCCGTGGCCCGCGCCGGAGTCGATCCGGACGCCATCGACGAGGTCATCCTCGGCAACGCCAACGGTGCCGGCGAGGAAAACCGCAATGTCGCACGGATGGCCACCCTCCTGGCCGGGCTCCCGCTCCACATCCCCGGCATCACCGTCAACCGGCTGTGCGCCTCCGGCCTGAGCGCCATCATCATGGCCAGCCAGATGATCAAATCCGGTGCCGCGGACATCGTGATTGCCGGCGGCGTCGAATCCATGAGCCGCGCGCCGTGGGTGCAGGAGAAGCCGCAGACCGCGTTCGCCAAGCCCGGCCAGATCTTCGACACCTCCATCGGCTGGCGCTTCGCCAACCCGCTGTTCCAGAAGGGGGAGCTCTCCCGCGACGGCAAGATGACCTATTCCATGCCGGAGACGGCAGAGGAAGTCGCCCGCGTGGACGGCATTTCCCGTGAGGACGCCGATGCCTTCGCGGTGCGCTCCCACGAACGTTCCCTCGCCGCGATCGCGGCCGGCCGTTTCGCCGACGAGATCGTTCCGGTGACCGTCAAGACCCGTAAGGGCGAGACGGTTGTTGACACCGACGAGGGCCCCCGGGCCGGCACCACCATGGACGTGCTCGCCGGGCTGCGCCCCGTCGTCGCCGGCGGCTCCGTGGTCACCGCCGGCAACTCATCCACCCTCAACGACGGCGCCTCCGCGATTATCGTCGCCTCCGAAGCCGCGATCCAGAAGCTCGGCCTCACCCCGCGGGCCCGCATCATCGACGGCGCCTCGGCCGGTTGTGAGCCCGAGATCATGGGCATCGGCCCCGTTCCTGCCACCCGGAAGGTGCTCGCCCGGGCCGGCCTCGACGTCGGCGACCTCGGGGCGGTCGAACTCAACGAGGCCTTCGCGACCCAGTCGCTCGCCAGCATGCGCCGGCTCGGCATCGACCCGGAGATCGTGAACCGCGACGGCGGCGCGATCTCCCTGGGGCATCCGCTCGGCTCGTCCGGATCCCGGATCGCCATCACCCTGCTGGGCCGGATGGAACGTGAGGACGCAAAAATCGGTCTCGCCACCATGTGCATCGGCGTCGGCCAGGGCACCGCCCTGCTGCTGGAGCGGGTCTAATGCCGGGGCAGCCCGGCGGGATGGACACCGCGGGCTTCGTCACGCTCCTGGTCGAGGAGCGCGCCGACCGTGTGGTGGTGCTGCTCAACCGTCCCGAGGTCCGCAACGCGATCGACCAGCAGATGGTCGACGAGCTCCACCGCGTCTGCGCGTACCTGGAACAGGTGCCCAAGGTGCTGGTTCTGGCCGGCACCCAAGGCGTGTTCGCGTCCGGCGCCGACATCGGCCAGCTGCGCGAACGCCGCCGGGACGACGCGCTGCAGGGCATCAACTCCACCATCTTCGTCCGGATCGCCAAGCTGCCGATGCCGGTCATCGCTGCCCTCGACGGGTTCTGCCTGGGTGGCGGCGCCGAACTGGCCTACGCGGCCGACTTCCGGATCGGCACCCCCGGCGTCCGGATCGGCAATCCCGAAACGGGACTCGGCATTCTTGCCGCCGCCGGGGCCAGCTGGCGGCTCAAGGAATTGGTGGGGGAGCCGGTGGCCAAGGACATCCTGCTGGCCGGTGCCGTGCTCCGCGCCGACCGGGCGCTCGCCGTAGGGCTCATCACCGAGGTTCACGAACCCGCGGAGCTGATGGACGCCGCCCATGCGCTGGCGGACCGGATCGCGCAGCAGGACCCGCTCGCGGTGCGGATCACCAAGTCCGTGTTCCATGCCCCGGCTGAGGCGCACCCGCTGATCGACCAGCTGGCGCAGGGCATCCTCTTCGAATCCCAGGCAAAGTTCGACCGCATGCAGGCTTTCCTGGACAAGAAATTGGCCAAGAAAACCGCGAAGAAACCGGCCAAGGAAACAGCCAGCGCGCCGGACCAGAAGCTCGACCAGAATTAAGACGGAAGAAGAACAGATGAGCAACTCCGTACTCCCCGCTAACCTGCCCGCGACAGTCGGTGTGCTCGGCGGCGGCCGGATGGGCGCAGGCATCGCCCACGCTTTCCTGATCAACGGCGCCAACGTGCTCGTCGTCGAGCGCGACGAGGAGTCCGCCGAGGCTGCCCGCGAGCGCGTGGAGTCCGCGGCAGCCAAAAGCATCGAGCGCGGCGCCACCGACGGCAACCTCGACGAGATGGTCTCCCGGCTCGCCGTGACCGTGGACTACGACGATTTCAAGGACCGCCAGCTCGTCGTCGAGGCCGTACCCGAGGACTGGGACCTGAAGGTGGCCTCGCTGCGGGGAATCGAGGAACGTCTCGCCGCGGACGCCTACCTGGCCTCCAACACCTCGTCGCTCTCGGTCAACGGCCTGGCCCGCGAGCTGAAGCGCCCGCAGAACTTCCTGGGCCTGCACTTCTTCAACCCGGTCCCCGCGTCCACCCTGATCGAGGTCGTCCTCGGGGAGCGGACCAGCGAAACCCTCGCCTTGGCTGCCGCCGGCTGGGTGGAAGCGCTCGGCAAGACCGCCGTCGTCGTCAATGACGCCCCGGGGTTCGCTTCCTCGCGGCTGGGCGTCGCGATCGCCCTCGAAGCGATGCGCATGGTGGAGGAGGGCGTCGCCTCCGCCGAGGACATCGACAACGCCATGGTCCTGGGCTACAAGCACCCCACCGGCCCGCTGCGCACCACCGACATCGTCGGCCTCGACGTCCGGCTCGGCATTGCCGAATACCTGGCCTCCACGCTGGGCGAGCGCTTCGCGCCGCCGCAGATCCTCCGGGACAAGGTGGCCCGCGGCGAACTTGGACGCAAGACCGGCAAGGGCTTCTTCGACTGGACCGACTGAGCCCCCGGCGGGCTAGTCGGCTGCCAGCGCGTCGAGCCTCTTTCTCATGCCGTCCATGGCGGGACCGGCCAGTGACTGGAAGGCCGGCTTAGCGAACGGTTCGGCGAGCTTGAGCCATCCCTTGAGCCGGAACTCCGCCGTGTACCGGACCTCGGAGCCCGCGCCCAAGGGTTTGACGTCGATCGTGTCCACGGAGATGACGGTCTTGTTTTCGCCGCGAAGCTTGATGACGGTTCCCGCGAGCTCCACCACCTCGTAGATCAGCGCCTGGCGCTTGCCGCGGAACTCCGCTTCTGCGTGGTAGCGGTGTCCCACTGCCACCGGGCCCTCGGAAAGCTTCCTGACCACGGGAGTTCCAGGGTCCCACTCCGGCGTGTGCTCGAAAGCGGAGAGATACGCGAAGGCCTTGCCGGCCTCCAGTGCGGAGCGGACGGTGTCGGTGACTGTGATCATGCGCCCAGCCTACCCAGAACGCCGGCCAGTGGTAGCCGGCCCGCGCGGGTAGCCCGCGCAGGCGAGGAATCCCTGGCGGGACGGCCCGCGGCGCCGCGCCTTTAGGATGGTGCCGTGACTATCCCGGCGCTGCCCCGCATTGAACCGATCACCCTCACGGGCCAGTACGTGGTGCTGGAGCCGCTGAGCCGTGCCCACCACGACGGCCTGGTGGACGCGGTCCGGGACGGCGAACTCTGGAAGCTCTGGTACACCTCCGTCCCGGCCCCGGAGGCCATGGCAGCCGAAATCGACCGGCGCCTGGCCCTGCAGCAGGCCGGATCGATGCTGCCGTTCACCACCCGGCTGCTCGACCCGGGCACCGGCGGGCCCGGAAAGGTGATCGGCATGACCACCTACATGAACATCGACGCCGCCACACCTCGGGTGGAGATCGGGTCCACCTGGAACGCCGCCTCCGCGCATGGCAGCGGCAGCAACCCGGACTCCAAACTGCTGTTGCTCCGGCACGCCTTCGAAACCCTCGGCTGTCCCGCCGTCGAATTCCGCACGCACTGGCTCAACCACCAGTCGCGCGAGGCGATCGCCCGGCTGGGCGCCAAACAGGACGGCGTGCTGCGCAGCCACACCCGGACCGCCGACGGCGTGCTGCGTGACACCGTGGTGTATTCCATCCTCGAACACGAGTGGCCGATGGTCCGGAACGCCCTTGAGTTCAGGCTGGCGAGCCGGCGCTAGGGTGCAGAGTACGTTCCGTCGCTGCTCAGTGCCGTGTAGTACGCCTTGTAGCCCTTGGCGTTCGGGTGGAAGCCATCCGGGCTGTCCGGGACCGCGCCGTTGATCCATGGGTCGTTCGAGATGATGCCATGGCCGGCGAAAGCGGTCCGGACGTCGACGTACTTGACCCGAAGGGCCGTGGGGTCGGTGGCTGCGGCGGCCACCGCGATGGATCCGTTAAGGCCGTCGGCCAGGTCAGTGGCCCGGTAGATGAACTGGGACATCCGATCGGTCCGGCCGGCGGGGATCGGATCGAAGAGGTAGGGGTAGCCGGTCACCACAATCCTGGCGTTGGGAGCGGCAGCCTGCACACTCTGGATCATGGAAGCCACATCCCCGGCCAGCTGTCCGCTGACGAGCTTGGCCTTCGCCGTTGCGCTGGCATCGGCGCATGCCGCAGCAAAGGCGGAATCGAAGATGGCCGTACCGCAGGTGGTGACGATGTCCCCAAACCCGAGGTTGTTGCCGCCGGCCGTGATGGTCACCAGGTCCGTGCTTTTGTTCAATTGACGCAGCTGGGTGGCCACCACTTCCTGGGTCGTCTTGCCGCTGCAGGCCGCGTTCGTAACCAGCTTGATGGCCTTGGAGTCAGCCGCGAGCTCGGAGTACGAGTTCTCGCTGCGGTAACAAGTGTCGTTCTTGTACGGCCCCGCTCCCTGGCCGGCGGCGTAGGAGTCGCCGAGCGCGATGTACTTGGTCTTCTCCGCGGCCTGCGCGGGGACCGCCGCCAGACTGACCGCCATTGCCAGGGTGGCGAGACCGGCCGCCAGAGCCGTCCGCCGTCGCCGGAGTTTCAGACATCCCATGGTGTTCCCATCAATAGCACGCAGGTACAGCATCCGTGCCGTGCCGGGGTGCCAGTCCGGACGGCAGGGGCTGAAAAGGAGCCCGGCGGCTGCCAGGTCCACCGCCACCCTACGCGGCGGCCCGGTTCCGGGCCCATGCCAATAGTCCCAAGTGTCCGGGTTCCCCGAATCCGCCCCGCGCAGCGGAGCCGGAGTGTGCTTAACTTTCCAGATGACGAATCCTGCCCCGCGCAGCGGCCACGCACCCGGCCAGGCGGAGTCCGGTGCGGTGGACTGGGAGGGGGCCGTCAATGCGTGGCACATCGGCGGCAGCGTGTACCGGATGGGCCGCCGGGAATGGCTCACCGAGGCGGGCTGGCAGCAGGCGTACGACGGCGGCGTCCGGACCGTGATCGACCTCCGCAACCCGGACGAAATCCGCCGCCGCGACACCGATCCGACGGTGAACGAGGCGGTCCTGGCCGCATTCGACGTCGTCCACGCCCCCACCGAGGATCCCGGCAACAGCGAATTCCGGGCGCTCTGCGTTCCCTATCTGAACGATCCCGCGTCCTATGCGGACAACGCCAGGATCTTCCCCGGAAAACTCGCAGCCGTCTTCCAAGCGGTGGCTGCAGCGCCCGGCGGCGTCGTGATCCATTGCTCGGCCGGCCGTGACCGCAGCGGAATGGTGGCAGCCATGCTGCAGGACCTTGGCGGCGCGGGGGAGGCCGAAATCGCCCTGGCGTACGAGCGCGCCGTACGGGGCATCAACGAGTACCACCGGGTCTCCGGGCTCCCGCATCCGCACGAGCGGTACTTGCCAGAAGAGGCCCTCACGCCGCTGATTGAACGGCGCCAGGAAAGCCTCCTGGGTTTTGTTCGGCAGGTGCGGACACCGGAGTTTTTGGGCCACAATGGAGTAACGGTCCCGGAGGTGGCTGCCATCCTGCGCAAACTGGGGCGCTAGAGTAACCGGGTGAAGACTCCCAGGTACCAGTCGGTGATGCGCGCCGTGGCGGCGGCCGCCGTCGCGCTCGCGGGGTCGTCGCTGGCCGTCCCTGCCCTCGCAGAGGCCGGGCCCTCCAAGCCCGCTACGCCGTCTGCCTCCCCGCCGGCTGCACCGTCTCCCTTCCGGCCGGCTGCACCGTCCCCGCAAGCCGGCATCAGCGACGCCGGACTCGCCGAAGCGGTCAGCCGGGACCTGGGTATGACGCTTGAGGAGTTCAACGCCGCCGGTGCGCAGGCCAAACGGGCCGCCGACGCCGCGCCCGGCCTCCGGGGGCTGCCGGGCTACGTCGGGATCCGGCTGCAGGACGGAAAAATCGTCGTGGAAGGCTCGGGCGCGGAGCTCCAGGCCCGGATCGGCGAACTCAACTCCGCAGGGCCGGCCGAGTTCACGCTGCACGCCCCCACGCTGCATAGCCCCACGCCGTCCGCACCGCTGGCCAAGGCCCAGGCGGCCCCGGAATTGGTCGCCGGCAGCACTGAACAGCTCTTCCAGGCATACGTCCATGAGGTGGGACCGGCCGGTCTGCAGGCTGTAGCCTTCGCCGACGGCCACTTCATCATCCGCACCGGTGGCACCAACATCCCGGAAGCGCAGGACCCGGGAGCCCCCTCGCCTGCGGAACCGGCCCCCGGGAAAATCTCGCCCGCCGACTTCGTATCACGGTACGCCAACGTGCTGCTTGAAAAGGGAACAGCCATCAAGACCGAAGATGACCTGTTCGGCGGCCAGGGCTATGTGATCGACAACATGACTATTTGCTCTGCCGGCTTCGGGGCCTTTGATCCGAGCGGCCTGCCGCTGGTGCTGACGGCCGGGCACTGCGCCGAAGACGGAAAGGCAGTCAACGCCGACCTCGAGCCGCCCACCGCGGCGCCCGCGGGAGGGGCGACGACGGCACTTCCGGCTGCCCTCAAACCGCTTGGGACGTTCGGCTTCAGCCAGTTCGGCGGACCGGAGAACTCGCCCATCACGGGCTCGGAGGCGAGTCCCGGCAACATCGGCACGGACATTGCCGTCCTCAAGGGATTGCGTCCGGGACTCAACGTCCAGCCCTCCGCCACCACGTGGGAAAACCCGGCCAGCCCGGCAGGGACCGCCGTGAAGATCGTCGGAACGGCAGCGCCGTACCAAGGCCAGGCGGTCTGCCGGTCCGGCCGCACCGACGGGTGGTCCTGCGGCAGCGTGGCCGAGACCGGCATCTACGTCGCCGCCGGTAATCCCACCACCGGGACCACCTGTACCGACGCCAACGGCGTGCCGGTCAGCCCCTGCGACCTGCGCGCCTTCAAGGGTTTCCTGTCCTATGACGTCACATCCAGCGGCGGAGACTCCGGCGGACCCTGGATCAGCGGCAACTTCGCGGTGGGCACACACTCGGCGGGGGAACCGCAGGGCGCTCCCAATTTCGCCGTCGCGACCTCCCTCGAGGATGCCATGTCGCACATACCGGGCGGCGTCCAGCTCCAGCTCTTCCTGAGCGCGCCCGAGTTGGCCGGCAAGCCGGCTGGCAACCCGGGCGGCGCCGAGGCGGTGGCCGGCCAGCCGATTACCGGCACCGTCCGGGCCGAACCCAACACCTCGCTTCCGGCGAATACCACAGTGCGCATCACTATTACGGGGCCGCACGCCCTGGCCGGGCAGACCCTTAAGGCCCCGGTGGGGCGCTCGGGGAACTGGCAGTTCCCGGCTCCGCTGACCGCCGGGCCGCTCACCTTCACGGCGACGACGATCAACGGCTTCAGCCGGTCGGCGCCGGCGTCGTTCGCGGTGACCGTGGCCCCGTCCGCCCTTGCCGCGCCCACGCTGACGACGCCGAACCGCGGCCCGGTTGGTTCCCTCACCCGGATTGACGGCACCGGGACACCCGGTGCGGCGGTGACGTTGTCCGGAGACGTGGCCGGCACCGGAACAGTTCAACTTGACGGCCACTGGACGGTGCGCCTGGACCACCCGGCGCCCTACGGCAAGGTGGACGTGTCGGCCGTGCTCTCAACGGCCGGGACGCCGGACAGCCCCGCGGCCGTGGCAACCTTCACGGTCCGCCCGCCCGCCCCGGCGATCTCCGGTATCCCCGACGGCACACAAATCCGCAGCGGGTCGCGTCCCCGGACCATCCAGGGAACCGGCGTCGACGGCGCCGAGGTGCGGGTACTGATTGACGGAACACCCGTGGCCGCGCAGGCCGGCAGCGGGGCGGCGGCCGGTTCCCGGACCGTTGCCCTGGCGCTGCCGCAACTGGTGGTGGCGGGAGGGCACTGGAGCGTTCCCTTCCCGGCCGACCTGACTCCGGGCCGCCATACCTTGTCCGTGACCCAGTCGGTCGACGGGGTCGCCTCGGCCCCGCGGCAGGTGGCGTTCACCATCCTGGCCGCACCGGCGGCCCCGGTGGAGCCCGGAACCCCCGCTGACCCCGCCGGGCCCCCCGGCCCTCCGGCTCACGCCTCCGTCCCGGGGGTCCCGGCGGGCCCTGCCGCTTCGGCGGCCCCGGCCGCAGCGACCCATGCGGACGCGCCCATTGTGGTTACGGCCGGCTCCGGCCAACTCGCGGACACCGGGGCCGGGACGATCCTGACGACAGCAGCCCTTGCCGCCGTCGCGATGCTGCTGGGCGCCGTCCTCCTTATCGGAGTCCAGGTGGCCGGAGCGCGGCGGCGCATCGTCCGCTAGGGACGGAGGCCCCGCGTCAGCCCGGAAGCCAGGCTTCGGCTCAATGTTCGGCTTTGCGGCCGTGCCGGCCGTGGTCCCGCCACTTGTCCGAGTCGACTATCTGGACCGCAACGCCGAGGGTGCCCTTCTTGAGGCTGCCCCAGGCGTACACAATCGTGTTCTTGCCCTTGGTAACTGGAATGTCAGCCGGGCCGATCAGGGGTTTGGTGGTCCCGGCGGCCGCCACCGAGGCGGACACGGTCCCGGCCTTCAGCGTTAGCACTTCCTGGTCCGGGTTCGTCAGATCCTCGATGACGGCAGTCTTGCCGGCAAGGACGTCCACGGCGGGCGCGGCCGCTACGTGCCTGACCGTCAGCTTGCCTTGGTCCCGGGGGCTGGGCGAGGTGTCGTTCTTGAACAGGGTGGCGGTGGGATCCCCGTCCTCGTCAAGATGGGCAACAGCGGTGTAGTTCCGTCCCTCCCTGAGCTTGACCTCGACGGGGCCGATCACCGCGTCGTCGGCACTCTTGGCGTTGGCGGCCGTGACGGCAATCTTGTAGCTGCCTCCCTCGAGCTTCAGCGGGCCTGCGAGCTTGCCGGGCTTGAAGTCGTCCAGGGTGAGCTTGCCGTTCACCCACACGTCCACGGTGAGACCGGGAACGCCGTGCAGGACGGAGAGGACGGCATCGTCGCCGTGGTGCCTGCCGCCGTCGTGCTTCCCGCCGGCCTGGGCCGGGGCGGCGAAAGCGAGGGCGGCCACCATCGACACGGCGCCGGCGGCATAAACGGTTTTGCGCATTTCAAACTCCTCGTTGAGTTGCCCGGATTCGGGCGGTGATTTGCTTACACCGTTACTACCGGCCGGGGACCCGCTTTAGATGCAGCCGGTGGGAACTTTTGCTTAAAACGGTCAGCCCTTGCGGTCCAGCAGCAGGTTGGTGATCCGCAGAGTGCAGAGCCGGTCGCCGGCCTCGTTGGTGATCAGCACCTCGTGGGTCGTCACCGTGCTGCCGAGGTGGATCGGGGTGGCTGTGATCGTGACGATCCCCTCGCGGGCGGACTTGTGGTGCGTGGCTGAGACGTCCACGCCCACCGCCGTCTTGCCCAGCGTGCTGGCGTGGATCACCGAGGCCCAGGAACCCACGGCTTCGCCCACGGCGAGCGAGGCGCCGCCGTGCAACAGCCCGAAGGACTGGCGGTTTCCCTCCACCGGCATGGTGGCCACAACGCGTTCCACCGACTGCTCGATGATTTTGACCCCCATCTTCTCGTCCAGTTCCCCAAGCGTGATCTTCCACAGCTCGGTACTGCGGGGGTCGGGCGTCATAGCGTCTCCTCTGGTGCTCTGGCCTGTCACGGGCCGTCCGGTCCTGCCGCTACTAGTGTGCCGCAGGGCTCATTCATGTACTGTAGACATATTACCGAACGGACGGTCAGTAATGCTCTGGCCGTGTTGATCTTGCCCCGCGTTGGAAGGACCCGTCAACGATGACCACCACCACAACAGCTCCGGAACCTTCTGTAGGCACCGTCGAGATCGTCCCCAGCTTCATCCGGAACTCGTGGTGGACCCCCGACGCCGCGTCCGCGTCCGGCGCAGCCTCCGTCCTGGACGCCAGCACCGGTGAGCTCCTGGCACGGGTGAGCACCGAGGGCCTGGACCTTGCCGCCGTCGTCGACTACGGGCGCACCACCGGGCAGGCCGAACTGGGCAAACTGACCTTCCACCAGCGGGCCCTGAAGCTCAAGGAGCTGGCCCAGTACCTCAACGGCCGCCGCGAGGAGTTCTACGCGCTGTCCGCGCAGACCGGCGCCACCAAGATCGACTCGATGATCGACATCGACGGCGGCATCGGCGTGCTGTTCACCTTCGGCTCCAAGGGCCGGCGCGAGCTGCCCAACGCCCAGGTGGTGGTGGACGGCCCGATGGAGGTGCTCTCGAAGGATGGGTCCTTCGCCGGCGAGCACATCTACACCCGGATCCCGGGCGTCGCCGTGCAGATCAACGCCTTCAACTTCCCGGTTTGGGGCATGCTCGAAAAGCTTGCCCCGGCCTTCATTGCGGGCGTCCCCACTATCGTCAAGCCCGCCACCCCCACCGGCTACGTCGCCGCGGCCGTCGTGAAGGCGATCGACGAATCCGGCATCCTGCCCCAGGGCTCGCTGCAGCTCGTCTCGGGCTCCGTCCGCACCCTGCTGGACCACCTGGACTACCGTGACCTCGTTGCTTTCACCGGGTCCGCGTCCACCGCCAACACGCTCAAGTCCCACCCCAACGTGGTCAAGGGCGGGGTGCGCTTCACCTCCGAGACCGACTCGCTCAACGCCGCCATCCTAGGCCCGGACGCTGTGAGGGGCACGCCGGAATTCGACGCGTTCATCAAGTCCCTCGTCACCGAGATGACCGCCAAGGCCGGCCAGAAATGCACGTCGATCCGCCGCGCGATCGTGCCGCAGGAACTGGTGTCCGACGTCGTCGCCGCCGTGGGGGAGCGGATCACCGAACGCGTCGTGCTCGGCGACCCGCGCGCCGAGGGCGTCACGATGGGCGCCCTCGCCTCCCGTGAGCAGCTCGCCGACGTGCGCGCCGCCGTCCAGTCGATGCTCGACGCCGGCGGCGAGCTGGCGTACGGCACCATCGATTCGCCGAAGGTCACCAGCGCGGACGGGAGCGTAGGCGTCGTCGAGGACGGCGCATTCATGTCCCCGGTGCTGCTGAGCTGGGCCGACCCGGAAGCCGAAGAAGTCCACTCGCTCGAAGCCTTCGGCCCGGTCTCCTCGGTGATCGGCTACACCGACCTCGCCGACGCCGTCCGCCTCGCCGCCCGCGGCGGCGGCTCGCTGGTCGCCTCGGTCTGCACCAACGATCCGGCCGTGGCCCGCGAACTCGTCACCGGCATCGCAGCCCACCACGGCCGCGTGCTCATGCTCAACCGCGAGGACGCCCGCAGCTCCACCGGCCACGGCTCCCCGGTCCCGCACCTGGTCCACGGCGGCCCCGGCCGCGCCGGCGGCGGCGAGGAACTGGGCGGAATCCGCTCGGTCATGCACCACATGCAGCGCACCGCCATCCAGGGCTCGCCCAACATGCTCACGGCCGTCACGGGCGTCTGGCACACCGGCGCGGACCGCAACTTCACGCTCGAGACCGAGGGCCAGCACCCGTTCCGGAAGCACCTGAGCACGCTGCACATCGGCGACGCCATCCGCTCGGAGCTGCGCGAGGTCTCGCTGGAGGAGATCACCAAGTTCGCGAACTCCACGGGCGACACCTTCTACGCCCACACCAACCAGGAAGCGGCGGAGGCCAACCCGTTCTTCCCCGGCATCGTGGCGCACGGCTACCTGCTGCTGGCCTGGGGCGCGGGGTTGTTCGTGGAGCCCGCGCCGGGTCCGGTGCTGGCGAACTACGGCCTGGAAAACCTGCGCTTCATCACGCCGGTCGCGGCCGGAGACTCCATCCGGGTCACGCTGACGGCCAAGAAAATCACCCCGCGCGAGACCGACGAGTACGGCGAGGTGGCCTGGGACGCGGTCCTGACCAACCAGAACGACGAGATCGTGGCCACCTACGACGTGCTGACCCTCGTTGAGAAGTAGGCCCCTCCGACGCTCCCTCACCTCCTGTGGTTCCGTTGACGACGCTCCCTCACCTCCTGCGGTTCCGTTGACGACGCTCCCTCATCCAGTGCGGGAGCGTCGTCGGTTGGGCGGCCGGAGGTGAGGGAGCGTCGGGTGTTCGGTTCGCGGTTGGCGGGCTCTTTGCACCCGACGGCGGCGTAAAATCATGCTCGTAGGAGGTGGCGAAATGTCCCTAGTACTGAATAAAGCCACAACAGTCCTGCCAGTCGATGATGCAGCGCGTGCCCGGCATTTCTATGCGGACACCTTGGGGCTCCCGCACCGTGGCGTGGCAGACGACGGAAGCGAACTCTTTGGCTCAGAAGGCGGCCCCATGCTGCAGCTGATGCCTGTCAAGGATGGAAAGCATTCAGAGCACACCACCCTGAGTTTCGAAGTCAGCGAGATCGAACGCACCGTCAAGGAGATGGAAGCCAAGGGCGTCACGTTCCAGGATTACGATCTCCCCGATCTCAAGACGGAGAACCACATTTGCACCACGGATTCCGAAAAGTGCGCATGGTTCATGGACTCCGAGCACAACATTCTCTGCGTGCACGAAAACATCACCACGGCAGCCGACTACCAGCTCTGAGCGGCGGCGCCTGGCTTACCAGTCCGCGGAACGGAATTGCAGAACAGCGTCCCGGCCTTCCGGGGCGCTGTTCCATGTCCGCGCTAGGGCCTCCGGGTCCTGTCCCGCTGCTGCATCCCGGGTGTAGCTTGAAACCGGACTCCCGGACGGCGGAGGCGAGGCGTGCAGACATGACTGTTTCGTCTTCCCGGCCGGCATCCGAAACCCGGAACCGTCGCGTCGTCCGGCTGCTGTCGGCTACGCTGATGTGTTACCTCGGCCGGCTCACCACGGCCCAGGGCGCAGCGGCCCCGTGACGGCGTCGTCCAGGGCGCGCGGCCGCAAAATCGCCTGGCTGCCACGCACCCCTGTGGGCAACGTGGCTCTGGTCCTGGATCTCGCAATGGTCGCCTTCCCGGTTTGGGTTCTGCCGTCCTGGTACCTCGTGACGTTATTGGTGGGTGCCGGCGGCATGTTCGAGTCGCCCCGGGCGGTGGTCGCGAACAGCATTTTCCAGGCCCTCGTGGTGGCCGCCACGCTGGCGGTCAACCTGGCCGCGTTGCTCCGCGCCAGGGACTACTCGATCCTGCTCGGGCTGGCCGTGCTCCCGCTGTCCGCGGTGCTGCTGTACATGTGCTGGTTCGTGGCCGCGAACGGATTCCCCGGCCTTGCGGGGGCACATTGACACGGACCCGCCGAGGCGTGGCGGTGGATAACGTCCAGCAACCGTCAAAGTCCCCCGGACGGACTGGATACCCCCGGGGTGGGGGCGTCAGGCCTGGCTGGGGACGTGGAGGCCGTGGAAAGCCATGGTGATGACGTCGTCGGCCAGCTTCGCGGGGGAGAGCGAACCGCCCGGCTTGTACCACTCAACGATCGAGTTGATGGTGCCGAACAGCAGCCGGGTGACAGTGCGCGGATCAATGTCCTGGCGCAGCGAACCCTCATCGCGGGCCTCGGAAATGAGTGCCGCCACCTTGTGGTCGAAGGTGCGCCGGCGTTCCAGCGCGTCACGCTCGATTTCGGTGTTGCCGCGCAACCGCAGCAGCAAGGTGACGAACGGCAGCCGTTCCACCAGGACGGAGATGGTCTCGCGGACCACGAACTCAAGCCGGGCTTCGGCGGTGCCGGTCTGCGCCTCGGGCCGGTCGAGGATGGCCTCAAGGCCGCCCAGGGCATGGTCGAGGGCGAGTTTGAGGAGATCGCCCTTGGACGGCACGTGGTGGTAGATCGCGGACTTTGAGATGCCCAGATTCTCGGCGAGGATGCCCATCGAGGTGGCGTCGTAGCCGTGGCGGTTGAAGACGTCGACGGCGATCAGCAGCACCGACTGCTGGTCATAGCCGGGGCGGCCGCGCTTGGTGGTGGTTCCTGTGCTGGGCATACTCGCTAGTTTCTCATGAACGGTCGGTCGGCCCGGCAGCCGTGGCCCGGGAGGTCACAGCTGCCGGGCCGGCCCGGTGGCGGAACAAGCCCGAGCCGGTCAGGCCTTCGGGCGCAGGTCGTAAATCCGGCGCAGCTTGCCGTTGGAGCGCTCCAGCGAACCGGGATCTACGACGTCGACGGTGCAGGAGGAGCCGCCGTGGATCTTGATCTGCTGCTGCAGCACCTTCGCCGCCGCCGCGCTGCCCTCGACCGTGACGGCCTCGCGGCGCTCGATCTTGACCGTCAACTGGTCCATCCGCTGGCCTTCCGGGCGGGTGAGTTCCAGCTGGAAGTGCGGGCTGAGCTCCGGGATGCGCAGTGCGATTTCCTCGATCTGCGAGGGGAACAGGTTCACGCCGCGCAGGATGATCATGTCGTCGCTGCGGCCGGTGATGCGGCCCATCCGGCGGTGTGCCGGGCGGGCCGTGCCGGGCAGCAGCCGGGTGAGGTCCTTCGTGCGGTAGCGGATGATCGGCAGGGCTTCCTTGGTGAGCGAGGTGAAGACCAGCTCGCCGGGTTCGCCGTCGCCGAGGACCACGGAGGGGTCGAAGGCGTCGACGATCTCGGGGCGGAAGTGGTCCTCCCAGATGTGGCTGCCGTCCTGGGTTTCCACGGCTTCGCCGGCGACGCCGGGGCCCATGACCTCGGAAAGGCCGTAGATGTCGCAGGCCTTGATGTTCATCATCACTTCGAGCTCGTGCCGCATTTCCTCGGTCCACGGCTCGGCGCCGAGTACCGCGTACTTGAGCGAGGTGGAGGCCGGGTCGATGCCTTGCTTCATCATGGCGTCCGCGATGGTCAACAGGTACGTCGGGGTGGCCAGGATCGCGTCCGGCTTGAAGTCCTGGATCAGCGTGATCTGGCGTTCGGTCTGGCCGCCGGAGATCGGGATGACGGTGCAGCCCAGCGCCTCGGCACCGGCGTGGGCGCCCATGCCGCCGGTGAACAGGCCGTAGCCGTAAGCGTTATGGACCTTCATGCCCGGCCGGACGCCGGAGGCACGCAGCGAACGGGCCACCAGCTTGGCCCAGTCAGCGAGGTCCTTCTTGGTGTAACCCACCACGGTGGCGCGGCCGGTGGTGCCGGAACTCGCGTGGATCCGGGCCACCTCGTGCTGCGGCACGGCGAACATTCCGAAGGGGTACTCGAGCCGGAGGTCTTCCTTGGTGGTGAACGGGAACTTCCCAAGGTCCGAGAGCTCGTGGAGGTCCGTCGGGTGCACGCCGGCCTCATCAAACTTGCGCTTGTACAGGGGAACGCGGTCATAGGCGTACGCCACGGTGTGCTGCAGGCGGCTGAGCTGCAAAGCCTCCAGCTCGTCGCGGGAAATGGTCTCTTCGCGGTCCAGGACGGCGTCGCTGGGGGCGAGGGCAGATTCGGCGATGGGGGTGGTCATCTGGGTCCCTATTTCTATTTCTTGGAGATGGTGCGGCTGCGGCCGCGGAACTCGGCGATGAGTTCGCCCGGGGGGACGTCGGCGGGTAGCCCGCCCGGGAGCGTTGTGGTGGGGTGTGCCCCTGCGGGAGCGCCGTCAGCGCTCTGCGCGGGGCCGGGGTCGGCGGCGTAGATCTGGACATCGTAGAGGCCGCTGCGGCCGGTGCTGGCGCGGTGGTTGGCGACGGCGGTGAGGATCTGACCGCGGAAGGCCGGCTTGATGAAGTTGATGTCGACGCCGGAAGCGACAGTGATGGACCCCGCGTCGGCCGGGCCCGGTTTTACCGGATTGCAGGCGAGAGCGAACGCGGTGTCCCCGAAGGCGAAGATCATTCCGCCGTGGGCCATGCCGAAACCGTTGAGCATTTCCTGCCGGAGCGGCATCCGGATGGTGGCGTGGCCGTCGTCGAGCGCCAGAACCTCAATGCCCATCCATTCGGAGGCGTAGTCGTCTTTCAGGACGGGGTGGGTGCCACCGGAAACCGTCAGTTCAGCCATGCGTCGTTGCCTCCAGCTTTATTTACCGAATGTTCATTAGGTAATCCCATTCGGGTGCCCGCTGTCAAGGGGTGTAAGTATGCTGGGACACATGGCCAAAGGAATATATGTCAGCGCGACGACCCCGGGATCCGGTAAGTCGCTCATAGCCCTGGGCCTGGCGGACACGCTCCACCGGCACGCGGACCGCATCGGCTTCTTCAAACCGGTGGTCCACGGCCACGCCGACGCCGACCCGATGGTCGCGCTGATGAAGTCCCGCTTCGACCTCGACGACGAACGCTGCCGCGCAGGCCTGACCTTCGCCGAGGTCCGCGGCCTCCTGGCGGAAGGAAAACGTGAGGAGATCGACTCCCGCTGCGTCGAGATCTTCGCGGAGATGTCCCGGCACTGCGACGTGGTGATCATCGAGGGCACGGACCTGACCGGCCAAGACGCTGCCGTCGAATTCGACCTCAACGCCCGGCTCGCCAACAACCTCGCGGCGCCGATGGTCGCCGTCGTCGGGGCAAGGGGCCGCACCGTGGCCGAAACCGCGGACGCCGTCGAAGTGGCCCGCAAGGAACTCCTCGCCGAGCGGTGCGCCCTGCTCGCGATCATGGTCAACCGCGCCGATCCCAAGGACCTGGAGCAGATCGCCGCGGCGGTCCGCCCGGGCGCCTCCGGCCGCCCCGTGTACGTCTTCCCCGAACTGGAGGACATCGCGCGGCCCACCACCGGCGAGGTCGCGTCCGCGCTGGGCCTCGGCCAGGTGGCCGGCCTGCCGGACCTGGAGCGCGACGTGCACTCGGTCAAGGTGGCGGCCATGAACGTGGCCAACTTCCTGCACGTGCTCGACGACGGCGCGCTGGTGATCGTTCCCGGTGACCGGGCGGACGTGCTGGTGGCCTGCCTCGCATCCTCGTTCTCGCCGGAGTTCCCGGTGCCGTCGGCGCTCATCCTGACCGGCGGGCTGGCCCCGGACCCCACCATCTACTCGTTGCTGGCGCAGGCCCCGTTCCCGATCTTCGCCGCCCCGGACGACACCTACGTCACCGCCAAACGGGTCTCCGAGGTGCGCAGCGAGATCTGGTCCGGCCACCGCCGCAAGGTCGCGTCCGCGCTGGGCCTGTGGGCCAAACGGGTGGACGAGGCGGAACTGCTGGAGCGGCTGCACCTGCCGCGGCCGGAACGGATGACACCGCTGCGGTTCCTGCACGACCTGATCGAACGGGCCCGCTCGCAGCGCCGCCACATTGTCCTGCCGGAGGGCACGGACGTCCGGATCCTGCGGGCCGCGGAGATCCTGCACCGCCGCGACGTCTGCGAGCTCACCGTGCTGGGCCGCGAGTCCGTGGTCCGTGAGCTCGCCGCCACGCAGGGAATCGACCTGACCGGCATCAACATCGTGGACCCGGCCACCTCCGAGCTGCGGCAGGGCTTCGCCCAGAAGTACGCGGAACTGCGTGCGCACAAGGGCGTGGACCTGGCGAAAGCGCTCGAGGTGATGCAGGACGAAAGCTACTTCGGCACCATGATGGTCCAGCTCGGCGTGGTGGACGGCATGGTCTCCGGGGCCGCGCACACGACGGCGCACACCATCCGGCCGGCGCTCGAGTTCGTCAAGACCCGCGAGGGCGTCAAGATCGTCTCCTCGGTGTTCCTTATGCTGATGCCGGACCGGGTGCTGGTCTACGGAGATTGCGCCGTCAACCCCGAACCCAACGTGGAACAGCTCGCGGACATCGCCCTGGCCTCGGCCGAAACCGCGGCCCAGTTCGGTGTCGAACCGCGGGTGGCAATGCTCTCCTACTCCACCGGCGGCTCCGGGGCCGGCGAAGCGGTTGACGCGGTCCGCGAGGCCACCGAACTGGTGCGCCAGCGGCGCCCGGACCTCGCGGTGGAGGGCCCCATCCAGTACGACGCCGCGGTCGACGCCGCCATCGGCGAGTCCAAGATGCCCGGCTCGTCCGTGGCCGGGCAGGCGACCGTGTTCATCTTCCCGGACCTGAACACCGGCAACAACACCTACAAGGCCGTCCAGCAGTCCTCCGGTGCGGTCGCCGTCGGGCCCGTGCTGCAGGGGCTCCGCAAGCCGGTCAACGACCTGTCCCGCGGCTGCACCGTGGACGACATCCTGAACACGGTCGCCATCACGGCGATCCAGGCCCAGTCGGTGCAGCCGGCCGCCGAACCGGCCGCAGGGCAAACCACCGATCAGCCCGTCGACGCCAAGGCTTAGGAGGCCCCATGCTCGTGCTCGTCATCAACTCAGGCTCGTCCTCGCTCAAGTACCAGGTCCGCGACGTCGAAGCGGGCAGCGTCCTCGCCGAGGGGCTGGTCGAGAAGATCGGGATGGGCAACGGCGGTGACGGCGACGGCGAGATCGAGGGCCCCCGCGACCACGCCGAGGCTCTGGAACAAGTGGACGGGGCGATCCACGAGGCGCTGGGCGACCGGCCGCTGGACGCCGTGGGCCACCGCGTGGTGCACGGCGGCGAACGCTTTTCCGAACCTGTGCTGGTCAACAATGAGATCACCCGCGCCATTGAACGGCTGAACCCGCTGGCGCCGCTGCACAACCCGGCCAATGTCCTCGGCATCCGCGCCATCAGCAAGAAATGGCCGCAACTGCCGCAGGTGGCCGTCTTCGACACCGCCTTCCACCGCACCCTGCCCGAGTACGCGTGGCGCTACGCCGTGCCGGACGAGCTTTACACCAACCACGGCATCCGGCGCTACGGCTTCCACGGCACCTCGCATGAGTACGTGGCGCACCGGGCCGCGGCGCTGCTGGACCTGCCGGTGGAGGAGTTCGATGCCGTGATCGCCCACCTCGGCAACGGTGCCTCGGTTACCGCCATCCGCGGCGGCAAGTCCATTGACACCTCGATGGGCTTCACCCCGCTGGAAGGCCTGGTGATGGGCACCCGCTCCGGCGACCTGGACCCCTCCATCCTGGTCTTCCTGGGCCGGGCCGGCTGGTCCGCCGAGGACATCGATTCGATGCTGAACCGCCAGTCCGGGCTGAAGGGCCTCGCCGGGAACAACGACATGCGCTCGGTCGTCGAAGCGGCGGAGGGCGGCGACGCCAGGTCCGCGATGGCGCTGGCCGTGGCTTCCTACCGGCTGGCGAAGTACATCGGCGGCTACCACGTGGCCGTCGGCGGCGCGAAGGCGCTGGTCTTTACGGCCGGAATCGGTGAAAACTCGCACCAGTTCCGCAACCTTGTCGCGGAGCGGCTGGGGGCGCTGGGCGTGGAGCTCGACGCCGGGCTGAACCGTGAGCGGTCCAAGGAACCGCGGGTAATTTCGACGCCGGGGTCGGCGCTGCCGGTGCTCGTCGTGCCGACGGACGAGGAACGCGCGATCGCGGAGGCGACGGCCGCCGTCGTCGCCCATTCATCGGTTGCTCCCTAACCGCCCTTCAGGGCGCCCAGAACGGCGCTTACGGAGCAATCGACGGGGAAACGGGTCATAGGCTGGGGGCATGACCGAACTGAACCTGCCCCTGCGGACCGAGCGGTTGGTATTGCGCCGCTTCGAGGCCGGGGACCTGGCGGCCTTCCACGCCTACCACTCGCTGCCCGAGACTGCCCGCTTCCTGCCGCGGGAGGCCAAGAGCTACACCCAGTCGATGGAATACGTGGGCAAATACGCCAACTTTGAATTCGAGAAGGAAGGCGACTGGGTGGCGCTGGCCATCGAGGCCGCGGACTCACCCGGACTGCTGGGGGAGGTGGTGCTCAAGTGGCTGCCCGGCTGTGGCCAGGCCGAGGTGGGCTGGAGCCTGGCCCCGGCGGCCCGCGGGAAAGGGTATGCGGCGGAGGCGGCCGCCGAGATGCTGAGGCTGGGCTTCGAGGACTTGGGCTTCCACCGGATCGACGCCAAGCTGGACGCCCTCAATACCGCTTCCGCCGCCCTGTGCAAACGCCTCGGCATGCGGCTGGAATCGACCCAGGTGGACAAGTGGCATTACAAGGGCCAGTGGGCCACCGAGGTCGTATACGCGATCCTCGCCGACGAATGGGCGGCCCGGTGTCCGGGTCGCGCGCAGGCCGGATAACCCTGCGATTGCTCCGCAGGTGCCCTTATGGGGGTCCAAAAGGGCGCCTACGGAGCAATCGGTGGTCGGGACTGGGTCGAGCGGCCCGGCAGCCCCGCTAAGGGCCGGCCGTCGGTGCGGTGGTTTCCGGCGCAGGCGACGACGCGGTGGTCTCCGGTGCGGCGTCCTCCCCGGTATCCGGGGCGGACTCGGTGGCGCCGCCGGTCGGCTGGCCGGGGTCCGGCGCCAGCGTTTCGGCCGGTGCGGGCTGTTCCGTGACGCCGGACGTCGGCGATTGTGTGGGCGACGGTGTGGCCCCCGGGGAAGCCGGCGACGGCGCCGTCGGGGAAACCGGTGCCGGCGCCGTCGGCGTGGCAGCACCGGCGGGCGTGGCGCTGGGATCCGTTCGGACGATCTCCATGATCTGTTCCTTGAACCCACTCAATGTGCCCTGGATCTCCGCGAGCGGGACATTCTGCAGGTTCCGCCCGTACTCGGCAATTTGCTGCCACAGCGCGTTCAGCCGGGACACGCCCTCCGGGCTCAACGGCCCGTCCAGGGTGAGGACCAGCTGGCTGGCCAGGGCGTAAGTCAGGCACCGGAGGCAGTTGTTGTTGGCCGCCGCGGAGAGGTTCTCCGGAACGATCACATCAGCCTGCCCCACGATCAGCACCACCTGGAACCCCACCGAGACGGCGGCGCAGTCCTTGCAACTGGCGAAGGCGTAGGCCTCGTTCCGGTTGCGGACGTCCTCCCCGTCCTCGGCCCAGACCAGCGCGAACGCGACGTCATAGACCACGGAGCCGTCCGTGGTGTTGACCGCCAGCGACTGGTTGCCGCCTTCCGCAGGAGCGGCCGGTTTGTCGAAGGGGAATACCCAGGAGGGGGCCGTCGGCGTGGTGCCGGATCCGCCGGCCGGGGCTGACCCCTCCCGCGGCACGAGCACCATGCTCAACTGCGGGTCCTCGCGGGTCGGTTTACGGGCACCCTGCGGCCAGAGCGCCACGGTCCGTCCGGCCTGGCCTTCCTTCATCCGGTCGGACGAGGCCGAGGGGAAAACAGCGGTGGTGATGTCGCCCAGGGTGCCCCGTTCATAGGGCTGGACAGGGCGGTAGCTTTCGGCACCGGGCCACCAAGCCCACGCGAGGCCCGCGGCGACAGCTACGACGGCGGCCATCGCCGCGCCGCGCTGCAGCGCCTTGCCCTGCGTCTTTTGCCAGAGGCTGCTGATTAGTTGCCGCGCGGTGCGCAGCAGGATGTAGAAGATGCCCAGGATGGGCAGCCCGATGCAGATGATCGCCAGCACACGCACGGCCGCGTCGGCAAAGTCGCCGTTGGCTGCGCTGTGGGTGAGCATGGCCTGCTGCTTCCAGCCGTTATCCCAGGCGGTGCCCAGGATCCTCGGCAGGGCAATGACCATGGTGACCAGGCTGAACACCAGCAGGGGTACCGTGACCAGCACCCAGACGGTGACGACGGCGCGGGCCCAGGGCTTGAGCAGCTGGGCCTCGGGATCCGTCCTACGCCAGGGGACCAGGGCCAGGAGGGTCGGTTTGATCCTCTGGAACAGATCCGGGACCCCGGTGGCGCCGGCGAGGATGTGGTAGCCGTCGAAGCGGACCATGGGCATCAACTGCCGGACCATCTGCAGGATCTGCGTGACCACCACCAGCAGCAGCGCGTCGAAGCCGGTGGCCCACCAGACGCCCATGATGGCCACAGCCACGATGGCATTAAAGTACAGGCCGCCCACATCCGTGCGGAGGCGGCCGGCCCGGCCCAGCCGGTACGAGTCGGTGACGTCGGTGTAGAACGCGGGCCACATCAGGTACAGGCCGGTGCCCATGGCACCGGGCGTGGCGCCGCCGCGCCGGGCCGCCGCAGCGTGGCCGAATTCGTGGAAGCCGGCCGAGAGCACGGTTACCAGCAGAATCAACAACACCAGCCCGGGGTTCGCGAAGGCCTCGTGCGTGGCCGAGGCAAGTCCCTTGACCATCAGCACCCACCAGCAGGTGGCGAGGAAGGCGGCGGTCACGGCCACGACAATCAGCGGATTGAACAGCATTGCAAACGGTGCGGTGAGCTTGCGGGTGCGTTCCGGGTCCGTGACGGAGTACCGGAACCGCATGCCCAGGAGCGGGTTGGATTTCTTGACCGCCGGCTGGGAGCCGTCGGCCAGCCGCAGCAGGCCCAAGGGCAGCAGCTGGGACTCGATCAGGGTCTGGACGTTCCCGGAACTGACCTGCTTGCCGTACGCGCTGCCGGCGTGCTGTGCAATCTCCTCCAAACTGCGGCGTCCGTCCACAGCCTCCAGCACCAGGTAGAGCAGGCGGGTCAACTGCAGCGTCTGTCCGTCGGCGCGGCGGACCAGCGACGGTGCCTGCTTGTAGCCGGAGCCCTTCGTCTCGCCGAGCAGTTGGACGCCTTCGGCCAGGGCGGGGGGCGGCAGGGTATTGGCGGCGGCAGGGGCCGGCGGGCCGTCCTGCGCGGACGGCCCGCCGTGCAAGGTAGTCACTGAGCGGCTACTGCTGGATGTTCGACTGCTGATCGGCCGAGGCCGCAGCCTCGCCCTCGATGTTCTGGTTGATGATCGCGTCCTGCTGCGAGACGGCGTAGGAATCGCTGTCGATCGAGCCGATGTTGGCAGCGACCGCAGCGTCGATCGGGGCCGCAACGTTGGCATTGGCGGCGACGGCGCCGTTGATCGGCGCAGTGATGCCGGCGTTGGCGTCGAGGTTGACGTCGACGTTGAGGAGGTTGCCGTTGAGGGCCCCGGCAGCGTCGGTCGGCAGCGCGCCAAGGTCGGGCGCCGTGCCGTCAGGAAGAGCGTCCGTGGCGCCGTCCAGCGTCCCGTCCACAGCGCCGTCGAGCGTGCCGCCGGCGTCGGTCGGGGTGGTGGCGCCGTCGGCGGTCCCGGCATCGCCGGTAGTGGCCGTGGGCGCGTCGGAACCGGAGGCCTGGTCGATGCCGCTGTCCTGGACGGAGGTCGCGTTGGCGTCGGCGACGATGCCCTGGTTGATGATGACGCCCTGGTCGGAGAGGGCCTGCGACTCCGAACCGGCGGAGAGGATGTTCGCCGATGCGGCGGCGTCGATGGGTGCGGCGACGTTGGCGTTGGCCGCGACGGCCAGGTCGATCGGCGCGGCGGCTTCGATGCCCAGGTTCAGGTCGGCATTCAGGTCCAGGACGGAGGCCACTTCCTTGTCGGGCAGCGCGGTGGCAGCCTCGGACATCAGTTCCTCGTCGGACAGGGCGTTCATTGCTGGTTCAGTACTCACGGTTGACTCCAGTTCCGGCACGGTTGCTGCTGCCCCCAGTGAGCAGTGTCTCCACCGACGTGCCTAGTGCAGGTCAATAGTAAGCATGATGATCAAATTTGGGTATGTTCCGCCCCCCGGGCAGCCCGGCGATTGCTCCGTCGGCGCCCTTATGGGGGTCCAAAAGGGCGCCTACGGAGCAATCGATCAAACCTGGGGCTACTTCAGCCCGGCGCCCGGCAGCAGTTCCGTGGCGCCAAGGGAGTCCGCGACGAAGGCATAGTCCCAGGCGCGCTCCTTCCACTGCACGTACCGGCCGGAGGCGCCGCCGTGGCCGCCCTCCATTTCGATCTTCATCACGATCGGCTCGCTGCCGGTGTTCACCTCGCGCAGCCGCTGCACCCACTTGGCCGGCTCCACGTACAGCACGCGTGTGTCATTAAACGACGTCACCGCGGCGATTTTGGGATACGCCGCCGCCCGGACGTTCTCATAGGGGGTGTACGACTTCATGTACCTGTAGACCTCCGGATCCGTGATCGGGTTGCCCCATTCCTCCCACTCCAGCGCGGAGAGCGGCAGTTCCGGGTCCAGGATGGTGGTCAGCGCGTCCACGAACGGCACGGCTGCGACAACCGCCGCGTACTTCTCCGGCGCCAGGTTGGCCACCGCGCCCATCAGCAGCCCGCCGGCAGAGCCGCCCATGGCCGCGATCCGGGCCGGGTCCACCCAGCCGGAGCCGGCGAGCCAGTCGGTGGCCGCAATGAAGTCGGTGAAGGTGTTCATCTTGTGCAGCTTTTTGCCGTCGTCGTACCAGTGCCGGCCCAGTTCGCCGCCGCCGCGGATATGCGCAATCACAAACACGATGCCGCGGTCCAGCAGCGAGAGCCGGGGAATGCCGAAGCCCGGATCCATACTCAGCTCGTAGGAGCCGTAGCCGTACACCAGGCCGGCCGCCGTCGAATCCTGCGCCACGGACACGTGCCGGAGCACCGAGAGCGGGATGCGCGTCCCGTCGGAAGCGACCGCCCATTCCCGGGTGGCGACATAGTCCGCGGACGAGTATCCGCCCAGCACCGGGCTCTCCTTGCGCAGCAGCAGTTCGCCGGCGGGCAGCTCCGCCGTCGGGAGCACAAAGTCGTAAACGCGTGACGGCGTGAAGTAGGAGGTGTAGCCCATCCGGATCACCGGGGCTTCGTAGTCGGAGCCGGCAACGCCCGCCGTGTAGAGCTCCTCGTCGAAGGCCGGTTCCACGGGGGCGCCCTGCGCCGGGGTCCCCAGTCCAGCCAGCGGCAGGACCTGCACCCGTTCGATCGTGTCCTTGCGGATGGACAGCACCAGGTGGGTGGAGGTCACGCCGGCGCCGTTGACGCGCACCTGGTCGGAGTGTTCGACGACGGTCCGCCACTGCTGCTCGGCCGCCGGCTTGGCGAGTTCGGCCGGGTCCACGAGCGAGACCATCGAGTTGATGGCGTCCTTGTTGTGGGTCAGCAGAATGGTCTCACCGCCCTCCAGCAGGAACGGCTCCGCCTCGTACAGGATCCGCTCGGCACGGGGGATGACGGTCGTCAGCCCGGCCTCGGGCGCGTCGAAGCGCAGCAGCCGGGTCTCGCTGAACTCGGAGCAGCCGATGCCCAGCACCAGGTGGCGCCGGTCCGCGGAGAGCTCGAAGCCGAGCCACATCGCGACGTCGTCCTCCTGGTAAATCAGCTCGTCGTCGCCGACGGGCGTGCCCAGCACGTGGGCCTTCACC
Source organism: Arthrobacter sp. SD1074B (assembly GCF_056780195.1). Classification (NCBI taxonomy): domain Bacteria; kingdom Bacillati; phylum Actinomycetota; class Actinomycetes; order Micrococcales; family Micrococcaceae; genus Arthrobacter; species Arthrobacter sp. SD1074B. The sequence continues at coordinate 3,244,004 of NZ_JBRAZT010000001.1, read as the reverse complement.
TGGTATGGCCGCCAGGATGCGTCCACCACGGTGTAGAAGATCCGGCTCCCGTCGGGGGAGAAGGACACACCGTAGAAGACGTTCTCGATCACATCCGGCAGCAGTTCGCCGGTGCGGAGGTCCTTGATGCGCAGCGTGAACCGCTCGTCGCCGGCGTTGTCCACGGCGTAGGCGTAGAGGTTCCCATCGATCGTCACTGCGGAGCCGCCCACGGCGAAGAACGGTTTGCCTTCCGCCTCCACGTTGCCGTCCAGCAGCACCTCCTCGCCCGGAATCGCGACGCCGACCTCGACAGCGGGCGGAGTCCAGTCCGCCACGCGGTCGCCGCTGTCCTGGGCGCGGACGCGGCACTGGATGCCGTACTCCTTGCCCTCGACCGAGCGGGTGTAGTACCACCAGCCGTCCTTGCGGTTGGGGACCGAGAGGTCGGTCTCCTGGGTGCGCCCCTTGATTTCCTGGAAGATGGCTTCGCGCAGTGGTTCCTGGTGGGCTGTCACCGCTTCCTGGTAGGCGTTTTCGGCCTTCAACAGTTCAACGACCTCGGCGGATTCCTTGTCCCGCAGCCACTCGTAGTTGTCTTCGAAAACATCACCATGGTGGGTGCGGCGGGCGGGCACCTTCTTGGCAACGGGGGGCTGCGGGGAAGGCTGCACGGGAGTCTGCGTCATGGACCCAATCTACCGAACATCTCCCCGGCGGCCGGGCGGTCAGTTGCCGTTTTGCAGTTTGTGCGCGGCCACGTAACTGCCGAGTTTGTTGGCCCGCAGCGCGGCCACGAGCTCCGCGGTTTTGGCGGTGTCCTGGACCACGATGGACTGCCCGTCGTCGCTGGTGCCGTCTCCCGCCGTCGGCAGGGTGAAGAACACCCCGCCGGCAGGGGTGTTCCGGAAGCTGAAGGTGAGGCGCGCCAGCGTATCGAGGGTCAGGCCCGGGGCCACGGTGATGCGGGGCAGGACAGTGGCGGCCAGCTTGCGGGCGGCGGCGCGGTCGGCCGCGCCCTGCTTGACGGCCTTGGCCAGCACGGCTCTGAGAAAGGTCTGCTGGTTCCGGACGCGCTGGTAGTCGCCGTCGACGAACGCTTTGCGTTCGCGGACAAAATCCAGTGCCCGCGCGCCGTTGAGCCGATTCACTCCGGCCGAAAACGCTACTCCGGGGTCGATGGTGGATGTGAACGGGAGCTTGACGCTGACATCGACGCCGCCCACCGCGTCGGTCAGGGCAGCGAAGGTCTGGAAGTCAACCATGACCGTGTGGTCGATCCGCTGGCCGAGCAGGGATTCAACGGTTCGTGTTGCGAGCGGAATCCCGCCCAGTTCGAGGCTCGCGTTGATTTTCGCCTCGCCGTGGCCGGGGATGCTGACCCACAGATCGCGCATCAGCGAGATGCCGTAGACCTGTTGCCGGTTCGCGGGGAGGTGGAGGAAGACGAGGGTGTCCGCCCGCTGGTCGGAGACCTTGCCTGCGGCAGCCGCGCCCCGCTGGTTCACCCGGCTGTCGCTGCCGATCAGCAGGATGTTCAGCGCGGTGGGCGGCGGCTCCGGCGGCGGCGTGGGGCTCGGCGTCACCGCCGCGCTCGGTGCAGGGGATTGCGGCGGCCCGGCGTCCGGCGTCCGGGGCGGAGACAGCAGGAAAGCGGCGGCGGCGACGCCGGCGGCCAGCAGCACGCCCAGGACGGCGAACAGGAACCGACGGCGCCGCCGTCCGGCCGGCGCAGAGTGCGGCCCTGCCGGCGGTTCTGCTGGTTCGGGCGAGGCCATGAGCGGACGATACCACCGGCCGGCAGGGGCAGGGCAGGGCCACGCGGCGCAACTGTGGCGGCCGGTGGAAAGGGGGCGGCGCACCCCCCCGGCCGCCGCGGTGCGCGGACGGACCACGAAGGCGCTTGGACCTGGTCAAGGCCGGCCTGAAGCAGGCGTTCGGCCACGGGCGCCCGGCGGATGTTTCGGCAGGCGGCAGACGGCACCCCGGACGCGGCGCCGCCGCCGACGGGTGCTTGACTCCCTTCCCGCCTTCCGCATATCCTGAACGAACGGTCGGTAATTATTTATCGGAAATGCATAGGAGCAACCATGGCATCGCAGACCCTGCAGTCAGTGCCCGCCGAGCCATCGCCGGCGCGGCACGAAACGCGGCACGAAATGAGCCCCGAGGACGCGGCCCGCCGTGATGCCGAGGGACAGGCCTACTTCGACAAAGTCATGGCGGAGGACTCCCGGATCGAACCCCGTGACTGGATGCCCCCGGCCTATCGCAAGACCCTGCTGCGCCAGATCTCGCAGCATGCGCACTCGGAGATCATCGGCATGCAGCCCGAGGCCAACTGGATCTCCCGCGCCCCGAGCCTGAAGCGCAAGGCCATCCTGATGGCCAAGGTCCAGGACGAGGCCGGTCACGGCCTCTACCTCTACTCCGCCGCCGAGACACTTGGCCAGCCGCGCGATCAGATGATGCAGGACCTGATGGACGGCAAGGCGAAGTATTCCTCCATCTTCAACTACCCGGCCCGGACCTGGGCGGATATGGGTGCGATCGGCTGGATGGTCGACGGCGCCGCGATCGCCAACCAGGTGCCGCTCTGCCGGGCCTCCTTCGGCCCCTACGGCCGGGCCATGGTCCGCGTCTGCAAGGAAGAATCCTTCCACCAGCGGCAGGGCTTTGAAATCCTGCTCGAACTCTCGCACGGCACCCCCGAGCAGAAACAGATGGCCCAGGACGCCGTGAACCGCTGGTACGCACCGGCCCTGATGATGTTCGGCCCGCCGGACGACGATTCGCCCAACTCCAAGCAGTCCATGGCCTGGAACATTAAGCGCTTCGGCAATGACGAGCTCCGCAACCGCTTCGTCGGCATGATGATGGAGCAGGTCAAGGTCCTGGGGCTCACCCTGCCGGACAAGGACATCCGCTACAACGAGGAAACCCGCAAGTGGGAGCACGGCCCGCTGGACTGGGATGAGTTCCACGAAGTCCTGGCCGGCCGTGGCCCGTGCAACGCCCAGCGCCTGGAACGGCGCCGCGAAGCCCACCAGAACGGCGCCTGGGTGCGCGAAGCAGCAGCTGCCTACGCAGCGAAGCAGGCCAAAAAGCACGCAGAGAAGGAATTTGCAGCATGACAACCCCCGAACCCCACGCAGGCAACGTCTGGCCTATCTGGGAAGTCTTCGTCCGCTCCAGCCGCGGCCTCTCCCACGTCCACGCCGGCTCCCTGCACGCCCCGGACGCCGCAATGGCGCTTCGCAACGCACGCGACCTTTACACCCGCCGCAATGAGGGCGTGTCCATCTGGGTGGTTCCCGCGGACGCCATCGCCTCCAGCGACCCGGATTCCAAGGGCGCATTCTTCGAGTCGCCGCAGGGCAAGGACTACCGGCATGCGACCTACTACACCAAGAGCGAGGGTGTGAAGCACCTGTGAGCACCCCCGACGCACCCACCGAAACCAGCACTCACGACGGCGGCCACGGGGACATCTCCGTCGGCGTCCAGGCATCCAGCGGCAGTGGCGAGGCAACAGCCAGCGCCACGCGCATCACGCCGGGCAACGCCCTCCGCCCCGAGGACATCGCCCTGGCCGTCAGCCGCGGCACCGCCAAGCCGAGCGAGGACGTCGCAGAACTGGCCCTGCGCCTGGGCGACGACGCCCTGGTCCTGGCGCAGCGCCTGGGCCACTGGATCTCCCGTGCACCCGAGCTCGAAGAAGACATCGCCCTGGGCAACATTGCGCTGGACCAGCTGGGCCACGCCCGGTCCTTCCTGAGCTACGCCGGGGGACTGGACGGCAGGAGCGAGGACGATCTCGCCTACTTCCGCCGTGAGCACGAATTCCGCTCGGTGGAACTGTTCGAACAGCCCAACGGCGACTTCGCGGTCACCATCGCCCGGCAGTTTGTCGTGAGCTATTACCAGTTCGAGCTCTACCGCCGACTGGCCGACTCCACGGACGCCACCCTCGCCGGTATCGCCGCGAAGGCCGTCAAGGAAGTGGACTACCACCGTGACCACAGCGCCCAGTGGGTGCTGCGCCTGGCGCTCGGCACGGACGAGTCCCGCGCGAAGATGATTCACGGCTTCAAGGTCATCTGGCCCTACGTGGACGAACTGTTCCGCGACGACGAATTAACCGGCCGCCTCAGCGAGTCCGGCGCGGCCGTCCAGCCCTCCAGCCTGCGGGCCGAGTTCGACCGCCTCACCGGCGAGGTGCTCGCCGAGGCGGAGCTCGACGTTCCTCAGGTCCAGCCCGCTCCGGGCGGTGGGCGCCGCGGGTTCCACTCCGAGCACCTGGGCTATCTCCTCGCCGAGATGCAGGTCCTGGCGCGCGAATTCCCCGGAGCGAGCTGGTAGCCATGCCGGAGATGTACGTCAGCCACCCTACGGCCGATGCCACGGCACCCGGCGAGCAGAAATCCGCCGAACAGCGGACGGCGGAGCAGAAAGCGTGGGCGGTCGCCGCCACGGTCTGTGACCCGGAAATCCCGGTCCTCACCATTGAGGACCTCGGGATCCTTCGCGGTGTCCGGGTGGACAAGGAACCCAGCGCCGACGACGGCGTGATGGTCCCGGCCGTGCAGGTCACCATTACGCCGACCTACTCGGGCTGCCCCGCCATGGACGCCATCCGCGACGACCTCACGGCGGCCTTCCACCGGGAGGGCTACCCCAGCGTCAACGTCGAACTGGTGCTCTCCCCGGCATGGACCACGGACTGGATGAGCGAGGCCGGCAAGGCCAAGCTGGAGCAATATGGCATCGCCCCGCCCTCGGGCCACTCCAACGCAGTGCGGCACGCCGGGCCCGTCCGGCTGTCCCTGGCGGTCAAATGCCCCCAGTGCTCGTCGCTGAACACCAAGGAACTCACCCGCTTCGGATCCACCTCCTGCAAGGCGCTCTACGTCTGCCAGGACTGCAAGGAACCGTTCGATTACTTCAAAGTTTTGTAAGGAACAGGTGCCCCCATGACTGTTGTCCGCCAGACCGCCGCCGAAGCGGCCACCGCGACCGGCCGCCGTCGTGCGTCCTTCCACACCTTGGCGGTGGACGAAGTCCGCCGGCTCACCGACGACGCGATCGAGGTCACCTTCGGTGTTCCGCCCGAGCTGGCCGGACAGTTCGACTACCTCCCGGGACAGTACGTCGCCCTGCGGACCACCCTGCCGGACGAAAAGGGCGAGCCGCACGAGGTGCGCCGCAGCTACTCGATCTGCGCGGAGCCGCGCAGCTTTGCGGACGGCAGCAGCGAGATCCGCGTCGCCATCAAAAAAGACCTTGGCGGTCTTTTCTCTACTTGGGCCAACGCCGAGCTCAAGGCCGGCGACGTCCTGGACGTGATGAGCCCGATGGGCGCGTTCGTGTCCAAGCACGGCCGCGACGGCAAGCCCGTGGAACAGAACGTCATGAACTCGATGAACCATCCGGAAGAGCTGGCCGGGGAGCCCGGTTCTTTCGTCGCGATCGCCGCCGGCTCCGGCATCACGCCCGTCATCGCGATCGCCCGGACGCTGCTCGCAGCCCACCCGGAAACCCGCTTCGACCTTATCTACGCCAACAAGGCCGCGATGGACGTGATGTTCCTCGAAGAACTTGCCGACCTGAAGGACAAGTACCCCTCACGGCTCGCCCTGCACCACGTGCTCTCGCGCGAACAGCGGATCGCCCCGCTGCTCAGCGGCCGGATCGACGCCGAAAAGCTGCAGGCGCTGCTGGGCACCGCGATCCACGCTGACGACGTCGACGAATGGTTCCTCTGCGGACCGTTTGAGCTCGTCCAACTGTGCCGCGACACCCTCGCGGCCCGCGGCGTGAAGCCGGAGCATGTCCGCTTCGAACTGTTCACCTCCGGCAAGCCGGACCGCCCCGAAGGCAACATCGGCCGGCCAGTGGTTGCGGACGAATCCAAGGAAACGTACAAGATCACCTTCAAGCTCGACGGCCTGCAGGGCGAAGTCGCCAGCCCGACGCACGCCCGCGAATCGATCCTCAACGCGGCCTTGCGGGTCCGGCCGGATGTCCCCTTCGCCTGCGCGGGCGGCGTCTGCGGCACCTGCCGCGCCAAGGTGGTCGCCGGGTCCGTCACGATGGACGAGAACTACGCGCTGGAGCAGGACGAACTGGACAAGGGCTACGTCCTGACCTGCCAGTCCCACCCCACCACCGCTGAAGTCACCGTCGACTTCGACGTTTAACCCTTCCCGAATCCTAGGAGCCGCATGATTTCCCTGACCATCGCCGACGGCATCGCCGAGGTTGTCCTGGACGCACCGCAGAAGCTGAACTCGCTGGACGAACAGGCCCTGCAGGATTTGGCGCAGGCGTACGACGACGCCGCCGGCGCCGCCTCGCGCGGTGAGGTCCGGGCGCTGCTGCTCCGGGGCAAAGGCCGCGCCTTCTGCGCGGGCAGGGACATCTCCGGCGTGACCCCGGACAGCGACGACGCCCAGGCCTACCTGGGCGGGCTGGTCCAGCCGCTCCTGAAAAAGATGAGCTCCTTCCCGGCGCCCACCTTTGCCGCGGCGCAGGGGGCCTGCCTGGGCGTGGGGCTCGGGCTGCTGCTGGCCACCGACGTCGTCTACGTCGCGGACACGGCCAAGTTCGGTTCCCCCTTCGCCAAGCTCGGGGCCACCCTGGACTCCGGCGGCCACTGGTACTTCACCGAACGGCTGGGGATGCACCGCACCCTGGACCTGATCTACACTGCCGAGCTCATGAGCGGCGCCGAGGCCGTCGCCCAGGGGCTGTTCAGCCGCGCGATGCCCGCGGACGAGCTACTGGAGAACACCCGCGGGATCGTCGCCAACGTCGCCACCGGCGCCACCGGGGCGTTCAACGCCAGCAAGGAGCTGGTGGCGCACATCCGCGACCAGCGTCTTGGGCTCTGGGAGGCCATGGAGGAGGAGAACGCCGAGCAGGCCCGCCTCTGCAAGAGCGAAGATTACGCCGAGGGGTTCCGGGCGTTCCAGGAGAAGCGCAGTCCCGTTTTTCGGGGATAGCCGTTAGACTCCCCCCATGACTTGGGGGAAACCAGTAACAAAAGCAGTGATCCCGGCCGCCGGACTTGGCACCCGATTCCTGCCCGCCACGAAGGCAATGCCGAAGGAAATGCTTCCGGTGGTGGACCGTCCGGCCATCCAGTACGTCGTCGAGGAAGCCGTCAAGGCAGGCCTGGACGACATCCTGATGATCACAGGGCGCAGCAAGCGCGCCCTCGAGGACCACTTTGACCGTGAGCCAGGGCTTGAGCGGGCACTGGAGCTCAAGGGTGACACCGAGCGCCTGGCCGCAGTCCAGGAGGCGTCCGACCTTGGACCCATCCACTACGTCCGACAGGGTGAGGCGAAGGGCCTGGGGCACGCAGTCTTGTGCGCCAGGCAGCACGTGGGCAACGATCCGTTCGCCGTCCTCCTGGGCGATGACCTGATCGATGAAGCGGAGGATCTGCTGACCACCATGATGGAGGTGCAGCAGAAGACCGGCGGTTCCGTGATAGCTCTGATCGAGGTGGACCCTTCACAAATCAGCGCTTACGGATGCGCGGACGTCATGGCCATCGAGGGCGAGAGCTTCGTCCGCGTCAACAGCCTTGTGGAGAAGCCGACTGTCAGCGAGGCACCGTCCAACCTGGCCGTCATCGGCCGGTATGTGCTGCAGCCGTCCGTCTTCGACGTACTGGAGACCACTCCGCCGGGCCGCGGCGGCGAGATACAACTGACAGATGCGTTACAGACGCTGGCCGCCGGTGAGGGCGAGGGTTCCGGCGTGTACGGCGTTGTCTTTAGGGGCCGGCGCTACGATACCGGTGACAAGCTCAGCTACCTCAAGGCAGTGATTACCATCGCCTCCGAGCGCGTTGAGTTCGGCGAAGAATTCAAGACCTGGCTCAAGGGCTTCATCAACTGACCCAAGCGCGAACGTACACTTGCGGCCCGCCGCTTGAGCGCGAACGTACACTTGCGGCCCAGCCCAGCGCGGGCGCGGGGCCCGAAGTGTCCGTTCGCGCCCAGGGGTTAGCGGGTATCGAGGTCCTCGAAGACCAGGAAGGTCTGTGTGTCCAGGACCCCGGGCATGGACTGCAACTGGTCGAAGATCACCCGGCGCAGGTCAACGTTGTCTACGGCGCGGACCAGCAGGATCACGTCGAAGTCGCCGCCCACCAGCGCGATGTGGTGCACCTCTGGAATCGCCCGGAGCAGCTCCCGAAGCTCCCGCCAGGAATGCTGGCGCACTTTGAGGGTGACATAGGCGGAGGACTTCAGGCCCGCCTTGATCGGATCCACCAGCGCCGTGAACTTGGTGAGGACCCCTTCGCCGGTCAGCCGGGCAATCCGGGTATACGCGTGGGCCCGGGAAATGTGGACGTTCTCGGCCACCTGGGTCACGGACATCCGGCCGTCCCGGGTCAACTCCGCGATGATGTTCCGGTCCACATCGTCCAGCGGAACCGCCTGGTCCGTCTCTGTCGCTGCCATTCGTCTACAACCCCCGCCGGTAATCCAGCTCACACTTGCATTTCGTCTTCCAGAGTAGGGTAAATTCCGGTAGTTCTCCACAGTTTCGGGTGGCGGTGGATACGAAACCGCTCACGGGACCATACTGGGACCGAATAGTGGCTACAGAAGGACGGACCAATGACGATCTCCGCAGACCATCCTGCGCAGCAGCCGGCCCCCGGGCAGGCGCCCTCGGCTGAGGCGGGAAACGCCGCCAGCGAGGCGGTGCGCAAGTTCGGCATCACGGTTGAGGATTACATGCTGCCCGCCCGGCACCCGATCCAGATCGTAGGTCCGGACGGCGCGGTGAACGCCCACACGGAGCAAGGCGCGCAGCCCGGCCACGAGTACAGCCTTCCCGGGGACGCGGAACTGCTGGCCGCATACGAGCAGCTCGTCGTCGGACGCCGCGTCAACGACCAGAACTCCGCACTGGTCCGGCAGGGCCGGATGGCCGTCTACCCCTCCAGCCACGGCCAGGAGGCCTGCCAGGTCGCGGCCGCGCTCTGCCTGTCCGACGGCGACTGGATGTTCCCCACCTACCGTGACTCCGTGGCCGTGATGGCCCGCGGGGTGGACCCCGTCCAGACCATGACGCTGTTCCGCGGCGACTGGCATGGCGGCTACGATCCCGCCAAGCACAAGGTCGGCATCCAGTGCACCCCGCTGACCACCCAGCTGCTGCACGCCGTCGGCGTCGCGCACGCGGCCAAACTCCGCGGCGAGGACACCGTGGTCCTGGCCATGTGCGGCGACGGCGCTACCAGCGAGGGCGACTTCCACGAGGCGCTGAACTTCGCCGCCGTGTTCCACCTCCCGGTGGTCTTCTTCGTCCAGAACAACCAGTACGCCATCTCCGTACCGCTCGCGCACCAGTCGGTGGCACCGTCCCTCGCGCACAAGGCCGTCGGCTACGGCATGGCCGGCGAACGCGTGGACGGCAACGACATCGTCGCGCTCCTCGCCGTGCTGGGCCGGGCCGTGAAGCTGGCCCGCGACGGTTCCGGCCCGCTGCTGGTGGAAGCGCACACCTACCGGATGCAGGCCCACACCAACGCCGACGACGCCACCCGCTACCGGCAGGACAGCGAAGTGGCCGAATGGCTGGCCAAGGACCCGGTGAGCCGGATGAAAACCTATCTGACGGAACGCGGACTGCTCGACGACGACGGCGCCGCCCGGATCGCCGAAAGGGCCGAAATCGTGGCCGGGCAGCTGCGCGAAGGCCTGAGCGAGGACGTCCCCGTCGATCCCCAGGACCTCTTCAAGTACGTCTTCTCCACCCCGACCCCGCAGTTGCTGGAACAGTCCCACATGCTCGCCGACGAACTGGCGCGCGACGCCGCCTCCGCCACGACTTCCGAGGAGTCCGCACGATGAGCCCCACCATCACCACCTCCTCCGAAGCGAACGGCAACGTCAGTGCCGCCACCGCCCGGGCAGCCGCCAAGGCCGCTGTCGAAGCCGAAAAAACAGGCCCGCAGACCATCACCCTGGCCAAGGCGCTCAACAGCGCCATGGCCGACGCCATGCACGCCGATGACTCCGTCCTGGTCTTCGGCGAGGACGTCGGTATGCTCGGCGGGGTTTTCCGGATCACCGACGGGCTCACCAAGACCTTTGGGCAGAGCCGCTGCTTCGACACTCCGCTGGCCGAATCCGGCATTGTGGGCATGGCCGTGGGCATGGCCATGAACGGCATGCGCCCGGTCATCGAAATGCAGTTCGACGCCTTCGCCTACCCGGCGTTCGAACAGATCGTCAGCCACGTCGCTAAGATGCACAACCGCACCAAGGGCACGGTGAAGCTGCCGATCGTCATCCGCGTCCCGTACGCCGGCGGCATCGGCGGAGTGGAGCACCACTGCGACTCCTCCGAGGCCTACTACGCCCACACCGCGGGCCTCAAGGTCTTCACCCCGGCCACCGTGGCCGACGGCTACCGGATGCTCCGCGAAGCCATCGACTCGGACGACCCGGTGATGTTCATGGAGCCCAAGAAGATGTACTGGTCCAAGGACCAGGTGGACCTGGGCGCGCTCCGCGCCGAGCACGCCGCTAACATCGAACGCGGGACCTCCTCGGAGGGCCGCGCCGCCGTCGCCCGTCCCGGCACCGACGCCACGCTCATCGCCTACGGCCCGTCCGTCCCGACGGCGCTCGCCGCAGCGGCCGCCGCCGCCGAGGAGGGCCGCTCACTTGAGGTGATCGACGTCCGCTCGATCGTGCCATTCGACGACGAGACGATCTGCGCCTCGGTGCGCAAGACCGGCCGCGCCGTCGTCATCGCGGAGGCGCACGGCTTCGCCTCCGTCGCCTCGGAAATCGTGGCCCGGGTCCAGGAACGCTGCTTCCACCACCTCGCCGCCCCGATCCGCCGGGTCACCGGCTTCGACGTGCCGTACCCGGCGCCGAAACTCGAGCACTACTACCTGCCCGGCGTGGACCGCATCCTCGACGCCGTTGACGACCTCCAGTGGGAAGACTGACCATGAATAAGCCGAAAGTATTCCTCCTGCCGGACCTCGGCGAGGGCCTCACCGAAGCTGAGCTCGTCAACTGGCTCGTCGCCGTGGGTGACGAGATCCGCGTCGACCAGCCGATCGCCGAGGTGGAGACCGCCAAGTCCATGGTCGAGGTCCCCTCCCCGTACGCCGGCACCGTCGCCGTACTGTACGGCGAGCCGGGCCAGACGCTCGACGTCGGGAAGCCGCTGATTTCTGTGACTCCGGTTGGGGCTTCTGCGGCCGCCGCTACAGGCAATGCCGCCCCCGGTGGGGCCGGCGCGGATGATGCCGCCCCCGCCCCTTCGCCGGACAGCATCCGTCCTGCGGACGATGCTGCCGGCTCAGACAGGCCCGATGCCACTCCCGGGGCGGCATCATCCGCGCCGGCCGGGTTCGCTTCTGACTCGCCTGCTGCTGCTGTTGCCGCTGAGGTTTACCGCGAGGAGGAGAAGGCTGGGTCGGGCAATGTGCTCATTGGGTATGGGACTCCGGGCGGGCACGGGGTGGCGAGGCGGACGCGGGCTCCTAAGCGGGCTGGCTTGGCCGAACCTGCGGCTCAGGTGGCGGCGGCGGAGAAAGCTGCCGATGATTTGTTGCTGTTGCGGACCCGGGTTCCGGGGAAGCTGGGGGCCGTGATTTCTCCGCTGGTCCGGCGAATGGCGCGGGACCACGGGGTTGACCTGGGGGAGCTTCAGGGCTCCGGGACCAGCGGGCTGATCATGCGCCGCGACGTCGAGGCTGCGATCACGCCCGCTCCGGCAACCGGGCGCCCCGCCGCCGAAGCCCAGGTGCCGGCAAGGGACGGCGGCACCGACGCGCGGACCGGGCTTGGCATTTCCGGGCGCACCCCGGTCCGGGGCGTGCGCAAGGCCGTGGCTGCGAATATGAGCCGCAGCCGGTCCGAGATCCCCGAGGCCACCGTCTGGGTTGACGTGGACGCCACGGCCCTGGTGGAGCTGCGTGCCGCGCTGAAGAAGGCCGATCCGCACCGCACGCCGGGCCTGCTGGCATTCATCGCCCGCTTCGTCACGGCCGGGCTCAAGAAGTTCCCGGAGCTGAACACCCGGATCGTGACCACCGAGGACACCGCCGGCGGCGCCAGCCAGGAAATCGTGGCCTTCGACGGCGTCAACCTCGGCTTCGCCGCCCAGACGGACCGGGGACTGATGGTCCCCTCGGTGCACAACGCGGACAAACTCAGCGCCCGCGAGTTGGACGCCGAGATCCGGCGGCTCACCGCCGTCGTCCGCGAGGGCAAGGCGACACCCGCGGAACTGGGCAGCGGCACCTTCACGCTGAACAACTACGGCGTCTTCGGCGTGGACGGCTCAGCGGCGATCATCAACCATCCCGAGGTGGGTATCCTCGGCGTCGGCCGCATCATCGACAAGCCGTGGGTGGTCAATGGGGAGCTCGCCGTCCGCAAGGTCACCGAGCTGACGCTCACCTTCGACCACCGTGTGTGCGACGGCGGAACCGCCGGCGGTTTCCTGCGCTACGTGGCCGACGCGATCGAAAATCCGGGGTCCGTGCTGGCCGACCTGTGAGGCTGGAGGCTAGTGCACGGTTGCGCGGCCAGGGACCTGGCCCGGCGGCGCTTTGGACAGCAGCGTCCGCGCTGCCATCTGGGCCATCTTCCGGGTCGCCGGCGACAAGTAGGCGCCCTCCCGCTGGATCAAGGCGATCGTGTCGAACAAGGGCTCTGCGAACGGGGCGGCATGGACGTTTTTCGGGAAGGCGGGCCCGTTGACGATCGCCTGGGGAACAAAAGAGTCAGCCGCGCCTGCGGCGACCAGCCCCAGCGCGGTGTCGACATGTTCCACCTCGATGGCCGGATCGATTTTCAGCCCCTTGAGGTGGGCGCGTTCCAGAATCTGCCGGCGGGTGGGGTCACGCCAGCCGGCGAAGGCGTCGTAGAGCACCAGCTTCGACTCGGCGAGTTCCTCGATGGTGACCGGGCCGCGAGAAGGATGCCGGGTGGCCGATACAAAAAACACTTCGTCGCGGAAGAGCGGCCGCACCTGAAGGCCGGCTTCCGCCACCGGCAGGACGATCAGCCCGGCCTCGATTTCGCCCGACACCACTGATTCGGCCACTGTCACCGAGTTCAACCCGACGAGGCGAACCCTGACTTTCGGGTACCGGCGGTGGAAGCGCTGCACCAGGTCGGCGAGGTCGTAGTGGGCTCCGTACCGCAGCACTCCGAAGGTGCAGACGCCTCCCTCCAGCGCCGACATCGACCGCAGTGCCTCAACGCCGTTGTCGAACGAGGTGATCGATTGCAGTGCGTGCACCTGCAGTTCCACCGCCGCCGTGGTGGGGATGAGCCGTCGCCCGCCGCGGGTGAACAGGCTGTGCTGAAGCTCCTGTTCGAGCCTGCTGATGAGTTCGGAGACGGACGCCTGGCTTGTTTCCAGCTTTCGCGCGGCAGCGGTGAAGGAACCGAGCTCGTAGGCCGCTAAGAAGGCCCTGAGTTGCGCGAGTGTCATGGCTAACCCTGGTTCTCAGTAAGACATCAGGCAGGTTTGCAGACAACGTTGCGGGGTGAACCGCTCGGGTGGCGCGGACAAAATCAGCTATCTTAAGCATAGGGCAACCCTGTATGAGGCACATGTTGGGGTCCCGTTGTGCGATGGCATGGGCGTCAGTAGCTTTAGGCCATGCACATCACCGAGCGTGACCGGGCTCACATTCCGGGGAACTTCACCACCCTCAAGGCCCCCGCCATCGAGGACGTGCCGGCGCAACGGCTTCCCGAAGTCGTGGAAACCGTATCCGCGATGCTGGGTGACATTGAGAGCCGGGGCATGGACGCGGTCGCCATGTACGCCCGTGAGCTGGACGGGTGGCAAGGTGCGAATCTGGAGATCAGCCAGAACGACCTGGCCAAGACCGGTGAGTCGCTCTCCCCGGAGCTGAGGGAGGCCCTGCTGGCCAGCGCCGAACGCACCCGCCTGTTCGCGGTAGAGCAGCGCGAACACCTCACCGATTTTGAAGTCGAGCTCATCCCGGGAGTCTTCACCGGACAAAAGTACGTTCCGGTGGCACGCGTCGGAGCGTACCTTCCGGCGGGCCGGTTCCCGATCCTTGCCAGCGCCTTCATGACGGTGGGGGTCGCCAAGGCCGCCGGCGTCTCCAACGTCCTGGCCTGCACGCCGCCAACCTCCCAAGGCCGAGGCAACCCGGCAGTGCTGTACGCCGCGTACCTGGCCGGCGTGGACAGGGCGTTTGCCATCGGCGGGGTGCAGGCCCTGGCCGCCTTGGCCTTCGGGCTCCTGGGGGAGCAACCGGTCGACATCCTGGTCGGAGCCGGCAACGCCTATGTCACCGAGGCCAAGCGGCAGCTGTTCGGACGCGTCGGCATCGATCTGCTGGCGGGCCCGTCCGAGGTCGCCGTGATCGCCGACGAATCTGCCGATGCGGAGCTCGTCGCCGCCGACCTCCTTGGCCAGGCCGAACACGGCCCGCAGTCGCCGGCCTCCCTCGTCACCACTTCCCACGAACTCGGGGAAGAGGTCATCAGGTACATCAACAAGCAGCTGCGGACGCTGGCCACACGGGACATTGCCGGGCCCGCCTGGCGGGACTACGGCACCGTGTATGTGGCCGAGGACCGGGAAACGGCCGTGCGGATCATGGACCTGCTGGCACCGGAACACCTGGAAATCCAGACCTCGGACGACGTCTACTACCACCAGAACCTGCAGAACTACGGCTCCATCTTCCTGGGCCAGTGGTCGACGGTGGCCTACTCGGACAAGGGCTCATCCGGCACGAACCACGTGCTCCCGACCGGAGGGGGCGCCCGGTCCTCGGCCGGGCTCTCCGTGTCCCGCTTCCTCAAACCCCTTACCTTCCAGCGCGTCGAAAAAAGTGCAACCCCGCGTCTGGCCAATTACGTCACCACAATCTCCGACACCGAAGGAATGGCAGCCCATAAGGCCACCGCCACTCTGCGGCTCGACCGCTTCAACCGGTAGAAATCCATCTCTAGCAAAAGGCACCTCATGATGAATACAAAAATCCTCCGCAAGCGTTTCGCTGCATTGGTGCCCATGGGCGTTGCCGTGGCCCTCGCCATGACCGCCTGTGGCTCAGGAGGCGGCGGGGGCGGGGCCAGCGGCGGCGGTGACCAGAAGACCATCACCATCGCCACGTCCAATGACGCCCCCTTCTCCTTTACCGACCAGGCCTCCGGCGAGCTCAAGGGCATCGACGGGGAAATGATCAACGCGATCGCCCAGGCCAAGGGCTGGAAGATCAAGGTCTTCACCTCCGAATACGCGACCCTGATCGCCGCGCTCAACGCCAAGAAAGCCGACGTGATCGTGGACGCCATGTACATTACCGACGAGCGGAAGAAGCAAATCAACTTCACCGACCCTTGGTACACGGAAGGTGAGGCGATGGTGGTGCCGGCGGACTCAACGCTGGCCTCCCGCGACGACGTGAAGGGCAAGGTTCTTGGCGCCCAGACCGGCACCGTGTTCAAGGACCTCGTCGACAGCCTGGGCGGCAGCCAGGTCAAGCTGTTCGACTCGCAGGCTTCGCTGCTTGCGGCCGTGGAAAACAAGCAGGTTGATGCGGTCTTCACCGACAGCGCCGTAATCGGCTACAGCCTGGTCCAGAAGCCGAACCCCAAGCTGAAGCTCGTCTCCCCCTACAAGCCCTTCTACCCGGGCATTATCGGCGCCGGCGTCCGCAAGGAGGATTCGCAGCTCCTGCAGGACCTGAACTCCGGCCTGGCTGACCTCAAGAAGACGCCCAAGTACCTGGAGATCCTCAAGAAATACGGGCTGACCGAAGCCAACGCCGTCAAATAAGTTCCAGCATCATGCGGGGCTGGCGGGCATGCGATCCGCAACCGCGGAGCACGCCGGCCCCGCCCGACCCTAACCTAGGGATTATCAGTGGACTTCATTACCAACACCATGGCCGTGTTCCCGGCACTCCTGCAGGCCGTTCCCGTCGTCGTGCAACTGGCACTTGGCGCTATGGCACTGGCCCTGGTACTGGGCCTCCTGATTGCCCTGGCCAGGATTTCCTCGATCAAAATCCTCCGCGGCATCGCCACGTTCTACCTGGAGGTGATCCGGGGGACTCCGCTGCTGGTGCAGCTGGTCTACATCTTCTTCGTCCTCCCCAGCATCGGCGTGAGTATCGAACCCGTCCCGGCCGGCATCCTGGGCCTGGGCCTTAACTACGCGGCCTACCTTTCCGAGGTCTTCCGCTCCGCCATCCTTTCCGTGGAGCACGGCCAGACTGAAGCCGCGCTGTCCCTGGGGTACACGCCAACCAAGACGCTGTGGAAGGTGGTTATCCCGCAGTCCTTCGTGGTGTCCATGGGGCCGATCGGCAACTACTTCATTGCGATGATCAAGGACACCGCACTGACGTCGGTGATCGCCGTGACGGAGATCCTGAAGACCGCCAACATCCTTAACAGCCAGACATTCCAGACCACGGCCATCTACACCGCCGCGGCCATTCTCTATCTGATCATCAGCCTCCCACTCTCACGCGTCGTGGTGGTGCTTGAACGAAAGGCACGGGCCAATGGCTGACGAGACCATCATCGACGTCCGCGATGTCCACAAGACATTCGTTTCCGAGACAAAACCGAGCCTGTGGAAAAGACTTTCCGGCAAGCCGCACGTGCAGAAACGGGTGGAGGTCCTCAAAGGCGTGGACCTTGTTGTGCACCGCGGCGAGACCATCGCCATACTGGGCTCCAGCGGTTCCGGCAAAAGCACCCTGCTGCGCTGCATCAACAAGCTGGAGACCATCGACGCCGGCCGCATCTACGTCAACGGCCACCTGATCGGCTACGAGGAGCGCGGCGGCGAACTGATCGCCGAGAAAGCGTCCATCACGGCGCAAAAACGAACGGACATCGGCTTCGTTTTCCAGCACTTCAACCTGTTCCTGAATAAAACGGCGCTGGGGAATGTCATGGCGCCGTTACGCGACGTCAAGAAGCTCTCTGCGGCGGAGGCCAGGAAGGTGGCCGTCCCCAACCTCGAGATGGTGGGCCTGGGCGACAAAATGGACAACTATCCCAGCAAGCTCTCCGGCGGCCAGAAGCAGCGGGTGGCCATTGCCCGCGCCCTGGCGATGGAGCCGAGCGTCATGCTCTTCGATGAGCCGACCTCCGCCCTGGATCCGGAGCTGGTGGGCGAGGTCCTGTCCGTAATCAAGAAAATCGCGCAGCAGGGCACCACCATGGTGATCGTCACCCATGAGATGCAGTTCGCCCGGGACATAGCAGACCGGATCGTTGTCATGGATCAGGGGGTCATTGTGGAGGAGGGGCCGCCCAGCCGAATTTTTACCGCTCCGCAGCATCCAAAAACACGGGCGCTGCTGAGCCGCTCGGGCATTCTGCCGGCGTAGGAAGCCGGATTTAAGCGGGCGGGGTCGGGGACGCGGACGGGTGCCGCTTCCGGGCATTCCCGCAAGCCCGCGGGTAGAATCGTGGCCAGAACATCGCACCAACCACGCCGGCGCAAGCGCCGGACTACGGAGATTTCATGTCACGATGGCTCGACGTCGGCCAGGGCAACTACCTGCTGACCACCCAGGGATCCCTACTCAACACCGGGTTGGTGGTGGGCGCCGAACGCGCCATGGTGATCGACACCGGCGGCGGGCCCCGGCAGGGGCGCGAAATCCTGGACGCCGTGCGGGAAAAGACCCAACTGCCGCTGGTGGTCGTGAACTCGCACGCCCACTACGACCACTTCTTCGGCAACGCCGTGTTCGCCGACGACGGCGTGACCGAGTTCTGGGGGCACGAAAACTGCGCCGCGGACATCGATGAGAACGGGGACGCCCAGCGGGAGCGCGTAGCGGCGGCGGAACCGGAAATGGCCGCCGGCCAGGGCGCATTGGTGGAGCTGGTGGTTCCGAACGCCATCGTCAAGGACCAGCCGGTCCTGGTGGATCTGGGCGGCCAGACCGCAACGCTGTTTTACCTGGGACGCGGGCACACCGACGGCGACCTGCTGGTGGGCACGGGCACCACACTCTACGCCGGCGACCTTGTGGAGCAAGGCGCGCACCCGTCTTTCGAGGATTCCTTCCCGGAGGAATGGGCCGATGCCCTCCGGCATATTTCCGCGCTCCGGCACCGCTACGAATTCCTGATCCCGGGCCACGGCGAACCCTGCAGCGACCAGTTCGTCAAGACCATGGCCAACACCATGAGCACGGCGGTGCGGCAGGCCACCCAGGCCACCCGCGAGACGCCGAACGACGCCACCAAAGCCATCCCCATCCTGCCCTACGGGCCCGAGCAATCCCGGTGGTTCATCAAGCGCCTGCAGGAAACCCGGGCCCACCACTAAGACGGCTCCCCGCCCGGCGCCACACCCGGCCTCGCGCCGGGCCGGGAAGCGGCTGTGAGGTGGCCGAAGATAAGGGTGCTCACGACTGCGCCTAGACTTGCACTTTGAAAGAAGTCACAACAAGCGCCGCAGCGTGCTCCGCGGTGAGTCCTGGGGGAGAAACCAAGAGATGCCCGAATCGGTGGAAGACAACTCAGCTGCCACTGCTGAAAACTCAGGCCAGCCTGAACTTCGCCGCCGCCGCGACCTGCGTCGCGCCGACGGTGGGGATCCCGCTGTCCGGACAGGAACCATGCCGGTCGTCAACCCCCGCAGCATCCCCGCGGAAACCCCAGCCCGCCCTGCTCCGCCGCGCAGCAGCTCCTGGGCCGCGGCCGCAGAGGCCGCCGATGAGCGCTTTGGCCCGGCCACGGGGGCCACTCCGGTGATCAGCCAGGTCCCGGCCGCGCCGAAGCCGCCGGCTACCCCGCCGACGTCGGCCGCCCCGCCGGCGGCAGAGCAGCCGGCGGACCCGGCGGACACTCCTGCCCCGGCGGCGGACCCGGCAACCGCCGCAGTGCCCCCGCCGCCTACCCGCGCCACCCGATCGGCGAGCCGGGCCGCGGCCCTGGCCAACGCGCCGGTGCCGGACTTCATCAGTTCGCCCGGCCTCTTCGTCCGGGAACAGAAGCCCCGGCCGGTCGGCGGCTTCCGCGGCGCCCTCTACAAGATGACCGGCGGCAGCCTGAACTTGGGCCCGAGCGCCCGGCAACGCGAAGAGGACGAACTCGCGCGGCGGATTTCCCGCCAGCTCCAAGGCAGCTACAACACCGCGGTGCTGAGCCTCAAGGGCGGCATCGGCAAGACCTCCACCACGGTCGGCGTCGGGCTCACCCTGGCCGAATACCGGGGCGACCCGCCGTGCGCCATCGACGCCAACCCGGACTCGGGCGACCTCGTGGAGCGTGCCCTGGGCGAAGGGATCTACCAGCAGCAGGCGCCGCGGACCATCAGCGACCTGCTCCGCAACGTCGACTCGATCGATTCGCTGACCGCCCTGGCCCGCTACATGCACCACGCGGGCCGGCTGCACCTGATCGCGGGAGAACAGGACCCGGAGGTGTCCGACTCGCTTACCGCCGAGGAGTACCTGCGCATCCGCAAGCTCATCTCCGGCTACTACTCGGTGGCCCTCACCGACTGCGGCACCGGCGTCACCCACAACGCCATGAGCGGGATCCTGCAGTCCGCGGACAACCTGATCATCGCGGCGGGCTACGCCGTCAGCGGCGCCAAGCGGGCCCGAAGCACCCTGCACTGGCTCGCGAGCCATGGCTACGAGGACCTGGCACGGAACGCCGTTGTCGTCATCACGGACAAGGACGAGGTCTCCTCCCGGGTGGACAAGGACGCCATTGAGGACCACCTCGCCGGCATCTGCCGCCAGCTGATCGCCGTCCCGCATGACCGCGGCGTGGCCGACGGCGACCTCGTCACTCTCGACGTCCTCCGGCCGGAGACCCGGCGGGCATACCGGGAAATTGCCGCCGCAATCGTCGACGGCTACGTATAACCGCTACATTTAGGCCATGAGCAAGTATGCCGGGAATGACGCCGCCGCCCAGTTGCAGGACCTCATTGTGGGGACCGAGAACGTCGAGGACTTCCTGGGGCGCCTCGCGGAATTTGCCGCCTCCACGCTGAGCCATTCGCTGGGCACGGACATCGAATGCGGCGTGACCCTGCAGCGCCGGAAGAAGACCATGACCGTGGCCGGCAGCAGCAGCAACGCCGTCATGCTTGACCGGATCGAGCAAAGCCTGGGCGACGGGCCCTGCATCGAGGCGCTGCGGACCAAGGGCCCCGTGCTGCTGGCCGACGTGGACACCGACCCGCGCTGGCCGGAATACCAGCAGCAGCTCAAGGCGCACGGCTGCCGCAGCACCCTCGGTGTACCCCTGGAGATCGGCGAGGACTCCGCGGCCGCGCTGAACTTCTTCGCCTCCACGACCGGCGTGTTCACCGCTCCGATCGTGGCCGAAGCCTCGGGCTTCGCCGACCTCGCCGGCCGTGCGCTGCGCCTGGCCGTGCGGATCGGCACCGCCCAGGCCCGCGCCGAGGACCTGCAGGCCGCCATGGAACACCGCACCGCGATCGACCTGGCCTGCGGCGTCGTGATGGCGCAGAACCGGTGCTCGCAGCACGAAGCGATGGCCATCCTCACCCGGGTCTCCAGCAACCGGAACCAGAAGCTGCGCGAGGTCGCAGCAGAGGTGCTGAAGAACGTCACGGGTGAGGAAATCCACACCCACTTCGACGGCTGATTTTCCGGCCGGCCGGGCGCAGCCGGGCCTAGGATGAAAGCGATGACCACAACACGCCCCGCCGCCTTCAGCCTCCGCAGCATCGCCGTCCCCGCCTTCGGCCCGGCCCTGCTGTTCAGCATCGGCGAGGGCGCGATCCTGCCGGTGGTGGCACTGTCCGCCCGGGACCTGGGTGCCTCGGTTGCCGTCGCGGCCCTGGTCGTCACGCTGATCGGGCTCGGCTCCTGGTTCTTCAACCTGCCGGCGTCACTGATCACGCTGAAGTTCGGCGAGCGCTGGGCGATCGTCGGGGCCGCTGCGGCGAGCGCCGTCGCCCTCGCCGCAGCCGCCGTCGCCCCGCTGGTGCCGGAGGGCCTCTGGATGCTGGCCGCGTCGATGGTGGTCGTAGGCATGGCCGCCAGCGTGTTCAGCCTGGCCCGGCAGAAATACCTGACCGAGGCCGTGCCCGTCATTCTCCGTGCCCGGGCGCTCTCCACCCTGGGCGGGGTCAACCGGATCGGGATCTTCATCGGCCCGTTCATCGGCGCCGCGGTGATGCAGTTCGGCGGCATCACCGCCGCCTACTGGGCCGGCGTGGTGGCCATGGCCGCAGCCGCGGCACTGTCGGTGACCATCCCGGATCTCGCCGCCGTGCCCGGCCCGGCCGATGGCACACCGGCCCCGCAGCCGACGCTGCGCAGCGTCGCCGCCTCCCACGCCGCGGTGTTCCTGAGCGTGGGGCTGGGGGTGCTGCTGCTCAGTGCGCTGCGCGCCTCCCGCCAGGTCGTCATCCCGCTGTGGGCCGAGCACCTGGGCATGGACGCCACCCAGGCGTCACTGATCTATGGCATCTCCGGAGCCATCGACATGCTGGTTTTCTACCCGGCCGGGAAACTGATGGACCGCAAGGGCCGCCAGTGGGTGGCGGTGCCCTCCACGCTGATCATGGGCACGGCCATGCTGCTGATTCCGCTCAGCACCGGGTTCGTGGGTCTGCTGCTCGCCGCACTCCTGATCGGTTTCGGCAACGGCATCAGCTCCGGGCTGAACATGACGCTCGGAGCTGACTTCTCGCCGGACAACGGCCGCGGCCAGTTCCTCGGCATCTGGCGGTTCATGGCCGACGCCGGCGCCACCGGCGGCCCGGTGCTGCTGTCCGGCGTCACGGCCGCGGCGTCGCTAGGGGCCGGTGTGGGCGCCACCGGCGTGCTCGGCTTCGCCGCTGCCGCCGTCTTCGCGATCACCATTCCGCGGCTCAGGCACCGCCGCAACTACTGAAGGCGCCGGCACCCGCTGCGCCAACTGCCGCACCACATACGCCGCATCCCGGCCGACGCCGCCGATCAGGCCCGAGGTGAGCGCGTACTGGAAGGGCAGGCCGACGAAGTAGAGCCCCGGCACGCCGGGGACGGCGCCCCGCGTTGTTCGTGGCCAGCCCGACGGCGCCCGCTCCGGCCCGTGGACCCAGTCCAGGTTCGGTCGGTACCCGGTGGCCCAGATGACCGTTCGCACCTGGGCCGAACCACCGCCGTCGAAGACGGGACGGCCGTCCGCGGTGCCGGAGAACCGCGGCATCCGGACCACTCCGGCGCGGTCAAGATCCTTCGGTGAGATCCGGATCAAGGGGGCGCCGCGCTGGTGGATGGTCGCCGCAACTTTGCGCCCGGCCGGTGTGCGCAGCGTCAGCACCGAGTGGATGAACTGCCAGTACGCCCCGCCGGCGTAGCGGAGCAGGGGGTCGGGAATATGCGGGGTGGGCCGGCCCGCGAGCAACACCCGGTGCCCGGCCGCGAGTTCCAGGGCAATCTCCGCGCCCGAGGTTCCGGCTCCCACCACCAGCACCTCGCCGTCCGGGATGTCGGCCGGACCGCGGTATTGCGAGCTGTGGAGTTGGCTGATGCCGGGATCCAGCCCGACGGCGGCGCCCGGAACGCGGGGGAGCACGTTCGCGCCGGCCGCCACGATGACGTTGCGCGCCAGCACCGGCCCGCCCGCGGTGTCGACCGCGAACCCCGAACCCGCCGCGGCGACGCGGTCCACGCGGACGCCCGTCCGCACCGGCAGACCGAAGTGGGCCGCATAGTTCTCGAGGTAGGCCGCGAACTCGTCCTTGCCCGGATAGGTGTTCCGTCCCGCCGGGAAGGGCAGTCCAGGGAGGCCGTCGTGCTGGGCGGGGGTGAACAGGCGCAGGGAATCCCACCGGTGCCGCCAGGCCTCACCCACCCGCGGGGCTTGCTCCAGGATTTCGAACCGTAGTTTCGTGCGGGCGAGGTGGTAGCCGGCGGCCAGCCCCGCCTGGCCCGCGCCGATAACCACTACATCAAGCTGCTGACTGTCCTGGTTCATGGCCGCCGCCTCCTTGCTGGGGCATCCTTTTTGCTTATGACTAGAATACCGTTCCAGTGAGTGGAGCGGTAGTCTAGTTTCCATGCAAAAACCGACGCGCCGGGCCATCCAGGCGGCCGGCACGCGGGACGCCATTGTCGAAGCGGCCGGCCGGTTGTTTGCCGCCGACGGCTACGTCCAGACCACCATCGACGGGATAGCAGCCGCGAGCGGGGTGGCAGTCCAGACGGTCTACAACTCCGTGGGCAACAAGGCGGCGCTGCTCTCCGCCGTCCTGGACAGCGCGGCGGCGGGGCCCAGGGCGCAGGCGGGCGTGCTTGACCTCATGCGGGAGCGGACCCGGCACGCGGCCGACCTCGACGCCCTGATCGCCGTGCTGGCGGACTGGTTTGTCGAGGTACACCCCCGGACCGCCGGAATCAACGCCGTCATCGCCCGGGCCGCGGCCGTGGATGACACTGCAGCGCAGCTGGAGCGGGACCGCGGGCAGCAGCGGCTCCGGCGCTATGAGGAAGCCGCCGCGGCGGCCCGGGCGCGCGGCGGGCTCAGCTCCGGAATGTCGGACGCCGAGGCGGCCGCAGCCATCTGGTCGCTGGGACATCCCCAGGTTTACCGTGCCATGGTGCAGGACGCCGGGTGGCCGGTACCGGCCTACCGGGATTGGGTGGCCAAGGCGCTCGCCGCGGCGCTCGGCTAGGCGAAGGCCCCAGGCGGGCAGGACGCCAGCCTCAGGCGGCGGAGGCGGCCCGGCGTCGTCGTGCGGCGTGGCCAAACAGCCACACACCGGCAATGGTGGCCAGATACCCGGTGATGACGATCAGCGAGGTGCCGGCCCAGAAATAGTTCGTGGTGCTGCCCTCCTGGCCCGGTCCGGGCGCGATCTTCAGCAGCGAGTAGGCGGCCACGGCCGCGGAGGCGAGCCCCGCCAGCACCGGGACGGCGACCCACAGCCGGGCCGAGGCCCAGTGGCCGTTGTAGCCGTCCCACACGTTCCAGCGGGGCCCGCTGCGCATGATCAGCCAGCCCGCCGGCAGCATGAAGGCGCCGACCACCAGGAAGGCTGCCACCACATCGGCGGGCCGGTGCCACTGGTTGATCAGCGTGGACACCCCGGTGGCGACGGCGAAGCTGCCGCCCAGGAATCCGACCAGCGGCCGCCAGCGCGGCGAAACCATCAGGAAGACCGCCGCCGCAGCCGAGGCCGCCAGGGTGGTGTGACCGGACGGAAGCGAGTTGAACTCCAGTGTTTCGATCCCGCGGAACGGCCGCACCGGGACCAGGGCCTTCAGGAGCTGGGTGGCGATGTTGGCCCCCGCGGCGGCCGCGACGGCGATGCCGGCGGCTGCCCAGCGCCGGCGGGCCACGGTCACGAAGAGCACCACCACCGACGCGATCAGCACGGAGAGTGCGGGCAGCCAGTCCAGGAGCCGGTTGCTCGCCTTGCCGGCCGCGCCGTGGATTTCGACCGCTTCGACCAGCGCGGACTCGTCGATGAACTGGCCGGTGGTGGTGCGCACGAAGAAGTAGTACGTGGCGGCTAGTGCGGCGGCGCAGCCCACGGTGGCCAGCAAGAAAAGCAACGCGGTGGCCCGGCCCGGGCCGCGGGGCTCTGCGGCGGCTTCCGGGCGCGCCGGGAAGCGGTCCGGGCCGCGGTCCAGGGCGCGGCCCAGATCGCGGGCGCGCACCGGGGCGTCCGCCACCGTGGATTCGTTGCTGCGGGTCGATCGAAAAGTCATCGTGTACAGGTTCCCATAGAACGCTGCGAGCCGCCTGAGGCAGGCTGGTCTGGCAGGCGGGAGCGGCGATCACGGCAGGATTGACCGGCGCCGCGAACCGGACGAGAGTCGTGCCATGAGCAACCCGGAGCCCCGGGGCCCCACCCGGTCGGACGCAGCAGACAGGCACCCGGACCCTGCCTTCCCACTGTTCCATCCGCGGCCCGCGCTGGGCTGGACCGGCGCTCCCGCCGGCCTGTGCTACCTGGACGGCCGGTACCACGTGTTCTTCCAGTACCGCCCAGGGGCGGGGCGGCAGGACCGAAGCTGCTGGGGACACCTGAGCTCCCCGGACCTGCTCCGCTGGGACGAACATCCCGTTGCGCTCCGGCCGCAGCCAGCCGGTCCGGACAGCCTCGGCTGCTGGACCGGCGCCGTGACGGACGACGCCGGGGTCCCCACCGCGGTGTATTCGGCTGCCTCCGGGGACGGGTGTGCCCCGGTGGTCCTGGCCCGGGGTTCCGACGGGCTGAGGGACTGGCGGCAGGAAGGTCAGGTCGCGGCGCCGGTGCCCGCGGACCCCCGCGTCACCGCGGTACGCGATCCGTTCCTGTTCCACTTCCAGGGCCGGCGCTTCGCAGTCCAGGGCGCCGGCCTGGCGTCGGGGCGCGCCGCCGTGCTGCTCTACCGCGCCGACGAGCTGCGCGACTGGCGGTACGAAGGGATCTGGTTCAGCAGCGAGAACGCCCTGGCCGCCAGGTACCTGCCGGCCGACAGCTGGGAGAGCCCGCAACTGGTCCGGGTGCCCGACTCCTCCGGGGCCGAAACCTGGCTCCTGATGGCGTCCCTCCGGCATGCCCCGGACCCGCAGCCTCACCCCGGCGGCGTGGGCTACCTGCTCGGATCGCTGGCGACGGACACGGCCACGGGACTGCCGCTCTTCACTCCGGCGCATGGCGGAAAGGCGGACCTGGGCCCGGATTTCTACGCCCCCCAGATCCTGTCTCTACCCGATCGGGCCCTGCTGTGGGGCTGGGCCGACGAGGTGCCGGGCCCGGACGGGCGCGCCGGCCGCGGCCCGGCGGAAGCGGATGCTGCGGGCTGGGCCGGGGTGCTGACCTTCCCGCGCCAACTGGCGGTGCACGGGGACGCGCTCGCCGTCGAACCGGCACCCGAACTGCGCGGCTACCGGGGAGGGCGGCGCACCAGGGGCGCCGCGGGCACCCTGCACCTGCCTGCCCGGGCGGAAGCCGCCGTCACCGGTGGGGAAGGCCGGATCCGGCTGGTCCTGGCCGCGGCGGCACAGAGCCGGGCGATCTTTGCGGACACCGTGGCCGGCGGGGATGAGCTGCGGATCTTCGTGGACGGTTCGATCGTGGAGGTCTACCGCCACGGTTCTGTGCCGGCGACGGTGCGCGCGTACCCCGTTCCGGGCGAGGAATGGCGCCTGGAACTGCCACATGGCGCGGCAGCCGACGTCTGGGACCTGGAGCAGCCCCGCTCCATGTAGCGCGGCGCCGCGGGTAGAGTACTGCCATGCCCACCAGCCACGACCGCCCGACCCCTTCCGGCCTGAACCCCGGCGGCGTGGAGGAACTCCTGAACCCCGGCGGCGTGGAGGAACTCCTGAACCCCGGCGGCGTGGAGGAACTCCTGGACACCGCCCGGGTGGTGACCCTGCCCATGCGCGTGAAGTTCCGCGGCATCACGCAGCGCGAGGCACTGCTGCTCCCGGGGCCGCTGGGCTGGGGTGAGTTCGGCCCCTTCCCCGAGTACGGGGACGCCGAAGCGTCCCGCTGGCTCTCGGCCGCCATCGAGGCCGGCTGGCACGGCTTCCCGGCACCCCGGCGGACCAGCATCCCGGTCAACGCGACCGTGCCCGCGGTCGCCGCGGGGCGGGTGCCGGAGATCCTGGCCCGCTTCGGCCGGGTGGACGCCGTCAAGGTCAAGGTGGCGGAGCGCGGACAGACGCTCGACGACGACGCTGCCCGGGTGACCGCCGTCCGTGCCGCGCTGCCGGACGCCGCGATCCGCATCGATGCCAACGGGGGCTGGGACGTCCCGCAGGCCGTCGCGGCACTGACCCGGCTGGCCGACGTCGGACTGGAATATGCCGAACAGCCGGTACCGGAGATCGACGGCCTCGCCGAGGTGCGCCGCCGGCTCCGGGCCGCGGGCATCCCGGTGCTGATCGCCGCGGACGAGAGCGTGCGCAAGGAGGAGGACCCGCTCAAGGTGGCGCGTGCTGGCGCCGCGGACCTGGTGGTGGTCAAGGCCGCCCCGCTGGGGGGAGTGCAGCGCGCCCTGGACATCGTGGCGCAGGCCGGCCTGCCCGCCGTCGTCAGTTCCGCACTGGACACCTCCGTAGGGATCCGTGCCGGGCTGGCGCTCGCCGCCGCCCTGCCCGAACTGCCCTACGCCTGCGGACTCGGCACCGTGTCGCTGCTCGCCGCCGACGTCACCGGCGACTCCCTGGTCCCCGACGACGGCGCCATCCGCCTCCGCGACGTCACCGTGGAACCGGGCCTGCTGGACGAATACGCCGCGCCGCCGGAGCGGAGGGACTGGTGGCTGGACCGGCTACGGCGCGTCCACGCCGTCCTGGCAGCATCGACTGCTCCGTAACGGCCCTGATGGTCGTCGAAAAGGGCGCCGCCGGAGCAATCGACGGACTTGGCGGGAACTGAGAGCGTTCACCCGATCGTCACCTGGGGGACGGCTCTGCGTAGTCCGCCGCTGGCAGGGTGGCGGGGACGCATCCCTCTGCTTTGGAAGGTCCCACCCATGTCTGTCTCCTCCGGACGCAAGTTCTCCCTGCTGCCCATGCTGGGCCACACCAAGGGCAAGCGCAGCCCCGTGACCTGTGCGCTCAAGTGCGACAACGCCTGCTCCGGCGAGGTCTGCAACAGCAGCTCAAACGACTACTTCCGCGATATTGCCTCCGCCACGATGTCCCGCCGCTCTGCCCTCGGCTTCGGCGCCGCCGGTGCGCTCGCCGTCGTCTTCGGCAACGCCGTGACCTCCGCGGAACCGGCAGCCGCCGGAGGCCAGGGCCTGTCCGCCGCCGCCAAGACCGGCTTCGGCAAGTCCAAGCTGCAGTTCACCGCCATTGCCCCGGTTGACGCCGCCGTCGACGCGTTCACGGTACCGGCAGGGTACAGCTGGCAGCCAATCATCCGCTGGGGCGACCCGCTCTTCAACGACTCGCCCGCCTTCGACGTGGACCGCCAGAGTGCCGCGGCGCAGGCCCGCCAGTTCGGCTACAACAATGACTACACGGACATCCTGCCGCTGGACGCCAAGGACCGGCGTGCCGTGCTCTTCACCAACCACGAGTACACCAACGAGAGCATCATGCTCCCGGCCGGCTTCGACGCCGCGGAGACCCGGGCCATCGGCCGCGCCGCCCACGGCCTGACCGTCGTCGAGCTGGAGCGCAAGAACAAGAACCAGCCGTGGCGCTACGTCCAGGGCGCCCCGCTGAACCGCCGCTTCCTGAGCGACACCAGCTACGAACTCACCGGCCCGGTTGCCGGCTCCGCCCTCGTCACCACCGTTGCCGACCCGGGTGGGCGGACCATCAAGGGCACCCTGGGCAACTGCTCCGGCGGCACCACTCCGTGGGGCACCATCCTCTCCGGCGAGGAGAACTTCAACGGCTACTTCGTCTCCGCCGGAACGTCCGCCGCGGACAAGCGCTACGGCCTGACCAGCAAGCCCACGGCCCGCCAGTGGGAGCTCGATGACCCCCGCTTCGACACCCGCAACCCCGGCTACGCCAACGAAAGCAACCGTTTCGGCTGGATCGTGGAGGTGGACCCGCAGGACCCGACGTCGACGCCGAAGAAGCACTCCGCGATGGGCCGCTTCAAGCATGAGGGCGCCAACGTGATCGTGGCCGCCTCCGGCCACGTCGTCGCCTACATGGGGGACGATGAGCGCTTCGATTACCTCTACAAGTTCGTCTCCAAGGACAAGTACCGTCCCGGGACGGCCGCGGCCGACCGCCGGCACAACATGACGTTGCTCTCCGAGGGCGACCTCTACGTCGCCAAGTTCAGCGGCGACTCCCCGGCGGCCGAAATCGACGGTTCCGGCAAGCTCCCCGCTGACGGCGCCTTTGACGGCACCGGCGAATGGCTTCCCCTGGTGGTGGGAGGCAAGTCCATGGTGTCCGGAATGTCGGTCGAGGAAGTCCTGGTCTACACCCGCCTCGCCGCGGACAAGGTGGGCCCCACCAAGATGGACCGCTGCGAGGACGTCCAGCCGAGCCTGCACACCGGCAAGGTCTACGTGGCCTGCACCAACAACACGGACCGCGGCAAGACCGGGAAAGAAGGCGCCACCGAGGTCAACCCGCGCACCCTGAACCGCGACGGCCACATCGTGGAAATCACCGAGACCGGGGACCAGACCTCCACGAAGTTCAACTGGAACCTGCTGATGGTCTGCGGCGACCCGGCCAAGAACGCCTCCGCGTACTTTGCCGGCTTCCCGGCCGAGAAGGTCTCGCCCATCTCCTGCCCGGACAACCTGGCCTTCGACTCGGTCGGCAACCTGTGGATTTCCACCGACGGCGCGCCCTCGACCACCGGCTACGCCGACGGGCTCTTCAAGGTCACCTTGGCCGGGCCGGAGCGCGGCCGCGTAGAGCAGTTCCTTGCCGTGCCGCGCGACGCCGAGACCTGCGGACCCATCATCCACGATGAGGAAAGGCACGTCTTCGTCGCCGTGCAGCACCCGGGCGAGGACGGCAGCTTCGAGGCGCAGAACTCCCGCTTCCCGGACTACGTCGCAGCCGGTGCCACGCCGAAGCCGGGCCAGGCACGGGTTCCGCGCCCGTCCGTGGTCCAGGTCTTCCGCACCGACGACTGACCTCTCTCCGCCATACCCGAACGCTCCCTCACGTGTGGCGGGTTTGGGGCCGACGCTCCCTCACGTTTGGGGGTTTCGGGCCGACGCTCCCTCACGTGTGGCGGGTTTGGGGTTGACGCCCCCTCACTTATCGCATTTCGGCAGCGAACGGTGCGGGGGCGTTGGACGGTGGGCGGCGGGATCTGCGGGGGCGTTGGACGGTGGGCGGTGTGATCTGCGGGGGCGTTGGACGGTGGGCGGTGTGATCTGCGGGGGCGTTGGACGGTGGGCGGTGTGATCTGCGGGGGCGTTGGACGGTGGGCGGTGTGATCTGCGGGAGCGTCGGGTGGTGAGCGGTGTGATCTGAGGGGGCGTTGATCGGTGGGCGGTGTGATCTGCGGGAGCGTCCGGTGGTGCGGCGGAACTGATAATTTGAACAGTGTGAATAATCCGGCCGAAATGGTTGTCCCCAGAGTCCAGGCAGCTATTGCCAACGCGTTCGGCGAGGAGTTCCGCCAGACGGACCCGGTGATCCGTCCTTCGCAGTTCGCGGACATCCAGATCAACGCCGCCATGGCCCTCGCCAAAAAGGTCGGGTTGCCGCCGCGCGACGCCGCCGCACGAATCGTGGAGTCCCTGGACCTCGACGGCCTCTGCAGCCTCGTGGAGATCTCCGGGCCCGGCTTCATCAACCTCACCTTCGACGGCACCTGGATCGAGGAACTGCTCAACGCGCCGGAGCCTGCCGGCGCGGGCGCGCGGCCGGAGCCGCAGCACCGCGTCGTCGTCGACTATTCGTCCCCGAACGTGGCCAAGGAAATGCACGTCGGGCACCTGCGCACGACGGTGGTGGGGGACAGCATCGTCCGGGTGCTCGAGGCGCTGGGCCACACCGTGATCCGGCAAAACCACATCGGCGACTGGGGCACCCCGTTCGGCATGCTGATCGAACACTGGCTTGAGGTGGGCGAGGACTCGCCCGAGGCCGCACTGCTGGTCGATGACCCCAGTGCCTTCTACCAGGCCGCCCGGGCCAAGTTCGATGCCTCTGCCGCGGACCCGGACGGGTTCGCCACCCGGGCCCGCTTGCGCGTCGTGGCGTTGCAGGGCGGGGACCCTGAAACGTTCGCCGTCTGGCAGCGGCTCGTGGCGCAGTCCAAGCGCTACTTCAACGCGATCTACGCGATGCTCGGTATCAGCCTCACCGACGACCACATCGCCGGCGAAAGCTCCTACGACGCGCACCTGGCACAGCTGTGCCAGGAACTGGAGGAGCGCGGCATCGCGCGGATCAGCGAGGGTGCGCTCTGCACCTTCCCCGCCGGCTTCACCGGACGGGACGGCGAGCCGCTGCCGCTCATCATCCGCAAGTCCGACGGCGGCTACGGCTACGGCACCACCGACCTCGCCACCATCCGGTACCGGGTCCGGGAGCTTGAAGCGGACCGGGTGCTGTACGTCGTGGGTGCGCCGCAAAACGTGCACCTGCGGATGGTGATGGCCACGGCCCGCGACGCCGGCTGGCTCCCGGAGACGGTGGAGGCCACCCACGTCCAGATCGGCAACGTGCTCGGTGAGGACGGCAAGATCCTCAAGTCCCGGGCTGGAAATCCGGTCAAGCTGATGGCGCTGCTTCAGGAAGCCGTCGACCGGGCCCGGGCCGTTATCGACGCCAGCCGCCCCGAACTCAGCGACGCCGAACGGGCGGCCACGGCGCGGCAGGTCGGCATCGGCGCGGTCAAGTACGCCGACCTCTCCACCGGACACGACACCGAATACGTCTTTGACTTCGACCGGATGCTGGCTCTGACCGGCAACACCGGCCCGTACGTCCAGTACGCCGCCGCGCGGATCCGCTCCATCCTGCGCAAGGCCGGAGTGCTGGAGGAGCACCTCGACGGCGCCGCCTCCGGCACCGCGGCTGCCGCCGGCGCAGCCCGCGCGGGGGCGATCGCCGTCGTCGAACCCGCCGAACGCGCGCTGGCCCTGCACCTGCTCGAATACGGAGCCACCATGCAGAAAGTCGGCGAACTGCTCGAACCGCACCGGCTCTGCGCCTACCTGTTCGAACTCGCGCAGCTGTTCACCTCCTTCTATGACCAGTGCCCCGTGCTCAAGGCGGAGGACACCGTCCGCGAATCGCGGCTGGCGCTCTGCGGACTGGTCCTGCGGAGGCTTTCCAGTGGCCTGGACCTGCTGGGCATCGAGACGCCGGAGAACATGTGAGTCCGGACGGGCAGCCGGACGTGCCTGCGGGCGGGCAGCTGGGCGCGGTCGAGGCCGCGCGGGTGGCTGTCGCGGCCCTGATCGGGGCCGGGGTGCGCTACGTCGTGGTGGCTCCGGGGTCCCGCTCGGCCCCGATGGCCTACGCCCTGGCCGAGGCCGACGCCACCGGCCGGGTCGAGCTGCTGGTTAGGATCGACGAACGCGACGCCGGCTTCACCGCGCTGGGCCTTGCCCTGGCCACCGGTGCCCCCGCGGCCGTGCTGACCACCTCCGGCACCGCCGTGGGGAACCTGCTGCCCGCCGTGATGGAGGCCAACCACGCCGCCGTGCCGCTGGTGGTCCTCTCGGCCGACCGGCCCGAGGAACTCCGCGGCACCGGGGCCAACCAGACCACCGTGCAGCCGGACCTCTTCGGCGAGCACGTCCGGTTCGCCGCCGACGTCCCCGCGGGCGAGAACCCGCTTCGGGCCGTCGAGACCGCGCTGAGCGCCGCCACCGGGGCCTTCGAGGACATCCCGCCCGGGCCGGTGCAACTGAACCTCGCCTTCCGCGACCCGCTGGTCCCGGCGGCCGCCGACGGCCTGGACGACACCTCCGCCCGGCGGATTTACCAGGCGCCCCGGCATCCGTTGGCGCTGGACTTCCCGGCGGCCTCCGCGGCCCTGCCGGAGCGGCGCACCGTGGTCCTCGCAGGGCACGACGCCGGCCCGGTCGCCGAGGCGTTCGCCCGTGCCCACGGCCTGCCGTTGCTTGCCGAGCCGTCCTCCAACGCCCGGTTCGGCCCCAACGCGGTGGGCCCCTACCGGCTGCTGTTGGAGCACTTCGGCCCGGAGTCCGCCCAACCGATCGAACGGGTGGTGCTGTTCGGCCGCCCCACCCTGTCCCGGCCGGTGTCCGCGCTGCTCGCGCGGGCGGACGTCCCGTCCGCCCTGTACCAGCCGGTGCCCGTGGCCTGGTACGAGCCGGGCCGCCGCACCGAACTTCCGCTGCAAACCTTGGCGGACCTGGCCGACTTCGCCGGCCGGGGCACCGCGGCGTGGCTCGATGCCTGGCTGCTGGCCGGTGCCGCCGCCCAGCACGCCCTGGACCTGCTGCTCTCCGGCGCCGCCGCGGACGCCCCAGCCTCCGGCCCAGCGGTGGGCGCGCTGGTGTGGGAGCACACCCGCGGGCAGCTTGTCCTGGGCTCCTCCAACGGGATCCGCGACGTCGACCTCGCTGGTGCACCGCCGCCGGAACCCCGGGCCACCGTCTTCGCCAACCGGGGCCTGGCCGGGATCGACGGCACCCTCGCGACGGCCACCGGCATCGCCATCGGCGGCCGGCAGGAAACCACCGTGCTGCTGGGCGACGTGACCTTCCTGCACGACGCCGGCGGACTGCTGCTGGGCGCGGGGGAGGCCGTTCCGGCGCTGCGGATCGTGGTCCTCAACGACGCCGGCGGTGCCATCTTCGGGCTCCTGGAGCATGGCGCCGTCGAGCAGTCCGGCCGCTACGGCACTGCCGTCGAGCGTCTCTTCGGCACCCCGCACGCAGTGGACCTTGCCGCCCTCGCCGCCGCGTACGGCGTCGGGCACCGCGCGGTCAGCACGGCGGCGGACCTCGCCGCGGCACTGGCGGAACCCGTTCAGGGCCGCAGCATCATCGAAGTGCGGACCGAGCGGCACGGCCTGCGCGAACTGCACGGCCGCATCCGCGCCGCCGTCGCCGCTGCCGTGGCCGGGGTCCTGGGCCGGTAGCCTGCGGTTTCCGCTACGCAACCGCGTTTACGCTACGAAAAAGGACAGCCGCTACGTGGATCCACGTAGCGGCTGTCCGAAATCGGAGCGGAAAGGCTTACTCCGCGATATCGATATGCGTCGGGTCCAGGACGCGCCGGAGGAATTCCTTGGTGCGCGGCTGGGTGGGGGCGCCGATGACCTGCTCAGCAGGGCCTTCCTCCACCACCACGCCGCCGTCCATGAAGACCACGCGGTCCGCGACTTCGCGGGCGAAGCCCATCTCGTGGGTCACCACCAGCATGGTCATGCCTTCTTTGGCCAGGTTCCGCATGACGGCGAGCACGTCGCCCACTGTCTCCGGGTCCAGGGCCGAGGTCGGCTCGTCGAAGAGCATCAGCTCGGGGTCCATGCTCAGCGCCCGGGCAATGGCCACACGCTGCTGCTGGCCGCCGGAGAGCTGGTCCGGGAACCGATCCGCGAGGTGGTCCAGGCCCACGCGGGCCAGGTTCTTCCGGGCCACGTCCGAGGCGTCAGCCTGGCTGCGCTTGAGCACCTTGGTCTGCGCGATCGTGCAGTTCTGCAGCGCGCTCAGGTGCGGGAAGAGGTTGAACTGCTGGAACACCATGCCGACCTTGCGGCGCATTTTGTCGATGTCCACGTCCGGGTCGGTCGATTCGAACCCGCCGACATGGATGGTGCCCACGTTAGGCTGCTCAAGCAGGTTCACACAGCGCAGGAGGGTGGACTTGCCGGAGCCGGAGGGTCCGATCAGGCACACCACTTCGCCGGGAGCGACCTCGAGGTCGATGCCCTTCAGGACCTCGTTGGAGCCGTATGACTTTCGGAGCTCCTTGACGGACACCCCGGCGGCCTGGATCTGCCTCGCAGCTGCCGATGACGTTGATTCAGTCATGGTGAGCCCTAGCCCTTCGTCTTGGCGGTTCGGGATTCAAAGCGGCGGGCCAGAATTCCGAGCGGAACGGTGATGATCAGGTAGCAGGCGCCGGCGATGACGAGCGGGGTCAGGCCGGCGTTCGGCTGCGTGATGCCGTCGCGGCCGAACTTGGTGAGCTCGTACTGCGATGCCGCCAGGCCCAACAGGTAGACCAGGGAGGAGTCTTTGGTCAGCAGGATGACCTCGTTGGTCAGCGGCGGCAGCACGATCTTGAACGCCTGCGGAATCACGATCGAGACCATGGCCCGCCAGTGCGGCATGCCCAGCGAACGGGCCGCCTCGAGCTGCCCCTTGGGCACGGCCTGCAGGCCGGCGCGCAGGGTCTCGGCGATGTAGGCCGCAGCCACCATGCCCAGTGCCAGCATGACCGTGATGTAAATGTCGAAGCGGACGCCGAACGCCGTCGGGATACCGAAGCCGAAGGCAATGAAGACCAGCAGGGCCGGGACACCGCGGAAGAACTCGATGTACAGCGTGGCGATCCAGCGCCACACCGCCACGGAGGAGAGCTTCATCAGCGCCAGCAGCAGGCCGCCGGAGAGGCCCACCACAAAGCTCAGCGCCGTGTAGATCAGGGTGTTCTTCAGCGCCAGGGTGATGATCTCCGGGAACTGCTTGACCGCGGAGTCCCAGTTGAAGAACGCCTTGCCGATGGAGGCCCAGTCGGCGAAGAGGATGAACAGGACGACGGCGAGTGCCAGCAGTCCGTACTGAACGGACCGGCTCACGCGGGCCCGTT
Organism: Arthrobacter sp. SD1074B; assembly: GCF_056780195.1. NCBI lineage: Bacteria > Bacillati > Actinomycetota > Actinomycetes > Micrococcales > Micrococcaceae > Arthrobacter > Arthrobacter sp. SD1074B. Next base: position 3,208,836 of record NZ_JBRAZT010000001.1, on the reverse strand, counting down.
GGCGAACAGTCAGTGCCATGTGATTTGCCTTTTACATGTTGCTGGGCGGTTCCGGGTCAGGAACTGGCCGGAGCCAACGACTGATCCGGAACCGCCCTGCTGTGGTCGGTCCGGGCTGGTGGGTTACTTGGCGGCTTCGCCGAACCAGGTGGTCTTGAGCTTGGCGATGGTGCCGTCGTCCGCAAGCCGCTTGAGGGTCTTGTTGACCGAGTCGGTCATGGCCTTGTTGTCCTTCTTGACCGCGACGCCGAGCTGCTCGCCGGTCTTGTAGGTTTCGGCGAACACCAGGGAGTCGTCGCCCTTGGCCGCGAAGCCGAGCACGGACTGGTTGTTGATGGCCGCGTCGACGCCGCCGGTCTTGATCGCCTGGATCAGCAGGCCGGTGTTCTCGTACTGGATCGTCTCCAGGCCCTTGGACTTGGCGTACTCCTCGCCGGTGGTGCCCTGCTGGACGCCGACCTTTTTGCCCTTGAGGTCGGCCAGGTTCTTCAACCCGGACGCCTTGGTCACCAGCAGCGAGAGGTCATCGTCGAGGTACGGGGTGGAGAAGTCCATCACGGTCTTGCGCGCATCGGTGATGGAGATGCCCGAGACGGCGACATCGCACTGGTTGGTGTTCAGGGCCTGGCCCGACTGGATGCCTTCGAAGGCCACCGTGAGGACATTCGGCTCGACCTTGAGGTCCTTGGCAATCTCTGAGGCCAGGTCCATGTCGAAACCGACGTTCTTGCCGTCCTTGACGAATTCGAATGGCTCGTAGGGGATGTCCGAGCAGACGGTGAGCTTGCCGGCTTCGATCAGCTTGACGCCGGAATCGGTGGTCGTGGAGCCGCCGGAGGAGCTGCAGCCGGTGAGGGCGAGGGCGCCGACAGCGACCAGGGCTGCCGCCTTGGCCGCGGAGCCGGCCAGGAAGGAACGGGAGATCAGCATTTCTTTACCTTTTGTTGCAGGGGCATGCGTGACAAAACGGCTTTTAGTCTATCGCCGAATAAGAGATGTGCATCACAGGAAACTAAGTTTCACTATTGGATAACTATTGTCGAGCAAATATCAAGAGGCCGCGCCCGGCGGCTGTCTGTAATTTCGGATTCGCCCCGGCGGGAGCCGACGTCTGGCCGCCCGGACCCGGGCGCTGACCCGGCAGCCCGAGGGGCGTCAGCTGCTGATGCCGAGGGACTCCAACATCGGCCGGAACTTCGCCCAGGTCTCGGCAAGTTCGGCTTCGGGCACGGACCCCTCCACCACGCCGCAGCCGGCGTAGAGCCGGACCGTGTCCGGTCCTTCGATGACCGCGCCGCGCAGGGCGATGCCCCATTCGCCGTTGCCGGCGGCGTCGAGCCAGCCGACCGGTCCGGCGTACGGGCCGCGGTCCAGGTGTTCGAGTTTGCGGATGAGGGCACCGGCCACGGTGGTGGGAGTGCCGCAGACGGCGGCGGTGGGGTGGAGCGCGTTGATCAGGGCCAGGCACGTGGGCACGTGGCCCTCCACCTCGGTCAGTTCAGCCTTCACGTCCGAGGCCAGGTGCCAGACGTTCGGCAGTTCCAGGATGAACGGCTCGCTGTGTGCGGTCATGGCCTCGGAGAACGGCGCCAGCTGGGTGGTGAGCGACTGGATGGCGATGTCATGCTCATGCCGCTGCTTCTCGGACCCGGCGAGCACCCGTTCGGCGAACTCCATCGGCGAGCCTGCCATGCCTTCGGCGTCGCGGCGGTCCAGGGTGCCGGCCAGGACGCGTGCCTGCGCCGTGCGGCCCTCCACCTGGATCAGCATCTCGGGGGTGGAACCGACCAGGCCGTCCACGCCATAGGTCCAGCACTCGCGGTAGCGCACTGCGAGCTCGCGCAGGATCTGGGCGGCGTTCACCCCGTCGGGTACGGTGGCGACAATATCCCTGGCCAGCACCAGCTTTTCCAGCGCGCCGGTGCGGATCTCGGCGACGCCCTCGGCGACGGCGGCCATCCAGTCCGCCTCGCTGAGCGAACCGGTGCTGAGCTTGGCTTCCCGTTTTGCCTGCTGGTCCGGCGCTGACGAGGCCGTCCAGGCCGGCGCCGGGCCGTCCGAAGCGGACGCCGTCCGGTCAAGCGCGGCGGCCGTCGCTGGACCGTCCTCAGCTGCGGCGCCGTCCACGTCCAGCCAGCGGCGGAGGGCGGCGCGGGCGCCCGCCTCGGTGAGCTCGTCGTCGTCGAACGTGAGCTGCGTGAGCCAGGCGTTGCCGTCACGCAGGCCCACCACGATTTCGGGGACGATCAGCCTGGAGGCGTGTGCGGAAACTTTGGAGAAGGCGAAGGAGCCAAAGGCCACCGGGCCCGTTCCCGGGCCGCCGACCGCGTCGGTGATCTCCGCCTCGAGGACCAGGTGCCGCCACCAAATGTCCGCTTCGAGGAACCGCTCGGGGCCGGTGGCGCTGAACCGGGCCACCTCTCCGAAGCCCACCAGGCCGGCCTCGCGGCGCGTCCAGCAGAGCAAGTCGTCACGAACCAGGAACGACGGCAGGCCCCCGGGGAACGAATCGGCATCGAGGGGGACAGTCAGAGTCCTGATAATTCGGGAACGGAACGCGCTGGTCATGATGAGACAACACTACTCCCGGAGTGCGCCGCGCCCCGGCCGGGCCGGTGGTTAGGGGGTGGGTCGAAGATTTGAGACAATAACGGGGTGAACCGAGCATCCTTGGATAAGCGTCCGGACGAAGTAGCCACGATGTTTGACGACGTCGCACCCAAATACGACGTCGTCAATGACGTCCTGTCCATGGGACAGACGCGCCGCTGGCGCCGGATCGTCGTCGAAGCCATGGATGTAAAGCCGGGCCAGCGCGTGCTGGACCTGGCCGCGGGAACCGGCACGTCCAGCGAGCCGTACGCCGACGCCGGCATCGACGTGATCGCCTGCGACTTCTCCCTGGGCATGCTCAAGGTCGGCAAGCGCCGCCGTCCGGACATCGATTTCATCGCCGGTGACGCCACCCGCCTGCCCTTCGCGGACAACACCTTCGACGCCAGCACCATCTCCTTCGGCCTGCGCAACGTCAACGAGCCCAAGAAGGCCCTCGCCGAGATGCTCCGGGTCACCAAGCCCGGCGGCCGGCTGGTCATCGCCGAGTTCTCCCAGCCGGTGGTGCCGCTGTGGCGGACCATGTACACCGAGTACCTGATGCGCGCGCTGCCCGCCATCGCCGTGAAGGTCTCCTCCAACCCGGACGCCTACGTCTATCTCGCGGAATCCATCCGCGCCTGGCCGGACCAGGACCACCTGGCCGCCTGGCTGCAGGAAGCGGGCTGGGAGTCTGTTACCTACCGCAACCTCAGCGGCGGGATCGTCGCTGTCCACCGCGCCCAGAAGCCGGCAGGCCCGGCAGCCGGCCCTGCCGCGGGCGCCGCGGCCCTGGCCAACCACACCGGCCCCGTGGCCAAGCTGCGTCGCAACATCACCCGGCCTGAACGTTAGCCGACAGCTGCTGTGAAAGTACTGATCGTCGGGGCAGGTCCGGCCGGATCCACCGCCGCGTTCTACCTTGCCCAGGCCGGCGTGGACGTCACGGTGCTCGAAAAGACGAGCTTCCCGCGCGAGAAGGTCTGCGGTGACGGGCTGACCCCGCGCGCCGTCCGGGAAATCCAGAAGCTCGGCCTGCCGCACCCCGAAAGCGAGGGCTGGCGGCGGAACAAGGGCCTGCGACTGATCGCCGGGGGCCGCACCATCGAACTTCCCTGGCCCGAGGTCTCCGACTTCCCGCAGTACGGGCTGATCCGAACCCGCCTCGGCTTCGACGAGGAACTGGCCCGGCACGCGCAGTCCGCCGGCGCCGTCGTGCTGGAACGCCACAGCGTCACCGAGACGCTGCGCTCCGAGGACGGCCGCGTCACCGGCGTCCGCGCCGCCCTGCTCGACGACGCCGGCCGCAAGACCGGGCAAACGCAGGACTTCACCGCCGACGTCGTCCTCGCCGCCGACGGGAACTCCACCCGCACGGCCGTCTCGCTCGGCATCCAGAAGCGCGACGACCGGCCGCTGGGCGTGGCCGTGCGGACCTACTTCACCAGCCCGCGGCACGACGACGACTGGATGGAAGGCTGGCTGGAGCTTCCCGGCCGCGACGGCAAGCTGCTGCCCGGCTACGGCTGGGTGTTCGGCGTCGGCGACGGCACCTCCAACGTGGGACTGGGGATCCTGAACTCCTCCAAGGAATTCGGCAAGCTGGACTACAAGCAGGTGCTGCGCGAGTGGACGGCCGCGATGCCCGCGGATTGGGGCTTCACGCCCGAGAACCAGGTGGGCGAGATCCGCGGCGCCGCGCTGCCGATGGGCTTCAACCGCACCCCGCACTATTCGCCGGGCCTGCTGCTGCTCGGCGACGCCGGCGGGATGGTCTCCCCGTTCAACGGCGAGGGAATCTCCTACGCCATGGAGTCCGCCCGCTTCGCGGCCGAGTACATCATCGACACCGCGGCGCGCTCCGCTTCCGCAGGCTGGAGCACGGCCGACGCCGACGCCCGCCTGGCCGGCTACGCGGACTTCGTGCGGGGGCAGTGGGGTTCGCACTTCACCCTGGGCCGGGCCTTTGCCGCCGTGATCGGCAGGCCGGCCGTGATGAAACTGGCGCTGCGGACTGGCATGCCCTTGCCGGTGCTGATGAAGTTCGTCGTCCGGCTGCTGGCCAACCTGACCGACCCCTCGGCCAAGGGACTCGAGGACCGGATGATCCGCGTCCTCGAAGCCCTCGTCCCGGCCACCTCCAACACCCGGCCCGTTCCAGGCTCCAATCCGCGGATTCCGCAACAAAAAGTTAGGGTTAACCCGTGACCAACTCTGCAGACCAAAGCTGGACGCACGCCGGACACGGCCTGCCGGGCGCCGAACCCAGCCTGAACACCACCGCCATCGCCACCGGCCTCCAGTTGCCGGCCGGCTTCGCGGCGATCGCGGGGGACCCGGAGCTGGGCCCGGCCATCACCACCAACTTGGCGCGGGTGGAGAAGAAGTTGCGCGAGGCGATCGCCAACTCGGATCCGCTGGCCGACGCGACGTCGCGCCACCTCGTGGAAGCCGGCGGCAAGCGCATCCGGCCGCTGCTGACCCTGCTCTGCGCGCACCTCGGCGACGCCTCGCTGCCCGCCGTGGTGCAGGCCGCCGTCGTCGTCGAACTGACGCACCTGGCCACGCTGTACCACGACGACGTGATGGACTCCGCGCCGTTCCGCCGCGGCGCCCCCACCGCGCACGAGGTTTGGGGCAACTCCGTGGCCGTACTGACCGGCGACCTCATCTTCGCCCGGGCCTCGATCTTGGTTTCCGAGCTGGGTGCCCGTGCGCTCGGCATCCAGGCCCGCACCTTTGAGCGGCTGTGCCTCGGCCAGCTGCACGAGACCGTGGGCCCGCGCCCGGACGAGGACCCGGTGGAGCACTACCTCTCCGTCATTGCGGACAAGACCGGCTCGCTGGTGGCTGCCTCCGGCCAGCTGGGTGCGATCTTCGCCAACGCCGACCCCGCCTACGAGGCCCTGCTGGTCGAGTACGGCGAGAAGGTTGGCGTCGCCTTCCAGCTCGCCGACGACGTCATCGACGTCACCGGCGTCAAGGTCAAGTCCGGCAAGTCGCCGGGCACCGACCTGCGCGAAGGTGTGCCGACGCTGCCGGTGCTGCTGCTGCGCAAGGCCGCGGTCGACGGCGACCAGTCTGCCGTCGACCTCCTGAAGCTGATCGACGGCGACCTCAGCTCCGACGAGGCCCTCGCGGCCGCCGTCGCCGGGCTGCGCGAACACCCCGTCACCGCCGAGTCCTGGGCCGTGGCACGTGCCTGGGCCGCCGAAGCCATTGCCGCCCTCGGCCCGCTGCCCGAAGGCGTGGTCAAGGATTCGCTGACCAGCTTCGCCCACGCCGTGGTGGACCGCAGCAGCTAGCGGGTTCCGGCGGGTTCTGACGGGGCATCCCCGCTGACGGTGCCCAGCCCTTGGGCCGAGTTGTTAAACGGAATGGCCCCGGTTCTTCACAACGTTACGAGTCGTCCGTTGTGCGGAACCGGGGCCATTTCTCCGTTCGCATCAGATTCACCGGAGGCATTTGGTGAACCCATGAACGAGCTTATGACAGCTGTGTCACATTGTCCAGTGATTCTGTAAATCGACTGTCACGGACTTGCTGGCGGTGGTGCGTCGCCGCGGGGGTACTTTGGGGCTTGGCGGGGTGCGCCGGTCCTGATTCAGTGGCGTGTCCGTGTCAAAGTGCCCCCGGCCGGAGCGGGATTATCCACATATGGCAGTCGGTGTGAACTCCGCTTTCTGCTGAGCGGGCACTGTGGGGCGATGAACGTTGACGCTTTCTTGGCATCACAGGGCGGAACGGCCACCGCGGGTGACCTTAACCGGGCAGGATTCAGCCGACATCGAGTCACCAAGGCGGTGGCCCATGGCGCCATAGTGAGGATCCGCCGCGGGCACTACGGACTGCCGCAGGATTCCAGTACCTACCGAACTGCTTGCGAGCTGAAGGGCCTGCTGACGTGCTTGTCGGCTGCTCCAGGCTACGGCTTATGGACCTTGGTGCCCGCCCGAAGTTTGCATCTGTGTCTTGGCCATCGGTCGGCGCCGCCTGGCTCCGTGGCACACGGGCCCTTGCTGCATCCCCGACACCCCAGACTCCCGATGGCATGGCTGGCCGACGTCCTGATTCATGCCCTGCGCTGCCTGCCCGAATTGGAGGCCCTTGTCATGGTCCAGTGTGCCGCGGGCCGTGGGGAGATCACGCTGCCTTTCCTCCGAAGGAAACTTCCGGGAAACCGCAACGCGCGCGCCAGGTCAGTGCTGGACCTGGTTATTCCCCGGGCGGACTCGCTACTGGAGGTACTCGCCAACACGGCTTTCTCCCGAGCCGGGCTCCAGGTGCGCAGGCATGTCGAGATCCCCGGCGTCGGGGAGGTCGACTTCCTGGTGGAAGACTGCACTGTCGTGGAGACCGACGGCGCGCCGCACCTGGAGCCGCGGCGGGTCAAGAAGGACCGCCGTCGCAATAACGCGGCCGTGATCGGCGGTTACCTCGTGCTCAGGTTCGGCTACGACGACGTCGTCCATCACCCACAGCGGATGGTCGCAGAGGTCCGCGCGGTGCTGGAGTTGTGGCGTGCAGGTGCTTTCCGGCCGTGACGGTCGCTGTCGGCGGCATTCCGGGGCTACTTTGGAGCCACAGCCGGTGAATCCTCGGCCGAGCGGCGGCGTGTCCGTGTCAAAGTGCCCCCGGAAGGTCGGGAAGACGGCGGACGGTGCGGGCAGGCGGCCGGCCAGCCGGAGAGGGGGTTTAGTCTTCGTCCTCGTCGTTGAAGGCCCACTCGAACATGTCGAAGACGAACTCGGAGAACGTGCCTTCCTCGCTCTTCCACTGGCCGCGGGCATTGTTCCGGCGGTACACGATCGGGTCCGGGACGCTGAGGTCGCCCACGCGGAAGCCCCACGTGAACTGCTCTTCCTCGTCCTCAAGGAACATCAGGAAGCCTTCGTCGTCGACCTCAAGCTCCTCGGGGTCCCAGAAGTAGTGGTAGGCCTCCATCAGGTCCTCGCAACCGCCCAGGGCAAGATAAAACTCCCGCAGGACCAGCGGGACCTGGAACTGGTGCTCGGCGAGGGCCGCATCAAGCTCGTCTGCCGGCAGCCCGTCCTCTTCCTGCCATTCGTCCTCGAGATACTTCGGAACAAGCGCGCGGAACTTCTCGAGGAACATGTCAGTCATGCTTCTTATCCTAGCTAATCCTTTGGGCCACTTTGGGACGCATCCAGCCCCAGCCGGTGCCAGCCGCGGACCGCCAGCGGCACGTACCAGTGGCGCCGCCAGGCCGTGACACGGAAGGCGAAAACCACGGCCGCCACCGCGCTGGCCGTCACCGCCGTGAACGTCCCGGTGACGGACAGCGCGACCGTCAGTGCGGCGCCGGCAAACGCGGGCAGGGCGTAGATGTCCTTGGGGTCGAAGAGCTGCGGCACCTCGTTGGCCGTGATGTCCCGCAGCAGGCCTCCGCCCACCGCCGTCGTGACCCCCAGGAGCACCGCGGCGAGCGGGTGCATGCCTGCGGCGAGGGCCTTCAGGCTTCCCGTGATGCAGAACAGGGCCAGGCCGCCGGCGTCGAACAGGACCAGTAGCGACGTGAAGCGCTGGAAACTGGAGAACAGGAAATACACCAGCACCGTCGCCAGCAGCGGGGGAGCGAGGTATGCCGGGTTGGTGAAGGCGGCCGGCGGGCCCGAGTTGATGATGATGTCCCGGATGACGCCGCCGCCCAGGCTCACGACGGAGGCCAGCAGCAGGGAACCGACAATGTCGAACTGCTTCCGCGCCGCGAGCAGCGAACCCGAGACGGCGAAGAAGAAGACGCCGGCCAGGTCCAGCCAGACCATAACGAGGCTAAAGGAAAAGGTCATGGGGCGTCCCGGTCGGTTGCAGGGGCGGATGGGGCGGCTCCAAGGTTACGCTAACGGCTATGAATAGCCCCATCATGATCGCCTGCGCCCACGGCACGTCCAGCATTCAGGGTGCGGCGGAGGTCAATGCCCTACGGGCCGGGATCGCGGCCCTGCGTCCCGGGCTCGATGTCCGCGAGGCATACGTCGACGTGCAGGACCCCGAACTGCCGACCGTCGTGGCCGGACTCCCGGCGGGGCAAACCGCCGTCGTCGTCCCGCTGCTGCTGAGCATGGGCTACCACGTCAAGGTGGACATCGCCCGGGCCGTTAAGAGCCGGCCGGGCACCCTCGCCGCGGCGCCGCTGGGCCCGGACCCGCGGCTCGCGGCGCTGCTGGACCAGCGGCTACGCGAGGCCGGGGTGACCGACAACGACGCCGTGATCCTCGCCGCCGCAGGCTCCTCCGACGCCACCGCCGCGGAAAACGTGGAGGAACTCGCCGGCCAACTGCGTGCCCTCCGCTCCAACCGGATCGTGGCCGCGTACGGCGCCTCGGCGACGCCGTCGGTGCCGGAGGCCGTGGCCATGCTCCGCGAGGAGGCCGCTGGAGGGGCGGGCGCGGGTCGTTCGGCCGGGGCGGTCGACCTTGGCGGGCGTGTCGTCATCGCCTCCTACCTCCTGGCCCCGGGCTTTTTCCACGACCAGCTCGCCAAGGCCGGCGCGGACCTGGTCACCGCGCCGCTGCTGCCCTCTCCGGTGCTCGCCGAGATCGCCTTGGCCCGCTACGACGCGGCCGTCGCCGGAAGCGCTACATGACGAAATGTTGCCCAAGGTGACCCCGCGTTTCTGACCCTTTGTGACGCCATTACGGCCGCCCCTACAGTCGATCCATGACTGATACAGCTCTAGCCGGAGCGTCCCCGGACCAGGCTGCCGCAGGCCGCGCCAACCGACCCGCCCGCCCCGCGGCCAAGCCGCACGGGCAGTGGAAGGTGGACGGCACCGCCCCCCTGAACGCCAACGAAACCTGGAAACAGGAAGACAACGGCCTGAACGTGCGCGAGCGGATCGAGTCGGTCTACGCCAAGCACGGCTTCGACTCGATCGACGGCACCGACCTGCACGGCCGCTTCCGCTGGTGGGGCCTCTACACCCAGCGCAAACCCGGGATCGACGGCGGCAAGACCGCCACGCTTGAGCCGCACGAACTCGAAGACAAGTACTTCATGCTCCGGGTAAGGATCGACGGCGGAGCCCTCAGCACCGAACAGCTGCGCGTCATCGGCCAGATCTCCGTGGACTTCGCCCGCGGCTCGGCCGACCTCACGGACCGGCAGAACATCCAGCTGCACTGGATCCGGGTCGAGGACGTACCGGAGATCTGGCGCCGGCTGGAGTCCGTGGGCCTGTCCACCACCGAGGCCTGCGGCGACGTACCCCGGGTCATCCTCGGCTCCCCGGTCGCGGGCATCGCCAAGGACGAGATCATCGACCCGACGCCGCTGATCCAGGAGCTCGCCGAACGGTTCATCGGCGACCCGGAACTGGCCAACCTGCCGCGCAAATTCAAGACCGCCATCACCGGCCACCCCAGCCAGGATGTGGTCCACGAAATCAACGACGTCGCGCTGGTGGGCCTGGTCCACCCGGAGCTCGGCGCCGGTTACGACCTGTGGGTGGGCGGCGCGCTATCCACCAACCCGATGCTGGGCAAGCGCCTCGGCGCGTTCGTCCGGCCGGACCAGGCCGCCGACGTCTGGCTCGGCGTCACCAGCATCTTCCGTGACTACGGCTACCGGCGGATGCGCACCAAGGCACGGCTGAAGTTCCTGCTGGCCGACTGGGGGACGGAGAAGTTCCGCCGGGTCCTCGAGGACGAATACCTCGGCTATAAGCTCGATGACGGCCCCGCCGCCCCCAAGCCCGCCACCCCGGGCGACCATGTCGGCGTGCACGAACAGAAGGACGGCCGGTTCTTCATCGGCGCCACCCCGGTGGCCGGCCGCCTCGCCGGCAGCCAGCTCGTCAAGCTCGCGGACACCTTGGAGGCCCGCGGCTCGCAGCGGCTGCGTACCACTCCGCACCAGAAGATCGTGGTCCTCGACGTACCCAAGGACCAGGTGGAGCCACTCGTCGCCGAACTCGACGCCCTGGGCCTCTCCGCCCGGCCTTCGGTGTTCCGCCGCGGCACCATCGCCTGCACCGGCATCGAATTCTGCAAGCTGGCCATCGTGGAAACCAAGGTCACGGCCGCCACCGCCGTCGCCGAACTGGAACGCCGCCTCGCGGACCTCGTCGAGTCCCGGCAGCTCCCGCAGGCGCTGTCCCTGCACATCAACGGCTGCCCGAACTCCTGCGCCCGAATCCAGACCGCCGACATCGGGCTCAAGGGCATGATGCTGCCCACGCCCGACGGCGACCCAACCCCGGGTTTCCAGGTCCACCTCGGCGGCGGCCTGGCTTCCCACAGCCGCGAGGAAGCCGGTCTCGGCCGGACCGTCCGCGGCCTCAAGGTCACGGCCGAAGACCTGCCCGACTACGTGGAGCGCGTGGTCCGGAAGTTCGTCGCCGACCACACCGAGGGCCAGACCTTCGCCGAATGGGCCTTCGCCGCCGACGAGGGGGATCTGCAATGAGCGCTGTTCAGCCGTTGGCAGGCGGTGCCGCCCAGGGAGTGGCATCGGGCCTGTCGGAGCCGCGCGCTGAGCTGATCGAAGATCAGCAGCGCGGCGAAGGGGCGGGGGCGGCATCGACTGCCAACGGTCCCGTCCTCCGCACCCACGACGAACTCAAGGTCATCGCCGAATCCGGCGCCGCCGAGCTCGGCTGGGATGCCCCGGCCCGTGAGGTCATCGCCTGGGTGGCCCGCAACTTCGAGCTGCCCGCCGTCGCCGTCGCCTGCTCCATGGCCGATGCTGTCCTGCCGGCGCTCGTCGCGGATCAGCTGCCCGGCGTCGACGTGCTCTTCCTGGAGACCGGCTACCACTTCCCGGAAACCTACGCGACGCGCAACGAAGTGGCAGCGAACCTGCGTGTCAACGTCGTGGACGTGCTGCCGGAGACCACTGTGGAGCAGCAGGACCGGCTGCTCGGCAAAGACCTCTTCGCCCGCGACCCCGCCCAGTGCTGCGCCCTGCGGAAGGTGGCCCCGCTGCGCCGCACCCTGGCCGGCTACGAACTCTGGTTCACCGGGGTCCGCCGCGACGAGGCACCCACCCGCACCAACACCCCGCTGGTCACGTGGGACGGCACCAACGGCCTGGTCAAGGTCAACCCGGTCGCGGCCTGGAGCTTCGACCAGCTGGTGGAGTACTCCGATGACAACCTTCTCCCGGTCAACCCGCTGCTTTCACAGGGCTACCCGTCCATTGGCTGCCAGCCCTGCACCCGCAAGGTGGCGCCCGGCGACGACCCCCGCGCCGGACGCTGGGCAGGAACCGACAAGACAGAATGCGGACTACACGTATGAGTACTTTCCTGACTTCCGTGGCAGGCTACGCCTCCACAGCAGATGCCGCCCCCGCCCCTGCGCGGGACGGCGATGCTGCAAGCAGCATCGCGTCCCGCTCCGACAGGCCCGATGCCACTCCCGGGGCGGCATCTGCTGCTCCGGCTCTGCTGTCGGGTCACCTAAGTTCCGCGGCTCCGCGACCGGTCCGCCTGTCGTCCTTGGATACTTTGGAATCCGAAGCGATTCATGTCATCCGCGAGGTGGTTGCCGAGTTCGAGAAGCCGGCGCTGCTGTTTTCCGGCGGCAAGGACTCCGTGGTGATGCTGCACCTGGCCACGAAGGCGTTTTGGCCGGGCAAGGTGCCGTTCCCGGTGCTGCACGTGGACACCGGCCACAACTTCCCCGAGGTCATCGAGTTCCGCGACCGGACGGTGGAGCGGCTGGGACTGAAGCTCGTCGTCGGCAGCGTCCAAGAGTTCATCGATGCCGGCGAGCTGGCCGAACGCGCCGACGGCACCCGCAACCCGCTGCAGACGGTTCCGCTGCTGGACGCAATCCAGCGCAACAAGTTCGACGCCGTCTTCGGCGGCGGCCGGAGGGACGAGGACAAGGCCCGGGCCAAGGAACGCATCCTGAGCCTGCGCGACGAATTCGGCCAGTGGGACCCGCGCAACCAGCGGCCCGAACTGTGGAACCTGTACAACGGCCGGCACACCGTTGGCCAGCACGTCCGGGCGTTCCCGATCAGCAATTGGACCGAACTGGACGTGTGGCGTTACATCGAACGCGAAAACATCGAACTGCCGGGCCTGTACTACGCCCACGAACGGCAGGTCTTCGCCCGCGACGGCATGTGGCGCGCCGTGGGCGAGGTCTCCCAGCCGCGCGACCACGAGGAAGTCATCACCAAGACCGTCCGCTACCGGACGGTCGGCGACATGTCCTGCACCGGCGCGGTCGAATCCGCCGCCGCCACCGTGCGCGACGTCGTGATCGAGGTTGCCGCCTCCACGATCACCGAACGTGGCGCCACCCGGGCCGACGACCGCATCTCCGAGGCCGCCATGGAAGACCGCAAGAAAGACGGCTATTTCTAATGAGCACCACCGCAACTGTGCCTGACGCTACCGCAAACCTCGAACTTGCTTCCGCTTCCCTGTTCAGGTTCGCGACCGCCGGTTCGGTCGACGACGGCAAGTCCACCCTGGTGGGCCGGCTGCTGCACGACTCGAAAGCGATTCTCGCCGACCAGCTCGACGCCGTCGCCCGCACCTCGGCGGACCGCGGGTTCGGCGGTGACAGGGGCGGGATCGACCTCGCGCTGCTCACCGACGGCCTGCGTGCCGAGCGGGAGCAGGGCATCACCATCGACGTCGCCTACCGCTACTTCGCCACGGACCGGCGCAGCTTCATCCTCGCGGACTGCCCCGGCCACGTGCAGTACACCAAGAACACCGTCACCGGCGCGTCCACCGCGGACGCCGTCGTCGTGCTGATCGACGCCCGCAAAGGTGTCCTCGAACAGACCCGACGGCACCTGTCCGTGCTGCAGCTGCTTCGCGTGGCCCATGTGATCGTCGCGGTGAACAAGATCGACCTCGTGGACTTCAGCGAGGACGTGTTCCGCAGCATCGAGGCCGAGGTGCAGCAGGTGGGCCGGGAACTCGGACTGGGCCGCCATGAATCAAACAGTGACGGCGCCGCCGATCTTTTCGTCATCCCCGTGTCAGCGCTCGACGGCGACAACGTCGTGGACCGCTCGGCCCGGATGCCCTGGTACCAGGGGCCGGCGCTGCTGGAGGTCCTCGAAACGCTGCCCGCAGCCGACGAACTCGAAAGCCACCTGGAGAGTTTCCGCTTCCCGGTCCAACTGGTTGTCCGGCCGCAGGGAGCACTGGCGCCCGACGCCGTCGCCGGCGGCCTCGATCCGGAGGTGTACCGGGACTACCGCGCCTACGCCGGGCAGATCACCGAAGGCACGGTGCGGCTGGGGGACACGGTAAGTGTCCTGACCCCGGGCCAGGCGCCGCGCACCACCACAGTCACCGGCATCGACTTCGCCGGCGCCGAACTTACCGAGGCCGTGGCCCCGCAGTCGGTGGCGCTGCGCCTCGCGGGCGAGTTCGACGTCGCCCGCGGGGACATGATCGCGGCGGCGGGAACTTTTTCCGAGTCCACCGCCGACCTGTACGCGGCCCTGTGCTGGCTCTCGCCGAAGCCGCTGCGGGAGGGTGCGAAGGTCCTGGTGAAGCACGGCAGCCGCACCGTCCAAGCTTTGGTCAGGAACGTGACCGGGAAGCTGGACCTTGCAAGCTTCCGGCTCGAACCGGCTTCCACGCTGGAACTCAACGACATCGGCCACGCCCAGCTGCGGCTCGCGGCCCCGTTGCCGTTGGAGAACTACCTGCACCACCGGCGGACCGGCGCGTTCCTGGTCATCGACCCGCAGGACGGCAACACGCTGGCTGCCGGGCTCGTCAGGGACCATCCGGGTGACCACGAGGATGAGCGCTACTCGATCTGATGTAGATCCTCCGCCCGGGCACCTGCCGGTGTTTCGATAGCTGAAACCGGCGGCCTTGGATACCCTGCTGATGAGAGGCGCGGCGCGATGATCACAGGGGGACCGGTTGGAAGATCATGATTCCGTTGTTGCCAGGTCCTTGGCGCATTACAGCGTGCTGCTGCCCCGGCTCAACGCGGCCTCGGACGCGATCGGGGATGCCATCCGCGCCCGGCTCCGCGACGACGGCCTCAACCACCACACCGTGCAGGCGCGGGTCAAGGATCCCGACTCGGTCAAAGAGAAGCTGGACCGCCTCACCGCCGACGGCAGATTCAAGTACGAACGCGGCCTCGAGCAGCTCGATGACCTCATCGGCGTCCGGATCATCATGTTCCTGGAGCCCGACATCGCGGACGTCGCCACGGCCCTGAAGGGTCAGTTCAGCTGCCGCGAGGACGACGACAAGACCAGCTCCCAGCGGCGGAACGGCCAGATCGGCTACGCCGGACGGCACCTGATCCTCGAAGTCCCTGCCGGGAACGTTCCCGTGGGCTGCCAGACCTTCATCGGGGAGCGCTTCGAAGTCCAGATCCGGACGGTGCTGCAACACGCGTGGGCGGCGTTTGAACATGACATCCGCTACAAAGGGCTCGCAGAGGCCAACGCCGAAGTGGACCGCGCGTTCACCATGGCCTCGACCCTGATCGAACTCGCGGATGCCCAGTTCTCCGCAATCAACGACATCGTCAAACGCCGCCAGGCCGAAAGCACGGCCGGGTTTGCCGCGAACCCAGGGACTGAGTTGACCGGGGACATCCTCCACGACATGCTTGCCCGGCTCCTGCCCGAACACCCCAGAAGCCAGGCCTGGCAGTACGGGTGGCTGGGTGATGTGCTGGCCGCCAACGGTCTGCGGACCGTCGCTGACGCCGAGGAGCTGTTCGGCGCCGCCGACTGGGTCGCAGTGGCGAAGGGGATGGACTACAAATTCCCAGCTGGCCACGTCCGGATTGCCGACGACTTCCTGCTGAAGACGTGGGGCGCGGACTATATAGCGCGGACCAAGTCCCTGGGCGGTGACCCCAAACGTGAGGCGAAGCTGACGTACCGGCTGGAGCGCATGCAGGACTGAACCCGCCGCGCCTGAGCCTGCCGCCACTGAAACTGTCAGGTTCCCGGCGGCCGGTACTTGATCTGCTCCGCCTTGGCCAGTGCTTCCATGGTTTCGTCGACCGTCAGGAGCACCGTCGTCTCGAGGGAGCTGAGCGCCCCGCCTCCGCTGATCGCGAGCGCCACCGCGGCCATGGACACGTTGTCGGGTGCCTCCCACAGGTTGTAGCCGTCGTGGGAGCCGAAGGCGTACCAGAAGCCGTGGAGTTTCCCGCCCACCGATTCGATATAGGCCTGGGCGGCTTTCCTGCGGTCTTCCGGCTTGCTGATCAGTCTCGCCCACGTCTCGGGTGTGTAGCTGAACTTCGACAGATAGAGGGGCATCGTCTCGTCCTTTCCTGCGTGTGCCGGTTCAGTAAGGATGGCAGTCGGCCGCCGGGGCAGCAATGGCCGCGGGGCTCGTTAAAACCAGCTGTCGAGACCACCCCCAAAAACCGCCGCCAAGGTCGTCCCTTGCCACCTGGCGTCCGGCCGACGATCATCGTCGTTGGGAGGGCAGATCCTTGGAAGCCATCAACAGCCGACTCATCAGCTGGGCCTCCCTACTGGATGACGAAACCCGGAGGCAGGCCCTCGCCACGTCCCAGCTGCCCATCATCTACCCGCATCTGGCGTTGATGCCGGACGCCCACTTGGGCAAAGGGGCCACGGTGGGCTCCGTTATACCCACCGTGGGCGCCATCATCCCGGCCGCCGTGGGTGTGGACATCGGCTGCGGCATGATCGCTGTCCGCACCCAGTACGCAGTCAAGGACCTGCCGAAGGACCTGAAGCGGTTGCGCGAAGCTATCGAGCGGGCCATTCCGCTATCGGCCGGCCACTTCAATCGCAGGATCTCCGCCACTGCCGCGCCCCGGCTCGCCGAGCTGCGCAGAATGGCCGCGAAGGCCGGTTTTGACCCGGCCACGTACGCCGCGAACTGGGAACTGCAGCTCGGCTCGCTGGGCTCGGGCAACCACTTCATCGAGGTATGCGCGGACGAGGACGCGGCGGTCTGGATGTTCCTGCATTCGGGCTCCCGCGGGGTGGGGAACAAGATCGCACAGCGCCACATTGCCGAGGCCCGGGGCGTGGCCTTGCGCCGGCACCTCGCCCTGCCGGACCGGGACCTGGCCTACCTTGAGGAAGGCACCCCCGAATTCCTCCGCTACATCCGCGAATTACGATGGGCGCAGCACTTTGCCCTGCTGAACCGCGAGGAAATGATGGACCGGGTGGTCCAGCAGTTTGAAACCTGGATCGGCGGGCCCGTCCGGGAACTCGAACGGATCAACTGCCACCACAACTTCACCGCGCAGGAAACGCATTACGGCCGGTCCGTCTGGGTCTCACGCAAGGGCGCTATCCGCGCCGAGGCCGGCGACGCGGGCCTGATTCCCGGGTCCATGGGCACGGCGTCCTACGTCGTCGTCGGGCTGGGAAACCCCGCATCACTGAACTCCTCGCCGCACGGCGCCGGCAGGGAGTACTCCCGCACCGCCGCCCGGAGGATGTTTTCGCTCGCCCAGCTAAAGACCGCCATGCAGGGCATCGAATTCCGGCCCCGGGAGGCGTTCATCGACGAGATCCCGGCTGCCTATAAGCCCATCGACCTGGTCATGCGCGACTCGGCGGACCTCGTCAGGGTGCGGCACAAGCTCCGGCAACTCGTCAACATCAAAGGCGACTGACCCGCCGCGGGGCGCCCATTCAGGCTTCCCATATGACGCCGCATGAACTTCCGTGACCCCGGGTTTCCGCACCATTGAACACTGTTCGCCACCCTCCCTAGGGTGAAGCCATGACCACTCCGGAACGATCCAACAGCCCCTTCTTGAGGGCGCCCCAGGGGCGATGTCGCCGGCGCTGACCACCCGTCCGGCGCACCCGCACCCTTCCCGAACAGGATCCTTCCATGTCATCCACCCCCGCAAGCCCCACCCCCGGCACTACCCGGATCGTCGCCGGCGCCCCGGCCAAACCGAGGCGCAGGCGCACCGTCGAAATCGGAGTCGCCGTCGGACTGGCCCTGCTGATCGGCACCGGCGCCGCTGTCGCCTCGACCGTGTCCCGCAACCACGACGCCGGGACGGCGCCGGGCGCCGGTACCTCGCCGGCCGCGGAACTCAAGCTCGGCTATTTCGGCAACATCACACACGCTCCCGCCCTGGTCGGCGTCAGCAAGGGGTTCATCGCGGGGAGCCTGGGCCAGACCAAACTCAGCACCGAGGTCTTCAACGCCGGACCCGCCGCGATCGAGGCGCTCAACGCCGGCGCCATCGACGCCACCTACATCGGCCCCAACCCGGCGATCAATTCCTACGTCAAGAGCGAAGGCAAATCCATCAACATCATCGCCGGGGCAGCCGCCGGCGGGGCGCAGCTTGTGGTCAAGCCGGGCATTACATCGCCGTCGGATCTCAAGGGCAAGAAGCTCGCGACGCCGCAGCTCGGCGGGACCCAGGATGTTGCGTTGCGCGCCTGGCTCGGGACACAGGGCTACAAGACCAGCACCGACGGCGGCGGCGACGTGACGATCAACCCCACCGAAAACGCCCAGACCCTGAAGCTGTTCCAGGACGGCAAGCTCGACGGCGCCTGGCTGCCGGAGCCGTGGGCCTCCCGGCTGGTGCTGCAGGCCGGCGCGAAGGTCCTCGTCGACGAGAAGGACCTGTGGGACGGTTCACTCACCGGCAAGCCCGGCGAATTCCCCACCACCGTGCTCATCGTCAACAAGAAGTTCGCCGCCGAGCATCCTGAGACCGTGAAGGCGCTGCTGCAGGGCCACGTCGAGTCCGTGGAGTGGCTCACGGCGGCTTCCGCCACTGAGAAGGCCAGCGTTCTCAATGCCGCACTCAAGGTATCGGCCGGCAAGGCGCTCCCGGCTGACGTGGTCGACCGATCGCTCAAGAACATCGTCTTCACTGTCGACCCGCTCGCCGGAACGTACAAGAAACTGCTCCAGGACGGCGTCGACGCCGGCACCACCAAGCAGGCGGACATCACCGGCATCTTCGACCTGAGCACGCTCAACTCGGTGTCCGGAACGAAGACCTCCGCCCAGGGGCTCGGCAAGGACTAGCCTGCCCCGCCTCGCCCCGCCACCACTACTAAGGACGTGACCATGCCAGTCGTACTGGAAAACCTGGGCAAACGCTTCGGCGACGGTGCCCCGGTCCTGGACGGCGTCAACGCCAGCATCGGGAAGGGCGAGTTCGTCGCGCTGCTCGGTGCGTCCGGCTGCGGCAAGTCCACCCTGCTGAACATTATTGCCGGGCTGGAGGCACCGACGTCGGGCGCCCTCGAGGTGCCCAGCGACGGCGCCGCCTTTATGTTCCAGGACGCGGCACTGTTCCCTTGGCTGACCGCCCGGGAAAACGTGGAGCTCGCGCTCAAACTGCGCGGCCTCGGCAAAGCCGAACGCCGGGGGCAGGCCGACGGGCTCCTGGACCTGGTGCACCTGGGCGGGGCGGGGGACAAGCGCCCGCACGAACTGTCCGGCGGCATGCGCCAGCGGGTGGCGCTGGCCCGGTCGCTGGCGCAGGACCGGCAACTGCTCCTGATGGACGAGCCGTTTGCCGCGCTGGATGCGATCACCCGGGACCTGCTGCACGATGAGCTGGAACGGATCTGGAAGGAAACCGGCCGCACGATCGTGTTCGTGACGCACAACGTCCGGGAAGCCGTCCGGCTGGGCCAGCGCGTACTGCTGCTCTCGTCGCGGCCGGGGCGCGTGGTGACGGAATGGCACGTCACCGAAGAACACCGCACCGACGCCGGCCTGGCCGGCCACCTGACCGGCGTCATCACCGCCCGGCTCCGCGAGGAGATCCGCCGCCATGCCAGATAGCCCCCTTCCCGTGGTGGAAGCCCCGGCAGAGGCCCACAAGGTGCACGCGGCCCTGACCAGGGCCTCCACGAGTCCCGCCGACCTGCGCGAGCTGGAAGCCGGACTCGATTCGCTCCAGTCCGATGCCGTCCGCCGGGCCCGCATCGACTGGACCCGGATCCTGTTGCCGGTGGCCGCGCTCGCCGTGCTCATCGTCGCCTGGCAGGTCTACGTCTGGCTTGGCTTCAAGCGCCGGGACCTGGTCCCCGGCCCGCTGGATGTCATCGGCCAGCTCGGCACGCTCGCGGGCGAGGGCAAACTCCAGGAGGCCGTCTGGACGTCGCTGCAGCGCGGCGTCGCGGGCTTCCTGATCAGCGTTGTCATCGCGACGCCTGTGGGGTTGTTGCTGGCCCAGGTCGCCCCGCTCCGGCGCGCCTTCGGCCCGCTGATCTCGGGATTGCAGGTCCTGCCCTCGGTGGCCTGGGTGCCGGCCGCCATCATCTGGTTCGGCCTGAGCGATGCCACCGTGTACTTCGTCGTGCTGATGGGCGCCATCCCCTCGATCATCAACGGGTTGATCTCCGGCGTTGACCAGATCCCGCCGCAGTACCGCCGCGTGGGCGCAGTCCTGGGCGCATCACGGTTCCAGCTGGCGCTGCAGATCGTCCTCCCGGCCGCGCTGCCGGGCTACCTGAGCGGGCTCAAGCAGGGCTGGGCCTTCTCCTGGCGCTCGCTGATGGCCGCGGAAATCATTACCGTGGGCGGCAGCATGGGCTTCGGCCTCGGCTCCATGCTGAACCAAGGCCGCGACCTCGCGGACATGACCGTTGTCCTGGCGGCCATCCTGCTGATCCTCGCCGTCGGCATCCTGGTGGAACTGCTGGTCTTCGCCCCGATTGAAAAGCGCCTGCTCCGGCGTCGTGGCCTGCTCGCCGGCAGCACTCGGTAGGACCGCCTTCCATAGGCGTTGTCTGCCGGGGCGGACAGGCCTACACTCACGGCTACAGGCCGGTTTACGGCCGATCCATCCCATCCAAGGAGACAGCCGTGGCACCAAAATTTGGCGTGCTTGCATTAGTCGAAGCCAAAACGGGGAAGGAGCAGCAGGTCTGGGAATTCCTCAACGGCGGCCGCGAGATCGTGCTCAGCGAACCTGGCACCCGGACCTGGTACGCCTTCCGGGTCAACGAGAACACCTTCGGCATTTTCGACACCTTCGACACCGAGGAAGACCGGCAAGCCCACCTCAACGGGGCCATTCCGGCCGCCCTCGGCCAACACGGTCCGGAGCTGCTGGCCAAGGATCCGGACATCAAACTGGTCGAAGTCATTGCGGTGAAGTAGGGGCCAGGGCTTTTCCAGGACGCCGCCCCAGGTTACGCCCCGTTACCCTGCGTGAACTGGTGTTTCCGCACCGTTGTTCCGCCTTCGGGCGCCGCCCTATCGTCGATGCATGGCAATTCAGGACATTTACCCCACGGCGCTGCGCCTGCTTGGCCGCCCCGTGCTGGTGGTCGGTGGCGGACCCGTCGCCGCGCGCCGCGCCAAAGGGCTGCTCGACGCCGGCGCCCGCGTCACCGTCGTCGCGCCCGTTGCCTGCCCGGCCCTGAACGAACTGGCCGACGCCGGACTGCTCAGCTGGCAGCCCCGCCGGTACCTCCCGTCGGACGTCGACGGCGCCTGGTTCGTCCAGACGGCCACGGGCGACGCCGCCGTGGATGCGCAGGTCGCCGCCGACGCCGAGGCGCAGCGCGTCTGGTGCGTCAACGCCTCCGACCATGAGGCGTCCGCCGCCTGGACACCCGCCGTCGCCGTCGTCGATGACGTCAAGATCGCCGTCAACGCCGGGGGAGACCCGCGCCGCGCCATGGCCCTGCGCGACGCCGTCGCGACGGCCCTGGACGCCGGGGACCTGCCGCTGCGCCGCCACCGCGCTTCGGGCACAGGCTCAGCCGCAGGGTCCGGCACCGTGGCGCTCGTCGGCGGAGGTCCCGGCGATGCCGGGCTCATCACCGTCCGCGGCCGGCGCCTCCTGGGCCAGGCCGACGTCGTCGTCGCCGACCGGCTCGGCCCGCGTGAACTCCTGGCTGATCTCGCCCCCGAAGTCCGCGTGATCGAGGTCGGCAAGACCCCGGGCCACCACCCGGTCCCGCAGTCCGGGATCAACCGGATCCTGGTGGACGAAGCCCTCGCCGGCCACCGGGTGGTCCGGCTCAAGGGCGGCGACCCCTACGTCCTGGGCCGCGGCGGCGAGGAAGCCGAATTCTGCCGGCAGCACGGCGTCGAGGTGGAGGTCGTGCCCGGCGTCACGTCGGCGGTCTCCGTCCCGGCCGCCGCCGGAATCCCCGTCACGCACCGCGGCCTGGCCAAGGGCTTCAGCGTGGTCACCGGCCACGAGGAGCTGTCCGAGGTTCCCGCCCGCGCCGACCACACGGTGGTCCTGCTCATGGGCGTGGGGCAACTGCGCGATTCCGCCGCCTCGCTGGGCCGCGCCGGTTTGCCAGCCGGGACACCTGTTGGCATCGTAGAGAATGGATACCTGCCCAACCAGCGGGTGACCATCGGAACGCTCGAGACCATCGCGGAGCAGGCGGAGGCCGCAGGCGTCGCGAATCCCGCCGTGATCGTGATCGGTGACGTGGTCCGCGTCAGCCCGTTCGCGCCGTCGCACTTCAAGACTGCGGACTACAGCACCACGTCCCCGAACGCCCCGCGCGTCCCCGCCCGTTAATTTCAGCCCGCGTCACGACCCCGTAAAGACCGTCGATTGCTCCATAACTGCCGTTATCAAGCCTCAAACGGGCAGTTATGGAGCAACGGATGCAGAAGAATAAGGAACACAGCCGTGTCAACGAACACCCCCGTAGGAACGCCCGCCCGTCCGCTGCGCGTCGCCGTCGTCGGTTCCGGCCCCGCCGGCGTCTACGCCGCGGACATCCTGACCAAGAGTGAGGCCGTCAAGAGCGGCGAACTGACTGTCAGCATCGACCTCTTCGACCGCTACCCGGCACCCTACGGCCTGATCCGCTACGGCGTGGCCCCGGACCACCCGCGCATCAAGGGCATCGTCAACGCCCTGCACAAGGTCCTGGACCGCGGCGACATCCGCTTCTTCGGCAACGTGGACTACGGTACGGACCTCACCCTCGGGGATCTCCGCACGCACTACGACGCGGTTATCTTCGCCACCGGCGCCATCAAGGACGCGGACCTGAACATCCCCGGCATCGAGCTGGACGGCTCCTTCGGGGGCGCGGACTTCGTCTCCTGGTACGACGGGCACCCGGACGTGCCCCGCGACTGGCCGCTGGACGCCAAGGAAATCGCGGTGATCGGCAACGGCAACGTGGCACTGGACGTTGCCCGGATGCTCTCCAAGCACGCCGACGACCTCCTCGTCTCCGAAATCCCGGATAACGTCTACCGGGCTCTGAAGGATTCCCCGGTCACGGACGTGCACGTCTTCGGCCGCCGCGGGCCGGCTCAGGTGAAGTTCACGCCGCTGGAGCTGCGCGAACTCTCCCACTCCAAGGATGTCGATATCATCCTCTACCCCGAGGACTTCGAGTTCGACGCCGAATCGGACCGCCAGATCCAGAGCAACAACCAGACCAGGACCATGGTGGGGACGCTCACCAACTGGATCGCCGAGCAGCCCGAGGACCTCTCCGAGCTCACCGCGTCCCGCCGCCTGCACCTGCACTTCCTGCACAGCCCGGTGGAGATGTATGACGACGCCGCGATCCCCGGCCGCGTCGCCGGGATCAAGTTCGAGCGCACCGAACTGGACGGCACCGGCAACGCCCGCGGCACGGGCGAGTTCGTCGACTACCCGGTCCAGGCCGTCTACCGTGCCATCGGCTACTTCGGTTCCGCGCTGCCCGAGGTGGAATTCGACCACAGCAAGGGCGTGGTCCCGAACGACGGCGGCCGCGTCCTGGATGCCGCCGGCACCCACGTGCCGGGCATCTACGCCACCGGCTGGATCAAGCGCGGCCCGGTCGGCCTGATCGGCCACACCAAGGGCGACGCCCTGGAAACCGTGACGTACCTGCTGGAGGACCGCGACAAGCTGCCGCTGGCCGCGGCACCCGCGCCGGAGGCGATCGTCGGTGTGCTGGAAGACCGCGGCGTGCAGTACACCAGCTGGGAGGGCTGGCTGGCCCTGGACGCGCATGAACGGTCCCTCGGCGAGAAGGCGAGCGCCGGGGCGGACAGCGTCCAGCGTGAACGCATCAAGGTGGTCCCGCGCGAGGACATGGTCGAAATTTCGCGCGGCGGAGTCGCTGCGGAGGTCTGATCGCCTGACAACGTTGGTTGATATGTGGGAGATCCCGGCGGGTAGTCAGTAGGCTTACCGTTATGGACACCGCGAGGCACCCGGGAACCGGCCGATGAGGCTCCGTCACAGCAACGCGTCCGGCCGCGGCTACCGCCGGGTTCCTGCCGGGACCGGCTTCAGCTACAAGGACCTCGACGGCTCCACACTGCCGGCCGGCCCGGTGCGGGACCGGTTGGAGAGCATCGGGATCCCGCCGGCCTGGACCGACGTCTGGATCGCACCCTACGAGAACGGTCACATCCAGGCCACCGGAGTCGACGCCGTCGGCCGCCGCCAGTACATCTACCACCCCGGCTGGCGTGAGCGGAAGGACCGGCTGAAGTTCGACCGGTCGCTGCAACTCGCGGAGACCCTGCCGTCCGCGCGCCGGCTGGTTACCCTGGACCTGCGCTCCGAGGGGCTCACCCGGGAACGCGTGCTGGCCGCCGCCTTCAGGATGCTGGACAGCGGATCGCTGCGCGTGGGCTCCGAGCGGTACACCAACGAGAACGGCAGCCACGGTCTCGCCACCCTGCTCTGCGCGCACGTGAAAGTGCGCAAGGACGAACTCCGGCTCAGCTTCCCGGCCAAGAGCGGCAAGACGTGGGAGTCCCGGATCGACGACGCCGACCTCGCCGCCGTCGTCCGCTCACTCAAGCGCCGCGGCGGCAACGCCCGCCTGCTGGCGTACAAGAACGGGCGCAGCTGGCACCCGGTCACCAGCGCCGAGATCAACGACTACGTGAAGGAGCGCACCGGCGCGGACTTTACCGCGAAGGACTTCCGCACCCTGCGCGGCACCGTCGCAGCGGCAGTCAGCCTGGCCCGGAGCGGTCCGCAGCCGAAGGTTTCGGCCCGGAAGCGCGCCGTGAGCCGTGCCATGGTCGATGCCGCGGCGGTGCTGGGAAACACGCCGTCGATCGCCCGGAAGAGCTACGTTGATCCCCGCCTGCTGGACCACTTCGCCGCGGGTGAGACCATCGACCCGAAGCGCCTGGACTCTGCCGAGTCGGAGATCCGGGCATTGCTGTACCAGGAGGGCTCGGTCGTCCCGCTGCGCTGACCGGCTGCCTCCGCGAACCGTGCGCGGAATCGTGGGCTTCAGAACTCGGCATTAACGAATCCGATGATGATCGCCGTCCACCAACATGCCTGCGAGATCACCAGGCACACCAGCAGGTGGATCTGCTGCCCGGCGGCCAGACGCCGGAAAGGGGTGTCCGGAGGCAGATGAACCAGCCGACGCATCAGCGGGATGAGCATGATGCCGTTCAGGCTAAGAATCAGCACGGCGGCCAGCTTGACGTCTGTCATCGGGTTATCAAGGTGCGGGTTCAGGAACACGCCGGTGGCCATCAGGCCGGCCAGGCCGGACCAGATCAGCGGAGTGGCGGCGCCGTCGAGCCGGATGGTCTCGGCCAGTCTGCGCCGGCCGATGAGCCACAGGAAACCGTGCCAGTCGACCAGGATGATGGCGCCGAAGGACACCACGAGGGACAAGACATGCAGGACGGCGGCCATGTTGTGGGCATAGCCGCCGACGCGGACCGCCGTGGACATGGTGACCGAAAACAGCCAGGCCACCGCTGCCACCGCGGAGAGGACGAGCACCAGGCGCCGGGTGGATCGCTCGGACTCACGGTGGCGCCGGATTGTGCGCCTGCTGACTGGAACGTAGCTCATGGCCTTACCTCGAAGGACCGACCCGCCGCATGCGGGCGGAGCCACCCGGACGGCGCAGGAAAACGCGGTTCAGGGCTGGCTAAAACGATATCCTCCGTCCCGTGCGGCAACAAGGACGGAACGGAAGGCTACATCCGCCCGAACCGGGCGCGGATCAGGGCGAACACGCCGTACGCGATGAACCCGGCGCCGATGGCGAGCAGCAGGAACGGGCCGAAGGGATGGTGCTGCAACGCCTTGAGGCTGCCGTCCAGCCCGGTCGACGAGCGGGGGTCGTTGGTAGCGGCGGCCATCACGAACAGCAGCCCGGTCAGGATAAGTGCCAGTCCCTTGGCGACGTGGCCGGCCACGCCCAGGCCGCTGATGAGGTGGCCGCGGTGCGTGCCTTCGAAGTGCCGCAGCTCCGCTTTGAACTTCTTGCCCAGGCCCTTCACCACGAAGTAGACGCCGATCCCGCTGACCGTCAGGCCCAGCCCGATCAGCAGGGGCGCACCCAGCGGCCGGTTCATCAGGGCCTGGCTGAACGCCGCGGTGGACTCGCCCGAGTCGCGGCGGACGCCGACGGCGAAGCTGGCAAAGGTGAATCCGACACTGCCGTAGGCGACAGCCAGGAAGCCCGAGGACACCAGTTTGCCCAGCCGCTCCCCGCGCGGCAGATGCCGGGCCCGCAGCGTCGCCTCGCTCAGTTGCCACAGCGCGAGGCCGGCGCAGCCGATGGCGCCGGACCACATCACGGCGGGGCCCCAGGGGTTGGCGGCGAGCTGCTCAATGGCGCCGGTAGGCTCGGCCTGGCCCGGGGCGCCCAGCACCAGGGCGACGGCGATTGCTCCGATCACAATGTGGAGCAGGGCCATCACGGCGAACCCCCAGCGCGCGACGACGTCGAGCACCCTGCTGTTGGAGGCGGCCTCCGCGGCATCGGCGGCTTCGCCGATGGCAGCCTCGTGGGCCTGCACCGCCTCCCCGCCCGGCAGTTCCCCGCTCAAACGTCTTCCTCCATGGCCACGAGCTTACGCGTGCCGGGGCTGACTTCCCGGCGTGCGCCGGCGAGAACCGGGGACTATCAACTTGGTGCTAAGTGTGCTTACTATGTCAGGGGTGCGGCCTTAGGGGTCGTGCCGCTCCGGATTCGATTTCACACGATAGGAAGCTCACCATGGCAGGTAATCTTGTTGCCCGATCCATCCACGACCTGACCGCCGGCGCGTGGTTCGGCGGTTCGCTGATGGGCGCCATCGGGCTGAATGGCGCGACGGCGGAGGCCAAGGACCCGGCCGAGCGGACCCGTCTGTCCAGCCTTGGCTGGAAGAAGTGGGCCCCGTACCAGACGGCGGCCTTCGGTGCGCACTTCCTCTCCGGCCTCGCCATCATGTGGGAGAACAAGGGCCGGATGACCAAGCAGGACGGTGTCACCCGGCTGAGTATCTACAAGTCCATCGTCACCCTGGCCGGCGCCGCGGTGACTTTGTATGCCGGGCTGCAGGGCGCGAAGGTGGACAAGCTCGCCGCCGAGGGTGCCCAAGGCGCCACCGAGCCCAAGTCGGGCGCCTCTGAGGAACTCCGGTCGGCCCAGCAGCAGCTGAAGATCCTGCAGTGGGCCATCCCGGTCTTCGCCGGCTGGGTGATTGTTTTGGGCGCCAAGCACGGCGAAATGCAGCGGCCGAAGAACGTCTTCAAGGGCCTCTCCCGCTAGTCGCTAGGCAAACGCGGGGTCACCTCGCGCCCATGCCGGGTCCCGGACGGGTGCGAAGTGGCCCCGCGTTGCGTTCAGCTGAGCGCTCCTCAGCGGGGGTGGCGGGCGCTGAGCCGCTGCACTGCGAGGGCCAGCCACAGCTGCACCCGGTCCGCGGTCTGGGCCGGGTCATAGCCGGTCAGTTCGGTGATTTGGGCCAGCCGGTACCGGACCGTGTTGCGGTGCAGGGTGAGTTCCTCCGCGACGGCGGCGACTGAGCCGTTGTTGCTCAGGTAGCTCTCCAGCGTGGTCATGAGTTCGGCACCGTGGGCGGCGTCGAAGTGGCGCAGCGGATTCAGTGACTCGTTCGCCATGTCGGCCAGCGGTACGTCCTCGCTGGCCAGCAGCAGCGAGGTCAGGCTCAGCCGCTCCGGCTCGTTGACCGGCAGTCCGTGGCTCGCGGCGTCGCGGGCCTCGAAGTAGCTCCAGCGCAGCCCGTTCGGCTTGGTATATGCGCCGCCGATGCCGATCGTGGCATGGATCCCGGCCTCGGCAAGGTGGTCGCTGAGGCCCCGGGCCAGTGCGCCGGCGCCGGTTCCGTCGTCGTGGACCAGCACCACCAGGTCCTTGCCGACGACGGCGGTCACGGCAGCCGCCAGCGGCTGCGGCAGCGAGGAGCTTCCCAGCTGCTTGGCGTGGGCCGCCGATTCCGCCAGCAGCACCACGTTCTTGCGGGTGCTGTTGACGCCTATGCCGGCGAGCCGCCGGGTGGCTTCGGTGGCCTCGAGCGTCCCGTGGATGACGTCCTCAAGCACCTGCCCGGCCAGGGCGCGCTGCGACTGGCGCTGTTTGACCATGTTGTTGAGCTCGACGCTGATCAGGTTCTGCGCGTAGCCGACGATTCCGGAGTCCTCGAACGGGTGCCGTACCCAGAGCGTGCAGGCGTCGCGGCGGCCGGTCGGGATCGGGTACGAGGCCCAGCCGTCCGCGGTGGGGGAGGGGCTGCCGGCGGCGCTGTTGTACAGCTGCGCGGTGAACTGCGTCAGGACGATGTCGGTGCGCAGCATGGAGCCGAGGTGCTTGAGCAGCTCGGCGAGTCCACCGCCGGTCAGCAGGGCGCGGGCCAGGACCTGGTGCCCCGCAATCAGGCGCTCCAGCTTGGCGTAGTGGTCCGCTGACTGGGCGTCGGCCACCAGCTTGCCGATCGCGATGAAGGGCGTCTCGTAGGGAACCTCCACCACGGGCAGGCCCCAGCGGTTGGCCTCGGCGATCAGCGCCGGAGGCACCGCGTCGTGCGTCAGGCCGATCCCGAAACCGATCCCCACGGCGCCGGCACGCTGGACCTGGCGGACGAAGCGGCGCTGCTCGGGGGCGGATTTGAGCCGCATTCCGGTGGTGAGGACCAGTTCACCGCCGTTGAGGAAGCGTTGCGGGTCTTCCTGTTCGGTCACAGCAACCCAGTGGATATCCTGGTGCCAGGTGGTTTCCGCGAGGCCCGATTTCGACAGCTTGAGGGACGGGACCCCCAGCAGGGCCGCGAGTGAAATTGCCATGGAATCAGGATAGCCGGGTGCTGGTCAACCGCACTAAAGCCCCGCGGCTTCGGTGTGCAGCTGCCTATTCCCTGCCTTGCCTGCCTGGCATAGGCTCGGAGCAGTCGCAGATCCCTCCTACCTGCCTTCCAGGCCAGCACGAAAGAGGTTGTACACCGTGGTTCAAACCTTGCAGAACTTCATCAACGGCGAGTTCGTTACCCCCGCCGGCACCGCCCTGCTCGACATCGTCAATCCCACCAACGGCGAGGTGGTGGCCAAGTCGCCGGTCTCGGTGCAGGCCGACGTCGACGACGCCATGACGGCAGCGAAGAACGCCTTCGCCAGCTGGAAGCACGTAACCCCCGGCCAGCGCCAGCTGATGCTGCTCAAGCTCGCCGACGCCGTTGAGGCCAACAGCGACGAGCTCGTCGAGGCGCAGCACCGCAACACCGGGCAGGTCCGCTCCCTGATCGCCGCCGAGGAAGTGGCCGCCGGCGCGGACCAGCTGCGGTTCTTCGCCGGCGCCGCCCGCCTCCTGGAAGGCAAGTCCGCCGGCGAATACCTCGAGGGCCACACCTCCTACGTACGCCGCGAACCGATCGGCGTCGTCGCGCAGGTCGCCCCCTGGAACTACCCGTTCCTGATGGCGGTCTGGAAGATCGGCCCCGCCCTCGCGGCCGGCAACACCGTGGTCCTGAAGCCCTCGGACACCACGCCGGAATCCACCCTGGTCCTGGCCCGCCTCGCCGGCGAGATCCTCCCGGCCGGCGTTCTCAACGTCGTGCTCGGCACCGGCGAGACCGGCGCCCTGATGGTGGAGCACAAGGTCCCGGGCCTGGTCTCCATCACCGGTTCCGTCCGGGCCGGCATCGCGGTCGCTTCCGGCGCCGCCAAGGGCCTCAAGCGCGCCCACCTGGAGCTCGGCGGCAAGGCGCCCGCGATCGTGTTCAAGGACGCGGACATCAAGAAGAGCGCCGCGGCCATCGCCGAGTTCGCCTTCTTCAATGCCGGCCAGGACTGCACTGCCATCACCCGGGTCCTGGTCGAGGATTCCGTGCACGACGACGTCGTGGCCGCCATGGTGGAGCACACCAAGACCCTGCGCACCGGCTCGCAAAACGACGAGGACAACTACTTCGGTCCGCTGAACAACGTCAACCACTTCAATGCGGTCACTTCCGTAGTGGAGCACCTGCCGGCGAACTGCAAGATCGAGACCGGCGGCCACCGCGCGGGGGAGAAGGGCTTCTTCTTCGAGCCCACCATTGTCACCGGCGCCAAGCAGACCGACGACATTGTCCAGAAGGAAACGTTCGGCCCGGTCATCACGGTGCAGAAGTTCAGCACCGAGGCCGAGGCGATCGAGCTGGCCAACGACGTCGACTACGCCCTTGCCTCCAGTGTCTGGACCACGGACCACGGCACGGCCATGCGGGTCAGCCGCGACCTGGACTTTGGCGCCGTCTGGATCAACACCCACATCCTGCTCACCGCTGAGATGCCGCACGGCGGCTTTAAGCAGTCCGGCTACGGCAAGGACCTGTCCATGTACGGCGTCGAGGACTACACCCGCATCAAGCACGTCATGAGTGCGCTTGACGCCTAACGCAGACGCCTAACGCAGATGCCCAACGCCGCCTCTGAACGCAGGCGCGCAACTGCTCCCGCCCGACCCGGACACGCCGACCCTTCCACGCTTAGAAAGGCCTTCCCCATGACCACCACAGCAAACGACATCACGTACCGTCTGGAGCAGAAGCGCCGCGTCCAGGCCGACTTCCCGGGCCCCAAATCCGTCGCCCTGACCGAACGCCGCAAGGCGGTCGTCGCCTCCGGCGTCGCCTCCAGCGTCCCGGTCTACGTCGCCGACGCCGACGGCGGCATCATCCAGGACGTCGACGGAAACTCCTTCATCGACCTCGGTTCCGGCATCGCGGTGACGAGCGTGGGCGCGTCCGACCCCGCCGTCGTCGGCGCCGTGAAGGAAGCCGTGGAGCACTTCACCCACACCTGCTTTATGGTCACGCCCTACGAAGGCTATGTCGCCGTCGCCGAACAGCTGAACCGGCTCACCCCGGGAGACCACGAGAAGCGGACGGTGCTGTTCAACTCCGGTGCCGAAGCCGTGGAGAACGCCGTCAAGGTGGCGCGCCTCGCCACCGGCCGCGACGCCGTCGTCGCCTTCGACCACGCCTACCACGGCCGGACCAACCTCACCATGGCGCTCACCGCCAAGGCCATGCCGTACAAGACCAACTTCGGCCCGTTCGCGCCCGAGGTGTACCGGATGCCGATGAGCTACCCGTACCGCGAGGAAAACCCGGAGATCACCGGTGCCGAGGCCGCCAAGCGCGCCATCACCATGATCGAAAAGCAGATCGGCGGCGAGTCGGTTGCCGCGATCATCATCGAACCCATCCAGGGTGAGGGCGGCTTCATCGTCCCGGCCGAAGGTTTCCTGCCGGCCCTTGCGGCGTGGGCCAAGGACAAGGGCATCGTCTTCATTGCCGATGAGGTCCAGTCCGGCTTCTGCCGCACCGGCGAATGGTTCGCCGTGAACCACGAAGGCGTGATCCCGGACATCGTCACCATGGCCAAGGGAATCGCAGGCGGCATGCCGCTCTCCGCCATCACCGGCCGCGCCGACCTGCTCGACGCCGTCCACCCCGGCGGCCTCGGCGGTACCTACGGCGGCAACCCGGTGGCCTGCGCCGCGGCACTGGCTGCCATCGGCTCGATGGAGCAGTACGACCTCAACGCCCGGGCCCGCCACATCGAGGAAATCGCCCTGGGCAGGCTGCGCGAACTGGCCTCCGAGGTTTCGGTGGTCGGGGACATCCGCGGCCGCGGCGCCATGCTCGCGATCGAACTGGTCCAGGCCGGCTCGAAGGAACCGAACCCGGAGCTGACCAAGGCCGTTGCCGCCGCCTGCCTCAAGGAGGGTGTCATCATCCTCACTTGCGGTACCTATGGCAACGTGATCCGGCTGCTGCCGCCGCTGGTTATCAGCGACGAGCTCCTGCTGGATGGTCTTGAGGTCCTCGCCGCGGCCGTCCGCGCCAACGCCTGACCGGCCGGGGCCTGACAGGCCCCACCGCAACGTGGACGAGCCGCGGACTGAGAGGTCCGCGGCTCGTCCACGTTCAGGGGTCTTTAGTCGCTTATTTCCAGGAACTGGCGTCGAGCTGGACGGCCACCACGTACAGGTGCCGGCCCTGCTCGATCTTTTCCACCTCATAGACGCGCACTTTTGTCGGCGGCACCGTGGTGCCCGGGCGGCCGACGCCGATTCCGTAGCTGAGCACCCCTTCGAAGTCGCCGGCCGGGGCGTAGCTGGTGAGCGCCCGGTAGCCGATCAAGGGGGCGGGGCTGCTCTTGATGGTGCTGGCCTTGCCGTCCGCCGTGTGCGCCTGGGCGCCGCGGAAAACCACTTTCACGATGGCGCCCGTCCCGGGCATTGGCACGGGCAGGCCGCTGCCGTCGGCGAGCAATTCGGGCACGAACGAGATGTCGTAGCTGGGGAAGGCGCCGTTGAACCGGAAGCTCAGCTGGTCGTAGGGCGGGCTGTCCGAGGGGTGCTGCCCGGCGCCGATCGTGTACAGCGTGGGAAGCGGCTCGGCGGGCGGCGGAGCCAGCGGCACGGGATTCCGGTGCGTGGTCGTGAACGGTGCCGCGGCCGACGGCGAGGCCCAGTCGTGCGTGACGGTCGAGGAAATCACGCGGTCACCGTTTTGCGGGGCGGCGGTCTCGTCGGAATCCGGCGGCAGCGTTGCAGAGGCCGACGGCGTGGCCGAGCCGGTGGGTGACGGCGTCGCCGTCGCGGACGTTGTGGCCGTTTCCGTGGCCGAAGCCGTTGCCGGGGCCGTGCTGCTCCCGGAGGGCTGCGGCGGGGAGGGGGTGCAGCCGCTCAGCACGAGCAGGAAGGCCAACAGGCCCAGCCCGGTCGTTCTTGCCGTCAACCCGTGGTTCCCGATCACGCTCATGGTGAACTCCCCTCCACGTCTTCAGCGTAGCCACGGACGGTGGCGCGCCGCGGGGCCAAAAGTCACCAACTATTCCGCGCATCGCTGGGCTAGAGTCGTTCCTACCACTGCAGGAACGCAGACCGGCCGCCGTTGCCCGGAACCCCGGGCCAGGCTCGATTCTGCCCCAGACCCATAAGGGGTTCTTAGATGCGATACGTAGTTGGCTATACACCCAACGACCGCGGCGCCGACGCCGTCGCGCTGGCCTCGGCCATGGCCCGCGCCCAGGGCGCCCACCTGGACCTGGTCCATGTGGTGGACCGGCACACGCCCTATGTCGCGCTGAACCCGCAGGGAAACCGCGTCAGCGCCGCCGAGCAGTCCGTGCTGACGGCCGAGCGGCAGGGCCTTTCCCTGGTCCCCGAAGGACTCGAAGCCAGGTTCCACGTGCGCCAGGCCGATTCCTTCGCTGCGGGCCTGATCGACGCCGCCAAGGAGTACCGCGCCGGCCTGATCGTGGTGGGCGCGGCGAGCAGCGGGCTGTTCAAGCGCCACACCGTCGGCAGCGTGGCCAACGCCCTGCTGCACGCCTCCCCGGTGCCGGTGGCGCTGGCCCCGCGCGGCTACCGCAACACCGAACCGATCACCCGGCTCACGCTCGCCGTCGGACAGCGCACCGGCGCGGAGGCAGCGATCGACGTCGCGATCGAATCGGCCGGGCGCCGCGGTGTGCCGCTGCGGCTGGTGTCCCTGGTGGAGCTCGACGTCGAGGGCGACAGCGGTGAGAACGTCAACGCCGCGCACGTCCATGCGAACACCGTACTCAAGGCCGCCGCCGACCGGCTCCCGGCAGGGCACTCGGTCAGCGTGGAAGTGGCGCACGGCCGCACCATCGAGGAAGCGATCGACGACCTCGAATGGGACGACCAGGAGATCATGATCGTCGGCTCGTCCCGGCTGGCGGAAAAGAACAAGCTCTTCATCGGCAGCACGGCCAACAAGGTGCTCCGGGCCCTGCCGGTCCCCATGGTCGTGGTGCCGCGCGATTACGTGCGCATCGACACCAGCCCGGAGGACTAGCCCCACCTGCGCGCGAACGTACACTTGCGGCCCCTTGTATCGAGCCGACGGGCCTCAAGTGTCCGTTCGTGCGAAACCGCGGGGCCTCAAGTGTCCGTTCGCGCGAAACCGCGGGGCCTCAAGTGTCCGTTCGCGCGGGGCGGGCTAGGCGGCGGCGCGGGCCAGCCTGCGGGTGACGGAGTTCTTGCGGGCGGTCCGGAGCATGTCCGCCGTGAGCAGGAGCAGGGCGAGCCAGACGACGCCGAAGCCGGCCCAGCGTTCCGGGGTCATAGCCTCCTTGAACACGACCAGCGCCACGATGAACTGGAGCACCGGGGCGAAATACTGCAGCAACCCGATGGTCGTCATCGGCAGCCGCCGTGCGGACGCACCGAAGAACAGCAGCGGGACGGCGGTGATGACGCCGGACGCTGCAAGCAGCCAGAAGTGCCCGGCGCCGTTGCTGGTCAGGGTGGCGGCCCCGGTCAGGGCGAGGACAATCATGGTGGCCCCGGCGAGGGGTGCCAGCACGATCGTCTCCACCGAGAGGC
The DNA here is from genome assembly GCF_056780195.1 of Arthrobacter sp. SD1074B. Taxonomy (NCBI): domain Bacteria; kingdom Bacillati; phylum Actinomycetota; class Actinomycetes; order Micrococcales; family Micrococcaceae; genus Arthrobacter; species Arthrobacter sp. SD1074B. The sequence goes on along the minus strand of NZ_JBRAZT010000001.1, from coordinate 3,174,732 downwards.
TGGTGAGCGCGTCGGCCCGCGGACCCACGCGCTTCTTGACGAAGCCGTAGAGGCCGAAACTGAACGCCAGGGTCAGGGCGATCCACGGCAGTTTGCCGTAGGAATACGTCAGCACGCCCACGGCAACGAACCCGACGCCGACGGCGGCCCACTGCAGCGGCCGCAGTTTTTCCTTCAGGACAAAGACGCCCAGCAGCACAGACACGAGCGGGTTAATGAAGTAGCCCAGCGACGTTTCGACTGCCTGGCCGGTGGTCACGCCGTAGGTGTAGGTGAGCCAGTTGACCGCGATCAGGCCGGCCGCAAGGGCGAGCGGGCCGATCACGGTGCGGTTCCGGAACGCGGCGCCCATCACCCGCCAGGAGCGGGTGACAGTGATCAGCAGGACGCAGAACAGCAGGGACCACACCACACGGTTGGCCACGATTTCTATGGCACCGGCCGGGTGCAGCACGAAGAAGTACAACGGCAGCAGCCCCCACAGGCCGTAGGCGCCGATGCCGAACAGGATACCCGCCGTCGTATCCTTGTCCACCGCCTTGAGTCCCGGTGCCGCGCCGGGACCGGCGGGGGCGGATCCGGCGCCGGCCGGGCCTGCAGCGGCCCCGGGGGCGGGGGCAGCGGTGCCCGGTGGATTCAGGGCAGCGGGGGCGGGGGTTCCATCGGAGATAGGCACAAGACCAATAACACCACCCCCGGTGCCCCTATTCCTGCCGGGAGCCCTTACAAGTGTTTTCCCTCACCCTGGGGCACACGCCGTCGCGGGGACATTTAGAATGGGGGACTGTGCGCTGTTTCTGCCGGCGCACCCGCCAAGACTCAGAAGGGCTCCCGGTGTCCAACTCGGCCGCAACTCCGTCCAAACGTCCCCTCCGCGTGGCGATCGTCGGCGCCGGACCGGCCGGTGTCTACGCCGCGGATATCCTGACCAAGTCCAACGAAGTCAAGGGCGGCGACTTCGAGGTCAGCATCGACTTGTTCGAGGCCTACCCGGCACCCTACGGCCTGATCCGCTACGGCGTGGCCCCGGACCACCCGCGCATTAAGGGCATCGTCAACGCCCTGCACAAGGTCCTGGACCGCGGCGACATCCGTTTCCTCGGCAACGTCAGCTACGGCCGGGACCTGACACTGCACGATTTCCGCGCCTTCTACGACGCGGTGATCTTTTCCACCGGCGCCATCAAGGACGCGGACCTGGACATCCCGGGCGTTGAACTCGAGGGTTCGTTCGGCGGGGCGGACTTCGTCTCCTGGTACGACGGGCACCCGGACGTGCCCCGCGACTGGCCGCTGGACGCCAAGGAAATCGCGGTGATCGGCAACGGCAACGTGGCACTGGATGTCGCCCGGATGCTGGTCAAGCACGCCGATGACCTGCTCGTCACGGAGATCCCGGACAATGTCTACCGGGCTCTGAAGAATTCGCCGGTCACGGACGTGCACGTCTTCGGCCGCCGCGGGCCGGCGCAGGTGAAGTTCACGCCGCTGGAGCTGCGCGAGCTTAGCCACGCCAACGACGTGGACATCGTCCTGTATCCGGAGGACTTCGAGTTCGACGAGGCCTCAGACGAGGCCATCCGCACCAACAACCAGATCAAGACCATGGTGAACACCCTCGGCAACTGGCTTGTCGAAGAGCACGCCGAGGCCGAGGAACCGTCCTCCCGCCGGCTGCACCTGCACTTCCTGCACAACCCGGTGGAAATACTCGGAGAAAAAACAGGCGACGCTGCGCACCCGGGCAGGGTGGCGGGCATCAAGTTCGAGCGCATGCGGCTGGACGGCACGGGCAACGTCAAGGGCACGGGGGAGTTCGTCGAGTACCCGGTGCAGGCCGTCTACCGCGCCATCGGGTACCACGGTTCCCCGCTGGCCGAGCTGGAGTACGACGCCCGGCGCGGTGTCATCCCGAATGAGGGCGGCCGCGTGCTCGGCGCCGACGGCAAACCCGTGCCCGGCATCTACGCGACCGGCTGGATCAAGCGCGGCCCCGTCGGCCTGATCGGCCACACCAAGGGTGATGCGCTGGAGACCATCGGCTTCCTGCTCGAGGACCGGCTGAGCCTCCCGCCGGCGCAGAACCCGGATCCGCAGGCCATCATCGACCTGCTGGATGAGCGCGGCATCAAATACACCACCTGGGAAGGCTGGAACAAGCTCGACGCCCAGGAACTGGCCCTCGGCGCCGCCTGGTCCGCTGCCCACACGGACGACGGCGTGGTGCGCGAACGCATCAAGGTTGTACCGCGGGACGAAATGATCCGGATCTCCCGGGACTGACCAGGCGCCGCTACGCTCTGGCGGCCCCTGACGAAGGCCCATTAGACTGGGCCGGACGACGCTGCCTCCGGCATGCAGTCGCGCCCTGGAAGGTGCCCGTCAGGTGGGAGTTCAATGAGGAATCCGGTCGAGCAGGCAGCCCCGCGCAGTTCCGGCCACGGCCAGAGCCCGGAACTGCGCCAGCAGCATGCCCGCGCGGGGCATGAGCAGCTGGACTCCCTCGGCCTGGCCGGGGCGCAACTGCCCGGGCTCCGCAGCCTGATCCGGGAATCCTGGCAGCGCTCCGCCCAGCTGCACGCCAACCCGGACAACCCGGAAGCCCCGCTGGCCATGGACCGCGAGGAACTCGAGGAATACCGCCGGCAGCACCCGCTGGCCGCGATCATGCCCGTGATCCACAAACTCCTGGTCCTGCCCAGCCACGACAGTGGCATGCTGGTGGCCGTCGGTGATGAAGTGGGCCGGCTGCTCTGGGTCGAGGGCGACCCCGCCATGCAGCGCCGCGCCGAGGGAATGATGTTCGTCCCCGGCGCCGACTGGTCCGAAGCCACCGTCGGCACGAGCGCACCCGGCACCGCGCTTGCCCTGGGCCGCGGTATCCAGATCGCCGGCGCCGAACACTACAAGCGCTCGGTGCATCCGTGGAGCTGCACGGCCGTGCCATTCCACGACCCGGATTCCGGCGCCCTGCTGGGTGTCGTGGACATCACCGGCACCGAATCCGCCGTCGCGCCGCACACCCTGTCCCTCGTCGAGGCGACCGTCGCCGCCGCGCAGGCGCACCTGCGGGTGGAACGGCTCCAGCTCGCCGCCACCCGGCAGGCCGCCCCGCTCCGACGCCGGCAGCCCGCCGCGTCGGGCACTGCCGCCGGGGGCATCGCAGCCGGGGGCACCGTGGCCCGCGGCACAAGGGCAGCCGGCACGGGCACCCGGCCGCCCGGCAGCTTGTACCGCAACAGCCTGCAGCTGCTCGGCCGCGACCAGGCCGTGCTGAGCATCGACGGCCGCACCGTCACGCTGTCGGCACGGCACAGCGAAATCCTTGCCCTGCTCAGCATGCATCCGGAAGGACTCAACGCGGAGGAGCTGAGCGCCCTGCTCTACCGGCGCGACGGATCCACCATGACGCTGCGGGCCGAGATGGTGCGGCTGCGCAAGGTGCTGCAGCAGCTCAACCCGGATGCCGTCCCGGAGTCCCGGCCGTACCGGCTGCCGGTGGATCTGGTGCCGGACTCCGGTCAGGTCCTCAGCTGCCTGCAGCGCGGCGCACACCGGATCGCGCTGGAAATCTACCGCGGCGCAGTGCTGCCACGTTCCGAGGCGCCCGGCATCGGGGAACTGCGCAGCCGCGTCTCGTCCCTGCTGCGTGAGGCGGTGCTGACCGACGGCAGCGCCGAATCGCTGCTGAAGTACGCCGAACTGCCGGAAGCGCGGGACGACGTCGAGGTCCGCGCCGCCGCGCTGAAGCTGCTCCCGCCCCGCTCGCCCAAGCGGGCCGCCGTCGTCGCGGACCTGGAGCGGCTCCACGCGGAACTCAGCGCCTGAGCCGGACGGCACCGCGTTCCGCGGACCGCGCCCTGAACACGCCGCGCGAGTCGGCGTGATCCGGCTCACATGGTTGCAACCTGCTCGCAACCTCCCCGCTCCTAAGCTGGGGCCAGCGGCGGCCGGAGAAATCCTGGCCGTCTCCGCCACCCATCTTGCACAGCAAAGGAGCTAGCAATGACTGTCTACGCACAGCCCGGTACCGAGGGTTCGAAGGTCACCTTCAAGGACCGCTACGAGAACTGGATCGGCGGCGAATGGGTTGCCCCGGTCAAGGGCCAGTACTTTGAAAACATCACCCCGGTGACGGGCAAGGCCTTCTGCGAGGTCGCCCGGGGCACCGCCGAGGACATTGAGCTGGCCCTGGACGCCGCGCACAAGGTCGCCCCGTCCTGGGGCAAGACCTCCGTCGCCGAGCGCGCCGCCGTCCTGAACAAGATCGCCGACCGGATCGACGAGAACACCGAGATGCTCGCCGTCGCCGAGTCCTGGGACAACGGCAAGCCGATCCGCGAAACCCTCAACGCCGACATCCCGCTCGCCGCGGACCACTTCCGCTACTTCGCCTCCGCGGTCCGCGCCCAGGAGGGCCGGCTGTCCCAGCTCGACGACGACACCACCGCCTACCACTACCACGAGCCGCTCGGCGTCGTCGGCCAGATCATCCCGTGGAACTTCCCCATCCTGATGGCCGTCTGGAAGCTGGCCCCCGCGCTGGCCGCCGGCAACGCCGTCGTCCTCAAGCCGGCCGAGCAGACCCCGTCCTCGATCCTGGTGCTGATGGAACTTATCAGCGACCTGCTGCCCGCGGGCGTCATCAACGTGGTCAACGGCTTCGGCGTCGAGGCCGGAAAGCCGCTCGCCTCCAGCCCGCGGATCCGCAAGATCGCGTTCACCGGCGAGACCACCACCGGGCGCCTGATCAGCCAGTACGCGTCCCAGAACCTGATCCCGGTCACCCTGGAACTGGGCGGCAAGAGCCCCAACATCTTCTTCAACGACGTCGCGGACAACAACGACGCGTTCTACGACAAGGCACTTGAAGGCTTTACCCTGTTCGCGTTCAACCAGGGCGAGGTCTGCACCTGCCCGTCCCGCGCCCTGGTCCAGGACGGCATCTACGACTCGTTCATGGCCGACGCGCTCGCCCGCACCCAGAAGATCATCCAGGGCAACCCGCTGGACACCGACACCCAGCTCGGCGCCCAGGCCTCCAACGACCAGCTTGAGAAGATCCTGTCCTACATCGACATCGGAAAGCAGGAGGGCGCCAAGGCCCTCACCGGCGGCGCCCGCGCCGAACTGTCCGGCGACCTCGCCGGGGGCTACTACGTCCAGCCGACTATCTTCGAGGGCCACAACAAGATGCGGATCTTCCAGGAGGAGATCTTCGGCCCGGTGGTCTCCGTGACCCGCTTCAGCGACTACAACGACGCCATGGGCATCGCCAACGACACCCTCTACGGTCTCGGTGCCGGCGTCTGGTCCCGCAATGGCAATGTCGCCTACCGTGCCGGCCGGGAGATCCAGGCGGGCCGGGTGTGGGTCAACAACTACCACGCCTACCCGGCCGGTGCCGCGTTTGGCGGGTACAAGTCCTCCGGCATCGGCCGCGAGAACCACGCCATGATGCTGGACCACTACCAGCAGACCAAGAACCTGCTGGTCAGCTACAACGAGAACAAGCTCGGCTTCTTCTAAGCCAACGCGGCGGGGCGGACCGCAGTGGTCCGCCCCGCCTCGCCGTTTCTGCGGTGACTGCCGTCCCTACCTACAGGAAGTAGCCCAATGACCCAGACCAGGCTCGACGCCGCCGTGACGCTGGCGGGCGAGGACTTTTCCCGAGTGGCCCTCACCTCGGAAGCCGTCCTGCTGCTGCGCAAACTGTGGCTCCAGCACGGCCCGCTGATGTTCCACCAGTCCGGCGGCTGCTGCGACGGCTCCTCGCCGATGTGCTACCCGGCGGGGGAGTTCCTCACAGGCGACTCGGACGTGCTGCTGGGCCGGTTCGACATCTCGGACGGGGTGGAGCCCCAGCCACTGGAATTCTGGATGTCCAAGGAACAGTTCAACTACTGGAGCCACACGCATCTGACGGTCGACGTCGTACCCGGCCGCGGGAGCGGATTCTCGGTCGAGGCGCCGGAGGGCAAACGCTTCCTGATCCGCTCGACGCTGATGGACTGGCCCGTCTGAGCCGCTGAACCCCTGAGCCGCTGAACCCCTGAGCGCGAACGTACACTTGGGGTTCCTTCCCGCGAGGGCCGCAAGTGTACGTTCGCACTCTTGTGCGTCTCACCATGTGGGATTAAAACGGCCGTCCAGTGGATGGACACTACTATTAATAGGTCTGTTTCCAACCAGCTACCGAGATTTTGGACTTTCCTATGAACCTTTTCCGGACCAAATCCATCGAGCAGTCGATCGCCGACGCCGATGAGCCCGGACGCAAGCTGAAACGCTCGCTCAGCACTTGGGACCTGATGATCATGGGCGTCGCAGTTGCCGTCGGCGCCGGGATCTTCTCGGTCGGGGCCAAGGCTGCCGCCAACTTTGCCGGCCCCGCCGTCACCATTTCCTTCGCGATCGCCGCCGTCACCTGCGCGCTCGCGATCATGTGCTACGCCGAATTCGCCACCGCCATCCCCGTGGCCGGCTCCGCCTACGTCTTCACGTACGCCACGATGGGCGAGGTCCTCGCCTGGATCATCGGCTGGAACCTCATCCTCGAGCTCTTCACCGCCGCCGCCGTGATTGCCAAGTACTGGGGCATCTACCTCAGCAAGGTCTTCGCGCTGATGGGCCTGGACGTCCCGCCGTCGATCTCCGTGGCCGGCGTCGACCTCTTCTGGGGCGCCTTCCTGATCGTCGCCGTCTTCACCGTCCTGCTGGTCTTGGGGACCAAGCTGTCCGCCCGCGTCGGCAACGTCTTCACCCTGATCAAAATCGCCGTCGTGCTCTTCGTGATCGTGGTCGGCTTCAGCTACGTAAAGTTCGAGAACTACGCCCCGTTCGTCCCGGCCTCCGAGCCCACCGGCGGCACCGGCGCTACTGACGTGCTCAAGCAGTCCTTCTTCGGCTTCCTCACCGGAGCGGCCCCTGCCCAGTACGGCACGCTGGGCATCTTCGCCGGCGCCGCCCTCGTCTTCTTCGCCTTCATCGGCTTCGACGTCGTCGCCACCTCCGCCGAAGAGGTCAAGAACCCGCAGAAGACCCTGCCCCGCGGCATCTTCGGCGGCCTCGCGATCGTCACCGTGCTCTACATCCTCGTGTCGCTCGCACTGACCGGCATGGTGTCCTACACCAAGCTCGCCGAGGCGAAGAACCCAACGCTGACCACCGCCTTCGAGGCCGTGGGCAACACCGACGCCGCAAAGGTCATCGCCTTCGGCTCCCTCGTGGGCCTCACCACCGTGATCATGGTGCTGCTGATGGGCCTCTCGCGCGTGGTGCTGGCCATGAGCCGCGACGGCCTGCTGCCGCGGTCGCTATCCAAGACCTCCACCATCCGGGCGACGCCCGTACGCCTGCAGATCATCTGCGGCACGGCCGTGGCGGTCGTGGCCGGATTGACGAACGTGGACCTGCTCGAGGAAATGATCAACATCGGCACGCTTTCCGCGTTCGTGATGGTTAGCCTCGGCATCCTGGTGCTGCGCCGCAAGCGCCCCGACCTCAAGCCGGCGTTCCGCGTGCCGTTCGGCAAGGTCCTCCCTGTCGTGTCGGCCGTCCTGTGCCTGTACCTGATGACCAACCTGGCCGTGGAAACCTGGATCTTCTTCGCCATCTGGCTGGTTATCGGCATCGCGATCTACTTCGCCTACGGACAGCGCCACTCCCGGCTGAACGAGAAGTTCGCCGAGGCACGGGCCGCCGTCAACGACCCCGCTGCCCAGGCAGCCATACCGGCCGCCCAGCCGGCCGCCGAGCCCGCCGTCGTCGAGGACAACGACGCCTACACGCGCTCCTAGCCACACCCCCGAATACCAACGCGGGGCCACTGACGGACCGTCCGGACAGACCGGACCGTCCGTCAGTGGCCCCGCTTGCTGTGTGGCGGAGGGTTCGGCCCGGCCCCGGTTCGCCGGGAGCGGCATGGTTGCTCCCGATTTCCCCCACGCCGCAGACCTCGGACATCACTTATCCGTAACAATGCGCCCCATGTGGTCGGCATCACAGTATGGTGGAGATAGTCGTGATTTTGAACGTTTGTTCGAGAAGCGAACAAGAGGCCGGGGGCTTGTCATTCCCGCGGCCAAATGCGCACATAGGAGTGAACATGAAACGTCGTATTGTTACCGTGCTGGCGGCCGCCTCGGTCCTCGCACTCTCGGCCTGCGGCAGCGGATCGCCGAGTTCCACCGGCGGGGGCAGCGCATCCGGCGGCGCAACGGGCGGCGGAGACCTCACCAAGGTCAGCGTCGGCGTCATTCCGATCGTGGACTGCGCCCCCATCTACCTGGGCAGCAAGCAGGGCTTCTTCAAGGACGAAGGAATTCAGCTGGACATCCAGACCGCCAGCGGCGGAGCGGCGATCGTTCCCGGAGTGGTGAGCGGCAGCTTCGACTTCGCCTTCTCCAACCTGATCTCGGTCATGGTGGCGAAGGACAAGGGCCTTGACTTGAAATTCGTCGCGAACGGCGCCTCAACCACCGGCGAGAAGGGCAAGGACATCGGCGGCGTCGTCGTTCCCGCGGGCTCCGCGATCAGTTCCCCGAAGGACCTCGCCGGAAAGACCGTTTCGGTGAACAACCTCTCCAATATCGGTGACACCACCATCAAGTCGGTTGTCGAAAAGGCCGGCGGCGACGCCTCGAGCGTGAAGTTTGTGGAGGTGGCTTTCCCGGACGCTCCGGCAGCCCTGGCCAAGAAGCAGGTGGACGCGGCCTGGATCCTGGAGCCGTTCCTGTCCAAGGCCGTCGCGGAGGGCGGCAAGATCATCTCCTCGAACTTCGTGGACATGAGCCCTGAGCTGGACATCGCCGGCTACTTCACCAAAGCGGAGACGATCAAGGACAAGGCGGAGCTGACCCAGAAGTTCACCCGGGCCATGAACAAGTCCCTCGAATACGCCCAGACCCACCCGCAGGAAGTCCGCGACATCGTCGGCACCTACACCAAGATCGATGAAGCCACGCGCGCCAAGATGGTCCTGCCGCGGTACCGGGTGGAGTTCAACAAGGACGCCTTCAAGACTCTCGGCGACGCCGCCGCCAAGTACGGCACGCTGAGCAAGGCTCCGAACGCCGGCGACCTCCTCCCGTGAGTTCCGTGAGTTCCGCCGACGCTCTGGCGTCCGGCGGTTCCGCCCCCGGCGGGGGACGGAGCCGCCGGACCGGCCACAAACTTCCCGCGAAGCAGCTGCTCGGTGTGGTTGGGATTCTTGGGTTCCTCGGCACCTGGGAACTCATTCCCCGGCTGGGCATCATCGACGAACGCTACCTGCCGCCGGCCAGTGAGGTCATCGCCGCCCTGGCCCAAGACTTCAGCTTGACCGCATTCTGGGTGTCGGTCGGTGAGACCATGAAAGCCTGGTTCCTGGGCCTCGTCATCGCAATCGTCCTGGCCGTGGTAGTGGGCTTCATCATCGGCTCCAGCGCATTCCTGCGGAAGGCGACCAACTCCACTGTGGAGTTCCTGCGCCCCATCCCGTCGGTGGCGCTCATCCCGCTGGCGGTGCTGCTCTTCGGCGTGAAGATCGAATCCTCGCTCATGCTGATCACCTATGCCGCCTTCTGGCAGGTCCTCATCCAGGTCCTCTACGGCGTGGCCGACGTCGACATGGTCGCCAGCAACACCGCGAGGACCTATGGGCTGGGGTGGATGGCGCGGATCCGTTATGTCGTGTTCCCCAGCGCACTGCCCTACTTGATGACCGGCGTGCGGCTCGCAGCAACGGTGGCGCTGGTCCTGGCCATCACGGCGGAACTCGTGATCGGCTCGCCGGGGCTGGGCCGTGAAATCGCCCTCGCACAATCCGGCGGCGCCATCTCCGGTATGTACGCCTTGGTGCTCGCAACCGGCCTGATTGGCGTGCTGATCAACGTCCTGATGCGCTTCATCGAAAAAAAGACCCTGTCCTGGCATTCCTCGGTCCGTTCTGAGGTGATCGTATGAAAGCACTGAAAACGGCGGCCTACGTGCTGGCGCTGCCGGCGTTGCTGGTCCTGGCCTGGTGGGTCTCGACCCTCGGAACGGTCAATTTCTTCGTCCCCACCCCGGCCGCCCTGGTCAACAAGTTCGGCGAAGTCTGGTTCGGCCCCCGCTTCTTCTCGGATGTGCTGCCCAGCATCGCCCGGCTCCTGATCGGCGTCGTCGCCGCGATCGCCATCGGCGTCGTGGGCGGGGTGCTGATCGGCTCAGTCAAATGGCTCCGCGCGTTGCTCGAACCCACGCTCGAATTCTTCCGCGCTATCCCGCCGCCGGTCCTGGTCCCGGTCCTGATCCTGCTGATGGGCATCACCGACTCCATGAAGATTGCGGTCATCATCTCCGGCTGTGTCTGGCCGGTGCTGCTGAACACCATTGAAGGCGTCCGCGCAGTGGATGGGGTCCTCTCGGATTCGGCCCATACCTACGGCATCGATGGCTGGGCCCGGGTGCGTTACCTGGTGCTGCCGTCGGCCAGCCCGCAGATCCTCGCCGGCGTACGCCAGTCGCTGTCGCTCGGGTTGATCCTGATGGTCATTTCCGAAATGTTTGCCTCGTCCTCGGGGCTTGGCTTCACCATCGTCCAGTTCCAGCGTTCGTTCGCCATCCCGGAAATGTGGTCCGGCATTGTGGTGCTCGGCCTGCTGGGCGTGGCGATGTCGTTCATCTTCCAGTGGGCCGAGCGGAACATCCTGCGTTGGTACCACGGCCAGAAAGAGGTAGAAAATGCAGCCTGACCCCACTCGCCCGGCGCCGGAGGCGATGCTCTCCGTCCGCGGCCTGAAGAAGGTCTACCAGACCGACGGCGGCGACATCGAGGCGGTACGCAACCTCACCTTCGATCTTCGGTCCGGCGAACTCGCCTGCCTCGTCGGCCCCTCCGGCTCAGGTAAAACCACACTGCTGAAGTGCATCTCGGGCCTGATGGCGCCTACCGAGGGCGAAGTGCTCCTCGACGGCAAGCAGGTGTCCGGTCCGCCGAAGAAGATGGCCGTGGTGTTCCAGGAATACGGCCGCTCGCTGTTCCCCTGGATGCGGGTCCGGGACAACGTGGAGCTGCCGCTGAAGAACCAGGGCGTGCCCAAGGCTGAACGCGACCGGCTTGTCGACGAGGCCCTCGAAGCGGTGGGCCTTGCCCACGTGCCGCGCTCCTACCCCTGGCAGCTCTCCGGCGGCATGCAGCAGCGCGTGGCGATCGCCCGCGCGATCGCCTACCAGCCCGAGGTCCTGCTGATGGACGAACCGTTCGCGGCCGTGGACGCCCAGACCCGGGCGGACCTTGAGGACCTGATCCGGACGGTGTGGAAGAAGCTGGGCGTGACCGTGCTTTTCGTGACCCACGACATCGACGAATCGGTTTACCTCGGCGAACGCGTCATCATTCTCTCCAGCTCTCCGACGGTGGTGCAGGAGGACATCGTGATCGACCTGCCGGCCGAGCGCGACCAGCTGGAGACACGCTCGCTGCCGCGCTTCACGGAGCTACGCCACCACGTCTACGAGCAGATCCAGCTGGCCAAGAAGGGGCACCGGCCCGCGGCGGCCGTCACGCCGTCGGCGGCTTCCGCAGCAACGCCGACGCCGGCTGGCCCGACGGCGGCCTCCGGCACCGGCGGCGCTTAGCCGCCCGGCCGGCCGGGCTTACGCTACAGAACGGGATTTCCGCTGCGGAAGCGGACCAGTGCTCCCCCGATCCGGGGTGCACTGGTCCGCAAACGGCGCGGGTGTCCGGAAGCGCCGCGGAAATGTACCCGGCGGCGGCCTCAGGGCCCGGCTAGCCGCAGGCCGTGATCCTGTACAGGGTGCGGCCATCCGCGGAGGCGACTTTTTCGAAGCCGCGGCCGGTGGGCACATTGTAGAAACCGGGCCACCGCTGCAGGCTCACACTGCCGTGCGATCCACCCGGGGCGTCCTCGTAAAAGTGCGTGGCGCCGACCGTACGCAGCGCCGCGCAGACCGACTTGTCCGTCGCCAGCCGGTTGAACCCGGTGCGGAGCAGTTCCTTGGCGGCACTCCCGGCCGTCGGGGCGCCCAACTGCGTGTACACCACGTGCCGCCCGGTGAGAGCGTAGAAATACGTCTCGCCGTTGAACGGGTCCCCGATCACCACCGCGTCGGCGGGCAGCACCGCACCGGCGCGCAGGATGAATTCCTGTTCGCCCCTCGAGAGGACCCCGGTGCCGGGCCGTGCTGAGACCTCGTAGTTCTGCGCTGCCACTGCCACCCGGTCCACGGACCGAAAGCCCCCGGAGGCCGCATACATTCCGTACATCACGACGGCGACGGACAGCCCGACGAGGACCGCCGGAAGAGGCCACCTGCCGCCGAGGCGGGCCGACGGCAGCCGCGCCGCCAGTGCACGGTGTGCGGCCCTCGCCAGCACCGCGATGGCCAGCGCCGCCAGCAGGCTGCCGGTCATGGCGATGAACGGGGCGATCCGCTGCGTGTCCTTGTACCAGAAACCGGTCAGCCACCGCAGCGCGTTCTCCGGTCCGGCGGCAAGCACGTAGAGCACGACGAAGGCCAGCCAGGCGACGGTCAGCGGCCTCGCGCCCCTGATGAAGACAGCCACGGCACCGCCGAGGATCACCAGAAGCCCCACCGCGAGGTTGAAATCGTTCGGGGCAGGCGGGGACAGGGCGGGAAACCTCGGGAGGTCGAAGAACGCAAGCAACAGGGAATCCGGGACTTGGGCCCGCACCGCCCGCGGGTAGGCCATCACGCCGGCGAGCAGCCGTGAATGAGCCAGTACGGCGTAGGCCGCGGCGGCAGCAGCAACCGCCGCAGCGACCGCCGCGACCGCGGTCCAGGGGCGGCGTCGTGCGCCCCGCAGCAGGGGAGGCAGGGTATGCGCTGCCAGGAAAGGCAGGGCGGCAACTGCGGTGGCAAAAACGGCACTCGGGTGCGCGGCAGCACAGCCGCCGAGGACAGCGGCAAGGACCACATACTCCCGCGCCGGCGTGCGGGCCCGCTCGACGGAGGTCAGGCGCCGCAGAACCAGGACGCTCAGGGCCAGGGCGGCCGGGACCAGGGCGGTGGCGAGCCCGTTGGGCCACTGGCCGCTGCGGAGGAGCTGGGAGTAAGGAAAGCTGACAAACGAGGCCGCGAAGAGCGGCGTCAGCGCCCACGCCACCGGGTGCCGCGGCAGGACCGCTGCGGCCAGGAACGTCAGGCCGATCGGCCAGATCATGCCACCGATGATGATCGAGGACAGGTTGGCCGTTGCCGCCACGCTGCCCGGGACCAGCGACACCACGCTGTGCCAGCCTGCGGGGTAATAGGTGCCGGAGCCGAAGATCGGAGCCACGCCCCACGGCGTGGCGCTGCCGGACTCCTGGATCCACCGCAGCACGTTCAAGTGGAAGATCGGATCCCAGCCCTGCGAAGCGGCGGCCGGGTCGCCGATGCCCCGGAGCAGCGCCAGGCAGGTCAGCCCGGAACCGATCAGCACGCCCGCGCCAACGGCCAGTTTCACCGGCAAGCTGACGCGGGCAGGCCACAGGCTTGAGTTCAGGCTGGAACGCCTTCCCACCAGCCAGGCGGCCAGGACCGGCGGCGCAGCACTGAGGGCGACCGTGGCCGGGGTCCACGGCACACCGATGGCCTCCGCCGCCATGCTTCCGGCCAGGAAGACCAGCAAGGTGACTGCCGGGCTGAGGGCAACGGCCGCGGGCCACCCTGGTTTCAGCGGCAGGAGCACCAGCAGTCCCGGGAGGAAGAACGTGCCGACAAGAAGAACTACGGTCAGGGCGTGCGGCAGCAGCCCGGGAAGCCAAGTCAGCATGGGTGTGTCAGCGCACTCCGGACCGGAGCTTGTTTTTCAGGGACACTGCCTTGGTTTTGTTGAAGAGCTTGGCGGCCCCGGCTGTCAGGGATCCGCCCGGGCCGGAGAACGCCGGGTAGAGCGTTTCGGCTTCGGTGCGTTTCTGTTCGAGGAGTGCGGGCAGTTTCGCCGCCAGCGGGCCGGGGTATTCGGGCATGGCAGGGCTATCCTCGCCGAGGGCCAGGGACCAGCCGCTCCCCAGGGCCGCGACGGATTCGTGTTTGACATCGTAGTAGCCCTTTTTCACGCCGACGGCGATGCCGCGGGCACCCGCGGCGGCGGCCAGCAGGTGCAGGTGGAAGCGGCTGGTGACCCAGGTCTGCTGCGCGGAAAGCGGCAGGCCTTCGGTCCATACGCGGTTGAACGGGATGAACCGGGCCTCGGGTATGCGGTCGGCGAGGCGTTCGTAGGCGGCGTGGTCGACGCCGGGGATCGCTTCGACGTAGTAGGCCTTGACTCCGCGGCGGCCGGCGAGTTCGACCTGGGCGCGGGCAAGCTCGACGGCGGCCTGGAAGCGCCCGGGATCGGCCATGTCGCTTTGGATGCAGACGTACAGCCCGGCCGGGGCGGTGTTGCGGCCGATTTCCCCGGCTATGCCGAGGAAAGCGTCGTCCAGGCCAAGGTCCAGGCCGTGGGCGGCGGCGCTGGGTTCGTCCCGGACCCTGGCGTGGTGGAATCCCTGGAAGAGGGGCGTTTGGGTGTCGGCCGGCTGTGCCGGCATCAGGCCCTGGCCGGTGGCGTAGAGCCGGGCGCCGGTGGCTTCGCTGACGGCGCGCATGCCCACAACGAGTCCGGCGTGGTGCGGCCAGGTGTCGTTGACATAGCCGCCGCCGATCAGGTGCAGCGACTCGGCCTCCCGCAGCTTGAGGATGCCCAGGTCGTAGGCGGGGGTGCCGAAGTTGGTGATGCGTTCGCGGATGTGTTTGGCTGCCGCGTCCGCGGGGAGGTCGGCGGTGTCGTTCACCAGGCGCCAGAGCGTGTTGGTGATCCGGAGCCGGGGGTGCAGGCCCTCGAACAGGACTTGGGCCATGCCCGGTTGGGGGCAGTCGAGCCAGACGTCGGCGTCGGGCCGGGCCGCGGCCAGGTGTTTGAGCCACGCGGCGGCAATAAACTCGTCGCCGAAGTTAGGGTGGCCGGAGGTGCCTACCAGATAAATGATTGCCGAATTCACTCAACAGACTATAGCGGCGCGCTCGCGCCGTGGGTGACAGAACACCCCGCCGCGGGCGATCGCGACGGGGTGTTCTTACGTGCAGGCGGAAATTAGCCGATCTTGTTGGCAGCCTCGGCGTCCGAGGTAACAACACCGGCAGCGGCGGCACCCAGGTTGGCGCGCAGCTTCGCGCCGAGCTCGGCATCGACGTTGGTCCAGTACTGAATGGCGCGTTCCTTGATGGCCGCGCTCTTCACGCCACTCACGGCGCCGGTGATGGTGTCCAGCAGGCGGGCTTTGGCGCCGTCGTCGAACACCTCTCGGTACAGCGTGCCGGCCTGGCCGAAGTCACCGTCCTCAGCGTGCAGGGAGTGCGCGGAGAGCGTCAGCTCGCCGTCGTTCTCCCAGCCGCCAGCCGGGCTCTGCGGCTCCACGGCAGCCGGGCCGCCGAAGGAGTTCGGGGCGTACACCGGGACCGACGGGGCGTTGAAGTGGTAGCGGCCCGCGCCGTCCTGGCTGTAGTTGTTGACCTGGCTCTTGGGAAGGTTCACCGGGAGCTGGGCGTGGTTGGTGCCCACGCGGTAACGGTGCGCGTCGGCGTAGGAGAAGATGCGGGCCTGCAGCATCTTGTCCGGCGAAGCGGCGATGCCGGGCACGAAGTTCGACGGCGCGAAGGTTGCCTGCTCGATCTGCGCGAAGTAGTTCTCCGGGTTCTTGTTCAGCTCCATGGTGCCGACCTTGATCAGCGGGTAGTCGCTGTGCGGCCACACCTTGGTGAGGTCGAACGGGTTGAAGCGGTAAGTCTTGGCGTCCTCGTACGGCATCACCTGGACGTGCAGGTCCCAGCTGGGGAAGTTGCCCGCCGCGATGTTCTCCGAGAGGTCGCGGATGTAGAAGTCCGCGTCCGAGCCGGCGAGGGCCTCGGCGTCGTCGCCGGTCATCGACTTGACGCCCTGGTTGGACTTGAAGTGGTACTTGACCCAGAAGCGCTCGCCCGCGGCGTTGATCCACTGGTAGGTGTGCGAGCCGTAGCCCTGCATTTCACGCCAGGAAGCCGGCAGGCCGCGGTCGCCCATCAGCCAGGTGACCTGGTGGGCGGACTCGGGGGAGAGGGTCCAGAAGTCCCACTGCATGTCCGCGTCGCGCAGGTGCGTGCCCGGCAGGCGCTTCTGCGAGTGGATGAAGTCAGGGAACTTGATGCCGTCGCGGATGAAGAACACCGGGGTGTTGTTGCCGACGAGGTCGTAGTTGCCCTCGGTGGTGTAGAACTTCACGGCAAAGCCGCGGGGGTCGCGCCAGGTGTCGGGGGAGCCTGCCTCGCCGGCGACGGAGGAGAAGCGGATGAGCATGTCCGTCTCGGTGCCGGGCTGGAAGAGGGCAGCCTTGGTGTAGCGGGAGACGTCCTCGGTGGTCGTGAAGGTACCAAACGCGCCGCCGCCCTTGGCGTGCACCACACGCTCCGGCACGCGCTCGCGGTTGAACTGGGCCAGCTTCTCGATCAGGTAGTGATCAGTCAGGATGATCGCGCCGTCAGCACCGACGGTCTGGGAATGGGCATCGGACGTGACGGGGGCGCCGGACTGTGTCGTGGACACTGCGGGCGCAGAGATGTTCTGAGTCATCGTTCTCCTATTTCTGTTTCTTGCTAGTTGCGGGTGGGAAGTTTTTGGTTGCGCTGGCACTCCTCGCACACGCCCTGGTACAGGACGTCGGCGATCTGGATGGTCATCGGCCTGGAACCGGCCTCCCAGTGCGGGGTCAGGCAGGGGGCGTGGCCGACCGCGCATTCGACGTCCTCGACGCGGCCGCAGCTGATGCAGACGGCGTGGTGGTGGTTGTCGCCGACCCTGGTCTCATACAGCGCGGGGGAGTGCGGCGGTTCGAAGCGCCGCAGCATCTGCAGCTCGGTCAGGTCACCCAGAACAACGTAGACGGACTGTGCGGTGAGGTCCGGCAGTTCCTCGCGGGCGGCGGCGAGGATAGCTTCGGCCGGCGAATGCGGATGGCGTTCGACGGCGGCCAGCACGGCCAGCCGCTGTTTGGTCACCCGGCGCCCGTGGGCACGCAGGGCGGCGGCCCATGCCTCGCTGCCGTCCACCAAATCCGTCATAGCCCCATTCAAGCACTTATTTTTAGCAGTTCACAATAAGGTCCCCCTTATGACCGACGCTCCCTCACTTTTGGCGGCAATTCCCAGGACGCCCCCTCTCGTCGGGCGAGACGCTTACTGCCGCCACCCAAAAGGTGCGGGAGGGTTGGGGTCTGGGCGGCAGGAGGTGAGGGAGGGCGTGGGCACTTGCGCCCCATTAGAGTTGCCGGGTGGGGAAATTCTTGGCGGACATTACGCCGTTACGCGAAAGTCCGGCCTTCCGCCGCCTCTGGCTGGGATCCGCCGCCTCGGCGCTGGGCAGCCAGCTCACCCTAGTGGCCGTAAGCCTTGAGGTCTACCGGCTCACCCAGGACAGCCTGTATGTGGGGCTGCTGAGCATCTTCGCCCTCGTCCCGCTGGTGTTCGGCGGGCTGCTGGGCGGATCCATTGCCGATGCCCACGACCGCCGCAAGGTCGCGCTGGCCGCCTCCGCTGTGCTGTGGCTGACCACCGCGGGCCTGGCACTGCAGGCCTGGCTGCAGCTGGGGAACGTCTGGCTGCTCTACGTGCTCGTGGCGGTCCAAAGCGGTGCGCAGGCCATCAACCAGCCGGCGCGCAGCGCCATTATCCCGGTCCTGGTCCGCAAGGAACTGCTCCCCGCGGCCAACGCCCTGAGCATGATGAGCTTCGGACTGGCCATGACCGCCGGACCACTGCTGGCCGGCGTGCTGGTCGCCACGGTCGGCTTCGCCTGGACCTACACGATCGACGTTGCCAGCTTCGCATTCGTCGTCTGGGCCCTGCTGAAGCTGGCGCCGATGCCGCCGGGGCAGGAGTCGCACCGGGCCGGCCTGCGTTCCGTCGTGGAAGGCTTCCGCTTCCTCGGAACCCGTCCCAATCTGCGCATGACCTTCGTGATCGACCTCGTGGCGATGATCCTCGCGCAGCCGAGGGCGTTGCTGCCGGCCATCGGCGCGCTCATGATCGGCGGCGGCGAAGCCACGGTCGGCGTGCTGCTGGCCTCGACCGCCGTCGGCGCCTTCCTCGCCGGGCTCTTCTCCGGCCCGCTGGGAGCCGTCCGGGCCCAGGGCGCAGCCGTGGTCTGGTCTGTCATGGGCTGGGGGGCCTCGATCGCGGGTCTGGGCCTCGTCGTCGTGCTCGCCGGCCGGTCCGGCGCCGGGGGCGTGACGTTCTGGCTGGTGCCCGCTGCGGTCTGCTGCGCGCTCGCCGGGATCGCCGACTCGGTCAGTGCCGTCTTCCGCACCACCATCCTGCAGTCGGCCACCCCGGACCACCTGCGCGGCCGGCTGCAGGGCGTCTTTGTGGTGGTTGTGGCCGGCGGACCCCGGGTGGGGGACATGCTGGCGGGCGGCGCGACTAAGCTTGTCAGTGAAGGCTGGGTGCTGCTCGCAGGCGGGGTGTTCTGCGCGGTGGTGGCGTGGCTCGTGGCGCGCTGGGAGTCCGGGTTCCTGCAGTACGACGCGCGGAACCCGGTTCCGTAGCAGTTCGTTCCTTAAAGGGGAGATCTACCGGACACCCCGACGACGGCGGCACGGCTTGGGAGGATCAGTGCACAACCACCATAACGGCCTGAAAACGGCGGCCCTGTTTGGCGTTCTCTGGGCTGTGCTCCTGGGCCTCGGCGCGCTGATTGGATCCGGCATGCGCAGCCCGGCGCCCATCTGGATCATGGCGCTGATCGGCGTCGGCACCACCGCCTACGGCTACTGGAACAGCGACAAGATCGCGATCCGGTCCATGCAGGCGTATCCGGTGACGGAGGCCGAGGCGCCGCAGCTGCACCAGATAGTCCGGGAACTCTCGGCCCGCGCCAACCAGCCGATGCCGAGGATCTACATATCACCGACCATGGCGCCGAACGCCTTCGCCACCGGCCGGAACCCACAGAACGCGGCGGTCTGCTGCACGCGGGGCATCCTGCAGCTGCTCGACGCCCGCGAACTGCGCGGCGTTCTGGGCCACGAGTTGATGCACGTTTACAACCGGGACATCCTGACCTCATCGGTGGCAGCCGCCGTCGCCGGGGTCATCACCTCGGTAGGCCAGATGCTGCTGTTCTTTGGCGGCGGCGACCGCCGCAACGCCAACCCCCTGGCCCTGCTCGCGATGGCGCTGCTGGCGCCGTTTGCCGCGTCGCTGATCCAGATGGCCATCTCCCGCACGCGGGAGTACGACGCCGACGAGGACGGTTCGGCGCTGACCGGCGACCCGCTGGCGCTGGCTTCGGCCCTGCGCAAGATCGAGCAGGGTGTGCAGCTCGCGCCGTTGCCGCAGGACCAACGGCTGGTAAACGCCTCGCACCTGATGATCGCCAACCCGTTCCGGGGCGGCGGCATGGCGCGGATGTTTTCCACGCACCCGCCGATGAGCGAACGGATCGGCCGGCTGGAACGGATGGCCGGGCGGCCGCTGGGCTAGCTGCGGAAGTTGACGAACTGCAGGTCGGCCTCGTCGAAGCCCTTCAGCAGGTTCATCGTCTCCTGGAGGTCGTCGCGGGACTTGGACGTCACGCGCAGCTCGTCGCCCTGGATCTGGGACTTGACCGACTTGGGCCCCTCGTCGCGGATCAGCTTGTTGATCTTCTTCGCGAGGTCCTGCGCGATGCCCTCCTTGATGGTGGCCTCGAGGCGGAATTCCTTGCCTGAAGGGTAGGGCTCGCCGGTGTCCAGGGACTTCAGCGAGATGCCGCGGCGGATCAGCTTGGACTGCAGCACGTCAAGGACGGCCATCACCCGCTCCTCAGAGTTGGCCTTCATCAGGATCTTCTCGCCGCTGAAGTCGACCTCGGCGCCGACCCCCTTGAAGTCGTAACGCTGCGCCAGCTCCTTCTGCGCCTGGTTCAGCGCGTTGGCGACCTCCTGCTTGTCGACCTTGCTGACGACGTCGAATGTGGATTCGCCTGCCATGACTGTCCTCCTGATGGTTGTCCGGACGCCCGGGTGAAGGGCGGTGTTTTCTGCATTCCAGCCTAGTACGGATGGCCCGGATGTGAAGGTGCGCCGGGACCGACGGTCCTCACAGTCGGCTCAAAGCTGAACCCCGGGGGGAACGAAGCTTGGCCCGGCAGAGTTGGAGTCCTTGGAAGAGCCGCTTGAAAGGCAAAGCACATGAACCGCAAGGCCATCCGTTACGTCTCCAGCTCGACCGCTGCCGCAGCGGGTTCGATCACCACGGCGGTGACGTCGGTGGCCGCCGCCGCCCTGGCGGCCTCGATCATCCTCAGCCCGGCCGCGGACGTTTCGGCCCGGCTGGACGGGGTGCAGGCGGATCTGGCCCGGGCGGTGCAGCTGAACCAGGTCACCGCGGAGCAGGCGGCGAAATTCGAGGCGAAACTTGCCGGCCGTATCCTCGGAGAAGCCTGATTTTCCGGGCCTGCACGGGCAGTGCGGCGCCGATTCGATTCTTCGGCGGAAGTTCTGTAAAGTTGTCTTGCCCGCGGTTGCTGGAAGCGGAACGACTGGAAACAGGCGTTCGGAGACAGAACCCGCGAGTGATCTTCTTTTGAAGTTCGGCAGATTACCCGAGCGGCCAAAGGGGGCTGACTGTAAATCAGCTGGCAACGCCTACGGGGGTTCGAATCCCTCATCTGCCACCCTTGAGAAAACCTCCGGAACCACTCGGTTCCGGAGGTTTTCTCTTTGCCCGGCCGCGCCCAATGACCGGAGAACCCCCGGCGGGTGCTCCGCAGGTGCCCTTTTGCGGGGTGAGAACGGCGGCTACGGAGCAATCGATCGGCGGGCGCGCCGACATTTTCGGGCGTAAACGTGCCTGGCGTCACATCTTGGCCCGTGAGGCGCTACCCTTTCGCAGGGGGGAAATTACATGGAGATAGTCCTGTCGGCCGGCAAGGGCACGCTCAGCCTGGATGAGGGCGGAATTCTGCAGCTGGCCTGGGCTTCCGGCTCTGCGCTGGATACGGCGGACGCCGTCGAGTCCGTTCTGGCCACTTCAAAAATCAGTGCCGGGCGCATGCTGCCGCTGTTGATCGACATCAGTGACGTCAAGTTGACTGCCGGGGCCCGCAACCATTACCTGGACAGCCGCTTCGTTTCCTCGGTGGCCCTGGTAGGTGAGTCCAATGTGGACCGGGTGTTTGCCGCGTGGATGCGCCGCGGGAACGACTGTCCGCAACGCTACTTCACCTCAAGGATCGAAGCCCGGCAATGGCTGGCCGGACTGGCCGCCGACGACGGGACGCAAAGCGTCGCAGGCTGATTCGTCCTGCGGCCCGCGGCCGCGGCCAGCCGGCCGGCCGGGCGGACGACACCCCGGCCGGAAGATCGGCCGATTTGTCATTACTGCAGAGTAGGGTAAGCGCGTTGATCAAAAAGTCCCTGAGGAGCCGAAATGAAGTCGTTTGCATGTGGTGACGTTGTACCCGGTTGTGAAGCCCGCTGGGTCTGCAGCACGGACGACGAAATTCTGGTCCAGGTCGGCGCCCACGCCGCATCCGTGCACGGCCTGACCGATCTGTCCCCCGAGCTCGTCGCCTCGGTGCACAGAGCAATCGTCCCGGCTAGTTGATTCCCACGGCGGGCGGGCCGCATCCCGACGCCGGTGCCGGCACGCCGGCCCCTCCGGACTGGGACGGCCTGCTCGCTTCTGCCTGCCGCGGTGAAGGGCTGGCGGCGGCCTATCAACCCATCATTGATACGGCTCGGGGAGCGGTGGTGGGCTACGAAGCCTTGGCACGGTTTCCCGGTTATGCCGAGAAGAACCCCGAAGTGTGGTTTGCGGCCGCCCGCGCCCACGGGAAAGCTGCCGAACTTGAGTCTGCCGCGCTGCGCACCGCCCTGAAGGCCCGCGCTGCGCTGCCGCCGAACTGTTTCCTGACCCTCAACGTTTCGCCGGAACTGCTCACGTCCGAGCGCATCCGCAGAGTGTGGCGCGACGAGGGCCAGCTGGGCGGTTTGATCGTCGAACTGACGGAGCAGACGCCGATCGATTCGTATGTGGAGCTGGAACCGGACCTGAACCAGTTGCGCGCCGCCGGTGCCCTGATCGCCGTCGACGACGCCGGGGCCGGCTACGCGGGGCTGCGCCACCTGCTGGCCCTGCGGCCCTCGATGATCAAGATCGACCGGGCCCTGATCCAGGACGTCGACCGCGATGAGGCGAAGCGGGCCCTGATCGGGATGCTTGGCGCCTTTGCGAGCCGCGTGGATGCGTGGATCCTGGCCGAGGGTGTGGAGCGGGCCGAGGAGCTCGAGGCGCTCGTCTCGCTGGGCGTCCCGCTCGTGCAGGGCTACTACCTTGCCCGGCCCGGCCCGCCGTGGGCCGCCATCGACCTTGACGTGGCACACCGCCTCGCCAGTACGCGACCGGTGGCCCATAAGACGGTCATCCGCGACGTCGTCGAACCGGCGGCGACGGTGACCAGTGCCGCTCTGGCCGCCGAGGCTTTTTCAGCCAACCCGGCGCTGGAAGCGGTCGTGCTGCTCGGTGAGCACCTGCGGCCGGTCGCCGTGCTGGACGCGGGGGCGGCCGCGTTTGGCGTGGTCAGCCCCGGGATGCGGGTAAACCTCGATACCCCGCTCAGCCAGGCGCTGGCCCGATCCATGACGAGGCCGAAGGCCCAAAGGTTCGACTCGCTCCTGGTGACAGACAACGCGGGACGCTTTGCCGGCGTAGCCCGGATGGAGCGCATGATCCTTGCGCTCGCCGGAAGCGGCGACCAGGCCGGGGGCTAGGCCCGTCCGCGTCCCGGCGGCACGAGTCGGAAGGAATACTGCCCGGTGCCGCCGGCGGGTGCCACCGCCAGGTCGGCGCCGTCGGCGGGCAGCTCCAGCTCAGTGCTGATGACCTCCCCGCACGGGACGGACACTGCGGCCAGGGCCTCGGCGCCGTTCCAGCTGCGGATGGACAGCCGCACCGATGCCGTCCCGCGGCAGGCGAAATCCAGTTCGTAGCGGCCAGGAGGAGCGGAGAGCCCGAAACTGGTGGGGTCATCGGACGTGCCGGACCCCCTGATTTCGCCGGGGACGGCCGGGTCCAGGACGTCCCGCGCCCAAGAGCTGGCCTCGAAATTGTCGCGCAGCGATGCGTCCGTGGCCGGCTCGATCTTCATCCCGGCAACGCCTTCGCCAAGCCCGTACAGCGCGGTGGCGCTAACCGTGAGCGTGCCACCTTTGTGGCGGATGAACGAGGAGAAGGCCTCCCCGCAGGGGTAGTCCCAGGACTGCGGAAGGGCCCGTTCGCGATTCAGTTTCACTTCCAGCCGGGTGGCGCCGGAGCAGGCCGCCGTCAGCAGGTAGTCGCCGGCGGCAAGTTCGCCGGTCCAGGCGGCCGTCTTGCCGGTGGCATGTGGGGCGCCGGAGTTGGCGGGCGGTCCTCCCAGCTGCCGGGTCACCTCGGCAAGAAATAGGGCCGGATCGACGGAGTGCGTTGCGGTTGGCGCGGGAAGCGGCTCATCCGGACTGTACTCGCACGCGGCCACCGGCAGAACAAGCAGCAGCAGCAATACCTTCGCGCGCAGGATCCGCGCCCCCCACAGAGCCGACATGCCTCGAGTCTAATGCCCCCGGACCATCAGGCCCGCAGGCCGGACCGGCCGAGGGACCAGGCTGCGCGACGACGGAGGCCTGGGCCCGTCCGCGTCCCAGCGGCGCGGCGCTGGCGGCTGCAGCAAGGGGATCCGGAAGGATGGGGAGGATGATGACTGGGAGTTCAAGCATGCTGGCGGGCGAGCTGCCAGGCGGTGTCCGGATCCGGCTGCTGCGCGGCTCCGACGCCGAGCGGCTGGGTGCCGCCTACCGGCGGAACCGGGAGCACCTTGCGCCCTGGGAACCGGTCCGGAGTGCGGAATTCTTCGCGACGGAGGGCCAGCGGGCAAACATCGCCGGCAAGCTCGCCATGTTCGCCGCCGGGACCGCCGTTCCCTGGATCCTGCTGCAGGGCGACCGTGCGGTGGGCACAATGACGCTGAGCGGTCTTGTGCGGGGCCCGTTCCGCAGCGCCAACCTGGGCTACTGGGTGGACCAGGAATGTACCGGCCGGGCGTCGGCACGGCCGCCGTCGCCCACGTCGTCGCGGCTGCCCGCACGGCGCTGGAGCTGCACCGCATCCAGGCGGCCACCCTGCCGCACAACGCCGCCTCGCAGACTGTGCTGCGGCGCGCCGGTTTCCAGCAGATCGGGCTGGCCCCGGAGTACCTGCACATCGCCGGCAGCTGGCAGGACCATGTCCTGTTCCAGCGCATTCTGCACTGACGCGCGTGCGAGACTCTCACAGTGACTGATGAATCCTTTGGCGCCCTGCACCATGTCGAGCTGTGGGTACCGGACCTCGGCCGGGCCACGGACCACTGGGGCTGGCTGCTGGCCCGGCTCGGCTACGAGCCTTACCAGGACTGGCGCTGCGGGCGGAGCTGGCGGCGCGGACCCACGTACATTGTCGTCGAAGCGTCTCCGGACCTGAGCAGCAGGACCCACCGCCGCACGGCGCCCGGGCTGAACCATCTGGCCTTCCGGGCCGGAACCCGGCAGGACGTGGACGCGATGGCGGCGGACGCCCCCGCCCACGGCTGGACCGGGCTCTTTCCGGAACGCGGGCGGCCCCGGCCATTACGCCGCCTACCTGGTGAACTCGGATGGCTTTGAAGTCGAGCTGGTCGCCGCGGACTGACGCTGCCGCCGGGGCGGTACCGTGATACCCATGAGCATCATCCTGGTGGGCGGCGGCCCGGATACCGTGACTACACCGATTATCTTTGACCGGTTCGTCAAGGATGTCCGGAACCGCGCTGGCGGAAGCCGGCCTCCCCGGATCGCCGTCGTGCTGTTTGACCGCGAAGGAAGCTCGGAGTACTTCCTTCCCGCCTATCTGGACCCGCTGCACAGCCGGACACCCTGCGAGTCGGTCCCGGTCCTGCTGCGCGCCCACGATCCGGCCGATCCGGAGGAGTTCAACGACGTCGACGCGATCGTCGTCGGCGGCGGCCCCACCCCGGACTACCTTGACGGCCTCCGCGACGCGGCGGAGGCGATCCGGGCCGCCGTCGCGGCCGGCGTCCCCTACCTGGGGTTCTCCGCGGGGGCGATGATTGCGCCGCAGCGTGCCTTGGTGGGCGGCTACCGGATTCGGGGCGTCGAGGTGTGCTCGGAGGAATGCTCCGAAGGCCTTGACGAGCTTGAGGTCCGCGACGGCCTGGGCCTGGTGCGGTTCGCCGTCGACGTCCATACCGCGCAGGCCGGGACCCTGAGCCGTGCGGTCGCGGCGGTCGCGGAGGCTCTCGTGGACCGGGCCGTGGCGGTGGACGAGAACACCGCATTGGTGCTGCGCCACGCGGACCTCAATGACCTGGAGGTAATCGGCGCCGGGAACTGCTGGTCCATCCGCGGCGCGGGCCGCAAGGCCACGGTCGCCGTCCTCTCGGCCGGCTGAACCGGCCACACCTTGGCACCCTTGTTACTCGCGGGTAACATAGTGCCTATGCATCTGCTGCTCCGCACCATCCTCCTGCTCATCAAGTCAGCCCGGCGCTCGCCGCTCGGCATCTGGGACGCGTCCTCGCTTCCACTCCGGGTCCTGCCGACCGACATCGACATCGCCATGCACGTCAACAACGGCATGTACTTCTCCCTGATGGACCTGGGCCGGTTCGACCTGATGGCACGCAGCGGAACCTGGCAGGCCATGCGCCGGCGCGGCTGGACACCGGTGGTGGCGGGGGAGACGATTGCCTTCCGTCGCTCCCTGCAGCTGTGGCAGCGCTACAGCATCGAGACCAAGGTCATCGGGCTGGATGAGAAGGCCATCTACTTCGAGCAGCGCATGGTGGCGGGCGGCGAAATCTACGCCCGGGCGCACATCGCCACGCGGCTGGTCGCCAAGGGCGGCCCGGTCAGCCAGGAGGAGATCATCCGCGAATTCGGGGCGCCGCCGGCCGACCTGGAGCTGCCCCAGTGGATCCATCACTGGCGAGAAAACAACGCGCTGCCGGGGGCCCGCCGCCCCGCCCCGCATGCCTGGGCCTAACCCGGCGAAGGATGTGCCAACAGCGAAACCCAGGGGACTTTAGCGGGCGGCTCGCGTACCGTTGACCCATGGCTACCGTAGACATAACAGGTGAACAGTTCGCATCGACCGTCGAGGACAACGACATTGTCCTCGTAGACTTCTGGGCCGAATGGTGCGGCCCGTGCAAGCAGTTTGGCCCGACCTACTCGGCCGTTTCGGAGAAGCACCCGGACGTGGTTTTCTCCAAGGTGGACACCGAAGCGGAGCAGCAGCTCGCCGCCGAGGCCGGCATCACTTCTATCCCCACCCTGATGGCCTTCCGTGAAAAGGTGCTGGTGTTCTCCCAGCCAGGTGCGCTGAACGCCCAGCAGCTAGAGCAGGTGGTCGACGCCGTCAAGGCCCTCGACATGGAGGAAGTCCACGCGCACGTGGCCCGCGCCCAGGCCGAAGCCGCAACCCAGCAGGACGGCACCCAGATTCCGGACGCCTAAGCCGGCTCCACACGACTTAAAGCAACCCGGGGTCACTCCGCACCCGCCCCTGGTGGGGAAATGGGCGCGGGGCAACCCCGCGTTGTTGTTGTGTTGCCCGGAGCGGCCGGACTAGAGCTTTTCCAGCTTGACCGGCTCGGCCAGCAATGCACTCAGGGACTCGTTCAGGTCCTGGACCGCCGTGCCCTTCGAATGCTTGTCCAGGTCTTCCTGGGAGGCCCACCGCTCGGTCAGCACCAGCTTGTCTTCGCTCGCCTCGGTCAGTTCGTAACGGATGCAGCCGGGTTCGTTGACGACCTCGTCGATCGCGATCTCAAGGGCCAGCTTCACGCGGAAGAACTCGCCGTCGTTGGGGATAAAAGTGGCTTGCAGGTCAATGGGTGCGCTCATGGCCTTTACCCTACCGGGCGGCCGCGCCGGCGTCGGGAGATGTCCGGAAGATTTCCTAGGACTTCCACGCTTTACGCTTCTCTTGCCGCCGGGCTGTTGGTAGCGTCACACCATGCTTGCGTACACAGCCGGGGACACTGACGTCCCGCTGATCGATGAAACCATCGGCGACCACTTCGAGCGGATCGTCGCGCGGTTCCCGTTCCACGACGCGCTGATCGAGGCCGCGGCGGTCCCAGGCGGGGAGGCCCGGCGGTGGAGCTACACGAAAATGAACGACGACGTCGACCGGCTGGCCCGCGCGCTGCTCGCGCTCGGCGTCGCCACCGGGGACCGGGTCGGCATCTGGAGCCCGAACTGCGCCGAATGGACCATCCTGCAGTACGCCACGGCGAAGATCGGGGCGATCCTAGTCAACGTCAACCCGGCGTACCGCAGCCACGAGCTCGAATTCGTCGTCAAGCAGAACGGCATGCGGATGCTGGTGGCGGCGCCGTCGGACAAGAACAGCGACTACACCGGGATGGCCCGGCAGGCGCTGGCGGAATGTCCCGAGCTGCGTGAACTCGTTTTCCTGCCCGACGCCGGCCTGCCCGGCCTCAGCGCCGGGGTCCCGGAAAGCGAGGCGGAACAGACCTACGCGGAACTGCTGAGGCGGGCCGACGATGTCGCGCATGCCGGGCTGAAGGCGCGGATGGCTGAACTGGACCCGCACGATGCGATCAACCTGCAGTACACCTCCGGCACCACCGGCTTCCCCAAAGGTGCCACCCTGACGCACCGCAACCTGCTCAACAACGGCTACTCCATCGGCGAGCTGCTGGACTACACCGAGCACGACCGGGTGGTGCTGCCGGTGCCGTTCTACCACTGCTTCGGCATGGTGATCGGCAATCTGGCAGCCTTCAGCCACGGCGCCGCCACCATCATCCCGGGCCGAGGGTTCTCGCCGGCTGCGGCGCTCGAGGCTGTGCAGGACTTCGGCGGGACCTCGCTCTACGGCGTGCCGACCATGTTCATCGCCGAACTCGCCCTGCCGGACTTCGCCTCGTACGACCTGTCCACATTGCGTACCGGCGTTATGGCCGGCTCACTGTGCCCCATCGAGGTCATGAACCGGGTGATCGCGGAGATGAACATGCGCGACGTGGCCATCTGCTACGGCATGACGGAGACTTCGCCGGTTTCCACCATGACCCGCGGCGGGGACACGATGGCCCAGCGCACGCAGACCGTGGGCCGGACCATGCCACACCTGGAGAGTCGGATCGTGGACCCGGTGACCGGCGAGGCTGTGCAGCGCGGAGAGATCGGCGAGCTGTGTACCCGCGGGTACTCGGTAATGCAGGGGTACTGGAACCAGCCGGACAAGACCGCCGAGGCGATCGACGCCGACGGCTGGATGCATACCGGCGACCTGGCACGCATGGATGAGGACGGCTATATCGTGATCGAAGGCCGGATCAAGGACATGGTGATCCGCGGCGGCGAGAACGTCTACCCGCGCGAGATCGAGGAGTTTCTCTACACCCACCCGGATATCCAGGACGTTCAGGTGATCGGTGTCCCTGACGCCACGTACGGCGAGGAACTGATGGCCTGCGTGATCCTCAAGCCCGGAGCCGGCAGGCTGGACGCCGCGGCGCTGGCGGAATTCTGCCGGGGCAAGCTGGCGCACTACAAAATCCCGCGCTACGTGGACGTCCGGGAAAGTTTCCCAATGACCGTGTCCGGCAAGATCCGCAAGGTGGACATGCGCCAGGAAGCCGTCGCCCGGCTGAAGCTCTAAGAGCTGCGCCGGTCAGTGTCCGCGGTGGTCCTGGATGGTCATCCGCGGCCCGAAGACCGGCTTGCGGAACCCGCTGAGGCCGATCATGCGCACCACCCGCTGGCGGTGGCCCGCCCAGGGCGCCAGCAGCCTCAGCATGCCCGCGTCGTCCGTCCTCCGCCCGGTCAGGGCCGCGCCGACGTAGGCAGCCAGGTGGTAGTCGCCCACCGCGATGGAGTCCGGACAGCCGTGCGTGCGCTGCACCACTTCGGCCGCCGTCCACACGCCGATCCCGGGAAGTGTCTGCAGCTTCGCAGCTGCTTCGGCCGCCGGCAGCGCCGCCAGCCGTTCCAGCGCGGCCGCGGAACGCAACACCCGCATGACTGTGTCCGATCGTTGCGGGCCCACTCCGGCTTTGTGCCATTCCCAGGACGGGATGCGCAGCCACTGCTCGGGCGTGGGCTGGACCAGGAGGTTGGCGGGGGCCACGGTGCCGGCGCCGGGCGCCGCCGTCCCGAAGCGGTACATCAGGTAGCGGTAGCCGCGCCGCGCCTCGATCACCGTGACCTTCTGCTCAAGGACCGTCGGCACCAGGGAATCGACCATCCGCCCGGTGGCCGGCAGCCGGACGGCGGGGTTCCTGCGCCGGGCTTCGGCGACGATCCGGGGGAGCGTGGCGTGGAAGGCAGGTTCGTCGAAGGCCGACCAATCGTCGTCGCGGCCCAGCAGGCGCGGCACGGCTCCGGTCGCCTCGCCCGCCCCGGGTCCCCAGGCGCGGGCCTCGATCCACGGCGCCGCGACCGGACCGGCAGGGGCCAGGCGCAGCGTGGCCGGACCGGCCGGAGTGGTGAACGCCAACCAGACCCCGTCCGGGGCGACCCGGATGGAGGGATCGCCGTGGCCGCGGCGGAGCGGTCCGAGGGTTTGCATCAGGTCGTAGGGGCCGCCCGACTGCCACCGGAGCGAGGAGTCCGCCGCGGCGGCGCCGGCGGGGAGCTCTGCGGTGGTCACCCGAACATGTTCCCACGGCCAGCTGGCGTCGGGCACATCCGGGACCGCCGCGGCGGCCGGGTCCGCGGACCCGACGGCCCTTATCCGGAGCCCCGGGGCGGGACTAGACTCCGGCTGTGGCGCGGATTCCGTGCCGTCCCCGGGAGCGGATCCCTTGACGGGCAGGAGAGTGTGATGGCTGGCGGAGTGGTGCATTTCGAGCTTCCCGCGGACGACGAGAACCGCGCCCGGGAGTTCTACAGTTCAGTGTTCGGCTGGGGTTTCCAGGTCATGCCGGAGATGGAATACAGCCTGGCGCTGACCACCCCGATGGACGAGCACGGCCGGCCCGCTGTCTCCGGGTCCATCAACGGCGGCTTGTTCCGCCGCGGCGACCTCACCGCCCCGGTGGTAACGGTCGACGTCGACGACATTGACGAGGCGCTGGCGAGGATCGCGGCCCGGGGCGGGTCGGTCCACCGCGGGAAGATGGAGGTGCCGGGATCCGGGTGGAACGCGTACTTCAAGGACACCGAGGGCAACATCGTGGGGCTGTGGCAGAACGCGGCCCCGGCGGCCCCGGCGGCAGCCGGCGGCAGCACCGGTGAGGCGGCCGGCGCAACCGCCGGGAACGATATCGGGGCCTGACGCGGGATCAGTGCATGCCGCTGGTCAGCCAGAGGGCCACGACCGCCAGGGGAACGGTAAGGGCGACGGCGGCGACGCCCGCCATGGCGAAACCGCCCCAGCGGATCTCCACGTTGAGGGCCCGCAGGCGTTCGTGCCAGAGCAGGGTCGCCAGCGAGGCCCAGGGGGTTACCAGCGGGCCGAGGTTCACGCCGATCAGCAGGGCCGCGAGCCGCACCGGCGAGCCGCCCACCGGTTCCAGCGCGAGGTAGGCCGGCAGGTTGTTGACCGCGTTCGCCGCGCCCGCGCCCAGCCCGGCCAGCTGCAGCAGCGCCGGCAGGCTGTCTCCGGACCCGGCGACCCGGCCCAGCACCCGCGCCAGGCCGTTGGCGTGCAGCGTCTCCACCACCATGAACAGGCCGATGGTGAGCATCAGCGGCCGCCACGGGATCATGGACCACCGCAAGGCGGAGCGGCGGCGCCACAGGAAGAGGGCCAGGAGGACCGCGGCGGCGGCCGCGGCCGGAAGGTACACCGGGATCCCGGAGACCAGCGCCGGCAGCAGGAGCAGCATCACGCCCGCCGAGGCAGAGAGCAGCACCCGGTCCCGCACCCGGTGGACCGGCTGCGGGCCGTAGCGGCCCCGCAGATCCTTCCGGAAAGCCAGCCAGAGCAGCGCCAGCGGGACCAGGATTCCCACCAGCGCCGGGGCCCAGACCAGCGAGGCGAAGCCGGCCGGGCTGAGGCCGAGCCTGGACTGGGCCAGCAGGTTGGTCAGGTTGGACACGGGCAGCAGAAGTGAGGCCGTGTTCGCGAGCCAGATGGTGGTCAGGGCGAAGGGCAGCGGCGGAATCCGGGCGTGGACGGCCAGCAGCACCACGACGGGGGTGACCAGCACCGCCGTCGTATCCAACGACAGGAACACGGTGGAGACGGTGGCCAGCGCGATCACCAGCAGCCAGAGCAGCAGCACGCGGCCCCGGCCCAGGGCGGCCAGACGGTCCGTGACCGCCCGGAACAGCCCGGCGTCGTCGACCAGTTCGGTCACCAGGGACATCGCCACCACAAAGCCCAGCACCGGCACCGTGCGCCCGGTGAGCTGCTCGAAGGCGGGCCACGGCAGCAGCCCGGTGCCCAGCGCCGCGCCCCCGGCCAGCAACATGCCGCCGGGGACCAGATAGCTCCTGAGCGTCTTCCACCAGGTCCTTCGTTTCACCGCCTAATCGTCGCACCCGCACCGCGGCGGCGGCGACGCGACGTGCCCGCGGCCCCGCAGACGGTAACTTTGTACCTATGAAGTACGCCCAGTCCGTCCTGGACCTCATCGGCAACACGCCGCTCGTCAAACTCAACCACGTGACCGACGGTATCGCCGCCACGGTCTTGGTGAAGCTGGAATACCTGAACCCCGGCGGGTCCATCAAGGACCGCATCGCCGCCAAAATGATCGACGAGGCGGAGCGCAGCGGCAAGCTCCAGCCCGGCGGGACCATCGTGGAGCCCACCTCCGGCAACACCGGCGTCGGCCTGGCCCTCGTGGCGCAGCAGAAGGGCTACCGCTGCATCTTCGTGGTCCCGGACAAGGTCGGCGAGGACAAACGCGCCGTGCTGCAGGCCTACGGCGCCGAAGTTGTGGTGACGCCCACCGCCGTCGCCCCCGACAGCCCGCAAAGCTACTACGGTGTCTCGGACCGCCTGGTCACCGAAATCCCCGGCGCCTACAAGCCGGACCAGTTCTCCAACCCGGCGGCGCCGGCCAGCCACTACGAGTCCACCGGCCCGGAAATCTGGCGCGACACGGACGGCAGGATCACGCACTGCGTGATCGGCGCCGGCACCGGCGGCACCATCACCGGCACCGGCCGGTACCTCAAGGAAGTTTCCGCGGACCGGGCCGAGGCCGACGGCGGCGTCGTCAAGATCATCGGGGCGGACCCGGCAGGCTCGGTCTACTCCGGCGGCACCGGCCGGCCGTACTTCGTCGAAGGCGTCGGCGAGGACATGTGGCCGGCGAACTACGACAAGGCCGTGCCCGACGACGTGATCGCCGTCAGCGACGCCGACTCGTTCGCCATGACCCGCCGGCTGGCCCGGGAAGAAGGCCTGCTCGTGGGAGGTTCCTCCGGCATGGCCGTCGTCGCCGCGCTGCAGGCTGCCCGGGACCTGCCCGCGGACGCCGTCGTCGTCGTGATCCTGCCGGACTCCGGTCGCGGCTACCTGGCGAAAATCTTCAACGACCAGTGGATGCGCTCCTACGGTTTCCTGTCCGGCGGCGACGAGGCCTCGGTGGGGGAGGTGCTCAAAGCCAAGACCGGCGAGCTGCCGGACCTGGTGCACATCCACCCGAACGAGTCCGTCCGCGACGTCATCAACATCATGAACGAGTACGGCGTCTCGCACATCCCGGTGCTTTCCCAGGAACCGCCGGTGGTAATGGGCGAGGTGCTCGGGGCCGTCGACGAACGCACCCTGACCGCCAAGCTCTTCCGCGGCGAGGCGAACCTCACCGACAAGATCTCCGAACACATGGAGGCGCGGCTGCCTGTGATCGGTTCCCTCGAATCGATCTCCACCGCCCGCGAACTCCTCTCCGACACCGACACCCTGATGGTGACGTTCGTCGGCGCTCCGGTGGGGATCCTGACCCGCCACGACCTCCTCGCCTACCTCAGCAACTGACCCGTTCAAGGAGTCCCATGTCCCAGCCAGAAAGCTCTTCCGCGACCAACGCCGGCTTCAACACCCGCGCCGTGCACGCCGGCCAGGCCTTCGAGCCGCGCACCGGCGCCGTGGTGCCCCCGGTGCACTTCTCCTCCACCTACGCGCAGGACGGGATCGGCGGACTCCGGGCCGGGTATGAATACGGCCGCGGCACCAACCCCACCCGCGACGCGCTGCAGGAACAGCTTGCCGCGCTGGAAGGCGGCGCCGCGGCGTTCTCCTTCAGCTCGGGCCTGGCTGCCGAGGACTCGATGATCCGCGCCCTCACCCGGCCCGGGGACCACATTGTGCTCGGCAACGACGCCTACGGCGGGACATACCGGCTGATCAGCCGCGTCCTGGGCGAGTGGGGGATAGGCAACACCCCGGTGGACATGTCCGATCTTGACGCCGTCGCCAAGGCCGTCGCGGCCGGCGGATCGAACGGCGGCAAGACGCGGCTGGTGTGGGTGGAGACGCCGTCGAACCCGATGATGAAAATCACCGACATCGCGGCGCTCGCCACGGTGGCGCACGACGCCGGCGCCCTCCTGGTGGTGGACAACACCTTCGCCTCCCCGTACCTGCAGAACCCGCTGGGCCTCGGCGCCGACGTCGTGGTGCACTCCACCACCAAGTACATCGGCGGGCACTCCGACGTCGTCGGCGGCGCGATCATCGTCAACGACCCGGAGCTGGCCGAGAAGATCGGCTTCGTCCAGTTCGCCGTCGGCGCCGTGTCGGGGCCGATGGACGCCTTCCTGACCACCCGCGGACTGAAGACCCTCGGCGTGCGCATGGACCGGCACAGCGACAACGCCCACGCCGTGGCCGAATGGCTGCTGCAGCGCCCCGAGGTGGAGGCCGTGCTGTACCCTGGCCTGCCCTCGCACCCGGGCCACGAGCTGGCGAAGAAGCAGATGAAGAAGTTCGGCGGGATGATTTCCGTGCAGTTCAAGGGCGGCGAGGCAGCGGCGCGCAAGGTTGCCGAGTCCACCTCGGTGTTCACCCTGGCCGAGTCCCTGGGCGGCATCGAATCACTGATGAACTACCCCTCGGAGATGACGCACGCCTCGGTCAAGGGCACCGAACTGGCGGTTCCGGAGAACCTGATCCGGCTCTCCTGCGGTATTGAGGATGTCGAGGACCTGATTGCGGACCTCGAGCAGGCGTTCGCGCGCATTGAGACGGGCAGCTAACCTCCGGTGACCCTCACTTCCCGGGCAGCCGGCTCCGCCACCCGCGGCTGGATTGCGACGGCGGCCGGCGCTGCCGCCGTCGTCGTCGCCCTGGTGGTGCTGTACTCGGCCTACATCCCGCTGATGAACGACTTCGAGGTCTACTTCTACGGCGGGAACCGCGTGCTGCAGACCGGGGAAGCCGGCGTGAACGAGCTCTATGCCCCGCGCGACGGGCTCCCGTTCACCTACCCTCCGTTCGCCGCGCTGATCTTCGCCGCCCTCGCCACCCTGGGCCAACGCACCGGCAGCCTTGTCTTCATTACCGCCGCGCTGCTCGGTGCCGCCGTCGTGTCCGCGTGGCTGACCCGGCACTACTTCGGGCTGGGCCGCTGGCGCGACGCCGCCGCGGACTGGCGGTTCCGGGCCGTGGGCCTGGCCGGTACGGCGGCGATCCTGCTGATGGGGCCGTGGCGGGACACCTTCGACTTCGGCCAGATCAACATCATCCTGATGGGCCTGATCCTGGCCGACTTCGCGCTGCACGGAAAATCCCGGGCGGGGGAGTTCCGCTGGCCGGCGGGCCTGCTGATCGGGATCGCGGCCGGGATCAAACTGACCCCGCTTGCCTTCGGCCTGTACTTCCTGGTCCGCCGCGACTTCAGGGCCCTCGGCTGGATGGCCGCCGGGTTTTTCGGCTCGATCGCGCTCGCCTGGGCCATGCTGCCCACCGCCTCAGTGACGTTCTGGACCAGGATCCTGCCGGACACCGGGCGGATCGGCGGCCCGGGCTATGTGGACAACCTTTCGGTCAAGGGCCTGCTGCTGCACCTTGGCCTGCCGGATTCGTCCCTGACGTCAGGGGTGTGGCTGGTGCTCTCGCTTGGCCTGGCCGCCGTGACTGCGCTCGTGATCAAGTGGGCCGTTGACGCGGAGGAGAACTTCGTGGCCGTGTCCGCCACCGCGCTGCTGATGCTGCTGATCAGCCCGGTGTCCTGGTCCCACCACTGGGTCTGGATGGCCGTGGCGCTGCCGTGCATGGGTTTTGCCATCCACCGGGTCCCCTCGCGCGACGGGAAGATGCGGCTGGCCGGCTGGATCATCGTCGCCGCGTCCGCCGTTGCCTTCTACCTGACGCCCAAGTACCTCGCGGTGATGGCCGGTGCGCACGAGTGGGGCAAGGACCCGAACACGCAGTGGCAGCTCACCGTCGCGAGCCTGGGCGTGGTCTGCGGGATCGCCATGCTGGTTTACTG
The DNA here is from genome assembly GCF_056780195.1 of Arthrobacter sp. SD1074B. Taxonomy (NCBI): domain Bacteria; kingdom Bacillati; phylum Actinomycetota; class Actinomycetes; order Micrococcales; family Micrococcaceae; genus Arthrobacter; species Arthrobacter sp. SD1074B. Next base: position 3,139,310 of record NZ_JBRAZT010000001.1, on the reverse strand, counting down.
GGCCCTGGCCTACCGGCCCTCACGCGCCGGCCTCCGCCAGCAGCTCTAGCCCCGCGCCAACGCGCGGACGTACACTTGGGGCCCGCGCCATGCGCCTCAAAGGGGCCCCAAGTGTACGTTCGGCCTAGCTTTCTTGAAGAGAGTTAGCTAGCCTGCCGGTATGGCACTTCGATCCGACTGGTCCCGGCGCACCTGCAGCATGGCCCGCGGCCTGGAAATCCTCGGCGACCCGTGGGGCATGCTGGTCCTTCGCGAAGTCTTTTTCGGCAACGGACGCTTCGACGCCATGAAGGCACGCCTCGGCGCGGCGGACTCGGTGCTCACCAAACGGCTGGCGGCCCTCGTCGAGGCCGGCCTGCTCACCCGCCGGCCCTATGACGACGGCGGCCGCCACCGCCAGGAGTACGTGCTCACCGCCAAAGGCGAAGACGCCCTGCCGGTGCTCAACGCCGTCGTGATCTGGTCCGAAAAGCACCTGGCCGCGCCGTCCGAGCAGGCGCACATGTTTGTCGTTCACAGCGGCTGCGGGCAGCGCACCACCTCAGCCGACAGCTGCACGGCCTGCGGCGAACGGCTCACCGCCGCGAACACCAGCTGGCACAGCCTCGCCCGGACCGCCGCCCCGGTATCCCTCGCCACCGCCCCGGCGACCCAGCAGAGCGGGACGGCAGCATGAGTGCGCCCCGGACCACCCCCGCCCCGCCTGGCCGCCGCCGGATCCATCCGGCCTGGATCGTCGCCGCCGTCGCGTTCCTGGCTCTGGTCGGCGCGGCCGGATTCCGGGCTGCCCCCGGCGTGCTGATGGTGCCGCTGCAGAACGAGTTCGGCTGGTCCACCACGGTCCTCTCGGCCGCCGTCAGCATCAACCTGGTGCTGTTCGGCCTCACCGCACCCTTTGCCGCGGCCCTGATGGAGCGCTTCGGGATCCGCGCCGTGACTTCTGTGGCGCTGGTGCTGATCGGGGCCGGGAGCGCCCTGACCGTGCTGGTGAACCAGTCCTGGCAGATCCTGTTGACGTGGGGCCTGCTGATCGGCCTCGGCACCGGATCCATGGCGCTGGTGTTCGCCGCCACGGTCGCCAACACCTGGTTCGTGAAGAGCCGCGGACTGGTGATCGGCATCCTCACCGCGGGCAGCGCGGCGGGGCAACTGGTGTTCCTGCCCTTCATCGCCGCCCTCGCGCAGAGCCCCGGCTGGCGGCAGGCCTCGCTGCTGATCGCCGCCGGCGCGCTGGCCGTGGTGCCGCTGGTGCTCAAATTCCTGAAGAACTCACCCGCCGACGCCGGTGCGCTGCCCTACGGTGCCGACGCCGCCGGGCCGGGGGACGCTGCGGCGACGGCGGCGGAGCTACCCGGGGGAGTCGCCGCAGCCCCGGGATCCCCGCCCGCCCCGGCCGGACCCAGCCGGAACGCCGCCGTCCGCGCGCTTCAGGTGCTCAAGCGGGCCAGCAGGGTCCGGACGTTCTGGGCCCTCGTAGCCGGCTTCGCCATCTGCGGCGCCACGACCAACGGGCTGATCGGCACCCACTTCATCCCCTCCGCGCACGACCACGGCATGGCCGAAACCACCGCCGCCGGCCTGCTCGCCGTCGTCGGCATCTTCGACATCATCGGGACCATCGCCTCGGGCTGGCTGACGGACCGGTTCAACCCGCGGATTCTGCTCGCCGTCTACTACCAGTTCCGGGGTATCGGGCTGCTGGTGCTGCCGCTGCTGCTCAGCGCGGAAGTGCAACCCAGCATGATCGTCTTCGTGGTCATCTACGGCCTGGACTGGGTGGCCACCGTCCCGCCTACCGCCGCGATCTGCCGCCAGGTGTTTGGCGCGGACGGCAGTGTGGTTTTCGGCTGGGTTTTCGCCGCGCACCAGCTGGGCGCCGCCGCGGCAGCCTTGGCCGCCGGCGCCGTCCGCGACGCCACCGGGCAGTACACCTACGCCTGGTTTGCCGCTGCGGCCATGTGCACGATCGCCGCGGTGATCAGCGCGACGATCCGCAAGGACACCGGAAACAAGGCTCCGGTCCCGGTCCCGGCCTAGGTCGGCAGCTAGGCTGGGCCCCATGGTTTTCACTGCGCCCGTGCCCGATTCCCCGGACACACCGGCTGCCGCTGCCCCGCCGGTGCAGCGCAAGACGGCCCTGGTCACCGGTGTCGGGCGGCTCGCCGGCATTGGTGGCGGCATTGCACGGCGGCTCGCCGCCGACGGCTGGGACCTGGTGCTCACCTACTGGCAGGACTACGACACCCGGATGCCTTGGGGCGTCCAGCCCGACGACGTCGAACGCCTCACCGCCGAGCTGCAGGCAACCGGGGCAGCCGTGATGGTTGTCCCCGCAGACTTCGAGGATCCGCACGCCGTGGACCGGTTGATGGCCGCGGTGGCGGACGACGCCGGCACCCTGCAAGGACTCGTGCTCAGCCACGCGGAATCTGTGGACTCCGGCATTCTGGACACCACCCTGGAGAGCTTTGAGCGCCACTTCGCGGTCAACACCCGCGCCAGCTGGCAACTGATTGCCGCGTTCGCCCGGCAGGCGCCGGCGGAAGGCGGCGCGATCGTGGCGCTGACCAGCGACCATACCGCGTTCAACCTGCCCTACGGCGCGTCCAAGGGCGCCCTGGACCGGATCGTCATCGCGGCGGCCAGGGAACTGGGCCCGCTGCGGATCAGCGCCAACGTGCTCAACCCGGGCCCGGTGGACACCGGCTGGATGGACGCGCAGCTGCGCGATGACCTGTCGCGGCGGCAGCCCGGCGGCCGGCTCGGCACGCCCGCGGACGTGGCCGGGACGGTGGCGTTCCTGCTCTCCCCCGAGGGTCGCTGGGTGTCCGGCCAGCTGGTCAAGTCCGACGGCGGCTTCTCCGCTTGAGCCGCCCTGCCGCCTGAGCCGCCTTCGGGCCCGCCCGTTGCCGCCCTCCGAGGCCCTTCGGGATGACAGATACCGGCAATGTTTGCAGGAAACACTGCCGTGAAGTGCCTGCTCGCGGACTCAGCGGAAGGCGGCCAGCCCGGTAATGTGCTGCCCCAGGATCAGGGTGTGCACCTCGTCGGTGCCCTCATAGGTGCGCACCGATTCAAGGTTGGCGGCGTGCCGCAGCGGCGAATAATCCAGCGTGATCCCGTTCCCGCCCAGGATGGTGCGGGCCTCGCGGGCAATCGCGATCGCTTCGCGCACGTTGTTCAGCTTGCCCAGCGAAATCTGCTCCGGCCGCAGCTTCCCGGCGTCCTTGAGCCGGCCCAGTTGCAACGCCAGCAGGGTGCCCTTCTGGATTTCCAGCAGCATGTTCACCAGCTTCTCCTGGGTGAGCTGGTACCCCGCCAGCGGCTTGCCGAACTGCAGCCGATCCTGTGAGTACTGGAGCGCCGCCTCGTAGGAGTCCCGGGCGGCGCCCATCGCGCCCCATGCGATCCCGTACCGTGCCTCGTTCAGGCAGCTGAAGGGTCCGCGCAGCCCGCGGGCGGCCGGAAGCTGGGCCTCGGGGCCCAGCCGCACGCCGTCGAAGCTGACATCGCACTGAATCGAGGCGCGCATCGAGAGTTTCTGCCCAATCGGGGTGGCCGTGACCCCGGGGGTGCCGGCGGGGACCAGGAAGCCGCGCACGCCGTCGTCGGTCATGGCCCACACCACCAGCACGTCAGCCACCGAGGCGAGTCCGATCCAGCGCTTGGCTCCGTCCAGGATCCAGCCGGCGTCGTCGCCGGCCCCGTCCCGCCGGGCGAAGGTCTGCATGGCGGCCGGGTCCGAGCCGGCCGTCGGCTCGGTCAGGGCGAAGCAGCCGATCACTTCGCCTGCCGCCATCCGGGGGAGCCAGTGGAGTTTTTGCTCCTCCGAGCCCCACAGGTGGATGGCGGTCATGGCGAGGGATCCTTGCACCGAGACGAAGGTGCGGATGCCGGAATCGCCGGCCTCGAGTTCCATCGCGGCCAGGCCGTATTCGACGGCGGAACGGCCGGGGCAGCCGTAGCCCTCCAAATGCATGCCAAGCACCCCGAGCTCGCCCAGTTCCGCGGCCAGCTCCAGCGGGAACACGCCGTCGTCGTACCAGCCGGCGATGCCGGGCCGGATCCGCTGGCGGGTGAAATCGCGGACCTTTTCCCGGACTGCCAGCTCATCGGCGCTCAGCAGGGAATCGATGGCCAGGATGTCGGATACGTCGGGTGCTTCAAGGCTGCTCATGGGAGCATCCTACGTTCCGGTCTGGCCGCCGGCCCGGCGTTCCCGCCCGGTTGTTGTCCTGGTTCCGCCCGGTTCCCGGCCGACCCGCCGGTGTCGCCGGGTGCTTGGGGCCAGGACGGAGCAACAACCGGGCGGGAGCGCGTCGCCAGCCCCGCCACCACCGCCACCCATCGCAGCCCGCCAGTCCGGGGCGCCAGGCCTACACTGGTGCCATGAACACCGCATCCGTGCTTGCCGTCTGCCGGGTCCACCAGCTGCTCGGCGACGAAGGACGGCTGGGCGTGACGGCCATTGACAAGCGTCCCGTGGAGGGGCCGGTGAAGGTCCACCGGCTGGGCCTCCGCGGCGACGTCCAGGCCGACCGGATCGACCACGGAGGCGAGGACCAGGCGCTGTACGCCTATTCCCAGGCCGACGCCGACTACTGGGCCGCGGAAATCGGACGCGACATTCCGCCGGGGTACTTCGGCGAGAACCTCCGGGTCGCCGGACTCGATGCCACGAACGCGGTGATCGGCGAACGCTGGAAGATCGGGCTCGACGTCGAGGTGGAAGTCACCTCGCCCCGCCGGCCGTGCAGCACCTTCCAGCGGCGGATGAACGAACCCCACTGGGTCAAACGGTTCACCGAAGCCGGCCGGGTGGGCGCGTACCTGCGGGTGGTCCGGCTCGGCAGCATTCAGGCGGGGGACCACATCCACCGGCTCTACGTCCCGGCGCACGGCGTGACAGTCGGGAAATGGTTTTCCGACCCCACGGTCGAGGATATGGCGGCGCTGCAGGACGCCGACGCCGACGGCCTGATCCGGCTGCAGCCGGAGTACCACCAGGAGTTTGCCAAACTGCAGTCCCGGCAAGGGGAGTAGCCCCGGGGCCTGGGGCCATGTGCGCAAGGTCACCGCGGCCGTCGGCCGCTGCGTTAACACCTGCGCCGACACATGCCCTACACTTGAAACATCCCCCACTCCGGAAATCCCTTATTCCTGCCCAATTCTTGAGGCAGGACTGGCAAGTGTTGGGGCCCGCTACTGTGACGCGGGCATTTTCATAGGGAGAGCCGGCTAAAGAAAACGCTGTACAGACTGCTGGGATAGCAGCCAAGAGATGCAGCGGGAAGTCCTGCCACGGGATTGCGAAAGCGCCGGACTTCTACGTGACCGGCCGGTCAATGTCTGCCCGGCGCCAACGTGTCACACGTACTGCGGCTCCGCTCACCTCGGGTTGTGCCGCCTGGCCCCTATGGATGAGGAAAATTCCCCTATGCCCGAAAATCAAGACAACTCCGTCGACACCGAGAACACCCAGGCCGACGTCGAGGCCACTGAAACGGCTGCCCCCGCAGCCGAAGAAACCGCAGCCGGCACCGCCGCTGAGAACACCGCCGCTGGGAACACCACCGGCGAGAAGCCCGCTGACGAAACCGGCGACGACGAAACCGGCCTCCGCTTCGTCGACCTCGGCATCGACGCCCGCGTCCTCGCTGCCCTGCAGGACGTCGGATACGAGAAGCCATCCCCGATCCAGGCAGCCACCATCCCGGTGCTGCTTGAGGGCCGCGACGTCGTGGGCCTGGCCCAGACTGGCACCGGTAAGACTGCAGCATTCGCAGTACCGGCGCTGTCCCGGCTGGCCGAACTCCACGACCTGAACGGCCCGTCCCGCAAGACGCAGGCCCTGGTGCTTGCTCCGACCCGCGAGCTCGCGCTCCAGGTCGCCGAGGCCTTCACCTCCTATGCCAAGCACATCGACGACTTCACCGTCCTGCCGGTCTACGGCGGCTCCGCCTACGGCCCGCAGCTGGCCGGCCTGCGCCGCGGTGCCCAGGTTGTTGTCGGTACCCCCGGCCGCGTCATCGACCACATTGCCAAGGGTTCCCTGGACCTGTCCGAACTCCAGTACCTGGTGCTGGACGAGGCGGACGAGATGCTGCGCATGGGCTTCGCCGACGACGTTGAGCAGATCTTCCAGCAGACCCCCGAGGGCCGCCAGGTTGCACTGTTCTCCGCCACCATGCCGAGCCAGATCCGCCGCCTCTCCAAGCAGTACCTGAACAACCCGGCCGAGATCCAGGTGAAGTCCAAGACCACCACCGGCGCCAACACCCGCCAGCGGTACCTGCAGGTCATGGGCCCGCACAAGCTTGACGCGCTGACCCGCATCCTCGAGGTCGAAGAGTTCGACGGCGTCATCGCCTTCGTCCGCACCAAGATGGCCACCGAGGACCTGGCCGACAAACTGCGTGCCCGCGGCTTCCAGGCCGCCGCCATCAACGGCGACATCCCGCAGCAGCAGCGTGAGCGCACGGTCGAGGCGCTGAAGGAGGGTCGGATCGACATCCTCGTCGCCACCGACGTCGCGGCCCGCGGCCTTGACGTCGAGCGCATCAGCCACGTGATCAACTACGACATCCCGCACGACACCGAGTCCTACGTGCACCGCATTGGCCGCACCGGCCGCGCAGGCCGCTCCGGCGACGCCGTGCTGTTCATGACCCCGCGGGAGAAGTACCTGCTGCGTTCCATCGAGAAGGCCACCCGCCAGCCGGTGGAGCAGATGCACCTGCCTACCGCGGAAACGGTCAACACCCTGCGGCTGGGCAAGTTCGCCGAGAAGATCACCGAGACCCTTGAATCTGAGGACGTCTCGGCGTTCCGCGACCTGATCGCCTCCTACGAAGAAGAGCACAACGTTCCGGCCGCCGAGATCGCCGCCGCGCTGGCCGTCATGGCACAGGGCGGCCAGCCGCTCCTGGTCAAGGAACTGCCGGCCGCTCCGGAATTCCAGAAGCGCGAGCGCTCCAAGGACGGCTTCGGTTCCCGCGGCCCGACCCGCACCCTGACCGAGGGCAACGCCACCTACCGGATCGCCGTCGGACGCCGTCAGCGCGTTATGCCGGGATCCATCGTGGGCGCCATTGCCAACGAGGGCGGCATCTCCTCGGCCCAGATCGGCGGCATCGACATCCGTTCGGATCACTCCCTCGTGGAGCTCCCGGCGGACCTGAGCCCCGATCAGCTGAAGGCCCTGTCCCGCACCCGGATCGGCGGCGAGCTGATCCACCTCGAGCTGGACAACGGACGCAAGCCCTCCGGCGACCGTGGCGCCTACCAAGGAACCCGCAGTGGGGACCGGGGCGAGCGCGGCGGTTACTCCGGCGGCAGCGGCAACTTCAAGGGCAACGGCGGTTTCAAGCGCGAGTTCCGCAAGAACGACGGCGAGCGTTCCTCTGCTGACCGCGGCGGCCGCTCCTTCAGTGACCGCAACGAGCGCGGCGTCGGCACCGACACCCGCAAGCCCCGCACCGAGGGCGGCTTCAAGCCCCGGAACAAGTGGTAACCACTAGTTCCTAGGCAGTGCCAGGACGGGCCGGCTCTTTTTGAGCCGGCCCGTCCTCCTTTTTAAGCCCGGACCGTGCCCTGTTCCTGGGACGCACCGGACCCGTGAGTCGGCTTCGTCACATCCGGGGATCGGACCGGCCGGAATGGGCCCGCAAGGGATGGCCGAAGCCCCCGGAGATCCCCGGAACCGCGAGGATTTTGGCGGCCCCGGCGGACGAGGCCGGCCGATTTGTTGGGAGCCGAATCTTCCGGTAGAGTATTTACTCGTTGCCCCCCTAGCTCAGTGGTAGAGCGCGTTCTTGGTAAGAACGAGGTCACCGGATCGATTCCGGTGGGGGGCTCTGGATGAGGGCCTGTGTCAAGGCGGTTTTGACCGGCTTGACGCAGGTTTTTCTCATTCGTGGCGGTGTAGCTCAGTTGGTTAGAGCGCACGACTCATAATCGTGAGGTCGGGAGATCGAGCCTCCCCACCGCTACCAAGTAAGACCCCGCAGGCCCGGCCTGCGGGGTCTTTTTTGCCTTGACCCGCCGTCGCCCCGCCCACTTGACCTTGCCGCGCCCATGACGGCCGCAAGTGGCAGCGACGCGGCCAGGGGCGGCACGCCGGGTGCGGGGCAGGAGTGATTGGGACAGAATGGAACAATGACTCGAATCGCAATCATCGGCGGCCACGGCAAGGTGGCTTTGAAACTGTCCAGCATCCTCGCGAAGGACGGGCACGACGTTACGTCCGTCATCCGCAATCCGGATCACCGCGACGACGTGGCTGCCACCGGCGCCAGCCCGCTGGTCCTGGACGTGGAGAAATCGACGACGGCGGACATCGCCGCGGCGTTGCAGGACCACGACGCCGTGGTCTGGTCCGCCGGTGCGGGCGGAGGCAGCCCCGAACGCACCTACGCCGTTGACCGGGACGCCGCCGTCCGCTCAATGGACGCCGCAGCCCGGGCCGGCGTCCGGCGCTACGTCATGGTCTCCTACCTGGGCGCCGGGCCGGACCACGGAGTCCCGGCGGACAACGGCTTCCACGCCTACGCCGAGGCCAAGGCCGCCGCAGACGCCCACCTGCGCGCCAGCGGCCTGGAATGGACCATCCTGGGCCCCGGATCCCTGACGGACGGCCCAGGCGACGGGCTGCTCGACGTCGACCCCGCGGACACCTCAGACGGCACCGACACGTCGCGCTCCAATGTGGCGCTCGTCGCCGCCGCCGTGCTGGGCATGCCCCGGACCGCCGGCCGGACGATTGAGTTCCGGGACGGCTCGACGCCGCTCGCCGCAGCCCTGGAAACGGTGGACTAGCACCGACGGACCAGCACCCCGATAGGGTGGTGGGGCGGCCTGCGCTTCAAGGACCAGCGTCGGGCCGCCGTAACCCGCGGGGAAAGTGAGCTCATGGACCAGTTGGCCCTCATCGTCGGACTTCTCCTCGCCACGGTGGTGGCCGTCGGCCTCGGTGACCGGCTCCGTCTGCCGTACCCGGTCCTGATGCTGATCCTGGCCGCGTCGCTGACCTTCATCCCGGGCTTTCCGGAGATGCAGATCCCGCCGGACCTGATCCTGCCCATCTTCCTGCCCCCGTTGCTCTTTGCGACCGCGCAGCGTAGCTCCTGGGCCGTCTTCCGGGTGCGCTGGCGCACGCTGCTGATGCTCGCCGTCGCTCTCGTGGTGGTCTCCACCGCCGTCGTTGCCGGCGCAGCCTGGCTGATGATCCCGGGCATCGGGATCCCGGCAGCAATCGCCCTCGGCGCCATGGTGGCGCCGCCCGACCCCGTGGCGGTGGACTCCATCGCCGGGCGGGTCCGCATGCCCCGGCGCCTCATCACGGTCCTGCAGAGCGAGGGCCTGTTCAACGACGCGGCCGCAATCGTGATCTTCCAGGCTGCCGTTGCGGCTTCCGTTTCCGGTACCAAAATAGGGCCCGACGTCGTCCTGCAGTTTGTCGTGGGAGCGGCGGTCGCCGTCGGGATTGGGATCGGCACGGGCTGGTTCACGAGCCTTACCACCCGCCTGGTTCAGTCGCTGGTGGCACGCAGCGCCGTCACGCTGGTGGTCCCGTTTGCCGCGTACATCCTCGCCGAGGAGCTGCATGCCTCCGGCGTGATCGCCGTCGTCGTCACCGCCCTGGAGATCAAGCGGCATTCACGGCCGCAGGACGCCGCCGAGCGGGTCACCCGCACGGCCTTCTGGGACGTGGTGGAACTGCTCGCCACCGGGTTGGCCTTCGGTCTGGTGGGCCTGGAAATCCGGCAGGTGGTCCGTGAGGAGGGCGCCGCCGTCTTCGGCATGGCCGGGACCGCCGCCGTGGTCTGCGTGCTCGTGTTCGCCGTCCGGTTCGGCTGGTTGGCGATGATGTCCGGCCTGGCACGGAGCGAGCAGAACACACTGCGTCCCACCTCCGCCAAGGAGGTCCTGATTCTCTCCTGGTGCGGGATGCGCGGCCTGGCCACGCTGGCGCTGGCACTGGCCCTGCCGGTCACCCTGGCCGACGGGACTCCGTTCCCGGCCCGCAGCGAGCTGCTGGTGATTGCCTGCGCCGTGTTGCTGGCCACCCTGGTACTGCCGGGCCTGACGCTGCCCTGGCTGATGCGGGCCCTGAAAGCCTCGGAGGACGGCTCCGTGGAGCGCGACGCGGCGCGGCTGCTGGCTTCCCGAGCACAGCAGGCGGCCATCGCGGCGCTGAAGGACAACGAGCTGATGAGGGAGCTGCCGCCGGAAAAGGTGGCCTTGGTCAAGGAGAAAATGACCCGGCTGCACGCCGAGCTGCTGGACGGCAGCCTGCGGAACGAGAGTGTGAATGAGAAGCGCAAACGTGGGCGGGAGCTCGCCATCGCCGTGCAGACCATCGCCTTGGACGCGGCGCGGCAGGAGGTCGTGGCCGCCCGGAACGAACCCGACATGGACCCCGAAGTCGCCGACCGGGTGCTGCGCCAGCTGGATCTGCGCACCATGATCATGCCGGAGTGACGCCGGCGGTGCTGCCCGCGGTTGACGCCGGCGGTGCTGCCGGCGGTTGGCGCCGTTGGCGCCGTTGGCGCCAACCGCCGGGTTCCGTCGGCTAGGGAGTGACGACGCTGCCCCGTGCGGCGGACCAGGTGATGGTTCCTTTTTGGAAGCGCTGGCTGCATGCGCTGTCGGCCGGGCCGCAGACTTCGGTTCCGGCCGGATAGCCGAGCCGCCCGCGTTCGTATCCGAGGCTGGCCCAGGTGGCGCGGATCGCACCGGTGGTGGCGAAGGCACCGACGCCTGGCGCCCAGTTAATGGAACCGCCCTGGAACATCTGGTAGCAGCCGCCGTTGATCAGGCCGCAGGTCTCCATGCCGGTCGGGTAACCGAGCTTGCCCCGTTCGTATCCCACGCTGCCCCAGGCAGAGCGGATACCGCCCCAGGTGGCCTTGGCGCCGGTGGCCGGCGACCAGTGGATGTCGCCGCCTTGGAACCTCTGGTAGCAGCCGCCGTTGGGCAGGCCGCACGTTTCCTTGCCGGCCGGGTATCCGAGTTTGCCGCGTTCGTAGCCCAGGCTCCCCCAGGTGGAGCGGATGCCGCCCCACGTGGGGTTGGCGCCGGTGGCCGGGGACCAGTGGATGTCGCCGCCTTGGAACCTCTGGTAGCAGCCGCCGTTGGGCAGGCCACAGGTTTCGTTCCCCGTCGGGTAGCCCAGCTTGCCCCGCTCGGCGCCCAATGCCGTCCAGGTGGAGCGGATGCCGCCCCAGGTGGCGTGGGCGCCGGTGCCCGGGGACCAGTGGATGGTCCCGCCCTGGAACTTCTGGGAGCAGCCGCCATTGGCCAGCCCGCAGTCCTCGTTGGCGACGGGGTACCCGAGTTTGCCCTTTGCGGAGCCCAGGCCGGCCCACTCGGAGCGGATCGGTCCCATGGTGGCAACAGCCCCCGACGAAGCGGTCCAGTGGATGGCACCGCCCTGGAAGTTCTGGTCACAACTGTCCGCCTGCGAACAGACGACATTGCCGGTGGGGTAGCCGAGTTTCCCGGTTTCGTATCCGCGGGCGCCCCAGGCGCTGCGGATCGGACCGTAGGTGGCAAAGGCACCGACACCGGGGGCGTAGTGGATGGCGCCGCCTTGGAACTTCTGCGAGCAGCCGCCCTGCGCCAGGCCGCACGTCTCGTTGGCCGTGGGGTAGCGGAGTTGGCCGTGTTCGTAGCCCAGCTTTGCCCACGTGCTGCGGATGGCGCCAAGGGTGGCGACCGCCCCGGTGGCCGACGACCAGTGGATGGTGCCGCCCTGGAACGACTGGTAGCACCCGCCGTTGACCAGGCCGCAGGCCTCCCTGCCCGAGGGGTAGCCAAGTTTGCTCCGTTCGTAACCCAGGCCTGCCCAGGTGGCGCGGATAGCGCCCCAGGTGGGGACGGCGCCGGTGGCCTGCGACCAGTGGATGGTGCCGTCTTGGAACCTCTGGTAGCAGCCGCCGTTGACCAAGCCGCAGGTTTCGTTGCCGAGAGGGTAGCCGAGTTTGCCGTTTTCATGGCCGACGCTGTTCCAGGTGTTACGGATGCCGCCCACGAGCGCGAACGCCCCGGTGCGGCTGGTCCAGTAGATGGCGCCAAATTGGAAGGACTGGGTGCAGCCACTGCCGACCAGCCCGCAGCGCTGGCCGGCTGTCGGGTAGCCAAGCTTGCCCCGTTCGTAGCCCAGCGCGCCCCAGGCCGCCTTGATGGCGCCGAGGGTTGCGACCGCCCCGGTGCGGGGGCTCCAGTGGACGGAGCCGTTCTGGTAGTTCCGGTAGCAGCCGCCGCCGGCGAGTCCACAGCCGACGGCGGAGGTCGGGTTCCCCAGGGCAGGCGTGGCCGCGGCCGTCGAAGCTATGGCCTTGCCGACGATCGAGGCCTTGGATTCGACGGTGATGGAGGCCGACGTCGCGGAAATTCCGTCGATCCGCACGCGTGTGCCGGCATGGGTGGTGAACGTCTGCCCGGCCTGCCACGCCTGCCGCGGGTTGTAGTAGCCGTCGAAGGGCCGGGAGTCCGGCAGCAGGATCAATGAACCCGCTCCCAGCTGCTGGACAATCTTGACGCCGCTGTTGAGGTAGACGGCCTTGGCGGTGTCGTAGCTGACCGGAAGCCGCAGCTCGAGAAAATATACTTCGCCGCTGACGGCATCCCTGAACTTCACGGCCCGCCTCGCGGCGGTGCCGGCCCAGGCCGTCAGGGAAATTTTCCTCACATCGGTGATGGTTCCGGCGTCGACGATTTCGTCGCCGCGGCCAAAGCCGCCGTAGGCCCAAAGGGTAGAGCTGATCGTGGGCTGGGACGTCTGGGAGACGCCCATCAGGTCCAGGCTGTCCCCGTATTCACGGATGTAGCAGCTGCCGTCAGCGAACGTTCCGTCGGCGTTCGTGGCGACATCCTGCGCGCCGCTGCCGCACTGCAGGCTGTTGGCGTGCATCAGCCCGAGCACGTGGCCGAATTCGTGCGTCAGGACGCTGTTGGTCAGTGACGCCGGGAGCGGCATGATGACTCGGCCGCTGGTGCCCTGGTAGCTCCAGCCGGCACCGTAGGCTCCGTCCGACAGCGTTGGGCTGGAGACGAAGACGACGAGGGCGGTGTAAGGGTTGGGCGTCCAGCCGAGCTCATTGGAGATCGTGTTCATCATGTCCGGGTAGCGCTGGCCGGAGGTGGCTTTGCTGGTGCGGCTCTCAACCTTGGTCACGGTCATCGATAGCCGCCCGTTGGACATGGTCTTCCAGTAGTTGCTGCTGGTGCTGATGGCAGCTTTTGCGGCAGCCAGCGGGATGGTCGCCTTCCGGTCCGCCAGCTGGACCAGGACCAGGCGCACCTTGATGTCGCCGGTGCGGGCCAGCGAGTAGGACTCGGTGCTGAGGCGGGCGGCCCCGGCGGGTGCACCCTTCCTGCCCGCCGGGGGCGGGTTCTCAAACGTGTGCGCGACGATCGGCTCCTCGCCGCCCTGCACCGGGAGCGACTCAATCGTCGTCACCGACGACCCGGCCGTGGCGGAGGGAGTTGCCGTCGACTGGGCCGTCGTCGTGCCGGAAGTCGGGGCCGCAGCGGAAGCCGGGGCGGCAGCGGTGGACGTCGGCGTCGGCGCCAGCTCGGCGAAGGCCGGCGCCGTTCCGAGAGCCGGGACCGAAGCGAAGGCAAGGACAAGCGCGGCAAGCAACGCAGTCTTCATCCGTAAAGAGTTCACGTTTATCTTTCATGAGACCGCCGCCCAGCAGACGGGTCAGCTGAGCGGCCGCAAGTGACCAGAGTGACGTAAGTCTACGGATGGGATAGCGCAATATCATTAAACCTGCGCCAAACTTTCGAGTTGGGTAGTCAATCGTTGCCGAATCTTGAGCTACCCCTCGTGGGCACAACGGCGGCCCCGGACGGGTCAGCCGCCCAGCTCCAGTTCCAGCGCGTTGGCCTCGACGAAGTCCAGCGCGTGCCGGATGGCGCCGACCGTCACGATCCGGTCGCCCAGCGGCGAGGCGGTCACCCGCGGGGGAGTGGCGGTGAAACGCGGCAGCGCCGCCGTGATGGCGGGCACCAGCGCGCCGGCCGAATCCGCGACGGCGCCGCCGATCACCACCTGCTCGGGGTTGATCAGGCTGGCAATCGCGGCGATCACGCGGGCCATCCGCTCCGAGAGCCGGTCCAGGATTGCGAGGGCGGCCGGGTCCCCGGCCGCGGCATCCTCGAACACACGCCGGGCGCTGGCTGTCCCGCCGGCCGCCGGCCCGCCGCCCGCGGCCTGCCATTGCCGGGCCAGGCTCGCAATGCCGTCGCTGGACCCAACGCCCTCAACCATGTCCAGGAAGCCCATCTCGCCGGCGCCGCCGCCGCCGTGCAGCAGCCTCCCCGACTCCAGCATGCCCGCTCCGAGGCGCTCGCCGGCCAGCAGCACAACGAGGTCGTCCACGCCCGCGCCGGAGCCGCGCCAGCGTTCGCCGAGCGCGGCCAGGTTCGCGTCGTTCTCCAGCAGCACCGTCCAGCCGTGCAGGTCCAGCAGCGCCGAGCGGAGCCCGACGTCGAACAGGCTCCAGAAGTGCTGGGCGGACAACACGTTGCCGCGCCGGTCCACCGGCGCGGCAATCCCCGCGCCAACCGCCAGGACCTTGTCAGGGGTTTCGCCGGCTGCCTCCAGCGCCTGACGGCAGGCCCGGTCCACGACGCTGATCCGCTCCGCGGCAGGGATGTCCGCGGCGCGGAAGCTGCCGCTGGCACGGCTGAGGACCGTGCCGCGCAGGTCTGCGACCGCCGCGGTCGTTGTCGCGGCGCCGATATCGAGGCCAAGGACGACGCCGGCCCGTGCCCGGAGCTCGAACCGCCGCGCCGGCCGCCCCTTCTGCGGGCTTCCCGCGGCGGGAGCATCCTTGCGGGGGGCGTCCAGTTCGCGGATCCAGCCGCGCCGGATCAGATCCTCGCAGACGGCGATCACCGACGCCCGGGTGAGGCCGGTCCACGCCATCAGGTCCGTGCCGGTGGCCACCTCGGTCCCGCGGATCGCGGCCAGCACGGCCTGGGCGTTGACCCGGCGCAGCAGTTGGGGCGTGGCGGCTGCCTGCGGCTTCGTAATCTTGACCTCCCCCTGAATGCGGACCCATAATTGAACCAAGAATAGATTTAGCTTGTATCTAAATTATCAGACGCGGTGTTTCCAGGCACCGCTTCTTTCAGACACCGCACCCCAGCCCCGAAGGATTCACCTTGTCGAACACCGCCACGCTGGCCACCCTGTCCGGTTCCGACCTTGCCGCCGACCCCAACTGGTGGCGCCAGGCATCCGTGTACCAGATCTACCCGCGCAGCTTCGCCGACTCGAACGGCGACGGCCTGGGCGACATCAAGGGCATCACCGCCAAGGTTCCGTACCTGAAGGAACTCGGGATCGACGCCGTCTGGCTCTCCCCGTTCTACCCCTCGGCCCTCGCCGACGGCGGCTACGACGTCGACGACTACCGCGACGTCGACCCCAAACTCGGCACGCTGGAGGACTTCGACGAGATGTCCACCGCCCTGCACGCCGCAGGCATCAAGCTGATCGCGGACATCGTCCCGAACCACTCCTCCAACCGCCACGTGTGGTTCCAGGAAGCCCTCGCATCCCCCCGCGGCTCCGCCGCCCGCGAGCGCTACATCTTCCGCGACGGCAAAGGCGAAAACGGGGAGATCCCGCCGTCGGACTGGGAATCCGTCTTCGGCGGCCCCGCCTGGGAACGCATCACCGAGCCCGACGGCACTCCCGGCCAGTGGTACATGCACATCTTCGCCAAGGAGCAGCCGGACCTGAACTGGTCCAACCGCGAGATCCGCGACGACTTCATCAAGACCCTGCGCTTCTGGTCCGACCGCGGCGTGGACGGTTTCCGCGTCGACGTTGCGCACGCCCTGACCAAGGACCTCACTGAGCCGCTGCTCTCCAAGGTCGAGCTGAGCGAGGCGGGAACCGGGGCTGACGGTCACGTTGACGGTTCGCACCCGTTCTGGGACCGCGACGAGGTGCACGAGATCTACGTCGAATGGCGCGAGGTCTTCAACGAATACAACCCGCCGCGCACCGCCGTCGCCGAGGCCTGGGTACACGCCTCCCGCCGCGCCCGCTACGCCAGCCCGGAGGGGCTGGGCCAGGCGTTCAACTTCGACCTGCTGCAGGCCGACTTCGATGCGGACGAGTTCCGCGAAATCATCACCCGCAACCTCGCCGAGGCCACCGAGTCCGGCGCCTCCTCCACCTGGGTCTTCTCCAACCACGACGTCGTCCGGCACGCCACCCGCTACGGCCTGCCCAAGGGCGGCGGACGGCACGCCAAGGGACAGGACGGCAAGGGCTGGCTGCTGGCCGGCGCGCCGGCCGAGGAGCTCGACGTCGAACTGGGCCTGCGCCGCGCCCGCGCCGCGACACTGCTGATGCTGGCCCTGCCCGGCTCCGCCTACCTGTACCAGGGCGAGGAGCTTGGCCTGCAGGAAGTCGCCGAGATCCCCGACGCCGAGCGCCAGGACCCCACGTTCTTCCGCAACAAGGGCGTCGAGATCGGCCGCGACGGCTGCCGGGTGCCGCTGCCCTGGGCCCCGGAAGGTACCTCCTTCGGATTCGGCGACGGCGGCGCCCACCTGCCGCAGCCGGCCTGGTTCGGCCGCTACGCCGTTGCCGCGCAGGACGGAACCGAGGGCTCCACCCTGGAGTTCTACCGCAAGGCCCTGAAGCTCCGCCGTGAGCTGCAGACCTCGGAGGAACTGGAATGGCTGGAGACCGGCCGCGCCGACGTGCTGCACTTCCGCCGCCACGGCGGCTGGCAGTCCGTGACCAACTTCGGGGACGACGCCGTCGAGCTCCCCGCCGGGGAGGTGCTGGTCAGCAGCGGTCCACTGGACGGGCAGCTGCTCCCGGGCAACACCACCGTCTGGCTGCGGTGACTACCCCCTCCGCTGAGCTCACCGGGCAGCCGGGAACCCAGGGGCGGCCCGGGCAGGAGCTGATCTATGGCTGCATGGGCCTGGGCGGCAGCTGGTCGGCGGAGCCGTACTCGTCCGCGCACGTGGACGAGGCGGCCTCCGTCGTCCAGGCCGCCCTGGACGCCGGCATCACCTTGTTCGACCACGCCGACATCTACCGCAGCGGCAAGGCCGAGGCGGTGTTCGGCGAGGTCCTGGCGCGGACCCCGGGGCTGCGCGAGCGGATCCGGCTGCAGACCAAGTGCGGCATCCGCCTGGGCGAGCAGGGCCTCGAGGCGTTCTACGACCTGAGCCGGGAGGCCATCCTGGAAAGGGTCAACGAGAGCCTCGCCCGGCTGCAGACGGACTACGTGGACGTGCTGATGCTGCACCGCCCGGACCCGCTGCTGGACCCGGCCGAGGTGGCCTCCGCCGTCGGGCAGCTCATGGCCGAAGGCAAGGTCCGCGCGGTGGGCGTCTCCAATATGTCGGCGCCGCAGATCGAACTGCTGCAGGACCGGCTTGAGGTGCCCGTGGTGGCCAACCAGTTGGAGATGAGCCTGTCCGCACGGGCCTGGCTGGAGAGCACCGTGCTGGTCAACCACGCCGAGGGGACGGACTACAGCTTCCCGCACGGCACCGTGGAGCACTGCGTCCGGCGCGGCATCACACTGCAGGCCTACGGTGCGCTGGCCCGCGGCCTGTACACGGGGGCGCCGGCGGCGGACCCGAGCGCCGCCGAGACGGCCACCGCGGCACTCGTGGCCGAAATGGCGGCGGCGAAGGGCACCACGGGCGAGGCCGTGCTCCTGGGCTGGCTGATGAAGCACCCGGCCGGGATCGCCCCCGTGATCGGCAGCGCCAAGCCGGAACGGATCCGGGCCTGCGCCGGCGCCGCCGAGGTGGCCGCGGCAATGACCCGGGCCGAGTGGTACCGGCTCTGGATCACGGCCCGGGGCAGCAACATTCCCTAAGGCAGCCCCGCCGCCGGCGTCCAGGGGTGATTTTGGTCGTATTGGTCGCCCCAAACGGAGGTCTTACTTGGCGGCGGGCGCCCCCGGGCGGCTAGCGTAGAGACATGACCTCTACCACCACCGCCGGGATTGTCCGGCCCCAGCGCAACGTCCCGGCCGAAATCGCCCGCTCCTGGCTGCTGGTCAACGCCATGAAGCCGGAACTCTTCGGACCGTCCGCGGAGTCCCGCGCGGACGCCATCATCCTGGACATCGAAGACGCGGTGGATCCTTCGCAGAAGGATGCTGCCCGCCAGCACGTCGTGGACTGGTTGACCGCCGGCGGCAACGCCTGGGTCCGGATCAACGACGCGACCAGCCCGTTCTGGGCCGATGACCTGGCGGGCCTGCGCGGCACCCCGGGGCTGCTGGGCGTGATGCTCGCCAAGACCGAGTCCGCGGACCAGGTCACCGAGAGCTACCACCGCATGGACGGCAAGACTCCGGTCATCCCGTTGGTGGAGTCCGCCGTCGGCATCGAGGAAGCCAACCACATCGCCAAGGCCCAGGGTGCGTTCCGGCTGGCTTTCGGCTCCGGTGACTTCCGCCGCGACACCGGCATGGCGGCCACCCCCGAAGCGATGGCCTACCCGCGCGCCAAGCTCGTCGTCGCCAGCCGCGTCGGCAACCTGCCCGGCCCCATTGACGGCCCCACGGTCGGCACCAACCACCCGATCCTGCGCGAGCAGACCGGCATCACGGTGATGATGGGCATGACCGGCAAGCTCTGCCTCGCGACCGACCAGACCAGCGTCATCAACGAGGTCATCAGCCCCACGCCGTCCGACGTTGCCTGGGCCACCGACTTCATGGCCGACTTCGAGGCCAGCGGCCGCGTCATCCGCGACGGCTCCGACTTGCCGCGCCTGGGCCGCGCCGAGAAGATCATGAAGCTCGCGGTAGCCTTTGGGGTGCAGCCGGCCCTGTAGCCGGCCCCGGCTCGCGCCAGCAAGGAGACCCCGTGACCGATACCCGTTATCTGGTCCACGGGGTCTTTTGGCATGGTCCGCAGCCGGCCGCGCCGGTTGCCGGGCTGCCTGGTGCCGGCCGCGCGGCCCTGCGCCTGCAGGACCCCGCAGGCGTCTTTACCGAGCTGGCGCTCGACGCCGGGACACGGCTCGGCTTCCGGCTCGCCGACCGGGATAAGCGGTGCCTGGGCCACCACAAAGTCCACGGCCCCGCGGACCGGGACCACGTCAGCTGCCCGGACCGGGCCGCGGCGGCCCGGGGAAACCAGTGCGGGCCCTGCTTCGCCGTGGACGATGCACGGCTGATCCATGACTTCCACCGCGGCGGCTACGCTCCGCCGGGGCTCCGCAGTTACCTGATGCAGCCGCACTGGCTCTACGTTGCGACCTTCGCCAACGGCGCCAGCAAGGTGGGCACCGCCGCAAACCTGCGCAAATGGCACCGGCTCGCCGAGCAGGGCGCCGTCGTGGCCCGCTATGTCACCCGCGCCGCCGACGGGCGTGTGGTCCGGATCCTGGAAGACCTTGTCACGCGCGACGCCGGGCTGCCGCAGCAGGTCCGCTCGGCAGCGAAGGCCGCCGGGCTCGTCGCACCGCGGGCCGCCGCAGCACTGGACGCACTGAACAGCCGGCTCGCGGCCGGGGTCCGGAACCTGCTGGGCGGCGCCGGCGTGGAAGGCTTCGAGGTCGTGGACGAACGGTGGCTGCGTCCCGGGCTGGCCGACGCGGCCTGCACGCCGGCTGCCCGCCACGCCTATCCGCACGACCTGGGAACCGGCGCCCACGGCTTCCGGATCGACTCGCTGAGCGGCGGCGTTGCGCTGGCCCGGCTCGACGGCGCCGACCTGGACTTCGTCGTCAACCTCGGCGGGCTAAAAGCGCGGACCATCGAACTTGGCGACCACCGCTCCGGCGTCCCCGCGGTGCAGGAGGCGCTGTTCTGAGGCTGGATTCGCCTCCGACGGCGTGTGCTGGGGTCCCGGTAGACTGGCACGGTGCTGAACGAATTCTGGGCCACCGCGTCAACTACCTACAAGGTGCTCGTTTTCAGCGCCATGGGGCTGATCGCCGTCGGCATCGTCCTCAACCTGGTGGGCAACACCACCGGCAACCAGGGCCTGGCCCTCGGCTCGCTGGCCGTCATCGGTTTGGGCCTCATCCTGCACATCGCCGGCATAGTGCTGCGCGGCCAGACCATCCGGAAAAACCTCAAGCGCTAGCTGCGGCGTTCCGCAGCACATGGCTGCGGGCGTGCTCCACAGCCTCGGGCAGGCTGGCGAACAGATGCTTGTGGTGCCGCAAGGACCGGATCACGCCCACATTCGTCACCAGATCCAGGTGCTGCGGCTGGACACCCTTAAGCAACACTGTAACGCCGCGCAGCTCCAGCGCCGAGACGACATCGACCAGCGTATGGGCCCCGGTCGCGTCGAGCATCCGCACCTGCGAGAGCCGGATAATCGCGACCTGGATGTCCTTGACCTGGCTGATTTCCTGCAGCACCCGCTCCGCGGCGCCAAAGAACATGGCCCCGTCGAGCCGGAGGATGGCGATATGCCGGTCCCCCGGCGCGGGCGGGCCCGGGATCTCCTCGCGCTGCACCCCGCTGAGTGAGGCGAATTTGCGCAGCGTGAACACCGCGGCCGCCACCAGCCCAATCTCGATCGCCACGATCAGGTCGAACGCCACCGTGATCAGCGCGGTCAGGACAAAAACGAAGGCATCGGCCCGGGTGGAGCGCAGGACCGCCGCCACGGTCTGCCGCGAGACCATCCGTGTGGCCGTGACCATCAGGATCCCGGCCAGTACCGCCAGTGGAATCCTGCCCACGAGGCCCGCCGCCAGGTAAATGATGGCCAGCAGCACCAGGGCGTGCACGATCGCCGCGAGCCGGGTCTTCGCTCCGGAGCGGACGTTGACGGCGGTCCGGGCGATCGCGCCCGTAGCCGGCATGCCGCCGAAGAACCCCGCCGCCACCGAGGCCAGCCCCTGGCCGGTGAGCTCGCGGTCCGGGCTGTAAGTTCCGGTGGGCCGGCCGTCGGGGCCGACCATGCCGGCGGCGACCCGGGCGGACAGCAGCGACTCGATGGCCGCAAGCGCGGCGATGGACACCGCGGGCATCAACAACCCGCCCAGGACCGCCGGGTCCAGTGACGGCAGGGACGGCGCGGCGAGGGAATGCGGCAGCGAGCCGATCCGCGGGATCTGCAGGCCCAGCAGTTCGGCCGCCACGGTGGCCAGCAGCACGGCGGCCAGGCTGGCCGGGACGGCCTTGGTGAACCGGGGAAGCAGGAACATCACCGCGGCGACTCCGACCACCACTGCCAGGGTCTGCAGCACGCCGGGCGCGGTGGCCGTGGCTGCGCTCTCGACGGCGGCCAGCAGGGTGTTGTGGCCGGGAACTCCCTCGGTGCCGGTGGCCATCGGCACCTGCTGCAGGAAGATGATGGCGGCGATCCCCAGGGTGAACCCTTCCACCACGGGCCACGGGATGAACGCGACGGCCCGGCCCAGGCCGCTGATGCCGAGCAGGATGACCAGCAGCCCGGCCATCACGGAGACGAGGGCGACGCTGCCGGCGCCGTGCGAGGCGACCACAGGGGCCAGCACCACCACCATGGCGCCGGTGGGTCCGGATACCTGGACGTGGGAGCCGCCCATCACGGCGGCCACCAGTCCGGCGACCACCGCCGTGATGAGCCCGGCCTCGGCGCCCACCCCGGAGCTCACCCCGAACGCAAGAGCCAGCGGGAGGGCGACGATGCCCACAGCGACGCCGGAGAGCAGGTCCGTCCGCCAGGACCGGCGCAGCCCGTCGTAGTCGCGGCGGGAAGGCAGGAACCGGGTCAGGTAGCCCCGGGCGCCCATGACCGCCGTCCCGGCGGTCATGACCCGGACGCCTGGCGGGACGCGGCCGGCAGTTCCTGCGCGAGCCGCAGTTGTTCGCCCGACTCCGCCAGGCTGTCCAGCAGGAAGATCCGGGCAATGGCCAGCAGCTCAGCGATCTTCGGGTGGGCCAGCCGGTAGGTCACGGCGTTGGCCGTCCGGACCGAGGTCACCACCCGGTGCCGGCGGAGTGTGGCCAGGTGCTGTGACAGATGCGAGGCCTCCAACCCCGTCTCGGCCAGCAGGTGGCTGACCGGGGCCGCGGTGTCCGGGGCCGCTGCCAGCAGTTCCAGCACCCGGATCCGCGCCGGGTGCGCCAGGGCCTTGAAGAGGTTGGCCTTGATCTCGTACAAGGGTGTCTGCGCTGCGGGAATCATCGCGGTCCTGCGCTTTCTCGGCTTGCGGCCGAGACCAGCGCCGCGAATTGCTGAATTGATGTTTCCATCATATCGACAGTGTGCAAGGCCCGCCGCTGGAGGTAACGGAGAAAGGCGGCTGGAGCCTGGGCGCTAGGCTGGAGCCATGACTATCAATCCGGATCTGCAGGGCCGCAGTTACCCTGCCGCAGAGGTGTATGACGTCGGCCGCGAGACCATCCGGGCGTTCGCACGCGCGGTCAAAGCCGCTCACCCCGCCCACTTCGACGTGGACGCCGCGCAGGCCCTGGGCCACGGCGACCTCGTGGCCCCGCCGACTTTCGCGATCATCGTTGCGCAGCGGGCCGACGCGCAGCTGATCGAGGATCCGGATTCCGGCATCGACTTCTCCCGTGTGGTCCACGCCGACCAGCGCTTCGTCCACCACCGCCCGATCATCGCCGGAGACCGCCTGGTCGCCGAACTGCACGTCGACGGCGTCCGGGCCATGGGGGGAGGCGCCATGATCACCACCCGCTCCGAGATTTTCGCCCTCGCCGGCGAGGTGCGCGGCAGTGAGCCGGGCGGCCAGGCCGCCACGGGGCAGCGCGAAGCCGTCGCCACCACCACTTCGTCCATCCTGGTCCGGGGAGAGGGACAGTAAGCCATGAGCCCCACACTTTCAGAACTCACGGTCGGCCAGGACCTCGGCAGCCGCAGCATCGAGGTCACCCGCACCGACCTCGTCAAGTATGCCGGCGCGTCCGGCGACTTCAACCCGATCCACTGGAACGAGGCCTTCGCCACGGGCGTCGGCCTGCCCGGCGTGATTGCCCACGGCATGTTCACGATGGGCGCCGCGGTCCAGCTCGTGACCGACTGGGCCGGCGACCCGGCTGCCGTCGTCGACTTCCAGACCCGCTTCAGCAAGCCGGTCCCGGTCGCCGACACCACGGGTACCCCGGCGGCCGGCGCCGTGATCGAGGTCAGCGCCGCCGTTGGGGCGATCGACGCCGACACGGGGACCGCCCGCGTGGACCTCACCGTCGTAGCGGGCGGCCAGAAGGTCCTCATGAAGGCCCAGGCCGTCGTCCGGCTGGCCTGACTGCATGATGCTTCAGTGAAGGTGCGTGCCGCCCAGTCCGCCGAGGTCACCCGGTGGCGTAACGCCGTCGTGGCCGCCTACGCCTTCAGCGGCGTGGCCTTCGCCAGCTGGGTGTCCCGGCTGCCGGCCATCCGGGACGGACTCGACCTCACGCCCGGCAACGTCGGTCTGCTGCTGCTGTGCATGACACTGGGCTCCTTCGTCTCGGTCTCCGCGTCCGGGCTGATCGTGCTGCACTTCGGCTCCAAGCAGACCATCCGGATTGGCAGCATCATGGTGGGCACCGGCTTGGTCCTCGCCGGGTTCGGGACCTCGATCCTGGTCAACCCGCTGGCCGTGGCCGCGGGGCTCGTCGTGGTGGGACTCGGCACGGCCAGCTGGAACACGGCCTCCAACGTGGAGGGCGCCGCCGTCGAACGCGCGGTCCGGCGGCACATCATGCCGCGTCTGCACGGCGCGTTCAGCCTGGGCACCGTGGCCGGCGCCGGCGCAGGCGCCTGGGCAGCCGGCGCGGGAGTGCCTGTCTTCTGGCACCTCGCCGCCATCGGCCTGCTGGTCGCCGGCTCCGTGGCCACGGCCGCCCGCTGGTTCCGCGCCGACATCACCCCGGTGGAGGACGCGAAAGACTTCACCCCGGCCGGGACCGACACCTTCGAGGATCCCTCTACCGGTCCACTGCCGATTATCAGCCAGGCCACGCAGGGCCCGGACGAACCGCTGGACAACAAGCGGCAGATCGCGCAGGCCTGGCGGGACCGCCGGACCCTGCTGCTCGGCGTCCTGGTGCTCGGCCTGGCCCTGGCCGAGGGCGCGGCCGGGGACTGGGTGGCCCTCGCGCTCGCCGACGGGCATGGCCAGTCCGACGCCGCCGGGGCCGCCGGGTACGGTCTCTTCGTCACCTTCATGACCGTGGGCCGCTTCGCCGGCACCCTGGTGCTGGACCGTTACGGCAGGGTCCCGGTGATGCGCTGGTGCGCGGCGCTGGCCGTAGCCGGCTTGGGCCTGTTCGTCTTCGCGCCGGTTCCCTGGCTGGCCTACGTCGCCCTGGCCATCTGGGGGCTGGGCGCCTCGCTGGGCTTCCCGGTGGGCATGTCCGCCGCCGCGGACGACCCCGTCAAGGCCGCCGCGCGCGTCTCGGTGGTCTCCACCATCGGCTACGGGGCGTTCCTCTGCGGGCCGCCCCTGCTCGGACTGCTGGCAGAGCACGTAGGTATCCTGCACTCGCTGCTGGCCGTCATGGTGATGCTCGTCGTCAGCTTCGTGCTCTCCCCGGTGGCGCGCAAGGCCGCCTAGGCCCGGCCCTGCCGCCTTTCCGGGCACACGCCGAACCCGGCTAGGCTGGTGGGGTGACCCAGACACTGCTTTCCGCCCTGACCACGGCTGGCGTCGGCGGCCCCGCCGCCCACTACGTCGAAGCCCGCACCGAAGCGGAAATCATCGACGCCGTCCGCACGGCCGACGCCGCCGGCGAGCCGCTGCTGATTATCGGCGGGGGCTCCAACCTGCTGGTCGGCGACGAAGGCTTCCCCGGAACCGTCGTGAAGATCGCGTCCGAAGGATTCACCGTCAACGCCGAAGATTCCTGCGGCGGAGTCGCCGTCGTGGTCCAGGCCGGCCACAACTGGGACGCCCTCGTGGAGCACGCCGTCAAGCATGCCTGGTCGGGCATAGAGGCCCTGTCCGGGATCCCCGGCGCCACCGGCGCGACCCCCGTGCAGAACGTCGGCGCCTACGGCTCCGACGTCTCGCAAACCATCGCCGCGGTGCGCACCTGGGACCGGGAACGCAATGCCGTACAGACGTTCACGAACTCGGAGTTGAAGTTCGGCTACCGCGACTCCATCCTCAAGCAGACCACCGTCGGCGGGTCCCCGCGGTACGTGGTGCTGACGGTGGAATTCCAGCTGCCGCTGGGCCGGATGAGCGCTCCGGTCCGCTACGCCGAGCTGGCCCGGGCCCTCGGCGTCGAGGCCGGCCAGCGGGCCTACGCCAACGACGTTCGGCGCGAGGTGCTCCGGCTCAGGGCCTCCAAGGGCATGGTCCTGAACCCTGCCGACCGGGACACCTACTCCACCGGATCCTTCTTCACGAACCCCATCGTCCCGGCCGAGGTCGCCGCAGGCCTGCCTGAGGAGGCCCCCCGCTACCCGGGCGGTGCCGACGGGCTGACCAAGCTCTCCGCGGCGTGGCTGATCGACCAGGCCGGGTACGGGAAGGGATTCGGACTTGAGCCGGACAGCGTCTCCGGCGGCCGCGCCGCCCTGTCCACCAAGCACACCCTGGCGGTCACGAACCGGGGCGGCGCCAGTGCTGCGGACCTGCTGGCGGTCGCCCGCGAGGTGCGCCGCGGCGTCGTCGAACGTTTTGGCATTGAACTGCACCCGGAACCGCTGCTGATCGGTATCGAGCTCTAAGTCAGGGGCCGCCGGGGGACCCCACTGCCGTCAGCACCACGGCGAGCCGGACCACACTCGGCTGGCGGCGCCAGTCGCGCAGCAGCCTCACGCTCGCCAGCATCATCCAGCGCGCCCGGCTCTTGTCCAAGACGTCCGGCAACGCCCCAAAGTCATCCGGCAAACCTACCCGAGGGCCGTCCGGTGCCGGGGTGCTAGTTCCTGCTGCGGCGCGGGGTGACCTTGCTGAAGAGCATAAACGTGAAACCGGAGGCCGCGGCGCCGAGCAGGAACACCTGGCAGAATGCCACGGACTGGGCGCTGGGCCCGCTGCGCAGCAGGAGCCCGGCACAGGCGAAGGCCACCGCGCCGGCCAGCAGCGCGAGCGAGCCGAGCAAGAAGCTCTGCACCGTGGCGGGAAATTCCCCGCCGGGATCGAGTTCCAGCTCGCGCCCGTCGCCGTCCGGCAGTGCCGGGGTCCGCGGCTGGAACGTCGCCGCGGTCACGAAGCTGGCTACAGCGATCACCATGCACACGGCGGAAACCGTCTGGAACGTGGTCATCATGGGGGAGAGGCGGGTGCCGCTGGCGATGGCGACGGCGAGGCCGGCCGCCATGCCGGCCGCGCTGGAGGCCCAGCCCAGCAGGGCCAGTCTCCTGCACACGGGCCGCAGTCGCGGCCACACATCAGCCAAAGTCATGCACCCACCTTAAGTAATCCGGCTGGGCGCAGGCTGGGAGGGCGCCGGGCAGCAACCGGGCAGGAACCTGATCCGCCGGACCGGCCCTAGGATGTTCCCATGGCAGCAGTGGTGCGCGCGCGTCTGAACCGCGGCATTATGGGCCGGCTCCGCCTGGCCTCGCAGGGTCTCTCCGGCCGCGGATTCGGCTCCGTGCCCGCCGCTGTCCGGTCGATGACTGCCATGCAGGCGCAGGACCTCCAGGCCTCGCTGTGGGCGGTGGGACAGCGCGTCAGGGGCTCCCGCGTGGCCGACGTCCGCGCCGCGCTGGACCGCGGGGAGGTTGTCCGCTCCTGGCCGATGCGCGGCACGCTGCATCTGCTCGCGCCGGAGGACCTGAGATGGGTCCTGGACATCACCTCCGGCCGCCTGATCAAAGGCCTTGCCCGGCGGCACCGGGAACTTGGCATCTCGGCGGTGGACGTCGACGCCGCCGCGGACGCGGCGCTGCTGCGGGTCGCCGGCGGGGCCGCTGCCAGCCGGGCGGAGCTATTCCGGGCATTTGAACAATCCGGCCAGTCGACGGCCGGCCAGCGCGGCATCCATTTGCTCAGCATCCTGTGCCAGCAAGGGCTGCTGGTGCAGGGCCCGCTGGCCGGGAACCAGCAACTGGTAGTCGCCTTTGACGACTGGATTAAGGCTTCACGCCGGCTGGACCGCGAGGAAGGGACCGCCGAATGGCTGCTGCGCTACCTGTCCAGCCACGGCCCCGCCACCGAGCGTGACTTCGCCTGGTGGTCCGGAGTCCCGCTGACGGAAACCCGCGCGGCCCTGGCCGCAGTCCGGGACCGGCTGGTGGAGCTGGAGTTCGACGGGAAAACCTACTGGCTCTCGCCGCAGACGGCGGCCCTGCTCGACGGCAATGTCCCCGGCCAGCGCAGCGTGCTGGCGCTGCCGGCGTTCGACGAGTTCCTCCTGGGCTACACCGACCGGTCCATCGCTCTGCCCGCACACCACTCGGACAAAATCGTTCCGGGCGGTAACGGGGTGTTCAAGAGGACCATCGTGGCCGGCGGCGAGGTGATCGGCACCTGGTCCGCGCCCGGGAAAGGCCGGGACGGCGCGGTCGTGCCGGAGCCCTTCGACGGCGTTAACGGACTGCGGCCCGCGGCTCGGAAATCCTTTGAGCTGCAGGCCGCGAAGTACCGGCGGTTCCTCGGGTAGGAGGCCCCCGGCGGTGCCTAGAGCGTGCCGGTGGCGATCTTGAGCATGCGCCGCAGCGGCTCCGCGGCGCCCCAGAGGAGCTGGTCGCCGACGGTGAAGGCGCTGATGTACTCCGGGCCCATTTCGAGCTTGCGGATGCGGCCCACCGGGATGTCCAGGGTGCCGGACGCCGCCACCGGGGTGAGGTCCGCCATCGAGGCTTCCTTGGTGTTGGGCACCACGGTGGCCCATTCGTTGTCCGCATCCAGGAGCTTCTCGATCTCGGTGACGGAGAGGTCCTCGCGGAGCTTGAGCGTCAGCGCCTGGGAGTGGGAGCGCATGGCGCCGATCCGGACGCACAGGCCGTCCATGATGACGCGGTTTTCGCCGGCGGTGCCGAGGATCTTGTTGGTTTCCACCCCGGCTTTCCACTCTTCCTTGGACTGGCCGTTGCCGAGGTCAGCGTCGATCCAGGGGATCAGTGAGCCGGCCAGCGGCACGCCGAACTGGGTCGCGTCGATGTCGGTGCGCTGGTGCGCCAGGACCTTGCGGTCGATCTCCAGGATGGCCGACGCCGGGTCGTCCAGTTCACTGCTGACCTCGGCGTTCAGCGTGCCGAACTGGCTCAGCAGTTCACGCATGTGCCGGGCACCGCCTCCGGACGCGGCCTGGTAGGTCATCGAGGTGCCCCATTCGACGAGGCCGTTCTTGAACAGGCCGCCGAGGCCCATCAGCATGCAGGAGACCGTGCAGTTGCCGCCGATGTAGTCCTTGACGCCGCCGGAGAGGCCGGCGTCGATGACGTCGCGGTTGATCGGATCCAGCACGATGATCGAGTCGTCGTTCATGCGCAGGGTGGAGGCGGCATCGATCCACAGGCCCTCCCAGCCGCGGCTGCGCAGCTCGCCGTGCACCCGCTTGGTGTAGTCGCCGCCCTGGGCGGTCACAATGATCGGCAGCTTTGCCAGCGTCTCGACGTCGAACGCGTCCTCGAGCTTGCCGGCAGCGCCTGCCGCCGCGCCGGCGATGGCCGGGGCGGCGCCTCCGGCGTTCGAGGTGGAGAAGAAGACCGGGTTGATGTTGGCGAAGTCGCCCTCGTCCTGCATTCGCTGCATCAGGACGGAGCCGACCATGCCACGCCAACCGACCAGTCCGACGGACGGGATAGCTGCTGTAGTCATTGGGCCAGTTTAGACTTTGCGGCGCCGGGCCCGCAGTCGGTTACGTCACGGCAGCGGCTGGCGCACGGTACGACGCCGGCCGCGGGACTACTCGACGGGCCGCGGCAGGTTGCGTGCCTTGCGGAGCTTCTCGGCCTTGCGTTCCTTGACGTAGCCGGCCCAGCCGGCGAAGAGCGGAAAGAGGACCAGCACGTACATCCACCAGATCTCGCCCATGATGTTCCACTGGTCGGTCAGGGCCATCTGGATAACGCCGTAAAGCATCAGTCCGAACAGGGCGGTCATCAGCAGGGACAGGAACAGCAGGCCGCCGGAGGAGCTCACCGGCTTGATGACGCCGAGGCCGTCGTCCTTCCGGACTCCGTACTCGTCGTCGGTGTAGCTGACAATCTCGCCGTTTTCCGCCAGGCGGTGCTTCACGGGCGTCTCCGGGGGCGGCGGCGGTGTGTAGCCGGGCTCCTGCGGGACGTCCCGGCTACGCCTCGCCACGGGATTCCTTGATGGCGCCCAGCAGCCCGGCATCGTCCAGCGGGGCGCTCTCGGCCACCTCGTCGGTCGCGAAATCCGGCACGCCGGTGGCCCAGGAGTCCCCGTCGCGGCGGATCAGTAGGTGCTTCTCGTCCTGGAGCGTCTTGAACACCAGGTAGGCCGTGCCTCCCGGGTGTTCATCGACGTGCTGCCGGAGGACCCGCAGGATGGCCTCGGCGGAGCTGATGGTGGGGTCCTGGGCGAAGGCGAACCAGGTGCCCAGGGCCCGGGGCTGCAGCATCAGGGAGACCTCCGGGGCCTCGAGCAGCACCACGTTGTCCATGCTGTCCTCGGTCAGCAGGGACATCTCGGTCCAGCGCGCGGCGTGGCCCATGGCGGTCGCGACGGCGGCGGCGACCCCCTTGACCCCGAGCTCGTCGTCGTCGCCGACGAGGGCGAGGTCCCTGGCCAGCAGCGAGGAGGCGCCCGCCGTGTTCAGCGTGGAGTTTTCCACGAGCTCCTCGGCCCGGAAAACGCTGACGGAGCGGTCACGGGCCGGGCCCTCGAAGACGTTGAGGAGGTAGGCGAGCTCGCCCACGCCAAAGCCAATGACGTCGACGCCGAGGCGCGGTTCCTGGGCCATCTCGTGCTGGACGGTCATCTGGGTCTCCTAATCTCCGAAGCCGAAGAAATTGGCCACGGATTTTCCTGCATTCTTGACGTTATCGGCGGTGTCGCTGACGAATTTGCCGGGATCCTTCACGGCGTTGACGATGCCTTCCCCGACGTCCTTGCCGACGCTGGTGATGGTGTCCCAGTTTTCGTAGACCGCGATCCCCACGCTGGCGACCTGGCAGACGGTTCCGGCCGGCGGCGGCAGGAAGCAGCCGACGCCGAGCACGGCCTTGCCCGCACTGAACGCGCCGCCCTTGATGTCGCCGTCGGCAAAGCTCTTGACGGAATCGAAGGTGTTGAAGCCAACCCCGGCCCAGCCCAGCCCGCGCGCGATGCCGGATTTGCCGAGCCACTCCCAGCTCTTCCCGGCGCCAAGCCAGGGTTTCTCCGCCACCAGGCCGCCGAGCTTGTCCAGCGGCTTGATGAAGTTATTGAGGTTTTTCAGGGACGCGGCGTCCGAGGCCTTGTCGATGGCGTTGAGGGTGCGGCTCGCCTTGGAGGAGTCTTTGAGCAGTCCCTCGAGGGTCTTGTTCCCCGCGGTGGTCTGCCAGAGGTTGCGCATCTCGAAGCCCGGGCCGCCCAGCCGGTGCCGGCCCTGGGTAAAGAGCGCCTTGACCAGGCCCTCGCGCTGGTTCTTCAGCACCCAGCCGTACTGGCCGACCGTCTTGGCCAAGGTGAGCGGGGTCTTGATGTCCTTCTGGATCCCCATGAAGTTCCGGAGGATGCCGAGCCCGGCGGCCCCGCCCAGGAGGGCCCAATTCCCCGGCGAACCCGGCGCGCCCGGAATTCCCGGGCCGCCGCCGGAGCCCGCAGCGGCGTTGCTGGCCTTTTCCTGGTCGTCCGCCTGGGTCATCAAGCGCTTGGAGTGTTCCTTCAGGGCGCGCGCGGTCTCAAGGATCCGGGTGCGGTGGTTCGAGTTCCATTCGGATTTGAAGCGGGCGCCGTCGGCGCCCTTCCACGAGGTGTTGTTGTTGATGGCCGACGTCAGGGAGGTCGACTGCTGCAGCAGCGTCTCGGAAGTCTTGCCGAAATTCTGCGCGAGCATGCGCAGCTGGGCCACGTCGGCGCCCCACACGTTTCCTGCCATGATGGCATCCCCCTTTACGGGCAACAGCCTAACGGGCCGCTGCCAAGACCAAGTGCATTGCGGCTCATTACAGCCAGGCCAAAGAATCCGACCCGCCCCAATCTAGCCGGGGGAGCGGGATGCCGCGATGGGGTGCTCTCCCCATCACCCCGCGCCGGTGGGGCCGGGGGCCGGCACCCTATTCGCCGTCGGGCTCTGCCAGCAGTGCGCTCTTGCGCCGGCGCAGGGCGAACATGGCGCCGAAAGCGAACACCTGCGTGACGACGACGAGCACGATCGCGCCCGCGATCTTGTTGCCGCCGAGGATCATGGTCAGTCCCACGATCGCGGACAGCAGCGCCAGCAGCGGCAGCAGCATGTAGCCAAGGACAAAGAGGGTTTCAGGCTTTCGCAACACTATTTGGCCTCCGTCCGCCGCCACAGGGTGATGCGGTACCGCGTGCCGTTCGCCGCAGTCAGCCAGCCGTCGGGCGGGAGGCTGGCCTCCGCAGTCCAGTCGTAGCCGAGTTCCGGGGCGAAGGTGTCGCCCTCCGTCGCGGTGTCGATGGTCGTCACGACGGCGATGTCGGCGAGGTCGAGGGACTGCGTGAAGATCTCGCCGCCGCCGATGATCCAGACCATCTCGGGGCTGGACGCGAACTGCGATTCCAGCAAGGCGTCGTCGAGGGATTTGACTGCCACGGCGCCTTCGGCCTCCGGCGTCCCGCCCCAGCCTTCCTGCCGGGTGATGACAATGTTCGTCCGGCCGGGCAGCGGCCGGTACTTGTCCGGGAAGGAATCCCACGTCTTGCGCCCCATGATGACGGGGTGCCCGGCCGTGAGCCGGCTGAAGTGCTTCATATCCTCTGGCAGGTTCCACGGCATGGTCCCGGCCTGGCCGATCACTCCCGTGTTGGTCTGCGCCCACACCAGGCCGAGGCCGGTGACGGTCCCGCGGAGCTGCTCGGTGAAATCGACGGGATCCGTGGGGTTGCTGGTCTCGTTGCTCATACGGCTATCGGGGCCTTAATCGTTGGATGGTGCTGGTAGCCGACGACCTCGAAGTCCTCAAGGGTGTAGTCGAAGATGGACTCCGGCTTGCGGGTGATCCTCAGCTGCGGATATTCGTAGGGCTCCCGGCCCAGCTGCGTGAGGACCTGGTCCAGATGGTTCTCGTAGATGTGGACATCGCCGCCGGTCCAGACGAATTCGCCCGGGTCCAGCCCGGTCTGCTGGGCCAGCATGCAGGTCAACAGCGCGTAGGAGGCGATGTTGAAAGGCACGCCCAGGAAGGTGTCCGCGGAGCGCTGGTACAGCTGGCAGGAGAGTTTGCCGTCCGCGACGTAGAACTGGAAGAAGGCGTGGCAGGGGGGCAGGGCCATGTTCTTGAGCTCGGCCACGTTCCACGCCGAGACGATGTGGCGGCGTGAATCGGGGTTGCTTTGGAGATTCTCCACCAGTTCCGCGATCTGGTCGACGTGCCCGCCGTCGGGCGTGGGCCAGGAGCGCCACTGGACGCCGTAGACCGGGCCGAGTTCGCCGTCGGCGTCGGCCCATTCGTTCCAGATGGTGACGCCCTGGTCCTGCATCCACTTCACGTTGCTGTCCCCGCGCAGGAACCACAACAGTTCCACGGCGACGGACTTGAAGTGCACGCGCTTGGTGGTGATGAGCGGGAAGCTCTTGCCCAGGTCGAAGCGGAGTTGCCGGCCGAACACGCTGCGGGTGCCCGTCCCGGTGCGGTCCGATTTGTGGGTGCCGTGCTCGAAGACATCGCGCAGCAGGTCTTCGTAGGGCGTTGGGATGCTCACGGTCCCAGTCTACTGAGAAGAGTCTTGCTCGCCGTATTCGTGGCGTTGGCCGAGCCGGGCGCGCATCACGGCGAGCAACGCGCCGTCGTCGAGGCCGGCCGCGCGGCCTGCGGCAATGCAGCGGTCGACGGCGGCGATCACCGCGGCGTTCGGTCCGGCCGCCGGCCGCGCCGGGACAGCATCACCGAGGGTGCCACCCGGGCCGTCCCCGCCGACCGGGCCGGCGACGACGGTTCCGTTGCGGCGCCCGGTCTGGATCAGCCCGGTCTGTTCGAGTTCCTTATAGGCACGTGCGACGGTTCCGGCCGCAATGCCGAGGTCTGCGGCGAGGCGCCGGACGGTCGGCAACCGGGTTCCCGGCGGCAGCGCCCCGATGACGATCAGCGAGGCGATCTGCGCCCGGATCTGCTCGTACGGCGGTGTGGCCGAGCGGAGGTCGATGGAGATTCCCGCGGTCACGCGGCGGGCTCCTTGTCCCGCCGCGGCACGGGTCCGGCCGGGCTGCGCGCGGGGCCGGCGACGGGGATAACGGCGATGATGGTGGCAAGGGTGCCGAGGACCGCTCCGGCCAGGGTCGCCGGCCACCACGTGTTGGCGTCGGGATTGAATGGTCCCCCGAAGGATCCGGCGGCGAAGACCGCAGCCCACGCGGGCCCCTGGGTCAGCAGCAACACGGCGGCCTGGGCGGTGAACAGGGCCGCGAGGGTCCGCACGGTCCGGTGGATCGTGACGGCGCGCAGCGCGGCGTCCATGCCGGCGGCAAGACCGGGGACCCCCTGCCGGTGCCTGGCGGCGAGGAAAGCCGGCACCGAGGCAAGCGCGCCGCCGGCCGCGAGGAGGGCCGGCGGAACCCAGTCCGGCTCTCCATAGAGCCGTTCCTGACCGACCGCCGTGACTGCCAGGGCCAGCAGGAACGACAGCAGGGCCAGGACGGCGGTGGTCAGCATTGCCGGGCTAACCGGCTGCCGCGGCCAGTTGCGCGGCGCTCCCGGGTCGCCGTAGTTGCGCTGCAGGAGCAGTTCGCCGGCCGCAATGACCGCCAGCACCGCGGCCGCCATCAGGGTAGCAAAGCCCGCCATTATGAAGCCCGCCGCGGCGGCGGTCAGTCCGGGGACGATGAAGACCCCCGCCAGCAGGGGCACCGCCGCCGCGAGTCCCAGCAGCGGACCCAGCGACGAGACCAGCCGGGCCGCGGGGTGCTGGCCGCCGGCCTGCAGTCCTGAAGGCGGCCGGTTGCGCGCGCCCAGCCCGGCGGCCGCGAGCCGCGGCGGCCCCCAAAACCACATCATCAAGAGGACACCCATGCCCGCCAGGCCGGCCGCATTCGTCCAGGACGAGACGCCGGTTGACGGGTCCGGCCGCGCCGCGAAGTTGCCTGCGATCACGCCCAGCCCCGCAGCCACTATGGAAGCGGTCCGCAGCAGGCGGTTCATGGCGATGGTGCGCAGCACCGCATTGTCGCCGGCGTCGAGGGCCTCCAGCTGGCGGCGGCTGGCAATCAGCCACAGCACCAGCATCGTCCCGGCGGCCAGGACGGCCAGGGCTCCGCCCAGCCAGGCGGCCAGCTCAACCCCGGGAATACGGCCGTCAACGCCCAGCGTCTGCCGGGTGTACGGGCCGTCCGCCACGGTTGTGGGCGGCACGGGTGCGAACCCCGGGAGCGTGGCGGTCCACGCGATGAGCGCGCCGGCGGCGGCAAAGACGGCCGCGGTGACCGCGGCCAGCCGGTGCGGCAGGAAGTCGCGGATCCGCCGGACCGACAGGACGGTCTGCCGCCGCATTCGCCGCGGCCCCGGATAGCTGACCTGGCCGAGCGCGTGTACGCCCAGGCAGCCCAGGATCGGCCAGGTAAGGGCCGGCAGGATCGTCGCCGGGGTCGTCATGGCGCCGCCGGCGGAAGGGTCGGCCGGAATGATGCCCAGATTCATGGCGCCCTGCAGCGAGCTCGCCAGCCAGCCGATTACCCCCACCCACAATGCGTGTTCCGACACCGATGCCGGGGAGGTGCCTGTATCCGGCGCCCAGATTACCCAGCGCAGCACGGCGTACACCAGCACGGCGGCGATGATCGGGCCGAACAGCAGCATCGATGGAAAGTAGAACTCGCCAGGCATGAAATCCCCCAAAGATCCCGCAGTTATGTACCAAGTACTTGATACAAACTAGGGCCGGGGGACGCCGGGGTCAAGGACCCTAGTCGTCGAAGGGCCGGAACTGCTCCACGGCCACGACCTTGCCCTTGCTGTGCGAGACATGGCAGACGATGATTTCCCCTGGCGAGAGGAATGGATCGTTTGAGGGCAGCAGGGCCCGCAGCCGGGAGTTCATGTGCTTGCCCAGTTGCGCAAAGACCGTGGGCAGTGCGGGGCGGTGCGTGCACAGTGCCACCGGGCGCCCCTTGTCGAACAGGGATTCGACGACGTTGGCGGTCTTGTGCGGGCTCCGGCCGTGCAGGTGCTCGGTCAGTGATTCATGCAGCTTCACCTTGGCGTCGACGGCCTTGGCATAGGGCGCGACCGTGGCTACGCAGCGTAGCCAGGGACTCGTCACCACCCGCGACGGGCTCCACGCCTGGAGCAGCCGGCCCACGGCCTGTGCCTGGCGTGTCCCGGTGGCAGCCAGCGGACGGTCGCCCTCGGCCTTGGACCAGGACGAGCGCGGCTTGGCTTTGGCGTGGCGCAGCACCAGCAGCGGCCAGGTGTCCAGTTCGCCGCGGGAGTGCGCCGCCGCGAGGTGCTCCAGCGGGGCCTGGTCGCTGGGGTTGCTGAGCAGGCCGGCGGCCTTCTCCGGCGAACACCACATGACGCTGTCCACCTCTTTTCCATCCGGGCGGAGCGGGGCGCCGTCGACGTCGACCGCCCAGTAGTGCACCACTTTCAGGCCCGCAGCCACGTGGTAGTGGATGGGCGGCAGCGGGATGCCGAGGGGAGCCTTGAGGCCGATTTCCTCTTCCACCTCGCGGGCGGCGCACTCGGGAACGGTCTCGCCCGGATCGAGCTTGCCTTTGGGCCAGGACCAGTCGTCGTAGCGGGGACGGTGGATCAGCAGGACCTCAAGCTTGTCCTTATTGACGCGCCACGGCAGGGCGCCGGCCGCGACAACGGCTATGGTCTCGCCGGGATGATCGGTCTGGTCCGCGACCAGGGAATCGCTGCTCACAACCCGTGGCCCTAGCGCAGGCTCGCCGAGCGCTGCCGCGAACGCGACGCCAGGAGCCATGACTGGACGTCCTGCAGCGCGGTGCCGTCCTCGGCCAGGTGATGGCGCACCCATTCGCCACTGTTGTCCAAATGCCAGCTGGCCGTTCCGGGATCCATGTAGCGGCGGAGCATGTCCAGCACGTAGGTGGTATCGTCCCCGCTGCTGAGCTGCACGAGGGCCTCGACGCGGCGGTCCAGGTTGCGGTGCATCATGTCGGCCGAGCCGATGTAGACAACGGGGTCGCCGGCGTTGGCGAAGGCAAAGACGCGGGAATGCTCCAGGAAGCGGCCCAGGACGGAGCGGACGGTGATGTTCTCGCTGAGGCCGGGGACGCCGGGGCGCAGCGAGCAGATACCGCGGACAATGACGTCGACCTGCACGCCCGCCTGGGAGGCCCGGTAAAGGGAGTCGATGATGGCTTCATCCACCATCGAATTCACCTTGATCTGGACGCGGGCGGCGATCCCGGCCCGCGCGTTGCGGATTTCGGTTTCAATCCGGTCGATCAGCCCGGAGCGTACCGACCGCGGGGCGACCAGCAGCCGCTTGAAGGTGGACTTCGGTGCGTAGCCCGAAAGCTGGTTGAAGAGCTTGGACAGATCCTCGCCCACCTGCTCGTTGGCCGTCAGCAGGCCGAGGTCCTCGTAGTAGCGGGCGGTCCGCGGGTGGTAGTTGCCGGTGCCGATGTGGCAGTAGCGGCGCAGCCCGTCAACTTCCTGGCGGACCACCAGGGAGAGCTTGCAGTGCGTCTTGAGGCCCACGATGCCGTACACCACGTGCACGCCGGCCTGCTCCAGCTTCCGGGCCCACGAGATGTTGGCCTGCTCATCGAAGCGGGCCTTGATTTCCACCAGGGCGAGCACCTGCTTGCCGGCCTCGGCGGCGTCGATCAGGGCGTCAACGATGGGCGAGTCGCCGGAGGTGCGGTACAGGGTCTGCTTGATGGCTTGGACCTTCGGGTTCGCCGCGGCCTGCTCAAGGAAGGCCTGCACGGAGGTGGAGAAGGAATCGTACGGGTGGTGCAGGAGGATGTCGCGCCGCCGCATGGCTGCAAAGACGTTCGCGGCCTTGGAGGTTTCCGATTCGTTGAGGTACCGGGAGGTGTGCGGCACGTGCTTCGGGTAGTGCAGGTCCGCCCGGTCAATCCCCGCGATCACGGAAAGGCCGCGCAGGTCCAGCGGCGCCGGGACGGAGTAGACCTCGGATTCCTCCACCCCGAGTTCGCGGATCAGCAGCGCGCGGATGTTGGGGTTGATGTCGTTGGTGACCTCGAGCCGGACCGGCGGGCCGAAGCGGCGGCGCAGCAGTTCCTTTTCCAGCGCCTGCAGCAGGTTCTCGGCGTCGTCCTCTTCGACCTCGACGTCCTCGTTGCGGGTGACGCGGAAGATGTGGTGCTCCAGCACCTCCATCCCGGCAAAGAGCTGGTCCAGGTGCACGGCGATGACTTCCTCGAGCGCGATGAAACGCGCCACCCTTCCGGGGACGGAGCCGGCGCGCGGGCCGTCGATCGAGATCAGCCGCGGCAGCTGGTCCGGGACCTTGACACGGGCGAAGAGCTCCTTGTCGCTGACCGGGTTGCGAACCACCACCGCCAGGTTCAGCGACAGCCCGGAGATGTAGGGGAAAGGGTGGGCGGGGTCCACGGCCAGCGGGGTCAGGATCGGGAAGACCTTTTCCGCGAACATGGCGCTGAGCTGGTCCTTGGCCTGGGCGTCCAGTTCTTCCCAGTGCATCAGGTGGATGTGTTCGTAGGCCAGCGCGGGGCGGATCTGTTCGGCGTAGACGCGGGCGTGGCGCTGCTGGAGCCGGTGGGCGGCCTCGCCGATCTGTTCCAGCACCTGCATGGGGCTCAGCCCGGCGGGGGACGGCACGGCGAGGCCGGTGGCGATGCGGCGCTTGAGCCCGGCGACCCGGACCATAAAGAACTCGTCGAGGTTGGAGGCGAAGATTGACAGGAAGCTAACACGTTCCAGCAGGTAGAGGCTTGGATCTTCGGCGAGTTCCAGGACGCG
Organism: Arthrobacter sp. SD1074B; assembly: GCF_056780195.1. Taxonomy (NCBI): domain Bacteria; kingdom Bacillati; phylum Actinomycetota; class Actinomycetes; order Micrococcales; family Micrococcaceae; genus Arthrobacter; species Arthrobacter sp. SD1074B. The sequence continues at coordinate 3,101,387 of NZ_JBRAZT010000001.1, read as the reverse complement.
CGAGTTGAACGCCAGCCAGCTCAGCTCCCGGTCCAGGAAGCGGTCGGGGCTGATGTCGCCTTCCGGTTCCAGGTTGGGGGCGAACTCGGGAATGTCGATCCGGTCCTGGGTGGCGCGCGAGGCGGGCACTTCGGAGGAGCCGAACCGCGCCCGCGCGGGACGCGCAGCCTTGTCCGGCGTAGCGGCTTCAGACGTGGCTGTCCGGGCAGATTCCCGTTGCATGGTCTCTCCTAATGCTGGCGCGAGTTAGCTTCAACCTTACAAGGATTCAGATCCGGATGAGCCCAGGTTCCGGCCCCCGCCGGGCGCCCGGCCGCCGGCGCGGTTACTGGCCTTCCCGGGGCGCGTACATGACGTCCACATCCCAGCGCGAAAAGCCGAGCCGCCGGTACAGGGCGACGGCGGGAATGTTGTCGGCGTCGACGTAGAGCATGACGGCGTGCAGGCCCTGCTGCTGCAGGTGCTTGATGCCGGCAATGGTCAGGGCCTTGCCCAGCCCGGTGCCCTGCGCGGCGGGTGCGACGCCGACAACGTACACCTCGCCGATCGCCGGGTGCTCGCCGTGCCGTGGGTGCACCTTGGTCCAGTGGAAGCCGAGGATCCGGCCGTCGGCGTCGACGGCGAGCAGGAAACCGGCAGGGTCGAACCACGGCTCGGCCATCCGTGCGTGCAGGTCGTCGAGGCTCATGTTCCCTTGTTCGGGGTGATGGGCGAAGGCCGTCCGGTTGACCGCGAGCCAGGCCTCCTCATCCCGCCCCGGCACGAAGCTGCGCAGCGAGAAGCCCTCCGGCAGGGCGGCGTCGGGCAGCTCCGAGGTCGCGGTCGCGAGCCGCATCTTCCACAGTTCGCGCACCGGGGCGTAGCCGTAGCGGGCGGCGAGGTCCGCGGCGGCTTCATGGTTGCCGTGCGACCAGGCCTTCAGTCCCGCGAAGCCGCGCACCTTCTGCAGTTCGGCCACCAGCCGGTCCGCCACGCCCTGGTTGCGGTAGCTGGGATGGACGGCCACCTCCAGCACCCCGGTGCCATCGGCCTCCTCGACGACGACGGCGAACCCGGCCAGGTCGTTGCCCCGGGCGGTGCCGGAAACGGTGCCGGAGTCATCGCGGGAATAGTCAGGGGAGTAGAGCGCCAGGGCCAGCACGCTGTGCGGGCCGGCGCCGGCGGCGCGAAGGGTCACCAGGGTCTGCTCTGAAAGCGGCGGGTTGCCGTCGGACTCCTCGGCGGCAGCCACCAGGGTCTTGACATCCTGCAGCAGCCGTTCGTCGACGGCTCCCTGCAGGGTGAGTACGGGCCAATTCTCCGGATGCGCGGGGCTCATGGTGCAAGGCTATACGTCTGCTGCCCGCCGGCGCGTGGAAAATGCGTGAATTTGATGCATCCGCCCGGGGCACGTATAGTCAATATCTCATCCGGCTCAACGGCGCGAAACCGTTGAGTGGATGTGAGGGGGATCCACCACTGGGGTGGCCTCGATACGTTCGACCCGTATGTCCTCCACTGCAGCGCCACACGGCGCACGAAAGCCCCGGACTCCTGAGTCCGGGGCTTTTTCGTGTGGCGCTGCCGGAGAGCGCCGGGGGCAGTAGCCGGGCCCTGTTCGTCAGGCCTCGGTGAGTTCCTCGTCCGGCTGCCGGACGAGGGTCAGGCGGTACCCGACGTTGCGCACCGTGCTGATCAGGTTTTCGTGGTCGGCGCCGAGCTTGGCCCGGAGGCGGCGGACGTGGACGTCCACCGTCCGGGTGCCGCCGTAGTAGTCGTAGCCCCAGACCTCGGTGAGGAGCTGCTGGCGGGTGAAGACGCGGCCCGGGTGCTGCGCGAGGTACTTGAGAAGTTCAAATTCCTTGAAGGTCAGGTTGAGTGCCGCCCCGTTGACCCGCGCCGTGTAGCTCGCTTCGTCGATCACGACGCCGGCAGCCCGGATCTCCGTGGGGGTGTCGTCCGCATCAGGCACGGCGCGGGCGACGCCGAGGCGGATGCGTGCCTCCACTTCGGCGGGGCCGGCAGACTCCAGGAGGATGTCGTCCACCGCCCAGGCGGAGGAAACGGCGGCCATGCCGCCTTCGGTGAGGATCAGCATCAGGGGCGCGCTCAGTCCGGTCGCCTTGAGCAGCTGGGTGAGGGAGCGGGCGCCCACGAGGTCCTTGCGGGCGTCAAGCAGCACGATATCGCACGGGTCCGTTTCGAGCAGGGCCGTGGGCTCGGCGGGAAGAATGTGGACGCGGTGGTTGAGCAGCTCCAGCGCAGGAAGGACGTCCACCGATGACCCGGTGCTGTTCGTCAGTAGCAGGATGTGCGACATGGTTCCTCCAAGGGGTGTCCGCGCATCATTGGGCGTCTGAACCGGGCTTCCACCGGCGGGTACTGGGCTTCCGGGCGGTGCCCCGCCAGCGGCTGCCGGAGGAAGCGTAGCTGAACTTCGAGTATACCCAAACGACCGTCGGCGGACACTGTTCCGCCGCTCCAGTGTGCTTCTTTTGCGACACAAAACGTTCACATAGGGCAGGATTGATCCGTCAGGGCCTGCCGCTCCGGCGGAGTCGAGCAGGCCGAGTGGGTCCGCAGTGAGCGAAGGTGCCGGTTGATCGTGGCTATGTTGATCGTGGGGGACCGCGTTGGGAGTGCCCGGTGGCGGCACGCCCCGGGGGGAATGCAGTGAGGTCGCGGAGCGTCGGTATCATCGGGCTGGCCGGCCTGGCGGCCATCGTCGCCGGGGCCTACTCCACGCCGGAGGCCCTGTTGGCCGTCGCTGCCATCACGGCCGCCTGCGTCGGATTTGGCTGGCCCCATTTCCTGGGCATCCCGGCCAAGAAGACCCTGGCCGCCCTGATCGGCCTGCCCGGGATCGGTTCAGCGGTGGCAGCCACCTATCTTCCCGCGCCCGGTTTCCTGAACTGGACGCCCGCGTTCGTAGCGGCCGGGGTGATGGCCATCTTCGTGATGCAGCTGATCCGCGGCACCGGCCAGGCCCAGCGCCTGGAATCCACCCTGGGATCCAGCGCCGGAGTCCTGCTGTCCTGCCTCGGTGCGGGCTGGATCGCCTGCTCACGTTTCAACGGGGTCAAGGAAATGCTGCTCATCGCCGCCATCAGTGCCGCGATCGCCCTGATGGCGGGCCTGATCCGCTGGCCGGACCGGATCGTTGCGCCGCTGGGCATCGTCGGCGCGGGGCTCGCCGGTCCGCTGGCCGGCCTGGTGTTCTCCGACATCGCCGTGCTGCCGGCCGCCCTCGTCGGGATCGTCGTCGGCGCCGTCCTGGTCAGCTTCCGCCGGCTGGTGATCATCCGGGGCACCACCTTGAACCTGCCGGCAGTGCTGGGCATGGGCCTGGGGCCCGTCTCCGCGGTCGGTTCGCTGGCCTACTTCATAGACAAACTACTCCTTCACTAAAGCGTTAGGATGGCATCATGTCCGTACTTGCATTTGAGATCTTCTTCCTTGTCCTGCTCGGCATCGCCAGCCTTTCCATGGCCTGGTTCGCCGGTTTTGTGGTCTACCGGCTCTTCAAGGGCCAGAAGTAGACAGTCCCGACCTGTACCCGTCCAGAACCCGTAGTTTCCAGAGGTAGCTGCCGTGCCGATTGAAATTCCTACAGATCTGACGCCCGAAATCGTTCCGCTGTCCTGGCTCATTGGTGAGTGGGAGGGCCGCGGCCGGCTGGGAGCCGGGGAAGAGGACTCGGAACATTTCCTCCAGCACGTCTCCTTCACCCACAACGGCCTGCCGTACCTGCAGTACCGGGCCGAATCGTGGCTGACGGACGACGAGGGGACCAAGCTACGCCCGCTGACCGTGGAGACCGGCTTCTGGGCCCTTGAGCGCAAGCAGCGCGAGGAAGACGGCGGCCCGGGGCTCATCCCGGCCGATATCGTCCCGGTGCTCAAGAGCGCCGACGAGGTCGAGGAACTTCGCAATGGCGACGGCGGCTTTGACATCTCAGTCTCCATCTCGCATCCGGGCGGGATCTCCGAGTTGTACTACGGCCAGATCAAGGGCCCGCAGATCCAGCTCAGCACCGACATGGTGATGCGCGGCAGCCACTCCAAGGAGTACACCGCGGCCACACGGATCTTCGGGCTGGTCGACGGCAAACTGCTCTGGCGCTGGGACGTCGCCTCCGGTAAGGGGTCGACGCCGGGCGGTGGCCTGGAGGCGCATGCCTCCGCCATCCTCAGCAAAGTCGGCTGAACCGCGCGCCAGGCGGGAAGCCGCGGTCTCGCTGAATTTCCGTTGTCCGCAGCGAACGCAGGGAGCACCACAGTGAACGACACAGCAAGCGGCACGACACACGCCACCTCGACACCCGGCAACTACAGCGACCTCAGGGCCGTGTTCTTCAACGGGACCCTGAAGAAGTCACCGGAGACCTCCAACACGCAGGGCCTGATCGAGATCAGCCGCAGGATCATGGAAAAGCAGGGCGTAGCCACCAGCATCATCCGGACGGTGGACCACGACATCGCCAGCGGCGTCTACCCGGACATGCGCGAGCACGGATGGGCCAGCGACGAATGGCCGGCCCTGTACCCGGCAGTGCAGGAAGCGGACATTGTGGTGGTCGCCGGCCCGATCTGGCTCGGTGACAACTCGTCCCAGACCAAGAAGCTGATCGAGCGGCTATACGCGCACTCCGGCGAACTAAACTCCAAGGGCCAGTGGGCGTTCTACCCGAAGGTGGGCGGCTGCCTGATCACGGGCAACGAAGACGGCATCAAGCACTGCGCCATGAACGTGCTTTACAGCCTCCAGCACATCGGCTTCACCATCCCGCCGCAGGCGGACGCCGGCTGGATCGGCGCCGTGGGCCCCGGGCCCAGCTACCTGGACGAGGGCTCCGGCGGACCGGAAAGCGACTTCACCAACCGCAACACCACCTTTATGACGTGGAATCTGTTGCACCTGGCCCGGATGCTCAAGGACGCCGGCGGCATCCCCGCCTACGGCAACCTGCCCGAAGGCTGGAAGGCCGGCACCCGATTCGACTTCGAAAATCCGGAATACCGCTGAGCGCTGAGGACTTCTACTTCATATGACTACCAAGAGCCCACTGCTGTCGCGCCCGGGCGCCGTTGAAGCGGCCGGTGCGGACGCCGGCGTCGCCGCCCACTACGGCGAGCCGCTGCGCGAGCAGCGCGCACTGGCCGCCGGCACCGCCGTCGTCGATCTATCCCAGCGCGGAGTGGTCACGGTGGCCGGCCCGGACCGGCTGAGCTGGCTCAACACCCTGTCCTCCCAGCAGCTCACCGCTCTGGCGCCCGGCCAGTCCACCGAACTGTTGCTTCTCAGCGTGCAAGGCCGGATCGAATTCGACGCGCGGGTGCTGGACGACGGTGCCACCACCTGGCTGATCGTGGAGGCGGCCGAGGCCGCGCCGCTGGCCGAATGGCTCACCAGGATGAAGTTCATGCTCCGGGTCGAGGTTGCCGATGTGTCCGCGGACTGGGCCGTACTGGGCAGCACCCGGCCGGTTCCGGACTGGGCCGGCCGCCAGGTCTGGGAGGATCCCTGGCCGCATGTGGGCGCCGGAGGGTACTCCTACGCCGTCGTCGGTGAGGACTCCCACCCGGGCCTGGAGCGGCCCTGGTTCGAATACCTCGTTCCGGCCGCCGAGCTCGAGGCCACCGTCGCGGGCCGCCCGCTGGCCGGCGTTTTGGCGGCCGAGGCGCTCCGGATCGCCGCGTGGCGCCCCCGCTGGGGGGCGGAGACCGACGACAAGACGATTCCGCACGAACTGGACCTGCTGCGCACGGCCGTGCACCTGGCCAAGGGCTGCTATAAGGGACAGGAAACCATCGCCCGGGTGCACAACCTGGGCCACCCGCCGCGGCGGCTGGTGTTCCTCCAGCTGGACGGCTCGCAGCACACGCTGCCCGCAGTCGGGAGTGAAGTACGGGCCGGCGAGCGGAAAGTCGGCACGGTGACGTCCGTGGCGCAGCACTATGAGATGGGCCCGGTGGCCCTGGCCGTGATCAAGCGCTCCGTCGCCCCGGATGAGGTGCTGACCGTGATGGACGGCGAGGAACCGTACACCGCGGCCCAGGAGCTCATTGTGGCGCCTGACGCGGGTCAGGTCGTGGGACGGCAGACCGGATTCCTCCGGGGGACCCGGTGAACGGCGGGCCGGAAGCGGCCGCCCCCGACGACGAGACCCTCGCGCTGGCCCACACCCTCTTCGACGCCGCCCGCAAGGGGGACTCCACGCTGCTCGGCGGCTACCTCGCCGCCGGCGCGCCGGCCGCGCTGACCAACGCGGCAGGGGATTCGCTGCTCATGCTGGCCGCCTACCACGGCCACGCGGACACCGTCCAACTGATCCTGGCGCACGGCGCCGACGCCAACACGGCCAACGACCGCGGCCAGACGCCGCTGGCCGGGGCGGTGTTCAAGGGCTACCCCGACGTCATCCGGATCCTTGTGGACGCCGGTGCCGACCCGGACGCCGGAAGTCCCTCCGCCCGGGCGGCCGCGCAGATGTTCGCCCGGACCGAGATCCTGGCGCTCCTGCGCTGACACCGGCCACCGCCGTCGGCCGCCGGAACCTGCACCGCCTGATAGACCTCAGTTCCACCAAAAACTCCAGCCCGGCAACAGCACCGTAAGGAACCTCATGGAAAACGTAGCGAGGCCCTGGGCCGCACTTTGGTCGCTGGTGATCGGATTCTTCATGATCCTGATCGACACCACCATCGTCTCGGTGGCCAACCCCCGGATCATGGAAGGCCTGAACGCCGACATCAACTCGGTGATCTGGGTGACCAGCGCCTACCTGCTCGCCTACGCCGTCCCGCTGCTCATTACGGGCCGGCTGGGTGACCGCTTCGGACCGAAGAAGCTCTACCTGTCCGGGCTGGTCGTGTTCACCCTCGCATCGCTGTGGTGCGGGCTCTCCGGCGACGTCCACACCCTGATCGAGGCCAGGGTGCTGCAGGGCCTCGGGGCCGCGATGATGACGCCCCAGACCATGGCCGTCATTACGCGGATCTTCCCGCCGGACCGCCGCGGCGCGGCCATGGGCATCTGGGGTGCCACGGCCGGCGTGGCCACCCTGGTGGGACCGATCCTGGGCGGTGTCCTGGTGGACGGGCTGGGCTGGGAGTGGATCTTCTTCATCAACATTCCGGTGGGCATCACCGGCTTCATCCTCGCTTTGCGCTTTGTTCCGTCGCTGAGCACCCACCCGCACAAGTTCGACATCCCCGGCGTGCTGCTCAGCGCTGTCGGCCTGTTCCTGCTGGTGTTCGGGATCCAGGAGGGCGAAACCTACAACTGGGGCACCATCACCGGGCCCATCACCGTGTGGGGCCTGATCATCGGCGGCATCGTCGTCCTGGTCGCGTTCGTTGCCTGGCAGCGGGTCAACAAGGGTGAGCCGCTGCTGCCGCTGGGATTGTTCAAGGACCGCAACTTCTCGCTGGCCAATGTGGGCATCACCACGGTCGGCTTCACCGTGACCGCCTTCAGCCTGCCGCTAATCTTCTACTACCAGGTGGTCCGGGGCCTGACCCCCACGCAGTCCGCGCTCATGATGGTCCCCATGGCAGTGATCTCCGGCGCCCTGGCGCCGGTCGTGGGCAAGATCATCGACCGGGTCAACCCGAAATTCATCACGGCCGCCGGCCTGATCCTGATGTCCGTGGCGCTGTTCTGGAACGCCTCGCTGATGCACCCGGACACCCCCATCTGGCTCTTCCTGCTCCCCAGCGCGGTGCTGGGATTCGCGAACGCCGGCATCTGGGCGCCGCTGAGCTCCACCGCCACCAGGAACCTGCCGCCCCGGCAGGCGGGGGCCGGTTCCGGCGTCTACAACACCACCCGCCAGATCGGCGCGGTCCTGGGCAGCGCGGCCATCGCGGTGCTGATCCAGGCCCGGCTCGCCGCGGAGCTGCCGGCGGCGCCCGGAGCGTCGGGGGAGTCCAACCCGATGGCGTTCGGCGGCAAGCTGCCCGAGGCGCTGCACGAGGGATTCTCGACGGCGATGGGCCAGTCCATCATGTTGCCTGCTGCGGTGATCCTGCTGGGCGCGGCCGTGGCGCTGTTCTTCGCCAAACCCCAGCCGCAGCAGGGCTGGGGCGCGCCGGGTACGGTTCCGGCTGCAGCGGACAGCGGGAACCCCGCCGCGGACGCGGCCGAGGCCAAGCGCGGCTAGGCCAGCAGCACGCTGGTCTGGATGCCGCCGGCGGTGAACCCCAGGCTCCGGGCCAGCGCCAGGGACCCCTTGTTGCTGACATCGGAGCGCCACTGCAGCGTCAGGCCCGAGGCCAGTGCCTCGTGGGCGGCGATCGAGGCGGCCAGTGTCCCGACGCCGCGGCGCCGCCACTCGGGTGCCACCAGCACCCCGAGCTGCGCCAGCAGGCCTTCCCACTCGGTGTAGGCGCCGCACGCCACGGGCGTCCGGCCGCCGTCGTCCTCGACGTGCATGATCGTAAACCGGTGCTCAAGGTCCGCCAGGCCCACCTCGTTAACATCGTCCGGCGGGCAGAGCGCTTCGAGTTGGATCGCTTCTGGGTTCCCGTGCGAGACGGTAAGCTCCTCGGCCGGCTGCTGCAGCGGCAGGTCGTCGGCGAAGAACAGCGCCGCGGCGCCCAGTCCGTGGCCACCGTGCCCACGGGTGATGGTCAGCAGGGTCACGTGCTGCGCCAGCTCCTCGTCGGAATACCCGGCCGCCGCGTCAAGGGCCCATTCCGGCCCGACCAGCGCCGAGCTGCCGAACAGCCGAACAAACTGCAGGGATCGGGCCGAATTGTCGGCCCGGGTGAGGCGGCGGCCCCGGGCGGCGGCGAAAGCGCCGTCGTCGAGTCCCAGCCGGCGTGCCCACGCGAGCTGGATGATTTCAGCGGAACCGGGGGCCAGAGTCATGCCTCAACCCTACCCAGCCGGGACTCCCGCTCGGGAAAGCCCAGCCGGGAAACCCTCAGCCGAAGAGAACCGCAGCTTCCTCGTAGCGGTGCTGCGGCACGCTCTTGAGGTTGCCGAGGGCGGCATCAAAGCCGACGTGGACGATGTCGGTGCCGTTGAGGGACACCATGGTTCCCCAGCGCTGCTCCACCACCGAATCGATTGCGGCCATGCCGAGGCGGGTCGCCAGCACCCGGTCAAAGGCCGTGGGAACGCCGCCGCGCTGGATGTGGCCCAGCACCGTGGCGCGGGTCTCGATCCCGGTCCGGGCCTCCAGCTCGGGGGCCAGTAGTTCGGCAATGCCGCCCAGGCGCGGGCGGCCGAAGGTGTCCAGTCCGCGCTCGGAGTGCGGGGACTCCTGGCCTTCGGGGACAAAACCTTCCGCGACCACTACCAGCGGGGCGCGGCCACGGTCGCGAGCCGAGATAACCCATTCGGTGATCTGTTCCATCGAGGCCTTCTGCTCCGGGATCAGGATGGCGTGGGCGCCGGAGGCCATGCCGGCGTGCAGCGCGATCCAGCCGACATGGCGGCCCATGACCTCGGCGATCATGGTCCGGTGGTGGGACTCGCCGGTGGTGCGCAGGCGGTCGATGGCCTCGGTGGCGATCTCGACGGCCGTATCGAACCCGAAAGTGTAGTCGGTGGCGTCGAGGTCGTTGTCGACGGTCTTGGGCACGCCGACGATCTTCAGGCCGGCGTCGGTCAGGCGCTTCGCGGCGGCCAAGGTGCCTTCGCCGCCGATGGCGATGATGGCGTCGATGCCGAGCCGGTCCATGTTGGCCTTGATGACCTCGGGCCCGCCGTTGTTCTCGAACGGGTTGGTCCGGGACGTGCCAAGGATCGTCCCGCCCTGCTTCGCGATGCCGCGGACCAGGGCGCGCGGGATGTCGATGACATCACCCTCCACCACTCCGCGCCAGCCATCCAGGAACCCCACGAATTCGTGGCCGTGCACGGCGATGCCCTTCAAGACGGCGCCGCGGATCACGGCGTTCAGTCCGGGGCAGTCTCCGCCGCTGGTGAGGATTCCAATTTTCATGTCTCGGCTCAAATCCTGGTTCGAAGGGGTACAGGCAGAGCGCCACGCTGAGCTCACCTAGAAGTGTACTGGCGCATGTGGGGCAGGACACAAACCGTGACCCACGCACAGTGCCCCCGCTGGAGGGGCGGGGGCACTGTGCGTGGGTCGTGCGGTGCGGGTGCTGAGGGTGCTGCGGGCGGATCAGGGCCGGCCGGCGCGCCTCTCGAGGAAGGACTCGAGGATGATCGCGTTCCGCTGGTCCGGCAGGATGAGCCAGGCCGCCAGATAGAACACGAAGGCGGGGCCGGGGATCAGGGCGAACAGCAGGTACCCGATCCGGACGTACGCGACGTCGACGTTCAGCTTGGCGGCAATCCCGCCGCAGACTCCGCCCAGCCAGCGCTGCGGACCGCGTTTCAGGCCGAGGCCCCGGACGATGCTGAAGAACTTATCCATGGTTCAAGACTTCCCTGTTGTGGTTTCTTTGTCACGTCCGCGGGCGGACAGCAGTCCGCCGATTACGAGCGCCGCGCCGGCCCCGATCATCAGGCCGATCAGCACGTAGGTGCCGTTCAGGGCGACGAGGCCGAGCCGGGAGATGATTATCAGTGCGGCCAGGGCCAGCACGATCAGCCCCCAAACAACCGTCCCCACCCGGGCCCGCGGGCCGCCGGCCGTCGCCGGCTGCGCGGGGGTGTCCGGCGTTTGCGCCGGGTCGTAGCTGCTCATGTCAGTTGCCTTCCTTCACGGTGATGTTGCTCAGGGTCCCGGAGATCTTCACGATCAGGCGGCTGCCTGGCTTGTCCGTGTTGTAGTCGCTCTGCTGGGTTGTCACGCCGCTGTGGTTGCCGCGGCCGTCGTTGAGGTTGCCCATGGTCATGTCAGCCTGGACCTGGACCGGGACGTCGGTGGGGATGGCCACCGTGACGTTGCTCGCGGTGGCATCCAGCCGGACCACGACGTCGGAGCCCAGAGGCGGGTTCAGGTTTAGCTTGGTCAGGTCCACCGTGCCGGTCCCGCCGGTGATGTCGAAGCCGCCCCGGGCCTGCTCAATGCTGACCGGGGCCCAATCGATGTTCTGGAAGCGGGCCCGGTCTGCATTGGGGACCAGGTTGAAGATCCCGCCAACCACCAGCGCCACGACCGCGAAGAATCCCAGGATGCCGGCGGTACGGCCCCGGAGCCCGGCTATCAGGATGCCCAGCCCCAGCACGGCAGCGCCGCTGGCCCACACCACCGCGTTGCCCGCGGTGCCGAGGTTGATGGCGTGCGCGGCATCAAGGGCCTTGATGCCGCCGCCCACCAGGAGGGCAAGGCCGGCGGTCACTGCCACGGCCGGGGCACCCGGGCCGAGGTTGCGGGGCTTCGGGGCCGGCGCCGGCGGGGGCACGTAGCCATACCCGCCGCCGTAGGGCGGGGTGGGACCCGGGGAGGGCGGCGCAGCCCAGCCGGACGCCGCTCCGGAGCGCTCCTCGCCATACCGCCCCGGGAGCCCTTCCATCGGGACGGTCTGGTTCGGGGCCGCAGCGGCCGTGCTGTCATAGGCGCTGCCGGCGCCTGGCGTGGCGGCACTTTCGGCGCCGCCGCCGGCCGCACTCCAGCCGGCGACGCCCGGCCCCCGGCCCGGAGTCATGGGGGTCCCCGCGGCACGGGCCTTGTTGCGCTGGGTCAGGTAGTAAATGACGTAGATGGCCCCGCCCACCCAGAACACGGTCCAGACGAAGGCACCGAAACCGTAGCGGTCCCAGCCCCAGACGCCGCTGCCCAGGCTGGGGAATCCAACGATGGTGGTGATCAGGGCGCCGGTCATGCCCGAGCTCCAGCGGCCCGCGGCGGCCTCCTGGACGTGGATCCGCCCGTCGGGCTCGGGCAGCAGCGCCCATGCCAGGCCGTAGAACAGGACACCCACGCCGGCGAACACCGTCAGCACAATCAGGATGCCGCGCACGATCAGGGGATCGACGCCGAGCCGCTGGGCAATGCCGCTGGCTACGCCGCCGATCCAGCGCTCGCGGCCCCGGTAGATGCCATGGCTGCGGACCCAGTCAAAGAAGTTCTGCGGCTGCGGACCCTGTCCCGGAGCGCCGGCGTACGGCGGAGGGGTGGCCCCGGAATACGAGCCCCAAGAGGAGGGGTACGGGCCGCCCGGCGGATAGAGGGGTGGTGCCTCGCCGGCAGGTTCGCCGGGGGCCGGGGGAGTGGTCCCGGAGCTGTCTGCCGGGCCGGTGGAAGGGGCGCCCGGGGTACTTTCCGGCCGGCCCGGAGCGTTCGGGTCCTCATCTGGGTGCGGAGTGTGCGGATTCATACCTCGATCCTCCCGCCCGCAGGGGCCCGCCCTCTACTGGGGAAGACCCTGAACGACCCCTGAGCGGCCCCCGGTTCGGCCCGAAAACGGCTCCGGGAAACCCCGGTCCGTGTTTGGATTGACCCATGACAACAGCCGTTTCCCGCCCGCCGCTGGCCCGCAGCAGCGACCGCGTGATCGCCGGTGTCTGCGCGGGCCTGGCCAACCACCTGGGCTGGCCGGTCCAGATGGTCCGGATCGGCATGGTGGTGGCAGCCCTCGCCGGCGGGGCCGGCGTCGCTTTCTACGCTTGGCTCTGGATCATGGTCCCCACCGCGGACGAGAGCGCCAAGCGCAACGCACGCCAGCCGGCGTCGCCGATCGCCCCGGCGGTCAGCGAACGACCCGTCGACGGACCTGGCCCCGGCACCCCGGCCGGGTCCTGGCGGACACTGCTGCCGGGCATGCCCTACGGCAAGGAACTCCTGCTCGGTGCCGGACTGCTGCTGGCGGCTGGGATCCTGATCGCGCGGCTCTTTGGCCTGGACGTCCCGCTGGGCACCCTGATCCCGGTGGCCGCGATCCTGGGCGGCGCCGCCATTGCCTGGATGCAGCTGGACGAGACCCGGCGCGCCGGCATTGTGGACAAGACCAAAGCCGACCAGGCAGGCGGCTGGGCCAGGCTCGCGGCCGGGCTGGCACTGGTGGTGGCCGGGGTGCTGCTGATGGTCTCCGGGTCGGGGTCCTGGGAACAGACCTGGCTCGCCCTGCTGGCCTCCGTGGCCGTCCTGGGCGGGGTCGCGCTGGTGCTGCTGCCCTGGGGGTTGAAGTTCTGGCGCGACCTGGAGGCCGAACGTGCCGGCCGGGTGCGGGCCACCGAACGCGCCGAGATCGCTGCCCACCTGCACGACTCCGTGCTCCAGACGCTGGCGCTGATCCAGCGGCGGGCCGGCAACGAGCACGACGTCGTCCGCCTCGCCCGCGCGCAGGAACGCGAGCTGCGGGGCTGGCTCTACCGGGACCCGGGCCGCGACGCGGGCCAGCTTTCCGACGCGGTGAAGGCGGCCGCCGCGGAGGTGGAGGACTCGCTGGGGCACGCTGTGGAGGTCGTGACCGTGGGCGACTGCGCCATGACCGAACGCCTCGAGGCCATGGTCCAGGCGGCCCGTGAGGCCATGCTCAACGCCGCCCGCCACGGCGGCGGCGCGGTCTCGGTGTACCTGGAAGCGACCGACGACGCTGCCGAGGTGTTCGTCAAGGACCGCGGGCCAGGGTTCGATCCGGGGGCCATCCCGCCGGACCGCCTGGGCGTGCGGGAATCCATGATCGGACGGATGCGGCGCCACGGCGGCACCGCCGTGATCGCCAGCAGCCCCGACGGCACCGAAGTGCGGCTCCGGCTGCCGCTCGCGGCCGCCGCCGGGGCCAACGGGGCAGGGACCAACGTAACCGGGAATAACGGAGAGGACAGACAGTGAGCAGTCAACCAGAGGGCACCGGCGGGTCCGGAACTTCGCCAGGGGCAACGCGCGTGGTCATCGTCGATGACCACGCCATCTTCCGCTCCGGACTGAAAGCGGACCTGGATCCCGGCATCCTCGTCGTCGGCGAGGCGGGAACCGTGGAGGAGGCCGTCGCCGTCATCGCCAAGGCGCGCCCCGACGTCGTACTGCTGGATGTCCACCTCCCCGGCGGACTGGGCGGCGGCGGTCGCGACGTGCTGGCCGGCTCCGCAGCACTGCTGGGCAGCACCAAGTTCCTTGCGCTGAGTGTTTCGGATGCCGCCGAGGACGTCGTCTCCGTGATCCGGGCCGGGGCGCGGGGCTATGTCACGAAGACCATTTCGGGGGCCGAGATCAGCGACGCAGTGCGCCGTGTGGCGGGCGGCGACGCCGTCTTCTCACCCCGGCTGGCCGGCTTTGTCCTCGACGCCTTCGGCACCGCCCCCGCGGACATCGCCGACGACGAACTGGACCGGCTGTCGGCCCGTGAACTGGAGGTCATGCGGCTGATCGCCCGCGGCTACAGCTACAAGGAAGTGGCTAAGGAGCTGTTCATCTCGATCAAGACAGTCGAAACCCACGTCTCGGCGGTGCTGCGCAAACTCCAGCTCTCCAGCCGGCACGAGCTGACGCGCTGGGCCGCGGAGCGCCGCCTCCTCTGACCCTCCCGCACGTCTGGGGGCTTTCCACCCGACGCTCCCGCACGTCTCGAGGCTTTCCACCCGACGCTCCCGCGGATCCTGCGGCCAGACGCCAACGCTCCCTCACGTCTGGGGGCTTTCCGCCCGACGCTCCCGCGGATCCTGCGGCCAGACGCCAACGCTCCCTCACCCTGTGCTGCGCAAGGTGAGGGAGCGTTGGCGTTTCGCCCGCTAAAGGTGGGGGAGCGTCGGGTTTGCTGCTGCAGAACCTGAGGGAGGGCTGCTACTTGGCCTTGCCGAGGAAGTTCTGGAGGCGGCCGACTCCGGTGGCGAGGTCTTCGTCGCCCAGCGCGTAGGACAGGCGCAGGTAGCCGGAGGGGCCGAAAGCCTCGCCCGGCACCACGGCGACCTCCACCTCGTCGAGGATGAGCGCGGCGAGTTCGGCCGACGTCGAGGGCCGGACCGGGCCGTTCGCGGTGGGGAACTCCTTGCCCAGCAGTGCCCGGACGTCGGCGTAGACGTAGAAGGCACCCTGGGGCGTGGGGCAGTCGACGCCCTCAATCGCGTTCAGCCCGGCCACAATAGCCTTCCGGCGCCGGTCAAAGGCAACCTTCATCTCGTCCACCGCCGTGAGCGGGCCCGACACGGCCGCGAGGGCGGCGACCTGCGGGATGTTGGACACGTTGGAGGTGGCGTGCGACTGCAGGTTGGTGGCGGCCTTGATGACGTCGGCCGGGCCGATCATCCAGCCCACGCGCCAGCCGGTCATGGCATAGGTCTTGGCCACCCCGTTGAGGATGACCACCTTGTCGCCGAGTTCCGGGACGGCCGTGGCAATCGAGGTGAACGGCACGCCGTCGTAGGTCAGGTGTTCGTAGATCTCATCCGTGACCACCCACAGACCCTTGGCCGCGGCCCACTGGCCGATCTCCCTGACCTGCTCCGGAGAGTACACGGCCCCGGTCGGATTGGACGGGGAAACGAAGAGGAGGATCTTGGTGCGGTCCGTGACGGCCGCTTCGAGCTGCTCCACGGTGACCAGGTAGCCTTGCTCGGGGCCGGCGAAGACCTCCACCGGGACACCGCCGGCCAGCCGGATCGCTTCCGGGTAGGTGGTCCAGAACGGCGTCGGGACAATCACTTCGTCGCCCGGGTCCAGCAACGTGGCGAAGGTGTTGTATACGGCCTGCTTACCGCCGTTGGTCACCAGCACCTGGGAGGCATCGGCCTTGTAGCCGGAGTCCCGGAACGTCTTGTCCGCGATGGCCTGCTTCAATTCGGGCAGCCCGCCGGCGGGGGAGTAGCGGTGGTACTTCGGCTGGCTGGCGGCCGCGATGGCGGCCTGGACGATGTAGTCGGGGGTCGGGAAGTCAGGTTCTCCGGCGCCGAAGCCGATCACCGGCCGGCCGGCTGCCTTCAACGCCTTCGCCTTGGCATCGACAGCCAGTGTGGCGGATTCGGCTATGGCGGAAATGCGCTGGGAAATGCGGGCGGCAGGCATTGCGGGTCCGTTCTTCGCGTGCAGCACGTGGCTGGATGTGGGATTCGACGAAATCTACTCTATGCTGTTCAGCGGATCCTCCGGGGTGCCGGGTGGGAATGTGACCCGCAGCGGGAATGAGACTGACGGGTCAGCCGATTTCCGCAGGCAGCCAGGGGTCCGGACAGTGCCGGTTCGACGTGGACGCAGTTGTTGCGTAGACTGGTTCTCCGGTGTTGAAAACACGATGATGGCGTGCGCCTCAGGGAAACCTGCGGGAAAACGCGCTCAGACCGTTTTTCGATCCATAGGGTAGTGGCGCAATTGGTAGCGCAGCGGTCTCCAAAACCGCAGGTTGCAGGTTCGAGTCCTGTCTGCCCTGCGCAAGCTGTTCCGGGGTTTACCGGAACCAGCGCAGCAACCATGGTTCATTCCAGAGCCGGGTATCCGACATCGCGAGGATGAGTGAGGATCAGGTGACCGAAACAGCTGCCAGCAGCTCCAAAGGCCGCCCCGCCAAGAATGCCCCCAAGGCAGGATTCTTCGCTCGGATTGCACTCTTCGTCCGCCAGGTCATCGGCGAACTGAAGAAAGTCGTTGCACCCACCCGCAAGGAACTGATCAACTACACGCTCGTGGTGCTGGTGTTCGTGGTCATCATGATGGTGATCGTCACCCTGCTGGACCTGGCCTTCGGGACCGGAGTGAGCTGGGTCTTCGGCGGAACAGGCGCCACGGACCGCTGAGGCGACCGGTCCGCAGACTGCGTGGATCTCCGATAACAATGGAGCTTCCGCGGGGTGTGCGGAATTGAGTCATTTAAATAGGCATGTTAGGCAATGAGGAAGCAGGAGACCAAGTGTCTGAGCAGGAGCTCGAGGTAACTGAGACTGAGCTGGATAAGAGCCAGGACGCCGCGGTGGAAGCCGCGGAAGGGTCCGAGGCCGAGTCTGCTGCGCCCGAATCCGACGCCGCCGATGAGTCTGTTGACGAGGCCGTAGCCGCCGACGAGTCTGCTGACGAGGCCGTGGCCGCCGAGGACACCGCAACCGGCGAAGAGGGCGACGCCCTGGCTGCGGCCGCCGCGGCGGCCGAGGTCGACCCCGCCGATGAATTCCGCGCCAAGCTGCGCCGCCAGGAGGGTGACTGGTACGTCATCCACTCCTACGCCGGCTACGAAAACCGCGTCAAGGCCAACCTTGAGACCCGCATCCAGACCCTGGACATGGAAGATTACATCTTCGAAATCCAGGTTCCGATGGAGGAAGTCGTTGAGATCAAGAACGCTCAGCGCAAGGTCATCAACCGCGTCCGCATCCCCGGCTACGTCCTGGTCCGGATGGACCTGACGGACGCCTCCTGGGGCGCCGTCCGTCACACCCCCGGCGTCACCGGCTTCGTGGGCAACGCCCACAACCCCGTGCCGCTGCGCCTCGACGAGGTCTTCTCCATGCTCGCGCCGGTCTTCGAAGAAGAGCAGGCCGAGAAGGGCAAGCAGGTCAAGCACGCTCCCGCTGCGGTCGACGTCGACTTCGAGGTCGGCGAATCGGTTATCGTCAAGGAAGGGCCTTTCGAGACCCTTCCCGCCACGATCTCCGAGATCAAGGTGGATTCGCAGACCCTGGTGGTGCTCGTCTCCATCTTCGAGCGCGAGACCCCGGTCACCCTGGCGTTCAACCAGGTCAGCAAGATCTAGCAACACCCACAGAATTCGCCCCGGGCTGCCCGCTTAGCAGCTTCGGAGCGGCCGGCCGCCTCGCCATGGCGGCCAACAACCTGAGGCACGCTCCTGTGTCCCAGGACGTAATTGAGAGAAGGACCCTACATTGGCTCCCAAGAAGAAGGTCACCGGCCTCATCAAGCTGCAGATCCAGGCAGGTGCCGCCAACCCGGCCCCGCCGATCGGTCCTGCGCTTGGCCAGCACGGTGTCAACATCATGGAATTCTGCAAGGCGTACAACGCTGCGACGGAAGCCCAGCGCGGCAACGTTATTCCGGTTGAAATCACCGTTTACGAAGACCGTTCATTCACGTTCATCACCAAGACCCCGCCGGCTGCAGAGCTCATCAAGAAGGCTGCAGGCGTCGCCAAGGGTTCGGCTACCCCGCACACCGTCAAGGTTGCCAAGCTGACCCAGGCCCAGGTCAACGAGATTGCTTCCACCAAGATGGAAGACCTCAACGCCACCAGCCTGGAAGGCGCCGCGAAGATCATCGCCGGCACCGCCCGCTCCATGGGTATCACCGTCGAGGGTTAATTCCCCCACCGCTGATGCGGCGCCGGGTCCGGGAAACCGGGAACGACGCCGGGCAGCACCGCCGGGTGACCGGCACCACCTAAACATTGAAATATCGGGAACCCGCAACGGATCAACCGCTCGGAATCCCGAATGTGGCAGGGCCCAGCGCGGTCCGCAGACCACAACTGCACAAGGAGAATAAGCAGCATGGCAAAGCGCAGCAAAGCATATGAGGCAGCCGCCGCCAAGATCGACGCGGAGAAGTTCTACGCGCCGTTCGAGGCAGTAACCCTCGCCAAGGACACCAACCCGTCCAAGTTCGACGCCACCGTTGAGGTCGCGTTCCGCCTCGGTGTCGACCCCCGCAAGGCCGACCAGATGGTCCGCGGCACCGTCAACCTGCCGCACGGCACCGGCAAGGTCGCCCGCGTCCTCGTCTTCGCCACCGGCGACAAGGCCGAGGCCGCAATCGCAGCCGGCGCCGACTTCGTTGGTTCCGACGACCTGATCGAGAAGATCGCCGCCGGCTGGACCGACTTCGACGCCGCCGTCGCCACCCCTGACCTCATGGGCAAGGTTGGCCGCCTCGGTAAGGTCCTGGGCCCGCGTAACCTGATGCCGAACCCGAAGACCGGCACCGTGACCGCTGACGTCGCCAAGGCTGTCAACGACATCAAGGGTGGCAAGATCGATTTCCGCGTCGACAAGCACTCGAACCTGCACTTCATCATCGGCAAGGTTTCCTTCGACGCCATCAAGCTGGCCGAGAACTACGCCGCCGCACTGGAAGAGGTCCTCCGCCTCAAGCCGTCCGCTTCGAAGGGCCGTTACATCCAGAAGGCCACCGTCGCCACCACGTTTGGTCCGGGCATCTCGGTTGACCCCAACGTCACCAAGGTCCTGACCGAGGTCTAATCCTCACCCGGCCTGCGGTAACAAGCAGCGAAAAGACCGTCCCGCAGCCGCGGGGCGGTCTTTTCTGCATCCGGGGTGGCGGTTAAGCTGACCCGGTGACCGACGCCCCGTATCTCATCGAACCCCTGCACCTGCCGGACACTATCGACGCGCCGGAAGCCGCGGAATTCCTCGAATTCGGCCGGCTCTGCGACGCGCTGACCCTGGAGACCTGGGGCAGCCTGGACCGGGCCACCCCCGCCGGGGCCCGGCTGCGCTACTGGCGGGACAACGCCTACACCCGGATGCGGATCTTCTTCGTCCGCATCGACGGCCGGATGGTGGGGAAGTCGTGGATCCGCTTTGAGCAACAGGAGAACCTCGGCAGCGCACTCCTGCACGTGGCAGTGCTGAGGGCGTACACCGGCCGCGGGATCGGCCGTGCGCTGCTGGAGCACGCGCAGTCCCTGGCCGCCGCTGACGGTCGCACCGTCCTGATGAGCTTCACCGAACATCCAGCGGACTTCGACGCCGACGGCCCGGACGTGGTGAAGCCGCTGACCGGGACCGGCGCCCTCCCGATGGCGGCACGCGGCGTCCGCTTCGCCGCTGCGGCGGGCTACCGGCTCGAACAGGTGGAGCGGTTCAGCAGCCTGGATGTCGCCGCAGCGGTGCCGGGCCTGGACAGGTTGGAACGGGAGGCATGGACCCGGGCCGACGGCTACGAGCTGCTGTGCTGGACGGACCACTGCCCGGACGAATACGTGGCGCAGCTGGCGGTGCTGATGTCGCGGATGAGCACGGACGCGCCCACCGGAGGACTCAGCTACGACGAGGAGACCTGGGATGTCGCACGCGTGCGCCATGTCGAAGACACCTGGACGCAGGCCGGCAACGTCTCGCTCGTGGCGGCGGCCCGCCACCGGCAGAGCGGCGAGCTGGCTGCCTACTCCGTGCTTGAACTCGCGCCCGGCAAGCCGTGGCTCGCCGAGCAAGATGACACCCTGGTGGCCTCAAGCCACCGCGGCCACCGCCTAGGCATGCTTGTGAAGATCGCCAACCTCCGGCGGCTGGCAGGCTACCCGGACGTCCGGCGCGTCACCACCTTCAACGCCGCCGAAAACGACCACATGCTCGCCATCAACGTCGCCCTCGGGTTCCGCCCCGCGGGCTGGGATGGGGAATGGCAGCGGTCCGCCGCCCCGGGAGCCCCGGGAGCCCCGGACGCCGCGGTCGCCCCGGGAGACCCAAGCGCCCCGGACGCCGCGGTCGCCCCGGGAGACCCGGACGCCCCGGCACTCGGGTGAGGCGCGCCGGCGTCGGGCGCTGCCGGAAAGTCCCCGGTGCGGGCCATGGAATGCGGACCAAAACGGGCATATGCTGACGCTTGAAAGCCCGGTGCGAGCCGGGCAACGCATGAGGCGGCAGAGCATTGGGCGGCAGGATGGCTGGGAACATGCCCGCTAAGGCACACGAGGTACGGGTCGAGCAGCTCTGGATCCCGGATTCGCTGGACGGACCGGATGCAGCGGACTTTCTTGCGGCCGTGGAAGTGGGGCGCAAGGTCCGGATGGAGACCTGGGGCAGTGATGACCTTGCCTACGCCCCGCTGGAGAAGCTGCTGGAAATGGCGGACCCCTATGAGCGCCAGGTGATCCTCGTGGCAAAGGTCGACGGCGAGATCGTCGGAACCGTGGACATTGCCCTGCCGCTCGCGGACAATCTCGACCTGGCCGAGTTCACGCTCGACATCCTGCCGGAGTTCCAGGGCCGCGGCGTCGGCCGGCAGCTGCTGGAAGCCGCGGAGCACCTCGCCCGGGAGGAGGGCAGGCGCACCATCCTGATCGACACCAACCACCCGGGTGCGACGCTGGCTGACAATACGGCCGGGCAGCTCATTCCCGGTTCCGGCATGGGCTTCGTGCCGCTGAACAGCCGGGAGGTCGAATTCGCCCAACACACCGGCTACACCCTGCAGCACATCGAACAGTTCAGCTCCTGTGCCCTCCCGCTGGACAGCAAGCTGGTCGCCGAGCTGCAGGCCGAGGCCGACGCAGCCAACGCCGGCCGTTACCGGCTGCACCATTGGACGGACCGCTGCCCGGAGCAGTGGCTGGAGGCCGTCGCCGCGCTGGAGAACGAGGCCGGGGAGGACGGGATCCCGGGTGCCGACGACGGGGACCTGGTGGTCGACGGCGGCATACTGCGCGAGGCGGAGGACGTCGCCATCGCGCAGGGCCGACGGACGGTGGTGACCGCCGTCGAGCACCTCGCGAGCGGCGCGCTGGTGGGGCTGACGACCATCAGCGTCCTGGCCCTGCGCCCCGACGTGGTCTTCCAGGACGACACGGTGGTGCTGGGGGAACATCGGGGCAACAAGCTGGGACTGCTGATCAAGGTGGCCAACATGGAACGGCTCACCGAACAGTTTCCGGACGCGCGGGTGTTGTACACCTGGAATGCGCCGGAAAACCGCTACCTGCTGACCGTGAACCAGCAGCTCGGCTTCACCACTGCGGGCGTGACGGGCATCTGGCAGAAGGAGCTGCCGGACTTCGGACCCAGCGTCAGCTGAGCCGATTTGGAGCACGCGGGGCGCGTCCCGTAAGCTGGGGGAACCAAAGACCGTCGGTTGTTGGAAATCCACTCTCCCAAGCAAGGCTCAATTCTGCAGCTGCGCCGGGGAGGCCCAGTGGGTCTCCGGACGAAGGACCCTGAACATAGGGCGGCCGGCGCAGGTGAACGAAGCAAAGCTCCGCGGCTTGACCGCGTTGAGCCAAGCCCCGTGCATCTGCGCGGGGCGTTTTTAGTTTTAGCTCACCTGAGCGGGGACCCGGACAAACCGGCACTATCCCCGGAAGGAGGGTTATGGCAACGCCTACTAAGGTTTCAGCAGTAGCTGAGATCACTAACGATTTCAAGGAATCGAACGCCGCTGTCCTGACCGAATACCGTGGGCTCACCGTTGCACAGCTCAAGCAGCTGCGTGTTTCTCTCGGCCAGGACACCAAGTTCGCGGTCGTCAAGAACACCCTGACCGCCATTGCAGCCAAGGAAGCCGGCGTCGAAGCATTTGACGGCCAGCTTGCCGGCCCCACTGCAATTGCGTTCATCAAGGGTGACGCAGTTGCAGCTGCCAAGAGCCTGACGGATTTTGCCAAGGCCAACAAGCAGCTGGTCATCAAGACCGGTTACTTCGAGGGCAAGGCACTGAACGCCAGCGAAGTTGCTGCCCTGGCAGCACTCGAGTCCCGCGAGCTGCAGCTCGCCAAGGTTGCAGGCATCCTCAAGGCTCCTGCTGCCGCTGCTGCACGCATCATCGACGCCCTGCGCCTCAAGCTTGAAGAAGAGAACGGTGCACCGGCAGCTGCCGAAGCGCCCGCCGCTGAAGAAGCCCCGGCCGCAGAAGCAGCAGAGACCGAAGCTCCGGCCGACGCCGCAGCCACTGAAGAGAACTAACTCTCTTTCAACCCAGACTCCGGTGCGACGCAACGGCCCAGGCCGCCAAGCACCACCTATAGGAAGGACGCCACACCATGGCGAAGCTCACCAACGAAGAGCTCATTGAAGCTTTCAAGGAACTGACCATCATCGAGCTCTCCGAGTTCGTCAAGCTCTTCGAAGAGACCTTCGAAGTTACCGCTGCCGCTGTTGCAGTTGCCGGCCCCGCCGGTGGCGCTGCTGAAGAGGTTGAAGAGAAGACTGACTTCGACGTCATCCTCGAAGCTGCTGGCGACAAGAAGATCGCAGTGATCAAGGAAGTTCGCGCCATCACCTCCCTCGGCCTCAAGGAAGCCAAGGACCTGGTTGACGGTGCACCGAAGGCCGTCCTCGAAGGCGCCACCAAGGAAGCTGCAGAGAAGGCCAAGGAGCAGCTCGAGGCTGCCGGCGCCACCGTTACCCTCAAGTAACACTCGCAGCTCCGGAAGGCACTCAGCTTTCCAGCTCCGGGAAAACCCCGTCCACTCCGGTGGGCGGGGTTTCCTGCGTTTGGGGCCGGGCGGGGCCGGGCGGGGCCGGGCGGGACTTGGGTGAACCCTGAGCAAATGATTGCCTGCTCTCCTTTTCAGGACGGGGCGTCGCCCCTAGACTTTGGCCTTGTGCCGACCGGCCGCCAAACCCTGAGGAGCCCACACAATGACCGATCCGAACCCTTCGTTATCGCGCCGCGCCATGCTCACCGCGGCCTTCGTTGGCGGCAGCGCCGCCGCGGCCGCACTCTCCGGTGCGCCGGCGGCTCAGGCCGCGCCGGTCAACGGCAAGAAAAAGTTCAGCCTGACCGTACTCGGCACTACCGATCTGCACAACAACGTCTTCAACTGGGACTACTTCAAGGACGTGCCCTACTCGGACGCCGCGGGCAATAAGATCGGCATCGCCCAGGCAGCCACCCTGATCAAGGCTGTCCGTGCCGAACGGGGAGCCGGAAACACGCTCACCATCGACTCCGGCGACACCATCCAGGGCACGCCCCTGGCCTACTACTTCGCCAAGGTGAACCCCATCTCGGAGACGGTCAAGCACCCCATGGCGCTGGCCATGAACGCGGTGGGCTACGACGCCGTCGCGCTCGGGAACCACGAGTTCAACTACGGCATCCCGATGCTGCGGACCTGGGAAAAGCAGCTGGACTTCCCGCTGCTCGGCGCGAACGTGCACGACGCCGTCACCGGCCGGCGCGCGTTCACCCCTTACGTCCTCAAGCGCGTCAAAACAGAGAGCGGCTGGCTGACGGTGGGCCTCGTCGGCTTCGTGACGCCCGGCTGCGCGCTCTGGGACCGCGACAACGTCCAGGGCAAGCTCGACTTCAATGGGATCGTCGAGGAGGCCAAGACCGTCATTCCGCAGATGAAGGCCGCCGGCGCCGACGTCGTCATCGTCTCCAGCCACTCGGGCGCGACGCCGGGCTCCTCCTACGGCGACGCGCTGCCGTTCGCCGAGAACGCCTCCACACAGCTCGCCGAGGAAGTCCCGGGCATCGACGCGATCCTCGTCGGGCACGCCCACCTGGAAATTCCGGAACGCTTCGTCGCCAACAAGGCCACGGGACGCCAGGTCCTTCTCACTGAACCCCTGAAGTGGGGGATGCGCGTTGCTGTGATCGACCTGCAGCTCGCCAAGGACCGTGGCCAGTGGACGGTCACCTCGGCGCACTCGCACCTGTTGGACGCCAAGACCGTCGAGGCGGATCCCGCCGTCGTCAGCGCCGTGCAGGCGGGCCACGAGGCGACGGTCAAGTACGTCAACCAGGTAATCGGGACGTCCACCGCCCCGCTGAGCACGGCCACCGCCTGCTGGGGCGACTCGGCGGCGATCGACGCGATCAACTACGTCCAGGCCAGCACCATCAAGGCCGAGCTGGCCAACGGTCCGGCGGCCGGGCTGCCGGTCCTCTCCATCGCGGCGGCGTTCTCGCGCTCGGTGGACGTCAAGGCCGGCCCGCTGACCATCCGCGACGTTGCCGGGCTGTACATCTTCGACAACACACTATTGTCCATCAAGGTCACCGGCGCCCAGGTGAAGGAGTACCTCGAGTGGTCAGCGCAGTACTTCAAGCCGGTGAGCGGCACAACGGCCCGCGCGCAGGACGTCACGAACGCCGTCACCGCGCTGGCGCCCAACGGCACCCCGGACTATAACTACGACGTCGTGTACGGCCTGGACGCCCCGCTGGACTACGAGATTGACCTGGCCCGTCCCGCGGGGGACCGGATCATGAACCTGACGTACGGCGGGTCGCCGGTGCCGGCGGACCAGGAGTTCGCGATGGCGATCAACAACTACCGGCAGAGCGGCGGCGGCGGCTTCCCGGCAGTGAAGACGGCTCCGGTGCTCTCTAACAGCCAGCAGGAGATCCGGCAGCGCATCATCGACTACGTCGTGGCCCGCGGCACCCTTGACGCGGCCGTGTTCAGCCGGAGCAACTGGCGGCTCACCGTCAACGGCGAACCGCTGACCGTCACCGCCTGACGCCAGCGCATCCCCGTCGACTGCTCCGTAACTGCCGTTTTCAGCACCCATAACGGCAGCTACGGAGCAGTCGCCGTGCCGGGCACCAGCCGGACGGGCGGCGGTGTTAACCCGGCCGGGCTACTTTCGCGCTGCACGGGTTTGTCTCCGCAGCCGTTAGTTACTGCAGCGGCTCGGTGATGTCCGCGACGACGGCGGCCAGGGCTGCAATGAGGGCGTCGGCGTCGACGAAGGCGCTGTAGCCGTGTTCCCCGGCCCCCATCGAGATCCGCCGGCCGGTGATGGTGCTGTCGGCATAGACCGGCCACGGGGTGGTGCTGCCGAGCGGGGTGATAGTGCCGCGTTCGTATCCGGTCGCGGCGAGGGCGACGTCGGCGCCGGGCAGCGAGAGTTTGTTGACGCCCACCAGTTGCCGGAGCTTGGGCCAGGAGATCTGCCGGTCGCCGGGGACCAGGGCGAACAGGAAGCTGCCGTCCTTGTGCTTGACCACGAGGGACTTCACGATGTCCGCTGGAGCGATGCCGAGGATGCCGGCGGCCTCCTCCAGGCTGCTGGCGGCCAGCCTCTCCACCAGTTCCACCTCGAGGCCGCGCGCGGCGGCGTCGGCCAGGAACCGTTTCCTGCCGGCACCGCCGCCGCGGCCCTCGCCGGAGATGAGTTCAGTCATCAGTCGCGGTACAGCAGTAGGGCCTCGCCCTGCCCGCCGCCGCCGCAGAGCGACACGGCGGCCTTGCCACGGCCGCGCCGCTTCAGCTCATGGGCCGCGTGCAGGGCCAGCCGGGCGCCGGAGGCGCCGATCGGGTGCCCCAGGGCGATGGCGCCGCCGTGGATGTTGCACTGCTCCAGGGGGTAGTCGAGGTCCTTGAGGGACTGCACGGCCACGGAACCGAAGGCCTCGTTGATCTCGATGAAGTCCAGGTCCGCGGCGGACCAGCCGGCCTTGTCCAGCGCACTCTTGATCGCGTTGGAGGGCTGGGAGTGCAGCGAATTGTCCGGCCCGGCGACCTGCCCCGGCTTGCCGACCACGGCCAGGTACTCCAGGCCGTGTTCGTCGGCGAACCGCCGCGAGGTGAGCACCAAGGCGGCTGCACCGTCGGAGAGCGGGGACGAGTTGCCGGCCGTGATGGTGCCGTCGGTGGCGAAGGCGGCGCGCAGGCCGGCCAGGGAGGAAACGGATGTGTCCGGGCGCACGCCCTCGTCGGTTCCGACCACCACCGGGTCGCCTTTGCGCTGTTTGACGCTGATCGGGGCGATCTCGCCGTCAAAAACCCCGTCCTTCGCGGCCGTGGCCGCGCGCTGGTGGGAGGCCGCAGCCACCTCGTCCTGGGAAGTCCGGTCGATGCCGAGCGCGACGTTCTTGCTTTCCGTGGACAGGCCCATCGACTGGCCGTCGAAGGCGTCCGTGAGGCCGTCGTGGGCGGCGGCATCGAGTGCCTGAACCGAGCCGTAGGTCCAGCCCTGCCGCGAGCCGGGCAGCAGGTGCGGTGCCCGGCTCATCGATTCCTGGCCACCGGCGACGACGACGGTCGCGTCGCCGCTGCGAATCATCCGGGCCGCGTCGATTACGGCGGTGAGGCCGGAGAGGCAGACCTTGTTGATGGTCACGGTGGGGACGTTCCAGCCGATGCCGGCGCCGATGGCGCTCTGCCGGGCAGGGTTCTGGCCCGCGCCGGCCTGCAGGACCTGGCCCATGATGACGGAGTCGACCTGGTCCGCCTTCACTCCACTGGCGGCCAGCGCCGCCCGGATCGCGTGGCTGCCCAGTTCGACGGCGGTGAAGCTGGCAAGCTGCCCGTTCAGCCGGCCCTGCGGGGTGCGGGCGGCAGCGAGGATGACAACATCATTGTTGTCCGCGGAGTTGCTCATGGTTATCTCTTCCGATCTCTAACGATGTACCCCAAGGTTATCGTGAGCCCCGTCACTGAGCCATCCGGCGGGGCGGCACAGGCTGCGGGCCAGCTGCAAGAGAGGCGAGGGCGGAGGACCCGGGGGAGCGGGGGCCGTGCTTGCATTCGCGGGGCAAGTGGGGTAGACAAGTAGGTTGCTTTGCCGTATCGTAGATATTTGCGTCTTCCCTGTTTACCTTCAGCCTTCATATAGCGGTGGGCTTAGCCTGACAGCTGCGCCATCAATGTGCCGTCTACAACGTGCACCAGCATGGGCAGCCCAGGTCCCGGGTCATATAGCGGAACCGGACTGGTAGCACTGCGAAGTCACTTCGCAGGGTGCATAACGGGGGAGATCTGAAAACGCCTGAAGGTCTGTGGAAGGATCCCTCTTGGTCGCCTCGAGCACCTCTAATGTAAACAACGCTACCGCTATTAATGCCGACAGCACCGACGGTGCAACCCGCCGGCTCTCCTTCGCAAAGATTCACGAACCGCTAGACGTTCCGAATCTGCTTGCCCTGCAAACCGACAGCTTTGACTGGCTGGTCGGGAACGAACGCTGGCAGGCACGCGTCGCGAAGGCCGTCGAAGAAGGCGACCTCAGTGTCGCCACCACTTCGGGCCTGTCTGACATCTTCGAAGAGATCTCCCCGATCGAGGATTTCCAGGGCACCATGTCCCTGAGCTTCTCCGAGCCGGAGTTCGCTGACCCGAAATACACCATGGCCGAATGCAAGGACCGGGACGCTACGTACTCGGCTCCTCTGTATGTCAAGGCCGAATTCATGAACAACAACACGGGCGAAATCAAGCAGCAGACCGTGTTCATGGGTGACTTCCCGCTGATGACCGAGAAGGGCACCTTCGTCGTCAACGGCACCGAGCGTGTCGTCGTCTCACAGCTGGTCCGCTCCCCGGGCGCCTACTTCGAGCGCACCGCGGACAAGACCAGCGACAAGGACATCTTCACCGCGAAGATCATCCCGTCCCGCGGCGCCTGGTTCGAACTCGAAATCGACAAGCGCGACCAGGTCGGCGTCCGCCTCGACCGTAAGCGCAAGCAGTCCGTCACCGTGCTGCTGAAGGCCCTCGGCTGGACCGAAGGCCAGATCCTCGAGGAGTTCGGTCAGTACGACTCCATGCGCGCGACGCTGGAGAAGGACGCCACCGAAACCCGCGAAGACGCCTTGCTGGACATCTACCGGAAGCTGCGACCGGGCGAGCCGCCCACCGTCGAGGCTGCCCAGTCCCTGCTGGACAACCTGTACTTCAACTCCAAGCGCTACGATCTGGCCAAGGTCGGCCGTTACAAGATCAACCGCAAGCTTGGCATCGACCGCTCCCTTGGCGACAAGGAAGCATCCGTGCTGCACGTTGAAGACATCGTTGCCATGATCAAGTTCCTGGTAGCCCTGCACGCCGGTGAGAAGACCCTCATGGGCAAGCGCGACGGCCAGGACCACGAGCTCCGCGTCGAGATCGACGACATCGACCACTTCGGCAACCGCCGCATCCGCGCCGTCGGCGAGCTCATCGAGAACCAGGTCCGCACCGGCCTGTCCCGCATGGAGCGCGTTGTCCGCGAGCGTATGACGACCCAGGACGTCGAGGCGATCACGCCGCAGACCCTGATCAACATCCGCCCCGTCGTGGCAGCGATCAAGGAGTTCTTCGGAACGTCCCAGCTGTCGCAGTTCATGGACCAGAACAACCCGCTCTCGGGCCTGACCCACAAGCGCCGCCTTTCCGCGCTTGGCCCGGGTGGTTTGTCCCGTGACCGCGCCGGCATGGAAGTTCGTGACGTGCACCCGTCCCACTACGGACGTATGTGCCCGATCGAAACTCCTGAAGGCCCGAACATCGGCCTGATCGGTTCGCTGGCTTCCTACGGACGCATCAACCCGTTCGGCTTCATCGAAACCCCGTACCGCCTTGTCTCCGAGGGTGTCGTTTCCGATGAGGTCCAGTACCTCACCGCCGACGACGAGGCCGAGGTCCTGATCGCACAGGCCAACGCCCCGCTCGACGATAACAAGCGTTTCGCCGAAGAGACCGTGCTGGTCCGTGCCCGTGGTGGTGGAGGCGAGCCCGTGCTGGTTCCCGCCGCCGACGTCGAGTTCATGGACGTTTCCCCGCGCCAGATGGTGTCCGTGGCTACCGCCCTGATCCCGTTCCTCGAGCATGACGATGCAAACCGCGCACTCATGGGTGCCAACATGCAGCGCCAGGCTGTGCCGCTGGTCCGTTCCGAGGCGCCGTTCGTCGGCACCGGTATGGAGCGCGCCGCCGCCGTCGACGCCGGTGACGTTGTCATCGCGAAGAAGGCCGGTGTGGTCACCGAGGTTTCCGCCGAGCTCGTCATCATGCTCAACGACGACGGCACCGAAACCAACTACCGGATCAACAAGTTCGCCCGCTCCAACCAGGGCAACTGCTACAACCACCGTGTCCTGGTGAACGAAGGCCAGCGCCTGGAGGTCGGCGGCATCATCGCCGACGGCCCGGCAACGGACCAGGGCGAGCTCGCCCTCGGTAAGAACCTGCTCGTGGCATTCATGTCATGGGAAGGCCACAACTTCGAGGATGCCATCATCCTGTCCCAGCGGATCGTGGCCGAGGACGTCCTGTCCTCGATCCACATCGAGGAGCACGAGATCGATGCCCGCGACACCAAGCTTGGTGCCGAGGAAATCACCCGTGACATCCCCAACGTGTCCGAGGAAGTCCTGGCAGGCCTGGACGAGCGCGGCATCATCCACATCGGCGCCGAGGTTGAAGCCGGCGACATCCTGGTCGGTAAGGTCACTCCCAAGGGCGAGACCGAGCTGACCCCGGAAGAGCGCCTGCTGCGCGCCATCTTCGGTGAGAAGTCCCGCGAAGTGCGCGACACCTCCCTGAAGGTGCCGCACGGCGAGTCCGGCACCGTGATCGGTGTCCGCGTCTTCGACCGCGACAACGACGACGAGCTGCCCCCGGGCGTCAACCAGCTGGTCCGGGTCTACGTGGCCGCCAAGCGCAAGATCACCGACGGCGACAAGCTCGCCGGCCGCCACGGCAACAAGGGTGTTATCTCCAAGATCCTCCCGATCGAGGACATGCCCTTCCTTGCCGACGGCACCCCCGTTGATATCGTCCTGAACCCGCTGGGTGTTCCGGGCCGCATGAACGTCGGCCAGGTGCTCGAAACGCACCTCGGCTGGGTTGCCAAGACCGGTTGGAAGATCGAAGGCGAGCCCGAGTGGGTCAAGCAGCTGCCGAACCTGCCGCGCGAGAGTGGCTCGACCACTGTCGCCACGCCGGTCTTCGACGGTGCGCGTGAAGAGGAAATCACGGGCCTGCTCGACTCCACCAACGTCACCCGCGACGGGGACCGCCTGATCAACTCTTCGGGCAAGACCCGCCTGTTTGACGGCCGCTCCGGCGAGCCGTTCCCGGATCCGATCTCGGTCGGCTACATGTACATCCTGAAGCTCCACCACCTGGTGGACGACAAGATCCACGCGCGCTCCACCGGCCCATACTCCATGATCACGCAGCAGCCGCTGGGTGGTAAGGCACAGTTCGGTGGCCAGCGCTTCGGTGAAATGGAAGTGTGGGCGCTCGAAGCCTATGGCGCCGCCTACACGCTCCAGGAGCTCCTCACGATCAAGTCGGATGATATCCACGGTCGTGTGAAGGTCTATGAAGCCATCGTTAAGGGCGAGAACATCCCGGAGCCGGGCGTTCCTGAGTCCTTCAAGGTCTTGATCAAGGAAATGCAGTCGCTGTGCCTGAACGTGGAAGTACTTTCCACGGACGGAACCACAATTGAAATGCGTGACTCTGATGACGCAGTCTTCACGGCTGCGGAAGAACTGGGCATCGATCTGTCTCGTGCAGAGCCCAGTTCCGTAGAAGAGGTCTAGCAGGTAGGGGTCGGGGAAAAGCAAGCGGCCCCGCCGCGCTGTCTTTTCCCCGGCGCCTCCTCCCTCTTCCCGTAACCCAAGACTTCAGAATTTAGAGAACAAGAGAGAACAGGGACCATATGTCCAGCGAATCCTCCTTCGGCCTCATGCAGATCGGCCTCGCCACCGCGGAAGACATCCGTGGCTGGTCTTACGGCGAGGTTAAGAAGCCGGAAACCATCAACTACCGCACGCTCAAGCCCGAGAAGGACGGCCTCTTCTGCGAGAAGATCTTCGGCCCGTCCCGCGACTGGGAATGCTACTGCGGCAAGTACAAGCGCGTGCGCTTCAAGGGCATCATCTGCGAGCGGTGTGGCGTTGAGGTCACCCGTGCCAAGGTGCGCCGTGAGCGCATGGGCCACATCGAGCTGGCCGCCCCGGTCACGCACATCTGGTACTTCAAGGGCGTTCCGTCCCGCCTGGGCTACCTCCTTGACCTGGCGCCGAAGGACCTCGAGAAGGTCATCTACTTCGCCGCCTACATGATCACCAGCGTTGATGCCGATGCGCGCCACGAGGAACTGCCCAACCTCCAGGTTGAGCACGACATCGAGAAGAAGCAGCTGATCGACAACCGCGACTCGGACATCGCCACGATCGCCCGCGACCTCGAGAACGAGATTGCCCGTCTCGAGGGCGAAGGCGCCAAGGCTGCCGACAAGAAGAAGGCCCGCGACTCCGCGGACCGCCAGATGGCCAACGTCCGCAAGCGCGCGGATGCTGAGATCGAGCGCCTCGAGCAGGTCTGGGACCGGTTCAAGAACCTCAAGGTCGCCGACCTCGAAGGTGACGAGGGCCTGTACCGCGAGCTGCGCGACCGCTACGGCATGTACTTCGAAGGCGCCATGGGTGCCGAAGCCATCAAGAAGCGTCTTGAGACCTTCGACATGCAGGCCGAGTCCGACCTGCTGCGCGACATCATCGCCAACGGCAAGGGCCAGCGCAAGACCCGCGCCCTGAAGCGGCTCAAGGTGGTCAACGCGTTCCTGACCACCAACAACAGCCCGCTCGGCATGGTACTCGACGCCGTCCCGGTGATCCCGCCGGAACTGCGCCCCATGGTCCAGCTGGACGGCGGCCGCTTTGCGACCTCCGACCTCAACGACCTGTACCGCCGCGTGATCAACCGCAACAACCGCCTCAAGCGCCTGCTTGACCTCGGTGCTCCGGAGATCATCGTCAACAACGAGAAGCGCATGCTTCAGGAAGCCGTTGACAGCCTCTTCGACAACGGCCGCCGCGGCCGTCCGGTCACCGGACCGGGCAACCGCCCGCTGAAGTCCCTGAGCGACATGCTCAAGGGCAAGCAGGGTCGTTTCCGCCAGAACCTCCTGGGCAAGCGCGTCGACTACTCCGGCCGTTCCGTGATCGTCGTCGGCCCGCAGCTGAAGCTGCACCAGTGCGGCCTGCCGAAGCAGATGGCCCTGGAGCTCTTCAAGCCGTTCGTGATGAAGCGCCTGGTTGACCTCAACCACGCGCAGAACATCAAGTCGGCCAAGCGGATGGTCGAACGCTACCGTCCGCAGGTCTGGGACGTGCTCGAAGAGATCATCACCGAGCACCCCGTGCTGCTGAACCGTGCACCTACCCTGCACCGCCTCGGCATCCAGGCGTTCGAACCGCAGCTCGTTGAAGGCAAGGCAATCCAGCTCCACCCGCTGGTTTGTGGCGCCTTCAACGCCGACTTCGACGGCGACCAGATGGCAGTGCACCTGCCGCTGAGCCCCGAAGCCCAGGCCGAAGCCCGGATCCTGATGCTGTCCTCGAACAACATCCTGAAGCCGTCTGACGGCCGCCCGGTGACGCTGCCTTCGCAGGATATGATCATCGGTCTCTACCACCTGACCACCAAGCGTGTCGGTTCAGCTGGCGAAGGCCGGATCTTCTCCTCCGTTTCGGAAGCCATCATGGCGTTCGACCTGCACGAGCTGCACCTGAACTCCAAGGTCAAGATCCGGCTCGAGGGCTTCGTTCCTTACGCCGGCTGGGAAGCTCCCGAAGGCTGGGAGCCGGGTCAGACCGCACTGGTCGAGACCTCCCTCGGCCAGGTCATCTTCAACCAGACGCTGCCCGCGGATTACCCGTGGGTTGAGGCTGTTGCCGACAAGGGCGAGCTGTCCCGTATCGTCAACGACCTCGCCGAGCGCTACCCGAAGGTTGTCACCGCGGCAACGCTGGACAACCTGAAGGATGCCGGTTTCTACTGGGCAACCCGCTCGGGCGTCACGGTCGCCATCTCCGACATCGAGGTGCCCCAGGACAAGCCGCAGATCCTCGCCGGTTACGAGACCATGGCCGCGAAGATCCAGGGCCAGTACGACAAGGGCCTGATCGACGACGACGAGCGTCGCCAGGAACTGATCGAGATCTGGAACAAGGCCACCAACGAGATCGCCCAGGCGATGCGTGACAGCCTGTCCCCGATGAACACGATCAACCGCATGGTGTCCTCCGGCGCCCGTGGTAACTGGATGCAGGTCCGCCAGATCGCGGGTATCCGTGGCCTGGTGGCCAACCCGAAGGGCGAGATCATCCCGCGTCCGATCAAGTCCTCCTACCGCGAGGGCCTGTCGGTGCTGGAATACTTCATCGCCACGCACGGTGCCCGTAAGGGCCTGGCCGATACCGCCCTGCGTACCGCCAACTCGGGTTACCTGACCCGTCGTCTGGTGGACGTTTCGCAGGACGTCATCGTCCGGGAAGAGGACTGCGGCACGGAACGCGGCCTCGTCACCCCGATCGCCGTCGCTGACGCCAACGGCGAGCTCGTCCTGGACGAGAACGTCGAGAACAGCGCCTACGCCCGCACCCTGGCCGTGGACGTTGTTGACGCCAAGGGCAAGGTTCTGGCAGCGGCCGGCACCGACTGCGGTGACGTCGTCATTGCCGAACTGTTCGCAGCCGGCATCACCGAGGTCAAGGTCCGCTCCGTACTCACCTGTGAGTCCAGCGTCGGCACCTGCGCCCTGTGCTACGGCCGTTCGCTGGCCACCGGCAAGACCGTGGACATCGGTGAGGCCGTTGGCATCATCGCCGCACAGTCCATCGGTGAGCCGGGTACCCAGCTGACCATGCGTACCTTCCACACCGGTGGTGCTGTCTCCGCCGGCGGCGGCGACGACATCACCCAGGGTCTGCCCCGTATCCAGGAGCTCTTCGAAGCCCGTACTCCGAAGGGTGTCGCACCGATTGCTGAAGCAGCCGGCCGCATCACCATCGAAGAATCCGAGCGCCAGATGCGCCTGGTCATCACCCCGGATGACGGGTCCGAAGAGATCGCCTACCCGGTGCTGCGCCGTTCACGTCTCCTCATCGAAGACGGCGATCACGTCAGCGTCGGACAGAAGCTCATCAACGGCCCGGTCGACCCCAAGCAGGTTCTGCGCATCATGGGCCCCCGTGCCGCGCAGAAGTTCCTGGTGGACGAGGTCCAGGGCGTGTACCGCAGCCAGGGCATCGGTATCCACGACAAGCACGTCGAGGTTATCGTCCGCCAGATGCTGCGCCGCGTCACGGTCATCGAGTCCGGCGAATCGGATCTGCTGCCCGGCGAGCTCGCCGAGCGCAGCCGTTTCGAGGATGCCAACCGCCGCGTTGTCTCCGAGGGCAAGACGCCGGCCTCCGGCCGTCCCGAGCTCATGGGTATCACCAAGGCGTCCCTGGCGACCGAGTCCTGGCTGTCCGCAGCTTCCTTCCAGGAGACCACCCGCGTCCTGACGCAGGCGGCCATGGAAGGCAAGAGCGATCCGCTGCTCGGCCTCAAGGAAAACGTCATCATCGGTAAGCTGATCCCGGCCGGCACGGGTCTCCCGCGCTACACCGAGGTCACGGTGGAGCCGACTGAGGAAGCGAAGGCCAACCTGTTCACCGGCCCGAGCGCGTTCAGCGACTTCTCCTACGATTCCCTGGGCGGCGACGGAGCTCCTGAGTTCCACGCCATCCCGCTGGATGACTACGACCTGGGCAGCGACTTCCGCTAAACGCCAGGGCGGCCCTTCCAGGCCGTCCCAGCTCTCCCGGGGATGGTCCCGCACCGCAAGGTGCGGGACCATCACCTTTTAACCCCTCGACTGCTCCGATGCTGCCCTTTTGGGGCCCCAGAACGGCCGTATCTCAGCACTCGACGCCGGGAAGCGGCCGACGGCGGATGGGCCTGAAAGCCCGCCGATTAAGGGCTGGGGACCGTCCGTGTTAGACTTGAGACTAATTGTTATTGTGGCAGTGGATGAGAGCGCCGGTTGTACCGAAAGGTCCAACGAGGACGACGTTTCCGGTTTGCAGGGTTCTTGTGCAACGTATGCCACATTTTCGCATGCCTAGGGGCAGTCAAGGATGAAAGTCCGGAACCCCGGTGTGCGGTCCGACTATTAAGGCTTCGCCTCAGCTGCTCTGGAGAGAACTTCAAAGCTCGAGCGGCGGGGCGCAGCGACGAGAGAGCGGCCGCCAACGGCTGCTCCGGATAAAACGGAGAACACGAGAGTGCCTACGATTAACCAGCTGGTCCGCAAGGGCCGCACGCCGAAGGTCAAGAAGACCAAGGCTCCCGCGCTTAACGGCAGCCCGATGCGCCGCGGTGTCTGCACCCGCGTTTACACCACGACCCCGAAGAAGCCGAACTCGGCTCTGCGTAAGGTCGCCCGTGTGCGCCTCAACGGCGGCGTTGAAGTCACCGCCTACATCCCCGGTGTTGGCCACAACCTGCAGGAGCACTCCATTGTGCTCGTCCGTGGCGGCCGTGTTAAGGACCTTCCGGGTGTCCGTTACAAGATCGTCCGTGGCGCCCTCGATACCCAGGGTGTGAAGAACCGTAAGCAGGCACGCAGCCGCTACGGCGCAAAGATGGAGAAGAAGTAATATGCCTCGCAAGGGTCCGGCCCCCAAGCGGCCGCTAGTACTAGATCCCGTTTACGGCTCCCCGCTGGTCACGCAGCTGATCAACAAGGTGCTGGTTGACGGCAAGAAGTCCACCGCAGAGCGCATCGTTTACGGTGCACTCGAAGGCGCACGCGCCAAGTCCGGCGGCGACCCGGTTGCAGCCCTCAAGAAGGCCATGGACAACGTCAAGCCTTCCCTCGAGGTCCGCTCCCGCCGCGTCGGTGGCGCTACTTACCAGGTTCCCGTCGAGGTCAAGCCGGGCCGTTCCACGGCCCTCGCCCTCCGCTGGCTGGTTGGCTACTCCAAGGCCCGCCGCGAAAAGACGATGACCGAGCGCCTCCAGAACGAAATCCTGGATGCCTCGAACGGTCTCGGAGCCGCTGTGAAGCGTCGCGAAGACACCCACAAGATGGCCGAGTCCAACAAGGCCTTCGCACACTACCGCTGGTAATACTTCCCGGACGCCGCCGGCTCAACCGAGTCGGCGGCGAACGTGCAGTCCATCCGAAAGGGAGACACCGTGGCACAGGACGTGCTTACCGACCTTAGCAAGGTCCGCAATATCGGCATTATGGCCCACATTGATGCCGGCAAGACCACTACTACCGAGCGCATCCTGTTCTACACGGGTGTGAACCACAAGATCGGCGAAACGCACGACGGCGCGTCGACCACCGACTGGATGGAACAGGAAAAGGAACGCGGCATCACCATCACGTCTGCCGCCGTGACCTGCTTCTGGGAAAACAACCAGATCAACATCATTGACACCCCCGGCCACGTGGACTTCACGGTTGAGGTTGAGCGCTCCCTGCGCGTCCTCGACGGTGCAGTCGCTGTGTTCGACGGCAAGGAAGGTGTGGAGCCGCAGTCCGAGACTGTTTGGCGCCAGGCCGACAAGTACAACGTCCCGCGCATCTGCTTCGTCAACAAGATGGACAAGCTCGGCGCTGACTTCTACTTCACCGTCGACACCATCATCAGCCGCCTCGGTGCCAAGCCGCTCGTCATGCAGCTGCCGATCGGTGCCGAGAACGACTTCATCGGCGTCGTCGACCTGCTCTACATGCGCGCACTGGTCTGGCCCGGCGACTCCAAGGGTGACGTCACCATGGGTGCCAAGTACGAGATCCAGGAGATCCCGGCTGACCTCAAGGAAAAGGCCGAGGAGTACCGCGCAACGCTCGTTGAGACCGTTGCTGAGTCCTCCGAAGAGCTCATGGAGAAGTACCTCGAAGGCGAAGAGATCTCGGTCGACGAGCTCAAGGCCGGCATCCGTCGGATGACGATCAACTCCGAGCTCTACCCGGTCTTCTGTGGCTCCGCGTTCAAGAACCGCGGCGTCCAGCCGATGCTCGACGCCGTCGTGGACTACCTGCCGAACCCGCTCGACGTCCCCCCGATGATCGGCCACGATCCTCGCGACGAAGAGAAGGAACTGACCCGTAAGCCTTCCGCTGACGAGCCGTTCTCCGCGCTGGCGTTCAAGATCGCCGCGCACCCCTTCTTCGGCCAGCTCACCTTCATCCGCGTGTACTCCGGTCACGTGGAAGCAGGCGCACAGGTGGTTAACTCCACCAAGGGCAAGAAGGAGCGCATCGGCAAGCTGTTCCAGATGCACGCCAACAAGGAAATGCCGGTCGACGGTGCTACCGCGGGCCACATCTACGCAGCGATCGGCCTGAAGGACACCACCACGGGCGACACCCTGTGCGATTCCTCCAACCAGATCGTCCTCGAGTCCATGAGCTTCCCGGAGCCCGTGATCTCGGTTGCGATCGAGCCGAACACCAAGGGTGACCAGGAGAAGCTCTCCACCGCCATCCAGAAGCTCTCCGCTGAGGACCCGACCTTCCAGGTCTCCCTCAACGAAGACACCGGCCAGACCATCATCGCCGGCATGGGCGAGCTCCACCTGGACATCCTGGTGGACCGCATGCGCCGCGAATTCAAGGTCGAGGCAAACGTGGGCAAGCCCCAGGTTGCCTACCGCGAAACCATCAAGCGTGCTGTAGAGCGTCACGACTACACGCACAAGAAGCAGACCGGTGGTTCGGGCCAGTTCGCAAAGATCCAGATCGCGATCGAGCCGCTGGACACGTCCGAAGGCGAGATGTACCAGTTCGAGAACAAGGTCACCGGTGGCCGCGTTCCGCGCGAATACATCCCGTCCGTTGACGCGGGCATCCAGGACGCGCTGAACGACGGCGTCCTGGCCGGCTACCCGGTTGTCGGCATCAAGGCAACGCTGATTGACGGCGCTTACCACGATGTTGACTCCTCGGAAATGGCGTTCAAGATCGCCGGCCGTATGGCTTTCAAGGAAGCCGCACGCAAGGCGAACCCCGTCCTGCTGGAACCGCTGATGGATGTCGAGGTCCGCACCCCTGAGGAATACATGGGTGAAGTTATCGGTGACCTCAACTCCCGCCGTGGCCAGATGCAGTCCATGGAAGATGCCCAGGGCGTCAAGGTCATCCGCGCGCACGTCCCGCTGTCCGGCATGTTCGGCTACATCGGTGACCTGCGTTCGAAGACCCAGGGCCGCGCTGTGTACTCCATGACGTTCAACAGCTACGCCGAGGTCCCGAAGGCAGTTGCCGACGAGATCATCCAGAAGAGCCGCGGCGAGTAGTCCCCAGGGACTTCCCGCAGCAGCGACAACACTCGGGTGCGTTTCCTCAATAGGGGATTCACCTGGTGCTGGCGGCCGTCCCCGGCCGGATGCAGCACGGTCCGGACCGGACCGGCCGCCAGCACGAACAGGCTCGTGGGACTAGTATTAGTTCCTGAATCTGCAATTTCACCAATCCAAAGCCCCCCAAGTAGACTTACTGGAGTTTCAGCCGCGACAAGCGCGGTCGAAGGGTAAGTCATTTGAAAACGTTCTAGGAGGAACCTGTGGCAAAGGCAAAGTTCGAGCGGACTAAGCCGCACGTTAACATCGGTACCATTGGTCACGTTGACCACGGTAAGACGACGCTGACGGCCGCCATTTCCAAGGTGCTGTACGACAAGTACCCGACTCTCAACGAGAAGCGTGACTTCGCGTCGATTGACTCTGCACCCGAAGAGCGTCAGCGCGGCATTACCATCAACATCTCCCACGTTGAGTACCAGACCGAGAAGCGCCACTACGCACACGTAGACGCTCCGGGTCACGCTGACTACATCAAGAACATGATCACCGGCGCTGCTCAGATGGACGGTGCAATCCTCGTGGTTGCCGCCACTGACGGCCCGATGGCCCAGACCCGCGAGCACGTCCTGCTCGCCCGCCAGGTTGGTGTTCCCTACCTGCTGGTGGCACTGAACAAGGCTGACATGGTCGATGACGAGGAACTCCTCGACCTCGTCGAAATGGAAGTTCGTGAGCTCCTCAGCTCGCAGGGCTTCGATGGCGACGAAGCGCCGGTTGTCCGCGTTTCGGGCCTGAAGGCTCTGGAAGGCGACCCGGAGTGGGTCAAGTCCGTTGAGGACCTGATGGCTGCCGTCGACGAGTCCGTTCCGGACCCGGTTCGTGACCGCGACAAGCCGTTCCTGATGCCGATCGAAGACGTCTTCACGATCACCGGCCGTGGCACCGTTGTTACGGGCCGCGCCGAGCGTGGAACCCTCGCGATCAACTCTGAGGTCGAGATCGTCGGCATCCGCCCGGTCCAGAAGACCACGGTTACCGGTATCGAGATGTTCCACAAGCAGCTCGACGAAGCATGGGCCGGCGAGAACTGTGGCCTCCTGCTCCGCGGTCTGAAGCGCGACGATGTCGAGCGTGGCCAGGTTGTCGTCAAGCCGGGTTCCATCACCCCGCACACCGACTTCGAGGCCAACGTCTACATCCTCTCCAAGGACGAAGGCGGACGTCACAACCCGTTCTACTCCAACTACCGCCCGCAGTTCTACTTCCGCACCACGGACGTAACCGGCGTTATCACCCTGCCGGAAGGCACGGAAATGGTTATGCCCGGCGACAACACTGAGATGACCGTTGCGCTCATCCAGCCGATCGCAATGGAAGAGGGCCTCGGCTTCGCAATCCGCGAAGGCGGCCGCACCGTTGGTTCGGGACGCGTCACCAAGATCATCAAGTAACTACTCGCTGATCTGAGCTTGAACTCCTGATCGGTCCGGCCGTCTGACGGCCGCCGTGACGAAAGGAACAGCCCCGCTGCCTTGCAGCGGGGCTGTTCCTTTTAACCCCTGCTACCGTTGGCGGTGAAGAAAGGAGTCCGGCATGGAATGGATCATTTTCCTGGCGGTGCTGGCCGCCGTCGTCGCGGGCGGCCTGTGGGCCAAGAAGTACTTCCGTCACGAAATCGACCGCGCAAAGCGCATCGACCGCGCCAATAAGAACCGGTAGCGGCGCGGCTGCGGTGGCCGGACCGCTCAGCGGGCGGGGGAACCGGGCCGTGCCCGGCTGAGCGCCTGGTACCAGTAGTAGGACTCCTTTGGGGTTCTCGCCTGGGTATCGAAGTCGACGTGGACCAGGCCAAAACGTTGGGAGTAGCCGGCCGCCCATTCGAAATTGTCCATCAGGGTCCATACGTAGTATCCGAGAAGTTCGACGTCGTCCGCGATCCCGCCGGGGGCGGTCGCCGCAAGAGCGTGGCCCAGGTGGTCCGCGAGGTAGCTGATCCGGCCGACGTCGGGGATTGGCCCGTCCACATGGTCCGGCTCGGGGAAGCTCGCCCCGCTCTCCGTGATGTACAGCGGCGGGAGCGCGTCGCCGTACCGGTCTTTCATTTCCCGCAGCAGCGCGCCCAGATGGTCGGGGGCAACCGGCCAGCCGAAGCCGGTGGTTTCGTACTCCGGGAAGGCGGCGAAGTGGAAGGGCAGGCGCAGCATCGCCTCGGCGGTGCCGACCGGGCTGTCCGCGGGGCCGCGGCCGGTGGCCACCTTCACCGGGTAGTAGTAGTTGAGCCCGTAGAAGTCCAGCGGCTGGTGGATGGTGTGCAGGTCCGCGTCGGAGATCTTGCCGAGCGAACGGAACCAGGGCCGGGCCACCAGCGGAGGCTTAGGGTAGGTCCCCAGCAGGATCGGGTCGGCGTAAATGCGGTTCAGCCCCAGGTCAAAGACCTTGGCCAGCAGCCGATCTGTCATAGAGCCTGACGCCGGCCGGACGGGGGAGTGCAGGTTGGTGACGCCGACCGTTCCGGTGACGCCTGCGGCCCGCAACGCCTGCACGGCGAGTCCGTGCGCCAGGAGCTGGTGGTGGACCGAGGGCAGCGCGTCGAAGAGCAGGTCGTGGCCCGGTGCGTGCACGCCCAGGGCATAGCCGTTGAGGGTGACTGAGGCCGGCTCGTTCAGGGTCACCCACTGGGCAACCCGGTCGCCGAACCGGGCGCCGGCGGCGGCGCTGTACTCGGCGAAGCGCTCCGCCGTCGTCCGGTTCATCCAGCCGCCCCGGTGTTCCAGCGGAAGCGGCGTGTCCCAGTGGTACAGCGTGGCCATCGGCGAGATGCCGGCCTCGAGGAGCCGGTCGATCAGCCGGTCGTAGAAGTCGAGGCCCTCGGTATTGAACGGACCGGTGCCGTCCGGTTGGATCCTGGGCCACGAGATGGAGAAGCGGTAGGAGTCGATGCCGAGTTCGCGCATCAGCCGGATATCTTCGTCCGAGCGGTTGTAGTGGTCGCAAGCGACGGCGGGGGAGTGGCCGTCCTGGATGCTGCCGGGCTTTTCGGCAAAGGCGTCCCAACCGGAGGGCCCGCGGCCTCCGGCCGCGAGGGCACCTTCGATTTGGAAGGCGGCGGAGGCCACCCCCAGCTTGAAGCCAGGCCGGAGCTTGGCAGCGAGGGCCTGGACGGCGGGGGAATCCTGCACGGTCATGCCCCTATCTTCGTATCGGCCGTTGCTGAAGGCAATGACCGGGCGCCGGCCGGACCAATAGTGGGGACGGGCGGGTGCGGCGCAGCCGGGACTGATTCGCTTCTGACGAATAATTCCGGCATACTAGATGAGTTGTTCAAGCGCTCTTTCGCGTCCCGATTCGGATAATGCCGGGTGTCAGGGTCCAAGTAAGAGCCCAAACATAAC
Organism: Arthrobacter sp. SD1074B; assembly: GCF_056780195.1. Lineage (NCBI taxonomy): Bacteria > Bacillati > Actinomycetota > Actinomycetes > Micrococcales > Micrococcaceae > Arthrobacter > Arthrobacter sp. SD1074B. Next base: position 3,059,719 of record NZ_JBRAZT010000001.1, on the reverse strand, counting down.
CCACTTCCCAAGGAACTGCGGACGAGTACGCGTGCACAGCGCGACACGCCCGACCGCGGGGGTCGGTTGCGTCGGCAGGTTGAGGAACCCGGATCCATCCGGATTCAGCTTGTGCGGCGGGTGGTAGTTACGACTTCAAATGCTTCGGCAGCCATACAACGAGTAAGTAAACAGGGCAGCCCTAAACAGGGGAAGCACAGACTGAAAGAGAGTCAGGCGACATGGCGGGACAAAAAATCCGCATCCGGCTGAAGTCATACGACCACGAGGTCATTGACGTTTCAGCACGGAAGATCGTTGAGACGGTCACGCGCGCAGGCGCAACTGTAGTTGGCCCCGTGCCGCTGCCGACGGAGAAGAACATTTACTGCGTAATCCGCTCTCCGCACAAGTACAAGGACAGCCGCGAGCACTTTGAAATGCGCACGCACAAGCGTCTTATCGACATCATCGATCCCACGCCCAAGGCTGTTGATTCGCTCATGCGTCTCGACCTGCCGGCCGACGTGAACATCGAAATCAAGCTTTAGGGAGGTGCTGAGAGACTATGACCGCAACCCGTAACGTAAAGGGCCTGCTGGGCACGAAGCTCGGCATGACCCAGGTCTGGGACGAGAACAACAAGCTCATCCCCGTCACTGTGGTCCAGGCTGACTCGAACGTCATCACGCAGCTGCGCAACGCAGAGACTGATGGCTACGTCGCCGTTCAGATCGGCTACGGCCAGATCGACCCCCGCAAGGTCACCAAGCCGCTGGCTGGTCACTTTGAAAAGGCAGGCGTCACGCCTCGCCGCCACGTCGTAGAACTGCGCACTGCAGATGCTGACTCTTACGAGCTGGGCCAGGAGCTCTCCGTTGAGCTCTTCGAAGCCGGCCAGAAGATCGACGTCGTTGGCACCACCAAGGGTAAGGGCTTCGCCGGTGTTATGAAGCGTCACGGCTTCCACGGCGTTGGAGCTTCCCACGGTGCCCACAAGAACCACCGTAAGCCCGGTTCCATCGGTGGCGCATCCACCCCGAGCCGCGTCTTCAAGGGCATGAAAATGGCCGGCCGCATGGGCGCCGTTCGTCACACCACGCTGAACCTCACGGTCCACGCGGTTGACGTCGAGAAGTCGCTGCTCCTGATCAAGGGTGCCGTCCCCGGCGCCCGCGGCCAGGTCGTACTCGTACGCACCGCCGTGAAGGGAGCCTAGTTCAATGACTAGCACTGTCAAGGTTGACCTGCCTGCAGAGATCTTCGACGTACAGACCAACGTGCCGCTGCTGCACCAGGTCGTCGTTGCACAGCTCGCTGCTGCTCGCCAGGGTACCCACAAGACCAAGACCCGCGCCGAAGTTTCCGGTGCAGGTCGCAAGCCGTTCAAGCAGAAGGGCACCGGCCGCGCCCGTCAGGGTTCCATCCGTGCTCCTCACATGACCGGTGGTGGCATTGTCCACGGCCCGACGCCGCGTGACTACAGCCAGCGCACCCCCAAGAAGATGATTGCTGCTGCCCTGCGCGGCGCTCTCTCTGACCGCGCCCGCAACGGCCGCATCCACGTCGTTGCTGAACTGGTCGCCGGCACCAAGCCGTCCTCCCGTGAAGCACTGGCAACGCTGCGTGGCGTCTCCGAGCGCAAGAACCTGCTCGTTGTCATCGACCGCGCCAACGATGTTGCTGCACTCTCCGTGCGCAACCTCGAGGATGTTCACGTTCTGTACGCAGACCAGCTGAACACCTACGACGTGCTCGTTTCTGACGACGTAGTCTTCACCAAGGCTGCCTACGAAGCATTCGTTGCTGACAAGGCTGCAAAGAACGAGGAGGATGCCAAGTGAGCGCAGCCACCATCAAAGACCCGCGCGACGTCGTGCTTGCACCCGTCGTTTCGGAAAAGAGCTACGGCCTGATCGACGAGGGCAAGTACACCTTCCTGGTGGACCCCCGCTCGAACAAGACCGAGATCAAGCTGGCCGTGGAGAAGATTTTCTCCGTCAAGGTCGAATCGATCAACACCATCAACCGTGCCGGTAAGCGCAAGCGCACCAAATTCGGATGGGGTACCCGCAAGAACACCAAGCGTGCCATTGTGAGCCTCAAAGAAGGCACTATCGACATCTTCGGCGGTCCGCTCTCGTAGCGGAGACCACTTTAACGAGGAAATAAATTATGGGAATCCGTAAGTACAAGCCGACTACCCCGGGCCGTCGTGGCTCGAGCGTAGCGGACTTCACCGAAATCACGCGGTCGACGCCGGAAAAGTCGTTGGTACGTCCCCTCCCGAAAAAGGGTGGCCGTAACAACACCGGTAAGATCACGACCCGTCACAAGGGTGGTGGACACAAGCGCCAGTACCGTCTGATCGACTTCCGTCGCCACGACAAGGACGGCGTCAACGCCCGCGTTGCCGAAATCGAGTACGATCCGAACCGCACGGCTCGCATCGCCCTCCTGCACTACGTTGATGGCACCAAGCGTTACATCATCGCCCCGAACAAGCTGGCCCAGGGTGACACCGTGGAAGCGGGTGCCGACGCTGACATCAAGCCCGGCAACAACCTTCCGCTGCGCAACATCCCGGTCGGTACCGTAATCCACGCAGTTGAACTGCGTCCGGGTGGCGGCGCCAAGATGGGCCGCTCCGCCGGCGCATCGATCCAGCTCGTTGCAAAGGAAGGCCGTTTCGCCCAGCTGCGTCTGCCTTCCGGCGAAATCCGCAACGTTGACGTGCGCTGCCGCGCAACCGTCGGCGAGGTCGGCAACGCCGAGCAGTCGAACATCAACTGGGGTAAGGCCGGCCGTATGCGCTGGAAGGGCGTCCGCCCGACCGTCCGTGGTGTCGCCATGAACCCGGTCGACCACCCGCACGGTGGTGGCGAGGGTAAGACGTCCGGTGGACGTCACCCCGTCAACCCGAACGGTAAGCGCGAAGGCCGCACCCGCCGTCCCAACAAAGAGAGCGACAAGCTTATTGTTCGTCGCCGTCGTACTGGCAAGAACAAGCGATAGGAGCCTGGACACATGCCACGCAGCCTGAAAAAAGGTCCTTTCGTTGACCAGCACCTCTTTGTGAAGGTAGCCAGGGAAAACGAAAAGGGCACCAAGAACGTCATTAAGACCTGGTCCCGCCGTTCGATGATCGTCCCCGACATGCTCGGCCACACGATCGCCGTGCACGACGGACGCAAGCACATCCCGGTGTTTGTCACTGAGTCGATGGTCGGGCACAAGCTCGGCGAATTCGCTCCCACGCGGACATTCCGCGGCCATGTCAAGGACGACCGTAAGGGCAAGCGCCGCTAGGCGCCTGCACTTACGTCAAAGACGAGAGAAGGAAAGCAATGGAAGCCAAGGCAATTGCGCGTCACATCCGCGTAACGCCTATGAAGGCCCGGCGCGTCGTCAACCTTGTTCGTGGTAAGCAAGCGAACGAGGCTCTGGCAATTCTGAAGTTTGCCCCGCAGGCAGCTTCTGAGCCGGTATTCAAGGTAGTTCAGTCGGCAATCTCCAACGCCCGGGTCCTCGCGGACCGCGACGGCGTGGCGTTTGACGAAGGTGACCTCATCATCAGCGAAGCGTTTGTTGATGAAGGCCCGACCATGAAGCGGTTCCAGCCGCGTGCCCAGGGTCGTGCATTTCAGATCAAGAAGCGCACGAGCCACATCACCGTGGTAGTCGCTACCCCGGAGAAAGAGGAGGCTCGCTAAGTGGGACAGAAAGTTAACCCGCACGGGTTCCGACTCGGTATCACCACCGATCACGTATCGCACTGGTTCGCCGACAGCACCAAGGCCGGCCAGCGGTACAAGGACTTCGTTCGCGAAGACATCCGCATCCGCCAGCTCATGTCCACGGGCATGGAGCGCGCCGGTATCGCCAAGGTTGAGATCGAGCGCACCCGCGACCGTGTCCGCGTGGATATCCACACGGCACGTCCGGGCATCGTGATCGGCCGCCGCGGCGCCGAAGCAGACCGCATCCGCGGCGAGCTCGAAAAGCTCACGGGCAAGCAGGTCCAGCTGAACATCCTCGAGGTCAAGAACCCCGAGATGGAAGCGCAGCTTGTTGCCCAGGGCGTTGCAGAGCAGCTGACTTCCCGCGTGGCTTTCCGCCGTGCGATGAAGAAGGCAATGCAGTCCGCGCAGCGTGCCGGTGCCAAGGGCATCCGTATCGCTTGCTCGGGTCGACTGGGTGGCGCAGAAATGTCCCGCTCGGAGTTCTACCGCGAAGGCCGTGTGCCCCTGCACACCCTCCGCGCGAACATCGACTACGGCTTCTACGAGGCCAAGACCACCTTCGGCCGCATCGGCGTGAAGGTCTGGATCTACAAGGGTGACGTCACCGCCAAGGAACTGGCTCAGCAGGCAGCTGCTGCCCCGTCCCGCGGCCGTGGTGCCAGCGATCGTCCGGGCCGCCCGGGTGGCGCTGACCGTGGTGACCGCCGTCGTCGTAACGACCGCCCGGCCGAGGCTGCACCCGCTGCTGCCGAAGCTCCGGCTGTCGAAGCAGCTGCACCGGCAGTAGAAGGAGGACAGGCTTAAATGCTTATCCCGCGTCGAGTAAAGCACCGTAAGCAGCACCACCCGGGTCGTTCCGGCGCTGCCACGGGCGGCACCGAGGTCTCGTTCGGTGAGTGGGGTATCCAGGCTCTGAGCCCGGCCTACGTCACCAACCGTCAGATCGAATCAGCCCGTATCGCGATGACCCGCCACATCAAGCGTGGCGGCAAGGTCTGGATCAACATCTACCCGGACCGTCCGCTGACGAAGAAGCCTGCCGAAACCCGTATGGGTTCCGGTAAGGGTTCTCCGGAATGGTGGGTCTCAAACGTCAAGCCGGGCCGGGTTCTCTTCGAACTCTCCGGTGTCAGTGAAGAGGTAGCTCGCGAGGCCCTGCGCCTGGCAATCCACAAGCTGCCGTTGAAGGCACGCATTGTGCGTCGCGAAGGTGGTGAGTAGAAATGGCAGTAGGATCCAAGGAACTTGCATCCGCACAGCTGGACGGTTTCGACAACGAGCGTCTCGTTGAAGAACTCCGCAAGGCCAAGGAAGAGCTGTTCAACCTGCGTTTCCAGTCCGCCACCGGACAGCTGGAGAACCACGGTCGTCTGCGCGCGGTAAAGAAGGACATCGCACGCATCTACACCGTTCTCCGTGAGCGCGAGCTGGGCATTCGTGCCGAGGTTGCCGCACCGGTTGTGGAAGCCAAGGAAGAAAAGAAGTCCAAGAAGGCTGCAACCAAGAAGGCTGACAAGGCTGAAACGGTTGAGACCGAGGAGGATGCCAAGTGAGTGAAAAGGACGAGAACGTGACGGAAACTGTTTCCGACGCAGCCAAGGCTGACGAGCGCGGTTACCGTAAGACGAAGCGCGGCTACGTCGTCTCGGACAAGATGGAAAAGACCATCGTTGTCCAGGTCGAAGACCGCGTGAAGCACGCCCTTTACGGCAAGGTGATGCGCCGCAACACGAAGATCAAGGCTCACGACGAAGAGAACTCCGCCGGCATCGGCGACCTCGTTCTCCTCGCCGAGACCCGCCCGCTGTCCGCTACCAAGCGGTGGCGCCTGGTGGAGATCCTCGAGAAGGCCAAGTAACACCTGCAGCTGCCCCGCAAGGGGATCTGCGCCGAAACCCCCGTTCCCTCCTGGGAGCGGGGGTTTCCTCGTTCCCGGGCGCCCGGCCCCCTGGGGCATCCCTTCCAGCGTTCAGCTAGAGTACGACGCCGGCGGGCCGGGTTTGCGGGGGAGGGCGGCGGAGGGCGGGCCAAAAGACGGTCCTGAGTGACGGCGTCGGCCGCTCCCGGCCCGCGGCCCCCACCCGACGCCCCGCCACACGCGCGGAACGTACACTTCGCGCCCAGGCCCACGCGCGAACGTACACTTGCGGCCCCGCGCGTGGCCGCCCCTGGGGCCTCAAGTGTCCGTTCGCGCTTTGTGGGGGAGGAGCAGGCGGGCCTCAAGTGTCCGTTCGCGCGTTGTGGGCGGGCGACCGGCAGCTGTGATATGGGGATGTGGCGGAAACGTGCTAAGATTTTGAGTTTGTATGGCGCCTTTCGTGCGTCATCATCAACCTCGTAAACAATCGTGCCACGGCATAGTGCCCCCTCGCGCCCCGCGCGCATGGGAAGCAACTGTTTTTGGCACGGGCGTTTAGGCCTGGTCTGGCAAAATCCAGGCAGGTCAAGAGACACCCCGATCAACCGTTCCGCAAGGCTCATTCCGTAGGAAGATTTTCGGTCTGAGAACCGGCGCGACGCAAGGAGTAAATAGTGATTCAGCAGGAGTCGCGACTCAAGGTCGCCGACAACACGGGTGCTAAGGAAATCCTTACCATTCGCGTTCTCGGTGGATCTGGCCGTCGCTACGCAGGCATTGGCGACGTGATCGTCGCTACCGTCAAGGACGCAATTCCGGGCGGCAACGTAAAGAAGGGCGACGTCGTCAAGGCTGTCATCGTCCGTACCAAGAAGGAACGCCGCCGTGCGGATGGTTCCTACATCAAGTTTGACGAGAACGCAGCTGTGATCCTGAAGAACGACGGTGACCCCCGCGGTACCCGTATCTTCGGACCGGTTGGTCGTGAACTTCGCGATAAGAAGTTCATGAAGATCGTTTCTCTGGCTCCGGAGGTGCTCTAGTCCATGGCTAAGATCAAAAAGGGTGACCTCGTTCAGGTCATCACTGGCGCCAAGGCTGAGCGCGGCGGCGACCGTGGCAAGCAGGGCAAGGTTCTGCGCGTTTTCCCGGAGACCAACCGCGTGTTGGTCGAAGGCATTAACCGCGTAACCAAGCACACCAAGGTCGGTCAGTCGCAGCGCGGCACCAAGACCGGTGGCATCGAGGTCGTTGAGGCTTCAATCCACATCTCCAACGTGGCTCTGGTTGACCCCTCCACCAAGAAGCCCACCCGCGTCGGTTTCCGCACCGAGACCGTTGAGCGCGATGGCGTGAAGCGCGAAGTGCGTGTCCGCGTGGCCAAGAGCTCAGGGAAGGACATCTAATGACTGAGACTCTCGAGACTCCGGCAAGCAAGATCGTTCCTCGTCTGAAGACCAAGTACGCGGATTCCATCAAGAGCTCGCTCGTTGAGGAATTCAAGTACGAGAACGTCAACCAGGTTCCCCGTCTGGTGAAGGTCGTTGTGAACATGGGTGTTGGAGATGCCGCCAAGGACTCCAAGCTGATCGACGGCGCTGTCCGCGATCTGACCCTGATCACCGGCCAGAAGCCGCAGGTAACCAAAGCCCGCAAGTCGATCGCACAGTTCAAGCTGCGCGAAGGCATGCCGATCGGTGCGCACGCAACTCTGCGTGGCGACCGCATGTGGGAATTCCTGGACCGTCTGGTCACGCTGGCACTGCCGCGTATCCGCGACTTCCGGGGCCTCAGCGGCAAGCAGTTCGACGGCAACGGCAACTACACCTTCGGTCTGACCGAGCAGGTTATGTTCCATGAGATCGACCAGGATTCCATTGACCGCGTTCGCGGCATGGACATCACCGTCGTGACCACCGCCAAGACCGACGACGAAGGCCGCGCGCTGCTCAAGGCGCTTGGCTTCCCGTTCAAGACCGAAGATTAATCTAGCTACGTAAAAGGTCCGACTGACTGGCTTTGTTGCCAGGGCAGCGGAAACCGTTATGAGGAAGGGCAAGAGCCCACATGACTATGACAGATCCTGTCGCAGATATGCTTACGCGTCTGCGCAATGCAAACTCGGCATACCACGATTCCGTGTCTATGCCTTACAGCAAGCTCAAGGCACGCGTTGCTGACATCCTGAAGGCAGAAGGCTTCATTGCCTCCTGGAAGGAAGAAGACGCGGAGGTTGGCAAGAAGCTGACCCTCGAGCTCAAGTTCGGTCCGAACCGCGAGCGTTCCATCGCTGGCGTTCGTCGTATTTCCAAGCCGGGACTGCGCGTTTACGCAAAGTCCACCAACCTGCCGCACGTGCTGGGTGGCCTGGGTATCGCAATCCTGTCCACCTCTTCCGGCCTCCTGACTGACAAGCAGGCCGGCAAGAAGGGCGTGGGCGGCGAAGTCCTCGCTTACGTCTGGTAACGGGAAAGGAAGAGAATAATGTCACGTATTGGACGTCTCCCCATCACCGTTCCTGCCGGCGTTGAGGTCAAGGTTGACGGCTCTGTCGTCAGCGTCAAGGGTTCCAAGGGCGAGCTGAGCCACACTGTGGCCAGCCCGATCGAGGTCACCCTGGAAGAAGGCACCCTGACTGTCGCCCGCCCGAACGACGAGCGCGCCTCCCGTTCGCTGCACGGCCTGACCCGCACCCTGATCGCCAACATGATCCAGGGCGTTACCGCAGGCTACGAGAAGAAGCTTGAGATTGTCGGTACCGGTTACCGCGTCCAGGCCAAGGGTTCTGACCTGGAGTTCGCTCTGGGCTACAGCCACCCGGTCAACGTCTCGGCTCCGAACGGCATCACCTTTGCAGTTGAGACCCCGACCAAGCTCTCTGTTTCAGGTATCTCCAAGCAGCAGGTCGGCGAGGTTGCTGCCAACATTCGCAAGCTGCGGAAGCCGGACCCCTATAAGGGCAAGGGCATCCGCTACGCCGGCGAAGTCATCCGCCGCAAGGTCGGAAAGGCTGGTAAGTAACCATGGCCATCGCAATTAACAAGAAGCGTACGAACAAGAGCAAGTCTGCCCAGCGCAGCCGCCGCCAGCTTCGTATCCGCAAGCGCATCTCCGGTACGGCTGTACGTCCGCGTCTGGTCGTCAACCGTTCCGCACGCCACGTATTCGTCCAGGTTGTCGATGACACCAAGGGCCTGACCGTAGCGAGCGCGTCCACTCTGGAAGCCGACCTTCGTGCATTCGACGGTGACAAGACCGCCAAGGCCAAGCGCGTTGGCGAGCTCGTCGCCGAGCGCGCCAAGGCTGCAGGGATCGAAGCTGTTGTCTTCGACCGCGGTGGTAACAAGTACCACGGCCGGATCGCCGCCGTCGCTGACGGCGCACGTGAAGGTGGGCTGGCACTGTGACCGAAAATAACGAAAAGGACATTCAGGTGACTGAAGCTGTAGCTGCTCCGGCAGCTGAGACCGCTGCGCCTGCTACCACTGACGACCGCCGTGGTGGCGCCCGTCGTGGCGAGCGTGGCGACCGCGGCCAGGGCCGTGGTGGCCGTGGTGGCCGCGACGGCGGCCGCGAAGCCGAGAAGAGCCAGTTCGTAGAGCGCGTCGTAACCATCAACCGCGTTTCCAAGGTCGTCAAGGGTGGTCGTCGCTTCAGCTTCACCGCCCTCGTCGTCGTCGGTGACGGCAACGGTATGGTCGGCGTCGGCTACGGCAAGGCCAAGGAAGTTCCCGCCGCCATTGCGAAGGGTGTCGAAGAGGCCAAGAAGTCCTTCTTCCGCGTTCCGCGCATCGGCAGCACCATCCCGCACCGCGTTCAGGGTGAAGCCGCCGCAGGCGTTGTTATGCTGCGTCCGGCCTCCGCCGGTACCGGTGTTATCGCCGGCGGTCCGGTCCGTGCAGTACTGGAGTGCGTGGGCATCCACGACATCCTCTCCAAGTCGCTCGGTTCCTCCAACGCCATCAACATCGTTCACGCGACTGTTGACGCACTGAAGCGCCTCGAAGAGCCGGCAGCAGTGGCAGCACGCCGCGGCCTCCCGCTCGATGAGGTCGCTCCGCCGGCAATGGTGAAGGCGCTCCTGAACCAGAAGGCAGGTGTCTGAGTCATGGCTAAGAACCTGATTCCCTCCGACGCTCAGTTGGAGATCACTCAGATCAAGTCCGCCATTGGCGGCAAGCAGAACCAGCGCGACACCCTTCGGTCCCTCGGCCTGAAGCGGATCGGACACACCGTTGTCCGCACCGCTGACGCCGTGACCGTCGGAATGCTCAACACGGTTCCGCACCTGGTAAAGGTAGAGGAGGCGAAGTAAATGGCAGAGAAGAACACCGCCGAGAAGGCACAGGGCGCCGCTGCTGAGAAGCAGAACGCACTGAAGGTTCACCACCTGCGTCCCGCCCCGGGTGCCAAGACCGCCAAGACCCGCGTTGGTCGTGGTGAAGGTTCCAAGGGTAAGACCGCTGGTCGCGGTACCAAGGGTACGAAGGCCCGCTACCAGATCAAGGCTGGCTTTGCCGGCGGCCAGCTGCCGCTGCACATGCGCCTGCCGAAGCTGCGCGGCTTCAAGAACCCGTTCCGGGTTGAGTACCAGGTTGTAAACCTGGACAAGCTCAACGAGCTGTTCCCGGAAGGTGGCGCAGTCACCGTGGAGAACCTGGTCGAAAAGGGTGCCGTTCGCAAGAACCAGCCCGTCAAGGTGCTGGGCACCGGCGACATCACCGTCAAGGTTGACGTCACCGTCCACGCATTCTCGACCAGCGCCGCAGAGAAGATTGCCGCAGCAGGCGGAAGCACCACTGCCCTCTAAGGAGGCGGCGGGGCACTCGCCCGTTGTTGGAACTCCCGGCACCGTGGGGCTAAGGCCCCCGGTGCCGGGAGTTTTTTCATTTTCCGGGCCATGCCGATTGTTCGCCGGACGCATCCACCCGTTAGACTCGGTTGTTGGGTTTATTTGACCTATCTCACACGACTTTACTTATTACTCAGGAGGACGCTTGCTTAGCGCATTTGGCCGGGCCTTTCGCACGCCTGATCTGCGACGCAAGTTGTTGTTCACGCTGGGAATCATCACAATCTTCCGCTTGGGTGCCTTCATCCCCTCGCCTGGTGTGAACTACCAGAATGTCCAGCAATGCTTGCAGAACGGTCAGACCTCGGGCGGGATCTACCAGCTCGTCAACCTGTTCAGCGGCGGTGCATTGCTGCAGGTCTCAATCTTCGCGCTCGGGATCATGCCGTACATCACGGCCAGCATCATCGTCCAGCTGCTCCGCGTGGTTATTCCCCGGTTCCAGCAGCTCTACGACGAGGGCGCCTCGGGCCAGTCCAAGCTGACGCAGTACACCCGTTACCTGACGATCGCCCTGGGCCTCCTGAACGCCACGACGCTGGTGTCGCTCGCGCGTTCCGGCCAGCTGTTGCCGAACTGCCAGCTGCCGATCATCCCGGACTCCAGCATCATCACCACGATCCTGATCATCATCACCCTGACGGCCGGAACCGGCCTGATCATGTGGATGGGCGAGCTTGTCACCGAGAAGGGCGTGGGCAACGGCATGTCGTTGCTCATCTTCACCTCGATCGCCGCAGGCTTCCCCACCTCCCTCGGCGCCATTTGGAAGGCCCAGGGCCCGGGCACCTTCTTTATGGTCCTGGTCATCGGCCTGCTGACTGTGGCGCTGGTTGTCTTCGTGGAGCAGTCCCAGCGCCGCATCCCCGTGCAGTACGCCAAGCGCATGATCGGCCGCCGCACCGTGGGCGGCACCAGCACTTACATTCCCATCAAGGTGAACATGGCCGGCGTCGTGCCCGTCATCTTCGCCTCCTCGATGCTGTACCTGCCGGGCCTGATCTCACAGTTCAACCAGCCCAAACCGGGCGAGCCCGTGGCTCCCTGGGTTGAGTGGATCAGCAACAACCTGACCCGCGGTGACCACCCCATCTACATGGCCCTGTACTTCGCCATGATTGTGTTCTTCACTTACTTCTATGTTGCGATCACTTTCAACCCTGAGGAAGTTTCTGACAACATGAAGAAGTACGGCGGCTTCATTCCGGGTATCCGTGCCGGCAAGCCGACCGCGGACTACCTGCAGTATGTGCTTTCCAGGATCACCCTGCCCGGCGCGATCTATCTGGGCTTTGTGGCCCTGATCCCGCTGATTGCCTTGGTCCTGATCAACGCCAACCAGAACTTCCCGTTCGGTGGCACCTCGATCCTGATCATGGTGGGCGTAGGTTTGGAGACCGTCAAGCAGATTGATGCGCAGCTACAGCAGCGTCACTACGAAGGGCTTTTGCGATGACGAGAATGTTGATTATCGGACCTCCGGGTTCCGGCAAGGGGACACAGGCGGAACGTATTTCGGAGCGCCTCGGCGTTGTTGCGATCTCCACCGGCGACATCTTCCGTGCCAACGTCAAGGGTGAGACGCCGCTCGGCATCGAAGCCAAGAAGTACATGGACGCGGGCGACTTCGTCCCGGACAGCGTGACCAACAAGATGGTCCGGGACCGCCTCACCGAGGCCGACGTCGAAGCCGGCTTCCTGCTCGACGGTTACCCGCGGACCACCGCGCAGGTGGACTACCTCGACGCGATCCTCGCCGACGGCGACCAGAAGCTCGACGTCGTCCTGCAGCTGACGGCCGACGACGAGGAACTCGTCACCCGCCTGCTGGGCCGTGCGAAGGACACCGGACGCAGCGATGACAACGAAGCCGTCATCCGCCACCGGCTTGACCTCTACCATGGCCAGACGGAAGCCGTGGTGGCCAAGTATGCCGAGCGGGGCATCCTGACCCAGGTCGACGGCATCGGCGGCATCGACGAGGTCACCGACCGCGTCATGCAGGCCATCAAAGCGGCACAGTCCGCCTGATCCGGGCCCGTAACTACCGAGGCTCCTCCCGCATTGCCGGGAGGAGCCTCAGCCATTTGTCCGCACACCCCTCACCGGGCCGCGCGGCACCATCGAAAGGACGCTGAGGATGGCATTCGGCCAGCCCCGCATTGAATACAAGACCAACGCTCAGATGCGGACCATGCACGACGCCGGGCTGGTGCTGAGCCGCGCGCTCGACGCCGCCGTGGGGGCAGCCGTGCCCGGAGTGACCACCCGTGACCTCGACGCCGTGTTCGCCGGCGTGCTGCAGGACGCCGGCGCGAAGTCCAACTTCCTCGGCTACCACGGCTTTCCGGCCACCATCTGCACCTCGGTGAACGAGGAAGTGGTGCACGGCATCCCGGGCGACCGTGTCCTGCAGGACGGGGACATCATCTCGATTGACGGCGGCGCCATCGTGGACGGCTGGCACTCCGACTCGGCCCGGACAGTCATCGTGGGCACGGCCGACCCGGAGGACCAGCGGCTCTCCGACGTCACCGAGGCGGCCATGTGGCGCGGCATCGCGGCGCTGGCCACCGGCAAGTTCGTCGGTGATATCGGCAACGCCGTCGACGATTATGTCTCCTCGGTTCCGGGCAAGCCGCTGGGCATCCTGGAGGACTACGTGGGCCACGGCATCGGCTCCGAGATGCACATGGCGCCGGACGTGCTGAACTACCGCACGGGCCACCGCGGGCCCAAGATCCGTCCAGGGCTGTGCCTTGCCATCGAACCCATGCTGGTCCGCGGCAGTATCGAAACCGCCACCCTCGACGACGACTGGACCGTCGTCACCACGGACGGGAAGCGCTCCTGCCAGTGGGAGCACTCCGTTGCGGTGCACGACAAGGGCATCTGGGTGCTTTCCGCGCCCGACGGGGGAGCCGCGAAGCTGGCGCCGCTCGGCGTCGTACCCGTCCCGATTCCCTAGGACCCCCGTCGTGGCGGCACGGCGACGCGCCGGACCGGCCGTGAGACGACGAATCCCTGGCGACGCTGGATTACCAGCGTCGCCAGGGATTCGTCGTATCGTCAGGCAGGGAGAACAGCGTCAGCTCTTCAGCTTCGGCTTCACGTCCTTGGTGTAGATCCCTTCGAGGGTGCCCTTGAGCGCGGTCATGGTGGCCTTGACATCGCCCTGCTGCGTGAGGATCGCCGCGGCCGCCTTCGCCATTTCCTGGTCAGCGCCCGGCAGGAACACCCGGGCGTTGTCCTGCACCCGGGTGACCGCGAGCTGGTCGATGGCGGTCTTGATCTGCGGCGTCTTGGCGAGCACCGCGGTCATATCTGCGGAGGTCCGGGTCGGCATGTAACCGGTGGCAGCCGAGAACGCCGCGGTGTTCTCCGGCTCGGTCATGAACTTCAGGAAGGTCGCCGCAGCAAGCTGGACCTCCTTGCTGACACCGCTGGGGATGCCGAGCCCGGCGCCGCCGGTGGGGCAGACGCCGGTTTCGTTCTTGGGGCCGCCCGGCAGGAAGCCGACGCCGACGTTGAACTTGGCCGAGCTCAGCACACCCAGCAGTGAACCGGTGGAGGCGATCGTGGTGGAGGTAATGCCGGCGGCGAAGTCATCCGCGGCCTCCTTGGAGGAGACACCGGCCCACTTGCCCTTGTAGATCGAGTCCTGGGCCCACTGGAGAGCCTCCACCGACTCGGGGGAATCACAGTTGATGGTCCACTCGTTGGACCAGCTGCCGCCCCAGCCCCAGAGGTTGTTCTGCAGGGTCCAGCCGGCATATCCGGCCAGCGCAGGGTAGATGTAGGCGTACTGCGCGCCGGAGCTTGCCTTGAGCTTCGGCGCCCATTCGCCGAACTCCTGCCAGGTCTTCGGTGCCCGGTCCGGCAGGCCCGCGGCCTTGAAGTGGTCCTTGTTGTAGTAGAACAGCGGGGTGGAGCGGCCGTAGGGGAGCGCCCACTGCTTGTCGGCGTACTGGTAGTCCGCGACGAGCGACTTCTGGAAGTCGTCGACCTTGATGTCCAGCTGCTTGATCAGGCTGTCGAGCGGGATGATGTTGCCGTTGGTGAAGTACCGGAACCACCAGACATCGGAGAGGACCACGAGGCCCGGCAGGGCCGACTTCGCGGCCTGCGACGTCTGGAACTTCTGCGCGATTTCCTCGTAGTTGGCCCCCGCGGTGATCAGGTTGACCTTGATCTCGGGGAACTTCGCCTGGAACTTTTCGATGATCGCCTTTTCAACCTCCTGGGACTTGCCCGGGTGGTTGGTCCAGAAATCGAAGGACGAGGCCGGCTTCACGCCGCTGAAGTCGATGTCCGCCGTGCCTGTGGCCGCGGTGCCGCCTCCCGTGGAGGGGCCCCCGCAGGCCGCCAGGGCCGCGGCTCCTGCGCCCGCGCCGGCCAGGCCAAGGAAGTGTCTGCGGTCAAGATTAATTGCCATGGTGGATCCTCTCAAAAGTGGTAACTCGTTGTGATGTTGGGATGCTTTGGGGGCGGGCGGCTGGAAGCTTCTGTGGTGGCGTCACCCGGTGACGCTGCCCTGCGTGAGGCCTGCCACGATGTAGCGCTGCAGCGCAGCGAAGACCAGCAGGATCGGAACGATCACCAGCACCGCGCCGGCCATCAGGATGCCCCAGCCGGAGCCGTTGCCTTCCGAATTCTGCAAGAGGGTCAGGCCCACGGGCAGCGTCATGGTTTCCGGTCGGTCGGTGATGATGAGCGGCCAGATGTAGTCATTCCATTCGCTCACCACGGTGACCAGGGCGACAGTCGCGATGGAGGGGCCGGAGACCGGGACGACGACCTGCCAGAGCCGCCGCCAGTGCCCCGCGCCATCGATCTCGGCAGCCTCGAGGATGGAGCCGGGCAGCGTCATGAAGTGCTGGCGCAGCAGGAACGTGCCGAATGCAGTGCCCAGCCCCGGGAGGATGATCCCCCACAGGGTGTTCTTCCCGCCCATGCCCGCGATCAGGATGTAGTTGGGCAGGATTGAGACCTGCGGGGGCACCATGAGCGCGACCAGGATAACGATGAAAATGACGTTCTTGAAGGGGAAGCGGACAAAGACGAGCGCGTAAGCCGTGAGGATGGCCAGGATGACCTTCACGGTGGCGCCCACGGTGGTGACGATCAGGCTGTTCACGAAGAACCGGGCAAACGGCACCGTTGTCATCGCGACGTGATAGTTGTCCAGGTTCACGCTTTCCGGCAGGATCTTCAGGTCCATCGTGACGATCTCGCCTGGCTGCTTGAAGGAACTCAGCACCATCCAGAGCAGCGGAAGGACCACCACGAGGGTGGCAAGGATGAGCGGGACATAGCCGCCGGCGATGGTCTGGATCAGGTTTGCGCGGGAAAACGGCCGCTGGCGCTGCGGCGGCGCCTCGGGGCCGCCGGCGGCCCCGGCGTTGGCGGCCGGATCCGGGTTCACGGGAGAGAGAGTGCTCACGAGTAGTGCACCTTCCGTTCTACGAACCGCACCTGCAGCACGGTGATGATCAGGAGGATCGCGAAGAGGACCACGGAGATGGAGGCCGAGTAACCGGCGCGGTTGAAGGCGCCGAAGGCCTGCAGGTAGGCCTCATAGATCAGGGTGGACGTGCCGTTGCCCAGCGGGGTCATGATCCGGATCAGGTCGAACGCCTGCAGGGAACTGAGCATCGTGGTGATGAGCAGGAAGAAGGTGGTGGGGGAGAGCAACGGGACCGACATGTTGATGAAGCGGCGGAACCCGTTGGCGCCGTCCAGCGAGGCGGCTTCCATGACGTCCTGGGGCAGTGACTGGAGGCCGGCGAGGTAGACGACGGCGCAGTAGCCGAGGTTCTTCCAGACGTAGACGATGATCACCATGACCAGGGAGAGTTGGGGGTCATTGATCCATTGCGGACTCTGCTGGCCGATCCCGCGCAGCAGCCAGGACAGCACGCCGTAGCCGGGATCGAAGATGAACAGCCAGACAAGCCCGACACCGACCCCGCTCAGCACGTAGGGGGCGAAGACGGCGGACCGGGCGAAGGTGGTGCCGCGGACCTTGGAGTTCAGCGCCAGGGCCACCAGCAGCCCGAGGACCATGGAGCCGCCAACCGTGATGAGGGTGAAGACGGCCGTGGTGCCCAGCACCTTGGGAGCGTCCGCGCTGGTGAAGAAGTTGATGTAGTTGTCGAAGCCGACCACCGTGGCCGAGGCAGAGCCCAGTGTCCAGTCCAGGGTGGAGTAGTAGATGTTGTTGATGAGCGGGAGGTAGGTGAACACCGCTATCAACGCCAGGTTTGGCAGGGCCAGCCCAAGGAATACGATGAAGTCCCTGCGGGTCCGGGCGGACCAGCGTCGCCTGCGCGGGCCCGGCGTGACGGTCCCGGCGGTAGCCGCAGGACGGTCAGTCAATTGTCTAGTCATAGGAGTCTCTAACGGATCCAGGCCTGCCAATGGCAGGCAGTTGGGCGGGGGATCAACAACACTTCACCACACTGTTGGTGGGCGGAACCCCGCACAAGGCCTTGTCAGAGCTTTGTTATGTCAGGCTTCCTTGCCCGTTTACCTCTTGTTGGTTGCAGTATTCCACAAAGTTCGCCTGCCACTGCGGACATCCCGGCTACGGTATTGCCCGGCAGCGGGGCGCACAATGGAGCCATGACAGCGATTACAGACGTGCCCGGAATCCGCGTCGGCCATGCGTCCCGGACCGGGGCCGGCTGGCTGAGCGGCGTCACCGTAGTGCTTCCCCCACCGGGCTCGGTCGGCTCGGTTGACGTCCGCGGCGGCGGCCCCGGAACGCACGAGACCGACGCGCTGGATCCCACCACGCTGAGCACCGCCGTCGACGCCGTGGTCCTTACCGGGGGCAGCGCGTTCGGATTGGCATCCGCCCACGGCGCCCAGCGCTGGTGCGAGGACCAGGGGAGGGGCTTCGCGGTGCCTGGCGGGGTGGTGCCGATCGTCCCGGCGGCGGCCATCTTCGATCTGGGCCGGGGCGGCGATTTCACCGCCCGCCCCGACGCCGCCATGGGGTACGCCGCCACCGCAGACGCCGCCTCCCGCCCGGACGGGCACGACGTCGAACGAGGCAACGTCGGCGCCGGCACCGGAGCCCTCATCGGCCGGGGAACCTACAAAGGCGGCCTTGGCACCGCCTCCATCACGCTGGACAACATCTCCCAAGACGGCCCGGTCGTCGTTGGGGCGCTCGCCGTAGTAAACGCGCTGGGACTCCCGTTCGCTGAGGCGAAAGCCGCACCGGACAGCCTCCGGGTTTCGGATGTGCCACCGGACCTCAACACAACCCTCGTCGTCGTCGCGACCAACGCCATCCTGGACAAGGCCGAATGCAAGCGCACGGCGTCAGCCGCCCACGCCGGCCTCGCCCGGGCCCTGAATCCAAGCCACACCCTGGCCGACGGCGACACGGTCTTCTGCCTCGCCACCGGTGCCGTGGCGCTGGACCGCAGCACCGCGTCCGCCCGGCAGTTGAGCCTGATGACGCTGCAGAGTGCGGCGGCCGACGTCGTCCGGCTGGCCATCCTGGACGGTATCGCGGCCGCGGCCGGGGTGGAGACCCCGGCGGGGCGGTTTCGTGCATACCGGGACGGAGTGCGCTAGCATAGCTGGATTTAACATTCGGCCCGCGATGCCGTAGTGTTGTCTGTTGGTTGTCTGCCCTGTTGTGCCCTTTTGTGGGCCGGTGGCTTCAGCCAAGCAATCAAAAAACGTCCGCAGTGATCGCCGGTGCAAGCCGGAGGGGCTGTGGCAACAACAGTTAGCGGAGGGTATGGCCAAGAAGGACGGGGTCATTGAGATCGAGGGCGTTGTGACTGAGGCGCTGCCTAACGCGATGTTTCGCGTTGAGCTCACCAACAAGCACATCGTTCTGGCACACATCTCTGGAAAGATGCGCCAGCACTACATCAGGATTCTCCCTGAGGACCGGGTAGTGGTGGAGCTGAGCCCGTACGACCTGACACGTGGTCGTATCGTCTACCGCTACAAGTAAACACTGGCCGGCCGCGGCAGTAACCGAGGACCGGTCCAGCTGACCAACTGCAACACGCAAAGGAACGCCATGAAGGTCAAGCCGAGCGTCAAGCAGATCTGCGAAAAGTGCAAAGTGATCCGCCGTAATGGCCGGGTCATGGTGATCTGCGAGAACCCGCGCCACAAGCAGCGCCAGGGCTAATTTCCTTCACGGGAAAACCCTGGGTTGCTAACCCACGCAAGTAAATAATAAGGCAGCACAAGCTGATCTGGGACACTGAGCAACAACGAGTCCGGACAGCTAACCCCCGGTCGGAGGCTGGGGCCGCATTGAACATGCGGGTGTACTGCCTACGACCTCCGGTTTATACAAGGAGTACTGCCACTATGGCTCGTCTCGCTGGCGTAGACATTCCCCGCGAAAAGCGGTTGGAAATTGCGCTTACTTACATCTACGGCGTGGGCAAGACCCGTGCACACGAAACCCTGGCTGCTACCGGCATCAGCGCTGACGTTCGGGTCAAGGACCTGACCGACGCGCAGCTGGTTGAGCTGCGTGACTACATTGAAGGCAACTACAAGGTTGAGGGTGACCTTCGCCGCGAAGTGGCCGCTGATATCCGCCGCAAGGTTGAAATCGGCAGCTACGAAGGTATTCGCCACCGCAAGGGCCTGCCAGTGCGCGGTCAGCGTACGAAGACGAACGCACGTACCCGCAAGGGTCCGAAGCGCACCGTCGCAGGCAAGAAGAAGACGC
Source organism: Arthrobacter sp. SD1074B (assembly GCF_056780195.1). NCBI lineage: Bacteria > Bacillati > Actinomycetota > Actinomycetes > Micrococcales > Micrococcaceae > Arthrobacter > Arthrobacter sp. SD1074B. The sequence goes on along the minus strand of NZ_JBRAZT010000001.1, from coordinate 3,040,568 downwards.
GCTAAACCGCACGTCTTCCCCCCGATAACTTTCTGTAGGAGAAATAATGCCCCCGAAGACTCGTGGCGCGGTTCGCAAGCCGCGTAAGAAGGACAAGAAGAATATCGCGCTGGGCCAGGCGCACATCAAGAGCACCTTTAACAACACCATCGTTTCCATCACGGACCCGAACGGTGCTGTCATCTCCTGGGCTTCGTCCGGTGAGGTTGGCTTCAAGGGCTCCCGCAAGTCCACCCCGTTCGCTGCCCAGATGGCCGCCGAAGCCGCTGCGAAGCGTGCACAGGAGCACGGCATGCGCAAGGTTGACGTATTCGTCAAGGGACCGGGCTCCGGACGCGAGACGGCAATCCGTTCACTGCAGGCCGCTGGCCTCGAGGTTGGGTCCATCCAGGACGTAACCCCCAGCGCGCACAACGGCTGCCGCCCGCCGAAGCGCCGCCGCGTCTAATTCTTAGCCGGAGCTTGCCCGGACCCTCACCGGTCCGGGCAGGCCCAGCCGCGTTAAGTCATTAGACCGATCTTTCCACCACCTGTGTTGCGTCATATAGCGGATGCTCGCCGAAAGGAAACCTAAGTGCTCATTGCACAGCGCCCCACCCTCTCCGAAGAGGTCGTCTCCGATAACCGTTCCCGTTTCATCATTGAACCGCTGGAACCGGGCTTCGGTTACACCCTCGGAAACTCCCTCCGCCGTACCCTGCTCTCCTCCATTCCCGGTGCCTCTGTAACGAGCATCCGGATCGATGGCGTGCTGCACGAGTTCACCACGGTTCCGGGTGTCAAGGAAGATGTCACCGAGATCATCCTGAACATCAAGAACCTGTCGGTCTCCTCCGAGCACGACGAGCCGGTTGTTGCTTACCTGCGCAAGCAGGGCCCGGGAGTCGTCACCGCCGCGGACATCGCTCCGCCGGCCGGCGTCGAATTCCACAACCCGGATCTGCACATTGCCACGCTGAACTCGAAGGGCAAGTTCGAACTCGAACTGACCATCGAGCGCGGCCGCGGCTACGTTTCGGCAGCTCAGAACAAGTCCGGCGACTCCGAGATCGGCCGCATCCCGGTCGACTCGATCTACTCGCCGGTGCTGAAGGTTACTTTCCGCGTGGAAGCTACCCGTGTTGAGCAGCGCACTGACTTCGACAAGCTCATTGTCGACGTCGAGACCAAGCAGGCCATCGCCCCGCGCGACGCGGTCGCTTCGGCAGGTACCACCCTGGTGGAACTGTTCGGTCTGGCCCGCGAGCTGAACACCGCAGCTGAAGGTATCGAGATTGGCCCGTCGCCGACGGATGCTGCCCTGGCAGCAGACATGGCCCTGCCGATCGAGGATCTGGACCTCACCGTCCGTTCTTACAACTGCCTCAAGCGTGAGGGCATCCACACCGTGGGTGAACTCGTTGCCCGCTCCGAGGCTGACCTGATGGACATCCGTAACTTCGGTGCGAAGTCCATCGATGAGGTCAAGGCAAAGCTCGTTGAACTGGGTCTGTCCCTTAAGGACTCCCCTCCCGGTTTCGATCTCGCAGCCCGCGCCGCAGCCATCGAAGAGGACGACGCCGCTTTCAGCGACGACGAGCTCTAAAACAGATCTTGGCCAGCAGGCTGGACGCACCGCAGCGTGCACAGCCCGCCGGCTTCCATATGAGGAGAAATAGTTATGCCTACCCCCACTAAGGGTCCGCGCCTCGGAGGCGGCCCGGCTCACGAGCGCCTCATGCTCGCGAACCTGGCAGCCGCACTGTTCGAGCACAAGCGGATCACCACCACGGTGACCAAGGCCAAGCGGCTGAAGCCGTACGCCGAGCGCCTGGTGACTTTCGCCAAGCGCGGCGACCTGGCCTCCCGCCGTCGTGTGCTCGGTCTGATCAGCAACAAGGGCGTCGTCCACGAGCTGTTCACCGACATTGCCCAGGCAGTTGAGAACCGCGACGGTGGCTACACCCGCATCACCAAGATCGGCAACCGCAAGGGCGACAACGCTCCCATGGCTGTCATCGAACTGGTCCTCGAGCCGGTTTCCGCCAAGCAGGCAGTGGTAGCCGAGGCTACCTCCGCCGCGCAGCGCGACGCTGACAAGAAGGATGCAGACAAGGCTGAAGCAGCTCCGGTCGCCGAGACCGAAGCAGCAGAGACCGAAGAGGCTCCCGCAGCTGAGGCCACTGTGGCCGCAGAGACCGAAGCAGCAGAGACCGAAGCGGCTCCGGCCGCGGAGGAAACTGCCCCCGAGTCCGAGAAGGACGCGAAGTAATTCGCTAAAACCTTCTTATAGACTTAAGTCTATGAACGAGCTCAAACCCGCCGCCCCCGTTATGGGGGGCGGCGGGTTTTTGCGTATCCGGCTGGATCTCTCGTACGACGGCGGCCCCTTCAGCGGCTGGGCCCTGCAGCCGGGGCGCCGGACCGTCCAGGGCGTCCTGGAGGAAGCACTCGCCCTGCTGATCCGCCGTCCCGTGCGGGTCACCGTGGCCGGGCGCACCGACGCCGGCGTGCACGCCCGCGGACAGGTGGTGCACCTGGACCTGAGCGAGACGGAGTGGCAGGGCCTGAACCGGGGCGCCGAACTCGACCCGGCGGCGGCACTGCTCCGGCGGCTCCGCGGCGCACTGAGCCGCGGGCTGGGCGATCTCAGCGGCGCGATCGAGGTGCACCGGGTCGCCCTCGCCCCGGAAGGCTTCGACGCCAGATTCTCCGCACTGTGGCGGCGCTACAGCTACCGGATCGCGGACGGCGCCGCCCTTTGGGACCCGCTGGGGCGGTACTCGACCCTCTGGCACAAGGAGCGGCTGGACACCGCGCTGCTGAACGAAGGTGCCTCTCGCTTGCTGGGCCTGCAGGACTTCCGTTCCTACTGCAAACCGCGCGAAGGAGCCACGACCGTCCGGGAACTGCAGCGTTTCGAGTTCACCCGCGGCCCCGACGGCGTCATCGTCGCCACCGTCCAGGCAGACGCCTTCTGCCACAACATGGTCCGCTCGCTCGTGGGATCAGCGCTCTACGTCGGGGCCGGTGTGGAACAGCCGGGCTGGCTGTATGAGCGGCTGATCGCGCGGCAACGGGATGCCCGGTCGGTCCTGGCTGCCCCGCACCCTTTGGTGCTCGAAGAGGTGGCGTACCCCTCCGCAAGCGGGCTGCTGGCGAGGGCCGAACTGACGCGCGCCCTGCGCAAGTAAAAACCGGCGCTCTGGACAGTGGCTCCAAAAGTGGGGAAATCCTGAACCAGCCTAGAAGCCGACCGGCGCTCCGTCGGCCGGCAGGTCCACGGTGAAGGTGCTCCCGCAGCCGGGCAGGGTGCTGCACGAGATGGAGCCGCCGTGGCCCTCGACGATCGCTTTCGTGATGGACAGGCCAAGTCCGGCGCCCGGGATGGCGCCGTCCCGCACCGCCGGGCTTCGGAAGAAACGGGTGAAGACCTTTTCGGCGTCGGCGGCGGTCATGCCGATGCCGCTGTCCTCCACCCGCAGGAGCACCCGGCCGGCGTCCGCGCGGGCCGTGACCGTCACGGCCCCGCCGTCCGGCGAGTACTTGATGGCGTTGGAGACCAGGTTGTCCAGGGCCTGGCCGATCCGCAGCGGATCCACGTGCGCCCACAGCGGCGCCGGCACGTCCATCGCCAATGACACCCGGGAGGACTGCGCATGGGCCTGCGCGGAGCCAAGCGTTGCCTCCACCAGGCCGGCCAGGTCGGTCCTGCGCGGGTGGACCTGGACGGCGGAGTTGGCGGACATCAGCAGGTCCGAGACGAGGGCCAGCAGGCGCTCGGCGTTGCGCTGCGCCACCTCGATCCGGCGCAGCACCGGCAGGGACAGCTCCTCGCCAAGGACCAGGTCCAGGTTGCCGATGATCGAAGTCAACGGGGTGCGGAACTCGTGCGATACCGTCGCGACGACGTCTTCCTTGGCGGCGAGGGCGTTGACCAGCCCGGTGACTTCGTTGTACACGACGACGGCGCCGCGGAAGCCGCCGTCGTCGTCCTTCAGCGGCCGCGCGCCGGTGGACACCACCCGGCTGCCGGGTGCTTCCCCGAAGTAGACCAGATGGTCTGCGAATGACTCGCCCTTCAGCGCCCGGCGGATCGGGCGCCGGCCGGGCGGGAGCGGGGTGGACTGGTCCCGTCCGGTCAGCTGCAGATGTTCTTCCCACTCCGGATCGGCCGGCGTCGCACCCGCAGGCGCCGCGGACGCCTCCAGCCGGGCCTGCCAACTGTTGGTGAGCAACCGCCGGCCGTCGGCCCCGATCGCAATGATTCCGACGTCGATCGTGTCCAGGATGGCGTTGAGCAGCCGTTCGCGCTCCCGGCTTTCCTTGAGGAGTTCCTGCAGCTCGGCCTCGGCCGCGTCGACCTTGTGCTGCTGTCGGCGCAACTGCGCCCGTGCGAGCTGCATGGCCAGCGAGACGGCCAGCGTCACCAGTGCCAGCAGCAACACTGTGGCGATGCGTCCGGGACCGTCCCCGGCGGCGGCGGCGAAGTACCAGGGCAGGCCCGCCAGCAGTGGCCCCAGGAAACTGGCGGCGAGGATGGCGGCGGGGGAAAGCCGCGAGGCCGAAATCCAGACAACGGGAAGCACGGAAAGCACCCCCAAGCCCGGCAGTTCCTCCGCGGCCGCCACCCGGCTGCAGCCGATGGCGACCAGGTCCAGGACCGGGATGGCCAGCGGCGCCAGCGGTCCCAAGCGATGCCAGGGCGCGAGGAAGCAGGCCAGCAGGACCACGGCGTGCAACGCGAGGGCGGCCTGGCCCCAAGGATTGGCCAAATGCAGGTGCCAGGCCTCCGGTGCGGCGGCCATGGCGGCGGCTAGCAGCAGGGTCAGCGGCAGTTGGCCGGCCAGCACCCGGGCGCGCGGCGTCAGCGTCCCAAAGTCGCGGTCCATGCCCGCGCCGAGAATCAGCCGCCGTTCACCCACTGACTAGCGCCCCTTCCTCGCCTCTGGAGTTTACATTGCTGTCACACATACTTGACTACAAACATATTACGGTTGCCCCGTGTCATGGGGCCGGAGACCAAAATCGCGGCCCGGCATGGGTATTGTGGCAAGACATGCGTATACCGCGTCCTGGGGGCGCGGTTTGGGCGTCCGGGGCATCCGCCCCGGTTTTGTAGCGGCGGCCGTGGTGAGCAACCCGCGGCCGGCGGACCAGCAGCATCGGATGTGAGGGTGGCATGACTGACCTTGGGGTGGCCGTCGTTGTTGAGGACGATGCGGATGTTCGCAACCTTGTGGAGGCAGTGCTCCGGCAAGCCGGCTTCGAGGTGCATTCCGCGTCCGAGGGCCGGGAGGGGGTCGAGGTCGTCCGGCGTCGGGACGCGAGTGTGGTCACGCTCGACGTTGGCCTTCCCGATATCGACGGCTACGAGGTGCTGCGCCGGATCCGGCAGTTCAGCGACGCGTATATTGTCATGCTGACCGCACGGACCGATGAACTCGACACGCTGACCGCGCTCCATACCGGCGCCGACGACTTCCTGACCAAGCCTTTCCGGCCCCGTGAACTCCGGGCCCGGGTTGCCGCGATGATGCGCCGGCCGCGGCAGGACAGCCAGGGCGCGTCGGGCCCGGCGTCTGCGCGTCAGAACGGGACCGTCGCGGTCCTGGACAATGTACTGCGCCACAACGGGCTGGCCCTGAATCCTGACATGCGTTCGGTGACGATCGACGGCGATTCGCTCGCCCTCACCCGCAGCGAGTTCGACCTGCTGCACGCGCTCCTTCGCGGCGCCGGTGCGGTGAAGTCCAAGACCGAGTTGGTGCGGGTGGTACGGGGAGAGTACTACCGGGCCGACGCCTATATCAGCGAGTCCGATGAGCGGGCCGTTGAAGTGCACATCGGCAACCTGCGGCGGAAACTCCGTGAGGACCCGGTGCAGCCGCGCTGGCTCCAGACGGTGCGCGGAGTGGGCTACCGGCTGGCGCCCGAGCGCTCCCAGCACGCCGAGCGCTCCTAGCGCTCCTAGCGCTCCCAGAGGATGTAGCTGAACTGCAGTTCGTTCACGGTTTCACTGCCGCGGGCGGCGAGTTCGTCCAACAGCGATGCGGCCTGTCCCAGGTCGCCGCCCCGGATCGCTGCTTCGAGCTCCGCGGCGAGTTTGGCCAGGCGCAGGCCGCCTACCATCGAGGAGGAGGTCTTGAGGCTCAGGACGGCATCCAGCGCGGCCGCCGGGTCGCGGCGGTCCAGGGCGCCGGCGAGGGACTGATACCGGTGGTCCCACATTTGTGCGTAGTCCCGGGCGAAGCCCTTGGCGACGGCCGGGCTGTTCAGCTGCTCGCCCAGGTCCTGCAGGGCGGCGGGGTCCACGAGCGGCGCCGCGTCGGGATTCGGCGCCAGCAGTCCGGTGCCTCCTGCCGGGGCCTCGGCGGCGGGCAGGGGGCCCGCGTTTCCCTCGTCGGGGCAGGCAGCTAAGAGAGACATGGCACTACGGTACTAGCTGTCCGGGCCGGCGCCCGAGTCGGCAGGGTATCCTGCGGAAACCTTGTGGCTATCCTTATGCCGCCCTGGTGCTGGCCGGTTTGCTGGGTCTTTTCCCGGGTCCGGGGGCGGCTACTTGCGGACGTTTTGCCCTAGCTCACTGGCCGCTGAACGTCGCAATGGCGTTGATTACGGCCGGGCCCAGGATGGCGATGAAGAGCACCGGAAAGATGAAGAACAGCAGGGGGAACAGGATGGTGACGGGCAGCTTCATGGCTTTTTCCTCGGCCCGCTGGCGCCGTTTGACGCGCATCACCTTGGCCTGGATCCTGAGCACCCGGCTGATCGCAATGCCGTAGGTGTCGGCCTGCACCACGGCTTGGACGAAGCTGCGCAGCTCCGGGATGTTCGTCCGTGCCGCCAGGGCCTGATAGGCCTCCCGCCGGCTGCGTCCCACCTGCATGTCCTGCAGGGTGCGGACCAGTTCCTCGGCCAGCGGACCCTTGCCGTTTTCGCCGGCCCGGGCCATGGCCCCTTCGAACCCCAGGCCGGCCTCGACCGAGATCAGCATCTGGTCCAGGGTGTTGGCCAGCTCCAGCTGCATGATCTTCTGGCGCTCCTGGCCTTTGCTGTACAGCAGGAGGTCCGGGATGAAGTAGCCCAGGAGCATCACGAACAAACCCACCAGTTTCAGGAGGGGCGCCGGCGTGCTGGCGAACCACAGGCCGAGGGCGGCCCCCACCAGTCCCAGCAGCGGTTTGGCGGCGAGCACCCGACCCAGCGGGAGCGAGGCCGGGCGGCCGGCCAGGGACAGCAGCCGGTCGAGTTTCCTCACATACCCCGCGGGCGTCAGCCGGTGACCGATCCGCTCCAGCAGCGCCGTCTCTTGCGGAGCAGCGGATTCGGCTGGTCCGGTGCCCAACGAGAGGATTTCCCGGATGGCCCGCTGGGATTGGCGGTCAACGGACAGGAAGGACCACGCCAGGTAGGCGACTGGAAGGCAGATCAGCAGGAGGGCGCTCAGGACCAGGGGACTCATCGGCACCTCAGAACTTCAGGTCGATGATCTTGCGCATCCACAGACCACCGATCGTCATCAGGATCACGGAGGCCGCGATCATGCCCCAGCCCAGCGGGTTGGTGAACATGACGTTCATGTAGCCGGGATTGACCAGCATCAGCATCACCACGATGCCTACGGGCATGGCCATCAGGATGTACGCGGAGAACTTGCCTTCGGCCGCGAGGGACTTGATGTGGCCCTTGATCTCGCTGCGCTCGCGGATTGTCTCGTTCACTTGGTCCAGCACCTCGGCGAGGTTGCCGCCCACCTCGCGGTTGATCTGGATGGCCTGGGCGATCCAGACAAAGTCCTCATTCCGCATCCGCTCCGCGGTGTCGCTGAGCGAGGCCAGTAGGTCGCGGCCGAGGGAGGTTTCGGTGATGACGCGGCGCATTTCCTCCGCCGTGGGGCTTTGCGATTCGTTGCCGGCCGCGTCGATGGCGCGCAGGATACTGTGTCCGGCGCGCAGGCCGCCGGACAGCAGCTGCAGGGTGTCACCGAGTTGGTCATCGAACTTGGCCCGGCGTTTGCCGGCCAGGACCGTCAGGACCAGGTGGCCGGCTACCGGGGTCAGCAGGACCAGCAGGAGGGCGAGCAGGAGACCGCCGACGACGAAGCCGGCCAAGGCGCCTACGAACGCGCCGACCGCGAGCAGGACGTAGAAGTCGCCCTGGCCCATCCGCAGTCCCGCTTGTTCAAGCGCGTCGCGGTCGAAGAGCCGGACTTTGCGTTGCGCGAAGAAGCCGTCTGCGACGTTGACCGCGGATCCTGCGAACCGCCTGAGCGAGGAGTCCGGCGCGTTCTGGACCGGTCGCCGTCGGTCCAGTGGGACGCGCGCGGCCCCCGGTGAGAGGACGGCCACGGCCAGCAGGAGGAGGGCAGCGACCAGAAAGGCGACGCCGACAGTCAGTGCCATGGCCGGCTCACGCCTTGCCGGCCGTGGCCAGGGGAGCTGCAAAGACGTTGGGGGAAACGTAAATGCCCATGTCCTCGAAGCGGTCGATGAAGCGGGGTCGGATCCCGGTAGCCACTGGCTTGCCCAGGAAACGGCCGTGCGCGTCTACGCCGGCAGAGTAGTCGAAGACGAAGGCGTCCTGCAGGGTGACAATATCCCCCTCCATGCCCTGCACCTCGGTCACGTGGGTAATGCGCCGTGTACCGTCCCGCAAACGCGAGATCTGCACGATCAGGTTCACCGCGGAGGCGATCTGCTCGCGGATGGCGCGCAGCGGCAGGTCCATCCCGGCCATCAGCACCAGCGTCTCGAGGCGGGCGACGGCGTCGCGCGGCGAGTTCGAGTGCACCGTGGAAAGCGAACCGTCGTGGCCGGTGTTCATGGCCTGGAGCATGTCCAGCGACTCGCCGCCTCGGACCTCGCCGACCACGATCCGGTCCGGCCGCATCCGCAGGGAATTGCGCAGCAGGTCGCGGATGGTGACCTCGCCCTTGCCTTCGGTGTTCGGCGGCCGGCTTTCGAGGCGGACCACGTGTTCCTGCTGGATCTGGAGTTCCACCGCGTCCTCGATCGTGACGATGCGCTCGTCGTGCGGCAGGAAGGAGGACAGGACGTTGAGCAGCGTAGTCTTGCCGGTACCGGTGCCGCCGGAGACGATGATGTTCAGCTTGGCCCGGACACACGCGTTCAGCAGTTCCGCCATCTCGGGGGTCAGGGTCCCGAAGTCGATCAGGTTCCGGACCGTCAGCGGGACCTTGCTGAACTTTCGAATGGTCAGCGAGGACCCGCCAACAGCCAGCGGGGGGATGACGGCGTTGACGCGGGAGCCGTCCTCGAGCCGTGCGTCCACAAGCGGGGATGACTCGTCGATCCGGCGGCCCACCTTGGAGACGATGCGTTCGATCACTTTGCGCAGGTGGTCCTCAGAGCTGAAGCGCGAGTCGGTCAGGGTGAGCTGGCCCTTGCGTTCCACGTAGATCTGGTCCATCCGGTTCACCATGATCTCGGTGACCGCGGGGTCGTCCAGCAACCGTTGGAGCGGACCGTAGCCGAGCACGTCATCCGCAACGTCGCGGACCAGCCGGGTGCGCTCCTCGGCGGACAGCGGCACCTGTTCGGCGTCGATGATGCGGCTCAGTTCGTCACGTGCGGTGGCTCGCAGCTCCTCTTCCTTGACCGCAGAATCGCTGAAGCGGGTACCCATCCGTTCGAACAGGGCGGTGGCTGCCCGCTCCTTGAGCGCGGCGAAGGCGTCCACCGGCTGCTGGCCCTTGGCGCGTGCAGTGTCGGGGTGTTCCGCCAACGACGGCGTGGCCGCGGCGGCGAGGCGCGACGGCTCGGTCCGCGCCGGTTCAACGCGAGGGGACAGGCGGGCCGGGCGGGCCGCCTGGGCGGGCGTGGGCGCCACCGCGGCTGCTGCCGGTGTCGGCGGTGCCGGCTGTGAGTGCGGGACAGCTTCCACCGCGGAAAGGCGTTCGGAGAGCTTCACCTAGACCACCACCCTGCGGTGCAGTTTCTTCTGGGCTGTGGCGCGCCAGGCCGGGTCGAAACGTGTCACTAGCTGCCGCAATCCCTTCACGGCCGGATCCTTGCGACCGTCCTGCAGGACCGGGATCCCACGGTTCGTGGAGTACGCCACCGCCTTGGAGCGCGGAATGCTCACGTCCACCGGGGCGCCTATGGTGGCTTCGACGTCCTGGACGCTGAGTCCGGACTTGGAATCCGCCATGTTCAGGACCACATGCCGGGTTTCCGGAAGCAGGTCCAGCCGGCGCAGGATTTCCAGTCCTGAGCGGAGCCCGCGGATGCTGGGGACGTCCATGGCACTGACCCAGACGACGTCGGTGCACTGCTCCATCGCGGCCAGGCCCACCTCCGGCAGGCCCGGGGCGGTGTCCACGACGACGTACTGGAACTGCTCGGCAAGCTGTTCGATCAACCGGCTCACCTGCTGGGGCGTGATGTCATCGGCCTCCACCGGTGTCCGGGGGGCGCAGAGGGCGTAGATGCTGCTGGGATGGACCGTGAGGAAGGCCTTGAGAACTAGCGAGTCCTGGCTGGCGGACGCCGAGACCGCGTCCGTGACGGTGTGCTCCGGGTTCAGGTACAGGCCGGAGGCAACGTCGCCGAACTGCAGGTCCAGATCCACGATGACAACGCCCATCGGTGCCACCCGGCCCAGTCCTATGGCGATATTCGTGGCGATGGTGGTCTTGCCGACGCCGCCTTTGGGGGAGAAGACGCCGATCACCAGGCCCCTGGGCTTGCTGTCCGGCTGCTGGACGGCCGTGGCCCGGGTGCGGCTGGCATAGGACTGGCAGGCACGCTCCAGCAGCACCCGGATCTGGGCCGGGTCCGAGGCGGGGCTGAGGATGTCCCTGATCCCGGCGCGCATCGCCAGCAACACAAATTCCGGTTCGGGCTCGCCCACCAGGATCACGCTCAGCTCCGGCAGCTGCACGTCAAACACGGTGGCGAGCCGCAGGGCGTCCTCGATGGGAACGTCGGGTCCAAGGATCAGCACCTCAGGACGCTCCTGGTTGAGGTTGGCGAACAGTTCACCGGGGTTGGCCGGGTTGACGAAGGCGAAAGTCTGGACGCCGCCCGGCAGCCCGCCCGCCACGGCCTGGCGGACCCGCGCATCGAAGTCGGTGTTGGGGGTAATCAGGACGAAGCGGCTCACTTGTAGACCTCGGTTCCCTGCATTGGGTTTTGTCCGCTTTCCTTGGCGTCGAGTGGCTCCTTGCTCAGCCAGAGGGTCGCAAATTCGGCGGCGTAGATAATCTTCGACGCGTTGACATCGCTGACGGCAACGGTGAGGAGCAAAGCGCCGGTGGGCAGCGAAGTGTCCTCCACCGGGGCATCGGGAGCGCCACTGGCGTCGGGCTGCGGGCTGGGAGTGGCGACGGGGGCGCGCTGCACTGCCGTTATCAGGACTTTGTGGATGGCTAGCTGGGTGGACTCCTTGTCGGGCTTGGCCTCGAGTCCGCCTTTTTTCTGTGAAATGAAGATGCCGATGTGATCGCCCGGTGCCAGCCGCCCGCCGACGACCCGCTGAGGTTCGAGCTGGAAAGACACCTCCTGTAGCCCCTTTGGAACTTCCACCGATCCGCTGGTCTTCAGCTCTTCCGGTTCGACCAGCCGCTCGGCCACGAGCTGCTCACCCGGCAACAGGTCGACGGCGGTGACCTTGCCGGCCAAGCCGTCCAGGTTCTTCAGCGCTGTTTTGGAGACAGCCTTGCCCGGGAGTTCCTGGCTGGTGACAAAGGCGCGCAACGTCTCCACAGGGGTGCCGGCGGGAACGGCCTTTTGCACCACCATCACGGAGACCGGTTCGAGGTTCTTCACGGCGCGGGTGTCGGCTCCCTGGGCGTAGCTGACGACGAGGATGGCGCCGACGACGGCCAGCACGACGGCGGCCAGTCCTGCCAATAAGCGTGACTTCAAAAACTGCTCCTGAACCGGTGAGGGACTGCGGGTATAAGGGGGGTTACTTCGTAAGGCGGACTACGGTGGCCCCACTGGAATCGACCGGGCCGAGCGTGAAGCCGTCCGCCAGCGAAACATATTTGATGAAACTGCCGATGATGCCGCGGCAGTTGCCGTCGCACGCCACCGCCGAGGGGACGGTGGGGGCCGTGTTCCGGAAAGTTTCGGGGAGCGTGTTGTTGCCGCTGAACTTCCAGCCGGTGACCTTGAACGCGGCGAAGGACTTGAGGCTGTAGACGGCACCGTTGCCGGTACCGGTAACGCGGTCAAAGACCGGGAGCAGGACGACGACCTCCTTGCCGGCGCTAAGGTCAGAGGCCCACCGATTCAAGGTGGCCGCGCAAACAGACGGCGAGCTGTTTCCCGGGTCGCTGCCGCTCTCCGCCAAAGCAAGGTCGATCAGGCCGCCGCAGACCCCCGGGTCGCTGACCAGCCAGCCGAAGCCACCCTCGACGGCCGCCCCGGAGGGTCCGTAGTTGCAGTCCGGATTCGCATTGCTGCCGTGGTTCTGCAGCAGTTGGAGGGTGCCGTCGACATGGCTTTGGACCTGGCAGATCGAGAAGGTCACGGGAAACGCCGTCGGACCTTTCACCGGGCTGCCCCAGGTAACGGCGGATGTCGCCGATACCTCGGCGGAGGTGTAGCCCAAGGCCCGCGCGAAAAACAAGGACACCCGGTTCGGCTCCTTGCCGGGCTCCTGGGCCGCAGCGGCGACGGTGACAGTGCGGTTGACCTTGTCGAGGAGCAGCGACTGGATGTTGCTGGCGCCGTCGCCGGCGTTGCCGTTGGCGAGACCCTGGGCCAGCGTGGACGTGGCCGAGCATTGGGCATCGTTGATGTCCTTGGCGCACTTTTGCGCTACCGCCAGGGCAGCGGCGTCGGCACCGTTTCGCAGCTGCGTCCGCTCGGCATACAGCATGCCGACGTCGACGGCGAGGGCCGCGAAACCGAGCAGCGAAACCATCAGGATCGCAACCATAATGGCGATCCCGCCGCGCTCGCGGTCCGCGGCGGCTACGGGAGTGCTTAACCGCCGCACAGCATGACTCCTTTGCCTTCCATCGGGAACGGCCCGGCGATGCCGGTCATGGTGGAGAGGGTGTACGTGATCTTGACCGTCACCTGCGCACCGGAAGTGCAGGGGGTGGGGCTGACCGTGATGTTGGAGTCGGCGAGGGCGGGCCTCAGTCCGGTTGTGGCATTTTTCACCGCAGTGCGCGCCGCGGATGCACTGTTGTTGATGGCCATCACGCGCACACCCTCCCGGGCGGCACTGGAGAGTGAAATCTGTACGTTGTAGGCGCGGCCGAATTCCATGATCCCCAGCAGCATCATGATCAGGACCGGGGCCAGGAGAGCGAACTCCACCGCGACGGCGCCCCGTTCGTTTGTCTTGGACATGGGGGGCCGCCTTCCTGGCAAGTTGCCTGATACGACTGTGTGGTGGCGGCTAAGTGCCGCCACCACACAGTCACGGGCCGAAGCGCTGTGGTTCGGCTTAGGTGTTTAGGTGCAAGCCCCGTCGGCCCCGGCTGCACCGTCAGTCCAAGTCTGGCCGGAGACCTGGCACTGCACCTTGTTGAAGGTATTGCTCAAGGTGCCGCCGAGCAGCGTCACGGCGACGATGATGACGACGGCGATGAGGGAGACCATAATGCCGTATTCGACGGCGGTGGCCCCGCGCTGGTCGCGGCGAAGGCGGGTTGCGATATTGGAGAAGTAGGAACGCATTGGTGACTCCTGAGCGAGTTGGGCGGCTGGCCCTGCACCAGCACTGAGAGGAACTTAGCAAGCGCCGACACGCCGTCAATCGGATCTAGGAACATCCTGTGCCAAGCCTTCCCAAGCTGTCCCTTTCCTGTACTTTCCCTGCGCGGATCCTGCGCTGGGAGCTGCGGGACCGGCCGGATTCCCCGCCGGCACAAGGATGGACCCCCCTGGCTCTGGGTACCAAGGGGGTCCGGTCTAGGGGCGGCCCGACGAGAAGCCGCGTGGTTACTTGTTGGCGAAAACTTCCATAATGCTCAAGACCGTAGGCCCGAGCACGACAATGAAAAGCGTGGGGAGGATTGAGAAGATCAACGGAAAGAGCATCTTTACCGGCATCTTCATGGCGTGCTCCTCCGCCCGCTGGCGCCTTTTGACCCGCATGTCCTTCGCCTGAGAGTTCAGTACGTTGGCGATGGCGATGCCGTAAGCGTCGGCCTGGACCACGGCCCGTACGAAGGTCCGCAAATCCGGGACATCCACTCGCTGGGCCATGGCCAGGTAGGCGTCCTTGCGCGAGCGGCCCACTTGGATGTCTTGTAGTGTCCTGATCAATTCCTCGGCAAGCGGACCTTTACCGTTCTGGCCCGCGCGGGCCATGGCGGTCTCGAAGCCGAGACCGGCCTGGACCGAGATGAGCATTTGGTCCAGGGTGTCCGGCAATTCGAGCTTAATTCTTGCGCGTCTCTTTTGGGCGTGGTTTCGAATCAGGATGTCGGGGACAAAGTACGCCAACGCCGTCATCCCCATCAACAGGAGGACATTGATCGCCGTGGGGCTTCCGGCGACCATGAGGATTCCCATCACAGCGCCGGCGAGGGCCAGCAGGGGCTTGACCATGAGGATGCGGCCCAGCGGCCATTCCTTCGGCCTGCCGGCGCCGGCGAGCTGTTTGTCCAGCCACGCAGTGTAGCCCTTCGGGGTGGCCTTCCGGCTCAGGGCCGCCAACTGGCCAGTGGCCGAGAGTGCGGAACCGGCGGCCTGCGGGCCGCGGCCAAGGTTGGACTGGATGTTTCGCAAGCCTGCCCGATCCCCGGTGAAAGCAAGCCAAGTCATGATCGAGAGCGGGGCGATGACCGCCAAGATGGCTGCGTAGGCAATAGTTTGCACAGTTCACTCCCTACTTCTCAGAACTTCGGTTTAATGAGTCGGCTGAGCCAGAGGCCGCCAAGAGAAAGCAGAACCACCGAGACGAGGATCATCAGGTATCCGGGAATCGTGGTGAAGAAGACCTTCGAGTAGGTCGGGTTGAAGAGCGTTAGCCCAATGAACATCACGATCGGGAGGGCCATCAAGACCATGGCGGACATCCGGCCTTCCGCGCTGAGGGCTCTGACTTGGCCCCGGATCTGGTTGCGATCCCGGATGGTCCCGCCTACGTGGTCTAGGACCTGGGCGAGGTCGCCGCCGACCTCCCGGTGGATCTCGATCGCCCTAGTGATCGAGGCGAAGTCTTCGTTATTCGTTCGCCGAGCAACATCCCCGAGCGCTTCACCGAGATCCCGGCCGATGCGTGTCTCGTTCACCACCCGGTTCAGCTCCTCCTTCATCGGGGCCTCGTTCTCCTCGGCGGCCGCGTCCACCGAACGGAGCAGGCTGTGGCCGGCGCGGAGACCGCCTGCCAGCATCTGAAGAGAATCGGGCACCTGCTCATCGAACTTCTTGTGCCGCCGGGAGATGAGGACGTTCAGGAACAAGACGAGTCCAACCGGCGTTAGCAGCAGGATGAGCGCGGCGAGGGAGGGGCCGGCCAGAAGGAAGCCCAGCACCACGGCCACGCAAGTAATGGCGCCCGCCATCAGCAGGTAGTCGCCTGGCTGCTTTTTCAAGCCAGCGCTGTCGAGCTTCTCGCGATCCAGCAGTCCGGAGCCGCGGCTCTGGAGGCCTCTGTTAAGCGTGTGCACGGCTTGGTTGGTGAGCCGGGAGAGGCTGGAGGAGTGAACTGCCGCCGCGTCGGGACGACGCCGGGACAGCGGCACCGCATTTGGTTTAAAGACGACGGCGACCATCGTCGCCAGCGCCGCGTATGCCAGGATAAGGCCTGCGACAAAAACAAGGGGAGACTGGTCCGGCACGGTTACCGCCCCCTGACAGGCACGGCGCCAAAGACCGCCGGCGAAATCGGAATCCCCAGTTCGGCGAAGCGATCAGTGAACCGCGGACGGACGCCCGTCGGGACGGGCTTGCCGAGGAAGCGGCCGCTGGCGTCGATGCCGGCGGAGTAGTCGAACACGAAGGCATCCTGCAGCGTGACGACATCGCCCTCCATGCCTTGAACCTCCGTGATGTGCGTGACGCGCCGCGAGCCGTCGCGGAGCCGCGAGATGTGCACAATCAGGTTCACGGCCGAAGCCACCTGTTCGCGAACGGCCCGTAGGGGCAGATCCATGCCTGCCATCAATACGAGGGTCTCGAGTCTGGCGATGGCATCCCTAGGGGAGTTGGCATGCACTGTGGAGATGGAGCCGTCATGGCCGGTGTTCATGGCCTGCAGCATGTCGAGGCACTCGCCGCCGCGGACTTCACCGACCACTATTCGGTCCGGCCGCATGCGCAGCGAGTTGCGGACCAGGTCACGAATGGAAATCTCGCCCTTGCCCTCAGTGTTCTGCGGCCGGCTCTCCAGCCGGACAACGTGATCCTGCTGCAGCTGCAGCTCCACGGCGTCCTCAATCGTGACTATCCGGTCCGAGCTTGGAATGAACGAGGAGAGCACGTTCAGCAGGGTCGTCTTGCCGGTGCCGGTTCCGCCGGAAACAATGATATTCAGCCGGGCAAGGACACAGGCCTGCAACAGCTCCGCCATTTCCGGCGAGAGACTGCCCATTGAGATCAGGTCATGGACAGTCAGGGGGTCCCGCCCGAATTTCCGGATGGTAAGCGCCGGTCCGTTGACGGCCAGCGGCGGGATGATGGCGTTCACACGGGATCCGTCCGACAGCCGGGCATCAACCAACGGGGACGATTCGTCGATTCGGCGTCCCACATTGGAAACGATCCTCTCGATGACCCGTCGCAGGGCATCGTCCGAGGTGAACTTGGAGTCCGTCAACTGGAGTTGCCCTTGGCGTTCCACGTAGATCTGGTCGAAGCGGTTGACCATGACCTCTGTCACCGTGGGATCGTCCAGATACCGCTGGATGGGGCCGTGCCCGAGCACGTCGTCGATGATCTCCCGGATCAGGCGCTGCCGCTCGCTTGATGTGAGGGGGATCTGCTCCTCGTCCACGACCGACGTGAGTTCGTCCTTGACGGACTGGTGGAGTTCCGACTCGTCGATGGAGGAATCGGTGATGCGGGAACCGAGCCGTTCGAACAGGGCCTGGCTGGCGCGTTCCTTAAGCGCGTTGAGCGCTTCGCTGGCAACGGACGCGGTCTGCTGTAGTTCTGAGAATCCAGGCTGGGATTCTGCGGCCGTCTTCGCCTCCAGGATCCGACCGAGCGTTGACGGCTGGGTCTGCGAAGCGAAGACGTCGGCAGCGGCCGGCCGTTCTTCAGGCGCGGCCGGCGGGAGTCCGGCGCGTAGTTGCTGAAATCGGTCAGTGAGGCTCACTGGAATACCGCCCTTCTGTGAAGTTGCTTGTGCGGCCTGGCTTCCCACTCCGGCTTGAAACGGTCGACCAGCTGGCGGAGGCCCTTAAGGGCAGCGTCGCGGCTGCCGTCCTGCAGGACGGGTACGCCTTTATTGGTGGAGAACGGAAGAGTCCGGGAACGCGGCAGCACGACGTCTACCGGGGCTCCGATGGTTGCTTCAACGTCCTTGAGTGACAGCCCCGCCCGGCGGTCAGCCATGTTGAGAACGAGATGGCGTTGGGCAGGTACCAGGTTCAGTTCCTCCAGGATGTGGAAACCAGTCCGCAGGCCTCGAATGCTGGGGACGTCCATGCCACAGATCCAGACCGCATCCGTGGCTTGTTCCAGTGTGGCCAGGACGTGTTCGCCCAGGCCGGGTGCGGTGTCCACGACCACGTACCGGAATTCCTGCCGCAACTGCCCCAGGAGATGGGAGATGTGCGCCGCGCTGATGCGGTCCATCTCCACGGGCGTCCGGGGGGCACATAAGGCGTAGATGCCCGCCGGGTGGACCGTGAGGTAGGTCTTGAGCACCATGGAGTCTTGGCTGGCGGCCCCCATCACGGCATCGGTGATGGTGAACTCCGGTTCCAGCAGGAGCCCGCTGGCCACGTCGCCAAACTGGAGGTCGAGATCCACGATCACCACGCTCATGGGTGCAGCCTTCCCCAGGCCCACTGCGAGGTTAGTAGCCACCGTCGTCTTGCCGACGCCACCCTTGGGGGACATCACCGCGATGACACGCCCTGAGCCGTGGTCGGCATGCTCGGCGGCCTGCGGGCCGAGTCCCCGGCGCCGGCCGGCAGCGGCGAGGCTGGCCCGCTCCAACATCACCCGGATGGTGTCAGGGTCGGCTCCGGGATCCAGCAGGTCCCGGACGCCGGCGCGCATCGCCTGTACGACGGTATCCGGGCCGGCAGTGACCGCCAGGATCACGCTGATTTCCGGATACTGGAGATCTACAACGGCTGCCAATTTCAGCGAGTCAGCCACGGGGACGCCGGGACCAAGGATCAGTACCTCGGGCGGATCACCAATCATTTGTCGCATGATGTCGGCCGGGCCCTCCGGCAGGTAGTCAGCCCTAAAGACGTGGAGCTCCCCGTGCATTCCGCCGATGGCCAGACGGACCAGCCGTTCGAAGTCGGCGTTGGGCGTGATCAGGATGAAGCGGCTCATCGGAACAACCTCGACGAATCCACGTAGCTGGCACCGGCTTCGGCCGCGCTCGCTGGCTCCTTAGAGAGATAAACCTTGCCGAACTCCGCGGCGAAAACGATCCGTTCGGCGTCGGCTGAATTACGGGCGATTGTGATCAGGTAGGTTCGGTCGCTTGGTACTTTGGTGGAGCTGCTGCTCGACGTCGACGCCGCCTGCGTGGTGCCGGCGGTGCCGGCAGATTGCGCCGTCTGCGCGGCAGCGCCGTCGCTGAACTGCGCAGCGGTGACGAGTACCTTGTGGAAGCCCAGCTGTGTCTTGCTCACTTTCTGCCCGTTGGCGCCGGCAGTTGCGGACTCCAGAGACAGGAAGATGCCAACCGTGTCGCCCGCATTTACCTTGCCCCCAGCGACGCGCTCGATGGGCAGCTTCAAGGTGATTTCCTGCAGCCCGGCCGGAACCTGGACCCGGGACGGACCGAGGAATGCTTGCTCGTCCACCATCCGGCTTGAGAGAAGCTGCTCGCCCGGAACCAGTGCCACCGCGGTGACTTTCGAGCCGAGTGAGGCGAGGTCTGTCACATTGTTGCTTGCCAGTGCCGCCTTCGGCACTTCCTTCTTGGTCACCGAGGCGGAGATCTTGTCGGCGGGTGTGCCCGCCGGAATGGCCTGCTGCACCACGTAGATGCTCTCAGTTTCGGTTCCGGCCATTGCGCGTTTATCTGCATTTTGAACATAGGAGACCAGTAGGACTGTTCCAATGACTGCCACAAGTAATGCGGCGATGCCCCCCAGCAGGCGTGCTTTCATTTCTACCCCTTAGAAAATTGCCTATTTAATTAACTTGATATTCACGGTGCCGAGATCCGCACTCGTACCCGATGTTTCCTCTACGGCATCAATCGACTCAAATTTCACAAATTGCCCGACAATTCCTCGACAACTTCCGGTGCAGGCATTGGCGGGATCTCCGACCCAGGGCATAGTCGCCCGGAAAACTTCAGGCGTCCCGCCGCCAGAGAACGCCCAGCCGATGATTTTGAAAGTCGCGTAACCGCGGATATGGAACCAGCCGCCGTGACCCGTGCCGCCGGCGTCGTCGTAGACCGGGAACGTGCCTTCCACCGTGCCTCCGGCCAGAATGGTGTTGCGCCAGGCCGTCACCGTTGCGGTGCACGTGACGGGGAAGTTGGCCCCGGTGTCGGTTGCCACGACGTCCTCGGCATCGGTCGTCGCTACGCACGTCCCGCTCTCGTCCAGCCAGCCGAAGCCGCCGGGAATGACGTGCCCCGAAGTGGAAGTGCACGTCCCGCTGCCGGGCTTGTATTTGATCAATTGGATGTCGCCGGTGTCCTCGGCGCCGGAAAGGTCGTACTGACAATCTGAGATTGCCAGCGGGAAGGCGGTGGCGCCGCCCGGCGGGGCAAAGGATGCCGTGGCTCGCGCCCCGACCGTCACCGGAGGGGCGTTGAGTGCACGTGCGAACATCTGCGTGAGGAACCCCGCGCCGCTGGCGCCGTTGCGGGTGGAAGTTGCCACGGTGACTTGGTTCGTTACTGAGAGATCTACCTCGGCAATGTTGGTTGCGCCGTCGTTGGAGTTCGGACCGCTCAGCTCAGCCGCCCAGGACGTTGCCTCGGCGACGGTGCATCCGCCGGCCCTGTGGCACTGCTGCGCCGCTGCCATCGCGCCGGCATCGGCGGCGTTTTGCAGCTGCGCGCGTTCGGCGTAGATCTGGCCGACGTCCACGGCCATCGCGCCGGCGCCGATCAGAACAAGCATCATCACTGCTACCAGAACGCCGACCGCACCGCGTTCCCTCTCGGTGGGCTGGCCTAGCCGCCGCATCTCATCGCTCCTTCGCCCTCAAGCCTGAGGTTTGCGCCGAGCAGCCCGGTCAAGGCGGCGGCCGTGTAGGTGACGGTGACCGCGGCATTTCCGGGACCCCCGTCGCAGACGCTCGTGAAGTTGAAGCCGAAGGATCCGGCGTTGAGCCCTGGAGCCCCGGCTATCCCGGCGGCTCGAGCGGCGGTGGCGTCATGCTCAACGGCCATTGTCCGGGCTGCCTCGCGAGCGGCCTGGGTTACTGAAATCTGCAAGTTATACAAGTAAGAGAATTCGACGATTCCGCCGACCAGGAGCAGCAGAATGGGTGCCACCAGGCCAAACTCGACAGCGACGGCTCCCCGCTCGCGTTTTTCACCGCCCGTGCGGGGCACCTTCGCGCCAGCGACGGGCGACTTTGACTTGCTGCGCTTCATTGGATCCCCCCAGGGATAGATGCAGCTGAAGATGGAAAGAAGTGTGCCGCGTCCGCGATAGACGGACGCGGCACACTGGGTGATGCAGAACCAGTTGCCGGGAGACCTGTCCGGCAGTGGTGGTCGAGTGGCGGACTACGGAGCGACCCAGCTGTTGACTTCGGTGCTCATCTCGCCGAACCAGCCGCTCAGCGCCGTGCCGAATGCGGTGGTTGCGATGATGATGCCGAAGGCGATGAAGGCCACGAGCAGCGAGTATTCCGTCGCGGTTGCTCCCTTTTCGGATTCCAGCCGGTCTTTGACGCCGGCGATGAATGAAAGCATTGAGACCATGAGACCAGTCATTTTATATGTCCTTTTCCAGAGTTTCGAATTGTCTTACGAAGCTCCAGCAAATCCCCTTTTGCTATCTGGTGGGGCTTCGTTGGGACAACATTTGCACGCGGATTAATGGCGCTGCAATGGCTTCGACTACTCGACTTCTGGGGACGAAATAGGGGGTTTACTTATGGGCCCCGGAGAGGTGTACTCAGTTTTTTCTGGCACCGCGGCGGCAACTACTTGTTTTGATAAGTCCGCTTACTGGTTCGCCCGCGGGCCGGGGAAAGCGCCTGGGCTACGCCGTGAGCAGGGTGGTGATCAGGGCGGCGGCGAGCATGGAGGGCCCGAAAGCAACTTCCTTGGGCTTGTTGCCGCGGCTTTTCAGCACGAGGGCCAGGGAGACCAGGCCGCCGGCCACGAAGCCCAGGGCGCCGCCGTAGAACAGCGGGGTCCAGCCTAAGTAGCCTAAGTACAGGCCGAGCGGAGCGGCGAGCTTAACATCGCCCATTCCGAGGCTCTTGGGGCTGATGAGAGCCAAGATGAAGTAGAAAAAGAAGAGAATGACGGCGCCGGCGACAGCGCGGACCAGCTCTTCCCACCCTCCACGTGCCACCGAGGCAGCAGCGAGAAGCAGGAGGCCGGCTCCCAGCAAGGGCATCACCAGACGGTTCGGCAGCAAATGATGGACAATATCAATTCGCGCCAGCTGAATCCCGATAACCGCCAAAACAATAAAGGCCGGCAGTTCCGGAGCCGGGCCGAATCGCCACGCCAGCAGTGCGCACAGCGTCGCGGCGGCAACCGACGTGGTTACTTTCTGCGCGCGAGTAGGGCGGCCCGCCAGGTGCGGAAGGGTGCGTCCCACCATGACGTCGCCGACCAGCCCCAGGCACAGCCCGGCCGCGGCCATTCCAGCGAGGAACAGCAGCGGAACTGAACCGGCAAGGGCAGGATCAGGCACGGGACCTCCAGGAACGCAGCGGGCCGGAACTGAACGGCAGGCTGGGCAGCATGCCACCGGACACCCCATTTTGACCCACGCCCCCGGCTTCCGCTATTCTTGGTAGTCGTTGTGCGTGTCCTATCTCGATGATGCGTGCCCGCTTGAGAATCCGGTTGCAGGATAGCTACTCAACGTGCACATTCGAGACCACAGGATGACTGGTTACATGGAGCCCTCACCTCTGTTCCGGTAGCGCATAGATAGTAGGTGCACCTTTTGCGTGACGCCTAAAACAAGAACGCCAGAACAAGAACGAGGCAAACACCGTGCGTACGTACACCCCGAAGCCCGGCGATATCAACCGCCAGTGGCACGTCATTGACGCCACCGACGTTGTCCTTGGTCGTCTCGCCAGCCAGACCGCAATCCTGCTGCGCGGCAAGCACAAGGCCACCTTTGCGTCCCACATGGACATGGGCGACTTCGTCATCATCATCAACGCTGAAAAGGTTGCCCTCACCGGCGCCAAGCTGGAGCAGAAGCGGGCATACCGCCACTCCGGCTACCCGGGCGGCCTGACCAGCGTCAACTACGCGGAGCTGCTGGAATCCAACCCGGTCCGCGCCGTGGAGAAGGCCATCAAGGGCATGCTCCCGAAGAACTCCCTCGCTGCGCAGCAGCTGGGCAAGCTGAAGGTTTACCGCGGTGCCGAGCACCCGCACGCCGCCCAGCAGCCCAAGACTTTCGAAATCACCCAGGTCGCCCAGTAGTCCTGGCCACCAACAAAACTTTTAACTAAGGAGAATCGTGGCTCAGAACGAAGAACTGACCACCGAGGCCGTTGTGGCCGAGGAAAACCTGACCAGCTACACCTCGGAAAGCGGTCCTGCGGAAGCAGAAGCGCCGAAGAAGGAGCGCCCGGCACTGACCGTTGCCGGCGCAGCAGTTGGCCGCCGCAAGGAAGCTGTTGCCCGTGTCCGCATTGTGCCCGGCACCGGCAAGTGGACCATCAATGGCCGCGAGCTGGCGAACTACTTCCCGAACAAGCTGCACCAGCAGGACGTCAACGAGCCCTTCAAGATCCTCGATCTTGACGGCGCCTACGACGTCATTGCCCGCATTCACGGTGGTGGCATTTCCGGCCAGGCCGGTGCGCTGCGTCTCGGCATCGCCCGTTCACTGAACGAGATCGACACCGAGAACAACCGCGCCACCCTGAAGAAGGCCGGTTACCTGCGCCGTGACGCCCGCGTCATCGAGCGTAAGAAGGCTGGCCTCAAGAAGGCACGCAAGGCTCAGCAGTACTCCAAGCGCTAACCAGCGCCGTTCCGGAAACCCGTCCCGCATTGCGGGGCGGGTTTCCGGCGTTTAACGGCTACCCGGCCGCCCAAGGCGGGGACCGGGCCCGCCATCGTCTAAACTTGGGCACGATGTCTAGATTATTTGGAACAGACGGTGTCCGGGGCCTGGCTAACGGCCTATTGACCGCAGAGCTGGCGCTGCAACTGGCGCAGGCCGCCGCAGTGGTGCTTGGCCACGACCGCAACACCAACGGCAACCGGCCGCGCGCCGTCGTCGCCCGCGATCCGCGGGCCAGCGGCGAGTTCCTCGCCGCTGCCGTGGAGGCCGGTCTCTCCAGCTCGGGCATTGACGTTTACGACGCCGGCGTGCTGCCGACGCCGGCAGCGGCGTACCTCGTGGCCGATCTCGACGCCGACTTCGGCGTGATGATCTCGGCCTCGCACAACCCCGCCCCGGACAACGGCATCAAGTTCTTCGCCCGCGGCGGCCAGAAGCTTCCCGACGAGGTCGAGGATGCGATCGAGGCGCAGCTGGCAAGGGAACCCCAGCGGCCGGTCGGCGGCGATGTGGGACGCATCCAGCGTTTCTCCGACGCGGAAGACCGCTACATCGTGCACCTGCTCGGCACCCTGCCGCACCGCCTGGACGGCCTCAAGGTTGTGCTGGACTGCGCGCACGGCGCCGCCAGCGGCTGCTCGCCGCAGGTCTTCAAGTCGGCTGGCGCCGACCTGGTAGTCATCGGGGCCGACCCGGACGGAATCAATATCAACGACGGGGTGGGGTCAACCCACCTCGGCCCGCTGAAGCAGGCCGTCCTGGACCATGGGGCCGACCTGGGCATCGCCCACGACGGCGACGCCGACCGCTGCCTGGCTGTGGACCACGAAGGCAACGAGGTGGACGGCGACGAAATCATGGCCATCCTTGCCGTGGCCCTCAAAGCCTCCGGCAAGCTCAAGGACGACGTCCTCGTTGCCACCGTCATGTCCAACCTCGGTTTGAAGATCGCCCTCCGGGAGGCAGGCATCACCCTGCGCGAGACCGGGGTCGGCGACCGCTACGTGCTGGAAGGCATGCGCGAGGGCGGCTTCAACCTGGGCGGCGAACAGTCCGGCCACGTGATCTTCGCCGACTACGCCACCACCGGCGACGGCGTGCTCACCGGCCTCCAGCTGGCCGCGCAGGTGGCGCTCACCGGCCGCCCGCTCAAGGAGCTGGCAGCGGTGATGACCAAGCTTCCGCAGGTGCTGATCAACGTCAAGGGCGTCGACCGGACCCGGGTGAAAGGTGACGCAGCCGTGGCCGCGGCCGTGGCCCTCGCCGAGGCGCAGCTGGGCGACACCGGCAGGGTGCTGCTGCGCCCGTCCGGGACCGAACCCGTAGTCCGGGTAATGGTGGAAGCCGCCGACCAGGAAACAGCCCAGGAAGTCGCCGAAAGCCTGGCCGAGGTGGTCCGGACCGAGCTGGCCCTGGCGCTCGTCACCGACTGACGGCAAGACCCGAAGATCCAAAAAGTGTGGCCCGCCTCCTTCAGGAAGCGGGCCACAGCGGTTTCGGTCGCAAAGGCTAGCGGGAAGTGCGGGTCAGCGCGTCGCGGATCTCGGTGAGCAAAGCGAGTTGCGGGTCTTCAGCAGCCTCATCCTTGACCTCGGCGTTGATGCCCAGCTTGCGGTTGCGGCGTTCGATCATGTGATTCATGGGCATGACGACCACGAAGTAGATTGCAGCGGCAATAAGCAGGAAGTTGACGATCGCGGTGAGAAGGACGCCAAACTCGATGGCGTTGCCGTTCAGGTCCACCCTCGCGAAGCTGTCGAAGTTTGGCGACCCCACGAGGCCGGCAATGAACGGCATGAGCACCTTGTTCACGAGGGCCGTGACGACGGAACCAAAGGCGGTTCCAACTACGACGGCGACGGCAAGGTCAATGACATTGCCCTTCATGATGAAGTTCTTGAATCCAGTCAACATGGACTCCACGGTAGCGCGGGACCGGAGGGCTCAGCGGTAGGCCGGCGCGGCTTCCAGGCCAAAATACTCCTCAAGGGTGGCGATGCCCCGCCGGTGCATGTCGCCGGCGGCCTCGAGGCCTACATAGCGGAGGTGCCACGGCTCGTAGAAGTAGCCGGTGACCGGGTGCTCCATCCAGGGGTAGCGGACGACGAAACCGAAGCGGTGGGCATTGGCCTTGACCCACACGGCGGCCGGCTGCTGGGCGAAGCACGGCTGGAAGCTGCACGCCCCGCCGCCGTCGCCGATATCGAAGGACCAGCCCGTCTGGTGCTCCGAATAACCCGGCCGGGCGGACGCGGTATCCGCCTCGGCGCGCCCGCGGGACGCCACGTAGCCGTTGTACGTGGCCGTCTGGGTGGCGTAGGAGCGGTAGCCGCTCGCCAGCGTCAGCACGACGCCGGCCGCCGCCGCGCCCGCAAACATGCGCTCGGCAGCCGCCGCCGTGGTGCGGTTCAGCAGCGCCGCCTCACCGGAGACTGCCAGCCTGACGGCCGGCTGGACCAGGTCCGCCGGAACGAACGTCGCGGGGGAGAGCGGCCGGTGTTTGTTCACCACCACCCACGGGCTTGAAGGATCCGTGAGGGAGTACTTCCGGCCCGGCCCGGTCGTCGCCGGCGCGGTCTTCGCCGTCGAAGCCGGGGCCGGGGGAGGAGCCGTGGCCGTGCCGGCGGGCGACGACGTCGGAGTGGCGGAAGCAGAAGCGGCCGTGGGCGGCGCGGAAGTGGGGGTGGCTGTAGTAGAGGGGCTCTCAGTTGGCACAGCCGTGCCGGAGGTGGGCTGCGGCACGGTGCTTGCGGGGCTGCAGCCAGACACGGCAGCCAGGACGGCGAAAGCCATCCCGGCGGCGCGGAAGCGCCCGACCGCGCGCCGGGCCGGTGATTTCGGTCCCGGAGCCCCGCCGGCGCGGTCGTGGCACACCTGTGCTACACCTTGCGCAGCAGCATGCGGCGGATGGAGTGGTCGGCGTCCTTGGTCAGCACCAGCTGGGCCCGGCCGCGGGTGGGGAGGACGTTCTCCTCCAGGTTCGGCTCGTTGATGCGCTTCCAGATCTCGCGTGCGGTCTGCTCGGCCTCCGAATCGGACAGCGTCGCATAGCGGTGGAAGTAGGATTCCGGCTGCGCGAACGCAGTGGTGCGCAGCTTGCGGAACCGGTCCACGTACCACTCCTCGATATAGGAGGTCTTGGCGTCCACGTAGATGGAAAAGTCGAAGAAGTCACTCAACGCCAGGCCCTGCCGGCCGTCCTGCCGCGGGCGGGCCGGGGCCAGCACATTCAGCCCCTCCACAATCAGCACGTCCGGGCGCCGGACCACGACTTCCTTGCCGGGAACAATGTCGTAGGTGACGTGCGAATACCAAGGCGCCCGCACTTCCTCGGCGCCGCCCTTGACTTCGCTGACGAACCGCAGCAGCGCCCGCCGGTCATAGGACTCAGGGAAGCCCTTGCGTTCCAGCAACTGCCGCCGCTTGAGCTCGGCGAGGGGATACAGGAAACCGTCGGTGGTGATCAGTTCGACGTTCGGCGTGCCCGGCCAGCGCCGCAGCATTTCGCGGAGCACGCGGGCGATGGTCGATTTGCCGACGGCGACGGAGCCGGCCACCCCGATCACGAAAGGGGTGCGCTGGGTTGTCTCGCCCAGGAACGTGGTGGTGGCTGCATGGAGCTGGTTGGCGGCCTCGACGTAGAGGTGCAGCAGCCGGGACAGCGGGAGGTAGACCTCGCGGACTTCCTTCATGTCGAGGGGGTCGCCCAGGCCCCGGAGACGGAGCACGTCCTCTTCGTTGAGGGGCTGCTCCATCTGGGCAGCGAGCCGGGACCAGGTCTGCCGGTCCAGCTCGACGAACGGGGAGACGCCCTCGCCGTTCGCGTCATTGCGTTGCAAAGTCACCTTAGAGATTCTGCCCTTGAGAGGGCCCAGAGCGAAATGGACACCCCCGCAGCCCGCTGCGGGGGGGCCGGACCGGCTCATCCTACGTCGGATGACCGGGAAACCAGCTAGGCTTGGGTTCATGTGTGGAATCGTTGGATATGTAGGCCGCGCGGCTGGCCGGGAAAATACTGATCACTTGGCCCTGGACGTGGTCCTGGAAGGATTGCGGCGCCTCGAGTACCGCGGCTATGACTCCGCCGGTATCGCCGTCGTGGCGGACGGCACCATCTCCTCCCGCAAGAAGTCGGGCAAACTGAGCAACCTGATCACCGAGCTGGAGGAGCACCCGCTGCCCGACGCGCTCACCGGAATCGGGCACACCCGCTGGGCCACCCACGGCGGTCCCACGGACATGAACGCGCACCCGCACCTGTCCGACGGCGGCAAGCTGGCCCTCATCCACAACGGCATCATCGAAAACTTCGCCGAGCTCAAGCAGGAACTGCTCGGCAAGGGGGCGACGTTCCTCTCCGAGACTGACACCGAGGTGGCAGCCGCCCTCATCGGCGACATCTACCGCAACCAGCTCGGCGGCGACAACGCCAACGGCGGCCTGACCAAGGCCATGGAACTGGCCTGCCAGCGCCTCGAGGGCGCCTTCACGCTGCTCGCCGTGCACGCCGACCAGCCCGACGTCGTTGTGGCCGCGCGCCGCAACTCCCCGCTGGTGGTGGGCCTGGGCGAGGGCGAGAACTTCCTCGGCTCCGACGTCTCCGGCTTCATCGACTACACCCGCCGCGCCGTGGAACTGGGCCAGGACCAGATCGTCACGATCACCGCCGACACCGTCGCCATCACCGACTTCTTCGGCGCCCCGGCCGAAGGCAAGGAATACTACGTCAACTGGGATCCTGCTTCCGCGGAAAAGGGCGGCTTCCCGTCCTTCATGGAAAAGGAAATCCACGACCAGCCCGACGCCGTGCTGCAGACCCTGCTGGGCCGCTCCGACGTCGACGGCAAACTGACCCTCGATGAGCTCCGGATCGACACGGAACTGCTCAAGAGCGTGGACAAGATCATCGTCCTGGCCTGCGGCACGTCCGCCTACGCCGGCCAGGTCGCAAAGTACGCGATCGAACGCTGGTGCCGGATCCCCACCGAGGTGGAACTCTCGCACGAGTTCCGCTACCGCGACCCGATCGTGGACGCCAAGACCCTGATCGTCTCCATCTCGCAGTCCGGCGAGACCATGGACACACTGATGGCTGTCCGCTACGCCAAGGAGCAGGGTGCCAAGACGGTGTCCATCTGCAACACGAACGGCTCCACGATCCCGCGCGAGTCCGATGCCGTGCTGTACACGCACGCCGGCCCAGAAATCGCGGTGGCCTCCACGAAGGCGTTCCTCGCCCAGATCGCCGCCGCCTACCTGCTGGGCCTGTATTTGGCACAGCTGCGCGGCAACAAGTTCCAGGGCGAGATCAAGGACATCCTCGCCGACCTGGGCAAGATCCCGGCCAAGATCCAGCAAATCCTGGACAACGCCGACGCGATCAAGAAGCTCGGGCACGACATGGTGGACGCCAAGTCAGTGCTGTTCCTGGGCCGCCACGTCGGCTTCCCGGTCGCCATGGAAGGTGCGCTCAAGCTCAAGGAGCTGGCCTACATCCACGCCGAGGGCTTCGCCGCCGGCGAGCTCAAGCACGGCCCGATCGCCCTGATCGAGGAAGGCCAGCCGGTCTTCGTGGTGGTCCCCTCGCCGCGCGGCCGCGACTCGCTGCACGCCAAGGTTGTCTCGAACATCCAGGAAGTCCGCGCCCGCGGCGCCAAGACGATCGTGATCGCGGAGGAGGGTGACGAGGCAGTGAAGGCCTACGCCGAGCACGTCATCTACATCCCGGAGACCCCGACCCTCCTGGCACCGCTGCTGTCCACCGTGCCCCTGCAGATCTTCGCGCTCGCACTCGCCAGCGCCAAGGGCTACGACGTGGACCAGCCGCGGAACCTGGCCAAGAGCGTGACCGTAGAATAGCCGCATGATTGTTGGCATCGGCGTAGACGTCGTAGACATTGAGCGGTTCGGCCGGCAGCTGGAGCGCACCCCCGGGTTGCGTGACCGGCTGTTCGTGCCGGCCGAGCGGGAGCTGAACACCCGGTCCCTGGCTGCCCGGTTCGCGGCCAAGGAGGCCGTGGCCAAGGTGCTCGGCGCGCCGGCAGGCATGAACTGGCAGGACTGCTGGATCGGACTGGACCAGCACGGCCCGACGGTCCAGGTCAAGGACACCGTCCTGGCCGTGGCCCAGTCGAAGGGCGTCAAACGCTGGCACCTTTCGATCAGCCACGACGGCGGGATCGCCACCGCCACGGTGATCGCCGAAGGCTAAGCACCATGATCAGCGCCCATACCGGAACCCACATTCGAGAAGTCGAACAGCAGCTGCTTGAGACGAGTGCGGACCCCGGGATGGGCGCTGTCCTTATGCAACGCGCCGCCTACGGGCTGGCCAACACGGTGGTCCGCGAACTGCGGGGCCGCGGACTGCGGATTTACGGCTCCGGCGTCACCGTGCTCACCGGCAAGGGCAACAACGGCGGAGACGGACTCTACGCCGCCGCGCTGCTGGCCCGCCGGGGCGTGCGGGCGACGGCGGTCCTCACCGCCGGTCACGCCCATCCCGCCGCGCTGGCGGCGTTCCGCGCCGCCGGCGGGCGGGACACCGTCCTGACCGACGGCAACGCCGCGGAGCTGGCAGCAGATGCCGCCCGCGCCGACGTCGTTATCGACGCGGTCCTGGGCACCGGCGCCCAGGGCGGTTTCCGCGGCGCGACCGCCGTATTGTTCCAAGAACTGCAGCGCGCCCGGCACGGACTGGTGGTGGCCTGCGACATTCCCAGCGGGGTCGACGCCGACACCGGCGAGGCACACGTCCCCGTTCTCGCCGCCGACGTGACCGTCAGCTTCGGTGCGGCGAAGGCGGGCCTGCTGGCCGACCCCGGCGCCGACTTCACCGGCCGGATCGTCACGATCCCGATCGGCATCGAGGAGGCACTGGGGGCCCCCGGGCTGCGGCGCCTGGAAACCGGGGACCTGGCAGCGCTGCTGCCGCACCCCGGTCGCCGCTCGCACAAATACTCCCGCGGCGTGCTGGGCGTCGTTGCCGGGTCCGTACGCTACCCGGGCGCGGCCGTGCTCGCCTGCCGCGGCGCGCTGGCCGCGGGTGCCGGCATGGTCCGCTACGTGGGTCCGCCGGACGTCGCGGACCTGGTCCGCCAGTCCTGCCCCGAAGTGGTGTGCGGCACCAGCGTCGCCGACGCGCACGTCCAGGCGTGGCTGCTGGGATCCGGGCTCGACGACGGCGCCCACGAGCAGCTGGAGCACGTCCGCGAGGCAGCCGCCGCAGGACTCCCCACCGTGGCCGACGCCGGCGCACTCCCGGCGCTGCCGCAGCACCTGTCCGCCCGCACCGTGCTGACCCCGCATGCCGGCGAGCTGGCCTCCCTGCTGGAACGGTACGGTGCCGGACCAGGCCGCGCTTCGGTGGAGGACGCAACGCTCGCCGCCGTCCGGGACGCCACGCGGCTGACCGGTGCGACAGTCCTGCTCAAGGGCGCCACCACCCTGGTGGCGGCGCCCTCGGGATCGGTCTTCAGCCAGGCCGAGGCCAGCCCGTGGATGGCCACCGCCGGCAGCGGCGACGTGCTGGCCGGGGTGCTCGGTGCCCTGCTGGCACAGCTCGCCGACGACCCCGGCGCCTTCAGCGCCTTAGGGCTCGACGAACCGGACCGGTGGGCCGCCGTCGCGGCGATGGCTGCCAGCCTGCACGGCCGCGCCGGAACCCTCGCCTCGGGCGGCGGGCCGTTGACGGCGTCGGGCATCGCGGAATCCCTGCCGGAGGTCATCGCGGAGCTGTAACAAAAGCACACGCATCGGCCCCAGGTAAATTAGTAACCTTACTTACAAGTAGTCTGTCTAGAGATAGTTCGCCACGCACGAGGAGTACACATGGAAGTCTGGCCCGGAACGGCTTACCCGCTTGGAGCCACCTTTGACGGCACCGGCACCAATTTTGCGTTGTTCAGCGAACAGGCGGAGCGGGTGGAACTCTGCCTCCTGGCCGATGACCTGAGCGAGACGCGGATTGAACTGACCGAGGTGGACGGCTACGTCTGGCACTGCTACCTGCCCCAGATCCAGCCCGGCCAGAAGTACGGCTACCGTGTCCACGGTCCGTACGATCCGGAGAGCGGGAACCGCTTCAACGCCAACAAGCTGCTGATGGACCCTTACGCCAAGGCCATCCAGGGCCAGATCGACTGGGACCCGGCGCTCTTCTCCTACGAATTCGGCGACCCCGATTCGCGCAACGACGCCGATTCCGCGCCCCACACCATGCACGGCGTGGTCATCAACCCCTTCTTCGAATGGGACGGGGACCGCCAGCTGCGCATCCCTTACCACGAGTCGGTCATCTACGAGGCGCACGTCAAAGGCCTGACCGAGCTGCACCCGGAAATCCCCGAGGAGCAGCGCGGCACCTACGCCGGCGTGTCCCACCCGGCGGTGATCGAGCACCTCAAGAAGCTCGGCGTCACTGCGATCGAGCTGATGCCGGTCCACCAGTTCGTCAACGACGGCACCCTGGTGGAGAAGGGGCTCAACAACTACTGGGGCTACAACACCATCGGCTTCTTCGCCCCGCAGAACACCTACAGCTCCTCCGGCGACGTCGGGCACCAGGTCCAGGAATTCAAGGCCATGGTCCGCGAGTTGCACCGGGCAGGCATCGAAGTCATCCTCGACGTGGTCTACAACCACACCGCGGAAGGCAACCACCTCGGCCCCACGCTGTCCTTCAAGGGCATCGACAACCAGGCGTACTACCGCCTGGTCGACGACGACCTGAAGCACTACATGGATTACACCGGCACCGGCAACTCGCTCAACGTCCGGCACCCGCACTCCCTGCAGCTGCTGATGGACTCGCTGCGCTACTGGGTGACGGAAATGCACGTCGACGGCTTCCGCTTCGACCTCGCCTCCACGCTGGCCCGCGAGTTCTACGACGTCGACAAACTCTCCACCTTCTTCGAACTGATCCAGCAGGACCCGATCGTCTCCCAGGTCAAGCTGATCGCCGAGCCGTGGGACGTCGGCCCCGGCGGCTACCAGGTCGGCAACTTCCCGCCGCAGTGGACCGAGTGGAACGGCAAGTACCGCGACACCGTCCGCGACTTCTGGCGCGGCGAGCCGTCCACGCTGGGCGAATTCGCTTCCCGCCTGACCGGCTCCGCGGACCTGTACGAAAGCTCCGCGCGGCGCCCGGTGGCCTCGATCAACTTCGTCACCGCGCACGACGGCTTCACCATGCGCGACCTCGTCTCCTACAACGAGAAGCACAACGAGGCCAACGGCGAAGGCAACAACGACGGCGAATCGCACAACCGCTCGTGGAATTGCGGCGAGGAAGGCGACACCGACAACGACACGGTGCTGACCCTCCGCGCCCGCCAGCAGCGGAACTTCATTGCCACGCTGCTGCTCTCCCAGGGCGTGCCGATGCTCCTGCACGGCGACGAGCTGGGCCGCACGCAGCAAGGCAACAACAACACCTACTGCCAGGACTCCGAGCTGAGCTGGGTGCACTGGGAGGCCATGGACCAGCCGCTCGTGGAGTTCACCGCGTTCGTCAACAAGATCCGCCACGACCACCCGACGTTCCGCCGCAGCCGCTTCTTCGACGGCCGGCCGGTCGTCCGCGGTGAGGGCGAGAAACTGCCGGACATCGTCTGGCTGAAGACCGACGGCACCGGCATGCTGCCGGAGGACTGGGACAGCGGCTTCGGCCGGACCATCGGCGTGTTCCTCAACGGCCACGGCATCCAGGAGCAGGATTCCCGCGGCCGCCGGATCACCGACGACAGCTTCCTGCTGGGTTTCAACGCCCACGACGACAACGTGGACTTCGTGCTGCCCGCCGAAGAGTACTCGCCGTTCTGGGAGCTGCTCGTGGACACCGCGGACCAGTCGGACTCGAACGAACCGCTCAAGGCCGGGGCGGTCCTGAACCTGGCAGCCAAGTCCATGGTGGTGCTGCGCGCCTACTCGGGCCCGGAGGTCGAGGTTGACCACTCCGCCGCCGCGTCCCTGGCCTCGATGGCCGAGCACGAGGAAGCGCATGAGGAAATGGTGGAGGCCCAGGAGGAAGCCGCCGCCGCCAGCGAGGCGAAGGCGTCCGCTTCATGAGGACCCCCGTTTCGACCTACCGGCTGCAGATCCGGCCCGGGTTCACCCTGCAGGACGCCGCCGATACCGTGCCCTACCTGAAATCCCTCGGGGTCGACTGGCTCTACCTGTCGCCGATCCTGACGGCCGAGCAGGGTTCGGACCACGGCTACGACGTCACCGACCCCGTCGCGATCGACCCGGACCGCGGCGGCGCGGAGGGGCTGGCCGCGGTGTCCCGCGCGGCGCGGGAGGCCGGCATGGGTGTCCTGGTGGACATTGTGCCCAACCACGTCGGCGTCGCCACCCCGGTGCAGAACCCGTGGTGGTGGTCGCTGCTCAAGGAAGGGCAGCAGTCCCGCTACGCCCCGGCGTTCGACGTCGACTGGGAGTTCGGCGGCGGCCGGATCCGGATTCCCGTGCTGGGCGACGACGCGGACGTGGACGCGCTCGAAGTCCGCGACGGCGAGCTGCGGTACTACGACCACCGCTTCCCGCTGGCCGAGGGCAGCTACTCCGAGGGGGACGACCCGCGCGAGGTGCACAACCGGCAGCACTACGAACTGGTGGGCTGGCGCCGTGCCGACAACGAACTCAACTACCGCCGGTTCTTCGCGGTCAACACCCTCGCCGGGATCAAAGTCGAGGACCCGGAAGTCTTCGACGAAGCGCACGAGGAAGTTGTCCGCTGGTTCCGCGAGGACCTCGTCGACGGCCTGCGGATCGACCACCCGGACGGTCTCGCGGATCCGGCCGGCTACCTGCGCCGGCTGCGTGAAGTGACCGGGGGCGCGTACCTGTTGATCGAGAAAATCCTCGAGCCCGGGGAAGAACTCCCGGCCGGGTTCGAATGCGAGGGGACCACCGGCTACGACGCCCTCGCAGACGTGGACCGGCTCTTCGTCGACCCCGCCGGACAAGCGGGCCTGGACGCCTTGGACGCCTCGCTGCGCGGCGGCGAACCAGCGGATTACGAGGACATGATCCGCGGCACCAAGCGCCGGATCACGGACGGAATCCTGCACTCGGAGATGCTGCGGCTCGCCCGGCTGGTGCCGGCGTCCGCAGGGCTTAGCACCGAGGCCAGCGCGGACGCGCTGTCCGAGATCACCGCCGCGTTCCCGGTCTACCGCAGCTACCTGCCCGAGGGCGAGGACGTGCTGCGCGAGGCCTGCGACCTCGCCGTCCGCCGCCGCCCCGAGCTGGAACCCGCCGTACGGGCGCTGCTGCCGCTGCTGCTGCACGCCGGCCCCGGGCCCGACGCCGAGCTTGGCCGCCGCTTCCAGCAGACCTCCGGCATGGTGATGGCCAAGGGCGTGGAGGACACCGCGTTCTTCCGCTACACCCGGCTGGGCACCCTCACCGAAGTCGGCGCGGACCCCACCGAGTTCGCGCTGTCCGCCGACGAGTTCCATGCCCGGATGGCACGCCGCCAGGCACGCCTGCCGCTGTCCATGACCACGCTCAGCACCCACGACACCAAGCGCAGCGAAGACACCCGGGCGCGGATTTCCGTGCTTGCGGAGCTAGCCCCGCAGTGGACCGCCTCCCTGCGCCGGCTTCAGGAGCTGGCGCCGCTGCCGGACGGGCCGCTGGCCAACCTGCTCTGGCAGGCCGTGGCCGGGGTCTGGCCCGCGGACCGGGAACGCCTGCAGTACTACGCCCAGAAGGCCGCCCGCGAGGCAGGCAATTCTACCGACTGGCTGGACCCCAACGCCGACTTCGAAGCGAAGCTGGCGGCCGCCGTCGACGCGGCCTTCGACAACGGCCAGGTGCGGGCCGAACTGGACGCGCTTGTGGCCCTCTTGGACCCCTACGGCGCCGCCAACGCGCTGGGCGCCAAACTGGTCCAGCTCACCATGCCGGGCGTCCCGGACGTGTACCAAGGCACCGAGTTCTGGGACCGCTCACTGACCGACCCGGACAACCGGCGGCCGTTCGACTTCGGCGCCCGGCGCGACGCGCTCACCGCGCTGGACGCCGGGGAGCTGCCGGCCTCGTACCGGGAGGACGCGGCGAAGCTGCTCGTGACCTCGCGGGTGCTGCGGCTGCGCCGTGACCGGCCGGAGCTGTTCACCGGCTACTCCCCGGTGCCGGCCACCGGAGCTGCCGCCGGGCACCTGGTCGCCTTTGACCGCGGCGCCGGCTCGCCGGGGGCTCTCACCCTGGCGACCAGGCTGCCCCGAGGCCTCGAGCAGCGCGGCGGCTGGCAGGACACCGCCATCAGCCTCGCCGCCGCAATGACGGACCAGCTGACCGGCAGGTCGTACGGCCCGGGCCCGGCGGACGTGGCGGAGATCCTCCGCCACTACCCGGTGGCCCTGCTGGTACCGGCCGCCTGAACGCATTAACTGACCAACCGACATAGGGGAACGGCAATGACTCTGCCCGCACACGGAACCGCACGCTTCGACCTCTGGGCGCCGGACGCGCAGGACGTCACACTGCTCGCCGACGGACGGCACTACCCGATGCGCAGGGACACCGGCGCCGGCCGGGGCGGCTGGTGGAACGCGCCGGAGGCCCCGGCCTCCGGCGACGTCGACTACGGCTACCTGCTGGACGGGGACACCACGCCGCTGCCGGACCCGCGGTCCCGCCGCCAGCCTGGGGGAGTGCACTCGCTCTCGCGGACCTTCGACGCCGGCAGCCACGAATGGGCGGACGGGCAGTGGAAGGGCCGCGGGCTGCAGGGCGGCGTGATCTACGAGCTGCACCTGGGCACTTTCACGCCCGAGGGGACGCTGGACGCCGCGATCGGCAAGCTCGGCTACCTCGCCGACCTCGGCGTCGACTTCGTGGAACTGCTGCCGGTCAACGGGTTCAACGGCACCCACAACTGGGGCTACGACGGGGTGCTCTGGTACACCGTGCACGAGGGCTACGGCGGCCCGGCCGCCTACCAGCGCTTCGTCGACGCAGCCCACGCCGCCGGGCTGGGCGTCATCCAGGACGTTGTCTACAACCACCTTGGCCCCAGCGGCAACTACCTCCCCCGGTTCGGCCCCTACCTCAAGTCCGGGGAGGGCAACACCTGGGGCGACTCGGTCAACCTGGACGGGCCCGGTTCCGACGTGGTCCGCAGCTACATCCTGGACAACGCCGCGATGTGGCTGCGCGACTACCACGTGGACGGCCTGCGGCTCGACGCCGTGCACGCCTTCAAGGACGAACGAGCCGTCCATCTGCTGGAGGAATTCGGTGCCCTCGCCGACGCGGTCTCGGCCGAAACCGGGCGGGCCGCGACGATGATCGCCGAGTCGGACTTGAACAACCCGCGCCTGCTTTACCCGCGGGAGGCGAACGGCTACGGCCTGGCCGGGCAGTGGAGCGATGACTTCCACCACGCCGTCCACGTCGACGTCAGTGGGGAGACCACCGGCTACTACAGCGACTTCGACTCGCTCGGGGCGTTGGCCAAGGTCCTCGAAAAGGGCTTCTTCCACGACGGCAGCTACTCCAGCTTCCGCGAACGGCATCACGGCCGGCCCATCAACACCTCCCTCGTCCACCCCGCCGCCCTGGTGGTCTGCAGCCAGAACCACGACCAGATCGGCAACCGTGCCACCGGTGACCGGCTGTCCCAGACCCTGGGCTACGGGCAGTTGGCGCTCGCCGCCGTCGCGACCCTGGCCTCGCCGTTCACCCCGATGCTGTTCATGGGCGAGGAATACGGCGCCACCACGCCGTGGCAGTTCTTTACCTCGCACCCGGAACCGGAACTGGGCAAGGCCACCGCGGAGGGCAGGATCAAGGAATTCGAACGGATGGGCTGGGACCCCGCCGTCGTGCCGGACCCGCAGGACCCGGCCACGTTCACCCGCTCCAAACTGGACTGGTCCGAGGCCGGGTCGGGCGAGCACGCCCGGCTGCTGGAGCTGTACCGGAACCTGATCGCGCTGCGCCGCGCGACGCCGGAACTTGCCGGTGCCGGCTTCGCGGAAACCGCCGTCGAGGTCAACGAGGACGAGCGCTGGCTGGTGCTGCGGCGCGGCAGCGTGGAGGTTGCGATGAACTTCTCTGCCGAACCTCGGCAGCTTTCGGTGGCCGGCAGCTCACTGCTGCTGGCCACGGAGGACGGCACCGCACTGACAACCGCCGGGCTCGGACTGCCGGGCCACAGCGCCGCCGTCGTCTCACAATAGGACAGGATAAAACCATGACTTACCTTGCAGCAGAGAACCGCTACGACACCATGCCCTACCGCAGGGTGGGCCGCAGCGGCCTGAAACTGCCGGCCATCTCGCTGGGCCTCTGGCACAACTTCGGCGACGACAAGCCCTTCGAGGTGCAGCGCGCCATCCTGCGCCGCGCGTTCGACCTGGGCGTTACGCACTTCGACCTCGCCAACAACTACGGCCCGCCCTCCGGCAGCGCCGAGACCAACTTCGGCCGCCACTTCAAGGACGACTTCAAGCCGTACCGGGACGAACTCATCATCTCCAGCAAAGCCGGCTACGACATGTGGCCCGGCCCGTACGGCAACTGGGGCTCCCGCAAATACCTGCTGGCCAGCCTGGACCAGTCGCTGACCCGGATGGGCCTGGATTACGTCGACATTTTCTACAGCCACCGCCCGGACCCCGAGACCCCGCTGGAAGAGACCATGGGCGCCCTGGACCAGGCCGTGCGCTCCGGGAAGGCCCTCTACGCCGGCATTTCCTCCTACACCCCGGAGCAGACCCTCGAAGCAGCCCGGATCCTGAAGGAACTCGGCACCCCGCTGCTGATCCACCAGCCCAGCTACTCGATGCTGAACCGCTGGACCGAGAACGGCAGCCCCAGCCTCTACGAGGCGTTGGACCAGGTGGGCGCCGGGGCCATCGCCTTCTCCCCGCTGGCGCAGGGCATGCTCACCGACCGCTACCTCGACGGCGTCCCGGAGGACTCCCGCGCGGCGCAGGACAAGTCCCTGGACCAGGCCATGATCACCAGCGAAACGCTGGACCGGGTGCGCGGGCTCAACCGGATCGCCGAGGGCCGGGGGCAGACCCTCGCGCAGCTGGCCATCGCCTGGATCCTCCGGGAGCAGGGCAAGGGCACCTCGGTGACGTCCGCACTGGTCGGCGCGTCCAGCGTCCGGCAGCTGGAGGACACCCTGGCCGCGATCAACAACCTGGACTTCACCGCCGATGAGCTGGACGCGATCGACGAATTCGCGGTCGAGTCCGACATCAACCTCTGGGCCCAGAAATGAGCCGCGACAGCGCTGTTTTGGGCCGCCGCCGCCGGCCGTAACAGATTCGGTGCCGCGGCCGGGAACATCTCAGGCCGCGGCGCCGTTGACTAGAATGCAAGGGCGCCGCATGGCGTTGTGCCCGTTTGCCGCCGTCGTACATCAGAGTACGTCCGCGCCGGGCACGTAAAGTTTGTACTCAAAGGGAGTTTCGTGTCTTCAAATCCGATTCGTGTTGCAATCGTCGGCGTGGGTAACTGTGCCACTTCGCTGGTCCAGGGTGTCCAGTACTACAAGGATGCCGACCCCCAGGCCACGATTCCGGGTCTGATGCACGTGCAGTTCGGCAAGTACCACGTCAACGACGTGCAGTTCGTTGCCGCCTTCGACGTCGACGGCAAGAAGGTGGGCCAGGACCTGTCCGCCGCCATCCTCGCCAGCGAGAACAACACCATCAAGATCGCCGACGTCCCGCCGACCGGCGTCACCGTCCAGCGCGGCCCGACCCTCGACGGCCTCGGCAAGTACTACCTTGAGACCATCGAGCAGTCCCCGGACGAGCCGGTCGACGTCGTCCAGGCCCTCAAGGACGCCAAGGTCGACGTGATGGTCTGCTACCTTCCCGTGGGTTCCCAGGAAGCGGCCGAGTTCTACGCCCAGTGCGCCATCGACGCCGGCGTGGCCTTCGTCAACGCGCTCCCGGTGTTCATCGCCGGCACCAAGGAGTGGGCCGACAAGTTCACCGCCGCCGGTGTGCCGATCGTCGGCGACGACATCAAGAGCCAGATCGGTGCCACCATCACGCACCGAGTCATGGCCAAGCTCTTCGAAGACCGCGGGGTCACCCTGGACCGCACCTACCAGCTGAACGTCGGCGGCAACATGGACTTCAAGAACATGCTGGAGCGCGACCGCCTCGAGTCCAAGAAGATCTCCAAGACCCAGGCCGTCACCTCCAACGTGGAAGCCGAGCTCGCCGCCAAGGACGTGCACATTGGCCCGTCGGACTACGTCCAGTGGCTCGATGACCGCAAGTGGGCGTTCGTCCGCCTCGAGGGCCGCAACTTCGGTGACGCCCCGGTCTCGCTCGAATACAAGCTGGAGGTCTGGGACTCGCCCAACTCCGCCGGCGTGATCATCGACGCCGTCCGTGCCGCCAAGATCGGCCTGGACCGCGGCATCGGCGGCCCGCTGCTGTCGGCGTCGAGCTACTTCATGAAGTCCCCGCCGGAGCAGTTCAACGACGACCTGGCCCGCGAAAAGGTCGAGGCCTTCATCCGCGGCGACCTGGAGCGCTAAACCCCCACGCTCCCGCACCTTTGGTGCGTTATAACCGGGACGCTCCCGCACCTTTGGTGCGGGAGCGTCGTGGTTTCCGGAGTCAGACGGGGGAGGATCCCCCACGTCCGGCCGACACCAACCCGACCCTCCCTCACGTTCTGCAGGAAAAGGAGGATCGCTCCCTCAGACGTGCCCGGAAAATCCCGAGGCGGCCGACGGGCTAACGAACCCGGTGCGGAGAATCCGCTTGATCCTCACGATCGCGCCCGCGAAGCCGTCGGCAAGGTCGTCTTTCGTCAGGACGAGCACCGTCCATCCCGCTGCCTCGAAGGCCCTGTCACGTCTGCGGTCACTGAATATCTGTGCAGGGAGCAGGTGGTGCCCGCCGTCGTACTGGATTGCCATCCGCCGACGGCGGTACCCAAGGTCCGCCGTCGGGGAACCCGGACTCCCCGGGCGCAGCGGCAGCTGTAGCTCAGGTTCCGGGAGACCGGCGTCGCGCATCGACAGGCGAAGAAGCGTTTCC
Organism: Arthrobacter sp. SD1074B; assembly: GCF_056780195.1. Taxonomy (NCBI): domain Bacteria; kingdom Bacillati; phylum Actinomycetota; class Actinomycetes; order Micrococcales; family Micrococcaceae; genus Arthrobacter; species Arthrobacter sp. SD1074B. The sequence goes on along the minus strand of NZ_JBRAZT010000001.1, from coordinate 3,000,242 downwards.
GGGCCCGAATCAGATCCCACCCGCATCAAGTCCAGAGCCGCCCGGGCGCGGACGATCCCCTGTAGATTCGGGTGGCGTCCCACCATCGACCGCAGCCCATCGAGCGTCGCGAAGGGCTCGCTCCGTCCCTCCAGACCAAACCGGGGAATCCGAACGAGTTCGTCACCCATACAGACCAACTCGGACAGGCTCAAGCGTCGCGCGAGGTCGAGCCACGTCCGGGCACGCGTGCTGATTCGGATGCCGTCGGCAGTTTCGACCTCGTCGTCCAACGCCAGAACCGTGTGGCCGACGATGCCCTTGCGCCGGACCTCGGGCAGCTCCCGCGGCTTGCTCAGGTGCAGCTCCTCCGAGTCAGAGAGCCAAGGGGGCAAGAGCTGGCATCTAAGCCTGGCGGCCGTGACATGAGAGATCCATGCTCCTGGCGACACGGCGGACAGTGCGCGAGCCGCCGCCTCCAACTCGAAACTCCATTCCGCGGGCCGGTAGAGACCCCGGCTGATGTGACTGATGTCAGACTGCCTGAGTCTGGTTCCCGGCACGCCCAACGACCGGGCGGTCGCGATGGTGAACGGTGCTGCGCAGAGTGGACCGGGGAGCGGCGTTCGCGTTCTCATGCTGGCATTGTGAACGCATTCGAAGTGCCGTGCAGAAGTTATCCACAGAGACGCAGTCCTCGAAGCCCATGCCGGCATGGGCTTCGGTGATTCCGGCACGATGCGCCGCGCCGGAGGTGAGGGAGGGTCGGGGTGGAGGGTGCCGGAGGTGAGGGAGGGGCGGGGTGGAGGGTGCCGGAGGTGAGGGAGGGTCGGGGTGGAGGGTGCCGGAGGTGAGGGAGGGGCGGGGTGGAGGGTGCCGGAGGTGAGGGAGGGTCGGTTAGAAGAGGCCGACGGGGTTGCCGTTGGCGTCGACGTCCATCCGCATCGCCGCGGGGACCTTGGGGAGCCCCGGCATCGTCATCACCGCGCCCGTGAGCGCCACGATGAACCCCGCCCCGGTCTTGGGAATCAGGTCCCGCACGTGCACCGTGAAGCCCTTGGGTGCCCCCAGCTTGGTGGCGTCGTCACTGAAGGAGTACTGCGTCTTGGCCATGCAGACGGGCATCCCGGACCAGCCGTTCTTCTCGATCTCCGCAAGCCGCTTGAGCGCCGGGACGGAGAATTCCACCCCGTCGGCCCCGTAAATCTCCTGCACGATCGTGCGGATCTTGTCCTCCACGGACATCTCCAGCGGATAGAGGTGCCGGAAACCGTGCGGGGTGTCGATGGCGGCAGCAACTTTCGCGGCGAGTTCGTCCCCGCCGTCGCCGCCGCCGCCGCGGCCCCAGACGTCTGCCACGGCCGCCTGGATGCCCTCCGCGGCGCACCAGTCCAGCAGCCAGTCGAGCTCCGCCTGGCTGTCGGTGCCGAACTTGTTGATCGCCACCACGGGGGTGATGCCGAACTTCTCGACGTTGCGTACGTGCCGCTGCAGGTTCGCGACGCCGGCCGCCAGGGCGCCGACGTCGGGCTCCTTGAGCTGGTCCTTGGCGACGCCGCCGTGCATCTTGAGCGCGCGGACGGTAGCCACCACCACGACGGCGGACGGCGCGACGTCGGCCATCCTCGCCTTGATGTCCATGTACTTTTCGGCGCCCAGATCGGCGCCGAAGCCGGCCTCGGTGATCACGACGTCGGCGAGGCTGCGGGCCGTCTGGGTGGCGATCAGCGAGTTGCAGCCGTGCGCGATGTTGGCGAAAGGGCCGCCGTGCACCAGGGCCGGCGTGCCGGCGATGGTTTGCACCAGGTTCGGTTTGATCGCGTCCTTGAGCAGCATGGTCAGGGCGCCCTGGACCCCAAGGTCGGCGACCGTGACCGGCTCCCGGTCGTAGGTGTAGCCGAAGGTGATCCGGCCCAGCCGCGCGCGCAGGTCGTCCAGGTCGGTTGCCAGGCAGAACACCGCCATGATCTCCGAAGCGACGGTGATGTCGAAGCCGTCCTGCCGCGGCACGCCCTGCGTCGGTCCGCCCAGGCCGATCACAACCTCGCGCAGGGACCGGTCGTTCATGTCCAGCACCCGCTTGAACGTCATCCGGCGCGGATCGATGTTCAGCGCGTTGCCCTGGTAGATGTGGTTGTCCACCAGCGCCATCAAGGCGTTGTTCGCCGAGGTGATGGCGTGGAAGTCGCCGGTGAAATGCAGGTTGATCTCGTCCATCGGCAGGACCTGGGAGTAACCGCCGCCGGTTGCGCCGCCCTTCATGCCCAGGATGGGACCCAGCGAGGGCTCTCGCAGCGCGATCATGACCCGGTGCCCGGCGCGGGCCAGGGAGTCGGCCAGGCCCACCGTGGTGGTGGACTTCCCCTCGCCGGCCGGGGTGGGGGACATCGCCGAGACCAGCACCACCTTGCCGGGGGTGTGCGCGGCGTCCCGGCTGAGCTTGGCGGGGTCGATCTTGGCCTTGTAGCGGCCGTAGAATTCCAGCGCCTCGGGGTTGATCCCGGCGGCGGCGGCCACGTCCTGAATCGGCCGCATGGTGGCCCGCTGCGCGATTTCCAGGTCGCTCAGCACCAGCGTTTCGGCGGGCTGCCCAGGGGGCTGTCCGGACGACTGCCCCTCGGCCCGCCCGGCGGGTTGCCCGGCGTTGGCTCCGGCGGTTTCCGTGGTGATCTCCGACATCGTCGTCCTTCGGCTCGTGGCTTCGTGTCGCTCCGGCCGGCGGTTCCGGCCAAGGTTCCGGTCTGGCTCGCGGTCAGGGCGTGTGGCCCACCGGAATGCTCCGGGTACCAAAATACTGGACCAGGGCGGCCTGGTAGCTCTCCAGCGTAATTGCGGCGGTGCGCTGCCAGCCGAAGTCCTGGGCGTGCACCGAGGCCGCTCGGCCCATGTCTTCCCGGGTGGCCGGGTCGTCATGGAGGGCTTCCAGGGCATCTGCCCAGTCAGCTGCCTTGTGCCCTTCCACCAGCAGGCCGGTCCTGCCGTCGAAGATCGCCCGCGACAGGCCGCCCACCTTCGTGGCGACCACGGGCGTGCCGCAGGCCTGCGCCTCCAAGGCAACCAGGCCGAAGGATTCGCTGTAGGAGGGCATCACCACGACGTCGGCCGAGCGGTACCAGCCAGCCAGCTTGGGCGCGCTGACCGGCGGGTGGTGCGTGACGACGTCGTCCATCCCGGCGGCAGTGATCAGGGACTTGAGGTCAAAGTCCTTGGCCCCGCTCACCGCTCCCAGGATGGTCAGCTGCAGGTCGATGTCCGGGCGGCGGGCGCGCAGCAGGGCGGCGGCCTTGATCAGGATCTGGGGCCCCTTGAGCCGCTGGATCCGTCCTGCGAAGAGCAGATGGAAACGTCCAGGCGGGACCCCGTGCTGGCTGCGGGCGCGACTCCGGAACGCGGGCGTAAAGATGGACAGGTCCACCCCCGGGGGCGCCACATCGATGCGGTCGGGGTCGGCGTCGTAGTGCGAGACCAGTTCCGCGGCCTCGGCTCCGGTGTTGGCGACCAGCCGCGTGGCGCCGTCGACGATCCGGTGTTCGCCCTCCTCGCGCCGCCGCGGCTCGGGCTGCTCGCCGGATTCCAGCAGCAGGTTCTTGACCTTGGCCATGGTGTGCATGGTGTGCACCAGCGGCACGTCCCACAGCTCCGACAGCTCCAGTCCCGCGACCCCGGACACCCAGTAATGCGAGTGGATGACGTCGTAGCGGCCATGCGGCTGCAGCTGCTTGATCCGGTCGATTTCGGCCACCATGCTGTGCAGCAGCGCCGGCAGTTCCTCCTTGGGAAGCTTCCGCGGCGGACCTGCGAGTACGTTGTGGACGCAGACGCCCGGGAAAGGGTGCTCGACGGCGGCCTGGCCGGCCGCGTTGGACCGGGTGAAGATCTCCACCTCGACGCCGGTCTCGGCGAGGGCCGCGGCGAGGGCACGGACGTACACGTTCATGCCCCCGGCGTCCCCGGAACCGGGCTGCTCCATCGGTGAGGTATGCAGGGAGAGGAAGGCGACACGGCGGACCAGCGGCATCCTCTTCCCTCCCTTCGTGCGACGTGGATTCGGTAAAACACTACTCCTGAACGGCCGGGCCGTTCGCCGACAGCCGGCGGCTGCTAACGTGGCCGCTGTGAGCGCAAACACTGAGACCCGGCCGGCCCCGGCGTCGTGGGTGATCCGCGAGGCCACCGGCCAGGACTGGCCCGCCATCTGGGAGATCCTGGAGCCGGTCATCAGGGCCGGGGAGACCTTCACCTGGGACCGTGACACCACCGAGGAGCAGGCCCGCGCGAAGTGGGTCAAGCCGGCCCCGGGCCGGACCTTTGTTGCCGTCGGGACCGGCGGCCTCGACGGCGTCGTGCTGGGCACCGGCGAGCTGCACGCCAACCAGGCCGGCGGCGGCAGCCACGTCGCCAACGCCGGTTACATGGTCCGTGCCGGGTATGGGGGCCGCGGCATCGCCCGCTCACTGTGCGCCTATTCGCTGGAGGCCGCCCGTGCGGCCGGCTTCCGCGCCATGCAGTTCAACGCCGTGGTGGAGAGCAATGCCCGGGCCGTCGCCGCGTGGCAGGCCATGGGCTTCGAGATTCTCGCCACCATCCCTGACGCCTTCCAACACCCGAGCCTGGGCTTCGTGGGCCTGCACGTGATGTACCGCAGCCTGTAAACGGCCCGGCCGGATTCAACCCAAGACATTTGCGTCCGCCGCGAATAGGCTGGGCCCTGAAGGCCGAGCGAGGGAGACCTGAATGCCCGGGAGTGGTTATCCGCAGATGCAGCACGCGCCGCGCAGCAGCCCTGACCGGGTTGCACGCCGGCGCCGCTGGCCTGGCTGGGTTCCGGCCGTCCTGCTGCTGGTGGTTCCGCTGCTGGTGATCGCCGGATGCACGCTGTCCCGGAACAACGGCAACAGGCCGGCGGCGGAGGACGGGCCGGGCTTCATCACCGCCTCGGGCCGCGGCCTTGTCCTCAAGGGCGAGCCCACCCGGCTGAAGGCAGTGAATTTTTCCAACCTTTACCATCGAAACCTGGACGGGGCCGAACTCCTCACCTCGCAGCACCATTCGAAGGAAGACTTCGCCAGGGCGAAAGACATCGGCTTCAACAGCATCCGCTTCGCTTTTGACGGCGACTGGTATGCCGACTCCCCGCAGGTCTTCTGGCAGTGGCTGGACCAAAACGTGGCCTGGGCGCGGCAGCACGACATGCGCCTGATCCTGGACCTGCACACCCCGATCGGCGGGTTCTGGCTGGACCCCACCAGCGACGCTGTCAGTTTCGACCTCTGGTCCGATCCCCGGCTGCAGCAGCAGAACGCGGACCTGTGGCGGGACATCGCCGCCCGGTACAAGGATGAACCGGCCATCGCAGCCTACGACCTGCTCAACGAGCCGGTGACGACCGATGCGACGGGGGAACAATGGAAAAGGCTGGCGGGGCAGCTGGTTGCCGCAGTCCGGTCGGAGGACCCGAACCACCTGCTGGTCGTGGGCGGAATCTACGGAGTCAACGGCCGCTACGGCGCGTCCGGAGTCGATCAGCACTTTCTGGTGGATGACGGCAACGTAGTGTATGACTTCCACTTCTACGAGCCCATCAAATACACCCACCAGTACGCGTCCTGGGTCGAGGGCCCGGTCCAGGACGGTGGCCGCTATCCGGACCCGAACACGATTCTCCCGACCGGCCAGCGGGTCCTGCTGCCGGGGAGCCGCATCGCCACCAAGTCCCTGCCCGCCGGCACGTCAGGCTGGGCGGCGTATGACAGCGGCATCGTAACCATCGACGACAGCAGCGCGGTCGCGGCTGCACCCATGGTCACTGCGCAGGGCGGCATGCGCGGAACGGCCGGCTTCGACGCGATCAGGGTGACCGAGTACGGCCCCGGCGGGACCGAACTCCGGCAAGTCATCAACGACCCCCTGAACCGCGACGCGACGTTGGACTGGCATCAATGGCAGTACGGCGGGGACACGGCGGCGCCGCCGAAGTTCGCGCGGGAGAAGGCCGGCTACCGGGACGGCGGCAGTCTCTCAATCAGCGATGCCGCGGACGCGCAGGCAATCGCGGGATGGAGCAATGACGCCCACCTGTTCAAGGTGGTGCCGGGTAACAAGTACCGCATCCAGGGCCACATGCGGGGGCAGAACATCGCGGCGTCCGCGGGTTCGGCCCCCCGGATCGCGCTCCAGCTCGACGTCTATGCACAGTCGCCCGGAACACCCGGAAACGGCTTCCTGGCACGGGACAAAAGCTATTTGGCGCACGAGTTGGGGAAGCGCCTCAAGTTCGGCATCGACAACAACGTGCCGATGTCGGTCATGGAGTTCGGACTGGTCCGGCAAGCATTTGAGATGGAGGGCAAAGGCGGCAGCCAATGGGTCACCGACATGCTTGGTCTCCTGGCGGAGAACGAGCTCAGCTTCGCTTACTGGGAATACCACGGGACCCAGATGGGGCTCTACCTCAGCGGCGCCGGCCTGCCGAGCCAACCCAATCAGGCGCTCCAGGACACCCTCGCCCGCGGACTGCGTTGAGCGGCAGACTCGGCTAGGAACCACCGGAACAGCGGACGTCGCTGCGCCAGAGCTGTAACAGGCCCGGGAACGCCGCCTCGTAACCGGCGAGCAGCCTCGCCGCGAGCACGTCCGAGTCGACCAAGGGATGCCGGGCGAACGCGGCGAGGGCGGCCCCGCGCCGCAGGTTGCCGGGTCCCGGGCCGGTGGCCTGGACCACGAGCCGTTCCACCTCCTTGATCCGCAGCATCAGCGCCAGCTGCGCTGCCGCCGGCCGGTCCTGCGGGATCGGCACCACGCCGTCGGCGTCCACCCTGCAGGGGACCTCGACGACGGCGTCGACCGGCAGTCCCGGGATCGCGGCGGTCCGTGCCCCGTTGGGGCCGGGGACCGCGTTGGGCGTGTTCAGGATCAGCTCGGCCCCGCCGCCGCCGGAAAGGGCGCGCATCACCGCCAGCGCCACGCGCTCATAGCCGCCGCCGGCCAGGTCTTCCTCGTCCCGTTCCTCCCCGGCTGCACGGGCCTCGGCCAGGTAGCCCTCCTCGCGGGACCGGCGGGCGGCGTCCCAGAGCCCGTAGGCACCCGCGCCGGCGGATGCGAGCCGCGGGTAGAGCTCGGCCTGCTGCCGGTGGATGGACTCGCCTCGGGTCTGCGTGGCGGCCCGCATGGCGGCCAGGGCACGGCCGGTCTCGTAGTAGTAATACAGGTATTCGTTCGGCAGGCAGCCCAGGCCGGCCAGGAATGGCTGCGGGAAAAGGCGGCCCTCCTCGAAACCGGCCACCGCCCCGGGGTCGGCCAGCAGGGCGGGGAGGACGTCCCTGCCGCCGGACTCCAGCCGGTACAGCCAGCCCAGGTGGTTGAGCCCGTAGTAGCCCACGCCGTCGAGCCGGCCCTCGGGCAGCACGACGCCGGCGGCCCGCGCCGCGCGGTGCACCAGCCCGCCGGCCGAGTCACAGATCCCCACCACCCGGCCGCCCAGCACCGGGACCAGGGCCTCGGTCACCATGCCGGCCGGATTCGTGAAGTTGACCAGCCAAGCCCCGGGGCAGAAGCGCTGCATCGCCCGCGCCAGGGACAGCATCGGCGGGATCGTGCGCAGGGCGTAGGAGATGCCGCCGCCGCCCGTGGTCTCCTGGCCCAGCACACCCAGCTCCTGCGCCACCCGCTCGTCGGCGGTCCGTCCGGCCGTGCCGCCGGGGCGGATGGCGGCGAAAACCAGGTCCGTGCCGGACAAGGCCTCGGCCAGGGACGTGGTGGTTCGGACCGTCGGACCGCCGCCGGGAGGCTGCCCCGGCACGGAGGCCAGCACCGCCTCGATGGCGTCGAGCCGGCCGGCGTCGACGTCGTACAGCACCAGCTCCCGGACCAGCCCGGCAAAGGGTCCGGCGCAGAGCGCCCGGTAGACCAGCGGCACCCGGAATCCGCCGCCGCCGGCAATCATGAGCCGCATGCCAGCAGTCTATTCTGACGCCGCGCCGGAGGCCGGGACGGCCGTCTTTCGCCGGCTAACCGGACGGCGTAGTGTGCCGTGTATGGACGCGATTCCAGCGCCGCGCTTCGACCCGCTCGCCGCCGTCCGGACCCCGACGGCGGGGGGCTTCGACCTGCTCCTGACAGGCACGGTGTTCCAGGACATCATCTTCACCGGGCTGCCGCACGCACCCCGGCCCGGGACGGAAATCTGGAGCGACGGGATGGGCAGCTGCCCCGGCGGGGTGGCGAATCAGGCCATCGCCGCGGCCCGGTTGGGGCTGCGCACCGGGCTGGCCGCCGCGTTCGGCGACGACGGCTACGGCGACTACAACTGGAAGATCCTGGACCGGCAGGAACATGTGGACCTGTCGTTGTCCCGGCGCGTTCCGGGCTGGCACTCGCCGGTGACGGTGTCGCTGAGCGTCGAGAAGGACCGGTCCATGGTGACCCACGGCCATCCCGCGCCGGTGACGTCCAGTGAATTAATCGGCTGCCCGCCGCCCGCGCTCGCCGCCGTCGCCGAGCTCGGCGAGGAGCTGGAACCGTGGGCCGTCGACGCGCACCGGGCGGGCGTGCGGCTCTTCGGCGACGTCGGCTGGGATCCCACCGGGACGTGGGCGCAGGCGCGGCTGGACAACCTGAAGTACTTCCACGCGTTTATGCCCAACCAGCACGAGGCCATGGCATTTACCGGCAAGGACAACCCCTGGGCCGCGCTCTACGCGCTCGCGGACATGGTCCCGGTGGCCGTGGTGACCCTGGGCCCGCAGGGGTCCATGGCGGTGGACTCCGAGACCGGTGAAGAGGAGTGGGTGCCGTCGCTGCCCGTGCCGGCTTTCGACCCCACCGGCGCCGGGGATTGTTTCGGGGCAGCTTTCATCGTCGGCTGCCTGGCCGGCTGGCCGCTGGGCGACCGGCTCCGGTTCGCAAATCTGTGCGCTGCCCTGGCCGTGCAGCAGGTCGGCGGTTCGCTGGCCGCGCCGGGCTGGGGCGACCTCGCCGACTGGTGGCAACGCGCGAATGCCCGCAAGGAACGGCAGGGAAGCCAGTGGCTGCGCCGCTACGGCTTCCTCGCGGAGATCGTGCGTGGCGTGCCGCCGGAGGCGCAACGGCGCGCGACGGCGACCATCGCCCACCTGTCCGACGCGTAGCCCCGTCCGCCCGGGGGACATGCTCAGCGCCCGGCTTGGGAAGTGGACAGAATGCCGATATGCCCACTCATGGCCGCGCGGAATGGGCATGATCCGGAGCGGAGAATGGGCACGTCCTCAGGAGCGGCTGAGTGCGGAATTCAGCACGGTCTGTGGCCACCCGTAGAATCGTAAAGTGATGTACCCAGCAGCAACAGGTGATTTCCAGCCACTGACGGAAGCAAGTCCGGACCATGTCGAGGAGCGCTCGGCCGTTATCGACCTCGAAGCGATCCGGCACAACGTCCGGCGGCTGGCCAAGGTGGCCTCGCCGGCGAAGGTAATGGCCGTCGTCAAGGCGGATGCCTATGGGCACGGGGCCATCCCGGTCGCGCGGGCCGCACTCAGCGCCGGTGCCAGCTGGCTCGGCGTCGCGCACATCTCGGAAGCGCTCGCCCTGCGTGCCGCCGGCGTCGAAGCGCCGCTGCTGGCCTGGCTGCACACCCCCGAAAGCAACTTCGCCGCCGCAGTCGCTGCCGGAATCGACATTGGCTGCTCCGGCTGGGAGCTGGGCCGGATTGTGGCCGCCGCCCGCGAGCAGGAACGCCCCGCCCGGATCCACCTGAAAGTGGACACCGGGCTCGGCCGCAACGGCGCCACCTTGGAGACCTGGGACACGCTGCTCGGAGAGGCCATGGAATACCAGGACCAGGGCCTACTGCGCGTCGTCGGAATCTTCTCCCACCTGGCCGTCGCCGATGAACCCGAGCGGCCGGAAACAGACGAGCAACTTGCGGCCTTCCGCGAAGTCCTGGCGATGGCGCAGGACGCCGGCGTCGATCCCGAGGTCAGGCACCTTGCCAACACCCCGGCGACGCTGTCCCGCCCGGACACACACTTCGACCTCGTCCGCGTGGGCCTGGGCATTTACGGGCTCTCACCGTTCGAGGGACAGAGCTCCGCGGAAGTCGGGCTGCGCCCGGCCATGACCGTCCGCACCGTCGTCTCGCACTGCAAGGACGTACCCGCCGGCCAGGGCGTCTCCTACGGACTGAACTACCGCACCGCCGGCAGCAGCACGCTGGGCCTCGTCCCGCTGGGCTACGCCGACGGTGTTCCGCGCGTCGCCACCGGTGGACCGATCCGGGTGGGCGGCGTGAACTACCCCGTGGTGGGCCGCATCGCGATGGACCAGATGGTGATCGACCTCGGCCCGCTCCACGTCACCGCCGGGGGCCCGAGCCTGCTGGGCGCCGAGGCGCAGATGTTCGGCGACGGAGCCGACGGCGGTCCCACGGCTGAGGATTGGGCGAGGGCGGCCGGGACCAACAACTACGAAATCGTCACGCGCATCAGCCCGCGGGTGCCGCGCCGCTACATCAACGAGGAGCCCGCCCCGGCCGGCGGGGCCGCGCAGTGAGCGGACCGGCCTGGGAGCGGATCCTCCACGTCGGGACCGCCGAGCAGACGCACGCCCTGGCCGCAGCCCTCGGCGCCGAACTGGAAGCCGGCGACCTGCTGGTCCTCATCGGCGAGCTCGGCGCCGGGAAGACCACCTTCACGCAGGGGCTCGGCGAAGGGCTCGGCGTCCGCGCCGGGATCATCTCGCCGACGTTCGTGCTGGTCCGGATCCACCCCAACCTGCCGGACGGGCCGCGGCCCGGCGGTCCGGACCTGGTCCACGTTGACGCGTACCGGCTGGCATCGGCCTCCGAGATCGACGACATCGACCTGGAAAACACCATGGACAGCGCGGTAACCGTGGTGGAGTGGGGCCGCGGCCGGGTGGAGCACCTGAGCGAGAGCCGGCTTGAGGTCGAGCTGCAACGCCGGCTCGGCGGCGCCCGACCCGATGGCGCCCAGCCAAATGGCGGCCAGCCCAATGACGCCCAGCCCAGCGGCGGCATGCTGGATTTTGACACCGACGACGCCGACGAGCCCAGGACCGTGGTGTTCCGCGGCTTCGGCCCGCGGTGGGCCGGGCCGCCTGCAGCCCTGGCCGGCTCCCTTGAACTTCCCGCGACCATGGAAACGGACTGAAGATGCTGATCCTTGCCATCGATACCTCGGCCGTCGCCAGCGCGGCCCTCATTTCCGATGACTCCCTGGAGTCCGTCGTCGGCAGCTTCGCCACCGAGGACACCCGCAGCCACGCCGAGGTGCTGGCCCCGGGCATCGAGCAGCTGCTCACGGGCGCGGGCCTGACCGGCGCCGACGTCGACGCCATCGTCACCGGCGTGGGACCGGGCCCATTCACGGGCCTCCGCTCCGGCATCGTCACGGCCCGCAGCCTGGCTTTTGTCTGGCAGAAGCCCCTCTACGGGCTCATGAGCCTGGACGCCATAGCCCTCGAAGTGGCCGAATCCACGGAGTCAGCGGCCGAATTCATCGTCGCCACCGACGCGCGGCGCAAGGAAGTCTACTGGGCCCGCTACGCCCTGGCCGGAAGCCAACTGCCGCAGCTGCTGGACGGACCGCATGTGGGGTTCGCCGCCGACCTGCCGGACCTGCCGGTCTATGGCGCGGGCGCCGGCCTCTACCCGGACGTGCTCGACGCCGTCCCCGAATTCGCCGGGCGCCAGCCCGAGGCGCTGTCGCTGGGCCAGTTCGCGCTGGCGCGGCTCGCTGCGGGGGAGCAGCTCCCGGACACCACCCCGCTGTACCTGCGGGAGTCCGACGCCCAGGTCCCCGGCCCCCGGAAGCGCGCGCTGTGAACGCCCCGGAAACACCGGCGGGATCCTCCCCGGCCGGCGTGATCTTCAGGGCCATGCTCGCCGCGGACCTCCCTGCCGTGCATGCCCTGGAGCGCCGGCTCTTCCCGGTCGACGCGTGGCCGCTGCAGATGTTCGTCGACGAACTCGCCCAGCCGGAGACCCGGAGCTACCTCGTCGCGGAAGCCGGCGGCGCAATCGTCGGATACGCCGGGTTGATGTGCATTGAACCCATCGCCGACGTCCAGACCATTGCCGTCGTACCCGAGCAAGAGGGCCGCGGCATCGGATCGGCACTGCTGACCGAGCTCATCCGGGAAAGCCGGCGGCGGCACGCCGCCGATGTGCTGCTCGAGGTACGCGCAGACAACCCCCGCGCCCAGCAGCTGTACCGGCGCTTCGGTTTCGAGCAGATCCACACCCGCCCGCGCTACTACCGCGACGGCGTCGACGCCCTGATCATGCGCCTCCAGCTGCACACAACCGACAGCGCGGCGCCGGGGAACACTGACCACACAGAGCCAAGGGAAACAGGCCGAGCATGAACCACCACCCACGCAGCCCCCACCCCCTGGTGCTGGGGATCGAGTCCTCCTGCGACGAGACCGGCGTCGGGATTGTCCGCGGCACCCGGCTGCTCGCGAACACCGTTTCCTCGTCGATGGAGGAGCATGTCCGCTTCGGCGGGGTCATCCCCGAAATCGCGTCCCGCGCGCACCTTGACGCCTTCGTCCCCACGCTTCGGGAAGCGCTCGCCGCCGCCGGTGTGACGCTGGACGACGTCGACGCCATCGCCGTCACCTCCGGCCCGGGGCTCGCCGGAGCGCTGATGGTGGGCGTCTGCGCGGCCAAGGCGCTCGCGGTCGCCACCGGCAAGCCGCTGTACGCGATCAACCACCTGGTGGCGCACGTCGGTGTCGGCCTGCTCGAACCGGCCACCGGCGCCGAGGCGGCCAGCGCCGAGGCGCAGCCGCACGGGGCCCCGGCGGCCGCCCTGCCGGAAAACCTCGGCGCGCTCCTGGTCTCCGGCGGGCATACCGAGATCCTTCGGATCCGCAGCATCACCGACGACGTCGAGCTGCTGGGCTCCACCATCGACGACGCCGCCGGCGAGGCCTATGACAAGGTGGCGCGGCTGCTGGGGCTCGGGTACCCGGGCGGGCCCGCCATCGACAAGCTGGCGCGCACCGGCAACGCGAAGGCGATCCGATTCCCGCGCGGGCTGACCCAGCCCAAATACATGGGCACCGCCGGGGAACCCGGCCCGCACCGTTACGACTGGTCCTTCAGCGGACTCAAGACCGCCGTCGCCCGCTGCGTGGAGCAGTTCGAGGCGCGCGGCGACGAGGTGCCGGTCGCGGACATCGCAGCGGCCTTCCAGGAGGCCGTGGTGGATGTGATCACCGCCAAGGCGGTGCTTGCGTGCCGGGAGAACGGCATCACCGAGCTGCTGCTGGGCGGGGGAGTGGCTGCGAACTCGCGGCTGCGCCAGCTCACGGAACAGCGCTGCAGCGCGGCGGGAATCCGGCTGACCGTTCCGCCGCTCTCGCTGTGCACGGACAACGGCGCCATGGTGGCGGCACTCGGTGCACAGCTGGTGATGGCCGGGACCGCGCCGAGCGGGATCGGGTTCGCGCCGGACTCCTCGATGCCGGTCACGTCCGTGTCCGTCCAGCCAGCGGCTGTCCCGTCCGTCTAGGACGCCGGACAGGAAGTTACGCTTCGGGCCCCTTGCGCATCTGCTTGACCAGGTCCAGGACGACGGCGCGCAGGTCTCCGCCGTGTTCGGCAGCGACGCGACGCTGCCGCTGGTAGCCGGCGCCACGATCGATGATCCGCTCGACGTCGGCCAGCTCCGCGCTGCAGCCGAGCTTGGCGGCCACCGGCGCAAGCCTCGTCAGCGTCTCCCGCAGGTGCTCGGTCACGAGCTGCTCGTTGCCGTCCGCGTCCAGGATGATGATCGCGTCCAGCCCGTAGCGCGCCGCGCGCCACTTGTTTTCCTGGACGTGCCAGGGCGGCATGGTGGGGATGGTCCCGCCGTTGTCCAGGATGGTGGAGAACTCGTCCACGAGGCATTGGGTGAGGGCGGCAATGGCGCCGACTTCCTCGAGCGTGGCCAGGCCGTCGCAGATGCGCATCTCAATGGTGCCAAGGTTGGGCACGGGCCGGATGTCCCAGCGGATCTCGGAGAGCGTGTCGATCACCCCGGTGGTGAACATGTCCTGGACGTAGGACTCGTATTCCTCCCAGCTGGCGAACTGGAACGGCAGCCCCGCCGTCGGCAGCTGCTGGAACATGAGGGCGCGCTGCGAGGCGTAGCCGGTGTCCTCGCCGCCCCAGAACGGGCTGGACGCGGACAGTGCCTGGAAGTGCGGGAAGTAATTGACCAGGCCGTCGAGCACCGGGAGCACCTTGTCGCGGCTGTCGAGGCCCACGTGGACGTGGACGCCGTAGATCACCATCTGGCGGCCCCACCACTGGGTGCGGTCGATCAGCTTGGCGTAGCGGGCCTTGTCGGTGACCGGCTGCAGTTGCGGGGGGCTGAAAGGGTGGCTGCCGGCGCAGAAGACCTCGACGCCCATCGGATCGGTGACCTCGCGCACCGCGGCGAGGGAACTGCTGAGGTCCGCCTTCGCCTCCGCCACCGTGGTACAGATGCCCGTGACGAGTTCGACCGTGTTGAGCAGCAGCTCCTGTTTGATGTGCGGGTGTTCGTCATCCTCATTCAGCTCGGGATGCCGGGCGGCCACACCGCGGAGCACCTCGCTGGCCACCGAGGCCAGCTCGCCGGTTTCGGCGTTGACGAGCGCGAGCTCCCATTCCACACCAAGAGTTGATTGCCTGGATGAAGCGAAATCAATCTTCATGTGGTCCCTTCACTGTTTTGTTGCCCGCCGGTGTTGCTGCCTGTGCGTCCGCCGGTGCCGCGCCCAAGGCCCGGCACCGCGGCCTGCGGTGGCAAGGCAACGGTGTCTCAAGTCTAGTGCAGGGGTAGCATCGAGCTGGTGGCCAAGTTACAGCTGACGCGTGAGAGTTTTCACAGAAGAGGACTGTTACCGGCAGCCGTTGCCATTCTGGCGGGGCTCGCGATGGGAGCCACCGCCTGCACCGGCCCCGGCGTCCAGGATTCCGCTGCCCCGGCCCCCGGCCCGACGGCAGGCCACGGTGCCCAGTCCCCGCCGCCGGCGGCCGGCGCCCGGCCCGCCAAACCGCGACCGCTCGGCTGGGGCCCGGACCAGCGCGATGCGGACGCCGCGGCGAAGGCCGTGGCCCGCATGAGCCTGGAGCAAAAGGCCGGCCAGGTGCTGCTGCCCTTCTTCCCCGGACTCGACTATGAAGCCCACGCCCGGACCGTGGAGCGCCTGCATCTCGCCGGATCGATCATCATGGGGGACAACGTCCCGGCGGCGCCCAACGGGCAGGTGGACACGGCCGGCATGCGCCGCACCGCGGAGCGGCTGCAGCGCGCCGCCCGCGCCGATGGCCGCAGCTGGCCGGGAATGATCGGGGTGGACCAGGAGGGCGGGGTGGTGGCCCGGCTGCGGGCCCCGTTGACCGAGTGGCCCGCCCCGATGAGTTACGGGGCGGCCGGCAGTGAACCACTGGCGTCCGACGCCGGACGCGCCCTTTCGGCGGAACTGGCCGGCCTCGGCTTCAACGTCGACTTCGCCCCCACCGCCGACGTCACGATGGGCCCGGCTGACCCGACCATCGGCGCACGGTCATTCTCCGGCAGCGCGGGCACGGCTGCGGACTTCGGTATCGCCTTCTCCAAGGGCATGCTCGGCTCAGGGGTCCTGCCCGCCGTCAAGCACTTTCCCGGCCACGGGTCCGTGACGGTTGATTCCCATCGGGGTCTTCCGGTCCAGGACGCCAGCCTTCAACAGTTGCGCGGCAGGGACCTGTTGCCTTTCCAGGCGGCTATCGACGCCGGCCTGCCGATGGTCATGACCGGGCACATCGCTGTCCGCGCCCTGGATCCGGGGGTCCCCGCCTCGGTGTCGAAAGCGTCCTACGCGGAGTTGCGCCGGATGGGCTTCAAGGGCGTAGCCGTGACGGATGCCTTCAACATGGGCGCGATCCAGCGGCAGTATCCCGGCGGTGCCGCCGCCCCGCTGGCGCTGGCCGCCGGCGCTGATCTGGTGCTCATGCCGGTATCGGTGGAAGCAGCCCATGCCGCGATCGTGAACGCCGTGCGGGACGGCACCCTCCCGGCCGCCCGGCTGGACGAGGCAGCGCAGCGTGTGGCCACGATGCAGCTCTGGCGTGGCCGCAGCCACCCGCCGCGGGGCTCGGCCCCCGGCAGCGGCTCGGCGCTGTCCCACAAAGTCTCGCAGGAAGCCATTACCGTGCTCGCCGGCCCGTGTCGCGGGCGGATCGTTCCGGCCAGGGTCCGGGTGAGCGGTGGCTCCGAACAGGACCGCGCACGCTTCGCGGTGGCGGCCAGGCAGACCGGCATCAGCGTCGGCGCCGGACCGCTCGTGATGCTGATCGGTTACGGCGGTTCCCCGGTGACCGCGGACGTGGCGGTTTCGCTGGATGCGCCGTGGCCGCTGGCGAAATCCGCCGCGGGCGCCAAGATCGCGCTCTACGGCCGGAGCCAGGAGGCCTTCGATGCCCTGCTGGCCGTCCTGGCCGGAAAAGCCGCCGCCCCAGGGAAGCTGCCGGTCGCCGTGGGGCGCCAGGGTTCCGGTTCCGGCTGCCGCTGAGCCGGCCGGTGGCGTTTAATGGTGCAGTGCCCATCCTGAATAAAGACATGACCCTGTGTATCTCGCTCTCGGCCCGGCCGAGCAACAACGGGACCCGCTTCCACAACCATCTGTATGAGCAGCTGGGCCTGAACTGGATCTACAAGGCCTTCGCCCCCACTGACCTGGCCCAGGCCATCGCCGGGGTGCGCGGGCTGGGCATCCGCGGCTGTGCCGTGTCCATGCCGTACAAGGAGGACGTCATCGCCCTCGTGGACGTGATGGACCCGTCCGCGAAAGCTATCGATTCGGTCAACACGATCGTCAACGACGGCGGCCGGCTCACGGCCTATAACACCGACTACACGGCGATCGAGCAGCTGCTGGAGCGCAACGCCGTCCCCACCGATTATTCGGTGTGGCTGCTGGGTGCCGGCGGGATGGCGAAGGCCACTGCGGCGGCGCTGCGCGATGCCGGTTTCCGGCGGGTCACCATCATCGCCCGCAATGAGGAAGCCGGCAGGGCGCTCGCCGGACTCTATGGATTCGAGTGGCGGGCCGGTTTCCCGGCTCCCGGCTCCGGGGATGGCTCGGCCGAGCTGCTGATCAACGTGACCCCCATTGGTATGGCCGGCGGGCCGGAGGCCGACGCGCTGTCATTCCCGCAGGAGGCCGTGGAGGCCGCCAAGGCGGTGTTCGATGTCGTGGCGCTGCCCCCCGAAACTCCCCTGATCAAGGCCGCCCGGGCCGCCGGTAAGAAGGTGATCACCGGCGCGGAGGTCGCCACTATCCAGGCTTTGGAACAGTTCGTGCTTTACACCGGCATCCGGCCCAGCGACGAACAGGTCCAGGCCGCGGAAGAGTTCATGCGGGCGCAGTAAGGGACCGCGCGGGCAGGAGCACGCGCAACCGCCGGCCGGCAGGCCTAGACCGGCTGCACGGAGATGGCCACCCGTTCTTCGCCGATTCTGGTCAGGACCAGGGTTGCCGTCTTTTTGGCCGCGTTCTTGACGTTCTTGCCGCCGCCGGGGAGCAGCTGCTTGCGCAGTTCTTCCGGCGTGACCGAAGTGCCGCGCTTCTTGATGTCGAGGATGCCCACGCCGTTGTCCTTGACCCAGGCCTTGAGCGCCTTGACGTTGAACGGCATCACCTCGAGGACCCGGTACGCCCGGGCGAAGGGCGTGTCGCGCAGCTCCGGCGCGCAGATGTAGGCGATGCGTTCGTCCACCAGATGCCCGCCCAGCTGCAGTGCGACGTCGGCGACGAGCCCCGCGCGGATCACGGCGCCGTCGGGCTCGTAGAGGTACCCTTCGGCCGGACCGACGGGGGCCTCCGGGCCGGCGTGGAAGTCCTCCGTGCTGGTGAGTTCCGCCGCGCCCTGCGGGCCCAGGACCAGCGCGGCACGACGGATTCCGGGCCGGCGGACCGCATTGAACCACAGAGCCACCTCGGTGACGTCGCCGCCCACCGACACCCACTGTGCCTCGCAGTCCGCCGGCACCGAGTCATGCGGCATGCCGGGGCCCATTTTCACGCCGACGGCGCGGCCCGAGGCGGCCAGGGATTCCACGAAGGACAGCGGCGGCGAGAAGTCTTCCGGGTCCCAGAGCCGCTTGGTTCCGGAGCTGGAGGTGGTGCGGCGGGCCGGGTCCAGCCAGACGCCGTCGATCCCCTCGAGCGGCACGGCGGCAGCATCGGCATGGACCACGGTGGCATTGCGGAACGGGATCAGGTTCATCGTGGCGCAGGCGGCGGTTGTTTCGTCCAGTTCCACCGCGGTGACCTGGATGTCCAGGGACGCCAGCGCCATCGCATCGGCGCCCAGCCCGCAGCCCAGGTCCGCCACATGGGCGATCCCGGCTTCGGCGAACCGCTGCGCGTGCCGTGCCGCCACAGTGAGCCGTGTTGCCTGCTCCAGCCCCGCCCGGGTGAAAATCATCTGCCGGGCGAATTCACCGAATTTGGCTTCGGCTTTGGTCCGCAGCCGGGACTGGGTGAGCGCTGCGGAGACCAGTTCGGGGGAGTGGCCGGCCTTGCGGAGCGAGGCGTTGAGCCGGAAGGCCTCGTCCTCACGGTACGGTCCCAGCGAGGCCAGCAGCTCCCAGCCCTCCGGATTGAGGAGCGGGGCGATCTGGTCCTGCGTAGTCTCAGCCATGCAATCAAGCCTAGTTCAGGCGTGGAACCCGGGGCGCGGCGGATAGGCTGGACGGCATGGACGGCAAGGAAGAAACAGGCGACTCCGGCACGGCAGGCAACCGGGAGCAGGCGGGCGGCGAGGTCCGGGACAGCCGGGGCCTGGCCCGTTTCGCCCGTCCGGCGCTGATCGCCGGCAGCGTGATCGCCGTCGTCTGCGTAGCGTTGCTGGTCATCATCTTCTTCCTGGACGCCTTCAACGCCACCGTCTACTCCGTGGGCGGCAAGGATGTGAAGGACGCGACCGATGAGGCGCGCGCCATCCGCGACACCTACGCCGCCGCCCGGGTGGGCGGCATCATCTTCCTGGTCCTCGGGGCGGTGGCCGCCCTGGCCGGCGGCTTTGTGCTGTACCGCGAGCGGAATGCCTCCGCCCGGGTCGACGAGGACGACGACGGCCAGGACTGGGACTACGAGGACCTCGCCGGGGGATAGCCGCCCGGAGCCGCGACCCGCCCGCCGGACATGCCCATTCTTTGAGGCCGGCAGCGGGCATGCCCCACCGGGCGTTCACCAGGGACGAACTTCTGGCACTCGCCTTGACCGAGTGCTAACTCCTTACATAGAGTCGTCCTTAGCACTCTCCCTAGGCGGGTGCTAACACCTGAAGCTCACCACCGGGCCGCAGCCGGCACCGCGACGACGGTCTGCACGCCTTGGCATCACAGCTTTAAAGTCCACGAATTTGCTGACGAAAAGGAGAGGTCCTTGTCGGTCTCTATTAAGCCTCTTGAGGATCGTATTGTTGTCCGCCCGCTCGAAGCCGAGCAGACCACGGCTTCCGGCCTGGTTATCCCGGACTCCGCACAGGAGAAGCCGCAGGAAGGCGAAGTTGTTGCAGTAGGCCCCGGCCGCTTTGACGACAACGGCAACCGCGTCCCCGTCGACGTCGCCGAGGGCGACGTTGTCATCTACTCCAAGTACGGCGGAACCGAAGTTAAGACCGGCGGTGTCGAGTACCTCGTACTGTCCGCCCGCGACGTTCTGGCGATCGTCGTAAAGTAACTCCCTTGGACCCCGCGCCGCCGCTCCTTCAGATTGAACGGACGGCTGCGCGGGGTTCTGTCTTGAAAGGACAACACCATGGCAAAGCAGCTCGCGTTTAACGACGCTGCCCGCCGGTCGCTCGAAGCCGGCATCGATAAGCTCGCCAACACGGTCAAGGTGACGCTCGGCCCCCGCGGCCGCAACGTCGTGCTGGACAAGAAGTGGGGCGCCCCCACGATCACCAACGACGGCGTCACCATCGCCCGCGAAGTCGAACTGGACGACCCGTACGAAAACCTTGGCGCCCAGCTCGCCAAGGAGGTCGCCACCAAGACCAACGACGTCGCCGGTGACGGCACCACCACCGCCACCGTGCTCGCCCAGGCCCTGGTCAAGGAAGGCTTGCGCAACGTTGCAGCCGGCGCCGCCCCGGGCCAGATCAAGCGCGGCATCGAGGTCTCGGTCGAGGCCGTTGCCGCCCGCCTGCTGGAGAACGCCCGCCCGGTTGAGGGCACGCAGGTGGCCAACGTTGCCGCCATCTCCGCGCAGAGCGATGAGGTCGGCGAGCTCCTGGCCGAGGCCTTCGGCAAGGTCGGCAAGGATGGTGTGATCACCATCGAGGAGTCCTCCACCACGCAGACCGAGCTGGTCCTCACCGAGGGCATGCAGTTCGACAAGGGCTACCTGTCCCCGTACTTCGTCACGGACGCGGAACGCCAGGAAGCAGTGCTCGAGGATGCCCTGATCCTGATCAACCAGGGCAAGATCTCCTCGGTCCAGGAATTCCTGCCGCTGCTGGAAAAGGCGCTGCAGAGCTCCAAGCCGCTCTTCATCATCGCCGAAGACGTCGACGGCGAGGCCCTCTCCACGCTGATCGTCAACCGCATCCGCGGCACCCTGAACGTCGTGGCCGTCAAGGCTCCGGGCTTCGGCGACCGCCGCAAGGCCATGCTGCAGGACATCGCCACCCTCACAGGCGCGCAGGTTGTCTCCCCGGAACTGGGCCTCAGCCTGGACACCGTGGGCCTTGAGGTGCTCGGCACCGCCCGCCGCATCACCGTGACGAAGGACAACACCACCATCGTCGACGGCGCCGGTTCAGCCGAGGACGTCGCGGCCCGGGTCGCCCAGCTGCGCGCCGAGCTGACCCGCACCGACTCCGACTGGGACAAGGAAAAGCTGCAGGAACGCCTGGCTAAACTGGCCGGTGGCATCGGCGTGATCAAGGTCGGCGCTGCCACCGAGGTCGAGCTGAAGGAAAAGAAGCACCGCATCGAGGACGCAGTGTCCTCCACCCGCGCTGCCCTCGAAGAAGGCATCGTGGCCGGCGGCGGCTCAGCCCTCATCCACGCCCTCAAGGCGCTCGACGAGGATCCGGCCGTGCAGGCACTCGACGGCGACGCGGCAGCTGCCGTGGGCATCGTCCGCCGGGCCCTGACCCAGCCGCTGCGCTGGATCGCCCAGAACGCCGGCTTCGACGGCTACGTCGTCGTCGCCAAGGTGGCCGAATCCGAGGTCAACCAGGGCTTCAACGCCAAGACCGGCGAATACGAAGACCTGATCGCGGCCGGTGTCATCGATCCCGTCAAGGTCACGCGTGCGGCCCTCCGCAACGCGGCCTCCATCGCCGCGCTGGTTCTCACCACCGAAACCCTCGTGGTGGAAAAGCCGGCCGATGAGGACGAACACGCCGGGCACCAGCACTAAGGTTTCCGCGCAATAAAAGGACCGGATCAGCGTCAGCTGGTCCGGTCCTTTTTGTCGCCCACAGCTTCAGGCCGGAAATCCAGGGCTTGCGCTCGCTCGCCGTGCTGATGGTGGTCACGTACCACCACGGACCAGGCTCCTTGAGTCCACGGCTTGGGAATAGCGGGCCGGTTAGCGCCGCGGCCGCCGGGCGTCCCGGCGCAGCCTGCGCGCGGCATCGCGCGGCAGCCGCTTGGTGATGAGCCGGTAGAACAGCAGCACCGCCACCGCCGAGACCACAATCCCGGTCAGGTTCACTAGGAGCTGCAGGGCCGACCCCGCGGCCTTTTGGTACTCACCCAGCACCAGGGCCACGGCCACGAAGCCGGCGGCTGGGACGGTGGTGACGGAGATAAAGACGCCGATCAGGGCCGCCGAGCGACGGCTGATCACCGACAGCATGCCGGCAGTGCCGGCGAGCAGGGCAACAATCAGGGAATAGGGCCCCGGGTGGTAGATGAAGTCCACCGCCGAACCACGGTCCAGCGTGTCGGCGGGAAAGAGCCCCAGCGGCACGGAGAGCCAGGCGGTGAACGCCGCAGCCAGCATGGCGACGGGGAATCCCACACCGAGGGCCAGCGCCGCGCTGCGGCCCAGCCGCCACTGCCGCCGGACCAGCGCCACCGCCAGTGCGGCGAGCGGCCCGAACTCGGGCCCTACCGCCATGGCACCGACGATCGCAATCGTCGAGTCGGTAACGATCCCTATCGCGGCCAACTGGGTCGCCAAGACCAGGAACGCCAGATAACTCCACGTAAGCCGGGAGTCCTCCCCGGTCTGCCGCGACACCTCATCCCAGATCATGGCGTCCGCGCCCTCGCCCGGCGCTTCCGCGACCGCCTTGTCCGCGCGGTCGGAAAGAACCAGCTCGGGCGTCATGACCGCGATGGATCCCACGTCCTGGACGTTGAGGGCATGGAGTTTCTCGATCAGCGCCTCGACGGATTCCCGGGCCATGAACACGAGGATGACGTTGCCCGGAGGCACCACCGAGGCGCCGGGGTGCAATGCCACCTCCGCCACGCCAAGCTCCCGGGAGCAGCATTCCACCACGGCAGCGGAGAGCTCCTCCGGGACACATACCCGCACCTGCACGATCACGCGCGGCCTCCTTCGACTCGTACCAGACTAGCGGCGCAGGCGGACCAAACCGCCCGAATCCCGGCCGGAGGCGGCCCCTGGCGATTGGCAAAGAAAATTACGTTTCGGTAACATTGATGTTTTGGAAGTCGGCCTGAGAGGTCCCAAGTGTCGAACGAGCGAACCACAGCCAGCCCGCAGCACGCGGCCGCAGGTTCTCCCGCGAGCCGCAAGTCGGGCTACCGCCCGGAAGTGCAGGGCCTGCGTGCCCTAGCCGTCCTGATGGTGGTGACCTACCACGTATGGCTGGGCCGGGTCTCCGGCGGCGTGGACATTTTCCTGCTGATCTCGGCGTTCCTGATGACCCTGAGCTTTGCCCGGAAGGTGGAGAGCGGCAAACCGCTGCGCCTCCTGAGCCACTGGTTGCACTTGCTCAAGCGGTTGCTGCCCGCCGTCGTCGTGGTGGTCCTTGGCGTGCTGATCGGCACCTGGGCAATCCTGCCGGCAAGCCGGTGGCCGGATGTCCTCGACCAGGCCTGGGCGTCCCTGCTGTACAGGCAGAATTGGCTGCTCGCCGACACCGCCGTGGACTACTACGCCCAGGACCACTCGGGCGCCAGCCCGCTGCAGCACTTCTGGTCGCTCTCCATCCAGGGGCAGGTCTTCCTGTTGTGGCCCCTCGTGTTCGCCGGCGCCGCCCTGCTGCGCCGCGCCCTCCGCCGCTGGACCCGCCTCGACGAGCGCCTGCTGAACTACCGCCTGATCCTGGCCCTGGCCTTCGGCGCGATCTTCGCCGCGTCCCTGCTCTACTCCATCGAACAGACCGCCAGCAACCAGGCCTACGCCTACTTCGACACCCGGGCCCGGCTCTGGGAGTTCGCGCTGGGCTCGCTGCTGGCCCTGGCGCTGCCGTACCTGAAGCCGGGCAAGGTCCTGCGCCTGGTCCTGGGCTGGGCCGGCCTGGCCGCCATGCTCTCCTGCGGGCTGCTGCTGACCGTGGACCGTTCCTTCCCGGGATTCATCGCACTCTGGCCCACGCTTGCTGCCGCTGCCATCATCGTGGCAGGGCGGAGCGGCAGCCGTTTCGGCGTCGACCGCTTCCTGACCTGGCGGCCGCTGGTCGCCCTGGGCGATAACTCCTACGCCCTCTACCTCTGGCACTGGCCGCTGCTCGTGCTGGCCCTGGCCGGGGCCGGCCTCAGCGCGCCGAACCTGTGGCAGGGACTCGCGATCGTTGCCTCCGCTCTGGTCCTGGCCGTGCTGACCACCCGTTTCGTCGAGAAGCCGCTGCGCGAATGGCATTGGCCGCAGCGCCGCGCCTGGCGCACCGCCGTCGTCATTGCCGCCTGCGGTGCGCTGCTGGCCGGCCCGGTCACGCTCTGGCAGAGCAACATCGTGGCCGATGAAGCCGCGGCCGCGTCCCAGCCGAAGGAGCTGACCCCGGGCGCCGCCGCGCTGGCCCCGGAGAACGCCGGCAAACCGACGCCGGAAGCCAAGATCATCCCCGCCCCGGCCGCCATGAAGAACGAATGGGCCGACATTGACGGCCTCTGCACCGACGGCAACGTGCCCAGTGATCCGCTGCTCTCGGGCTGCCTGCAAAACAGCAGGCCGGACAAAGTGACGAAGAGGATCGTGGTGCTTGGCGACTCGCACGCGCAGCAGTACATGGCCGCGCTGGGACCCATCGCCAAGAGCCACGGCTGGGAAGTCGTCACCTTGCTGAAGGGAAACTGCCGCTTCGGCGGGGAGACCCCCGAGCGCGACGCCGACTGCAACGCCTTCAACAAGGCCAGCTCCGCGTACGTCCTGACGCACAAGCCCGACGCCGTCTTCACGGTCGCCTCGCTCACGCACAAGGAAGCCCCGTTTGAAACCGAGGTGCCCCGGTACCTGGAGGGCATCAAGCCGTTCACCGACGCCGGCATCGAGGTCGTCGGCATCCGCGACAACCCGCGGTTCACCATCAACATGCCCGAGTGCGTCCAGACGAAGGGCGCCGACGCTGCCGAGTGCAACGTCCCGCTGCAGGAATCCCTGGCCGCGTCCTCCCCGCTGGACGCCTACCGCGGCAAGGTCGCCCGCCTGCACCTGATGGACATGAGCGACTTCATCTGCGCGGACGGGACCTGCCCCGCCGTCGTCGGGAACGTGTACGTCTACAAGGACGACAACCACCTGACGAAGACCTACGTCCAAAGCATGATCCCGATGTTCGAGAAGCGGCTGCTCGCGGCCACCGGCTGGAAGTGAGGCGGCCGGTACCGTCCGGCGGATGCCGTTGCTCACATTCGCTGCCCGGAATATGGGGATTGCCGCCAAGGTTCTAGTATTTAGACAACACTTCTGCACAGGCCATGCCCGTAATGACGGGCTGGTCATCTGCTGCAACCCCTACCCGTGAACCCCAGAAACCCAAGGTAAGAGGCGCACTCATGACCCAGCCCGAACACGACCCCTTTGGCTTTGTTGGCCTGACCTACGACGACGTACTGCTCCTGCCCGGGCACACCAACGTCATCCCCTCCGAGGCTGACACGTCCTCGCGGATTTCCAAGCGCATCACCGTGAACACGCCGCTGCTCTCCGCCGCGATGGACACCGTGACCGAGTCGCGGATGGCCATCGCCATGGCCCGCCAGGGCGGCCTCGGCGTCGTGCACCGGAACCTCTCGATCGCCGACCAGGCCGACCAGGTGGACCGGGTCAAGCGCAGCGAATCCGGCATGATCACCAACCCGCTCACCATCGGGCCCGAGGCCACGCTGGCCGAGCTGGACGAGATCTGCTCGCACTACCGGGTCTCCGGCCTGCCGGTCGTGGACGAGGGTATGCGGCTGCTGGGCATCGTCACCAACCGCGACACGCGCTTCGTGCCGGAGTCGGATTTTCCGATCCGGCTGGTCAGCGATGTCATGACCAAGATGCCGCTGGTCACCGGGCATGTCGGCATCAGCCGCGAGGAAGCCTCGCACAAGCTCGCCACCAACAAGATCGAGAAGCTCCCGCTCGTCGACGAGCAGGGCCGGCTCAAGGGCCTCATCACCACCAAGGACTTCACCAAGGCTGAGCAGTATCCGCTGGCCACCAAGGACGATGAGGGCCGGCTGCGCGTCGGCGCCGCCATCGGGTTCTTCGGGGACGGCTGGGAACGTGCCATGGCCCTGGTCGACGCCGGCGTGGACGCCCTCTTCGTGGACACCGCCAACGGCCACTCGCAGGGTGTGCTGGACATGATCCGGCGGCTCAAGTCCGATCCGGTGGCCGCGCACGTGGACATCATCGGCGGCCAGGCGGCCACCCGCGAAGGCGCGCAGGCCCTGATCGACGCCGGCGCCGACGGCATCAAGGTCGGCGTGGGGCCGGGATCCATCTGCACCACCCGTGTGGTGGCCGGCGTCGGCGTCCCGCAGATCACCGCCATCTACGAATCGGCCAAAGCGGCCATCCCGGCCGGCGTTCCGCTGATCGCCGACGGCGGCCTGCAGTACTCCGGCGACATCGGCAAGGCCCTGGTTGCCGGTGCCGACACCGTGATGCTCGGCTCCCTGCTGGCCGGCTGCGATGAGTCCCCGGGCGACCTGATCTTCGTCAACGGCAAGCAGTTCAAGCTTTACCGTGGCATGGGGTCCCTTGGCGCCATGCAGACCCGCGGCAAGAACACTTCGTACTCCAAGGACCGCTACTTCCAGGCTGACGTCTCCGGCGACGACAAGCTCATCCCGGAAGGCATCGAGGGCCGGGTGGCCTACCGCGGACCGCTGGCCTCGGTCGCGTACCAGCTGGTCGGCGGCCTCCGCCAGACCATGTTCTACACCGGTGCCCCGACGGTCCCCGAGCTCAAGGCCCGCGGCAAGTTCGTCCGCATCACCCCTGCCGGGCTGAAGGAGTCCCATCCGCACGACATCCAGATGACGGTGGAGGCCCCGAACTACGGTTCGCGTTAATCCCCTACCTGCAGGATTCACTCAACTGACTCGCAGCAGGGGCCGTTTTGGGCGCTCATAACGGCCCCTGCAGCTAGCTGGTTGGGAAGACGCGTGTCCTAGGCTGGAGGCATGTCCGAACTCCTGCCCGCCCGCGAGCCCAAGCGCAAACTGGCGCTGCGGCCGTACGCCAGGGCGGTGGCGCAGGTGCTGCGGGTCAGTTTCCGCGCCTCGCCCGCCGCCGTCGTGATGAAAGTCGTGGGTTCGCTGATCTCGGCGCTGCTGCCGCTCGTCACCACCTACTTTGCCGCGTTGACCACGACGGCGCTGGCGGCCGCCTACGCGGGCAACGCCGCGGCCGGGCAGCAGGCCATTGTCTACGTCATCATCACGGCGGCGCTCGGCCTGTTCTGGGGAGCGTTCAGCAGTGTGGACCGCTATATCCAGCAGCTCATGAGCTTCCGGGTCGGGGCCATCGTCGGGGACCTGATGTACGAGCGGTTCCTCGCCCTGGAATTCTGGCGCTACGACGACAAAGAGACGGTGGACCTGTACGACCGGGCCAAGCGGTTCTCCGATTCCTACGCCCGGGTGCTGGACCGGATCGCCGCGATTTTCACCCAGCTCGTTTCGGTGATCCTGGCGATCGGCGCGCTGCTGCTGGTCAGCTGGTGGATCGCAGTGATCGTGCTGGTCGCGATCGTGCCCAGCGTCTACCTGCAATTCAAGCTCTCCCGCGAGCAGATTGCGCACTGGAACACGCAGGTCGATTCGCGCCGGCAGCGCCGAATGATCGAAACCAACCTGCTGCGCCCGCAGCACATCGCCGAGATGCGGCTGTACGGGATTGTCGGCTACCTGATGGGCCTCCGTTCGCGGCTCCGGGACGCGGACGAAAAGCGCCGGCTGGACTTCCAGAAGCGTTACATTCCCAAACAGCTCGCCGCCGACGCCCTGCAGTACGGGGCCGAGGTGGTCTCATTGATCTGGGTGGTGGGGCAGATCATCGCCCGCGCCCAGCCGGTGGGCCAGTTCCTCTACGTCCAGCAGATCGTCAGCCGCGCCCTCTCCACCGCCAACAGCCTGGTCTCATCGCTCAGTTCCATCGACGAGGACCTCGCGAACCTCAAGGACTACGAACTGTTCATGGCGCTGCCGGTGCACTCCGAGCACGCGCCGCCGCTGCTCCAGGCGCCCCGGACCGTGGAGCTGCGGGACATCCGGTACACGTACACCGGCAGCGACCTGGAAGTCATCAAAGGCATCTCACTGACCATCCGGCAGGGCCAGCACATTGCGGTGGTGGGGGAGAACGGGGCCGGCAAGTCCACTCTGATCCGGATCCTCGCCGGGCTCTACCGCCCGGATTCGGGCCAAGTACTGCTCGACGGCGTCGACCTCGCCGCCGTCGACGTGAAGTCCTGGCACCGCCACCTCGCGGTGCTCAGCCAGGAGTTCCTCAAATACGAATTCGCCACCGCCGCGGAGAATATTTTCTTCGGCGACGTCGATGCGCCGCGCGATGACGAACGGATCCGCCGGGCCGCAGCCGACGCGGAGGCCCTCGAGTTCATCAACAAGCTGCCCAACGGGCTGGACAACCATGTCAGCAACTGGATGGAGGATCCTCGCGGCCGAAAGGGCAGCGGGCTGTCCGGCGGCCAGTGGCAGCGGCTGGCGATGGCCCGGAACTTCTACCGGGGCGCTTCCTTTATGGTGATGGACGAGCCGACGTCGGCGATCGACGCCCTGGCCGAACACCGGATCTTTACCCGGCTCTTCGCCGACCGCAGCAGCACGATCATCGCCATCAGCCACCGGCTCGCGACGATCGAAAAGGCCGACATCGTCTACATGCTCGAGGACGGCCGGATCGTCGAGCAGGGCACGCACAAGGAACTCGTGGCCCTGCGCGGCCGCTACTTCCGGATGTTCGAATCGCAGCTCGCGGTGGATGAGGCCGAGGGGGTCTGATCCCGCCGGCCCGAGCCGCGGGACGAGCCGCGGGGCATGCCCTCCGCCGGCGACGTCCGGTGGACATAGTGGCCCTCTGCCCGCTCCCGGGCACGAAAAATGGGCATGTCCCCCCGGGAAGGGAGGCCTCCGCGGGCCCGTGGTGCGGCCAAATGCCGGGTCCGGGGCAGGGTCAAGTAAAGTGGGCACGTGACTTACGAGATTGAGATTGGCCGTGGCAAGCGTGGGCGTCGTGCCTACTCCCTGGACGACATTGCGATCGTCCCCAACCGCCGTACGCGCGATCCCAAGGACGTCTCCGTCTCCTGGCAGATCGACGCCTACAAGTTCGACATGCCGGTCATTGCCGCGCCGATGGACTCCGCGATGTCACCGGACACCGTCATTGCGCTGGGGCGCCTTGGTGGCCTCGGCGTCCTCGACCTGGAAGGCCTGTGGACCCGCTACGAGGACCCGCAGCCGATTCTGGACCAGCTCGCAGCCCTGGGAAGCGAGACCAACAGCCCGGCCGTGACCCGCCGCATGCAGGACCTCTACCAAGCCCCGATCCAGCCGGAACTGATCACCTCGCGGCTGGCTGAGATCCGCGCCGCCGGGGTTACGGTGGCGGGCTCGCTGACCCCGCAGCGCACCCAGGAGCACTACAAAACCGTGGTGGCCGCCGGCGTGGACATCTTCGTCATCCGCGGCACCACCGTCTCGGCCGAGCACGTCTCCAAGGACCACGAGCCGCTGAACCTCAAGCAGTTCATCTACGAACTCGACGTCCCGGTGATTGTCGGCGGAGCCGCCGGCTACACCCCGGCCCTGCACCTGATGCGCACCGGAGCCGCCGGCGTGCTTGTCGGCTTCGGCGGCGGGGCCACCAGCACCACCCGCCGCGCCCTGGGCATCCACTCGCCGATGGCCTCCGCCATCTCCGACGTCGCGGCCGCACGCCGGGACTACATGGACGAGTCGGGCGGACGTTACGTGCACGTGATCGCCGACGGCGGCATGGGAACCTCGGGCGACATCGTCAAGGCCATCGCCATGGGTGCAGACGCCGTGATGCTCGGCAGCGCCCTGGCCCGCGCCGAAGAGGCCCCCGGCAAGGGTTGGCACTGGGGCCAGGAGGCCCACCACCTGGAAATTCCCCGCGGCGACCGGGCCAACGTCGGTACCGTCGGACCCCTCGAAGAGGTCCTGTTCGGCCCGGGCCACCACACCAACGGCACCTCGAACCTGATCGGAGCGCTGCGCCGCTCGATGGCGACCACCGGTTACTCGGACCTGAAGGAATTCCAGCGCGTCGACGTCGTCGTCTCGCCCTACGCCGGAAACTAGGCGCTGCGCGGGCCGGCTCTGGCCCTGCCCAACCGGAGAACTTGGAAGTAGTGTGGTGCACTACGAGGTTTGATCCGGACGGAGGCGTGAGATGAACAGTTTTCCCGGTGGGGCTCCCAAGGCAGGCGGCGCACTCGGACCCCAGGAGCGCGAGGCGTCCCTGGCGGCCCTCAAGGCCACGTCGGAGCCCGGCAAGGAACTCGACATCCTGATCGTTGGCGGCGGCATTGTCGGCGCCGGCGCCGCCCTGGACGCCGTCACCCGCGGCCTGAGCGTGGGCATCGTCGAGGCCAACGACTGGGCCGCGGGAACGTCGTCGCGGTCCTCGAAGCTTATCCACGGCGGCCTTCGGTACCTGGAAATGCTGGACTTCGCCCTGGTCAAGGAGGCGCTGCACGAGCGCGGGCTGATCCTCTCGGTCCTCGCCCCGCACCTTGCCCGGCCGGTCCCGTTCCTCTACCCGCTCACGAAACGCTTCGTGGAGCGGCCCTACGTCGGCTCCGGCATCGCCCTCTATGACGCCATGTCCATCACCGGCGGGCACAGCCGGGGCGTCCCGTTCCACAAGCACCTGAGCCGGCGCGGCACCCTGCGCGCGGCGCCCAGCCTCAAGGACGACGCCTTCGTCGGATCCATCCGCTACTACGACGGCCAGGTCGACGACGCAAAATACGTCGCGAACCTCGTGCGCACCGCTGCCTACTACGGCGCGCACGCGGTGAACCAGATGGCGGTGGTGGACTTCCTGCGCGAGGGCGAACGCGTCGTCGGCGCCAAGGTGGTAGACCACGAGGACGGTACCAGCTTCAACATCCGGGCCAAACAGGTCATCAACGCCACCGGCGTCTGGACCGACGAGACGCAGGCGATGGTCACCGACCGCGGCCAGCTTAAGGTCCGCGCCTCCAAAGGGATCCACCTGGTGGTGCCGCGGGACCGTTTCCAGTCCACGGTGGGCCTGATCCTGCGGACCGAGAAATCGGTCTTGTTCGTCATTCCCTGGGGCCGGCACTGGATCATCGGCACAACCGACACCGACTGGCATCTGGACAAGGCGCACCCGGCGGCCTCCAGCAAAGACATCGACTACATCCTCGAACACGTCAACAAGGTCCTCAAGCGGCCCCTGACCCGCGAGGACGTCGAAGGCGTCTACGCCGGGCTGCGGCCGCTGCTGGCCGGTGAAAACGACTCGACGGCCAAGCTGTCCCGCGAACATGTCGTGGCACATCCGGTTCCCGGCCTTGTCGTCGTGGCCGGCGGCAAGTGGACCACCTACCGGGTCATGGCCAAGGACGCCGTGGACGAGGCGACCCGGAGCATGGACGAACGCGTCCCGCCGTCGTGCACCGAATCCATCCCGCTGCTGGGCGCCAGCGGCTTCAAAGCCGCGTGGAACAAACGCAACCGGATGGCGGAGGAGACCGGCGTCCACGTCGCGCGGATTGAACACCTGCTCAACCGCTACGGCTCCATGGCTCCGGAGGTGCTGGCGCTGATCGGCGAAAACCCCGAACTGGCCGAGCCGCTGCCCGGAGCCGACGACTACCTGGCGGCCGAGGCCGTCTATGCGGCCAGGTACGAAGGCGCCCGCCACGTCCAGGACGTACTGACCCGGCGCACCCGCATCTCGATCGAGGCCTGGGACCGTGGTGTATCCGCCGCCCCGGTAGTCGCTAAACTGATCGGTGAGGTTCTCGGCTGGAGCGATGCGCAGCGCGAGAGCGAAATCAAGCACTACCTGGCCCGGGTCGACGCCGAACGGCTGAGCCAGGAGCAGCCGGACGACGAATCCGCGGACGCCGCACGCCTGGGCGTCGAGGACATCGTTCCGCTGCGCTGACCGGGCTGCCGTCCGGCGCACCAGCAGTCGGCGTGCACCGACGACACTTCGAAGGGACACCTCTTGGCGGAACCACTGGACCGGTACGATGCCGAGCTCACCACGCCAGAGATGGTGATCCTGGAGCTGGACGCCGAGGACAAGTTCGACGCCGCCGCCCAGCTCGCGCAGCGGATGTATGAGGCCGGCCGGATCTCCGATCTTGAAGGGTTCCTTGGCCACGTCAACGCCCGCGAACACCAGCTGGCCACCGGGCTGCCCGGCGGAATCGGACTGCCCCACGCCCGCAGCGAGTTCGTCTCCCGCACCTCGATCGCGGTCGGCATTACCAAGTACGGCAAGGCGCTGGATTTCGGTGCGACCGACGGCCCGGCCACCGTCATCCTGCTGATCGCGACGCCGGCAAGCTCCTTCTCGGACCACCTGGAGGTCTTGGCCACCCTGGCGCGCTCGCTGTCCAAGGAGTCCTTCCGGGAGTCGCTCCGCCGGGCCTACGACCCTGAAGTGATCGCCGAACTGATCAACTCCAGCCTGGTGTTCTTCGACCACTAGGGTTGGCGCAGGCCCGTTCGTGTCTACTGTGTCGCCACGCAGGGACCGTGCTGCCCCACCCTGGCGGCAGGTGTACAGAGCCGTTTCGTTGTTCTACAGGCGGACGAAGTACGGTTAAGGAGTGCTGAAAACCGCCCTCAAACCCCGCTGGATCGCAGGCCTCGTGCTCGCGATCGTGATATCCGGGGTGTTCGTGCTGCTGAGCCAGTGGCAGTTCGGCCGCTCCACCCGGGCCGAGGCGCCGGTTTCCGCGGGGACCGAGGAGCCCCGCCCGCTGACCGGCGTCCTGAAGCCCGGGCAATTCTTCCCCGGCTCGGTGGCCGACCAGGTCGTCACCGCCACCGGCCGCTACGACCCCCAGAAGCAGGTCCTGGTTCCGGGCCGGATCAACGACGGCGCCAAGGGCTTCTGGATCGTTTCCGCCTTCGCGGTGCAGGGCGCACCCGCCCTGACGGGCGCCGGAGCCTCCCCGCAGACCTGGATTCCGGTGGCCCGGGGCTGGGTCGCCGACGCCGCGGACGCCGCGGCGCCGCCGTCGGGCACCATTGAACTCACCGGCCGGCTGATCCCGTCCGAAGCGCCGCTGCCCAACACCGACGCAGGCCCGGGGCGGGCCAGCGCCGTCTCCGTCGCCGAACTCATCAACCTCTGGGACGTCAGCAGCTACCCCGGGTTCGTCGCCGCCAGCGCCGAGCGCTCCGGCAACGCCAATGTGGCCGCGTCCGGTGCGATCAAACCGCTCAATATCGGTCCGCAGCCGCCCGCGCAGACGGTGAACTGGCTCAACCTGTTCTACGCCGCGGAGTGGGTGGTTTTTGCCGGCTTCGCGCTCTTCATCTGGTGGCGCCTGGTCAAGGACGACTACCGCCGGGGCCTCGAAGACGCCCAGGACGAAGCGGCCGCCCGGCTCGCCGCGGGCCCGCCCCACGACACTGATTCCCCCGAGACCAATCCAACCAATCCGAGAGTGCAATCATGATCGAGCCCCAGCCGGCCATCCAGCCGCAGCAGTCCAATGGAACGGGAAGCGCCAGCGGGAAGAAGCGCCGCTTCGGCGGCACCGAGGCGCAGATCCGCTCGGCCCTGAAGTTCTACAAGGTGCTCGCCTACCTGACCGGCTCGATGCTGCTGCTGCTCTGCGCAGAGCTGATCGCCCGTTACGTCTTCGGCCAGTACCTCTTCGCCGGCGGCACCAACGCCGTCACCGGCCAGCCGTTCAGCTTCGGCTTCGCCGACGCCGAGCCGCCGGGAGTCATCGGCGGAGTGAACCTGTCCATCGCGGTGCTGATCGTGCACGGCTGGATGTACGTCGTGTACCTGATGTCCAACTTCCGGCTCTGGTCGCTGATGCGCTGGCCCTTTGCCAAGCTGATCATCCTGGCGCTGGGCGGCGTCGTGCCGTTCCTGTCGTTCTTCGTGGAAAAGAAGTTCCACGCCGAGGTGGAGGCCGAACTCGCCGCCAATCCGCAGGCGCCGCAGCGCTACTGAGCAGCTTGGCCGGGCAGCGGCCCGCGGCCTGTGAGTTCGCTTACCCGGGGCTTCTCGATGTGCGGGGGAGCCGGGGCGCAAAGTAGGCTAGGAGGGTGACCACTCCCACTGCATCCCAGACGTCCCACAGGCCCGTGCTGGTTGTTGACTACGGTGCCCAGTACGCGCAGCTGATTGCCCGCCGCGTCCGGGAAGCGAATGTGTATTCGGAAGTCGTTCCGCATACCTATAGCACCGAGCAGCTGCTGGCCAAGAACCCGGCCGCCATCATCCTCTCCGGCGGCCCCGCGAGCGTTTACGCCGAGGGCGCCCCGAGCGTGGGCGCCGACCTGTTCGAAGCCGGCGTCCCCGTGTTCGGCATCTGCTACGGCTTCCAGGCCATGGCCAACGCCCTGGGCGGCAAGGTGGCCCAGACCGGCCTGCGCGAGTACGGCGCCACCGAGACCACCACCCTCGGTGCAGGCCGCTCCATCCTCGAGGGCATGCCGCAGCACCAGAGCACCTGGATGAGCCACGGCGACTCTGTGCACGAGGCGCCGGAGGGCTTCGAGGTCCTCGCGACGACGGCGGGCGCCAACGTCGCCGCCTTCGCCAACGAGGAGAAGTGCCTCTACGGTGTGCAGTGGCACCCCGAGGTGAAGCACTCCGCCTACGGCCAGCAGGTCCTGGAGAACTTCCTGTTCAAGGGGGCCAAGCTGGAACCGAACTGGACCACCGGCAACATCCTCGAGGAGCAGGTCGAACGGATCCGCGAGCAGGTCGGCGATTCCCGGGTGATCTGCGGCCTCTCCGGCGGCGTCGACTCGGCCGTGGCCGCCGCGCTCGTCCAGCGCGCCGTCGGCGACCAGCTGACCTGCGTCTTCGTGGACCACGGGCTGCTGCGCGAAGGCGAAGCCGAGCAGGTGGAACGCGATTTTGTTGCTGCCACCGGCGTCAAGCTCTACGTCGCGAACGAACAGGACCGCTTCCAGGCCGCCCTGGCGGGCGTCAGTGACCCGGAAACCAAGCGCAAGATCATCGGCCGCGAGTTTATTCGCGCCTTCGAGGAAGCCGAACTGGCCATCATCGCCGACGCCGCAGCGCACGGTGAAAAGATCAAGTTCCTTGTCCAGGGAACCCTGTACCCCGACGTCGTGGAATCCGGCGGCGGCGAGGGTGCAGCGAACATCAAGAGCCACCACAACGTGGGCGGCCTGCCCGAAGACCTGCAGTTCGAACTCGTTGAACCGCTGCGGGCCCTGTTCAAGGACGAAGTCCGTGCTGTCGGTGCCCAGCTTGGCCTGCCGCAGGAAATCGTCGGCCGGCAGCCGTTCCCGGGCCCCGGCCTGGCCATCCGGATCGTCGGCGAAGTGACCAAGGAGCGTCTGGACCTGCTGCGCAAGGCCGACGCGATCGCCCGCGCCGAGCTGACCGCGGCCGGCCTCGACAACGAGGTCTGGCAGATGCCCGTCGTGCTGCTGGCGGACGTCCGCAGCGTGGGCGTGCAGGGCGACGGCCGCACCTACGGCCACCCGATCGTGCTGCGCCCGGTGTCTTCCGAGGATGCCATGACGGCCGACTGGTCGCGGCTGCCGTACGACCTGCTGGCCCGGATCTCCAACCGGATCACCAACGAAGTCGACGGCGTGAACCGCGTCGTGCTGGATGTCACCAGCAAGCCGCCGGGAACCATCGAGTGGGAATAGCGGCGTGAATGGCCGGCCTCTTTCGAGGCCGGCCATTTGCTTTTGGCCCGGTTGCGGCGCGAAAGCAATTTGCACACGAATTTGGCGTGCGCCAGTGTTGCGGCCCGGCACTGGCTCCGGATTCGGGCTAACCTCGAAAGCATGCCGGTATGGTCCAGGGCGTCCCGCGCGCAGTCAGCAACCGTGAGCACAGAAAAGAAGGCAGCAGTGTCAGTTGGTCAAGGCCACCCCGAGGGCTCCGAGGAGTTCAGGAAATGGCTGTCGGGTCTTAAGCCCGTCACCGGAGCAGACACCATGCTGCGCTTTACGAAAACGCCCGAGGGCTCCATTGACCTGACCCACGCCCACCCATCCGGCCTGGCCCAGCTGATGGCCGGCCGCCGGACCCGCCTGTCGACCCTGATCCGCGACCGCCAGCAATACGTCGTTGCCGCGCGGGCCTCCCGCAACCTGCGGTCCAAAATCTTCGAACTCGCCAACGACCGCGGCATCGACGCCGGCTACTTCTCCGCCGGAACCGTCGTCTGGACCTCCGCAGTCGGGGGCAAGCCGCAACGGGTGTCCGCACCCGTCATGCTCACCGCCATTTCCCTGACCCTCCGCCCGGGCGAAGACGACTATGAGCTGCAGCTCACGGAGCAGGCCCGGATCAATCCGGCCCTGGTCCGCCATTTGAAGACCGTCCACGGGATCGTCTTTGACGTCAACGCCGTAACCCGGATGGCCTACAGCACGGCCCGGTACGATCCGCAGCCCGTGCTGGACCGCCTCGGCACCCTGATCCAGCCGATCCACGGCGCCGAAATCGAGCACAACCTGCTGGTCTCGACGTTTGCGGACCTGTCCGGCAACCTGGACGACCCGTGGATCAACCAGAACAACGCGCTCGTGGCTGCGCTGGGCCGCGCCGCCGCCGGCGCTCCGGTGGACGTCCCCGTGCTGGAGGACGGGCGTTTCCCGAGCACCGATGAGCGCAGCCCCGCCGAGGAACTCCTCCTGCTCGACGCCGACACAGACCAGCAGTACGTCGTGGACGCCGTCCGCGCCGGCGATTCCCTGGTGGTCAGCAGCCCGCCCGGCACCGGCCAAACCCAGACCGCGATCAACACCATCGGCGCCCTGGTCGACGAAGGCAAAAGCGTCCTGGTCGTCGGCGACCGCCGGGCCAGCCTGGCCGAAGTCTCCGCCCAGCTGGAGACGCTGGGGCTCGACTCGGTGCTCGTGCAGCTCGCCGGCAACGCCACGCCACTGCAGCTTAAGGGCCAGCTGGTCCGGGCGATTGTGCGCAACGAAAAGTCACTCGAACCGCAGCTGAAGAACCTTCATGCCACACTGACCGAGCACCGGCACGCACTGATGGACCACGTCGCGTCGCTGCACAACATCCGCCAGCGCTGGGGATGCTCGCCGTACGAGGCGATGCAGTCACTCGCGGCGCTGACCGCCATCCACCCGGCCCCGGCCACCACGGTCCGGCTCAAGCGCAGCGTGCTGGACAGCATCCGGGACCGCGAGGAACTGGCGGGACGGCTCCGCCGGGCGGCCGAGCTTGGCAGCTTCAGCCGCGCCTCGACCATGAGCCCGTGGCACGGCGCCCGGCTCCTCACCCGCAAGGAAACCCAGGAAGCGCAGCAGGTGGCGCGCTCCGTGGCGGAGAAGCTCCCGCAGCTGCGCGAACGGATGAACGGCGTCGCCGAACACGCGGAGATCCGCCTCGGGGGGACGTTTGCCGAGTGGGGGGACCAGATCGACCTGCTGGTCGCGGTCCGGGAGAGCTTGGACAAGTTCACCCCCGACATTTTCGATCGCCCTGTCCATGACTTGATTTCGGCGACCGCTCCGTCCTCGTGGCGCCGTGAGCGGAACATTGAAATGGCGTCGATGCAGCGCTCCCGGCTGCGCCGCGTCGCCAAGGAATACGTCCGGCCCGGCGTGCACATCGCGGACCTCCACAGTTCCCTCGTGCTGGTCCAGGAGCAGCGGGCCAGCTGGGCCGGGTATGCCACCACCCAACGCCACCCGGCCGTTCCCTCCGGCCTGGCGGAGATCACCTCCCTGTACCGGGAACTGGAAGCCGAGCTGGCCGAGCTGGGAGCCGCCGTCAAGCACACCGCCGCGGGCGGATCCGTCCGCGACACCCCTTACAACGAATTGCTGGAGCGCCTGGAGCGACTCGTCGCCGACACCGCAACGCTGGAGACCCTGCCCGAGCGGACGCTGCTGGTGGAGAACATGCGCGAACACGGTCTCGGTGAACTGCTCGACGACCTGGCCGAGCGCGAGGTGCCGGCCGAGTCGGTGGCCGCGGAGCTTGAATTGGCCTGGTGGCAGTCGGCCCTGGAAGCCATGATCAGCGGCGACGACTACCTGGCCATGTCCGACGGCGACGCCCTCCGCCAGCTCGAGGCGGAGTACCGCCTCGCGGACAACGCCCACATCGCCAGCGGCGCTGCCCGGTTGCGCTGGAAACTGGCCGAACGCTGGCGTGCTGCCCTCAGCGAGCACCCCCGGCAGGCGGACCTGCTGCGAAGCCTGCTCAAGGACGGCCGGGTGACCCCTGCGGCGCTGACCGCGCAATCGCCTGAGCTGGTCCCCATGCTGGTGCCGGTGTGGTCCGTCAGCCCGTACCTTCTGACCAGCCTGCTGCCCGCAGAGCAGCGCTTTGACGCGGTGGTGATCCTGGACGCCGAAGCGACCTCGCTGCAGGCCGTGCTCCCCGCCGTTGCCCGTTCCCGGCAGGTCATCGCCTTTGGCGACGACAGGATCGCCAGCCCGCGCAGCTTCACCGTCGGTGTGGAGCGGCTCGCCGCCGGCGAGAACCCGTACCAGCCAGTGGACAGCGCCTACCAGGCCCTGGCCGCCGTGCTGCCGGTCCGGAAACTGAGGACCGTCTACCGTGCCGTCGACGAGGACCTCGTGCGGCAGCTCAGCAAGGGGTTCTACGACGGCGAACTCCGCCGGCTGCCCGAGGGCCAGTCGGCCACCGGGCTGGACCGGGCGCTGGCGGTGGAGTACCTTCCGGACGGGACGGGCCTGCCGAGTGCCGACCACGACGGCGTTGAATCGGTCGTGGCCGAGGTCAACCGTGCAGTGGAGTTGGTCTTCGAACATGCGAGGCTGCGACCGCGCACGTCCCTGGCCGTCGTCACCGGCAGCCTGCGGCACGCCGCCCGGATCGGCGAGGCCATCAGGCGGCAGCTGCCCAACTACCCCCTGCTGGCCAGCTTCTTCACCGCCGGCGACGAATCGTTCCGGGTGGTCGACCTCGAACGCGCCCAGGGCCTGGTCCGCGAGCACGTCATCTTCTCGCCCGGCTACGGCCGCACTCCGCACGGGCGCGCGCTGCACAGCCTCGGCCCGCTGTCCGCCGACGGGGGCCGCGCCAAGTTCGCCCTTGCGATGACCCGCGCACGACGCTCACTGCACGTCCTGAGCTGCTTCCGGCCCGAGGACCTGGACGTCACCCGGCTGAGCCACGGCGCGGTGGACTTCTACGAACTCCTGGACCGCGAAATTGCAGGCAACTCCGACTTGGGCAGCCCGGCCTCCCGCGCCGTTGCCAGCGAGCAGGCGCTCGGCGCCGACCCGCTGGTCGCCGACCTCGGGGACCGGCTCCGTGCCCGCGGCGCGCGGGTCTGGCACCAGTACGACGGCGTCCTGGACATGGTTGCCGCAGCCGACCCGATGCACACCATCGGCCAGGACGACGCCGAGATTCCCCGCCCGGTTGCCATCGAGTCTGACGGCACCGAACGGTACCGGCGGATGACAGTGCGTGAGCGCAGCCGGCTCCGCCCGCAGTTGCTGGAGCGCCTGGGCTGGCGGTACATGCCACTATGGACCATAGAGGTCTTCACCGATCCCTCCGCCTGCGCGGACCGGATCGGCGGCTACCTCGGCCTGGAGAAGCCAACGTCGCCGAGACGCGCGAGCACTTCGCCCGGCTTCTCCGATGACATCGAGAACCTCAGCGTCGACGACGCGCAGGAAGCCTACGCTCCTGCCGCCGCCGACCGCGGGTAACCGGCGGACGGTGCCCGGCACTAGGGAAGAGCTATTCGCAGCAAGGAGGCCGGCGGCATGAACGCAGGCGGCAACAATGAGAACGACTCCCCGGAGCAGGGCGGCGACGGCAACGGCGTGCAGCCCCAGGAGACGGCACCCCGTGGGGCGCGGCACCGGGCACCGCAGGACACGAAAGCCGGCAGGCCCGCGGCGTCCGGGGGGTTGCTGCCCAACAAGGCCGCTGAAGACGATCCGCGGCGCTGGGGCGACCAGCCCGGCAGTTACGACCACGACGCCTGGCTCAAGGAACAGCGGCCGCCGCACTGGGGCTGAGCAGCGAGCCTGCAACTGACACCTGGCGTCTTCCGTTCAGCCGGGCCGTGCCCGCACCAGGACGAAGAAGAGCTTGCCCTGCGTGGAGGCTCCGGCGAGTCTTTGGGCTTGCTCCGGGTCCGCCGCCACCACCATCAGCCCGTCCGTGTCCCCTGCGTCGAGCCATGGGCCGGCCTTTCCTCCCTGCTGGGAGGTCCACAGGACCGGTACCGCGGAGGCGAGCAGCCGGGACGCCGGGGCCGGCCCGGAGCCGTCACCGCTGGTGATCACCACATTGACCAGCTGGCCGGGGGAGACCAGCTGAATGGAGGCCGGGTCCGCCATTCGAAGAGGCACGGCTGCCGCGCCCGGCGGGCTGCCGGCCAGCAGCCCCGGTCCCACGAGCTGGGAGTCCGAGAGGAGCTGGCCCTGGCGCAAGGCCACGGCGAGTTGTTTGCCCTCGACAGCGGCCCGCTCCAAGGAACCGCCGGGAAGCAATCCCGGCGGGACGTGTACGGCGGCGAGGTCGGCGGCAGCCAGCACGCGGCCGGCCGGGAGGTCCTTGGCCGCGGCCCACGCCGCGACGGTGGCGTCGGGTACCGGAGTTAGTTGCTGCACGGTCATGCCGGCTGCGAGGCAAAGCAGCAGGGCAACGGCCAACCGGCGGTGTCGGCCCAGCAAGGCGCGAAGCCGCCGCCGCGGCAGCAGCTTCCGGCTGCCCCGTCCGGGGTCAGCGCGCGGCGGCTGGAACCGTGCCGAGCGGGCTGCCGATGCCGGCCGGGCAGGTGCCGCAGCACCGGTCGGCGGTGATCCGGAACGTGGCGACCCGGAGAACATTGAACCCGAAGGCGGCGGGCGGAGGAAACGGCGGCGGTGTGCCATGCCGCCACGCTACGGCCAGCCGGAGCGTCCACGGCAGCCGGCGGCGGCGCTATGTGGACAAACGCGCTGCCGCGAGCCGGGCGGGACGAACCCGCCGGATGCTAGCTGGCGGCGGCGGACGCCGTCGTGGAGGTCGCCGGCGCTGCAGCGGGAGTGGCAGGCGCGACGGCGCTGCCTTTGGAGTCCCGTGAGTCGGTCCGGTAGAAGCCTGAGCCCTTGAATACGACACCGACGCTGTTGAACTTCTTGCGCAGCGTCCCTTGGCACTCCGGGCAGGTCGTCAGGGAACTGTCCGTAAAGGACTGCACCGTTTCGAAGGCGTGGCTGCAGTCCTTGCAGGCATATGCATACGTGGGCACTGGGATTCCTCCTTTAGGACAAACGAGCAGGTCCCGTGCTGCCGTGGCTGGATCGTTGCCACCGGAACCGGTGGGCGCGAATCCGAGCGCCAACAAAATCTGGCATTAGCAGTCGCAGGGCCTGAGTGCCAATTCTATCACCCGCCGGGCTCCGGCTAGGAAGGCCGAGAATGCCCTGAAAGCGCGACCAGGCCGCCGGGGGCCAGCGCAAAGTCGACCCGTTGATCGAACGACTCCGCGGGAATGCTGCCCGCCGGCAGCACCTCGGCGTCGTAGACCACCGCCGCCGTCGGCACCGGGCTCTCCTTGGCTCCGGCGCCGCCCGAAGGCAAAGCCGCCAGCGCGGCCAGGAATTTGTCGTAATAGCCGCCGCCCTGGCCGATCCGGTTGCCCGAATGGTCCAGGGCCGTGGCGGGCAGGAAGATGGCAGCGGCTCGGCGCACCTCCGCCGTGCCGAACCGTTCGCCGGCGGGTTCCTGGATGGGGGCGTAGCGGCTGCGGACAAACTCCGACACGGGGGTCCAGTACACCCAACTCAGCGTCAGGTCCGGTTCGCAGACGGGGAGCAACACCCGGTGGCCGGCGTCGTGCAGGGCGGCCAGCAACGGAAGGGTGGGCGGCTCGGAGCCGACGCCGAAGTACGCGGCGAAGGTGCGCTGCCCGCCGTCGGCCAGGCCGGAGGCCCAGGCCAGCCCGCGGCGGGCAATCGCGGCCCCGGCCGCGGCCAGTTCCGCCTGCGACAGGGCGGCCCGGCGTAAGCGGTGGCGGGAGCGGATCTCTTCCTTGGTGCTCATGCGGTGGCGTCCTTTCGGCTGGGCGGCACCGGTTGGCGGGCTGCCGCGGCTGCCGAGCGGAGGACAATTACCTGATGTTTTGCCCCCTCAGTTAGATTAGTCCAGTGATTACACCCAACGCCTCCGTCCGCAAGGCCGTCATCCCCGCTGCGGGCCTCGGCACCCGCTTCCTTCCCGCCACCAAGGCGATGCCGAAGGAGATGCTGCCGGTCGTCGACAAGCCGGCCATCCAGTACGTGGTTGAAGAAGCCGTGAACGTAGGCCTCAATGACGTCCTGATGATCACCGGACGCAACAAGCGCGCCCTCGAGGACCACTTCGACCGCGTGCCCACGCTGGAAGCGACGCTGGAGGCCAAGGGAGACACCGCCAAGCTGGAGTCCATCCAGGCCGCCAGCAACCTCGGCGACATCCACTACGTCCGCCAGGGCGACCCGATGGGCCTGGGCCACGCCGTGCTCCGCGCCAAGCAGCACGTCGGTTACGAACCGTTCGCAGTCCTGCTGGGCGATGACCTCATCGACGCGCGCGACGAGCTGCTCAGCACCATGATCGAAGTCCAGGCGAAGACCGGCGGCTCGGTTGTGGCCCTGATCGAGGTCGAGCCCTCGCAGATCAGCGCCTACGGCTGCGCCGACGTCGAAACCGTCGAGGGCGAGGAATACGTCCGGATCAAGCAGCTCGTGGAGAAGCCCGACGTCGATGAGGCCCCCTCCAACCTGGCCATTATCGGCCGGTACGTCCTTCACCCCGCGGTGTTCGAAGTCCTCGAGCGGACCGAGCCCGGCCGCGGCGGCGAAATCCAGCTCACCGACGCCCTGCAGGAACTTTCCGCCGGCGAAGGCGAAGGTTACGGCGTGTACGGCGTGATCTTCCGCGGCCGCCGCTACGACACCGGCGACAAGCTCAGCTACCTCAAGGCCTGCGTCCAGCTTGCCTGCGACAGCGAAGACCTCGGTCCCGGCCTGCGTGAATGGCTGCCCGGTTTCACTTCCGGCCTGACGAAGTAGTCCCGTGGCGGGCGGCTTCACCTGGCCGGTGAACCTCGAGTGCGGCGACCTCGTGCTGCGCCCGATCCGATACCGGGACCGCAGGGAGTGGAGCGAGCTCCGTGCCCGCAACGACAAATGGCTGGCCCCCTGGGAAGCATCCAACCCGGTTCCCGGCGGAGGCCTGCCCGACTACCGCCAAATGGTGCGGTCCCTCAAGGCGCAGGCCGCGCAGGCCACGGCGCTGCCGTTCGTGATCACGGCCTGGACCCCCGGCTTCAAGGAACCGGTGATCGTCGGACAGTTGACGGTCTCATCGATTGTCTGGGGCTCGGCCATGATGGCCACCCTCGGCTACTGGGTCGACCAGGACCGCGCAGGCCAGGGCATCGCCCCGACCGCGGTTGCGATGGCGACGGATTATTGCTTCCGCACCCTGGGGCTGCACCGGATGGAAATCAACATCCGCCCGGAAAACCGCCCCAGCCTCCGCGTGGTGGAAAAACTCGGCTTCCGGGACGAGGGCTACCGGCCCCGTTTCCTGCACATCAACGGGCAATGGGCGGACCACCGCACCTTCGCCCTGACCGCCGAGGAAGTGCCCGAAGGCCTGCTGGCGCGGTGGCTGGAAACCCGCGCGGGCCGGTCACCGGAAACCCCGGCCTGACCAGCCGTTTCGTCATATCTCCAGTGATTTGGCAGTTGCCTCGCGACACACCGCCGCCAATGCCGCCCGCTCCGCCGTCTTGCTCATACGGTTTTGATTGTGGACTTCCCTCTTAGCAGCTCAGTGATCCTTGTCATTGTTGTTGCGCTCTGGATCGTCTGGGTGGCTCCCTACATGCTCCGGAACGGCCACCACCAGCTGCAACCGGCGGGAGAACTCCTAAAGGATGCCGTGCAGGTAGAAAAAGCAGACCCCCAAGCCGGCAACGTCATGAAGATGGCGGCCCTGCAGGAGAGACCGATGACGAGTACGCAGCGCCCCGAGTCAGCCCCGGGTTCCTTCGACGGCGGCCGGACACCCGCGGCTCCGGCGTTCCGGATCCGCTACGGCCGGCTGGCACTGGCCCTCGTCGGCCTGCTCCTGTTGCTCACCGGGATTATCTCCGCGGCCTTGAGGATCTTCGGCATTGGGTCCGGATGGCTGCCCACCGCCGCCCTGCTGGGCGCCATTGCAACCGTCGCGCTGCTCCGCAGGCTTGCGGTGCGGGACCGCCGGCGCAAGCTGGAGGCCGCCTTCCGCTTGGCCATGGGTGCCCCGGCCCCCGGGTCCTCCGCCGGAACCTCCCTGATGCCGGGCAATGCCGGCAACGCGGCGGGACCCGTGAAGGAGATCCCGCTCTTCGACGCCGAAGCCGGCGCCCCCAAGCCCCAGCCCGCCCGCAAGCCGCTCACGGCAGACGAGCTGAGGCAGGCGGCCATGGCCGAGGCTGCGGCCTCCGGTGATACTTCCGTCCGCCGCGTGGGCGATCCGGCCTCCGCGGAGGGCTCCAGCTGGGAGCCCGTGGAGGTTCCGAAGCCGACCTACGTGGAAGCGCCGAAAGCCGAACGCGCCGCCCCCGAACCGCTGGACTTGCCGGAAGCCCCGAAAGCCGTCGGCAAGCCGTCGCTGAAGCAGGCCGCCCGGCAGCCCGAGGCGGCCGCCGCCGAGGCGAAGCCGCTCGGTAAGGGCCAGAGTGCCCTCAGCAACCTCGACGACGTCCTGCAGCGCCGCCGCGCCTGACCCACTTTCTCCGCCCCGGGCGGCCGTTGAAGCGGCCGCCCGGGGCTTTTTCTTGCCCGCGCGCGGTAGCCTGACGTGCATGACGAGAATCTGCGTTGCCGGCGGCACCGGACTAGTAGGCCGCGAAGTGGTGCGCCAGGCGGTCAGCGGAGGGCACCGGGTGGCCGTGCTCAGCCGCCATCCGCCCGCTCCGGGGACCTCCGGGCACGTCGACGGCGCCGCGTACTTCCGCGCGGACGTGACCACCGGGGAGGGGCTGGCCGCGGCG
The DNA here is from genome assembly GCF_056780195.1 of Arthrobacter sp. SD1074B. Taxonomy (NCBI): domain Bacteria; kingdom Bacillati; phylum Actinomycetota; class Actinomycetes; order Micrococcales; family Micrococcaceae; genus Arthrobacter; species Arthrobacter sp. SD1074B. The sequence continues at coordinate 2,955,625 of NZ_JBRAZT010000001.1, read as the reverse complement.
CTGGCCGGAGCCGACGTCGTCGTTGATTGTCTCGAGGGGCGCTCCGGTGCAGCGCTGCGGAACTTTGCCGACGGCGGAGCCCGGCTGCTGGCCGCCGCCCGGGACGCCGGGGTCCCGAAGGCCGTGATGCTCTCGATCGTCAACTGCGACCGCAGTAGCTTCGGCTACTACAAGTCAAAGGCAGCCAAGGAACGGGTGTATCAGCGGTCCGGCCTGGAGACCGTGGTGCTTCGGGCCACGCAGTTCCATTCCCTGCTCGCAAGCGTGTTTGCCGCTGGTTCCAGGCTCCGGCTGGTTCCCGTGGTCAAAGGGGCCCGGTTCCAGCCAATCGCGCCCGCCGACGTGGCGTCCGCGCTGATTGACGCCGCGCTGGAGGCCCCGTCCGGCGTGCCGCACCGGGTCCGGACCATTGGGGGACCGGAGATCCTGGGCATGCGGGAACTGGCCATCATCTGGCAGCGGGCGTCGGGGACGCGCGGCCGCGTGGTGGAGCTGCCGCTGCCCGGCGGGATGGGCAAATACCTGCGCGCCGGCCACAACCTGGCACCTGGAGAACGACACGGCACACAGACATTCGAGGGCTGGCTGGCAATGCGGGCCGATAGTTTGTAGCCTAGGAACGTTGACGACGCCGTTCCCTCGGGAGCGGCGTTGCTGCGGGGCTATAGCTCAGTTGGTAGAGCGCTTCGTTCGCATCGAAGAGGTCAGGAGTTCGAATCTCCTTAGCTCCACAATTTGCAGGGGTTTGTGAACCCCTGAGGGCACGGAACCCGGACGTGTTCCACGTGACGGCGCCGAACCGGCACCGGTATCCGCGGTACCGGGGCCTTGCGCGCCACCACCGACTCGGTCAGGATGAAGTCGATCCCCGTGCTGCGAAGAAGGAGCCGACGCGATGACCAAGTACCTCATCTCGTTTCCCAGTGCCGCCATGGTGTTCCCTGAGGAAGAGCTGCAGGCCGTTTCGGATGCGGCGCACGCCGTCGTCCAGGAGGCGAAGGACGCCGGCGTCTGGGTGTTCGGCGGCGGCATCGATGAGAGCATCCCGCCCGTGATGGTCGACGGCGACGGGACCGTACGCGAGGGCACCTACCCGCAGACGACGCAGCTCGAAGGAGGCTACTGCGTGCTGGAGCTGCCCTCCTACGAGGCGGCCCTGCAGTGGGCAGCAAAGACCGCGGCCGCCTGCCGGTGCGCGCAGGAAGTGCGAGCCTTCCAGTACGATCCCGCCAGCTAGGCCCGTCCGCGCGATCCCATGGAAAAAGCGGCCCCGACTTCTTAGTGCCCTCTTCAGAGCGTCGCTGCCCTTGCAGCCGCCGCGCTCTGTACCGTGGGGTCCTGTGTAGCGTCGACGCACTGACCTGGTGCGGGCGAGGCTGCCCCGGGACCTGGAGGAAGCTTGAAGACAGACCGCCCCACCGCGGCCGCACCGGCGCGCCGCCGCCGCGGCCCCCACCTGGCAGCCCTGGCCGCCGCCGCACTGGCCGGCGTGATGGCCGTTGCCGGCTGGGCGGCACCCTCCGGGGCCGGGCCGGCGTACGCCCCCGAGCGGGTCGTGGACGCCACCCCGACCGCGACCGGCTGGCTGCACACCGACGGCGGAACGATCCGCGATTCGAACAACCTGCCGTACATCATCAAGGCGACGTCCTGGTTCGGTCTGGAAACCCCGGACTGCGTCCCGCACGGCCTGTGGGGGACGCTGACCATCGACGAGGCCCTCGCCAACATCAAGTCGATGGGCTTCAACACGGTCCGGCTGCCCTTCTCCAACGAGTGCCTGGCCGCGACGTCCATCAAGGGCAGCGTGAACTACTGGGCGAACCGTGCCTACAACCTCCAAGGCAAGCGGCCGCTGGACGTCATGGACACGGTCATCGCCCGCGCCAAAGCCAACGGCCTGAAGATCATCCTGGACCGGCACCGGCCCTCCTCGGCCGACCAGTCACCCCTTTGGTACACGTCGGCCGTCCCGGAGTCGAAGTGGATCTCCGACTGGAAGATGCTCGCCAGCCGGTACAAGGCTGACCCGACCGTCATCGGCGCCGACCTGCACAACGAACCGGCCGGCTCGGCCACCTGGGGCGGCAAAGCCGCGACCGACTGGCAGGCAGCGGCGACCCGCGGGGGCAACGCCGTCCTGGCCGCCAACCCGAAGCTGCTGATCATCATCGAAGGGGTCGAGAACCAGGCTACTGCCGGCGGCACCTGGTGGGGCGGCGGCCTCGCCGACGTCGGCGCGAAACCGGTCATCCTGACCACCCCGCACCGGGTCGTGTATTCCCCGCATGACTACCCGGCGTCCCTCTTCGCGCAGAAGTGGTTCAGCGACCCCGCCTACCCGGCCAACCTGCCCGCCGTCTGGGACCGGAACTGGGGCTACCTGCAGAAGCAGGGAATCGCGCCGATCCTGCTCGGCGAATTCGGCACGGCCCTGGCCACCAATTCGGACAAGGCGTGGATGAAGTCGATCGTCGAGTACCTGAAGGCAAACCGCATGTCGTACGGCTACTGGGCCTTCAACCCGAATTCCGGAATCACCGGCGGCCTTGTCCAGTCCGACTGGCGGACCCCGGAGCGGGCCAAACTCGATGCCCTGGCACCGATCTTGACCGCGGCCCCGCTCGTCGGCGTCCCCGTGCCGACCGCCACGGCCGCCCCGTCACCGACGGCCACCGCCACGCCAGCGCCGACTGTGAGCGCGTCACCTACCGCATCACCGACGGCCAGCCCCTCACCGACCGCCAGCCCGACGGCGACTCCCGTCCCCACGGGCGGCAAGGCCATCGCGGCGGCATGGCGGCTCACCAGCTCTTGGAACGGCGGGTATGTTGCCAACCTCGAGATCACGGCACTGCGGTCAGTATCGGCCTGGTCCGTCTCGTGGAAGGATCCGAACGTCACTTCGGTCGCCAACTCGTGGGGCATCAAGTGCACGGTTGCGGCGAAGACTTCGATTACCTGCACCGGGTCGGACTGGACCACCAAGCTCGCCGCAGGCCAGAAGGCCACGGTCGGACTGCAGGTCAACTCCCTCAAAGCCCCGGTGAACCCGGTGCTGACCGTCAAGTAGCGCCGGGACCTGAAGGGCCCGGTCCCGTGCCGACTAGGTCGGCTCCGGGGTTGTCTCGGTCCGGTACACCAGTTCGGTGAGCGGATCTGCGAGGGGGACGACGGTTCCGTCAAATTCCGCGGCGAAGTCCAGGCCGTCGGCCGTCTCCACCCGGGAGATCCGGGTGAGGGTGCCGAGCTCGGTTCCGTCGGCGAGGCTGAACACCGTGCCGAAGTGCCTAAAGTTCAGGCCGCCGGCCCTGACTGCGGCCCACCCGCGGGCGGTAGCCCGCTTCTCGGTGTGGTCCAGCGTGGGAGCGCAGCTCGGGCAGGCCGTGTAACTGGCCAGGTCTTCCACGTCGGCGCGCGTCAGCAGCGCAGGCATCGGGGGAGCGTTGTCGGTGCCGTGCCAGTCCCGGACCCGTTCGAGGTCCTCGAGATACGGTGCCCACGCCGCTTCACGGTCCATTATGGCCCGGATGTCGGAGCACGACGGCAGGTGGACTTTTCCGGCGTCCGAGAGGACGAAGGAGTCTCCGGAAGAGACCCACTTCTCAACGAGCGCCGTCTCCTTGCGCAGCGTGTCGGCCAGTTGGTGGCGGAGCTCCGCGTCGGAGAGGTGCTGCTGGCCGTGAAGGTCGTCCCCGTGTGCATACCGTTCGTGCGCGTCTGCCTGTCCGCGCTCCGCAGCGGATTCCGTTGTCATGATTTCCTCTCTGGTTGTCTCCAACGAGCCTACCGGGGCGCACCGGGCCGCGGGCCGGAGGCCGCGGAGTGTGGACGGTCATGGGCACCCCGCCCGTGTCTTTCCCAAGGAATTCCGCAGCCCACGGCGGAACCGACGGAGACCGGAACGGCTCCGGCCCCGGAACCGACCGAGACGGCTCCGGCGACGGCGCCCTCCGATGACGATGAGTCCGACGGCGCCGGGGAGACCAGTCCGGCGAACACGGCCCGCTGGTTCGGGATAGTCTGAAACCCCCACCCCAGGCGCGCGCACGCCGGCACGAATCCCAGCGTTCCAGGCGGCCGAAGCCCGGACCATTCCCGTCCGGGCCGCACCGGGGACGCCCGGGCCAATCCCCTTTGAGAGGACAGCAGCAATGAGCCTGATCCGGCTGCATGACGTCAGCGTCCGCTTCGACAACACCCAGATCCTCCGCGAGGCGTTCTTCCGGCTCGAACCCGGGGACAGGGTGGGTCTGATCGGCAAGAACGGATCCGGCAAGACCACCATCCTGAAGCTGATCCTTGACCAGGTGGCACCGGACACCGGCACGGTCAGCGTGGAGCTTGGAACCAAAGTGGGGTACTTTTCCCAGTTCTCCGAACTCAACGGTGAATCGACCATCACCGAGGTCCTCGACGGGCTGTTCGTCGAGATCAAGGCCGTTGAAGCCGAGCTTGCCGCCATTGACGCAGCCATCGCCAACGATCCCGCGGCCGGCGAGCTGGACCGGTTGATCGGCCGCCAGGCGGCGCTCTTCGAGGACATGGAGCGGCTCGACGGCTGGGACTATCCGCGCCGCATCGACACGGTGCTGACCACCTTGGGCTTCGACGACGCGCACCGCCACTGCCCCATCGATGCGCTGTCCGGCGGCTGGCGTAACCGCGCCGCGCTGGCCAAGATCCTGCTCGAAGGACCGGACGTCCTGCTGCTCGACGAGCCCACCAACTTCCTGGACGTGGGCGGCGTCGAATGGCTGGAGAGCTGGTTCCGCGACTTCAAGGGAGCTGCCGTCATCGTCTCGCACGACCGTTCGTTCCTGGACGCGGTCGTCACCCGGATCATCGAGGTGGAGAACTTCCACCTGCACGAATACCCCGGAAACTTCGGCGAATACGTGGTCCAGAAGCAGTTCCGGCTCAAGACGCTCGAGCAGCAGTTCGTCCATGAATCTGAACTGCTCGCGTTTGAGGCCGAGGGGATCGCTGACCGCCGCGAAGCCGCCAAGGCCGCCGGCCGCGGACTGGGCAACCAGCTGGCCAAGATCAGGAAGTCCCGCACCCCCCGGCCGGTTGACCAGATCGTCACCGAGATCTACGGCGGTTTGCATGTGAAGGACGTGCTGTGCCGGGTGGAGGGACTGGGCAAGTCGTACGGTGAAAAACTGCTTTTCGAGGACCTCAGTTTCGAAATCCGCAAGGGCAACCGGATTGCCGTCCTCGGCGCCAACGGCAGCGGGAAGTCCACCCTGCTGAAGGTCCTCACCGGCGAGGAGCAGGCGGATACCGGCGCCGTGACGTGGGCCAAGGGGCCCGGATTCGTATCCTACAACCGGATGCTTGAGGACCTCGACGACGGCGACACCGTCTCCCACGCCGTCAACGCGCTGCCGGACAGCCTCGCCTTCAGCGCCACGAAGAAATCCGTCAACCGCTTCCTGGCGATGTTCCAGTTCTCCGAGGCAGACCTCAAGCAGAAGATCGGCAACCTCTCGGGCGGCCAAAAGGCTCGGGTGGCGATGGCGCAGTGCCTGCTCTCCGGCGCCTCGGTGCTGCTGCTGGACGAACCCACCAACCATCTGGACCTCTCCAGCACCCAGGTGATGGAGCGGGCCCTGCAGCACTTCCCGGGAGCCGTCGTCGTGGTCAGCCACGACCGGTTCTTCACCGAAAAGATCGCCACCCGCCAGCTCATCTTCGGCGCAGCCGGAGCCGGGCCCGGCGAAGTTGCCCAGCAGGCCGCCTAGGCCGGTGCAGCCTGCCCGGTAGTGCGGCGGGATAATGGGGACATGGCCGATCAGCGTCGGGAGCAGGACCGTGACCCGTGGGAAGAATTCGACCGGCTCGAACCGGCCGGGCAGGACCGCGTCGGCGGCTTACCGGGCGGTGAGCCCAACGGCTTCGGCTTTCGCACGGGGGTGCGCAGCGCGCGCGTGGCCTTCGGGTTCGCCGTGTATGCCCTGGTCCTGGGCAGCGTGCTGGTCTCGCTCGGAGCCATCTACTTCATCGGCCGCGGGCAGTGGCTGTGGCTCGGACTGATGGCACTGATCGAGACTGCCTTCGTCCTGGCCTTCGTCCGGCTTGTAACCCTGGCCCGCAACCGCAAGGCGCGCTAGCTGAACGGGCCGGTAAGCGCGCCGGCCGAGCGCGCCGGGTCAGCCCGGCCGCCGGTGCCGGGACGTGACTGCCAGGTAGCCGCCCAGCGCGCCGACGCCGCCAAGCCCGGCGGTGAAGAGCGCCCTGGGCCAGCTGCGCCAGCGCTCCGGCTGGACGGAGACAAGCTCCCCGACGGCGCCGATCAGCGCCGCCGTGATCAGGCCCGCCACAATCCGGTTGCCGGTCCTCTCGGCCTTGTCCATCAGCCGGTCCAGCTCGTCGGCTCGGAAGTGGACGTCCAGCCCGCCACGCTCCAGCACGTCGAGCAGCCGGCGCGCCATCTCGGGAGCCTCGGTACCGAAGCGCAGCGCCTCCCAGCCGAGCTTTTTCAGCCGCCCCGCCAGCGCCTCGGGGGACAGCGAACCGAGAATGATCTTCCGGGTGAACGGAGCCAGCTGGGCGGTCAGCTCGAATGCGGGGTCAAGCTGCTTGCCAAGCCCGTCCGCCATGACCAGCATCTTTACCATCAGCGCAGTCTCACGGGGCAGCCGCAAACGGTGCGCGCGAAGCAGGCCGGCCAGTTCTGCCAGCACCGGGACGATCGGGATCTGGGCCAGCGGCCGGCCGGCATAACGCTCCACCAGGCGGCCCAGCGCCGCCTGCAGCCCACTGTAGTCGGCGGCCTCCGCCGCGCCGCAGAGTGCCACCATGGCAGTAGTCAGCCGTCCGGCGTCCTCTTCGACGACGGCCAGCAGCACCCGGACGAGGTTCCAGCGTGCCGTGTCGCTGATCTGCCCGACCATGCCGAAGTCGATGATGCCCAGGCGTCCGTCGGGTTCCACGAAGAAGTTCCCCGGATGCGGGTCGGCATGGAAGAAGCCGTCCTCGAAGACCATCTTGAGCAGGATGTTGCAGGCCCGGACGGCCAGTTCGCCGGAGTCGAGTCCCGCGGCACGCAGCCCGCCGACGTCGTTGATCTTGATGCCGCGGACGCGCTCGAGCGTCAGGACCCGGGAAGTCGTGGTGTCCCAGAAGACGCGCGGGATGTGGACCCGTCCGTCGCCGGCGAAGTTGGCTGCGAACTGCTCCGCGTTCCGGGCCTCCTGCAGGTAGTCCAGTTCGGCCCGCATGGTTTGGGAAAACTCATCCACCAGGGCGGCCACGTGGAAGCCGGCCACGGTGGCTGAGGCCTGTTCTGCGCGTTTGGCGAGCTCGGCCATGACCTCCAGGTCCTCGTTCACCTGCGCCACGACGCCGGGCCGCCGCACTTTGACGACGACGTCGGCCCGGCCGCCGTCGGCTGCCGGCAACGCCGCCTCGTGGACCTGGCCGATGGAGCCGGTGGCCAGCGGAACGTCCTGCAGCGACGCCAGCAGCGGGCCCGCGCGCGGACCGAGCTCCTCGGCGATGACGGCGCGGATCTCTGCGGCGGGTACGGGCGGAGAGTCGTCCTGGAGCTTGGCGAGTTCGGCGGCGTATTCCGCGGGAAGCACATCCGCGCGGGTGGAGACGATCTGGCCGAACTTGATGTAGACCGCGCCGAGGTCCTCCAGCGCGAGCCTGACCTGTACCGGCAGCGGCACCCGGGCGGCCCCGTGGAGGTGTGCTGCTGGCCGGCCGGGGAGGTGCAGGCGGTCCAGGCCCAGGTAGGCCACTGCGAAGCCCAGCCCGTGCCGGCCCAAGGTCTCCACGATGTGCCGGAACCGGTCCCGCCGCGCGCTCATGCCGCCAGACTACACGGGCCCCGCGCCTAGCTCCCGGACGAGTGTTCCGCGGCCGGCGCTTCGTCGGATTCCACCCGCTCCAGCAGCGTGAGCCGGTCCGCGGCCCGGGCCAGCTCCGCCGGCAGCCCCGGGACCGCCGCGTCCGCTGCCGCCCAGTCCAACGGGCCGGTGCCGACGAGGAAGAGCGTGATGTCGGCGTCGTAGAGCACGTCCACCACCTCGCAGAAGTGCTGCCAGGCAGCCCCCGCCGCACCGGAACCACCAACGCCGGCAGCGGGGGAGGGAACCTCGTCCACCACCCAAGTGCTGTACCCGACCGCGAGGCTGCGGTAGTCCGGAACGGCGGGGCCGCCGCACAGGTGCCCAAAGCTGGTCCACAGCAGTTCCGGCTCCGCGCTCCTGGCCGTCAGCGCCCCGGTGCACGTGGCCAGGATCCGCTGCTGCGCGGGCGGCGGCGGGAAGAGGCCAAAGACGCCCAGCTGCCGTGCGGTGCCGGGCGTAATGATGCGGCCCCGCAAGAACGCGGCCTTGTCCGGTTCGGCGCCCATGCCGCGCGGCCCGGCCGGCGCGCCGGCTAGAGCCAGCCCTTCCGTTTGAAAATGCCGTACATAATCGCCGCGGTGCCGGCCATCATGCCGATTGCCATCGGGTAGCCGAAGGTCCAGTGCAGTTCCGGCATCCGCTCGAAGTTCATGCCGTACACGCCGGCCACAAACGACGGCGCGAAGAAGATGGCGGCCCAGGACGAGATCTTTTTCACCTGTTCGTTTTGTTCGGCGCTGGCCTCGTTCTGGCGGTTAGCGGTGAGGGTGCCATCCAGGGTCAGCGCGTTCTGCAGCAGGTCGCGGAAGGAATCGGCCCGGGATATCAGCCGCTCCACGTGGTCCTCGACGTCGCGGAGGCTGTGCTGGAGCTCCGTGTCCACCTCGTACTTCTCAAAACCCCGCCGGAGCTGCTGCATCATGGCCGGCAGCGGGTGGATGGCGCGCTGGAAATGGATGACCTCGCGGGCGAGTTCGTAGATGCGCCGGGAAACCATCGGGTCGCCGCTGAAGAGCTGGTCCTCGATCTCGTCGATGTCATTCTCCAGCCCGGCCACCACGGGGACGTAATCATCCACCACCTGGTCCATCAGGGCGTAGAGGACAGCCTCGGGGCCGTGGCACAGCAGGTCCGGGCGGCCCTCCAGCCGGCGCCGGACCTGGCCGACGACGGCCGTTTCCGCGTGCCGGACAGTCACCACGAAGTTCCGGCCCGTGAAGACGTGCAGTTCGCCGAACTCCACGGTCTCCGTCTCGTCCAGGTACCGCGCCGGCCGGAGCACGGTGAAGAGGTTGTCGTCGTAGCGTTCCAGCTTGGGGCGCTGGTGTGCGGAGATCGCATCTTCCACCGCCAGGCCGTGCAGGCCGAACTCCGTCGCGACGGCGGCCATTTCCTGCTCCGTCGGCCGGTACAGGCCGATCCAGGCCATGCCGCCGTGCTTAGTCATGGTCTCAAAGGTCTGTTCCAGGCTGCGCGGCTCGGCGCGGCGGACGCCGTCAACGTAGACGGCGTTGTCGATGATAGTCACGGGGCCATTATCCCGTCTTTGACCGGGGCCTGCGGACCCGGCCGGCGCGTCCCGGACCGGCCGGGGGCAAGCGCGCTGCCCTGCGCCAGCCGGTTGATGAGCGGTTCGGTGCGGTAGGGGATGTGGGTGTGCAAGGCGAGGACCGTTTCGGTCCGGATTACGCCCTTGATCCGCAGGATGGAGCGCAGCGCCACCTGGAGGTTGTGCGTGTCGGTGGCCACCACGCGGCACCAGACATCGCCGCGGCCGGAGATCTCGTGCACCTCAAGGACCTGGGGGATCAGGCGCAGGGCGCCCACCACACCATCGAGTTCACGGTGGTTCACCTCGATCGTGACGAACGCGACGACGTCGTACCCCACCGCCTCCAGGTCAATTTCGCGGCCCCCGTCGTGCAGCAGGCCGGAGCGCAGCATCCGGCGCACCCGGGACTGTGCCGTGTTCCGGGCGATCCCCAAAACGTCGCTGAGTTCGCCGATTTGGATCCGCGGATCCTTGATGAGTTCGAGCAAAATCTTCAGGTCGGTGGGGTCAAGGCTGTTCAAATCATCACTCCGGTTCATGCTGGCGTGCCGCCATTGATGCTTTTGATCAATTCTGGCACGAATCTTAGCCCGAAAGCGCACCCGTGAAGCATCCTATAGGTATCAATCTCCACCGGGCCGCCGCCTCCCTACAGGGAATGCGGTCGGCCCGCGTCAACGCAGCAGGGGCACCTCTATGACCGTCTTCAGCGAACTCCGGATGCGCCCGGCCACGGCAGATCGCTGGGCCTGGGATGCGTCCGTCACCGCACGCCTGGTGATGGCCGGCGTCGTGATTTTCGCGTTGCTGGTCGGCGCCAACCTGGCCACACCGCTCTATCCGCTGCTGCAGGCCAAGCTGGGCATCAGCGCACTGGACGTCACGGTGGCCTTCTCCGCTTACGTCCTGGCCCTGGTAGCCACACTGGTCCTTGCCGGACACTGGTCGGACCACATCGGACGGCGGGCCGCCCTGGTCCTGGCGGTGCTGGTGGGCCTCGCCGGAGGCTTCGTGTTCGCCAATGCCGACAGCCTGCTGGCGCTGTCGGCCGGCCGGGCGCTGCAGGGGGCGGCAGTGGCGCTGGCCACCGGTGCGAGTTCGGCCGCCCTGCGCGAGCTGCTGCCCAGCCGGCCCGAATGGGCTTCGCGGTTCACGCTGCTGGCATCGGCCGGCGGGGTGGCGGCCGGCCCGGCGATCGGCGGGGTGCTGTCCGTCCTTCCCGGTCCCACCTCCACGCCCTACTACCTGCACTCCGTGGTCCTGCTGGCCCTGCTGGTGCCGCTCTACCTGCTCAAGGCCCGGCCCGCCATCACAGCGGTCGCGGGCCCGCAGCCGCTGAAGGTCCTGGCGCCGCGCCGTCCGTCCGTGTCGAGCGAGGCGCGGGGCGCGTTCTGGCTGGCCTCGGCCGTAGGGTTCCTGAGCTTTGCCGTCTTTGGCTTCTGCCTTTCGCTGGCCCCCGTCTACTTCGCCCAGATCGTCCACGCGGACTCGCGGCCGCTGATCGGGGTGCTTGCCGGGCTAACCCTGGCAGCCTCGGCGCTGAGCCAATTGCTGGCCGTGCGCGGCCGTTTTGTGGTGCCCGCGGGGCTGACCCTGCTGTCCGTCTCCGTACTGCTGATCGCGTCGGCCGCGGCGTGGAGCAGCCCGTTGCTGCTGATCGCCGCCAGCATCAGCGCAGGCCTGGGCCAGGGCGTCTCCTTCCGGACCGTCTTCAATGAGGTGGCCGGCAAGGTTGAAGCGGCGCGCCACGCCCAGATCATCAGCACCGTCTACATCATCACGTACCTGGGCAGCGCCTTCCCGGTGATTGGGCTGGGGCTGGCGGCCGGCATTGTCGGCCTGCAGGCGGCCGTGGCGTGGTTCGTCGCGCTGTGCGCCATGTTTGCCTTCGGCCTGGCGGCCGTCACCCTGCGCAAGGCCCTCCGGACGCGGCCCTAAGCCGACTCCCGGGACCGACTGCCTGGGCTGGTCGCGCGCGGCTAGTCGGGCAGCGGCCCGTGGTTGCCCTGGATGTGGTCGAACACGAGGGTGGTTTCGGTGTGGCCCACCACGGGATCGGTCGCCAGGTTGTCCAGCACCCAGTCGCGCAGGTCCTCGGTGGTGGCGACGGCGATATGCAGCAGGTAATCCACCGAACCCGAGGTGTGGAACGTGGACAGCACAGCGGGCAGCTTGGGAACCCGGGCCGTGAAGCGGTCGATCTGTTCGCGGTCGTGGGCGCGCAGCCGGACGGCGATCAGCGCCTGCACGGAGCGGCCCACCGCGGCGAGGCTGAGCTTGGCCTCGAATCCCTGGATGATCCCGCGCTCGGACAGCGCCCTGGTGCGCATCAATGCCGTGGAGGGGGCGATCCCTACCAGCTCGGCCAGCTGTTTGTTCGAGATCCGCGCGTCCGCCACCAGAGCCGCGAGCAGGCGCTCGTCAATGGCGTCGAGAGGTTCGCCGGCACCCGCCGTCGGCCGAACATTCTTCGTGGTGCTGCTCACGGATCCTCCTTGAAGTGTTGTGTATTCATCATAAACGCCCCTATCCAACACTTCCATTCAGAACGCCTGTAAAACTCCGAATTATTGCCAGATACTTGCCGCATTCAATGGTGAATATTCATAAGGAGTACGGTGCTTTCTCAAGACTCGCTGGCGGTCCACGCCGGACGTAACGGCCTCACGGAACTCGGCGTCCACGCCGTCCCGATCGACCTCTCCACCACGGCACCGCTGCCCTCCGTCCACGACGGCGGCCTCGCCTACGAGCAGATGGCCACCGGCGGCCCGCATTTGGACGGGCAAAGCACGGTCTACCAGCGGCTGTGGAATCCCACCGTTGCCCGCTTCGAGGAGGGCGTTGCCGTGCTTGAGGGCACCGAAGAAGCGGTGGCCTTCGCCACCGGGATGGCCGCCCTGAGCGCGGTGCTGCTCGCCGTGGTCGCCGGCGGGAAGAAGCATGTGGTGGCGGTCCGTCCGCTGTACGGCGGCAGCGACCACCTGCTGGCGTCCGGGGTGCTGGGCACCGAGGTCACCTTCACCACGCCCGACGGCATCGGCGCGGCCCTGCGCGCCGACACCGGGCTGGTCATCCTTGAGACGCCGGCCAACCCGAGCCTGGAACTCGTCGACATCGCCGCCGCGGCGACCGCGGCGGCCGGCGTGCCGTTGCTGGTGGACAACACCTTCGCCACCCCGGTCCTCCAGCAGCCCTACCGGCACGGCGCCGCCTTGGTGCTGCACAGCGCCACCAAGTTTTTCGGCGGCCACGGTGACGCGATGGGCGGCGTTGTCGCGGCGGACCCCGGCTGGGCCGTCCGGCTGCGCCAGATCCGGGCCATCACCGGGGGCATCCTCACGCCCTGGCCGGCCTACCTGCTGCACCGCGGGCTGGCCACGCTGCCGGTGCGGGTGCGGGCGCAGCAGGCCGGTGCGGAGAAGGTCGCCGCCGCGCTGGCGGAGCACGAACTGATCCGGCAGGTCTACTATCCTGGCCTGCCGGAATGCGATCCGCTGGGCCTGGTCGGCACCCAGATGGCGGGTGCGGGGTCCCTGCTGGCGTTCGAGCTGGCCAGCGCCGGGCACGCGGAGCGCATCCCGGCGGCCGTCGGCATGATCACGCACGCCGTCTCGCTGGGCGGCATCGATACCCTCATCCAGCACCCGGCCGGGCTGACCCACCGACCGGTGGCCGCGGAGGCCAAACCGCACGCCGGCCTGTTGCGGGTCTCCGTGGGGCTGGAGGATCCGGCGGACATCGTAGCGGACCTGGTGCAGGCCCTCGAGGCGACCCGCTAGGGCGCCGCGGTCTTCAGCGGGGCGGCGCTGCGGGCCGCGGCATCCCCTGCGCCGGCGGGATGCACGACGGCGGTGATCACCGCCGTCGTGCAGGCGAGCCCCATCACGGCCAGGGCGAGGGCGGTCCAGCCCAGGGATTGGAAGAGCAGCCCGCCGGCCCAGCCGATGACACTGGAGCCCAGATAGTAGGCGAGGTTGTAGAGCGAGGCGGCCTGCGCGCGGCCGGTGCTCGCAATCACGCCGGTCCAGCCGGAGCCAATGCTGTGGGCCGCAAAGAAACCGCCGGTAAAAAGCAGCAGTCCGGCCAGGATCAGGGCCAGGAGCTGGGTCAGGGTCAGCGCGAGCCCGGCGACCATCAGGGCCGTGCCCGCCACTAGCACATTGCGTCGGCCGAATCGCTGCGTCAACCCGGCGGCCCACCGGGCGGAGACCGTGCCGGAGAGGTAGGCCAGGAAGATCAGACTGATCAGCGTGGCCGGCAGGCCGAAGGGCTCGCCGGAGAGCCGGAAACCCAGGTAGTTGTACACCGCCACGAAGCCGCCCATCAGCAGGAACGCCTGGACGTAGATGGCCAGCAGGCGCGGATTCCGGCCGTGGCCGGCCAGGGTCGCCAGGGCGCCGCGGAAGCCGCTGGCGGCCGCGGCGGTGAAATTCCTCGCCGGCGGCACCAGGACCAGGAACAGGACGGCGGCGGCCGTCGCCATCACGGACACCGCCAGCGCCGCGGTCCGCCAGCCCCACAGCTCGCCGACCGGGCCGGCGACCAGCCTGCCGGCCAGGCCGCCGAGCGTTGTGCCGGCGACGTAGGTGCCGGCCGCCAGCGCGGCGTGGGCCTTGTTGACTTCCTCATTCAGGTAGGCGATCGCGATGGCCGGAATCCCGCCCAGCGCCATGCCCTCCACCATCCGTAGGCCCAGCAGCACCGGGAGGCTGGGCGCCAGCGGGGCCAGCAGGCCGAGCACGGTGGCCGCGGAAATACCCCAGGCCATGGCACGCACCCGGCCGATCCGGTCGGCCAGGAAAGACCACGGAAGCACCGTCACGGCCAGGCCCACCGTGGCCAGGGAGATGGTGAGGGCAGCCTCTGCGGCCGTCACCCGCAGGTCACTGGCGATGAGCGGCAGCACGGCCTGGGTCGAATACAGCTGGGCGAAGGTGGCGACGCCGGCAAAGGCCAGGCCCGCGAGGATCCGGCGGTAGGCCACCGAGCCCTTGGCGTGGCCGGCCGGCGCGGGTGTCCCGGCCGGACCGGGGGTGGCGCGGGACGGGTGGGGCGGTCGCTGCGGCATGCCCCCAGAATAGGGTTCCAAAAGCCATGCTTCCAATGCATGATTCTTATAGCATTCATAGCAAATACGGAACGATTTAGGGGCTCGCCATGGACGTGGAGCACAAACAGCTGGTCCAGCTGCTGCCGCTGCTGCCGCTGCTGGCCGAACTGGGCCGCACCCAGCACATCACCGCGGCCGCCGAGGTGCTGGGGCTGCCCCAGTCGACGGTCAGCCGGTCTATCGCGCGGGCCAGCAGCATCATCGGCACGGAACTGCTGATCCGCGACGGCCGCGGCGTGCGCCTGACGGCCGCGGCCAGGGCGCTGCTGCCGCACATCGAGGCCGCCCTCGGCGAGTTCCAAAGCGGCCTGGACCTGGTGCGGCACGAATCCGAGGTGGTGCGCGGCCGGATCGCTTTGTCCTTCCAGCACACCTTCGGCGAGGCCATGCTGCCGCTGCTGATCAGCGCCTTCCGGAGCCGGCATCCCCAGCCGGCCTTCTACCTCAGCCAGGGCGCGCGGGACGGCTGCCTGGCCGAGCTGGCCGCCGGAGAGGCTGACCTGGCCCTCACCGCGCCGATCGCGGCGCCAAGCCGGCTGATCTCCTCAGCCGCCCTGTACCGGGAACCGCTGCGGCTGGTCGTCCATCACCGCCACCCGCTCGCGAAGCGCCGCCGCGCCCGCCTTGCGGAGATCCGGCAGGACCCGTTCGTGGCGATGGGCCCAGGCTACGGCATGCGCTCGCTGACGGACGCACTGTTCAGGGAAGCGGGATTCCGGCCCCGCATCGCCTTCGAAAGCCAGGACTCCCATACGGCCCGGGGCCTCGTCTCGGCCGGGCTCGGGGTCAGCATCCTGCCGCCCGGCGGCCTGGCCCCCGGACGCCACACCCCGGCGCAGCCCAGCGACCTTGGCTGGGTGGAGCTCGCGCTGGACTCCGGACTGGCGTTCCGGGAGATCGGCCTGGCCTGGCGCGAACGGCGCAGGGGAGCAGACGCCGAGCCGGACCCGGTGCGGCTGTTCCGGGAGCTGGTACTCAGCGAGGGCCCGGCGCTCCTGGCCGGCTTCGTCCGCGGACGCTCCGGCAGCTAACCTGCCGCTCCGCCCGGCGCCCGGGAGGGGTCGTGGTCCCCGGTCAGTCCAGCAGCCCCGCCAGGACCTGGGCCACGGAGCCCTCCCGCGCCTGCTGCCAGCCGGTCCCGGCCCAGAGGTTCAACCGTTCCGCATCCCCGGCGGCGGCTGCGGCCGCGCGGAGCGGGGCGGTGAGGTGGTGGACGGCCGGGTAGGCCTCCGGCGCGTCAGGGTGGTCCCGGACGAATTCGTTGACCAGCGCGCGGGCCGTCCGGCCGGTGAAGGCCCTGGTCGGCGCGGTCTGCGTGAAGCGCGGGCTGGCCAGGGCGTCTTTGTGCAGCTGCCGGGCGCCGCTCTCCCGGGTGCGCAGGAGTGCCGTGCCCAGCTGGGCGGCCTGGGCTCCCGCGGCCAGCACCCGTCCCAAACCGGCGCCGTCCGTGATCGCGCCGGCGGCCACCAGCGGGAGCCCGACGGCGGCGCGGACCGCTGCGACCAGCTCCGCCGTCGAGCCCGGCACCGCCGACCCCACGGCGGACTCCGGCAGGAACGCCGCGCTGTGGCCCCCGGCGCGCCCGTGCTGCACCACCAGGGCATCCACGCGCTGTTCCGCCGCGCGCACCGCCTCCGCAGGGGTGGTGACCGTGGCCAGCACCGCCGACCCCGCCCGCTGCAGGGCACGGACCAGATCCGGGCCGGGGAGCCCGAAGGTGAAACTGACCAGCTCCACCGGATCCGCCAGCAGGGCCTCGATCTTGGCCTCCCACTCGTCGTCGTCATCGAGCCGCACGGGCGGGACCTCCAGGCCGTAGCGCACGGCATCGGGGCGCAGCCGCAGCCTGTACTCCTCCAGCCCGGCCAGGACAGCCGCCGACGGCTCAAGCTGGGCCGGATCCGGGACGAACACATTCATGCCGAACCGCGCGCCGGATTCCCGGACGGCCCGGATGTCCGCCCGCATGGCAGCAACGCTCTTGTAACCGGCGGCCAGGAAACCCAGCCCGCCGGCCTCATGCACGGCCGTGACGAAGGCCGGAGTGGAGGTCCCGCCGGCCATCGGCGCGGCGATGACCCGGGTCCCGAAGATGCTGTGCGGCATTGCTCACTCCTGTCGGTGATTCAGTAGGCTGTTCCGGTGACTCATTCTGACATTCCCGCCCCGCCCAAGGCGGCGTCCTCCGCTGCCGGCGCCGTGATCGGGCTCGACATTGGCGGCACCAAGACCCGCGGCGTCCGGTTCGAGGCCGGCGCCCCCGTCGCCGACGAATCGGTGGGCAGCGCCAACGTCCAGAACGTCACCCCCGACGAAGCCGCCCGCAACCTGGCGGAACTCTTCGCCAGGATCGGCGGGGGAGAGGTCGCCCAGGTCTACGCCGGCGCCGGCGGCATCGACACCGACGACGACGCCGCGGCGCTCGCCGCGCTGATCGCCCCGCACGTGCCCGGTGCCAAAATCACCGTGGTCCACGACTCCCGGCTGCTGCTGGCGGCAGGTGGCGCCAGCACCGGCGTGGCCGTGATCGCCGGAACAGGCTCGGCCGCGTGGGGCAAGAACAGCAGCGGCGCCGAAGCCCGGGCCGGCGGCTGGGGCTACCTCCTCGGCGACGAAGGAAGCGGCTACTGGCTGGGCCGTGAAGCCGTCCGGCACAGCCTGCGCCGGATGAACCAGGCCCTGGAGCCGGATCAACTTACCCTGGCCCTGCTGGACTCGTGCGGCACCGACCACCCGAACAAACTGATCGCGTTGTTCCACTCGCCCTCGACCGGGCGCCGCTACTGGGCCCAGCGGGCACGGCTCGTCGTGGAAGCGGCCGACGCCGGTCATGCGCCGAGCAAGGCCCTGATCGACCAGGCCGGCCGTGACCTTGCCGCCATGGCCGGGCAGACCGTCCGGCAGCTCGGCATCGAGGGGCCGGTCATCCTGGGCAGCGGGCTGGGGATGAACGTGCCGCGGCTGCAGGAATCCTTCCGCACGGCACTCGCCGCCGCCGGGATCACCGACGTCCGGGTGCTGCAGCAAGAACCCGTATTCGGGGTGCTCCAGCTCGTCGCCGAGCAGGACTAACCGGGCTTCACTGCCGGCGCCGCGGCCGCAGCGGCACCCCGGGCAGAGGAGGGGCCGGGATCCGCCCGGCCTCCGGCCCGGCATCGGGACCGTGCCCGCGCACCAGCCCGAAGCGCGCCTGCCCCGCGTCCTCGTCGGAGAGCCCGGCCTGGGCTTCCCAGTCCAGCCGTGCCTGCGCCACTTCCTCATGGCTGCGGCCCACGAAGTTCCACCACATCAGCAGTTCTTCCTCGAACGGTTCGCCGCCCAACAGCACAAAGCGGGTGCCTGGCGCCGCGTTAAGTTCCAGGCTGCCGCGCCCGGACCCGAGGTAACCCAGCGGCCCCGGCAGCACCTCCTGGCCGTCCAATGCCAGGGCGCCGTCGAGCACCAGGACGGCGTGCTCGAACTCCGGCCGCAGCGGCAGGCTGATCCGGCCGGAGCAGCTGATGTCGGCCCCCACGATCGGGGAGTACGTGGTGGCCGGCGAGGTGGTGCCCGCAAGGGTCCCCACCATCACCGTTGCGGTGAAGCCGTCGCCGCGGAGCACGGGCAGCTCGCGGTGTTGTTCGAAGGACGGTGCCCGGTGCCGTTCGGCGTCGGGCAGCGCCACCCACAACTGGAGCCCGCGCTGCAGCGGCAGATCCGGCGTCGGTCCGGCCGGATCCCCGTTCACTGGACGCGCAGCCCCCGGGAGCACCGCGAATTCCGAATGCGAAACGCCGCGGCCCGCCGTCATGATATTGAGTTCGCCCGGGCGGACAACCACGTCGCTACCCACGCTGTCGCGGTGCCGGATGGTGCCGGCCAGCGGCCAGGTCACTGTCTGCAGTCCGGTATGCGGATGCGGCAGCACCGACATCGCAACCCGGTCCGGACCGAAGCTGTCCAGGAAGCACCATGCGCCCACCGTCGGCAGCCCGCGCTGCGGAAGGGTCCGGGAGACGTTCATTGCTCGGACCCCGCCCAACGGGACCTCCCTGGCCGGCCACAACTGCAGGCATGGGCCGCTGGCAGTGCCCTCCACACTGTGCGCGGCGGGACAGACTTCTTCGGGCGGGAGGACTTCAAGGTTGGTCACCTTCAAACTCTAGGGCCGAACCGGGAGATCCGGCAGGGCCGGTGCCGCGCCATTAAGCTGGACCAATGACGCTGCCATTCGACACCCGCCCGGCCGCTTACGGGCTCATCATCCGCGATGACCACCTGCTGCTGGCGTACTGGAAGCAGGGCGGCCGCGAGGGCTGGACGCTGCCGGGCGGCGGCCTGGACCTCGCCGAGCACCCGGTGGACGGGTGCCGCCGGGAGATCTATGAGGAGACCGGCTACCACGCCGAGATCGGCGCGATGCTCGGGATCGACGTCGGTCACTGGCCCGCCGAGACCCGGCTCGACGGCGGCCAGCGCGATTTCCAGTCCCTGCGGCTGGTCTACGAAGCGAGCATCACCGGCGGTGAACTGCGGCACGAGGTGGGCGGCAGCACCACGCACGCGGCCTGGATCCCTTTGGCCGAAGTGGCGGGACTGAACCGGGTCTCGCTCGTGGACGCCGCGCTCCGGTTCTACCGCGAGCGGCCGCTGGACGGCAAACTCCCGTGACGAATCCCTAGCCACCCGGGCCGCGGGCGGCTACCCTAGAAAAACCGCGGCCAGGACGGCCGCTGGACGAGCCCAGATACAGGCCAGATACCCGGGGAGGTGGAAGCAATGAATGCAACGGTCTTGCGCGCGCAGCGCACAACTTCACGCCACATCATTATTCCTGCCCCGGCTCTCCGCATCTCCTGACCCCTTACAGCTGACCGGTCCCAGTGGCCGCAGCGGGCAGCGCGCATCCGGGGCCCAGCAAAGGGCTTCCATTGAATCTTCAGCGCAGTCAACATCACGGCCTCCTGGGGCCAGCCCGTTTCGGTTTCACCGAATCCGTGACGGAACTCTTCTCCACCCATCCCGTCCCCGGCGGCACCAGCGCCGGGCGGGTGGTCCGCGTGGACCGCAACCTCGTGCTGGTGGCCGGCCATGAAGACCAGGCGCATCTGCCCTATCCGCGGACCGGGCCCGTTCCGGCTACCGGAGACTGGGTCTGGCTCGGCAGCAATGCGGTTGGCGAGCCCGCCATCCTGGGCGTGCTGCCGCGCCGCTCGGAACTGAGCCGCAAGCGCGCCTTCGACGCGTCCTCCGACGCGCAGGTGCTCGGCGCCAACATGGACGTCGTCGGCGTGGTGGTGCCGGTGGACCGGCCGCTCACGCACAACAGGCTCGAACGGACCCTTGTTGCCGCCTGGGATTCCGGTGCCACCCCGCTGGTGGTCATCACCAAGGCGGACCTCGCCGAGGTGGCGGACGACGTCGTCGGGCAGGTCATGGTGCAGGCCGCCGGCGTGGACGTGGTCACCACCTCCGCCGAGCAGGGCGACGGCCTCGACGAGCTGCTGGGGTGTCTGCCGCCCGGCGGGACGATACTGCTCCTGGGCCCCTCGGGTGCCGGAAAATCCACCCTGATCAACGCCCTCGCCGGGTTTGCGGCCCAGGAAACCGGTGCAGTCCGGGCCGGCGACGGCAAAGGCCGGCACACCACGACGTCCCGTGAGCTGGTGGCGTTGCCCGGAGGCTTGGTGCTGATGGACACGCCCGGAGTGCGCGGCTTCGGGTTGTTCGATGCCAACGACGGCATGGATGAGGTGTTCGGTGATCTTGAGCAGCTCTTCGCCCGGTGCCGGTTTTCCGACTGCGCCCACGGCCGGGAACCCGGCTGTGCGGTACGGGCGGCGCTCTCGGAGGGGTCCCTGGACGAACGCCGCTGGGCGAGCTACCTCAAGATGCAGCGCGAACTGGCGGCCCTGGCCCGGCGCCATGATGCTGCGGCCCGGCGGGCGTACCAGCGGGAGTGGCACCAGAAAGTTGCGGTGGCCGGCCGGAGCCAGCGGGCTGCCGCGCGCCTCAGCCACGAGCAGCCCGCGAAGGAAAACGGCAAAAGAAACGGCAAGGGCCGCGCGAGGTAATGCAGGTCCGGTCCCGCCCGGGAGCGGCTACGTCCCGTTCCGGGGCCGGCCACAAACCGGCGCCCATCCAAAACCGGCGCCGCGCCGAATGCCAAGGGTAGCGCCGGCGCCAATCCGGGGCCCGTTTCTTCGAATCGGTCCTCCGGGATCATTGGAGGCGGCCGCTACGCTGGGTCATACCCGCTTTACAGCCAAAAATCAGCATGCATATGATCAGTTGGCTGGACCGTCCCATGTTGCCGCCAACAGTTAGGTAAGCCCGGAATGGCAGAGGCCATGATCGAGTTCCAGAGCGTCACCAAGCAGTACCAGGGCGGCCAGGCCGCCGTCGACGATCTGAGCATGTCCATCGACAAGGGAACCATCACGGTCTTTGTCGGGCCGTCCGGCTGCGGCAAGACCACCTCGTTGCGGATGATCAACCGCATGGTCGAGCCGACCTCGGGCACCATCACCGTGGACGGACAGGACGTCACCTCCGTGCCGGCCGCGCAGCTGCGCCGGTCCATGGGCTACGTCATGCAGTCCTCCGGGCTAATGCCGCACCGCTCCGTCCTGGACAACATCGCCACCGTCCCGCGGCTCAACGGCGTGTCCAGGGCCGCATCCCGCAAGCGCGCGCAGGAGCTGCTCGACGTCGTCGGCCTCGCCTCCGGACTCGGCCGGCGCTACCCCTCGCAGCTGTCCGGCGGCCAGCAGCAGCGCGTGGGCGTGGCCCGTGCCCTCGCCGCCGACCCGCCCATACTGCTGATGGACGAACCCTTCAGCGCGGTGGACCCCGTGGTGCGCGACGAACTCCAGAAGGAACTGCTCCGCCTGCAGCGCGACCTCGCCAAGACCATCGTGTTTGTCACCCACGACATCGATGAGGCCACGGTACTGGGCGACAAGGTGGCAGTGTTCGCCAGCGGCGGGAAGCTGGCGCAATACGCGACGCCGGAAGAGATCCTGCGCGCCCCCGCGAACGACTTTGTCGCGTCCTTTGTGGGCCACGACCGCGGCTTCCGGCACCTCGCTTTCAGCCCGTCCGACGGCGTGACGATCCATCCGGCGAACACCGTCCGCGCCGGCGAGCCCAACGCCGGCGCCTGGGCGGACGAGTGGCAACTCGTAGTCGACGCCGACCACCGGCCCTTGGGCTGGAGCGCGCCCGGCGCGGGCCCGGCGACCGTTCCGGGCGGTTCGCTGTTCCGCAAGGGCGAGACCCTGCGGCGTGCGCTGGACGCGGCGTTGTCCTCCCCGTCCGG
Organism: Arthrobacter sp. SD1074B; assembly: GCF_056780195.1. Taxonomy (NCBI): domain Bacteria; kingdom Bacillati; phylum Actinomycetota; class Actinomycetes; order Micrococcales; family Micrococcaceae; genus Arthrobacter; species Arthrobacter sp. SD1074B. The sequence continues at coordinate 2,933,798 of NZ_JBRAZT010000001.1, read as the reverse complement.
ACTCGGCGTCGCCGTCGACGCCGACGGACGCGTGGCCGGTGTGATCACGGCCGAAGAAGTGCTGGCCGTCATCGAAGCGGACCGCCGGGTCCGGCAGGGCGTGCGTTGATGGAATGGTTCCTGGCCAACAGCGGGTACGTGTTTGGCCTCGCTGGCCAGCACCTGTTCCTGGCGATCCTGCCGATGCTCTTCGGCCTGTTGATCTCCATCCCGCTGGCCCAGCTAGCCAGGCAGAACCGGACCCTGCGCGCCGTGGTCCTCACCGCTTCGTCGCTGCTCTACACCATCCCGTCGCTGGCGCTCTTCATCATCCTGCCTACGATTCTGGGAACCAGGATCCTGGACCGGGCCAACGTTGTGGTGGCGCTGACCATTTACGCGGTCGCGCTCCTGGTCCGCGCCGCCTTGGACGCTTTTGACTCCGTGGACGAGGACCTGCAGCAGGCCGCCGTTGCGATGGGCTTCAAGCCGCTGGCCCGGTTCCTGCAGATCGACCTACCGCTGTCGCTGCCGGTGATGTTCGCCGGCCTCCGTGTGGTCTCGGTCAGCAACATCTCCCTGGTCAGCGTCGCCGCGCTGCTCGGCATCGGGAACCTCGGTATGCTCTTCACCTCCGGGCTCCAGCGCGACTTCGTCACCGAAGTGCTGGTGGGCATCGTGGCAATCCTGGTGCTGGCGCTGCTGATGGACGCGGTCCTGGTCTTGCTAGAACGGCTGCTGACACCCTGGACCCGCGCCGGCGCCGGGAAGTCCGGACAACCCGGCGATCCGGCCTCGGGGCGGCCTCTTTCCGAGTCCGCGGCGGGGGCTTCCGCATGAGCAATGTTTTCACCGAGACCTTCGCCTGGCTCGCCGACCCCAAACACTGGGCCGGCAGCACGGGCATCCCGGTGCGCCTCGCCGAGCACCTGCAGTACACCGGCCTCGTGATGCTGATTGCAACGGCCATCGCCGTGCCGATCGGCCTCTACGTCGGGCACACCGGACGCGGCCGGGTGGCTGTGGTGGCCCTTGCCGGCGCGCTGCGTGCCCTGCCGACCCTGGGCCTGTTGACGCTGTTCGTCCTGCTGGCCGGCATCGGGCTGATGCCGCCGGTCTGGGCGCTGGTGATCCTCACCGTGCCGCCGCTGCTGGCCGGCACCTACGCCGGAATCTCCAGTGTGGACCGCAACGTCGTGGATGCCGCCCGGGCCATGGGCATGACCGAACTCCAGGTGCTCTTCCGCGCCGAGTTCCCCAATGCGCTGACGGTCATGTTCGGCGGGTTCCGCACCGGCGTGCTGCAGGTGATCGCCACGGTCTCGGTCGTCGCGTACATCAATCTGGGCGGCCTGGGCCGCTATCTCTTCGACGGCCTTGTACTCTCCGACTTCCCCCAGATGCTCGGCGGTTCGCTGCTCATCGCCGGGCTCGCCGTCGCCGTCGACCTGGTCCTCGTCCTGTTCCAGCGGCTCTTCCTGACCCGCGGAGCCGCCCGCAAACCAAACCGGGGCCAGCAGGCCGCGGTTGATCTCACAGACCCCGCGACCGCGGAGACTGTTGTCCAAGGAGGTACGTCATGAAGGAAACCCGCCAACGAGCACTCGGCAGGCGCACATTCGCCGGCCTGGCCGCCGGCGTCGGCCTGGCCCTGGCCCTGTCCGCATGCGGAGGCTCGTCCGACCCGCTGTCCTCGGCACCCGCCAGCGGCGGTTCCTCCGGCGGAACCGGCGGCCCCCTGGTAGTCGGATCCGCCGATTTCACCGAGAGCCAGATCATCGCCGAGCTGTATGCCGGGGCGCTCAACGGCGCCGGTGTCACGGCAACCACCAAGCCGAACATCGGTTCGCGCGAGGTTTATTTCAAGGCGGTGCAGGACGGCTCGGTCGACGTGATCCCGGACTACAGCGGAAACCTGCTGCTGCACGTCAACAAGGACGCGACCGAGATCTCCGCCGACGACATCGCCAAGGCACTGCCGGGCAAGCTTCCCGAGGGCCTCGCCGTGCTGGACGCGGCCAAGGCCGAGGACAAGGACGCCATGGTGGTCACCAAGGCCACTGCGGAGAAGTACAAGCTGAAGTCCATCGAGGACCTGGCCAAGGTCTGCAGCGAGATCGTGGTCGGCGCGCCGGCAACATTCGCCGAGCGTGCCTACGGCCTGCCGGGCCTGAAGAAGAACTACAACTGCGAGCCCAAGAAGCTGGAACCGTTCAGTGACGGCGGCGGACCCGTCACGGTGAAGGCCCTGCTCTCGGACCAGGTCCAGGTGGCGGACATCTACACCACCACCCCGGCCATTGCAGACAATGACCTGGTGGTGCTGGAGGACCCGAAGAACAACTTCATCGCCCAGCAGGTCCTGCCGCTATACAACAAGGCGAAGATGACTGACAAGGCGAAGGAGGCACTCAATGCCGTCTCCAAGCTGCTCACCACTGAGGACCTGATCAACCTCAACCGTGCGGTCGGCGGCAGCGAAAAGCAGAACCCGAAGGACGCCGCGGCAGCGTGGCTCAAGGAGAAAGGCCTCGTCAAGTAAACCGGAGGCCTTGATTGTTCGACGGCGGCTGCCGGTCCGGTTTCTCCGGGCCGGCAGCCGCCGTCGTTCTGCCACCGTTCCATCCGCCGGGGCGGCCGCGGGCTCCCACGGATAGCCGTGTGACGCGGACTTCCGCTGTGAGACAAGTCTCAGGGGAAGTACATCCGCCATATGGCATATTTGATGAATGGCAGAATTCAAGCAGTCCACCAAGCTTCGTAATGTCCTCTACGACATCCGTGGACCGATTCTTCAGGCCGCCCAGCAGATGGAGGCAGAGGGTCACCGCATCCTCAAACTGAACATCGGAAACCCGGCCCCGTTCGGGTTTGAAGCGCCGGACGCGATCCTGGTGGACATGATCCGCCACCTGCCCCACGCCCAGGGCTACAGCGATTCCCGGGGAATTTTCTCCGCCCGTACCGCCGTCTCGCAGTATTACCAGACGCGCGGGATCCAGAACATCCACGTCGACGACATCTACCTCGGCAACGGGGTCAGTGAGCTCATCACGATGTCGCTGATGGCCCTGCTGGACGACGGCGACGAGGTCCTCATCCCCACCCCGGACTACCCGCTCTGGACGGCGTCCGTTGCTTTGGCCAGCGGGAAGCCGGTGCATTACCTCTGCGACGAGGAATCCGGCTGGCAGCCCGACCTGGACGACCTCGAAGCGAAGATCACGCCGCGAACCAAGGGCATCGTGGTGATCAACCCCAACAACCCCACCGGCGCTGTCTATCCCGAGGAAACGCTCAAGAAGATTGTGGCCTTGGCCGAAAAGCACGGCCTGGTGCTCTTCGCCGACGAGATCTACGAAAAGATCCTGTACGAGGACGCCGTCCACGTAAACATGGCAAGCCTCACCGGCGACGACGTGCTCTGCCTGACCTTCAGCGGGCTCTCCAAGGCCTACCGGGTCTGCGGCTACAGGGCCGGCTGGATGGCCATCTCGGGTCCGAAGAAGGACGCCGCGGACTACCTTGAAGGCATCAACCTGCTCGCCAACATGCGCCTGTGCGCCAATGTGCCGGCGCAGCACGCCATCCAGACGGCACTGGGCGGCTATCAGAGCATCAATGACCTGATCCTTCCCGGCGGCCGCCTGCTGGAGCAGCGGAACACGGCCTACGACATGCTGAATGCGATCCCGGGCGTCAGCACCCAGCAGGCCCGCGGCGCGATGTACCTGTTCCCGCGCCTGGACCCCGAGGTTTACCACATCCGCGACGACGAGAAGTTCGTCCTGGACCTGCTGCGCCAGCAGAAGATCCTGGTCTCCCACGGCCGCGCTTTCAACTGGGTCCGGCCGGACCATTTCCGCATGGTGACGCTCCCGAACGTCAAGGACCTGGAGGAAGCAATCAACCGCATGGCGGACTTCCTGAGCCGGTACCAGGGCAACTAGGATTCGGGACAGCAGCGCTGCGCGTCGAACGGCACGCCGGCAGGCTGCCTGAACCGGAAAGAGGCTGACATGGCAGACGTCGTGGACTTCGACAAACACCCCTCGGAGACCCTGCGGGCAGGTAAAAAGTTCAGTCTCCGCGACGTCGACCCGGGCTCGACGCCGGGCTACGCGGGTGACAAGACTGCCGGCGAGAAGCTGCTCAGTGAGCTCGACGGCAAGCTCACGCAGCTGCAGGAACAGCTCTTTGCAGAGTCCAGGACCGGCGGCAAAAAACGCGTCCTGCTGGTCCTGCAGGCGATGGACACGGCGGGCAAGGGCGGGATCGTCAACCACGTCATGGGCCAGATGAATCCGCAGGGCGTGCAGCTGAAGTCGTTCAAGGCGCCCACGCCCGAGGAACAGTCCTACGACTTCCTCTGGCGGATCGAGAAGGAAGTGCCCGCAGCCGGCATGGTGGGAGTCTTCGACCGTTCCCACTATGAGGACGTCCTGATCCACCGGGTGCACCGCTGGGCGGACGCCGACGAGCTGGACCGCCGCTACCGTGCCATCAACGAATTCGAGGCCCGGCAGACGGCCGCCGGAACGAAAATCGTCAAGGTCATGCTGCACATCAGCCGCGACGAGCAGCAGGAACGGCTGCTCGCGCGGCTCGAGGAACCCTCCAAGCGGTGGAAGTACAGCGGCAACGACCTCAAGGAGCGGGCATTCTGGGAAGACTATATGGACGCCTACCAGACCGCTTTCGAGCAGACCAGCTCCGAGCGCGCGCCTTGGCATGTGGTCCCGGCGAACAAAAAATGGTACGCCCGGATCGCGGTCCAGCAGTTGCTGCTGGACGCACTGGAGTCACTGTCGCTCGAGTGGCCTGTTCCGGAGCTTGATGTCGACATGGAACGCGAGCTGGTGCGGCGCTCCTAGCCGGCCGGTTTAGCTGAGCTTTCCTGGCCGGCTTGGTCCCGGGCCGCGGCAAGGCGCTTGCGGGCACCTTCGAGCCATTGCTCGCAGCGCTTGGCGAGGGCTTCGCCACGTTCCCACAGGGCGAGGGACTCTTCGAGGCTGGCGCCGCCCGCCTCGAGCCGTCCCACCACACCCACGAGCTGTTCGCGGGCCTCCTCGTAGCTGAGTCCGTCAATATCGGTGTCCGTCGCCGGGACTGCCGCGTTTTCTGCTGCCATGCTGATGCTCCTTGGATCGGTGCGGTGCTAACACCGCTGTCGGGGTCCGCTGCTGCGGGCCCGGGAAGTGTGGAGTGACGTGGACTGCCGGGGCCGGTCAGTCCTCGGCGGCCTCCTGGCCGCCGGTGGACTGTGCCGTGAACCTGCCGCCGGCCACCCGCACGGCCAGGGCTGTGCCGGCCGGAACCTGGTCCGGGTGCCGCACGACCTCGTGCCGGATTCCCGGAACGGTGTTGCCGTCATCGAGCTGGACGACGGCGTAGCCGCGGTCCAGTGTTTTTTGCGGCGACAGGGCGCGGACCTGGGCCCTGAGGTGGACCAGTTGGTCGGCTGCCCTCACGACGGCGGTGTTGATCGCGGCGTGGGAGCGGCCCTTGAGCCGTTCGACGTCGTCGTGCCGTGCGGTGACCATGCCCTCCGGCGCCGCCAGCACCGGGCGGGAGCGGAGTGAGGCGAGCCGGTCCGTTTCCCGTTCGACGAGGCGGGTGGCCCCGCGGCGCAGCTGTTCGCGGGCCTGCCGGACCCGGGCCAGTTCCTCCACGACGTCGGGCACAATCCGTTTGGCCGCGTCGGTGGGCGTCGAGGCTCGAAGGTCTGCGACGTCGTCGAGGATGGGCCGGTCCGCTTCATGGCCGATCGCGCTGACGACGGGCGTCGCAGCGGCGGCGACCGCACGGATGAGATCCTCGCTGCTGAAGGGAAGCAGGTCCTCCAGGGCGCCGCCGCCGCGGGCGATCACAATCACATCCACCTCCGGACGGGCGTCCAGTTCCCGCAGGGCGCCGATGATCTGGGCCACGGCGGTGTTGCCCTGGACAGCGACCTCGCGGATTTCGAATTCGACGGCGGGCCAGCGCAATGCGGCGTTGCGCAGGACATCCTTCTTCGCGTCCGAGTCGCGGCCGGTGATCAGGCCGATCCGGTGGGGGAGCAGGGGCAGGCGTTTCTTGCGGGAGTCAGCGAAGAGCCCTTCCGCGGCGAGGGCCTGGCGCAGCCGCTCAATCCTGGCGAGCAGGTCTCCGAGCCCCACCGGCCGGATGTCCTTGACCGACATGTTCAGCCGGCCCGTCTTCAGCCAGAACTCGGCCTTGATCAGCGCAACGACCCGGGAGCCGCGCTCCAGCGGGGTGGCCTGCCGGTCCAGGACGTTGGTCCAGACCGACGCGGGCAGTGAGATCTCCGCGTCAACGTCGCGCAGCGTGAGGTAGGCGTTCGTGCCGCGCCGGTTGAGTTCGATCACTTGGCCCTCGACCCAGGCCGAGGGCGCGCGATCGATATGCATCTTCAGCTTCTGCGAGAGCAACTGCAGCGGCCAGGGATTGTCCGGGCTGGTGTCTGCCGCAGTGGCCGGCAGGGTGCTGGCGGCGGCGGTGTCTTCAGCCATGCCGGTGGCCGCCGGCGGGGAGTGCCTGGTGCTGGTGCATGGGGGAGGAGTCCTTTGATGGATACGGGGTCTGCTTCAACTCTATCCATAGCTCTATCAGCCGGCCCGGACGTTTTGGGCTGCTGCATTCGGGTTCGCCGATGCGCCACCGTAGGATGGCTCTACTCCCAACCCTCCTAGGAGACTTTCGTGCGCACTTTTGTCTCGGCCGTCGCAGTGCTGATCGGCCTTGCCTTGGCGGCTGCTGCCGTCCCGGCCATGTGGGTGGACCGGAATATCGTCCAGGAGGACGGATTCGTGGCCCTCACCGCGCCGCTCGGCAAAGACCCCGCCTTCCAGCGGCGGCTGGCGACGGCTGCCGTGAACGGCATCGCCTTTGGCGACCAGCAGGTCCCCGACGCGCTGGCTGCCGTGGTCAAGCCGATCCTCCAGGACGCCGCCCGGTCCCTGACCTCGATGCCCGGGTATTCCGATGCCTGGGCGGAGACGCTGCGCAAGAGCCACCGGCTGAGCTTCGCCGATCCCAGCACCCTTCCGCCCGACGTCAGCGGCACCACCTCCCTGACCCTAGACGTCGCCCCGCTGGTGGGGCTGGTGGTCAAACGGATCTCGGAGGTATCGCCAGTGCCGTTGAAGGCGCCGACGGAGGTGCGGATCGCCATCGGCCAGTCCGACCAGCGCCAGCTGATCGAACGGGTCTCCGCCTACGCGCCGATGGGCTTCGCCGTCGCCGTGGGCTCGGCCATCGCTTTCATCCTCGCGTTCGTAGCCGCCCGGCGGAAGTGGACGGTCTTAGCCGGTATCGGCGCTGGTTCACTCGTCCTGGCCGGGGTGTGGAAACTCGGCGCGGATACCGCGGCAACGATGGTCCAGGGGGTCGGCACCGGGAACGACGTCGCGGAGATCTTCAAGCGGGAGTTCGTGGCGGCCTCCACTGCGGGCTTCGGGCAGTGGATTGTTGCGGCCGTGGCGGCAGGGGTGCTGCTGCTGGTTTCGGGGCTGGTGCTCCGGGTAGCCGGTGCCCGCCGGTCGGCGGCAAAAAACCGGTATTAGCGAACACCGGTAGCATTGGAGCATGACCACCACCGCTGTCTCCATACCGATGCCCTCCGTTCCGCGCCGGCGGCGAACGCCGGAAGACGTGCTGGCGGCGGCACCGGTTACCTTGCCGAAGAAGGTGCTGCTGGCGGCGCCCCGTGGCTACTGCGCCGGCGTCGACCGTGCCGTGATCGCGGTGGAAAAAGCCCTTGAGCACTACGGCCCGCCCGTCTATGTCCGCAAGCAGATCGTGCACAACGTTCACGTGGTCAGTTCCCTGGAGGAAAAGGGTGCGATTTTCGTCGACGAAACCGATGAGGTTCCCGAGGGCGCCCTGGTGATCTTCTCGGCGCACGGTGTCTCGCCGGCGGTCGTGCAGTCCGCGGAGGATCGGGGCCTGCGGACCATTGACGCGACCTGCCCGCTCGTGACCAAGGTGCACCGCGAGGCGGTCCGCTTCGCCAAGGACGACTTCGACATCCTGCTGATCGGCCACGACGGCCACGAGGAAGTCGAGGGGACTGCCGGCGAGGCGCCCGAGCACATCCAGATCATCAACGGACCGCACGAGGTGGACAAGGTCACCGTCCGCGACCCGGAGAAGGTCATCTGGCTTTCGCAGACCACCCTCAGCGTGGACGAGACCATGGAGACGGTCCGCCTCCTGAAGGAGCGTTTCCCCACGCTGCAGGATCCGCCCAGTGACGATATCTGCTACGCGACCACCAACCGGCAGGTTGCTATCAAGAAGATCTCGCCGCAGGCCGACCTCGTGATCGTGGTGGGATCCGCGAACTCCTCCAACTCAGTGCGCCTCGTGGAAGTGGCACTGGAGTACGGCGCGAAGGCTTCCTACCGGGTCGACTTCGCCAACGAGGTGGACGAGTCCTGGTTCGAGGGCGTGGCAACCGTCGGCGTGACCTCGGGGGCGTCCGTGCCGGAGGTGCTGGTGAAGGACGTGCTCCGGCTGTTAGCCGACTACGGCTACGGTGCTGTCGAGGAAGTCGTCACGGCGGAGGAGGACCTGCTGTTCTCGCTACCGAAGGAGCTGCGCGCCACGCTCAAGCAGGCCGGGGACGTCTCCCGCGCCCTTGGCGGCCGCGGCGCCCGGTCCGCGGAAAAGTCCTAAGCCCCGTCCACGCAACCCTAGGCGGCAGACTCCTCCGACGCGCCGCCGTCATCGGCCCGGCCCGCGACGGCCTCACGGGAACCGATTGCCGGTTGCAGTTCCGGGGCCGCCACCGAGCGCGGCGTCGCTTCGACGGTGACCGGAGTCGCCAGGCCCGCGCCGTCCATGGCATTGAGCTTCCGTGCGGTGGGCAGCACCCTGGCTTCCAGCGTGCCGACCAACGAGTTGTAGCGGTCCACCGAGGTCTTCAGCGATGAGCCCAGCTTCGTCACGTTGTCGCCCAGGGTCCCCATCCGCTCGTAAAGCTGCTGCGCCAGTTCGAAAAGCTCCCGGGCGCTGTCCGTCAGCACGTCCTGCCGCCAGGTGAACGCCACCGACTTGAGCACTGCCAGCAGCGTCCCGGGCGAGGCGAGGACGACGTTCCTGGACAGCGCATAGTCCAGCAGGGCCGGATCTGCCGTGAGGGCGGCGGCCAGGATCGACTCCGCGGGCAGGAAACACACCACCAGTTCCGGGGCGTTGCCGGGAATGTCCCAGTACTTCTTGTTGCTCAGCGCGTCCACGTGGGCTTTCAGGGCTTTGGCATGGGCGGCCAGCAGCGCCTGCTGGCCGTTCAGGGTTCCCGCGCCCGGCGACCTGCTGCCCGCGGGTGAGCCCAGTTCCTGCGCCTCCAGGTAGGCCGTCAGCGGCACTTTGGCGTCCACCACGAGCTGCTTGTCGCCCGGGAGCTGCACCACGAGGTCCGGCCGGACGGTGTTTTCGGACCCGGAGCCCGAGCTATGCAGCTGCTCGTGGAAGTCGACGTGCCGGAGCATCCCTGCCGCCTCCACCACGCGGCGCAGCTGCACCTCGCCCCACTGGCCGCGGGCGCTGTTGGACCGCAAGGCCGACTCAAGCGCATGCGTTGACCGCAGCAGTTGCTCGTCCGAGAGCCGGGCCTCCTGCAGCTGCTGGGCGAGCTGGCCGTACTGTTCCAGCCGGTCCCGCTCCAGCAGCGAAACCTGCTGCTGGACCGCGGTGAGCTTCTCGGCCACGGGGGCCAGGGCACGCAGCACGCTGCCGTCCTGCGTCCTGGCGTCGCCCAGCTCCCGGTTCTGCGCCGCAAGCAGGCGGCGTTCGGCGTCGGCGGCGGCGAACTGGGCGCTGACCTCGGAGAGCCGGGCGGAAACGCCGTCGAAGTCCTGTTCGAGGGCGGCGCTGCGGCGCCGGGACACCACAAAGGTGAAGGCGGCGCCGGCCACGGCACCGATGAGCAGCATCAGCAGGGCAAGAATGAGAGCGAAAGCGTCCATGCCTTCACTCTGGCACGCAGCCCTGACACTTTTAGCCAGTGACGCTCGGGACGCCTGATCCGCAGGCCCCGGCCGCCCCGGGCGACGCCGACCGTGAACGGGCTCCTGCCGCCGCAGGGGATGGGGCCGTTTACCGGTAGAATCAATACTCGTGGCTCTTACTATTGGCATCGTCGGACTGCCCAACGTCGGCAAATCAACCCTTTTCAACGCACTGACCCGCAACCAGGTGCTCGCGGCGAACTATCCGTTCGCCACGATCGAACCCAACGTCGGCGTCGTGAACCTGCCGGACCCGCGGCTCGAGAAGCTGGCCGCCATCTTCGGCTCCGCACGCCTGCTCCCGGCTGCCGTGTCCTTTGTGGACATCGCCGGCATCGTCAAGGGCGCCTCCGAAGGGGAAGGCTTGGGCAACCAGTTCCTCGCGAACATCCGGGAGGCGGAGGCGATCGCGCAGGTCGTCCGCGTGTTCGATGACCCCGACGTCATCCACGTCGACGGCAAGGTCGATCCCCGCTCGGACATGGAGACCATCAACACCGAGCTGATCCTGGCGGACCTCCAGACCATTGAGAAGGCCGTCCCGCGGATCGAAAAAGAAGTCAAGATCAAGAAGCGAGAGGCCGCCGAACTGGCCGCCGTCAAGGCCGCCCAGGCGGTGCTGGAGCGCGGCGACACCATCTTCTCCTCGATCAAGAGCGACAAGCTGGAAATGGAACACCTCAAGGAACTCGGCCTGCTCACGGCCAAGCCCTTCATCTACGTCTTCAACGCTGACGAGGGCATCCTGGGCAGCCCTGAAAAGCAGGAGGAGTTGCGCGCTCTGGTGGCCCCGGCCGACTGCATCTTCCTTGACGCAAAGCTGGAGTCCGACCTCGTCGAACTGGACGAGGAGGAAGCCCGCGAAATGCTGGAGATGAACGGCCAGGACGAGTCCGGCCTGGACCAGCTGGCGCGCGTCGGCTTCCACACGCTGGGCCTGCAGACCTACCTCACCGCCGGCCCCAAGGAAACACGCGCCTGGACCATCCACCAGGGCGATACCGCTCCGCAGGCTGCCGGTGTCATCCACTCCGACTTCCAGCGCGGCTTCATCAAGGCCGAGGTTGTCTCCTTCGACGACCTCATCGAGGCCGGCTCCATGGCCGAGGCGAAGGCCCGCGGCAAGGTCCGGATCGAAGGCAAGGAATACATTATGGCCGACGGCGACGTGGTCGAGTTTAGGTTCAACGTGTAGGTCCTGGCCTCCCTGAAACCATTTGCGATGGCCGCCAAGAACGCACGTTCTTAGCGGCCATCGGCTTTTGGGGCCGGGCATTAGTCGGGGATGCGAGAGGTCTATGACCTCGAACGCCAGCGCTCCCACGGAGCCCTAAATTTGCGCCGTGGCGACAGGGCCTCCGGGACGGCCCGTCCAGCTGGTCCGTGCGGACCAAGGCGTAAAAATGCAGGAACAGGCCCAGTGTCTGACGTTCCAGGCTGCGGATTCCTGCTCATGTCAGCAGTGCAAACCCGGACTCATATCGTGTCTTCCCGATTGCCGCCAGGACGATCTGGAGAAAGCCCATCGCCTCAAGTTCCCTTGCTCGGGAAAGAGGGCCGGCGTCGACGGCCCGGAGTCCTGCGCCTTCGAGAAGGGCAGCGACTGCTATTTTCGCCTCTGGGTCGTCTCCGGCGAACAGGACAGTCGTGCGCGTTGTGCCATTCGTGCCGGTGCTGAGCGTGTCGCCGAGATTGACGTTGAACGCTTTCACGACTGCCACGCCCGCCGGGAGGGCCTTGGAAAGTTCAACCGCAGTGGAGGAGTCCGGTGGGACCAGCAGCTCATCGTACGTGGTGAAATCGATGGGGTTGCTGATGTCGATGACGACCTTGCCTCTGAGTCGGTCCCGATAGTGCTCAAGTACATCCGGGTACGCTTCATATGGAACTGCTAGGACGACGAGGTCACCTGTGAGTTCATCGCCGACAAACCCATATTCCGCGTCCGAACGCTCCGCGGCCGAGCCAGCCCCCGCCCTGCGCCTGATGATTTGGATACTCGCCCCGGCTCGCGCCGATACTTCGGCAATTGCTGAGCCCATCTTGCCGGTGCCAATGATGCTGATCGATGTCATGCGAACTAAATCCTCCTGAAACGTTTGAGTGCCTTTTCGGCGGCTGCCACCGCGTCGAAGTCGAAGAGCACACTTCGGCGAAAATCGCGTCCTGCGCGCAAGTCAGCGTCACGCTTTTTGGTGTCCTCAAATTCATTCTGCGCGTCGAACTGCGAGCCGCTTCTGCGGGAGCTGTTCTGCAAGATCGCCGTGCGTTGCATTCGAACGGCGGTGTAGCGCTTGAAGGCTTCGGGAATCCCGTCGGCGCCTTCGGCCTCCCTTAGGAAGAAGGCAAGAGTAATGCTGTCCTCCATTGCCTGGTTCACTCCCTGGCCCGCGTGCGGCAGCATCGTGTGTGCTGCGTCGCCGAGCAATGTGACGCGCCCTCGCGACCAATTAGTGAGGGGCTCGTGGTCGTAGAGGCCCCACCAAAAGGTCTTGTCGATGAGTTGAATGAAGTGGCGGAGCTTTGGGTCCCATTTCTCACCCTCAAACTGGGCGGCGAGTTCGCTCACGTCCCCCGGAGCCGACCAGGATTCCTTAAGGGGCCGGTCACTGGGTACGAACCCGACATAGTTGAACAACTTGCGTTGCTGCAGCGGGTAGCACATGAAGTGCTTTCCCTCACCCATCCATACCTGGCTGATCATGGGCCAGTCTGCGGGGAGGAGGTTCGCGTCAAGTACACCGCGGTATGCGATGAATCCGGAGTAGACGGGGGCGGGGAGTTGCATCAGGGAATCCCTCACCATCGAGTGAATGCCGTCTGCGCCCACCACAGCATCGAACTCATCCTGTATGCCGTTCTCGAATCCGAGGCGGACGGCTGTGTCCAGCGCCTGAATCGAAGTGAGTCGATGGCCGAGACGGATCGTGTCGGCAGCGACTTCTCGAGCTAGAACATTGACGAGATCGGGCCTGTACATGCCGATATTCCGATATCGCTTTGCTGAATCTTCCCAAGCTGCTTCGGCAACCAGGTTGCCCATGGCGTCCTGGTAGACACCGTGCCCGTCCGGCGTCGCGCCTGCCTTCTTGATCTGTTCAAGCACACCGAGTTTGTCGAGAACGCGCTGGCCATTCGGGGCGACTGTGACGCCTGCGCCTACGTCGCCCAGCTTTCTTGCTTGTTCGAACACCGTGACTTGGACACCAGCGACCCTCGTCAGTGCGATCGCAGCGGTGAGCCCGCCCATCCCTCCACCAATGACCGCGATTCTGGTGGTGCGATTTAACATGAGTTCTCCTCGACTGAATTACAGGACGCCTAGACTTGGCTGCCCTAAAGGCTTTGACGGAATGGCGCTCGGTTCCCCAAATGTGACGGGTGAAAGGTCAACGGGGTCGCTACCGGCTCCTCACAACTTCCCTGTGGGCCACGTTCGGCGCGAACATCGTGGCGCCGCTCGCCTGCTCGGCCTCGTGGTCGGGGCCCAGGGGGATGCCGCGACGGTCGCGTAGGCACAGCGTCGCGGCGGTCCCCACGAGGGTGGCGACGAGGATGTACCAGGAGATTGCGGTCGTGGTGCCCGTGGCCTGTAGCAGGGCTTGGGCGATGGTGGGCGCGAACGCCCCGCCGAGGATTGACCCAATCGCGTAGGGGATGGCCACTCCCGAGAAGCGAATGGAGGCCGGGAAGATCTCGGCGTACCACGCCGCCAGCGGCCCGTACGTGAGGCCGAGGCCGATCGAGAGCAGGATCAGCCCGGCGTAGAGCCCGGGGAGCGTCGCCGTGTTGACGAGCCAGAACAGTGGGAAGGCCATCACGGCCTGCACCGCGAAGCCGATGAGGTGGGTGTTCCGCCGGCCGATCGAGTCGGCGAGGCGCCCTGCAACGAGCGTCGCGACGAACCACACCGCCGAGGCGACCGCGGAGGCGATGAGCATCGCCGTGGTGTCTATCTTGAGCTTTCCGGTGGCGTAGCTCTGGAGGAAACCGCCGGTGGTCATATAGCCCACGGCGTTATTGCCCACGAACACAAGCGCGGCGAGAATCACGAGGTGCCAGTGCCGCTTGAAGAGGACCGCGACCGGGGCCTTGGTCTGCTGGCCGCGCTCGGCGATCTCAGTGAACACTGGGCTCTCCTCAACGGCGCGGCGGACCAGGTAGCCGACGACGATGAGCACGATGCTCAGCAGGAACGGCACGCGCCAGCCCCATTCGAGGAAGGCCTTGCCGGGGGAGACGGCGCCGGTCATGAGGGCCATCACGCCCGAGGCGAGGAGAAAGCCGAGAGGGACACCGACCTGCGGCAATGCGCCGGCGCGGCCGCGGCGGTCAGCAGGGGCGTGCTCGACGACCATGAGGACTGCGCCGCCCCACTCGCCGCCGGCGGAGACGCCCTGGAGGATGCGGAGGAGGAGCAGGAGGATCGGCGCTGCGATGCCGATCTGGGCGAACGTGGGCAGGACGCCGATTAGTGTCGTCGCCGCCCCCATGAGAATGAGCGTGAGGACCAGCATGGCACGGCGACCGATTCTATCGCCATAGTGCCCTGCGAGAAACGCGCCGAACGGCCGGAAGAGGAAGGAGACGCCGACCGTGGCGAAGGAGAGCAGGAGCCCGATGTCCTCGCCGGCAGGCTTGAAGAAGAGCTGGGCGAACACGAGGCCTGCGCCTAACGCGTAGATGAAGAAGTCGTACCACTCGATCGTGGTGCCGATGATCGTTGCAAAGGCGACGCGACGCTGCGTGGCGGGATTGCTAACTGCAGTGGAGGAGGTCATTGCTGTCCCTTGGAGGAGTGCGGGTGATTCGGATGCTTCATGGTGAGCCAATTCACATCCTCATGTAAATGTCTGTAATGTGTGGATATAGTCCTGTTTTGCTTAAGAAGCACTATCGATGCTGAGGTGATCATGGCCGGGGTAAGCATGAGGCAACTCGAATTGTTCGCAGCCTTGCCAAACTTCACTACGCTCAGTGCCGCGGCGGCGCATCTGCATATCTCGGAGTCGGCGTTGTCCCAAGCCGTAACGGGGCTAGAGAAGACTGTGGGGGAGCAGCTATGCGTGCGCCGCAAGGCGCGGGGACTGACCCTGACTCCGGCGGGGCAGAACTTTGCAATGCATGCGCGCCGGATCCTCGTGGACACACGCGAGCTCGTCCTGGGCTCCCGCCGGGGAGAGGAGCTGCGGGGTCCCGTCAAGCTTGGCTGCTACGCGAGCTTCGCCACGAGCGTGGTGCCCGAGCTACTCGAAGGCTACCCGCGGAGGCACCCCGGGGTGGACCTTGAGATCACGGTGGGGAGCACCGACGACCTTTTACCAGCGCTCCAGTCGGGGCGCCTCGATGTGGCGATCATGTACGAAAGGTTCCTCCCCGTCGGGTACCGTCGCCGCGAGATCTACCCGACTGAGCTCGAGGCCCACCTGCATCCGGACCACCCGCTCGCGGCGGGAAGCACCGTGGATCTCACCGATCTCGCAGGCGAGCCACTGATCCTCTACGACGCAGCCCCGAGCACCATCAACATAGTCGAGGCGTTCGCGGCGCGTGGGCTGGAGCCCAGGATCGGTGCCCGGGTCACCCAGATCGGTCTTGTCGAGGCGCTCGTGGGCCGCGGCGTGGGCTACGGCCTGCTCATGTCCAGGCCCAACGTGCTCCCTATGAGCGCCGAGGGGCGGCCGGTCGCCGTCCGCCCCTTCGACCCGCCGGTAACCCTCTCCCGCGTCGTGGGCATCTGGCCCGAGGACATGATCCTTACGCCGCGCGCCGCGGCCCTGCTCGACTACGCGGTCGAGAAGCTCGGCTCCTACGGTCGCGCCAATGTAGTTCAGAACACAGTCGCGCACGACGGCGCCGCCCTGTCTGACTCGGGGCGAAACGCTGCCCAGGAGTAGGTCTTAGGGTCAATCGAGGGAACGGCCAGATTCCCCTGGGGAAAGCGTCTGGCGGGCGACGCGATCAACTGAGCATGGTCTTATGGAAGGATTGCGCATCGCTATCCAGCCCCGGAAGATCTGGATCGTTCCGACTGGATGGGTGAGACGTGTCCCCCGGGAAAGTTGGAATGATCGATATGCCGAAGTCCCACCACGCGAGAGTCCTGTTTCGGGTCCTTCGTTCAGAGGCTATTCTGTGACGGAACGTGGTGGAATTTAGATTCAATGTGTAGGTCCTGACCTACTCGAAACCTTTGCATAGCCGCCAAGAACAAGTGTTCTTGGCGACTATGCGCTTTTTGCCGCCGGTTGCCAAGTCGTAATGACGCCGCCAGACGGGGCGTTATGTGGCACACCCACTGCTTAGCGAGCAAAGGGGGTGTGTTGAGGAGCTGTCGCACGCGCTGATGTTCGTCCAATGGCGTAGTCGGACGTTTGCACCAGAGTGGACGCTTCCCTCCCGACGCCCTGCTAGGCAGTGAACCTGCCCGCTGACCGAGGGATGGTGAATGGCATCAGAGGGTTAGTGGCCGTTGTACTCGTCGTCGGTGATGTGTTCGGCCCAGGTGGTGGTCTTGGCGGGGTCTTCGCCGTTTTGGAGCATGGCGATGTGTTCCATGAAGCAACCCGGCGCCGCGGCGTGCCAGTGCTCTTCACCGGGCGGGGTGTACAGGGTCTGGCCGGGGTAGACCTCGATGATGGTGCCGTCGCGGCCGCCGAAACGGGCCACACCCTGGGTGACGCGGAGGTACTGGCCGTGTTCGTGGGAGTGCCAGGCGGTGCGGGCGCCGGGGGCGAAGCGCACGGCGGCGACGACCATGGTCTGGCCGGCCTCATGCGGCAGCGCGATCGGGTCGAGCCAGACGTCGCCAGCGAACTGGGCGGCCGGGTTCTTGGTGGTGGGGCTGGCGGGTTCGATGTTCATAGTGGGTTCCTTAGGCGTTGTCGGTGAAGAGTTGTTTGGCCACGCCCATCGCGGCCATGCCCTTAGGCCAGCCTGCGTAGAGCGTGACATGGGTGATGGCTTCGATGAGTTCGTCGCGGGTCACGCCGTTCTCGACGGCGCGGCCCAGGTGGAAGCCCAGCTGTTCGGTGTTGCCGCCGGCGGTGAGGACCGCCACGGTGATGAGGCTGCGGTCCCGGGCGGAGAGCTCGGGCCGGTTCCAGACGTCCTCGAAGAGCACGTCGTCGGTGAGTGCGGCGAGCTTCGGGGCGAAATCTCCGAACATCTTTCGGCCCCCTCCGACCTGTTTGGGTTGTCGTGTCATGTTCTCTTCCTTTTCTTTCGGTAGGAGTGCTGCGGTGCCTGACGGTTGTAGCCGGGGTTTTTCAGTTCTGAATGCTAAAAGGCGATCATCACTTTGAGGGCTTGGCGGTCGTCCATGGCGCGGTAGCCGTCGGGGACCTCGTCGAGGCCAACGGTGCGGTCGAAGACTTTGCCGGGGTTCACGGTGCCGTCGAGGATGGCCGGCATCAGTTGCTCGATGTAGGCCCGTACGGGTGCGGGACCGCCGGTGAGGGTGATGTTGCCGCCGAAGAGGCTGCCGAAGCCGACGGGGGCTTCTTCGTATTGGGGAACTCCGACGCGGCTGATGATTCCGCCGGGGCGGACGATGCGGTGGGCCTGCTCATAGGTCGGCATGTATCCGACCGCTTCGAGCACCTTCGGCACCCCGTGACCGCCGGCGAGCTCCCGGACTTTGGCGATACCTTCCGCGCCGCGTTCGGCGACGACGTCGGTGGCGCCGAACTCGATGCCGAGGTCGGTGCGGGACTGGTGGCGTCCCATCAGGATGATGCGTTCGGCGCCCAGTTGCTTGGCGGAGAGCACGGCCATGAGGCCTACGGCGCCGTCGCCGATGACGGCAACGGTGTCCCCTTCGGTGACGCCGGCGCGGTGGGCTGCGTGCCACCCGGTGCCGTACACGTCGGACAGGGTCAGCAACGAGGCCAGCAGCGGAGACTTCTCGTCAACGCCGGGTACATTCACGAGGGTCCCGTCGGCGAACGGAACCCGGATGGCTTCGGCTTGGCCGCCGCCCATTCCGGGTGCATCCCAGAAGCCTCCGTGCAGGCACGAGGTGTGGAGCCCTTCCCGGCAGAATTCGCAGGTTCCGTCCGAGTACGCGAAGGGGGCGATGACGAGGTCGCCCGGGGTGAGGGTCCGGACGTCGGATCCGATCTCGTCGACGATGCCGATGAACTCGTGCCCCATGGACACGCCGTCGGGGCTGCTCTCCATGCTGTGATACGGGTGCAGGTCCGATCCGCAAACGCAAGCCCGGACTATCCGGACCAGGGCGTCGGTGGTGTCCTTGAGGGCCGGGTCCGGGGCGTCAATGATACGGACGTCGCCGGGGCCGAACATGTAGGTTGCTTTCATTGTTATCTCCTGAGCTGTGGTGGTCGGGTGGTTGGGAGAGCCAAGTCGGCTGTGCCGGTCAGTCGGCTCTACGGATGGTGGCTGCGAATCCCTCCACCTGGTTTTCAATGGCGTCGGTGTTTTCGTAGGTGCCGATGGGCACGATCCCGTTAAAGTAGCCAACGTGCCGGTAGTAAAGGACGAGGCTTTGATCGGGGGCGTAGTACCCAACGGTGAGCGGAGCGGCCTCGCTTCCCTTTGGCGCGCCCTGGAGGTCCAGCGGGGCCGGTAGCTGGGATAGCTTTTCCTGGCCGCCGTGGTCCCGGAACGCCAGGGTCAGGGGAAGCTGGGCCAGGAGTGAGCCTGAGGTGGCGCTGCCGTCGAGTTCTCCGGTAATTCGCTTGCCCTGGAGCTCGATGACAATCGGCGTGGTGGTTGGCGTTGCGGTCGGGGCGGCAGTCGGATCGGTCGCCGGTGAGCCAGGGGAGGACGGTCGCGCGTCAGCGCCGCCGCCGGGGCTGTAGCTGCAGCCGGCCACAGCAATAGCGGTAGCGATCAGGACCATCGCAGGCGCCACGGCGCCTGGCAGCAAGGCTTTTCCCGATGAGAAACGGTTGCGAGTGTTCATAAGTGGATCCTTTCCGGGATACGGCGAGGAGGACGTCTGCCGCGCGTTGCCGTTGTTGCTAGAGGCGGCCGGGGAATGCCGTGCGCCGTCCGTAGACGGTCAGGGCGAGTGCGGCCAGGCCGGCGGCGATCATCAGGACTGCCAGCGCCAGGGCGCCGTACGCCGTCAGCAGGGCAGCCCCGAGGATGCCGGCGCTGAAGATGGCGAGGTTGAACGCCACCGGCAGGAATGAGTTGGCGACGTCGGAGTCCGCGCCTCCGGTGGTGGTGAGTGCGGCCTGGAGCTGCGCGGCCGCCCCGCCGAACGTGATTCCCCAGAGCACGGTCGCGGCGATCACCGCCGGCAGGAACGCGTGGCCCACGAGCAGCGCGACGGCGGCAGCGATGAACAAGGCGACGCTCCCGTGCAGCAGCGGGCGGGGATGGCAGTCCAGGAGGGCGCCGGTGATGACGATTCCGGCGATCGAGGACACCCCGAAGATGAAGAGTTCGACGTCGACGGTGAGGCTGCTGCCGGTGGTCCGCAGGTAGGGGGCGATGTAGGTATAGATGGTGTTGTGGGCCAGCATCCAGGTGAAGATGACCGCCAGGATCACGGCAATGCCGGGGATCCGGAGCACCCGGGCCAGGGGAAGCCGGGAGGCGCCGGGCTGCCCGCCGGCGTCGGGCGCGATAACAGCGATGAAGACACCGGCGATGATGGCAACGGCGGTGAGTCCGGCGAAGGCCCACCGCCAGTCGAAGGTCGTTCCGAGCCAGGCCCCCAGTGGTGTGCCGAGAGCGAATCCGACGGGCGCCCCGACGGAGACGATCGCCAGCGACAGGCCTGCACGGGAGGGCGGGCTGATCTTCCGGCCGTAGGCGGCCAGCATCCCCCAGATGATTCCCGAGAACGCGCCGGCGATGAACCGCGACACCAGCGACAGGGTCACGTCGCCGGAAATGGCGGTGGTGGTGTTGGCCAGGACCAGGCCGAGGATCGCGCCGAGGAGCAACGGTTTGCGGCGCATGCCCCGGGTCAGGGTGATGGCGGGGATCGTGATGATCACCGTGCCGAGGGCGTAGGCGCTGACGAACAGTCCGACGGTGCCTTCGCGGATCCCCATCCCCGCCGCGATAATCGGCAGCAGCCCGGCCGGCATGGTCTCCATCGCAACGAGGACGAAGCCGATGACGGCCAGCGCGGCCAGGGTGGCGAGCGGCAGCCGTTTCGGCTTCTTGGTCGATTCCGGGGCCGGCGCGATGGTAATGGTGGTCATTGCATCCTTAGGGAGTGAGGCGGCGATCGGCGGGAGAATGTGATGGAAGCGGTTTCCGGGTCATGCCGCCGGTGGGGAATCTTTATCCAGTCAATACGCGAACCGTCCAGTGCGGGACTCTCTGTCAAGGGGTGTACCACCAGGGCACCTCAACAAGGGTTTGAGGGACGTATTCTCGTGGCATGGACAATAAGGCCGAGGTACGCGAGTTCTTGATGTCGCGCCGCGCGAAGGTCACCCCCGAACAGGCCGGGCTTCCCGCCGGGTCGAACAGACGCGTTGCCGGGCTTCGCCGCACGGAAGTTGCGGTACTCGCAGATGTCAGCGTCGAGTATTACGCCAAGCTCGAACGGGGCGCGATCGGAGGGGCTTCCTCGTCCGTGCTAGACGCCATCGCCCGCGCTCTTCTCCTCGATGACACGGAGCGGACTCACCTCTTCGACCTCGCCCGGGCTGCCGACGGCATTCCACTGTCCGGGCGTCCCCGCCGGAGATCCACCAAGAACGCCATCAGTCGGTCCAGCCTGCACTGGGTGCTCAGTACGATCACTAGCGGTGTCGCTTTCGTACGCGACCAGCACCAAGACCTCTTAGCCACTAATGAGCTCGGACGAGCTTTCTACTCGCCCCTAATCGGCGACGGCGGCCGCACGCCGAACCTGGCCCGGTTCCAGTTCCTGGACCCTGCCTCCCGGGAGTTCTATCCTGACTGGGGGCTTTTCGCTGAGATGTGCGTGGCGATCATGCGCACCGAGGCCGGGCGTGATCCCAACGACAAAGGCCTCCAGGACCTCGTCGGTGAGCTGTCCACGCGCAGCGATGTGTTCCGGCAGCTGTGGGGCGCCCATGATGTCCGGACCCACGGGACCGGCACAAAACGATTCAACCACCCGGTCGTCGGCGAACTCACTCTCGCCTACGAAGAACTCATCATCACTGCCGACCCAGGCTGCGTCCTCATGATCTACACTGCCGAACCCGGCTCGCCCAGCGCCGAGCGACTCAGGCTACTGGCCAGCTGGGCGGCTACGGGATCCAACGCGCCTGCGCACGGCTAAGGCACCTCCACTACGGGGCGGTAACCGTCTATGGGCAAAGGTTATTCTGTGACGGAACGTGGTCGAGTTTAGGTTCAACGTGTAGGTCCGGGCCTCCCTGAAACCTTTTGCGATGGCCGCTAAGAACGCACGTTCTTAGCGGCCATACGTATTCCCGGGTTAGATTCGAGCAGGTGGGTCCCTTTCCTACCCGCGGGAGGTGAGGACGTTGTCATGCACCTTGGTCCAGCCCTCCGACTCCAACTGGCCAGTGTCGGTGCCGTCAGTCACGAGGACGGCAGAAATGCCTGTTGGGCCTTTGACCTTGACGACCTCCCCGCCGCGGGCGTAGCTACTGCAGCCAGCTACCCAGAGCGAGGGGCTCGCGTCGGGAGCGATGACCAGACACGCCTCATGCGTGTTCTCGTTTCTCGCGGCAAAGTACTTCACCCCGTCTTTTGAAACGAGCAGACGGGCGTTTTCGGTGTTTACTTCCGTTCCCTGGAAGTTGATGCCTTCCGGCATTTTGTCTTCCGCGGTTGCTTGGCGGTCCAGGGCCTTAAGACCTGACGGGGCGGTGCAACCGCCGAGCAGGATTGCCACGCCGAGCACGGCTGTGATCATTGGAATTGAGTAACGATTCATGGCGCTGCCCCCTCAGGCTGTCGTTGTTCAGAGACTACACCGGGCCGGTCAGGGTTCCATGCCGCCCCCGGCCCGGGATCGCAAAAGGGGGGCGGAAGACTCACTGGGGTTCAGCGACAAGAACGAAACGGCCCCGCTGCGCTCGGGCAGCACAAGCATCTCTTTCCTTTTTGCTGCTCTCCGTTGGATTTTACGTGCCCGCTCCACCGGCTCAACCGTCCTGGGGACGGCCGCGCAACTGACGCGTGGACCGTAAGACCCGCGCTTACGGCCAAACTAAGCAGCAACACCAGGGAACCGGCGCCTACGGCAAGAGAGTGCGGGGCCGGGACTTCCCCAGGGCTGTGCCGAAATAACGGCTCCT
Source organism: Arthrobacter sp. SD1074B (assembly GCF_056780195.1). Taxonomy (NCBI): domain Bacteria; kingdom Bacillati; phylum Actinomycetota; class Actinomycetes; order Micrococcales; family Micrococcaceae; genus Arthrobacter; species Arthrobacter sp. SD1074B. The sequence continues at coordinate 2,911,570 of NZ_JBRAZT010000001.1, read as the reverse complement.
TATGGGCGGGGTGTTGTTACCGCGCGCGTTTGTAGGTCGATAGCTAAGTATGAAGCGGAAGGTTTCCGCGGAGGAGCATCATGATCTGCAACGTTGTCGACGCCTTTGTTCTAATTGGTGACTTTTCGAAAGCCAGGCGCGGCGTTGCTTTGCGGATCGCTCCTGTGGCTCGTTGCTGGGGTGAGGGCTGATGGCGGGACAGGATGTGGCCGGCGCCGGAGTCCACTCGTCGAGGCGTTTCATCTGGCTGTCCTCCGGGGGCATGATTGCTACCGCGGTCCTGTATGTGGGCGGCGTCTTGTGCCGTGATTCGGATGCTTTCAGTCCCCTTGTCGATGGGTTCTTGTCGCTCCTGACGGTTTGGCTGCCGGCGGTCGTATGTTGGCTTGTGGTCGGACGAGCGCGCTCCCGCAGACCGGATATCGCTTTGGTGGCAGCTGCCGTGTCATGCCAGGCCGCAGGCGACACCTACTATGCAGTGCAGTCGGCCGGCGGTGGAAATGTTCCCCTGCCTTCGCCCGCGGATATTGGATATGTCGGCTTCTACAGCCTGATGCTCGCGGCGTTGCTGGTGGTCGTCAGGGGGCGGCTGCGTGATATGACCTGGCCTGTCGTCCTAGACAGTGTTGTGGGAGGCCTTGGGGCCGCAGCAGCTTTGGCAGTGGTCATGGGACCGGTTTTTGGGTCTGCTTTTGGGGGGCCGCAATCCGTGGCGGCGGCAGTGGGTGCCGCCTATCCACTGCTGGATCTGTTGTTGGTGGCCACGGTCATGGGAATCGCAGCTACCCCTGGCAGCGGGTTGGGACGCGGGTGGGTCCTGCTGGTGGCTGGATTGCTGACCTTTACAGGCGCCGACATCGTTTACGCACTGCTGGAACTCAACGATCTTTATGTCGTGGGAACTCCGCTGGATGCGGCGTGGGCGCTGGGGACTGCCTTGATCGGTTGTTGGGCGGTATCCCAGGACGGTGCCGGGCAGTCCGCACCGGCTAGGGGCGCCGATATCCCGGTTCAGGCCGTTCCGGCCCTGGCTACGGTTGCAGGACTTGGCGTCCTAATCCTGGGCACCCAACAACGCGTGATGCTGCTGGCGGTGGTGCTGGCGGGACTTACATTGGCGTTGGCCGTACTGCCGTTGGTGTTTCGGCAAAGGATCCGGCTGGCTGATGCCAACCGACAGGCCAGGACTGATGAGCTCACCGGTCTTCCGAACAGGCGCGCACTGTACGCGGATCTGCCGTTGCGGCTGGCCGATGCCCGCCGGGCCGGCGCTGTCCTGTTGCTGGATTTGGATAAGTTCAAGGAGATCAACGACGGGTTGGGCCACGACGTGGGGGATGAGCTCCTCAGGCAGGTCGCCGCGCGGTTATCGGAAAAGCTCCGTGGCGCAGACCTATTGACCCGGTTGGGCGGGGACGAGTTTGTGGTCCATGTAGCCGACTGTACGCCGCAGGAAGCGGAGGTGGTTGCCCTGAAGCTTCGGGAGGCTTTGGGCGACGCGTATGACCTGGGCGGGGTCACGGTGCAGGTCAACGCCAGCATCGGTATTTCGTGTTTTCCGACGCAAGGCCGGGACCTGAGCTTGTTGCTGCGCAAGGCGGACATGGCAATGTATTTGGCGAAGTCCAGCCGCCGCGGCCACGCTTTCTATGTGGAGACGGTGGGCGTGTCCGATTCGACTCATTTCCACAGCGTGCAGGCGTTGAATGCAGCCCTGACTGACGATCAGCTCGTTCTGCATTTCCAGCCCAAGCTCGAGCTCGGGACGGGCGAGGTCCGCGGTGTAGAGGCGCTCGTTCGATGGAACCACCCGGGATTGGGGTTGTTACAGCCCGATTCTTTCCTCCGTCGCTTTGAGGAGGCTGGGCTGATGCCGGCCCTGACGGGCGTGGTGCTGGTCAAGGCCTTGGATCAGGCTGCTCTTTGGGTCTCGCAGGGGCGGTTGATTTCTGTTGCGGTTAACCTGTCCGCGGGGTCGATCATGGACGCACGGTTGCCTGGACAGGTGGCCGCCATGGCCGCGGCCCGGGGGTTGTCTCCATCTGTGCTGGTCGTGGAGATCACGGAAGACGTGCTCGTTGCCGACCGGGAGCGGGCCTGCGCTGTTCTGGCGGCCCTCCGAGGGATGGGGGTAAGGATCGCGGTCGATGACTTTGGGAAGGGGTACAGTTCGCTGTCCTACCTGCGGGAACTGCCCATCGATGAGCTCAAGCTCGACAAGTCCTTCGTCCTTACGATGATGGATGACGCCCGCGCAACCGCTTTGGTGGTCTCCACCATCGACTTGGCCCACAGCCTCGGCTTTGAAATGACGGCGGAGGGTGTTGAAGACGAGCAGGCATATCGGGCGCTCAGTGACTATGGTTGTGACCTCGCCCAAGGTTACTTCATGTCCAGGCCGGTTTCGGCTGAGGAGCTGGACTCCTGGCTCCAGTCCCGGGATACAGAGCCGACGCCCGGAGTGGACGCCCTCTTGGCCGGTGAAACAGGACAAGGGACGGCGCCCCGTCTGGCCTGATTCGACGGCGTCAAAGGATCAGTCCCGACTGCAGGTCAGTCCGCTGCCATGTCCGGGACACTTCACTTGTCCGGGCGGAGGTGGGACCGACTTCCAGCTCAACGAGGGCGAGGAGCTCACCGGCGGTGTCCAGGCCGCCCAGGCGCTGAACTTTTGGAGTGCTGCACGCATCTTTACGAGGCCCTCCTACGGCACCACCGGCCACTTCGCGAAGGTATGGAATACGCCGCCGCCGGTGTCCGGGCGGCAGACGTGACACTCGCGCCGAGGACCGCCAACTCTCGCTGCTGAACGTGGTGGAGTTCCGCTTCAAGGTGCAGGTCCTGACCTCGCTGAAACTTTTGCGGTGACTCACCGCCACCGTTCCGGAGAGTCCGCGGTTGCGGGGAGAGTTGGCTCTTGCGCCACCGAAAAACCAGGCGTATTACTGTTAGTACGTTCTTCGAAAGAAGGACGGGAACGGACAACAGGGGAACCCTTGAACGCACGGGGGATCTGATCCTCCGTGGTCTGCCGGTGACGAGGCAGGAAACGCCAGGATTCCCGCAAGTTCGGGAGATGATGTTCGTCATAACGGAATCAAAACAGTCGAAGCCCCTTCAGCATTTGCTGGTGGGGCTTCCCCTTTACTGCCAGGGACTCAGCTAGGCGAGGATGCGTCTCCCGCCGGAACGGCGAGGTCGGAAGCCTGCGCCTTGGCGGGCTTGTGCGGGTTTCCGGCTTCCTTGGCGCAGTGGATGCAGCAGTACACGCCTGATTCGCTGTCGACCGGATGTCCGATGATCCGGCAACCGCAGTGTTCACACGCTGGCGCCATCATATGTATGGCGCACTCGAAGCTGTCGAAAGTTCCAGTCTGGTTGCCCATGGAGACGGTGAAGGTCCTTCCGCCGGGGCTCCCGCAAACGTCACATGCACCCATGATCCCTCTCCTTTTTGCGGACGCTTTAGGACCAGTTAAGCGGTTGTAAAAGTTCCCTGGATAGGGGCGAAGGTCCTTGCAGTACACAGGCCGGGAGTAGAAACAGCCAGAATGCCCGGGCTATCACGACGGGTGGGCGGCCTCCTATTCCGAACCGCCCCGCCCTAGAGTGAATTATGGACACATCGGCCGCACCGGACGGCTCCCGGACCTCGCTCTTTACTGATCACTATGAGCTGACCATGTTGCAGGCGGCGCTCCACTCCGGGGCTGCGCACCGCCGGTCCGTCTTCCAGGCTTTTGCCCGAGGGCTCCCCGCCGGGCGCCGGTACGGGATTGTGGCCGGTACTGGCCGGCTCCTTGAAGGCATCGCGGACTTCCGCTTTGACCACGACGACCTCGATTTCCTGGCCGGCACCGGGGTGGTTAGTCAGGACACACTGGAACATCTGTCCGCCTTCCGGTTCTCCGGTGACATCTGGGGCTACCCGGAGGGCGAGGCCTATTTTCCGCACTCGCCCGTCCTGATCGTGGAATCGACCTTCGCCGAGGCCTGCATCCTGGAGACCTACGTCCTGTCGGTGCTGAACCACGACAGCGCCATCGCCTCGGCCGCGTCCCGGATGACCAGTGCCGCTGCCGGCAGGCCCTGCATTGAAATGGGTTCCCGCCGCACTCATGAGGAAGCGGCCGCGGCGGCGGCCCGCGCGGCCGTGATCGCGGGCTTTTCCGGCACGTCCAACCTGGCTGCCGGCCGGCGGTACGGCCTCCTGACCGTCGGCACCGCGGCCCACTCCTTCACGCTGGTCCACGACTCCGAGCGCGACGCCTTCGCAGCGCAACTTGCCTCCCTGGGGGCAAGCACCACACTGCTCGTGGACACGTACGACGTCGAAGCGGCCGTCCGCACCGCCGTCGACCTCGCCGGAGACAAACTCGGGGCCATCCGGCTGGACTCTGGAGACCTCGTAGCCCAAGCACGCCGGGTCCGCGAACTTCTGGACAGCCTTGGCAATGCGCACACCAAAATCGTTGTCACCTCGGACCTGGACGAGTTCTCCGTCGCCGCGCTACGGGCAGCGCCGGCCGATTCCTACGGCATCGGCACCTCGCTGGTAACGGGTTCCGGGGCACCCACTGCCGGCATGGTCTACAAGCTGGTGAGCCGGGCCGGCGACTCCGGCGGGCTCGTTGCCGTCGCGAAGACATCGAAGGACAAGATCAACGTGGGCGGCCGCAAGTTCGCGGTGCGTCGCCTGGACGACCGCGGCACGGCAACCCATGAGGTCCTCGGCGTGGAGCATCAGCCTGCCGACGGCAAGAATGGTCGACCGCTCCTGCAACAGTTCATGATGGACGGCGAACTCCTGCCCGGCTGGACCGGGCCGGACGCTGTGAGGCGGGCGCGGGAGCGGCACACGGCCTCCATGGCGGAACTGCCCCGGGTCGTGGACCGGCTGCACCCCGGCGAACCGGCCATCCCGACCATCTACGAGTGAAGCTTTCGACGTGCCGTCCGGGCTGATGCTCTACCGGCGGAGAGCCGGAGGCAGCGGAAGGTATCCCATGAGTGCGGATCCTCCGGCCCGGATAGTGGCGTCGAATCCGCTCCGCAGGCGCCCCCGCAGACGAGGACTCAACGTGACACACTCTGCGTAGCCGTAGCCCAATGGCCTCAGAACAGCGGCCAGGGCACCGCCGGCATCTCGCCGCTTGGAGCCGGAAACCGCGCTGCCAAGCGCAACCGGGCGCAGCGCGCGGCGAGCGCTGCGATTTCTTCGCCGCTGAGCAAGTCCGCCAGGTCTCGGCCCAGCCCACCGTGCAGTCCGTCGCTGACACGATCGATGCCGTCGCGTTCCTCGGCGGTCAGAGGGTCTCCCAGCCATCCCCACAGGACCGTGCGCAGCTTGGGGTCACGGTGAAAGGTGAGCCCATGGTCCACACCGTGCCGGTGTCCGTCCGTCATGGCAAGAATGTGGTCGCCTTTGCGGTCGGCGTTGTTGACGATGATGTCGAACACCGCCATGCGTCTGAGCGCTGGCGAGTCTTCGTGAACGAGGGCGACCATCCGTCCGTTCTCATCCCGTCCCTCGAGGACGTGTTTCCAGCCTGTCTCCGGCACGTGGTCCGTAGCCACCAGGTCCACGGCGTTTTGGGCGGGGTCTTGCTCCTGCCAGAGCTGGACCATTCCTTCGCCCATCGGACCATCGCGCAGCCAGGTGTGCGGCACGACGTCCCAGCCGAAGGCCTGCGAGACCAGGTAGGCGGCCACCTCCCGGTGAGCCAGCGTGCCGTGGGGAAAATCCCACAACGGACTTTCGCCTGCTATCGGTTTATAGACGACCGCCATGTCGCCGATGCTGCCCAGAAATGTAGCGTTTGAAGCCGTCGTGATGAGGCCGGTGAGCGTCAGCTCGGCGGTCACTAGGTCCGGCGCCGGCATCAGACCTCGGGAAGGGTGCAGATGTGACCGTCGGCGTCTATGGGGTTACCGCAGAGTGGGCAGGTGGGACGCCCGGCGCCCACGATCTCGCGGGTGCGCTTGGCGAATGTGCGGGCCGTGCCGACCGGCATTCGCACGAGCAGCATTTCCGGCTCATTGGCGCTGTCCTCATCGACGGATGCGTCGTTGTCATCAGCATCGATATCGGTGATGGGGTATGCCTCGATCAAGACCTGGGCCGTGGTTGGGTCCCAGCCCAGGCTCATGGCCCCGGTGCGAAACTGTTCCTGGACAGCCTCGAGCTGGTCATTGTCGACAAGTTCACTGGGAGTACCCGTGGGGACGCTGAAGGGGTTGCCCTCGACGGTGATGAGCTGGTCGAGAATTTCGTCGATTTTCTCGGCGAGCAGTGCCGCCTGCTGTTTCTCCAGGGCAATACTCACGATCTGCGTCCCTGCGCGCACCTGCAGATAGAACGTGCGCGCCCCCGGGAGGCCAATGGTGCCAACGACAACCCGGTCAGGCCAAGCAAACTCGTGAATACGTGTAGGCATGTCAGTATTTTAGGCATATATGGTTCATGGCGCGTTTTGCCCTGCACCGCCGCCGACCGGCGCATCGCCAGACTGGATGCCGTTCGACAGCCAGGACAGATCCCCCGCGTCGGTGTTGGTCGCGTAGACGCTCGGCCGACTAGGGCCGTAGCGCACGATCGATACGGAGGCGGGGCCCACGTTAATGCGCTGGAACAGGTCAAGGTGCATGCCGAGCGCGTCGGCGAGGATTGACTTGATGATGTCACCGTGACTCACCGCCACCCACACGGCCTCTGGCCCGTATTCGGCCTCGAAGGCTGCATCGTGGCGTCGAATCGCTGCCACCGACCGGGCCTGCATCGCGGCCATGGATTCACCGCCGGGAAAGACGACGGCGGACGGTTGCGACTGCACTACGGGCCACAATTCCTCGGTCGCGAGATCAGCGAGCCTGCGGCCCTGCCATAGGCCGTAATCGCACTCAGTGAGATCAACTTCGACCGGCGCGTGCGGCGTGCCAGTCTGGCGTTCGAGGATGAGCCGGGCGGTCTGCTGACAGCGCTCAAGAGGGCTCGACACCACCCCGACCACGGGCACGGCCGCGAGCCGGTCTCCGGTCAGGGCCGCCTGGTCCCGCCCGATCTGGTCCAGGCTGACGCCGACGGCCCGACCGGCCAGCAGTCCAGTGGCATTGGCTGTGGTGCGGCCGTGCCGCACGAGAATAACTGTCGCCATCCACCCAGCCTAGCCACCCCGCCAATAGCGGCCTGAACTATCGCGCTCAGCGCCTCGTCTCGTACCTCGTCAGGACCACGCCGTCCGGAAACCTCCGCGTCTCCACCAGGTCCAGGTTCACCCGGCTGTCCAGCGCGGTGAAGAACGGAGTGCCGCCGCCCACCAGGACCGGATGGGTGGCCAGCGCGTACTCGTCGATCAGCCCGGCACGCATGGCCGCCCCGGCGAGCGTTGCGCCTCCGACGCTCATCGGGCCGCCGTCCCCGGCCTTGAGCCGGGTGATCTCCTCGATCGCGTCCCCGGTGACCAGGCGCGTGTTCCAGTCGACCTTGGCGATCGTCGAGGAGAACACCACCTTCGGCGTGTCCCGCCAGTTCCGCGCAAACTCGATCTCCGCCGGGGTGGCGTTGGGCTGTTGGTCGCCGGTCGGCCAATAGGAGCTCATGGTCTCCCAGAGCTTGCGGCCGTACAGCGACAGACTGCTTGCCCGCTCCTGGTCGAGCCACCACTGGAACAGTTCGTCGCTCGGCCCGCCCCAGCTAATGTCGTCGCCAGCCGCGGCGATGTACCCGTCCAGGGTGAGATTCATGCCGTAGATCAGTTTCCGCACGGCGCCAGCCTTCCGTCCCGTAGTGGTCGAGGGCGTCATTGGACTCTGCCGTCCCGCACATGATCAGCCGCATCCCGTCCCTCATGGAGCCACCGTAGCTGCCCAAGATCTGGATGGCATAGCCTTCGGACCGCATTTCAACTGGGAACTGTGGACAAAGTCTTACTGGGTCTGTACCTATTTAAGGGCCCGAGCAACAGGCGGGCGTGCTTACCGGATCTGTCGGTGAGTTCCAGCCCGTTCCGCCGGCATCGGGCACAACCACCATCCCTGTGCGGACTCTGGAGGCACGGTTGAAGCTCTTGCTTACTTCAGGGGGCATAACGAACCCGAGCATTCACTTGGCGCTCGTGCAGCTTCTCGGCAAGCCGGTGGCCCAGTGCCGCGCCCTCGTCGTCCCGACAGCGCAGTGGGGTCACCCGATGTGCGGACCGGTATCGGTGCGGGGCCTGCTGGCCGCCGAACACGGCTCCCGCCATATGTCCGGCCTGGGCTGGGCGTCGCTCGGTGTTCTCGAGCTCACCGCGCTGCCCACCATCGGCGCGGATCGGTGGGTCCCTTGGCTTCGGGAGGCCGACGTGCTCCTGGTCGACGGCGGCGACGCGACGTACCTGTCCCATTGGATGCGGGAGTCCGGGCTGGCCGGGCTGCTGCCGTCACTTCCCGACATGGTGTGGGTGGGAGTGAGTGCCGGAAGCATGGTGATGACGCCGCGGATCGGGGAATACTTCGTCGAGTGGCCGTCCGCACCGGATGATCGGACCCTGGGGGTGGTGGATTTTTCGATCTTTCCGCACCTGGACGCTTTCCCGAGCAACACTCTGGCCCACGCAGAGCGGTGGGCCGGCGATATAGGCGTCCCTGCCTACGCCATCGACGAACAGACAGCAATCAAGATCGTCGATGGCTCCGTTGAAGTGATTTCCGAAGGGCACTGGAAGAAGTTCGGGTGACATCGTGAAAGCCGACCACTATGACAGTTTCGCCGAGAGCTACTCGGCGGAGAACGAGTCCAGCCTCCTCAACGCGTACTACGAACGACCGGCGATGCTCGGGCTTGCCGGCGACGTGAGCGGCCGCCGAATCCTGGATGCAGGGTGCGGCTCCGGCCGCTGTCCGCGGCGCTGAGCGCTGGGGGCGCGATGATGACGGGATTCGATTCCAGTCCTGCGATGCTCGCACTGGCCAGACAGCGACTGGGCGCGACGGCGGACCTACATGTGGCCGACCTCAGCAAACCGCTCCCTTTCGACGATGAATCCTTCGACGACGTCGTCTCCTCCTTGGTCCTGCACTACCTTGAAGACTGGTCGGCACCGCTTGCCGAACTGCGGCGCGTGCTGAAGCCGGGCGGTCGCCTGATAACGCCTTCATCATCTTCGTCCTCGAAGCAGGCGCAGAGTAGCGTTGCCGCCCTTTCCGGGCCGGTAATGGCCGATTAACTCGAATGGCCCCCGATTCGCATGTGCGGGGGCCTTTCTGTCGGCAGCCCCTATCCTGCGGTGCCCCATCCGTCAATGAATTTCGACAAAATTTACACAACGGCTCCGCCAATTGTTGCAGCTCGATAACGAACTATACCGAGGGTCAACTTTCTTACCCTTCTGACCTGTCGCGGGTTTACGCTTCATGCCATGTGAGACGCGCCACACTGCCGCTGGGGGAGTGTGGACGTCTGCCTGGTGCCTTCGGCGCCGGTCTCATCCACACCACAGAAACAAGGAGGCGGAATGCGCTTCGGTCGTATTTCCAAAGCAGTGGGGGTCGCGGCGGCAGCAGCACTCGCACTGAGCGCCTGTGCAGGCAACAGCGGCGGGTCAACCCCGTCGACTGCTGCTGCGGCAGGCAAATCAGGCGGATCGGCAACCGTCGTCGAGGTTAACGCGTTCAACACGTTCAACCCGAATACTGCAGACGGCAACACTGACATCAACTCGAAAGTCAGCTACGCCACCCACTCCGGGTTCTTCTACATCGACAACAAGCTTAACGTTGTTCGCAATGAGAAGTTCGGCAAGATGGAAAAGGTCTCAGATAACCCGCTCACCGTGAAGTACACCATCAACGACGGTGTGAAGTGGTCCGACGGCACCCCCGTCACGGCAGCCGACCTGGTCCTCCAGTGGGCAGCTTTCTCCGGCTACTACAACGACGCCGACGCCGACGGCAAAAAGGGAACGACCTACTTCTCCTATGCCGGCGACCCGACCGGCCTGGCGCTGACCGATTTCCCGGAACTCGGCGACGACAACCGTTCCATGACCATCAAGTACTCGAAGCCGTTCGCTGACTGGGAAATCGCCCTCGGCGGCCCGGGCATCGACATCCCGGCCCACGTCTTGGCCAAAAAGGCCGGGCTGGCCGACGCCAAGGCGTTTGTCGACATGGTCAAGGGCATGCCTCGCGGCGACGCTAAGAACCCGAAGCCCGCCAACAAGCAGCTCAAGGCCATGGCTGACATGTGGAACACCGGCTTCGACACCAAGACGCTGCCGGCCGATCCCAGCCTCTTCCTCTCCAACGGTCCCTACGTCGTGAAGGCGATGAACCAGGACCAGTCCCTGACCATGGTCAAGAACAAGGACTACAACTGGGGCCCGGAGGCCAAGCTGGACGAAATCACCGTCCGCTACATCGGTGAGGCTCCGGCCCAGGTCCAGGCGCTGAAGAACGGCGAGGCCGACATCATCGCCCCGCAGGCTTCCGCCGACACGGTCGAGCAGCTCAAGGCCCTCGAAAGCCAGGGCGTCACGGTGGAGGTGGGCAACCAGCTCTCCTACGACCACATCGACCTCAACTACAGCGGTCCGTTCGCCGAAAAGAATGTCCGCGAAGCCTTCATGAAGACGGTTCCGCGCAAGGACATTGTGGACAAGATCGTCAAGAAGCTTGACGACAAGGCGGCTCCGCTGGATTCCCAGCTCTTCGTCCCGGACCAGGCCAAGTACGCCGACTCGGTCAAGGACAACGGCTCCTCCGCCTACCAGGACGTTGACATCGAGGGTGCAAAGAAGCTCCTGAACGGTGCCACGCCGTCGGTTCGCATCATGTACAACAAGGACAACCCGAACCGTGTTGATGCCTTCTCCCTGATCCGCGAGTCCGCGGGCAAGGCAGGCTTCAAGGTCGTCGATGGCGGCCTCGGTAAGTCTGACTGGGGCAAGGCCCTCGGCGACGGCAGCTACGACGCCACCATCTTCGGCTGGATCAACTCGGGCGTCGGTGTTTCCGGTGTTCCGCAGATCTTCAAGACCGGAAACGACTCGAACTTCAACAAGTTCAGCGATCCCGAAGCCGACAAGCTGATGGACGAACTGATCGTTACCACCGACAAAGCCAAGCAGGATGACCTCATCCAGCAGATCGACAAGAAGATCTGGGCCTCGGCCTACGGCTTGCCGCTCTTCCAGGCCGTCGGCGTGGACGCATACAGCGACCGCGTCACCGGTGTGAAGTACATGCCTAACCAGACCGGTGTCTGGTGGAACTTCTGGGAGTGGGCACAGAAGTAGCCCGCAACCGCAAGTGACACTTGCCAGCTGAAGGCGTCGGGACCACGGCTTTACGGTCCCGACGCCTTTCCAGCGAACCACCCCGGCGATGTCTGGCGCTAGGCCGCATCCTCCGGGGAATCCGGCCTAACTCTGCGACCGGTCCGGGCGATCCCTGGGCCCGAATCCCGAGGTTCTATTCCCATGGTGACCTACATAGTCCGGCGGCTTGTGACTGCCGCCCTCATTCTTCTCGGCGCATCCTTCCTGGTGTATCTCCTGACAGCGGCGTCAGGCGATCCCCTCGAGGAATACCGTGCCATCAATGCGGCCAACAAGCAGCAACTGATGGACGCCCGCACCGAACTCCTGCAGCTGGACGTCCCGGCGCCGCTGCGTTACTTCAAGTGGCTCGGCGGTGCGGCCCAGTGCCTCATCCCGTTCGCCAACTCCTGCGACCTCGGCAAGAACATCGTCGGCCAGCCCGTCACCGACGCACTCGGCCACGCCCTCATCCAGACCCTGACCCTGGTCACCGGCGCCACGGTGCTGGCCATCCTGGTCGGCATCACGCTCGGGATCGTCACCGCCCTGCGCCAGTACAGCGCGCTGGATTACGGCGTGACGTTTATGGCGTTCCTGTTCTTCTCGTTGCCGATCTTCTGGGTCGCCGTCCTGCTCAAGGAGTACGGCGCCATCGGCTTCAACAACTTCCTGCGGAACCCTGAGATCCCGATACCGACCGCCATCGCCATCGGCCTTGTCTTTGGCGCGGTGCTCGCGGTGGCCGTGGGCGGAGAGCTCAAACGGCGCCTGCTCACCGGCGGCGTCGTATTCCTCTTTGTCACCGCCATCCTGGTCTACTTCTCCGCCACCGAATGGTTCAAGACCCCGGGTCTGGGACCGGTGATGATCGCCATCGCCGGCGTCGGCCTGGCCTTCGCCGTCACCCTGCTCACCGCCGGCCTGAAAAACCGCAAAGCCCTGCAGTCCGCGCTGATCAGCGTTGGCGTCGGCGTCGTGCTGTACTTCCTGGTCCAGCCCCTGCTGGACCAGGCCACCTTCCTGATGATCGTGCTGCTGGCTATCGCAGCCGTCCTCGTCGGCCTGGGCATCGGCTACCTGGTGGGCGGCTACGACCGCGGCCAGTCGATGCGTGCCGCGGCGATCACCTCGTTCCTGGTGGGCTTCCTGATCCTGTTGGACCGGTTCATGCAGGCATGGCCCACGTACTTCAACAACAGCCGGGTCCGCGGCCGCCCCATCGCCACCATCGGGGCGAACACCCCCAACATTGAAGGTGACTTCTGGGTGTTGGGCTTGGATTCCTTCACCCACCTGATCCTGCCGACCCTGGCCCTGATCCTGATCTCCCTGGCCAGCTACACGCGGTTCACCCGGGCCTCGATGCTGGAAATCATGAACATGGATTACATCCGGACTGCCCGGGCCAAGGGCCTGACGGAACGGACCGTGGTCATGCGCCACGCCTTCCGCAACGCACTGATCCCGATCGCCACCATCGTGGCCTTCGATATCGGCGGCCTGATCGGCGGCGCCGTCATCACCGAATCGGTCTTCTCCGTCCGTGGCATGGGCTTTCTCTTCCTGGACGGCATCCGGCACGTGGATCCTAACCCCGTCATGGGGGTCTTCCTGTGTGTCGCCATCACCGCCATGGCGTTCAACCTCATCGCGGACCTTGCCTACTCCGCACTTGATCCGCGCGTAAGGGTAAAAGCATGAGCCAGCCAAGCCAGCAAGACGAAATCATGGCCGAAGAGGCCGCACTGCAGCCCGCGCCCGCGGCCGGCGTCGAGCCCGTCCTCGAGGCGAAGGGCCTGAGCCAGGGCCAGATTGTCCGGAAGCGGTTCCTGGGCCACTCCGGCGCCATCGTTGGCCTGGTCGTGTTTGCCTTCATCTTCATCCTCGCGTTCACCTCCGTCGGCTACTGGGGCATCCCGGGCTGGTGGAAATACAATCACGAGCAGGTCGCGCCGCTGGTCAACGACGGCGCGCCGACCTCGTCGCTCTGGCCGCTGGCCTGGGGCGAACACCCCTTCGGTCAGGACCGGATTGGCCGGGACCTGTTCGCCATGACCATGCGCGGGGCGCAGCAGTCCATCACAGTGATGGTCGTTATCGGCCTGATTGCCGGCCTGATCGGCGTTGTAGTCGGTGCAGTATCGGGCTACTTCCGCGGCTGGGCCGAAGCCATCCTGATGCGGCTGACCGACGTCATCATCATCGTTCCGGCACTGCTGCTGGCAGCCGTGATGGCACAGATGGCCGGCCGTCGTGACTCAGGCAGTTGGTTCTCCGCCTTCGCCAGCACCAACGGCGTCCTGGCCCTCGGCATCTTTCTCGGCCTGATCAGCTGGGTGAGCCTGGCCCGCCTGATGCGCGGCGAGTTCCTGTCGCTGCGTGAGCGCGAGTTTGTCGACGCGGCCCGTATCTCCGGGGCCAGCAACGCCCGGATCATCTTCAAGCACATCCTGCCCAACGCGGTCGGCGTGCTGATCGTCAACGTCACGCTGACCATGTCCGCGGCGATCCTCACCGAGACAGCCCTGAGCTTCCTCGGCGTCGGCGTCAAGGCTCCGGATACCTCGCTGGGCCTGCTCATCTCGCAGAACCAGCAGGCCTTCTCCACCCGGCCCTGGCTGTTCTGGTTCCCCGGCCTGTTCATCGTGCTGATCTGCCTGAGCATCAACTTCATCGGCGACGGCCTGCGCGACGCGTTCGATCCGCGGCAGAAGAAGTTCAATGCCAAGAAGGTGCAGGAGGTCCGTGCCCCGGAGGCAGCTCCGGTGACCGCGTTCGACGGAGCCAAGGAGCAGTAGATGCGTAGCTCCTTCGCAGCCGGCGGCAAGCTACTGGGCGGCAACCGCCCAGTAGCTTGCCGCGAGCAGCAGCACGACGCCGGTGATCGGCGCCCAGCGAGGCGTGACGGTAGCCGCCGTCGCCTCGGCGTCGGCTGCGGCGAGGGCGCCGCTTTCAACCAGCTCCCGCCAGCGGGTCCGCACCAGGCGTGCGGCCTGGCCGGAGTCGGTGGTCTTGAGGTCGCCCGGCCGGACCGACTGTCCGGGCCCGTAACTGGTGTCCGGCAGCCCGCGCAGGTCCTCGGGGCGGGCATTGCGTCCGCCCCAGATGCCGGGGGCCGGCGCGGCCCACGCGGCGTAGCTCTTGTCCGCCGTCACGAGGGTGAGGGCGTAGCGGGTGTCCACATGTACCAGTGCCGCCCACGGCACCAGTACCGTGCGGAACGGGTTCTCCAGGGTGACCCCGCCGTCGTGCACCACGACGGAGGGCATCCAGAAGAGTTGCCAGCCCAGCAACGCGACCAGCAGCAACGGTGCCGTGGTGGGCAGCGCTGCGGGGCCGGCCGAGGCGACTGTGACCACCAGGCCGACGACCGCCACGGTCCAGGCCAGCCAGGCGAACCACTTATTGGTCCGGGCCTTGAAGATTTCAACGTTTCCGGCAGAGGGCACAGTGCTCATGCCCCCCATATTTCAGTATTCCGAGTTCCAGCACTAATCACCGGTGCGGCGGCGGCTCGGGTGGAAGGAAAAACCCATCATGACTGACTTCATCACCCTGGATCCGGCCCCGGCTCCCGCGCCCGGCAGAGGTGGCATGGTCCTGGAGGTCCGGGACCTCAGCGTCGACTTCGGGGTCGACAAAAAGTGGGTCCCCGCCGCTATCGGCCTGAACTACGAGGTGCGCGCCGGCGAGGTCCTGGCGATCGTGGGGGAGTCCGGCTCCGGCAAGAGCGCCAGCTCTATGGCGCTGCTGGGCCTGCTGCCAAGCAACAGCCGGGTCAGCGGCAGCGTGAAGCTCGCAGGCAAGGAACTGCTCGGCGGCAACGAGGCGAACATCCGCAACGTCCGCGGCAAAGACGTCGCGGTCATCTTCCAGGAGCCCATGACGGCCCTGAACCCGGTCTACACCGTGGGCGCGCAGATCGTGGAGACCATCCGGCTGCACAACGAGATCTCACCGGACCAGGCAAAAGAGCGTGCTCTTCGGATGCTCGAACTAGTGGAGCTGCCGGACCCGGAAAAGGCATTCAAGTCCTACCCGCACCAGCTCTCCGGCGGGCAGCGGCAGCGCGCCATGATCGCCCAGTCACTCTCCTGCGACCCGAAGCTGCTGATCGCGGACGAGCCCACCACCGCCCTCGACGTCACCGTCCAGGCCGAGATCCTCGATCTGATGCGCAACCTGCGCAACAAACTGGATAGCGCGATCGTGCTGATCACCCACGACATGGGCGTCGTCGCGGACCTTGCCGACCGGATCGCGGTCATGCGCCGGGGGCTGATCGTGGAGACGGGCACCGCGGAGGAGATTTTCCACAACCCGCAGCACGAGTACACCAAGGCGCTCCTCGCCGCCGTCCCGCACCTGGGCCAGGGCGGTGCGGCCATCGACGACGACGTCGATGTCACCGCCGCCCTCGCGGCCGCGGCGCACGCCGACATTGAGGCCCTTCCGCGCACAGAACTGCTCCGCCGGGAGCGCGAGAACGCCGCGGCGCTGGCCGCCGCCGCTGCTGTCGATGCGTCGGTGACGCCGCAGGGCGAGCCGGTGCTGGAACTCACCGACGTTGCCATCGAGTACCCCAAGCAGGGGCGGGTGCCGGCCTTCCGCGCCGTGGAGGGTGCAAGCCTCGCGATCTACCCGGGCCAGGTCGTCGGCCTGGTGGGCGAGTCCGGATCCGGAAAGACGACGATCGGCCGGGCCGCCGTCGGCCTGCTGCCCGTCGCCGCAGGCACCATGAAAGTCGTGGGACAGGACATCTCCGCCGCCAAGAAGAACGGCCGACAGCTGCACGAGATGCGCCGGCACGTCGGCATGGTCTTCCAGGACCCGTCATCCTCGCTGAACCCGCGGCTGCCGATCGGTGAAAGCATCGGCGAACCGATGTTCCTCGCAAAGGTGGCCAAGGGAGCCGAGCTCCAGTCGCGGATCGAGGCGCTGCTGGACCAGGTCGAGCTGCCGCGGGACTACCGCAACCGCTACCCGCACGAACTCTCCGGCGGCCAGAAGCAGCGCGTCGGCATTGCCCGGGCGCTTTCACTGAAGCCGAAGCTGATGGTGGCGGACGAGCCCACCTCCGCCCTCGACGTGTCCGTCCAGGCCAAGGTGCTCGAACTCTTCCAAAACCTGCAGAAGGAGCTAGGCTTCGCCTGCCTGTTCGTCACCCACGACCTGGCCGTGGTGGATGTCCTGGCCGACCGCATCTGCGTGATGCAGCGGGGCCGGATCGTCGAGCAGGGTACCCGCGATCAGATCCTCCGGAACCCGCAGGAACAGTACACCCAGCGGCTCCTGGCCGCCGTTCCGCTGCCGGATCCGGAGAAGCAGCGGGAACGGAGGGAGCTGCGCGCCCAGCTCCTCTCCGGCGCCAGCTAGGGGGCCGCTGCGGGAGTTTTCGGTTAACGACACCTAACCGGCACCGGGGTGGGGGCGTATGCTACCAGCCAGTAGTCCGTGACTTGAAATGCGTTGCAATTGACGCTAGCCGTCACACGACTGTCGAGTCACGGTTTGGCAACGGAGTTCCACCATTCGGACTTTTTGCGGTTAGGCTACTTCCATATGTAGGCCACGTCACAGGGATATCCCTGTGCCCGGGCCTGCCGGGAAGCACAAGTCTCTCCCGCACGAACTCCCACAACTCTTAGGAGGCGGAATGCGTTTTTCGCGCACTTCCAAAGCACTGGGCATGGTGGCGATCGCCGCTCTTGCCCTGACCGGTTGCGGCGGCGGCGGTTCCAACACCGCCGGCGGCAGCACCGGTGGCGACACCAGCAAGGTCATCATCGCCGACGGCTCGGAGCCGCAGCGCCCGCTGATGCCGGCCGACACCAACGAGGTTGGTGGCGGCAAGGTCATCGACATGATCTTCGCCGGCCTGGTCAGCTACGACCCCAGCGGCAAGCCCGTGAACGAAATGGCCGAGTCCATTGAGGGCAAGGACGGCCAGAACTTCACCATCAAGATCAAGAAGGACCAGAAGTTCACGAACGGCGAGGCCATCACCGCCAAGACCTTCGTCGATTCCTGGAACTTCGGTGCGGCAGCGAAGAATGCCCAGCTCAGCGGCGGCTTCTTCGAAAGCATCAAGGGTTACGACGAGGCCAGCGCAGAAGGCTCCAAGGTCGAGACCATGTCCGGCCTGAAGGTCGTCGACGACCAGACCTTCACCGTTGAACTGAAGCAGCCGGAGTCCGACTGGCCGCTGCGCCTCGGCTACACCGCCTTCGTGCCGGTTCCTTCCGGTGCACTGAAGGACCCGAAGGGCTTCGGCGAGAAGCCGGTCGGCAACGGCCCGTACAAGCTGGCCGACGGCGGCTGGCAGCACAACGTGCAGATCCAGCTGGTGCCGAACCCGGACTACAGCGGCCCGCGCAAGGCCAAGAACGCCGGCGTAACGTTCAAGATCTACCAGAACGACGACGCCGCGTACCAGGACCTGCTGTCCAACAACCTGGACATCTTGCAGACCATCCCCACGAGCGCCCTGAAAAACTTCAAGTCCGACCTGGGTGACCGCACCATCAACAAGCCGTACGCCGGTAACCAGACCATCGCGATCCCGGAATACCTGCCGGAGTGGAGCGGCGAGGCCGGCAAGCTCCGCCGCCAGGCCATCTCCATGGCCATCAACCGCGACGAAATCACCAAGGTCATCTTCAGCGGCGCCCGCCAGCCGGCCAAGGACTTCACCGCCCCGGTCCTGGACGGCTACAGCGACTCGATCCCGGGTTCCGAGAACCTGAAGTTCGACGCCGAAAAGGCCAAGGCCACCTGGGCCAAGGCTGACGCCATCAAGAAGTGGGACGCGAACAAGACCTTCACCATCGCCTACAACGCCGACAAGGGCGGCCACAAGGCGTGGGTCGAAGCTGTTGTGAACCAGCTCAAGAACACGCTGGGCATCAAGGTCGAAGGCAAGCCGTACGCCACCTTCAAGGAAGTCCGCAACGACGCCACCGCGGGCACCCTGACCGGCGCCATCCGCGCCGGTTGGCAGGCCGACTACCCGTCGCTCTACAACTTCCTCGGACCGATCTACAAGACCGGTGCCGGTTCCAACGATGCACGCTACGCCAACCCGACGTTCGACAAGGCCATCTCTGAAGGTCTTGCCGCTTCCTCGGTCAGCGAAGGCAACAAGGCCATGAACAAGGCACAGGAAATCCTGCTGACCGACCTTCCGGCCATCCCGCTGTGGTACCAGGTCGCCCAGGGTGGCTGGAGCGACAAGGTCACCAACGTTGACTACGGCTGGGACGGCGTTCCGCTGTACTACAACGTCACCGGCAAGTAACAACTAAACGACGGCGGGGGCTGCCAGATTGTGGCCTCCGCCGTTGTTTTGCTTCCACCCATTTCTAAGCACCGGCTGTGGCCGGTGTACTTCGCAGCCGGGCCTGCGTGATCCGCACCGGCGACGGCTGCTTCCTTAGTGAAAAGGTTCTTCGATGAACAACTCCGCCGCATCCTTGGACAGGATGCCTGCTGACGGGGGTGTCGTTCGCTGATGGCGACTTACATCCTCAAGCGTTTTCTGCAGCTGATCCCGGTTTTCCTGGGCGCCACGCTGCTTGTCTACTTCCTGGTCTTCAGTCTGCCCGGCGACCCCATCGTGGCGCTCTTTGGCGACAAGCCGGTCAACGAATCCGTCGCCGCGAAGCTCCGGGAGCAGTACCACCTGGACCAGCCGTTCTGGATCCAATACCTGCTCTACCTCAAGGGGATCTTCACCTTCGACCTGGGCCAGGACTTCTCCGGACGCCCGATCGCCGCGGTGCTGGGCGAGGTCTTCCCCGTCACGGCCCGGCTGGCCGTCATGGCACTGATCTTTGAAGCCGTTTTCGGCATCGTCTTCGGCCTGATCGCGGGGCTGCGCAAGGGCAAGTTCTTTGATGCGACCGTGCTGGTCGCGTCCCTGATCGTCATCGGCATCCCGATCTTCGTGCTCGGTTTCCTGCTGCAGTTCACCATCGGCGTCCAGCTTGGCTGGGCCAAGCCAACCGTCAGTTCGGCCGCCACGGTCCAGGACCTGATCCTGCCGGCCATCGTCCTCGGCTTGGCCTCCTTCGCCTACGTCCTGCGCCTGACCCGGACCAGCGTCATAGAAAACATGAACGCCGATTATGTCCGCACCGCCACGGCGAAGGGGCTGTCCCGGTTCCGCGTCGTCCGCGTGCACATCCTCCGCAACTCGCTGATCCCGGTGATCACCTTCCTCGGCGCCGACCTCGGCGCCCTGATGGGCGGTGCCATCGTCACCGAGGGCATCTTCAACGTGCCCGGTGTCGGCAACCGGCTGTACCGCGCAGTCACGCAGGGGGAGGGTCCCACGGTCGTCTCGATCGTCACGGTGCTTGTGCTGATCTATGTCGTATCCAACCTGCTTGTAGACCTGCTTTACGCCTGGCTTGACCCGAGGATCCGCTATGACGCCTGAGAACATGACCCCAGACACGAGCGTTGCGCCGCCGGTGAAGCGGCACGTCGAACACTACGTCGCCGATTTTGCCGAGACCCCGCTACAGGCAACCGATACCGTCAAGGAAGACCAGGCGCCGCTGAGCCTTTGGGGCGAAGCGTGGAAGAACCTGCGCAAGCAGCCGCTCTTCCTGATCTCCGCCTTCCTGATCCTTGTCGTCGTTGCCGTCTCCCTTTTTCCGTCGCTTTTCTCCGGCATTGACCCGGCGTCGGAGGCGTGCCAGCTGGCCAACTCCGACGCCGGACCGGCGGCCGGGCACCCGCTGGGCTTCACCCAGCAGGGCTGCGACGTGTACGCCCGCGTCATCTTCGGCACCCGTTCCTCGGTGACGGTTGGCCTGTTCACCACGCTTGGCGTGCTGCTGATCGGCGGCGTCATGGGCGCCCTCGCCGGTTACTACGGTGGCTGGGTGGATGCCATCCTGGCCCGCATCAACGACATCTTCTTCGCGCTGCCGCTGATCCTCGGCGCCATCGTGCTGATGCAGCTGCCGGTGTTCCGTGCCAACCGCACGGCCTGGACGCTGGTCATCATCCTGATCACCTTCGGCTGGCCGCAGATCGCCCGCATCACCCGCGGCGCCGTGATCGAGGTCCGCAACGCGGACTTCGTGACGGCTGCCCGGTCCTTGGGCGTTTCCAAGTTCGGTGCGCTCATGCGCCACGTCTTGCCGAACTCGCTCGCGCCGATCATCGTTGTGGCCACCATTTCGCTGGGCACCTTCATCGTCGCGGAATCCACGCTGTCCTTCCTGGGCATCGGCCTGCCGCCCAGCGTCATGTCATGGGGCAACGACATCCAGGCAGCGCAGGCGTCCCTGCGGTCCAACCCGATGCCGCTGCTGTACCCGGCCATCGCGCTGTCCATCACCGTCCTGAGCTTCATCATGCTGGGCGACGCCCTGCGTGACGCGCTCGATCCCAAAGCGCGCAAGCGATGAAAGGGGACGCCATGAACGCCTCTGTCGAAATCCACGAAGCCGGTGCCTCCGCCGGTCGACCGCTCCTTGAAATCAAGGACCTCGCGATCAGCTTCACCACCAGCAACGGCGAGGTCAGCGCGGTCCGCAATGCACACCTCACGGTGATGCCGGGCGAGACCGTTGCCATCGTCGGCGAGTCCGGATCGGGCAAATCGACGACGGCGCTGGCCGCCATCGGCCTGTTGCCCAGCAACGGCCGGGTGGCCGCCGGCCAGGTGATCTTTGACGGCGAGGACATTGCCCACGCCTCGGAGAAGCGCATGATCGAGCTGCGCGGCAACAGCATCGGGATGGTACCGCAGGATCCGATGTCCAACCTCAACCCGGTCTGGAAGATCGGCTACCAGGTGCGGGAAACCCTCAAGGCCAACGGATTGCCCAGCGGGCCGGACGACGTCGCGAAGGTGCTGTCCGAGGCCGGCCTGCCGGACGCTGCCCGCCGCGCCAACCAGTACCCGCACGAGTTCTCCGGCGGTATGCGCCAGCGGGCCCTGATCGCCATCGGCCTGTCCTGCCAGCCGCGCCTGCTCATCGCCGATGAGCCGACGTCGGCCCTGGATGTGACGGTGCAGCGCCAGATCCTGGACCACCTGGACAAGATGACCACCGAACTCGGAACGGCCGTCCTGCTCATCACGCACGACCTGGGCCTGGCCGCCGAACGCGCCGACAAGGTCGTGGTGATGTACCGCGGACAGGTCGTGGAGTCGGGGCCGTCCCTGGAACTGCTGCAAAACCCGCAGCACCCGTACACCCAACGGCTGGTCGCCTCGGCGCCCTCGTTGGCATCGCGGCGGATCCAGGCGGCCAAGGAACTGGGCGTCGGTTCAGGCGATCTGCTGGCGCCCGCCGAGGACGCCGTCGTCGAGACGACCCTGCCCGACGAGGTGCTGCAGATTGAGAACCTGCGCAAGGTCTTCAAACTGCGCTCCGGTTTCGGACGCTCCACCGACTTCACCGCGGTGGACAACGTCTCCTTCAGCGTCAAGCGCGGAACGACGACGGCGATTGTGGGGGAGTCGGGTTCCGGCAAGTCCACGGTGGCGCAGATGGTCCTCAACCTGCTGCCGCCCACCTCAGGCAAAATCGTGTTCGACGGCGTCGACACCTCCACGCTGAACAGCAAGGAGCTCTTCGCCTTCCGCCGCCGCGTGCAGCCGATCTTCCAGGACCCTTACGGTTCCCTCGACCCGATGTACAACATTTTCCGGACCATCGAGGAACCGCTGCGGACCCACAAGATCGGGGACAAGGCCAGCCGCGAGAAGAAAGTGAGGGAACTGCTGGACCAGGTGGCGCTGCCGCAGTCCACCATGCAGCGGTACCCGAACGAGCTCTCCGGCGGTCAGCGCCAGCGCGTGGCTATCGCCCGTGCCCTGGCCCTCGATCCCGAGGTGATCATCTGCGACGAGGCCGTCTCGGCCCTGGATGTGCTGGTCCAGGCGCAGGTGCTGAACCTGCTCGCGGAGCTGCAGTCCCGGCTGGGCCTGACCTATTTGTTCATCACCCATGACCTGGCGGTGGTCCGGCAGATCGCCGACCACGTCTGCGTGATGGAGAGCGGCAAGCTGGTCGAAACCGGCTCCACCGACGAGGTCTTCGACTCGCCGCAGCAGGACTACACCAAGGCTCTGCTGAACGCGATTCCCGGTGCCAAGCTGATGCTTCCGCCCGAGGCGGCAACGGCCTAGCAGCCGACCGCCGCACGGCACCGCCGCGTCGACAGACGAGCCGGCGTCCACCTGCTGGTGGGCGCCGGCTCGTTTTGCCATCCGATGTCCCGCGCTGCGCTTGTTTCTCGCTGCACGCGCCGTCTGCTCCTTAGGTAAGCCCGAGCGCCTCGAGCCGCTTCTCCAGTTCGACCGCCGCCATCTCGTGGCCCTCCGGGTCCAGGTGGCGGTCATCAGCCAGATGTTCTGCGAGGCCGTAGCGGGTCAGCCAGTCGCCCACGCTGACGAATGAGAGTCCGTACTCGATGGCGACCGCGCCGAGCAGCGAGTCCACCTCCGTCCGGCGTCCGCCGCCGGCCTGCGCTCCCCGCGCGAGCGTCCCGACCATCACGACGTCGGCCGAGGGGTAGCGGTGTTCGACGGCCCCGATCAGGCGCTCGGCGTTCTCCGCGATCTCGACATCCGAGGCACCCTTGGACGCATCGTTTCCGCCGCCCTCGATCACCACCACCGGGGGTGAGCCGTAAGGCAGGTGCCAGTCACCGTTCTCCAGCGCGTCGATGTAGTTGCCGCGGACGCCGTTGCTTGCCACAAAGCCGGTACCGCCCCCGCCGCAGAAAACTACGTCGAATCCCAGCCGCTCAAGGGCCAGCCTCGGCCAGCTCCCCGCAGGCTCGGACTGGGAATCTCCGATCAGCACCGCAGTGTGTTCGATGTCCTCGACGATGAGTTCGTCCCTGCCGCTCGCAGGGTTCCGGTACAGCGAGCCGGCGGGCAGGCTGTGCGGGTCGACGACGGTTTTCCTGCGGACGGACCCCGCCGCGGCAGGTTGGCCGGGAGCGGCCGCGGCGGCAGCCGGGACAGCCTTTACCCGGTCGGAGGAGTTGGGCGGTGCCGCCGAGTGAAGGGCCGGTGCGCACCCGCCAAGGGCGAGGGCTGCGGCGAGCACGGGCGGGATGATACGGGCCATCACCGGGGCACTTCGCATGTGGGACTCCCCGCGCGTTCGTAGTTACTTCAGCAATGATGGGGCATCCCTGCCCCGATTGCCAGTGACTTTGGTCACGCATCGGACCGGTGGGCTCACGATTCGGTAACAGGGCGGGGGAGGGGCGCTTCCGGATTTTAGGCCAATAAATGCCCTAGCGTCTAGAATGGATGAAGGTGCCCTGTGCCAAAGGGCCTTGTACGTCGTGCGTTCCGGTTGGAAATGTCGCGATACCACAGCTGACTTCACCACTGAATCGAGCAATAACGCATGTCTGAAACCACCACCAACACTGCGGTAGCCACTGCATCGCGCAGTGACCTGCGCAACGTCGCGATCGTGGCCCACGTTGACCACGGCAAGACCACTCTGGTCGACGCCATGCTCAAGCAGACCAACTCCTTTGCCGAGCACAACCACCTCGAAGACCGCGTCATGGACTCCGGTGACCTGGAACGCGAAAAGGGCATCACCATCCTGGCCAAGAACACCACGGTGGCCTACAACGGTCCGTCCTCGCACGGCGAGACCATCACGATCAACGTCATCGACACCCCCGGCCACGCCGACTTCGGCGGTGAGGTCGAGCGCGGCCTGTCCATGGTCGACGGCGTCGTCCTGCTCGTCGATGCCTCCGAGGGCCCGCTGCCGCAGACCCGCTTCGTGCTGCGCAAGGCTCTCGCCGCGCACCTCCCGGTCATCCTGCTGGTCAACAAGACCGACCGCCCCGACGCCCGGATCGAAGAAGTCGTGCACGAGTCCATGGACCTGCTCCTGGGCCTGGCCTCCGACCTCGCAGACGAAGTTCCGGACCTGGACCTGGACAAGATCCTTAACGTCCCGGTTGTCTACGCCGCCGCCAAGGTCGGCCGCGCTTCCCTTGAGCAGCCCGCCGACGGCACCGCTCCGGAGAACGAGGACCTGGAGCCGCTGTTCCAGACGATCATCGACCACATCCCGGCCCCGACGTACAACCCGAACGGTGTGCTGCAGGCGCACGTCACCAACCTGGACGCTTCGCCGTTCCTCGGCCGTCTGGCCCTGCTGCGGATCTACAACGGCACCCTGCGCAAGGGCCAGACCGTGGCCTGGGCGCGCGCCAACGGCGAGCTCAAGAACGTCAAGATCACCGAACTGCTCGCCACCAAGGCACTGGACCGCGTCCCGGCCGAGTCCGCGGGCCCGGGCGAGATCGTCGCCGTCGCCGGTATCGAGGAAATCACCATTGGTGAGACCCTGACCGACGCCGAGAACCCGCAGCCGCTGCCGCTGATCACGGTGGACGATCCCGCGATCTCCATGACCATCGGTATCAACACTTCGCCGCTGGCCGGCAAGGTCAAGGGCGCGAAGGTGACCGCCCGCCAGGTCAAGGACCGCCTGGACAAGGAACTGATCGGTAACGTCTCCATCAAGGTGCTCCCCACCGAGCGTCCGGATGCCTGGGAAGTCCAGGGCCGTGGCGAACTTGCGCTGGCCATCCTGGTCGAGCAGATGCGCCGCGAAGGCTTCGAGCTGACCGTCGGCAAGCCGCAGGTCGTCACCAAGACCATCGACGGCAAGATCCACGAGCCGATGGAGCACATGACCATCGACGTGCCGGAAGAGTACCTCGGCGCCGTCACGCAGCTCATGGCCGCCCGCAAGGGCCGCATGACCAACATGGCCAACCACGGCACCGGCTGGTGCCGCATGGAGTTCATCGTCCCGGCCCGTGGCCTGATCGGCTTCCGCACCAAGTTCCTCACGGACACCCGTGGCGCCGGCATCGCGGCCTCCATCTCCGAGGGCTACGAGCCGTGGGCCGGCCCGATCGAGTACCGCACCAACGGTTCGATGATCGCCGACCGCGCCGGTGTGGTGACCCCGTTCGCCATGATCAACCTGCAGGAACGTGGATCGTTCTTCGTCAAGCCCACCTCCGAGGTGTACGAGGGCATGATCGTCGGCGAGAACTCCCGGGCCGACGACATGGACGTCAACATCACCAAGGAAAAGAAGCTCACCAACATGCGTGCCGCTTCCTCCGACACCTTCGAGAACCTGACGCCGCCGCGTGACCTGACTCTCGAGGAGTCCCTCGAATTCGCCCGCGAGGACGAGTGCGTCGAGGTGACCCCGGAGTCCATCCGGATCCGCAAGGTCATCCTGGACACCAACGAGCGTGCCAAGGCCAACCGCGCCCGCGCCAAGGTCTGATCCCGGCCTCCGGGCTTCGGCTGAGACGTGACTAAGAGAGCTGCCGTCAGGGCAGGCGGTATTGCCGCCGCCCTGCCGGCAGCTCTCTTTGTTGCCTTGGCCGGCACCGTGCTGCACCGGCAGCGTTTGCCGGTCGGCGGCGTCGAGCTCCCCTGGGGTGCCGTGGCCGCACTGGCGCTGCTGGCGTCGGTGGAGCTGCTGCTAGGTGCGGCGTTCCGGTCCATGCTCGCGACGGCGGTGTGTGGCGCCGGCTGCTACGCGCTCACCGGCTGGTGGTCCACCCTGGACCCGGGAAGGCGGCTGATCCTCGGGGATTTCGCGGGGTACCTCTGGATGTTCGGCATTGCGGCGGTCACCGTGGCCATGCTCGCCTGGTGCCGCCGCTACGCCGGGACAAAGCCCCGGACGTAACCCGCCCGCCGCGGGACATGCTCATTCTTCGCTGCGCAGCGTGGGCATACTGGCACCATGTCCACCACCCAGGCCGGGCACCGGACATGTCCCGTCGTGAGCCATGGGCATGTCCAACCCTGGCCCCGCACTTTTGCACATAGCGCTGGCCCCGGGTGCCCGGAACGGGGGAGGTTTCGGAACATTGGGACCATGGCCAAAGTCAGTGAAGTCCTTGCCAGCTACGACGGCGTGGCCCGCGCCAAGCATCTCGCGGGAGCGGGGGTGTCGGACTTCCAGCTGAGGAAGGCCCTTGCCAGCGGGGCTATCACCCGGGTAGCCCGGGGTGTCTACACGACACCGAATGCGGATCCGCTGCTGGTGGCCATCCGGTCCCTGCCCGCCGAGCCCGCCTGCGTTAGTGCCGCCCAGCTGGCCGGGCTCTGGGTGCTTGGCGCGGCCGAACAACCGCACGTTGCGGTGACCCATAGCCGTAGCTACTCCGGTTACGTCTGCCATCGCGCGGCGGCCCCGCCGACCTTGTTGGACACCGTGGTTCAGAGCCTGCGCTGCCTGCCGGAGCTGGAGGGCCTCGTGATCGCCGAATCCGCCGTTGTTCTCAAGGGCCTTCCACTGTCAGGACTTCGACAACGCCTGGCCGGCAGAAGCGACGCTCGCGAACGGCGAATCGCCGCAGCCATCGTTCCGCAGTCGCAGTCTGCCATCGAATGTGTGGCGCGGTACCTCCTGCGGCGGGCGGGCTTCCACGTCGAGTCGCAGGTGAACATACCGGGGATGGGGCATCTGGACCTCATGGTGGACGGCCGGCTCGGAATCGAAGCCGACGGGGCCGGTTTTCATATGGACCGAGTGAGTTTCGAAGAAGACCGACGACGGTGGAACGTCACCACGCGGCTTGGCGTGCCCACGCTGGTCGTAACCTACGCGCTGCTCAAGTACCGCCCGCACGAATTCGTCGCCATGGTCCGTGAGGCGTTGAGCCGGATATCCGCGGCCGCCTGAGAACGGGTATCGCTGCCCCGGCGTCGATGTCCCTTGGACACGCGCCGTCCCTGCGCTCTCCCAGTGACATGTGCCGGATCCGTAGCCAACGATGGACATGCTCCACTGGCCCGGCCGGGCGCGAGGCGACATGCCCCGCCCGTGCGGCCAAGGATGGGCATAAGGGCATTATGTCCATTGCTCAGGGTGCAAGGAGAGCATGTCCCGTGGGGGCGGGTTAGCGGAGGGCATGTCCCGCGGGCCGGGCTAAGGGAGGGCATGTCCAGGGGAACGGCGCGGCGGGGCGGGCGGCACTTCCTTGGCGGCCACGACGAGCCGCAGCGGGATGACGACGTCGGCGCGCCGGGTGCGGACGGTGCAGCCGCCGTCGGCTCTCCCCACAAGTTCGCCGAGAGCGTCCGTGAGGAGGCCGCCCTCGATCCGGTAGCGCACTACCACGCGGGTGCCCAGCGGCGCGTCGGAGAGGAACTGGTGCGGCTGGGGGATCGGTGAACTCACCAGTTCATAGTAGGGCGCGCGGGCTCTGTGACGCCCGGCTAGGTTCGTGGGATCAGACTGGGAGATAATAGGCTCGGAAGTTAGCAGCCCGGCGCTCAGGCCGGGAGCAAGAACCGGCGGGACGCCGGAACCAACGTGGAGAGGCCAGGGACGTGACGTACGTAATCGCGCAGCCGTGTGTAGATGTCAAAGACAAGGCATGTATTGAAGAGTGCCCCGTCGATTGCATCTACGAAGGTGAACGCTCCCTGTACATCCATCCGGATGAGTGCGTCGATTGCGGCGCCTGCGAGCCCGTCTGCCCGGTGGAAGCCATCTACTACGAGGACGACACCCCCGAGGAATGGGCCGACTACTACAAGGCCAATGTCGAGTTCTTCGACGTGCTCGGTTCCCCGGGCGGCGCAGCCAAGATCGGCAACACCCACACGGACCACCCCATGATCGCTGCGCTGCCGCCGCAGAACCAAGACAACTAGGACGGCGCCCCGGTGACATCTGCGGTGCGCAGCTTCGGACTCAGCCTGCCCGACTACCCGTGGGAGGCCATGGCCCCGTATCTCGCGCGGGCCGCGGAGCACCCCGGGGGAATGGCCAACCTCTCCATCGGCACTCCCGTCGATGACACGCCGGCACTGGTGCAGGAGGCGCTGCGGGCGGCGTCTAACGCCCCCGGCTACCCGACAGTGCACGGCACTCCGGCGCTGCGGGAAGCGATCGCAGCCTGGTTTGCACGCCGCCGCGGCGTCCCCGGCCTGGACCCGCTGAACGTCATGCCCACGGTCGGGTCCAAGGAACTGGTGGCGTGGCTGCCGTTCCTGCTGGGACTCAAAGCCGGCGACGTCGTCGTCCGCCCGACCGTCGCGTACCCCACCTACGACATCGGGGCCACCTTCGCCGGGGCCGAGCACGTCGCGGCGGACGACCTGGACGAGCTCGACGCCGGGACCCGGTCGCGCGTGCGGCTCGTATGGGTTAACTCGCCGGCCAATCCCACCGGCGGCGTCCGCGACGCCGCTTCGCTGCGGCGGATCGTCCGCCAAGCCCGGGAACTCGGTGCGGTCGTCGCCTCGGACGAGTGCTATGCCGAACTCGGCTGGGGCGAATGGGACGTCCAGCGCGGCGGCGCGCCGGTCCCCAGCCTCCTCGACCCACAGGTCGCGGAAGGCTCCCACGACGGCCTGCTGGCGGTCTATTCGCTGAGCAAGCAGTCAAATCTCGCCGGCTACCGGGCCGCATTCGTCGGCGGTGACCCGGCTATCATGGCGAACCTGGTGAACAGCCGCAAACACGCCGGCATGATCGTGCCCTACCCGGTCCAGGAAGCCATGCGCGTGGCACTCGGCGACGATACCCACGTGGCGGCGCAGAAGGACCTCTACCGCGGACGGCGGGAACGGATCGTGCCGGCCCTGGAGCGGTTCGGCCTGACCATCCACGAATCCCGAGCCGGGCTGTACCTGTGGGCCACCGCGGGCGAGGCCACGTGGGACACAGTCGGCAGGCTCGCCGAGCGCGGCATCGTCGTCGGCCCCGGCGTCTTTTACGGCGACGCCGGCAACGGTTTCATACGGGTGGCGCTGACGGCCAGCGACGAGCGGATCGATGCCGCCGTCGAGCGGCTGGCTACGGGACCGTAACAAAGCTGTGATACGGGCCACAAGATGGGGGATTTGGTCGCCCTGGAGACCCTCCGGATTAGTGCCACCCGCGAACTGGCGGTAGTTTTTAACTGACTATCAATGGTGGCTTTCCACAAGAAGGCAGCGCAGCCGTTGGAATCCGTGTCCAGATACAGGTTCCGTGGGCGGCCGCACCAGATGTTGGATCAAGCTTTCAACAGGGGCCCCGATGCCTCATGAGGAGAATCCATGACTGAGACCACCAGCGCAATCCTGCGTCACGCGGGCGGCGAGCTCGAGCTCCCCCGCATCAAGGTTGTTGAGGGAAACGAAGGCTATGACGTTTCCAAGCTGCTGAAGCACACTGGCGCCGTTGCCTTTGACCCCGGTTTCATGAACACCGCGGCCACCACATCGGCCATCACCTACATCGACGGCGACGCCGGCATCCTGCGCTACCGGGGCTACCCGATCGAGCAGCTCGCCGAGCACTCCAGCTTCCTGGAAGTTTCCTACCTGCTGATCTACGGCAACCTGCCGACGCCGACCGAACTGGAGGCTTTCGACCAGCGCATCCGGCACCACACCCTGCTGCACGAAGAGCTCAAGGGCTTCTTCAGCGGCTTCCCCCGCGACGCCCACCCGATGCCGGTGCTGTCCTCGGCCGTGTCGGCCTTGTCGACTTTCTACCAAGACTCGCTGGACCCGTTTAATGCCGAGCAAGTGGAGGTGTCCACCTACCGCCTGCTGGCCAAGATGCCCGTCATCGCCGCGTACGCGCTGAAGAAGTCCGTCGGCCAGCCGATGCTGTACCCGGACAACTCCCACAACCTGGTGGAAAACTTCCTGCGCCTGAGCTTCGGCCTTCCGGCGGAGCAGTACGAGGTGGACCCGGTGGTCGCGAAGGCCCTGGACCTGCTGCTGATCCTGCACGCGGACCACGAGCAGAACTGCTCCACCTCCACGGTCCGGCTGGTCGGCTCCTCCAACGCCAACCTCTTCGCCTCCGTCTCGGCCGGCATCAACGCGCTCTTCGGCCCCGCCCACGGCGGCGCCAACGAGGCCGTGCTCAAGATGCTCCGGCAGATCCAGGCCGACGGCATCAAGCCCGAGGACTACATGGAAAAGGTCAAGAACAAGGAAGACGGCGTCCGCCTGATGGGCTTCGGGCACCGGGTCTATAAGAACTATGACCCGCGTGCCAAGATCGTCAAGGCCACCGCGCACGAGATCCTCAGCAAGCTCGGCGGCAACGACGAGCTGCTGGACATCGCGCTCCGCCTCGAGGACAAGGCCCTGCAGGATGACTACTTCATCGAGCGCAAGCTTTACCCGAACGTTGACTTCTACACCGGACTGATCTATAAGGCGATGGGTTTCCCGGAGAAGATGTTCACCGTGCTGTTCGCGATCGGCCGGCTGCCGGGCTGGATCGCGCAGTGGCGCGAAATGATCAGCGACCCGAACACCAAGATCGGCCGTCCGCGCCAGCTTTACACGGGAGAGCCGGAACGGAACTACCCTTCCGTTTAAGCCAGGACCCGCTAACGACGCCGGCCGCGCACCTCACGCAAGAGGAGTGCGGCCGGCGTCGTTGGTGGGCCCTTCGTGGTGCTGGAGTTGCGGGTGTGACCGGCGTGGAGCGACGGCATGAGGGCACATCCGTGCTAAAAAGGAGCAATGCCCAAATTTGTCGACGCTGCTTTGCGGCGCCAGGAAGTTGTTGAAGCCGTCTTCAGGATCGTCGCGGCAGACGGGCTCGAACGGGCCTCGCTGCGCGAAGTGGCCGACGAAGCTGAGTTGGCGGTGGGCTCGGTGCGGCACTACTTCGCCAGCAGCGACGAACTCCTGGCCCACTCCTTCGGCGTCGTGGTGGACCGGATCGCCGGCCGCCTGGAGACCGCCGAGGCCAGGCTGGCGGGGACGGCCCCGGGGTCGGCCGAGCACCGCCGCGGCGTGTTAACCCTGCTGGGGGAACTGTTGCCGCTGGATGAGGAGCGTGCCGTTGATGCCTGCGTCTGGATGGCCTTCAAGAACGCCGCCCGCACCAGGTCTTTCCTCGCTGCGGAAGCCGACCGCAGCCACCGCGCGGTGGCCGCGGTCGTGGGCCGGTTGATGATGGACCTGGCCGGCAACGGCGGGGCCGCGGACGGCGCCGGGCAGCAGCAACTGATCACCGAGGCCGAGCGGCTGCTGGCCGTGCTGGACGGATTGACCATGCACGCCCTGCTGCAGCCGGAATGGATGACGGCGCAAATGTGCCACGATGTACTGGAAGCCCATCTGGCGAGCCTGGGCCGCCGCAATGCCAGCCATTAACGTGCGCTACCTTCAGGAATAGACTGGAAAAGTACGTCTTGCCAAGGGAGGCAAATCGGATGCACCACACAGGCGGTCCCGGCTGGCGAATCACCATGGACACCTCAGGTCCAATGCTCATAGCGCTCTACGTCCGTGACGCTGCCGGCCTGGACACCGCGGGCCACCCCGCACTTTGCCACGTGGCCCCGAAGATCCGGTCCTCCGACCATTCCCATCTGATTGACGAAGTCGGCGGCATGCCGGCCCTGAAAACCGAGTGGGAGGCGTGGTGGGCGCAACTGCTTAAGGCCCACCCGGAGATGGAGCCCGAGCTGGGACCGCCGGGGTTCCGCGCCTTCGGCAACTCCCCGGCCCTCCGGCGGGTCCTCCAGGCCCACTTCGGCGCCGCCCTCAGCTGGGCGCGGGAACGCCGCGGCGAGTACCTGGCGCTCGAAGCGGAGCGGGATGCCAGCGGGGCCACCCAGCTGCTCGCCGACATGGTGGACGACCGGCTGCTTGAGGTCGGCCGGGCTGCACGCGACTTCGAGCTGACCATCATTGAGCTTCCCCTCGCCGAGCCGCGGGCCTGGTACCTGGAGCCGGACAAAATCATCATGAGCTCGGCGCTGCTGTCCGAGCCGGAGTTGTTCCGCAGCTACGTCCAGCCGGTCGTGGACCTGCTGGTCTGAGGCCCGGGTGCCCGCGCCAGCGGCTAGGGCGCCGGCTTTTCCGCGACGGTGATGCTGACCTGCCCCGCCGGCCCGTCCGCTGGCTGCCAGCCGTCGTGCGAGAGCCGGGACCAGTGCTGACCGTCCACGCGGACCTCGGTGATGGACAGGGCCTTCGCGTTGGCCACGGCCCACTGCGCCACGGCCCACGCCCGGGTGTCCTGGGCCTGGACCGCCACCGTCCGTCCGGCCACCGTTGCCGGGAGGGTGCCGAACGCTGCCATCAGGCGCTGCCGGACCCGGCCGGCGTCCCCGGCGGCCTCCGGCTTGCGCAGCGAGCAATCGAGGCCCGCGGCGGTCTGTCCGGTCAGGGCCGAGGCGAAAGCCCGGGCCATGGCCTCGTGCTGGGCGTACGCACCCGGATACGCAGAACGCTGGACCCGCTGGGCGGCCTCGGTGATGGGAATTACCTCGTAGTCCGGAACTTTTTCGAGCGCATCGTAGAACGCGTTGGTGGCGTGGTACGGGTTCATCACCTGATCCTCGGTGCCCCAGCCCTGTGAGGGCCGCTGCTGGAACAAGCCACGGGAATCCGGGCCCGCCTGGTCGCCGTGGCCGATATTGCGCAACTTCGATTCCTGCATGGATGTGGCCAGGGCGATGCTCGCGGCGCGCGCGGGCAACCCGCGCCGGACCGCCGTCGCGCTGATGAGTGCGGCATTCGCGGCCTGGTCGGTGGCCAGGTCCTCGCCGCCGGCGCCCACCGCGGTGCAGCGCTCGGTGATCAGCGTTTCCGAGCGCTGCAGGAACCCCATCGCTGTGTAGATGCCGCCCGCCACCATGGCCAGGGCCAGTAACAGCACGATCCGACGGCGCCAGCCACCTCTGCGTGCCACGTAACTACTCCCTCGGGCCCGCCAGGGCCGGTCCATGCTTCAGCCGGTCGGTTGTCCGCCGTTGCCTAGTTCGCGTGCAGAGCCTCGTTGAGCTCAACGGTCTGCCCCCGGCGCGGGAGCACTTCCACTTCGCCGGTGGAGGAGTTGCGGCGGAAGAGCAGGTTCGGGACGCCGGATAGTTCGACAGCCTTAACGATCCGGCTGGTGTCCTCGCCGTCGGCGTCTTTCGGCCCGGCCACCCGCACCCGGGTGCCGGCCGTGACGTACAGGCCGGCCTCGACGACGGAGTCGTCGCCGATGCTGATGCCCACGCCGGAGTTGGCGCCGAGCAGGACCCGCTCGCCGAGGGAGATCTTCTCCTTGCCGCCGCCGGAAAGGGTCCCCATGATGGAGGCGCCGCCGCCGACGTCGGAGCCGTCGCCGGCCACTACCCCCGCGGAGATACGGCCCTCGACCATGGACGTGCCGAGCGTGCCGGCGTTGAAGTTCACGAATCCTTCGTGCATGACGGTGGTGCCTTCGGCCAGGTGCGCGCCCAGGCGGACCCGGTCGGCGTCGGCGATCCGGACGCCGGAGGGGATGACGTAGTCGACCATCCGCGGGAACTTGTCCACGCCGTAAACGGTGACGGCGCCGCGCTTGCGCAGCCGGGCACGGGTCAATTCGAAGTCCTCGACGGCGGCGGGGCCGAAGTTGGTCCAGACGACGTTGGGCAGCTTGCCGAAAATGCCGTCCAGGTTGATGCTGTTCGGCTGCACCAGGCGGTGCGAGAGCAGGTGCAGGCGCAGATACGCGTCCGCGGTGTCGGCCGGTGCCTCGTCGAGGTGGATCTGGACGAAAACGACCTTCTGTTCGGTGCCGCGGTCGGCGTCGGTTCCGTGGGCGGCGATGTCCAGCAGCGCCTGGTCCGCGTTGGCGACGTCGCGCAGGTTTTCCGGCGCTGTTCCAAGCGCCGGAGCCGGGAACCAGACGTCCAGCACGGTGGCTTCACCGTTACGGAGGGCGATGGTCGCGACTCCGTATCCGTAGGCGGAGCGGGCGTCGGCGGGCACGGCAGCAGAAGCGGTTTCAGTCATGCGTCAAGTCTATAGAGGGCCCCTGCGCTCCCCGAAACCGGTGACGGCCCAACTGGCTGGCACTGGTTGTCGTAATCACCGCCTGAACCGAAGCGCCCCAAAACGACAACAACTGCGAGTCGGTCGGGTGGGGTAGCGGGCATATACAGTGGAACGGTGACTGAGCACACTGCCCCCGCCCGCCTGGACCTGCGCCAGGACGTTGCCCTGCTGACCGCGGACATCATCGACATTTTCAGCGTCTCGGGGGAGGAGCGCCGGCTGGCCGATGCCGTGGAACACGCGCTCCGTGCCATCCCGCAGCTCGAGCTGACCCGCGACGGCGACGCGCTGATCGCCCGCACTAATCTCGGCCGGAACGAGCGGGTCATCCTTGCCGGGCACCTGGACACCGTCCCGCTGCCGACCACCGACGGCGCGTTGGGCACCTTGCCTTCCTATTGGCCCTCCGGGGCGCCGGGGGAAGGCATCCTCTACGGGCGCGGTGCCACCGACATGAAGGGCGGCGTTGCGGTGCAGCTGGCGCTGGCGGCTGGGCTGTTCGACGGCGGCGCGCAGCCGGACAAGGACGTCACCTTCGTCTTTTATGACCATGAGGAAGTGGAGGGGGTCAAGAGCGGCCTCGGCCGGCTGGTGCGCAACCACGGGGGCCTGCTCGAAGGCGACTTCGCGATCCTCCTGGAACCCACGGACGGGACCGTCGAGGGCGGCTGCAACGGTACCATCCGCTTCGAGGCCACCACAGTGGGCGAGGCGGCCCACTCGGCGCGTGCCTGGATGGGCAGCAACGCCATCCATGCCGCGGCGCCGATCCTCACCAGGCTGGCCGCCTATGAGCCCCGGACCGTCACCGTGGACGGCCTGGACTACCGGGAGAGCCTCAACGCCGTGCGGGTCAACGGCGGAACCGCAGGCAACGTCATCCCGGACCGCTGCGTCGTGGAGATCAACTACCGCTTCGCGCCGGACAAATCCCTGGAACAGGCTGAAGAGCACGTCCGCGAACTGCTGGCCGGGTTCGACCTGGTCCGCACCGACGGTGCGGCCGGGGCCCGCCCAGGCCTGAACCACCCCGCCGCCGCTTCCTTTGTCGCCGCCGTGGGTGCGGAGCCGAAGCCCAAGTACGGCTGGACCGACGTCGCGAGGTTCAGCGAGCTCGGCGTACCTGCCGTGAACTTCGGCCCGGGCGACGCGCTGCTTGCGCACAAGGACGACGAGCACGTGGACGCCGAGGCGATCCGCGAATGCCTGCGGGCGCTGCGGAGCTGGCTGGGCGTGTAGCGCGCCGGGAGCCAAGCGGCCCAGGAAAGCACCAACGCAAGAGGTCCGGAACCCGACGGGGGGTCCCGGACCTCTTGTATTTAGCCGGTGTTAAACGGGAGCGCTGGCTTCGACGCCCACTGGAACGTGGGCGGTGCCGCCGGCGGCCTTCTTGGAGCCGCGCCTCTCGATCCAAATCGCGAGGCGCGAGACTGCCAAGTTGATGAGGATGTAGATGGCAGCAGCGACGAAAAAGATTGGGAACAGGAACTGGGGTCCAAGGAAATCGGCCATCACCTGGACCGCCCTCAGCAGTTCCCCGTACGCGACGATGTAGCCGAGCGAGGTGTCTTTCAAAAGGACCACAAGCTGCGCTACCAGCGAGGGCAGCATCCGGCGGATCGCTTGCGGAAGTTCAATGAAGAGCCGGGACTGGAAACTCGTTAGGCCGATCGCCAGGCCGGCCTCCCGTTGGCCCTTCGGCAGCGACTGGATGCCGGCGCGGATGATTTCCGCGAAGATGGCCGCGTTGTACAGCACCAGACCGGCAACGACGGCGATGTAGGAGCTCGTGCCGAAGACCAGAAGCACGAAGAACATCATGAGCACCACGGGCATGCCGCGCAGGAATTCCAGCACCACCCGGACCGGGATGCGGATGGCCGGTACCAGCGAGATGC
The DNA here is from genome assembly GCF_056780195.1 of Arthrobacter sp. SD1074B. Lineage (NCBI taxonomy): Bacteria > Bacillati > Actinomycetota > Actinomycetes > Micrococcales > Micrococcaceae > Arthrobacter > Arthrobacter sp. SD1074B. The sequence continues at coordinate 2,875,535 of NZ_JBRAZT010000001.1, read as the reverse complement.
GCAGCAGGCTGATGATGAGCCCCAGCGGGAAGGCGATGACTGCTGCCAATGCGGCCGCAGCAAGCGTGGCGCCCAGCCCGTCACCGATCAGCTTCCAGACGTCCGGATTCCCGAAAATTTCCCACCTCCGCGCCTCAAAGATTCCTTGGCCGGCCAGGGTCACGATGGCCAAGGCGAACAGGCCCGCGATGAGGAGCGAGCCGATGATGGAGGCGATCAGGGAAACACGCCGGGCTTTGGGCCCAGGAACATCGTAAAGTACAGACGTCATCGGGCGATCGCCACCTTTCGTTCAACCCGGGCGGCCAGAATACCGAGCGGGACCGTGATGAGCAGGTAGAAGAACGCCACGCCGACCAAGACCCAGAGGACCTTGTCTCCGTTGGCGTTGGCGAGCTGCTTGCCGTAGCCGAAAAGTTCGAGGACAAAGAAGGCGCCGGCAACCGAGGAGTTCTTCACGAGGGCGATCAGAATGTTGATCAACGGCGGAATCACTGTGCGCAGGGCCTGCGGCAGGATGATCAGGGAGAGTACTTGGCTGAACTTCATGCCGATGCTGCGGGCGGCCTCGGCCTGGCCCACGGGGACGCTGTTGACGCCGGAGCGGACGGCCTCCGCGATGAACGCCGACGTGTAGGCGCTCAGGGCGATGATAGCGGCGACTTCGAACTGCTGGAAAGTGACGCCCAGCCGGGGAAGGACTATGGCGGCAAAGAAAAATGCGATGGTCAGCGGGGTGTTACGGACGATTTCGACGTAAAACATGCTGAACCCCCGCAACGCTGCCACGGGCGAGACACGGGCCGCGGCCAGCAGGGTGCCGACGGCCAAGGAGATGATGCCGGAAACTACGGCAAGGAACAGGGTTCTGAGAAAGCCTTCCCAATACAGGGGGAGGTTCTCAATGATGACGTCCATAGGGTCCTTCAGCTGCGTTGAGGGGGTCGAGCGGAAGACGGGAGTGGCGGTCACGGGCCGTGAACGTGGGCCGTGACCGCCACTCCTGGCTAGTAACGGTTGATGGCGGGAAGTTCCGGGGCGGTCTTGATGACCTTGCCGGCGGTTGCCTCCCAGGCCTTCTTGTAGTCGCCGTTCTTAGCGAACTCCTCGAGCTGGTCGTTGATCCAGTTGCGGAACGCGGTGTCGCCCTTCTTCACTCCGATGCCGTAAGGCTCCTTGGTGAAGGTTTCGTCCGAGGCGAGCTTGAAGGCTTCGGGCTCCTTGTCGACGAAGCCGGCCAGGATGACGTTGTCGGTGGTGATGGCTTCAACCTGCTTGTTGCGCAGCGGCTCAAGGCAGGCCGAGTATGTCGCGGCCGGGACCAGGATTGCGCCGTACTTCTGCACGATCGTGTCGGCGGGGGTGGATCCCGTCACGGAGCAGACTTTCTTGCCCTTGACGTCTTCAGGCTTGGTGATGGAGGTGTTGTCCTTGTTCACCATCAGCGCCTGGCCCGCCTCGTAATAGGGGCCAGCGAAGTCGACTTCCTTCTTGCGCTTGTCGTTGATCGTGTAGGTGGCGACGATCATATCCACCTTGCCCTGCTTGAGGAATTCTTCGCGGTTGGCGGATACCGTTTCGACCCACTCGATCTTGTCGGCGGGGATGCCCAGCTTTGCGGCAAGCAGCTTAGCAATCTCCACGTCGAAACCGACAGGCTTGCCGTCGAGGCCCTTCTGACCGAACAGCGGCTGGTCGAACTTGGTGCCCACGGTGATCTTGCCGGCGGAGGCCAGCTTGGCCATCGTCGTATCAGCGGCGAAGCTCGGCTTTTCCGCGACGGGCGGGTTGGTGCCCGTGGAGCTGCCGCCTCCGCAGGCGCTCAAGGACAGGGCCACGGCCGCGGACGCCGCAAGGAGGAGGGACTTCCTCCGGGTCAAAAATGCCTTCATGACATTCCTTTCATTGGAGGACCGCCGTTTGGCGGTCCGGATGCGAAACGGGAAACGGCTAGTGGGTCAGGAGCTTGGACAGGAAGTCCTTGGCCCGGTCGCTCTTCGGGTTGGTGAAGAACTCCTCGGGCGTCGCGTCCTCGACGATTTGGCCGTCGGCCATAAACACCACGCGGTCGGCTGCCTTGCGGGCGAAGCCCATCTCGTGGGTGACGACGATCATCGTCATGCCTTCCTTGGCCAGCTGGATCATGACGTCAAGGACCTCGTTGATCATTTCCGGGTCCAGCGCGGAGGTGGGCTCGTCGAAGAGCATCACCTTCGGCTTCATGGCCAGGGCCCGGGCGATCGCGACACGCTGCTGCTGCCCGCCGGAAAGCTGGGCCGGCAGCTTCGGAGCCTGGTGTCCGACGCCGACGCGCTCCAGCAGTGCCATGGCGTCCTTGTCGGCCTCGGACTTGGACACACCCTTGACCTTGATCGGGCCGAGCGTGACGTTTTCCAGGATCGTCTTGTGCGCGAACAGGTTGAAGGACTGGAACACCATTCCGACGTCGGCGCGCAGCTTTGCCAGTTCCTTGCCCTCTGCGGGAAGTTCCTTGCCGTCGATCGTGATGACGCCGTCGTCGATGGTTTCCAACCGGTTGATGGCGCGGCAGAGCGTTGACTTGCCGGAGCCCGAGGGACCGATGACAACAACGACCTCTCCCTTGCGGACGTTCAGATTGATGTCCTTGAGGACGTGCAACTGGCCGTAATGCTTGTTGACGGCATTCAGGGAGACGAGGGCATCGCCGGGCACTTGAGTAGTCATAAGAAGAATCTAGCGAACATTAGCGGATTATGACCCCAATCACTCGGAGTTGGTCGACATCGTGACCCAAGAGATATCCGCAGGTCAGGGTGCTGCAGCACGGTCCGCCGGGCCCGACGTGCCGCGGAGCCGGACCCGCCGATCCGCGCTAGCCTATGGGCATGAGTACCGAGCCGCAGCCCACCGAAGACCAGAACGCCGCACCGAAGGCAGGTCCCGGGCGGCGGGACGCACCGCCGGCCAACGGCATCCGGCACAAGGGGCCGCTGGAACTGCGCCGCAAGGCGGCCAGGGTCACGATGTCCGACCAGACACTGCTGGACACCAAGGGCCCCGGACAGTTTGTGCACACCGACCCATGGCGGGTCCTGCGGATCCAGAGCGAATTCGTGGAAGGCTTCGGCGCCCTCGCCGACCTCGGGCCGGCAGTCAGTGTTTTCGGCTCCGCCCGGACCGTTCCGGGCAGCCTCAACTACGAGCTCGGCGTCGAGGTGGGCCGCAAACTGGCCGAAGCTGGCCTGGCGGTGATCACCGGCGGCGGTCCCGGGTCCATGGAAGCGGCCAACAAGGGCGCGGTCCAAGGCAACGGGGTATCGGTGGGCCTCGGGATCGAGCTGCCCTTCGAACAAGGCATGAACCAATGGGTGGACCTGGGCATCAACTTCCGTTACTTCTTCGCACGCAAGACCATGTTCGTGAAGTACGCTCAGGGATTCATCGTGCTCCCCGGCGGGCTCGGCACCCTGGATGAGCTCTTCGAGGCCATGGTCCTGGTCCAGACCCGCAAGGTGACTTCGTTCCCGATCGTGCTGATTGGCACCGCCTTCTGGAGCCCGATGCTGGACTGGATCCAGACGACGCTGGTCGCCGAGGGCATGATGGCGGAGGAAGACCTCGACCTGGTGCAGGTGGTCGATGATCCGGCGCTCGCCGTCGAACTTATCGTCGAAGGTGCCGCCCGCCACCGCAACCCGAACGGGACCAACCCCAGCGCTGGAAACGGCAGCGCCGGAAACAACGGCACCGGCGGCGGCGGCAACGGCCCGCGGGGCTGAGCAGTCCGCACGGCCGCGTCTGGCACGATGGAGCTGTGAGTTTCTTCCTGGTCTTCGTGGCGGTCGTGCTGGCCGCCGTCGCCATCCTCGTCGGCACCGACCTGGCCCCGCGGATCTTCCGCCGCCGCGGAGGTGAGCAGCCCTTCAACGACGGCTTCGATGAGCCGGTGGCCTCGCTGCCGGCCGTGCTGCTGCCCGCGGATGCCGCACCCGCCGACGTCGACCGCATCCGGTTCGCCGTTGGCGTGCGCGGCTACCGGATGGACCAGGTGGACCAGGTCCTCGACGAGCTCCGGGACCAGATCGCCCGGAAGGACCGCGAAATTGCCGGCCTCCGTACGGAGCTGGAAAGCACGCTGCGCGAACCCGCGCAGCTCCAACCCGCGCAGTCCGACTCCGCGCAGCCGGAACGGGACGCCGCCCCCGCGCCGGATCCCGCCCCGTGAACGCAACGGCGCAGAACGGCCTTAACTCTGCCGTGTGGAGCCGGATCACCGCAGCCGGCACACACGCTGCCCGCTGGCCGTGGTGGCTGCAGGTCGGCGGCCTTTTCGTGGCCGCCCGACTGGTCAGTGCGTGCATCTTCATGGCGGCCGCCCTGCATCAGGGCGTGAACCCCTGGTTTCCGGCGAAACCGGACTACTGGAACTTCATCAATATCTGGGACGCCCGCTGGTACGGCGAGGCCCTGCGGAACGGCTATCCCACCGAACTACCAACCGACGAGGCGGGCAACGTCCAGGAAAACGCCTGGGCCTTCTACCCGCTTTTCCCCCTGCTGGGCCGCGCGCTCACCGGGCTGAGCGGTATCGCTCCGGCGGCGTCGCTGACGGTCATCGCCATGCTGTCCGGGCTGGCGGCCTCCCTGGTGGTGTACCGTCTCTTCCGGCTCAAGGCCACGCACCGCACCGCGCTCTGGGGCGCGTTGTTCTTCAGCACCTTTCCTGTCGCGGCGGTGCTGCAGGTGCCGTACGCGGAGTCGCTGAACCTGCTGCTGCTGGCCGGCGCCTTGCTGCTGGTGGTTCGCCGGCGGTACCTCCGGGCCATTCCGGTGGTGCTCCTGATGTGCCTGTCCCGGCCCACGGGCGTGCCGTTCGCCGCGATGGCCGGCCTGTTGTTCCTCTCCCGCGTGTACCCGCACCTCGCCGCCCGGTTCCGCGGCCGGTCCGCCCTCGATGTCCAACACGGCCAGCACGGCCCGGCCCGTGGGCAGCAAAGCCCCCACGAGTTGTGGTCCCTGGCCGGCCTGGCGGCCGCCAGTGGCGTCGGCGCGCTGCTGTGGCCCGCCATCGCCTGGGCTACCACCGGCGACGTCCAGGCCTACACCAAGACCGAAACCGTGTGGCGCGGGCACGACCTGGTGCCGTTCAGACCATGGTTCGATACCGGCGTCCAGCTGTTCGGGCCAGTCCTCGGGCTGCTGGCGCCGTTCGTCTTCGTCGCCGCCTTCGTCCTGTTGATGATGTCGAGGCCGGTTGCTGCGCTGGGCACGGAACTGCGGCTCTGGTGCGTTTGTTACGTGGGGTACCTGCTGGTGTTCCTGCACCCGCAAACCAGCACTTTCCGTATGCTCCTGCCGTTGTTCCCGCTGGCCCTCAGTGCGGCCCTGGTCTCGCGTTCGCGCGCCTACCGCGGCACGGTTATTATCATGTTTTTACTGCTACAGATCGTGTGGGTTGTGTGGCTGTGGGCGTGGGCCGAACTGCCCGGCGGCGGCGACTATCCGCCGTGACGCCGGACACCTTTGTGGACCGGGAATGCGGCAATCCTTGGGGCCGGGGAAAGTCCATCGATTAGCTACAAGCGCGTAATTACGGGATAATAGGGCCTAAGCAAGGAAAACTGAGTGTTGAGCCACGGCGGCTGCTCCATCGCCGCCGGGCGGCTTGTTTGACCAAGCGGACACAGCCCGGCCGGGCTGGTAAGTCACGGGACTACTGGAGGGGATATTCCTCATGGCGGCTATGAAACCACGCACCGGCGACGGCCCTATGGAAGTGACCAAAGAGGGCCGCAGCCTGATCATGCGGGTTCCGCTCGAAGGCGGGGGACGGCTTGTGGTCGAACTCAACGCTGCAGAAGCGACAAACCTCAAGGAATGCCTGGTCGGCGTTACCGAATAGCTTCTTCGTCGCGCTCGAAGGGGCCCGCAGCCTGATGGCGGCGGGCCCTTTGCCGCGTCCGGGCTACTTCTTGACAGCCACCAGCAGCCCGTCGCCGGTGGGCAGCATGGCCGAGGCGAGCCGGTCGTCGTCGCGGATGGACTTGCCGATCTGGCGCAGCACAACCGTGGTTGCCTCGCGGGCCGCGGGGTTGGAAACCCGGTCTTTGTCCAGGGCGTCGTTGACGATCAGCAGGCCGCCGGACTTCAGCAGCCGGATGGCCTGCTCGACGTAGCTGGGGTAGCTGGGCTTATCCGCATCGATGAACACCAGGTCGTAGGCGCCGTCCGTCAGGCGCGGCAGCACGTCGCCGGCGCGGCCGGAGATGGTCCGGGTGCGGTTGGCCGGGCTGCCGGCCTCCTGGAAGGACTCCCGTGCGGCGCGCAGGTGCTCGACGTCTACGTCGATCGTGGTCAGGACGGCCTGCGGGCCGAGGCCCCGCAGGATGCAGACGCCGGAGACGCCCGCGCCGGTGCCGATTTCCACCGCGGTCTGCGCCTTCGAGGCGGCGGCGAGGACCGTCAGGACGGCGCCGACGCCGGGCCCGATCGGGGTGACGCCCAGTTCGAAAGACCGTTCGCGCGCGTGCAACAAAACCTCATCCTCGGCAGGCAGATCTTCTGCGTAGGACCAGCTCGTGGACTTATCGGCGCTCATGGGTATCGCTTTCCGGGCAGGAGGGGAGTGTTTCATACAGCGTACTGCGTTCGGCAGGCTCTTCGGCCTTCCGCCGTGGGCGGAAGAACGGGCGACGTCAGGAAATTCCCAGCTTATTTTGAAATGATGGTTATCCGCTCATCCGCGTGGTGATCGGCGCCGAATCTAGGGGTGTAGGAGCTTGCAACAGCAAGTCCCATCCAGGCGTAAGCACCATCCGCGAGGGGAGTGGACAATGTCGGTTCTGGCAGCTGTCCCTGTAACTGATGAGTCCCAGCCCACGGCCGAGGCCGAGTGGGTCAGGCCGACGTGGGAAGAGGTAGTGACCAACCACTCCGCCAAGGTTTACCGCCTGGCGTACCGGCTCACGGGCAACAAATACGACGCCGAGGACCTCACCCAGGAAGTCTTCGTCCGCGTCTTCCGGTCGCTGGAGAACTTCAAGCCCGGCACCCTTGACGGCTGGCTGCACCGCATCACGACCAACCTCTTCCTGGACCAGGCACGGCGCAAGAGCCGGATCCGCTTCGACGCGCTGGCCGAAGACGCCGAATCCCGCATCCCTGGCCGCGAGCCCGGCCCGGAACAAAGCTTTGAATTCAACAACCTGGACCTGGATGTGCAGGCCGCCCTGGAGGAGTTGCCGCCGGATTTCCGCGCCGCCGTGGTGTTGTGCGATCTGGAAGGCTTGTCCTACGACGAGGTCGCCGTGGCGCTGGACGTCAAACTCGGCACCGTCAGGTCCCGTATCCACCGTGGACGGACCATGCTCCGCGAGAAGCTCGCCCACCGCGACCCCAGGCCGCAGCCGGCCGCGAAGCAGTCCCTGAAGCCGCGGATCAAGATGCCGCGCATCGCCGGCCTCCTCTGAACCGGGCAATGGGTCGGCTGAGACATTTCCTGGGTGGCCTTGCGTGCGAATACTTCGGCCGCAGGCTGCGGCGCACCCGGCTCGGTGCGCAACCGGCCGGCAGGGCGCAGCACCGGCAACGGAAACACCTTGAGCGGTGCGCTGTGTGCCGTGAACGGCAGCAGCGCGAACGCCAATACCTCGAACGGCTCCGTGGTGCCGCTGTGCCCGCCGCCAGCGAGGACCTGACCGCCCGCCTGCTGGCCCGCACCGGCGCGCTGGCCGCCGGACAACAGGACGCTGCTGCAGAGGGTGCTCCCGCGCATCCGCGGCCCCCGGGGACCCGGCAGCAGCGCGAGCCGCACCGGGGGAGGCCTTTACGGCTCTCCGCACGGATCGCCGGCGCTCTGGCTGCCGGCGGGGTCCTGATGGGCGGCGCCGCCTACCTGATGGGCGGCGAAACGGCCCTCCCCGCCGATGAAGCGTTCACCTCGGCGTTCGCCGCCCGGAGCGACGCCGGGCCGGCGCTTTCCGCCGAGAGCGTCGCGGGCGCCGCATGGAAGCTCAGCAGCGGACCCGACGTCGCGCCCGCCGGGTCACTGAACGCCGGGCAGCTCGCTCAACTGCGTGCCCGGGGCTGGGCGTGCCCGGAACTGCGGGAGCTGGGCTACCACCTCGTCTGGGCCCGTGGCGGCGTGGCTGACGGCTCGGAGGTCCTGGAGCTTCGCCTCACCGACGGCCGGCACTTCGCCACTGTCCTGGAACAGCATTCCGGCGGCACCGCCGACCACCCGGGCACCGCGGACCCCTCCGGCACGGCGGACGCCCGGCCCGGTGCGGGCCAGCCGGCTACTGCGCCGCCGGTGAACGTGCTGACCGGGCACCCGGCCACCGAGGACGGCTTCGTCGCCGCACCGCTGGGCCCGTCCGCGGCGGACGCCCCCGCCCTGCCGGCCGGGCAGCTCTGGGTCAACCGGCAGGACCCCTTCCGGGCCATCTACCGGACCTCCGCAGCCACCTTCACGTATATCTCCGAACTCCCGGCAGAACAGGCCGACGACGGCGTGGGCGCCTTGGTGCACGCACGTCCCGCCACGGTTCCGGCGGTGCCGGCCTCCGAGGCGGTCCCTGCCCGGCTGGAGCGCGGCTTGGAGCGCATGGTGGAGATGCTCGCCCGATGATGCGGAGCGCCCGCATCGCCGCTTGGCGGGGCCCGCCGACCGGGCCGCAGCGGGGTCTCGGCCGAATCGTCGCGCACCGGAGTGAGAGGGTAATCTTCCTAGAGTGCTTGGAATCAACGGACCGGAGTTCATACTTCTGCTGATCATCGGACTCTTGGTGATCGGTCCCAGCAGACTGCCCGAATACACCCAGAAGCTGGCCAACATCGTCAAGGAAGTCCGACGGATGGCATCCGGCGCCCGGGAGCAGATCAAGGAAGAAGTCGGCATCGACATCGACGATGTGGACTGGAAGAAATACGATCCCCGGCAGTACGACCCCCGGCGGATCATCAAGGAAGCGCTGCTGGAGGACGACACCAAGCCCATGAGCGCCGGTGCACCCGCGGCGGTGGCCACCGCCGAGGAGCGCCGGCCCCCGCGGGTCGTCGAGCGGCTGCCCGAGGGCGAGGCCGCGCCGTTCGACTCCGAGGCCACCTAAGCCCTAAGCGGGAAACCCCGGCAGGAGCGGGTCCGGCGCGCGTCAGCGGGGCTGGAGGCCCAGCGGCATGCCTTTGAGCCCGCGGGGGCTGGAAGCCAGTTTGCCGGCAATGCCCGCCAAGGCCAGCGCAGCCGGCGTTTCGGGGCGACCCAGCACCAGCGGGACCCCGCTGTCCCCGCCTTCGCGAAGCAGGATGTCCAGCGGGATCTGGCCCAGCAGCGGTACCTCGGCGCCGACCGTAGCGGTGAGCCGCTCGGCGAGCACGGCGCCACCGCCGCTGCCGAACAGATCCATCCGGCCGCCGTCGGGCATTTCCAGATACGACATGTTTTCCACCACGCCGGCCACGGACTGCCCGGTCTGGACCGCGATCGCCCCGGCCCGCTCGGCCACGTCAGCGGCCGCGGCCTGCGGAGTGGTGACCACCAGGATCTGCGCCTTGGGCAGCAGTTGGGCCACGGAGATGGCGATGTCGCCAGTGCCGGGCGGCAAATCCAGGAAGAGGGCGTCCAGGTCGCCGAAGTAGACATCGGTGAGGAACTGCTCCAGGGCGCGGTGCAGCATCGGCCCGCGCCAGGCCACCGGCTGGTTGCCCGTGACGAACATGCCGATGGAGATGACTTTGACCCCGTAGGCCACCGGCGGCAGGATCATGTCGTCCACCTGGGTGGGTGCCTGGCGGATGCCCATCAGCGCAGGGACCGAGAAGCCGTACACGTCGGCGTCGACGATGCCCACCCGAAGCCCCTGCGCCGCGAGGGCGCAGGCCAGGTTCACGGTGACCGATGACTTTCCCACCCCGCCCTTGCCGCTCGCCACGGCATACACCTTGGTCAGGGAGCCCGGGGCATTGAACGGGATGCCGCGCGCACCGCCGGGGCCGCGCAGCCGCTCCTTGAGCGCATCGCGCTGGTCTTGGCGCATGACCTTGAGTTCGACGTCGACGGCAGTGACGCCCGGCACGGCGGCCAGCGCCGCCTCGCAGTCCGCGGTGATGGTGCCGCGCAGCGGGCAGCCCGCGATGGTCAGCAGCACGGTGATCGATGCCCGGCCGTCGTCGGAGACGTTCACCGCCTCAACCATGCCGAGCTCGGTGATGGGGCGGCGCAGTTCCGGGTCGATGACGGTGGCAAGTGCCGCGTGCACGGCCTGTTCCAGGGCGGCGGCCGGGGCTGATCCGTGCGGGATGCTCATTGCGGGGTGTGGCTCAGCTTTCGGGGAGGGGGCGTGGGGCGGACGGTTCCGGGTTGTCCGGCCTGCCCTCGGTCCGGACGCGGGGGATCTGCTGGGTGCGGGGGCTGCGCTGCTTGTCGCGGCGTTCCTTGAGTTTTTCCCTGACCTTCTCGCGCGGGGACTCGTGGACGCTGGCGGACGAGTCGTGGCTGCGTAGTTCCTCCTGTGCCTCCAGCATGTCCTCGAGCAGGCTGCGCAGCTCGGCCCGGACGTAGTCGCGGGTGGCGACCTCGCGCAGGGCGATGCGCAGCGAGGCCAGCTCCCGGGTCAGGTACTCGGTGTCGGAGAGGTTCCGTTCGGCGCGCTGGCGGTCCTGCTGCAGCGAGACGCGGTCCCGGTCGTCCTGCCGGTTCTGCGCCAGCAGCAGCAGCGGGGCGGCGTAGGAAGCCTGCAGCGACAGCATCAGGGTCAGCAGCGTGTAGCCGAGGGCCCGCGAGTCGAACTGCCACTCCAGCGGAGCGAAGGTGTTCCATCCCAGCCAGACGACCACGAACACCGTCATGTACACAAGGAACTGTGGCGTGCCCATAAAGCGGGCAAAGCCTTCCGTGGCGTGGCCGAAGGCATCCGGGTTGGGGGAGAACTTCGGCAGGATCCGCTGCCGGCCGCTCAGCGGGGTGTCGAGGCTGCCGGTGGTTCGTGCTCCCGGGCGGACGTTGGAGTTCCGTTGCGTGCTGATATCAGCCAATGCGGCCTCCAAGCTTCCTTATCGGGGCGTCGTCCTCGTGGGCGCGCCAGTCATCGGGCAACAGATGATCAAGCACGTCATCAACAGTCACCGCCCCGACGAGCCGGCCGTCGTCGTTGACCACGGGGAGTGAGTTGAGGTTGTAGGTGGCGAGGGCGCGCGCGACTTCGCTGATGTGGGCCTGGTCCGAGACCGGTTCGAGGTTCTTGTCCACGAGGTTGCCCAGCGGTTCCGGCGGCGGGTAGCGCAGCAGTTGCTGGATGTGCACGACGCCGAGGAAGCGGCCCGTCGGCGTCTCCAGCGGCGGCCGGGCGATGAAGATCGAGGAGGCCAGCGCAGGGGAGAGCTCCTCGCGCCGGACGTGGGCGAGGGCCTCGGCGACGGTCGCTTCCGGGGGCAGGATGACCGGGACAGGGGTCATCAGGCCGCCGGCGGTGTCCTCGTCGTATTCGAGCAGGCGGCGCACATCCTCGGCGCCTTCGGGTTCCATCAGCTGCAGCAGTTCCTCGGCCTGCGCGCTGGGCAGTTCAGCGAGGAGGTCCGCGGCGTCGTCGGGGTCCATTTCCTCCAGCACGTCGGCGGCGCGCTCGACGTCGAGGGCGGAGAGGATTTCCACCTGGTCGCCCTCCGGCATTTCCTGCAGCACGTCGGCGAGGCGTTCGTCCTGGAGTTCGCTGGCCACCTCGAAGCGGCGCTTGTCGCTCATCTCCTGCAGCGCCTCGGCAAAGTCGGCCGGCTTGAGGTCCTCGTGCGTGGCGACGAAAGCGGTGGCGGCCTGGGGCTCCGTGCGGGCGCCCTGCTGGGCATCGGCCCAGTCGATGATCATGGTCTCGTTGCGGCGCAGCCGGCTCAGGGGCGAGAGCGAGTGGCCGCGGCGGACGAAGAGCTTGCTGACGAACCAGTCGCCGGAGCGGTGCCGGTCCATCGCGATGTCCTCGATGGTGGCGTCCCCGCTGCCGTCGGCGAGGGTCACGCGGCGGTCGAACATCTCGGCGACCACGAGCATTTCCGCGCCGCGCTGTTCGAAGCGGCGCAGGTTCACCAGCCCGGTGCAGATGACCTGGGTCTGGTCGATAGAGGTGATGCGGGTCATCGGCACGAACACCCGCTTCTTGCCGGGGACCTCGACGACGATGCCGACCACGTGCGGGGCGCCCCGGTTGCCGCGGGAGAGCACCACCACGTCGCGCAGCCGGCCCAGACGGTCGCCCAGGGGGTCGAAGACGTCCAGTCCGAGGAGGCGCGCGACAAATACCCGCGAAAGAGTTGTGCTCACCCCTACAGGCTACCGAGTCTGCTCTCTTTTAGCTGAATTTGCAGCCGCCGCCCAGCTGGATGGGCGAGAATGGGCGTATGTCAAACATTTTTGGTGGTCCAAAGGCCGGCGCTCCCGGCGGGGCGGACGAGTCCCGCGCTGTCCCCAAGGGAGAGACCGTCGGTTCCTACAACTCCTACCTGGACGCCCAGAAGGCGGTGGACTACCTGGCGGATCAGCAGTTTCCCGTGCAGCTGGTCTCGATCGTCGGCAACGACCTCAAGATGGTGGAGCGTGTCACCGGCCGGCTAACCTACCCCCGCGTGGCGCTCTCCGGCGCGCTGAGCGGCATGTGGTTCGGCCTGTTCGTGGGCGTTATGCTCTCCTTTTTCTCCGAGTCCGGCGGTTACTTCTCGATTGTGACCTCCGTGCTGATGGGTGCGGCGTTCTTCATGCTGTTCGGCATCGTCACCTACGCCATGCAGCGCGGCAAGCGTGACTTCACCTCCACCAGCCAGGTGGTGGCTACGAACTACGACGTAGTGGTGGGCTTCGAAGCCGCCCATGAGGCCCGGCGCCTGCTGCACCAGCTGCCGATGACCCAGCACGATGCCTCCGCCCCGGGCTACCAGCAGCACGACCACCAGCACCAGCCCTTCCAGCAGGGTTCCCAGCAGCCCGGCCCGCAGCAGCCCGGCCAGCCCGGCCAGCCGGAACAAGGCCAGATGCCGCAGCGCCCGGCGGGTTGGAGCGACCCGTACGGCCAGCGGACCTCCGACGCCGGCCAGCAGCCGGCCGCCGACGGGGCCGCCGCACCGGAACCGGAGCCGGTCCGTCCCTCCGGTGTCAGTTACCCGGACCTGCCCGACGGCCGCCCGCAGTACGGTGTCCGGGTCACCGACACCGCCCCGCACCCACAGCAGGGGCCGGCGCAGCACGGGGCAACTCAGCAGGACGAACAGCGCGGCGGACAGCGCTAGGAGCTGCTGAACGCCGGCGCGAGCCGCGGCAAGACAACAGCAACTATGCGGTCCCTCTCGCCTACCGGTTGCAATCGAGGCCTGTGTGTCTCCCAATAATGAAGGTTCCGTCCGCTCTCCGGACGGAACCTTCATTTCCAAGGAGAAGCACCAGCGATCCGAGCGCGGTCAAACCGATGAGGCCTCCGGCGATGAGTGCGAGCATCACGCCTGGGGGCGTGTACCCCATCCCGTTCAGTGCGATGAAGGCTGACGCGACCAGCACGATGAATGCGAGCAGGCAACCCGCCGTCGCGCGTAACCACGCATAGGGAATCGAGTCGTCCCGGTGGCCATGGGCACGACGGACTAGCTGCAATCCGATGACGGCAATGGCTTGCCAGCAGGCGACCGCGCAGACTCCCCATACGATGGCCGGAACGGTGAGAGCCCTGACCTCGCGGAAAAGCGAAACCACCCTCTCTACCGCTGCGGGCAAGGCACATACCTGCACAAAGAGGGACGAGAGCAGGAAGATGAGAAGCGCGGCACCTAGCGCGAACGAGGTTTTACGACTCATCACTTTGCTCCCACCACGTCTTGGCTGCCGGAATCTCTGCGCCAGGAGTTGAGTGCCAAGCTGTAAGACTCGGGGTCTTTTCTTGTCTGATGGGAGACCACCAGATGGCTGTCATTGAGACGATGCGCGAAGTATCCCTTAAGGGGAAGCCCTATGACCGTTGTCAGACCTTCCTTCCATGCAGCAATAAGCGCCGGGGTGCTGTCTCTTTCCGCGTACGAGGGAAAGGCCGGATGGGACAGTACGTCCCAGGCATTGAATGCCATGAGATCAAAGCCCGCCTCGCCGTACTGGGCAGGCCAAAAGGGCGGAACTACTCGATGGAAGCCTTGCCCGGGGGCTGGGATCTCCCGCAATCCGTCCTGCGAGGTCGGCGAAATCTGGGTTTCCCTGGAATCAAACCAGGCCCAACTGCGGTCCCATTCGTGCTTCCACCGTTTTTCCCAGACTTCGCGGCCCGGCTCATTCGGAATCCGCGAAGTTCCGGTGTCCGGCGTAGGGCTCAGTTCCGGAATGGCTATGTCCCGAGCGATGGACCACGCCTGCCGGATGAAGAGCAGCATCTTAATGTTCTGCACATGGTCTTCGACGGTGATACGCATGCCCTGCGGCCGGGCGATCCGCCGCTTCAATCCCATTCCCCACATTTTGCTGCCCCCTGGCGTGCAGTCATCGTCCGGTTCCGCCAGCATTTCACCGGATTCGCCCGCAGTCTATGGCGCAGGGTGGAAGTGAGGTCCCTAGGAGACCGCAACGAAGGGGGCGACGGGCCGAGTGCCGCACAGATGAGGACGATGAGCGGTTAGCTTCAGCCCAGACGCCATGGTTCGTGCCAGCAGGGTTGGCCCCAAGAAGAAAGGGAGGGCCGCCGGATCACTCCGGCAGCCCGCCCTTTCTTCGTCCCCTTTTGCTAGGGGAGCTGGGCTTCGATTTCCTGGTAAATGCCCGCCATCCAGGACTCGACGTCGTCGGCCTTGCGGGGCAGCGCGGCACTCAGGTTGACCGGGCCGTCGGCCGTCATCAGGATGTCGTCCTCGATCCGGACGCCGATCCCGCGGTATTCCGCCGGGATGCCGAGGTCTTCCTCCTTGAAGTACAGCCCGGGTTCGATCGTGAAGACCATGCCCGGCGCCAGGATTCCGTCCAGGTACAGCTCGCGCTTGGCCTGGGCACAGTCGTGCACGTCCAGTCCCAGGTGGTGGCTGGTGCCGTGCGGCATCCAGCGCCGGTGCTGCTGGCCCTCGGTGCTGATGGCTTCCTCGACGGAGACCGGCAGCAAACCCCATGCGGCGAGGCGCTCGGCCAGGACGGTGGTGGCCGCGGTGTGGATGTCGCGGAACTTGGTGCCGGGCTGCGCGGCGGCAAAGCCGGCGTCGGCGGCGTCGAGCACAGCCTCGTAGACCTTGCGCTGGATCTCGGAGAAGGTGCCGTTGGCAGGCAGGGTGCGGGTGACGTCCGCGGTGTACAGGGAGTCGGCCTCGACGCCGGCGTCCAGCAGCAGCAGCTCGCCGGCGTTGACCTTGCCGGTGTTGCGGGTCCAGTGCAGGACGGTGGCGTTGTTGCCGGAAGCGGCAATGGTGTCGTAGCCGAGTTCGTTGCCCTCCTCGCGGGCCCGGGCGAAGAATGCGCCCTCGACCACGCGCTCGCCGCGGCGGTGGGTGAGGGCCCGCGGCAGGGCCTTGACCACCTCGGTGAAGCCCTCCACCGTGGCGGCCACGGCCGTCTTCATCTGCTCGACTTCCCACTCGTCCTTGATCAGGCGCAGCTCGGAGAGGGCCTCGCTGAGCTTTTCGTCGAGGGCATCCAGCACACCAAGGTCCAGGTTCTCCGGGTCCTTGGCGGTGTTGTAGCGGGCGGTGTCCACGAGCGCATCAATGTTCTCGTCCACCTTGCGCACGAGCCGGATGGAGATGCCGCCGATTTCCGGGGCGCCCACGTTCTTGGTGATGGCAAGCTCAAGTTCGCTCAGGTCGGCGGTTTCCAGGCCGAGCTTGGCCTGGAACTCGGCGAGCGTGGGGCGCGCGCCGATCCAGAACTCTCCGGCGCGGGAATCGGCGTAGAACTGCTCGGTGTCGCGGCCGGCCAGCGGACGGAAGTACAGGGTTGCGTGGTGGTGGCCGCCGTCGTCGCCTTTGCCCTCCTCGGCCGGCTCCAGGATCAGCACGGCGTCCGGCTCGTGGTCCAGGCCCAGGCCGGTGAGGTGCGCGAAGCCCGAGTGCGGGCGGAAGCGGTAGTCGCAGTCGTTGGACCGGACCTTCAGCGGACCCGCGGGGATGACCAGGCGTTCACCTTTGAACAACTCTGAGATGGCCCGGCGGCGGGCGGCGGCGTGGCCGGCGACGGCGTCCAGTTCGGGCAGCTGCTGCCGGGACGGGGCCCAGTTGCTGGCCATGAAGGCCTTGAAGGCATCGGAGCTGGGCCGCTGCGAGCGGTTGTTGACGCGCTCGTCGAGGGGCTGGGAAGCGGAGACTTGGGTGTTATCTGCATCGTTCACCGTCCCATCGTCTCACCAGCGCCGCGGCTTAGGCCAACAAGCCGCGGCGGCAGATCTACTAGGCTGGGGAGGTGAGGATAGACCTGCATGCCCACTCGAATGTTTCCGACGGCACCCAAGCGCCCGCGGAGGTGATGGCGTCCGCTGCGGGCGCCGGGCTCGACGTCGTCGCCCTGACCGACCATGACTCCACCGATGGCTGGGCGGAGGCCGCCGCCGCAGCGCGGGAACTCGGCGTCGCCCTGGTCCCCGGCATGGAGATCTCCTGCCGCACCAGCGAGGGCATCAGCGTCCACCTGCTCAGCTACCTCCACGACCCGGCCCACGCCGGGCTGCTGGAGGAAATCACCAAGGCCAAAGACGCCCGCTTCACGCGGGCCGAGCGGATGGTCAGCCTGCTCGCCGAGGACTATCCACTGACCTGGGACGACGTCATCCACCACGTCGCGCCGGGCGCCACGCTGGGCCGGCCGCACATCGCCGACGCCCTCGTGGCCGCAGGTGTGGTCGAGGACCGCAGCGAAGCGTTCGAATCGATCCTGACCTCGCACTCCCGGTACTGGGTGCAGCACTACGCGCCGGAGCCCGCCTACGCCGTCGAACTGGTCCGCGACGCCGGCGGGGTGCCCGTGTTCGCGCACCCCGTGGCGTCCTCCCGCGGACGGATCGTGGGGGACCGCACCTACCGGGAGATGATCGACGCCGGGCTGGCCGGGCTGGAAATCGACCACCGGGACAACCCGGAGGAGGGCCGTGCCTTCCTGCGCCGGCTTGCCGAACGGCACGGCCTGCTGGTGACCGGTTCCTCTGATTACCACGGGACCGGCAAACCGAACCTGCTGGGTGAGAATCTGACCGCCCCCGAGGTCTTTGCGCGGATCGAGGAACTGGGTACCGGAACGTCCGTGGTGCGCTGAATGGAGTGGATCGACCTTCAGCTCCTGGCCTCCGTGATCGTCACGCTGTTTGTGATCATGGATCCGCCCGGGACGGTGCCGATCTTCATGTCGCTGACGGCACAGATGGACGCCAGGGACCGCAACCTGTCCGCGCTGCAGGCGCTGCTTGTCGCCACCGGCGTCATCGTGACCTTCGCGATTTTCGGGCAGTCCATCCTGAACTACATGCACATCTCGCTCGCCGCGCTGCAGGGGGCCGGCGGCCTGCTGCTCGTGCTGATCGCGTTGCAGCTGCTCACCGGCTCTACCGGCGGCGAGGAGAACGCGGCGAAGTACAAGAACGTCGCCTTCGTGCCGCTCGGGACCCCGCTGATGGCGGGCCCGGGCGCGATCGTCGCAGTCATGGTGTTCGTCCAGCGCTCCGGCAGCATGGCGCAATACCTCGCCGTCGGGCTGGGGATTGCCGTCACGCTGGCCTCCCTCTACCTGGCGATGCGCTTCGCCGGTGTCGTGCAGCGCGCCCTGGGCGAGAACGGCGTCGAACTGGTCACCCGGATCGCCGGCCTGCTGCTGTCCGCGATTGCTGTGCAGATGATCGCCGACGCCGTGCACGCGTTCATCAAGAGCTGGAGCTGACCGCGCCGCCCAACTGACTCGCACTAGTTGTCGTTCCGAAGCGCGTCAAAACGACAACTGGTGCGAGCTAGTTGGGTTCTGAACCGGGCAGTGCGGTGAAGTGCGCGTGCGCGGCGAGGCGTTTGGCCATCACGTCGACGGCGGCCTGGTTCTGGTCCACGCAGACGAATTTCCGGTCTAGCTTCGCGGCCACGGCGCCGAGCGTGCCGGAACCGGCGAAGAAGTCCAGGCACCAGTCGCCAGGCCGGCTCGACGCCGCGACCACCCGCCGGATCAGGCCCTCCGGTTTCTGCGTCGGGTAGCCGGTCTTCTCCTTGCCGGTCGGCGAGACGATGGTGTGCCACCAGACGTCCGTGGGCAGTTTGCCGAGCTCGCGCTTGGCCGGCGTGACCAGCCCCGGGGCCATATACGGTTCCCGGTCCACCTCGGCGCTGTCGAAGTGGTATTTCGCCGGGTTCTTGACGTACACGAGGATGTTGTCGTGTTTGGTCGGCCAGCGGAACTTGGCCCGGGCTCCGTAGTCGTACGCCCAGATAATCTCGTTGAGGAAGCACTCGCGGCCGAAGATCGCGTCGAGCATGACCTTGGCGTAGTGCACTTCCCGGTAGTCCAGGTGCAGGTACAGGGTACCGTCGTCGGCGAGCAGCCGCCAGGCCTCGACCAAGCGCGGCTCCAAGAAGGACCAGTAGTCGCTGAAGGCGTCGTCGTAGCTGTGCAGCGCGCCCTTGATCGTGTCGTACGAACGGCCCTTGAAGCCGACCCGGTCGCCCTCGCCGCCGGTGTTGAGCACCATCCTGGTTTCCTGGCGCCGCTGGACCCGGCCGGTGTTGAAGGGCGGATCCACATAAATGAGTGTGAAGGCGCCGTCCGGCAGCGTCGGGAGGAATTCCGCGTTGTCCGCGTGAACCACCAGGTTGCTGCCGTCCGGCGCCCAGACGGTGTCAGCCATGAAGGGGATTAGGCCTCGGCGCTGCGTGCCGGAGCGCCGCCCTGAGCCTCGCCGGCCACCACTTCGCCGTCGCGGCGGCGGGTGCGGGTCCGGCGGCGCGCGCGGGTGGCGCGGTCCACCTCGGTCGGAGCGCTCGCCGTTGCCGGGGCGGCTGCCTCGGCGGGGCCGGTTACGGTTTCCTTCTCGGGCGAACGACGACGGCGCTCACTGGAACGTCCGCTCTCGCGGCCGCCTTCGCGTCCTCCTTCACGGGAGCCGGAGCGTCCGCCTTCGCGTCCTCCTTCACGGGAGCCGGAGCGGCCGGAGTCGCGTCCGCTGCTCCTGGCGCCGTCCCGGGCACCGTCCCGTGCGCTGGGACGGGCGTTCTTCTTGCCGGTCTCGCCGAGGTCCTCGAGGACTTCGGCGTCGACGCCGGCGAGCACCCGCTTGTCGCGGGGGAGGCGGCCCTTGGTGCCCTCGGGGATGTCCAGTTCCTCGAACAGGTGCGGCGAGGACGAGTAGGTCTCAACCGGTTCGGGCACGCTCAGGCCCAGGGCCTTGTTGATCAGGCCCCAGCGCGGCATGTCGTCCCAGTCGACGAAGGTCACGGCGGTGCCCTTGTTCCCCGCACGGCCGGTGCGGCCGACGCGGTGCAGGTAGATCTTCTCGTCTTCGACGCACTGGTAGTTGATCACGTGGGTGACGTCGTCGACGTCGATGCCGCGCGCGGCGACGTCGGTGGCGACGAGGACGTCGACCTTGTTGTTACGGAAGGCGCGCAGCGCCTGCTCGCGGGCACCCTGGCCGAGGTCGCCATGGATGGCGGCCGCAGCAAAGCCGCGGTCCACGAGTTCCTCGGCGACCTTGGCGGCGGTGCGCTTGGTCTTCGTGAAGATGATGGTCCGGCCGCGTCCGCGAGCCTGCAGGATGCGGGCCACCACCTCGATCTTGTCCATGCTGTGGGCACGGTAGATCAGCTGGCGGATGTCGCGCTTGGTGAGGCCCTCATCCTCGGGATCCGCGGCGCGGATATGGGTGGGCTTGGTCATGTAGCGGCGCGCCATCGCGACGACCGGGCCGGGCATGGTGGCGGAGAACAGCAGCGTCTGGCGCACAGCCGGGGTGCCGGCGATGAGGGTCTCGACGTCCGGCAGGAAACCGAGGTCCAGCATCTCGTCGGCCTCGTCGAGGATGACCATCTTGACGTTCTTCAGGACCAGGTGCTTCTGCTTGTAAAGGTCGATCAGGCGGCCGGGGGTGCCAACAACGATTTCGACGCCCTGCTGCAGCGACTCCACCTGTGGCTCGTACGCGCGGCCGCCGTAAATCGTGGTGATGCGGGCGTTGCGCTTGCGGGCCGCGTTCTGCAGGTCGCCGGCGACCTGGACCGCGAGTTCACGGGTCGGCACGATGACGAGGGCCTGCGGTGCGCCGGGGGCCGGGAGGTCTGCGAAGCCCGCGTCGTCGCGTCCGATGACGCGCTGCAGGGCCGGAATGCCGAAGCCAAGGGTCTTGCCGGTGCCGGTCTTGGCCTGGCCGATGATGTCGTGGCCGCCCAGGGCAACCGGCAGCGTCATAGCCTGGATCGGGAACGGGTGGGTGATGCCGGCGTCGGCAAGGGATTCAACGATGTCGGCGCGGACGTTGTAGTCGGCGAACGACTTTTCCGCGATTTCATGCGGAGTTTCGTCCGAGATGATGGTTTCTTCCGGCTCGATCGTTTCCGTGCCGGATTCGTCGGTCAGAAGCTGGTGCGTGTGCAATTCACTCACAGGGGAGTTTCCTTATTCATTTGGGCTGCGCTGCATGCTCAACGGGTCCGGCGCAGGGCCGTTCCGGAGCACGCTCAAGAGGCGCAAGCAAGTCCAGTGGAAGCCGATCGCGGGCTATCTAAATGCTGGCACTGGGACCAGCGGGTGTGTCTCAAGATCGCGTAGGGGCGGGCTTGTTGAATTCGAAAAACATGGAAATCAACGACCGGGCATCCATTACTACCCTTCCAGTCTAGCTGTTCGCCGTTCGGAACCTCGACCGGGGCCGGCGGTGTGGCGCGGCAGCGGCGTGGCTTCGGGGTGCAAACTGGGGCGTGACATCAGCCCACGAGTTCGAGCCGGACTTCCCGCGTCACGATGTCCGAGGATATGACCCGCACCCGGACCTGGGTGCCGGATTCCAGTTCGCCGGGGCACCGCGCCGTTACGGCGGGCTCGGCGATCTGCACGATTCCCGAGGGGCCGTTCCCGTTACCGTTGCCCTTCCCGTTGCCGTTCGTGCTGCCGTTCTTCGCCGGCTTTGAGCCGGAGATGACGACGGCGTCGAATTCCTGCCCGATGTGGTTGCTCAGCAGGGCCGCTTCCACGGTGTCCAGCGACAGCCGCTCCAGCTTGGCGGCCAGTTGGTCCGAGGCCGCCATGATGGCCGGCAGCGAGGGGAGCGCTTCGCGGGCCCAGCCCGGAACTTCGGCGCCGTTGGACAGGGCCTCGCAGATGACCAGGACGAAGCGGTCGATCAGGCGCCGCAGCGGGGCGGTGGAGTGGGCATAGGCCGCGCCGATGGCGGACTGGATGGCGTCCTCCGGGACGGCGCCGTCGAAGTGGGTGTAGCCGGCGCCGCGGAAAAGCATCCCGGCCGAGTGCACGATGGCAAGCTGTCGCGGGTCGGTAGGGTCCAGGGTGCGCAGGTATTCGCCGTAGCTGATTTGGCCGTCCCAGGGCTTGCCGAGCGCGCCGGTCTGGCGCCGGAAGTGCCGCAGTGAACTCTCGTCCGGAGCGGGCATGGTCCGCAGGATGCCGACCTTGCCCTGCAGCATCAGCTCCGCTGCCGCCATGCCGGTCATCAGTGAAATCTGGGCGTTCCAGTCCTCCACCGGCAGCGGCGGCGCGGCGACGATCCGGTAGCCGCCGTCGGGCAGTTGCTCGATTTCCTGTTCCGGCATGTTCAGGCTTGCCCCGCCGCGCAGGCGTTCCAGTTCCACCCGTTTGCTGCCCACTTCCTTGAGCAGCTGCAGTACTGGGTCCGCGGTGCCGCCGTCGAGTGCGGCCTGCACGCCGTGGTAGCTGAGCTTCGCCCGGCTGCGGACCTGCGCCCGGCGCACCAGTACGGAGGCCACCTCGGCGGCGTCGTCGAGTTCGAACTCCCAGACAAAGGCCGCGCAGAGTTGGCCCGCCAGCAGGCTGCCGGCCGCCTCGCTGATGACTTCCGGGTGCAGCGGGATGCGGCCGTCCGGGGTGTAGAACGTTTGGCCGCGGCGCCGGGTCTCGGCGTCCAGCGCCCCGCCGGGTTGGACGAACGACGGGACATCGGCGATGGCGTAGAAGACCTTGTAGCCGTCGCCGGCGCGGTCAATGAACAAGGCCTGGTCCAGGTCCGTTGAGGACGCCGGGTCAATGGTCACGAACTCCACGTGCGTCAGGTCCAGCTCGGGCAGTTCGTGGCCGGCCACGGCCGCCTCGGCTTCCCGGAGCGCCGCTTCAGGGAACGGACCGGGCAGTTCCAGGATGGTGCGCAGTGCATTGAGCGCCTGGGCCAGCTGGTTCTTCTGCTGGCGGACGCTCGGAGTCAGGCGATGATGAGACACGAAATCAGGGTAGCCCGATTTCCGCTACTAGTCTTGAAGCATGAGCACCTCCCCGGCTGAGTCCGCCCGCTACCACCGTTTCCTGAGGGACCTGCTGGGGGTAATGGCCTATGGGGAGCTCTCGGCCTTCGAACGGCTGTCCTCCGACGCCCGGTATTCGCCCACCCTGCATGACCGGGCGGTGCTGGGCCGCCTCGCCGTTATCGAGTTCCAGCACTTCGAACTGGTTTGCGCTCACCTGGCCGGCCTGGGCGTCGACGCGGAGGAAGCCATGCTGCCCTTCCAGCCGTCGGTGGATCACTTCCATGAGCGCACCCGGCCCGCCGATTGGCATGAGTCCCTGATGAAGGCCTACGTGATCGACACGGTCTCCGCCGACTTCTACCGGTCCCTTTCCAGCTACGTCGACGCCGACACCGCCGCACTGATCGAACAGGTCCAGTCCGCCGGGGACGCGACGACGGTGCTGCGGGACCGTCTCAAGGAGGCCCTCGCCGATGACCCCCGGCTGGCCTCCCGGCTGGCGCTGTGGGCCCGGCGGCTGCTCGGTGAGGCACTCACCCAGGCCCAGCGGGTCAGCGTGGAACATGCTTTCCTCGGCGGCCTGACCGGCGCGGATGAGGCCCGGGCCGGCGAACTCGCCCGCGCCCTAACCGCCGAACTTGCCGCCGGCCATTCCCGGCGGATGTCCCAGCTCGGACTCGCCGGCTAGGTTTCCCGGCTAGCTTTCCCCGGCGCCGCTGCGGGCGCCCGCGTCGGCGTGGCTTCCGGCGTCAAGCGCGGCCAGCAGGGCCCGCGCGGCTCCGGCGGGATCAGCGGCCTCGGTAATCGCCCGGACCACCACGATCCGGCGCGCCCCGGCGTCGACGACCTGCTCCACGTTGGCAAGGTCGATGCCGCCGATCGCGAACCACGGCACCACGCCGGAGACCTTTCCGACATCCGCGGCTTCGGCCCGGCCGATCGCCGCGGCGGCGTAGCGCACCAGGTCCAGCCCGACGGCGGCACGGCCCGGCTTCGTCGGGGTGGCCCAGACCGGCCCCACGCAGAAGTAGTCCAGCCCGCTTCGGCCCGGGGCCGCCGCGATGGCGGCGTCGACCTGTTCCGGCGTGTGGGTGGACATGCCGATCACGGTGCCCTTGCCCAGGAACTCCCGGGCCGCGGTGAAGGATATGTCCTTTTGCCCGATGTGGAAGACCGGCGCCCCGGCGAGCGAGGCCACGTCGGCGCGGTCGTTCACGGCCCAGAGCCGGCCGTGCCGCTGCGCGACGGTGTGCAGGACCTCCAGCAACTCCAGCTCCTCGGCCGCCTCCAGCGACTTGTCCCGCAACTGGATGATGTCAACACCGCCGGTAAAGGCGGCATCAACGAAGTCCTCGAAGTCGCCGCGTTCCTTCCGGGCGTCGGTGCACAGGTACAGGCGGGCGGTGGTGTGGACATCCTGGCTCATGCCACAAGCCTAGTTCCTCTAAACTGGGCGCATACCGCGGGAGCCCGCGCAGGCCGTCACCGGCCGCCGGGCTGAGAGGGCGTCAGAGCCGACCGCTTGACCTGATCCGGTTAGTACCGGCGTAGGGAAGGAAGACCATGGACGTATCAGTCCCACCATCCGTCACACCCGCCACCGGAGCGGCGCCGCGGACAGGCGCCGAATATTACGACGTCGCCGTCATCGGCGGGGGAGTGATCGGCCACGGCATCGCCTGGGAGGCGCGCCGTTCCGGCCGCACCGTCGCCCTGCTCGACGACGCCCCCGGCTCCGGCGCCAGCTGGGCCGCCGCCGGCATGCTGGCTCCCGTGAGCGAACTGCATTACCAGGAGGAAGGCCTCCTGACCCTCATGCTGGAAGCGTCGCGGCTCTGGCCGGAGTTCGCGGCTGCCCTGGCCGGCGGCGCCGACGAGGGCGGCACCGGGTATCTCACGACGCCGACCCTCGCCGTCGGCGCGGACGCGGCCGACCGCCGGGCGCTCGCGGACCTGCGGGCGGTGCAGCTGGCCTGCGGCCTGACCGTGGAGCCGCTGACGGTGCGCGAGGCCCGCAGCCGTGAGCCCCTGCTCAGCCCGGGCATTTCCTGCGCCTTCGACATCCCGGCCGACCACCAGGTTGACCCGCGCCGGCTGCTGGCCCGGATCGGCTCGCTGCTGGCCGCCGACAGCCGGTTCACGGCGGTGCGGCGCCGGGCGGCCGGGCTGCTCTGGGACGGCTGCCGTGTGGCCGGGGCCACGCTTGAGGGCGGCGGGGAAATCCGTGCCGGCGAGACGGTCGTGGCGAACGGCCTCGGGGCGGGCAACCTGCAGGGCCTGCCGGCAGGACTGTCCCTGCCGCTGCGGCCGGTCTACGGGGATATCCTCCGGCTCCGGGTCCCGCACCGGCTTCGGCCGCTGCTGCGCTCCACCGTGCGCGGGCTGGTC
Organism: Arthrobacter sp. SD1074B; assembly: GCF_056780195.1. Classification (NCBI taxonomy): domain Bacteria; kingdom Bacillati; phylum Actinomycetota; class Actinomycetes; order Micrococcales; family Micrococcaceae; genus Arthrobacter; species Arthrobacter sp. SD1074B. Next base: position 2,850,782 of record NZ_JBRAZT010000001.1, on the reverse strand, counting down.
CGCGGTGTGCCGGTGTACATCGTTCCGCGGGCCGACGGCACGGTGGTGATCGGAGCAACCCAGCGGGAGGACGCGCCATCCGAGTCCGGCGCTGTATCCGCTGGCGGTGTGTACCAGCTCCTGCGCGATGCACAGCAGCTGCTCCCGGCCGTCGCCGAACTGGAACTGCTTGAAGCCACGGCCAGGGCACGGCCCGGGACGCCGGACAACGCCCCGCTGCTGGGCCGCGTCTCCGGCCCCGGCGCGGGGCCGGAGATCGCGGGGCTGATCGTGGCCACCGGCTTTTTCCGGCACGGGGTACTGCTCACCCCGGCGGCCGCCGCCGTCTGCCGGGCACTGCTGGAGGGGCAGCCGGACCCGCGCTGGGCCCAATTCCGGCCGGACCGGTTCTCCGGCCGCCGCCCGGATTCCTCCGCGCACGAACCGCGGGACGTGTCACCCGCAAACGCCTCACCAACAGACAGGACCACAGCATGAACATCAGGCTCAACGGAGCGCAGCACGCCCTCGCCGACGGCGCCACAGTCGGCGCGCTGGTCAGCGGGGTTACCGGCCGGACGCTCGCCGCCGACGGCCAGGCGACGGACGGCCGGAAGCTCGGCGTCGCCGTCGCCCGCAACGCCGAGGTCGTTCCGCGCAGCCAGTGGCACGCGACGGCACTCGACGAGGGCGACGACGTCGAACTCGTTACCGCGGTACAGGGAGGATGAACGACATGGCAGAAACAGCACTCGCCGCAACACAGCAGGCACGCCGGGACCCGCTGACCTTCGACGGCGTGGAACTGGGATCTCGCCTGATCATGGGCACCGGCGGGGCACCGAGCCTGGATGGACTGGGCGCCGCCCTGGTGGCCTCCGGGACGGAACTCACCACGGTCGCCATGCGCCGCTACTCGCCGGCCGAGAGCGGCTCACTCTTCCAGCTGCTGGCGGACAACAACATCCGGGTGCTGCCCAACACCGCCGGCTGCTTCACCGCCAAGGACGCCGTCCTCACCGCCGAGCTGGCCCGCGAGGCGCTTGAGACGGACTGGGTGAAGCTCGAGGTGATCGCGGACGAGCACACCCTGCTGCCGGACGCGCTGGAACTCGTGGAGGCCACCGAGCAGCTGGTGGCCCGCGGCTTTAAGGTCTTCGCCTACACGAACGACGACCCGGTACTGGCCCTTCGGCTGGAAAACCTGGGCGCCACCGCTGTCATGCCGCTGGGCGCCCCGATCGGCACCGGCCTGGGCATCCTCAACCCGCACAACATCGAACTCATTGTCTCGAGGGCGTCTGTGCCGGTGGTGCTCGACGCCGGCATCGGCACGGCCTCCGACGCCGCGCTCGCGATGGAACTGGGCTGCGACGCCGTGCTGCTCGCCACCGCCGTGACCCGCGCCCAGGATCCGGCGGTCATGGGGGAGGCGTTCCGTCATGCCGTCATCGCCGGCAGGTTGGCGCGCAGGGCGGGCCGGATCCCGCGCCGCGAGCATGCCCTGGCCTCGTCCGCCATGGAAGGCCGGGCCGAGTTTCTTTAGTGGCCCCGGCGCGGCTGTCGTCGGGGCCCGTTCGGCTGCTTAGACGGTGAATAAAAGGCACTGTTGAAGATTAAATCCAGTGTCTATTCTGTGTGTTAACGACCGCTGCACTGCAGGGTCCGCCGGCCCCCGGCATGTCCCGGGAAGCCTTCCCGCTCCGGGGGCCCGTCTCGGTGAGGAGGCGTCCATGTCCAGCCCTGATGTGCCGACGCGGGGACCGGCCAAGTCCGGTCCCTACGTCGTGTCCGGAATCCTGTTGCTCATCGCCATTGTGGTTCCGTTGTTTGTGCCCGCTTATTCGCACGATGAGCCGCGTTTGGGCGGAATACCGTTTTTCTACTGGTATCAAATGATGTGGATTCCCGTCACTGCGGCCCTGGTAGGAATCTCCTATTTCTTGGTCACCAAGGAAGACCGCCGCCGGCGCGAAAGCGTCCGCGGCGTGGCTGGTCCGGGGGAGGAGCAATGAGCGGGGCCACCGTGCCGCTGGCCGTCCCGGACCGGCCGGTCAACGGTGTAGCACTCACGATCGTCATTATCCTCTTCTTGCTGGTGGCAGCCCTGGGGTTCGTGGCCGCGCGATGGCGCCGGGAAGAAACGACCGGGCTGCACAGCCTGGACGAGTGGGGCCTCGGGGGCCGGAGTTTCGGGACGTGGGTGACGTGGTTCCTGCTCGGGGGCGACCTCTACACGGCATACACCTTCGTCGCCGTACCGGCAGCCATGTGGGCCACCGGGGCCGTCAGCGGCTTCTTCGCGGTGCCCTACACGATCGTGCTGTACCCGATCGTGTTCCTGCTGATGAGCCGCTTGTGGTCGGTCTCGCACCGGCACGGGTTCGTCACGCCGGCCGACTTCATCGGCGGCCGCTATGGCAGCAGGGCGCTTACGGTCGCCGTAGCCATCACCGGCATCGTCGCGACCATGCCTTACATCGCGCTGCAGCTGGTCGGCATCAAGGCCGTGCTCACCGTGTTGGGCCTGGGCAGCTCGGAGAATGTGCTGCTGACGGACCTGCCGCTGATTGTGGCGTTCGTGGTTTTGGCCGCCTATACCTACACGTCCGGGTTGCGCGCTCCGGCCCTGATCGCTGTGGTCAAAGACCTGCTGATCTATTTGGCCGTGATCGTTGCGGTGATCTACCTGCCGATCAAGTTCGGGGGGTGGGGCACGATGTTTGACGCCGCTGAGGCGAAACTGGGTGCGGTCAATCCTGCGACGGGTAAACCGGTGGGAGTCTTCATCCCGGGTGCGGGCAGTTACTCCGCGTACTGGACGCTGGCCCTCGGCTCGGCGTTGGCCCTGTTCATGTACCCGCACTCGATTACCGGCGTCCTGGCAACCAAGAGCAGAAACACGATCCGCAGGAACGCCGCAGTGCTTCCGCTGTACTCGTTGATGCTGGGATTCCTGGCTCTGCTGGGGTACGCGGCCATTTACGCCGGCACTAAGCCAATCGACTTGAACGGAGCCGTCAACCCGCAACTGGTGGTACCGCAGCTGTTCCTTGACCACTTCCCGGCCTGGTTCGCCGGCATTGCACTGGCCGCCATCGCTATCGGTGCACTGGTCCCCGCTGCGATCATGTCAATCGCCGCGGCGAACCTGTTCACCCGGAACATCTACCGCGACCTGATCCGGCCCGAGGCCACGCCCCGGCAGGAAGCGAAAGTTTCCAAGATCGCATCGCTTGTGGTGAAGTTTGGTGCACTGATTTTCGTCATCGCCATGGATCAGTCGGCGGCCATCAACATGCAGCTCCTCGGCGGTATCTGGATCCTGCAGACCTTCCCGGCGATCGTGGCAGGGCTCTACACCCGGTGGTTCCACCGGTGGGCGCTTTTCGGCGGTTGGGCGGCCGGAATTCTCTACGGCACCATCGCGGCCTACAACGTGGTCAACCCTGCCACGAAAGCCCACTTTGGCGGCTCCATCGCGGCGATCCCCGGGACCGACGTCCAGGTCTACATCGCCGTCGTGGCGTTTGCGATAAACCTCATCGTCGCCGCGGGCCTGTCCCTTCTCTTCCGCGCCGTCAAGCTCCCGGAGGGGAAGGACATCACCCGCACCTCGGACTACGGCGCCGACGAGAACGACCCCAAGGTCGCCCAAATTCGGCGCACCTACCCGCTCACCGAGCCAGGAGGACCCACGTACTGAGGCCCTGGCGCAGAGGAGGGAATGACCGGCGACTTCCGGCGTTCCGCCGTCCACCGGCAATAGACTCTGGGCAGGCGCGGCGGCCGGGCCGACGAAAGATTTTTCCACCGTGTGTCCTTTTGCCGGTCTCTCCGTCGTCGTATTGATGTACCGACCGACAAAGAGGAGACATCGTGGACTACATGCTTTTCATCTGCACCGATCCCACAGCACCGGAATATGTGGCCGCCGAGGACAACATCGAGGAATGGGCGGCCGAGATTGAAGCCAGGGGTATCGCCCGTCACGGTGACAGGCTGCGTCCTGTGGAGGACGCCACCACTGTCACGGTGCGCGCCGGCGAGGTGGTTGTCACGGACGGTCCGTTTGCCGAGACGAAAGAATGGGTCGCGGGCTACGACATCATCGCCTGCGCCGATCTCGATGAGGCGATCGAGGTTGCGTCCAAGCACCCGATGGCAAGATTCGGCAAGATCGAAATCAGGCCTGTGTGGCCGCTCGGATAACGGCGGTCCGCCCGAAGCCGCCGATCTCGAATCAAGGCGGCGTGTGGCAGCGGACCTAACGGCATTTGCGCCGGTTAAACCAGTGTGGCCGCCCACCCGAGGTGAGCGGCCACACTGCATTCAACGTCACGGCACCCGTTAGAGGCGCAGGATGGCGGTCATCCGTGCGGTGTCCTGCCGTGTGCGTGACCTGCCGAGGTAAAGCACTGCCCCGACCGCTGCGGCAACGCCCAGCAGCAGGGGCAGGACCCACGGAATCCAAGTCAGGCCCGGCTGGTAGCCGAAGCCGGCCGCCACGAAAGTGATCCAGCTCAGCATTCCCACGCCGAGTGAGGTCCCCGCCGGCACGGCCATGCCGTATTTGGCGTGCCGCTTGTCGTTGGCCCACACCACGAAACCCGCAGCCACGGCCACCAGGGCCACCACAATCAGGGACAGCATTCAGACTCCTCGGGTTTTTGCGGGTGGACTGCGGGTAGGGCAGTCGACGGGGACGAAGCGGGGGCGGCCTAGAGTGCGCCGAAGCCCACGCGGCGGACCTCTTCGGCGCCGATTTCCACGTAACCCAGGACGTTCGCCGGGATGATGATCTGGCGGCCCTTCTCATCGGTCAGGCGGAGTTCGGTGCCCTTGGAGAGTGCCTCTCCCACCAGCTTCGCCACCGCGTCGGCGTCCTGGTTCGATTCGAGGGCAATTTCGCGTCCGATGTTCTGAATGCCGATCTTTACTTCCACAGCGAGGCCTCCCAGCCAATAAAAGTGTTCAAGGTTTCTCTACGAGGATTCTCGACGAGTTTTCTCTTCAAGCCTTGTCTCAGAGTTCTCTCTTCAAGTCTTCCCTACGAGGGTCTCTCTATTTGTAGTCTAGGACTCCTTGGGGAAGCGGGAGATTCCGCGCCAAGCTAAACGGTAGATCAGGTCGCTGGCCACATCGATGTCCAGGTTCCCGTCGGTTTCCAGCCAGTACCGGGCACTGACCTGCGCCATTCCGGACAGTCCGCGGCCCAGGAGCTGGGCTTCAAGGAGCGGCAGCTTGGTGTCCTCGGCGATGACCTTCGCGATCGCGTCAGCGAACGTCTTGTTGAACGTCTCCAGCCGTGCGCTTACATCCGGGTCGTTGACCAGGTCCGACTCGAAGACGAGCCGGTGCGCCTGGTCATCGTTGGCGATGAAGTGGAAATAGGCGCGCATGACGGCCTGCACGCGCTCATCATTGTCCGTCGTCGAATTCAGGGCGCCCAGCAGCAGTTCGGTCAGAGTCGACAGGTGGCTGTCCAGTAGCGCCAGGTACAGCTCGCGCTTGGACGGGAAGTGCTGGTAGAGCACCGGCTTGCTTACGTGGGCCGTCTCGGCGATTTCGTCCATCGCGGCACCGTGGTAGCCGTTGGCCACAAAAACTTCCTGCGCGGCGGCCAGCAACTGTGCCCGCCGTTCATCGCGCGGCAGCCGGGCCGAGCGCTGCGTTCCGCTGCGCGTCTGGCCCGTCGACGACTTGCCGGTATGTCCCCGCTCAACCGGTGCCTGATGAACCACTGTAGGCCTACTTTCCCTCGCTGTTAGCTCCACTTTACGCGGGGGTAATATGACCTGGCGGCATCTTCGGGCATACATTGAAGTATGGCTTCCCAGATGACCGCAAACGGCACCCCCGCAACGCCGGCACCGGCACCCGGACCGCTGGTTGAACCGGCAGACGGGCTGACGCCGGACGAGGTGGAACGCTACTCGCGCCACCTGATCATTCCCGAGATCGGATCGCTTGGTCAGCGCCGGCTGAAAAACGCGAAGGTCCTGGTGATCGGCGCCGGCGGCCTCGGCTCGCCCGCCCTGCTCTACCTCGCCGCCGCCGGGGTGGGAACCCTGGGGATCATCGACGACGACGCCGTGGACCTGAGCAATCTGCAGCGCCAGGTGATCCACGGCGTGGCCGACGTCGGCCGGCCCAAGACCGAATCCGCCCGCGACGCGATCGCCGCGCTGAACCCCCTGGTCGATGTCCGGCTGCACGACGTCCGGCTGGACGCGGCCAATGCGCTGGAGCTCTTCGCCGGCTACGACCTGATCGTCGACGGCGCCGACAATTTCGCCACGCGCTACCTGGTCAACGACGCTGCCGCCATCCTCGGCAAGCCTTACGTCTGGGGCTCGATCTTCCGTTTTGACGGACAGGTCAGTGTCTTCTGGGAGCAGTACGGGCCCACGTACCGGGACCTGTACCCCGAGGCTCCGCCCGCCGGTTCCGTGCCCTCGTGCGGGGAAGGCGGCGTGTTCGGAATGCTGTGCGCCGCCGTTGGATCACTGATGGTGACCGAAGCGGTCAAGCTGATCACCGGCGTCGGGCGTTCCCTGCTTGGCCGGGTGGCGCTGTTCGACGCGCTCGGCGGCACGTGGCGTGAAATCAAAGTCTCCCGGGACCCCGCGGCCCCTCGCATCACCGAACTCACCGACTACGAGGCCTTTTGCGGGGTCGCCCCCGCCGCGGACGCGGGCACCGAGCACACTGTCACCGCGACCCAGCTCGCCACCATGCTCGCCTCGCGCAAGGCCGGGCTGAAGGACTTCCAGCTGGTGGACGTGCGCGAAAGCGGCGAGTTCGACATCGTCCGGATCGACGGCGCCACGCTGATCCCGCAGGGCAGGATCCTGGCCGGCGACGCGTGGACCGAGCTGCCGCAGGACACGGATATCGTGTTCCATTGCAAGGCCGGCACGCGGTCAGCCGCTGTGCTGGCCGCCGCACGCGCGGCCGGGTACGAACGCGTCAGCCACCTCGAGGGCGGGATCCTCGCCTGGGTGCGCGACGTGGAGCCGGGCAAACCGGTGTACTGACACTGGGCTGAACACCCACTGAGGACGCTGTCCCGGCCCGCCGGGCCGCAACCGGAGAGGCACTGCCATGAGCCAGAACAACAGCCTGACCCCGCAGCACAAGATCGGCTCGGGCTTCGGACCGCGCTCGACGGCGACGGAGGTCATCGCCGGGGTGGACCTGAGCGGGAAGGCCGCCGTCGTCACCGGAGGCTACTCCGGGCTCGGCCTCGAAACGGTGCGGGCGCTGGCCTCCGCCGGCGCCCGCGTGATGGTTCCGGCGCGGCGGGCCGGCCACGCCCGCCACGTCCTGGACGACGCCGGCCTGGCCGAAGTCAGCGTCGCCGGCCTGGATCTGGCCGAACTGGATAGCGTGAGGGAGTTCGCGGCCGGTTTCCTGGCCTCCGATTTCCTCGGCGACAGCGGCAGCCTGGACATCCTGGTCAATAACGCCGCCATCATGGCCAGCCCGGAGCAGCGCGTCGGCCCGGGCTGGGAATCCCAGTTCGCCACCAACCACCTGGGCCACTACGCGCTCACCAACCTGCTGTGGCCGGCGCTGTCCGCGGGGGAGGGTGCGCGGGTGGTGGCCCTGTCCTCCACCGGACACAAGCTGTCGCCCATCCGGTTCGATGACATCAATTTCGACTCCGGCTACGACAAATGGATGGCCTACGGGCAGGCGAAGACCGCGAACGCACTGTTCGCCGTGCAACTGGATGCGCTTGGGAAGGACGCCGGTGTCCGGGCCTTCGCCGTGCACCCGGGCGGGATCATGACCGAGCTGCAGCGCCACCTGCCCCGGGAAGAAATGATCGCCTCGGGCTGGATGGACGCCGACGGCAACCTGAACGAGCGGTTCAAGACGCCTGCCCAAGGTGCGGCGACCCCGGTGTGGGCGGCCACCTCCCCGCAGCTTGCCGGCAAGGGCGGCGTCTACTGCGAGGACTGCGACATTGCCGAGCCGACGGAACCCGGGACGCCGGAGGCACGAATCAGGGGAGTGGACGCCCACGCCGTGGACCGGGTGGACGCCGAACGGCTGTGGAAGCTGTCCGCCGAACTGACCGGCATCAACGCCTTCGCCGCGCAATCGGACCAGCCGCAGGGCTAGCCGCGTCGGACGCCGGGGCTAGGCAGTTTCGCGTGTGTCGTCGGCTGAGGGGCGGGCGCTGTGATCGACCGGGCACGCCGCGTCGGCGCCGGAGGCCGGACGGCGGGCCGCAGGCTGTTCGACGGTAATGCCGTAGACGGCCTCGAGTCCGGCGACGTAGTCGTCCTGCTGGCCGCTCGCGGCCAGCTCCCGGGCTCGGACCGTGGGCACGTGCAGCAGCTGCTTGACCATCCGGCGCAGGGCAAACTCGACTTCCTCGGCCGCAGCGGTGCAGCCGTGGCGGGCCCGCACCTTCTCCATTTCGGCGTCGAGCACGTCCATGGTGTGCCGGCGCAGGGCGACGATGGCCGAGTCGACCGAGCGCGCCTGACGTTCCTGTTCGAAGGCGGTCGCGGCGCCGGCGACGATGCCGCTGGCCTGGTTCAGGGACTCCGCCTGCTCCTGCGGCGCGGCCAGCCGGACGGACTCCAGCGTGAGCAGTTCGACGCCGTCGAGCTCGGCGACAGCGGGGTCAAAGTCGTGGGTGAGGGCCAGATCGATCGCGATCAGCGGCTGCGGCGACGCGGACCGGATCCGGGCCAGCTCCGGGGCCTCGACGCGGTTGTCGGAACCGCTGCAGCCGATCATCACGTCGGCGGCGGCCACGGCGCCCGGCAGGGAGTCACTGTCCAGGGCGGTGCCGCCGCGGGTGGCGACAAAGCCGGCGGCGCGGCCCGAGGAGGAGAAGACGGAGATGTCGGTGCAGCCGCGTTCGCGCAGCAGGGACATGGTGGCCCCCGCGTAGGCGCCGGTGCCGAACACCACAGCCTTTTTGCTGGACCAGTCGGGGTTCTCGGAGAGGTCGGTCGCGAGGTCCAGGGCGACGGAGACGATGGAAAGTCCGCGCGAGCCCAGCGCCGTCTGCGCCCCGACGTCCTTGGCGGTCTTGGAGGCAGCCTGGAAGAGCCGGACGAGGCCGGAGCTGGCGGTGCCATCGTGCTGGGCGGTGATCAGGGCGCGCCGGACCTGGCCGGCGATCTCGCGTTCCCCGACGACCGCGGAATCCAGGCCGGAACTGACCGCAAACAGGTGCCGGCTGACGTCGGGGCCGGTGCGGGTGTTGAAGGCGCGGGAGACGAGCTGTTCGTTGAGTCCGCTGGCGTCGCTGATCTGGGAGACCAGAGCGGCGCGGGCCGCCTCGACGTCGTCAAGCTGCGGCGCTTCGCCGTAGATTTCGAAGCGGTTGCAGGTGGCAAGGACAACGGCACCCGCAACGGCCGGCGATCCGGCGAGAGCGGATGTGGCAAGCCCGGAAGCGCCGGTGCTCAGTTGAGCAACGGTCTCGAGGTCGATGTCGGCGTGTGTAGCCACCAATGAGAAAAGAACCACAGCACGACAATCATAGCTTTTTCGTGTCCCGGTAGAACAACAGGCGGGCGTGGGACTGCCCACCCTTGGCTGTGATTCGCGCCACGGAGGCGCCTGCCGGGGGCGCTCCTGACAGGCTGTCGTTATCTTTTGGGGCCGATTTTCGGCACAATCAAAGGCATGACTCCTAGCGCTGCGGCCGTGAACGGCACTGCAATGAACAGCACTGCAACGAACGGAACTTCGCCCGGCGGGCTCGACGCCGGTCACCCCCTGATGGACGGCCGCACCGCCGACTCCCCGCTGATCACCGCCTACCGCGGCGGCAAGCCCTCGCGGCGCCCGGTCTGGTTCATGCGCCAGGCGGGCCGCTCGCTGCCCGAATACCTCAAGGTGCGCGAAGGAGTGGCCATGCTGGACTCCTGCCTGCGCCCCGAACTCGCCTCGGAGATCACCCTGCAGCCCGTGCGCCGGCACGACGTCGACGCGGCGATCTTCTTCTCCGACATCGTCATCCCGCTCAAGCTGGCCGGCGTCGGTGTGGACATTGTTCCCGGCGTCGGGCCGGTGCTGGAGAAGCCCGTCCGGACCGCCGCCGACGTCGCCGCCCTGCCGCAACTTTCTTGGGAAGCCCTGGAGCCGATCCGCGAGGCGGTACGGCTCACCGTGGCTGAACTCGGCAGCACCCCGCTGATCGGCTTTGCGGGCGCTCCGTTCACCCTCGCCGCATACATGGTGGAGGGCAAGCCGTCCCGCGACCACCTCGGCCCGCGCACCATGATGCATGCGGATCCGGAAACCTGGACCGCCCTGGCCAACTGGGCCGCCGACGCCTCCGGGCTGTTTCTCCGCGCGCAACTGGAGGCAGGCGCCTCCGCCGGGCAGCTCTTCGACTCCTGGGCCGGCTCCCTGGGCCTGGCCGACTACACCCGTTTCGTGGCCCCGGCGTCCGCCCGAGCGCTGGACCATGTCCGGCACCTCGGGGCACCCCTGATCCACTTCGGCACCGGCACCTCGGAGCTGCTCGTCGCGATGCGCGACGTCGGCGTCGACGTCGTGGGCGTCGACTACCGGCTGCCGCTGGACGAAGCCAACCGCCGGCTCGGCGGGACCGTGCCGCTGCAGGGCAACATCGATCCCGCGCTGCTCTCGGCACCGTGGGGGATCCTGGAAGCGCACGTGCGGGACGTCATTGCCGCCGGCGCTTCGGCGCCGGGGCACGTGCTCAACCTGGGCCACGGCGTGCCGCCGGAAACCGACGCCGCGGTCCTGACCCGCGTCGTCGAACTGATCCACTCGATCGCGCCGGAGTAAGCCCCCATGCCCACCGACGCTGATGCGGGTTCACCGGCGCCGACCGCCGTGGTGGTGGGCGGCGGCATCTCCGGCCTGCTCGCCGCACGGGAGCTGGCCCGGGCCGGCGTCCGGACCACGGTGCTGGAAGCCGCCGGCGACTGGGGCGGCTGCGTGGGCAGCCACGTGGTGGCCGGCCTGACCCTGGACAGCGGCGCGGAATCCTTCGCCACCCGGTCCGCCGCGGTGGCTGACCTCGCCGAAGAACTCGGCCTCGGCCCGCAGATCGTTCCGCCCAACCCCGGCGGCGCCTGGGTCCAGCTGCCGGAGGGTCCGCGCGAGCTGCCCAGGACCGGAGTCCTGGGCATCCCGGCCAACCCTTGGGACCCCGAAGTCCGGCGGTCCCTTGGCCTGCTCGGCTCCGTCCGCGCCTCCCTCGATGCCCTCCTGCCGGCCTCCGTGGGGACCGCGGCCCAGGCCACCAGCGTCGCCGCCCTGGTCCGTGCCCGGATGGGCAGGCGCGTGCTGGACCGGCTCGTCTCGCCGGTGGTCGGCGGCGTCCACTCGGCCGACCCCGCCCTGCTGGATGTGGACATGGTGGCCCCCGGGCTGCGCGCCGGGCTCCGCACGCACGGCTCGCTCGCCGCTGCCGTCGCCGCGCAGCGCCGCGCCGCTGCCGGCCGGCCGGCCACGCCGGAGCCCGGCCCTGGGGGCTCGCGCCCGCAGCAGCAGGGGCTGCAGAAGGCGGGCTCCGCCGTCGCCGGCCTCCGCGGCGGGATGCATACCCTCGTCGGTGCCCTGGTCGCTGAGCTGCGCGGGCTGGATGCCACGCTGCTCAGCGGCACCCGAGCCGAGGCAGTGCAGCGCATTCCCGGCGGCTGGCGGGTCACCGCGGACCGGGCCCGTTTCGACGCCGAGCGTCTGGTCGTCGCCGTGGAGGGCCCCGCGGCTGTTGCCCTGCTTGCGGACGCACTGCCGGGGCTGTCAGCCCTCCGCCCGGACGCGGGACCCGACGTGCGGCTGGTGACCCTGGTGCTCGACCGCCCGGCGCTCGACGCCGCACCGCGCGGCACCGGCGTGCTGGTGGCTCCGCAAAGCCCCGGCATCCGCGCCAAGGCGCTCACCCACGCGACCGCCAAATGGGCCTGGCTGGCCGAACGGGCGGCGCCCGGCCGGCACGTCCTCCGGCTCTCCTACGGACGTGGCGACAACATCCCGGACAGCGCGGCCGGCCGTCAGCCCCGCAGCGACGAGGAATTGTTCGACGCCGCCCTGGACGACGCGTCCGCATTGCTCGGCGTTCCCCTCGTCCCGGCCGACGTCGTCGGCTGGGACGTGGTGCGCTGGTCCGGCGCGCTGCCGTTCGCCGCGCTCGGCCACAAGCAGCGCGTCAACCAGGTCCGGCAGCTGTGCGCGGCTGAGGGAAACCTCGCCGTCGTCGGGGGATGGCTGTCCGGAAACGGCCTCGCGGCGATCGTCGCCGACACCCCGAAGCACGTCGCGCCCCTGCTGCCCTGAAGGAAGCCGCCCGCGGGCCCGGGAACCGGGCGCGACGCCCGGCAGCCGGGACCGGCCTGGACGGAACCGGGCTGGACCGGGAGCCCGGCTGCTAGCCCGAAAATCCCCCGTCGGCAAATTTTCCCCGCCGACGTTCTGCCGCTAGGGTCGATGACCATGGTTATGCACAGGTCCGAAGTTCCAGAAACCCCGGCCGGTCACCATGGGGGACTCCGACGCGGCACGGCAGTGGCGGCGCTCGGAGCGGTACTGGCTCTCACCGCAGGGGTTCCCGCCACCCAGGCTGCCAGTCCGACGCCCAGCCCGGACGCGCCGTCCGCCTCGATTTCAGTCGGTATCGATGACCTGATCGGCGGCCTGGTGGAATCCCCGGAACCGACCCCTTCGCCGACATCCGGCACCGGCAGCCCCGCGCCCACTGAAAGCACGGCCCCGCCAAAATCAGCGGAACCGGACCCGTCTGCCGAGCCCGATCCCTGGGAGACGCCGGAGCAGCGGGCCTCCCACAGCGCAAGCGCCCCGCCCGCCGCGCCGGGCAGCTCATCCCCGGCACCGGCCCCCGCAGCCCCGGGTCCGGCTGCCGGCCAGCCGACCGGCAGCCCGAAGGCTCCGGCGCCCGCACCGAAGAGCCCAGCCGCCACGGCCGACGCCGGCAGCGCCGAGGCCGGCAGCGCCGCCGGCACCCCGTCGGCAACCCCGAGCGGCAAGCCGCGGTCCGCAACCACGATGTCCGCCGCCAGGCAGGCATCCCCGACGGCAACACCCGGGTCCGGTGACAGGATGCAGGCAGCGTCCTCCGTGGAGCCGGCCGGCTCCTCCGCCCTGGTGGGCTGGGGAATCTGTCTGGTCGCGGTCTCCCTCGGGGCGGGCGCGGTCGCCCTTCGGATGCGCAGGGTCTAGGGCCGGCTTGACCCTCCCGCTGTGAAATTGAGCACTTCTACGCGTTGTAGAAGTGTTCGGTTTCGACTTAGCTCCGGGGAGGGGGCAGACTGGTATCCATGAGCCACACTTCTGCCGAATCTGTCACTAAAACCGGAAATACAGCAGCCGAAGAATCAGGCGAGCAGTTCTTCACGCTCTGGACGGTCTTCAAGCGCTCCGCCGACGTCCTGCGCAGCGGCGAAGCGGCCGAGGACTTCGAAGCACTGATCGGGCGGCTGGCGGAGGACGGCGTCGTCCACCGGGGCAGCTATGACGTTTCCGCGATGCGGGCGGACGCGGACATCATGGTTTGGCTGCACGGCCCCCGCGCCGAAGCGCTGCAGCGCGCAGTGCGCGATATCCGCCGCAGCAAGCTGTTCACCGGCACCGAGATCGCCTGGTCCGCCATGGGCGTGCACCGCGAGGCGGAGTTTGCCAAGAACCACACGCCGGCGTACTCCCGCGGCGTGGAACCGGCCGAGTGGCTCTGCGTGTACCCGTTCGTGCGCTCCTACGAGTGGTACTTGCTGCCGGACGCCGAGCGCGGCGCGATGCTCCGCGACCACGGCCTGCTCGGCCGCGACTTCCCGCAGGTCATCTCCAACACGGTCTCCTCGTTTGCGCTGGGCGACTGGGAGTGGATCCTGGGCTTGGAAGCCCCGGAACTGGTGGACCTCGTGGACCTGATGCGCCACCTGCGCGCCACCGAGGCCCGCCACCACGTCCGGGAGGAAATCCCCTTCTACACCGGCCGCCGCGTCAGCGCCGCCGAGATTGCCGAGGTCCTTGCATGAGCCCGCGCGATCCGCAGGATGCCGCCGTCACGGCCGTGAATCCCGTCACCGAAGCAGGCCGGATGGCCCCCAAGGCCTACGACGCCGTGCTGCTCGCCTCCTTCGGCGGCCCCGAGGGCCAGGAAGACGTCATCCCGTTCCTGCGCAATGTCACCCGCGGCCGCGGCATCCCGGACGAACGGCTCGAGGAGGTCTCGCACCACTACCGCGCCAACGGCGGCATCAGCCCGATCAACCAGCAGAACCGCGAGCTCAAAGCCGCCATGGAAGCCGAACTGGCCGCCCGCGGCATCAGCCTGCCGGTCTTTTGGGGCAACCGCAACTGGGACCCCTACATCCCGCAGACCCTGCAGGAGATCTACGACGCCGGGCACCGCAAGGTCCTGATGATCACCACCAGCGCCTACTCCTGCTACTCCAGCTGCCGGCAGTACCGCGAGGATATCGGCATGGCGCTGACCGAAACCGGGCTGGACGGCAAACTCGAAGTGGACAAGGTGCGCCAGTACTTTGACCACCCGGGCTTCGTGGAACCCTTCATCGAGGGCACGGCCGCCGGCCTCGCCGACGTCCGCGCCCAGCTGGCCGCCGCCGGCACCCCGGACGCGCCCGTGCACATCCTGTTCGCGACCCACTCCATTCCTACCCGCGACGCCGAAGCGGCCGGCCGCTCCGAGGGCGAACCGCGCCAGTTCGAGCAGGACTCCGCCTACGTGGCCCAGCACCTGGCCACCGGCACCGAGGTCATCCGCCGGGTCGAGGCCGATACCGGCCTGACCGCCCCGTGGTCGCTGGTCTACCAGTCCCGGTCCGGCGCCCCGCACGTGCCGTGGCTCGAACCCGACATCAACGACGCCATCGAGGAACTCGCCGGCCAGGGCGTCAAGGGTGTGGTGATTGTGCCGCTGGGCTTCGTCAGCGACCACATGGAAGTCGTCTGGGACCTTGACACCGAAGCGCTGGAAACCTGCGGCAAGCTGGGCCTCGCCGCCACCCGCGTCCCCACGCCCGGCACGCATCGCAAGTTTGTCGCCGGCATTGTGGACCTGATCATGGAGCGGACCGCGGCGGACACCATTGCCGACCGGCCGCACCTGACCAAGCTCGGCCCCTGGTACGACGTCTGCCGGCCCGGCTGCTGCGCCAACTTCCGCGGCGAGAAACCCACCATCGCGGGAGCAGACACACGGATCGGAACGGGACACGACCCTTATCCGGCAGAGGCACCCGCGGCTGCGGCAGCGGGCCAGGCCGCGCCGTGACCGTGCGGATCGGCACCCGGGCCAGCAAACTTGCCCTCACCCAGACCCAGCAGACCGCGGACCAGCTGGCCGCCGTCGGCGGGTTCCCGGTGGAACTGGTGCACATCCGCACTGACGGCGACGTCCTCACCGGCCCGCTCTCCCAGATGGGCGGCACCGGTGTCTTCGTCGCGGCGCTGCGCGACGCCCTGCTGCGCGACGCGTGCGACGTCGCGGTGCACTCGCTCAAGGACCTGCCCACCGGTGCCGCCGTGGGCCTGAGCCTCGCGGCAACGCCCAAACGGGTTGACGTCCGGGACGTGCTCTGCGCCCGTGACGGACTCAAACTCGCCGAACTGCCGGCCGGCGCAAGCGTCGGCACCGGCTCCCCGCGGCGGGCCGCGCAGCTGCGCGCCGCGCGGCCGGACCTGGACATCCGTGACATCCGCGGCAACGTGGACACCCGCCTTGGCCGCGTCCCAGGGCTGCCCGGCAACAGCGCCGGCGCCGTCGTCGAAGGAAAATCCGGCGACCTCGACGCCGTCGTGCTGGCCGCCGCCGGGCTGCACCGCATCGGCCGGCTCGACGCGGTCAGCGAATACCTCGACACCGGGGTGATGCTCCCGGCCGCCGGGCAGGGGTCACTCGCGATCGAATGCCGCAGCTCTGACGCGCCCCGCAAGGCCGGGTCCACCGAGGGGTCCCAGGGCGTGCTCGCCCAGGCCCTCGCTGCCCTGGACGATCCTGACACCAGGCTGGCCGTCACCGCCGAACGGGCACTCCTGGCCCGGCTGGAGGCAGGATGCGCCGCCCCGGTTGGCGCCTACGCCTACCGCAAGGGCAGCATGCTTCATCTCGAAGCCGTGGTCTGCGCCGTGGACGGCACCGCGACGGTCCGGGACAAGAAGGCCACCGACGGGCTGACCGAGGTCGGCGCCACGCTGCTGGGCATCGAGCTTGCCGAGGCGCTGCTGGCCGCCGGCGCGGCCGACATCGCCGACCTGGCCGCTTCCTGAGCCGGACGGATTCTCGCCTGATGGGACGCCGCAGCGCCAGCCGCCGGCCGGACGGGGACGCCGGGCCCAGGGTGCTTGAGGGCGCCCGGGTCCTGGTCACCCGCAGCCCGGACCGGGCCGGCGCGCTGGTATCCGCGCTCCGGGAGACCGGCGCCGAGCCGCTGCTGCTGCCGCTCATCGACTTTGAGCACGCCTCAGACCAGCACTCGCTGGACGTGGCCTTCGATGCACTAGGCGCCGGCGCCTACACCTGGCTCGTGGTCAGCAGCGTGACCACGGTCCAGGTCCTGGAAGCCAAGGCCGCCGAGCGCGGGTCCGCCCTCAGCGCCTGGCTGCCCGGCAGCCTGCAGGTCGCCGCCGTCGGCCCCGCCACCCGCCGCGTGCTGGAGGCCCTGGACATCCCGGTGGACCTCGCCCCCGCCGGCCAGCAGTCCGGGGCGGGACTGCTCGACATCTGGCCCCGCGGCCACGGCAGCGTGCTGCTGCCGCAGGCCGACATCGCCGGCCCGCGGCTCCGCCGCGGGCTTCAGTCGCGCGGCGCCTCGGTCCAGGCCGTCACCGCCTACCGGACCGTTGATTACCCCGCCGACCCGCGGCGCAGCCTCGGCACTCCCGCGCCCCGGGGAGGCGACGCCCCCGTGCTCAGCCTCGCCGACGCGAAAGCCGCCGTCGACGCCGGAACCCTGCACGCCGTCGTCGCGGCATCATCGAGCGCCGCCCGCCGCGTCCACACCGGGCTGTCGCCGCTGGGCGACTGCCAGCTCGTCGCTATCGGACGTTCGACGGCGGCCGAGGCCTTCGCCCTCGGACTGCCTGTTGCCGCCGTTGCCGAGGAACCCACCGCCTCCGGCCTCGTCGCCGCCGTCATCCGCGCCCTGGACCCGGCGTACCCCGCACCCCACCCCGACCCCGAGCAGACTGTGAAGGACCAGACATGAGCTTCCCGACCCACCGCCCCCGCCGGCTCCGCACCACCCCCGCGATGCGGCGGCTGACGGCCGAACACCGCCTCTCCGCGGCGGAGCTGATCCTGCCCGCCTTCATCCGCGAGGGCCTCTCCGAACCGAATCCGATCGCCTCGATGCCCGGCGTGCAGCAGCACACCACCGACTCGCTCAAGCGCGCCGCTGCCGAGGCCGTGCAGCTGGGCATCGGCGGCATTATGCTCTTCGGCATCCCGGCCGAACGGGACGCGCGCGGCACCGCTTCGCTGGACCCCGAGGGCGTGCTGAACAAAGCCATCCGCGAGGTCAAGGCCGAGGTCGGCGACGAACTGGTCATCATGAGCGATGTCTGCCTCGACGAATTCACCGACCACGGCCACTGCGGCGTCCTGGACGCGCACGGCTACGTCGACAACGACGCAACCCTGGAGATCTACGGGCAGATGGCGGTGGCGCAGGCCGAGGCCGGCGCGCACGTGCTCGGCCCCTCCGGCATGATGGACGGCCAGATCGCCGTGATCCGGCAGGCCCTGGAGGAAGCCGGGCACGCCAACACCGCCGTCGTGGCCTACGCCGCCAAATACGCCTCCGCCTTCTACGGCCCGTTCCGCGAAGCCGTCGATTCGCAGCTCACCGGGGACCGGCGCACCTACCAGATGGACGCCGCCAACCGCCGCGAAGCGATCCTCGAAGTGGAACTGGACCTCGAGGAAGGTGCCGACATGGTGATGGTGAAGCCCGCCATGAGCTACCTCGACATCCTGGCCGACGTCGCCGCGATGAGCCCGGTGCCCGTGGCCGCCTACCAGATTTCCGGCGAATACTCGATGATCGAGGCCGCCGCCGCGAACGGCTGGATCGACCGCCGCGCCGCCATCACCGAGTCCGTGCTCGGCATTAAGCGGGCCGGCGCCAACATGGTCCTGACCTACTGGGCGAGCGAACTCGCCGGCTGGCTGAAGGAAACCCGGTGAGCGGCGCGGGAGTGCCGGACCCGGCGTCGGGAGCCAACCCGACCGCGCCGGTCGGCCCGGACACCATCCTGCTGGGCCTGAACACCTTCGGCGACGTGGGGGTTTTCCCGGACGGGCATCCCGTGCCGCACGCCCAGGTGCTCCGGCAGCTGCTGGAACAGGCTGAACTGGCGGACCAGGTGGGGCTGCACGCGTTCGGGGTGGGGGAGCACCACCGCCGCGACTTCGCCGTCTCCGCGCCCGAGGTTTTCCTCGCCGCCGCAGCTGCGCGGACCAAGAAGATCCGCCTCGGCTCCGCCGTCACCGTCCTCAGCTCCGACGACCCGGTCCGGGTGTTCCAGCGGTTCGCCACCGTCGATGCCATCTCCAACGGCCGGGCCGAGGTCATGCTGGGCCGCGGCTCGTTCGTGGAGTCGTTCCCGCTGTTCGGCCTGGACCTGGCCGACTACGAGGTCCTGTTCGAGGAAAAACTCGAGCTCTTCGACAAGGTCCGGGCGCAGAAACCGGTGAAATGGGAGGGCCGGACACGCCGGCCGATCAACGGGCTCAGCGTCTACCCGCCGCTCGAGCACCACTTGCTGCCGGCCTGGATCGGCGTCGGCGGCACCCCCGAGTCGGTGCTGCGCTGCGCCGAGTACGGCTACCCGATCATCTTCGCCATCATCGGCGGCCAGCCGCGGTCCTTCGGCCCGCTGGCCGGGCTCTACCGGGAGGCCATGGCCAAATACGGCCATCCGATGCAGCAGGTGGCCACGCATTCACCCGGCCACGTGGCGGCCACGGATGAGGAAGCGCGGGAGGAGTTCTTCCCGCACTGGCTGGGCCAGCGCAACCAGATTGGCGCCGAGCGCGGCTGGGGGCCGGGCAACCGCGCCGAATTCGACCACCTGTGCAGCCCCGAAGGTGCGCTCTACGTCGGCTCGCCGGACACGGTCGCGGCAAAAATCGCACTGCTCAAGCAGAACCTGGGCGCGGACCGCTTCGACCTCAAATACAGCAACGGCACGCTCCCGCATGCCGCCATGATGCGCTCCATCGAGCTGTTCGGCACCGAGGTGGCGCCCCGCGTGTCCGCGCTCCTGGCCTCCGCGGTGCCCGCCAGTGACGGGCCCCTGTGAGAACCACTGAAAGAATAGGAACCATGACTTCCAGCCATCCTCGCAACGAGGAACTCTTCGACCGCGCCCGCCGGCTGATGCCGGGCGGCGTCAACTCGCCGGTCCGTGCCTTCGGCTCGGTGGGCGGCACCCCGCGCTTTATGGTCTCCGCCAAGGGCCCGTACCTGACCGACGCCGACGGCGCCGAGTACGTGGACCTGGTCTGCTCCTGGGGGCCGGCGCTGCTGGGCCACGCCCACCCGGAGGTCCTCGCGGCCGTGCACGCCGCCGTGGACCGGGGACTGTCCTTCGGCGCCTCCACCCCGGACGAAGCCAACCTCGCCGCGATTGTCCAAGAGCGCGTCCCGGCTGCCGAGCGCGTCCGGATGGTGTCCACCGGCACCGAGGCGACCATGACCGCCATCCGCCTGGCCCGCGGCTATACCGGACGCAACCTCGTGATCAAGTTCGCCGGTTGCTACCACGGCCACCTCGACGGCCTCCTCGCCGCCGCCGGGTCCGGTCTCGCCACGCTAGCGCTGCCCGGTTCAGCCGGCGTCACCGCCGCCACGGCCGCCGAGACCCTCGTCCTGCCCTACAACGACCTCGCCGCCGTCGAGGCCGCCTTCGCCAAACACGGCGACAGCATTGCCGCCGTCATCACCGAGGCGGCCCCGGCCAACATGGGCGTCGTCACCCCGGCCGAAGGCTTCAACGCCGGGCTGGCCCGGATCACCCGGGAGCACGGCGCCCTGCTGGTCCTCGACGAGGTCCTCACCGGCTTCCGCACCGGCTACTCGGGTTACTGGGGCCTCACCGGCGGGGCGGCCGACGCCGCCGAGCCTTGGGCCCCGGACCTGCTGACCTTCGGCAAAGTCATCGGCGGGGGCATGCCGACGGCGGCGCTCGGCGGCCGCGCCGACGTCATGGACTACCTCGCGCCGGTGGGCCCGGTCTACCAGGCCGGCACCCTTTCGGGTAACCCGGTGGCGATGGCCGCCGGCGTCGCGACCCTCACCCACGCCACCAAGGACGTCTATTCCTTCGTCGACGCCCGTTCGCTGGAACTCTCCAGCGCGCTGTCCTCGGCGCTCGACGCGGCCGGCGTGGACCACTCCATCCAGCGCGCCGGGAACCTGTTCTCCGTGGCCTTCGGCACCTCGGCCCGCGGTGTCCACAACTACGACGACGCCCAGGGCCAGGAGGTCTTCCGCTACGCGCCGTTCTTCCACTCGATGCTGGACTCCGGGGTGTACCTGCCGCCGTCGGTGTTTGAGGCCTGGTTCCTGTCCGCCGCGCACGATGACGCGGCGATGAACCGGATCGTCGACGCCCTGCCGGCCGCCGCCCGGGCCGCCGCCGCGGCGAAGCCTTAACGAACCCACGGCGGCCGCAGCCGCCGTCGTGGTCCTTTAAACACTTTCGGCACCCGCCATGGCGGGTGCCGAAAGTGTTTTAACGCTGTCCGGGACTAGAAGGCCGGGGTGACGTCACCGTTGGGCCATTCCTTCTCGATGAAGGCCTTGACCTCGGGGGAGTGCAGCAGCTCGTCGAGCTTCTTGATCCGCACATCGTCCTTGGAATCTTCACGCCAGGCCAGGAAGTTGGCGTAGGGGTTGTTCTCCACCGACTCCACCGCCAGGGCATTCTTGGTGCTCAGCCCGGCCTTGAGGATGAAGTTGCCGTTGATCAGGGCCAGATCCACGGAGGGGTCCTTGAGGTCATTGATCAGCAGTTCGGGCTGGTTCTCGGAGAACTTCAGCTTCTTGGGGTTCTGCTCGTCGCTGAGCGTCAGCACCGAGGTGTCGTCCTTGATGTCCTTGACCAGGCCGGCGACCTGGAGGACCTTGAGCGCGCGGACCTGGTTTGACGGGTCGTTGGTGATCGCAATCTTGGCGCCGTCCTGAATGTCCTTGATGTCCTTGACCTTCTCGGAGAACGCGGCGTAGGGCTCGATGTGCACGCCTTCGCCGTGGCCGAACTTGTAGCCCTTGGTCTTGACCTGGTCCTCGAACCAGGGCAGGTGCTGGTAGTAGTTGGCGTCCAGCGAACCGTCGCTCAGCGCGGTATTCGGCGTCTGGTAATCCTCGATCTCCTTGATGTCCAGCTTGAGGCCGGCCTTGGGGGCGAGCTCCTGGTTGACGAATTCAAGGATCTTGGCGTGCGGAACCGGGCTGGCGCCCACCTTGAGGGTGGCCGGCTTGGCCGGATCCAGGGTCGTGACCTGGGCGCTGGGGGTGGACGAACCACCGCAAGCCGTCAGCGCCAGGGCAGTGACGATGCCGGTGGCCAGGAGGGAGAGTGACTTACGCATCGGATGCGTTCCTTTCGAAAGAGGCGGAGAACACGACGGCGGCCGTGGTCCGCGCAGATGCAGCGGGCGGCTACCCGCTGCAAGGCTGGGGTGGGTGGTCCGTCGGTCAGCGGTGGTCGAGGCCGCGGGAAATCCGCTCGCCCACGAGCTGGATAACCTGGACGAGGACGACGATCAGGACGATGGTGACGATCATGACCGTGACGTCGAAGCGCTGGAAGCCGTAGTTGTAGGCCAGCTTGCCGAGGCCGCCGCCGCCGACGAGGCCGGCCATCGCGGAGTAGCCCACGAGGGTCACCACCGTAGTGGTGGCGGCCGCGACGAGGGCTGGCAGGGATTCGCGCAGCATCACCTTGCTGATGATCTGCATAGTGGTCGAGCCCATCACCTGGGCTGCGTCGATCTTGCCGTGGTGCACATCGCGCAGGCAAGACTCCACCAGCCGCGCGAAGAAGGGGATCGTGCCGATGGACAGCGACACAGAAGCGGCGATCGGGCCCAGGCTCGTGCCGGTCAGGGCGCGGGCCAGCGGAATGAGCGCCACCATCAGGATGGCGAACGGGATGGAGCGGGTGATGTTGACGATCACGTCGCTGAGGATCCGGTTGATGACCGGCATCGGGCGCAGTCCGCCGGGAGCCGAGACGTGCAGGAAGACGCCCAGTGGTAGGCCGATCAGCACGGTGAAGAAAGCGGAGATGCCGACCATCTGCAGGGTTTCGACGATCGCCTCGGGGAGAGCCCTGGCCAGCACGGGGTTGCTGAAAATGTCGTTCATCAGTTGGCTCCTTCTTCCGCCGGAGCAGCATCGGCGGACACGCGCTTGGCGCTGATGCCGCGCTCGTGCAGGTAGTGCAGGACGGCGTCGAAGTCGGCGTTTTCGGCGAGCTGGACACGCAGGTGCCCGAACTGCTGGCCGCCGAGGGTCTCGACGCTGCCGGCGAGGACGTTGAGGTCCATGTCAAAGTGCCGGGCGACGCCGGTGAGTACCGGTTCCCTGGCGCTCTCGCCGGAGAAGAGGATCTCCAGGACCGGTCCGCGCTGCAGCGCGCCGTGCAGGGGCTCGGACGGCGGCAGCGGCAGCAGGGCGCGGGCCAGCTTGCTGTCCAGTTCCCCGGCCACGTCCTGCAGGGCGCCATGTTCGATGATGCGGCCGCGGGACAGCAGGGAAACCGAGTCGCAGACGCGCTTCACGACGTTCATCTCGTGGGTGATGATCAGCACGGTCAGCTGCAGCCGCCGGGTCAGGTCCTGGATCAGGTCCAGGATTTCCTCGGTGGTGGCAGGGTCCAGGGCCGAGGTGGGCTCATCGCACAGCAGCACCTCGGGGTCCGAGGCGAGGGCCCGGGCGATCCCGACACGCTGGCGCTGGCCGCCGGAGAGCTGGGACGGGTAGGCGTTCTCGAAGCCTTCCAGGCCCACGAGCTTCAGGAGTTCAGCCACCCGGGTCCGGATCTTGTCCTTGGGGGTCTTGACGAGTTCCAGCGGGTGCGCCACGTTGCCAGCCGCGGTCCGGGAGTCCATCAGGTTCGCGTGCTGGAACACCATGCCGATGCGGCGCCGGGCCGCCCGGATTTCCGAGTCCCGCACGGAACTCAGCTCGGTGCCGTCGATGCTGACGGAGCCGGACGTCGGACGGTCCAGCAGGGTCAGGCAGCGCACCAGCGTCGACTTGCCGGCGCCGGAGTGGCCGATGATCCCGTGGATCGAGCCTTTCGGCACGGAGAGTGTGACGCCGTCGAGCGCCACCACCTCCTTTTTTCCCTGCCGGTAGACCTTGCGAAGGTCGGTAACTGTGATCATTTATCCCTTGGCGGTTCGGGTCCGGGCGCGACATAACACACGCCCTGTTCTGAACTAAATTATGTCAGCGGCGCCATAGGGCATCCAGTTGCGCATTTAGTTCGTCACAAAGCGCCAAACGCTGCAGATAATTCCGCTGTGGGGGTTACATAGCGTGAGCGGTGATCGGCAGCCGTTCAGCGGCCAAATTGCGGAGGCGTGCCTGCGGCCGCCCGCAGGGGGAGGGCAGCTGTGATCTCCGTCCCAGCCGCTTGCCAGCATCCTGCCGGGGGTCCCGCTGGTGTCGCGCGTTCCGGGCTAGAAGTCGCCCCGGCTGGCGTCTACCGGCGGCAGCACCGGCCAGTCGCCCTCGATGACGGCAGCGGGCTTGGTCTTGCGCAGGTAACTCTGGAAATCCGCGGCCTGGGCGGAAGCCCATTCGACCTGGAGCTGGTGCAGGTGGCTGGCGGGCATCCGGAGCTTGGGGAACTTCCCGGCCATGGCGTCGAGCATCCGCAGCGTGGCCAGCGCATCGGCCGCGGAGGTGTGCGCATTGTCCAGGCTGACGCCGTACTCCTCGCACAGTGCGGTGAGGGTGCGTTTGCCTTTGCGGTACCGGTCGACCTGTTTGTTCATGATGTAGGGGTCCAGCACGGGGAAGCGGACCAGCTGGGGCACACCGTAGCGGGCCGACTCCGCGGCGAGCACGGTGAAGTCGTAGCTGGCGTTGAAGGCAATGACCGGCACGCCGGTGTCGAACAGCTCCTGCAGGACGGCGGCCAGCTCCTTGGTCACCTCGGCGGCAGGCCGGCCGTCACGGCGGGCCTGCTCGGTGGTGACGCCGTGGACGTCGCTGGCCTCGGTGGGGATCTCCACTCCGGGATCGGCCAGCCATTCGTGCTCCTTGATCACCGAGCCGTCGGCGTCCACCACGGTCACGGAAGCCGTCACGATCCTCGCGGCACGGGAGTTCCGGCCGGTGGTTTCGAGGTCGAAGGCTGCGCGGGGGAGGGTGTGCCAGGTGCTCATACAGCAACGCTACCTGTTGCCGCCGACAGTTTTTCGCAATGCCGTGCCGTGCCCCTGCGACGCCCGGCCGCGGCCCGGGAACGGTAACCTTGGACCATGCGGACGGAGTATGTGGAGGCGGTGCTGGAGCTCGCGGCGATGGTCCCGGCCGGCGCCGCCGTAGCCTACGGTGACGTGGCCGAGCTCCTCGGCGCCGGCGGCCCCCGCCAGGTCGGCTCGGTGATGAGCCACCAAGGCAGTGCCGTTCCCTGGTGGCGGATCCTGAAGGCGAACGGGGATGCACCGCCCGGCCACGAACGCGAGGCCCTAGCCTTCTATCTCGCCGAAGGGACACCGCTGCTGGGCAGCTACGTCGAGTACCAGCGCACCGGCGAGGGCAGGTGGCGGGTTGACCTGATGGCGGCACGCTGGGCGCCCTCCGAGCCTGACTTCGAGCGGATCGACGCCATCGCCGAGCGCCTCGAGCGGGAGCTGCATAAATTGTCCGTCCCCGATGATGAAATGTCTGTGTGAGTAGCCCCAGGACCGCCCCGAATCACGCCGCCCCCAGCAAGACCCTGCCGAACCAGGCCGGACTGCGCCTGCTTCCGCCGCGCACCCGGCACAGTGACGTCCCGGTACTGTCCCCGGACCAGCGGGACGCCGTCGACGTCGCACACGGCTCCGGACCGGTCCTGGTCCCCGGCGCGCCCGGCACCGGCAAATCCACCGTGCTGGTGGAAGCGGCCGTCCACCGCGCGCAGCGCGACGGCCTGGATCCGGAGCGGATGCTGATCCTGGCCCCCGGCCGTCTGGCCGCCGATGCGCTGCGCGACCGGTTCACCGCGCGCCTGGACCGCAGCCTGAGCACGACGCCTGCCCGCACCTGGGCGTCGTACGCCTTCGACCTGATCCGGCGGGCCAAGGCGGAGGGCATCCTGCCGCTGCCGCGGGCGCCGAAACTCCTGTCCGGGCCCGAACAGGACCTGATCATCAAGGAACTCCTGGAAGGCCATGCCCAGCCCGGACTGGAGCTGCCCTGGCCGGAGGACCTGGGCGCCGCCCTGCAGACCCGCGGCTTCCGGCAGGAAGTCCGCCAGCTCTTCGACCGGATCATCGAATCCGGGCGTACCGCGGAGGACCTGGCGGCCCTGGCCCGGCGCTGCGGCCGGCCGGACTGGACCGCAGCGGCCGCCCTGTACTCCGAGTACCGCGACGTCCTGGACCTGCGGATGCCCGAATCATTCGACCCGGCCGGCATTATCACCGCGGCGCGCCAGATCTTCCAAGATGCCCCGGAGTTCCTCGCCGCCGAGCGGGACCGGCTCCAGCTGATCCTGGTGGACGACATCCAGGAGGCCAACCCCGCCGTGTTCGAGCTGCTCGCGGACATCGCCGCCGGCAAGGACGCCCTCGTCACCTCCTCCCCGGACACCGTGGTGCAGGGGTTCCGTGGGGCGCGGCCGGACCTCGTGGCCGAACTGCCCCGGCTGCTCGCCCCGGCCGGCGGCACCGTGCTGGAACGGCCGCTGTGGACGGCGCACCGGCACACGCCCGCCGTCGCGCAGGCCTGGCAGGCCGTGGCGGAGCGGATCTCACTGCGCTCCGGCGGTACGTCGGCGCGCAGGCTCGAACAGACCCGCCCGCACCCGTCCGGGCAGGACGCCGGCGCCGTTGAGGCGCACCTGCTGCCGTCCCCGGTGCACGAGCTGCGCTATGTGGCGCAACGGATCCTGGAGGCCCAGCTGAAGGACGGCCGGGAACTGGGTGACATCGCCGTCATCGTTCGCAACGGCGGCCAGCTCAGCCAGTTGCAGCGCCACCTGGCCGGCCAGGGCATCCCGGTCCGGATCCCAGTAGCTGAATCCGCGGTCCGGGACGAGGTGGCCGTGCGGCCGCTGCTGGACGCGTACGCCGTTGCCCTGGACCCTGCCGCGCTCACCGCCGAAGCCGCCGTCGCGCTGCTCACCTCAAGGATCGGCGGAGCCACGTCGATCGAGCTTCGCCGGCTCCGCCAGTCGCTGCGGCGCGAAGAACTCCTCGGCGGGGGCGGCCGTACCAGCGATGCGCTGCTGGTGGAGGCGCTCCTGGAGCCGGGCGCCCTGGCGACGCTCGGCATCGAGGGGCACTCAGCCCGCCGCGTCGCCCGGATGATCCGGGCCGGCCGGGAAGCCGCCGAAGCGCCGGGCAGCAACGCCGAAACCGTGCTGTGGGCGCTCTGGCACTCGACCGGACTGGCCGGCCGCTGGACCGAGGCCGCGCTGGCCGGCGGCGCAGCCGGAGCCCGCGCAGACCGGGACCTGGACGCCATGATGGCCCTGTTCCACACCGCCGAGCGGTATGTGGACCAGCTCCCCGGTTCCGGCCCGGAACAGTTCCTGGACTACCTGCTCAGCCAGGAGCTGCCGATGGACACGCTGGCGGCCCGGGCACAGCTCGAGGACGCGGTGGAGCTGATGACCCCGGCCAGCGCCGCGGGACGCGAATGGCCGGTCGTGATTGTGCCCGGCCTCCAGGAAGGCGTGTGGCCCAATACCCGGCTCCGCGGCGAACTGCTCGGCAGCACGCTCTTCGCCGACGCCGTCGAACACGGCGTCGAGTACGCCTTGCAGCTCGATCCGCTAAGCCGGCTCCGCGAGATCCGCTACGACGAGCTGCGCAGTTTCTCCACCGCCGTCTCGCGCGCCCGGGAGGAGCTGATCTGCACGGCCGTCTCCTCGGAGGACGAGCAGCCTTCGTCCTTCCTGGACTACGTCTCGCCCCTGCATCCGGACCAGGACCGGCGCGGTTTCACCCCCGTGGAACGGCCGCTGACCCTGCGCGCACTCGTCGCGGAACTGCGCCAGTATGCCCAGCTCGACGGCGGCACCGCCGAGGCGGCCGAGGCAACCGCCGTCCTCGGCGCCCTCGCCGCCGCCCAGCCGACCGTGCCCGGCGCCCACCCCCGCAGCTGGTGGGGACTCGCGCCGCTGTCCTCCACGGACCCCGTGGTGCCGCCGGGCAGCACCGTCTTCGTCTCACCCTCCAAGGTCGAAACCGTCCAGAAATCGCCGCTCGACTGGTTCGTCCAGGCCGCCGGCGGCGAGGCGGCCACGGATTTTGCGCGCAGCCTCGGAACCCTGGTCCATGCGATTGCCCAGGATCTCCCGGACGCCTCGGGCGGCGAGTACGTGGCCGAGCTGGTGAAGCGCTGGCCGGCACTGGGGATGAAGGACAACTGGGAAGGCAAGCTCGATTTCCAGCGGGCCGAAGCGATGGTCCGTAAGCTCGCCCAGTACGTGCTGGTGATGCGGAGCGAGGGGAGGAGCCTGCTTGGCGTGGAACAGGACTTCGAGGTGAAACTTCCCGATGTGGCACCCGAGGCCACGCCCGGCGCGGGGGAATCCTGGCCCGCGCGTCCCGCTGTGCTCCGCGGCCAGGTGGACCGGCTGGAGATCGACGCCGAGGGCCGCCTGGTGGTCGTGGACCTCAAGACCGGCAAACGCCAGCCCGGCAAGGGCGAGCTGGATCGGCATCCCCAGCTGGGCGCCTACCAGGCCGCGGTGCTCGCCGGCGGCTTCGCGGGCCCGGACGACGGCCCGGCCCCGCGGCCCGGCGGCGCTGTGCTGGCCCAGCTCGGCACCGGCACCAAGAGCCCAGGGGTGCAGAGCCAGCCGCCGCTTGATCCGGACGCGAACTGGGCGCTGGAGATGGTCGGCGAAGCCGCCCGGGTGATGTCCGGAAGCACTTTCGAAGCCCGCCACGACCCCGCCAAGGGCGGCCACGGCGGCCACGGCTGCAGGCTTCCGGAAGTCTGCCCGCTGTGCGCTCGAGGAAAGCAGGTCACCGAATGAGCAGCCAGGGTACGACGGCGGCCGGGCCGGGAACCGCCGGGCACGCAGACGCACTGCCGGAACCACTGCCCGAACCACAGTTCAGCCCGGCGGAACTGTCCGCCATGCTGGGGGAGAAGAACAGTCCCACGGCCGAACAGTCGTCGATCATTTCCTCGCCGCTTGCACCCCGGCTTGTCATTGCCGGGGCCGGCTCCGGCAAGACCGCCACCATGGCGGACCGGGTGGTGTGGCTCGTCGCGAACGGCTGGGTCAGGCCGGAGGAAGTCCTCGGCGTGACGTTCACGCGCAAGGCCGCCGGCGAGCTCGCCACCCGGATCCGGGCCAAGCTGGCCGCGCTGGCGCGCATCGCCGCGGCCGATCAGGAGCACAAGGTGTTCCCGGCCGGGCTGCTGAGCACCGACGCGCTGGAACCCAAAGTCTCCACCTACCATTCCTATGCCAGCGGCATCGTCTCCGACTACGGGCTCCGGCTCGGCGTCGAACGGGACGTGGTGCTCCTCGGCGGCGCCCAGTCCTTCCAGCTCGCCAGCGAGGTGGTGGAAGCCTTTGACGGCGACTACCAGCACTTCCGCTCCGCCAAATCCACCCTCGTCAAGGCTGTTATCCAGCTCGCCGGGGAATGCGCGGAGCACCTGCAGGACCCGGCGGAGGTCCGCGGCTGGCTGCTGGACCGGGTGGACGAATTCGAAGCGCTCCCGTATGTCGCGACGGCCAAGAAGAACCCCAGCCAGGCCGCGGGGGACCTCAGCGCCCTGCTCCGGACCCGCGCCAGCGTCGCGGACATGGTGGGCCGCTACGCGGAGGCCAAACGGGCCCGCGGCGCCCTGGACTTCGGTGACCTCGTTGCCCTCGCGGCCCGCGTGGCGAACGAGATCCCGGTGGCCGCGCAGACCGAACGCCAGCGCTATAAGGTGGTGCTGCTGGATGAATTCCAGGACACCTCCCACGCCCAGTTAGTCCTCTTCTCCCGGCTGTTCGGCGACGGGCACGCCGTCACCGCCGTAGGGGACCCCAACCAGTCCATCTACGGCTTCCGCGGCGCGTCCGCGGGCCAGCTCTTCCACTTCGTCCGCGAATTCCCGGTCCGGGTGGAGGACGGTGATACCGGTCAAGCCAGGGGCGCCGGGGGCGCCCCGCCAAGGTTCGCCGTGGCGCCGACGTCGTACCTGACCACTGCCTGGCGCAACGGCCGGAACGTACTCGAAGCCGCCAACGTGATCTCCGCCCCGCTCAGCAAGGCGGCGGCCCACGCCGGCGCCGCGGGCGCGCGGGACAGCGCCGAGACCGTGGAGGTCCCGCCGCTGCAGCCCAGCCCCGCCGCGGTCCAGGGCCGCGTCGTGCTGGGCCGCTTCGGCACCGACGAGGACGAAGCCGCGGCCATCGCCGCCGACGTACTGAAATTCCGGCGGACCGACTTCGACGCCGGCACGGCTGAGGACCCCGAGCCGCCGGCGATGGCCGTACTGTGCCGCCGCCGCGCCCAGATGGAGTGCATCCGCCGCGAATTCGAGCTGCGGGGCATCCCCTACGAAATCGTGGGCCTCGGCGGGCTGCTGGACACCCCCGAGATCGTCGACCTCGTGGCGACACTGCGGGTGCTGGCCGACCCGGGCCGCTCGGACTCGTTGATGCGACTGCTGGCCGGCGCGCGCTGGCGGATCGGTCCCGCGGACCTGATGGCTTTCCACGACTGGTCGAGCTACCTGGCGCGGCGCCGCGGCCGCCCCGGGGACACGGACGCCGATGGCGACACCAACACCGCCGAAGCGGTCATCGAAGGCGACCTTACCGACGCGGCCAGCCTGGTCGAGGCGCTGGACTGGCTGCCCCGCCCCGACTGGACCTCCGCCCACGGCCGCCGGCTCAGCCCCGAGGCACTGGAGCGCCTGCAGCGGCTTTCCGCCGAGCTCCGTCAACTGCGCAGCTTCATGGGCGACGACCTCAGCACGCTCCTGGGCGAGGTGGAGCGCGCCATGCTCCTGGACATCGAAGTCGCCGCCCGGCCGGGCATCAGCATCCATCAGGCCCGCCGCAACCTGGACGCGTTCCAGGATGCGGCCGCCGGGTTCCTGCACACCTCGCAGCGGGTGGACGTGCTCGCGTTCCTGGCGTGGCTGGAAGCGGCCGCTGCCGAGGAAAACGGCCTGGACGCTGCGGCACCGGAAGTCAGTCACGAAGCGGTCCAGCTTCTGACCGTCCATGCCTCCAAGGGGCTGGAATGGGACGTGGTGTTCGTCCCGGGGCTGAACGCCGGGGCATTCCCGTCCAGCCGGGACTCGCGGTGGAGCAGCGGGTCCGCCGCGCTGCCGTGGCCGCTCCGCGGGGACCGCGCCGACTTGCCGCAGTGGGACCTGGACCAGCCGGACCAGAAAGGCTGGCTCGACGCGGAGAAGGACTTCAAGTCCGCCGTCCAGGTCCACGGCGAAGCCGAGGAGCGGAGGCTGGCCTACGTGGCCTACACCCGCGCCAAGCACGTGCTCTG
Organism: Arthrobacter sp. SD1074B; assembly: GCF_056780195.1. NCBI lineage: Bacteria > Bacillati > Actinomycetota > Actinomycetes > Micrococcales > Micrococcaceae > Arthrobacter > Arthrobacter sp. SD1074B. The sequence continues at coordinate 2,820,103 of NZ_JBRAZT010000001.1, read as the reverse complement.
GGTTTCCAGCGCAGCCTGGGTGGGCTCGCGGGCAGGGCTGGCCGGCATGTCGCCGTTCCTGGCCGAACTTGAAGTGCTGAGCGCGGCCGGGGCGGCCGAGATCCATCCGCTCTCCGTCGCCGAGGAATCCCTGCCGGAGGAAAGCCCGCTGACCTCCGAGCTGGAGCTGGCACTATGGCCCTACGATCCTTTGGAGGGGCCCGTCCACCCGCGCACCGGGGCCCGCTTGCGGCTTGTGCCCGGCCGCCGGGCCGCCATGGAAGCCGCCGCTGCGCGGGTCCTTGAACAGTTGGAACGGACCGACGGCGACCCGCTGCCGGCAGCTGTCGGGGCTGGCGGAGCACCGGCAGCTTCGATCCTCGCGCAGCCAGCGTCCGGGCCGCGCCGGATGCGCGGGCCGGCGGCCGGCTGGGCGGAAGAGGCTGCCACCCTGCTGGAGCGGCGCTCCCGGCGGTCCGCACTCCAGGAGGTCCACCTGCCTGGCCACATTTCCGCGTCCACCCTGGTGGACCTGGACGAGGACGCGGCCTCGGTGGTGGCCCGGCTGCGGCGGCCCGTTCCGCGCGAACCGGGGATGTCAGCCCGCAAGGGGACGGCCTTCCATGCCTGGGTGGAGGAGTACTTTGGCACCTCCGGAATGCTGGACCTTGGCGAGGCAGCCGGGTCCGACGATCACATAGACGCTGCCTACGGCCTGGACACCATGGTGGAGACTTTCCGCCAGTCCGAGTGGGCGAACCGGGCGCCGGCACACGTCGAGGTTCCCGTCGAGACGCGGATCGGCGACGTGGTGGTCCGCGGGCGTATCGATGCGGTCTTCCGCGACGCCGACGGCGGCTGGGACCTCGTGGACTGGAAAACCGGACGCCGCCCCTCCGCCAGCCAGCTCAAGACCAAGGCCGTGCAGCTCGCCGTCTACCGGCTGGCGTGGTCGCGGCTCAAAGGAGTCCCACTGGAGGACGTGCGGGCAGCGTTCTACTACGTAGCCGACAACCAGGTGGTCCGTCCGCACGACCTGGGGTCAGCGGAACGGCTGGAGGAGATCGTCGCCGCGGCCCTGGGAGGAAGGCCGGCTGACCGGCCCTAGGACCGCTCTACCGGAACCACGGTGAGTGCCGTGGTGGAGGTGTCCTCCGCGGCGGACGGCTTCGGTGGGACAGGACTGTCGACCGGGGCTTCGCCGTCGTCCGCGCTGCCGGCCGGGGTTGCGCGGTCGTCCGCGCTGCCGGCCGGTGACGTGCGGTCGTCCGCGGGGTCCTCCGCCGCTGCAGCGCCGCTGCCGTCGTTGTCCTCCGAGGCGCGGGGAACCTCATCGCGGGGGATCGGGGTGACATGGACGGCAGCCGACATCCCGCTGGCGGGCTGCGGGATCTGTCCCTGCCCGGAGCCGGGGGCGGCGGGTTCAATCGGCAGCACTGTCACAGCCGGCTGTGGCAGCGGCTCCACGCTGATCGGCTGCCCGCCATGCTCGGCGACGTCCTCGGCCAGTACCGCCAGCATCGATTCCGCCTCGCCGACCATGTCCTCGTCGCCTGCCGCGAGGCCCTTGACGAGGTACTGCGCCAAGGCGAACTCCGCGGACAATGCGGCGCGGCGCAGCAGGTGGGCGTCGGGGGCGTCCCGGCGGCTGGCGGAGTAGTGCGCCAGGACGGCGTCCACAAAGTCCTGGTCGTTGGACGCCACCAGCCAGGCCATGTCGTCGGCCGGGTCCCCAATGCGCAGGTCTGTCCAGCCGGTCACTGCGGTGACCCGGTCGCCGTCGACCAGGAGGTTGTCCTCATGCAGGTCGCCGTGCACCACGCTCGGGTTGAAGCGCCACAGCGATACGTCCTCCAGCGCGTGCTCCCAGCGGCGCAGCAGCAGCGGCGGGATTTTGCCGGTGGTCGCGGCTTGGTCCAATTCGTTGAGCCGCCGCTGGCGGAACTCGTTCGGCGTGTAGCTCGGCAGGTCGGCGTTGCTGACCAGGGAATGCGGAAGGTCGTGGATTGCCGCGAGGGCGGCGCCGAGTTCGCGGGCCAACGCAGCGGTGCCGGCGCTGAGCTCCTCCACCGACTGGGTGGCGCCGGAGAGGTGCGAGTAAACGAAGGTGCTCAGTGTGCCCTGCCGGACGGTGCCGGCCACGGTGGGCATCAGGAAGGGGAGCTCGGCCCGGATGCCGGGGGTGAACGCCCGCAGCACCAGGAACTCGGTTTCGAGCCGCGCGCTTGCCTCGGCGTGCCGCGGCGAGCGTACCCGCCAGCGTTTGCCTTCGGAGTCAAGGAGAAGGGCGGAATCGAAGTCTGCCGGATCGTCCGGCGCGGAAGTCACAGCGGTCGGGGTCAGGCCGGGGACTGCCGCGGTTGCTACAGCTGCCAGTTCGATTGGTTTTCTTCTCACGCTTCCACGGTAGATTGAGCGGCGCCCAAGACGGCGATGCATCACGGCGAGTCCGAAAGATCGGCCCGAAATGAGGCCAATCGGTGCCCCTGGCCGCCGCAGCCCCGAGCCGGGACCGGAACCACCGGGGGAAATGTCAATTGTCGGCGGGGGTCGGTACGGTGGGTACATGAGTCTTGCGGAGTCACCGGAGTCGGGTAGTGGGCAAATGACCGGGCAAAATACTGGACAGAATGATCGCGGACCGGCGCCGGCGGACAGCGCCGGCCCGGCAGGGGAGACGGTGCTTCCGCCGGCCCCGGCGGCGGGCGACAGCCTGCAGGCCAACCACCTGCGGGACACTGTCCTTCCGGTGCGCCCCGCATTGATTGACCGTGGCTCCGCCGCCCGGTTAAGGCCCGGCATGCTGGAGGACCTACTCCGCTCTGACGGTGTGCGCGCGATGGTCCTGTCACGGCGCCAGGCGCTGGTCAGCGGCGAGGGCCTTGTCTTCCTTGATGCAGCAGGCCTCGCCGACCGGCTCAAGGGGACCGCTTACGCGCCGGAACAGGTGATCTACCTCGGCAGCGCGCTGCCCGGGGCCGGCGCGGCGGCGGGGACCCAATACGTGCTGTTCATCCTTCCGGAACAGTTCGAAGTCCATGCCGAGCCGTTCGAACCGCACGTCGAAGGCATTCCGGCCGGCGCGCAGTGGGCGGGATTCCGCGAGGTGGCCGCGCAGCTGGATCCCACCGACACCGCCCTCTTCATCGAAGCCAGCGCCATCGCCAACTGGCACGCCACCCATACCCACTGCCCGCGCTGCGGTGCCGCCACCGCGCCTGAGGCCGGAGGCTGGGTCCGGCGCTGCCCCTCGGACAAGTCCGAGCACTACCCGCGCACCGACCCGGCAATCATCGTCACCGTCGTGGGGCCGGACGACCGGCTGCTGCTGGGCGGCGGCGGACCCCTCGACGCCAGGAACTACTCGACCCTGGCCGGTTTCGTCGAGCCCGGCGAATCCCTCGAGCAGGCCGTGATCCGTGAAATCGGCGAAGAGGTCGGCGTGCGGGTCACCGCATCGCAGTACCTTGGCTCCCAGTCCTGGCCCTTCCCGGCGTCGCTGATGCTCGGCTTCACCGCGACGACGGCGGACACGGAGGCCAGGCCCGACGGCGTTGAGGTCACCCGGGCACGCTGGTTCAGCCGCCGCGAGCTGCAGGACGCTGTGCTGAGCGGTGAGATCGTCATCTCCAGCAGGCTCTCCATCGCGCGCGCCCTGATTGAGCACTGGTACGGGGGCGTTATCCAGGACCTCACGGACAACGCATGAGGCCATCGTGACAACAACCAGCGGCACTCCGGCGGTTCCGACGCCGGGCCGCCACCAACGCATCCCCTCCTACGACTGAGCAGCAGACGTGAACACAGATATCTTCCAGTCCAGTGCCTTGCCGTCCGGGCAGTCCCGCGACGACGGGCAGGCCACCGAACTTCCGGCACCGGACAACCGCTCCCTCGAGGAGCGGATCCTGGGCGGACTCGACGCCGAGCAGCGCGAGGTGGCCAGCACCCTGAACGGGCCGATGTGCGTGCTCGCGGGCGCCGGCACCGGCAAGACCCGCGCCATCACCCACCGCATCGCCTACGGTGTGCACTCGGGCGTGTACAGCCCGCAGCGGCTGTTGGCCGTCACGTTCACCGCACGGGCCGCCGCCGAAATGCGCAGCCGGCTCCGCGACCTCGGCGTCGGCAGCGTGCAGGCCCGCACCTTCCACGCCGCCGCGTTGCGCCAGCTCCAGTTCTTCTGGCCGATGGCTGTGGGAGGCGCCCTGCCGAACCTGCTGGACCACAAGGCGCAGATGATCGCGGAAGCAGCGCGCCGGCTGCGGTTGAGCACCGACCGGGCCTCCATCCGGGATCTTGCCTCCGAGATCGAGTGGGCCAAGGTGTCCATGCTCACCCCGGCCAATTACCTGGAGAAGGCACAGGGCCGCGGCACGCCCGGCGGATTCGACCTGACCGCCGTCGCCCGGGTCTTCCAGTCCTACGAGGACGTTAAGACGGACCGGAACGTGATCGACTTCGAGGACGTCCTGCTGATCACGGTGGGAATCCTGCAGGAGGACCCCAAAGTGGCCGCCACCGTCCGGGAGCAGTACCGGCACTTCGTCGTGGACGAATACCAGGACGTGTCGCCGCTGCAGCAGCGGCTCCTCGAACTGTGGCTGGGCGGCCGGGACGACCTGTGCGTCGTCGGCGACGCCAGCCAGACCATTTACTCCTTCACCGGCGCCTCGCCGAAGCACCTGCTTGGCTTCAAAGCCCAGTACCCCGGCGCCACCGTGGTGAAGTTGATCCGCGACTACCGGTCCACCCCGCAGGTGGTGAAGCTCGCCAACGACCTGCTCGCCGGCCGGCGCAGCGGCGGCCCGGTGGCGGATGCGGCCTGGGCCGCGCCTCTGCAGCTCGTGGCGCAGCGGCCCGCCGGTCCGGTGCCGCAGTTCACCGAGTGCTCCGACGACGAGGCCGAGGCGGCCACGGTGGCCGTCAAGATCCGGGCGTTGCTGGACGGCGGGACGCCCGCGAGCCAGATCGCGGTGCTGTTCCGCACCAATGGCCAGTCGGAGGCCTACGAACAGGCCCTCGCCTCGGCCGGCATCGGCTACCAGCTCCGCGGCGGTGAGCGGTTCTTCGCCCGAAAGGAAGTCCGCGACGCGATCCTGCAGCTGCGCGCCGCCACCCGCGCCATCGCCGAAACAGCGGCGCCGGAGCCCCTGGGCCAGCTGGTCCGCGACATCGTGTCCTCGCTTGGGTACACGGACGCGGCCCCGCATAGCGGTGGCGCGCTGAGGGAACGCTGGGAGTCGCTGGCCGCGCTCGTGGCCCTCGCCGACGAACTCGTGGTCAGCAGGGGAGCGCAGTTCAGCCTTGCGGACTTCGTGAACGAACTGCAGGAACGCTCGCTGGCGCAGCACGCCCCGACCGTCCAGGGCGTGACCTTGGCGTCGCTGCACGCCGCGAAGGGCCTCGAATGGGAGGCCGTGTTCTTGGTCGGATTGAGCGAAGGGCTGATGCCGATTTCGTTCGCGGACACGCCCGAAGCCGTGGACGAGGAGCGCCGCCTGCTTTACGTCGGCATCACCCGCGCCAAGGAGCACCTGCACCTGTCCTGGTCCACGGCCAGGACCCCAGGCGGCCGTGCCAACCGGAAGCCCTCGCGGTTCCTGGACGGGCTACGGCCGGACTCGGTAGCCAGCTCCTCGGTCCGCGGCAAGGGAGCGGCGCCGCGGCGCAAGGCTGCCGTGCCGGCATCGTGCCGGGTCTGCGGAAGCATGCTCTCCAGCGGCGCCGAACGCAAGGTAGGCCGGTGCAGCCAGTGCCCGCCGAGCTACGAGGAGCAGACCTTCGACGCGCTGCGGCAGTGGCGCAAGGAAGTTGCGCTGGAAGCTGACGTCCCCGCCTTCGTGGTTTTCACCGACGCGACCCTGACCGCGATCGCCGAGGCGCGGCCGCAATCCCTCGAGCAGCTGGCCAAGCTGCCCGGAGTCGGCGCGTCCAAACTGGAAAAATACGGGGAAGCCGTGCTGGCGGTCCTGGCGGAAAGCTCCAGCCTCTAATGGCCGGCGCCCGGACCAGCGGAACCCCGTTGACCACCGCCGACGGCGCGCCCGTGGAGGTGCGCCGCTCAGCCCGCCGGCGCCGCACGGTGGCGGCGTTCTGGGAAGACGGCACCGCCGTCGTCGCCATCCCGGCGCACTTCAGCGGTGCCCAGGAACGCGAATGGGTCAACCGGATGCTGGAAAAGCTCCGGCTGCAGGGCACCCGCGGCCGCAAGGCCGCCGGCAGGCGACGGACCGGCAGTGACGTCGAACTGGCGGCCCGTGCAGCCGAACTGTCGGCCAGCTACCTCGGTGGCCGCGCCGTCCCGACGTCCGTCCGCTGGGTGACCAACCAGAACTCCCGCTGGGGCTCGGCGACGCCGTCGGAAGGGACCATCCGGCTTTCCCACAAGCTACAGCCGATGCCGCAGTGGGTCATTGACTACGTGCTGCTGCATGAGCTGGCGCACCTTTTGGTGGCGGCACACAACGCCGCGTTCTGGAGGCTGCTGGCGGCCTACCCGGACACGGAACGCGCCAAGGCGTTCCTGGAAGGCGTGTCTTTTGCCACCTCCCGCGGCCTTCCGGCGGACGGCGGGGACGTTGAGGAGGCCGGTGCCGACGACGTTGACGAGGCCGCCTCCCCCTGACACGAAAAAGCAGCGGTTCGCTGACGCCGCCGCTAGGCCTTGGGGCTGCCGCTTCCGCCGCCGGGCTCCTCGCCGGCATCCCCGGCGTCTCCTGGCTTATCGTCGGTCGTCTCGCCGGCCTGGTCCGCGCCGGGGGCAGCGGTGTCGAACCCGCCGCTCAGCAGTTTTTGCAGGGCGTCGTCAACCTCGGTGTCGCTGGCCTCGGCAAGCTTGCGGCGCTCACTGAAGCCCTTCGGATCGTCCAGGTCCTCCGGTGTGGGGAGCAGGTCGGGGTGCTGCCAGATGGCGTCCCGGCCCTCCACCCCGCGTTCTTCCTTGAGCTGGGCCCACAACGTGGCGGCCTCGCGCAGCCGGCGGGGCCGCAGCTCAAGCCCGACGAGGGAGGAGAATGCGTGCTCCGCGGGCCCGCCGGTCGCGCGGCGGCGCCGGACGGTTTCGCGCAGCGCCGCCGCCGAGGGCAGCAGCTTCCCCGTGGCGGCGGCCGTGAGCTCGTCGACCCAGCCCTCCACCAGGGCGAGGGCGGTCTCAAGCTTTTCGAGCGCCTGGTCCTGGGCGGGGGTCCGCTGCGGCATAAAGACGCCCTGCGACAGGGCCTCCTGGATGCCTTCGGGGTTGCTGGGATCCAGCTCGCGGGCCAGCTCTTCAATCTTGGAAGTGTCGATGTGGATGCCGCGGGCGTAGGCCTCGATCGCGCCGAGCAGGTGCCCGCGCAGCCATGGCACCTGCACGAAAAGCCGCGCGTGGGCGGCCTCGCGGACCGCGAGGAAGAGCCGGATGTCGTTTTCGGGGAGGCTGAGTCCCTCGCCGAACTTCGCCACATTGGCCGGCAGCAGCGCCATTTCCAGGTCGGCGAGTGGGACTCCGATGTCGGTGGAGCTGACCACCTCGGCGGAAAGCGCCCCGATCGCTTGGCCCAGCTGCATGCCGAAGATGGCACCGCCCATGTTCTGCAGCATCGAGGAGGCGCCGCCCATCATGGACTTCATTTCCTCGGGCATCTGTTCGGTCATCGCGGAGGAGAGCGCGTTCGCGATGCTGTTGGCGACAGGTTCCGTCAGCCGCTTCCACGTGCCCAGGGTTTCCTCCACCCACTCGGCGCGGGACCAGGCCCGGCCTATCAGTCCGGTGGCGGGAAGCTCGGTGACCTGGTCCAGCCACAGCTCCGCGAGCCGGAGGGCCTCGTCGACTTCGCGGGACTGCGCGGCGGTGACGGAGGGATCTGATCCGCTGGCGGCCACCCGGCGGGCGTTTTCGTGGGCCAGCTGCCAGTTCACTGGCCCGTCGGAGGATGCGCTCATCATGGCCTGGACCTGCGAAAACATCTGCGCCAGCAGGTTCGGATCGTTGGGCAGTCCGGCGGCCTTGGCGAGCTCCGCCGGATCAATGTCCCCCATGCCCTTGCCGCCCATCAGGTTCTGCAGCATTTCTGCCAGCGGATCCTTGGGTTCGTCGTCCCCGTTGGACGGATTGAGTGGGTTAGAGGTCATGATCCCGCCGATCGTCGGTGTGACTGGTGCTCCTCTTCACGCTACCCGCCGCCCGCGCGGCTGTCTCCCGAAACCCGGCCACGTTCGCTGTCGGCAAAGAGCCCCGGCGGTGCCCAAGCGCGTAGTGTTAGAGGCTGGAATAATTGCAGGCTGCCGAGCCGGTTCCGGCCGCAGCCGCAGCGCCTGGGGTCCGTTCCTGAAACGGCCCGGGGCGCCGGCACGGAGAGGTCCTTCATTGACGTATACCCAGGGCGGTCAGGCCCCCGGCGAACCCGCGCCCCGCGACGGCGGCACGGACAACCGTTCCTCGGCCATGCTCGTCTCCGGCCTGCTGGCGCTGGCCCTCGGCCTCGCCGCAATGAGCCTCCCCGTTCCGTACGTGGTTGAATCACCCGGCCCCACCTTCAATACGCTCGGCACGGACAACGGCAAGCCGGTCATCACCGTCTCCGGCCATGAGACCTTCCCGGCCAAGGGCAGCCTGGACCTCACTACCGTGTACGTCGACGGCGGACCGAACGGCCCGGTCACCGCTTTCGAAGCCCTCAGCGCCTGGCTGACGCCCACCAAGGCCGTCTACCCGGAGGAACTGATCTTCCCCAGCGGCGTCACCAAGGAACAGTCCCAGCAGGAAAGCGCCGTCGCCATGACGACGTCGCAGGAGAACGCCGTCGCCTCCGCCCTCAAGGAACTCGGCATCGCGTTCGAGCAGAAGCTGCAGGTCGCCGGGATCCCGGACGACTCGGCGTCGAAGGGCAAAATCCAGGAAGGCGACGTGCTGGTCTCGATCGACGGCAAACCGATCACCGCCCTGAGCGTTGTCCAGGCGCAGCTCGCGGCGGGCAGCGGCAAACCGGTCACGGTCGTCGTCGACCGCAACGGCAGCCGACTGCCGGTGACGGTGACCCCTAGCAAGTCCCAGACCGGCCGCTACCTGCTTGGCGTGGTGCTGCAGTACAAGTTCACATTCCCCTTCGACGTCAAGATCTCGCTGGACAAGGTCGGCGGCCCCAGTGCGGGCATGATGTTCGCCCTCGGCATCGTGGACACCGTGACGCCCGGTGACCTGACCGGCGGCAAGCACGTCGCCGGCACCGGAACCATCACGCCCGACGGCGTCGTGGGGGCCATCGGCGGGATCGGCCAGAAAATGGTCGGGGCCAGATCCGGCGGCGCCACCATGTTCCTTGCCCCGGCGGCCAACTGCGACGACGTTGTGGGCCACGTTCCTGACGGGCTGCAGGTCGTCAAGGTGGAAAACCTGGCGGAAGCGCGGCACGCCGTCGAACTCGCCGCCAAGGGCAGCGACACATCGGGACTTCCCACCTGCACCAGCAACTAGACTGAGCCCGGAACTAAGCTTCGGTGCCACTCGTGGCACTAAATGACGGCCCATCCGCCGCAGCCAAGCACCAGCTACAGACAACTAAGAACCAGCAGCACCGACGACCAGCTATGAGGTACCGAGTTTGTCCCGTCCCAGCACCGTCCCACCCGGAAGACCACCGCAACGGCGAGGAGCACTGACGCCGACGTTGATTGTCGTCGCCTTGATCGTGGTTGGCTTCATCTTCTTCGCCAATGTCTGGACGGACGTCCTCTGGTATCAGCAGTTGGGCTTCTTCGAAGTTTTCCTGACCGAGAACCTCGCGCGGATCGCCATCTTCCTGGCCGGCTTCGCCATCATGTTCGCCGCGGTGTTCTTCGCGATCCGGATCGCTTACACCTCGCGGCCGGTCTACGCGCCGGACTCGGACGTCCGGGACAACCTCAACCGCTACCAGGCACAGCTTGAGCCGATCCGCCGCGTGGTCATGATCGGCCTGCCGGTGCTGTTCGGCCTGTTCGCCGGCAGCGCGGCCGCGAGCCAGTGGCAGAAGGTGCTGCTCTTCCTCAACCAGGAGCCCTTCGGCCGCAACGACCCGCAGTTCAACCTGGACATCAGCTTTTACCTCATGACGCTGCCGTTCCTGGGCTTCGTCACCGGCTTCCTGATCAGCGTCGCCGTCGTGGCCGGGATCGCCGGCATCCTCACCCATTACCTTTACGGCAGCATCCGGCTGCTGGAGCGCGGCATATTCACCAGCCGGGCTGCCCAGATCCACCTCGCGGTCACCGGCGCGGCGTTCCTGTTGCTGCTCGGCGTCAACTTCTGGCTGGACCGCTACTCCGCCGTGCTGAACAACGGCGGCCGGTGGGCCGGCGCGCTGTACACCGACGTGAACGCGGTCATCCCCACCAAGGCCATCCTCGCCGTCGCCGCGGCGCTCGTGGCTGTGCTGTTCATTGTGGCCGCCGTCATCGGCAAATGGCGGCTGCCGGTCATCGGCACCGCCATGCTGGTCATCACCTCGATCCTGGCCGGCGGCGTCTACCCGTGGGTGATCCAGCAGTTCCAGGTCCGCCCGTCGGAGCAGACCCTCGAGAACGAATACATCAAGCGGAACATCGCCATGACCCGCGCCGCCTACGGCCTGGATAAGATCCAGGAGAAGCGCTACGAGGCGACCACCAAGGCGACCACCGGCGCCCTCGCCCCGGACGCCCAGACCACCGCCAATATCCGCCTGCTGGACCCGAACCTGATCTCGGACGCGTTCTCGCAGCTGGAGCAATACCGGCCGTACTACCAGTTCCCGAGCGCCCTGAACGTGGACCGCTATGAGGTCAACGGCAAGATCCAGGACACCGTCATCGCTGTGCGCGAGCTGAACCCGGGCGGCCTGGCCACCAACCAGCAGTCCTGGCTCAACAAGCACGTGGTCTACACCCACGGCTACGGCGTGGTCGCAGCCAAGGGCAACAAGTTCACCGCGGACGGCAAGCCCGAGTTCCTGCAGTCGGGCATCCCGTCCACGGGCGTGCTGGGGACCGATACGAGCTACCAGCCGCGGATCTACTTCGGCGAAAACTCGCCGGACTACTCGATCGTCGGCGCCCCGGAGGGGGCACCGCACCGCGAGCAGGACCGCCCGGCGGCCAAGGAAGGGGACGCCGGAACGCAGTACACCTTCACCGGCAACGGCGGCCCGAACGTGGGCAGCTTCTTCAACAAGATCCTCTATTCGATCAAGTTCCAGTCCTCGGACCTGCTGCTTTCCGACGGCGTCAACGCCGAGTCGCAGATCCTCTACGACCGGAGCCCCAAGGACCGTGTTGAGAAGGTGGCGCCTTACCTGACCGTCGACGGAAACGCCTACCCCGCCGTCGTCGACGGACGGGTGAAGTGGATCGTGGACGGTTACACCACGAGCCCGTATTTCCCCTACTCGCAGCAGGAGCAGCTCTCGGATGCCACCCGGGACTCGCAAACGTCCGCAGGCCGCACCGCCGCCCTGCCGAGCAACTCCGTCAACTACATCCGCAACTCGGTCAAGGCCACCGTGGACGCCTACGACGGCTCCGTCACGCTCTATGCCTGGGATGACCAGGATCCGGTCCTGAAGGCCTGGCAGAATGTGTTCCCGACGTCGCTGAAACCCTACTCTGAGATGTCCGGCGCGCTGATGAGCCACGTCCGTTACCCGGAGGACCTGTTCAAGGTCCAGCGCGAGCTCCTCGGCCGCTACCATGTGACGAACCCGGACAGCTTCTTCACCAACAACGACGCCTGGAGCGTGCCGAACGATCCGACCGTCAAGGAGGAAGGGGTCAAGCAGCCGCCGTTCTACATGTCGCTGCAGATGCCCGATCAGGAGAAGCCGGCCTTCCAGCTCACCTCCTCGTTTATCCCGCAGGTGGTCAACGGCAATGCCCGCAACGTGCTCTACGGGTTCCTGGCCGCGGACTCGGATGCCGGAAACCAGAAGGGCGTGAAGGCGGAGAGTTACGGCCAGCTGCGGCTGCTGCAGATTCCGCCGGAAGCCAATGTCCCGGGGCCCGGCCAGGCGCAGAACAAGTTCAACTCCGATCCCACGGTGTCGCAGGCCCTGAACCTGTTGCGCCAGGGCGCGTCCGCGGTGCTCAACGGCAACCTCCTGACGCTGCCGGTGGGCGGCGGCCTGCTCTACGTCCAGCCGGTCTATCTGAAGTCGACCGGTGAGACCTCCTACCCGACGCTGCAGCGGGTCCTGGTCGCGTTCGGTGACAAGATCGGTTTCGCGCCGACTCTGGACGAGGCCCTGAACCAGCTCTTCGGCGGCAGGTCAGGTGCCACTGCCGGCGACGCCCCGAACAACGGCAAGACCCCTGCCACTCCCGCGACGGGATCCACGCCGCCGTCCTCTGGTGCGGCGACGGATGCCAAGGCGGAGCTGAAGGCGGCCCTTGATGACGCCAACGGCGCGATCAAGGCGGGCCAGGAGGCGCTGGCCAAGGGCGACTTCGCAGCGTACGGCGAGCAGCAGAAGAAGCTCTCCGCGGCATTGCAGCGGGCGATCGACGCGGAAGCCAAGATCACCACGACGACGCCGGTTCCGTCGCCGGGAGCCAGCGCTTCGCCGTCGGCCACGCCGTCGCCGTCGCCGAGCAAGTAGGCGCCCCCGGCCCGGCAGGCTACTGAAGGCCGGATTCCCTGTTCCGCTGGAGCAGGGAATCCGGCCTTTTGTTTTGCCGTTTCTGCCACACGGCCCGGCCCGGGCAGCACCTACGGACCGGGATGGGATGCACATCACGCCGCCTCGATTTGGCCGCGCGTTCACCGGCGGGTAGAGTTGTTCTTGCGACGCGGGGTGGAGCAGTTCGGTAGCTCGCTGGGCTCATAACCCAGAGGTCACAGGTTCAAATCCTGTCCCCGCAACTGGAAAGAAAGTCCGGAACACTGAAAGGTGTTGCGGACTTTCTGTTTTAAGCGGACCAAGGACCGGAATCAGGGGCGCCGAGAGAGGCCGTCCGCCTGAACAGCCTGACCCCCGGAGAGGTGAACCAGTTCGCTGTGCCGCCCAAAGAAGCCCAGGAAGTCCACCGCTTCGGTCCCGGCGCGTCCGAACGAGTGCGGCACCCGTGGGTCGAAGTCGGCGCTCTCGCCGGCGGCCAGAATCTGCTCCGTTCCCCCGAGTGATAGCCGCAGCCGCCCGTTCAGGACATGGATCGACTCCTCTCCCTCGTGGGCCAGGGGTTCCTGCGGGTCATCGTCGGACCCAGCTTCGATCGTGCACCTGAAAGCACGGACCGGGCCTGCCTGCCGGGACAGTGGGAGGGCCGTCAGTTTTCCCCGTCTGATGGGCACTCCCGTGACCAGTGGCTCGGCCACGGTACGTCCCGATTCACTCCCCACAGCCGGGATCCGTGCCGGGCGGTCCGGCGAACCGCCGGCGGCCGCAGGGCCGCGCTTTTCCCGGGCAGGCTTTCGTGAGCCTGTGGGCCAGAGTTGCGGATGGCGTTTGGCAGCGACGTCTTCAACCCACCCGATCGTGAGGAACAGGACAGCCATGAGGAGCCAGACCCCAATGAACTGGGTCCACTCGGCATCCAGCAGCCAGGGGATGGCTGCGGCGACGGCCTCGATGTCGTATAGCCGGTCAATGATCACCACCGTGATGACCAGCAGCAGGTTGTGCCAGAGATAGATGGTCATGGCCCTGTTGTTCATCAACGTCACGGTCTTGTCCAGGAAACGCAACGGTCCCGGGAGCGATTGCCAGGACGGTGAAATCCGGAAAAGCATCGCGGAAAATCCGAGCGACCACAGGGCTTGTGCGAGCGGAATGTTGTTCAGGTCCATATCGGAACCGTCCGGGTGGGTAAACGCCCAATGTAAACCCAACGCCATGAGCGCCGGCCCTGCGGTGAAAAAGGCCCACCGGGGGATTTTGCGGAGGAGTCCCTGATAGTGGGCGAAGCCGAGGAGCCAGCAGGAGCCATAGGTGGCGAAGTCCGTGATGCCGCTTGCCCCCCACTCCGGCAGCGGGACGGCTGCGACGCCGATGACGGCCATCAGGGCCAGAGGGGCAAGCAACGTGGGCCAGGGAAATCGACGGAACGACGTGAGCAGCAACGGTGAGAGCAGCATGAACCAGAAGTAGGCCCGGATGTACCACAGGATTTCCTCCGCTTGTGATGCCCAGGATGACTCAACCAGGCCCGCGTCGGTTCCGACGGCTTGCGGGAAGGGAGGGTCCCCGACCGGGACGAACCACAGAACGAGTTGGAGCCATGATCCGCCGTCGTCGTCGGGAGTCCAGCCCTCCCACAGCAAAAGCACGAGGACGGTGGCGCTGTACAGCCCCAGGGGAAGGAGTAACCGGCGGGTCCGGCTCTTCAATACTCCCAGGGCCGGACGCTCCAGTGACCGGGCCATCAGGGATCCCGCGAGGGCAAACATCACGCCCATCGACGGGAAGACCATACTCAGCCAGGCTGCGCTGGCGAAGGAGTGGTAGGCGACCACCCGGAACAAGGCGACGGCCCGCAGCAGGTCCAAGTACCGGTCACGGACGGGAGCCCTGGTCGGCGTCGAAGGCTCAACTGCCGCCGTTCTGACGCCGGGCCGCAAAAGAGCCCGATGGTGCTTGCTCCGCGCAGGCGCAGGCGCAGGCGCAGGCGTTGGCGTGGCTGCTTCTGGTCCGATCATGCTGTGTCCTCTGTGTTTCCCTGAGGATCGCCGTCCCTGCGGCGGATTCCGTCCAGCCCGCTGGTGCGGGCTTCGAAGTAAACGGCCCAAACTCTCGGAGGCTCTGGATCCGCGAGCAGATCAGGCGGACGGTCGGTTCTTCGGAGCTTACCTTCACGCAGGTGGCGCGGTCCATGCTCTGCCGAAACCGGGCCGCGGTCGGGGCGGTGCCGAAAATAGGGTAGTCTTGATCAAGCGACGCGGGGTGGAGCAGTTCGGTAGCTCGCTGGGCTCATAACCCAGAGGTCACAGGTTCAAATCCTGTCCCCGCAACCAATGGCACGACGCAAAGGCCCGGATCAACAGATCCGGGCCTTTGCTGTTCCTAGCCGTCCTTGAGCCGCTGGTAGGTCTCCAGAGCCCGGGCCCTGGACTCGGGGAGCCCCACAATGGGGGCCGGGTAGCCCTCGCCGCCGCCGTCGGCCCGCCAGGGTTCATGCACCGCCTTATCGTCGAGGCTGGCAAGCTCGGGGACAAACTGACGCAGGTAGCGGCCGGCCGCGTCGAACTTCTTGCTCTGGGTGACCGGATTGAAGATCCGGAAGTAGGGGGAGGCGTCGGCGCCGGAGCCGGCCACCCACTGCCAGTTGGCCGGGTTGCTCGCGGCGTCGGCGTCCACCAGGGTGTCCCAGAACCAGGCCTCGCCAAGCCGCCAGTCGGCCAGCAGGTTCTTGACCAGGAACGAGGCCGCCGCCATCCGGACGCGGTTGTGCATCCAACCGGTCTGCCAGAGCTGGCGCATGCCGGCGTCCACGAGGGGGTAGCCGGTGCGCCCCTGCTGCCAGGCACGCAGTTCGGCGTCCGACGGCGTCTGCCAGTCAAAGCGGTCAAACTCGGGACGGTAGTTCCGGGTGGCCAGCTGCGGGTTCTCGTAGAGCAGCTGCCAGCAGAATTCCCGCCAGCCGAGTTCGGCGCGGAAGATCCCGACGTCGGCCGGTGCACTGTGCGGGAAGCGTTCCCGGAGGGCGTGCCAGACCCGGAACGGGCTTATTTCGCCGAAACGCAGGTGCGGTGAGAGCCTGCTGGTGCCCTCGACGCCTGGGACGTTCCGGCCCGTGGCGTAGTCTTCGGCCGGCCCGTCCAGGAAGTCCTCCAGCCGGCCGTGCGCGCCTGCCTCGCCCGGCGTCCATTCGGCGGCGAGCCCTGTGCTCCAGTCCGGGTCGTGGGGGAGCAACCCCCAGCTGTGAAGTGCTTCGCTCTCCGGCAGCCCGCCGGAGTCTGCCTTGGGCGGCTCCGGAAGCCGCTGCGGCGCATCCAGGGGCTGCCGGGGCTCTGTCGCGTCGAGGCAGGCCCTCCAGAACGGGGTGAAGACCTTGTAAGGCCCCCCGGAGCCGGTCCGCACCGTCCACGGCTCGAACATCAGGTTGGCTTGGAAGCTCGAGGCGCTGAGCTCCCGGCGTGCCGCCCAATCCTTGAGGCCGGCGTCGATGACGCGTTCCGGGCCGCCGTAGCGGCGGTTCCAGAGCAGCACGGAGGCTCCGGTCTCGTCTGCCAGCCCCCGGATGACCCGGTCGGCCGGGCCGCGCCGCAAGAGCAGGCGGGAGCCTGCCGCCTCGAGGTCGGCGGCGAGTGCCTCGAGCGAATGGTGCAGCCACCATTTCACCGCGCCGCCCAGGGGCCGCACGCCCGGTGACACCTCGTCCAGCACATAGACCACGGTGATCGGGCGGCCCAGCGCGGCCGCTTCCGCCAGGGCCGGGTTGTCATCAAGGCGGAGGTCATCGCGGAGCCAGACAAGGGTCGAGGACATGGCTCCACGCTACTGGATCAGCGTCGCCCCGGGACACAGCAAAGGCCGGGCACGCACTGGTGCCCGGCCCTGCCTCAAGGGTTAGAGCTTGTCGAAGTCGGCTTCCTCCACCGTGGAGCGCGCGGCGGAGCCGTTTCCGGCGCCCAGGGCCGGAGCGGCGCCGCCGGACTTCAGGGCGGCCAGTCTGGCCTCGATTTCGGTCTGTTCGCCGAGGTCCTCCAAGGAGTTGAACTGGGCGTCCAGGCTGGAGGCAGCGAGTTCCTGCTGGCCCCGCACCTTGGCCTCTTCGCGGCGGATCTTCTCTTCGAAGCGGCCCACCTCGGAGGTCGGATCCATGATGTCGATGCTCCTCAGGGCGTCATGCACCTGGGTCTGCGCTGCCGCCGTCTTGGAACGGGCGATCAGTTCGTTGCGCTTGCTGGTGAGCTCGTTGAGTTTGCCCTTCATCTGATCCAGGCCGTGCTTGAGCTTGTCCACCACCTCGGTCTGGGACGCAATGCTCGGCTCCGCCGACTTAGCCTCATTCTCGGAGGAGATCTGGCGCTGAAGGGCCACCTTGGCAAGGTTGTCGAACTTCTCGGCGTCGACTGTGTCGCCCTTGGCGCGGTACTCGTCGGCCTTGCGTGAGGCGGCGAGTGCCTTGTTGCCCCAGTCCTGGGCGTTCTTGACGTCCTCGTTGTAGTCGTCCTGGAGCATGCGCAGATTGCCGATGGTCTGGGCGACCGCCGATTCAGCCTCTGCGATGTTGTTCGTGTAGTCGCGGACCATCTGGTCCAGCATCTTCTGCGGATCCTCCGCCTGGTCCAGCAAGGAATTGATGTTCGCCTTCGCCAGCTGCGCCATGCGGCCGAAAATGGACTGCTTAACCATGGTGTTACCTTTCGTCCTTTCCAGTGGTGGCCACTGGATTCGGTGAACAGTGAATGTACCGCTTCTACCCGCCGGCCGGAACGCGTCCGCCGGCGCCTAGTCTGTAACCGGCGGGCTAGAAACTCCCGGAGTCTCCGCCGCCGAAATCGCCGCCGCCGCCAAAGTCGCCGCCGCCCCAGCCCCCGCCGGAGTCGCCGCCGCCCCAGCCGCCGCCACCGCCGCCCCAGCCGCCGCCACCGCCGCCATGCAGGATGGAGTTGATCAGGATGCCGCCCAGGATGGCGCCGCCAAGGCCTCCGCCTCCGCCGCCGCCGAACATTCCGCCGCGGCCATACCCCTGGTTGGCGTAGCCGCCGAACTGGTCCACGTCCGCCTGGGCCAGCTGCGCGGCCTGGGCGGCAAGGGAATGCGCCTGCTGGGCATACTGCAGGGCCGTGACCGGGTCGGTGCGCGAGATGGACAGCGCGTAATCGAGGTTCCGCTGGGCCTCCGCGAGCCGGGTGCGCGCCTCGGTGCCCACCCCGCCGCGGCGGGCCGTGATGTAGTCCGAAGTGGCGCCGATCTGCGCCTGGGCGGACATGATGCTCTGCTGCAATGAGGCCTGCGCCCGGCGGGCCTGCTCCTGCTGGTCGCGGATGCCGGTAAGGGCCGTGTCGAGGGACTGGTGCGCGTTCTCCACCCGTTCCAGCGTGGCGATGGGGTCAATCTTGCCGCCCTGGATCTCCGCCTTCACCTGGGCCAGCGCAGCCTCCACCCCGGCCACCGGTCCGGCGAGTTCGGGGTGCGCGCCCGACTGGATCATGGCCCGCGCTTGGGCCAGGTCCTGCGAGGTGTCCACAACGGCGGCCTCGAGTCCGCTGCGGGCCTCGTCAAGGTTGCCCGCCACCTTGGTGATGGCCCCGAGCAGCACATTCGTCTGGTGCAGGCTTTCCTCCGCCGCCCGGACGGCGACAGCGGCGAGGCTTCCTTCGCCGGCGTCGAGCTTTTCCCGTGCCGTGGCGGAGGCATTCTGCACAAAGGCCAGCCGTTCCTTGGCTTGGCTGATGTTGTCCGCGACCTGCACCAGCGCGCTCTCCGCGTATTTGGCGCGGAGCCCGGTGAGGGACTCTTCCGCTGCGGCGATCTTCGTCCCGGCTTCCTCGGCACCGGCGCCGACGGCGGCCAGCGCCTGCGGGGCGTTCTTCTCCAGTTCGCGCAGCGAATCGAAGTCCGCCTTCTGCTCCTGGAGGGACGCCAGGGCCGCCTCGGAGCGGCGGATGATTTCTCCGAGCCAGGTACGCTGCTGCTCCTCGGTGTCCGGAATATGGTCATCGAGCTGCTGCTGCAGCTTGAACGACTCGGACATGTGGGCCTTGGCGTCCTGCAGGGCCTTGGTGAAGTTGCCGACAGCGGCGTCGCCGTACTGCGCCTGGGCGAAGCCAAGTTCCTGCTCGCTGGATTTGATGGCGTCATCCGCTTCGATCAGCAGCGAGCCGCTCTTGCGGCGCAGTTCCTCGACGCTCATTCCGGCCAGCGGGTCCAGCTCGGCACCCTGCGGGCCGTAGCCTGCGCCGCTTACCGCGGCGGCTTTCTTCCGGCGGTTGCGGAGGTACAGGTAGGTACCGACGCCGCCGGCGGCCACTACGCCGACGCCGACCAGGACGCCGTTGCCGGCGCCCGCGCCCGAGGGGACCGAGCCGCTGCCGCCACCGGCGGCGTCGCCGACGGCAGCGGCGGTGTCAATCGCCGCCTGGGCGAAGTCGCGCTTTCCGCCGGCCAGGTTCGCGACGATCGCGTTCTGGCTGATGGTGCTGGTCTTGGAGTAAATGGCGCTGGCCGAGTTGGGGGAGAAATAGTACTTACCGTCGTCGGACATGGCCAGGATGACGTCGGCCCGGCCCATGCCCTTGTTTGTCGCCACGGCCTGGGACCAGGCCTTGGGATCGGCAGGGTTCTCAAAAGTCTTCACCGTGACCACGTAAAGGTTGTATTTGTGGTCCTTGAGGAGCTTCTGGATGGCATCCTGGACCTCGCCCTTGCGGTTGCCCAGCACGTTGCCGCTGTCGACGATGTTCTGTCCCGAAGGAATGGTCACCGGATCTTCTGCAAGGGCGGGAGCGGCTGGGAGCGCCAGCAGTCCCGCGACGCCGAGAACGGCGAGGAATCGTTTCATCATTGACCGCATGTGCAACCCTTCAGCACTTCTGTGACCGGATCGGGCCGAGCCGGTCGTCCCAGAACGCAACAGCGCCCCCACGCAGGTGCAAAGCCGCAGGTCGCTGAGGCAATTCCATTTGATTCTATGGTGCACCCCGGAGGGCGTCCACCGCGGGGAATATGCCACCAGCGAAACGCGCTGAAGCCCGAACGATGATGCTTCACCGCCCCGTCCGTCCGGCCGGACGGCGTTCAGGAACCTCCCAGCGAATGTTCGCTCTTGTTCCAGCCAGCGCGGCCATAATTGACTGCAGACGAGGATGAAAGGAAGTCCCATGACTGAGAACCCAATGCAGGGCGCGTCACCGGATCCATCAATCAAGAACCGGGAGCCGGTGGAACCGGGGGAGCGCGCCGCCGCGGCCCAGCACCCCCCGCGTGCGGAGGACTCGGCCCAGGAAAACCCGACCATGAGGCTGGACCGGCCGGCGGATGACGCGCCGCGGCCCGTCTATCCGCAGCGCCCGCCGGCCTACGGCCAGCACCCGGCGCCCGAGACCCAGCAGTTTGGCGCCCCGTCGTCCCAGCCCGGTCACGGCCAGCCCGGCGCGTCCAACACCGGGCCCTACGCCCCGGGCTCCGGACCCTACGCTGGCTACGGCAACCAGCCGCCGGCCGGCCCGGTGTCCCACAGCAACGCCTTCAACCACCCCAGCAATGCGCCCAAGCGCAAGGCCGCCTTCGGCGTACCGACGCTCGTGGCCAGCATCTTGGCGGCCGGCCTGGTGGGCGGCGGTGTCGTAGCCGGCAGCAACGCACTGATCGGGAACCGTCCGCTGGCCTCCACCGGCGGCACCAGCCAGTCCGGCACCGTGATCGTGAACAACAAGGACGATGTCAACGCCATCACCGCCGCGGCCCTGAAGGCCTCGCCCAGCGTCGTGACCATCAAGGCCACCAGTGGCAGCGACGGTGGCACCGGCTCCGGGATCATCCTCGATGGGGAAGGCCACGTCCTCACCAACACCCACGTCGTCACGCTGGACGGCAAGACAGCCAACGCCGCCGTCGAGGTCCGCACCAGCGACGGCAAGGTCTTCAGCGCGAAGATCGTCGGCACCGACCCCCTCTCCGACCTTGCCGTCATCAAGATCAACAACCCCGCCGGCCTGGTCCCGGCCACCCTCGGCGACTCGAGCAAACTCAACGTCGGGGACACGGCCGTCGCCATCGGATCCCCGCTTGGCCTGACCGGAACCGTCACCGACGGCATCGTCTCCACACTGAACCGGACCATTAGCGTGGCATCCTCCGCCGCCCCGAAGGGCGGCGCCGACAATTCCCAGGGCGGCGACCAGGGCTTCCAGTTCGCGCCTCCCGGCGGCGGACAGGCGCCGAGCACCGCCGACCAGGGCAGCATCTCAATCAACGTCATCCAGACCGACGCGGCCATCAACCCCGGCAACTCCGGCGGCGCGCTGGTGAACAGCAAGGGTGAAATCATCGGCGTCAACGTCGCCATCGCCTCCGCCGGCGGGGACGCCAGCGGCAGCAGCAGCGGCAACATCGGCGTCGGCTTCAGCATCCCCATCAACCACGCCAAGCGGGTCGCGCAAGAGATCATCAACACGGGCAAGGCCACCCACGGCCAGCTTGGCGTAAGCGTCAAGTCCAAGGCTGCGGGCTCCTCATCCTCCGGGTTCTCCGTCGGCGCCGACGTGGCCACGGTCGAGCCCGGTTCGGCCGCCGACAAAGCCGGCATCAAGGTCGGCGACGTGATCACCAAGTTCCAAGACCGGACCATTAGCGATCCGAACCAACTGACGGCTGCCGTCCGCGAGCAGGCCGCCGGAGCGACCGTAAAGGTGACGGTCCTCCGGGGCGGCCAGGAGCAGGAACTCGACGTGACCCTCGGGGCCGCCGCCGAGCAGTAACCGGAAGAGCGTAACCGCAAGAGCACGCCGGCCGGCACCCTTGGGGGTGCCGGCCGTCGGTCCGTTCCTGGACCCGGAGCAAGTCTGCATACCGGCACCGGCTGCCTCCGGAAGGCCCTGACACAGGCGTTAACCCAGGCCGCGGCGGGCCCGCGCTATATGGTTAGCTAGGAGCAACCCGGCACCTCCGGGTGTTCCCTGGCCACGACCCCACCCGGCTGGCTGCCCCCCGCATGGAAGGCTGCTGTAGACACAGTGGAAGAGACTTTGAAGATCATCGTGCTGGTCAAGCACGTACCTGATGCGCAGTTCGACCGCCACCTCAGCGCCGGGGACAAGACCACGGACCGCTCCGAAAGCATCCTGTCGGAGCTGGACGAGTACGCCCTCGAGGCGGCCCTGCAGCTGATCGAGGCGCGCGGCGGCGAGGCCGCCGGCAACAAGGTCATCGCCCTTAGCATGGGCCCGGCCGGCGCCGTCAACGCGGTCAAGAAGTCGCTGCAGATCGGCGCCACCGAAGGCGTGCACCTCAGCGACGATGCGCTCGCCGGCTCGGATGCCGCCGCCACGTCGCTTGCGCTGGCCGCGGCGATCAGGCACCTCGGTGCCGACGCCCCCGCGGACCTGATCCTGACCGGCATGGCCTCCACCGACGGCGAGACCTCCCTGGTCCCCGCCCAGCTCGCCGAGCGGCTCGGCCTGCCGCAGGTGACGTTTGCATCCTCCCTCGACCTCGACGGCGGCAAGCTCACGGCCCGCCGCGACGGGGACTCCCACGCCGATACCGTCGAGGCCACCCTGCCGGCCGTCGTGTCCGTCACCGACCAGATCAATGATCCCCGCTACCCGAATTTCAAGGGCATCATGGCGGCGAAGAAGAAGACCATCACCACCCTGACGCTCGCGGACATCGGCGTCGACCCCAAACAGGTGGGGCTGGCCGGATCCTGGACCGTCGTCGAAACCGCGGAGGCCCGGCCGGCGCGGACGGCGGGCACCATCATCACCGACGAAGGCGACGCCGGCATCAAGCTGGTCGAGTTCCTGGCCGCGCAGAAGCTGCTCTAAGGGGAGATCCAGACATGGCAAAAGTTCTCGTATTCATCGACACCCCGGGCCCGGCGCTGAAGAAGTCCAGCCTCGAACTGCTCACCATCGCCGGCTCCCTGGGCGAGACCGCGGTCGCCTTCAACGGCGAACTGCAGGACGACGTCGCCGCGGCCCTGGCAGCCTACGGCGCGGATGAGCTCTACGTCCCCGCGGCCGCGGACCTCAACGACTACCTCGTCGGCCCCAAGGCAGCGTTCCTCGCGGCCGCCGCGGGCACGTCCGGGGCCACGGTCGTACTGGCCGAAAACTCGGCTGAAGGCAAGGAAATCGCGGCCCGGCTGGGCATCAGGCTCGGCGCCGGCGTGATCACCGACGTTGTCGCCGTGGACCCGGACGGAACCGCGCACAAATCGGTGCTCGCCGGTTCGTACACCACCACGGCAAAGGCGACCACCCCGGTGGCCGTGCTCACCGTCAAGGCCAACAGCGTCGTCCCCGAGCCGGCCACGTTGTCCTCCGCCACCGCCCTGCAGCCCGTCACCGTCGAACTGCCGTCCGACGCCACGGCCGGCGCGGCCCGGGTGGTCGCCCGGAGCGAGAAGGCGGCCAGCGGGCGCCCCGAGCTTTCCGAAGCCCGGATCGTCGTTGCCGGCGGCCGCGGCGTGGACGGAAACTTCGGCCCCCTGGAAGACCTCGCGGACGCTCTGGGCGCGGCTCTCGGCGCGTCCCGAGCCGCCACGGACGCCGGCTGGATCGGCCACGACGCGCAGATCGGCCAGACCGGCAAAACCGTCTCCCCGCAGCTCTACATTTCGGCCGGTATCTCCGGAGCCATCCAGCAGAAGGCCGGCATGCAGACCGCCAAGGTGATCGTCGCGGTGAACAAGGACGCCGAATCGCCGGTCTTCGAGATCGCCGACTTCGGCATCGTCGGCGACCTCTTCCAAGTGCTGCCGCAGGCGACCGCAGAAATCAAGAAACGCAAAGGCTGAGCCGTGAGCACCCACGCCCCCGCGGCACAGAGCCCGTTCAATCCGGACCGCAACCGGATCGAGCGGGTGCTTTGTTTCACCGCGCACCCGGACGATATCGACTTCGGCGCGGCCGGCACCATCGCCGCCTGGACCGACGCCGGGGTCCAGGTCAGCTACTGCATCATGACCGACGGCGACGCCGGCGGCTTCGACCCGGAGCAGAGGGATGAAATCGTCCGGCTGCGGACCGAGGAGCAGCAGCGCGCCGCCGCACTCGTCGGCGTCACCGACATCCACTACCTGCACCAGCGCGACGGTTACCTCGAACCCTCGCATGATGTCATCCGGGAGGTGGTCCGTCTGACCCGCCGGCTCCGGCCCGACGTCGTGCTGGCCATGCATCCCGAGCGGAATTGGAAGCGGATCCAGAAGAGCCATCCGGACCACCTGGCGGTGGGGGAAGCGGTGACCCGGGCGGTCTACCCGGCCCTGGAGAACCCCTTCGCCTACCCGGAGCTGGCCGACGCGGGTCTGGAGGCCTACAAGCTGCCCTGGCTCTGGCTCTTCGCCGGCCCGGAGGAACGCGAAAACCACTTCGTCGACGTCACCGGTCACCTCGAGAACAAACTGGCGGCCATCCACATCCACACTAGCCAGCACCCCGACGCCGAGGCGATGGAACGCACCGTCCGCGGTCTTATGCTCGCGGCCGGAGAACGCGGCGGCCTCGCCCCGGGCCGTAGCGCCGAGGCGTTCCACGTAGTTGCCGTCAACGGCCCGTCGACCATCGCCGGCTTCTAGTTGCCCGCGGCTGGCCGCTGCCATATGCTTGCCATTGTTTAAATCATATTTATTGATGGAAGGCAGACTTTAATGGCGAAGACTGCGCAGCACCCCGTTCTGGTCATCATGGGCGTCTCGGGCTCGGGCAAATCCACCGTGGCGGGCCTGCTGGCCGGACGGCTGGGCTGGGATCTCGCGGAGGGAGATGACCTGCACCCCGCGTCCAACGTGGCCAAAATGCATGCCGGCCAGCCGCTGACCGACGAAGACCGCTGGCCCTGGCTGGACAGCATCGCCGCCTGGATCCGGGCGCACACGGCCGCCGGAACGCCGGGCGTCGTCACTTGCTCGGCCCTGAAGAAGCGGTACCGCGACGTGCTCCGCGGAGAAGGCGTGGTGTTTGTCTTCCTGGAGGGCAGCAAGGAGCGGATCTCGGACCGGCTGGCGTCCCGGCACGGCCACTTCATGCCGCCGGCCCTGCTGGAATCCCAGTTCGACGCCCTTGAAGCGCCCACCGGGGACGAAAACTTCATCACCCTCTCCGTGGGCGCAACCCCCGCCGACGAAGCCCAGGAAATCATCGACCGGCTCCATCTCGACGGCGCCGACGCCGCCGCGCGCTGACCGCATACCTACCGCGCACCGACCGCGCACTGACCAGGTGCCGGTCGCCATCCCCCATTCCCGCTAGGAACACGTTTTGAATTCTCTTGCAGCAATGCAGCTTCCCGCTGCCGTCGAGGCCTGGACCGGCCACGACACCCAGCTCCTGGTGGTCGCAGCCCTCGGCATCGCGCTGATCGTGGTGCTGATCGCCAAGTTCAAGCTCCACCCCTTCCTCGCCCTGGTGCTCGGCTCCGCCTTCGTCGGGCTGGCCTCGGGCGTGGAACTGGCCAAGATCATCACCAACTTCGAGGACGGAGTCGGCGGCGTCCTGAAAGAAGTGGGGCTGCTGATCGCCCTCGGCGCCATGTTGGGCAAGCTCCTGGCGGACTCCGGCGGCGCCAACCGGGTGGTGGACACCCTGCTCGCCAAGGCCGGCGGCAACCGGGTGGTCTGGTCCATCACGCTCGTAGCGGTGATCATCGGCCTGCCGATGTTCTTCGAGATCGGCCTGGTGCTGCTGCTCCCGGTGATCGTGCTTGTCACACAGCGCTCCAAGATGCCGCTCATGCGCATTGCCATCCCCGCGCTGGCCGGGCTGTCCGTGTTGCACGGCCTCGTGCCGCCGCACCCGGGGCCCCTGATCGCGATCAGCGCCGTTAAGGCCGAGCTTGGCACGACCCTCGCCCTGGGGCTCCTCGTCGCCATCCCCACCGTCATCATCTGCGGGCCGCTGTTTTCGCGGCTCGCCGCCAGGTGGGTACCGGTGGGCGCCCCCGCCGTCGCCGGCGGTATCGACACCCAGCACGGCGCCGACCTGGAGGGCGTCAAGCGCCAGCCCAGCTTCCCGGTCACGCTGCTGACCATCATCTTCCCGGTGGTGCTGATGCTGCTTAAAGCCGTCGTGGACATCATCTGGCCGGACCCCGCCACCGCACCGTGGATCAGGGTCTTCTTCGACTTCGTGGGCCAGCCGCTCGTGGCGATGACCCTCGCCGTGCTCCTCGCCATCGGCACCTTCGGCTACGCCGTCGGTTTCACCGGCAACAAGATCACCACCAAGATCGGCGCGAGCCTGGGGCCGATCGCCGCGATCCTGCTGATCGTGGGCGCCGGCGGCGGTTTCAAGCAGACCCTGATCGGCGCCGGCGTCGGCGACGCGGTGAAGAAATGGGCCGAAGGCGCCAACATGTCCGTGCTGCTCCTGGGCTTCCTCGTGGCCGTGGCGCTCCGGCTGGCCACCGGCTCCGCCACCGTGGCCACCGTGACCGCGGCCGGCATCGTCGCGCCGCTGGCCAGCTCACTCACTCCGACCCACGCGGCCCTGCTGGCCCTCGCGATCGGGGCCGGCTCGCTCTTCCTTTCGCACGTCAACGACGCCGGCTTCTGGCTGGTGAAGGAACTCTTTGGACTGAGCGTCGGCCAGACCTTCAAAACCTGGTCCGTCATGGAAACCCTGATCTCCGTGGTGGGCTTCGCCTTCGTGATGCTGCTCTCGCTGGTCGTCTAGCGCCGCAGGCAGTCAGAAGCCGCGCGGGCCCCGAACATTCGGGACCCGCGCGGCTTTGTTGTTCCCAGGTGTCAGGCGCCCAGCGGTGCGGCGGCCACGGTCGGCAGAGTGGGTGACTTTGAGCCGCCGGCAGGCTCCACCGTGATGCCCAGGGAGGCAGCGGAACCGATCCCCGTAACAACAGCCGGCTTGGACAGGGCCTCCGCGTCCATCAGGCCCTTGGAGACCGGGGCCGAGCCGTCCTTAGGGATCAGCCACATCTGGTAGACCTTGCCCGTGGGCGGGGCGGGGACGCCGTTCATTTCTACAACAGCGGCGTCCCGGGAAGCGGAGAGGGTCAGCGAGGCGGTGCCGCCGCCGACGACGTCGACGGTCGCGCGGCGCACGTCGCCGGCCTGGCGCACCTGGGCAAGCGGGTCGTTCTGATTGGCGACATACGCGCCGACCCCGACGCCGCCCACGGCGATGGCGGCGGCCGCAGCCACGCCGACCAGCCAGTTGCGCATTCCCTGCGGACGCTTGCGCTCATCGCGGCGCTGGCGCGCGGCACCGAGTTCGTCCGTGACCGGAAGTTCGGAGTGTTCCCGGACGGGCCGGGCCACTACCGGGGGAGCGGCGGGGGCCGGCTGCCCGTCGACGGCCGGTCCGGCCACCTGTGCGGGCAGGGCCGCAACAATACGGTCGAAGAGCCCGGCAGGCGGTGCCTCCTCGGCGCGGAAGCTCATGGTCAGGGTCTCGTGTGCCTGCCGGACCCGCTCCTCAAACTCGGCGCGCTCCGCGGGAGGCGCGTCCGCGAGGTAGCGGTCGACGGCGATGCGTTCCGCGTCGTCGAGGGCGTGGAGCGCGTAAACCTCCGCGAGGTCAACGGCGCGGCCGGAGCTGAGGTCGCTGGCGATGTCGGCGCCAAAGCTGCCGGGCGCGCGTCCGCTGCCCTGTGGATTCATATCGTTCATCTCAACTCACCCCCAAGCAGGTCTTCAGGCGGATCAGTCCGTCGCGGATGCGGGACTTGATGGTGGGAACGGCCGCGTTGAGCTTTTCTGCGACTTCCCGGTAGGTGAGCCCGCCGTAGTAGGCGAGCCGGACGGATTCCTGTTGCGTCTCGGTCAGGGTGTCCAGGCAGCGGACCACGGCTTCGGCCTCGAGCCGGCTGCCGACCTCGTCCGAGACCGAGTCATGGTCGATTTCCTGGCTGCTAGCCCCGTACCTGGCCTCCCGGTCGGTAGAGGACTGCGATGACCGGACCTTGTCCACCGCCCGGCGGTGGGCAATTGTCATCAGCCACGCGAGCGGGCTGCCGGCGTCGGCGTTGAACTTCGCCGCATTCTGCCAGACCTGGAGGAAGACCTCCTGGGTGGTGTCCTCGCTGAGTTCGGCATCGATCAGGACCCGGCGCGCCATGCCGAAAACTCTGCGCGAGGTCAGCTGATAAAACTCGGCAAAGGCGGCCTGGTCCCCGTCGGCGATCTGTCCGAGCAGCACGACCAGCCGGCGGTTTACGTCGGCTGAGGCGCTGGGGGGAGCTGTGGCCTCGCGGTTCGGGGCGTTCGGAGTTTCCATCACCTTCAAGCATAAGGTGCGTGCCGCCGATAGCGGGTCAGGACGGGTGTTGACAGCACTGTGGTTGCCCGCAGCCCAACGGGCCGGGCGTCTATCCGCCTGCATTGTTCTCACCTGCCGCTCCTCGCTCCCTCCGCCGCTCGCCGTGAATGCTCTCTCAGAAGGGATTCGGCGCAGGGGTGGGAGCGGATGGGCCGGACTTCCGGGATAGTGAGAGCCGGCTCTTCCCGGCATCCGGGGCGGGACGGTGCTACAGCTTGGCGCCCGCGAAGCCCTGCTGGCGCCAGGCCTCGTACACGGCGATCGAGGCCGCGTTGGCCAGGTTCAGCGAGCGCAGCGCCGGCAGCATCGGCAGCCGGACGCGGGAGGTCACGTGCGGGTCGTGCTTGATTTCCTCGGAGAGGCCCACGGATTCCCGGCCGAACATCAGCACGTCGCCGGGACGGTAACTGATGTCCGTGTAGGAGGTCTCGCCGTCGGAGGTGAAGGCGAAGACCCGCTCCGGCTGCAGCGCTTCCCACGCGGCGTCGAGGTCCCGGTGCACGGTGACGACGGCGAGGTCGTGGTAGTCCAGGCCGGCCCGGCGCAGCTTGGCATCGGAGAAGTCGAAGCCCAGCGGCTCCACGAGGTGGAGCTCGGCCCCCGTGATGGCGGCCAGCCGGATGGCGTTGCCGGTATTGCCGGGGATTTCAGGGCTGTGGAAGAGGATGCGGAACACGGTCCCATCCTAGCGAGCCGGCTGTCCGCTAGTGCATTCCGCGCAGCAGCCGGGCGAGCACCGGGACATTGACCGTATTCGGGGCCGGCCCCGAACTGAGGAACTGCTTGAGGCCGCGGGCCAGCCCGGCCGCATTGACCACCTGCACGAGTTCGTGGCTGTCGCCGCGGTCCCGGGAGCGTCCGTGCCGGTCAATCACCGGTTCGTGCAGGTTGCCGTCGGTGCTGTGGATGACGGTCCAGCCGGTGACGTTCAGCTCGGGGAAAATGTCCTGCATCCGGCGCACCACGTGGGCCAGTTGCGGCGGAGCGATGGACCGTCCGCCGTGGTTCAGGGTGCTGCCGTTCCAGGCGTAGGCCCCCGGCGGCAGGAGCATCGAACCGATGATGGCCAGCCGGTAGCCGGAGACCAGCACGTGGTCGATATGGCTGTTATCCGCAGGGGACTGCAGGCCGTTGATCAGGCGGGCGGCCGGGATGGCGGGCAGGATCTGCCGGGTGATCAGCTGCACAGTGCGCATTTCGCGCTGGATGCGTGCCTCTGCGCCGAAGATTCCCCGCCGGCGCGGCATACCGTGGACCTGCTGGCGGGCCACCGACTCCGGGATCAGCGGCACCCCGCCGCCTGCCGCCACGTCCTCGAAGGACGGGACGTAGACCGGTGCGTCCGCGGCGGTGTTGCGCGGCGTATTGGGCCGGCGGACATGCGCGGAGGCCCGGCTTCCGGCGGCCGGTGCGTCGAAGTGGGCCCCTTCCTCGGCCGGAGCGGTGCGGCTGGAAAAGGCCGTGCCGCTGCCGTAGGAGCGGTCGTAGTCGGCCCGGCGCTTGGCGTCGATGAGGGTCTCATAGGCGAGCGTCACGCGGCGGAACGTGGCGGCGTCGCCTCCGTGGTCCGGGTGGGCCGTGCGGGCAGCCTTGCGGTAGGCCACCTTGATGTCCTTGTCCGTGGCCGTGACGGGGATCCTGAGGACCTGGTAATGCGAGCTGTTGCCCTGCGTCAAGCACGATTCCTTTGCGTCGTTGGAGCCGGGCCGGCCTGGAGTTCCGGCGTGGCCAGTTTAACCGGCTGGGGGAATAACGAGTGCGCAACCGCGGATGGTTCCCGGTGGCTGGCATAATTCAGCGCATGAAGATCGCCCTCGCCGTCAACCCGCGCGCCTCCTTCGGCCGCGGGCAGCAAGCCGGCCGGGAAGCCGCGGAATGCTTCCGCGCGGCCGGGGCGCAGGTCCAGCTGCTGTGCGAGGACAGCTACGAGAAGCTGGCCCGGGCCGTGGATAAGGCGCTGGCCGACGGGGTGGACGCCCTGGTCGTGGCCGGCGGTGACGGCATGGTGCACCTCGGTGTCAACGCGCTCGCCGGCTCGGGCGCCACGTTCGGCGAGACGCCGCTGGGCATTATTCCGAGCGGAACCGGAAACGACATGGCACGGGCGCTCGGCCTGCCGCGGCACGACATCCCGGCGGCCGCCGAGCGGGTGCTGGCGGCACTGGAGTCGGGCGGGCGCCTGATCGACGCCGGCCGGGTAAGCTCGGGCGGCCGGACGCACTGGTTTGCCGGCGTGGTCTCCGCGGGCTTTGACGCCGCGGTCAACGAGCGCGCCAACGCCTGGCGCCGCCCGCGCGGACAGGCCCGGTACAACCTCGCCATGCTGTGCGAACTGGCCACCTTCCGCGCCATCGAGTACACCGTCACGGCCGACGGCGAACGCTGGCAGCAGGGCGCCATGCTGATCTCGGTGGCCAACGGACAGTCGATCGGCGGTGGCATGAAGGTGGTGCCCGACGCCGTGCTCGACGACGGCTACCTGGACCTGTTTATCGTCCGGCCGCTGTCCCGCGCCGGCTTCCTCGCGGTGTTCCCGAAGGTTTTTTCCGGCCGGCACGTGAGCCACCCGGCCGTGGAGATCCGCCGGGTCCGGCGGGTTGAGCTGGAGGCGCAAGGAGTGGTCGCCTACGCGGACGGGGAGCGGATCGGCCCGCTGCCGCTGAACATCGACGTGGTTCCCGGCGCGATCCGGGTCCTGGCGTAGGCAGAGGAAAACGACACATGGGAGGGAACGAGAGAAACGTGGCAGCGCGGGGCATGGGCAACTGTCAGGACGCGGGCGGGCCGGGCGGGCCGCAGCGGAGGGCCTGGCCGCGGACGCCCGGTGCGCTGCTGGCGCTGCTTCCCCTGCTGGCCGCCTGCAGCGTCGGCGTTCCGGATCCCGCGGCGCCGAAACCGGCAAGCAGCGCCGCCGCCCTCGCCACCCCGACCGTGACGCCGGGGTACGACGCAGAAGCAGTCGCTGCCCGGAACCTGACCCTGGCTGCTGGGGACCGCCTCGCGGCCGGGGTGCCGGTGCGGATTTCCGACGGGCTGCGGGACGCTCCGGGCTGGAAGCCCGGCAAACGGGACGTTGCCGGCGCCAGCGAGTACCGAAAGGCCAACGGCTGCCTGGTCTCCGCCAAGATGCGTGTGAACCAGTGGCCACTGGCCGTCCCGGGTGATGACAAGGCATCCACCGAGGCCCTGTTCCGCTACCTGGACGCCAGCATCCTGCCGTCCTACCTCAAGACCGCCAGCCTGCGCTGGGGCGGCGAGCCGGACAAACCGGGACCGCGCGTCGAGGTGCTTGTGCTTGAGGGCGGCAAACAGGCCGGGAGCCGGTCGACCGCCAACTATGCCCGGCTCTTCGCCAAGGCAGGCTCGTCCGTCTACATCTCCGTGTCCTGCCCGGGCCCTGCGGCGCTCGCAGCCGCGCGCGCCGACGTCGCCGCCCGGCTGGCCGTGCTGCCGCCGTCGTCCTGATCCGCCGCAACGGACCTTGCGACGGCGGCAGCGAACAGGATTACCGGGTCTTCCCGGGCGAGAGCCTGTTCAGGGCCAGCGCCCCGACCAGGAGGCCGAAATCGCGCAAGGCCACGTCGAAGAAGCTGCCCAGGACCAGCAGGTTGATGATGATGCCGAGCAGCCACGCGGCGACCAGCAGCGAGCCGAAACGCGGCCGGACCGCCACCGCGAGGCCCGCGATCACTTCGACGACGCCGACGATGTACATGAACGTCTGTGCCGGCAGGGGAACGACCGCAGTGGCCGCCGGTGCCAGATACATCGTCCAGTCGGTGAGCAGGTTGGTGAACTTGTCCAGGCCGAAAATGACCGGGGCAACGGTGAAGACCGTGCGCAGCAGCAGGAAGGCCTGGCGTTGCGGACCGGCCGCGACCGCCGGGGCCGCCGTAAGTGCTGTTGAAGATTTCATTTCCAGCTCCTGAGTTCTAAAATTAGATATACATATTTTAGAACCGTTCCGGGAGTTAAGCAATGGATCTTGTTTTTAGAGCTAGGCTGGTTTGATGAACCGCTTTCCGTGGAGCCGCAGGGTGGCCGCCGTCGCCTCCCTGGCCGATGAAAACCGCCGCAGGCTCTTCGACTTCGTCGCCGCGGCGGAGCAGGCAGTAGGACGCGACGACGCGGCAGGGGCGCTCGGACTGGCGCGGAGCACGGCGTCGTTCCACCTGGACCGCCTCGTCCACGACGGGTTGCTGGCGGTGGAGTTCCGCAAGCTCGGCGGCCGGGACGGGCCCGGTTCCGGCCGCCCGGCCAAGCTGTACCGCGCGGCCGTCCAGGAGGTCTCGGCGTCCGTTCCGGAGCGCAACTACGACCTGGCCGCCGAACTGCTCGTGAGCGCCATTGAACAGTCGGCGGCCGACGGCGGCTCCGCCCGGGACGCGCTGCTGCGGGGCGCCCGGGCGCGCGGCCGGGCCGCCGCGGAAACTGGCGGCGGGGCCGGCCTCGCCGCGCTGCTCACCGCGGAGGGCTACCGGCCGGCGGAGGACGGCTCCGGCGACGGCGGTTTAGTGTTGCTCAACTGCCCCTTCCACCGGGTGGCCCAGGGCCATGCGGACGTGGTGTGCGCCATGAACGGCGCCTTCCTGGCCGGGGCCGCTGAAGGCTGCGGGGAAGATCCAGACCGGGTGGAAGCGCTCGCCATCGAGGACCTCAGGGCGCAGGGAGCCGCCGCTCCGGCCCAGTGCTGCGCCCGGATCAGGCCGCTTTGAGCCTCGGCTGGCCTTTGATGCCGGTCAGCAGGACCCCGGCAACGACCATGATCCCGCCCGCGACCTGGACGAGCGTGAGGGGTGTGCCAAGCGCGACGGTGATGACGGCCGTGAAGACCACCATCAGGTTCAGGTAGTTCCCCGCGGTGCCCGGCGGGGTGGTCTTGAGCGCCAGGTTCCAGAACAGGTATGCGCCCAGCGAGGGGAAGACCGCAATGTAGGCCAGCGACCAGCCCTCCGCCGGGGTATCCGGGAGCCGCACGTGCAGGGCGAGGGCAAGCGGGGCGAGCGTGACGGTGGCCATGGCGACCTGCACGGCGGTGGCGGCAATGGCGGGTACATCCAGCCGGCGGGCGATGATTGTGTAGCTGCCCCAGACCACGATGGCGCCGATCATCATGAGTTCGCCGGTGTTGATGGAGAGGCTGGCGATCCGCTGCAAATCGCCGCGGGTCAGGACCAGCAGCACCCCCAGCAGCCCCAGGCCGATTCCGGTCCAGCCGAGCCGGGTGGTCTTCTCGCCCAGCAGGAAGATCGCCATCACCACAATCAGGGCCGGGTTGGCCGCCGTGATCAGGGAGGCGTTCATCGCGGAGGTGTAGCCCAGTGCGCTGTACAGCAGCAGGGTGTAGCCGCTCATCCCCAGCGCGCTCAGCAGCAGCAGTACCGGCCAGCGGCGCAGGACCGCCCGCCAGTCGGGCTTTTCCACGAAGTGGGCCAGGGCGACCAGCGGCAGGGCGGCCAGCGTCCAGCGCCAGAAGGTCAGGTCCAGCGGGGACATCGAGGCGACCGCCGCCTGGCCAACGACGAAGTTTCCGGACCAGAACAGGGTGGCCAGGACGAGGTACAGGGACGCTTTCACCGCTTGAATGTACACCAGCGCCCGGGCTGCCCGGGTGCCCTCCCGCGGCGCCACGCGCGGTGCCGCCCAGTGCGCCGTCGCGCGGTGCGGAGCAAGCCGCCACGGTAGAATTGGGCTGTGCCCGTATACCTAGACCACGCCGCCACCACACCGCTCGCCGCGGAGGCGCTGGCTGCCCTGACGCGGGAGCTTGCCCGCACCGGCAACCCGTCCTCGTTGCACGGATCGGGCCGCCGCGCCCGCCGGGCCGTCGAGGATGCCCGCGAGGCCCTGGCCGCCGCGGCCGGGGCACATCCCTCCGAAGTGATCTTCACCTCCGGCGGCACGGAAGCGGACAACCTGGCCGTGAAGGGCCTGTACTGGGCCCGCCGCGCCGAGGATCCGCGGCGGACCCGGATCCTGTGTTCCGCCGTCGAACACCACGCGGTGCTGGACACCGTCGAATGGCTCGAACGGCACGAAGGCGCCGATGTGCGCTGGCTGCCCGTCGACGCCGACGGCGTGCTGGACCTCGCCGCGCTGGCGGCGGAGCTGGCCGACGACCCCGCCTCGATCGCGCTGGTCACCGTCATGTGGGCCAACAACGAGGTTGGCAGCATCCAGCCTGTTGCGGAGATCGTGCGGCTGGCGCATGCCGCCGGCGTGCCCGTCCACTCTGACGCCGTGCAGGCGTTCGGCTCCGTGCCCGTTGACTTCCGCGCAACCGGCCTGGATGCCATGTCCATCTCGGGGCACAAGATCGGCGGCCCGGTCGGCGTGGGTGCCCTGCTGCTGGGACGTGCCGTGAAGCTGACCCCGGTCCAGCACGGCGGGGGACAGGAACGCGAC
The DNA here is from genome assembly GCF_056780195.1 of Arthrobacter sp. SD1074B. NCBI lineage: Bacteria > Bacillati > Actinomycetota > Actinomycetes > Micrococcales > Micrococcaceae > Arthrobacter > Arthrobacter sp. SD1074B. The sequence continues at coordinate 2,785,842 of NZ_JBRAZT010000001.1, read as the reverse complement.
GTACGCTCCGGCACCCTGGACACCGCCTCTATCGCGGCCTTCGCCGCCGCGGCGGCGGCAGTCACCGGCAAGCTTGCAGCGGAGTCAGCGCGAGTCGCCGCGCTGCGGGACCGGCTGATCGACGGCGTCCGCGCTGCCGTTCCGGAGGCCGTGTTGCGCGGAGCCCCCGGGGCCGGCCGGCTGCCGGGCAACGCGCACTTCACCTTCCCCGGCTGTGAGGGCGACTCGCTGCTGTTCCTGCTGGACCTTGCCGGGGTGGAATCCTCGACCGGCTCCGCCTGCACCGCCGGCGTGCCGCGTCCCTCCCACGTGCTGCTCGCCATGGGCCTGGATGAGGACACCGCGCGGGGTGCCCAGCGCTTCACCCTTGGCCACGCGTCCATGGAGGCTGACGTCGATGCCCTACTGGCGGCCCTGCCCGCGGCTTATACGCGGGCCCGCCAGGCCGGCATGGCCGGACACGAGTCCAGCATCCAGACCGCCGGGACCGTCGCCCGCCGGTCCGCCGCCCAGGGCTAGCCCTCCCGCAGGAGCTGTTCGAGCGGGATGTCGGGATCCGCCAAGGAGTCCGGGCTGGCGGCGGCGCCCGCCGTGATGAGTGCCTTGATGGCTTTTTGCGGTTTGTCGGAACGCGGCCAGTTGACGTTCATGCCCGCGACCACGCGGCCGCCGCGCTGCCAAAAGGCGAGGAATTCCTTCCGCTCGAGTGAACCCCGCAGCACCGGCGGGCCCTCGACCAGGCTGGGGAAGCCGGAATACTCCATGCTGACGTCGTACTGGTCCGTGTAGAAGTACGGAACGGTGTCCAGTACGGCGTCCCGGCCGAGCATCGCCCTGGCGGCAACCTTCCCGCCGTTGAGCGCATTGGACCAGTGCTCGCTGCGGTGGTGCCCGCCCGTGAAGGGATGCAGGGCATTGGCGACGTCGCCGGCGGCAAAGACTCCGGGAGCCGACGTCCGCAACGAGGCGTCCGTGAGTATCCCGCTCTCCACCTCGATACCTGCGGCCGCGGCGAGCGACGTCCCGGGGACGACGCCGACGGCGATGATCACCAGGTCTGCGGGCAGGATTTCGCCGGCATCGGTGCGGACGGCGGTGACCCGGCCGGCCGCGCCGCTGATCGCGGCGGCCGACGCCGGGAGGCGGAACCGCACGCCGCGGGACTCGTGCAGCGAGCGGAAGAACGTTCCCAGTTCGGGGCCAATAGCGGCTGCCAGCGGCACCTGTTCGAGCCCCAGCAAGGTGACAGAGTTGCCATAGGAGTTCGCCGCGGCCGCCAGTTCCATCCCGATCCAGCCGGAGCCGACCATCACCACGTTCCGGCCCCCGCCGGCGAGGGCGTCCCGGAGCCGGCGGCTGTCCTCGAGAGTGCGGAAGGTCATGACGCCGTCGAGGTCGCTGCCGGGCAGTGGAATCGAACGCGGCCTGGCCCCGGTGGCCAGCAGCAGCGCCGAGTACCGGAGCCGGCGGCCGTCCCCGAGGGCCACGGTCCGTGCCGCGGTGTCCAGCCCGGTGACCGGGACGCCCAGGAGCAGGTCGACGTCGTGCTCCGCATACCAGCCGGCCGGAACCACCGGCAGCGACTCGTCGCCTGCCTTGCCCAGCAGGTATTCCTTGGACAGCGGCGGGCGCAGGTAGGGTGCATGCGCCTCCTCGGCGAGCAGGGTGACCGGCCCCTCGAAGCCTTCCGTCCGCAGGGTCTTAGCGGCGGTGGCTCCGGCCAGGCCGCCGCCCACAATCACGATGTTTTCGCCAGTCATCTCGCCAGTCCCAACCGTGCTTATCACGCCCGCCAACTCTAAAACTGCTAATGTCGACTTTAGAATTGCTGCTTGGCGCCGTCAAGGCTTTTTGGGGGAGGAATCGGCGTGGCGATAGACTGGGCAAGCGGGCGTTGTGTTATTTCCGGCTTCCGCGAACCTTCCATTTCCGAGAGAAAGCCAGCATGCGAGTTCTTGCAGCCATGAGCGGCGGCGTCGATTCAGCCGTCGCCGCAGCCCGCGCCGTCGAGGCCGGCCACGACGTCGTCGGGGTCCACCTGGCGCTTTCCCGCATGCCCGGAACACTGCGCACCGGCAGCCGCGGCTGTTGCACCATCGAGGATTCGCGCGATGCCTGGCGGGCGTGCGACGTGCTCGGCATCCCGTACTACGTGTGGGACTTCTCCGAGCGCTTCAAGGAAGACGTCGTCCAGGACTTCATCGACGAATACGCTGCCGGCCGCACGCCCAACCCGTGCATGCGCTGCAACGAGCGGATCAAGTTCGCAGCCCTGCTGGAGAAGGCGATCGCGCTCGGCTTCGACGCCGTCTGCACCGGCCACTACGCCAAGGTGATCACCGACTCCGAGGGCAACCCCGAGCTGCACCGGGCCGCTGACTGGGCGAAGGACCAGAGCTACGTGCTCGGTGTCCTCACCCATGAGCAGCTCCGGCACTCGATGTTCCCGCTCGCGGATACCCCCTCCAAGGCCGAGGTCCGCGCCGAGGCCGAGCGCCGCGGGCTGTCCGTGGCCAACAAGCCCGACAGTCATGACATCTGTTTCATCCCCGACGGCGACACCGCCGGCTGGCTGGCCGAGAAAATCGAGATGACCTCCGGCGACATCGTGGACGAATCCGGCGCCAAGGTCGGCGAGCACCCCGGCGCCAACGCCTTTACCGTCGGCCAGCGGCGCGGCCTCAAGCTGGGCACCCCGGCCGCCGACGGCAAGCCGCGCTTTGTGCTGGAAATCCGGCCTAAGGAGAACAAGGTGGTTGTGGGTCCCGAGGCCCTGCTGGCGATCGATGAGATCCGCGGCATCAAGGTTTCCTGGGCCGGGCTGCCGATCGCGGAGATCGCCACCGGCGAGGAGTTCGACTGCCACGCCCAGGTGCGCGCCCATGGGGACCCGGTGCCGGCAACGGCCCGGATGGAGCACGCCGGCGGGTCCGGCAACCTCGTAGTCACGCTGACAGAACCCCTGCGCGGCGTCGCCCCCGGCCAGACGGTGGTGCTCTACCAGGGCAGCCGGGTCCTGGGCCAGGCCACCATCGACGCGGCGCGGTCGTTGCAGCGCGCCGCGCTCTAACCGCACCTGGCATGTCCGGCGGTGCCCGCGGGCGAACCCGGCTCCGGCCGCAGGGTGCCGAAGATCGGGGCCTTTCGCTGAAGAAAACGATGAGTTCGGTGGAATCGTGTAAATTTTGTGTCTCAACTCACAAGATAGTGCGATTCACGCCATGGTCTTCTGGTTGAATCTAGGAATCAGGACAGTGGGCGCCCCTCGAGTCAAGCTACTTCGGGCTGCGCACTAGTACTCATCGAACAGAAAGTTCACAGATGGCAATGAACAAAAAGGCCCTGCAGAGCGCCATCGCGCTTGCCGGGGTGTCCGCCTTTGCATTGACGGCCTGCACCGGCCCTTCCGGCGGCGGAACGTCCTCCGGCAGCGCCGCAGGCGGAGGCACCATTACGTACGGCACCACGGACAAAGTCGTCACCCTCGACCCGGCTGGCTCCTACGACGCCGGCTCGTTCATGGTGATGAACCAGATCTACCCGTTCCTGATGAATTCGAAGCCCGGAACGGCGGACTCCACCCCGGACATTGCCGAGTCCGCGTCCTTCACGAGCCCGACGGAGTACACCGTCAAGCTCAAGCCGGGCCTCAAGTTCGCCAACGGCCACGCCCTGACGTCCTCCGACGTGAAGTTCTCGATCGACCGCGTCGTGAAGATCAACGACGACAACGGCCCGGCCTCGCTGCTGGGCAACCTCGCTTCGGTCGAAGTCAAAGACGACTCCACCGTCGTTTTCAAGCTCAAGGAAGGCAACGACCAGGTCTTCCCGGGCGTGCTCGCCGCGAACGCCGGCCCGATCGTCGACGAAGAGGTCTTCGCCGCCGACAAGCTGATGAGCGACGACGACATTGTCAAGGGCAAGCCCTTCGCCGGCCCGTACACGATCGAGAGCTACAAGAAGAACGAGCTCGTCAGCCTCAAGGCGAACCCGGACTACCAGGGCCTGCTCGGCAAGCCGGCGAACGACAGCGCCACGATCAAGTACTACGCGGACTCCAATAACCTCAAGCTCGACGTCCAGCAGGGCAACATCGACGTCGCCGGCCGCAGCCTGACCGCGACCGACGCCGCCGACCTGGAGAAGGACTCCAAGGTCAAGGTCCACAAGGGTCCGGGCGGTGAGCTGCGCTACATCGTCTTCAACTTCGACACCATGCCGTTCGGTGCCAAGACTGCCAACGCCGACCCGGCCAAGGCCCTCGCCGTCCGCCAGGCCATGGCGGACGTCGTTGACCGCGATGCCATCGCCAGCCAGGTCTACAAGGGCACCTACCTGCCGGCGTACTCCGTGGTTCCCGACGGCTTCGTCGGCGCGATCACCCCGCTCAAGGAGATGTACGGCGACGGCAGCGGCAAGCCCAGCATCGACAAGGCCAAGAAGGCCTTCAGCGACGCCGGAGTCACCGCGCCGGTCACCCTGAAGCTGCAGTACAACCCGGACCACTACGGCAAGTCTTCCGGCGACGAGTACGCCATGATCAAGGAGCAGCTGGAGAAGTCCGGCCTGTTCAAGGTTGACCTGCAGTCCACCGAATGGGTTACCTACTCCAAGGACCGCACCAAGGACGTCTACCCTGTCTACCAGCTCGGCTGGTTCCCGGATTACTCCGACGCCGACAACTACCTGACCCCGTTCTTCATCCCGGGCAACTTCCTCAAGAACCACTACGAAAACCCCACCGTCACCGAGCTGATCAAGAAGCAGCTCACGACCGTGGACAAGGGCGAGCGCGAGAAGCTGCTCGGCGAGGGGCAGACGGCCGTCGCCAAGGACCTCTCCACGCTGCCGCTGTTGCAGGGCGCCCAGCTCATGGTTGCCGGCAAGGACGTCCAGGGTGTCGAAAAGACCCTCGACGCGTCCTTCAAGACCCGTCTTGGTGTGATTTCCAAGTAGGTCCAGTCCCCATCCGGTCCTGACCAGCCAAGGAGGCGGGGCGCCCGCGCGGCGTCCCGCCTTTCTTGCTGATAGCAGGACAACCGATTCCGGAAGCCCACGAAGCCGATGGAAACACAATTTTAGGTACCAATGACAACACTTATTGAGGCGCCGCCCAGCGACGCCGACGGCCTGTTGCCGTCGAAGAAGAAGTCGTCCGGTGGGGGACTGGGCCAATACATCCTGATCAGGTTCCTGCTGATCTTCCCGACCATCCTCATCCTCGTAACGATGGTGTTCTTCCTGATGCGGATCACCGGTGATCCGATCACCGCCGCCCTGGGCGGCCGGCTTCCGCCCGAACAGCTCGCAGAACGAATTGCCTCGGCCGGTTACGACCGGCCCATCTTCGTGCAGTACTTCGAGTACCTCGGGCAGCTCATGTCCGGGAACCTGGGCACCACGCTTTCGGATAACCGACAGGTCGTGGAGGTACTGACCACTTACGGTGCGGCGACACTGGAACTGGCCGTCAACGCCGTTATCGTCGCCCTGCTTGTCGGCATTCCGTTGGGTATGGTCGCCGCGCACCGCCGGGATAAGGCCCCCGACGCCGTGCTGCGGATCATGGCCATCCTCTTCTACGCCACGCCCGTGTTCTTCGCGGGCCTGTTGCTCAAGCTCACGTTCTCGGTCTGGCTCGGCTGGCTTCCGGTTGCCGGGCGGGCTAAGACCTCCACGGAACTTGCCCTCACCGCGCTCCAGGCGCCCACCGGCATCTACTGGCTCGACGCGCTCCGCAGCGGCAATCTCAACGCCCTCGGCGACGTCATCGCACACGCGGTGCTGCCCGCCCTCGCCCTGGGCCTGCTGACCGCCGGAATCTTCCTGCGGCTGGTGCGCACCAACGTGATCGGCACGCTCGGCAAGGACTACGTGGAAGCAGGCCGCTCACGCGGAGTCAGCGAATTCCGCCTGGTGACCAAGCACGCCTACAAGCCCGCGCTCATCCCCATCATCACCGTGATGGGCCTGCAGATCGCGGTCCTGCTCGGCGGCGCCGTCCTGACCGAGACCACCTTCGAATGGAAAGGCCTCGGTTTCCAGCTCGCCAGCTATCTCACCGCACGCGACTTCGTCGCTGTGCAAGGCATCGTCGTCCTGCTTGCCGTGATCGTGGCCGTCACCAACTTCATCGTGGACATCATCGCCGCGCTGATCGACCCCCGCGTGAGGTACTGACATGAGCATCGAACCCAATAGCATCAACGACAACCGCCGGAAACCCTGGTTCGGGAAGCTGCCGGTCGTCTCCCACTTCAACAAGAGCGTCGGTCTGCAACGCGGCATGCTCGTCGCCGGGCTCATCCTGACCTCGCTGTTCCTGCTGACCGCAATCTTCGCTCCGCTGATCGCGCCGTTCGGCTTCTCCCAGATCTCCGACGCCGACGGCGGCTTCCCCGCGCAGAAGGCCCCCGGCGGCAAGCACCTCCTCGGCACCACAGTCGGCGGCTACGACGTGTTCTCCCGCGTGGTGTGGGGGGCGCAGACCGCCGCGCTGGTGATTGTGGTGGCCGTGATCATGTCCATCTTCATCGGCGTCATCCTGGGCCTGCTCAGCGGCTACATCGGCGGGTGGCTGGACCGGATCCTCGTGGTCATCGCCGACGCCGTGTACGCCTTCCCGTCCCTGTTGGTCGCGATCGTCATGGCGATCGTGATCAGCGGCGGCCGGTCCAGCCTGTGGGGCGGCATCCTGGCCGCGGCGATCTCCATCACCGTGGTCTTTATCCCGCAGTACTTCCGCGTCATCCGGGCCGAAACCATCCGGCTCAAGGCCGAACCCTTCGTTGAATCGGCCAAGGTGGTGGGCGCGTCCAACATCCGGATCATGACCCGCCACATCTACAAAAACGCCACCCGCACCCTGCCGCTGATCTTCACGCTGAACGCCTCCGAAGCCATCCTCACCCTCGCGGGCCTGGGCTTCCTGGGCTTCGGCATCGAACCGACTTCGGCCGCCGAATGGGGCTTCGACCTCAACAAGGCGCTGGCGGACACCACCTCGGGCATCTGGTGGACCGGTGTCTTCCCCGGCTTGGCCATCGTCCTCACCGTGCTGGGGCTCACCCTGGTCGGTGAAAGCATCAACGACCTCAACGACCCGCGCCTGCGCGGCCGCAAGAAGGCCGCTTCAGGCAAAGCCGGACCCGACACTGCCGGACCGGGCAGCTCCAGCGCACCGGCCGCGGATACAGCAGAAGTGAGAAGTTCATGAGCACCAATCTCGGCTCCGTTTCAGACCAGCACACACGGGGCTCCGGGCCCGTGCTGGACATCGACCACCTGAGGGTCACGTTCGCCACCGACGCCGGGGACGTCTACGCCGTGAAGGACGTCAGCCTCGAGGTCAACCCCGGCGAGGTCGTCGCGATCGTGGGCGAATCGGGCTCCGGCAAGACCGTCACCGCCAAAACCATCCTGGGGCTGCTGCCGGAGACGGCGATCAGCTCCGGCGCGGTGTTGATCAACGGCAACAACGTGATCAGCGTCAGCGCTGCGAAGCTGCGGGAAATCCGCGGCCGGGACGTGGCCATGGTGTTCCAGGAACCCTCGACAGCGCTCAACCCGGTCTTCACCGTGGGCTGGCAGATCGCCGAAGGCATCCGCGCCCATGCCGGACACGGGGGAGCCGGCCGGGTCAGCGCCAAGGAGGCCAAGTCCCGGGCGATCGACGCGCTGCGCAAGGTGGGCATCCCGGATCCGGAAACCCGGATCGACTACTACCCGCACCAGTTCTCCGGCGGGCAGAAGCAACGCGTGGTGATCGCCGCCGCGCTGGCGCTGAACCCGGGCCTCATCGTCGCGGATGAGCCCACCACTGCGCTGGACGTCACGGTGCAGGCGGAAATCCTGGAACTCCTGCGCAACCTCCGGGACCAGTACGGCACCTCCATTGTGCTCATCACGCACAACATGGGCGTCGTCGCCGATCTCGCGGACCGCGTCGTCGTGATGTACCAGGGCGACGTCGTCGAGGAGGCCAGCGCGCGGGTGCTCTTCGCGGAACCGAAGCAGGACTACACCAAGAAGCTCCTCGCCGCGGTCCCGCACCTGGGCCGGAACTCCGCCTCGGCCGGCATGACCGAACGCGCCCACCAGGGCGGCAAGGTGCTGGTCGAGGCCAAGAACCTGACGATCGAGTACCCCGGCCGGCTCGGCAGCCCTGCGTTCAAGGCTGTGGACGGGGTGAACTTCACTCTGTCGGAGGGCGAGGTCTTCGGCCTCGTGGGCGAGTCGGGTTCCGGCAAGACGACGATCGGGCGCGCCATCGCGGGCCTGAACCGCACCACAGGCGGGAGCCTGAAGGTGCTGGACTACGAGATGCTCGATCTCAAGGAACGCACCTTCAAGCCGCTGCGCAAGCAGATCGGCTTCGTATTCCAGGACCCGGCGGCGTCCTTCAACCCGCAGCTCACCATCGGGGACTGCATCGCCGAGCCGCTGATCATCCACACCAAGCCGACGCCGGCGCAGGCCCGGCAGCGGACCCGTGAACTGCTCGAAGCCGTGCAGCTGCCCGCCGCGTACGCGGACCGGTACCCGCATGAACTTTCCGGCGGCCAGCGCCAGCGCGCCTCGCTGGCGCGGGCGCTGATCCTGAACCCGAAGCTGCTGATCGCTGATGAGCCGACGTCGGCGCTGGACGTGTCGGTGCAGGCGGTAGTGCTGGAACTGTTCAAGGAAATCCAGGCCGAATTCGGCTTCGCCTGCCTGTTCATCAGCCACGACCTCGCCGTGGTGGACATCCTCTCGCACTGGGTCGGTGTCCTCTATAAGGGGAAAATGGTGGAGCAGGGGCTCGGGAACCAGGTCATGGGCAATCCGCAGCACGACTACACAAGGAAGCTGATCGCCTCCTTGCCGGTTCCGGATCCGGACGAGCAGGCCCGCCGCCGCGAGCAGTTCCGCGCGGTCCTCGGGGCCTGACAGCCCGGCCGGGAATGCGGCGCCCGGGGAGCCGCCTGCCGCGAAGGGGCGATGCCCGCCGTTCACACGAACGGCGGGCATCACCCCTTCGCGGCCGGCCCGCCGCCGCTTAACACCCGGAAGAAGTGCGCCTCCAGCGCCTAGACTGGACCAATGACCGAGCAGAACCAGAACCTCCCCGACGCCGACAGCTATGACCCCGCCGCCAGTTCGCTGGCCGGGCAGGTGGATCCCGCGGTGATGGCGGAACTGCTCTCAATCCGCTCCAGCATCGACAACATCGATGCCACCCTCGTCTTCCTGCTGGCCGAGCGGTTCAAGGCGACGCAGAAGGTCGGCTTCCTCAAAGCCGCGCACAAGCTCCCGGCCGGGGACCCCGGCCGGGAGACGGCACAGATCGCGCGCCTGCGCCGGCTCGCCGCCGAAGCCCACCTGGATCCAGCGTTCGCCGAGAAATTCCTGAACTTCATCATTGGCGAGGTGATCCGCCACCATGAGGCCATCGCCGAGGACCACCAGGCGGCCGCCCATCAGGCCGCTGCGCAGCGGTCCACGGCTGACGCGGACCCCGCCGTCGCCGCCGAAGCGTAGAAGTGCCAGTGCCTAAAGCTCCCGGCCAGGTCACGGCCACCGCACTGGGCCCCTGGCCAGGCGAAGACCCGGTCGAAGCCGCCCGCATCATCCGCGGTGAACTCGGCAGCCCGCACCTGCCCTTCCTCGCCGAGCTCCCGGACCGCGGGGTCGGTTCCGACTCCCTGGGCCGCACGGCGTCCCTGCTGGAAGGGCTCGCCGTCGACATCCAGCCCTACGGCTGGCGGCTCGTTGACCGGCCCGGCAAGGACCTCATGCGGGCCCGGTCGGCCCTGTCCACCGACATCAACGTCCTCGCCGACGTCGTCGGGGCCGAGGACACTCCCGCCGCGGAGCTCAAGATCCAGCTGCGGGGACCGGTCAGCCTCGCCGCCGGGCTGCACCTGCACAACGGGGAACGGGCCCTCATCGACCACGGCGCGCGGCGGGACCTCGCGGCCTCGCTCGCCGCCGGTGTGGGCTCCTACCTGCGCCGGGCCGCCGCCGCGGCGCCGGGCGCGAGCCTGGTGGTGCAGCTCGACGAACCGGACATCGCCGCCGTGATGGCCGGCACCATCCCCACCTCCAGCGGCTACCGCACCCTGCGCGCGGTCGCGGGTTCGGAGATCACCGAATCCTGGCGCCTCGTCATCGACGCCCTGAGGGCTGCCGGCGCGGCCGACATCGTCATCTCCGTGCCGGAAGTCGAGGCGCCCTTCGACCGGATCCTCGCCGCTGGCGCCGACGGGATCGCGGTGCCGCTGCGGGCCCTGACCTCCCGCCAGTGGGAACAAATCGCGGGCGCGGTGGAGTCCGGAAAACGCTTGTGGGCCGGGACCTTGCAGGTCGATGATCCCGCCGCGGCGCTGCCGCGCGTGCCCCAGGCTGTCGAAACACTCTGGCGCCCGTGGCGCCAGCTCGGGCTCCCGGCCGCCACGCTGGGCTCGGTGCGGGTAACGCCCGCGGGAGGCCTCGCCGCGCACACGCCGTCGTCCGCGACGGCGGTGCTCACCCGGCTGACGCAGCTGGCTGACGGCCTGAACCAGCTCGCGCTCGGCTAGGGCCTAGAGGCGGCGTTCCCAGCGGTCCGGCCGCGCCCGTTCGGGAAGATGGCCCGGCGCCGCGGCAGCGCCGGGGTATGGCTCAAGCCGGTAGCCGAAGTGCCCGGCGTAGACCAGTACCAGGCCGATCTGCGGCTGGATCACCTTGACCTGGATGCGGTGCCGGCCCTCGCCCGGCTCCCACCACTGCTCGGCGTAGGCCTTGGCGTCCAGGGCGTCCGGCAGCGGGATCCGCAGCGGGCCCAGGAACAGCCGGGAGGCCTCCGAGACGCCGCGCAGCCTGCCTTCCGGTGTGACGCTGAGGTTAAGGTCGGTGACCAGCCGGCGGTACCGGCCGACGTAATCCACCAGCCGCGGGGTGCCGGCGGAGGAGTCCAGGCTGGTGGTGTCGTGGAAGATCCTGGTGGTCTCCGGAAAGAAAATCTCCCGCCGGGCGGTGAGGCTGGAGCGGCCGAACGGATCAAGATGGGCGTGGTTCTCGATCCGGAACCTGATGCCCTCGCCGTACTCCGGGAAGAACGCCTGCTCCCCGGTCGCGAGCCGCAGCATCGGCCGCAGCCAGCGCTGCCGGCAGCCGACAACGTCAAAGACGCCCTCACCGACGCCGTAGTGGCCGGAACCGGGAGCGAGCGAGAAGTAGTCCTGCAGTTCGGGCTGCAGCCGGGAAAAGTCCGGCCCGAGGCCGATCTGGTAGATGGGGTCGTAACTGGTCACGGCATCCTCCTGGTGGTCACAGCCGTCCTGCGGCCTTCAACCGAATGTACGCGTCCGCGAGCGCCGGCGGCAGCTGCGCCGGTTCGGCGTCGACGACTTCGACGCCGGCCAGGCGCAACTGGGCGCTGACTGCCTCGCGTTCCAGCAGGGCGCGTTCGGCGGCGGCGGCGCGGAAAACACCGCTGGCGGTCGAGCGCTCGCGCTGCATTTCGCCGAGCCTGGGATCGCGGACCGAGGCGACCACCACGACGTGCTGCTGCGCGAGCTGTGCCGCCGTCGGCAGGAGCCCCGCTTCGGGGGCGCCGCCGTCGAGCGCGGTGAGCAGCACCACGAGGGAGCGGTGCGCGGCCACGGTGCGGACCCGGGCCGGGATCTGCGGCCAGTCGAGTTCAATGAGTTCGGCCTCGAGCGGGACCATGGCCTGGACCAGCTGTCCCAGCAGGTTCCCCTTGGCCGCGGACCCGGCCTGCGCCCGGAGCCTGCGGTCGAAGGCGAGGAAGTCGACCCGGTCCCCGCCCCGCTCGGCGAGGACGGCCAGCAGCAGCGCCGCCTCGATGCCGGTATCGAGCCGCGGCTCGTCGGCGATCCGGGCGGCGGCCGTGCGCGAGGTGTCCAGCAGGATGACGACGCGGCGGTCACGCTCCGGCCGCCAGGTCCGGACCACGACGGCGGAGCGGCGCGCCGTGGCACGCCAGTCGATGGAGCGGACGTCGTCGCCGCGCACGTAGTCGCGCAGGGAGTCGAATTCGGTGCCGGCGCCGCGGATCTGCACTGCCGCCTTGCCGTCGAGCTCGCGCAGGCGGCGCAGCTTGGAGGGAAGGTGCCGCCGCGAATGGAACGGCGGGAGCACCCGGAGCGTACCGGGGCACGGGAAGGTGCGCTGCCGGGCGGCAACGCCCAGCGGGCCGAAGGCACGGAGCGTGACGTGCGCGGCGGCCAGTTCACCGCGCCGGGTGGGCTGCAGCGTGACGGTGATCCGGCGGCGCTCGCCGGGCGGGACCACCAAGGGCTGGACCGGGTTCTGCGCGCCGGCCGATGGCTGCCAGGCGTCCCGCACCAGCCCCCGCAGCGCACGGTTACCGGCATTCGCCACCGTCAGTACGGACTCGGCCGACCCGGCGAGCGGGACGTTGGCGGGGTCGTTGCGCTGCACCGAGACCTGCCGCAGCGGGACCGCGAGCGCCAGGTCCAGCAGTGCGGCGGCAAGAAGCAGCAGGCCCACTGCGGCAGCCGACCCCCAGCCGGGCAGAAGCGCCACTGGGACCAGGCCCAGCAGCGCCAGCAGCACGAAGCGTCCGGAGACTGCCATGGCTCAGCGCGGAACGGGGACGGAAGCGAGGATGCTGGCCAGCACACCGTCGACGTGGACGCCGTCCATCTGCGCCTCGGGGCGCAGCGCCACCCGGTGCCGCAGGCAGGGCAGGGCGAGGGCCTTCACGTCGTCGGGGGTGACGAAAGTGCGGCCGGAGAGCCACGCCCAGGCGCGCGTGCCGTTCAGCAGGGCTGCGGCGCCGCGCGGCGAGACGCCCAGCTGGAATGACGGCGCCACGCGGGTAGCGCGGACCAGGTCCACGATGTAGGCGAGAACCTCGGGGCCGATCCCGACGGCGGCCACGGCGTGCCGCGCCTGCTCCAGCTCGGCGCGGCCGGCCACCGGGCGGACGCCGGCGGCGGCCAGGTCGCGCGGGTTGAATCCGGCCGCATGCCGTCGGATCACCTCGATTTCGTCCTCCCGTCCGGGCAACGGCATGGTGAGCTTGAGCAGGAAGCGATCCAGCTGGGCCTCCGGCAGGGGATAGGTTCCCTCGTACTCGACCGGGTTCTGCGTGGCCGCCACGATAAAGGGCGCGGGAAGCTGGCGCGAGACGCCGTCCGCCGACACCTGGCGCTCCTCCATCGCTTCCAGCAGCGAGGCCTGGGTCTTAGGCGGCGTCCGGTTGATCTCGTCGGCCAGCAGGATATTGGTGAAGACCGGGCCTTCGCGGAAGCTGAACTCCGACGTGTGCGAATCGAAGACAAGTGAGCCGGTAACGTCGCCGGGCATGAGGTCCGGGGTGAACTGGATCCGCTTGGTGTCGAGGCTGAGGGCGGCGGAGAGGCTGCGCACCAGCAGTGTCTTGGCCACCCCCGGTACCCCTTCGAGCAGCACATGGCCGTGGCACAGCAAAGCGATCAGCATCCCGGTGACGGTGGCGTCCTGCCCGACGACGGCCTTGGCGACCTCGTGCCGCACATCCAGCAGGGCCTGCCGGACGGGGTCCGGGTCCCGGGAACCCCAGTCGCCGGGCGCCTGCGGCGCGTGCGTGGAAACGCTTGGCTGATCGTTCATCGGGCGTGTACCTCTTTCTCTAGTCGGTCCAGCTGTTGGGCCCAGCGCACGAGCTCGGCCTCCGCGCGGGGAACGGCATCGAGGACGCCGGCGACCGTCTCCGGTGCCCGGTCCAGGTGCCGGGCGGCCGCGTCAATGATGGCCGCAGCCCCGGCGTCCGGTCCCAGCCTGAGCGTGGTGGCCAGCCGCACCAGGCTGCCGGCCCGGAGGACTTCGGCGGCATGATCGACAGCGCGGGCGTCGTGGTAGAGACGGGCCCGTCCTTCAGCCGTTTCCACCGCCTTCACCACCACGGGGAGCGGCTCGAAGACCAGGGGGCCGAGCCGCCGGCCGCGCCAGAAGATCGCGAGGATCGCCACGAAGGCCAGCCAGGGCCCCAAGACGTGGGCCCAGGGCGCGGCGAGCTGATCGAGGGTCACCGGTTCCGTCGCTGCGGGTACATCGGCGATCCCGGGCAGATACCAGATCAGCCGTTGTTCCGCTCCGAGGCTCCGCAGCACGAGGGCGGCGTTGCCCTGCTCTGCCAGGGCCGCGTTGCTGAGGATTCCGGTGCTGCCCAGGACCACTGTCCGGCCGTCCTCGCTGCCGGCGTAGAGGCCTCCCAGGCCGCCGGGCGGGGCGTAGCAGACCACTTCCGCGTCGTAGAGGTAGCCGTTCCGGGCCGAGACCGTGCCGGCGGCGGCGGCGTCGGGAAGGACACACCCCGCCGCGAGCACCTCGGTGCTGTCCGGCACCACTCCGGCCTGCTGGATCCCGCCGCCCACACCCTGCAGCGTGTTCAGCCGGGGTGTGATCACGACCAGCCGGTCCGCGGCTGCGCCCAGGTACTGCAGCTGGTCCCGGCCAAGGTAGCCGTTGCGGTCGTAGAGCAGGACAGTGGTGCCCGCACCGGCGCGCTTGGCGGCCTCCAGCGCCTGCCTGGCCGCCGCCAAAGAGCCCTGCTGCTCCACGTCGACGCCATGGCGGCGGAGGATTTCCGCGGCGGCCTGCGCCCCGTCCGGGGCAGGGTTGCGGATGGACAGCGCCGTCCGGTCGCCGCGGGGCTGCAGTTGAAGGACCGCCGTGAGAACCAGCGCTGCGACAAAGACGACGCCGAGCACGCTCCAGGTGCGGTGCCGCCGCAGCCACCGGCGCAGCGAGGGCGGGCGGCTCATAGCGGCCTGACGAAGGCATCCGCGCCCGCGTCCTGATAGTCCGGAATGGTGCCCGCGAGCGCCCCGTCGAGCTCGGCCAGTGCCGCATGCTCGTGCCGGCCCGCAGCCGCACCGCCGTAGCGCACGGCGTCGAAGGTAAGTGCAGCGCCCTGCAACTCCCGGGCGTGCGCACCAAAGGCCCGGCCCAGCCGGGCGGCGGCCTCGTGCGCGGTCCGTCCCGGTTGCCGGTTTAGGACGGCGCGGTCTTCCGCCGCCCGGACAAGGGCCCGGAACTGCTCGACGACGGCAGCGGGCCAGTCTTCGCGGGCCGCCGCCTGCCGGGCGCGCTCACGATGCGCCGCCGGGCTAAGCTCCCGGCCGGCGTCGAAGACGTCCTCGACGGCGGGGCGCCTGGCGTTGAGCCGGGGCCGCACCACCAGGACGGCGGCGCCGATGACCACGGCGGTGATGATCAGCAGCAGCGGCAGGGCATAAGGGCCGTCGCCGCCGGGGCCGCCGTTGCCGGTCAGCGCACGCAGCCAGCGGCCGAACTCGGCAAGGGCTTCGTCGAGCCCACCGGGTGCGGCGGCGCGGTACGGTGCCTTCGCAAGTTCGTCCGCGGCCCAGCGGCCGGCGTCTTCGCGTCCGGGAAGCACCGGAGGTTCCTGCTGGAAATGTACAAACAGCGCCGCTCCGGCCCAGACCACCGCAAGGGCTGGAAGACCCGTCATCCGCGGAACGGGGGAGGGCCGTAAGGCGGCTGCTGCCAGGCGGAGGTGTCCCCGTGGAGCAGCGCGGGACCGCGCCCGGGGACCCCTTCCGGGTCGCTGCCCGTCTCCAGCTGCCGCAGCAGGGCCAGGTCCAGCCCGTCCTTGCGCATCCGCAGGTCCAGGTAGACCAGGGCGACGGTCGAAGTCTGGAAGGCGTAGCCCAGGGCCGCGACCAGCGCCGAAACTACCGCGCTGACCACCGTGACCGCGATCCCGAGCGCCTGGGTCTCACCCTGGCCGCCCTGCGCGAGGACCGTAAACCCGACCGCGTTGCCGACAAGCTTCACGGGAAGCAGGGCAATTTGGGTGAGGACGGCGACGAGCAGACCGACCACCAAGGTGATGCCGAGCAGGCGCCACCAGCTCCCGCGGGTCAGCTGCCAGGAGCGGCGAAGTCCGGCGAACGCGCCGGTCTCTTCGACTGCGATCGCCGCCGGTGCGACGAGGAACCGTACGGCGAGCCAGCCCAACGCAATCATCACGCCGATAAACAGGCCGATCAAGGCAGGTGCGGCGGCGCGGTCCATGGCAGCCAGGAGTGCCACTGTGGCCAGCACCGAGAGAGCGACGACGGCGGCGACGCCGAGGATCAACAGGCCGGCAAGGCCCAGCAGGGCGCCGGTCCGGCCGCGGGACAGTGTCCACATCTGGCGGAAACCCGTCTTCCTGTTCAGTAGCGAACGCGCCACGGGGACGGCCATGGCGCCTTGCATGAGGACCGAAACCAGCGCCGTGAGCAGCGCCAAGAGGATGCCGACGCCGGCGATGCCCAGCCCGAGTGCCGCCGCCTGTGAGCGGCTGAGGCCCTCCAGCCAGGATGCGGGCGACCACCCGGAGACGGCACCGGTCTGTGCCAAGGCGGAGGCAACAGAGCCGAGCCCCTGGGCGATCACACCCGCGCCCAACATGGCTGCAGGATTGCGTCTGATGGTCTGGAAGGCGCCGTCGAGGATTTCGCCCAGCATCAAGGGGCGCAGCGGCACAATGCCTGGTTTCGGCGGGGCCACGTAACGGGGCTGGCCGTAAGGCGACGGCTGGGCGGAGCCCATGCCGGGGAAACCAGGACCAGGACGCTGCCCGCCCCGCTGCGGGTGCTGGCCCCATTGCGGCTGGCTGCCCCACGGCGGCTGCTGGGCGGGAGGGGGCGGCGGGGTTCTCCACTGGGGTTGCTGGCCCCACTGGGGTGGCTGCCCCCACGGCGGCTGCTGGGCCGGCCAGCCCCCCTGCTGCGGCGCGTTAGGTTCCTGCTCAGACAAGCTTTTCCTCCCCAAGAAATTGCCCGCCGGACGCCCGCGGCCCAGGCCCCGGGGCCCTGCTGTCCACAGGTCCCGGCGTGAGTCCGGGCCAGCTGTGCCCTTAGCCTATAGTTTCGGCGGCCGGCCGCAAGCCTGCGGGCCGGTGCGCGGCGCCTGATTACCGGTGGACGCGGCGCGGGCGTCCCACGGCGGGCAGCCGCCCGCGCCATGCCGGGGACCGCCCGAATACGACAAAGCCATTTCAATAGGGGAATATATAAGCTATGAAGGCACGGATTTTGGTAGTTGACGATGACGAGGCGCTGGCCGAGATGATCGGTATTGTGCTGCGCAACGACGGCTTCGACCCCGTCTTCTGCGCGGACGGAGGCCAGGCCCTGGAGGTTTTCCGCTCCTCCAAGCCGGACCTCGTGCTGCTGGACCTAATGCTTCCGGGGATGGACGGCATTGAGGTATGCCGTCAGATCCGCGGCGAGTCCGACGTTCCGATCGTTATGCTGACGGCCAAGTCGGACACCTCGGACGTGGTCCGCGGACTCGAGTCGGGCGCCGACGACTACGTTCCCAAACCCTTTAAGCCCGCGGAACTCGTGGCACGCGTCCGGGCGCGCCTGCGTCCCGGCGACCAGAAGGCGCCGGAGACCCTGCGCATCGCGGACGTCACGATCGACGTCGCCGGCCACGTGGTGAGCCGCAACAGCGAACGGATCTCCCTGACTCCGCTGGAATTCGACCTGCTCGTCGCCCTGGCACGCAAACCCTGGCAGGTCTTTACCCGTGAGCTGCTGCTGGAACAAGTCTGGGGCTACCGTCACGCGGCGGATACCCGTTTGGTCAACGTCCACGTCCAGCGGCTGCGCTCGAAGATCGAACGCGATCCGGAAGCCCCTGAAGTTGTATTGACGGTCCGTGGTGTCGGCTACAAAGCGGGTTCCTGAGCCGGCGGACGGCCACCCGCAGCCAGCCTCCGTGATCGCTGTCCCGGAACTGGCCGCGCCGCCAAATCCGGAGACAGCTGCGCCCGGGCCTCCGGAGCCGCCCCCCGGGCAGAGTCCGCTGTTCCGGGCCGGCATCTGGGCCCGCCGCGCCAGGATCGTCACCGCCCGCGTTCTCCGGCTGCTGCGCACCGGGGCGTCGCGCCTGCTGCCCGCATCCAGGTACCTGTTGCGCGCCCTGCAGCGGCGGTGGCGGAGGTCCCTGCAGTTCCGCACCGTGCTGACCACCCTCATGCTCGCGATCGGTTCCTTCGCCGTGGTCGGCGCTTACCTGTCGAACCAGATCGCCAACAACCTCTTCCAGGAGCGGCTGGCCCAGGCGGAGTCCGAGACCCGCTACAACGTCAAGCAGGTCCAGGACACGTTCGACGGCGCCCAGGTCACCGACCAGTCGAGTGTGATCACCCTGGTGTACGACACTTTGAATGCCGTCGAAGGCCGCGGCTCGGTGATCCAGCGCCGCTATGTCTTCGAAGCCATGCCCGAACAGACCAAACCGCGCAACCGCTGGGTCGAATCGCGGGCCTCGGACCAGCTCACCATCAGTGTGATCCCGCCCGAGCTGCGCAAGGCGGTCCAGGAGTCCGGCAAGGACCAGTTCTGGGCGTCCACGGAGTTCCCGGTGGGAACCGAGGACCGCCCCGGGATCGCCGTCGGGAACAAGGTGACCTTCAACGGAACCGTCTACGAGCTCTACCTCATCTACGACCTCAACACGGCGCAAAAGACCCTCGACGAGATCCAGAACGTCCTGCTGGCCGGCGCTGCCGCCCTGGCGCTCATGATCGGGGCCGTCGCCTGGTACGTCACCCGCAACGTGGTCAGCCCGGTCAGTCATGCCGCCGTCGTCTCCGAAAAGCTGGCCGCCGGCCAGTTGCAGGAACGCATGGTGGTCAAGGGCGAGGACGAAGTGGCCCGGCTCGGTGCCTCGTTCAACCACATGGCCGCCAGCCTGCAGGAGCAGATCACCCAGCTGGCCACCCTGTCCCAGATGCAGCAGCGGTTCGTCTCCGACGTTTCGCACGAGCTCCGGACCCCGCTCACCACGGTCCGGATGGCCGCTGAGGTGCTCTACGACGCCCGCGACCAGTTCGACCCGATCAACAAGCGGTCCGCGGAACTGCTCTACAACCAAGTCGAACGCTTCCAGTCGCTGCTGGCGGACCTGCTGGAAATTTCCCGGTTCGACGCCGGCGTGGCCATGCTCGACGCCGAACCGACCGACATCGTCCAGCTCATTTCGCACGTGATCGAGGGGGTCGGCCCGGTAGCCGCCGAGTACGGATCGGAGGTGACGCTGAATGCCCCCGCCGGCAGCATCATTGTCGAGATGGATGACCGGCGGATTGACCGTATCCTGCGCAACCTGGTCCTGAACGCCTTGGAACACGGAGAGGGACGGCCGGTGAACGTCTCGGTGGCGGCGAACGACACCGCGGTGGCCGTCGCCGTCCGGGACCACGGCATCGGCATGACCGCCGCCGAAGCCGCCCGCGTGTTCGACCGCTTCTGGCGTGCCGACCCGGCCCGGGCACGGACCACCGGCGGCAGCGGCCTGGGCCTCTCCATCGCCACCGAAGACACCAAACTGCACAACGGCTGGCTGCAGGCCTGGGGCCAGAAGGGACGCGGCTCCAACTTCCGCCTCACCCTGCCGCTGCGCCAGGGCGAAACCATCACCCGGTCGCCGCTCCAGCTGGAACCCGCCGACGTCGGGCCGGCCGGCGACCAGTCCGAGCGGACGATGCTGCTGCTCGAGACGGCCGTCACCGATCCCCGTCCGGCCGCCGGCCGCGACGGGACGAAGGAGCAGTCATGATAGGCACCAGGAAGTTCACCAGTCCCGCCGCGGCCCTGCTGGCGGTGATCCTGGTCCTGCTGACGTCCTGCGCACAGATCCCGCGTTCCGGTCCGGTCGGCAAGAGCACCGATGAGAGCGCCGGGAAGCCCAACAACGCCCCGGTCTTCTTCCCCGTGGCCCCGCGGCCCGGGGCATCCCCGGAAGCGGTGATTGAGGACTTCTACCTCGCGGGCAGCGGCTATGAGGACGACTACGCCGTCGCCCGGCAGTACCTCACCCAGGCCTCCTCGGTGCAGTGGAAGCCGGACCGCCGGGTGCTGGTGTTCCGCTCCGCCCGCGTGGTGCGCACCGCCGTCGAAAACGTCTTCAACTACGAACTGGACCTCGCCTACACCGTCGACGCCGATGGGATCGCCACAGCGTTGCCGGAAGGGTCCAAGGAAAGTATCCCCGCGACGCTGACCAAGGTGGACGGCGAGTGGCGCATCGCCGAGATTCCGGACGGCACCGCCATCCCGGAACAGACGTTCAAGGTCATCTACGGCGCGTACCCCATCTACTTCTATGACCCCACGTTCACCTACGCGGTGCCGGATATGCGCTGGTTCATCAAGAAGAAGACCGTCAAGGCCATGGCCAGTGCCCTGCTCGGCGGTCCCGCCCCCTACCTCAAGGGCGCCGTGGTGAGCGCCTTCCCTTCGGGCATCAAGCTGGCCCGCGAGTCGGTGCCGGTGGTCTCCGGTGCCGCGCAGGTGGACCTCACGGCCAAGGACCTCGTGGAGGCCTCCAACCAGGACCGGCTGCGGATGCAGACCCAGCTCTCTTTGACCTTCCGCAGCCAGCCCGATGTCGTCAACGTGGAACTGCGGGCCAACCAGGACCTGGTGCGGGTGGAAGACGACGGATCTGTGCTCCCGCCCGTGCGGAACGTGGAGGTCCCGGCCCGCCAGATCGCCGTCAGCAACAACGACCTGGTCCGCTACGAGAACAACAAGCTGGGGCCGGTGCCGGATATCCAGTCCGTCCGGGCCCTGGCGCCGCGACTGCCCGCGGAATCTCCGGTATCCCAGGCCGTGGCGTTCCTCAACCGCGGCCACGGCACGCTGTACTCGATCATCCCGGGCCAGCCGGCGCGCGCGCTCACCACGCGGGCCGGCCTTTCCAGGCCGTCCTTCGGCCGGTACGACTGGGTCTGGAGCGCCGGACCGGGAGGCAACGGGACCACCGAGGTCCTGGCCTACCGGCCCACCGGGATCGCGGCCGGGGCGAACGTACCCACCGTGACCCTGGCGCCGCCGTGGCTGGCCGGCAGGAGCGTCAAGGAATTCAGGGTCTCGCGCGAAGGAACCCGCGCGCTCGTCATTTCAGAGCTGAACGGCAAGACCGCCGTCCAGATCACCGGAATCGTCCGGACCGCCGACGGCACCCCCCGGGATCTCACCGCGCCGATCACCCTACTGACGGCCCGGGCCCCGGACCGCGGTGTCTGGGTCAACGACACGACCGTCGCGGTGATGAAGAGCTCAGCCAGCGGCAACGTCACCCCCGAGCTGCTTTCCCTGACGTCCGGTGCTCCGCAGGAGCTGGCGCCCTGGCCGGGCCTTACCGCGCTCAGCGCCGGCAACGGGCCTGCGGAGATCTTCGGACAATCCACGGAGGGCATCTTCCAGCGCCTCGGTAACGGCTGGTCAGCGCAGCTCAAGGGGGCCATCGACCCGTCCTTCCCGGGCTGACCGGGCTACCTGTCCACATAGCGCGGCTGGTCCCTGCCGCGGGAGGCCGGGAACGCCCAGCCTTGAAAGGTGACCAAACTCCGGCGCCGCGCCCTTAAACTGACCCCTATCCTGACCCCTGTCCTGGCCCCTGATCCTGACCTCGCCCCGCAGCCGGGGGCGGCGAGGCACCGCGGGGGCTACTCCAACTGGCCGGCGCGGGTGGCGGACGGGGCCGCCGCTGCCGCCGCCGAACTGCTGGCACTTGCCGTGCCAGTGGAATGCGTCTGCTGCGGAGCGGAGGACCGGACCCTCTGCGGTGCCTGCGCCCACCGGGTCCGCCAGCTGACGCGCCGGCCGTTCCGGGCCGAGGGGAGGGCCCCCGCACTGGTGGACATGGACGGCTCCGTCCTGTTGCCCGTCGTCGCGGCCGGCGTCTATCGGGGTGAGCTGGCGCAGTCCGTGCTGTCGTTCAAGAAGTACGGCCAGCGCCAGCTGGCCGAGGAACTGGCCACGGCCCTCGTCAAAGCCATCGGTGCCGCCGCCGGCCGGGCGGAGCGGATCGTGCTCGTGCCCGTCCCCACCAGCAGCGCGGCCTTTCGACGCCGGGGGTTCAGCCCGGTGCACCTGCTGCTCTCCAAGGCCCGGCGGAGCCCGGCGCTGGACCGGGCCGACGTCGCCGATGTACTCCGCCGGACCCGTGCTGCGCCGGCCGCTTCCCGCAGCCGCACCGCGGCGGCAGCCGGCTGGCCCGGCTGGCCAGGCGGGCAGAAGGGTTTGGGCCGTGCGGCAAGGTTCCGGAAGGTGCGCGGTTCCATGCAGGTCAAGGGCCGCGCACGCCGGGCGGGGCTGGACGGTGCGCCCTGCGTCGTGGTGGACGATGTGCTCACCACCGGTGCCACGCTGGCCGAAGCGGCCCGCGCGCTCCGCGCCGCAGGCGCGGTGGTCCGCGGCGCGGTGGTGCTCGCGGCGACACGCCCGCCGGTCCAGTACGACTTTGCCGCCGCAATCCCCGCCGCTGGCGGGAACCACAGCCGGGAGGAAAAAAATAAACCGAAAAAAGATGAATAACAGGGGGCTATGAACTAACGTCGAAGATGGGTACCAAGAACAGATGTACCTGTCGATAGCGGCTCGGAAAGGGGCTCGACTGTCCGTCAGATCAGCCCCCGGAAGCGCCGCCGTCGTGTCACCGAAGTCATTTGGAGGGCACCATGGAGTTCATGATCAGCGGTCGCAATTTGACGGTTTCCGACCGGTTCCGCGAATACGCCGACGAAAAGATCTCAAAGATCGCTTCCCTTGGGGACAAGGTCCAGAGGGTCGACGCGAAGGTCACTAAGGAGACCAAGGCCCGGCAGACCGCAGAGCTGCTCACCGTAGAGCTCACAGTCCTCGGGCGGGGTCCCGTGATCCGTGCCGAAGCCAGCGCGGCTGACAAATTTGCCGCCTTCGATCTCGCCTACAACAAGCTTCTTGAACGGTTGCGCCGGGCCAAGGACCGCAAGAAGGTCCACCACGGCCGGCACACACCCAAGTCCGTCACCGAGGCAACGGCCTCCCTGGAACCGGCCAGCACCAGCGAGCCCATCTATGAGGAAGCGAGCCACCCGCCGCAGTCCGCCCCCGCGGAGAAGTCACCGTACGAGCTGGAGAACGACATCCCGGCCGGCGACTCGCCGGTGCTGATCCGCCGGAAGGTCTTCCCCGCTGCGTCCCTCTCGCTCGACGACGCCGTCGACAATATGGAACTCGTGGGCCACGACTTCTACCTGTTCGTGGACAAGGAGACGAAGGCCCCCTCGGTCGTTTACCGCCGGGAAGGCTGGACTTACGGGGTTATCAGCCTGGACCAGACCTGCGAACCGGGCGAGGCTCCGCTGGAAGAAAAGATCATCGCTTATCGTTCAGAGGATGAGCCTGCCAGCGCCTGAGCTGGTGACCATCCGACGAAGGGACTGACGTGCACGCATCGCTGAGCCTCAAGCAGGCGCGGCGGATCGCACTGGCAGCCCAGGGATTGGACAAGGTCCGGCCCGCCGCACCCGTGAGCGCACGGGCGGTGGGCCGTACCTTTGCCCGCCTCCACCTGGTCCAGATCGATTCGGTCAACGTGCTCTCGCGGAGCCATTACCTGCCGTTCTTCTCCCGGCTCGGGAACTACGACCGCGCCATCCTGCATCGGATGGCGGAAACGCACCCGCGGCGGATGATGGAGTACTGGGCCCACGAGGCCAGCTTCATCCGCCCCGAGCACTTCCCTGACCTTGTGCTGTGGCAGAACCGCAAATGGGTCGGCGCCCACGCCATGGACCCGGAACTGCGCAGCGCGGTGGCCGAGCGCGTGCTGGAAGTTTTGGCCGCGGGCCGGCCGCTGACCGCCGCCGAACTCACCGCCAGGCTGGGCCACGTGGAGGACCGCCCCAAAGACAACTGGGGGTGGAACTGGAACGCGGTCAAACGCGTCCTCGAGCACCTCTTCGAAGAGGGCCTGGTCTCGGCCGCGTCCCGGACCGGATCCTTTGAACGCCGCTATACGCTGACCGCCAGAGTCCTGGCCGCCTCCCCGACCGGCGGGCGGGCGGTGCCAGCGCAGGCTGACACGGCCGCAGCCCGGGAACCGGACGCCGCGGCTGCCATGGTCCGGCTGATCGACGCCGCGGCGCAGGCCCACGGGATCGGCACAGTGCGGTGCTTCGCGGACTACTTCCGCACCCCATTGCGCGCCGCCGCCACCGCAGTGGAGCAACTCGTGGATGCCGGACGGCTCGAGCCGGTGACGGTGACCGGCTGGAACAGGCCGCTGTACCGGCACGCGGACGCCGGGTTGCCCCGCGCTGCCCGCGGCCGTGCACTGCTCAGCCCCTTCGATTCACTCGTCTTCGAACGACGCCGGCTGGAGGAACTGTTTGGCTTCCACTACCGGATCGAGATCTACACCCCCGAAGCCAAACGCCGCTACGGCTACTACGTTCTGCCCTTCCTGCTGCGCGACGGGATCGTGGCCCGCGTGGACCTGAAAGCGGACCGTGCGACGGGCGGCCTGCTCGTCCGCAGCAGCCACGCCGAGCCCGGCGCGCCGGCTGACACCGCCGTCGAACTCGCCGAAGAACTGCAGCTCATGGCAGAGTGGTTGGAGCTGGACCGGATCGTTGTCGCCCCCGTGGGGGACCTGGCGCCAGCGCTCGGGCGGGCCGTGGCCGGCCTGCCTCCGCTCTGAGGGAACAGGCGCGTCCCGCCCTGCGTCCCTCCCGTAGACTAAACACGCCGGAATTCGGCAGCTTGAGACTGGGAGCAATTTCACGTGGCATCACTTATTGAAAAACTTCTCCGCACGGGTGACAAAAAGACCCTGCGGCAACTGCGGAACTATGCCGATTCCATCAATGCCCTGGAAAGCTCCTTCAAGACCTTCACCGACGCAGAACTGCGCGAAGAGACCGACCGTCTCCGTGCCCGCCACACCGACGGTGAAAAGCTGGATGACCTGCTGCCCGAGGCGTTCGCCGCCGTCCGCGAGGCATCGTCCCGCACCCTGGGGATGCGCCACTTCGACGTCCAGTTGATGGGCGGCGCCGCCCTGCACCTGGGAAACATTGCCGAAATGAAAACCGGTGAAGGTAAAACCCTGGTGGCCACCGCTCCGGCCTACCTCAACGCGCTCACCGGCAAAGGCGTGCATGTCATCACCGTGAATGACTACCTCGCCGAGTACCAGTCGGACCTGATGGGCCGCGTGTACCGCTTCCTTGGCCTGAGCAGTGGCTGCATCCTCTCCAACCAGGACCCCGCCGTCCGCCGCGAGCAGTACGCCTCAGACATCACCTACGGCACCAACAACGAATTCGGCTTCGACTACCTGCGCGACAACATGGCGTGGGACAAGTCCGAACTGGTCCAGCGCGGCCACCACTTCGCCATCGTCGACGAAGTGGACTCCATCCTCATCGACGAAGCCCGCACCCCGCTCATCATTTCCGGACCGGCGCAGGGCGATACCAACCGCTGGTACAGCGAGTTCGCCAAGGTGGTCCTGCGGCTGCAGCCCGAGACCGACTACGAAGTCGACGAGAAGAAGCGGACCGTCGGCGTCCTCGAGGCCGGCATCGAGAAGGTCGAGGACTACCTCGGCATCCACAATCTCTACGAGTCCGCGAACACCCCGCTAATCGGTTTCCTGAACAACGCCATCAAGGCCAAGGAACTCTTCAAGCGGGACAAGGACTACGTCATCCTCGACGGTGAAGTCCTGATCGTCGACGAGCACACCGGCCGCATCCTTGCCGGGCGGCGGTACAACGAGGGCATGCACCAGGCGATCGAAGCCAAAGAAGGCGTCGAGATCAAGGCCGAGAACCAGACCCTCGCCACGGTCACGCTGCAGAACTACTTCCGCATGTACGACAAGCTCGCGGGTATGACCGGCACCGCCGAAACCGAAGCGGCCGAGTTTATGAGCACCTACAAGCTCGGCGTTGTCGCCATTCCCACCAACCGGGACATGCAGCGCATCGACCAGCCTGACCTCGTCTACAAGAACGAGACGGTGAAGTTCGACGCCGTGGTCAAGGACATTGCCGAGCGGCACGAAAAGGGCCAGCCGGTGCTGGTTGGCACTACCAGCGTCGAAAAGAGCGAATACCTGTCCCGGCTGCTGGCCAAGGAGGGCATCCGCCACGAGGTCCTGAACGCCAAGAACCACGCCCGTGAGGCGTCCATCGTGGCGCAGGCCGGCCGCAAGGGCGCCGTCACGGTCGCGACCAACATGGCCGGCCGCGGAACCGACATCATGCTCGGCGGCAACGCCGAGTTCACCGCCGTCGCCGAGCTCGCCAAGCGCGGGCTCGATCCGGAGGAGAACTCCGAGGAATACGAGGCCGCCTGGCCGGCCGCGTTCGAGGCCGCCAAGCAGTCCGTCAAGGACGAGCACGAGGAAGTCCTCAACCTCGGCGGCCTCTACGTGCTCGGCACCGAGCGGCACGAGTCCCGCCGGATCGACAACCAGCTCCGCGGCCGCTCCGGCCGCCAGGGCGACCCCGGCGAGTCCCGCTTCTACCTGTCGCTGACCGACGACCTGATGCGGCTGTTCAACTCCGGCGCAGCCGAGCGGCTCATGAACAGCTCCGTGCCGGACGACGTCGCCCTCGAATCCAAGCTCGTCTCGCGGGCCATCGCCTCGGCCCAGGGCCAGGTGGAGGGCCGCAACGCCGAGCAGCGCAAGAACGTGCTGAAGTACGACGACGTCCTGAACCGCCAGCGTGAGGCAATCTACGGCGACCGCCGTCGAATCCTGGAAGGTGATGACCTGCACGAAAAGGTCCAGTACTTCCTCGAGGACACGATCACCGCGTTCATCGACGAGGCAACGGCCGAAGGTACCGGCGACGACTGGGACTTCAACCTGCTCTGGTCGAACCTGAAGACCCTGTACCCGGTCAGTTTCGCGCCGCGCGATGTGATCGACGAGGCCGGTGGAAAGTCGCGGATCACCGCCGACTTCCTGAAGGAAGAGATCCTCTCCGATGCGCGCCTGGTTTACCAGGCCCGCGAGGAGCTGATCGGCTCGGAGAGCATGCGCGAGCTCGAGCGGCGCGTTGTCCTCTCCGTGATCGGCCGGAAGTGGCAGGAACACCTCTACGAGATGGACTACCTCAAGGAAGGCATCGGCTTGCGGGCGATGGCCCAGCGCGATCCCCTGGTCGAGTACCAGCGCGAAGGCTTCATCATGTTCCAGGCCATGATGGAGGCCATCCGCGAGGAGAGCGTGGGCTTCCTGTTCAACCTGGAGGTTGAGGTGACCCCGGCGCAGGACGTTGTGGTGGCCGACGCCGCAGGCCAGCACACCGAGCACCAGGAGCCGCAGATCCACGCCGCCGGCCTCGAGGCCCCGGAGAAGCCTGCCCAACTGCAGTACACGGCTCCCGGCGAGGACGGAGCAGCCCAGACCCGGGTCGAGGCGAAGTCCTCCGGCCGCTCCGGCAACCCGGCCAAGGCCGCGGCCCAGGAACCGCCGCGCCGCGCCAACAAGAAGAAGCGGCGGTAGCACCAAAGCGCTGACAGCAAAGCAGGGCCGGAACCGCAGTTCCGGCCCTGCTTTTTGGTTTCCTCCTTTCCTTGTGTCCTCGCGTGGTCTTTCAGCCGATCTCCAGCACGGTGACCCGCCACACCAATCTGTTGCGCTCCAGCCGGAGCGCGACGGCGCGGACGCGCAGCTCGTCGGACACCACGGCGCTGGCCTCATAGACGTCCTCGGACACCCGGAGTGTGCGGACCGAGAGGACGGCCGGGTTCCGGTGCAGCCGGCCCGCCGTAGGGGACGTGCCGGACGCAACACGGCGCGTCAAAGCGGCCCGATGCTGCAGCGCCGCCAGGCAGCGCTCGTCAAGCCGCCGGGCGAGCTGCTGGACGGGCCGGGTTCCGGCGAGGACCTCGATGGCGGCCTGCACGGTGGACCGGGAAATCGCGCACACCTCGCGGTCCTCGTCTACGGCCCGCAGGGCCGGTGCCGGTCCGCGGGGACTGGAGGGACCGGAGGCGCGGGGGCCCGGCGGCGCCGTCGGGAAAGGGACAGCGGCGCCTGCGCGGATAACGGTTGCGGGACTCATGGGTTTTCCTTTGCTGTCGTTTGATCGGGGGGCTGGCTGGTGGGTTTCAGGGAAGCGCAGGTAGGCGAAGCACCTGCCCGGGCAGCAGCAGTCCTGGATCGCTGCCGATGAGCTTGCGGTTGGCCTGATAGAGCCGGGGCCAGGCCAAGGCGATGTCGACGTCTGACGCCAGCGGGCCCAGCTCTGCCGCGCAGATGCTCCACAAAGAGTCCCCGGCCCGGACCGTGACCTCGCCCGCGCCCACGGCCGGCTGCTGCGGCGGCGGACGCAGCGGGAGGGGCGCAAGGGCACCGGGGTCCACCGGCGGCGGCGCCGGCGTCCAGTGCGGATCCACGCCGAGGATCCGGGACCTGACGGAGGAAACGGAAGGTCTCGGCGCCGGATCAGGTGAGGGGCCGGAAGCCGCTGCCGGACCAGGACCCCGCGCCGGCGTACCGGTGGCCGGTACAGTACCGTCCAAGGCGCCGCCGGTGGGGGTCCACGCCGCTGCAACGGCCGGCGGGATGTGCGGGGCCGGCGCCGGAGCCCCTGGGCCGGGACCGGCGTGGGCCAGCGGGGCCGTGGCGAGCTGCAGCCCGACGGCGGCCAGGGCCAGCCGGCGCATGAAGGCGGGGCTGAACCTGCCCGCGGCCACCGCGGCGCGGCGGCTTCCGCTGCGTTCGAGCAATGCGGCCGTGACAGCGATCAAAAAGGACAGCGCCCACCAGGTAACGACGATCAAACCGGTGGTGTTGGCCGCGACTGCCAGATGGTCCTCGAAGGAGAGTGATTGGCGCCGCGCGGCCGAGGATCGCAGGCGCTGCGCGAGCTGGGCGCCCGACCCGGCGAGGAAGCATCCGAGCAGGAGGATGAGGGACGCCATGGCGGCGTCGGTACCGAGCCCGCGACGGTGCCCGGCGCGGGATAGTTCCGTGGTGTCCATAACCGCCTCCTCCGCGAGCCCGGCCCGCTGGCTCAAACGATACGTTTTGATGCAGTTTGATCTAGTTTGATCAATCTGGAGTTGCTTAAGGCGAGTTTGAGCTTTTTTGAGGTGGTTTGTCTAGAGCTGATGGAAAGAATGTGGATTGACCGCCGCCGGGGCCGCCCCTACGCTGTCGCCATGCGGTGGGACGACCTGTTTGCAGACCTGGAGGCACAGCTGGCCGCCGGGGAACGCCGTGACCTGGACGTCGAGATCGGTGAACGGGCGCGGGCGGAAGCCGCAACGGTCGAGTTGGCGGACCGGCTGCGGGGTTCGGTGGGCCTGCGGATCGGCGTCCACCTCGGTTCCGGGACGGTGTACGAAGGCACCCTGAGCCACGCGGGCAGCCAGTGGTTGGTCCTCGATGAAGAGCGGCACCAATTGCTGATTCCCCACACCGCGGCCGTTCGCTACGCAGACCTGTCCAGGCTGGCGGTCGGAGCGGCCACCGAGGTCCGGCAGCGGCTCGGCTTGGCCAGCGCACTCCGGGGGTTGGCCAGGGACCGCGCCAGCCTGGCCGTGATGGTGTCCCGCGGGGCGGCAGCGGAATCCGTGCTGCACGGGGTGATTGACCGGGTCGGTCGTGATTTCCTGGACCTGGCGGTCACCGACCCGGGCGAGGAGCGCCGCCCTGCCAACGTCAGCGCGGTGGCGACGATTCCCTTCAGCGCCCTTGCCGGGTTGAGATCGGTGCGCGTCGCCGACGGCTAGCCGGCCGGGCTCACTGGCCCTTGGCCCTGGCCTCGTCGATAAGCCGGCTGGTCTCGGCGTAGCGTTCCTGGATGTACTGCTCCAGCATGCTCTCCTCAACCCGCCACTGTCCCCGGCCACCCACCTGGATGGCCTTGAGCTGGCCGCTGCGGACAAGGGCGTAGGCAGCGGGGGAGTTGATCTGGAGCTGCTCGGCAACGTCTGCGAGGGTCAGGAATCGGGGCATGGCACTATTTTGCCACCGGTGGTGGCGTTTGGGGCCGTTATCCACAATTTGCTGTTGTTTGCTTTGGTATCTTCCCGCCGGGGCGCCAATTCGTGAGAATAGGGGTGTCCGGCGCCCGCAGCCCGGGCTGCGACTACGGGGGGAGCAGGACGCATGAGTGTGAGCACGGTGGCCGGCGGCGCCCGGTTGAAGAAACCCTCGTGGAAGGACCCGCGGCTCCTCGTGGGGATCCTGCTGGTGCTGGCCTCGGTCGCCGGTGTCGTGTCGCTCGTGACTGCGGCTGACCAGACCACGGAGGCCTTTGCGGCCAGCGAACCCATCGCCGTCGGAGAGAAGCTCACCCCGGACAAACTCCACCGGGTCAAGGTCCGGCTGGGCGACGTCGAACAGCACTACATCACCCCGGAGTCGGGGCTGGTTGACGGGCTGGTGGCGGTCCAGCGGATCGGCAAGGACCAGCTCCTGCCGCGTGAAAGCTTCGGCGAACAGGACGGGCTGGACCGCAAACCCGTCGCCATCACCATCGACGAAGCCCTGCCGCCGCAGGCGGTGGCGGGCTCGCGCGTGGACGTCTGGGTAGCGCAGCCCGACACCGGAAACGGGTTTAGCGAGCCCACGCTGCTGCTCCCCGGCGCCGAGATCGCGCAGCTCACGCCGGGCAGCACCGCCCTGGGTTCGCAGCGCGCCACCGTGGTGATGGTGCTGGTCGCGGACGGGCAGATGCCGAAACTGCTGGGGGCGCAGGCCAACAAGGCCAACATCTCCGTGGTCTGGAATCCGGGTGGTGCGCCCTGATGGGCATTCCGGTGGTGACCGTGGGCCGGACCCGTGACGACCTCGTCGGCGGGCTGGAGCGGCTTCATGGGCCGGTGTCCGTGGTGCGCCGCTGCGGCGAGCTTGCCGAACTCCTGGCCGCGTGCCAAACCGGCCTGGCCCGTGCTGCCGTCGTCGCGGAGGGAAGCGAGGAGCTCACCGCCTCCCTTGTGGACCGTCTCTCTGCGGTGGGGGTCGTGGTGGTAGCGCTGACCGACAGCCCAGAGGAAGCTGCCAGACTGTGGGGGATCGGCGTGACGGCCGAGGTGTCCGGCCTGGAACCGGCTGCGCTCGCCGCCGTGATTGCCGGCGCGGTGGCGCGGCTCGCGGGGGAGCGGCCCGGGCCGTCGGCAAGTGCCTTTGCCGACCACTCCGCGGCGCTTCGCACGCCGCCCCGCGCAGCGGACACTGCGGCGGCGGGTCGTACGGCAGCGCAGCGCGCCGGGGACCACACGCCGGATCCCGGGGCAGACGGGGTCGGCAGCGCCGTCGGGGCCGGCGGTGGCAAGCCCGTCACGGGGAGGATCATCGCCGTCTGGGGTCCGGCCGGCTCGCCCGGCCGGACCCTGCTGGCCGCCAACATTGCCGGCGAACTGGCCGCCGAGGGCAAATCCGTACTGCTCGTCGACGCCGACAGTTACGGCGCCAGCGTCGCCGCGGTGCTGGGACTGCTCGACGAGGCTGCCGGGCTCGCGCAGGCGTGCCGGCTGGCGGACCAGGGACTGCTCGACGGCGCCGCGCTGCTCCGGATCGCCGCGCCGGTCGCTAGCCGGGCCGGGACCTTCCGGGTCCTCACCGGCGTCACCCGTTCCGACCGCTGGACCGAACTGCGCGCTGCCGCGCTCTCGCTGGTCTACGAACGTGCCCGGGAAGTCGCCGAGGTTACGGTGATCGACGTCGGCTTCTGCCTCGAGGCCGACGAGGAGCTCAGCTTTGACTCCATGGCGCCGCGCCGGAACGCCGCGACCCTGCGGAGCCTGGAACTGGCGGACACCGTCTATGCCGTCGGCGCCGCCGACCCGGTCGGGGTGCCGAGGCTGGTGCGCGGACTGGCCGAACTGGCGGCGGCAATTCCGCAGGCGGCCCCGCGCGTCGTCCTGAACAAGGTGCGGGCCGGCGCCGTCGGACGCTCCCCGGAACGCCAGCTCCGCGACGCCTGGGCACGCTACGGCCCCGACGTGCCCTTGGAAGCGTTCCTCCCGGCGGATCCGGCAGCGTGCGACGCCGCCCTGCTGGCCGGCTCGCTGCTGCTCGAGGCCGCGCCCGACTCTGCCCTGCGCGGGGCCATCGCCGCCTTGGTTTGTGCACCTGTCCAGCGAAATCGCAAAGCCTCTGTTGTTTCTTCCACAGCAAAGGCCCGGCTAAAGGGCTAGGCTCGCCATGAGGGCCGCAACGGTGCGGCCATGAACTTTCTTGATGGAGGCGTTTGTCGATGTCGTCTGGGTCCAGCGTGGAGGATCAACCCGTTTCGATCGGTGCCGGTGAAGGGTACTTCGCGGACTACTACGAACATCTCGCCGAGGAGGACGCCCGCGCCTACGGCGAAGACGTCCTGACCGCCCGGTCCCAGACGCACCTGCAGGCGGCCGCCGCCCGCCAGCCCGGCGTGGCGAACATTTCCATCTCCGATGAGGCCGAGTCCAGCGTCGTCTACATCGTCACCGACGACATGCCCTTCCTGGTGGACTCCGTCAACGCCGAACTCGTCCGGCAGAAGTCCCCGATCCACCTGGTGATTCACCCCCTCTTCGTCGTCACCCGCAACCGCACGACCGGCCAGCTGGTCAAGGTCGCCCGGGTGCCCTCGCACCTGGGGATCTCCAGCGGCGACACGGCAGCGATGCCCAACCTCTCGCACCTGATCGCGCAGGGCGACAACGCCTCGCACATGGAGTCCTGGATCGCGGTCGAAATCGACCGGGTCGACGACGCAAAGCGCGCAGAGCTGACCGAGGGCCTCACCCGGGTGCTCGGCGACGTCCGGGCGGCGGTCGAGGATTGGCCGAAGATGCGCAACAAGGCGCACGAGATCTCCGACGACCTGGACAAGGTGGCCGACTCCGCCCAGATCGCAGAACTCCGCCAGGCGCAGGAGCTGCTCCGCTGGCTCGACGACGGAAACTTCACCTTCCTGGGCTACCGCGAGTACGACCTGCTGAACGAATCCGGCGAGGACGTGCTGGAACTGCGGGAAGGCAGCGGCCTCGGCCTGCTGCGTAACGGCGCCGACACCCGCCACCAGATCCAGCACTTGACCGAAACCGGCCGCAAAAAGGCGCGCGAGAAGCGGGCCCTGGTCATCACGAAGGCCAACTCCCGCTCCACGGTGCACCGCTCGGCATACCTGGACTACATCGGCGTCAAGAGCTTCGACGCCTCCGGGAACGTCAACGGCGAACGGCGCTTCATCGGCCTCTTCGCCACGACTGCCTACGCCGGCTCCGTCCGGGACATCCCGGTGGTCCGCGAGAAGGTCGACGCGGTGCTGCGCGATGCCGGGTTCCCGCCGGACTCGCACTCAGGCAAGGACCTGCTCGGCATCCTCGAGACCTACCCGCGCGATGAGCTCTTCCAGATCGAAGTCCCCGACCTTGCCGCCATCACCACCGGCATCCAGCGGCTGCAGGAGCGCCGCCGGACCCGGTTGTTCCTCCGCCCGGACATCTACGGCCGGTTCATGTCCGCCCTGGTGTACCTTCCCCGCGACCGGTACACCACCAATGTCCGGCTGCGGATCGAGAAGGAGCTGCGGAAGACCTTCGACGCGGTCTCCATCGACTATGAGGCGCGGATGACCGAATCCGCCCTGGCCCGGCTTTTCTTCCGCATCCGGCTGCCCAAGGACGCCGACGTCAGCCACGTGAACAGCGACGAGCTGGAGAAGCGCCTTGTCCGCGCCGCGCGCTCCTGGAGCGAAGGCATCGGTGAGGTCCTGCGTGCCCGCGCCGGCGCCGACGGTGAAAACGGCGCCAAGGAACTCGCCGCCGTGTGGGCCGAGGCGTTCCCTGCAAGCTACCGTGTCGACTACGAGGTCGAAGACGCGCTGGAGGACATCGCCCGCTTCGAGAAGTACGGCGCCGCCGCCGAGCGCGCCGGCGGCGCCGCCGGGGAGCAGCCCGGCGTGCACGTCTACCTGCCCGCCGGCGCGGGCGCCACGCTCGAGGAGGATGCCCGGGTCAAGCTCTACATGCTCGAGCCCAAGAGCCTGAGCCAGATCCTGCCCTACTTCCACAACCTGGGCCTTGAGGTCCTGGACGAACGTCCCTTCGAGATCGAAACCTCGGACCACCGGGACTTCTTCCTCTACGACCTCGGCCTCAAGTACCCGGCCGGCGTGGACCCGGTCCGCACCGGTGCCCTGCTGGGCGAGTCGTTCGCGGCGGCTGTCTCCGGCGCCGTAGAGTCGGACAGCTTCGACCGCCTGGTGCTGCGTGAAGGCATGCACTCGCGCCAGGTCATCGTGCTGCGCGCTTACGCCAAATACATGAGGCAGATGGGCAACACCAACTCCTTCGAGTTCATGGCGGACACACTACTGGCGAACCCGGACGTGGCCCGCGGGTTGAACGCCCTTTTTGCCGCCCGCTTCGACCCCGCTGTGGCGCCCGAGGACCGCGAACAGCGACAGGCCGAAGTCCGCGCCGGTCTCGACACGTCCATCGAACAGGTGGCCACCCTCGACGCCGACCGGGTGCTGCGCACGTTCAAGAACCTGATCCAGGCCACGCTGCGGACCAACTTCTACCAGAACAAGACGCACGTCAGCTTCAAACTTGATCCCTCCGGCATTGACGGCCTGCCCTTCCCGCGGCCGATGTTCGAGATCTGGGTTTACTCTCCCCGCGTTGAGGGTGTGCACCTGCGCTTTGGCAAGGTGGCACGCGGCGGACTCCGCTGGTCGGACCGACGGGAGGATTTCCGCACCGAAATCCTGGGCCTGGTCAAGGCCCAGACCGTCAAGAACGCCGTGATTGTTCCCACCGGCGCCAAGGGCGGGTTCTACGCCAAGCAGCTTCCGGATCCCGCGGCGGACCGCGGCGCCTGGATGGCCGAGGGCATCGAGAGCTATAAGACCTTCATCCGCGGCCTGCTGGACATCACCGACAACCTCGTCACCACGCCGGAGGGCGAGACGCTGGTGCCCCCGGCCGACGTTGTCCGGCACGACGACGACGATTCCTACCTTGTCGTCGCGGCGGACAAGGGAACCGCCTCGTTTTCCGACATCGCCAACGGCCTCGCCGCCGAATACGGCTTCTGGCTCGGCGACGCTTTTGCGTCCGGCGGTTCCGTCGGCTACGACCACAAGGCCATGGGCATCACCGCCCGCGGCGCGTGGGAATCGGTCAAGCGCCACTTCAGCGAGCTGGACCTTGACACGCAGACCGAACCGTTCACGGTCGTCGGCGTCGGCGACATGTCCGGTGACGTCTTCGGCAACGGCATGCTGCTCTCGCGGCACATCCGGCTGCTCGCGGCATTCGACCACCGGCACATCTTCCTGGACCCGAACCCGGACGAGGCGGCCTCCTTCACGGAACGCCAGCGGCTCTTCGAGCTTCCCCGCTCCTCCTGGGACGACTACGACAAGTCGCTGATCAGCGAAGGCGGCGGCGTCTTCGCCCGCCAGGCCAAGTCTATTCCCGTCTCCGCACAGGTCCGGGCGGCGCTGGGGCTGCCGGAGGGCACTACCCGGCTCAGCCCGCCGGAACTGCTTCGTGCGATCCTGCTGGCCCCGGCCGACCTGCTCTACAACGGCGGCATCGGCACCTACGTGAAGGCGAGCACGGAGAGCAACGCCGAGGTCGGCGACAAGGCCAACGACTCCATCCGCGTCGACGGCCGGGAGCTGCGCGTGAAGGTGGTCGGCGAGGGCGGCAACCTCGGCATGACCCAGCGCGGCCGGATCGAGGCGGCGCTGCAGGGCGTCATCCTCAACACGGACGCGATCGACAACTCGGCGGGCGTGGACTGCTCCGACCACGAGGTCAACATCAAGATCTTCGTGGACCGGATGGTGGCCGCCGGCAAACTGGATCCGGCCGAGCGCGCGGAGTTCCTTTCCTCGATGACGGACGAAGTGGGCCGGCTGGTGCTCGAGGACAACATCGACCAGAACATCCTGCTGCTCAACGACCGGATGCGGGTGGCCGAATGGAGCCCCAGCTACGAGCGGCTCATGGACTGGCTGGAAAAGTCCGCCGACCTCAATCGCGACCTGGAAGCACTCCCCACCACCGAGACCCTGCGCGAACGCCTCGAGCAGGGCCAGGGGCTGACCTCGCCGGAACTCTCCGTCCTGGCCGCCTACGCCAAAATCGAACTCGCGACGTCGCTGCGCGACAGCGACCTCGCGGAGGACCCGTGGTTCCGCGAAACGCTCCGCGCCTACTTCCCGAAGCAGCTGCGGGAACGTTTCGACGCCGAACTGGACACCCACCCGCTGCGCCGGGAAATCATCGCGACCGTCGTGGCGAACGACATGATCAACCTGGGCGGCATCACGTTCGCGTTCCGCGCCATGGAGGAAACGTCAGCCACTGAGTCCGCCGTCGCCAAGGCCTTCGTCGCCCTCCGCGAGGTCTACGAGCTGGACATCATGGTGGCCGAGCTTAACGAGCTGCCGGCGTCATTCCCGACCGAGCACTGGAGCACCGTCCACCTGGACATCCGCAGGCTCCTGGACCGTGCGGTCCGCTGGATTCTCAGCCAGGGCAACGCCGCACGGCCGATCGCCGAGATCGTGGCCGAATTCAAGCCTCTGATGGATCCGATGCGGGCACGGCTGCTGGACTACCTGCGCGGCGACGACCGCGAACGGGTGTCGCAGTGGCTCGAGAAGGCCCGGAGCTGGGAGCTCCCCGAGGACCTGGCGCACCGCTGGGCCGAGCTGTTCGAAAGCTTCGTTTTGCTGGACATCGCCAAGATCGTTCACGTCAGCTCCGAGCCGGTGGAGAAGATCGCCCATGTCTACTACACGGTCTTCAACCGATTCCACGCCGATTCGCTGCTGGAACGCATCACCAAGCTGCCCCGGAAGGACCGCTGGCAGGCTCTGGCCCGTGCGGCCCTGCGTGATGACCTGTACTCGACCGTCTCGGACATGACGACGGCGGTCCTGGAGGCGACGCCGTCGGACCTGTCGGCGGAAGAACGGCTCGTGGCCTGGGAAAGCCAGAATGTGGAGCAGCTGGGACGGGCGAAGAGCATGTTCGACGAGGTAAACGCGCTCGAGGCCGATGACATGGCCTCACTCTCGGTAGCATTGAGGCTCTTGAGGTCAATCGTCCGACGCTAGGGTCTGCCGGCCCCGCGTCGCAAATGGAGGTGCAGTGGCAATCTTTACGGACCCTATCAGGGAGCATGCTGATTTCGGGCCGGGGGATGCCGAGTGGCTGCACCTGCTCGTGGGGGACTGGCAGATGGTCGCCGACCTGGCCTTTGCCGACCTCGCCTTGTGGTTTCCGCACCCCGAGCTCGGCTACGTGGCGCTGGCCCACGTCCGCCCCTCCACCACGCACACGGTGTTCCATGCCGACTTCGTGGGGGAGGGGATCCGCTCGGACCTGTTGCGCCTCGTGAACAAGGCCTGGGAAAGCCGCACTATCGAACGCTCCAACGAGACCAACTGGAACAGCGACATGGCGATGCGGGTCGAGGCCGTGCCGATGGTCCGCAACGGCCGGACCCTCGCGGTCGTGACCTCGCACATGGACCTCTCCAGCTCGCGGATGCCCTCCCGGCTGGAACTGACTTACCGGCAGTGCGCCTACGACCTGCTGCGGATGGGCACCCTGGGACTCTGGCCGGATTTTGCCTCGCCCACCGGATCGCGCCGCGGCGCGCCGCGCGTCGGCGACGGCCTGATCCGGCTCGACGCCGAAGGGATCGTGCAGTACGCGAGCCCCAACGGCGTCTCCGCGTTCCGGCGGCTCGGCGACGGCGAATCGCTGGAGGGCCGGTCACTGGCTGAAGTCACGGCCGGCCTGCTGCGGGACCGCCGGATGGTGGACGAGACGCTGCCGCTGGTGGTCACCGGACGCATGCCGTGGCGCAGCGAGATCGAATCCCGCGGGGTGAGCCTCTCGCTCCGCGCGATTCCGCTGCGGGACGAACAACAGCGCTTCGGGGCGCTCGTCCTGTGCCGCGATGTCTCAGAACTGCGCCGGCGGGAAATGGAGCTGGTCACCAAGGACGCCACCATCCGCGAGATCCACCACCGCGTCAAGAACAACCTGCAGACCGTGGCGGCGCTGCTGCGCATGCAGTCCCGCCGGATGGTCAGCGACGAGGCCAAGCAGGGGCTAGAACAGGCCATGCGCCGGGTGGCGACGATCGCGCTGGTCCACGAAACGCTCTCGCAGGGCCTGACCCAGAGCGTCGACTTCGACGAGCTGATCGGACGCCAGTTCCGCCTGTCCGCCGAGGTCGCCTCGCCCTCCCAGCAGGTAAAGACCCAGCGCTCCGGATTGTTCGGCGAATTGCCCAGCGACTTCGCGACGCCGCTGGCCCTGGTGATCAATGAACTCGTGACCAACGCCGTCGAACACGGGCTTGAGGGCAGGGCCGGGACGGTCTGGCTGCTTGCCGACCGTTCCGAAAGCGAAGACGGGGACGAACTGCTCACCGTGACGGTGGCGGACGACGGCGTCGGGCTGCCGGCCGGGTCCTACACCGAAGGCCTGGGGCTGCAGATCGTCCGGACCCTGGTCACGAGCGAACTCGGCGGGAGCATCCAGTGGAAGCCGCGCGAGGGCGGCGGAACTGCGGTGCAGGTAGTCCTCAGCCTCGCCACGCGCTGAGCGGCCCCGACCCAAACGCGCGGGCTAAGGCAAAACCACAGGCAGAAGCAAAGGCCCCGGACCAATCGGTCCGGGGCCTTTGCTGACGGCTTGCCCGACGGCGTGGAATCAGGAAGCGCGGCGGGCGCGGGCCGCGCGGCGCTTCAGGGCACGGCGTTCGTCTTCGCTCATGCCGCCCCAGACGCCTGCGTCCTGGCCCGATTCGAGGGCCCACTGCAGGCAGGTGTCCACAACGGGGCAGCGCCGACAGACGCTCTTAGCTTCCTCGATCTGCAGGAGGGCGGGGCCGGTGTTTCCGACGGGGAAAAACAGCTCCGGGTCCTTGTCAAGGCACGCTGCGCGGTTACGCCAATCCATGCTGATCAGTAACTCCATTCCTGGGAATTCGTTAAATGCCTCTTGTGAAATTATTCACTAGAGGCTTCATAAGAAAGGGGCCCTGTGGGCCCCCTCGGTCATCTGGATTAAGCGTGTCATGTTAACGCTGTGTAAACAAGGGGTATTTACCGTACAAATGCCGCCAAATCGTGAGCGATGCATCACATTGGCTGGCGGTACCCCCACATCTGCACGACTATGTCCGGTAGGGTGCCAGTGTGTCAAGACCCCCAGTAAACCCCGCCCAGCCCGCTGAGCCCCGGCCCGGCGAACCGGGGCCCGCTCCCGCCGCGAGGCCCGCCGGAATCACCGTCATCGCCATCGTCACGGCGCTGGAGGCGGCGGCGCTGCTGGTGGCCGCCGGGTGGTACGGTTTCCAGCTGCTGACCGGAGCTCCCGTTCTGTCCTTCTGGGGCGCGGTCTTCACCCTGGGGCTCCTGCTGGCATTCTCCGCCTGGCTTTTCGCCGTCAGTTACTTCCTCTTCCGCGGCTACCGCTGGCCGAGGGCCGGGGCGCTGGTGGCCCAGCTGTTCATGCTCACCATCGGCTTCCCGACGTTGACGGGCGGCTACCCCGCGGCGGGGCTGGCCATGCTGCTGCCTGCGGCCCTGGCAATCGTGCTGCTGTTCGACAAGCGCGTTATTGCCTTCGCCTCCCGGCCGGGCGGCTCAAGCCGCGCCCTCTAGCGCATCCGGTCTTCGGAACCGCGTTGCGCCGGCGGCACTTCGATCGCCAGCTGCACGGCCGAAGGCAGGCCGTTGACCACAACGACGGCCCGGCCGGGCGGCGGGCTGTGCTCCGGCTCGAACCGGATGCCGAAAAGATCCGCGTCGGCCGCGGCGCGGGGGGCGATCAGGATCCCACAGCCCTCGCCGCGGACCTGGAGGGTCAGCGGCACCCGCTGCTGGATCATCCGCCGGAAGCCAGCGGTCAGCACCACAGTCCAGCCAAGGCCGTTGAGCTCCGCCAGCCGCATATTGGCGTCCATGCCCACGAGGTCCAAGTCATCGGCCAGCGCGATGGCACCCCGGTCGAGCTCCCCGGCCCGAGCCCGCGCCAGCACCGCGGACCAGTAATCCTCCGGCCCGGCTCCAGGCCCGGGACGCAACCATTCGACCCAAGGGTTCAGTCCCGGCAGGGCCCGAAGCAGGGAGCTCTTGCCCGCACCGGGTCCGCCAAGCACGGCCAGGACGTTGCCCGGCGGCAGCGGGACGCCGGCCGGGACGAGTTCATCCCCGCCCACCCCGAGCCACAGCCGGGAGGGGCGGGCCGGCGGCGCGGGAGGCTGCGGCCCGATCCGGGCCCGGACCTCGGCCACGGTCACGACGGCGGGAAGCGGCTCAACCCGGAACGGCCGAACGGTCAGGGGTCCGGTGGTGCACGGCCGGAGCCCTGTTTCGGGCGGCTCGTACAGCTGGGCGGCGTGCGGAGTGGCTTCGGCGAAGGGGCCGGCTACGGCGACCCTGCCGGGCACGGCCGGAAGTTCCGGCAACCGGGGCCAGCTGTGCCGGCTTTCCTCGGTCGATCCGGCCGGAAAGAAGATCCGGTTGGGAAGCGCCGCGAAAAACCTTGCCGTCACAAGTTCGCGCCCGCCGGCGACGATGGCGGTCACGCCCGCCCCGGCGCCGTCACGGATGATGTCATTGACGAGGTCCTCGGCCCACGCCAGGGGCCCGGAGCGGAAGGCCGATACCCACGACCCCCAGTGGTTCAGCACGAGAACCAGGGGAAAGGCAGGCGCCGCCCCCGGCGCGGCCAGCCGGCTCCGCGCTTCCCCGGCCAGCCGCTCCAGCACCCGGACAGCGCGGCGCAGCTCATCGGCACCCGCCCACGCACCGACCCGGGGCGAGCCTGCCGCGCCGCGCAGGGAGCCGTCGGCGTCGAGGATGTACAGATGGGCTTCAAGGTCGTCACCCAGCAGCTGTTCCACAACCAGCCGGCAGGCCGCTGCCGGCCCGCTGGACGTCCCGCCGCGGGCGTCGCCGATGAGGGCAAGGTGGCCATGACCGCCCGCGTGCCAGCGAAGCTGGCGGACATGCTGTTGTTCCGGCACGTCCACCAGCCCCAGCAGCACGCCCGGCCCGTCCGCCGTGGCGGCGGAGCCGGCACCACGCCGGGGAAACGGCAACCGCCCGGGCAGCGGCGCGGCGACCGGGCGCCGGGGGAGGGCACCGCCACGCCCGGACCACAGCCCTGACGTCAGCCGGACCAGCGGAGCCGCGGCCTGGGCGGGGGTGGGCAGGACGCGCGGGCCCGTTCCGGTCCGGCGGGCTGCGGGCCTCCGGTCCAGCAGGGCCGCGGCCGTCGTGACGGTCACGGCCAAGCCGGCGGCAGGCTGCGCGGCTCCCAGGGCAGCGGTCTGGAATTCCTCGGGTGCAGCGCTGCCGCGCAGCAGGTAGGCGCGCCCCGGCCTGTCCAGCGGAATGGCCGCGGCGAGCCGGGAGTTCATGACGTCCGCGGACTCCAGCTCCGACTGGACCCGCAGCACGACGCTGCTGGTGACGTTGGCCCGGATGTCCGCCGACAGTGCCCCCTGGGCGCGCTGGGTGGCCATCACGAGGTGGATTCCCAGCGACCGTCCGATGGCCGCGATCCGCATGAGTTCCCGCAACGCGGAGGGCGCCTCCTCGACCAGCATCCGGAACTCGTCGATAACGAGGACCAAGCGGGGCAGCGCCGGCAGCCCGGAGGCTGGTGCCGGGTAGGCGGCCAGATCGGGGACGCCGGCAGCGGCGAGCAGTTCCTCGCGGTGCCGGACTTCCGCGCGCAGCGACGCCAGGCTGCGCTCCACCTCGTGGCTGGCCAGGTCGGTCAGCATGCCGACGCAATGCGGCAGGCCGGTCAGCGGTCCGAGCCCGGAGCCGCCCTTGAAGTCCACGAAGAGCAGGTTGACGAGGTCAG
The DNA here is from genome assembly GCF_056780195.1 of Arthrobacter sp. SD1074B. Lineage (NCBI taxonomy): Bacteria > Bacillati > Actinomycetota > Actinomycetes > Micrococcales > Micrococcaceae > Arthrobacter > Arthrobacter sp. SD1074B. Next base: position 2,744,173 of record NZ_JBRAZT010000001.1, on the reverse strand, counting down.
GCGGGTAGCTGGCCGCCAGCCCGGCCACGAGGGTGCGCAGGAACTCCGACTTTCCGGATCCGGTGGTCCCGGCCACCAACAGGTGCGGCCCGTCCGCCACCAGGTCCAGGTGGAGCGGCCCCGTTGCCGCCCGGCCGACCGGAACAGGCAGTCCCCACCTCGGCCTGCCGTCGGCCGCGGACCAGCACCGTTCCACCGCGCCGGCAGAGAGCGGCAGGAGCTCACTCAGCCGGCACGCGTCCGGAACGCGTCCTGATCCTGCGTCCGGCCGGGGTTCCGTCCCGCCCGCACTCCGGCAGAACCGGTCAAACACCTCCGCCGGGACAAGATCGGCGGTGAAGACGGTCCGTGCGGTGCCGGTGGTGAGCACGGCCCCGCGCCCGCCCAGCACGACCGTCTGGCCGGGTCCGGTGTGCCCGGAGGCACTGAAATCGAGTACCTGCCAGCCGCGCCCTGCCGCCGCAGCGCAGAGCCCGGCGGCGTTGTCCGCCCCGGCCAGCACGATCAGCACGCCACGGTCCCAGCCCGGGCCGGGGCCGGCGGCAAGTTCCGCTGCGGTCAGTGACCCGCTCGCCGACAGGGACACCTGTGCCAGGAAACGCGCCGCGAGCGGCAGCGACCGGCCGGGACCGTGCAACAGAATCCGCGTCCGGCTCGCCCGGGGGTAGCTCGCCAGCTGCATGACCAGAAACCGGACCAGCCCGGCGCGGGATTCTTCCGGGCCGCGGAAACCGGCCGGCGCCGCGGGGTCCAGGCACACCGGAACCGGTCCCACGGAAGGGGCCTGGAATCCGGGGTCGTACGGATCCAGGCTGATTCTCGCGGAGTCCCGGGCGAGGCCAAGCCGCAACCAGACGGGTCCGGCGCCGGGTCCGTCCTGGCCCGCAATGGAGTCCGGAGTCCGCGCGTCGATGGCGAGTTCCGCGGCGGACGGGGCGGCCCGCCGGCGCCGGCCGCGGTCTTCCTCGACGGCGGCGGCGATGGCGGCCTTCAGCACGCGCCGCCGCCTCCGGCCGGACAGTGCCGGTACCAGGACCGAGACCGCGGACAGGGCCGAGAAGGCCAGGAACATCCACAGCCCCGTGCCGACGGCCAGGGCGATGCCCGCAGCCAGAGGGAGCGCAGCGGTCAGCACCAGTGCGGCGCGGTTGGCGGAACCCGGATTCGGGATCCGCAGCGGCTCCGAGGTGTCACAGCCGGCATCGGGCCACCCGGGACCCGCCGCGGCGCCGGGGGCCGCGCGGCCGCCGCGGAACACCAGGCCGAGGGTCGACTGGCCGCAGCCGATGACAGAGTCGCTGGAAACCCGCACGCTCGTCACCGGCTTGCCGTCGACTGAGGTGCCGTTGGCGCTGCCCAGATCAACCAGGGTGACTCCCGAATCGGTCACCTCCAGCAGCGCGTGCGCGCGGGAAAGCTCCGGGTCGGGAAGGACCAGCTCCGTCCCGCCCCGGCCCACGCGGTAGCTTCCGCGGCGCAGCGGCAGCAGCGTCCCCGCCCGCGGTCCGCTCAGCACAGCCAGCAGGAGGGCATCGCCGCCGGGGGCCGCGCCGGCAGCGATGCCGTCCACCAGGACGGCGCCGCTGACCAGCGGGGCTTCCCCGGCGGCCAGCGTGCCCAGCGGTACGCCGTCCACCGTCAGCCCGGTGGTGCCGAACTGCCGGGCCACTGCTGCCTCCAGCTCGGTTCCCGGGCAGCCGGCCGGCAGCTCGACGGACAACTCAACCGGGTCCGCCGGGACCCCTGGCGCCGCGCCGGGCCCACGGACCAGGGTGCAGTGCAGCAACACCGGGGACTCCCATCCGTAAAGACGTGTATCCACCACACGCTAGGGATCAACGAGGCGTCGGCGGCAACAAAGTCCGGCCATGTGGATAACGCCCGGCGGTGGAAAAGTGCCGCCGCCGCAGCGGGAAGACCGGGCGCAACGCGCGAGCGGGGACCGCTTGCGGCGCACGGCCCCGGGCGCCGCGATTCGTGGCTCCGGCATAACGCTCGGTAGTCTAGAGCAGCAGACGATGCACAACGTTGCGCTGCCCGCATTCGAACCAGGAGATTTTGTGACCGCTGACCTCGTCATCGTAGGGTCGGGCTTTTTCGGCCTGACAATCGCAGAACAGGCCGCCACCGAGCTGGGCTTGAAGGTCGTCGTCATCGACCGCCGCCACCACATCGGCGGCAATGCCTACAGCGAAAAGGAGGAGCAGACCGGGATCGAAATCCACCGGTACGGTGCCCACCTCTTCCACACCTCCAACGACCGCGTGTGGGAGTATGTCAACCGCTTCACGACGTTCACGAACTACGTGCACAAGGTCTACGGCGTCCACAAGGGCGAGGTTTACTCCCTCCCCATCAACTTGGCCACCATTAACCAGTTCTTCCGCGCGAACCTGACCCCCGGCCAGGCCCAGGACCTGATCAAGGAACAGGCCGGGGAGCTGGCGGGCACCGACCCGCAGAACCTCAACGACAAAGGCATCCAGCTTATTGGCCGCCCGCTCTACGAGGCGTTCATCAAGCACTACACGGGCAAGCAGTGGCAGACGGATCCCAAGGACCTGCCCGCCGGCATCATTTCCCGACTCCCGGTGCGCTACAACTACGACAACCGCTACTTCAACGACAAGTACGAGGGCCTGCCGACCAACGGCTACACCGCGTGGATCGAGAAGATGGCGGAGCACCCGAACATCGAAGTCCGGCTCAACACCGACTTCTTCGACGAGTCGCACGAGTACAGCAAGGACAAGGTCGTAGGCAACATCCCCGTCGTCTACACCGGACCGGTGGACCGCTACTTCGACTACGCCGAGGGCGACCTCTCCTGGCGCACCATCGACTTCGAGGAGGAAGTGCTCGACGTCGGGGACTTCCAGGGAACCTCGGTGGTCAACTACAACGACGCCGACGTCGCCTACACGCGCATCATCGAGCCGCGCCACTTCCACCCCGAGCGGGACTACCAGACGGAGAAGACCGTCATAATGCGCGAGTTCTCCCGTGCGGCGGAAAAGGGCGATGAGCCCTATTACCCGATCAACACCCCGGCGGACCGCGAACGCCTGCTCAAGTACCGCGACCTCGCGGCCGCCGAGCAGGACGTGCTGTTCGGCGGGCGCCTCGGCACCTACAAGTACCTGGACATGCACATGGCCATCGGCTCAGCCCTGACCATGTTCGAGAACAAGATCCGCCCGCATTTCGAGGGTGGCGCCAAGATTGAAAGCGGAGGGGTGGACGCGTGAGCGTAGGCCAGCAGGACAATCAGACCGTGACCGCCGGGCCGGGCACCGACGCCGCCTGGCACACCATCCAGCGTGTGATCCTTCCGGGCGAGCGGGGACACGAGACCCTCCCGCTCTACATGGACTCCGGTGTGGTGAGCAGTTCCACCGACATCTCGGCGGAACTGTCCGGGTTCGGCCGTTCCAAGACCCCGGTGAAGCTCCTCGACCCGGCCCGGATGGCGCACGCGGATGACATCACCTCGCGGACCAGCGCCTCGGTGCGGGCCGGCGAGCGCATCTCCTTCGCCACCTACTTCAATGCCTTCGCAGCGAGCTACTGGCGCCGCTGGACCACGGTGGAAGAGGTCCGCCTCCAGGTCCGGACGTCCGGGCGGGGCACCGTCAGCATCTACCGCTCCAACGCCCGCGGCTCGCTGCAGCACGTCGAGACCACCAGGGTCGACGGCGAAGCGGAGACAGAGTTCGTCCTGTCGCTGGCCCCCTTCGGCGACGGCGGCTGGTACTGGTTCGACGTCACCGCCGGAACCGAGGACATGGAGTTCGTCGGTGCCGAATGGCAGACCCAGGCCGTGCGGCGGCAGACCGGATTGATCACGCTTGAAATCACGACGCTGAACAAGACCGCCTACTGCATCAACAACCTCCGCATCCTCGGGCAGCACCCCGAGGCCTTGGAGCACGTCAAGGAAGTCATCGTTGTCGACCAGGGCACCGACAAGGTGGCGGAAGCCGAGGGCTTCGCCGAGGTTGAGAGTGCGCTCGGCGGCAAGCTGCGCATCATCGACCAGAACAACCTGGGCGGATCCGGCGGCTTCGCCCGCGGGATGTACGAGGCGGTCGAGAACGGCAGTGACTACGTCCTGCTGCTCGACGACGACGTCGTCATCGAGGCCGAGAGCCTCATCCGGCTCGGCACCTTCGCCGACTACTGCAAGAAGCCCACCCTCGTCGGCGGCCACATGTTCGACCTGCACGACCGCAACGTGCTGCACACCCTGGGCGAGGTCGTCAACCCTTACCTGATCGGCCCGGCCGAACCCAACCCCAGCCAGGAGATGCGCCACAACTTCGCGCAGCGGAACCTGCGGGACACGCCGTGGATGCACCGCCGCGTCGACGTCGACTACAACGGCTGGTGGATGTGCCTGATCCCCACCGCGGTGATCCGTGAGATCGGCCTGTCGCTGCCCGTCTTCATCAAGTGGGATGACTCCGAATACGGTGTCCGTGCGAAGGCCGCCGGGTACAACACGGTGTCCCTGCCGGGTTCGGCTGTCTGGCACGTCTCGTGGATCGACAAGGACGACCTGGTCGGCTGGCAGGCCTACTTCCACACCCGGAACCGGTTCATCTACGCGCTGCTGCACAGCCCCTACGATTTTGGCGGCGGCCTGGTGGAGAACTCGATCAAGCTGGACCTCAAGCACAACATCTCCATGCAGTACTACACGCTGCAGGGCAGGATCGAGGCCATGAAGGATCTCTTGCAGGGACCCGGCAGCCTGCACAAGATGCTTCCGACCAAGCTCCCCGAAATCCGTGCCATGGCGCAGGAGTTCTCGGAAGCCCAGTTCAAGCCCAGCTTCGACGACTACCCGTCGGTGATGTCCACCAAGGTTCCCCGCCGCGGCAAGGGCGTCTCGGTGCCGTCCTACCTGGGGCTGCTGCCGTGGGTGGCAAAGACCGTGGTCCGGCACGTCGGTTTCCCGGTGTCGGACACGTCCAAGGCCCATCCCGAGACCATCGTGCCCCACCAGGACAACAAGTGGTGGCGGGTCTCCCAGTTCGACAGCGCCCTGGTATCCAACGCGGAGGGCAGCGCAGTGTCCTGGTACAAGCGCGATCCCCGCCGGGTGCGCGCCCTGCTGGCCGAAAGCGTCAAGGTGTACGGCGAGGTCCTGCGCCGGTGGCCGGCCCTCAAGCAGGAATACCGCGGCGCCCTTGCCGAGATCACCTCGATGGACGCGTGGAAGCAGACCTTCGACGCCAACAGCAAAGGCGACAGCAGCCGATGAGCGCCAGCACCCAGGAGCTCGTTGAGCCCGGCCTGGGCCGTGGCCTGGCCGACGTGGCCCGTTCGCGGTTCCTGCTCAAGCTGCTGGTCCGCAAGGAACTCAAGATCCGCTACCGGGGATCCGTCCTGGGCCTGCTCTGGTCCTACGTCAAGCCGGGCGTCCAGTTCATCGTCTTCTACATTGCGCTCGGGGTCTTCCTCGGGCTGGAGCGCAGCCCCCGGAATCCGGAAGGGCTGACGAACTACGCCGTCTACCTGTTCTCCGGCATCGTCCTGATCAACTTCTTCACTGAGGCCCTGGGGAATGCCGCCCGGTCGATCGTGTACAACGGCAACTTGATCAAGAAGATCTACCTGCCCCGCGAACTTTTCCCGGTGGCCTCGGTCTGGGTCTCGGCAGTGCACTTCTTCCCGCAACTGGTGGTGCTGGTAACGGCGTGCCTGTTCACGGGCTGGAAGCCGGACCTTTTCCAGCTGCTCTCGGCGGTCGGTGGATTCGCCATCGTCGCGCTGCTGGCCGCCGGACTCGGGCTGCTGTTCGGCGCCGCCAACGTCTACTTCAGGGATTCCGAGAACCTGGTCGACATGCTGCTGATGGTGGCCACCTGGGCGTCGCCGGTGATGTACGCGTGGTCCATGGTCGAGGCGAAGCTCGGCCCGGCCGCCTTCGCGGTCTACCAGGCCAATCCGATCACCGTCGGCGTCGAGCTCTTCCATTACGCCTTCTGGTACCCCACCACCGACGGTTCTTCACCTATGCCGCCGGACCTGCTCGGCCTCTGGTTCCCGGTCGGTCTCGTCGTGTCCGTCCTCGTCCTGGCGCTCGGCCAATTCACCTTTAGGCGGCTCGAAGGCCGTTTCGCCCAGGAGCTGTAGTGGTAAACGCGATTGAAGTGACCGATATCAGCAAGCAGTTTGTGCTCCGCCACACCCGCTCCATCAAGGAAGCCGTGGTGTGGCTCGCCAAGGGCAGGAAAGGCGATCTGACCAAGAAGTTCCACGCCCTCCGGAACGTCTCGCTGCATGTCCAGACCGGCGAAACCGTGGCGCTGCTCGGGTTGAACGGCTCCGGCAAATCCACGCTGCTCAAGCACATCTCCGGCGTGATGCTCCCGGACAGCGGGTCGGTGCGCACCCGGGGCCGGGTCGCCGGCCTGATCGAGGTCGGGGCCGGCTTCCATCCCGACCTCTCCGGCCGCGACAACGTGTACCTGAACGGAGCGATCCTGGGGATGACGGAGCAGGAGGTGAACGACCGCTTTGAGTCGATCGTGGAATTCGCGGAAATCGGCGAATTCATCGACACCGAGGTGAAGTTCTATTCGTCGGGCATGTACTTGCGCCTGGCGTTCTCCGTGGCCGTCCACACCGATCCGGAGGTCTTCCTCATCGACGAGATCCTGGCCGTGGGCGATGAGCCGTTCCAGCGCAAGTGCATCGACAAGATCCAGGAACTGGCCGAGCGCGGCAAGACGCTCGTCGTCGTCAGCCACGACCTGGACCTGGTCTCCCGGATCTGTGCCCGCGGTGTCCTGCTCGAGCACGGAAATGTATTGTTTGATGGGCCGATCCACGAGGCGGTCAGCCGGCTCCGCAACTAGCCGGCCGACCCCGCCAAAACGCCGCCGCCATGCGGCAGCGGCTAGGGTGGAGACAGTCCTTTGGCCCCGCCATCAGGTATGAGAGAAAAGGCACGAGAATCGTGAAGATTGCTGTAATTGCGTTGGGAAAGATCGGCCTGCCCTTGGCCGTCCAGTTTGCGTCCAAGGGTCATGAGGTCGTCGGAGTCGACGTAAACCGGCAGGTCGTCGACCTCATCAACGCCGGAACGGAGCCGTTTCCCGGCGAAGCCCACCTGCAGGAAAAGCTGTCCGAGCTGGTGCCCGCCGGCAAGCTCCGGGCGACCACCGATTACGCGGACGCCGTCCCCGGCGCCGACGTCGTCGTGCTCGTCGTCCCGCTGTTCGTCGACGCCGACGCGAACCCTGATTTCGGCTGGATGGACGCGGCCACCGCGGAACTGGCCAAGCACCTGACCCCCGGCACCCTGGTCTCCTACGAAACGACCCTCCCGGTCGGCACCACCCGCAGCCGCTGGAAGCCGGCCCTAGAAGCCGCCTCCGGCCTGGTCGAGGGCAAGGACTTCCACTTGGTGTTCTCGCCGGAGCGGGTGCTCACCGGCCGGGTGTTCGAGGACCTGCGCAAGTACCCCAAGCTGGTCGGCGGCCTCTCGCCGGCCGGCGCAGCCAAGGCCGTCGAGTTTTACCAGGCCGTGCTGGACTTCGACGAGCGCACGGACCTGGTCCGCCCGAACGGCGTGTGGGACCTGGGCTCCGCCGAAGCCTCAGAGCTGGCGAAGCTCGCCGAAACCACTTACCGGGACGTCAACATCGGGCTGGCCAACCAGTTCGCCCGCTTCGCCGCCACGGCCGGGATCGACATTTACCAGGTCATCGAGGCCGCCAATTCCCAGCCCTACAGCCACATCCACACGCCGGGAATCGCCGTCGGCGGACACTGCATCCCCGTCTACCCGCGGCTGTACCTCTGGAATGATCCGGAGGCCACCGTGGTGCGCGCCGCCCGCGCGGCCAACGCCGACATGCCGGCGTACACCATCGGCCTGCTTGAGGGCGCCTACGGCGACCTGGCCGGCGCCCGCGTGGTGGTGCTGGGCGCCGCCTACCGCGGCGGCGTAAAGGAAACGGCGTTCTCCGGTGTCTTTGACGCCGTCAAGGCGCTCGAATCCCGCGGCGCCACAGCGCTCGTCCACGACCCGTTGTACACCGACGAGGAACTCCAGAAGCTGGGTTTCCAGCCCTACCACCTGGGGGAGCCTGCCGACGCTGCCGTGGTCCAGGCCGACCACGCCGAGTACCGGACGCTGGGGCAGCAGGACCTCCCGGGCGTCCGCGTGTTCATCGACGGCCGCCGGGTGAGCAGCCCCGAGGCGTGGGACGGCGTCCAGTACCGCGTCATCGGCAAGGCATGACCCCGGCAGCCGCGCCGATCACTTCTTCCCTGACAGGAGATCCACGATGAACAACATTGCCCCGAGCGCTGATGTGTCGGACCGCGCGGTGCTGGGTACCGGCACCAAGATCTGGCATCTGGCCCAGGTCCGCGAGGACGCCGTCCTGGGAGAAAACTGCATCGTCGGCCGCGGCGCCTATGTCGGCACCGGCGTCCAGATCGGCGACAACACCAAGATCCAGAACTACGCCCTGGTCTATGAGCCCGCCACGCTGGGGAAGGGCGTCTTCATTGGACCCGCGGTGGTCCTGACGAACGACACCTACCCGCGCTCGGTCAGCCCGGACGGATCGTTGAAAAGCGCGCACGACTGGACCCCGGTGGGTGTCACCATCGAGGATGGAGCGTCCATCGGCGCCCGTGCCGTGTGCGTCGCGCCGGTGACGATCGGACGCTGGGCGACCATCGCCGCCGGAGCCGTCGTCACCAAGGATGTCCCGGCGTTTGCCCTGATGGCCGGAGTACCGGCCAAGCGGCTCGGTTGGGTCGGCAAGGCCGGCTTCCCGCTGCGTGAGGCGGACGGCTTCTGGGTGTGCCCCGAGACGGGCGCCAAATATGTAGAAGAAGAAAATTTCCTGAAAGAGGCAGAGGACAACGCATGAGCCTGGACTTTATCCCCGCAGCCAAGCCGATCATCGGCGATGAAGAGCGGGCGGCCGTCGACGCCGTCCTCGCCTCCGGAATGCTGGCCCAAGGCAAGCAGGTCGCGGAGTTCGAAACCGAGTTCTCCTCGGTGCTGGTTGACGGCCGCGCGGCCGTCGCCGTGAACTCCGGCACCTCCGGCCTGCACCTTGGTCTCCTCGCCGCCGGTGTCGGCCCCGGCGACGAGGTCATCGTGCCCTCGTTCACCTTTGCCGCCACCGGCAACGCCGTGGCGCTCACCGGCGCTACCCCGGTGTTCGCCGACATCGAGCTGGACCACTACACCCTGGACACGGACCATGTCGCGTCACTGATCACGGACAAGACCAAGGGCATCATGCCGGTCCACCTCTACGGCCACCCGTTCGACGTCGAGGGCCTCGGGCGGATCGCCGCGGAGCGGGGCATCGACCTGTACGAGGACGCCGCCCAGGCGCACGGGGCAAGCTTCAACGGCAAGAAGGTGGGCAGCTTCGGCACCTTTGCCATGTTCAGCCTGTACCCGACCAAGAACATGACCTCCGGCGAGGGCGGCATGGTCACGACGTCGGACCCCGACGTCGAGCACAAGCTGCGGCTGCTGCGCAACCAGGGCATGGAGAAGCAGTACGAGAACGAGATCGTCGGCTTCAACGCCCGCATGACGGACCTGCACGCCGCCATCGGCCGTGTCCAGCTCACTAAGGTGCTGGCCTGGACCGCGCAGCGGCAGCAGAACGCGGCCTTCCTCGACGCCAACCTTGAGAACGTCGGGACCCCGGCCGTCAAGGCCGGCGCGGGCCACGTCTACCACCAGTACACCATCCGGGTCACCGAGGACCGGGACGGCCTGGCCAAGGCGCTGCGGGAGGAATACAACATCGGAACCGGCGTGTACTACCCGGTCCCGAACCACCGGCTGCCGTCCTTCAACCGCACCGAAGACCTGCCCAACACGGAGACGGCGGCCAAGGAAGTGCTCTCGCTGCCGGTCCACCCGTCCCTGAGCCAGGATGACCTCGAGCGGATTGTCACGGCGGTCAACGCCGTCGCCAAGGCCGGTGCCTGAGATGGCGAACCTGCGTGTCGGCCTGATCGGGCTGGGAATGATGGGCCGGCACCACGCCCGCGTCCTTCGCGAACTGCCCGGCGTCGACCTCGTAGCGGTCGCGGACGCCTATGGCGACCCGCACGGCGTCGCCGGCGGCCTCAAGGTGCTGTCCTCGGTGGAGGAGCTGATCGCCGAGGGCCTGGACATGGCCGTCGCCGCTGTCCCGACCGGGATGCACGAGGAAGTCGGCCTGGCCCTGGCCGAAGCCGGGATCCACACCTTGGTGGAGAAGCCGATCGCCGCCAGCGCCCCGGCAGGCCAGCGCCTGGTTGACGCCTTCGAGGCCAAGAACCTCGTCGGCGCCGTCGGCCACATTGAGCGTTTCAATCCGGCGCTCCAGTCCCTGCGGAAGCGGATCGAAGCGGGCGAACTCGGCGAGGTGTACCAGATTGCCACCCGCCGTCAGGGTCCCTTCCCGTCGCGCATCGCCGACGTCGGCGTCGTCAAGGACCTGGGTACGCACGATATCGACCTGACCGCCTGGCTCGCCCAGAGCCGTTTCGAGTCGATCTTCGCCCATGTCACCACGCGCAGCGGCCGTCCGCATGAGGACATGGTCGCCGCGACAGGACAGCTTGAAAACGGCGTCATCACCAACCACCTGGTGAACTGGCTTTCCCCGATGAAGGAGCGCCTGACCATCGTCACCGGCGAAAAGGGCGCTTTCGTCGCGGACACGGTGACCGCCGACCTGACGTTCTTCGAGAACGGCACCGTGGCCACGGAGTGGGAGTCCATGGCGGCGTTCCGGGGAGTCTCCGAGGGCAACATGACGCGGCTGGCCATCGCCAAACCCGAGCCGCTGCGAACCGAGCACGAAGCCTTCCGCGACGCCGTCCTGGGGCTGCGCAACGACGTCGTGACCATGCGCGAAGGCCTCGACACCCTGTCCGTCGCCGAGGCCGTGCTGGAGTCCGCGCGCAGCGGGCAGATGGTCAAAGTCGTCGCCTCGTGACGGCCGGTCCCCGATTGCGGGTCGCGGTCGCCACCCGGCTTTTCACGCCCGAAGTAGGGGCCGCCGCATTCCGCCTCCAGGCGCTGGTGGACGGGCTGGTGGCCGCGGGGGCTGAGGTGCAGGTCGTGACGACCCGCGCCCCAGGCGGTGCGTCGGCCGGCAGCGTCCCGTTCAAGATCAGCCGGTGGCCCGTGCTGCGGGACCCGGGCGGCAACGTCCGCGGCTACCTGCAGTACCTGAGTTTCGACATCCCGGCCTTCTTCCGCCTGCTGGCGCTGGACGCCGATGTTGTCGTCTCCGAGCCGCCGCCCACCACCGGCCTGGTGGTGGCCCTCAGCAGCTGGCTGCGCCGCCGTCCGTTCGTCTACTACGCGGCAGACGTGTGGAGCGAAGCGCTGTCCGCCATGGACGTCCCGGGCGTCGTCATCGGCCTGATGCGGCGCGTCGAAGGCTTAGTGCTGCGCCGCGCCGCCTGCGTCATTGCCATCTCCGACGCGGTCGCAGAGCAGGTCGCGAAGTTCGGCGTGCCGGCCGAGCGGCTCCGGGTAGTGGCCAACGGGGTCGACACCTCGGTGTTCAACCCCGACGGCGAGGCCGTCACCGGACACCGGCCCTATTTCGCCTACACCGGGACCATCTCCGAATGGCAGGGAGCCGACGTTTTTGTCCGCGCCCTGCCGGCCGTGCAACAGAAGTTCCCGGACGCGGAGATCCGTTTTTTCGGGCAGGGCACGGACGAACCGGCCCTCCGGGCGCTGGCTGCCGAGACCGTTCCCGGAAGCGTTGTCTTCGGCGGCGTCGTTCCGCCCCGGCAGGCCGCGTCCTGGCTGCGGGGAGCCACCGCGGCACTCGTGAGCATTAAGCCGGGCCAGGGTTACGACTTCGCCAAGCCGACCAAAATCTACGCCGCCGCAGGCTGCGGCACCCGGGTGATCTTCGCCGGCGCCGGCGAGGGGGCGGCTGTGGTGGCCGGCAACGGGCTCGGCGACGCCGTCGCGCACGACCCGCAGGCCGTCGCGGCCGCGATGGTCGCCGCGCTGGAAGGCGCCGACACCGGCCGCGGACTCCGCTCGCAGTGGGTGGCGGACAACGCATCCCTCGCCGCAGCGGGCCAGGCTGCCGCGGCCATCGTCGCCGCAGCGGGGAAGCCCGGGCGCTAAAAAGGCGGGAACGGACGCTCATTGTCGTCCGTTCCCGCCGCTGACCGGCGCCTGCGCCCGGCTACTTGCGGCCGGACTCCGCGTTGAAGGCGAGGAGTGCGTCCACGATCTTCTCGGCAGCGTGTCCGTCGCCGTACGGGGCAGCTTCGGTGGGCTCCGGAGCAGGCCGCTTCACGGTGTCGGCAAGGATGGAGAGGTCTTCGCTCACCAGGACGTTCCACCGTGACTCCAGGGTCTCAACCCACTCCGTCTCGGGACGGATCGTGGTGCACGGAACGCGCAGCAGGAAGGCCTCCTTCTGCAGTCCGCCCGAGTCGGTGATAACGCCCGCACTGTTGACGACGGCGTTGACCAGCTGCGGGTAGGCCAGAGGCGGGCACACCCGGATGCTTCCCTGCTCGAGGTCGAGCCCGTGCCGTTCGGCGAAGCTGACCAGGCGCGGATGGGCCAGCAGGAGCACCGGCCGGTCCAGCGAGGCCAGGGACCCAAGGATGGACTTGAGCCGGGACGGCGAGTCCGTGTTGTCCGGGCGGTGGATCGTGCTGACGTAGAAGCCCTGCGGGGACACATCGAGGGGGAGCGGTTCGTTCCGGCTCTCCAGCAGGTCACGGACCTGGTACAGGACATCGGTCATGACGTCTCCGACGAGGACCGTCTTGGCCGCCAGGCCCTCGTTGGCCAGGTGGTCGACGGCGACCTGCGTCGGGGCCAGCAGCAAGTCCGCAGCGTGGTCGGTCAGGACGCGGTTGTGCTCTTCCGGCATCCGCCGGTTGAAGGAGCGCAGGCCGGCCTCAAGGTGCGCCAGCGGGATGTGCAGTTTGACGGCGGCGATGGCGGCGGCCAGGGTGGAGTTCGTGTCCCCGTAAACCAGCACGCAGTCGGGCTTGGCCTCTTCCAGGATCTCCTCCAGGCCGGAGAGCATGGCCCCGGTCTGTGCCCCGTGCTTGCCGGAGCCGACGCCGAGGTTGAAATCCGGTGCCGGGATACCCAGGTCACGGAAGAAGACATCGCTCATGAGTTCGTCATAGTGCTGGCCCGTGTGGGCAATGAGGTGCTCCGCCCGGCCGGACAGGGCCGACGCGATCGGTGCGAGCTTTACAAACTGTGGTCTTGCGCCGACGACGCTGAGAATACGCATGGTTCCAGCTTAGGCGATTGCTGGCCCCGGCCACGGCGGCTGTGACCCCGGGCACGGGCCGCCGCCAGGTGGAGCAGGCTCAGCAGGCGTCGACCTTGTACAGCTTCGCCGCGCCCTGCTGGTCCACGAGTTCGACCTTGGCGCCCGGGGTCGTCATAACGTCGACGAACGCGGGGTAGGCCCGGGCCTCCACGAAGTTGAGCATGTAGAAGTTTCCGAAGTCGAGGATGTAGTCCACATGGTCCTTCGCCGCGAGCTGGCAGGTGTCCGAGCCCGGCTGCGCCGTCGTGATGTCCTTTGCGATCTTGCGCAATTCGGCGTCGGGACCGGGCGAAATGTGGTACTGCGTGACGTGGCGGCCCGACACGGCGTAGGCCAGCGGTCCGCCGTTGAACGGGTTGACGCCGATCACGGCGTCTTTCGGCACGGTCGACCCGAGCCGGGACATCAGGGCGAACTCGTCATTGGATACCGCCCAGCCCGGGGAAAAGGAATAGGACTTGGTGATCTTCGCCGCGACGACGGCCAGGCCCGGGCCTTGGACGTTGTTCACCAGGTTGGAGAGCAGGACGGCCATGATGGCAGCTGATGCGACGGCGTACAGGCTGGCGGATCCCCTGAACTCGGGGAGGCCCAGGCGCCGGCCGGCGGATCGTTTCGCGGCGACGCGCTGGAGCAACCCCCGGACCGCGGACACCAGCCCGTCGGCACCCACGCCGCCCAGCACAATCATGAACAACGGCACCAGGCCGGCAAGACGGTAGGGGTCCTGGTACCAGCTGCCGGTCGTGAAGTGCCGGAAGCGGCCCTGGTACATGTAGACGGCGACGATGTAGAGGGCGGCGGAAATCAGCGCGCAGGCAATCATCCACGCGCCCTTCCGCCGCAGGAGGATGGTGATGACGCCCAGCAGGGCCGCCCAGGAGGCGACCATCGTCTCGTTGCCGCCCAGGAGGGTGCCTGTTGTGACGTCGCCTACAGCCTCGGACAGGGTCCGGCTGGGTTTCCAGTTGTCGTAGCTCAGGAGCAGGGCCTGCCAGATGACCAGGAAGGCAGCTGCGGAGGCCAGCCCCCACAGGACGACGAACGCGATGGCCTTGGCGCCGGCCCGTGCCCGGATCCGGGAGCGCAACTGGGAAAACCAGGCACCTGCGATCAGCGGGACGGAGAACGCCATCAGCGCCGTGGCCCCGTTGGGCTGGGAGAGGAACAATGCCGCCAGCGCCACGAGCAAAAAGGACCAGAGACTGACGTTGTCCAGGAACCTTTCCCGCCCTGCGTTGAACAATCCCACGAGGACCAGCAGCGCCAGCGGCAGCAGGCTGTAGGCGAGGGTGTTGGGGTACAGCGGGCCCCACTGGAGCAGTTGGAAGGGAAAAATCCAGAAGCCGCCGCTCAGGGTGCCGGCAACCACGAGTGGCAGGACGCGGGGACCGACGATGCCCCGGACCAGCATGATGCAGGCGAAGGGCCACAGCAGGGCGCTCACCGCAACGGTGACGGCGTTTTCGCTGACGAAGACGTCGTTGTTGGTCAGCTGGGCCACGAGGGCAGCCAGGGAATGCCACACGGAAGGGTAGATGGCGATCCCGGCATCCGGCGTGAGCATCCGGCCCAGCGTCAAGGACGATGCGTTGCCGGTTTCGAGGATGTACCGGATCGCGTTGAGGTGGAAGACGTTGTCGTACACCTGGGCGAAGTTCCCGGGCGTGCCGATCGCCGGAAGCAGGCGGGTGGTGATCAGGGTGGCCCCTGCAATCAGGCCGCCGGCGACTGCTGCCCATTGGACGGCGGGCGCCGCCGAAGCCGGCGCGACCGGGGTGATCCGGCGCTTGAAGAACCGTCGCAGCAGGAAAGCCAGGCCGGTGCAGACTGCGGTCACGAGCAGGTAGCTGGGAAGGCCCCAGCCCAGACGAAGCAGACCCCCCAGGACACCGGCGAGGCCAATAAGTCCGCAGGAGGCCAAGGGGGCCATGGCCGCCGTGGCGAATCCTTTGGCGCCCAGGGCCCGCGCGAGCACCAGCCCCGGGAGGAACAGCAGAAGTGCGGCCACGGCGATAGCGGGAAACGCCTGCCACCAGTTCATCAATGCTCCTGCCAGTCCGAATGATCGACTCGAGTCTAGCAAGCCGGGCGGGTCCGCCCGCGCCCGGAAGCTGGCGCGGCAGGCCGCCCGGGGCGGCCTAACCGAAGCGCGCGGTTACTGTCAACGCGGTACGGCGGGCGGTGCCCTGAACACGCCGGTTCTGGCACGCAGTCTCTCGCTGAGATAGTGCCGGAGGGTCGAGTCCCGGGAGAAGGAGTCCCGCAGCCGGGCCGTGAGCAGCTCCGCAGCCCGCCCGGACCGCCGGTAGTCAGCCACCACGGATTGCAGCCGCCGAAGATCGTCAGCCGAGCCCGCGGCCTGGATCAGGGACGAGTCCCGCCGGCTCATGCTTGGGATCGGACCGCCGGCAAGGGCCAAGACCCGCCCGGTGACGTCACGCCAGTACAGGCTCTCCTCCGGATCCCAGAGCGGGGCCCGGCCGGGGGAGCCCGGGCTGTCGGGGGTGCCCGGGGTGTCAGCGCGCCGGAGCAGGGCACCGATGCCGTGCACCCTGAGGATCTTGTGCGCGATGGCGCGCCGTTCGGGCGCGGTCGCCTGCCGCAGCCAGTCAGCCGCCAGCAGGTTTTCCAGCCAGGCGAACTCCTGCCGCAACGGCCGGATCGAGCTCGTAACGCGGGCCGGCCCTGAGTCGTCGGTCTGGTGGTACGCGGGGGCGCCGTACGGATAGCAGATAGCCCCGGAGCGGAACCACAGGCGCAGCGTCGGTTCGAGGTCTTCACCGGTAAGGATGCCTTCGGTGTAGCGGAAGCCTACGGCCTTCAGGCTCCCGCGGCGCAGCAGGCCGTAGGGCACGCTGCGGTACGCCAGCCCGTCTCGGAGAGGGTGCAGGACGGGCGGCTTTGACGGCCGGATCCGTGGCGCCGCGAGGACGTTTCCCTCGGGTGTCCGCAACGGCGCGATGACTGCCGCGGCATGGTGATTCTCGGCCACCTCCCACCAGGACAGCAGCGAGCCTGGTTCCAGGTAGTCGTCCGAGTCAAGGAAACTCAGGTAGTCGGCCGTGCTGCGGCCCAGGGCCAAGTTGCGCGGGCCCGCCGGTGACGCGACGCCGTCGGAATGGCCGAGATAGCTGACGCCGGCGGCCCCGTCGGTCAATCCGGCTGTGAACCCGGCGTGCTGGGTCAGGCTGTCCGCCGCCAGATTGTGCAGCACCACCGTCACGCGCAGCTCGACGCCGCGGGCGGACAGTTCGGAACGCTGCTCGACGACGGAGGCCACCGCCCGCGCTACCGGCCGCGCCGGATCATGGACCGGAATGACGACTTCGATGCTCCGGTTCACAGGTTCATACTCCTCGTCGGGCTGCGTGCTGGGTTCCGCGATAACCTTACTGGGTGGACAACCAAAGCCAGGATTCCGTGCTGCTCGACGTCGTGATCGCTGTGCACACCCCGGACCGGCCCGTGGAACGCGCTGTGGCCTCCCTGGTTGCCGGTGGCCTGCCGGCCGACCCGGCCGCACGGCAGCGGCTGAGGATCACCGTCGTCTGCCATAACACAGAGGTGGAGCCCATTCGCGCCCGCGTCGCTGCCGGGCATCAGCCACTGGTTCGGTTCCTGCAGTACACGGACGGGATCAAGAGCCCCGCCGGTCCCTTTAACCACGGCATTGCCCGGGCCACCGGAACCTGGGTGGCGATTATGGGAAGCGACGATTCGGTGGAGGCCGGTGCGCTGGCGGGCTGGGTGGGAAGGGCCGAAGCTGACCGCGCCGACGTCCTCATCGCCCCGATGGCGCACGCCGGCGGCAGCACCATCCGCACGCCGGTGGTCCGTCCGGCCCGGCGCACGGGCCTGGACCCGGTGCGTGACCGCCTGGCGTACCGGACCGCCCCGTTGGGCCTGATGCGGCTGTCCCTGGTCCGCGCCCTCGGCCTGGAATTTCCCACGGCCTATGCCACGGGAGAGGACCAGTCGTTCTCCGCGAAGCTGTGGTTCTCCGGCGCCAGGATCAGCTACGGACGCGGCCTGCCGCGCTACCTCGTGCATGACGACGCCCAGCTGCGGGTCACCCAGACGCCCCGCCCGGTGGCGGAGGACCTGGCCTTCGCGACGGATCTTGTGGCCACCGGCTGGTTCGGCGGGTTGCCGCCACGGTCCCGTACGGCGCTGGTGACGAAACTGATCCGTATCCACGTCTTCGGGCACGTCACGCTCCGGGCACAGGCCGGAACCTGGAACGCCGCCGACGCCGCCGGAATGGCCGAGGTATTGCGCCGGCTGCTGTTCGAGGCGCCGCTCGCCGCCCGTCCGCTGTCCCTCGCCGACCGGCAACTCCTGGACGCCGTCGCCCGCGAGGAAGCCGACGCCGCTACCATGGCGGGGCTCGCGGCTGCACGGCGCAACTTCACCAGCCCGCTGACCTGGATGCCCCGCGGACTGTCCCACGTTCTGCACCCGGAAGCCCCCCTGCGTTTTATGAGTGCCTCGGCACTCATCTAATCCGCCCGCCAAGGACGTTCCCGGCACCGACCGCCGTGTCCGCGGTGCGCCCGTCCACGCCATAGAAGGAACTCATGAAGATTCTGGTCATCGCCACGTGGTATCCGCACGACGAGAACCCCGCCGAGGCTCCGTTCAACGCGGACCATGTCGACGCGATCCGGCGCCGCGGGCACCAGGTCCGGGTGGTCCACGTCCGGCTCGGCAGGGGGCTGGCGATGCCGGCCCGTACCTCGGGCGACTGGGACGGGACGCCGGTGCGCCGCATCCTCGCGGACCCGGCCCGGCCGCTCACCCTCCTGCAGACACTTCGGACCCTGCACCGTGAAATGGCCTGGGCCGACGCGATCCACACGATGGCTTTCTCCAGCGTCCTCGTCGCCGCCCCGGCCTGGGCGCTGCGCGCCGTGGCGGGGCGCGGTCCCGCCTGGGTCCACACCGAGCACTGGAACGGCGTCGTCAACCCCGGCAGCGTGTCGCCCCTGTGGGCCAGGCTCTCCTGGTTGCGTGTCGTGCTCCGGCTGCCGCACGTCGTCACCGGTGTCACCGGCCAACTCGCCGCCGAGATGCAGAAGTTCGCGCGGCCGCACGCGGCGGTGACCATCCCCTGCGTGGTCAAGGGGCCCGCAGCCGTGACCGCCGCGGCGTTTGGGCCGGTGTTGCGGCTGGTGGCGGTGGGCGGCCTGATCGCACGGAAGCGGCCCCAGGAGGCCATCGAGGCCATCGCCTGGCTCCGGAACCAGGGCACGGAGGCGCACTTGACCTGGGTCGGCGAGGGGCCGCTGCGCGCGCAGTGCCACGACCTGGCCGCGCGGCTCGGCCTGCAGGAGCAGGTGAGGTTGGTGGGATCGGTGAGGCCTTCCGACGTCGCAGGCTACCTCTCCGACGCTGACCTCTTCTTCCTGCCCACGGCCCAGGAGAACTTCTTCACCTCGGCTGCCGAGGCGCTCGCAGCCGGCCGCGCCGTCGTGGCGACGCGGGTGGGCGGTTTCAGCGACTACGCTAACGACGCCAACAGCCGCCTGGTGGACGACGCCGCCCCGGAGGTGCTGGGACGGGCGATCGTGGCGGCGCAGGCCGCGTTCAAAGACGTCCCCGCGGAGGTCATCGCCGACCCCATCCGTTCGCGCTTCTCGCCCGACGCTGTCGGGGAACGGTTCGACCGTGCCTACGTGGCGGCGCTGGCCCGTGCCTAGTGATCGGAGCGCTAGAGTGAGCAACCACCCGAGGGTCCTCCAGTTCAATGACTGTGCGTTCGTCGCCCGGTCGATGGTCCGCGCCGCGGGGCGGGCCGGTATCACCTGGGACTACCTGCCGCCCGAACAGGTCCGCCCACTGACGGCGGCACCGGCCAGCCCGGTCCTGGCCAGGGCCCGGTTTGTCCCTTATGTTGCGCGCAGGGCCGCGAAGCTGCTGCGCGCCGATGTCGTCCACGTCCACTACGCCACCAGCGCACGCCTGCTGCGGGAACGGGGCATGCCGCGGCGGCCGTACGTGCTGACGCTGCACGGCACGGACATCCGTAAACAGTGGCGGGACCCGGAGTTCCACGACGAAATCCAACGGGCGATCGACGGTGCCGCCCACGTTTTTTTCGCCAACAACGACACCGCAGACAACGCCCACGCGGCGCGTCCCGACGCTGAGTTCCTGCCGGCGCTCGTTGATGCCGCGGCCCTGCCGGCGTGGGAGCCGTCGGCTGAACCCACCATTGTCTTCGTTTCGCGCTGGGATGAGGACAAGGGAGTTGACGAGCAGTTGCGGCTGGCCCGCGCCCTCCGCGCGGCCGTCGGTCCCCAGACCCGTATGCTGGGGCTGAATTGGGGACCGGGCGCGGGCTCCGCGGCTGACGCGGGGGTGGAACTGCTGGAACGGATGCCGCAGGCCGAGTTCCACCGGCTGGTGTCCCGCGCACACCTGACCATCGGACAGGCGACGAAGAACTTTGCCACCAGTGAATTTGAGGCGCTCTGTATGGGAGCACCCATGGCTGCCCTGGGCCGGCGGCTACCGCGGCCCGACGACGGCACGGTGCCTCCGGTGCTGGAAGGTTCCGAGGACGAGGTCGTGGAGCAGGTCGCGGGGGCGCTCCTGGACCCGCGGGCGGCGGCCAGCCGGCTTGGGGGAGCGGCGTGGGCGCTGCCGCGCTATGACGCGGCGTCCTACGTGGCGCGGCTGGACTCGCTGTACCGTGAGGTTGCTACCTCAAGCGGCAGGTAATTGGCGCTAGGACGCCGCGTTCCTGCCGGCCAGTCGCGTGGCGTCGAAGCCTCCGGGTCCTGACCCGTCCGGAGTGTACAGCCCCGCGAGGGCGGCCTGCTGGGCGAAGTCCGGATTGAGGCGGATGACCTCGTCAAACGTCCCCTGAGAAACGACGCTGCCTTCCTTCA
Source organism: Arthrobacter sp. SD1074B (assembly GCF_056780195.1). NCBI lineage: Bacteria > Bacillati > Actinomycetota > Actinomycetes > Micrococcales > Micrococcaceae > Arthrobacter > Arthrobacter sp. SD1074B. The sequence goes on along the minus strand of NZ_JBRAZT010000001.1, from coordinate 2,723,952 downwards.
TGAAACAGATCTGGTCGTTGTTCCGGATAGTGGAGAGACGGTGCGCGACGGAGATGACCGTGATTTCACCGTGCAGTTCGCTGATGGCGTTCGCCACCGCGGCTTCCGTGGACGTGTCCAGCGCGCTGGTGGCCTCATCGAGCACCAGCACCAGGGGGTCCATGTACAACGCCCGTGCGATGCCCAGGCGCTGGCGCTGCCCGCCCGAGAGGGCCAGGCCCCGCTCGCCCACCCGGCCGTGGACGCCGCCGGCGCGGGCATCGATGGTGTCCAGGAGCTGCGCGCGTTCCAGCGCGGTCCGCACCTTCTCCTCGTCGATGTCCCCGCCCCAGCTCAGGGCCACATTCTGTGCGACGGAGCCGTCGAAGATCGCCACGTCCTGGGGCACATACCCCACCCGCTTGCGCCAGTCCGAGAGCACCTGCTCAAGCGGCACGCCGTCGAGGGTCATGGTGCCCTTGGAGGGGGTAAGCAGGCCAAGGAAGATGTCGATCAGGGTCGATTTGCCGGCCCCGGACTGCCCGACGATGCCGACGGATGAGCCGATGGGCAGCCGGAGGTTGATATTGGTGACCGCCGGGCCCTCGGCCCCCGGGTAGGTGAATTCGACGTCCTTAAGTTCAAGCATCTTCGGCTCGCTGGTGATCGGGGTCTTGCCAAGCTTTTCGGCGTTCTCCCGGAAAATCGCGGCGTCCTTGATGTCGCGCATCACCGTCTCGGTGTAGGGCAGGGTCGACTGGACCAGGGTCAGCTGGGCCTGGACCGTGGTGAGTGCCGGAACCAGCTTGAAACCCGCCAGGCCAAAGATCGCCACCGAGGACATTGCCGTTTCCATGCCGCCGATTGCGTAGCCCACCGCCCCGATCAGCAGGAAACCGCCGATCAGCGCCATGTCGATGACGAACTTGGGGACCGAACTCATGAACCTGATGTTCGACCGTGAGCGGGCGGCACGTTCACGGCTGTGCAGGACGATGTTTCCCACTTCCTCAGCCTTGTCGCGGAGCGTGATTTCCTTCAGCGCCGCGAGCATCTCGGCGACCAGGGTCGACATGCGCATGGCGGCGTCGCGGTTCACCTTTCCGGCTTCATACGACTTCTTCGAGAGCCACAGGTACAGGAACGCCGCGATGATCCCGAGGTAAATAACGGTGGCCAGGGCGGTCTGCCACGATGCGGCGACCAGCACCACCAGCACCGACGCGAACGTCAGTGCCTGGGCCGGCAGCGTCACGGCCGGGAAAAGCACGCCCGATACGGTGTTGGCGATGCCGACGTCGATCATCCGGACCAGTTCGGTGGTGGACCGCTTCATCCGTTCCGTCCATGGGGCCCGGATGTAGCTCTGGAACAGAATGGAGCCAATCTCCAGTTCATAGTCCGCGAACTTGCGGGTGGACACCCACTGCAGCCAGATGTTCAGCATGGATTTCAGGATCATGACCAGGGCCGAGGAAACCAGGATCAGCAGGCTGAACTCCTGGGTGATCGTGCCGAGGACCGGCAGGGTCATGGCCCCGCCCTTGAGGATCTGGTTCAGGACCAGCGCAAAGACGCCCAGCGCCGCAGCATCGAGGAGTGACAGCACCGCCGAGAGCACGCCGAAGAGCAGCAGGAACCGCCTGGCGTTGGCGGGCAGGAGAGGCAGCAGCTCGCGCATCGTGCGGCGCAGGTGTTTCAAGGAGTACTCCAGGACGGCGGGGGAAGAATCCTTCCCATACTACGCGGGGTGCCGGGCCGGCCCCTGCGTGGCGGCCCGGTCCGCCGTCGCCGCGGTACCGGGCCGCGGGCATCCGCTCACTGCCGAAATGAGAAGATGGGCAGCATGAGTCAGAAGATCCGAGTCACTCAACTGTTCGACTGCGCCGACGTCGGGAAAACGCTGGTGGCCGAGGGCCGCCGGCAAGGCCTGCCGTGGCGGCTCATCCAGGGTCCCTGGACCCGGGGCGGGGGAAAAGCGGCCTATTACCGCTTCCGGGCGGAACAGCTTCTGGCCTACCCGGGAACGAGCCTGTGGCACGTGAACATGGGCGGGCGGGCCCGCTGGGCGCGTGGCGCGCTCGCCCGGCCCTATGCCCTGACCCTGCACGGCACCGACATCCGCGAAAACTACTGGCAGGACCAGCACCACACGGCCCTGAAGGAAGACATCGACCGCGCCGGCCAGGTTTGGTACACGACGCCGGACCTGCGCGAGAAGGCCGAACGTGCCCGTCCGGACGCGGAGTACCTGCCGGTCCCCGTGGATATGGACGAGCTGCCGGCGTGGGCCCCCGCAACCCGGCCGAGAGTCATCTTCCCGTCCCGCTGGGATGCCTCCAAGGGAGGGGATGCGCTGCTGCAGACCGCGGCCGAGGTGGTCGCCGCGGCCGGCGGCCCGGGCGGAGCGGACATTGTCGGCCTGGACTGGGGTGACCGGGCGGCAGAAGCGGCCGAACTGGGGGTCCGGCTCCTGCCCAGAATGCCGAAGAAGCAGTTCCTGGCGGAAATCGCCCAGGCCCACGTCGCCGTGGGCCAGGTCGCCGGAATCCTGGCGGCGAGCGAGCTGCAGGCCATCGGCATCGGGGTGCCAACGGTCTTCGCCGACCAGGTAGGGGGCTACAGCGCGGACCTTGCCACGATCAGTGTTAACCGCGCAGACGTCGGCCAGGCGGTGCGCGAGGCCCTGGCGGATCCCGTGACGGTGTCCGGAAAGCTGCAGGGACCGGAATACGTACGGCTCCACCACGGGGCTGCCGGCCTGCTTCCGACGCTGGAAGCCGGCTACGCCAAGGTGCTGGGCAGGTCCGCATGAGCAAGCCGCACCTGCTGTACGTAGCGTTCGCTTTTCCGCCGAGCACTGCCTCGTCCGTCTACCGCTGCACGGCGGTGGCCAACGCCTTCGCCGAGGACGGCTGGGAAGTCACGGTGCTGACCCTGGACCGGAACATCTGGTCCGAAATCTCCGGAGTGGACCAGAAGCTCGCGGATTCAGTGGACCCGCGGATCCGCGTCGTCCAGGTGGACGACGGCGGTTCCGAGGAACTTGCCCGCGGCGACCTCCGCCGGTTCTCCCGGTTGCGGATCGAGGCGCCCTACCTGTGGAAGGAGGTTGCCCGGCGGCGGGGACGGAAGGACTTCCCGGAGGACTTCCATGGCGCGTGGCTGGAGCCTGCCAGCGCGGCGGCCCGGGACATCCACGCCGAAAAGCCGGTGGACCTCATAATGGCGTCCGCGAGCCCCTATGTGGCGTTCGGCGTGGCCCGCTGCCTGGCGGGCGTGCCCTACATCATGGATTACCGCGACGCCTGGGCCTTCAACACCATCACCGGCGCGGAGGACTTCAGCCCGGGCAGCGCCCGGGGCCAGCTGGAGGCCCGGTTCCTGGCGGAAGCCGCCGGATCATGGTTCGTCAACGACCGGATCCGCGACGAATACGCCTCCCGGTATCCCGGGTCGGCGGCAACGATGCGGGTGGTGGCCAACGGTTTCGACCCGCAGCCGGGACACGCCCCGCCTGCGGTCCGGCAGACCCGGCACCCGCGTTTCGGATATCTGGGCACCTTGCAGTACGTCAACATGCCAATGACAGAGTTCCTGCAGGGGTGGGGCCAGGCCTTTCCCCGCCCTGAGGGCGGCGCTGAGGCGGTGTTCCGTGGGAAACTCAGCGCCTCGGGCGCGGCCGGCGCGGAGATCCTCGAGACTTTCGGCTCCGGAACACGCAACGGCCTGAGCTACGAAGGGCCGATTTCGAAACGCGATGTGGCCCGTTTCTACGGCACGGTAGATGCGCTCCTATTGCTGCTCTCGACCGGAAAGTACGTCACCGGGGGCAAGACCGCCGAGTACCTGGCAACCGGACTGCCCATCGTCTCGGTGCACGATCTGGGCAATGCGGCCACCGAACTGCTCCGTGACTATCCGTTGTGGTTTCCGGCCAAGGACCTCACGCCCGCGGGCATCGCCGCTGCCTTGCAGGCCTGCGCCGAAGCCCTGGCACAGCCGGACAGCGCCGCCTGGCAGGCAGCCTGGGAATACGGCCAGCAGTTCGCGCGGAGCGCCATCCTGGCGCCGGTCATTTCCGATTTGCGCCGGCTCGTGGGCCACCCGCTCCAGCAACCACTCGCCGAAGACCAGAGGAGTCCCCAGCCATGAAACCAACCGGAGCCCTCCGCCTCGGCATCGTCGTCGGCCGCAGCCCCAACCCCCAGGCGACCCTGAACGACCTGTGGGGCCGGGCCGAGGACGCCTTGGCGGCGACGGGCACCCGGCTGAGCGGCGACGCCCTGGTGGTTGCCGGTCCCGGCCCTGCGCCGGTGTCACCGGCCGCCGGGCTGGACGTCGTCGCCCTCCCGCCGGCCGTGCCCGGGCGCCTCGACGGAATCATCGCCGCCGTCGCCCGCAAGGGCGGCCCGCTGGGCATCGCGGGACGACTGGTCCGGGACAACCGGGAATCCCGGCAGCTCGCGAGGTCCGTAGCGGCCCGGGCAGAGCTGCAGGCTGCGCTGCTCGCCGCCGACGTGGTCGTGGCTGCCGACGTCTCCGCCAACCGGACCGTTTGGCAGCTGAGACGCCACACTTCCGCCCCGCTCGTGCACGGTCCGATCGCCATGATGCACGCCCTGCGCGGGAAGGCGGAAGGCTGAGGCGCCCCGCCCGGCCGTGCCGACTATGGAATACTTGACGGGTGAGTCGCACCTGGATAGTCATACCGATGTACAACGAGGCTTCCGTCGTTGGTGGAGTGATCGACGGAATCCGCCAAGAGTTTCCGAACGTCGTGTGCGTCGATGACGGAAGCAGCGACGGGTCGCAGGACGTGGCCAGGCGTGCCGGCGCGGTCGTCGTCCAGCACCCGGTCAACCTGGGCCAGGGCGCTGCCCTTCAAACCGGCTTCGAGTACGCACTCCAGGATCCGGAACTTGATTGCATCGTGACGTTCGACGCCGACGGCCAGCACCGGGTTGAGGACGCCAAAGCCATGGCCGAACGCGTGCGCTCCGGTGAAGCCGATCTGGTCCTGGGCTCGCGGTTCCTGGACGGGCGTACCAAATTGTCCCCGGCCAAGCGGCTGGTGCTGCGGACCGCCGCGGTCCAGTCCCGGCTGGCAACCGGGATGGCGCTGACCGACGCGCACAACGGTCTGCGCGCCATCGGCCCGGACGTCGCCCGTCAGATCCACCTCACCCAGAACCGGATGGCACACGCCTCGGAGCTGATCCACCAGGTGTCCGAGATCAATCCCCGCTGGGTGGAGCACCCTGTTGAGATCATCTACACCGATTACTCAAAGGCGAAGGGCCAGTCCCTGCTGAACTCCGTCAACATCCTCGCTGACCTTCTGTTTAGGTGAGAAATTGCAGATCATAGTTCAAATAGTCCTCGTTCTTGCCGTCATCGTCGTCTCGCTGGCGCTGATGCGGGGCGGTTCAAATGCCCGGCACCTGGCCATCCGCCGGATCATGCTGGTCATATTCGCGGTAGTGGCCGCGCTCTCGATCTTCTTCCCCGAGCTGCTGACCATGCTGGCCCGTTTCCTCGGCATTGGCCGCGGCACCGACCTTGTCCTTTACGGCCTGGTCGTCAGCTTCATGGTCTTCATGGCCACTACCTACCAGCGCTTCCGGCACATGGAAACAACGCTCACCCAGCTCTCCCGGCGGATCGCCATTGACGAAACACCCCGGCCGTGGCTCAAGGAAGCGCCGAAGGCCTCCTCGGCCGTATTTTCCGAACGGATGCAGGAAACCGAGTGACAGGGCTGGGGACCCGCCCGGCAGCCCGCGACGCGGAAGCCCCGCCGCGGGACTACTCGCTGGATATCCTGAGGATCCTCAGCATCTGCGGTGTCGTAGCGATCCACCTTTTCGGCTACGTGGTGGGGCACGCCAAGCCCCAGTCCCGCAATTGGTGGCTGGCGGCCGCCCTGGACATCCCGTTCATCTGGGTCGTCCCGGTGTTCGTGATGATCTCCGGCGCGCTGCTGCTGGCACCATCCAACCGGGTGACGGCGCCAGGGGCGTTTTACCGTAAGCGGGCGGTGCGGCTGCTGCCGGCACTGATCGTGTGGCACCTGGTGTACCTGGTCGGCGTCCGCTGGCTGATGCGCGGAGAAGACCTGCCCCCAGCCAGGGTGGCCCAGCTGCTCTTCGACGGCTCTGTCTTCACGCAGCTGTACTTCCTATGGCTGATTCTTGGTCTTTACCTGGTGGCCCCGCTCATTACGGCGTTCCTGCAGGACGGCGGCCCGCGGCGTGCGCAGACCCTGGCGGCCGTCCTGCTGGCCGCCACGGCGTTGGCCTTTATGGCGCCCGGCGTCACCGCGGCCCTGGGCTTTGCCAGGCCGATCAGCCTGAACATCTTCACGCACTGGCTGCCCTATGTTGGCTACTTCGTGGCCGGCCGGGCGCTCAGGGACGTCAGGCTCAGCGGCCGGTCCCTGGCCGCTGCCGTCGCCGTCGCCGCGGGTCTGGCGGCACTCTTGCTGTGGCAGTACGGACACCGGGGACAGGCCTCGGTTCTGAACGTGGTGTCGCCGGTCAGCTACCTCTCACTGACCGTGATGATGCTGGCCGTGGCGGTCTTCCTGTCGGCCAGGTCCCTGTTCGGCCGGATCAGGCCTGCCGCCGCGGCCGGGCGGATGCTGGTCACCCTCTCCGGCGCCTCCTTCGGCGTGTTCCTGGTCCACCTGCTGGTCTTCGAAGCCATCAGGCTGAACGTGCCGGCGGTCCATGACGGCCGGTCGATCGTGGCGGCCTTCGCAAGCTACGCTGCCACCCTGGTGGCCAGTTTTGCCCTCGCTGTCCTCGCCTCCCGCATTCGCTTCCTGCGGAACATTTTCTAGCGGGAGAGCGTCGACTCCGCCCGGCCTCCGGTTCCGGGCCAGCCGTGTGGGTGCGGCCCCGCTGTCTGGAATGATGGAAGCATGACTGCCTTGCCCCGACTGCTCATCATTTCCTTTTCACCGATCCGGTCAGACCCGCGCGTGCTCAAGCAGGTGGGGCTGTTCAGCGGGAAGTACCACCTCATCACGTGCGGATACGGGGCGGCACCGGACGGCGTGGATGAACACTTCGCCCTGTCGGCGGATGCGGTCGGGTGGCCTTCGGACAGGATTGGCCTGCTCGGCCGCCGCTACCGGCGGGCGTATGACAAGATGTCCGCGGTCCGGCAGGCCCGGGAGCTGCTGAAGGGGATTTCCGTCGACGTCATCCTCGCCAACGATCTGAACACCCTCCCTCTGGCCCTGGAGCTGGAGCCGAAGTACGGGGTCCATTCGGACCTTCATGAGTTTGCCCCTAAGGAAAAGGACGACGACGCCAAGTGGCGCCTGTTCGTCGCACCGTTCATGCGGTGGCTCTGCCGCACCTACCTGCCCCGTGCCCGCTCGCTCACCACGGTCGCTCCCGGCATCGCGGCCCAGTACACCCTGGACTTCGGCGTTGCCGCCGAGGTGGTGACCAACGCGGCGCCCTATGCGGCGGGAACGCCGCAGCCCGTCGGCGAGACCATCCGGCTGATCCACAGCGCTGCGGGCCAGCGCTACCGGAAGCTGGAGAACCTCATCGAGGCGATGCGCAGCGCGCCGCCAGGGGTTGAACTGGACATGATCGTGATGCCCAACGAACCGGACTACGTCGCCGAGTTGAAGAAGGCCGCAGCCGATGTCCCCGCGGTGAGGTTTCGCGAACCAGTGCCCTACGCCGAACTCGTGAAAACCTTGAGCAGCTACGACGTGTCCTTGGTCTTCCTTCCCCCGACGAACTTCAACATGGAGAACGCATTGCCGAACAAGTTCTTCGAAGCCGTCCAAGCCCGTCTGGGAGTGATCGTGGGGCCCTCGCCGTCAATGGTGGAAATCGTCAAGCAGTTCGGTTTTGGCACCGTCACTCCGGACTTCTCACCGTCCGCCCTGGCCGCAACGATCCAGTCGCTGGACCGCGGCCAGATCATGGAGTGGAAGCGGGCGGCCGACCGCGCGGCCGAACCGCTGGCGGCCGAGTCGCAGCTCAAGATCTGGGAAGCTGCGATCCGCGCCTTGCTGCCGGCCGCCGAGTCCGCCGCTTCCTGAGCCGCCGCCCCGGGCGGGCCGGTTGTCCCAGGGCTACCTAGGGCAGCCAGCCCGCCGAGGCCGCAGCCTTGTAACCGCTGTTGCGCTTGGGCGCCCCGGCGTAGAACCACAGGGTGCCGTTCTGGTTGACGGCGGCCAGGTCCGGCAGTCGGTCGCCGTTGAGGTTTCCCGCGCCCAGCAGGACGCTGTAGGCGTTCCAGCCCGACGTGCCGATTTTCACTCCCGCGTGGTATCCCGGGCTGGCCGCCGACACCCTGCCCGTGCCCGAGTAAAACCACAGGGTTCCGTCCGGGCGGATGCCCGCGAGGTCGTTGAGGCCGTCTCCGTCGAAGTCCTGGACGCCGGCAACGGAATGGAAGCTGGACCACCCGGACCGGCCGATCTTGACCGCCGGCGCGTAGCCCTCATCGGTCGCGGAGACCCGTCCGGTGCCGTGGTAGAACCAGAGCGAACCGTCCGGGCGGATACCCGCCAGGTCGTTCCTGCCGTCTCCGTCCAGGTCATGTGTGGCGACGAGCTTGCTGTAGACGTTCCAGCCCGAGCCCACCTTCCGGGCCGGGGAGTACCCCTCACGGCCGGCCGACAGGTCGCCGGTCCCTGCGTAGAACCAGAGGGTACCGTCGGGCCGTACGGCGAGGAGGTCGCTCTTGCCGTCGCCGTTGATGTCGCCGGTGCCGACAAGCTTGGTATAGATCTGCCAGCCGGAGCCAATTTGGCGGCCCGTCGCGTAGCCGTTGTCGCCGGTGGAGGCGTAGAACCAGAGGGCGCCGTTCTTGGCCACGGCCAGCAGGTCCGGACGGGCGTCGCCGTTGAAGTCCTGCACGGACTCCACGATGGTGAAATTGTTCCAGCTGGACTTGCCGATGTTGACGGCGGGTTTGTAGCCGGCCTCGTTCATGCCCGTCCCGGCATAAAGCAGCAACGAATTGTCACGGCGGCGGGTCAGCAGGTCCGCCTTGCTGTCGCCGTCGAGGTCCCCGGTTCCGAGCAGGTCAAGGACATCGTTCCAGCCCGAGGTGCCGATGCGGGCGCCCGGGGCGTAGCCTTCGTTCGTCGTCGAGACGGTGCCGGTTCCGTCGTAGAACCACAAGCTGCCGTCGGCTTTCGTCGCGACCAGGTCGTTGCTCGGTTTGCCGCCGAAATTCCGCACCCCGACGATGCTTGTGAAGGCATTCCAGCCGGACGAGCCGATTTTCCGGGCAGCCGCGTAACCGCTTTGCGTCGAGGAGACGGTTCCGGTGCCGGCAAAGAACCAGAGGGTCCCGTCCTTGCGGGATGCGATCAGGTCGCTTTTCCCGTCCCCGTTGAAGTCCCTGGCGCCGGTGATCTGGCTGAAGGTGCCCCAGTCGGGACTGCCGATCTTGACGGCGGGAGCATAGCCCTGGCTGCCGGAACCCACTCTGCCGGTGCCGGCGTAGAACCACATGGATCCGTCGGGCCGGATGGCGACGAAGTCGTTCCTGCGGTCGCCGTTGAAATCTCCGACGCCGATGATGCGGGTGTAAACCTTCCAGCCGGTGCCAATCCGGACCGGGCTCCCGAAGCCGCCCCGGCCGTTGCCGGGGTAGAACCAGAGGGCACCGTCGGCGCGGATGCTCAGGAGGTCATTCAGCCCGTCCCCGTTGAAGTCGTCCACGCCGGTGTTCAGGCTGGGACCCGAGTTGAAGGCGAAGCGCCGCAGCCCCTCGTAGTCGCCGTTCCAGACGTTGGAGTCGCCGGCGAAGGGGCCGGACTCGCTGTACTGCCAGAAGGAGAAGGCGCTCCAGCTGGCAGGCAACGGCCCGGCGTAGTTGCTGGCGGAGCTCGGCCAGTAGGCGGTCCACAGGGGGTAGTCACCGAAGCCTGCCGCGTCGGCGGTGCACTGCTTCCACCATGAAGTGTTGGTGTAGATCATCGGGAGCCGCCCGGTCAGCGATTTCATGGTGTTTCCGAAATCGCGCACCCAGCTGGCCAGCTGGCTGGGGGACCGGTCGTAGCAGCTGTTGCCCTGGTAGAAACCGTCGATCGTTTGTCCGGCGTAGGGGTTGGCCTCGAAGTCCAGTACCGGGGGAAGCGTGTAGCCGTCGGCGCTCCAGCCCCCGCCGTTCTGGACAAAGATCCTGGCCTGGTCAGCACCGGAGGAGGCCAGCGGGTTGGCGAAGTGGTAGGCGCCCCGGATCATTCCCACCTGCCGCGCGCCTTTGTACTGCGCGGCGAAGGAAGCGTTGGTGTAGTAGTTGCCTTCGGTGGCCTTCACATAGGCGAAGCGTGCGCCCAGATTCCACTGCGTCTGCCAGTTGACCCCCGACTGGTAGTAGCTGACGTCCAGGCCCTTGACGCCGAATGACGGCGACCAGGTGCCCTCGGTGGCCGGAGACGATCCGGTCCGGGCCGCGTGCGAGCCCTTGCTGCTCTGGCCCATCTCGGCGCCGCCCGGACCCGCCGCCGCCGCCATGGCCTCGCGGAAAGTGGTGGCGGTGGGCGCGGCAGTGGGCGCCGCAGTAGGCGTGGACGTGGGGGAGGCAGTGGCGGTCCCCGTTGGGGAGGCCGTTGGCTTCGGGCTCGCCGTCGCCGTCTCCGTGACACTGGTCGCCGGCGACGGCGCGGGGGCCGGCGCCGTGGCGTTTGCCGGCACCGGGAGTGCGGCCAACGAGAGTGCAGCGGCGGCAAGGCCGGCAGCGAGGGGTTTGACAAACGGGGTGCGTCGTCTTGCCGGGTTCGGGTTCATGTGCGTCTCTCCGGAGCGATGGCGTGCTGTGCACAGCACACCATCTGGTTCGCGATGGCCGGTCGTCCGCATAATCGGGCACCGTTAAGTCAATTCGGTTGGGTCTTGACGCGGCCACGTTAGCACCGGGTACCCGGTGAAACCAGAGTTGCCAGTGTTAGTTCTGTTACTTGTGACCATTCCGTTGTGCGGCCCGGCGCGTCCCGGCCGCCGCCGGGCAACTTAGACTGGAACCCATGAAGGTATTGGTTACCGGCGGCGCCGGCTACATAGGATCCCACACGACGCTCTCCCTCCTCGAGGAGGGGCACGACGTGGTTGTCCTTGACAACCTGATGAATTCCAACCCGGAGTCCCTGCATCGCGTGGAACAACTCACGGGCAAGAGTGTGGACTTCCGGGAGGTCGACCTGCTGGATGCCCCCGCCGTCGACGCCGTCTTCGCCGAGGGCGGCTTCGAAGCCGTCATCCACTTCGCCGGGCTCAAAGCCGTAGGGGAATCCGTCGAAAAACCCCTGATGTACTACCAGAACAACGTGGTGGGCACCCTCAACCTGCTGCACAGCATGGACGCCGCGGGGGTACGCCGCCTGGTCTTCAGCTCCTCCGCCACCGTGTACGGCGCCTCGGAGGAAGTCCCCCTGATCGAGAAGGCTCCGCTGGATGCCACCAACCCGTACGGCCGGACCAAGGAACAGATCGAGGACATCCTCTCGGACCTGTGCGCCGCCGACCCGCGCTGGAGCATTGCCCTGCTGCGCTACTTCAACCCGGTGGGCGCCCACGAATCCGGCCAGATCGGCGAGGACCCCAGCGGCATCCCCAACAACCTGCTGCCCTTCGTTGCCCAGGTGGCCGTCGGGCGCCGTGAAAAGGTCATGGTCTTCGGCAACGACTACCCGACACCGGACGGCACCGGGGTGCGAGACTACATCCACGTGATGGACCTCGCCGCCGGCCACCTTGCCGCGCTGGGCTACCTCGGCACCCGGGTAGGCGTATTCCGCTGGAACCTTGGTACCGGCCGCGGTTCCTCCGTCCTGGAGGTCATCGAGGCGTTCGGCAAGGCGGCCGGACACCCGGTGCCCTACGAATTCGCCCCCCGCCGCCCGGGTGACGCCGCCGTCAGTTACGCCGATCCCTCGGCTGCGCTCGCCGACCTGGGCTGGTCCGCGCACCGGAACCTGGCGCAGATGTGCGAGGACCATTGGCGCTGGCAGAGCAGGAACCCGCAGGGCTACGCTGCGGTCGCCGAGACTGCCGGAGTGGCCGCAGACTAGCGTTCCCGGGCGGCGGCCCGGCCAGGCCGGGTCGCCGGGCACTTATCCACAGGTGCAAGCGGGGCTCTTGTCTGATTGCCGCGCCTCCTCTAGTTTTAACCCCAGTTGCACTGCCCCAGGGGGATGGGTAGCGGTCATGTTGGGGGCACCGTGGAAGCTGTGCGCATCGTCGAAGGCGAAGTCCGTGAGTTGATCCGTCGCCGCGGGCTGGACCCGCTGCGGCAGAGCGGCGAAGTCCGCCGCCTGGTGGAAGAGGCGATCAGCGACTACGACGAGCGTGCGCTGCTGGCGCCGCTTCCGCCCATCGGCCCGCTGGAGCAGGCCCGCAGGTTCGTCTTCGACGCGGTGGCGGGTTTCGGCGCCCTGCAGCCCTTGCTCGACGACCCGGCTATTGAAGAGATCTGGCTCAATGCGCCGGACGAAATCTTTGTGGCCCGCAACGGTGAATCCGAGCTGACCTCGATCGCCTTGACGGACCAGCAGGTCCACAGCCTCGTCGAACGCATGCTCAAGAGCTCGGGGCGGCGGCTGGATATTTCCTCGCCGTTTGTGGATGCCGCCCTGCCGGACGGTTCGCGCCTGCACGTGGTCATCCCGGATGTGACGCGGCGGCACTGGGCGGTCAATATCCGCAAGTTCGTGGTCAAGGCCAGCCGGCTCGAACACCTGGTGGAACTGGGCACCCTGACGCCGCAGGCGGCCCGCTTTCTGGGGGCCGCCGTCGCAAGCGGGCTCAACATCCTGGTCTCCGGAGCCACGCAGGCGGGCAAAACCACCATGCTCAACTGCTTGGCCGCCAGCATCGGCACGCGGGAGCGGGTGGTGACGGTGGAGGAAATCTTCGAACTGCAGTTCCCGCTGCGTGACGTGGTGGGACTCCAGTGCCGGCAGCCGAACCTTGAGGGGGAGGGCGAGATTCCCATGCGGCGGCTCGTGAAGGAGGCCCTGCGGATGAGGCCGGACCGGCTCGTGGTCGGCGAGGTCCGCGAAGCCGAAAGCCTGGACATGCTAATCGCTTTGAATTCCGGGCTTGCGGATAGACGTTCAGGCACAACAAGGATTAATATCCGGCCATGGAGAGTGCGGCCTTCATCTACTGCAGGATCAGCCAGGACCGGGACGGAGTAGGGCTCGGTGTTTCGCGGCAGGAGGAAGACTGCCGCAAGCTGGCGGCAGACCGGGGGCTCACGGTTTCGCGGGTTTTTGTGGACAACGACATCAGCGCCTATTCCGGCAAGAAGAGACCGGCTTACTCGGAGATGCTTGCCGCCCTTGAGCGCGGCGAAGCAACAGCAGTCCTCTGCTGGCACACTGACAGGCTGCACCGCAGCCCGTTGGAGCTTGAGGCATACATCGACGTTTGTAAGGCTCACGGGGTTAGGACCTTCGCCGTAAAGTCCGGCGAACTTGACCTCGCCACCGATGCGGGGCAAATGATTGCCCGCATGCTCGGCGCAGCGGCCCGGTACGAGTCCGACCAGAAAGCCACAAGAGTCCGCAGAGCTATGGAGCAGAAAGCCATCAAAGGGGAATGGCTGGGAGGTGGCCGCCCCTTCGGATGGCGATTTGTGGACGGCACTCCAGAAGCTGACCCCATAGAGGCTTCAGCCATACGCGATGCGTGCAATGCAGTTCTCCAAGGACAAAGCCTTGGATCAATCGTTGCCAGGCTGAACACGTCGGGGATCGCAACAAGCGTTGGCAAGCCTTGGGGCTACGCGCAACTGCGGCAGATGCTGATGCGCCCGAGAAACGCAGGTTTCGCGGTCTACAAAGGGGAAGTGATCGGTCCGTCGACGTTCCCCGCACTGGTTTCGGAGGACGTTTGGCGTGCTGTTGTGTCCGTTCTTACCGACCCTCAGCGCCGACGCTCCCAGTCCAACAAGGCGCGGCATTTGTTGGCGGGCATCGCGCAATGCGAGTGCGGATCCTTGGTACGGTCGGCCACCGCGACTGGTCGAAAAAATCAGAAATACATGGTCTATCGCTGTCATGAAAAAGGGCGGGGTCACGTCGGCAAGAGGATTTCTTATGTGGACAGTGTGGTGAACCGACACATGATCGCCTACAAAACCATGGCAGCACAACGGGCAAGCAATTCGGTGCCAACGCAGGAGCTGGAGGAACTTGGGGCCGAAGGCGCCGCCCTGAGGGAGCGTCTGAACGAAGCGGCACTTTTGGCCGCTGACGGGGTGATAACGATGGGCCAGTTGGCAACGACCTCGGCCCGCATACGTTCCAAACTGGAAGACACGGAACGACGTTTAGAAGAGGCCGCTCTATCTGCTCGGCTGCCAGAAAGCAGGTTTCGCCTATGGGAACCGGATATGAGCGGCCCCCATGCCGCGGAGTGGTTCGACAGCCCTATCGATAGCCGCCGGGACTACGTCCGGCAGGTCTGCAATGTCATTCTTCTCCAGCATTCCCAAGGCTCTCCCAGAATTTTCGATCCTGACACTGTGAGAGTCGTCGTGAAGACGAGGAATGATCCGCGGGGACCACTCGCCAAAGAAGCGATTCTTAATCTGGTTGCCGCATGGCGGGAGGATGATGCAGTTGCAGTCTCCTCCGCGGCCGACTGCCCCACACCGTGGACTGTCATCGGCGGGACAGAGGTGAATACGTGACTGACGGCAACAAGGATTTTGAGGTGCTGGTCGACATCCCTGGACTGACGCTGGTACGCGTCGACGGCACCATGCACTTCGACGTGATTCCTGGCTTCCGGACTCGAGAGCAAGCGGAAGCAATTCTGAGCGAGTTTGGGGACGTGAATTGGCCGGACGAGGACCAGGGAGCGGGAGGCGGCTCTGTGGCCGCCTCCTAGACTCCAGCCAGTTGGGAGATGCGGCGGTACAGAGTTGCCCGCGACATCCCTAGGTCGCGCGCGACTTGGGCAGCCGGCTTGCCGCCCTCGATCAATTTCTTTGCGTTCCCGATCTGGCTGTCGGTGAACTGCGCCTTGCGGCCCCCCAAGTCCAGCCCTTTCGCGCGACGCTTGCTCACGCTGTCGTTGATGCGCTCGCGCTTGATGGCAAGCTCCATTTCAGCCAGCCCCGCCATAACTGTGAACATCATCTGGCCCATCGGAGTGGCGGTGTCGACATTGCCGCCGCCAAGGTTCAGGACGCGGAGATTGATTCCGCGGTCCTTCAAATCGGTGGCGAGGTTCAGCATGTTTTGCGTAGACCGCCCCAAGCGGTCGAGCGTGGCGACTACGAGGGTGTCACCCTCCTGAAGTGCGGCAAGGGCCTGATCCAGCCCGGCGCGGTTGGCCTTAGCCCCGCTGACGCCCCGATCCATGTACAGGTCGTCGCGGCGGACGCCCGCCGCGAGGATGTCTGTCTCCTGGCAGTCGGTATCCTGGCCCTTCGTGGATACCCTGGCGTACCCGATAAGTTTCCCCATGACTTCCTCCCGAAAGTGTCTCGCAAGGGTGTTTGAATACACTCAGATTAACAGACGCTTGTGAGACATGGTAGCGAGACAGCATGGCCCCTTAATTTGCGTGGGACCGAAGGTGTCTCATCGTGCTGTCTCGTAACCGATCGGTTGTGAGACGCCCTGAGGGTGTCGGCATGCGAGTCATCACGTTTCTGCCCCGATGTGCTCGTTGATTTCCGGCCATGACAGACCGCTTTTCTTTCGCCTGAGCAAAACAGGCGGTTGGGAGCTCCCGTCAAACGCCCAATTCACGCGCCCTCTCGGGGGCTCATATGCCATAGTGGACGGGTGATTAAGGCAGAACTGATTGAGCGCGCGAACGCTTACTTGATGGACTTTCAAGATGCACTTCCTGATCTTGACGCAGCTCCTCTGCCAGCTTCGGTGCATCACTACACCGATGTTGGCGGCCTCATCGGAATTCTGTCCAGCAGGCGTCTTTGGTCGACGGACTATCGATTTCTGAATGACAGCTCGGAGCTCTCCTACACCGCCGATGTTGCTCGAGAGATCGTCCGCCGAGATTTTCTCGGGAAGCATGAGGGGTTGGCAGCAGTGTTTCTTGAGCACATCGCAGATGCCCCAAAGCCGGCAGTGTACGAGCGGACCCCTTACTACCTCACTTGCTTTTCCGACCAAGACAATTCATTGAGCCAGTGGCGTGCTTACGGCGGCAAACAGGGTTTTGCGCTTCAACTGCCGGGGGACATCTCACCTATCCCTGGATATAATGCCGCTGGCCGTCAAAATCCTGGCATTACCCTGATAAAAGTAATTTACGATCGGGCCTTCCACGAGGAGTATGTCTCGCGGCTAATTGAGCAACTCGTCGACCTTTGCAAAATGCCGGTGATGCAAGATGCAGTCGCGGACATCGGACCGATGGAAGTGCTGTCAACTTTCTTGCCCTTCTATTGGGGCCAGGTGGATAGGGCCTCGTACCGTTTCAAGCACCCCGACTTCGAGAGTGAGCGGGAGTGGCGCATGGTGCATTGGGGCGAGGTCCACGAGGAGCACTACCGGTCTGGAGAGACGGTTGTGCCGTACATTGAGATCGGCCTTCACTCAGCGACGATGCCAGGAACGGTGCTTCCCCTTCTTGGCGTTCGCCACGGACCAAGCACGGTTCCTGCGCAGACCCTATATGCGTTGGACCGCATCCTGTCGCGCAACGGTTACGCAAGCGCGGATTGCGAGCGAAGCGGCAGTGAAACTCCCGCTCGACTGTAGCCTCCGCCTGAGAGAATTCTGCGCCGTCGTAAGAAGACCGAGGACGAACCTAACACGTCACCGTGCGTCACCGGTTGAGGTTGTACCGGGCGCTCAAGGAAGTGATGATGCTGGAGTCTAGGTGACACCATGCGGGGTGGCGGGGTGGGGGTAACCCCTTCGCAGCGGCTAGCGCCCCCCGGCGGTGATAGCGGCTGGGGTTCTGTACGGGTTCGTGAACGCTGACGTGGGGCTAGGGCGGGGCCATCGAGTGCCCCGCCGCCCGCCTCACCAGGCCCTGACTACCTCGGTTCGTTCAACTTGCGAGGGGCAACGCGCTTCTTCCGCTTCCCCTTAGGGGCGTTCGCAATCCTTCCGCGCCGCGCCGCGCCCAGGCTGTAATACAGCCGCCCCCAGACACGCCAAAGCCCGGGACCTACCTGAGCGATTTCTCCGCCCCATCCGTCGGCGACTGTGCCGTCGACTGCTCCTACATCTTTGATTCCCAACTCTCTCCTTAACTAGATGGTGTTCCCACTTTTGTGGCCAAGACGGGCGAGCCCCAGCAGCTCGCCGCGACGCCAAGGGCCTACCGCTTGCGGTTGTGCTTGTACTCTTCCCAGTGCTCGGCCCCGCTCCTGGAGTCCGGCAGGTACTTGGAGCGCACCTCAGGCGAGTTATCCCAAGTTTCAGAAGGGACACCCTCACTCATCGCCCTGGCCCTCGCAGCAGCGTCCTCTTCGGCAGCTTCCTGGCCCGGCGTCTTTGCGGGAACGATCAAAGCATTCACGTAGTTGGCGTATTCCCTTTCGGCCCGGCCCCGAGCAGTCTGTCCGGCGCGCCGGGCTTCGTCTTCGGACCTGAACACCCTTGAATCGTTGGGTGCCTTCCAGCGATCAGAGCCGAGGGGTACGGGGTCCCAGTTAAGGGTGGCCGGGTCCGTCGGAGGGGTCGGGTCCGAAGCCGCTTCGGCCCCGGCGATATGCTCCTTACCGCTCTTCATGCGGCGGAAGTATTCATACCCGTCTGCTGATTCCGTCATATCTCGTGGTTCCTTTGCTTTTGGTTCTTGTTGATTTCCCTGGTTCTCCAGTGCCCCGGCACAGCTCCTGGGAGGCCGTGCCGGGCAGCCCAGAGCATGAGCGGGATGGAGGTCCTGCCGAGATCATCCGCGTCCGTCCAGAAATCGGCTCCGGGATGGCGGGCCCTGCGGACCTGTCAATGGCCAATAGTTTGTGCCCACGGGCGGCCAGCAAAAATGCCCGCTGGTGGCCATGAAAACTGCCCACTCATGGCCACGAGATCTGCCCACCGGGTGTTCGGTGGCGTTGGCCATGTTGGGGTGTGGGTTTAGTTCATTGGGGTGACTCCTTTTCCGGCCAGTGCCTGGCTGAGGCGGATCGATTCTCCTGAGGTCTGGCAGACATGCGCGTGGTGCAGCAGCCGGTCCACGGTGGCGGTGGCGAGGGTTTTGGGCATGAGCTCGTCAAAGCCGGCCGGATGCAGGTTTGAGGAAACCGCGATGGAGCGTTTCTCGTAGGCGGCGTCGACGAGGCGGTAGAGGCCCTCGGCCGCGTCCGTGCCCACCGGCAACAGGCCGATGTCATCGACCACCACCAAATCTGCGCGCAGGATCCGGGCGACGACTCTGGTGACGCTGTCATCGGAGCGGTGGGCGCGCATCAGAGCGCCGAGGTCCTCGAGCCGGAACCACGCGACCCGCAGGCCGGCCTCGACGGCTTGCTGGCCGAGGGCTTCAAGGAAGAACGTCTTGCCCGTGCCGGAGGGGCCGCAGATCACGACGTTTTCCTTCCGCCCGATCCATTCCAGCGTCCGCAGCGCCTGCTGCGTCGGTGCCGGGATCGAGGAGGCGTCAGGGTCCCAGGTGTCGAAAGTCTTCCCGGTCGGGAAGCCCGCGGCCTTGCGCCTGGTGGCGAGCATGGACCGGGACCGGCCGGCGACTTCCTCGACAAAGAGTGCCTTGATGACCTCGGCCGGTTCCCAGCGCTGGGCGCGGGCGGTCGCGATCAGTTCCGGCGCCAGCGCCCGCGCATGGGGCATCTTCAACTGCCGCATCAACGCCTCCAGCTCCGGCGCCAGTACGGGCGCGGTGACCGGGACCGGGCTCACGCGCTTTCCTCCAGGGCGCCGTCAACACGGGCGGCAACGGGTGGTCGGCCAATCGCCGCCCACCCGGCGGTGCCCTGGGTCAAGGACCGGGTCTCCCCGGCAGCATGGGTGGTCGTTCGCGTGCTCGCGGCGTTCAGGATCGAGGCCAGGTCCTTGTTCGCGAAGCGGCCATGGATGGCCGCAGTCCCGAGGGCCTGATCGACCTCGGACTGCCCGGCGATCTTCGCCAGGGCGACCGCTTCGGCCATCTTCACGTTCATCCGGGCCGTGCCCGCCGCTGCGGCCTCGAGCAGCCAGGTCCGGGCGCCGTCGCCGATGCTAAGGAACTCCGTCTCCGCGGCCGTCCTGGCTTTCACCGTGTACTCACCCGGGATTTTCGGCCGGTGGTCAGGGAAGTGGGCGTCGTTGATCGCCGGGCTGCCGGGCCGGGCGCGCCGGTGCCGGGCGACTTCCACCGGCCCCTGGCCGCCGAGGTGGACGATGATGACCTGCTCGTCGGCTCCGGCGCCGTGGGCGCGGACGAACACCCGCGCGCCGAGCAGATACGCCGGGACGGAGTACTGCCCGTTCTCGAAGGTGACCATCGGCGTGTTCTCCGGGACACTGCGGGAGAGCCCGAACGCGACGGTGTGCGCGGTGTCCGGGATCCGGTGCAACCGCGGCGCTTCCTCGGCCAGCATCGTCACGGGTTTGCGGCGGGTGGCCCGGTGCTCACGGTGGTTGACCTCGTCCATAAACGCCTGGCAGGCCGCCTCGATCTCGGCGAAGGAAGCGTAGTCGGCACGCAGGTTGGTGTCCTTGGGCACGATGTCGGCCTTGGCGACCTTCACCGAGGCCTCCACGCCGCCCTTGGACGCCGGGTCAGCCGGCTGGCAGGTCAACACCGTCACCCCGTAGTGGCGGGCGAACTCGACCGTCTGCTGGTTGCGCACCGGGACCCCGGCAACATGGGAAACCGTTACGGTCTTCTCGTTATCGGTCAGGACGTAGGTCGGGGCGCCGCCGATGACACGGAAGCTGCGGTCCAGCGCCGCGAACACGCTCGGCGCCGTCCGGTCCCGCAGCGCGATGACAATCCTGAAGCGGGACCATGCCAGCCAGGCCACGAACAAAACGGTCTTCTTCCCCTCGATCACGGGGCCGTCGCCGAAATCGTACTGAAGCCACATGCCCGGTTCCGTGATCCAGGGCCGGTGCACCCGGACATGGCCGAGCCGCCAGGCAGCGCGGACCTGGGCGACGGCCCGGCGGGTCGAGCGCTCCGAACCCTCGTAGCCGAGGTCTCGGAGTTTCGCGTGGGCTTTGTCGGCACGGATCTTGCCCTTGGACGCTTCTATCCATTCCTCGATCTTGGGCAGGTACGCATCGGTGACCCGGCCCCGGTAGACCGGTTCGGCGATCGGCTGGCCGGCGTCGCGGGCAGCGACGTGCCTGGCGACCGTGTGGTGCGAGCAGCCGGTGAGTTCCGCGGCGGCGCGCAACGATCCGGTCAGATCATACGCAGCGAGTATTTCCATGATTTCTCCGTCAAACTTCATTAGGGCCTCTTCCCGGGCGACTTTGGTGCGACTAGACACCGTCATCAAACCCCGGGGAGAGGCTCCCGCCGCTTAAGCGGCAGGGTTCAGTAAGGAAGTGGGCAGATCTCATGGCCACCAACGGGCAGTTTTCATGGCCGTCAGTGGGCAGTTCCGTGGCCGCCTACGGGCAGTTTTTCATGGCCGCTAACACGGACCCGTCGCTTCGCATTCACCTTCGCCGTCACCGCTTGGAGGTGACGCGGGTTTACACAGCGCCGACGGTCGTACTCGGTCTGCCCGTCAGCAGCAGGACCCCCGCAAAGGTGGTCGAGTTGCCGCGTCTGTGGATGCGGCCCAATAAAGACCAGATACATGAGTCGGTGTACCAGCCAGTCCTTACCGGAAACCTTGCAGTGCGCGTACCCCTCGCCGTCCAAACTGCCTGTCCATAACCAACAGCCAGTTAGGGGATCAACTGCGATCTGCGCGGCCACTTCCTCTAGCAGGCGGTCCAACTCGCCAAGGGGTAGTTGTTCCAGCAACCGCCCTTCGTGGCGCCGGCAGTGATCGAGCTTTATTGCTTCGGTGGCGCATCCTGGTTCGATGCATTTCGGGCGTGCGCGGAGACGTTTGCGGGCATGTGCTGCACAGAGTCCGTGAGAGTGGTGCGGCAAGCCGCAGTCGTCCAGAGTGCAGTGCCGACGGGGTGTTTTGGGCAAGGGAAGTATCTCCTATCGAATGCGCGTTTTTAAATGTCAGACATCCGGCTCCCGTGGCCTTGTTTCCCTTACTGGCGCGGGAAAACCGAATGACCCGGGGATGGGCTTTCGGAAGGTCGTTCTTACCTACTTGGGCGTCATGTCTACGGGGGCCATTGGTCGGTGCTTTGGAGGGCCCTTGAAGGGCCCGACAGCTCAGCCCCAACCACACGATCACATTGTTTTTGTAGCCGCCGGACCCTTCCAGATCAGTATCCGCAGATGCGCACGCCACAGACGGCTGTTGGCCTGTAGCGAACAAAGCCGCTGCCCTTACTGGCGCGGGGCCAGGTCCTGGAGTGGAGGGCAGTCTCGTGTGTCTTGGCTCCGAGAGGAAACGCCGAATCTCCGCACAGCGTTGAGTTTGATGGGGCATTAGGCTCGGCCCATGGAGCCGATCAAACGTCACAAGGTCAACTATGGACAGTCCATGACCTTCCCTGAACTGAAGACGACGCCGCGCCGCTGTGTCGGGCAGAGTTTCTATCTGAGTGACCGTGAGCGGCAGGCACTCGACATGCACCTTGCATTCCTGGTCCGAGACAGGCGCAACTCTGCCGACTTCAATGCGGTGGCTGTGGTCCGTGACGACTTTCGGAAGGTGGGGTACCTGTCAGAAGCGCAAGCCCGCACGCTTGCGCCGATCCTGGACGGTCTGGACTCGTTGCAAGTCACCTGCCGTCTGGATGGTTCGAGGCTTTGGCTGGACTTGCCAGCCCCGACAGCACTGAAGAAAGCGCTGGAAGCCAGTTGAGGGGCCTGACGTTCTGCCTGCCGATGAGGCGCACTTTAGGGGCGTCCCCGTTCGCCTCGCCATCGTGTCTAAGTCCGACTTTCAATCTCCCGGCCCTGCTGAATGTGTAGGTGTCCTCGAAGGGGCAAGGGGGATCGTGGCGACACGTGTGCCTCGACAAGCAGCGAGAAATATTTCGGGGTAGTCTCGGACGGTGATTGACGCATCAATGCCTGAAGCATGCCCTCCACCCGCAAGTGCGCCTACGGAGGGCATCTTTTATCGTTTGACCGAAGCGCATTTAACAATCGGAAGCATCCCGGTAAAAGGCTCCTGGCGGAAGCCATACAAGGGGCGCGGTCCATATTTTGGGCGGACTGACGTGTGTGGGGCCCATGCTTTCTCTGTTTTCCGAAGTCTCGATGCCATCCAAGAGGCCAGGAAGATCAACCCATGGGCTGCGAAGAAGTCATTAGCAGAGGTTGAAATACTTCCGCACATGGGTCATGTTCTGGAGACGCCAAGCGACGTTGCAGATACTCATCACGATTGGTGGACTTCACCATATGACTTGATTCCCCACGCGGTTGTAATCGAAGAGTCGAGGTAGGCAGCGTGATTGACTTCTACGGCTTACCACTCTTTGGCTCCCCGTTTGAGCACGTCGAGACCTATTTTGAGTACGACGGTATCCGCACGTTCGCGATGCGTTCCACTCGCCTACCCTTGTACTACATAGGTAACTGCGTAGAAGAGAGCGACGAGGAAGACACTCTGACGTTCTTGTTCGCCACGATGGGACCAGAGCGTTTTAACGCGGTTCGGGCGGGGCTCGTGGCGTTCCGCGACGTATTCGCTAATTCGTTGATTGATGGTCACTACGTAGTGACCTGGGACTTCACTAAGGAAGATCTTTCGTCTCCAGAGGTTCAGGTGATCGGTGGCAGCGATATCCCTGAGGCGTGGCTTCCGGCGGCGGACGCAAGACTTCAACTGAAGACGGACACGACGGTCGAGTATTCGCCGACTGAGCTTTCGAGAATTTCTGCCGAGCAGGGAAGGTCAATAATTGCCTTCGAGGTTGAATCATCGACAAATAATATAACCGAGTTTCCAACGAAGTATTCGGGCCGTTTGCAGACTGCCATTCAAGGCCAGCTTGATGCTTTGGCGCATGATTACAACAGCGCCAACCTTGCTGACGTGCAGACGACTGTAATTGGGCTTAGAGCAGCGTCGTTTGTCATTGTCTTGGCGGTCGATACCAGCCAAGTCTTGTTCGAGCAGGAACATGTAACTCGTGAAGTCTTCAGTCAGTTCCAGGCGCTCGTTGCCGTGGCTGCGAACGAAGACTCCAGAGCAATAATTGATGCACTCAGGTCTCATTCACGCCGAGTTCGATTGCGCTTCAAGGATTTGCTGGAACCCCTTGTGAAGACAGGGAGTGGTCTAGCCTTGGATACCGCCCTCGTAGGATCCGATGTGGTAAGTTCCACCCGCATGAGCGCTGAGTCAGCAGCTAAGGCTTTCAAAGCCTTAGAGGATGTGACACCCATCAGTGAAACACTGAGACTTTCACGCGCAACATTGACAGGCCTCACTCTCCGAACGAAGCGATTCGAGATATACGACGCGGCCTCTGCGAAGATTTACAAGGGCGCAATGACCGATGAGGCTCACGCCCAGGCGGATGGACTCACTGTCAGCAGCTCAAGCTTCGTGTCTGCAGTCATCCGTAAGGAAGTGTCTTTCGCCGGTGAGGATTCAGACTCCGAAGCAAGGTACGTCTTGGAAAGCATCGAAGCTATCTCGAACCAGTGAGGAGCGAGTCATTTCTGCCGGCAAACGGCTCCGCAGTCAACGAGAAGCAGAAAGTCGGTTCCACTTCGCCTAGTTCCTCATGCCGCTGTGCCCGGCTGCAGGCGCAGTGACGTGCGGTATTCGGCGAGATGATGGTTCCGGCCCGGCGGGGCCACGGGGGGGGGGTACGTAGGCCGGGCGGGAGCCGCGGAGCCTCCACGTCTCGGGATGTGCCTGAGAAATGTTCGGCCTGCCGGGAATGTGCACGATCCACGCCAACTCGGCCCACGACGCCGTCACCAAGATCTGCACGCTGCCGTTGCTGGCCGGGGACAACATTTCTAGTGCGTTCGTCGTCCCCACCGTTGCGTCCTGCATCGACCTGGTGGTCCACTGCAGTCGGCAGCCCGGCGGCCGCCGGCAGGTCACCGAAATCCTCTCGCTGGGGCGCAGGGTGGAAAACGGCATTATCGAGTCGTCCATGGTGTTTGATCTGCAGGACGGGAAGCTCCACGCGCAGGCCAATTCCATGCCGGCGGCGGAGAAGTTCGCCCGCTCCGGTTACGACGTCGCGGCGCTACTGGAGCGGCGCTGATGGCGCCGCTGTTGGGGGTGCTCGGCGGTACTGGATTGCTGTTGATCTGGTGGTCGGCCTGGGAACAGCCGCAGACGGCACAACGCCGGCCACGAGCCAGCCGGCTGGAGGACCTCCTGCGCGCCGCCGGCATTGAAAAAGTCAGCCGGCTGGGCCTGGTTGTGACGTGCACCGGAGTCTGCGCCTTCGTGACACTCGTGTTCTTCGCGGGTACCCGGTCCTGGCCAATTTCCGGCTGCTTCGGCCTGTTCGGCGGCTGGCTCCCGCTGGGCGCGGTGAAATGGCGCGCCAGGAAGCGCACAGCCATGCTCCGAGAGCTGTGGCCCGACGTCGTCGACCACCTCCGCTCGGCCATCCGCGCAGGGTTGTCACTGCCGGAGGCACTGATCCAGCTCAGCGAGAAGGGCCCGGCGGAGCTGCGGCCGCTGTTCCGCGACTTCGGCGCGGACTACCGGGCCGGCGGCCAGTTTGACCCCGCCTTGGCACGGTTGAAGGAACGGCTCGCCGATCCGGTTGCGGACCGGATCATCGAGGCCCTCCGGTTGACCCGGGAGGTGGGGGGATCGGACCTCGGCCGCCTGCTGGGCACGCTCGCCGAGTTCCTCCGGGAGAACGCCCGGACCCGGAGCGAGCTGGAGGCCAGGCAATCCTGGACTGTCAATGCCGCCCGGCTCGCCGTAGCCGCGCCCTGGTTGGTGTTGGTGCTGATGGCAAGCCGGCCGGAGGCCGTGGCGGCCTACAACTCGCCCGTCGGCGCAGCGGTCCTGATTGGAGGGCTGCTGGTCTCACTGTTCTCCTACGCCGTGATGTTGCGAATCGGTGCCCTGCCGCAGGACGAGCGGGTGCTCCGGTGAACGGGCTAATGGCAAGCGCGGTGGTCTGCGGCGTAGTCCTGGGCATTGGCCTCTGGCTGTCTATTGTGCGGCTGCCGTTCCTGCGGCCGGTCAGCTTCGCGGACCGCGTCGCTCCACAGCTCAAATCCCACAGTCTGGAATCGCGGCTCCTGCGCGCCGCACCCGGAAACGTCACGCCCTTCGGGCCACTTGAACGCATCCTGCGGCCGGTGGTCCGGGACGCGTTCAGGGCGCTGGGCAGACTCAACCCGGGCTCGACGGCGCTCAGCCGCCGGCTTGCCCGCGCCGGCAGCAGCAAATCCGCGGTGGACTTCCGCGCGGAGCAGCTGCTGTGGGCCGCCGGCGGCTTCGTAGCAGCCGCCGGGATCGTGCTGCTGGGAGGAACGGCCGGGCGCTTCAATCCGCTGTTCGCCGTGCTGATTGTGCTGGGCGCGGGCCTGGCCGGCTTCCTGTGCCGGGACTATGCGCTGGGGGCGCAGATCAGGAAACGCGAGGCCCGGATGATGGCGGAGTTCCCGAGCGTAGCCGAGCTGATGGCCCTGGCGGTCAGCGCCGGGGAGAGCGCCACCGGCGCGCTGGACCGCGTCGGCCGCAGGACCCAGGGCGAGCTGTCGACGGAATTTGCCCGGGTATTGGCCGATACCCGTGCCGGCAAGCCGTTGGTTGAGGCCCTTCAGGACTTTTCATCCCGGACGGAGCTGGGCCCACTGGTCCGGTTCGTTGACGGGCTGATAGTGGCGGTGGAACGCGGCACCCCGCTCGCGGAAGTCCTGCGCGCCCAGGCCCAGGACGTGCGGGATACCGCGAAGCGGGACCTGATGGAGTCAGCCGGCAAAAAGGAAATCGGCATGATGGTGCCACTCGTCTTCGGTGTGCTGCCGCTGACCGTGGTGTTCGCCGTGTTCCCGGGTCTTGCGGCCATCAGCCTGGGACTCTGAGCGAGCGGGACAAAGCATGGGGAAGTATCCGGATTATGCAGGAGCAGGAAGCGCAACATCAGACGAAGGGGAAACAGTGAAGAGTATCGGTATCCGCACGTTGTTACTGGTCAGGCTAGCGGGGACGCTGTTGTGGTGGTCCGCTTCAGGCGGCACGCAGCCGGGCAGGCAGGGCGGCCGGCCGCCCGGAAGCCGTGACGGCGGCGAACGCGGTGACGTTCCGGGCTGGGTGATGATCACCTTGATGTCGGCCGTCCTGGTCGCCGCCCTGCTGGCGCTCGCAGGCCCAGCGCTGGAGGGGCTCTTCAACCAGGCCATGCAAAAGGTCGGGCAGTAGGCGGTGCTGGCGGCCGGCAGGCGCGGGCACGCCGGCCGGGACGGGGAGGACGCGCCTCACGCCGGCCCTGAACGCGGCTCCGCCGTGGTGGACTTCGTCCTGGCCGGCAGCCTGCTCACCGTGTTCTTTCTCGCCATCATCCAGCTCGCCCTCGTACTGCACGTCCGGAACACGCTGATTGACGCGGCGGCCTCGGGTGCCCGGTACGGCACGTTGGCCGACCGCAATGCCGCAGACGCCACCGAGCGCACCACACAGCTGATCGGCGTGGCCCTCACTCCGGACTTCGCCCGGGACGTCAGCGCCGCCGAGACCACTTACGCGGGCATCCGCACGCTGGAGGTCACCGTCCGCGCCCCGCTGCCGGTCATAGGACTCATCGGACCCCGCGAACTGCTGGAGGTGAGAGGGCATGCCGCCATCCAGCCGTAGGGCGGACGACGCTGAGCGGGGGGCCGCGGACGACGCCGAGCGGGGGAGCGCCGTCGTCGAATTCACCTTCCTGTCCCTCCTGCTGATGGTGCCGGTGGTCTACTTCATCATCACGATCGGGCAGCTGCAGGGCGGCTCTTTCGCGGTGGTCGGTGCGGCGGAGCAGGCAGCCAAGGTCTATGTGGCCCAGCCGGACGCGGCAAGCGGCCGTGCCGCTGCCGAGCAGGCCGTGCAGCTTACGCTCGCCGATTACGGCCAAGCGGCGGACAACGCCAGCCTCGAAACCAGCTGCGTCCCGGCCGACTGCACGGCTGCCGGCTCCGCCCTGACCGCCACCGTCCGGCTGACGGTGCCGCTGCCGTTCGTCCCGTTCGGCGATGCCCTGCGGCTCGACGCCGGCCACCTCAGTGCCTCGGCCACCCAGATTGTTGGGCGGTTCCGGTGACCGCCCGCCCGTCCGGGCGCTCCGGCTGCCTGGACGGCACCAGGCAGGACGGCCAGCTGATGGTCCTGATCATCGGCTACGTGCTGCTCGCCCTGCTGGTGGCCACCGTCGTCGCGGCCGCGTCCAGCGTCTACCTCGAACATAAGAAACTGCTGTCCCTGGCGGACGGGGCCGCCGTGGCAGCCGCGGACAGCTTCACCCTGGGTCAGTTGGAAAGCGCCTCCGGGAGCCCCACCGCCATCCTCAGCGCCGGCCGGGTGCGCAATACCGCCGTCGACTACCTGAACCGCAACGGAGCATTTGCCCGGTTCAGCGGCCTGGTCGTCGGTCCGGCAACGGGCAGCCCGGAGGGTTCCACCGCCGTCGTGGTGCTCAGCGCCGCCGTCCACCCGCCGGTGGTTAATTTCCTGGTCCCGGACGGCATCCGGATCGAGGCGAAATCGACGGCGCGGTCCCGCCTGACGCGCTGACCCGAACCTTCCCCGGGGCGGGTTGCCCCTTCCCGCGGGCAGGGGCGGCTGCGGTGGATAGCGTAGGCTTGAAAAACCATGGCAAACATTGATTTTCCCGCAGAAATCCGCGCGCTGCGCGCCACCTACACCTCGATCGAGAACGTTTCGAATGTCGAGGCGCTGAAGGAAGACATCGCCGAACTGAGCGAGCGCGCCGGCGAGCCGAACCTTTGGGACGATCCCGCGGCCGCCCAGGTCATCACGTCCAAGCTCTCGCACAAGCAGTCGGAGCTGGAGCGGCTGAACAAGCTCGCAGCCCGCATCGACGACCTGGAAGTCCTCGTGGAGCTGGGCCAGGACGAGGACGACGCCGATTCAATGGGGGAGGCCGCCGCGGAGCTTGAGTCGATCCGCAAGTCGCTGAAGGACCTTGAGGTCGTCACACTGCTCTCCGGCGAGTTTGACGAGCGCGAAGCCGTGGTCACCATCCGGGCCGGAGCCGGTGGCGTGGACGCCGCTGACTTCGCCGAGATGCTGCTGCGGATGTACCTGCGCTGGGCCGAACGCCACGGGTACCCGACCACCATCATGGACACTTCCTACGCTGAAGAGGCCGGGCTCAAGTCCGCCACGTTCGAGGTCAAGGCCCCCTACGCCTTCGGCACGCTGAGCGTCGAGGCCGGCACCCACCGGCTGGTCCGGATCAGCCCCTTCGACAACCAGGGCCGCCGCCAGACCTCCTTTGCCGCCGTCGAAGTCATCCCGCTGATCGAGCAGACCGACTCGATCGACATCCCGGACAACGAAATCCGCGTCGATGTGTTCCGCTCCTCCGGCCCGGGCGGCCAGTCGGTCAACACCACGGACTCCGCGGTGCGCCTGACCCACCTCCCCACCGGCACCGTGGTCTCGATGCAGAACGAGAAATCGCAGCTGCAAAACCGTGCGGCCGCCCTGCGCGTGCTGCAGTCCCGCCTGCTGTTGCTCAAGAAGGAGCAGGAAGACGCGGAGAAGAAGGCATTCGCCGGGGACGTGAAGGCCTCCTGGGGCGACCAGATGCGCTCCTACGTGCTCAACCCGTACCAGATGGTCAAGGACCTGCGCACCGAACATGAGGTGGGCAACACCTCCGCGGTGTTCGACGGCGAGATCGACGACTTCATCGACGCCGGCATCCGCTGGCGCACCGACAACCGCAACGCCGAGAAGTAAGCCTGACGTAGCGGCCGAATCCCGCGACACACCCCCGCGCTCCGGCCGCTGCGCGGTTACCCGTGCGTATAGTCGAGGGGCCGGTGCCCTACTTCCCCCAAAAGAAAGCCCGCGCCCCGGCGGCAGAACTGGTCTGAAAGATGCCCGGCTCCTGCAGGGTACTTAGGGTCATGATCCGTTTCGAAAATGTCACCAAGGTCTACGACCAGAAAGCGCGGCCGGCGCTGGATTCGATCAACCTTGAGATCGACCGCGGCGAGTTCGCCTTCCTCGTGGGGGCCTCCGGCTCCGGCAAATCGACCTTCCTGCGGCTGGTGCTGAAGGAAGACCGCGCCTCCTCGGGCGCCGTCTACGTCGCAGGCCAGAACGTCGCCAAGATTTCCAGCTGGCGGGTGCCGCGGCTGCGACGCGGAATCGGCGTCGTCTTCCAGGACTTCCGCCTGCTGCCGCAGAAAACCGTGTTCGCCAACGTCGCCTTCGCCATGCAGGTCATCGGCAGGAGTCGCAGCGTCATCCGCGAGACCGTCCCCGAAGTCCTCAAGACCGTTGGCCTGGAGGGCAAGGAAAACCGTTTGCCGCACGAGCTCTCCGGCGGCGAGCAGCAGCGCGTGGCCATCGCCCGCGCCGTCGTCAACCGCCCCGGCATCCTGCTGGCCGACGAGCCCACCGGCAACCTGGACCCGACCACCTCCATGGGCATCATGGGCGTCCTGGACAAGATCAACCAGAACGGCACCACCGTAGTGATGGCCACCCACGACGACGACATCGTCAACGAAATGCGCAAACGCGTGGTGGAACTCCGCAACGGCGTCATCATCCGTGACGAGGCCAAGGCCCTGTACACCTCGATGATCCCGGTGGTCGGGCAGTCCCGCCGGTTGCGGGATGCCAGTGGCCGCGGGCCTTCGGCTGCCGAGGCAGCCGGCCGCGGCGAGGCCCAGCCCGCCGGGGAGGGCGCACTGTGAGGCTCGCGTTTATCCTGGCCGAGATCGGCAGCGGCCTGCGCCGCAACCTGTCCATGGTGGTGTCCGTCATCCTGGTGACCTTTGTGTCCCTGACTTTCGTGGGCGCGGCCGGCATGCTGCAGCTGCAGATCAACCAGATGAAGGGCTACTGGTACGACAAGGTCCAGGTCGCAGTCTTCCTCTGCAGCGACGGTTCGACGGCGCCCGGCTGCGCCACCGGCCCGGCGACGCCGGAGCAGCAGGCCAACCTGCGCAAGCTGCTGCAGTCCCCGTCCGTGGCCCAGTACGTCAACGACTTCCAGTTCGAATCCAAAGACGAGGCGTACAAGCACTTCAAGGAGCAGTTCTCCAACTCGCCGATCGTTGACTCGGTCACCCCGGACCAGCTCCCGGCCTCCTTCCGGATCAACCTGAAGGATCCGGAAAAGTACGAGGTCATCAGCGAAAACTTCTCCTCGCAGGCGGGAGTGGAGTCCGTCATCGACCAGCGGCAGCTGCTGGAACGGCTCTTTTCCGCGATGAACGCCGCCTCCCTGGTGGCGGTCAGCGTGGCCGGTGTGATGATTATCTGCGCCATCTTGCTGATAGCCACCACCATCCGGCTCTCCGCCTTCAGCCGCCGCCGGGAAACCGGCATCATGCGCCTCGTGGGTGCGTCCAAGATGGTGATCCAGCTGCCCTTCATCCTGGAGGGCGTGATCGCGGCCGTGATCGGCGCGGCCCTCGCTTCCGGCACGCTGTGGGCCGTCGCCCACTTCTTCCTGGGCGGGGTCCTGTCCAAGCAGTATCCGGACACGGCGTTCATTTCCCCGGCCCAGACGCTGCTCCTGGCGCCGGGCCTGATCGGCCTTGGTGTGTTGCTGGCCGGCACCTCGTCTCTCCTGACCCTCCGCCGCTACCTGAGGGTCTAGCTGTGCGCAACGAAGAGGAATGCTTATGAAACCGATGGTCCGACGCACCGACCCGGCCCGCCGTGCCCTCCGCCGCGGCCGCCTGGTCAGCGCCGCCGTGGTGCTGGTCCTGGCCGCCAACCTGGGAGCTTCGACCCCGGTGGCGTTCGCCGACACCCTTGAAGACCAGCAGGCCGCCTTGCGGGCTGAGGCCGAGCGGGTCCAGCACTCGCTGGAGTTCGTGGACGCACGCATCGCCAAGGCCGCCGGCGACCTGGTGGTCTACCAGGGCCAACTGCCCGGCGCCCAGCAGGCGCTGCTTGACGCACAGGGCCGTGTGGCCGGTGCCGTCAAGGAGGTCGAAGCCCTCGCCGCCCGCGTCGACCTGGCCCAGCAGAACAAGGCCAAAATCACCCAGCAGCTGGCGAATGACCAGAAGAAGATGACCGACACCCGCAAACTGATCGGGCAGATCGCCACCCAGGCCTACAAGTCCGGCGGCGTGCCCTCCAACCTCTCGCTATTCTTCGGATCGAACAACGGCAGCCTGACCGACACCATCGACCTGGCGGACCAGGCGCTGCGCAGCCAGAACTCCGCGATGGACAAGTTGAGCCAGCAGAACGCCACGAACGTCAACTCCCAGGCGCGCCTGCAGGCCGTGGAGGCGGAAATCGCGGACCTCAAGGCCAAGGCTGACGCCGCGCTGGTCCGCGAGCAGGCGGCACGCGACGAGGCGGCGTCCAAAAAGGCCACGGTGGACAAGCTGATCGCCGACACCAGCCGGCTCAACAGCCAGTTGCAGGCAGCCAAGCCAGCCATCCAGAGCCAGCTCGCGCAGGTCAAAGCCCGGCAGGACGCCGTCGCGGCCGAAATTGTCGAACGCGACCGGAAACTGCGCGAGGCGTGGGAAGCCGAGCAGCGCCGGATCGCGGCGGCCCGCGCCGCCGCGGCTGCGGCCGCGGCCCGGGCCCAGGGCCAGATTGCGCCCCGGCCGGCGCCTTACGTCCCGGCGCCGCCCGGCCCGGTGTCGGCCTTCGGCCTGCGCAGCCCGTTCAACGGCGTCCCGATCACCTCGGGCTTCGGCTGGCGTGCGACGCCGCCGGGCACCATCGACTTCTACGGCCAGGGCGGCTACATGCACACGGGCATCGACTTCGGCGCCGCCTGCGGCACCCCGGTCTACGCCCCGGCGGCCGGAACGGTCTTCTCCGCAGGGTGGGGCAACGACGGCGGCGGCAACCACGTGAAGATCTCGCACGGCGTCGTGCAGGGCAACTCGCTGACCACGATCTTTTACCACAACACCTCCGTGGTGGTCTCGGCGGGCCAGCAGGTCAGCCAGGGGCAGCTGATCGCTTATTCCGGGACCACCGGTAACTCCACCGGCTGCCACTCGCACTTCGAGACCTGGGTCAACGGACAGGCAGTCGACCCGATGGGCCTGCTCTAAACTGGAACTGACCCGATTCATCGACCAAGGAGTTTGACCGTGCCTAAAGAAAGTGGCCGGAAGGTAGTGGCCACCAACCGCAAGGCCCGGCACGACTACCACATCATGGATACCTATGAGGCGGGCATCGCGCTCATGGGCACCGAAGTGAAGTCCCTCCGCGAGGGCCATGCCTCCATGGTTGACGGCTTTTGCACCTTCTACAACGACGAGTTGTGGATGGAGGGCATCCACATCCCCGAGTACCACCAGGGGAGCTGGACCAACCACGCCGCCCGCCGGCGTCGCAAGCTGCTCCTGCACCGCGACGAGCTGACCAAGATCTCGCACAAAATCCGCGAATCCGGCTTCACGATCGTGCCGCTGCAGCTGTACTTCGTGGATGGCCGCGCCAAGGTGGAGATCGGCGTCGCGCGCGGCAAGAAGGAGTACGACAAGCGCCAGACGCTGCGCGAGCAGCAGGACAAGCGCGAGGCCCTGCGCGTCATGCGCGAGCGTAACCGGCGCTAGGCAGGGTGCTCCAGACGTGCGGGAATGAATCCGCGCAGAGGTGCGTTATGCTTGGTAGTCCGGGAGGGATCCGCAGGGTCCGGAACGGATGGTTGAAGTAATTTGATAAAAAAATACGGGGATGATCGGTTTCGACGATGTTAGTCGCGACAGGTGAAGCGGGCCGAGGATGCAGAATTATCTCGTAAACGCTGTCTGCAAACCAATAAGTGCCGAATCAAAACGCACTGACTTCGCTCTCGCTGCCTAAGCAGTAAGACAGTCCGTCAGCCCGAGGTTGCTATTGCCCCGGATCCTGGCGTCATTTAGATAGCCACTGCTGTTTACCCCCGTCATCGGGGTGAATGGGACTCATTGATGACTGGGCCCGGATCAGCCACCTGTTTGCAGGATGGCTGGGGCCGAGAAAATCCGATGCAAACTGCGCCCGGAGAAGCCCTGACAACACGACATCGGACGGGGGTTCAATTCCCCCCATCTCCACTAAAAAAGCCTCGGTTTTCCGGGGCTTTTTTATTGTCTGTGCACCAAAGTACGGTGAGTGTGCACTAGAAGAGGGGACGTGGACGATGGCCAGCATCGTGGAGAAGCAGGGCAAGAAGGCGACGACCTACATGCTTAGGTGGCGCGAGAACGGCGTCCAAGAGAACACGACCTTCCCCACCCGCGAGGCCGCTGAAGTCTGGAAGGCCCTCCTCGACGCCAACGGGCAGTCCATGTCCGCCGCCCAACGAGCGGTGGACAACGCAAACATCACCGGCCCGTCCGTGGTCCAGCTGCTGCACAAGCACGTCGACCTCTTGACCGGCGTCGGCGGGGACCAGCTGGGTCGGTACAAGCGGGCCATCACCCACCACTTCGTTGGCACACCGATCGGCCGGATGCCCGTGGCCGCCGTAGCCCATGAGGACGTCATCCTGTGGGTCAAGGGCATGCAGGCGAAACCCGGCCGCCTCGCGGGCACCACGATGAGGGCGAAGACCCTGGCCAACCACCACGGCTTCCTCTCCGCGGCCTTCACCACCGCCGAGCTCCTCGGTTACCGGAAGGGCAACCCCTGCAAGGGCATCAAGCTCCCGAAGGAGGTCGCCGGCGGCGACCAGATGCGTTTCATGACGAAGGAAGAGTTCCGAGCCCTGGACGCGGCCATGGATCCGCACTTCCGCCCCTTCTTCAACTTCCTCGTCGACACCGGCCTCCGATTCGGGGAAGCGACCGCACTGCTCGCCGAGGACTTCGAACTCGACGCCGCTGTCCCCATGGTGCGGGTGAACAAGGCGTGGAAGGAAGACGAGTCCGGCGCCTACTACGTCGGGACGCCGAAGACGAAACGCTCGTGGCGGTCCGTGCCCCTGGCGCCGTCCACTGCGGAGGCTGTGCGCGCCAGTGTGGAGGCCGCCGGCAGCGGGCTGGTGTTCACCCTGAAGCGGGGCGGTCCGATGCGCTCAGGGGCCACCTATAACCGCGCCTGGGAGCCTGCGTGGAAGAAGCTCGAGGAGGCCGCCGAGGAGGCGAAGCGAACGGGGGAACCGTTTACTCCCATCCGGAGAGCCCGGATCCACGACCTCCGCCACACCCACGCGTCTTGGATGATCGAGGGCGGCATGGACCTCTTCCAACTGTCGTACCGCCTGGGGCACCAGTCGACGCTCACCACGGACGGGCGCTACGCTCACCTGATGCCGTCGTCACGGCAATCAGGCGCGGCCATCGCAGCGGCCGCGCTGGCCAGGTAGCCTACGCCAACAGGAAGCCGGGCAGACGGTTCCCCCAGCGGACGCCACGGAGGTTTTCGGGGCACCGGTGGTACTCCTCGATGTCCCATTCAGAGTCGGTGACGCGGCGGACACTGCCGGCCGGGATCCAGCTCCAGTGCGGACGGTGGTCGTCGTCCTCCCACGACGCAAGGATGTGGGCTGGGTTCCAGCGCTCTGCACGGGCGTAGACATCGATGGCCCCGCCCCCGGCCAGCGCGACAGTGGCCATGATCTTCGGGTACTTCCCGTACTCCCACGACCTCGTCGATTCCGGGTGGCCAGGGTCCGGGATCAGGTACTCGTAGGTGATCCCGCCGAGGGTGAACGATGCCATGCCGCTATCGTAGCTGGACGACGAAAAGCGCCCCGCACCGGGATGGGTGCGGGGCGCTTCTGCTACTTCTTGTCAGGGGCGAGCCACGGAAGATACGTCCGGGTCCACTCGATCACTCCCGGGACCGCCATGACGCGGGCGATCGTCGCGGACAGTGCCGTGATGACCGCGGCGGCGCCGGCCAGCCACAGCCGGAACCCCTCCGGGAGGTGCTGCCCGACCCCGTCGACGATGTCCTGGATGATCGGTGGGAGGATCACCAGCAGGCCGACGAACGCCGGGATGGCGGTCTGCAGTGCGGTGCGGAGTGCGGCCCGGTTCGGGTTCGTGGCCTGCGTGGTCGTTGCTGCGTGGTCGCCCATCACTTGCCCCCGTTCACGTTGACGTCGACGGTCACGCCTTCGGACAGTCCGGCCTTGACCGCCTCGGTGATCTGCGCGGACGTCAGCCCGTCATTCTTTGCCAGTGCCACGGATGCCGCGATGGTTGCCGCGGCCTTCTCCGCGAGACTCTTGGAGTCAGCGAGTTCCTGCTTCACGCTGATCTGCTTCCCGCCGCGGGTCACAGTCTGCGCCCACACCTTGTCCGGCACCGCGCTGGTCGGCGCATCCAGGTAGCGGTTAGTGCGCCGCTTGATGTCCCGTACGTCATCAGCAATGCCCGGCCGCTCTTCGCCGGCGGACGTGTAGCCGCCGATGAGCAGCGCGTGGATGTAGTCCTTGATTTCCTTGACTTCTGCTGCGGACAATTCGTCCTCCTTGATAGGTGTGATGTTCTCGCCCATTGCGGCGAGGCCGGTAGGTTCGATAACGCGGGTGCCTTCGACGTCCTCGGTCCAGCCCCGGTAGGTGAGGGTCATGCCGTAGTAGGCGTAGTACGCTTCGAGGTCGGCGAGGTTCGGGTGGTGGTGCGGGACGTTCGTAAGGTCCGACGTCGAGTACACGGAACCGTCCGGGGCCAGCAGCACCACATGGCCCAGCGGTGTGGTGTCCAGCCCGTACCAGACAGGCACCCACACGCCGGCGGGGAAGTCCCGGCCGGTGTGCTTTGTCTTGGACGCGGACCACGCCGACGTCGCGGAGGGGTAGACCTTCGGGACGCCGAACGCCTCGTTCACGTAGGCCAGGCACCAGCCCGGCTCGCAGGGGATGTTTGGGTTCGGGGCGATGAGCTGGCGCATCAGTGACCGTCCTCGTGGTTGCGGCGGGCGATGACCTGCTTGGACACGATCGTGTACCCGTTCCAGAGGATGACGGCGCCGAACGCTGCAGCGAGGAACAGCTCGTACCAGTCAGGGCCCTGCCCGAACGCCCCCTCCGCTGCGAAATGGACCACGATGAGCCCGAACACGACGTACAGGGCGAAGATTGCCCGGCCGGCACGGGTCGTCCACCATGGGGCGAACAGTGAGTAGACGGCGATGACGGCCAGCGCGAGGACGGCGTCGGCGGCGAGGATGATGCTGAGGGCGCTCATAGCAGCCCCTTCCCTTGATATGTGGCTTCGAGTTTTTCCCCGAACCCGTTGGCCCGGTGCCGGTGGAGCATGTTCTCCGCGAGCTCCTTAAACACCGGCCGCTTCACCGCCGTCTCATGCTTCACGGCGAGTGCCTCTCGATGGGCGTCCAGGATCTCTTGGGGGACGGGCGGGAGCGGGGCGTGTTTGCGTTTCCGTGGCCATGTCATTCGGATCCCGCCTTCTGGCTGATAGCGCCCATCGTGTGCTCGACGACCTGCCCGACCTGCTCCACGGTGCGGGCGTTCTGGACGGCACCCTTCACCGCTTCCCGCTGGTCCTTCACGACCTCTTCCAGGTAGTGGATGCGGTCGCGGAGGTCCTTCTGGTGCGGCGGGGTTGCGAGGGTGCCCCGCATGACCATGAAGAACACGACGATCAGGATCGCCACTGCGGACATGTTGCCGGCGTCCAGGTGCATGCCTTCGATCACGGGCGGCCCCCTCGGTGTTGTGGTTTACCCATGCGGGCGCGCCTCCTTAATAGGCTGTGAACGTGTTTGGTCAGTACGGCCCGGACCTGTGAAGAGGTACCGGGGCGCACGCTTGTATGATGTGGGCTAGGATGGGGCCATGACCCACGGACTACTGTTTAGCTTCAGCAAGCACGCGCCATACGTAACGCTCACCCCTAGCGTTGAGCGCCTGGAGCGCGCCGCGGACGGCAGCGTTTCAATCTGCGCCGCCGGCGAGTCATACCCAATCGGCATCCCCGGGCTAATGTTTGGGCCCTGGCCTGACAAACACGGCGACCCGCAAATAAGCGTCGGAATGTGCGAATCACTCACCGCAGCAGCTAAAGCCGCCGGGATCCCAGTAGTGAGTGTTTAGACAGCAACACCAGCAGCGTCTTTCCACGCAGCCCCGTCGTACCAAATTGGCCGGTTAAGTGTCGTGTCGTAATACTGGCTGCCCTTAGACAACCCGGCAGGCCGCGATGCCGTAGTGCCTTGCAGGTTGACCGGGCGCCACGCAGCACCGTGTCGGGTGAACATCTGCCCGGTAGCGAAGTTCACATATCGCGAGCCGTTTTCCGCCACCATCGAACCGGCTACATCCCCGGTAAGGTCAAGCAGCCACCTGTCCGTGCCGGACACGGTCTCCGTAGTAGCGCCGAAATTGTTCATTCTGGCGGCTGGCCGGAAGGTGAGTGTATTCGACGCGGCGGTGACGTAGAGTCCGTATTGCCCGGCGTCGGTCGTCGTGCCGTCAATCTTCAGGCGGCGCGTGTTAGGCAGCAGAAGATCAACATAAATGTGGTACGGGTTCGATTGCAGCAAACCGCCATTAATGGTGATGTCTTCCATAGCGCCGCCGTTATTCGTCGTCGCATCGTCGGCTATGTCATGCAACCGGATTCCATGCGACTGGCACTTTTCGATCTGCGGGTTGTTGACTGTGACC
Source organism: Arthrobacter sp. SD1074B (assembly GCF_056780195.1). Taxonomy (NCBI): domain Bacteria; kingdom Bacillati; phylum Actinomycetota; class Actinomycetes; order Micrococcales; family Micrococcaceae; genus Arthrobacter; species Arthrobacter sp. SD1074B. Next base: position 2,686,226 of record NZ_JBRAZT010000001.1, on the reverse strand, counting down.
TTCGTGGAACCGAAGATGCGGATACCGGCGTAGGCCGAAGTTGTCCCCTCCGTGTACGACGGTTCGACAGCCGATGCCCGCACAACCGGGTTATTTACGACGACGTTCCGGCACTTACCAATGTGGAAAGCTTCGGTGTTGCTCCCCGCAAGGTTCAGGGAGTTTTCAACGACGCAATCGTTGAAGTAGATATTGCTGTGCTTCGCTGAGTTGTTCATTGCGTTGGTCGGGCCGAGTACCTTGAACCCACACCCGCCGGTAGCCCCGACAGTAGCGCCAGAGTTTATCGCGGCGCAGTCATTGAACCAAACGTTTTTCACCCGGTACTCGCCAGCGACCCTAAACGCGTGCTCCGATGACTTGCGGGACACGAAGTTGTTGACGCGGATGTTCCGGCAGGAGTGGTCAGCGCGGGTCGAGCCCAGAAGGACAGCGTTTTCACCCGGCCCGCCAGTAGCGTTCGCAGAGAGAACATCGTAGGTGCCGGAACCGATAACCGTGTCAATGTTATCGTTCATCAGGAGCCCTTGCCGCGAACCCCTCATGTGCAGCGCATCGATCATCACCCTGGCGGAATCAAAGATCCCGACTGAGTAGTCCCAGTTCTCCACCCATACCGAACCGAGACGGACATTTTTGCTACCCGTCCCCTCGATCCCAACCACGAGGCCGCGCCGCCGAAAGTTTCCAACGCCTGCGGTTACCCTCGCTGTGACATTGATTCTCTCGACGGTCACGTTGTCGCCAGCGACCAGTAAACCGCGAGCTGCATCCCCGCCGGCCAAGTCAAGGCGCAGTGAGTCAACGTAGCTATCGCCATTGACGCGGAATGTTGATGTGTCAGCCTTCGATGCGAGCTCTTTGAACGTTGCGCCGTTGGTGAGCAGCGTGGTTCCAGCGGGCAGGGTGAGCGTCGCGGTTGGGGTGTAGGCGTATACCTTGCCCTTCTCCATGACGATTGTTCCGCCGGCATCAAAGAGGGCCTGCAATTTGACGAACTCGTCCGTCGCACCGTCTCCTACCAGGCCGAAGTCTGGGGCGAAGTTGACCGGCTTACCCTTGCGTGCAAACTGCGCAGCAATGGCCTTATTCGTGTCGCTTCCAGTGTTATCGACCAGCGCCTTCACCACGGAATCCTGGAACCCGAGCGGCGGCGCAGTGAACCCGGCAGCGCCTTCAAGCAGGGATAGTCTGCCGTCCTGCGCAGACTGGCCAGCGTTGAACTTCGCCTCGGTAAGGAGCCTGATATCAGATGGTTGCGTCATGTTGCGTGCTCCTAAGCAGCTTCGTAATAGGGGGTGCCGTCAGTGTCTTGGAGGAGTTTCGCCGTGCGTGAACCGAACCTGATGAACGGGATGCCGTCCGTATCCAGGTCGATGTTGGAGACCGCGAGGTCGTCCCTGATGACGGTTTCGCGGGTGTCGGTGTACGCCTTAGCGCTGGTCAGCCCTGCGGCGTCTTTCGTGTCCGCGTACGCCTTTGCGTCCACGTCCACGGAACCCCAAGGCGTGAGTGTCCCCGCCGTAACGGATGCTGAGGTGCGGCGCCATGCAGTATTGGATGAGTAGTTCACCCACGTCTGCACCTTCATGCCGTGCGGTGTTGTGGTCAGTTCAACGAACCCGGGGCCAGCGCCGGTCGGCTTGTTGACTATCGTCGCTACATCCTCGGCGAGTCGGACAGCCCAGCGCCCTGTGCCGGTGAAGGTGTTCAGGTCGGTCCCATTGGGAAGGTATCCCTTGTACCAGACCTGCCCCTCAAGTGAGGTGACGCGGTCTGGCAGACCCCCGTACTTCGTGGTTGCGTCGTCCTTAGCCGCGCCCTCGGCCCTGGTGCCCTCCGCCGTGATCGCCGTGTTCGCTGCTGTCGCGACTGCGTTGATCTGCTTGCGGATGTTGTCGCCCGTGGGGGACCGGACCAGGTCGCCGACGCCGAGGATTGGCAGGGAATGTGGGGTGGTGTAACTCTCTGCCATGGCTAGGCAACCTCCGGTGTCTGGTCGTTGAACTGGTCATGGGTTAGCGTCGTCGGTGACAGCAGGTTCCACTGGTCATGGGTGAGCTGCCCGCCAGCATCGTTGAACTGCTGATACGTCGTGTACGTGTTGGTCGCCGAGATAATCCGTACGGACAGCGACTGGGTGAACGAATCCCCGGCAGCGTTCCGAACCCCAACGATCAGGGCCGTGATCGTCACACCCATAAGGTCCGGCGAATCGATCTTGATGACATCGCCGAGTTGCCGGCGCGGATCGTAAGCAACACGCATACCCGTGATAGTTGGGGATGGTGTCGTCACCTGGTCCGCGAGGTAGTCAGCCAATCGCGTCTGGATGAGCGTGTTATCAGCCTGCACAGCCCAGGGGCCGGCGTCATGCTCCAACTCAGGGAACCCATAATGGCCCGTCGTGGCGGACGACAACTCGGCATCAACGAACTTCACCCGGGCGCGCCCACGCATGATCGGGTAAGCGAACCCGCGGAACCTGCGGAAGTAGTTCACCGCGTCGTCCGGGGTCGCCAGCACGTACGTCTTCCCAGCCGGGAGTGTGCTGGTGACTACCTTGAATAGCCGGGTCCGCTCGTCCAGCTTCGTGATCGCAGACCACGAACCATAGCCGGTGTCGGCGGTCCAGTTCCCGGACCCGTCCTCCAAATACCCGCCAACCCACGTGCCTATGCCGGAGTTGAACGCAGCCAAACCGCCAGCGTTACTGACGGTGAAGTCGTCAATCTCAAACCATTCCTCATCCGCCGGGAACTCGGCAATGAGGGACTTCTCCTGGTTCGAACCCATCGTCTCGCCGTCAGCGTGCCACAAGTAAACGTTCGAGTATTTCGACCGGTTCAGCACAGGCAGGCGGTACTTCACCCGCACCTTGGAACGCATCCCAAGGCGGCTATCCGACCACGACAGGCTGTAAATGTCGTCCAGCGTCGTGACCGTCTGAGACGGTGCACGGTTGCGCAGAACATCCGACCCGATGAACTGGAACTTACCAACCTCGTCAAACCACATCGCCGCCAGATTCGCCTTGGAAATCTCCGTCAGCAGATCAATCGCAGGCCGGTTCACATACGAAGGCAAAACGTCCATGAGCCCGGAGAACAGACTGGTTTCCTGGTAGTAGCCGGACGCGTACCCGAGAGACGCGAACTCCTGCCCAGCCGGCGGAGACGATGCCTGGAAGCTCGAGGACCTGGTGTTCGCGTCACCGCTTACCGTGACCGTTGAAAGGTTCTTGCCGGTCGGGATCGCCGCGGAACCCGTTGCGGTGCCGCCACTGGTTTTCAGCGTCCACACCCCGCCGCTCACCAGCAGGGACACAACGCTGTAGCCGGAGCCGAGCACCAGGCTGCACACGTCCGTGCTATTCAGGCGGGCCGTCACAGTCCGTGACCCGGCAACCGCGAGCTGCACCTTATTGGACCCAAAGAACGCGTTGATCGAGAAGTTCCCCGAATGGTCCGGGGCGATCTGCGCCGTCAACTGCAACGCCGCGGACGGCGTCACCGTTGCCTGCGGCGTGTAGGTGGCCGAGAAGTTCCCCAACACCCAGCCCCACGGCGCACGATAAGACGACCACTGCTGCTCAGTACCAGCAAACGAAGCCGCCGCTGTCACCGTGCCGAGCTCGGGCCACAAAGACAACTGCGCCGGGACCGACACAACACAACCCGGCTCCATGCGCGGTGTCGCGTACAACCCGCACGCCCGCAGCGCCCGGTCAACCGGGTACGCCGAGGACATACCAACCGCCATATAAGCGCCGCCCTCAGTTTTCGGAGGGTGCAAACGCAGGACCGGGGAGTGCGACACCGGGCGGCTCAGGTAGTCGTAGTAGTCGATGACCGTCGAGGACGGCAGCCCGCCAATATCTCCGGTGTTCTCGTCGATTACGCCGGCGAACTGCAGCCACTCAGACACGCCGTCAGAGGCGTAAATAGCGACACTGTCGCCCTGCTTCGGCAACCAACCAGTCGAAGCGTTCCAAGGATTCGGGGACGTCGTGCCGATGTCCGGACCCTCAGCCCAAACAATCGTCCCCGTAGCCTGCTTGATCCCAGAAGACGCAAAAACCTGGTCCGGGAGGTCGCCGACCAGATCCCTGGACGTCTCCCAGGTCTTGTGTGCCCGTTCCACGCCGGCCACGGTGATCCGGGACGTGAAGAACTGCACGTCGCTGGTTACCAGTGACCCTGCCTGCATGGTTACCCCACTTCGGTGATGGTGAATTGTGCCGATGCCCGGTAGCGGGTGTCGGTGAGTACCCTGGGGTCCCGTTCGAGGGCGTCGATGACGGCCTTGGGGCAGCCGCCGCCGGGCCCGTAGGGGACGAGTGTGTCCGTCCATGTCAGGGCCGGGCGCGCCCCTTGGGTGGCGTTGAGCGCCTGCACTTCAGCCAGCACCGCGCCGGGCGGTGGGGTGTCGGTAACATAGGCGCGTTTCGCTGCCCCTGCGACACCGACAGCGGACCCGGTGGAGAACGAAATGAACCCGTCCGAGGCGTCGGCCCAGCGGATCCGGACCTGCGCCCCAGCGCCCACGACGTACGCGGATGCGGTGACCTTCCGGCCTTGCATCACGGGTGCGCCCTGCTGCCCAAAATAGAACGCGGTCGCCGGGGTTGGGTTCGTGAATGATCGGCCCGCCCAGCCGTCCGTCCCGAGGTCTAGCGGCCCGGTAGCGGTGACACCTGCGCTGTAGAGGGTGGACTTATCGCAGGATGCCTGCGCTGGTGTGAGCAGGTTGGAGACCTGCGCTTCCGGGGAAACCCACACGAACGGGCCGTTGCCCCACTCCCCGTCATCGAAGCCCCACAGCGCGGCGATCTGCCCGGCCGTGGCGATCCCCAGGCCGACCTCCCAGGACCGGCGGGCCCCCGGGGAGCGCTGCACTTTCACAGCGCCCTCCAGTGTCGTTTCCGCCGTGTACCTGTCGGCGCGTTTCACTGGCGCGGACTGGCACCGGATCGGCACGAGCCGGCCGGGTTGTCCAAGGTATGCGGGCATGGTGTCTCCTTAGACGGGTAGGCGGAGGGCTTTGCGGCCCTCGATGTTGGCTTCGGCGACGACGCGGGACCCGACCTTGACCTGCATGGGTCGTTCGGCGACTGCGCGGAGCAATGCCCGGTCCGCGGGGTGCAGGGACACCACCGAAGCGGCCGGTGTGGCCGTGGCGCTGCCGGCCATTGCCGTGGACGGGATGCCGGACAGCCCGACCGTCCCACCGGTGACGCCATTGGCGATGGTCGCCGAGACGTTCCCGAGGACCTTCTTCAGACCCGGCATGGACTTCTCAATACCCTTGCCGAGACCGGACATGATCCACCCGCCCGCGGGGACGAGGAGCGCGAGGTCGTAGCGCTTCGGGCCCTTGTTCGCCGCGATCCACGCCCCGATCCCGCCGACAAAGTTCTTGACGCTCTCGAACCCGGCTTGTAGGCCGCCCAGGAAGCCAGACATGATCTGTCCTGCGGCACCGGAAAGCAGACCACCGAGATTGCCGAGGGCGCCCAGGATCCGCCCGGGGAGCCCGGACACCCAAGAGACCATTTCAAGGAATTTGCCTACGGCGGCATCTTTGGCGCCACCGACCCAAGCGAGGAATTTCCCGGCCAGGGCAGCGAGTCCAGCAAGCCCCGAGAGGAAGCGGCCGGGTACGCCGGCGATCCACGCGATCATCGCCGTGAAGGCCGAGATTGCGAAATTCTTGCCCTCGGTGATCTCGCTACCGAGGAACGCGAACACGCCGGCCCAGAAGGAGTTCCATTGCCCGCCGAGTTGGGCTAGACCGCTGGTCAGCCAGTTGATAAACCCGCCCCATATGACGCTGATGAAGTTGGCGACCTGCTGCCAGTTCATAACGAGCAGGACAATCGCGGCGATCAGGAGCATAATGCCGAGGATGATCCAGGTGATGGGGTTCGCGGCCATCGCGGCGTTGACCACCCACATGATCGCGGCGAAAGCCCCTAGGGCGATGACGAGCGGGCCGAGGATCGGAGCCCATTCGGCCATCTTCGTGATCAGGGGCGTGAGCACGGGAAGGATTTGCGCGCCGATCGCGGACATGGTCGATTCCCCGGCGCGCTGGAAGGCCGCCCACCCGTTCGATGCCCCGGCGTTCAGGGTTCCATCGAGTTCCTTGGCTTTACCTTTCAGGGAGTCGAACTTGTCACCCATGGGGTCGATCGCTCCGAGGAAGTTCGGGATCTCGTTGACGGACAAGTCCTCCAGCGGGGTGCCGAACAAGGCAAGGGCCGCCTGGGACTGGGCTACTGGGTCCTTCATGGTCTGCAGCCCTGCAATGATCTCCCCGAAGGCCTTCTTCGCGGTCGGCCCGCCGGCGAGGAGCCGGGCGGTCATCTGCTCCTGGTCCATCCACAGCGCCTTGTACGCGCCGCCCGTGGCCTTGGACATGTCCGTGGACCGGATCGTGAACTCTTTGAGGGCGTCGCCGGTTTTGTCGATCCCGTACATGCCCTTCTCGGCGGATGTGGCGAGCAGGCCCATGGCCTCTTCGCCCTTGATGCCGAGTGTGGCCATGAAGGGGGAGTATTCGTCGACGGCGTCCATGATGTCCTCGCGGACGTTCTTCGGGACCTTCGACAGGGTGCCGGCGAGCAGGTCGGTGGCGTTTGCCGCGTCGGTGGCGATCCCGGAAGTGATCATCTGCCCGACGATCTGCGAGGTGCGTCCGACGTCGAGCTCGAACGCGGCCCCCAGGTTCAGGACGTCCTTGGTCACGGCCTGGATGTCGGCCTGTGAGGCGGTGCGCATGCCCTTGACGGAGGACATGACGCCCTCCACGGCCCCGGTGACGTCCTCCATGGAGGCGCCGTAATTGTCGGCATACAGCTGCCCGGCCGCTTTACCTGCGGTAGCGGACTGCTCCTTGGTCAGGCCGAGTGAGGCGGCCATTTTGTTGTTCAGCTTCTCCGTGTTCGCCGCGGACACCAGCCCGGCGGCCAGTGCGGTGCCGGCTGCGACACCTGCAGCTGCGCCGGCGACCTGCCACTTCTTTGACCCCATGGAGTCGAACGCCTTGCCGACGGCCTTATCGAACGGACCAGCGTCGAGCTCGAGGTACCCCGTCAGTTCGCCAATGGATAGTGCCAACGGGGCCTCCTGTGTGTAGTTATTTGCGCCGGGGCGGTCCGGGCGGGTTCAGCGCCATGCCGAGCCGGGTCGAGTGGATGGTCCTGCCGTCGTCGGTGATGATCGCCGGGGGTTTCGCCAGCAGCCCGCCGATGCGGACCGCGAGCCACCGCCACGACCGGGTCCGGAGCAGTTCCGGGGTGAGGTCGACGCCGGCGTCCTGCAGGTCAGCTTCGAGGAGGTTCCAGTGGTCGAGGATCCGCCCCCAGGTCAGGCCGGAGGAGTGCCCTTCCGGGTACTCGTACCACTCCGAGATCCCGCTTTCCGGGTCGTAGACGCCGCGGCCGTACGGGTCCGGGTCTCCGTTCGGCGCGCCGCCCGATTCGGCGCTGGCGCTTTTCCCCCGGACGCCCAATACGCGTCCGCGAACGTGTCGCCGTAGACGGCGTGGAAGATCACGTAGAGGGCCGCGAGCTTCAGCTCCGCGAACGTCACCCCGTCGGCGATCATCTGGTCGTGGGCCGGGCCGAGGGCCCGCTCGTACAGCCCTTTTTCGCCGGCGTCGTTGATGACTTCGGTGTCGTCGTCGTCCGGGGTGTAGTCCGGGTCCTCTTTCGCTTTCGCGGCGATCGCCATGAGGTCCTGGAACTGCAGGCCGAGTTCGGCGCTGATCGGGGCGACTTCGTAGACGGTGCCGGCGATGGGGAGTTTCAGGGCGCCGTTGATCGCGGCGCGGAGGTCTTTCAATGCCATGTGCTGCTCCAAGGGTGAGGTGTTCCAAGGTTCCAAGGGGGTGGTGCCCTCCCCGCGCCGCGCCTTGGATCGCAGCGCGGGGAGGAGATGGGTTACGGCAGGGTGACGTCAGCCAGCGGGCCGCGGCCGGTGAGGACGACGGCGGCCGTGGTGATGTCCGTGCGGGGGCCGCCGTTGTCGGTGAACGTCGCGTCAGCAACGCCAGTCCGGGCCGTGGTCGGCTTGGTGCGGTCGCTGATGCGGACGTGCACGAAACCGTCCTCAGCGAGGCCGTTGCCGGCGGCGCGCAGGATCGCCTGGCCAGGGTCCTCGGTGAGGGAGGCGCGGGCGCGCTTGACGGTCGCTTCCACGGTCCAGGCGAGGCCGGTCGCGACCTGCGAGCCCCAGCCGTTGGAGTCGAACGAAGAGTCGTCCTCGAGGTTCTTCTCCACCGCGGGCGGGGTGAACTCGGTGAGCCCGAGGACGGGCGTCCAGGTGGTGGGTGCGACGCCGTCCGCGTAGGCGGCGACTTCGAGCTTCCAGTCCCCGACTGTGCCGGGAGTGATTTCAGCCATTGTGGTGCTCCTTCATGGTTGGTGCAGCTAGTCGCTGCGGTTTGTCCCGGTGCGGGTCAGTTGGATGTAGTAGTTGACGGTGTGCTCGGGACGGTTGAGGGAGTCGGGGCCGAGGTTCGCGCCGGACTGCCACCAGATCCTGACGACGGGCACCCCGCCGATGGTGACGGACTCCAAGTCGTGGAGGGTGTCGAAGAGGCGGTCGAGGATGTCCTTCGCCGCGGTCCGGTCTTTGGGGTTGCCGCGGACCCGGCACTGCAGGCCTTGGACGGAGTCGGTCCCGCCGGTGTGCTCGACGTCGTAGAGGGTCAGGGCGATGCCCTTGTCCGGGGACGCGCCGAGGGAGTCGATCGCGATCGCCGTGTCCGTGGCGGTGAACGTCTGCCCGGAGCCTGGGGTGATCCAGCGGCCGACGTTCTCGGCGTCCAGTAGTTCGGCGATGCCGGTGAGGAGGTTCACGGTGAAACCCATCTACAGTTCCCCCTTGATCGCGTCGGCGATGATCTGCCGCACGGCGGCGGTCTCGGAGTTGAACGCGTTCTCCAGGTACTTCGCTTCGCGGCCGGAGTCGTGCCGGAGGTGCATGTCCTCGTGCTGCTTCACCGCGTAGGGGGTGTCGTAGGAGACGGCGCCGCGGAGGTTCTTGTCGTCCACGCTGGCGGCCCCGGAACGGATCAGGGTGCCCTCTTCGATGGGGGCCTTAGCGTTGGAGACGCCGAGGAGGTGTTCCCCGGCGAGGGCGAGCCCACGGACGGCGCCCTTTTTGGATTTGATGATGGCCGAGCGGTCGGGTTTGAACGTCCAGGACTTCCCCACGCGGGCCTCCTAGGTCAGGGTGACGGCGATGTGGTCTGGGAGATCCAGCGGGCCGGAGTCGGCGACTTTGCACCGGATCACGGTGGACACCCGATCGGGGAGGTTCACCAGCGACTCCGGCGCGAACAGGGCCGCGTGTTCCTTGCCGGTGTAGAACGTCGACTCGGACACGACTTGGTCGCCGTTGGCGTTGCGGACGAGGGCGCGGGAGTCGTCGAGGAACCCAGGGATCGGGTCGGATGTGGTGGTGTTGACGTTGCCCCAGGAGTCTTCCCCGGACTTCGTCTCCACCGTCACTTCATGGACCATGAACTCGGCGAAGCCCTCGATCACAGGAACCTCACCGGCCCGTCGAGCAGGCCAGCATCCTCCAGAATGTAGAACGCGTCCGGGCCGAGGGTGCCGGCGGAGTTCGCCCGCGCCTCAGCGGTGGCCGCGTACACCGAGTAGGCGATGGACGCCCCGCCGATGGACTTCGACGCGGCGAGGGGCTGGACCCCTGCAGCACCCAATGCGGGGTTGATGTTCGAGTCGGACCAGAACTTCACCTGCGCCATGGTCGCGACCCGGAACGCTTCCCGGGTGGCGGTGTCGGTGGCGTAGCCGTCCGAGTCGGTCGCGTAGACCGCCCGTTTGGTTTCGGACCGGATCAGGGACGACGCGGACCGCAGAAGGTCCCCCGCGTCCGCAGGCACAGCCTTCGGGGCGAGCCAAGTGGTCAGCTCGTCCACGGTTGCGTACAGCTTCACGGGGGACCTCCTTGGCTAGTTGAACAGGTCGCGGATCTGGTTGCGGGACAGGCCCTCAACGTCCTTGCCCTGCGCGGTGGCGTACGCGGCCCAGTCCTCCAAGGAGGCGTTGCCGGCCGGCGGCTCAGCTACGAATGATTCCTTCTCGGCGTGGGCGGTCTCGGCGGCGTCCTGCGCTTCGATGTCGTCCACGTGGACGTCGCCTTCCTTGACGGGGCGGACACCCTCGGAGGCATGGATCTCGGGGGAGATCACTTCCGGGCCGTGGGGGTTTGCTTCGCCGGCGTTCGTCGGGGCGAGGAAGTCCTCGGGCTTCGGGTCCACGGCCGCGTCTCGAAGGGTGGAGCTTTCCGGGTCGGAGACTTCGCGGGGGTCCGGTGATTCCGGCTCCGGTTCCTGCTCCGCGGTTGTGCCGTCCACCGTGTAGCCGGCCCCACGGCAGTAGCTGATGACTGCCTGGTTGTCCGTCTCAGCGACACCATCCGTGAACTGGACGCCGCCAATCTCGCCGTTGTACCCCTCGGAAGGGGCGGTGATCTTTGCCATGCTTGGCTCCTAACGTTGGGGTGCGCGGGCGCCCGTCATGGGCGCCCGCGCAGGGGGTGCTACTGGACCTTGATGTTGCGGAACACGCCCGCAGCCTTCGAGGCCTTCAGGGCTACGGCGACGGGGCCGAGCTCAACTTCGCCGGTCTTCACAGCGCCGGGGGTGGAGAAGTCCGGCAGCCACGTCTGGACGAGCTGGCCGCCGGCGGTGGAAACGCCATGGAAGCCGTCCAGGCCGAAGCGGACCGCGTACAGCGCGGACGAACCGGCGGTCAGCGGGCCGGTGGAGTCCGGGTCGGTGACGTTGACCGGGATCACGTCGGAGGCGGAACCGGCGACGAGGCCGGCGTCCTGCAGGATCGCCCCGGCGTAGGAGGTCAGTGCCGTGTCGCGGGGGCCGACAACCTGCGTGGCCTGGTTCGCGAAACGTGCGGCGGCCTTGATCAGGTTGATCAGCTTCCGGTTGCCCATGAGGATGCCGGCGGCACCGTCGAGGGTGGAGAGCAGGTCGTCGACGTCCGTGAGGATCTTGAACGCGAGGGTCTGCGACATCGGGCCGGTCCAGTCGCGGGAGATGGTGTCTTCCGTGGTGGAGCCGGTCAGGGCCTTGGACAGGCCGTCGAAGCCGTTAGCGTCCACGGCGGTGTCGCCGTTGATGACGAGGTCGCCGAACTTCGCCTGCGTGGCCTTGATCTTCTGCGAGATGTTCAATGCAACGGAACCGGACGCGGACGGGCCGACCTTCGCGAGGACACGGTCGACCTGGAACGAACCGCCGAGGACACCGAGGTTCACGGTCTTCTGGACCGTGGTGACTTCCTGCGGGGCGTACTCGGAGTTGATCGCACGGGTCGCGGCCGTGGCGGTGGTCAGGAGCCGGCGGTAGCCGTAGGTCAGGGTAGCGCCGCCACCGGCCGGGTTCACGGCGTCATCGAAGGTGATGAGGTCCATGATCGGGTTGGTGCGGAACTCGTCGATGACCTGCACGTCGAGATCGGTCTGGGCGTTGAGCTTCGCCTCGGTAAGCGTAATGGGCAAGGTGTTCTCCTAGCGGGTTAGGCGCCGTAGCGTGCGGCTACAGCGTCTGCGATGGTGGTGGGTTTCTTTGCGCCTTCGCCGGTCCCGCCGTTGAAGTTTGCGCCACTCGCGCCGGCCGCCTGGACCGCTCGGAGTTCGGGGTGTTTCGATACTGCATCCTTGACCACCGCGTCGAGCTTCGCCTGGAAGTCAGGCGCGGTGGGGTCGAGGTCTTTGAACGCGCTCCTGCCCCGGAGGACATCGGCGGCGAGCGGGGACGCCTGGTTGGCGGCCAGCGCCGCGGTCAGGGCGTTGTCGATCGTGAGAGTGCGGATCGTCTCGTCCTTCGCCGCAAGCTGCTGCGCGATGGCGTCCGGGTCCGGAGCTTCGTTTCCTGCGTCCGGGTTGATGGCCTTGGTGATCGCGGCGAGCTGCTGCTCGAGCGTGCTTTTGCCGGTGCGGTTAGCGGCGGCTTCGGCCCGGGTGTCGGTGATGAGCTTCTGCGCCCAGTCGGGGAGGTCTTCGACCTTCTGCGGGGCCGGTGAGGGCTCGACGGGTGCGGGCGCCGCGGCAGGGGCCGGAGCGGGAGCCGGGGCAGGCTCACCAGCAGGTACAGCGGCCGGCGCGGGGGCACCTTCTGCCGGGGCGGCGGACATCGTCGCGTCACCGAAGGCCAGCCGGTGGTGGGCGAGGAGGGCGTCGATGCCGCCCGGGGCGTAGGGGTCGATACCGTGGATCGTGCGCTTCTTGCTCATGTGCCCTCCAAGTGGCATAGGTTTGGGGAATGAAAAAACTTGGTCTCTTGCTGGTATCCGTCGTGCTGCTCACGGGGTGTGGGGGAGGCGCCCCGGCGTCCGCGCCAGCCTCCACGACTGCAGCTGCAGCGACGGCTAAACCTTCACTGCCGAACCTCACGAGCGCGCAGATAAACGCCCTCGCGGAGAAGCTCCGGGCCATTGACCCGGCAGCCGTGAAGGGGAGCTTCGATAAGGCGCAGGCGGTGTGTTTGCAGATCGCTGATGGCGCCCACGGCGAAGGGTTCATCCGGGGCGTGGAGACACGGTTTGGAACCAAGGCCGGGACTGGCCAGGCGTTGGTGGATGCGGTTAAGTCCGCCGGCGTCTGTGGTTAGCGGGCTTTGAGGCTCGTCCGGTAGGCGAGGTCTTTACGGCCGTTCGCGTCCCGGAATGCCTTGAACTCGGCCTGCTTGGCGCGCAACTGCGCCCGCGCCTGGGTGGCTTGCGGTCCGCCGAACTCCTGCGCGATCGCGTCCCGGCGCTTCAACTCGCGCACCCGGCGCTCGTAGGCGCGCTGCTGCTGCCGGAGCGCGTCCCCTGCCGGGTCGGCGAGGTCCTTGCCCGGGCCTTTGGTGATCCCGGGCAGGTAGATGGAATGTGAGTGGCGACAGTTGTTATGGAACAGGCCCTTGCCCTTCGCCTCGGGCAGGGAGGCGACGACCGTTTTCCCGTCCTTGAGCCGGCCAGTGGTCCGCCCGGACAAGCTGAGGACCTTGCCCTCGAACGGCCTGCACACCTTGCACTCCTCGGGCGCGTCCGACACGATAACGGTGTCGATGCCGAGCTCTTGGATGCGGTCGGTGTGGCCCTGCAGCATCGCGTTCGACGTTGCCGAGCGTGCGGCCATCTCGGCGTAGGAGGCCATGTTCCAGTTCCGGCCCGCGGTGTCGCGGAACCCGGTAACGCCTTGGGTGGCGAGGCGGGTGAGGATGTCACGGGACGCTTCCCGCCGGGTCATCGTGCCCAGCGCGGTCTGCGCGATCACACGGGTGACGACCTGCTGGTAAACATCCATCGTGGCCCGGCGGATCTGGAACGACATGGGGGTTAGCCGTGCCGTGGTTTCGGAGATGATTGCGGCGGCCGCCCCGGTGGGTTGGACTTCGTTGAACGCGCCATGAGCGAGGCCCGCGGCGGTTAGCTCCGTCCCGGCAGTGGCTATCCCACGGTTGTAGGCCAGCCCGACGGCGCGCTCCACAGCGCCAGGGACCCCTGCGGCGAGGTCGGCGAGGATGCTGTCGACCTGCCGGGAGAGTGCTTGGATGCCGAGTAGCTTCTGCTCTGCCCAGTCCGGTGCGTCCGTCCCGTTGGCGAGGGCCCGGGCGATGCGTTGGAGCAGCACGGTCTCGGCCTCCGCGTAGAGTTCGCGGAGGTCCTTGGCCAGCACAGCAGCATCGTCCGGGCGGATCGCCATGGGTGCATCCTATCCGCTAGACCTTGGGTTCGGCTTCGAGTCCGTAGGGCTTGCCGGTGTCATCCGGGTCGCATCGGTGTTTGCCACGGTACCCGCCCGCGGTGTGGACATAGGACTTATAGACCTTCCCGTCCGACCCGACGTTCGTTACGCCGCGGCTACAGTGCTTGCAGACCATCAGGGGTTCCTCCTACTGGTGTGATGCCTGCCCCGTCAACCCCGAACGTGCCGGGGTCCTCCAACGGGGTGAGGCCGTTCTCCAACCGGATCCGGTCCGCCTCTTCCTTGACCTTCGTGTCATCCCAGTCGGGGTTACGCTTCCGCACCCGTTCTTCGATGGAAGCGGACTGGGAGGCGTAGTCGAGCTGGTTCTGGTTGGCGATGGCCTGCGGGTCGTCCTGCACCCCGTCGGGGAACTCAACCGACACTGGCAGGGCCTGGGCACCGCCAGCGGGGAAGATCGCCGCGTCCGTCGCGAGAGCCTTCGAAAGGATGCGTTCGGCCGCCGGCTTCAACCCCAGGACCTTCCGCTTCCGGGTGGTGAAGGACAGTTGCTGCCGGGCCGCGACCTCCGTCGCCGTCATCGCGGATCCGTCATCGGTGAGCCCGAACGTGGAAGGCGAGTAGCCGGCGGCGGCGAGGATGATGCGGCGGAAGTGGTCGATCGCCTTCAGGAAGTCGTCGGTGCGGATCTCGAACTGCACCTGCTCGATCGCCATCTTCGAGTCGCCCATAGACGACGGAGAGGCCTTGACCGGCATGAAGAGCGACGTGTCAATGTCGAAGCCCGTACCTTTGCCGGCGCCGAGGTCCTGCAGCATGGACTCACCCACGATGAGGCGGCCCTTGCCGAGGCGGATGTCCCGCAGCCAGGAGGAGTAGAGCTCGTCGAGCGCGTCGAGTTTCTGCTCGATCCCTTCAAGGTCGGAGCGGCCGAGGTTCGCGCCGAGCGGGTCCCGCCGCCACAACGAGGAGGGGAGGATGTTCGGGGCGTACACGGCGCCGAGGCCTTGGGTGAGGGTGGAGACCTTCGCGTCCGCGTCGACGATCGCGGCGAGGGCTTCCGTTTCGGGCCGGTCGGCGAGGGGGACGAGCTGGCCGAGGTCGTTTGCGGTGCCTTCGTACAGGCCGTGCAGGATCACACCGGTGCCCGCGGCGTCGACCTCATGCCGTTCGAGGTGCCGCCAGATCCGGGTGTTCTCCGTGGCCACGGTCCGCCAGAAGGTGACTGCGACGAGCTGGCCCCAGCGGAATTCCGGCCACGCCATGTCGGGGTCGACCTTGGACACGAAGACGTGGTCGCGGATGGTGGTGTCCCACGACACGCGGAGGAACACCCCGCCGAGGCCGGAGGAGACCTCGGCTGCGCCGATCATCATCTGCTCGAAGTCCGGGCCCGCGATGGTGTCTAGGCGGGCCTGCACCTTCTTGGTGGCTTCGGTGTCTTCACCGTCGACGATCGCGGTTGCCGGCTCCGAGTAGAGGAGGTTCGAGGAGGTGCGGGTGATCTCCTGCGCGAGGGAAACGTGGATGGTGTTGTTGTCCGCCTGGTCCGAGGCTTTCGCGCCGAGGAACCATGTCCGGACCCGCTGAACTACACCGAGGCGGGCCGCGCCCTTCGCATAGATCGAGGACAGGGTCGCCGTGTTGTTCGACATCCAAGCGTCGTACTCGCGGTACTTGTCGAGGATGGGGGCGAGCTCGACCGGGGGCCATGCTGTGCCGTTTGCGGGCAATGCCATCATGGCCTCCTAAGTGCTTGGGGTTTGGTTAGGGCGCGAGGGCTGCGTGGCGTTTAGCTGTTTCGACGGGGTCGCCGGTCGGCGCCGCGATGTTGATCACCGTCGTCGCCTCGGGCTTATCCGTCTTGCCGGTAGTGATGAACCGAGCGAAGGCGTCGGCGCGTTTGAGGACGTTCTCCTCGGTCGCGTGCGGGACGGAATCGAGGGCGAGTTCGAGGGCGCGCTGCCGGGCGGCGAAGATCGGGTCCATTGTGTTCTCCAAGGGGTTGGTGGTGCATGGTTATGCGGCGAGGTCCACGAGGGAGCGCCAGTTCGTTTCCGTCGTCGTGATGACGTATCGGGCGGGGTCGATGGAGTCGTCCGCGGTCTTGATCGGCTTGTCCTCGCCCCGGAGGGAAGCGGTGGGGTCCCACGAGTACCCGGGCATCTCACTGATGAGCCCCTGGCACCGGTCGGATACCTTCAGCTTGCCGTTGGCCATGAGCGAGGACATCGTCCGGATCCCATACAGGACCTCGTTGTTGGCCGGGATCACGTTGCGGACGCCCTGCGTTCCGAACTCCACGTGCAGGGACGCGGCGGCGGGGTCGATGATCACCCATTCGGGCTGCAGCGTGGACGGGTGCGGTGTGTGCTGGACGGGTAGCCATTCCTTGATCGCGGTGGTGATCGTCGCGTCGTTGAGGCGCATGGACCGGTCTGAGGCTTCGTAGCGCCACTCGTCGACGAAGTACAGGACCCCGTCGACGCCGAGGCCGAGGATGATCGCGGACGTGGCGTGGGTGGTGCCGTAGTCGATGCCGCAGCCGAAGTAGCGCTGCATCGGGGGAAGGTCTTTCCAGGCGACGACGTGCTCGGCTTCGTCCCAGAAGTCGAACACGGCGCCTTCAGCGGCGACCCATAGGCCTTCGATGAAGCGCTTGTAGAAGAGGCCGGTGAATTCGAGCTTCTTCTCTTCGATGTACTCGGGGGACAGGCTGGGGTTGTCGTCCATGGTGAACCGCCACCGTGTCCAGTGGGGGAGCTTGTCTTTGCCGGTGCCGATGCGGTCCAGGAATTTCTTCTTGAACCAGTGCGCGGGCCCGTCAGGGTTTGTCGTGCCGAATAGCTGGGCGCCGGCGACGGACATGCGGCCGAGGAGCTGGGTGAAGAACTCCTCCGGGATGGTCGTGATCTCATCGACCATGGCGCCGGAGACGGTGAGGCCTCGGAGGACTTTCTCGGACTTCGCATCGGACGCGCCGAGGACGTGGACGAGGCGGCCGAAGATCTTCACCGTCGGCGCACCGTAGTTGCCTACGACGTCGTCGGAGAGGGCGCCGAAGAGGGTGGTGTCCTGCAATGGCCCGATCATGTTCCGCCACACACTGTCCCTGGTGCGGCCGACCATGACGAGGGCGCCGGTCTTGGGGGCGGTGGCGATGAACATCATCCATCGGACGAGCGCGATGATCGTTTTCCCGGAACGGATGGACCCTTCGAGGATGTTGACCTTACGGTTGCTGCCCCTCAGGAAGTTCAGTTGCTTCGGGCTGACCGCTTGAAGCACTGGTGACCCCCAATTGTTCTGCGAGGCGGCCGAGCATGGATTGCGCTTCGGAGCGTTCGGGTACGGCGTCGACCTTTTCGAGGAGCATGGCCTTGTCCAGGTACACGGCGACGGACGTGGCGAGGTTGCGCTCTTCGCCTGCGGGGACGAAGTCCAGATCGCGGGGTGATTGCTGACCTGGCCCGGTGGGCACGAGCGCAGAGAACGTGGGCTTTTCGAGGCGGTCGAGGATGAACTCGGCGCGGTCGTACATGCGGCCGACGAGTTTGGCGCGGCGGGCTTTGTTGTCGGCGGTCTTCGCTTCGGTGGCGGCTTTGACGCGTTCCCCGCGGGCGAATGACTTGCCGGCGTCCCGGACGACGTTGGAGACCCAGGCTGTTGAGTAGCCGGTCTCGCGGACTATGTCGTTGCGGCCCTTGTTTTGGCCGTGGAGTTTGAGGACGATGTCGATGTCTGCTTGTGTGCGTTTCGGGTTGGGCACAAGAGAGTTGTCACCGCCTTCTGGGTTGGGATTGTGGAGTGTTACTGGCTCGTCCGCGGTTCCCTGGTGGTTGGTCGGCGGCGGTCACACTCAGTGGACTGGCGATGGGTCGAACATCGCACCGGGCCTGCCGCGTGCGGCCGTCCTCAGTCCTGCCGGGTGAATAGGCCGGCGGTCTTACTCATGGGAGCGACATGGGTCGCCGTGGGTCTCCCCGGATTCGAACCGGGACTGTGCAGGTTTTGAAGCTGCTGTCTCTGCCGTTGGACTAGAGACCCGGGTGGTGAGTACGGCGGGCTGCTGACCGAGCCATTTAACCTAGGTGCGTAACCGCCAGGCACGTCGCTAGGCACCACTCTTCTGGCCGTACTCTCCGTGGCAGCAGTTGGAATCGAACCAACCGTGGACCGATTTACAGTCAGCCCTGGCACCTTGCCTCTTCTACTGCCTGGTCCCGCTCCGCTGAGGTCTCACGGCAGGGGAGCGGGAAGTGTTGGTGGTGGCGGGCCCGTGCAGGGTTGTCACTCTAGGCTGGATGGGCCGAGCTACCTGCTGGAGAATCTGTGCAGCAGACACCCGCCACCACGTCTAGGACTACCCGTTTAAGGGGTAGAAACCAAAATGTCTGTGGAGACAGTACTCCGCAGACATGACCCATGCTACGGGAGTTTAGGCACTGACGCAACGCGACACGCGCACTGTCAGACGGTACTCAGGGCGCGGGCAAGCCACTGGACGTTGTCACCGTGCCACACCACACCGCACGCCTCGCAGGAAGCGTCCCACCGGGACGGGTGCATCATCGCCTCGTCCTCGTCCCAGCAGTTCACGGTCAGGGCGGGAAGCCGGTCGTCGCCGTGGTACTTCGCACCGCAGGCCGGGCAGGGCCGGTGGAGGCGCCGGCGTGGCTTCGCCGGGTGGAGGAGCGCGGTGATCTCGGTGATCCAGCTGGTGGCCACGCCGTGGAGGTAGTCGTCCCAGTCCTCCGGGAGCTCCACGAACGGCGGCCGGACAAAGTCGGCAAGGAGGTCCTCCAAGTGCCCGACGTAGGGGAAGCCTCGGAGGACCTGCCATTCAGTGCGGGCCGCTGCCTGGATCTTGCAGAGGAGGTCCACGGCGGTGAGGTTCACAGGGACGGGCTTCCCGCCGTCGCCGCCTGCTTTGCCGCCGTCGCTGCCGGGCGTAGTGGCTGCCCGCAACCGCGTGAGGAGCGGCGCCTGCGGCTGGCCCGCGGCCAGGTGCGGTTGGGTGAGCTGGTGGACGTGGACGGCGAACCTGGACACGATGTGTCCCCCCTTAGTTGAGTCTGGTGTGGAGTCGTTGTGGTGGTCGGCGGCGCTGGTTGAGACGTCGGGCCAATGCTGGGGCGTGTTGGTGGGCTTCGGGTGTTTGGATGAGCCGGTTCACTTCTTGCCAGTACCGGGTCGGGGTGAGGCCGAACTGCTGCATGGCGTGGTCTTCGAGCGATCCGGCGTACCGGAAGGTTTGGCCGGCAAGAGCAAGCATGGACTGTTCAGTGATGGTGAGCATTCAGGCAGGTTAGCGTCGAGCCCTGACAGTGGAGCCAGGGGAGCCGTGAACGCTTCGAAGAACTCCAGCACCGGACGGAACGCTTGGCCGATGCAGTTGCCGAAGTGCGCGAGGCCCTTGGTGTGCCGTTGCATGGATTCGATGGCGCGGAACTGGTCCGGGTGGTTGGTGGTTAGGTGGCATGGCTGGCACTCGTACTCCCAGTTGGCTTTGCCGCGCTTCCGGATCATGTGGAGCCTCCAGTGGTTGATTGTGGGTAATCAGTCGTTTCCGGTTCGCCATGCCGTCTACATCCCGGGTCGGTTGGACGCGGTCGCTTCGGGTCGTACACGGACCGCGGGCAGGTGCACCGGTCAGACAAGGAATCTCTTCCTGAGTTCCGTGGCTTGTCTGCCGTGCGCGGTGAGTGCGGCCCTGGTTCTTTCCTCAGCCAACCGGTGCCGGATGTTGAGGGCTTCCCGGTCGAAGGCTTTGAGTGAGTCCCACGCCCGCCACCCGGCCTGCTCGCACCCTTCGAGGTAGTCGATCTGGTCCGGTGTCATCCGTTCCCGTGCGAGTAGGTGCCGTGCGGCGAGGATGCCGAACCGGATCCGCTGCGCCCCGTACGCGGTCACCCTTCACCCCGCACAGCAGCGGCGCGGGCACGGAGGCGGCGGGCATCATGGTTGATCGCCTTGACGGATGCCGCTGCCCCGACGCTCATTTCTCCCACCCAAGTTGAAGCCACGCCTTGTGCTGACTTTCCGAGCCAGTCCGCAGCTTCTTCGAGTGCCTTCGCCCCGGCTTCCTTGACCAGCCCGAACCCCGCAGCGTACAGCGCATCGGCTTGGTGGATCACGAATGCCTCTTGGCCGCTCTTTGCCTCATTCAGCCACGGGAACTTGGTCCCGCAGATGCAGGTCATGGCAGGGTAAGCGTCCGGGTCGAAGTCGAAGTCAGCGTGCGCCGCGAGCACTTCCGCCATCCCGCTCGTGCTGGTTCCTTTGATACTCCTTTGACGAACCTCAATTCTGTTACCCCCTTCAAAGGGCTTGGTTCCATGCCCACCCATCACGCCCCCTCCGTTGCGGTGAGCGCGGCACGGATGAGTCCCGCGTAGTGCTTGTCTCCCGGCGCGAGGCGATCCAAGTAGCGGACCAGATCGTTGACCCGCACTATCGCGGCCTGCTGGGACCGGACAACAGCGAGAAGGGCCGGCACATCCGTGCGGGCGTGCGCGATGAACTCCGCGTCGGCCTTTGAAGTCCCGAGGTCCAATGCCCCCTTGCCGTTGTGGACCTCACAGCCCTCAGGCGGCCCGCCACCTGTGCCGTAGTATGCAAACACCCACGGCCCTTCTGTGGCGGCGTCTGCGCGTGCCTGGATCGTGGCGAGGTCGTCCGGGGACAGGGACGCGGCGGTCACTCGGCCGCCTCCTGCTCGGTTCGTTCCCCGGCGGTGCCGCGCATGTCCCACGTGGTGCCACAGTCCTTGCATCGGATGCTGTCGGAGTCGTTGACCTCGATGTCCCCGATGCCGTCCTCGCAGACGGAGCAGCACGCGGAGATGACCCAGTCAACTTCAATGTCTGGGGCGCGACCGGGCTCGTACTGGTCAGAGTGGTTGCGCCGGAACTGCCCCTGCCAGAACAGGTCGTTGTCCTTGATGGTGGGGTTGGGGTTGACGTACTGGGTGAACTGGCAGTCCGTGGCGGTGCAGTGGAGATGCTTCGTGCCGGTGCTGGGCTGGTGCGGGTGCTCGCTCATTGTGTTCCTTCCTGGTGGGCGGTCGTTTCTTCGGTTTGCGCTTCTGGCGCGGCTGGCAGGGCGTTCAGGACGTCGTTCATGTGCACGATTGCCTCCGCGGGGCAGTCGGTGTTGTTGCACCGGACGAGCCGCCAGTCAGCGTTGATCATGCGGGGGTTGGGGTGGCCGCGCTTGTCGGCCGCCACCTCCGTGGCGGTCCAGTTCCACTCGTGGAAGTCCCACTGGTCCTCAGTGTTGACGACGTGGTCGAAGCTGACGACGGTCCGGATCTCGGGGCGAGTGACCTGCAACCCGCTCATCGGACGCCCCGGATTACGTGGTTTCGGCCGGGGATGAGCTGCTCACCGAAGAAGCAGGCGAGGCGGCGGAACGTCCAACGCGCCGCCCTCACGAGTGCACCGGGGAGGCTAGGAGGATGAACGCGATGACGAAGACGGGGATGAACGCGGCGAGGAAATCCCACCGCGTGTACCGGTCCCTGGCGCTCACGCCTGCGCCTCGGGTTCGTGCAGGATCGTGGCGGGGAGGGCGATACGCGTGGCCGGGTACCTCCGCTGGTCACCCGGGGTCATCCACCACGGCAGGTCCGGCGCGTCGTCCTCAGCGTCCTTCTCGTGGATGCGGCCAACCCAATCGACTACAACCGCCCCCACCGGCAGCGCGTCGAGTTCTTCGGCGGTGGTGATGGTGCGGGGCGTGAAGTGTTCCTCAGCAAGTGCGACAACGTTGTGAGCTGCGTCGTCGGCATCGTGGTCAGTCACGATTGAGCCGAGGTCAAGAATCAGGCTCAGCCGAACTTTGTGGACCAGTTCGTCGCGGGCGCTCATGCGACACATCCAAGCTTCGCGGCCCGGTACTCGGCTTCGAGTGCGGTGAGCCGGGTCCGGGCTTCCTGCGCCTCGGACGCGGCCTGCGCGGCGTCAGCGTCGGCCCGCTCCGAGGCGACCTTCGCCCGGCGGAAAGCATGCGCCAGGATCACCCGGTCAGTCGCCGGCGTGGTGGTTGTGGTCATTGTTTCCTCCATCGGGTTAGGCCATCCCTGGCCGTTGTCTGCTGCTCTCACCGAGCCTACCGCCTGTCGGTGCGCGACACAAGCACCGACAGTGGTCACGCTGGGTAAATCTTCACCACCAACGCCGCCGGACCAATCCCGCCATGCCGCATATCGGGCCCCACCACATGCAGCCAATCATCATCCGACAACAGGCCAGCGTCCACGATGCCGTCCACGACGGCCTTCGCCGTGGGATACAAGTTGCCCGGGTCATACCGGCCACGCCGCGGCTTCCACACCTCAGCCACCACCCGCACCGGGCCCTCAGCCGGCGACCACGAACCCGGCACCCGCACCCTGGCAGCCTCACGCCACGACGCCGTCAACTTCGCCACCTGCATCCGATGAAGACGCTGATTCGAATTGATCCACCCAGCCGGCGCCGGAACCTCCAACTGCTTCACACCTTCTGCGCGTTGTTGAGCCGGTCCGGTAACGCGCTCAGTGCCCTTCTCCGGCACTGTCAGTGCCTTCCGTGGGCATGGAGGCGGGAGCGGGTGTTTGCGGCTGTCCTGCCGTGCTCTCTGGTCTTGTGGCGCATCACCTCGCGGTAGAGCTGGAGGTCCTCTGAGGTTTGTTCGACCCAGTCCCAAGCTTCTTCCATCTGGATCTCAACGGCTTGGGTTTCTTTCCCTCCTGTGGTGTGGAATCGGTCTACCCAGGCGTGGAAGATGTCGAGGGCTTCTTGGTGGCGGGCTTTGAGGGTTGTTTCGGTGTGCTTCCCGGTGGTGGTCATTTTTGGTCGGCTTTCTGTCGGAGCCATTGGGCGGCTTCGGGGTGGGGGATTTGTTCGGCTGCGTCGAGGAGTGCGCGGCGCTTGGTGGCGGCGAGGACGGCTTTGACCTGGTCCGGGGTCATGATGCTTCCCTGAGGATCTTCTCGAGGACGCTCTTCGCTATGGGGGTCATCTCGTCCGGGTAGAGGAGCTTGATGGCCGCCTCGATACGGGCGACGTCGACGGTCTTCTTTGGGTCGGTCATGCTGCTAGGTCCTTTGCTGCTGCTCGGGGCTGGTGGAGTTGGCAGGGTGATGGTTCGCCGCAGGCTTGGCATTGCCGGTAGGAGCCGCGCCCCTCAGACCACTGGCTGATGGTGCGTGCATCGCGCCTCAGTGGTTCACGGCATGCTGTTCGCTGGACGGCTGATGCGAGGCCTGCGATGAAGTCCAGTGTCAGGGGCTCAGTGTCCAGCTCGGGTGCCTTGACCTTGATTCGCAGCCTGTTCCCGCTCTTGACCATGAGGCCCCAGTCCTCAGGAAGTTCTCCCGGCTTCACAATGGCGGCGTCCGAGATGACGAGCCACCAGAAGTTGCAGTAGCGCTTGATGCGCTCGGCCTTGGTCGGGTCCCGCAATTCGGTGAGCCAGTCGGAGCGGGAGACCTTCACCTCGTGGCCATGCATCGCCTGGGTGGAGCGGTACTTATCGATGGCGATGAAGTCCGCGATGCTGGTGAACTGGTAGCCACTCTGGGTGCTTCGGACGTGTTCGGCCCGGACCCAGCGGTCGGCGATGGTGCCCTGCCGCTCGGTGTTGTACCGGGCGAGGAGGAGATCCAGCATGTCCCTCTCGGTGTGCTTATCGCTCATGATGCTTGTTCGCTTTCTGGTGTGTGGTGTTTGCCGAGTTTGTTCTCTGGTCGGAGGCCGGCTTTGATGTCTCCCCAGCAGGCCCGGCAGGTATGGGCTTCGAAGGTTCGATGGTCTTCGCATGGTGTCCAGGTGCGTGGGGCTTGCCAGTCGTCGGGTGCCGTACTGGACCAGTGCTTCCCGTCTTGGGGGTAGAAGTTCGGGGTGCGCTTCGAGTGGGCACCGCTGGCGTCCACCTGTGTGGCGTAGTGGGCGAGGGCCCGGATGCAGTGACCAAAGTCCTTCCCCGGTAGCCCACCTGCGTCGTTCGCTTCCCGGAGCGTCACCCCGGGCTTGTTCGGGAGCCAGTCAGGCCGGGCCGCGACCATCATGGCTACCAGCCTCTGCCCTTCCTGGTCCGTGAGCTTGTACATGGATCTCCTTGGTCAAAATTGGATCGGCGTGCGTCGCGGAGGCCCCTATCACCTAAGTGACGATCGACGCTTTTCTTTTCCCAACTTCTTGAAAACTGAAGTAGAGATTGAAGTGAGTTGAGGCTCTTAGGTGAGTAGGAATGGTTAATGGTTAATGGTGCTAATCCGCTGCTACGGGTTTGCTATGGCACGTGCTTTAGCAGGTGCTAACCGGTTCGGGTGGCTTGGCAGTATTCGCAGCTGATGTCGAAGATGCCCTTTTTCTCGTGGTGCCGAGTGTGCGCCCCGATCGCGCCGGCGGTGGACTTCTTCGCCTTGTGCAGCTCGATCTCGACCTTGGACTTCTGGTGGACGAGGTAGTCGTGCATGTAGTAGACGCCGGCGGTTTTGGTGGTCTCCACCCAGCCGTTGAGGAGCTCGTCAGCGACTTTCTTCCCCTGGGCGTGGAGGACTGCGTGTTCGATGAGCCCGTCCGTTTGGAACTCGTTGCACGTTCCCCAAAGCTCGAGCAGGTAGAGCTTGGCTTTGTCCGATAGGCGCCGGAACTTGGGGTGCCGGAACAGCTCGTTCGTGACCGTGATGTACGGCCGTTTGTCCTTGTCCATCATTCGCTCCATCCAGGGACTCGTCTTGTCCAGTGCCATCCGCCGTGATCGCATTCGTAGAACCGGCACACCTCCAGCTGCGCGCCGGGCCCTGCGATTTCTCTGCGGAGGCGTCTGGCTTCGTCCCTGGTGGGGGAGTAGACCTTCCCGCAGCCGCAGTAGAAGACCACGGGTTTTCGGTGCCGGACCCGGTAGTCGGCGTGGGCACTCACGCTGTGACTCCCATAAAAGCTGCGTTCATTTCCTGTCCTTCGCTAGAAGAGAAGTTCCCTGACCTGGGGGCGAATTTTTGTCTCGAAGGCGCTCACAAATTCACGTTTGATCTCGAAGCCGAACGACTTCCGCCCGAGGTTCTCCGCGGCCAGTAGGGTCACCCCGGAGCCGGCGCATGGGTCGATCACCACGTCTCCCGGGTCAGTGAACATTTCGATCAGCCGTCCAATGACGCAGATCGGCTTCTGGGTTGGGTGAACTTTGGGAGTGAGACTGTCGCGGGTCCAGTCCATGCAATTCATCACCATGCGGCCTTTGTTGCGGAACTTCGGAAGCTTGTCCCGATAGAGGACGATCGCGTATTCGGTGTTACCGACGATGCGCATATTGGCTTTGAGGACTTGCGGGGAGAAGTTCTTCCGGAACACAAGGTTTATGTAGTTCTTGTATCCGTACTTGCGGCCTTCCTCTATGACCTGCATCTGCTGTTCGAAAGAGCAGAAGACGATCATGCAGCCGGCCTCGTTCTTCTCCTTTGGCTCCTTCTTGAGCATCCGGCTGGTGAAGTGCATGAACTCGCTAATCCGGAAGTCTTCGTCCGTGTCGAAGAAGCGTTTTCCCGCGAGGGCAGATTCCCCGTTGACCCGGTCGCCGCCTTCGTACCACTGAGGATTCGAGCCGTAAGCGTTGGTACCGATGTTGTAGGGAATGTCGGCAATGATCAGCTGCGCGGGAGGAATGTTGTATTGCCGGTGGTTCTGGAAGTGGTCGCGGTAGAGCTTCATCGTTCCGGCGGTAGTGAAGACGTCCGAGACAGCGAGTTCGGTCATGAGTGTTCCTTCCAAGGGGGTGGGTGGGGCTCCCGCGGTGTTGCGGGAGCCCCAGGGTGTTTCCCTGCGCTGGCCCGGTGCTGCAGGCGCTGGCGGGGAAGGTTTAGTCCGTGCAGCCGGCGCACTCACCGGTGCGGTTAAGCGGTTTGTCGCAGGAGTCGCACATGGCGATGTCGAGCTGCCGGCGCGGGATGTTCAGTACCGGCTTGGGCGGGATGAGGGCGATCGGCTTCACGCGGCCGCCCGCAGGAGTGCCCGGGCCTGCTTCGTGGCCTTCCGCATCTGCTTCGGTTTGGCCTGCCACCACTCCAGCCCGTCACCTTTCAGCAGCTCGTTGCGGAGTGTGCAGACCTTCTCCTCGAACGGCAGGTTCGCCTCCAGCCACTTAGCCATTGCGAGGTGCGCGACAGCTTTGCGGTACTCGAAGTTGACGTTGTGGTTCGCGCTGACGATGGACTTGGAAGGGAGTGGAACGCTACGGCTGATCAGACCGCCGGTGAAGGCGATATCGTCGATGCCGTCGATGCGGGCAAGGAGTTCATCCTCGTCGGTCTTGACCTCGGGCAGGTCGGTCGGTGGGATTACGATGTATCCCTGGGCTTCGAGTTCTTCTACGAGGTTCATGCTGCTGCCTCCGCACGGTGGGTGATGTGTTCGCGGATTTTGGTCGGCTGCAGCCCGGACCAGTGGACGTCACCCTCGGGGGTGGAGACGTACAGGGTCGGAGCCTGCTTGTAGCCGAGGGTCTTGGTGACGTAGTCGTAAGCGGCTTGGTCGTTCTCCATGTCCACTTCGGTGTACTCGACACCGGCCTTTTCCAAGAGGGCTTTGGTCTTGCCGCAGCCCCAGCATTCGGACTTGGTGTAGACGGTGACGGCGACGCCTTCGCGGGCTTCGATGCGGGGTGTGATGTCGGTGATGGTCAAGGGGATTCTCCTTAGAACGGGGGTTCGGTGTCGGGGCCGTTGCCCCAGACGCCCGGCGAGTTGTTGCCGGTTGCGGGCTGGCCGCCGCCCCACGAGCCCTGCCCGCCCTGGTTTCCGCCGTGACCGGCACCTTCCTGCCGCTGGGTCCGGTTGACCTTGGCGTTCGCGTATTTCAGGCTGGGGCCGATCTCGTCGACCTCCAGCTCAATCACGGTGCGCTTCTCGCCTTCTTTGGTGTCGTAGGAGCGGGACTTGAGCCGTCCGGAGACGATGACGCGCATGCCCTTGGTCAGGGACTCGGCCACGTTCTCCGCGGCCTCCTTCCAAACGCTGGCCCGGAGGAAGAGGGTTTCCCCGTCCTTCCACTCGTTGGACTGCCGGTCGAACGTGCGCGGAGTGGACGCGATCGTGAAGTTCGCGACCGCCGAACCGCTGGGGGTGAACCGGAGCTCCGGGTCATTGGTCAGATTGCCGATCACGGTGATCGTGGTTTCGCCCGCCACTACTTGGCACCCGCCTGGTTGAGGCCCCACTCGGAGTCGACGTCTGGGATGACACCGTCAGCGTCAGCCGGTGGAGTCTCGGCGTCTTCGATGAAGCGGGACGCCTCGGCCTTGGTGAGGGCCTTGGACGATTCGATGGTGCGGCCGGTGAAGTTGGACAGCTCGGCGAGTCCGGCTTCGCGGTCGCTGGCGCCGAGCTTGCCGAGGATGACGTGGATCTTGGTGAGCTGCGCTGTGGTGGCCAACGGCTCGGCCGGCGCCTCCGGCTCGTCCTGCGGTGCGTCGTGGACGATGTCGGGGAGGTCCGGGGCCGGGGCCTGGGCTCGCTGGATGGTGCGCTTCGGCTTAGCCTCCGCAGCGGGCGCCGCGGGTGCCTGTTCGCCGAGGTCGTCCAGCTCCACTTCTTCCACCGACGTCGCGGCGATACCGGTGAGCACGTCGGGGGCGATGACGCGGCAGATCTCGGCCTGGCACTTCGCGGTGAGCATGCCGATCGGGTCGGTCTGGTACTTCTTGTTCGACGTGTAGCCGGCCTTCTGTGCCCGGGCGATGGTCCACTCGACGCGGGTGAAGGTGGTCTCTCCCTTGCGGCGGCCTTCGTAGATGACGCGCTGCTCGGTCGCCTCGATACGGCGGATGGTGTGGCCTGCCTGCATGACGAGGGCGGCCATGGTGCGGGCGTACATGGAGGGGCGGCCGGAGACGACGAAGATGTTGGCCAGGGCGTTCATGGGGTCGAGGCCGAGGGACTTCCCGGCGAGGATCGCGGCGGCCGCGGCTTCCGGCTTGCCACGGAACGACGTCGGAACGAACTCGGTGCTGCACAGGGCGGTTCCGAGCTGGTGCGCGGCGGCGAGCTCCTGCGCCCATTCCATAAGGGACACGGTCGCGGATGTCGCTGGGAGGGCGCTCGTGTTGAAGGCGGCGACGGGGGCCGTCTGGGGGATTGCTACTTCGCTCATGCTGCTACTGCTTTCTCTTCGATGGTCACTGGGGCGCCGACGATGGCGTCCCGGAGTTTGGTGGTCTTGTGGGTGTAGGCGGCGGCCAGGAACATCGCGTAGTGGCCCTTCATTTCGGCGCGGTTCTTCGCCAGCGGGTAAAGGGTCGTGCCGAACGGCGCGTCCCCGTAGCGGGCGTTCTCACCGTCGCGGTCCATAGGAGTCACGTGGGCGACGTACGTGGCCACGATCTCCGGCATGGGCTGCTCAGTCCCGTCCTCGTCCATGTAGAACTCGGCCAGAGAGTAAGCGGCACACTGCAGGCCGGTCTCCCCGTAGACGAACTTGGACGTCTTGAGGTCGATCATCACCGGCTGCCCGTCGTTGAGCAGGGGAGAGGTGCCGATCATGTCGAACTTCCCGGCGAACCAGTCCTTCCGGCTGGCGCACGGCCTTTCCATGAGGATCGGGGTGATCTGGAAGCGGTCAAGGAAGTCCGCGTAGCCCTCGACGTACCCGGCGAGGTCGTCCGGGACGTCCTCAACGGACCCAGTCGAGGCCAGGGCTTCGGCGAAGTCGTGCACGGCAGTGCCGCGCACACCTGCTTCGTCCCGGACCTTGGCCGGCACTGCAGCGAGTTCCCGGACCATGTCTACCTCGTCCCGGGCCCGCAAGGATTCAATCTCGGTGGGGTTCGCTTCGACGTACTCCGCCACGACCTTCCCGGCCCAGTAGACAAGGGCGGGCTTCGGGATGCCGCCATTGAGGATGGTGGTCACGCCGGTGACCGGGAGCCCGTCGAGCTTGTAGCGGTGGCCCGAATGCGTGAAGGTCAGTCCCTTCACCTGGGCCTTGGTCTTGGTGGTCACGAGTTGTCCTTTCCGTGGTGTGTGTCGTTGCAGTTGCAGTCGGTGCAGGTGTGTTCGCCGCAGTTCGGGCAGATAGCCTGGCCCCGGCAGTAGCAGTTCATGACTCATCCCTGAAGTACTCGTGGAACTTCTCGATGAGGTCCTGCGTGTCCCGTAGGTAGTGGCCTTCGAGGTGGCCGGGGATGGCGTGCAGCTGGTAGTGAGGACCCAGGCCGCCGACTTCGGTGAACCCGATCGCCATACCGTGCAGGAAGTGCGCTTGCTGCTCGCTGTCCCACTGCCAGAACAAACGCCCTAGCTCCCAGTGGTTGATCTTCGTTTCGGTGGTTACTTCAATGGCGTTCATGACAGGTCCGTTCCGCACGTCGAGCAGGTGGTCGCACCCTTGTCGTATGTGGCGGAGGGGTGCTCGCAGGCGTTCACAGTCCGACCAGCTTCCCGAAAACCAGCAGCGAGCCGGGGATCACGACAATGGCGGCCAGGGCACCGAGGCAGTCGACGACCCACTCGCCACGCTCGGTCAGGTGGATACGCTGCCGGCTCATGCCGCCACCGCCGAGGGGACGAAGACCTCGCGGGTGCGGAACTCGGCCACGACATCGCGGATCGCTGTAAGGAGATCGCCCTCGAACTCCTCCACTAGGGCCTCGGTGTTGTCCCGGGTCCGTGCGGCGTTCAGGTCGAGCCGGTCGTGGGTGCCGTTCTCGACCTGGCGAAGATCGTCGAGGGCCTGCAGCGCGTTGGCGATGTAGGCCGGCTGCGGCCGGATCCCCAGCATGCCGCTGACCTCGTAGGCGAGGGCGTCCTCGTCCTGCCAGTCGTTCGGGTACCGCTCGTAGTAGTTGATGATCGCCACCCGGGCGGCCTTCTCGGCCTGCTCCTTGGTAAACTGGAAACGCTGGTCCATCAGGTATCCTCCTTGTAGATGAGCCGCTTGCTTGTTCTTGGGTCCCGCGATGCTTTGGCCGGCTGCGGGGCCCTTTTCTATTGGGCGAAGATCCGGGTTTCGCGGAGCTGCCGGTTGCGGGTCCTGCGCTGGGCTTTGTCCGGGGCTGGGCCCTGGGATCCTTTTCGGCGGATCGCTTCGATTTCCTCGGGACCGAACCGCATCTGGCGGCCGTCCCGCCATGCTGGCCACTGGCCGCCGTTCACCCGGTTGCGGACCGTCTGTTCGCAGATCTGGAACATCTGCGCTACTTCCGGGACGGTGAGGTAGGTGCTCATGCCGCCACCCATTCGCGGAGGATCCCGCCGTGCCTGGACCGGTGCCGGGACGTGGAGATGCCGGCCTGGGTGATTAGGCCGCGGGAGCGAGCGATCCTGAACGCGGACCCGACCCGGTTCGGGTGTGGTGCGGGGCGGTGGTTCCGGCGGAGGTCGTCGGCAGTGACAGTGCCTCCGCGTTTCGCGAGGTCCGCGATCGTTGCGACGGCCTCCTCGGTCCACGTGGTGTCTTCCAGAGCCATTGACTGCGTCATGTCGGCGTGTCCTTTCCTAAGCCACTTGCAAGTGCTGTGACTGCGTGATCTGACGCTTGGCAGACGGTGCCACAGACACGAATAGAACCTCCAGTGGCGCGTTAAGCACCTCCGAAATTCGCTCTGCCGTTTCTGGGAGCAGGCACTTGCGCCGGCCGCTGGTGAGGTGGTTGATGAAGCTGGGGTGCTTGCCGATTCGGTCAGCCAGCCCCCGCTGGGTCATCTTGTGCGGCAATGGGGCGCCTTTCTTGTGGGCGTCGATGTCTTTCTGGGTAATCAGGTAAGCGCAGAGCGCTTCCTTTGAGACCAGTTGCATGTACGTTCCTTTCGGCCAACGGGCCTTAGTGCGCCAGGGTGACATGAGCTCTCCTTTTTGTTCGGTAGGCGGGTTGCCTTGTTCTGCTGCCCTTGAAGTATTGCCTACCGGTAGGCGTCACGTCAAGCACTGACAGTGCTTGTTTTCCGCACCAGCATTAATCAGCTGCTAGATGGGGGGCTTTTTTGGTAGGCGGAAACCTAGAATTAGGGGTACCGCCTACCGGTAGGCATAGTGCGCACCATGCGCGTTGCGCTCCACAGCACCCATAGGAAAGCTCAGAGCATGACATCGACATCAGGCCCCAACTTCCAGCAGATCGTCCTCGCAGCAAAGAAGGACGACTCCTACGAGACAATCTCCAAGCGCGCCGGCGGCGTCCCCAAAGCCCGCGCCCTCCAGTCCATCGTCAAGGACGGCTTCACCCGCTGGCCGACCACCGAGACGATCGCCGGCCTATCCCGTGCGCTCAACGTCAGCCAGCGCGACCTGGTCCTCGCCGCGGCCCGCACACTCGGGATCGACATCGAACCGGAGAACCCGAACGACCTCCTCCTGGTCGGCGCCGGACGGCTGCCCGACGAGTCGAAGGACATGCTCAAGGCAATCTCCCGTGAGATGCAGGACTGGCTTGACGGCCGGCGTACGGGGGCCGAGGAGAGCCCGGACAATGTCGTCCAGTTCCCGGCGCCGAAGAAGTCGCGTCCCGACTTCGAGCGTATGGCCGGCAACACTGAGACCGAATCCGAGGGCAAGCATGAATCAGCCAGGGCAGCGCAGGCAGGCGAAGAATCCCAGGACGTCGAGTAACAATCCTTCACTGTCGGAGCCTGCTACTAAGGTTGCGGCATGGATTCTGGGGAGGGACTGGCGGCCGAGCTCGGCGTGCATGTCGTCGCTACCCGCCTCCCGGGATTCCTAGTGGCGGCCACAGACGGACGGACGATCTACTATGACGAGCGACTAACCCTCAGGGAGAAGCGTTGCGCCATAACTCACGAACTCGTGCACATCGAGGCAGGGCACCGGGAGTGCCAGCCGCCAGCGGTAGAACGGAAGGTTCGCGCACTGGCGGCACACCGACTCGTATCCTGGGAAGCGGTGTGGGAACACGCCCCATGGTCGAACTCCATCGACGAGCTGGCCGAGGACGTCATGGTGACGAAGAGTGTCCTCTCCGACTGGATCGCGTCCCTTCCGACGGAGGCCAGGATTGCGCTGCAGCAGCGCTTCGAATGCGCCAATTAGGCTGTGCACTAAGTGCACAGATGCGTTGAATCAGCTTCAATTCGGTTAGTCTTGTTGGGTGTGATCCGCGGAATCTAGGCATTTTTCGGGGCCTATGGTGGCGGCTGGGGCGGTTCAATTCCCCCCATCTCCACTCACGGAGCCCCGGCAACGGACGCTCCACCCCGTAGCAAAAGGCCGGAAGCATCAGCTTCCGGCCTTTTTGTTGTGCTGGCTGTGTTCCTCTTGTGCGGGCGGCGATCACCGCTTCTTGATGTGCGCCACCGGATCGGTGTGCTCGTCCACGATGTGCTTGGCCTTCTTTTCGGCCCGTTTTTCCTTGATGGTTTTGACCGGCTTCTTGCTCAGGTGCCGGTGCGGCGACTTGTCAGGCATTGCGCGCTCCCTAAAGGTGGGGGCCCGGGATGAGCCCGTGCTTTTAAGGCTACGCCTCGGGTACCGCGACGTCCACGATGCCGACGAAGCGGCTCCCGACTCCCTCGTACTCGCTGCGGACTTCACCGGCGCCGAGTGCGGGCAGCTCGTACGGGGCGTGGTGGGCGCAGCAGACGTGGCTGAACTCCGCCCACCACTTCTTCGGCCGCGCCGCCTCGGAGAATCCGCAGACAGCGCAGGTCAGCTGGACCCAGACCGGGCGTTTGCCCGTCCGGTTCGCTTTCGACTGGAGGAGCCAGGCCGGCGGACTGTCCAGCAGTTCGCCCAGCTCGGCATCGGTCAGACGGGACGGAATGCCGTGACGATGCGCCATTTCCAGCGGAATATCAAGAATCTGGGCAGCTTCACGTCTCGTAACCATCCTTCAACTTTACGGGATCGGGGCACCCCAACAGATCCGCAGACGGCCGGTGCTAGGCTCATCCCAAACCCGGTGCCCCGCCGTCAGGCAGGCAGTGAGGAAGGCAGCAGCCATGTCCGGCAACCCCGCCGCAGTCTTGTCCAGCCTTGAAAAGCGCGTGCTGTACGTGGCGATCATCGCGTCCTTTATGGCCTTTCTGGACGGTTCGGTGGTCAACCTTGCGCTCCCGGCGATTGACCGGGAACTCGGCGGCGGCCTGGTGGTCCAGCAATGGGTGGTGGACGCCTACCT
Organism: Arthrobacter sp. SD1074B; assembly: GCF_056780195.1. Lineage (NCBI taxonomy): Bacteria > Bacillati > Actinomycetota > Actinomycetes > Micrococcales > Micrococcaceae > Arthrobacter > Arthrobacter sp. SD1074B. The sequence continues at coordinate 2,653,366 of NZ_JBRAZT010000001.1, read as the reverse complement.
GCTGACCCTGGGGGCGCTGATCCTGGTGGCAGGCTCCCTCTCGGACCAGTTCGGCAGGGTCCGGGTCCTGCAGTGGGGCCTGGCCGGTTTCACCGCCACCTCCGTGCTCTGCGGCCTGGCGTGGAACGGGGAGTCGCTCATCGTGGCGCGCGGCCTGCAGGGCATCGCAGGTGCTCTCCTGGTTCCCAGTTCGCTGGCCTTGATCGTGACGGTCTTCAGCGGGCCGGCCCAGTCCGCCGCGATCGGCAAGTGGTCGGCGTGGACCTCCGGTGCCATCGTCGCCGCCCCGGTGCTGGGCGGGATTTCCGTGGACGTGTTCACCTGGCGGCTGATCTTCTTCCTCAACATCGTCCCGGCGGTGGCTGTCTGGCCTGCGCTGCGCCGGCTGCGTGAACTGGACCTGGAGCGGCCCCCCGGCAGCACGATCGACATCACCGGAACCGTCCTGGCGATCGTCGGCCTGGGCGGCATCGTCTACGCCTTCATCGAACGCGGGAGCCTTGGCTGGGGCGCCCCGCAGGTCTGGCTGCCGCTGGTGCTCGGCGTCGCCGGCCTCACCGGGTTCCTGCTCCATGAGCGGCGCACGCCGGCGCCGATGATGCCGTTGCGGCTCTTCGCGATCCGCAACTTCGGCTGGGGCAACATCGCCACCACAGTCATCTACGGTGCGCTGAACCTCGGCTTTTTCGTCCTGGGGCTTTTCCTGCAGCAGGTTGCCGGCCTGGGTGCCACCGCCGCAGGCTTCGCCCTGCTGCCCTCCACCGCGATACTGCTGCTGCTGTCCGCACGCGTGGGCACGCTGTCCGGCCGCTACGGTCCGCGCTGGTTCATGACGGCAGGGCCGCTGCTGTGCGCGGCGGGATTCCTAATGTTGCTGGGCATCCGCCTGCCGCTGGACTATTTCGGCCAGGTCTTCCCCGGGCTGGTGGTCTTCGGGATCGGCCTGGCCGTGACCGTGGCGCCGCTGACCGCGGCGATCCTCGGCGCCGTGGACCCCGCAGAAGCCGGCATCGGCTCGGCCGTGAACAACGCCGTCGCCCGCATCGCGGGACTGGTGGCCATCGCATTCGCCGGACTCATCACCGGCCCGGTCATCACGACGGCGGGACTGCACGGCACCGCGGCGGTCACCGCCGGACTCTTCATCGCCGGCGCCGCGGCGTCCGCCGTCGGGATCCGGAACCCGCCGCGCGACAGTGATGACAACGGGGGAGCTGACGCCCCGGACTAACGGCCGTCAGGTCGAGGCCGGCCATCCGGAGCCCACGGCGCGCCAGGCGCGGTCGATGCTTTCCAGGGCCGCAGCCGGGAGCGGTCCACGACCGGCGGCCGCGATGTTCCGGCGCAAGTGGGCCAGTTTGGCCGTGCCGGCAATGGCGGTGTCCACACCGGGAGCGTACACCGTGAAGCGCAGGGCGAACTCGGCCCAATCCAGGCCGTCCGGGTCCAGTTCGAGAGCCTGCAGCCGTTCCCAGTAGAGTTCTGCGTAGTTCCCGGCTGGCCGCTGGGCGAACCGCCACGGCGCGTTCGCGATGGGGCGCTTGGCGATCACTCCGAGTTCGGGCCGCCGGCCGAGGACGTTTCAGAGATTCCATTGGTCGGCTATGTTGACGCTGGTTTCGATCGCCGCGAACCGGCCGGAGTCGACAGCGAAGTCTAGCGCCTCATTGTCACCGCTGTAGCCCGCAACGCCGATCTTTCCGGCAGCCACGGCCTGGTCCAGGGTGTCCTGCAGGTCGCCGCGCCGCAGGACGTCAAGCGGGCAGGAGTGCAGGTAGAAGACGTCGATCCGCTCCGACCGGGTCAAGCGCAACGACTGCTCGATACTCCCAAGCACGCTGCCCGGCGACCAGTCCCGTTGACCGTTGACCCCGGCCCCGCCCTTGGTTGACAGCGCAAATTCGTCCCGGCGCCGGCCGAGGTGCCGGCCGATCCGCTCTTCGCTCAGCCCGTAACTGGCGGCGGTGTCGATCAACGTGACGCCGAGATCCAAGGCTCCGTTGAGCACCTCGGCGGCTTCGGCCTCGGTGACGTCGCTTTCGCCGATCTGGCCGGCCCCAAGCCCCACGATGGAGACTTCGATTCCAGTGTTTCCAAAGGGCCTTTGCTCAAGCATTCCTTCGCTCCTCCTGACGGGCGACGCTGCAGCCGGAGTGGGCGGCGTCGCTGTGCACCCAGAGCGCGGAGGCCACCTCGTCGGCGAGGTCGACGTCGCGCAGGGCTGACCCTGCGCCGATCCGGACGACGAGCGGGCCGCCGAACGGTTTCCGGCCCAGGACCTCGACGGCGGCGTCGAGATCGATCTGCTGGGCAGCAAGGTAGCGCAGCAACTCGGGGTTCTCGTCGCTGATCCGGGTGATCCGGCCGGTATGGCCCTCGTCAAGCTCGCTCATCCGGTAGGCCGGCGGCATTAGGACCGTGCCGTCGGCGGCGGGAATCGGGTCGCCGTGCGGGTCCCGGACCGGGTTGCCCAGTTTGGCGGCCATCCGCTCGATAAAGGTGTCCGAGACGGCGTGTTCCAGGAGCTCCGCTTCGTCGTGGACCTCGTCCCACCGGTAGCCGAGCTCCTGCACCAGGAAGGTCTCAATCAGGCGGTGCCGGCGGACCATCGAAAGGGCCAGCCGCACGCCGTCGTCGGTCAGGGTGACGGCGCTGTACGGCTTGTGGTCCACCAGGCCCTGGTCCTTGAGTTTGCGGACCATCTCGGAGACCGAGGAATTGGCGACGCCGAGGCGCTGGGCCAGCTGCGTGGAGGTGATCGGCTTGTCCTGCCACTCCGTAAAGGAGTAGATGACCTTGACGTAATCCTCGATCGAGGAGGAGGGCGGACTGGTCTTCACAGCCCCAAGCCTACCGTCCGGCGGCGCCGGTGAAGGTGAGCCACAGCAGGACCAGGTTCAGTGCCACCACCAGGACCACGCTAACGATCGCGGCGACCCGCAGGGCCATCCCGTCGGCGAAGCGGCCCATCAGGGGCTTGCTGCTGGTCAGCACCACGAGCGGAACCAGGACGAACGGGATCCCGAAACTGAGCACCACCTGGCTGAGCACGAGCCCCCAGGTGGGGTCGAAGCCCACGGCCAGCAGGACGACCGCGGGGATCAGGGTGAGCACCCGGCGCGTCATCAGCGGAATCCGGACCTTCAGCAGGCCCTGCATGATGGTGCCGCCGGCGTAGCAGCCCACCGAGGTGGAGGCCAGGCCGGAGGCGAGCAGGCCGACGGCGAATACCACGCCGACGACCGGGCCCAGGTTGGCGGTGATGGCGGCGTGGGCGCCCTCGATGGTGTCCGTGCCCTCTTCACCGCCGAGAGTGGACGCGGCCAGCAGCAGCATGCCGATGTTGACGATACCGGCCACGGCCAGGGCCGCGACCACGTCCCAGCGCGTGGCCTTGACCAGCCGCGCCATCGCGTGCGGCGGGACGTGGAGATGGGGGTTTGGGCGGTGCCGGTCCCGGGAGAGCGCAGAGTGGACGTAGATGGCGTGCGGCATCACGGTCGCGCCGAGCATGCTCGCGGCCAGCAGCACCGTGTCCGGGCCCTGGAAGCCGGGCACAAGTCCGGCCACGACGCCGCCGGGATCGGGTGGGCTGATGAACAGTCCGGCCAGGAACCCGACGGTGATGATGCCGAGCAGGAAAATGATGACGAACTCGAAGGGCCGCTGCTGGTTCCGGCTCTGCACGGCGAGCAGTGCCATGGAAATGCCGCCGACGATCACGGCCCCAAGGGGCAGGGGGAGACCGAACAACAGGTACAGGGCGACGGCGCCGCCCACCACCTCGGCGAGGTCGGTCGCTGCCGCCACGATTTCAGCCTGGACCCAGAAAGCGCGGCGCCACACCGGCCGGAGCCGCTCGCCCAGGATCTCGGGAAGGCTTTTGCCGGTGACGATGCCGAGTTTGGCGGACTGGTACTGGACCAGCACCGCCATGACGTTGGCCGCGACGAGGACCCACACCAGCAGGTAGCCGTACTGTGCCCCGGCCGTGAGGTTGGCGGCGACATTGCCGGGATCCACGTAGGCGATGGCGGCCACGAACGCCGGGCCGAGCAGGCCCAGCAGGGCGCGGCGGCTGCCCCGGACCTTGCGGGCAGGCGGCGGCCCCGCGGGCCCGGGTTCGTGTCCGGTGACATCAAGCACTGCGGCTCCCAAAAGTTCCAGGATGCCTACAAAGAAAAGTTAGGCACACCGAAATAATAGGCGCGGCATGCCTTCAGTGCAATGCGCCAAACTCAGGCCCGGGCGGCACGCCAGCTTTGCGTCAGGTAGGGGAGCGGCAGGGGCTCGCCCGGAGTGCGCCCGAGGTGCTCGTGCAGATACCAGTCGAGGTTGCTGAGGACTTTGGCGCGGGTGGCCTCGGCCGCCCGCAGGTAGTAACTCCGGGACTTGGCCAGTTCCATGATGTCCTGGCTGGTGACGGGATCCTCCCAGCGGGTGAGGTGGCTCTGCAGCCCGCGGAATTCAGGTCCCAGCGGCGGTCTGAAGTCGGGCTTGTGGACGTCCCCGGCGTGCATAATGCGCGAAAGCCGGTGCACCCAGGGGACCGAGGTGTCGAGTTGGTTCCAGATCAGGCCGAGGATGCCGTGCGGGCGCAGGATCCGGGCGGCCTCGGTGCTGGCTAGCAGGGGATCGCACCAGTGCCACGCCTGGGCCACCGTGACCAGGTCGAAGGCTCCGGACGCCAGGCCGGTATGTTCGGCGGTGCCCTCGACGGCGGTGACGCCCGGCAGGGAGCGGCGCAGTTGTTCGAGCATGTCCGGGGATGGATCGACGGCCACGGTCCGGAGCCCCCGTTCGACGAGGAGCGCCGTGAACTTGCCGGTGCCCGCGCCCAGATCGGCGGCGTCCCGGGCCCCGGCGGGGATCAGCCAATCGGCCGAGTCCGCGGGGTAGCCCGGGCGGACCCGGTCGTAGTGCTCGCCGCCGTCCTGGAAGCTCTGGCCGAGCTCCTGCCGCCGCTGGTGGTGGAGTTTGGGGCCGCCGCGTGCCACGTGCGATCTCCTTCGGCAGCAATAGGTAAGTACCCTCCGAATTTACCGCACGCGGCCGGAGGCGGGGGCCTCCCGAGTCGGGCGCCGCCGGCCAGGCGGCGGACCGGCTAGTCGAGGGTGCAGGGGGCAGCGCCGGCGGTGCCCGGCGTGTTCGGTGCCCAGTGCGGGTAGCTGCGCGAGTCGTTGGCCGGCACCCAGCGGCCGGCGTCCACCACGTAGTCCCAGCCGAGGCCGCTCCGCCGCAGCTCCTGCAGCCCGGCAAGCAGCCGCTGGGCGTCGTCGAGCCGGGACCCGAGGCCGAAGCTGGCGCGGAGCGACCCGGCCGGCAGGCCCAGCCGCTTCAGCAGCGGATGGGCGCAGAACCGGCCATCGCGCAGGCCGATGCCGTGCTCAGCGGAGAGGTACGCGGCGACCAGGCCGGCGTCGTATCCGGCGACCGAGAAGTTCACGACGCCGATCGTCCCGGGTCCCTCTCCCCGGGCCGTGTCCTCGAAGATGTGGTGGACGCTCACACCCTCGATCCGCTGCAGCCCCTCCACCAGGAAGGAACGGATGGTGTCCTCGTGGGCGTGCCACTGCTTTTCGTCGAGCGCCTCGATCACCTGGCTGGCGCGGGCCAGCGCGGCGGCGCCCAGGACGTTGGGGGAGCCGCCCTCGTGGCGGGCCGGGCCGGTGGTCCAGCTGACCGTGTCCAGCCGCGCATCCCGCACGGCGCCGCCCCCGGCTAGGTGCGGGGTCCCGGCGTCGAGCCAGTCCGGCCGGCCCACCAGTACGCCGGCGCCGAACGGGGCGTAGAGCTTGTGGCCGGAGAAGGCGAGGTAGTCGACGTCGTCCGCGGCGATGTTGATGCGGCGGTGCGGGGCCAGCTGGGCGGCGTCGACGACAATCCGGGCGTCGAATTCGTGCGCCAGGGCTGCCAGCTCACGGATCGGCAGGATTTCGCCGGTGACGTTGGATGCGCCGGTGACGGCCAAGAGGCTCACGCCGCCGAGGGCGAGCTCGGCCCGGAGCCGCGCCACGGTGCCGGCCAGGGTGGCGGCGGCGACGACGCTCCGGTGCGGGACGTTCTGCCAGGGCAACAGGTTGGCGTGGTGTTCAATGTCGAGGTAAAGCACCTCGCCGGTGTGCTGGCCGCCGGCAACGGGCAGGCAGCCGGCCAGCAGGTTCAGCGAGTCGGTGGTGTTCCGGGTGAAGATCACCGAGTCGTCCGCGCGTCCGCCGACGAAGCCCCGGACGATGTTCCGGGCGTTCTCGTACACCGAGGTGCTGAGCTGGGAGGCGTAGCCGGCGCCGCGGTGCACGCTGGCGTAGTACGGCAGAATCTCGTTCAGGTAGGCGGACACCACGGACAGCGCCGGGGCCGAGGCGCCGTAGTCGAGGTTGGCGTAGCGGACCTCGCCGCCCTGGATCAGCGGGGCCAGGATCTCGGCGCCGGACACGGCGGACAGCGGCCGACGGGCGGCGTCGAAGTGTGCTCCGGAAAGCCCCGCGCTGGCGGTGGGGTGGGTAGGAATGGTGGCAGTCGTCATGGGACCTCGCTCAAAAAGGACCCCGCTCACAGGGGATCCGCGCTTGCCGCGTCCGCTCCGGACCGGCCAGGTCGTCACCCGGGGCACCCCGCCGCGAATGGAGGGTTGCCGGCCAGCAAACCGGGGTTTAGCGCTGGCACTCGTGACCTGGTTCGAGCCTAGGACATGGCCGTGCGCACCGAAAAGGCAAGCGGGAATGTGAAGCGTTGTGTTACGGACTGCCGTGGCCGGGCGGCTAGAGCAGGTCGTCCAGGCCCGGGTTGAGGCGTTTGAGGACCTCCGAGTGCAGGATGGAGTTGGTGGCCAGTGCGTTGCCGCCGAAGGGGCCGTCCTCACCCTCGAGTGAGGTGAAGCGGCCGCCGGCTTCCGTCACGATCGGTACCAGCGCGGCCATGTCATAGAGGTTGAGCTCGGGCTCGCAGGCGATGTCGACCGCGCCTTCGGCCACCAGGCAGTAGGACCAGAAGTCGCCGTACGCGCGGGTGCGCCAGACCTCCTCGGTGAGGCCCAGGAACTCGTCGAGGTTGCCACGCTGCTTCCAGCCGCCCAGGCTCGAGTAGGACAGCGACGCGTCGGCGAGCCGGGAGACGTTCGAGACTTTCAGCCGGGTGGCCGCGGCCAGGGAACGGCCAGTGTAGGCACCGGCGCCCTTGGCCGCCCACCAGCGTTTGCCCAGGGCGGGGGCGCTGACGACGCCGACCACGGGTTCGCCTTCGTCGACCAGGGCGATCAGGGTGGCCCACACCGGGACGCCCCGGACGAAGTTCTTGGTGCCGTCGATCGGGTCGATGATCCAGCGGCGCGAGCCGTGGCCGGAGCTGCCGAACTCCTCGCCGAGGACGGCATCGCGGGGCCGGGAACGGGACAGCTGCCCGCGGATGGCTTCCTCGGCGGCCTTGTCGGCATCGGTGACGGGAGTGAGGTCCGGCTTCGTCTCGATCCGAAGGTCGAGCGCCTTGAAGCGGTTCATGGTCTGGGAATCTACGGAATCTGCCAGTACATGGGCAAGGCGCAGGTCATCGTTGTAGCTCGAAGCGGGTTGGCTCATGCCTCCAAACTACCGCCAAAACGCGCCGCGGGCCGGGAGGCCACGTCTCCCCTGCCAGGAGGGCCTGCCACGAGCCCCAGCCAGGGGTGCTACTAGGAGACGCTGCCGAGCTCCTTGGTGTCCTGCGCTTCCAGCCGGGGATCCGTGCCGAGCAACCGGCGCAGCGAGGCGAGCCGGGCCGGGCCGGACGGGCCGGCGTGGCCGCCCTGCACCCAGGCGTCCACCCCGCAGTTGACGGCGGAGGCATCGTGCTTGCAGCCCCGCTCGCAGTCCTCGGTTCCCGGCGCCAGGTCCGGGAAGGAACGCAGGATCCGGTCCGGATCCACATGGGCCAGGCCGAAGGAGCGGATGCCGGGGGTGTCGATGATCCAGCTCCCGGGGGGCGCGTCGTTGACCTTCAGCGCCAGCGCGGAGGACGAGGTGTGCCGGCCGCGGCCGGTGACGGCGTTGACGCCACCGGTGGCACGTTCGGCACCGGTGAGCGCGTTCACCATGGTGGATTTGCCGACGCCGGAGTGGCCCAGCATGACGGTGACCTTTCCGTCCAGGTAGGCGCGCAGCTGTGAGACGGCGGCCTTGTCCAGCCGGGCGGACAAGCCGTCATCGGATCGGGCGTCGATGCCGGAGGCGGCCGAATCCGCCGTCTTGGAGATGATCACCGGGAAGTCGAGGTGCTGGTAGTTGGCGAGCAGTTCGGCGGGATCCTTGACGTCCGCCTTCGTCACGAGCAGCAGCGGCTCGATCCCGGCGTCGTAGGCGGCCACCAGGGCCCGGTCGATGAACCCGGTGCGCGGTTCCGGGTTCGCGGCGGCAACGACGACGACCAGTTGGTCGGCGTTGGCGACGACGGCGCGTTCGATCGGGTCCGTATCGTCCGCGCTGCGGCGCAGCAGGGTGCGGCGGTCCTGGATCTTGACCAGCCGCGCCAGCGTGTCAGGCTCGCCGCTGACGTCGCCGACGAGGGAGACGAAGTCCCCGGCAACGACGGGGTTGCGGCGCAGTTCCCGGGCGCGGGCTGCGATGATCTTCCGTTCCGTGCCGGTGCCTTCGGCGACGACGGCGGTGTAGCGTCCGCGGTCAACGGTGATGATGCGTCCGGTGACGGCGTCGTCGTGGCTGGGCCGGTCCTTGGTGCGGGGCCGGGTGCCCTTTTTGTTGGGCCGGATCCGGACGTCGGATTCGTCCCAGGAGTCAGTGCTGCGGGCCACCGGCGGCGTCCTTCCCGGCGGAGGCTCCTTGTGCCAGCATGGCATCCCAGAGCTGGGGAAAGTCGGGCATGGTCTTGGCTGTGGTGGCGATGTCCTCGACCTCGACGCCGGGGACGGCGAGGCCGAGAATGGCGCCGGCGGTGGCCATGCGGTGGTCGGCGTAGCTGTGCACGACGCCGCGGTGCAGCGGAGCCGGGCGGATGATGAGTCCGTCGGCGGTCTCTTCGGCGTCGCCGCCGAGCCGGTTGATCTCGGTCACCAGCGCCGCGAGCCGGTCCGTCTCGTGGCCGCGCAGGTGCGCGATGCCGGTGAGCCGTGAGGGCCCGGTGGCGAGCGCACAGAGCGCTGCGACAGTCGGCGCCAGCTCACTGGTCTCGTCAAAGTTGCCACCCTTGATCTCCGGGCCGCCGGTGACGGTCAGCGTGCCGTCGTCGACGGTAACCGTTGCCCCCATGGTGGCGAGGATGGCGCGCCAGAGGTCTCCCACCTGGGTGGTTTCGGCCGGCCAGTTGGGGATGCGCACGGTCCCACCGGTGGCAAGGGCGGCCGCGAGGAAGGGTCCGGCGTTGGAAAGATCCTGCTCGATCCGCAGGTCGAAGGCCCGGATCGGTCCGGGGGAGACGACCCAATGGTTCGGCACGGAGTCGTCAACCGCCACGCCCACGCCGCGCAGCACCGCGACCGTCATGTTGATGTGGTCCAGGCTGGGCACCGGCTTGCCTGAGTCTTCGCTGCTGCGGTGTTCCAGGTGGAGCCCCTCGCTAAAGCGCGCGCCGGCCAGCAGCAGGGCGGAGACGAACTGGGATGACGCGCTGGCGTCAATGACTAGGTGGCCGCCGCGGACGTCGCCCGTGCCGTGTACGGCGAAGGGCAACGACGACGCCGGTCCGCCGTCGGGCGCACTGACCGCCACACCAAGTCCGGTGAGCGCTTCGATGATGGTGCCCATCGGGCGTTTGCGGGCATGCGGATCGCCGTCGAAGCGGGACTCGCCGCGGCGCAGCGCGGCGACCGGAGGCACAAAGCGCATGACCGTGCCGGCCAGGCCGCAGTCAATTACGGCCTCGGTTGCGGTACCGCTGTCAGCAGCCAGGGCGATCGGCGTGATTTCCAGGTCCGGGCCGTAGGCTCCGTCGCCGGGCACCTCGGTAATGGTGGCCCCCAGCTGCCGCAGCGCCTCGATCATCAGGGCCGAGTCGCGGGAGTGCAGCGGGGTCCGCAGCCGGGAAGGGCCGTCGGCGAGGGCCGCCAGGACAAGGTAGCGGTTGGTCAGGGACTTCGACCCGGGCACCGTGACGGTGGCGTCGACCGGACGCTCCGCGAACGGCGCGCGCCAGTGCGGACCGCCGCCGGCCGGTAGAGAAGTGGCAGCCGCGGTGTGGGTGGTGCCAGTCATTGCCGTCTTATGCTCCGACGGCGTGGTCCACGGCCTTGCGGACCGCCTTGTCAGCCTTCTTCAGCTTCTTGCCCGTAGTCTTCCGCGCATCGGCCGCGAGGTGGGCCGTGGTCTTCCGGGCGTCGGCCGCGAGGTGCTCGGCACGCCAGGCCAGGCTCGGCTTGCCGGCGGTGTCCACGGACGCCAGCAGGACGCCGCCGGTGAGGGAAACGTTCTTCAGCAGCTGCTTGCGCCGGGCGTCGCGGCCCTGCTTGGAGGAGATATCCGCACTGCGCCATTCCACGAAGCCGTTCAGTGCCGAAATCACGGCCAGCACGGTCGCGGAGAGGCGGGAGGCCTTGCCGAGGGCCAGGCAGATGCCGGCGCCCACCTGCGTGCCGCCGATCACCCGGGCCAGGACCAGCTCGTTCGTCTGGAAGGGCAGGGATTCAGCTGCGCGGCGCAGCACGGGGGACAGCTGTGCCGCAGTGTCATCCGCGTTCCGTAGCTTGTCCATGCCTGCGAGCACGAAACTGGAGGCGAGCATGGGGCGGGCGAGAAAGCGGACAAAGGACATGAATTTCCTCCTGGATGAACGGACCGCGAACGCTGTGCGGGAGAACCGGTTCTAGTCTTGCACCTTTGCGGAATATTTGCCCGTTGTGCGGGGTTGTGCATGGCAGATTCCAGCCGAAGATCGGGCCGGAAAAACAAGGGCGAACGCAGCAGAGGAAGGCGGAGATTTGGTTCTGGTGAAAGAATCCGGGCTGCTGGAAGCAGCCCCCGCAGACCCGTGGGCCATGGCCTTCACGGGAACTTCGGGCACCCGCCGGAAGGTGACAGTAGACTTGAACGCAATGAGCACCATGGATCCGGCCGTTGCGGCCATGCACGAGGTCGCCGGAAACGACGACGCCCAACCCGCCAAGACAGGTACCGCCACTAGTGCGGCGGAAACCACAGTCGCGGATGACCCGGCCGCGGAGCGGGCTGCCGTGGAAACCGTAGCGGCGGACGGCACCGGCCAGCCGCTGGACACGGCCGCCGAGAGCACTGACGAGCGCCGCGTCCGCTTCGAGCGCGACGCAATGCAGTACGTGGACCAGCTGTACTCTGCCGCGATGCGGATGGCACGCAATCCCGCGGACGCCGAGGACCTGGTCCAGGAGGCGTACACGAAGGCCTTTTCCGCTTTCCACCAGTACAAGCCCGGAACGAACCTCAAGGCCTGGCTGTACCGGATCCTCACCAACACGTACATCAACCTGTACCGCAAGCGCCAGCGGGAGCCGCTGCAGTCCAACTCGGACACCATCGAGGACTGGCAGTTGGCCCGTGCCGGGTCGCACACGTCGACGGGGCTGCGCTCGGCCGAGGCTGAAGCGCTGGACCACCTGCCGGATTCGGACGTGAAGCGTGCCCTGCAGTCGATCCCGGAGGAATTCCGGCTGGCTGTCTACTTTGCCGACGTCGAGGGCTTCGCGTACAAGGAAATTTCGGACATCATGAACACCCCGATCGGGACCGTCATGTCCCGGCTGCACCGCGGCCGGAGAATGCTGCGGGACATGCTGGCCGACTACGCCGCCGAGCGGGGATTCAGGGCCGCGGGCGATCCCGCCGCGGCAGCAGAAAGCAACAATCAGGAGAACAGGAAATGAGCGACTGCCAGGGACTGGGCGACTGCGACGACACCAGGATGCAGCGCATCTACGAGTACCTCGACGGGGCCCTGACGCACGACGACATCGCCGAGATCAAGGACCACCTGGACGAGTGCCCGGAGTGCCACGAGCAGTATGACCTTGAGTGCGTCATCCGCGTTATGGTGAAGCGCTCCTGCACCGAGGCCGCGCCGGAGAACCTCAAGAATTCCATCCTGGACCGGATCCACTCGATCCGCCCGGCCGACGCCGACGCCTGAGCGACCCACCACAGCGACAGACGCCGGAACAGCGAAAGACCCCGGGAACCGTGAGGTTCCCGGGGTCTTTCACTTAAAGCTGTCAATCCAAGCCGTGGCTTAGGTGTTGGGGCGCTTACCGTGGTTCGCGCCGCCACGCTTACGGTCACGACGTTTACGTGCACGTTTGCTCATAGCTGGCCTCCTTAATCTTGGTACTCAAAAGAGCTGCCCTCAAGTCTCCCACATCGGCGGACCCGCCGCGAACCGGGAGCCCGCCGGCGGTACGGCTCAGCCCTCCAGTGAGTTCCGGATGGAGATCCGCGCCTGGTCCAGGACTGTTTTGACGGTTTCGAGGGTGACCGGGGTGATGGGGCTGGTCCCGGCGTGCCGGCGCAGCTCGATCCGGACGTCGTCCCGGAAGGACTGCACCAGCATCTCGGCCTCCCGCAGCCTGCGGTCACCGTCCTTGGAGTAGCGGGCACCGGCCGGGGAGGCGGCGCTGCGGGCGGTGGTGCGGGCTGCTTCGGCCGTGGCGGCCAGATCCGCGCGCAACCCCTGCATGTTCACCCGGATGTCCTGCCGCAGCTTGTCGGCGAGCCGGCGGACCGAGGCGGAAATGTCGTTTTCCACATCGGCCAGTTCCTCGCGGCGCCGGTTGAGTTCCACCAAACCGGCCGCGGTGATGCTGTAGTTGGTGCGCCGGCCCTCGCTGCGGGTGGCCACCAGCCCTTCCTCCTCCAGCTTGGCCAGCCGCGGATAGATGGTGCCGGCGCTGGGGGAGTAGGTGCCGCCGAAGCGGTCGCTGAGTGCCTTGATCAGCTCGTAGCCGTGCTTGGGGCCGGATTCCAGCAGGGCGAGCAGGTACAGCCGCAGCGCGCCGTGGGCAAAGACCGGGGGCATCAGAGGCCCGCTTCGGCTTCCGGGCCCGGCTGGCTGTGGAAGATGGAGGTTTTACCCGACACCGAGTTGGTCCGGACCAGCATCAGTTTGGCGTCGGGTCCTGCGATCGTCTGCACCGAGCCGCCCGGCTGGGTGTACTTCTGGTCGTCGATCACCACCGCGCCGCTGGCCGACTTCGCGATGATGTCCACGCCGACGTCGTGCGGCAACCGGATGGTGACGTCGCCGGAGACCGAGTTGGCGCCGAAGTCCTGGGTGAAGCTGTGCAGGTCAAAGCTCAGGTCCCCGCTGACGGTGTTGGCCCGGATATTGCTGAATTCGCCGGAGGCCGTGACCTCGCCGGAGACGCTTTTGGCCGTCAGCACGCCGTGGTGGTTGCGGGCGATCACCTCGCCGCTGACGGTGCTCACTGCCAGCTCGCCTGAGGTGCTGTCGGCCAAAACGGAGCCTGAGACGGTGTTCAGCCGGGTGTGGCCGGTGACGCCGGATACCATGCCGTCGCCACTGACGGTGCCGGCCTCGACGTCGACCCCGGCCGGCAGCGCAATGCTGATGACCACCGAATTGCTGGAGTTGTTGTTGACCGTACCCATGAGGTTCTTGAACCATCCCTGCGGTCCGTGCAGCTGGTGGCGGACCTCGAGGCGGCCATCGGTGAGGCTGACCGCCAGCGGGTCGCCGTCGACCTCGGAGACCTCCAGTCGGGCTACGGCCTCGTCGTGGGTGACGATGTCGAAGCGGCCGCGGACGATGCCGAGCTTGAGCGAGCGGACGCCGTCGACGTCAATGGTCTGGGGACCGGTAACGGTCCACGAGTTCTGTTCCATGGTTCCTCCGGGTGGACGGAGCGATCACGCCAGCGCCGCTCCTTGCGATATATCGCGACTATGGAAACACGGTACAACGCTCCCGCCGGCCGGTCAAGATATATCGCGTCTGACGCTCACGCGGCCGCGGCGGATCACGCTCCCGGGGGTGCTTACTCCGGCGCGTCGATCCGCAGCCACTGGAACCAGCCCCGGTGCAGCACCAGCCAGGCCATAAGGCCGTAGCCGGCCTGTCCGGGGGTGCCGCCGTTGGCCGCCAGATCCTGACGCCAGTGCTCGTGGTTCAGCAACGGCGAGAAGGTATCCACGTACAGGTGCTTGCGGCGGGTGGTGACGTCGGCAAAGGCGGTGTTGAGCTCGCCGAGCCGGCGGTTCTGGGCCGGATCCAGCGTCGGCGGCGGCCCGACGACAAAGACCTCGATCTTGTTCTGCGAGGCCGAGTCCAGGATGTTGGCAAGGTTGAGCCGGCTGCGGGCGGTGGACAGCCCAAACTCGATGTCGCGGCCGGACAGGCCGATCACCAGGCGGTTCTCGTGCTGCGGGGCGAAGCGGCGGCCCGCCTCCTCGAGCCAGCGCTCGGCGAGGCCCTCGGTGCCTTCCTGCGGACACGGCAGCGGGTAGCTTTCCAGGGCCAGGCCGTCCTGCGGGGTGCGGGCGAGCACACGTCCCAGCCAGCCCAGCGCCCGGGGGTCACCCAGGCCGGCCAGCAGCTCATCTCCAACGGCCGCGATCCGCAGCTTCCGATCTTCCACGACTACCTCTTCATTCCCCATGCCGGTTCAAAGCCTTAAACAAAGCTGCCCGGCCGGAGTCGTGGTGTTCCACTTCCGGCCGGGCAGCCTGGCCCTACTTACGTGCGAATGCCTGCTTGAGCAGGGCGTCCTGCTCGGCTGCGTGGCGCTTCATCGACCCTGCCGCGGTGGACGCCGAGGCGGGCCGGGAGACGAGGCGCACGCGGCGGTCCAACGCGTCCGGCAGGTTCAGGCCGATGAACGGCCACGGTCCCTGGTTGGCGGGCTCGTCCTGGGCCCAGACAACGTCGGCGTTCGGGTACTTGGCCAGCTCGGCGGCGATTTCCGCGGCCGGCAGCGGGTACAGCTGCTCGACCCGGATGATCGCCGTCGTGGTGTCGCCGGTCTTCTGCCGGGTGGACAGCAGGTCGTAGTACAGGCGGCCCGAGACCAACAGGACGCGCTCGACGGCGTCGGCCTGCAGCTGCTCGTGCTCGGGGATGACCGGACGGAAGGTGCCCGTGGTGAAGTCTTCCACCGAGGACGCCGCGGCCTTGAGGCGCAGGAGCTGCTTAGGGGTGAAGATGATCAGCGGCTTGCGCGGCCGGCTGTACGCCTGACGGCGCAGCAGGTGGAAGTGCGAGGCCGGCGTCGTGGGGTTGGCTACGATCATATTCTCTTCCGCGCAGAGCTGCAGGAAGCGCTCGATCCGTGCAGAGGAGTGGTCCGGGCCCTGGCCCTCGTAGCCGTGCGGCAGCATCAGCACCAGCGACGAGCGCTGGCCCCACTTCTGCTCGGCCGAGGAGATGAACTCGTCGATGATGGTCTGCGCGCCGTTGACGAAGTCGCCGAACTGCGCCTCCCAGAGCACCAGGGCGTCCGGCCGCTCAACGGAGTAGCCGTATTCGAAGCCCATGGCCGCGTATTCGGACAACAGCGAATCGTAGATCCACAGCTTGGCCTGGTCCTCGGAGAGGTGCGCCAGGGGCATCCACTCGTCGCCGTTGGCGCGGTCGTGGAAGACCGCGTGGCGCTGGACGAAGGTGCCGCGGCGCGAGTCCTGGCCGGCGAGGCGGACCGGGACGCCTTCCATGCTGAGCGAACCGAAGGCCGCGAGTTCGCCGAAGCCCCAGTCGATGCCGCCTTCACGGGACATCTGCTCACGCTTCTCAAGCAGCTGCTTGAGCTTGGCGTGGACTGTGAAGCCCTCGGGGAAGTCGACGTGGGCCTTGCCGATGCGGGCCAGCGTCTCGGCGGAGATCGCCGTGGACTCCGGGGCGCTCACGCCGGTGTCGCCCTGCTGGGCGGAGGGCCGTTCCAGGTCGGACACCGCGGCGGAATCGGCGGTGATGATCGGGATCGGTGAGGTCTGCGCGGCGTGGGTTTCCGCGAAGACGCGCTCGAGGCGTTCCTGGTAGTCGCGGAGCAGCTGCTCGGCTTCGTCCTCGGTGATGTCGCCGCGGCCGATCAGTGATTCGGTGTAGAGCTTGCGCACCGAACGCTTGGCCTCGATCAGGTTGTACATCAGCGGCTGCGTCATCGAGGGGTCGTCGCCCTCGTTGTGGCCGCGGCGGCGGTAGCAGACCATGTCGATGACAACGTCCTTGTGGAAACGCTGGCGGAACTCGTAGGCGAGCTGGCCGATGCGGACCACGGCCTCCGGGTCGTCGCCGTTCACGTGGAACACCGGCGCCTGGATCATCTTGGCGACGTCCGTGGAGTAGGTGGAAGAGCGCGAGGATGACGGGGCGGTGGTGAAGCCGACCTGGTTGTTCACCACGACGTGGATGGTGCCGCCGGTACGGTAGCCGCGCAGCTGGGAGAGGTTAAGCGTTTCCGCCACCACGCCCTGGCCGGCAAAGGCGGCGTCGCCGTGGACCATGATCGGCAGTACAGGGAAGGCCTCGCCCTGGTCCAGCCGATCCTGCTTGGCGCGAACGATGCCTTCGAGGACGGAGTCCACGGCTTCGAGGTGCGAGGGGTTGGCGGCGAGGTAGACCTTGGTCTCCTTGCCGTTGTCCGAGGTGAAGGTGCCTTCGGTGCCGAGGTGGTACTTCACGTCGCCGGAGCCCTGCACGGAGCGCGGGTCCTGGGTGCCCTCGAATTCACGGAAGACCTGCGCGTAGGTCTTGCCGGCAATGTTGGTGAGCACATTAAGCCGGCCGCGGTGGGCCATGCCGATGGCCACTTCGTCGAGTTCGTCGTCGGCGGCGTCGGAGATGATGGCGTCCAGCAGCGGGATCAGTGACTCGCCGCCCTCAAGCGAGAAGCGCTTCTGGCCGACGAACTTCGTCTGCAGGAAGGTCTCGAAAGCCTCGGCCGCGTTGAGCTTGGAGACGATCCGGAGCTGTTCGTCACGGCTGGGCTTGGAGTAGGGGTGCTCCAGCTGGTCCTGGAACCACTTGCGCTCGGCCGGGTCCTGGATGTGCATGTACTCGATGCCGGTGGTGCGGCAGTACGCGTCGCGGAGGACGCCGAGGATGTCGCGGAACTTCAGCATCGGCTTGCCGCCGAAACCTCCGGTAGGCCATTCACGGTCCAGGTCCCACAGGGTCAGGCCGTAGGTGAGGACGTCGAGGTCCGGATGCTTGCGCTGGACGTACTCGAGCGGATCGGTGTCCGCCATGAGGTGGCCGCGGACGCGGTAGGAGTGGATGAGCTGCTGGATCCGGGCGACCTTGTTGATCTCATCCGCGGGGTCCACCTGCAGGTCCGGGCTCCAGCGCACGGGCTCGTACGGGATGCGCAGCGATTCGAAGATCTCGTCGTAGAAGTTCTGCGCGCCAAGCAGCAGCTGGTGCACCAGCTTGAGGAACTCGCCGCTGCCGGCGCCCTGGATGACACGGTGGTCGTAGGTGGAGGTCAGCGTGAGGACCTTGCTGATGGCGTTGTGCGCGATGATCTTTTCGCTCGCGCCCTGGAACTCGGCCGGGTAGTCGAGCGCGCCGACGCCGATGATGGCCGCCTGGCCCTTGGAAAGGCGGGGGACCGAGTGCACGGTGCCGATGCCGCCCGGGTTGGTCAGTGAGACGGTGGTGCCCGAGTGGTCGTCAGCGGTGAGCTTGCCGTTGCGGGCGCGCTTGATCAGGTCCTCATAGGTGTGCCAGAACTCGGAGAAGTTGAGCGTCTCAGCCTTCTTGATGTTCGGGACCATCAGGAGGCGGGTGCCGTCCGGCTTGGGCATGTCGATGGCAATGCCGAAGTTCACGTGGGCGGGCTGGACGGCAACGGGCTTGCCGTCCACGACGTCGTAGTAGACGTTCATCGAGGGGAACTGGGCCAGCGCCCGGATGACGGCGTAGCCAATCAGGTGCGTGAAGGAAACCTTGCCGCCGCGGGCGCGGGCCAGGTTGGAGTTGATGACTACGCGGTTGTCGATCAGCAGCTTAGCGGGGATGGCCCGGACGCTGGTGGCGGTGGGCACCTCCAGGCTGGTCACCATGTTGGCGGCGATGGCCTTCGCCGGCCCGCGCAGCACGGAGACGACGTCTTCTTCCGGCGCGGTGGGGGCCTTGACGTTCTTGGGCAGCTGGGCCGGGATCGGCTGGGTGCCGGCGCCGGGCTCGGCGGTCTTGGAGCCGTCGCGGGCGACGGTGGCCGGCGCCTTCTGGGCTGCGGCGGGGGCCGGTGCGGGGGCAGGAGCCGCGGATGCGGGTGCGGCGGCGGGAGCCTTCGGGGCAGCGGGCGCGGCAGCCGCGGGGGCTGCGGCGGCCGGCGTCACGACCGGCAGTTCGCGGGTGGAGGGGTGCGCGGCGGCGGCTGCCGAGGCGCCGTTGGTTGAGGAACCGTCGCTGGTATCGAAGGACTCGAAAAGCGGCCACCACTTGGCATCTACCGTGTTCTTGTCCTGCTGGTACCGCTCGTACAGTTCGTCAACGAGCCACTCGTTTCCGCCAAATTCCTCGGGTAGACGGTGGCTAGGCTGCTCTGGCACTTGAAATACGCCTCTTCCATGAGTTTGATTCCCGCTGGTTTCCACGGTGCCGCAGCACGTCAATCGAACCAGTTCTCCGCGTCCAGTGAACCCAGACCCTTGCCAGTCTAGTGACGATCCCGGCCAAACCGCCAATAAGGGTGACTCAAATCATCCAGGAGCCGCAAAGGCGCCCCGCCGGGCCCGTCGAGCCCGCCCCCGGCCGGAAGCACGATGCCCGGCGGGTGCCTCTAGAATCACAACTGAGACCCCTTATCGAGGAGCAGCCGTGCGTTTTTTAAGTGAGCCGACCACCGACCTGACCTATTCGGACATCTTCCTGGTGCCGTCCCGCTCCGACGTGACCTCCCGGCTCGACGTCGACCTGTCCGCGGACGACGGGACCGGCTCCACCATCCCGCTGGTCGTCGCGAACATGACAGCGGTGACCGGGAAGCGGATGGCGGAGACGATGGCACGCCGCGGCGGCCTCGCGGTCCTGCCGCAGGACGTGCCGCTGGATGTGCTGCGGAGCGTCACGTCGTGGGTCAAGGCCCGCCACGCCGTGTTTGAGACACCGGTGAGCCTGCGCGCCTCGAACACCGTGATCGACGCCCTGCACCTGATGGGCAAGCGCCCGCACGGCGCGGTGGTGGTCCTCGACGACGCCGGGGCCGTCGCCGGCGTCGTGCGGGCCGCCGATTTCGAAGGCCAGGACCGCTTCGCGTCGCTTGGCTCCGTGATGCGCCACCAGCCGCTGGTGCTGGACGCCGCGGAGTTCGACGCCGGCGCCGCAGCCGATTCCGGCGCTTCGGCGTCGTCCCTGCGCCGGGCCTTCGACGCCATGGACGCCGCCGGCACCGACTTCGCACCCGTCCAGCAGGATGGTGTCCTCGCCGGCGTGCTGACCCGCAAGGGCGCCCTGCGCTCCACCCTGTACCGCCCCTCCCTCGACGACGGCGGCGCGCTGAAGGTGGCCGCCGCCGTCGGCATTAACGGCGACGTCGCCGGCCGGGCGGCCGAGCTGCTCGCCGCCGGGGTCAACGTGCTGGTGCTGGACACCGCCCACGGCCACCAGCAGAAGATGTTCGATGCCCTGGCCGCGGTCCGCAGCCTTAACCCCGGGGTGCCGGTCGTCGCCGGCAACGTCGTCACCGCCGACGCCACCCGCGAGTTGATCCGGGCCGGGGCGGACATCGTGAAGGTCGGCGTCGGGCCGGGCGCCATGTGCACCACCCGGATGATGACGGCGGTCGGCCGGCCGCAGTTCTCCGCCGTGCTGGAATGCTCGGCCGCGGCGCGCGACGCCGGCGGGAGGGTCTGGGCAGACGGCGGCGTGCGTTACCCCCGCGACGTGGCGCTGGCCCTCGCGGCCGGCGCCAGCCAGGTGATGATCGGTTCCTGGTTTGCCGGCACACATGAGAGCCCCGGCGACCTGCAGCTTGATGCCAACGGCCGCCAGTTCAAGGAGAGCTTCGGGATGGCCTCGGCCCGGGCGGTGCAGAACCGCAACCAGCGCGAGGGCGCCTTCGAAAAGGACCGCAAAGCCCTGTTCGAGGAGGGCATCTCCACCTCCCGGATGTACCTGGACTCAACCCGCCCGGGCGTGGAGGACCTGCTGGACATGATCACCGCCGGACTGCGCAGCTCCATGAGCTACGCCGGTGCCGCCGACCTGGCAGCGTTCCGGGAGCGGGCCGTGGCCGGCATCCAGTCGGCGGCGGGCTACGAGGAAGGCCGCCCGGTCCCGCAAAGCTGGTGACCCGCCCCGCCGCCGGAGCGGCCGCCGCCGGGCGTCAGGGCGGCGGTCCGTGGCGGCTGCTCCTGTAGACTGAAATTCTTATGGACAGTAAATCTAGGTGCCGGCCTGGGGGCTGCCCGCGCGGAACGGAACCCGTTCCCGCCCAGTCCACCCGCAGAGCCGGCAAACCCCGTTCACGCGCCCATCACTCCTCCGCTTCCCGGTCGTTCCGCGGACGCAGAGCCTTCCAGGAAACGGGGTCGGCCGCGGCTGACCATCCTCCGCCGGGACGTTTCCCCCGGCCATCACTCCGGCCCTCCGAAGCGGGCAGCTAAATGGAGTGGCTACTGCTCGGAGCAGGACTGCTCCTTATTCTCGGCACCGGCTTCTTCGTCGCCGTCGAGTTCTCCCTGGTCGCGCTCGACCAGGCCACCGTGCAGCGGGCGGTGGACAACGGTGACACCGCCGCCGCCCCGCTGCTCAAGTGCCTGAAATCCCTTTCCACCCAGCTTTCCAGCTGCCAGCTCGGCATCACCCTGACCACGCTGCTCACCGGTTACGTGATGGAACCCTCGGTGGGCAAGCTGCTCGAAGGCCCGCTGGCCGCCCTCGGCCTGCCTGAACCCGCCGCCACCTCGGTCTCCCTGGTCATCGCTATGGCGCTGGCCACCCTGCTGTCGATGCTGATCGGCGAACTGGTCCCGAAAAACATGGCGATCGCGCTGTCGTTCCCGGTGGGCAAGGCTTTGGCCCGGCCGCAACTGGTCTTCACCGCGATCTTCAAGCCGGCCATCATGGTGCTCAACGGCTTCTCCAACAAGGTCCTGAACGTCTTCGGCCTCGAAGCCAAGGAGGAGATTTCGGGCGCACGCACCCCGGCCGAGCTCGCCTCGCTTGTTCGCCGCTCGGCCGCGATGGGCACCCTGGACGAACGGACCGCCAACTTCATTTCCCGCACGCTGAAGTTCAGCGGACGGACGGCCGCGGACGTGATGACGCCCCGGATCCGGGTCGAGACCATTGACGGCCACCAGCCGGTCTCGGACATCGTGGAGGCCGCCAAACGCACGGGCTACTCACGCTTCCCGGTGATCGGCGAGTCCTCGGACGACATCCGCGGCGTGGTGCACGTCAAGAAAGCCATCGCCGTCCCGGCGGACCGCCGTGCCAACCTGGAAGCCGGCGCGATCATGACCGAGGTGCTCCGCGTGCCCGAGACCATCCACCTCGACGGCCTGCTGGCCGAACTGCGCGAAGGCAACCTGCAGCTCGCCGTCGTGCTCGATGAATACGGCGGAACCGCCGGGATCGCCACCCTGGAGGACCTGGTGGAGGAAATCGTCGGGGAGGTGGCCGACGAACACGACAAGGTCCGGCCCGGGCTGCTGCAAAGCGCGTCCGGGGACTGGTACTTCCCGGGCCTGCTGCGCCCCGATGAACTCTCCGAGCAGATCCCCGGCCTGACAGTGCCGGACGAAGCGGCCTACGAGACCGTCGGCGGCTACGTCATGAGCCAGCTCGGCCGCATCGCCGCTGTCGGCGACACGGTCGACGTCGTCGGCGGAAAGCTCAGCGTCACCCGGATGGACGGACGGCGGATTGACCGCATCTCCTTCAAACCGTCCCCGCCCGAGCACGAACCGCACGCCGGAACCAACGGGCGCATCGACGCTGCCGGAAAGGCCGGTGCCGCATGAGCGACTGGCTGGGAATCCTATGGCTCGCTGTGCTGCTGGTGGGCAACGCGTTTTTCGTGGCGGCCGAGTTTGCGGTGATGTCCGCGCGCCGCAGCCAGATCGAGCCCCTCGCCGAGGCCGGGTCCAAGCGGGCGCAGACCACGCTGCGGGCAATGGAAAACGTCTCGCTGATGCTGGCGTGCGCGCAGCTGGGCATCACCGTCTGCTCGCTGCTGATCCTGCAGGTGGCCGAGCCGGCCATCCACCACCTCTTGGCGGTACCGCTGGAGGCGCTCGGCGTCCCGCTGGAGATGGCCGACGTGGTGGCGTTCGCCATCGCGCTGCTGGCGGTCACCTTCCTGCACGTCACGTTCGGCGAGATGGTGCCAAAGAACATCTCGGTCTCCGTTGCGGACAAGGCCGCCCTGCTGCTTGCCCCGCCGCTGATGTTCATCGCCCGTGCGGTCAAGCCGGCCATCGTGGCACTCAACTGGTCCGCGAACCACATCCTGAAGCTGATGCGGATCGAGCCGAAGGACGAGGTCACCTCCTCCTTTACGCTCGAGGAAGTGCAGTCGATCGTGCAGGAATCCACCCGGCACGGCCTGGTGGACGACGATGCGGGGCTGATCACCGGCGCACTGGAGTTCTCTGAACATACGGCCTCCCAGGTCATGGTTCCGCTGGAGAAGCTCGTGATGCTCAAGGCCGCCACGACTCCGGAGGAGTTCGAGAAGGCCGTGAGCCGGACCGGGTTCTCCCGCTTTCCGATGCTCGACGACGACGGCATGCTCTCGGGCTACCTCCACATCAAGGACGTGCTGTCGATCCCGGAGGCCGGCTACCAGCACCCGATTGCGGAAAGCCGCATCCGCTCGCTGGCCAACCTGGCCATGGAAGACGAAATCGAGAAGGCAATGTCCGTCATGCAGCGCACCGGTTCACACCTGGCCCGCGTGATCGGACCGGACGGGCACACCCAGGGCGTGCTGTTCCTGGAAGACGTGATTGAGCAGCTGGTCGGGGAGATCCGGGACGCCACGCAGGCCACCGGCTACCGCAGGCTCGGACAGGACTAGGGGAGGGCAGGCAACGCGGGGCTAACCCTAAATAGGAATGATTCCTATTTAGGGTTAGACTCGCTGTATTGCTAATGCTTCTCAATAACAGATCCGAGGTCTTCCCGTGCGCCGTTCCGTTGCCGCAGTTCTTCTTGCCGGCCTCAGCAGCCTCCTGCTGACGGCCTGCGGCCCCTCGTCCGGCGGTGACCGGCCCGGTGCCGGCGACGGTGTCGTGGAGGTCGTCGCGTCCACCAGCGTGTACGGCGACATCGCCCGCGCTGTTGGCGGCGATAAGGTCCGGGTCACGTCGATCATCAACCGGACCAGCCAGGACCCGCACTCCTACGAGGCCACCACGCAGGACAAGCTCGCGGTCTCCAAGGCCGAGCTGGTGATCGAGAACGGCGGCGGCTACGACGACTTCCTGCACAAACTGGCCCAGGACACCGGGCTGGATGAAAAGAATCTGCTCAACGCAGTGGACGTCTCGGGCCTGGACTCCGGCGCGGCCGCCTCGGCCTCGGCGGCGCCCGACGCCGACGGCCACAGCCATGCGGCCGGGGGATTCAACGAACACGTCTGGTACAGCCCGGCCGCCATGGGCCGGCTGGCCGACGCGCTGGCCGAGAAGCTGGGCGACTTGGAGCCCTCCTCGGCCGAGGACTTCCGGAATAACGCCGCGGCCATGAAGAAAGATCTCGGCGGCTTGGAAACGAAGCTGTCCGCGCTCCAAGCGACGGCCGCCCACGGCGGCGTCGCCGTCACCGAACCGGTCCCGCTGTACCTGCTGGAAGCGGCAGGCCTCGAGAACCGGACGCCGGCCGAATACAGTGCTGCGATCGAAGCGGGCTCGGATGTACCGCCCGCCGTGCTGCGGTCCGCGCTTGACGTCGTGAAGTCCGGTAACATCCGGCTGCTGGCTTACAACCCGCAGACCGAGGGACCCCAGACCCGCGCGCTCAAGGACGCAGCCGTTGCCGCGGGTGTTCCGGTGGTGGACTTCAGCGAGACTTTGCCGGAAGGCGAGGGCTACCTGCAATGGATGTCCGGCAACGTGGACAACCTGGCCAAGGCCCTCGCCCGGGGCTAACGCCTAAGATATTCGCAACGGCGTGGCCACCTGGCCTGCGCAGAAATCGAGGAAACCCCAGTTGACACCCGTAGTGAGCCTGCGCGGAGCCTCCCTCACGTTCGGCAACCGGACTTTGTGGGAGAACCTGGACCTGGACATCCACCCCGGTGAATTCTTCGCCGTCCTGGGACCCAACGGCAGCGGCAAGACCACCCTCCTCAAGGTCTTGCTTGGTTTGCAGGACCTGACCTCCGGTACCGCCGTTCTGGACGGCCAGCCCATCGCCCGCGGCAGCCGGCAGATCGGCTACGTCCCGCAGCAGGAATCGTTCGACCCGGACACGCCGCTGCGCGCCCGGGACCTGGTGGGCCTCGGCGTCGACGGCCACCGCTGGGGGATACGCCTCGGCGGCGGCAAGGTGAACCGCAGGATCGACGCGCTGCTCGCTGAAGTTGGCGCGCAGGACTACGCCAGGGTCCCGGTCGGAAAGCTCTCCGGCGGCGAACAGCAGCGGCTGCGGGTGGCGCAGGCCCTCGCCACCGAGCCGAAGGTGCTCTTGTGCGACGAGCCGCTCCTGTCGCTGGACCTGCACCACCAGCAGGCGGTCAGCGCGCTGATCAACAAGCAGTGCCACGAGCAGGACAGCGCGGTGATCTTCGTGACCCACGAGATCAACCCGATCATGGATTACGTGGACCGCGTCCTCTACCTGGCCGGCGGGCGTTTCCGCGTAGGCACGCCCGAGGAAGTCATGACCACGGAGGTCCTGTCGGATCTGTACGGCAGCCATGTTGAGGTGATCCGTGCCAACGGCCGGCTGATCGTGGTGGGGCTGCCGGATGCGACGACACACCACCATGAGGACGCCCACTCGATCGCCGGAGAGGTGGGCTAGATGGATCTGGACAGCGTGCTCCATTCGATCTTCAACTTCGAGAACTACGGCGAACTGCTCACGCTTGTGCAGAACTCCATCTGGGCCGGCGCGGTGCTGGGCCTGCTGGGCGGCCTGGTGGGCACCTTCGTGATGAAGCGCGACCTCGCCTTCGCCGTGCACGGCATCTCCGAACTCTCCTTCGCCGGCGCCGCCTTTGCCCTGCTGGTCGGGGCGGACGTGGTGCTCGGCTCGCTCGCCGGTTCGGTGGTGGCGGCGCTGCTGCTGGGTGTGATGGGCGTCCGGGCGCGGGACAAGAACTCGACCATCGGCGTGCTGATGCCCTTCGGCCTGGGCCTGGGCATTCTCTTCCTCTCGCTTTACGAGGGCCGCGCCGCGAACAAGTTTGGACTGCTTACCGGCCAGATCGTGTCTGTCGGCACCGTGCAGTTACAGGTGCTGGCTGTCGCCGCCGTCGTCGTGATGCTGGCGCTGATCGCGATCTGGCGGCCGCTGACGTTTGCGAGCGTGGACCCCAGGGTGGCGGCGGCGCGCGGCGTCCCGGTGCGCGGACTGGCGCTGGGCTTTATGCTGCTGCTGGGCGTGAGCGTGGCGCTGTCCATCCAGATCGTCGGCGCCCTGCTGGTGCTGGCGTTGTTGATTACTCCGGCCGCCGCGGCCCTGCGCGTGACCTCCTCACCGCGGCTCGTGGTGCTCCTGAGTGTGGTCTTCGCGGTGGCGGCAACGGTGGGCGGAATCCTCCTGGCCCTCGGCGGCCGGCTGCCGATCAGTCCCTATGTGACCACGTTGTCCTTCCTGATCTACATGGTCTGCCGGATGATCGGCAGCATCCGGGACCGGCGGGGCCATAGCGGCCGGATTGTCGCGCCGGCGCAGGACTAGGGCCGGGCTCCTTGCCCGGCCGTGCCATCCGTCCGGCTGGTCGCTTCCCGCAGCCGCCGGAAGTACAGTGCAGGCATGGGGGATAAACAGGTGAAAACGCTGCGGCTGTTCCTGCGCGCGGCGGTGCTGGTGGTGCTGCTCTCGACGGCGGTTTCCGGTTGCGTTGCGGAGCCGCGGCAGCCGGACCTGTCTACCAGGGAAGACTTCGCCCGGAGTGTCATGTCAGCAGCCGTTTCCGGATCCGTGGAGGGGGTTGAGAACCTGGTCGATCCTGTATTCACTAACGCCCGGCCCGAAGCCCAGCAGCTTGTTGACTCCACCCGGGGCTGGACGCCAGGGTCCTGGCAGCTCGGCATCAGCAATGATTTCCCGGAGGTGGCCAACGTGACCGCCTCGCGGAACGGGCGAGCCCCCACCGTCCGCTTCGCGATCTCGTGGAGCGATGACCGCTGGACCCTGATGATGGGGGAGTCGAAGGGCGGGTCGAGCGTCGGCGCAAGACCCATTGGCCGCCAGCCGGCGCAACCGGCTGGGCTGAGCGCAGCGTGCCCCGCCAGCACAGCCGGAACCGGCACTGGCTTGGGCGCCGCCGCGCTGGCCTGCCGGTCGTTCACCTCGACGTCGGGCAACGCACGCGGCCAGAACATGTACTGGTTGACGTCGACGCCGCTGCACCTGAGCTTTGACCGGACGGACGGGGCGGCCATGGTGGTCCGGATGCCGTGCGGCGTCCTGAGCGTCCCTGTTTCAGTGGATAATTTCGGTCTGGTACCCGACCCGGCCCGCATGGTGGAGTCGGCTGACGGCTGCGCCGGCCCGGACTCCGACCACCGCACGTGGACGAGCGCCTATTTCAAGGTGCCTGCCGTCTACCAGCTTGAGTCCTCGGAGCTCGTGCTCACCAACGAGCACGGCCAAATCCGGTTCACGCAGGACTGAGGAGGCGGCCCTAGCGTCCGGCCTGCAGGGCTGTGCACTCGGGGCACAACCCGAAGATCTCCACTGTGTGTTCCACCGCGGTGAAGCCGTGCTCACTGGCGATCCGTGCCGCCCAAGCCTCGACGGCGGGCGCTTCGACCTCGACGGCTTTGCCGCAGTTGCGGCACAGCAGATGGTGGTGATGCCCGGTGACCGCGCACCGACGGTAGACAACTTCGCCCTCGGCGTTCCGCAGCACATCCACCAGGCCGTCGTCGGCGAGGGACTGCAGGATCCGGTAGGAGGTGGCGAGCGAAACCGAGGTGCCCCGCTCTTGCAGGATGCGGTGCAGCTCCTGGGTGCTGACGAAGTCAGCCAGCTCGTCCAGGGCAGCGCTGACGGCCAGCCGCTGCTTCGTGACGCGTTGCTCCTTGCCCGGTTCCTTGCCAGAAGGCTGTTCCTTCGTGCCGGCCGTGGCCGGTGCCTGTGCCTGGGCCGGTGTCTGGCTGCCGTCGGTGGTGGCGCCCTGGGACATGGGGAACTCGCTTCGCTGGGGGTCATGCTGCGGGAGGGGGCAGGGTCCCAGATTACCAGCCGGGCATCGTGGACACCGCTTTGCGGGGCACCATAGGCTAGCCGGATGAAGCTGACGAAATTCACCCACGCCTGTGTCCGTCTCGAAAAGGAAGGCCGGGTGTTGGTGCTGGACCCTGGAACGTTCTCCGAGACGGACCGGGCCCTCGCCGGTGCGGCTGCCGTGCTGATCACGCACGAGCACCCGGACCATATCGACGTCGACGCCGTCACCGATGCCCTGCTGGCGAACGGAGAGCTGCAGCTCTTTGCCCCTGACGGCGTCGCGGCCCAGCTGCGTGGCAAGGCGCCCGAGGCGGCGGACCGGATCCACGCGGTGGCCGCCGACAATAGCTTCGAGGCGGCGGGCTTTGCCATCCGGAGCTTCGGCGGCCAGCATGCCCTCATCCATCCGCAGATTCCTGTGGTCGCCAACGTCGGCTTCCTGGTGGACGCCAACGTCTACCACCCGGGGGATTCCTTCGCGATCCCGGACGGCATCGAGGTACAGACCCTGCTGGTGCCCATCCACGCGCCGTGGAACAAGGTGGGTGAAGTGGTCGACTTCGTCATCGGCGTGCGGGCGCCGCGGGCCTACCCCATCCACGACGCCCTGCTGAACGACACGGGACGCGGCCTGATCGAAGGGCACGTGACCCGGATCGGCGCCCGCTACGGCACCGAATACCGGCACCTCTCCAGCGGCGAATCGGTGGAGGTCTAGTTTCCGCTGCCGGTTACGCGGGCCAGGTTCCGCTGGCGAAGAATTCGCGGATCGTGGCCTCGTGCGGTGCCGGATCCAAGCCCTGGGACTGCAGCCAAGCGGGGTCGTAGTAGTTGCCGGAGTAGCGGTCACCGCCGTCACACATCAGTGAGACCACGCTGCCGCGGCGCCCTTCGGCGATCATTTCGGCGATGAGCTGCCACACGCCCCAGAGGTTCGTGCCGGTGGACGGGCCTGCGTGCAGCCCGGCGTGCTTGCGCAGATGGCGCATAGCGGCCACCGAGGCGGCATCCGGCACCTGGATCATGTGGTCGATCACGGCAGGGACGAAGCTCGGCTCCAGTCTGGGCCGGCCGATTCCCTCGATCCGGGAAGGGAGGCCGGTGGCATCCGCTGCAGCGCCGCCGTCCCGGCTGGCCAGCCAGCCGGGGAAGAACGCGGAATTCTCCGGATCGACGACGGCGAGCCTGGTGCCGTGCCGCTGGTAGCGCAGGTAGCGGCCGATCGTGGCGCTCGTTCCGCCGGTGCCGGACCCCACGACGATCCAGCGGGGGACCGGGTGCTCTTCGAGCGCCAGCTGGCCGAAGATCGACTCGGCGATGTTGTTGTTGCCCCGCCAGTCGGTGGCGCGTTCGGCGTAGGTGAACTGGTCCATGTAATGGCCGCCGGTGCTGCGGGCCAGATCCTCGGCCGCGGCATAGACCTCCGAGGCGTGGTCCACCAGGTGGCACGAGCCGCCGAACTGTTCAATCAGCGCGATCTTCTCGCGGCTGGTGGTCCGGGTCATCACCGCGATGAACGGCAGGCCGAGCAGCTGCGCAAAATAGGCCTCGGACACGGCCGTGCTGCCGCTGGACGCTTCAACAATGGTGGTGCCTTCGCGGATCCAGCCGTTGACCAGCCCGAAGAGGAACAGCGAACGCGCCAGCCGGTGCTTGAGGCTTCCCGTGCGGTGGGTTGATTCGTCCTTGAGGTAGAGCTGGACGCCCCAGTGCTCGGGCAGGGGCACCGAATAGAGGTGGGTGTCGGCTGATCTGTTGTTCTCGGCATTGATCCGGCGGATGGCTTCGTCGGCCCAATCCCGGTCCTGCTGGCGCACTTTTGTCACCGCCCCAGCCTACCCGCGGCGGCGCCCGCGCAACGTTAGAGTGGGCGAATGGACACCCTCATGACTGTCGCCGACCTCAAGGACCGTTTGGACTCCGGCGTGCGGACCGTGCTGCTGGACGTTCGCTGGGCGCTCGGCGACCCGCACGGCCGGGAGCACTACCTGGCGGCGCACCTCCCCGGTGCGATCTTCGTGGACCTCGCCACCGAACTTGCCGGACCGGCCGATCCCAGCCGCGGACGCCATCCTTTGCCGTCACTGGAGCAGTTCCAGGAGTCGGTGCGCAGCTGGGGTGTCCGGGACGGTGACGTGGTGGTGGCGTACGACGACACCGGCAACCTTGCCGCTGCCAGGGTGTGGTGGATGCTGCGCAACGCCGGTTTCGCCGCGGTCTGCCTGCTCGACGGCGGCTTGGCCGCCTGGCGGGCCGAGGGACTCGACGTCGAAGGCGGCGAGCCGGCCGTAGAGGCCGGTGACGTCGTGTTGGACGACGGGGCCATGCCGGTGATCGGCGCGGGTGAGGCAGCCGCGTGGTCCGGCCGGGGCCTGCTCCTGGATGCCCGTGCCGGCGAGCGGTACCGCGGCGAGATTGAACCTGTGGACCCGCGCGCAGGGCACATTCCGGGCGCGGTGAGCGCGCCCACCACCGAAAACCTGGCCGCGGACGGCCGCTTCCTCCCGGCAGCCGCGCTCCGCGAACGCTTCACCGGCCTGGGCGTGCAGGCGGACCTGCCGACCGCTGTGTACTGCGGTTCCGGCGTGACCGCTGCCCACGAGATCGCGGCGCTGGAGATCGCGGGGTTCCCCGCAGCCCTGTACCCGGGATCGTTTTCGGAATGGTCCAACAACGCCGCCAACGAGGTCGTGACCGGTGCCGCTCCTGAGGGCGATGCGTCCCAGGTGGGGTCGGCAGTCAGCGCGGCGCAGGACGGCTGACTCAGCAGGACAGCTGACTCAGCTAGGCCGCCGGCTGCACTGCCGGGCGGGCACCCACCATTACTTTCGCCCGGTGCCCCAGCTTGGCCCGGTGCCTGAGCTTTCGGCTTTGGATCGGCGGTTTTGGAGGGGCGGGGGTGGTTGTGTCCTGTTCGGTGCGCGGTTGTGGCGGCGGGGTGGTGCTGGTTCCCGGTTGGGGCGGGGCGGTGGAGTAGTAGCTGTGGCCGGTGGGCGTGGTGAGTTGGAGGGTGTGCCGGCCGGGTCCGGGGCGTGGTTGTTCGCTCCAGCCGGGGGTTTCTTTGGTGTGGTTGCAGGCCTCGCAGAGACCGGCGCCGTTGCTGATGCTGGTGGGTCCGGCGTTGTGCCAGGGGACGATGTGGTCCAGGTGGCGGATCGGGGCGTCGCAGTACGGCGTCCGGCAGGTATGGTCCCGCGCCTCGATGAACCGGCGGTGTCCGGCCGGGAAGAGCCGGGCGCGGGAGTCCATGGCCACGAGTTCCCCGGAGCCGGGGGCGGTGTAGAGGCGGCGCAGCCAGGTGACGAAGGCCTGCTCGCCCGGGCCGGACACCGGGCCGGTGCCGGAAGCGTTGCTGTCGCGGCCGCCGCCGGTGTCCGGGGCTGCGCCACCGACGTCTTTGAGTAAACGTCTGGCCCACCCGGCGGGGACGGTGCCGTAGCCGGGGAGTCGGGCGGGTTCGCTGTCGGCCTGGAAGAGGGTGCGGTCGGTCATGACGAGCTGGATCTCGATCCCCGCGATCCCGCCGGTCTTTCCGGTGGTGCGTTCGACCAGTGCGTCGGCCATCAGCTGGCCCCGGGTCCGGGTATCCCCGGCGGCGCGGGCAGCGTCGGCATGCCGCGTCAGTGCGGCGTGGGCGGCGACGCCCTGGCTGACCGGCAACAGCGCGGTGAGGTAGCACATGGTGTCAGGGGCCGGGCGGAGGCTGACGTGGCGTTCGGTTTCGGCGTGGGCGGCGCGGTCGGTGACGGAGCGCGGGTCGCGCCGGTACGTGGCGGTGCGGGCCGCGGCGATGATGGCGCGGTCCCCGGCGCCATCGAAGGTTCCGGTGTCGGGGGCGAGTTCCTCGTCGACGGCGGCCCGGTCGGCGGCGGAGAGGCAGGCGGTTTCGCGGACCAGGAGGGTGGCGCGCCATTCGTTGAGCCGGCCGGTTTCCAGGGCGGCGAGGGTGCGCGGCATTTCGGTGACGAGGGCTTTGGCGAGGCCCAGGAGCCGTCCGCCCTTGGCCGGGGACTCGGACCGGGCGAGGGCAAGCTGCGCAGCAACCCCGGCACCGAGCCGGTCCGCCGGAACGCCGGCAAGGGATTGTGCGCGGCGCTGGGACAGGTCGAACGCGACGGCGTCCCGGGCCTGGCGGGCGGCCAGGGCAGACTTCAGATCCTCCAGTTCGCGTGTTTCGTCGATGAGGGCCGCGGCGCTGGCCGGGGCCGGGATCCCGGCCAGGATCCGCGCAAGGTCCGCGACCGTCACGCCTGCCCTCAGAGCCACGTCGGGCCCTCGCTTGCCGTCCATGGTTCAAGTGTCCCTTCGGGCTATGACATTAACGGCCCAGCGAAGACGTTCCATCGTGGTGGAATCCTTCGGCGATCCCGCAGGGTCCTTGGCCAGACCTTGACGGAAGTGGCGTCGGACGGGGCCGCCGACAGGTTTTTGAAACCTGTCGTTACACTTTCGATGGTGCCGGACATTAACGGGGTATGAGCTTGCAAGCAGTCCGGAGGGAACCCGGCAATGTGGAACGGGAAAAGCGTTTCTTGGCGGCCCACGCGGCCAGCCATGACCGCATATACCGCTATTTCCGCCGAAGAACAGCGGACGCCGCCACCGCAGAAGATCTCTGTTCCGAGGTTTTCAGGATCGCGTGGGAAAAGCTGGCCGGCAGCGGCGAACTGACCGTCATGGTTCTCTTTGGCGTGGCCAAGAATGTCCTGAGGAACCACGATCGTTCTGCGTCCCGGTCCGCAAACCTCATTGGCGCGCTCCTGGCCGAACGACGGGATGACGCGCCCCACCATGATTCTCCCGTCTTTGATGCCCTGGAGCGGCTCAGCCCCGACGAACGCGAAGTCCTGCTCCTGACCTATTGGGATGGCTTTACGTCCAAGGAGATTTCCGACCTGCTCGACACGAGTGCCACGGCGGTCAGGATGCGCCTTCACCGGGCACGCAAGGCACTCAGTCAACTCATTCGCGCACAGCCACAGGCAGAGGGTGCAGAACTATGAATACGAAGACAACCGCTGACCAGATCCGGCGTCAGCTGGCATTCGTCGATCCGGCAACACACATCACCGACGATGAATTGGTCCGGAGCCGTAATCGTTCCCTCGCGGCGCTGCGGTCAATTCCCGCGACGCTTCATGAAGTCGACGGCGTTGCCGTTCCGGGCAAAGCGGCCCCGTACCCCGCGCCGACGAAACTCTCCGCCCGGCGCCCGCGCCGTGCGCGCATCTGGCTGACGTCGGCCGCAGCCGCTGTGGTGGTCGCCGTGTTGATCGCGGGAGATGTCATTGGTCTTGCGGGCTGGAGAGGGGGAGCCACCGCCCAGGCCGCGCAAGTCCTCAACAACGCAGCGCAGATGACGATCAAAACGACCGATCCGCAGGTGTTACCCGGCCAGTACCTTCGGATCAAAAGTACCAACGTCTGGGCTTCGTACACTTCCGAGCAAGATGGATCCGAATACCAGTGGCTGGACACGGAGAAATCCGACATGTACATACCCGCCGACCGCTCCGCTGAGTGGGTGTGGCATCGCTCCGGACGCGTCCCCACGACCTTCTTCGACGCGAAGTCCAAGGACTACGCCCTCAAACAGGAAATACAGCCCTACCCTGAGCTGCTGCGTGCGCGCAACGGAGCCTTCTACGGAAGCTCGGGCTGGTGGATGGCCACGGACCTGTCCAAATTGCCCCGCGATCCCTACCGGCTGCTGAACAGCATCTACAAGCAAACCCTGGGGCAGGGCCAGTCCGTCGACGGTGAAGCGCTCGTGTTCATAGCGGACCTCCTGAGGACCGGCGTCGTCCCTGCCGACCTGCGGGCCGCGCTCTACAAAGCCGCGGCAATTATTCCTGGCGTGACAGTCACCGAAGGCCAGGCCAACCTGGACGGCCGCACCGGTGTCGCCATCGGACGTCTCGAGGAGGGTCCCGCCAAAACACGGCAGGAGCTGATCATCGACCCCCAGACCGGATTGCTGATAGGAGAGCGATCGGTCCTGACCCAACCCCAAGGCGCGTTCCCGGCAGGGACAGCAACGACCTGGACCGCCATCGAAACGTCCGTCAGCGACACCGCGCCGTGACACAACCACACATGTACCGCCCAGGCGTACCATCGGCCGATGGACACTCAACCAGTTGGGCCAGACGCAGCCATCGGTGAGGATGACCGTCCCGCCTAGTGCCCGCCTCCGCCCCGCGCCATCGCCAAGTGGCACGGAAACCGCTCCCGGGGGTAGCGTCAAACCATGACTCCAGGACGCCCCGTACCGCCGCCCCTCGCCAAGCCGCTTCCCGACCTCAACCACCTCAACGCCAACGAAACCGGCGGCCCCTCGCTTGCCGCCGCCTTCGGTGCCACGGCCAGCGACAGCGGACTCGTGCCGCTGACCGTCGCCCGGCGCGCTCCTAAAGAAGACGACGTCGAGATCGCCATCGAGTTTTGCGGCCTCTGCCACTCGGACGTGCACGCCACCCGCGGGGAATGGGGCACGCAGAACTACCCCCTCATCCCCGGCCACGAAATCGTCGGCCGCGTCAGCCGCGTGGGCTCCGCAGTCGACGACTTCGCCGTCGGTGAGCGCGTCGGCGTCGGCTGCATGGTCGATTCCTGCCGCGAATGCGACAGCTGCCTCGATGGCCTCGAACAGTACTGTGAAAACGGCATGACCGGAACTTACGGCGCCAAGGATGCCCGCAACGGCGGCGCCACCACCCAGGGCGGCTACTCCACGTCGATCGTCGTGGACCGCAACTACGTCCTGCGCGTCCCGGAGGGCATGGACCCTGCCGCCGCGGCGCCCCTGCTCTGCGCCGGCATCACCACCTACTCTCCGCTGAACCACTTCGAGGTCGAGGAGGGCGATGTCGTGGGCGTCGTCGGGCTCGGCGGCCTCGGCCACATGGCGGTCAAGATTGCCAAAGCCATGGGGGCGGAGGTGACGGTCTTTACGACGTCGGAGCAGAAGTTCGCGGCGGCCCGCGAACTGGGCGCCGACCACGTCGTCCTCTCCACGGACCCGGCCGCCATGGAAGCCGCGGACCGCAGCATCGACGTCATCATCGACACCGTCGCTGCGCCGCACGACCTGAACCCGTACTTCCGCACCCTGCGTGTGGACGGTGCGCTCTTCCAGCTGGGCCTGCCCTCGGACGCCATGCCGCCGGTCAACCCCGGCGCGCTGATCCGGCGCCGGATCGCCTACGCCGGCTCACTCATCGGCGGGATCGCTGAGACCCAGGAGATGCTGGACTTCTGC
Organism: Arthrobacter sp. SD1074B; assembly: GCF_056780195.1. NCBI lineage: Bacteria > Bacillati > Actinomycetota > Actinomycetes > Micrococcales > Micrococcaceae > Arthrobacter > Arthrobacter sp. SD1074B. The sequence continues at coordinate 2,618,847 of NZ_JBRAZT010000001.1, read as the reverse complement.
GCCGAACACGGCGTGGTGTCCGACGTTGAGGTGGTCCGCGCGGACCAGCTGAACGAGGCCTATGACCGCATGGTGGCCGGCGACGTGAAGTACCGATTTGTTCTGGACACCAGCACCCTGGGGTCCCCGGCGAAAAAGGCGGACGTATGAGCACCCTGTTTACCAAGATCATCAACGGCGAGATCCCGGGCCGCTTTGTCTGGCGCGAAGACGACGTCGTCGCATTCCTGACCGTGGGCCCGCTGGCGGACGGGCACACCCTCGTGGTCCCCACCGAGGAAGTGGACCGCTGGACGGACGCCCCGCCGGAGGTGCTGGGCCGCGTGATGGAAGTTGCCCGCAAGATCGGCGCCGTCCAGGTCGACGTGTTCGACGCCGCCCGGGCCGGCCTGATCGTGGCCGGCTACGAAGTCAACCACCTGCACGTGCACGTGTGGCCGTCCAACTCGATGGCGGACTTTGATTTCGGCTCGGTCGACCAGCACCCGGACCCGGCCCGGCTCGACGCCAACGCGGAGAAACTGCGAGAGGGACTGCGGGAAGCCGGCCACGCGGAGCACGTCCCGGAGGCGTAGCTACCAGGAACTGGCGTCGGCGCAGCACTCCCCAGGGGGCTACGCCGGCGCCAGCGCTTTGTTCAGCACGGTCCGGATCCGCTTTTCGGACACCGAATAGGCGGTGCCGAGTTCGACGGCGAAGAGGCTCACCCGCAGTTCCTCGATCATCCAACGGACCTGGGTTAAATCCGTGCCGATGCGCCGCCCGGGCAGCAACGCGGAGACGGCGTCGTCATAGTCGTCCTCAAGGCCCTGGATGACCGCCATGTGCTGCGCGTCGCGCTGGACGTTCCCGGGAAGCTTTTCGAGGCGCTTCTCGATGGCCGCGAGATAGCGGGGCAGCTGGCTCAGTTGGGCGTAGCCCGTGCGTGCCACAAAACCGGGGAAGACGAGCTGCTCCAGCTGGGCCTTGACGTCGTTGAGGGCGCTGATCAGGGCCAGGCTGGTGGTTCCCTTGAGCTGCTTCTCGATGCGCCGTGTGCTGGCGAGGATTCGCTCCACGACGGCGGTCACCGTGAATACCGTGTCGATCAGCTCGGCGCGGACCTGCTCGTACAGCGCCTTGAACGAGGCTTCATCCCACGGCAGCGCGGCCGGGGTGAGCTTGTCGATCGCGGCCAGGGCGCAGTCCGCGATCAGGGCCGAAACGGAGCCGTGCGGGTTTTGGCTGAAGGTCAGCTTTTCGGTGTTGTTCAGGTGCTCCAGGACATAGCGGTCCGGCGGCGGGACTTTCAGGGCAAGCAGCCGGATGACCCCGCCGCGCATGGCCTGTTCCTGCTCGCCGGAAGTCTGGAAGAGCCGCAGGGCCACGGAGGCGCCCTCGTCGACCAGCGCGGGATACCCGGTGACGGTGTGGCCCTTCACGGTGCCCTGGACCTGGCGCTGCACGGTGCCGAAGCTCCAGTCCTTCAGGCCTGACAGCTCGGTGAAGCCGGCCGGACCCGCCGCGGCCTGCGCCTGTGCGGCGGGAGCGCCGGAGGATTTGCCGTTCGTCCTGCCCCCGGCGGTTGCTGCCGCTGTCTTCGGCGCCGTTGTGGACGGCGTGGCCCCGAGGGATTCGGCGATGGCCCGCCGGGTCGCGGGTGCCAGCTTCTCCTGGAGCGCCGCGAGGTCCTTGCCCTCGTCCAGCACCTTGCCGCGGGAGTCGACCACGCGGAAGCTAACCCGCAGGTGCGGCGGAACGGCGTCCCAGTTCCAAGATCCCGGGGGGATGACCTGGCCGCGGATCCGGCGCAGTACGAGTTCCAGCGAGGGCTCCAGCTCATCCGTGGCGGGATCGAAATCGGCCTCGAGCGCGGCCACGGCCTGCCGGGCGACGTCGGGGGCGGGAACGAAGTTCTTGCGGACCTGCTTGGGCAGGGACTTGATCAGGGCCGTCACCAGTTCCACCCGCTGTCCGGGGATCAGCCAGCGGAATGCCGCGTCGTCCAGCTGGTTCAGGAACAGTACCGGGACCTCGGCGGTGACGCCGTCGGACGGGTTCGGCGGCGAGCCGGGCGCCACCGGGTGGAACTCGTAGCTGAGCGGCAGTTCGAAGCCCTTGTGCAGCCACGTCTTTGGGTAGGCCGAGTCGTCGAGGGCGTCGGCGTCCTCGCTGATCAGCAATGCCTGGTCGAAGTCCAGCAGCGTGGGGTCCTGCTGCCGGGCCTCCTTCCACCACTTATCGAAGTGCCGCTCGGAGACAACTTCCTTGCCAATCCGCGCGTCGTAGAACTCGAACAATGTCTCGTCGTCCACCAGGATGTCACGCCGCCGCATCCGGGCCTCCAGCTCCTCGATCTCGTGGAGCAATGCCCGGTTACGGTGGAAGAACTTGTGGTGCGTCTGCCAGTCACCTTCGACGAGGGCGTGCCGGATGAAGAGCTCGCGGCTCAGCTCCGGATTCACCTTTCCGTAGTTGACGCGCCGGCTCGGGATAATCGGCACGCCGTACAGCGTGACCTTCTCATGGGCCATCACCGCGCCCATCTTCTTGGACCAGTGCGGCTCGCTATAGGTGCGCTTGACCAGGTCCGGCGCCACCTGCTCGGCCCAGAGCGGATCGAATTTCGCCGCCACCCGCGCCCAGAGCCGGCTGGTTTCGACCAGCTCGGCGGCCATCACGAAGGTGGGGGACTTCTTGAACAATGCCGAGCCGGGGAAGATCGCGAAGCGGCTGCCGCGGGCGCCGGCGTACTCGCGCTTGCGTTCGTCCAGGATGCCGATGTGGCTCAGCAGTCCGGACAGCAGGCTGATGTGGATGCCCTCGTGGTTGCCCACCGGGTCAGTGAGCCGTTTGTTGTCCAGGCTGATGCCCAGCGGCCGGGCGAGCTGGCGCAGCTGGGCGAAGAGGTCCTGCCACTCGCGGACGCGCAGATAGTTGATGAACTCGTTGCGGCACAGCCGGCGGAACGCGGTGGAGGAGAGCTCCTGCTGCTTCTCCTGCAGGTAGTTCCACAGGTTCAGGTAGCCGGTGAAGTCCGAGTTCTCGTCCCGGAACCGGGCGTGTTTCTCAGCGGCCAGTTGCTGCTTGTCGGTCGGGCGCTCGCGCGGGTCCTGGATGGTCAGGGCCGCGGCCAAAATCATCACCTCGCGCACGCAGCCGCGTTTGCCGGACTCGACGATCATCCGGCCCAGGCGCGGATCCACGGGCAGCTGGGCAAGCTGCTGCCCGACGGCGGTGAGCCCACCGCCGTTCCTGCCTCCGTTCCGGCCGGCAGCCTGCCGGCGGCCCCCGCCGTCGGCTGCCTGTTCCTGTGGCCGGGCGGCGCTCAGGGCGCCGAGCTCGCGGAGCAGGGTCACGCCGTCGTTGATGGCGCGCGAATCCGGCGGTTCTACAAACGGGAAGTTCTCCACGTCCTTCGGCCCGCGGGCCACCCCCATGGCCGTCATCTGCAAGATGACGGCGGCAAGGTTGGTGCGCAGGATCTCCGGATCGGTGAACTGCGGCCGGGATTCGAAGTCCTCCTCCGAGTAGAGCCGGATTGCGATGCCGTCGGAGACGCGGCCGCAACGGCCGGAGCGCTGGTTGGCCGAGGCCTGCGAAACCCGCTCGATCGGCAGCCGCTGGACCTTGGTGCGGTGCGAGTAGCGCGAGATGCGGGCGGTGCCGGTGTCGATGACGTACTTGATCCCGGGCACAGTGAGTGAGGTTTCGGCGACGTTGGTGGCCAGCACGATCCGGCGCTTGCTGCCGGGGTGGAAGACCTTGTGCTGTTCATGCAGGCTCAACCGGGCGAAGAGGGGAAGGACCTCGGTGCCGGCCAGCCGCCGGTTCGTCTGGATCCGCGCGTTGAGCGCTTCCGCTGCGTCGCGGATCTCGCGCTCGCCGGAAAAGAAGATCAGGATGTCGCCGGGGGCCTCAAGGGCGAGTTCGTCGACGGCGTCACAGACAGCGTCCAGCGGGTCGCGGTCCTCCTCTAGCTCGTCGTCGGACGCATCGGCATCCTCGCCCGCGGCACCGGGGCCCCCGGCGGGCTGGGAGAGCGGCCGGTAGCGGATTTCCACCGGATAAGTTCGGCCGGATACTTCGATGATGGGGGACGGCTCATCCTCGCTGCCGAAGTGCTTGGCGAAGCGCTCCGGATCGATGGTGGCCGAGGTGATGATGATCTTCAGGTCCGGGCGCTGGGGGAGAATCCGCTTGAGGTAGCCGAGGATGAAGTCGATGTTGAGGCTGCGCTCATGCGCCTCGTCGATGATGATCGCGTTGTATTTGCGCAGCAGTTTGTCCCGCTGGATCTCGGCCAGCAGGATGCCGTCGGTCATCAGCTTGACCTTGGTGGAGCGGCTGACCTCGCCGGTGAAGCGGACCTGGAAGCCGACTTCCTGGCCGATCTCGACGCCGAGCTCCTCGGCGATGCGCTCCGCAACCGTGCGGGCGGCGAGCCGGCGCGGCTGGGTGTGGCCGATCAGGCCGTTTTCACCCAGGCCAAGCTCGAGGCACATCTTGGGAATCTGGGTGGTCTTACCGGAACCGGTCTCGCCGGCGATGATGGTCACCTGGTTCGCGGCGATGGCGGCCATCAGGTCCTCGCGGCGCTCGGAGACAGGCAGCTCGGCGGGGTAGGAAATATGCAGTGTCATGGCTGGAAACAGTCTACTGGGAAGCGCCAGGGGTGGCGCCGCGCGCCGCCGCCGGGCGCCGCGCGGCGCCTACGGGGGCGGTCCGGATGGGGCGGTGTGGCCAACACGCCGGGACAAAAAACTAAGGGTGCTGAGGAATAGTTGGCTGCCGGCAGCCCTTGAAGCACCTATGACTACTATCGCAATTATTGGAGCAGGATCCGGGCTCGGCGCCGCCGTCGCGAGGCGCTTTGGCAAGGAAGGCTTCTCCGTCGCGCTGATCTCCCGCAACCAGGGGCGCGTCGACGCCCTGGCCGAAACACTCGCTGCCGAAGGCATCGAAGCCAAGGGCTTCGCCGCGGATGTCCGCGACCCCGAATCCATCATGCGTGCGCTGGAGCGCGCCACCGAAACCCTCGGGCCGATCGAGGTGCTGCAGTACAGCCCGTTGCCGCAGAAGGACTTCATGCGGCCGGTGCTCGAGACCACACCGGCGGACCTGGTGGGCCCGGTGGAATTCTCCATCTACGGCCCGGTCGCGGCGGTCCACCAGGTCCTTCCCGGCATGCGGTTCCTCGGCGAGGACAAGGGAACGATCCTCTTCGTCAACGGCGGCTCGGCCGTGAAGCCTGGACGCAACGTTTCGGGAACTTCGGTGGCCTTCGCCGGGCAGGCGGCCTACGCCCAGCTGCTTCACGAGGTCCTTGGCGAGGAAGGCATCCAGGTATCCCAGCTCATCATCGGCGGCCGCATCATCGAGGGGGACCCCGAAAAGGACCCCGCCGTCCTGGCCGGCCATCTGTGGGACCTGCACAGCAAGCGCGACCGGTTCCGCCTTCAGATCAGCGCCGACTAGGCGCCATGCCACCAGCGCCCTCCCCGGCCCTGGGCAATGTTGATGCCAGAGCCGGCCGTGGCCGGAGCAAAGGAGTAAGCAGATGAGCGCGAAAACCCTTGTGGGCGTTTCGGGGTCAAGGTGACCTTGGTCGAGCCCGGCGGCTTTGCCACCGATTGGGGCGGCAGCTCCGCACGGCACGCGACAGCCCTGCCGGCGTATGACGCGGTCCGCGAGCCGGCTGCCAACCGGCCCAGCCGCCGCGGCACGCCGGGAGATCCGGCTGCCACCCGGGAAGCCATCCTGACATTGGTGGATTCCGAGACACCGCCGCTGCGCGTCTTTTTTGGGGAAGCGCCGCTGGGGATCGTCACGGCCGACTACGAGGCGCGGCTGGCCACCTGGAACGAGTGGCAGCCGCTTTCGGTCGCCGCGCACGGCGGACAAAACTGACGTAGGCGAGGCCCCGGCCGCCGGTTTATCAACCGGCAGCCGGGGCCTCCTGGCGTCCGCGGTCAGAAGAACCGCAGGGTGTAGCTGGTGCTGGGGAGGTCCCGGGCCATCCAGTACTCTTCCGAGCGGACGGGCGGGTTGTGGCCAAGGCCATCTTTCCGGAGGGCCCGGAGGGTGGCGGCGACGCCGGCGAGGATCAGGACAATGAGGGCGATTCCGATGAGTTCCATACCTCCATGGTTCTCCGGTGCTGGGTGCAAAAAAAGTGGCAGAAATGCCCAAAAAGCTATAATTTCTGCCACACTGGAAGCATGCTCAAATCAGTGGCAATGATCGTGGTCCCCAACTTCTCGATCTTCGAATTCGGCACCGCCTTCGAAGTGTTCGGCGTCGACCGGTCGGACCGCGGCACCGGGGTGCCTGCCTTTGACTTCAGGGTCTGCACGCCGGAGCCCGGAGACGTTCCCATGAAGTCCGGGCTGTCGATGCATGTGGGGCTGGGGCTCGAGGCCGCGGCGGACGCGGACCTGGTCATCATGACCCCTTTCGGCAACGACGCCGATGTTCCCGAGGCCGTCCTGGAAGCGCTGCGGGCGGCGCACGCGCGGGGAGCCTGGGTAATGTCAATTTGTTCCGCGGCCTTCGCCCTGGCGCGGGCGGGGCTGCTGGACGGCCGCCGCTGTACCACCCACTGGCACTACTCCCAGGAGCTCGCCAGCCGCTATCCGGCCGCGCTCGTCGATGAGAACGTGCTCTACGTCCAGGACGGCAGGATCATCACCAGTGCCGGCACCGCGGCCGGCATCGACGCCAGCCTGCATCTGGTCCGGGTGGAGCTGGGCGCCAACGTGGCGGCGAGTATCGCCCGGGACATGGTGGTTCCGCCGCACCGCGACGGCGGCCAGGCGCAGTACATCGACCGGCCGATGCCGCGGTGCGGCTCGCAGCCGATGGAAGAGCTGCTGCGCTGGATGGTCCGGAACCTGGACGAGGAGCACTCCGTCCACGAGCTCGCCGCCCGCGTGCACATGTCGCCGCGGACGTTTGCGCGGCGGTTCCGGGCCGAGACCGGTGCCACCCCCGCGGCCTGGTTGAACTCCCAGCGGGTGCTCCGGGCGCAGGAGCTGCTGGAGACAACCGATCTGAACATCGACGAGATCGCCCGGGAGGCCGGGTTCGGCCACTCGGTGCTGCTGCGGCACCACTTCGCCAAGGTGCTGGACACCAGCCCGCAGTCCTACCGGCGGACTTTCCGCGGGCATCTGGCGGCGGTCTAGCTGAACTAACCCGGCTGATCGAGCGACTCGGCCGCGGCCCGGGTGCAGTCCACCAGGGTCCGCCAGGGGCCGACGAGGTCCCGCTCGGGCAGGGTCGCGCGGCGCTGGCCGGCCCGGATGCGGTAGACGAAGCGGTCCGGTTGGGGGAGGTTCCCGGCGCCGGCGGCCGACCGGCCCGGCAGCTCGTCCCAGGGGCAGGCCTCGACCAGGGGCTGCCACTGGTTCCGGTCGTCCGGGGTCACCGCCTGCACGCTCCAGACGCGCTCCATCCCGGCGATGCCACCGCTGCGCTGGACGGTTATCTTCATGGGTGATCCTTAGGCAGGTGCCGTTTACAGCCTCACCTTGACAGTTTCCCACGCCTGCCGGACGGCGTCATGTTCGGCAGATTCGGCACCGTACAGCTCCTTGGCGGACGCCGCCGTAGCCTTGGCAAACGCGCTGAAGGTTGCGGCAGTGGGCAGCGACCCCCCGGTCAGGGTGTCGTACCAGATACGCCCGGGGATCTCCCAGGCATTGCCGCCCAGGGTTGTCGCGACCAGGCAGAAGGCACGGTTGGGGATGCCCGAATTCAGGTGCACCCCGCCATTGTCGGCACTCGTATGGACGTAGGAGTCCATCGAGTCAGGTTGCGGATCCTTGCCCAGCACGTCGTCGTCGTACGCGGTGCCGGGAGCCTTCATGGAGCGCAGCGCTGTTCCCTGCACCTGGTCGGTGAAGAGCCCCTCGCCGATCAACCAGCTGGCCTCGGCCGCGGACTGCTGCTTCACGTACTGCTCCACGAGGACGCCGAAGACGTCGGAGAGCGATTCGTTGAGGGCGCCCGCCTGGTTCCGGTAGGCGAGCCCGGCGGTGTACTGGGTGACGCCGTGCGCCAGCTCATGCCCGATCACGCTGAGCGAGGCAGTGAAGCGGTTGAAGACCTGGCCGTCGCCGTCGCCGAAGACCATCTGCTTGCCGTCCCAGAAGGCGTTGTCGTAGCGCTGGCCGAAGTGGACCGTGGCGTCCAGTGGCAGTCCGTTGCCGTCAACCGAGTTGCGGCCAAACGCCTCTGCGTAGAGTCGGTGCGTGTGGCCCAGGCCGTCGTAGGCCTCATCCGCGGCCGGGTCCCCGGTGGCGGGTTCGCCTTCCTTGCGCACCAGGACGCCCGGCAGGTTCTCTGAAGCTTTTGCGTCGTACACCGTGCGCTGCGGCGGCCCGGGTGTGAGCTGCCGCAGGCCCGGGGGCGCTGCGGGCACCGGCGCCCCGCGGGACGCCTGGAAGCTCTTGACGTGCTGCAGGGCTTCCTTCGCGGCACGGGCTGCCACGAGCAGCCGTGGTTCATGATGTTGCGCTGCCAGCCGTCGCAACATGTAGGGAGGGATGATGGAGCAGTACATGTGAGACCCCTTTGCTTCTGCCGATGCGAACAGCCTACGAGGGGGGACCGACATTTGGCAGGGGCATCCGCGGGGCGGCGTCGGAGGCCGCGGTTGGATACGGTAGGCCAATGGCGCAAACAGAGAAGCAAAAGAAACGCGGCTCGACCCTGCTGACGGTCATCATCGCGTTCGTGGCGAATGTGCTCGTGGCCGCAGCGAAGTCGGTGGCGGCCGTCCTCACCGGATCGGCGTCGATGACCGCGGAGGCGGCCCATTCATGGGCGGATACCGGAAACCAGGTGTTCCTGTTCTTCGCGGAGCGGCGGTCCGCGAAGCCGCGGGACAAGAGCCACCCGATGGGCTACGGCCGGGAAGCCTACGTCTGGTCGATGTTCGCGGCATTCGGCCTGTTCACCGCCGGCGCCGTCGTGTCCATCATGCACGGCATCCAGCAGATCATTGCGCCCGAGCCGGCGGCCGACTTTGCGGTGGCCTACGTGGTCCTGGCCGTCGCGTTCGTCTTAGAGGGGATCTCCTTCGTCCAGGCCTTCCGGCAGACCCGGAAGGCGGCGCACCAGCTGGAACGGCACACCCTGGAGCAGGTCCTGATCAGCTCAGACCCCACCCTGCGGGCCGTCTTCGCGGAAGACGCGGCGGCACTGATCGGCCTGGTGGTGGCCTTTGGCGGTGTGTTCCTGCACCAGGTCACCGGCTCGCCGCTGCCGGATGCGGTGGGTTCAATCATCGTCGGCGTGCTGCTGGCCGTGGTCGCCGTCGTACTGATCGACCGCAACCGCCGCTTCCTGGTGGGCCAGGGCGTCACTCCGGACATCGAGCGGTCCATGGCCCGCCGGGTCCTGGATCACGGGGACATTGCCAGGCTCACGTACCTGCACCTGGAGTTCGTCGGCCCGCGCCGGCTGTACCTGGTGGCGGCCGTGGACCTGCAGGGCGACCACCCGGAACACGAAGTGGCGGTGGTCCTGCGCCGGATCGAACGCGAACTGGAGGATCACGAGACGGTGGAGGAAGCCGTGCTGACCTTGTCCACACCGGACGAAGCCAGCCTGGACTTCGACGCCGGGAAAAGCCGCGCCGGGGCCTGAGGTTAACGCAAAAACCCCGCCGTTTCGCTGAAACGGCGGGGTTTTGTTGGTGCCCTCGATTGGAATCGAACCAACGACCTTCTGCTCCGGAGGCAGACGCTCTATCCCCTGAGCTACGAGGGCAGTCAGGGTTCCTGCCGTGACCGGCGGGACGTCCTAGAGCTTAGCAGGAAGGTGGGCTCCATAGGAAAATCGGCGCCCCCGGGACCGCAGCGGTCCTTCCCCTCGGGCCCGCGGGACAAGATGACGGAGCTAAAATTCCGCGGGACTGCGGGCCCCCGGTAGGCTGGAACTGTGACCCCAGAAGAACTCTCCCTCGCCATATCCGCCTGCCTGAAGGACGCCGTCGCCGCCGGTGACATTGCCCTTGCCGCCACCGACATTCCGGAGGCGGTGCGTGTGGAGCGTCCGAAGAACAGGGACCACGGGGACTGGGCCACCAACATCGCGCTCCAGTTGGCCAAGCCCGCGGGCACCAACCCGCGCCAGCTCGCCGGCCTGCTGAGCGACCGGCTGGCCTCGATCGAGGGCGTCGAGGCCGTCGACGTCGCCGGACCCGGGTTCCTGAACATCACTGTCGAGGCCGCCGCCGCCGGGGCCCTCGCCAAGGCGATCGTCGAGGCCGGCGCCGCCTACGGCACCAACACTGCGCTCGCGGGCCGCACGGTCAATATGGAGTTCGTCTCGGCCAACCCCACCGGACCGCTGCACATCGGCCACACCCGCTGGGCCGCCCTGGGCGACTCGATCGCCCGGGTGCTCCGGGCCTCAGGCGCGGAGGTCACCGCCGAGTACTACATCAACGACGCCGGCTCGCAGATGGACGTCTTCGCGCACTCGGTGCTGTCCCGGCTCCACGGCCGCGGCGTGCCGGAGGGCGGCTACCCGGGCGAATACATCGCCGACCTCGGCCATGAGGTCCTGACGCAGCATCCCGGGATCCGGGAGCTCACCGACGTCGCCGCGCTGCCTGTCATCCGCGGCGCTGCCTACAAGGCGCAGCTGCACGACATCAAGCAGACCCTCGCGGAGTTCGGCGTCGAATTCGATGTCTTCTTCTCCGAGCAGGAACTGCACGACGCCGGCGCCATCGCCGATGCCGTCGCGCGGCTTCGGGAACAGGGCCACGTCTACGACGACGGCGGCGCGGTCTGGCTGCGCACCACGGACTTCGGTGACGACAAGGACCGCGTGATGATCCGCGCCAACGGCGAGCCGACGTACTTCGCCGCCGACGCAGCGTACTACCTGTCCAAGAAGGACCGCGGCTTCACCGAGAAGATCTACCTGCTCGGAGCCGACCACCACGGCTACATCAACCGGCTCAAGGCGATCGCGGCCGCGGCCGGCGACGACCCCGAGGTCAACATCGAGGTGCTGATCGGCCAGCTGGTCTCCGTCAACGGCGCCAAGCTCTCCAAGCGGGCCGGCAACATCATCGAGCTCAAGGACCTGATTTCCTGGCTGGGCAAGGACGCCGTCCGGTACTCGCTGGCCCGCTTCCCGGCCGACTCACCGCTGACCCTGGACCCGGAACTGCTAAAGAAGCACAGCAACGAGAACCCGGTCTTCTACGTCCAGTACGCGCACGCCCGTTCCCGCGGCGCCGCGCGCAACGCCGTCGCAGCGGGTGTGGAGCGCCGGGTGGACGGCAACGACGCCTTCGACGCCGCGCTGCTGGACCACGCGACCGAAAACGAGCTGCTCTCGCACCTGGGCAGCTACCCCTCGATCGTGGCCAAAGCCGCCGAGCTGCGCGAGCCTCACCGCGTCGCCCGCCACCTCGAAGTCATTGCCGGGGCCTACCACCGCTGGTATGACGCCTGCCGCGTCGCGCCGCTGGGGGAGGAAGCCGTCACCGACCTGAACCGCACCCGGCTATGGCTCAACGATGCCACCAGCCAGGTGCTCGCCAACGGCCTGGAACTGCTGGGCGTTTCGGCGCCGGAACGGATGTGACCGCTATGACCGCGAACCCGAATAACAGCGCCCCGGCTTCCCCGCTGGCCCCGGACTGGCTGGCCGTCCCGGCGAACCTCAACGCCCTGCACGAACCGATGTGGGCCGCCGGGGTCGCGCGCACCGGCGAGGGTGAACTGGCCATCGACGGCGTCACCGTCAGCGAGCTGCAGCGGCAGTTCGGCACGCCGCTGTTCGTCATGAGCGAGACGGACTTCCGAGCCCGCGCCCGGGCGTTCCAGGACGCGTTCAACGAGGCTTTCGCTGACATCTGCGGGGGAGTGGACGTCTACTACGCCGGCAAGTCGTTCCTGTGCACCGCTGTCGTCCGCTGGGTCGAGGAGGAAGGGCTCCGGCTGGACACCGCCTCCGGCGGCGAGCTCGCCGTCGCGGCCCGTGCCGGCATTCCCGGCGCCGCCGTCGCACTGCACGGGAACAACAAGTCCGACGCCGAGATCCACCGCGCCCTGGACATGGGGCTGGGCCGGATTGTCGTCGACAGCCTCGACGAGCTGGAGCGGGTCGCAGCGATCGCCGCGAACCGTGGCGAGACGGCGAAGGTCATGCTGCGGCTGACTCCGGGCGTGCACGCACACACCCACGAATTCATCGCCACCGCGCACGAAGACCAGAAGTTCGGCCTCTCGATGGCCGGCGACTCGACCGAGAAGGCCGGGCTGTCCGCCGCCGAGGAAGCCGTGGCCGCCGCCGCCGGCCACGACAGCATCGAGCTGCTGGGGCTGCACTGCCACATCGGCTCGCAGATCTTCGAGCCGGACGGTTTCGCCCTCGCTGCAGAGAAGCTGCTCGACTTCCTCGCCGCGATGCAGGCCAAGTACTCCATTGTGCTGCCCGAGCTGGACCTGGGCGGCGGCTACGGCATTGCCTACACCCCGGTGGACACCCCGCGGCCGCCGGCCGAGATCGCCCAGGCGATGGCCGCCGTCGTCCGCGCCAAAGTGGCCGAACTTGGCATCAGCGCGCCCCGGATCTCGATCGAGCCGGGCCGCGCGATCGTGGGCACCAGCACCTTCACGCTCTACGAGGTGGGCACGCTCAAGACCGTGCGGGTCGATACGCCGGCAGCGTCCGGCGGCGAAACGGGAGAAACCGGCGAATCAACTGCCGAAAACGTTACGTACCCGCGCCGGTATGTGTCGGTGGACGGCGGCATGAGCGACAACGCCCGCCCGGTGCTGTACGACGCGGATTATTCGGCGATTCTCGCCTCCCGCAGCTCCGATGCGGCCCCGCAGCTGTCCCGCGTGGTGGGCAAACATTGCGAGAGCGGCGACATAGTTGTTAGAGATGTATATCTGCCCGAGGACGTGGCAGCCGGTGATCTGCTCGCTGTACCGGGGACCGGCGCCTACTGCTGGGCCCTGTCAAGCAACTACAACTATCTGGCCCGGCCGGGCGTTGTCGCGGTACGCGATGGATCAGTCCGGCTCATTGTCCGCGGCGAAACTGAACAAGACCTGCTGAACCGCGACATGGGAGTCTGAATGACGGAATTGCGAACCTTGAAAGTGGCCCTGCTGGGCTGTGGCAACGTTGGGGCCCAGGTTGCGCGGATTCTCATTGACGACGCCGACACCCTGGCGTCCCGCACCGGGGCCCGCCTCGAACTGAGCGGCATCGCCGTGCGCAACCTGGACGCCCGCCGCGACGTCGAGCTGCCCCGCGGACTCTTCACCACCGACGCGGAGACCCTGGTCAAGGACGCGGACCTGGTGATAGAGCTGATGGGTGGGATCGAGCCGGCGCGCAGCCTGATCCTCACCGCGATCCGGCACGGCGCGTCGGTCGTCACCGGCAACAAGGCCCTGCTCGCCCAGGACGGACCCACCCTCTACGAGGAGGCGGACAAGGCCGGCGTGCAGCTGTCCTACGAGGCCGCCGTCGCCGGAGCCATCCCGATCCTGCGCCCCATCCGGGACAGCCTTTCCGGTGACCGGATCACCCGGGTGCTGGGAATCGTCAACGGCACCACCAACTTCATCCTGGACCAGATGGACACCACGGGTGCGCAGTTCGCCGACGCCCTCGCCGAGGCCCAGCGGCTCGGCTACGCCGAAGCAGACCCCACGGCCGACGTCGAGGGCCTCGACGCCGCGGCCAAAGCCGCGATCCTCGCCTCGCTGTCCTTCCATACGCGGTTCGCCCTCGAGGACGTGTACTGCGAGGGCATCACCTCCGTCGCCGCCGCGGACATCGCCGCCGCGAAGGACGCCGGCTTCGTGATCAAGCTGCTGGCGATCGCGGAGAAGCTTACCGATCCCGAGGGCAAGGAGGGCGTGTCCGTCCGCGTGCACCCGACCTTGCTGCCGCGTGAGCACCCGCTGGCCGCGGTGCACGGAGCGTTCAACGCCGTCTTCATCGAGGCCGAGAACGCCGGGGAGCTGATGTTCTACGGACAGGGCGCAGGGGGCACCCCGACGGCGTCCGCCGTGCTGGGCGACCTGGTCTCGGCAGCCCGCCGGATAGTCCTGGGCGGGCCGGGGCGCACCGAAACCACCACCGGGCACGTCCCTGCGCTGCCCATCGACGCGGCCATCACCAGCTACTACATCGGCCTCGACGTCGCGGACCAGCCCGGCGTCCTGGCCCGGATCGCGCAGCTCTTCGCCGAGCACGGCGTTTCCATCGAAATCATGCGTCAGACCATCCACCGCGACTCCGCCTCCAAGTCGGAGTCGGCGGAGCTGCGGATCGTTACGCACCGTGCCAGCGAAGCCGCGCTGGCAGCAACCGTCCAGGCCGTCAAGGAACTGGACGTCATCAATTCCGTCACATCCGTACTGCGGGTAGAAGGGGTCTAAGTGGCTCACCAATGGCGCGGAGTCATCCGCGAATACGCCGAACGCCTGCCGGTCACCGAGGCCACCAAGGTCATCACCCTGGGCGAGGGCGGCACCCCGCTCGTACACGCGCAGAAGCTCTCCGAGCTCACCGGCTGCGCCGTCTACCTCAAGGTCGAGGGCATGAACCCGACCGGATCCTTCAAGGACCGCGGCATGACCATGGCCATGACCGCGGCGGTCGCTTCCGGCGCCAAGGCCGTGGTGTGCGCCTCCACCGGCAACACCTCCGCCTCGGCGGCGGCCTACGCGACCTCGGCCGGGCTGCAGTGTGCCGTGCTGGTGCCCGAGGGCAAGATTTCGATGGGCAAGCTCAGCCAGGCGATCGCACACGGGGCCACCTTGCTGCAGGTGGACGGCAACTTCGACGACTGCCTCGACATCGCCCGCAAGCTGGGCGAGTCCTATCCGGTCTTCCTGGTCAACTCGGTCAACCCGGCCCGGATCGAGGGCCAGAAGACGGGCGCGTTCGAGGTCGTCGACGCGCTCGGCGACGCGCCGGACATCCACGTCCTCCCGGTCGGCAACGCCGGCAACATCAGCGCCTACTGGAAGGGCTACAAGGAGTACGCGGCGCCCTACGAGTCCGCCACCGCCGGGAACCTTCCCGCCGTCGCGACGAAGACGCCGGTGATGTGGGGCTTCCAAGCCGCCGGCGCCGCCCCGTTCGTCGCGGGCCATCCCATCACCGAGCCGGACACCATCGCCACCGCCATCCGGATCGGCAACCCGGCCTCCTGGGACACCGCCGTCGCCGCCCGGGACGAATCCGGGGGTGTGATTGAGGCCGTCACCGACGAGGAAATCCTCTCCGCGCACCGCTGGCTTTCGGCCCGTGAAGGCGTGTTCGTCGAACCCGGCTCCGCCGCGGGCGTCGCCGGCCTGATCAAGAAGCACGCCGCGGGCGAGGTTCCCACCGGCAAGACCATCGTCATCACGGTCACCGGCCACGGCCTCAAGGACCCGCAGTGGGCGCTGCGCACCGAGGACGGCAGCGACGTGCAGCCGGTCAAGGTCGCCAACGATGTTGTTACGGTCGCCGCCGAACTGGGACTGGAAGAAAAATAGTCGTGGAAACCACCCTCACCGTCCCGGCCGAATCACCCGCCGACACGCCGGCGGTTCCGGCCGGGCAGGTCGTCACCGTCCGGGTCCCGGCCACCAGCGCCAACCTGGGCCCCGGCTACGACAGCCTGGGGCTCGCCCTCTCGCTGCACGACACACTGACGGTGGAAACGCTGGAGACCGGGGAGCTTGAGTTCGAGCTCAATGGCGAGGGTGCCGACACGCTGCCCCGCGACGCGAGCCACCTGGTGGCCAAGGCCCTTACCGAGGCGTTGCACCTGCTGGGCTTCCGGCACGAGGGACTGCGGATCACCGCTGACAACGTCAACCCGCACGGCCGCGGCCTCGGTTCCTCGGCTGCCGCCGTGGTTGCTGCCGCCACCGCCGCAAACGCCCTGGTCCCACCGGAATTCCGCCGCGGAAAGGACTGGATCCTGCAGTTCACCAGCCGGCTGGAAGGCCACCCGGACAACGTCGCACCCGCCATTTTTGGTGGACTGGCGCTGTCCTGGCAGGACAGTGACCAGTACAGCAGCACCTGCGCGAGCGTCGATTCCGGCGTCGTCCCGGTCGTCGCGGTGCCGGATTTTGAGCTCTCCACCGAGGCCGCCCGGGCGCTGCTTCCGGCGTCCGTGGGGCACCACGCCGCCGCCATGAACTCCGGCCGCGCCGCTCTGCTGATCCATGCGCTGACGCGGAAGCCTGAATTCCTGCTGCCGGGAACCGAGGACTACCTGCACCAGAGCTACCGGGCGCAGGCCATGCGGCCCAGTGCGGAGCTGATCGCCGCGCTCCGCCGCGCCGGCCATGCGGCCGTCGTGTCCGGCGCGGGACCCACGGTACTGGTCCTCGCGGCCGGCGAAAGGGAAGCGTCCGACGTCGTCGACTTCATCGGCGCTTTCACCAGGGACAACACGCCGGACGTGGCCTGGCGTGTGATGAAGCTGGCTGTAGACACTGAGGGTGCTAAAGTGGAAGTGCACCGGCGGTAATCACGCAAGCTTTTTATAAGACCGCGATGTTGGCCAAGTTGCCCTCTCTCATCTTTCAGCGCAATATTTTCCGGTGCCACCTGCTTTCGGTCTGACGCAGGAAGCTGCAGAATTCCTCTGTACCCCTGAAGTGTCAGCCGGCCGTTCCTCAATTTCGGGGCGAGTCTTGGTGTAGCAGTATCCGGCCCTGCCGGCCGAAATCCAACCGGCAAGGCCGAAATCCCGGCTGCAGATCTGAACTGCAGCCCAGATCAAATCACCGCGTCCAGCTCCTAGTCTGGACGCCGTCGAGGGGGAAGGATCCTTCGTGACCGAAACCACTGAGCTGTCTTCAGCTGTGGAAACATCATCTTCTGTTGCCGTATCGGCAGCACCCGCCAAGAGCAGCGGCCTCGCCGGCCTCAAGCTCGCCCAGCTCCAGGCCCTGGCCAGCCAGCTGGGAATCTCCGGGGGTTCCCGGATGCGTAAGGGCGATCTGGTATCCGCCATTTCCGCCCACCGCGCCGGCACCCCGGTCAGCAAGGCACCCGAGCGCGCCGCCGAAAAGGCGAGCGAAAACGGCACCGTCGCCCAGGCACCCGCAGCCGCCGGCTCCGAGGCTCCGGCCCAGGAAAACCCGCGGGCCCGGACCAGGGGCCGCAGCCGCCGTGCAGGCAGTGATGGCATCATCACCGCCCCGGCCGCCGAGGCTCCCGCCGCGGCACCGGTGGAGGCGCAGTCCGCTCCCGCCGAAGCCGCTCCGGCCGAGACCGCAGAGGGCAGCGACCGTACCCGCCAGCCGCGGACCCGCAACCGCCGCCGCGGCGAGGCCGCCGCGCAAGCCACCGGCCAGGGCGAATCCCAGCCGGCAGCAGCCGTGGAAGCCCCGGCCGAGCAGGCAGCCAGCGAACAGCGCCAGGAACGCCAGTCCGAACAGGGCAGCGAAGACGGCCAGCGCCGCGACAACACCCGCGGCCGCGGCAACCGCGAGGACAACCGCGACAACACGTCCGGCAACCGCGACAACACGTCCGGCAACCGCGACAACAGCCGGGACGCCGACGATTCCGAGGGCGGCAGCCGCCGTAACCGCCGCAACCGTCGTGACCGCAACGATCGCAATGACCGCTCCGGCGGCCAGGACCGCGACAACTCGCGCAACGACCGTTTCCGCGACCGCAACGAACGCCGCCGCGGCCGCTCCCAGGGGCCCGACGTCGACGACGTCGAGGTCACCGAGGACGACGTCCTGCTGCCCGTCGCCGGCATCCTGGACGTGCTGGAGAACTACGCGTTCATCCGCACCTCCGGCTACCTGCCGGGCCCGAACGATGTTTACGTCTCCCTCGCCCAGGTCAAGAAGTACAACCTGCGCAAGGGCGACGCCGTCGTCGGTGCCATCCGCGCACCGCGTGAAGGCGAGGACCGCAGTAACCAGCAGCAGTCCGCGCGCCAGAAGTTCAACGCCCTGGTCCGCGTCACCTCGGTCAACGGCAAGACGCCCGAGGAGCTCAAGGACCGCGTCGAATTCGCCAAGCTCGTCCCGCTGTACCCCTCCGAGCGCCTGCGCCTCGAGACGGACCCGAAGAAGATCGGGCCCCGCGTCATTGACCTGGTTGCCCCGATCGGCAAGGGCCAGCGCGGCCTGATCGTCTCGCCGCCGAAGGCCGGCAAGACGCTCATCCTGCAGTCCATCGCCAACGCCATCACCACCAATAATCCTGAGGTCCACCTCATGATGGTGCTCGTTGACGAACGTCCCGAAGAAGTCACCGACATGCAGCGCACGGTCAAGGGTGAGGTCATTGCCTCCACCTTCGACCGTCCCGCCGACGACCACACCACCGTGGCCGAACTCTCCATCGAGCGTGCCAAGCGCCTCGTGGAAATGGGCATGGACGTTGTGGTCCTCCTCGACTCGATGACCCGCCTGGGCCGTGCCTACAACCTGGCGGCACCGGCGTCCGGACGTATCCTCTCCGGTGGTGTCGACTCCGCCGCGCTGTACCCGCCGAAGCGCTTCTTCGGTGCAGCCCGCAACATCGAAAACGGCGGCTCGCTCACCATCCTGGCCACCGCCCTGGTCGAGACCGGCTCCAAGATGGACGAGGTCATCTTCGAGGAGTTCAAGGGCACCGGCAACATGGAGCTGCGCCTGTCCCGCCAGCTCGCGGACAAGCGCATCTTCCCGGCCGTGGACGTGAACGCGTCCGGTACCCGCCGCGAAGAGAACCTGCTGTCCCCCGAGGAAGTCAAGATCATGTGGAAGCTGCGCCGCGTCCTCTCCGGACTCGAAACGCAGCAGAGCCTTGAGCTGCTGACCAACAAGATCCGGGAGACCCAGAGCAACGTCGAGTTCCTCATGCAGGTGCAGAAGACGACGCTCGGTGCGAAGTCCGATAACGACAAGTAGCTGAGCAGGGGGTGGGGCCGTCGCATATTTTGCCGGCCCCGCCCCTTGGCGTTGCTGCTGACGTACTGCGTACGCCGGCAGCAACGCTCCGACAGGCCCGATGCCACTCCCGGGCCGGCAAAATATGCGACGGCGGCCGTTAGGTCACCTACCGCTGCGTGCGTCACTAGACTTGGTTCCAAGTCGAAAGAGGTTTTGAAATGTTTGAGTCCGTACAGGGGCTGTTGGATGAGCATGCTGCCATCCAGGCCCAGCTTGGGGATCCTGCTGTCTATGCTGACCAGAAGCTTGCCCGGAAGTTGGGTCGGCGTTCGGCGCAGTTGAACGGCATTGTGGAGGCCTACAACCGCTGGGAGGGCATCCGTGATGACCTGGCGGCAGCGAAGGAAATGGCCGGCGAGGACCCGGAGTTTGCTGCGGAAGTGCCCGAGCTTGAAGCAGCCATGGACACGGCGGCGGCCAAGCTGCGCCGACTGCTCATCCCGCGCGATCCGGACGACGCCCGCAATGTGATCCTCGAGGTCAAGGGCGGCGAAGGCGGCGACGAGGCTGCCCTGTTCGCCGGCGACCTGCTGCGGATGTACACCCGCTACGCGGAATCCCGCGGCTGGAAGACCGAGCTGATCTCGGCCACCGAATCGGACCTGGGCGGCTACAAGGACGTCCAGATGGCCGTCAAGGGAAACTCCAACGACCCGGCCGAGGGCGTCTACGCCCGGCTCAAGTTCGAGGGCGGCGTGCACCGCGTGCAGCGCGTTCCGGTCACCGAGTCGCAGGGCCGCATCCACACCTCGGCCGCCGGCGTGCTGGTGCTCCCCGAAGTCGACGAGCCCGAAGAACTGGAAATCAACCAGAACGACCTCAAGATCGACGTCTACCGGTCCTCGGGGCCTGGCGGCCAGTCCGTCAACACCACGGACTCCGCCGTGCGCATCACGCACCTTCCCACCGGCATTGTGGTGGCGATGCAGAACGAGAAGTCCCAGCTGCAAAACCGCGAGGCCGGCATGCGCGTGCTGCGTGCCCGCATCCTGGCCCACCAGCAGGAGCAGATCGACGCCGAGAACTCGGCCCAGCGCAAGTCCCAGATCCGTACCATGGACCGCTCGGAACGCATCCGCACCTACAACTACCCGGAAAACCGGATCGCGGACCACCGCACCGGCTACAAGGCGTACAACCTGGACCAGGTCATGAACGGCGACCTGGAACCGGTGATCCAGTCCGCCATTGAGATGGACGAACAGGCCCGCCTCGACGCCATCGGCGACTAGTACGGACGCCGCGCGCTGATGACTCCTGACCCTGATGACTTCTGAGCCTGCGCTGAGCCTCGCCGACGCCGTTCGCGAGGCCACGGCCGTGCTGGCGGCCGCCGGCGTGCCCAGCCCGAAAGTCGACGCCGAACTGCTCGCCGGCCACCTCCTCGGCGTCGGACCCGGCCGGCTCCGTGCCCTGGCGCTCGGAGACACGCCCGCGCCGGCCGGCTACGCCGAACTCGTCGCCGAGCGCGCGCGGCGCACCCCGCTGCAGCACATCACCGGTGTGGCGCACTTCCGCTACCTGGAACTGGCCGTCGGCCCCGGCGTGTTCATCCCGCGCCCGGAAACCGAATCCGTGGTGCAGCTGGTGGTCGACTGGCTCACGGCCCGGGCCGGAAACACCGGCCAGCCGCACGGGCCGGCACGGCCAAAAGTCGTCGACCTGGGCACCGGCTCAGGGGCGATTGCCGGCTCGATCGCGCACGAGGTTCCGGACGCCGAGGTGCACGCCGTGGAGTTCAGCGAATTCGCGCACGCCTGGGCGGCGAAGAACCTGCTGCCGCTGGGTGTCCACCTGGTCCGCGGCGACCTGCGCGACGCGCTGCCCGAACACAACGGCAGCTTCGACGTCGTCGTGTCCAACCCGCCCTACATTCCCGCCGAGGCGGTGCCCAACGAACCCGAGGTGGCCCTGCACGATCCGCTTGAGGCACTCTACGGCGGGGGAGCGGACGGCATGGAACTCCCGGCGGCGGCGGCGGCCTCGGCTGCCCGGTTGCTGGTGCCGGGCGGCTACTTCGTGATGGAGCACGCCGAGGTGCAGGCCGGCTGGATCGCCGCGATGCTGGAGCGCTCCGGACTCTGGTCGCAGGTGGCCACACACCTGGACCTCAACGGCCGCGAACGCGCCACCAGCGCCGTCCGCAAGCCCGACGCCCGCAGTGATGAAAGGATAGGCCAGTGACGACTAGCTACGATTGCGCCGACGCGGAGCAGCGCGCCGCAGGACTTGAACACGCCCAGCGGGCCATCCGGGACCAAAAGTGTGTGGTCCTGCCGACCGACACCGTCTACGGGATCGCCGCCGACGCGTTCTCGCCCCAGGCCGTGACGCTGCTGCTCGCCGCCAAAGGACGCAGCCGGCAGATGCCGCCGCCGGTGCTGATCCCCAGGCTGAACGCCCTGGACGGCCTCGCCACCGACGTCCCCGCGGAGGCCCGCCGCCTTGCTGAGGCGTTCTGGCCCGGGGGACTGACCCTGATCCTGCACGCGCAGCCCTCGCTCGACTGGGACCTTGGTGACACCAAGGGCACCGTCGCCCTGCGCCTGCCCGACGACGAAGTGGCCCAGGACCTGCTCACTCTCACCGGGCCGCTGGCGGTCTCCTCCGCGAACCGTACCGGACAGGCCGCCGCGCAGAGCGCCGCCGACGCCGAAGCGCAGCTGGCGGAGTCGGTGGAGGTCTACCTCGAGGGCGGCCACCGGCCCGTCGACGGAAACGGGGCAGAGCCGTCCACGATTATCGACGCCACGGCCCTGCCGCTGCGCGTGGTCCGCCAGGGAGCCATCAGCCTTGAGCGCCTGCGTGAAGTAGTGCCGGACGTGCTCGGAGCCGGCGAAGAGCCTGCCGACCCCGCAGCCGGGACCACCCCCGGCGGCAGCGGCCCCACCGCCGCTGACGATTCCCCGGAGAACTGACATGCAGCCCAAAGTCGCCGTCGCGGCAGTAACCTTTGACCGCCACGAGGAACTTGCCCTCCTCCTGAAGGGGCTGGCCGCCCAGACCGCCCCCATCCATTCGATTGCCCTCGTGGACTCCGGCACCGTTCCGGCCACCGACGTCGTCAGCGCCGGGGGAGCGAACATCAACTACCTGCGCTCCGAGGCGAACCTCGGCGGCGCCGGCGGGTTTGCCTACGCGATCCTGGCCGCCATGGCCAGCGGCGCCGAATGGGTCTGGATGATGGACGACGACGGCCACCCCGAGGATGCCAGCTGCCTCGCCGAGCTGCTCAAGACCGCGGAAGAACACCAGCTGGACATTGTGAGCCCGCTCGTGGCCGCCACGGCCGACCCCGACCGGCTCTCCTTCAACTTCAGGATCAACGGGCTGCTCACCAACGACCGCTCCAGGCTCGCCCCGATGGGCTACCTGCCGGACATGGTGCACTTCTTCAACGGCGCCCTGATCCGCACCGAAGTCTTCTACAAGATCGGCATTCCGGATGTGAAGTTCTTCATCCGCGGCGACGAAGTCGACTTCCTCTCGCGCGTCAAGAAGGCCGGGCTGAAATACGGAACGCTGGCCACCGTGGCCGTGCAGCACCCCGCCACCTGGACCGAGATGAAGCCGGTCTTCGGCGGTTTCATCACCCCGGTCATCCCGGAGGGGGAGTTCAAGCGCTACTGCTACTTCCGCAACCGGGGCTACCTGACCCGCAAGTACCGGAACCTGCGCTGGTTCGGGGCGGACATCGTCGGCTTCCCGTACTACTTCCTCAAAACCGGCGACGTCAAAGGCCTGGCGCACTGGTTCAACGCCTATTCCACCGGCTTCCGCGGCAAGGGCTTCGGCTCACCCGCACGACTCATGTCCACCAACCCCTAGGCCGCCGTGGAGAACCTGTACGCCGTCGTCGTCACCTACAACCGTGCCGACTTCCTGCAGAACCTGCTGGATTCCTTTGACCGCCTCAGCACCCGCCCGGCGCGGATCCTCGTGGTGGACAACGCGAGCACCGACCACACCGCCGACGTCGTCGCCCGCGCCAGTGCCGCCGGCGGGACGCCGATCCAGTACGAGCGGCTGAGCGTCAATGCCGGCGGTGCCGGGGGATTCTCCCGCGGCGTCGAGCTGGCCCTGGAATCCGGTGCCGAGTGGCTCTGGCTGATGGATGACGACGTCGAGGTGCTGCCCGGGGCGGTGGAGGCGCTGGACAGATTTACCGCTGAGTATTCCTGCCTGATCGGCCGCCGTTACGACGCCAAGGGCAAGCCCTTCTTCTGGCAGCACCATTTCGTCGAGGCGCTGGGCATCTTCCTGCCGGTCTCGCGGGACGTGTTCCGGCATTCGGACGTCTTCCGCACCAATGTGGGCAATTTCGAAGGCATGCTGATCAGGGCCTCCGTGGCCCGGACCATCGGCCTGCCGGACCCGCGCTTCTTCATCACCTGGGACGACCTGATCTACGGCTGGCTCGCCGCGCAACAGACGCCGGTGGTCTATGTGAACGCCTTCGTGATCAAGAAGGTGCGGGTGCAGCGGCAGGTGGACCTGGGCCTGCGCCACCTCAACGATTCCAGTGATCTCAGCCGCCGTTACGTGATGCGCAACCGCGGACACGTGGCGCAGTACCTGAGGGCGCACGGCAAGTTCAACAGGTTCGGGTTCGGGGCCGGGACGGCCCTGACGTACCTGAAGGAACTGGTCCGCCTGGTGATTGTGGAACGGACCCTGAAGGGGGTCGGCCTGCTCTGGCAGGGATGGCGGGAATCGCGCGCCATCCTCGCGGACCCCGGCTGGAAACCCATGCCTCCGCTGCCGTCTTCGGCGGGCGGGTACCCCGGCGGCGGAAGCGAAAGAGATTAGTATCGTTTTAGGCTCTGCCGCTGTCCGACAGTTGTGCGGCGGGGAAATTTTTGAAACAGGCGCCTGGCCGCCGTGGTAGTGGAAGTCGGTTGCAATCTCTGTTGACTACGAAATCTGAAGCGAGCGAACCCGCCGCAGTACGGGACGAGAAGCCCGCCCTCTGGATCTGGATCCAGCTCTTCCTGGACTCCATGTCCTGGATCGTGGCGATCGCCCTGGCCCTGCTGCTGCGCTATGAGATGGGGATCCGCGCCGAGCAGTTCCTGGGCGCTTTCTTCATCGCCGCCGTCGCCGTCATTGCCCAGATCCTGGCTGGCTACGCCCTGGCGCTGTACCGGGGCAGGTATCCGTTCGGCAGCTTCCAGGAGGCGAGGGCCCTCGTCTTCGTCACCGTGATCGTTGCGGCCTCCATCACCGTGACCTTGCTGGTGGTCTACGGAGCCATCAACATCGGCCGCAGCGTGGGCCTGATCGCTTTCCCGTTCGCCTGCCTCTTTATGGGCGCCGCCCGCTACGCCAAGCGGCTCTACGTCGAGGGCAAGACCCGGCCCGGCGACGGCGCGCAGAACACCCTGATCTACGGCGCAGGCTTCCTGGGCAACTCGCTCCTGACCCGGATGCTGCAGGACCCCGATTCACCGTACTTCCCGGTCGGCCTGATCGACGACGACCCGGCCAAAAAGCACCTCCGGCTCTCCGGCGTCCAGGTCCAGGGGCGCAGCGACGACCTTCCGGCGATCATCCGCCGGACCCGCGCGACGGTCCTGGTCCTGGCCTTCGCCAACGTCGAGGCCGCCGTGGTCCGGCGCATCTCGGACGCCGTGGCGGGCTTGAACATCCGGGTTCTTGTGCTGCCCCCGCTGCGGGACATGCTCGGCGGCGGCGCGCCCGAGGGATTCTCCGATTTCCGGGAGGTGGCGGTCGAAGACCTGATCGGCCGCCGGCCCGTGGACATCAAGGTCGACGAAATCGCCGGTTACATCAAAGGCAAACGGGTCCTGGTGACCGGGGCCGGCGGGTCCATCGGCTCGGAACTCTGCCGCCAGATCGTCCAGTTCTCCCCGGCCGAACTGATCATGCTCGACCACGACGAGACCGGGCTGCAACAGACCCAGATCTCCATCACCGGACGCGGGCTGCTGGCCGGCCGGGACACCGTGCTCGCCAACATCCGCGACGGCGAGGCCCTGCTGGACATCTTCGAGGACCGGCAGCCCGAAGTGGTGTTCCACGCCGCCGCCCTCAAGCACGCACCGCTGCTCCAGCAGTACCCGGTTGAGGCGTGGAAGACGAATGTCTGCGGCACCCTGAACGTACTGCGCGCCGCCCAGCGGGCCGGCGTCTCGCATTTTGTGAACATCTCCACCGACAAGGCCGCAAACCCCACCACCGCCCTGGGCCACTCCAAGCGGGTCGCGGAAAAACTGACCGCGTGGATGGCCGGCCAGACCGCCAGCACGTTTGTGTCCGTCCGCTTCGGCAACGTGATGGGCAGCCGCGGTTCAATGCTGCCCCTGTTCACCGAGCAGATCCGGGTCGGCGGTCCGGTCACGGTCACCGACCCCGAAGTCACCCGCTTCTTCATGACGATTCCGGAAGCCTGCCAGCTGGTGATCCAGGCCGGCGCGATCGGTTCGGGCGGTGACGTGATGATCCTCGACATGGGGGAGCCGGTGAAGATCCTGGACGTCGCCCAGCGGATGATCGCGATGTCCGGCAAGAAGATCGACATCATCTACACCGGCCTGCGGCCCGGGGAGAAGCTGCACGAGGAACTGGTCGGGACCGGCGAACTGGACCAGCGCCCGCTGCATCCCAAGATCTCCCACACCCGGGCATCCGAGCAGGACCCGGCGAAGCTGGACCTGAACGTCTGGCTGGCCCGCTGCGAGGCCGAGCAGGGCGCGAACATCGCCGACATCCCCGACGACGAGGCCGACGAGGCCGGGGCCGTGCGGGTGGCCTCGTGATGCCGCTGGCCGTCGTGGCTGCAACCACCCTGCTGGCCAGCCTGCTGCTGCCCCTCGCGGTGAAGCCGTGGCTGGTCCGGCTCGGCGTCGTCGACATTCCCTCCGCGCGTTCCTCCCATCACCAGGCCACCATCCGCGGCATGGGCGTGGCGGCCGCCCTGGCCACCGCGATCGGGTACCTGACCGCGGTGCTCACGGGCCTGGTCACGGTGGACCGATCTGTGTTCGCCGTCGTGCTGGCGATCATCGCAGCGAGTGCCGCGGTGGGCTGGATCGAGGATCTCCGCGGCCTGTCCATCCGGGGACGTGCGGCCGCCCAGTTGGGGATCGGGGCCGCAGGTTCCGCCGCGCTGATCGTGCTGACGTCGCAGACCCTCTGGTGGCTGCCGCTGGCGGCCGTGGCAATCGCGGCGTACGTCAACATCGCAAACTTCATGGACGGCATCAACGGGATTTCCGGCCTGCACGGCGTGACCGCCGGCGCTGCCTACGCGGCGGCCGGCCTGCTGTCCGGACAACCCTGGCTGACCGCCGGAGGCACGGTGCTGGCAATGGCGTTCCTTGGGTTCCTGCCGTGGAACCTGGGCCGCGGCTCCGTGTTCCTGGGCGACGTCGGCAGCTACCTGCTCGGCGCCTCGATTGCGGCGCTTGCCGTGGCCGGCTTCCTCAGCGGCGTCTACGTGGAGTACGTCCTCTCACCGATCCTGGTTTACGCCGCGGACACCGGCTACACCCTGCTGCGCCGGATCAAGGCGGGGGAGCGCTGGTACGCCTCGCACCGCGAGCACGTCTACCAGCGGCTCACCGACGTCGGCTTCTCGCACCTGCAATCGGCCGCCGTCGTCACGGCCTGCACCATCGCCGTGATTGTGCTGGGCTTCACCGCGGCAACCGCCACGCTGCCCGTCGTCGCCCTCTGCGTCGCCGGCAGCCTGCTGGTGCTGGGACTGTACCTGGCGTCCCCGGACCTGATCCGCCGATTCCGGCGCCGGGCCAAGGTCACCCGCGTCCCGGTGGCCTAGGGATGTTCTATCTCGTGTAGAATTCAGGGGCGGCTTGTCGCCGCGTTACTGCCCTCACCACCACCGACGATTGGGATCCCATGACCTCCAACGCCGAGTCCGGACGCACCTCCGGCAGCGGTTCCGTTGGCGGGTCCGGCCCCACCACCTCGCTGTGGCTGCGGTTGCTGGCCTTTAGTTCCGCGGCAGCCGGTGCAGCGCTCCTGGTGACGTCAGTCCTCGCCTTCGTCTTCAACGGCGGCTTCGGTGCCCTGTCGAGTCTCTTTGGCGGGGTGCTGGTGATGGCATTCTTCGCGATCAGCCTCGCAATCGGCCACTTTGTGGGCCGCAACAACCCCTCCGGGGCCATCGGCATGTTCGTCGCCACCTACTTCGTTAAGGTGGTCGGCTTCGCCGTGGTGCTGTTCGTCCTCGGCGCGCCGGCGTGGCTGCACGAACGCTGGTTCCTGATTGGCGCCGTCGTGAGCGTCGTCGCCTGGCAGGCAGCCGAGGTCATTGGCTTCAGCAAGGCCAGGCTTCAAATCTACAACGACCCCAACTCCCCGGAAGGCGGCACCAATGTCTAACCGGAAAGCCGAAGGCGGGGACCACAAGAACCCGGCACGAACCCCTAAAGCGACGGGTGGTGCCCCCGGTGTATCGCAGGACAGCAACGACGGCGGATACAACGCCGGAATAGCCGTCTTTAGCTACATTGTTGGCGGAATCATCGTCTGGAGTTTGATAGGGTGGGGTCTGGATAATCTGTGGGGAACCCGCTGGATTGTGCTCGCAGGCGCCCTGCTTGGAGCTGCGGGAGGGTTCTATCTTTCTCATATGCACGGCCTCACCAGTCACCGGAATTCGGCTGGCGGAGGCGGCGCTGCAGGTGGCCCGTCCAAGGACGCGGAACAGTAATGCCAAAAAATTTCACAGGGGGAATGGCCGACCTAATTGTCGCCGCTACCCGCCCAACGCCCAATGATGGACACTGCAGAGAGGAAACGCGTTGATCGCGCTTGCGCTCCCGGCCCAAGATTCAGGAGAGTTCACTCCTCCTGGAATTGAACAATTGCACCTGCCGGCTATCCTGCCCTGGGGTCAAGCCGAAGGATTCTCCAAGCAGATGCTGCTGGTGATCCTCTCGGTCGTCATTATCGCCACCTTCTTCGTGATCGCTGCGCGTAAGCAGCAGCTCGTTCCCGGCAAGCTGCAGTTCGCAGGCGAGGCCGCGTACGGCTTCGTCCGCAACGGTATCGCCAAGGACATCATCGGCGGCAAAGACTTCATGAAGTACGTCCCGCTGCTGTTCAGCCTGTTCTTCTTCATTCTGGTGAACAACATCTACGGCGCGATCCCCGTGATCCAGCTGCCGAGCTTCTCGCACGTCGGTGGCGCTTACGTGCTTGCGGCGATCGTGTACATCACCTGGATCGCCATCGGCGTCAAGAAGAACGGCTTGAAATACTTCAAGCTGGCCACCGTGCCGAGCGGCGTACCCATCTACATCCTTCCGATCGTTATCCCGATTGAGATCATCTCCAACTTCCTGGTCCGGCCGGTCACGCACAGCCTCCGTCTGTTTGCGACCATGCTGGCCGGCCACCTCATCGTGATGATCGCCGGTTCCGGCATCGAGTTCCTCGTCATGCAGGAGAACGTCCTGCTGAAGGGCGCCTCCGTGCTGGTCCTGGCCGGCTCG
Organism: Arthrobacter sp. SD1074B; assembly: GCF_056780195.1. Taxonomy (NCBI): domain Bacteria; kingdom Bacillati; phylum Actinomycetota; class Actinomycetes; order Micrococcales; family Micrococcaceae; genus Arthrobacter; species Arthrobacter sp. SD1074B. The sequence goes on along the minus strand of NZ_JBRAZT010000001.1, from coordinate 2,590,421 downwards.
ATTGCGATGTACATGCTGGAGGCGCTGATCATGGCACTGCAGGCATACGTCTTCACTCTGCTGACCGCGATCTACATTGAAGGCGCACTGCACGCCGACAGCCACTAAGGCACCCACAAACTTCCCCTCACGGGGATGAAGCAACCCAAACAACCTGCCACACGGGTGGCATCTTGAAAGGAAGAAAAATGGAAGGCTCCATCAACGGCTCCCTCAACCTCATCGGCTACGGCCTCTCCGCCATCGGCGGTGGTATCGGTGTGGGTCTCGTGTTCGCTGCTTACATCAACGGTGTGGCACGTCAGCCGGAAGCACAGCGCGTCCTTCAGCCGATCGCATTCCTCGGCCTTGCGCTGACTGAAGCCCTCGCCATCCTCGGCCTGGTCTTCGCATTCGTTCTCAAGTAAACCTTCAGAACCCAGCGAACATCCAGAACCGAGTAGATAAGGACGGGTGAAATATGAAGCAGCTGATCATCTCAGCCGCCACCGAGGGTGAGACCAACCCCCTCGTTCCCAACATCTGGGAAATGTTTGTCGTCCTCGTGGGCTTTGCTGTCCTCCTGTTCATCGTGACGAAGTATGTCGTCCCGATGTTCGAGAAGAATTTCGCAGAGCGTGCCGAGGCGATTGAAGGCGGCATTGCCAAGGCCGAGAAGGCGCAGGCAGAGGCTTCTGCAGCACTCGAAGAGTACAAGCAGCAGCTCACGGACGCCCGCACCGAGGCCAACCGCATCCGCGAGGAAGCCCGTGCCGAAGGCGCCCAGATCCTGGCGGATCTGAAGGAGAAGGCAGCTGCTGAGTCTGCCCGTATCACCGCCCAGGCACACGCGCAGATCGAGTCCGAGCGTCAGGCGGCCGTTGTGTCGCTCCGCGCCGAGGTCGGCACGCTGGCTACCACGCTGGCAGGCCGCATCGTCGGCGAGGCGCTCAGCGATGACGCGCGTTCGGCCCGCGTGGTTGACCGCTTCCTGGCAGATCTGGAGAACCAGAACGCAGGTGCAGCTAAGTAATGGCAGGTGTATCGAGCGAATCGCTGACCGCGGCACTCGTCGCGTTGGAAGCCAAGCTTCCCAACGCGTCGCTGCAGTTGGCTAAGGAACTCTTCGGAATCCTGGGAACGGTGGACAGCTCGGCTGGCTTGCGCCGTGCCCTGACTGACCCGTCCCGCAGCGGTGACGAAAAGTCGGCGCTGGTCAAGCAGCTCTTCAGCGGAAAAGTTTCCGCAGATGCTGTGGAGATCGCCAGCGGGCTGGCCAGCTCACGCTGGGCGTCGGCTCGCGACATCGGCGATGCACTCGAGACTCTTGCCGCTTCGGTGGTAATTGCCGTTGCTGAAAACAAGTCGGCCGTCTCTGCCTCGGGAATCAGCGGACTGGAAGCGCTGGAGAACGATCTGTTCTCCTTCAACCAGGCCGTCGATTCCAGCCACGAGGTGCAGCGTGCTCTGTCCGAGCCGCAGGCGAGCCAGGCTGCCAAGGTTGCCCTCGCCGAAAAGCTCGTGCCCCGTGCAAGCGAGGAAGCGAAGGTCCTTATTGGACAGGCGGTTTCGCAGCCCCGCGGCCTCAAGCCCACCAAGCTCGTCAGCCGTTTCGCCGAGCTTGCGGCCAAGCGCCAGCAGCGCTGGATCGCCACGGTCAGCGTCACCCGTCCGCTGACGGAGACCCAGACCAGCCGGCTCCAGGCAGGGCTCAACGCCCTGTACGGCCGCGAGCTCAAGATCAACATGAACGTTGACCCGGCCCTGATTGGTGGCCTCCGGATCCAGATCGGCGACGAAGTGGTTGACGCTTCGGTCCTCGCCCGCCTGGGCCAGCTCCAGCGTCAGATTGCTTAGTTAGCCGGACAAGCACAACTTACCGACATGAAACCCCGGTCATCGTGACAACGATGATCACGAAAACAGGAGAGCAGGGACTGCAGATGGCCGAATTGACCATCAACGCCGACGACGTCCGTAATGCGTTGAACGAGTTCGCGGCGTCCTACGAACCCGGAAACGCAGAGCGCGTAGAGGTTGGCCGTGTAACGACCGCAGGTGACGGCATCGCCCGTGTTGAGGGCCTTCCCTCGGTCATGGCGAACGAGCTGCTTCGCTTCGAAGACGGCACGCTGGGCCTGGCCCAGAACCTCGACGTCCGCGAGATCGGCGTCATCGTGCTCGGTGACTTCACCGGAATCGAAGAAGGCCAGGAAGTGCACCGCACCGGACAGGTTCTGTCTGTTCCGGTCGGCGACGCCTTCCTCGGCCGCGTGGTTGACCCCTTGGGCCAGCCCATCGACGACCTTGGCGAGATCAAAGCCGAAACCACCCGCGCCCTGGAACTCCAGGCACCCGGCGTGACCCAGCGCAAGTCGGTCCACGAACCGATGCAGACCGGCCTCAAGGCTATCGACGCCATGATCCCGATCGGCCGCGGCCAGCGCCAGCTGATCATTGGTGACCGCCAGACCGGCAAGTCGGCGATCGCCATCGACACGATCATCAACCAGAAGGCCAACTGGGCTTCGGGCGACGTGAAGAAGCAGGTGCGTTGCATCTACGTGGCCATCGGCCAGAAGGCTTCCACCATCGCGGCTGTGCGCCAGACGCTCGAGGACAACGGCGCACTGGAGTACACCACCATCGTGGCTTCCCCCGCCTCCGACCCCGCAGGCTTCAAGTACCTGGCACCGTACGCCGGCTCGGCCATCGGCCAGCACTGGATGTACGGCGGCAAGCACGTCCTCATCGTGTTCGATGACCTTTCCAAGCAGGCCGAGGCCTACCGTGCGGTGTCGCTGCTGCTGCGCCGCCCGCCGGGACGCGAAGCCTACCCGGGCGACGTCTTCTACTTGCACTCCCGTCTGCTGGAGCGTTGCGCCAAGCTCTCCGACGAACTGGGCGCAGGCTCGATGACCGGACTGCCGCTGATCGAGACCAAGGCGAACGACGTTTCCGCCTACATCCCGACCAACGTCATCTCCATCACCGACGGCCAGATCTTCCTGCAGTCGGACCTCTTCAACGCCAACCAGCGTCCCGCCGTCGACGTGGGTGTCTCCGTGTCCCGCGTTGGTGGCGCGGCGCAGGTGAAGTCCATGAAGAAGGTCTCCGGTACTTTGAAGCTGGAACTGGCCCAGTACCGCGACATGCAGGCGTTCGCTATGTTCGCGTCGGATCTCGACGCGGCGTCGCGCCAGCAGCTGACCCGCGGCGCACGCCTGATGGAACTGCTCAAGCAGGGCCAGTACTCGCCGTTCCCGGTCGAGGACCAGGTCGTCTCCATCTGGGCCGGCACCAACGGCTACCTCGACGACGTTCCGGTTGAAGACATCAACCGCTTCGAGACCGAGTTCCTGGAGCACCTCAAGCACAAGTCCTCCATCCTGACGACGCTGGCGCAGACCAACGTCATGGACGATGACACGGCAGAGGCGCTGAAGACCGCGATCGTGGACTTCAAGAAGGGCTTCTTCGGCGAGGGCGACAACCTCCTGGTCGGTGCAGGGCACGAGGAATACGCCCCGATCGACGAGGGCAAGGTCGACCAGGAAAAAATCGTCAAGCAGAAGCGCTAGTTTCGCTGGCAGGGACTGCCGGAATCCGCGAGGGTTCCGGCAGTCCAGGCCATCGGGATCTTAGGAAAGGATAAGTATGGGAGCCCAGATTCGGGTCTACCGCCAGAAGATCAGCTCGACGACGTCGATGCGCAAGATCTTCAAGGCGATGGAACTGATCGCTACCTCGCGCATCGGCAAGGCCCGCGCACGCGTAGCGGCTTCACTGCCTTACGCAAACGCGATCACGCGTGCCGTTTCTGCTGTCGCAAGCCAGAGCGAAATCGACCACCCGCTGGTTACCGAGCCGGAGCAGATCCGACGCGCCGCTGTCTTGGTCATCACCTCCGACCGCGGACTTGCAGGGTCCTACTCGGCCACCGTGCTCAAGCAGGCCGAAGGCCTCACCGAGCTGCTCCACGAGGAAGGCAAGGAAGTCAAGACGTACGTCATGGGCCGCAAGGCACAGGCATACTTCGACTTCCGGAACCGCTCCTACGAGCGGGTGTGGACCGGCAACACGGACGCACCGCAGTTCGAGACGGCGCGGGAAGTCGGCGAAGCACTGCTGGCAGACTTCGCCACGGCCTACGAAGAGGGCGGCGTCGACGAGATCCACGTGGTGTACACCCGCTTCAAGTCCATGGTGACGCAGGAGCCGACGGTCATCCGCCTTCTCCCGCTTGAGGTCGTCGAAGAGCAGGCCGCCTCCGAATCGGAGCTCCTGCCGCTGTACGAATTCGAGCCCGAGGCGGAGAAGGTCCTCGATGCCCTGCTGCCGCGGTACATCGAGTCACGTATCTTCGCTGCCATGTTGCAGGCCGCAGCTTCCGAGCTCGCAGCCCGCCAGCGGGCAATGAAATCCGCCGGTGACAACGCCACGGAGCTCATCAAGAAGTACACGCGTCTGCGCAACACTGCCCGCCAGGCTGAAATTACGCAGGAGCTTTCCGAAATCGTGGCAGGCGCCGACGCGTTGAACGCGTCCTAGTCGGCCCGCTACGGACCCAGCTGTACCTGCACCAAAGAACAAACTTAACCGCCCACGCCATCTACTGAGTGAAGTGAGAGAGATGACTGCCACTGCTACCGAACACGTAGCCGCAACGTCCGGTGCCACCGGCCGTATTGCACGTGTTATTGGCCCGGTTGTCGACGTCGAATTCCCGGCTGACGCAATCCCCTCGATTTACAACGCACTCACCACGGAGATTACTCTCAACGGTGAGACCAAGACCATCACCTTCGAAGTTGCGCTGCACCTCGGCGACAACCTCATCCGCGCCATCTCGCTGCAGGCGACCGACGGCCTGGTCCGCGGCACCAACGTGGTTGACACCGGTGCCCCGATCTCCGTGCCCGTCGGCGACGGCGTCAAGGGCCACATCTTCAACGTGCTGGGCCAGCCCCTGGACGTGACCGAGTCCGAGCTGCAGATCAGCGAACGCTGGCCGATCCACCGCAAGGCTCCCGCCTTCGCGACGCTGGAAGGCTCCACCGAGATGCTGGAGACCGGCATCAAGGTGATCGACCTCCTCACCCCCTACATCAAGGGTGGCAAGATCGGTCTGTTCGGTGGTGCCGGCGTCGGCAAGACCGTGCTGATCCAGGAAATGATCACCCGTGTTGCCCGCAACTTCGGTGGCACCTCGGTGTTCGCCGGTGTCGGCGAGCGTACCCGTGAAGGTAACGACCTCTGGGTTGAAATGGAAGAGGCCGGCGTCCTCAAGGACACTGCCCTTGTCTTCGGCCAGATGGATGAGCCGCCGGGAACGCGTCTGCGCGTGGCCTTGTCCGCACTGACCATGGCGGAGTACTTCCGCGATGTGCAGAACCAGGACGTGCTGCTCTTCATCGACAACATCTTCCGCTTCACCCAGGCAGGCTCCGAGGTTTCCACCCTCCTCGGCCGCATGCCTTCGGCCGTGGGCTACCAGCCCAACCTGGCCGACGAGATGGGCCTCCTGCAGGAGCGCATCACGTCCACCAAGGGCCACTCCATCACCTCGATGCAGGCCATCTACGTTCCCGCAGATGACTACACCGACCCGGCTCCGGCCACGACCTTCGCACACCTCGACGCGACCACGGAACTTTCCCGTGAAATCGCTTCCCGTGGTCTGTACCCGGCCGTTGACCCGCTGACGTCGACCTCGCGCATCCTGGATCCGCAGTACATCGGACACGACCACTACAACACGGCCGTCCGCGTCAAGCAGATCCTGCAGAAGAACAAGGAACTCCAGGACATCATCGCCATCCTCGGTGTCGATGAGCTCTCCGAAGAGGACAAGATCGTCGTGTCGCGTGCACGCCGTATCCAGCAGTTCCTCTCGCAGAACACCTACACGGCAAAGCAGTTTACCGGCGTCGAAGGCTCCACTGTGTCCATCAAGGACACCGTTGAAGGCTTCACCGCAATCTGCGACGGCGACCTCGACCACATCGCAGAGCAGGCGTTCTTCAACGTCGGCGGCCTGGACGACGTCGAGCGCCAGTGGGCCAAGATCCAGGAACAGACCAAGTAATATGGCTGAGCTTGAGGTTGAGATTGTCGCAGCGGACCACTTCGTGTGGTCCGGAGCGGCCAAGATGGTCAAGGCCCGCACCAGCGATGGTGAAATCGGAATCCTGCCCGGCCACTCGCCCCTGCTGGCGATTCTGGCCGAAGGTGAACTGGCGATCGAGCCGGTGTCCGGTGACCGCATTGCTGTAGTTGTCGACGGCGGGTTCTTCTCCGTGGACAACAACAGGGTCGTCATTGTTGCTGACAACGCCCAACTGGGTGACGCGGCTACTGCGGGGATCCGCTAGCACGACCTTGATGAACGTTACTGGTTTTCCGTTCATCGTCCTGGCAACCGTCTTTGCGTTGCTGGTCTTTGCACTGTGCCTTTCCGGGGTGCGCCGCTTCAATCTGCGGCGCGCCCTGGGCACGGTGGACGCCTCCATCTGCGTTGCTGGAAACAGCTGGCAGATGGGGGTTTGTCGTTATCAGGACAACGACCTGGAGTGGTTCCGCCTCGCCTCGCTGAGCGTGCGGCCGAAGCATACCTTCCGCCGCAGCTCCCTGGAGCTGCTGGGCCGCCGCGAACCGACCGAATCGGAACTCGTTAAGGTGCAGCCCGAGACCGTGATCGTCGAGTTGCGCTATGAGGGCCAGGACGTCCTGCTGGCGATGAGGTTCGACGCCTACACCGGCCTTTCCTCCTGGCTTGAGGCCGGACCGGTTATCGGCGTCGGCACCTGGCGCTAGTCCCGGTGGTTTTCGCCGAGGACCTCCGGATCGTCGACGGCCCGGTGCTGTGGGCGGCGTGTGCCGCCGGCATCGCGGGCGCGCTCTACCTGCTCTGGCCGCGCGGCCGGAAGCGCACACCGGCACTCCACGTTGCCGCCGCCGCACTCGCCGCCCTGATCCCCGCCGCCGCGCTCGTCCTGGGCGTGCACTGGTTCCTCGTCTACGCCGTTCCCGTCTTCCCGGACGTGCTTCCGTCCGAAGTCCTCGCCTGGTCCGTTCCCGCGGTCGCCGCCCTGCTGCTGGCGCTGCGCCGCGGCTGGACCACCTGGCGCGCCCGTCCACGGCCCGGCCGCCGCGGGTTGCCCACGGCGGCGGCCTTAGTCGCCTTTGCCGGCGTCCTCGCCCTCTCAGCGCTGCAGATCAACGCTTATTTCGGTTTGAACCACACGGTCGGTGACCTCACCGGTTCCGCCGTCGCGCGGATCCAAAGCCTTGCGGACGAACACAAGCGGCAGCCGGGGGAGCGGGCCGCGGGCCTGGCAGGGTGGACGCCGTCGGGGGCCCTGCCCGCCGCCGGACTGGTCCGCAAGGCCTCCATCCCCGGCACAGTGTCCGGCTTCCAGAGCCGGGATGCCTACATCTACCTCCCGCCCGCCTACCAGGACACCCCGCGGCCGGCGCTTCCGGTCCTGGTGCTGTTCTCCGGCCAGCCCGGAGGCCCCGCTGACTGGCTGACCGGAGGCGCCCTGCGGAGCCGGATGGACCGCTTCGCCGCAGCCCACCGCGGCGTGGCACCCGTGGTGGTGGTGGTCGATCCGAACGGGAGCCCCAACGGCAATACGCTCTGCATGGACAGCGCCATCGCGCGGGCCGACACGTTCCTGGCCCGGGATGTGCCCGCCTGGATCCGCGGCACCCTCGACGTGGACCCTGATCCGCGCAAATGGGCCGCCGGCGGCTTTTCCTTCGGCGCCACCTGTGCCCTCCAAATGGTGACCAGGCACCCGGGGATCTACAGCGCGGCACTGGCGTTCTCGAGTGAGGAAGAGCCTGCCCTCGCCAAGGAGCGGCACAGGACGGTCGAGGCATCGTTCGGCGCAGACACCGGAGCCTTCGAGCGGCAAACCCCGCTGCACCTGATGCAGCAACAGCGTTTCGACTCCAATGCCGCTTACTTCGCCGCCGGCGAGCGGGATCCGCAGTTTGTTGAGGACCTGCACGTTCTGTCCGGCGCCGCCCGCTCGGCCGGATTTTCAGTCCGGGAACAGATTGTCCCCGGCGCAGGCCATTCCTGGGAGGTCGCCGCCAGGGGCCTGCGCGGCGGCCTGGACTTCCTGGCCCCGCGGTGGGGGATCACCAGTTGAGGCACGGCGTTCGCCGGAACGGCATTGGCCGCATCGAACGGCACCTGAAGAAGATCCCATTCTCCCTGGCGTTCCTCGCAGCCTTCCTAGCCACGGGCGCCGTGTCCGGCAGCTTCCTTGCCGGCCCGCCGGAGTCCCTGCTGGAGGCGGCCTCGGTCAGCGCCCCGGGGCTGCAGGGCGGGCTCTGGTGGACCATGTTCAGCTCGCTGTTCTTCGCGACCAACCCGCTGGCCTACCTGGCGGTATCGCTGATGGTCCTGGGGCTGCTGGGCATTGCCGAACGCCGGCTCGGGTCCCTGCGCACGGCCGTCTTTTTTCTCGCCGGGCAATTCGCGGCCGTGACACTGTTCCTACTCGCCACGCAGCTGGCGAACTTCGCCGGCGACGGCTGGCTCGGCGCCATGGTCCAGGCTCGGCTGATCGGCCCGTACGCGGCCATCCTCGCCGTGACGTTGGCGGCCTGTGCACTGCTGCCTGCCTTGTGGCAGCGGCGGCTGCGCACCGCGGTGGTCTCCGCCGCACTGCTGCTCGTGCTGTACGTCGGACACCCCGAGACAGTGGTGGGCCTGGCCGGCGCCGTGGCCGGACTCACGGCCGGCTGGTGGATCCAGGACGACCAGGGCGCGCTCCACCGCCACCGGTCCACCGGTCGGGAGACCCGCAACCTCCTCGCGCTGACGGTGGCCATCTTCGCCGTGGGCCCGCTCATCACGGCCGCGGTGCGAAGCCCCACCGGACCGCTGGCGCTGCTGCGCGAGATGGTGCTCAACCCGCTGCCCACCCTGGGCCAGCTGGAACAGGACTGCGGCGCGGGCGCCGACCTTAGCTGCCTCGGCGCCGGACGGGAGGGGTACGCCGGCCCGCTGGGCCTGGCCCTCGCGGTGGTTCCCGTGGTGCTGCTGCTGATATGTGCCGACGGCATGCGGCACGGACGGCGGCTCGCGCTGCGGATCGCCATCCTGGTCCAGCTAGGCGTCACTGCTCTGGCCAGCGTGTACCTGACGCTGTTCGCGCGAATTCCGCACAACCCAGCCCAGTCGCACACGGCTGTTATGGGTTCGGCCGTTGTGCACGTGCTGCCGCTTGTGGCCGTCCCGTTCGCGCTGGTACTGCTGCTTGTCGCCAACCGGCGCCTGTTCCGGGTGGAAACCTCACGGCGGGCCCGCCGCATCCTGGCGCGGACCGTCGCCGGAACCTTCCTGGTGATCGCTGGCGGTTACACCGTGGCCTGGTTCGCCGCCGGCGGCTGGCTCGGCCTCGCCGCCGAGCTGGCGCGGCAGTACCTGCCGCTGCCCATTCCCGGCACCTTCAGCCGCGTCTTCCAAAACCGCAACGCGGTCGAGGCTTTTCTCTTCGCCTGGTCCGGCATCATCTTCTGGGCCGTGGCGCTGGCCGGTGTCTGGCTCGTGCTGCTGCGCCGGCACCATGGCACCGATGCCGGGACGGGGGACCGTGAAGTGGCCCGGGCACTGATCCGGCAGGGCGGTGACTCGCTGTCCTGGATGGCGCTCTGGGAGCCGAACACGTACTGGTTTGCTCCGGAGGGCCGCGGGGGAGTGGCCTACCAGCGGCACGGCAACGTTGCGCTGACGGTGGCGGGTCCCTTTGGCCCGGCAGCGCACCGTGCGGAGTCGGCCCTTCAGTTCCTGGAGTACTGCAACGAGCAGGCGCTGATCCCGTGTTTCTATTCCTGCACGGACGAGCTGTGGCCTCTCCTGCACGCGCGGGGGTTTCGCCGCGTTGCCGTGGCGGTGGAGACCCGGCTGGCCGTCCGCGAGCTGACCTTTAAGGGCAAGGAATGGCAAAACGTGCGTACGGCCCTGAACCGCGCGGCCAAGACGGGTGTCCGCGCCGTCTGGGGCCGGTACCGTGAGTTTCCGCCCTCGCTGCGGGCGCAGATGAGCGAAGTGTTCGAGGAATGGGCGGCCGGCAAGTCCGTCCCGGAAATGGGATTCACGCTGGGCAGCCTTGACGAGCTTGAGGACGAGGAGGTGTTGTGCTGCCTTGCCGTGGACGCCCAGGGCCGCGTGCACGGAGTCACCAGCTGGCTGCCCGTCTACGATGGCGGGCGGCTGGTGAGCTGGACGCTGGATGTGATGCGCCGGAGAGGGGACGCTTTTCCGGGCGCCATGGAATTCCTGATCGCCTCCGCCGTGCTGGAGCTCCGCGATTCGGTGGAGGTGATTTCCCTCTCCGGATCCCCGCTGACCAGGGAGGAACCACCGGCCGACGGCGCCGAAGCTTCCCGCGACGGCGAGGGGCTCAACGGAATTCTCGATGTGGTGGGCCGGGCGCTGGAGCCCGTGTATGGATTCCGGTCCCTGGCCGCCTTTAAATCACGGTTCAAACCCGACTACCGCACCTTGTACCTGTATTACCAGGATCCGTTGCAGCTGCCGGCGATGGGCCGGGCCCTGAGCCGGGCGTACCTTCCCGACCTTTCGGTCCGCCAGAGTGCCCGGCTGCTCCGGACCCTGGTGCGCTAATTCGGCGCCCGCGGCCATTTAGCGGATGGCCGGCATTCCGCTGCAAAGAATGCGGCGGAGCGCGTCATCCAACAGCAAAAAAATGATCCCCGGCAATAATGCCGGGGATCATTATCCGAGCGGACTGCCGCAGGCAGTCCCGCCGGGGAGACTAGACCAGCGTGACGCCGGTAGCCTGGGGGCCCTTGGCGCCCTGGCCGATCTCGAACTGAACGCGCTGGTTCTCGTCGAGGGTCTTGAAGCCGCCGGTCTGGATTTCGGAGTAGTGAACGAAGACATCGCCATCGGAGTCATCCGGGGTGATGAAGCCGAAGCCCTTTTCAGCGTTGAACCACTTGACGGTTCCCTGTGCCATTTAATTCTCCTCATTGTGGATCTTAAAGAAGTCCGGCGCACTTTGCCCCGGGCTTGGTCACTCTGCGAGAAGAACCTTGGCTTCCGCCCGGATTGACCGGGCCTTGGCGGCAGGAGCTTCACGCTCGCAACATGTCTTGCGAGCATGAAAAACACCTACACAAAGACTGGTACAAGAATTTCACGCCGTCTGCGTCAGGTCAACGGGCCCGGCGAATAAATGCCATAAATTTTATGTAAAGAGTTCATGAACGACTTCGCGGCCCGGGAAAGCGCCCGCCCCGGTCGGCCGCAGCGCCTAAAGGTGCCGGACGAAAGACGTATTAAGAAAGCGCTGCCAGCCATTCCCCGCAGCGCATTACCCGGAAAAGGTCCAGCCCGGAATTGACGACGACGGCATCCGCGCGGAAGCCGCGGCGCAACGAGCCGAGTTCGGCGCCAAGGCCCAGGACCGCGGCGGGAACCGCGCTGCCCGGGGCCCCCGGCCCCGGGCAGCTCCGGGGCGAAGCTCATCGTGGCGAGGGTGCCGCGTGCGGCGGCCACCAGCTCGGCGAGGAGTTCCGGATCAGGATCGCGCAGGAAGTCCGCGTCCTGCGGGGCCTCCGGCGGGGCGTCAGAAGAGCCGGGACTCGCTGTCGTCGACGCCGCGCATGGCGTCGTAGTCCAGGGTGATGCAGTCGATGCCGCGGTCATTCGCCAGCACCTTGGCCTGCGGCTTGATCTGCTGGGCGGCGAAGATGCCGCGCACCGGCGCCAGCAGGGGATCGCGGTTCAGCAACTCAAGGTAGCGCGTTAGTTGCTCGACGCCGTCGATGTCACCGCGACGTTTGAGTTCGATCGCGACGGTGGCGCCGTTGGCGTCCCGGGCGAGGATGTCCACGGGGCCGATCGCGGTGAAGTACTCGCGGCGGATCAGTGAGAAGCCGGCGCCGAGGGTTTCGATCTGCTCCGCGAGCAGCCGCTGCAGGTCCGCCTCGACCCCGTCCTTGATCAGTCCGGGATCCACGCCCAGCTCGTGCGAGGTGTCGTGCAGCTGTTCGTGGATGTTGATGATGAGCCGGTCGTCGGTTTTGGTGGACTGCACCGTCCACTGCTCGATCACGCCGACTTCGACGTCGACCTCGTCCGGGGTGGAGACCCGGAGTCTGGCCGGCGGACTCATCCAGTTCAGCGGCTTGTAGGATCCGCCGTCCGAGTGGACCAGGACCGAACCGTCGGCTTTGACCAACAGGAGCCGGGTGGCGAGCGGAAGATGGGCTTTGAGCCGGCCGACATAATCTACCGAGCAACGGGCTATGACTAAACGCACCCGGTCAACACTACCGTCTGTTGCGGTGCTGCCGGGAGCCGTGCCGGCCGGCCGGTGGCCAGCGGGGCGCGGGAGCAGCCGGGCTGGGGCAGAATGGAGGCATGCCGCGTTCCAACCGTCCCCGCCGAGCCGTGTCCGGCCACTCTCCCGCAGGGAAAGGGGCAGGGAAGGGCGCGGCGCGGCCCGCCGGCAAGCACGCCGCCGGCCCCGCCCCGGAACTGGACCTGGAGCGCGCCCGGACCGGGATCGCGCGGCGCGAAAGCGCTCCCGACGGCGAATGGATAGTCCGCTCGATCTCCGCCAGCCGGGCCGGGAAGACGTATATCTGCCCGGGATGCCACACCGCCGTGCCGCCGGGAACGGCGCACCTGGTGGTCTGGTCCGAAGACCACATCTTCGGCGCCGCCGCGGGCCTGGCCGAGCGCCGGCACTGGCACTCGAACTGCTGGACCTCGCGCAGCTACCGGTATCGCTGACGGGCTTCGCCGGCGGCTCGCAAACGGCCAACCGTGCCCGGTTTCGCTAAGCTGGAGGGCATGACTTTCGACCCGGCGTCCTTCGTGTTCAGCCAGCCTTCCGTGCCCACCGCCATCCGTGCCTCCACCGTGCTGCCGGCCCGCCGCGAAAACGTGGAACTCCGCACCGCGGACGGACACCGGCTGGTCGGCGAACTGGCGGTTCCGGAGTCCGGGGAGATCAAGGCCACCCTCATCACGCTGCACCCGCTGCCGACCCACGGCGGCTTCATGGACTCCCATGTCTACCGCAAGGCCTCCTACCGCCTGCCCGCCCTCGCCGGCATTGCGGTGTTGCGCTTCAACACCCGGGGGACCTCCTCGCCGCGCGGCACCAGCCAGGGCTCGTTCGAGGAAGGCATCGGCGAACGGCTCGACGTCGAGGCGGCGGTGCGCTTCGCCGTCGAGCGCGGACTGCCCAACCGCTGGCTGGTCGGCTGGTCCTTTGGGACCGAACTCGCCCTGATGTACGGCGCCACCGAGCCGGTGGCCTCCGAAATCGAAGGCGCCATCCTGCTCTCGCCCCCGCTGCACCGCGCCACGGATGTCCATCTCAAGGAATGGGCCGTGTCCGGCAAGCCGCTGAAGGTTCTGGTGCCGGAGTACGACGACTACCTCCAGCCCGCTGCCGCCGCCGAACGTTTCAGCCTGGTGCCGCACGCCGACGTCGTAGGCGTCGACGGCGCCAAGCACCTGTGGGTGGGGGAGAAGTACGCCGGCCGGGTGCTCAACGAGATCGTGGCCGAGGTGCTGCCGGGCGGGGCCGCCGCTGCGCTGCCCGAGGAGTGGGACGGCCCGGTCGCCACCGCCCACGCCTGAGCGCGCCGCCTGCGGAAAACCGCTACGCAAACGGACAGCCGCCACGTGGATCCACGTAGCGGCTGTCCGTTTGCGTAGCGAAAACCCTAGTGCTTGTCCTGGCGCACGATGAAGATTTCCTTGACCAGCAGCATGACGGCGGCGGCGGTGGGAATGGCGATCAGGGCCCCGAGCACACCGAGCACGCTGCCGCCGGCGATCACCGAGATGACGGCGACCGCACCGGGGACCGCGACGGCCTTCTGCATGATCCGCGGGGAGATGAAGTACGCCTCGAATTGCAGGTAGGCGAAGTAGCAGATCGCGAAGACCACGGCTGTCTGCCAGCCCGCGGTGAGGGCGATCAAGGTGACCAGGACGCCGGCGATCATGCCGCCGACCAGGGGGATAAAGGCGAGCAGGGCCACGACAAAGCCGAGCAGCAGGGCGAAGGGGACAACCACGACCGACATCACGATAAAGGCGAAGGTGGCGTTCAGCAGTGCGACGCAGACCTGGCCGATGACGTAGTTGCCGACCGAGCCGGTGATCTCCTCGGACAAGGCCTCGACCCGGGAGCGGCGCGACCGCGGCGCCAGCCGGTAGCCCCACTTCTTCATGGCCGGCATGGCGGAGAGGAAGTAGAGGCTCAGGACCAGCACGATCAGGGCGCCGAACAGGCCGTTCGCCACCGTTGAGCCGAATCCGACGACGCCGCCGAAGATGCCGCTCATGGCCTCCGGGTTGTTGACGAACTTCCCCAGCTCCTGGCTGATTCGGTCGCGGACGCCGAACTGGCTGTCCACCGTGCGGAAGAAGTCGGAGTCGATGAAGTCCTGGATCCAGCGCGGCGCCTCCTGCACGACCTGGGTCACCTGCTGGACGATCGTGGGGATCAGGGTGGCGAAGAACCCGGTGACGGCCAGTGCCAGGACGGCTACGGACACCAGGATCCCTGCGGGCCGCGGCACCTTTTTGCTTTCGAGCCAGCGCACCACGGGGTCAAGCCCGAGGGCAATGAACAACGCGGTGACGATCCAGAGCAGCAGCTGGGTGGTGTTGGAGCCGATCCAGTACACCAGCAGGGCAGCGCCGACGCCGACCGTTCCCATGAACCCGACGTAGAGCGGGTGCTGGGAGGACATCCGGGGACCGGGGTTGCCGAACCGTGCGGTGCTCTCGGTGTCCGGGCCGGCTTCGGCCTGTTCGTCCTGCTCGGCCGGCAACTCGGGCGGCATCTCGAAGCGCAGCCGCGGCTGGGCGCCGGGCAATGGCTGGCGCAGCCGGCGTGCCATGGACATCAGGAAACCTGCCGCGGCCGCGCGCGGGGTCGAGAGCGGGGAGGCCGGCTCGTGCGGTCCGCGTGGCTGGCTGCCGGATTCCTGGCTGGCTGTTTGTCCTGCGGGGGACGAATCCGTGGGTTCAGTCACTGCGTCGAATGCCCTTTTTTCTCTGTTAATTCCCTGCAAAACCGCGGTTGCGTGCCGGGTGTGATGATCACCGCAAACACTATCAGCAGCCTTGCCAACAGGCGGGTCGGGGGGCAGCGGACGGGGCCGGGGAGGGGCTTGACAAAGTCCTCGATCTGACTCGCAGGTAACAAAACGGTTACTGTTAAAGCTACGTGTCCGCTGATGATAGGTAATACTTTGCGTTTCAAGACTGCAGTTGCACTAGTGCTGCTCGGCCTCCTGACACTGCTGGCAGGGATCGGCCAGAAGACAGTCTGGGCTCCGGCCGAGACCGTCACCGCCACCGTGCCCACCGGCGGGACCGCTGCGCCGTTGACCGTCTTCGACGAGAAACTGCGCACCTTGCACAGCGGCACGGTGAAGATCCAGGTCAAAGGTGAGGGCAACTTTATCCTCGCGTCCGGCCGGCCGGACGACGTCGACGCGTGGGTGGGCAAAACCGCCCACAACACCGTCTCGGGCGTCTCGGACGACGGCAAGTCGCTGCAGCTTGACCACGCCGATGGCGAAGCCACTGCGCCGTCACCGGTGGGGTCGGACCTGTGGGTGACCACGGAGAACGCCAGCGGCACCCTGGACTACTCGTGGACGGCGCCGGCCGACGGCGACTGGGCGCTCCTGCTCGCCTCCGACGGCAAGAAGGCCGCACCGTCCTCGATCTCGATGACCTTCCCCAACGACACCTCCACCCCGTGGGCTATTCCCCTGATGGTGCTGGGCGGACTGCTGATCCTGGCGGGGGCCGCACTGCTCCTGCTCAAGCCGGCGCGCGGCACAAAGGACCGGGACGGCTCCGGCAGTTCCGCTGGGGGCCCTGGCGGCACCGGCGGCGCCGCGAAGGGCAGCCTCTTTGCACGCCGCGCCCAGGCGAAGGCCAAGGCCAAGTCCACTGCCCGCACCACCTCCACTGCCGGCGCCGCCGCGGAAGGCACCCCGGCCCCAAGCGGCAACGCAGGAAGCAGCAGCGTCGAGAACCGGGCGGCCACGTCCGCCATGCGCCGCCGCTCCGGCGCGGCGGTCGCGCTGCTGACGGCCGCCGCCGTGGCGGGCACCGGCGTCGCGGCTCAGGCCAGCCAGAGCCCCGCGCCGTCGCCAAGCGGCTCCGCTTCCGCGGCTGCACCGGCCGCCGATGCGCCGGTACTGCTGGACGCACAGTTCCGCCGCATCCTGGAACAGGTCGCCAGCGCCGTCGACGCTGGCGACGCGGCCAAGGACGCCGCCAAGCTCACCCCCCGCGTGGGAGCCAGCGAGCTGGAGGTGCGCAAGCAGAACTACAAGATCCGTTCCCGGGTGGGCAGCTACGAGCCGCGCATGCCGGTCCGCGCCACCAAGCTCCTCACCACGGTGGTCAGCAACAAGCGTGCCTGGCCGCGGTCCGTTATGGCCGTGACCCAAGGTGACGGCAACGTCGTTCCGCAGCTGCTGACCCTCGTCCAGGCCTCGCCGCGGGAGAACTACAAGCTGGTCGGGGCCACCCCGCTGCAGCCGGGCACCACCTTCCCGGGGATCAACCGCGGGGGCACCGAGACCCTGGCCGCAACGGACAAGGCCGGGCTGCTGTACAGCGGCCAGGAGGCACTCTCCGGGCTGGCAGACCGGCTGACCAAGGCCGACTCCACCTTCAAAGACAAGCTGGTCGAAGGGAAGTCCTCGCCGTATATCGCAGATACCCTGGCCTACCAGAAGGACGTGGTGAAGTCCGGCGCCAACGGCAAGTTCACCTTCACCCACAAGGTTGTCCCGGCGGACACCGTGGTGTTCCGCACCGCCGACGGCGGCGCGCTGGTCCTTGGCCGGCTGGACTTTGCCTTGGACGGCACGCCCAAGAACGCCGGCGACAAGCTGACGATCGGCAACGACGCGGCGGCCCTCGCCGGGGGCAAGGAGACGAGCACCGGGATGGTCCTGAACTTCGCCGAGTCCGTGGCCGTGTACGTGCCACCGACCGGATCCAAGGACCCGATGAAACTGGTTGCGGCGACACGCGGCCTGGTCGGGGCGAAATTCAAGTAGCCCGCGCAGGGCAGCAAACCGCAGGAAACTAAACCGCAGGACACAAGCAACGACCGGGCCGCCATCGCGGCCCGGTCGTTGCTGTGCGGGGTGTAGTGGATAGAGTGGAGCCATGACTTCGCCAGCTTCCCGCCCGGTCCCTCCAGCTGCCGCCAACCCGCTTAACCTGCGGGGCGCCGTCGACCTCTCCTCGCTGAAGCAGCGCCCGGCGCCGCCCGCGGGGGCGGGCCGGCCGCCAGCCCCCGGAACCGGCGCCGGAGGCGCTGCACCGGACGGCGGCTCCGCCGCACCACTGCGGGTGGACGTCACCGAGGCCAACTTCCAGGAGCTGGTGGATCTCTCTGCCCAGGTCCCCGTGGTGATTGCGCTGTGGGCCGGCTATTCGCCCGGCTCCGCGCAACTGGTGGACGTGCTGGAACAGATCGTGGAGAGCTACGGGGGACAGCTGGTCCTGGGCGCCGCCGATATCGAGGCTTTCCCCCAGCTCGCCCAGGCGTTCCAGGTGCAGGCCGTTCCGACCGCCGTCGCCGTCGTAAAGGGCCAGCCCGTCCCGCTGTTCCAGGGCGGCGCCGATGAGCAGCAGGTGCGCAGCCTCTTCGACGAACTCCTCAAGGTGGCGGCAGCCAACGGGGTGACCGGCCGGATCGGCGCCGGCGGCCCCGGCGCCGCCGAGCCCGAGGCCCCGCCGCTGCCGCCGCTGCACCAAAAGGCCTTCGACGCCATCGAAGCTGGTGACTATGCCGGTGCGGCCGCGGCCTACCGGCAGGCGCTGACCGAGATGCCCGCCGACGCCGAGGCCAAGGTCGGCCTGGCGCAGGTGGAACTCATGGGCCGGCTACAGGCCCTGTCCGCCGCGGAAACGGATGCCCTGCGCGGCCGGGCCGCCAACGAACCGGACAGCCTCGAAGCCCAGCTCGCCGTCGCCGACCTGGACATTGCCGGCGGCCACGTCGAGGACGGCCTCGGCCGGATCGTGGCCTTCATCGGCCGGAACTTCGGCCCGGAACGCGAAACTGCCCGGGTGCGTCTGCTGGAGCTGTTCGACGTGGTGGGCACCTCCGACGAGCGGGTCGCCAAGGCCCGGCAGAACCTCGCGCGGGTGCTGTTCTAGTGGGCTCGGCACTGTTCACACCGCTGGAGCTGCGCTCGCTGCGGCTCGAGCACCGCGGCTGGGTTTCGCCGATGTGCCAGTACAGTTGCGAACCGGAGACCGGCGAGGGGGTGCCCACGGACTGGCATCTGATGCACCTGGGCTCCTTTGCCACCGGGGGAGCGGCCCTGATCCTGACCGAGGCGGCCGCCGTCAACGCCGCCGGACGGATCAGCCCGCGGGACGCAGGCCTCTACAACGATGCCCAGGCCGAGGCATGGCAGCGGATCGTCGACTTCGTGCACCGGCACGGCTCCGCGGGCGCCAAGATCGGCACCCAGCTCGCCCACGCCGGGCGCAAGGCGTCCTCCTACTGGCCGTTCTCCGGCAAGACCGGCACCGTCCCCGTCTCCGAGGGAGGCTGGAACACGGTAGGACCGGGTACCGGCGCCTTTGACGGCTACGCGCCGCCGTCGGCGATGTCCGAGGAAGAGATCGACGGCGTCATCGCCGACTTCACCGCCGCCGCCGTCCGCGCGGTCGGCGCCGGCTTCGACACGATCGAGATCCACGGCGCCCACGGCTACCTGCTGCACCAGTTCCAGAGCGCGCTGGTCAACGACCGCACCGACAGCTGGGGCGGGGACGAGCAGGGCCGCAACCGCCTGACGCTGGCGGTCATCGACGCCGTGCGGGACGTCATCCCGGAGTCCATGCCGCTGTTGCTGCGGATCTCCGCGTCCGACTGGGCCGAGGGCGGCATCGACGCCGAGGCCTCGGTACGGCTGGCCCGGGCTGCGGGCGAACACGGGGTGGACCTCGTGGATGTCTCCAGCGGCGGGGCCGTGGCGCACCAGTCCATCCCGGTCGGCCCGGGCTATCAGACCGGGTTCAGCGCCCGGATCCGGCGCGAAGCCGGCGTCCGGACCGGCACGGTCGGATTGCTGACCTCGGCGGGCCAGGCCGAGCACGCGGTCGCCACCGGCCAGGCGGACGGTGTCTTCATCGCCCGGGCCGCGCTCCGGGACCCGCACTGGTGGTTGCGCGCGGCTTTCGAGCTGGGACACGAGCTGGCCTGGCCGCCGCAATATGAGCGCGCCGTTCCGCGGCACACCTTTTAAGCCGCACGCCGGCCGGAGACGGTTAGTCTAACGTCATGACTTTCGAGCAACCGCACCCGCAACCGCCCGTCCCCGCGCTGGCGCTGCGCGGGCTGGCCAAACGCTTCGGCACCAAAATCGCCGTCGACGGCATCAGCCTTGACGTGCCGGCAGGTTCCTTCTATGGAATCGTCGGCCCGAACGGTGCGGGCAAAACCACCACCTTGTCCATGGCAACCGGGCTGCTGCGGCCGGACTTCGGCACCGCCCTGGTCCACGGTGTGGATGTCTGGCAGCACCCGCTGGAGGCGAAGAAGCTGATGGGTGTGCTGCCGGACGGCGTCCGGCTCTTCGACCGGCTGACCGGCGAGCAGCTGGTGAGCTATGCCGGCCTGCTGCGCGGCATGGACCGGGAGGTGGTGGCGGCGCGGGTGGCGGAGCTGCTCGCGGCCCTGGACCTCAGCCAGGACGCCGGCACGCTCGTGGTGGATTACTCCGCGGGCATGACCAAGAAAATCGCCCTCGCCTCCGCACTGATCCACGCGCCCCGGCTGCTGGTGCTGGACGAGCCGTTCGAATCGGTGGACCCGGTCTCCGCCGCCAACATCCGCGACATCCTGGACCGCTACGTCGGCTCCGGGGGCACCGTCATCGTCTCCAGCCACGTGATGGACCTGGTGCAGCGGATGTGCGACCACGTCGCGGTCGTGGCCGGGGGTCGGGTGCTCGCCGCCGGCAGCGTCGACGCGGTGCGCGCCGGCGAGTCACTGGAGGACCGCTTTGTCCAGCTGGTCGGCGGACGCAGCCACAGGGAAGGGTTGGAATGGTTGCGCACCTTCTGAGGCTCAAGCTCACCCTGCTGCGCAACAGCCTCCGGCGCAGCCCGTGGCAGCTGGTGGGCCTTGGCATCGGGGCGCTGTACGCCTTAGGGATTGTGGGGCTCGGCGTCGCCGGGCTGCTGCTCCTGCGCCAGGCCGACGTCGGGACAGCGCAGACAGTGGTGGTGCTGGGCGGCGCCGCCGCGGTCCTGGGTTGGGCGGTCATCCCGATCGTGGCTTCCGCCGCGGACATGACGCTGGACCCCGCCCGGTTCAGCACCTACGCCGTGCCGATGCCGCAGCTCCTGGCGGGCCTGGCCCTGGCCGGGCTGATCGGCATTCCCGGGGCGGCGACGTCACTGGTCGCCCTGGCCACCGTGGGCACCTGGTCCCGGGGCTTCCTCGCGGCGTCCGGCGCCCTGGCCGGCGCCATCCTCGGGGCGCTCACCTGCGTCGTGCTCTCCCGGGTGGTCACCACCGGCACAGTGGGACTGGCCAATTCGCGGCGCTTCAAGGATGTCAGCGCGGTTGCCTTCCTGATTCCCCTGGTCCTCATGGGGCCGATCGTGGCCGGGGTTGCCCGCGGGATCGCCGGGTCCGCAGGGTTCGTCGCAGAGCTGGCCCGGTTCCTGGCGTGGACACCCGCCGGGGCGGCGTGGGCGCTCGGCGGGGAACTCGCCGCGGGCAACTACGGACCGGCTGCGCTGAAGCTGCTCATCGCCCTCGCCACCCTGGCCGGCCTGGCCCTGTGCTGGAAGCTGCTGCTGCAGCGCGCGCTCGTCACGCCGCCCTACGCCGGCACCGCCAAGAAGAAGACGTCCGGGCTGGGCCTGTTCGCGCGGGTCCCCGCCACCCCCACCGGGGCGATTGTTGCCCGTTCGCTGACCTACTGGATGCGCGATCCGCGCTACGCCGGCTCCCTCGTGGTGGTGCCGCTGCTGCCGGTGCTGCTCTGGTTCCAGGCCAGCCAGTCCGGGTACTACGGAATCCTGCAGTTCGTCGGACCCCTGACCGCCTTCCTGCTGGCGTGGTCCATCTCCTCGGATGTCTCCTACGACAGCACCGCCTTTGCCCTGCACGTCTCCGCCGGCGTGCGCGGCCGGCAGGACAGGCTGGGGCGGGCCCTGGCGTGCCTGGTCTTCGCGGTGCCCGTGGTGCTGGTTTTCAGCGTTGTTCCGATGTTCGTCACCGGCGACTGGCCGCTCCTGCCCGGGATCCTCGGCCTGGCCGTAGGAGTCCTGCTGACCGGGCTGGGGCTGTCCTCGGTGGTCTCGGCGCGCTACACCATGCCGGTGCCGCTGCCGGGCGACAGCCCTTTCAAGAAACCGCCGGGCAACGTCGCCCAGACTCTCGCCGTGCAGTTCGGCGGCATGGCGGTCCTGCTGCTGCTGGTGAGCCCGGAGGTGGCCCTCGTGGCGCTGCAGCTGGCCGGCGGCGGCACGGTGCCGGGCTGGATCTGCCTGGTGCTGGGCCCGGTCCTGGGATCCGTCCTGTTCGTTGCCGGGGTGCGGCTGGGCGGCAGATGGTTTGATTCGCGCGCCCCGGAACTGCTCGCGCAGCTGGCCGTCAACCGCTGACCGGGTCCGACGGCCCGGGCCGGGACGGCGGCGGAGGGGTAGCCTGCGGTGCATGGAAGTCGTCATCCTTTCCGGCGGCAAGCCGATCGCCGCCCTCGCCGCCGACGCGATCGAGGCCCTGCTGCGGCGCAAGCCCGACGCGGTCCTGGGCCTGGCCACCGGGTCCTCGCCGCTGCCGGTGTACGAGGAGCTCGCGCAGCGGCATGAAAGCGGCGGCCTCGACTTCAGCCGCGTCCGCGCCTTCACGCTGGACGAGTACGTCGGGCTCCCCGCCGGGCACCGGGAGTCCTACCGTGAAGTCATCCGGCGCGAATTCACCGACCGGGTGAACATCAGCCCGGATAACGTCCGTGGACCCGACGGCCAGGCCGCCGACATTCCCGCGGCCTGCCGGGCGTACGAGGACGCCATCCGCGGCGCCGGGGGAGTGGACCTGCAGCTTCTTGGGCTGGGCACGGACGGCCACATCGGCTTCAACGAGCCGGGGTCCTCGCTGGCCTCCCGGACCCGGATCAAGACCCTGGTCGAGCAGACGCGGCGGGACAATGCCCGCTTCTTCGGGAGCCTGGCGGAGGTGCCGCACCACGTCCTCACCCAGGGCCTCGGCACCATCCTGGAGGCCCGGCACGTCATCCTCCTCGCCACGGGTGCGCAGAAGGCCCAGGCCGTCCGCGACCTTGCCGAGGGGCCGGTAGCCGCCATCTGCCCGGCCTCGGTCCTGCAACTGCACCCGCATGCCACCGTGCTGCTGGACGAGGCGGCGGCCTCCTCGCTGCGACTCGCCGACTTCTACCGGCACAGTTACGACGGCAAGCCGCGCTGGCAGGGTTTGTAACGACGGTGGTGTCTGTTCCAGCGGCTAAGATGGATGTCATGACCAGCATGACGGATCCCTTGGAAAACGACCCGATGCGTGAGCTCTCTGGAGCCGGGACGTCGACGGCCACGATTGAGCGCGAGGAACTGCGCCAGGAAGTGGAGCCGGGCGACCGGGAGCGCTTCTCGCACTACGTGCGCAAGGAAAAGATCATGGAGTCCGCCCTGTCAGGTGAACCCGTCATTGCCCTCTGCGGCAAGGTGTGGACGCCCGGCCGCGACCCGAAGAAATTTCCGGTCTGCCCGGAGTGCAAAGAGGTCTACGAGGGCCTGCGCCCGGGCGGCGACGGCGGAGACTCCGGTAAATAAGGCCGTTCAAACAGGCCACCCGCGCCGCGCGGCCTGATCCGCGGCGGCTGGCGGCGCTGTGCCGCCGCTGCCCTCCGGCACTGCGGTATCCGCCGCGATTCTGCTGTCCGGTTCATCCGAAAAGATTGGTGTTTTTGTGCTTATTTGGGCTTCTCCGGAACCGGTTGCCGTGTGCGGATCGGAGGCCTGCTAAGTGACAGAGACACTCTTTGGCGGACCCGTGCTGCCGCCCGCGTACCCGGAGCGGGCTGCCTGGGGCACCGCGCCGAAGCTGCGTGCCTGGCAGCAGGAAGCCCTGGACAGCTACTTCAGCACACACCCCAAGGACTTCCTGGCGGTCGCAACGCCGGGCGCCGGCAAGACCACGTTCGCGCTGCGCGTGGCCTCGATGCTGATCGAGGCCGGCGTCGTGAACCGGGTGACTATCGTTGCCCCGACGGACCACCTGAAACGGCAGTGGGCCGACGCGGCAGCCAAAGTCGGCATCGCCATCGACCCGAACTTCAAGAACGCGGACGGCCAACACGGCCGCGGCTTCATCGGCGTCGCGGTCACCTACGCCCAGGTGGCCAGCAAACCGATGCTGCACCGGGCAAAGACCGAGGCGGCGCGCACGCTGGTGATCCTGGACGAGATCCACCACGGCGGCGAAGCGCTCTCCTGGGGTGACGGGCTGCGCGAGGCCTTCGACCCCGCGGCCCGGCGCCTGTCGCTGACCGGCACCCCGTTCCGCTCGGACACCTCGCCGATCCCGTTCGTCGAATACGCCGAGGACCGCGACGGCATCCGCCGCTCCAAGGCCGACTACACGTACGGCTACGGCAAGGCCCTGCGCGACCACGTGGTCCGCCCGGTGATGTTTATGGCCTACTCCGGGCAGATGCGCTGGCGGACCAGCGCCGGGGACGAGATGGCCGCGTCCCTCGGCGAAGCCGCCGTCACCAAGGACATCACCTCCCAGGCCTGGCGGACCGCGCTGAACCCCGCCGGAGAGTGGATTCCGGCTGTGCTGGCCGGCGCGGACAAGCGCCTGAGCGAGGTGCGGCGCACCGTGCCCGACGCCGGCGGCCTGGTCATCGCCACCGACCACGAGGACGCCCGGGCCTACGCCGGGCAGTTGAAGAGGATCACCGGCGAATCACCCACCGTGATCCTCTCCGACGATGCGAAGGCCTCGTCCAAGATCGAGGAGTTCTCCGCCGGCGAGAAGCGCTGGATGGTCGCGGTCCGGATGGTGTCCGAAGGCGTCGACGTCCCGCGGCTGTCGGTCGGCGTCTACGCGACCTCCACCTCCACCCCGCTGTTCTTCGCCCAGGCTGTGGGCCGCTTCGTGCGCGCCCGCAAGCGCGGCGAGACGGCGTCGGTGTTCCTGCCCTCCGTGCCGCAGCTGATGGCACTGGCGAACTCCATGGAAGCCGAGCGCGACCACGCCCTGGACCGTCCGGAGAAGGAAGACGCCGATGGGCTCTTCAACCCGGAGGACTCGCTGATGGACGAGGCGAACCGCGAGGAGAAGGCCTCCGACACCCTGATGAAGGGCAAGTTCGAGGCGCTCGACTCGCAGGCCTCCTTCGACCGGGTGCTGTTCGACGGCGGCGAGTTCGGGACCGGCGGCGAGGTGGGCTCGGAGGACGAGCTGGACTTCCTCGGGATCCCCGGCCTGCTCGACGCCGAACAGGTCGGCACCCTGCTGCGCCAGCGCCAGCACGAGCAGCTGAACCGCAAGAACAAGCGTTCCCCGCAGGGAGCAGACGCGGCGGAGGCCGCGCCCGCCGTGCCGGACCACCGGATGCTGATGGACCTGCGCACCGAACTGGCGAAGAACGTGGCGGCCTGGTCCGCGCGGACCGGGACCCCGCACGGCGTCATCCACACCAAGCTGCGGACGGTCTGCGGCGGCCCTCCCGTGGCGCAGGCCAACGAGGAGCAGCTGCAGACGCGGCTGCGCAAGCTCCAGGACTGGTTCATCGGCCGGAAGTAGCCGCCGGCGGCAGTGCAGTACCGGGCAGGCCCGGGGCGCGAAAAAGGGACCGGGGTCACCGGTCCCTTTTTGTCGGCCGTTGCCCGGTTACTGGGCGGCGCCGCAGGTCTGCGAGAGCGACTGGCCGGCCGCGGTGTACTTCGCCTTCAGCTCCTCAAGCTTGGCGGCGTCCGTGTTTTTCTTCGCGGACTCGTCCAGGTAGTCCAGGATCGACTGCAGCGGAGCCTGCAGCTCCTCGGAGGCGGTCGCCTCGATGGGCCGGATCTGGTTCGCCAGCCGGGTCATGCCGAACTTGTCCGAGCCGGAGGTCGGCGACGCGGTGATGGTCTTGATGCGGGCGCAGGTTTCCTCATTGGTCATCTTCGGGGCCGAGCAGGCGGCTGCGCCGAGCAGGGTCCCGGCAGCGATCAGGACGGTCAGGGTCTTCTTCATGGTGTACTCCGGGATTTGCGGGTCCGACGTTACTGGCAAGGGTTCCGAGTCTACTGTGGTTCGGGGGAGGCGGGCTCAGGCGAGGTCGACGCCGCCAAGTTCCATCTCCGCAAACGCGTCCTCAAGGTCCTCCGCGATCCCCACGGTGAGCCCGCGCGGGACGGTGACCGAGTAGCCGGCCTGGACGGCGTCCAGGGCGGTGGCCTTCACGCAGTGGTCGGTGGCGATCCCCACCACCACGACCTCTTCGACGTCGTGGCTTTGCAGCCAGTCGTCCAGGCCGATGGCGTCCTCGTCCGCGGCGAAGGCGCCGGCGTCGCTGGTTCCGGCGACGCCGGCACCGGCGTCGCCGGTTCCGGCGACGGGAAGCGAGCCGGGCTTGCGGTCGCCGGTGGGGACGGCGTCGTCCGGGGCGAGCAGCCCCTCGAAGCCGGAGTAGGCCGCGGTGAACTGGCCCTTGCGGAAATACGCCTGGATGTACTCGGTGTCCAGGTCCGGGTGCAGTTCCGCGCCCCGGGTGCCCGCCACGCAATGCGGCGGCCAGCTGTCGACGAAGTCCGGCTGCTCCGAGAAGTGCGCGCCCGGCCCGATGTGCCAGTCCTGGGTGGCCACGATGTGGTCGAACTGCCCGTGGTGGGCGTCGACGTATTCGCTGATCTCGGCGGCCAGGGCCGCCCCGCCCTCGACCGGGAGCGCCCCGCCCTCGCAGAAATCATTCTGCACGTCAACGATGATCAAGGCACGCGACATTCAGTCCTCCTCGTAGATGGTGGGGATGGCCGCTTCGCCGCGCTGGAGCCGGTTGACCACGGCCGGGAGCTCCTTCATGCTGTCCGCGTGGCGCTGCCGGGCCCGCACCACGCCCTCGGGCCCGGTCCAGCCGGGCAGCAACTCGCCGTTCTTGATGAACTGCTGCAGCAGCTGCCGGTCGTTGCCGTCGTCGTCCGGCCGGTGCCCGATCCCGACAATCTCCTGGCTGGCGGTGCCGCGGTCGTTGAGCTTGCGCAGCGCGTACTTCCGTCCGCCCTTGCTGGTCTTGTTCTTGGCCGCCTTGGCCACCGGAACGAAGTCGCCGGCGTCGTCGGTGCGGCTGACGAGCTTGTAGACCATGCTCGCCGTCGGCGCGCCGGAGCCGGTCACCAGCGAGGTGCCGACGCCGTAGGAGTCCACCGGCGCGGATTGCAGCGCGGCGATGGCGAATTCGTCGAGGTCCGAGGTGACGATGATCCGGGTGTTCTCGTTGCCGAGCTGGTCCAGCAGCTGGCGCACCCACTGCGCCTGCGCCACGAGGTCTCCCGAGTCCAGCCGCACCGCGCCGAGCTTGTCGCCGGCCAGTTCGACGGCGGTGCGGACGGCCGCCTCGACGTCGTACGTGTCCACCAGCAGGGCGGTGCCGGCGCCCATCGAGGCGATCTGCGCCTCGAAGGCCTCGCGCTCGGTGTCATGCAGCAGGGTAAAGGAGTGGGCTGCCGTGCCCACCGTCTTGATCCCGTAGCGGCGGCCGGCCTCAAGGTTGGAGGTGCTGTCGAAACCGGCGATCACAGCGGCGCGCGCGGCGGCGACGGCGGACTCCTCCTGGGTGCGGCGGGACCCCATCTCGACGCAGGGCCGGGACCCGGCGGCGGTGATCATGCGGGAAGCCGCGGAGGCGATGGCGCTGTCGTGATTGAGGATCGAGAGGACGTACGTCTCAAGGATGCAGGCCTCGGCGAAGGTGGATTCGACGATCAGGATGGGGGAGTTGGGGAAGTACGCCTCGCCCTCCGCGTACCCCCAGATGTCGCCGGAGAAGGAGAAGTTGGCCAGGTACTCCAGGGTTTCCTCATTGACCACCTTGGTCCGGCGCAGGAAGTCGATCTCGGCGTCGCCGAAGCGGAAGTCGGCGATCCCCTCCAGCAGCCGGCCGGTGCCCGCCACGATCCCGTAGCGCCGGCCGTCCGGCAGCCGGCGCGCGAAGGCTTCGAACACCGACTTGCGGTGCGCCGCGCCGGAATGCAGCGCGGCCTGCAGCATGGTCAGCTCGTAGTGGTCGGTGTACAGGGACGTGCGGGGATGGTCCCAGCCAGCTGAGGTACTCACAAATTCACTCTAGTGCGAGTCCCCATAGAATGGACAGATGACCCTCAGCGTTGCGCTCGGCCCTGACACCCAGGAGAGCACCCAGACCGGAACAGCGTCGTCGACCGACGTCCTGACCGCCCCGGACATCCCTTGGAACCTTGTGATCTGGAATGATCCGGTGAACCTGATGAGCTATGTGAGCTACGTGTTCCGAAGCTATTTCGGCTACTCCGAGGCGAAGGCCAACAAGCTCATGCTGGAGGTCCACAAGAAGGGCCGCTCCATCGTGGCGCACGGCAGCAAGGAGCAGGTGGAGCAGCACGCGGTGGCGATGCACGGCTACGGCCTGTGGGCCACCGTGGAGAAGGCCAGCGGCGGCCATGGCGGCAACGGATCAGGCAAGGGCAAGGGAAAACGTGGCTAAGGCGTTCAAATACGGGATCAAGGGCATCACGGGCTATCTGGAGCCGGCCGAGCGGGAGTTGTTGCGCAGCCTCTTTGATGACGTTATTTCCATGCTGGAACCGGAGGAACGTGCCAACCAGGACCCGCTGGCGGCGCTCGTCGGGCTGGACACCGAGGCCCGTGAGCCGTCGGACCGCGCCCTGCGCCGGCTGTTGCCCAACGTGACGAAGGACGACGACAAGGCCTCCCTGGAGTTCCGCCGGTACACCGAGCGCTCGCTGCGGGAGAGCAAGATCGGGGCGTTGAAGGCCGCGGCCCTGGGCCTGGACAAGGACGAGCTGGTGCTGACACCCGCCGACGCCCGGCACTGGTCCACGGCGCTCAACGACGTCCGGCTGGTGCTCGCCGAGCGGCTGGACATCCGGGACGACGCCGACGCCGAGCACGTCCACCGGATGCAGGACTGGTCCCAGGCGGAGGACGTGGAAAGCTACCTGGCCCTGGTCTACAACTTCACCACGTGGCTGCAGGAATCCCTGGTCCAGGCGATGCTGGCCTCGCTCGAGGCGTAGGGCCCGGAACTTCGCGGAGCTCCCGGCCGCGTGTGACTTATCAGACACGAGTTGCTCGACACAATGTGATGGCCGCGCCTGTAGCGAAGCCCTATCCTCGAATAATCATGACTTCAGCATCGAGCACGGATCCGGCAGCGGAAGCTGCGGCGGAGACCGCAGCGGGCAGCACCGGGGATTCCCGGCCGGGGGAACGTCCGATCGGCGTCTTCGACTCCGGCGTCGGCGGCCTCACGGTGGCGCGGTCCATCATTGACCAGCTGCCCAACGAATCCATCCTGTACGTCGGCGACACGGCGCACGGGCCCTACGGTCCGCTGCCGATCGCCGAGGTGCGCGCCAACGCGCTCGGCGTGATGGACGAACTCGTCGACTCCGGCGTCAAGCTGCTCACCATCGCCTGCAATTCGGCGTCCGCGGCCGTGCTTCGCGACGCCCGGGAACGGTACACCGCCCGGTACGGCATCCCCGTAATCGAGGTGATCCAGCCCGCCGTCCGCCGCGCGGTAGCGGCCACCCGCAACGGCCGGATCGGCGTGATCGGCACCTCCGCCACCGTCGGCTCGCGCGCCTATGAGGACACCTTCGCGGCGGCCCCGGACCTGGAGATCACCTCGGCGGCGTGCCCGGCCTTCGTTTCCTACGTGGAGGCCGGTGTCACCACCGGACCGGAACTGCTCGCCGTCGCCCGCGAATACCTGGCCCCGCTCAAGGCGGCCGGCGTGGACACCGTGGTGCTGGGCTGCACCCACTACCCGCTGCTCACCGGTGTGATCTCCTATGTCATGGGCGAGGACGTCACGCTGGTCTCCAGTGCGGAGGAAACCGCCAAGGACGTCTACCGGGCCCTGGCCTCGCGCGGCCTCGAGCGCACCGGTACCACCGCCCCGGAACACAACTTCATTGCCACCGGCGACGCCGCGCAGTTCGAGCACCTCGCCCGGCGATTCCTCGGCCCGGAGGTCCTCAGCGTCCGCCACGTGGACCATGTCGCCGCGCAGTACCCCACCGGCAGCCTGGCCCGGATCACGCCGGAAATGATTGCCGCCGCCCAGGCCTCCGTAGGCCGGCCCAGGATCTCCAATTTCGTCTCCTCCAACGCTTCCCCGCTGGCCGGCCTCGGGAGGTCCGGCCGGTGAAGTTGACTATCGTGGGCTGCACCGGATCCTTCCCGGGGCCCGGCTCGCCGGCGTCGTGCTACCTGCTGACCGCGCACGACGGCGAGCGGAGCTGGAAGATCGTGCTGGACCTTGGCAGCGGCGCCCTTGGCGCCATCCAGCGGTACACCGACCTGGAGGACATTGACGGGATCTTCCTGACCCATCTGCATCCTGACCACTGCATGGACCTGTGCGGCCTCCACGTCGCGGTGCGCTGGAAGCCGGGCGGCTGGGGACGGGGCCGGATCCCGGTCTGGGGGCCCGCGGCGACCGCGGACCGGATGGCCACCGCGTACGGCCTGGACCTGGACCCGGGCATGCACGAGGAGTTCGACTTCAGCAACTGGTCCGAGCGGAAACCCGTGTCGATGGGCCCGTTCACCGTCACCCCGTACGCGGTGAACCACCCCGTCGAGGAGGCGTACGCCCTGCGGGTGGAGGTCACCGAACCGGACAAGGACGGCGCTCCAGTGACCCGGGTGCTGAGCTACTCGGGGGACACTGACTCCTGCGGCGGCCTCGAGGACGCCGCCCGGGATGCAGACCTGTTCCTTTGCGAGGCGGCGTTCGAGGAGGGACGCGACGACGGCATCAAGGACGTCCACCTCACCGGCAAACGTGCCGCCGAAGCGGCCGTGGCCGCCGGTGCGCGGCGGCTCCTGCTGACCCACATCCCGGTCTGGACGTCGCCGACGAAGGTGACGGGGGAGGCCAAGGAGGTCTTCGGCCAGCACGTGGCGGTCGCCGTCGCGGGAGTGCACTACACCGTCTGAGCACCGAACCCCGCAGGCGATCCTCCCTCACCTTTGGCAGGAAATCCCCCGATCCTCCCTCAGGTGATCTGCGGGAGGGGGGCGTGGGGGGCGAAGCGTGGCGCCGGGTCGATATGCTGGAAGGCATGACTTCCGACGCCCTTACCGCCCCCGTCATCCGCGCCGATGGCCGCACCCCCGACCAGCTCCGACCGATCAGCATCACCCGCGGCTGGTCCAAGCAGGCCGAAGGCTCGGCCCTGATCGAGTTCGGCAACACCCGGGTGCTCTGCACGGCCTCGCTCACCGAAGGCGTGCCGCGCTGGCTCAAGGGCGAGGGCCGCGGTTGGGTCACCGCCGAATACGCGATGCTGCCGCGGGCCACCAACACGCGCTCGGCGCGTGAGTCCGTCAAGGGCAAAATCGGCGGCCGCACGCACGAGATTTCCCGGCTGATCGGCCGTTCACTGCGCTCCATCATCGACACCAAGGCCCTGGGCGAAAACACCATCGTGCTGGACTGCGATGTCCTGCAGGCCGACGGCGGCACCCGCACCGCCGCGATCACCGGCGCCTACGTGGCGCTGGCCGAGGCGATCCGCTACGCGCGGGAGAACAAGCTGATTGCCCGCAACGCCCAGCCCTTGGTGGACACCATCGCCGCCGTTTCGGTGGGCATCATCGACGGCGTGCCGATGCTGGACCTGCCGTACGTGGAGGACGTCCGGGCCGAGACTGACATGAACGTCGTGGTGACGGGCTCAGGCAAGTTCGTCGAGGTGCAGGGTACGGCCGAGGGCGCCCCGTTCGACCGCGACGAACTCAACAAGCTGCTGGACCTGGCCCTGCTGGGCACGGAGCAGCTTGCCGCCATCCAGCGCGACACCCTGGCGGAGGCCCCGTGAGCGGCCTTCCCGCCGGCAGCAGGACGGACCGGCCGGTCCTGGTCCTGGCGACGCACAACCAGGGCAAGCTCCGGGAGCTGCGCGAGCTGCTGCGCGGGCAGCTGCCCGGCCTCGACGTCGACACGCAGGTGGTGGACGCCGGCGCCGTCGGCGCGCCCGACGTCGCCGAAACAGGCGTGACCTTTGCCGAGAACTCGCTGCTGAAGGCGCGGGCAGTGGCGGCGGCCACCGGGCTGATCGCTATTGCCGACGACTCCGGCCTGGCCGTGGACGTCCTGGGCGGCGCGCCCGGCATCTTTTCCGCCCGCTGGTCCGGCCGGCACGGCGACGACGCCGCGAACCTGCAGCTGCTGCTGGACCAGCTCTCCGACGTGCCGGACGAATACCGCGGCGCCGCGTTTGTCTGCGCCGCCGCCCTCGCGGTCCCGGCGCCGGCCGGCGGGGAAGCCCGCGAGGTGGTGGAATACGGCCAGCTGGAAGGCACCCTTTTGCGGGAGCCGCGCGGGGCGGGCGGGTTCGGCTATGACCCGGTGCTCCAGCCGAGCGGGCTGGACCGCAGCTGCGCCGAACTCAGCCCGGAGGAAAAGAACGCCATCAGCCACCGCGGGCACGCATTCCGCGCGCTGTTGCCGGCAATCGTGGAGGCCCTGGCCGGGCAGTAGGGCTACGGCGTCTTGCGCTCTTCCTCGGGCTCGTGCTCTTCGATGAACTCCTCGACCAGGCCGGTGCCGTACTTCTCGGCCTGGCGCTTGGCGACGAAGCCGCGGATCACTTCGATGCCGATCGGGATGACCGAGAGGAGCACGATCGCGATGAAGATAATGTCCAGGTTGTCGCGGACCCACGGCACCTTGTCGCCCAGCAGGTAGCCCAGCAAGGTGACGCCGCCGCCCCAGAGCACGGCGCCGATCACGTTGAAAAGGACGAACTTGCGCTTGCTCATCTGGGCCACGCCGACGATCACCGGGACGAAGGTCCGGATGATGGGGACGAAGCGGGCCAGGATCAGCGCCTTGCCGCCGTGCTTTTCGAAGAACGCGTGCGCGCTCTCCACGTTCTCGCGCTTGAACAGCTTGGAGTCGGGCTTGTTGAAGATGGCCGGGCCGGCTTTGGACCCGATCAGGTAGCCGGCCTGGTTGCCGATGATCGCGGCAACGACGATCAGCGCGGCGAACGCCCAGATGTTGAACTTGATCGTGTCCGTCGCCACCAGCAGCCCGGCCGTGAACAGC
Source organism: Arthrobacter sp. SD1074B (assembly GCF_056780195.1). NCBI lineage: Bacteria > Bacillati > Actinomycetota > Actinomycetes > Micrococcales > Micrococcaceae > Arthrobacter > Arthrobacter sp. SD1074B. The sequence continues at coordinate 2,558,063 of NZ_JBRAZT010000001.1, read as the reverse complement.
ATCGAATCGCCAGGCAGGAAGAAGCCGATCAGCAGCCCGGTCTCGGCGAAGATGATGCCGCACACCAGCACGACGACCCACGGCGCGAGAGCAGGGTCGGCCAAAAAGACCTGGGGGTTGAGCCAGTCGGGCAGGAACGAGGCCAGGTGCGGCTGGACCGGCCCGGCGCCTCCGAAGGTGGTCACGGCGAAGTCGTGCAGGGTGTAAGGGTTCACCTATCTAGGGTACTTGACGGGGGTGTGCCGGATCCGGCGGTAAAGTTTGGAGCGTGGGTTTGGACTTTACGGCGATCGACTTTGAGACCGCGAACGGCTTCCGCGGCTCGCCGTGCGCCGTCGGCCTGAGCAAGGTGCGCGGCGGCGTCGTCGTCGAGGAGGCCTCCTGGCTGATGCGCCCGCCGGCGAACCACGACGTTTTTGACCACCACAACGTCCGCATCCACGGCATCCGGCCCGAGCAGGTGGCCGGCCTGCCGCGCTTCGGTGACCTGTTTCCCGAGATCGGCGCGTTCATTGGCGGTGACGTGCTGGCCGCCCACAACGCTGCCTTCGACCTCGGCGTCATCCGTTCCGGCCTGGAGGTTTCCGGCCTGCCCGGCCCGGCCTACGACTACGTCTGCACGGTCATGCTGTCCCGGCGTTGCTACTCCCTGGTGTCCAACTCGCTGCCGTACGCCGCCGAGGAGGCCGGCGTCCCGCTGCTCAACCACCACGACGCCGCCGAGGATGCGCGGGCCTGCGCCGGCATCCTGATTGACATCGCCGCCCGCAACGGCGCGGCCAGCATCGCCGAACTCTACCTCTCGCTGGGGCTGGCCGTGTCCCGCCAGCCAGCCTTCGACCCGCGCCGCGATCCGCTCTCCAAGGCCACCCGGTCCGCCCTCGAGGCGCTGGCCAACGGGCAGGGCTCGGCCCCCGCGGCCCGCCCCTTCCGGCCCGGCTGGCCGGAAGAAGGCGCCAATCCAGTGCCCAACGCCGGGGCCGAACCGGACCACCCCCTGTTCGGACAGACCGTGGTGTTCACCGGCGAGCTGGCGATTCCGCGGCCCGAGGCGAAGCTGCGCTCCGCCGAGCTGGGAGCCCGACCTGAGAGCCGCGTTACGGCGCGCACCACGGTCCTGGTGGTAGGCGACGGGTTTGTCGCGGCCGACCTGCGTTCGGGCCGGCTGACCGGCAAGGCGCGCCGGGTCCTGGAACTGCACGAACGCGGCCAGCGGATCGAGGTCCTCTCCGAGGGGGAGTTCCTGCAGATGGTGGGCGGCCACGTTGCCGCCGAGGTGGCCCGGGCCGGCTGACTTGTTAGGGGCAGCCCGTTCCGGCTGCGTCGGGGCGGGCCGGCAGGCGGTCCGCCCGAGGTCATACTGCGCAACAATCATTTCGTCCGGGCTTGGGCCGCTCCTAGCCTTGGACGATGAGCAAACTGATCTCTGCACCCGCCCGCCCGCCGCAGGCACCCGCTGACCCGCGGGGCGGAATCGACTGGGGCAAGGTGTTCGCCTTCCCCAATCCGGTGAACGAGTACTCCGCGCGGATCACCGCCGCGCTGGTGGTCCTGCTCTCGCTCGCGACCGTCCTGACCGGCTTCGGCTGGGGGCTGGCGGTCATCGCCGCCGGCTTCTGGCTGCGGGTGCTGTTCGGGCCGCGGATATCGCCCTTCGGCGTGCTCTCGGTCAAGGTCCTGACGCCGCTGCTGGGGAAGAAGCGGCTGGTTCCCGGGCCGCCGAAGCGCTTTGCGCAGGGCATCGGCGCGGCGCTGTCCACGGCGGCGGCCGTGCTCTTCGCCACGGGCCTGGCGCCCGCCGCCTGGATCCTGCTCGCAATCCTCATCGTTGCCGCCTCGCTGGAGGCTTTCGCCGGCTTTTGCCTCGGCTGCGCGGTCTTTGGGCTGCTGCAGCGCCGCGGCCTCATCCCCGAGGATGTCTGCGAAGCCTGCAACAACATTTCGCTCAGGCGCCCGTAACCTCCGCCAGCCGTTCGGCCATGCCGCGGATCAGCTCCGGGGCCTCAAGCGCCGCCAGCCAGTCCGCCGGCAGGCACTCCTCGCCGTAGTGCGCCCCAAGGATGTTGCCGGCGATCGAGGCGGTGGAGTCACTGTCTCCGCTGTGGTTGACCGCCACCGCGATCGCGGCCCGGAAGTGCTGCGCCGGGCCCCCGGCGCCGGCCGCCGTCGGACCCGGGGCCGTGGCCAGGACGGCGTAGAGCCCGACGGCGAGAGCCTCCTCGGCCACCCAGCCTTCGCCGAGTTCCCGTACCAGTTCCTCGGCGCCGAGCAGGCGTCCGGTGCCTGCGGCCGCGCCCCCGGGACCCGGGACTGCCGCGGCGGCCAGGCGCAGAGCGGCCGTCAAACGGTCCACCAGGGCGGGATCGGGATCCTCACCCTTCGGCAGCCGGCCTTGCTGCAGCTGCGAGAGCGCGACGCCGGTCGCCTCGTGCAGGTCCTTGCCGCTGACCAGTGCATGGATCAGCAGGCTGAACACGCCCGCGCTCTGCCGGGCCGAAGGGTGCCCGTGCGTCAGGGACGCCGCATCCGCACTCATCTTGTACACCGCGTCCGCCGCGACGTACGGGATCAGCCCGAATGGGGCAGACCGCATCACCGTGCCGCAGCCCTTGGACTCCGGGTTGACCGGCCGGTACACGGTTCCCATTTCCCCGGTGGCCAGGCCGCTGAGGCAGGCGTTGCCCGGTGCACGGCGGTGCCGGAGCACATCGTGGCTGTCGATCCAGCGCGGCGGCTGGAAGGGCGCGGAGTCCGGCAGCGTGACGCCCTGGCTGCCGAGCCAGCGCAGGTAGGCAAGCCAGAGGCAGGCATTCGTGTCCGCCGCCACGCCCGAGTTGGCCCACTCGAGCGCCTCGAGCAGGCCGTCCACGGTGTACAGGGTCATTTGGGTGTCGTCGGAGAAGTGGCTGCCGCCGTCGAGTTCGGTGAAGTCCCGCAGGCCGGCGGGTCCGTACGTGGCGCGGATCGCATCGATCTTCGCGAATTCCACGGCGTAACCGAGCGAATCGCCCAGCGCCCCGCCTAACAGGCAGCCGTGGATGCGGGACTTGTGGGACGGCGCAGGGGCTGCCGCCGCGGTGCTGCCGGACTCGGTGCTCATACCGTCAAATTTACCCGGTCCGGGACCCGGCAAGGGACCGGGGGACGGGGCCTGCCCCGTCCCGCCACGGGTGCCCGGCCCCGGATTCGTCACGGGTGCCTGCCGCAGCCCGGTAGGGTGCTGTTGGCACCGTCTTGGTCCCGGCGCCGCGACACCATCACCGGATACCAACAGCGGACACGAGCAGGGAGAGCGATGCGCGAACCAGCGTGGCGGAAGACAGGCAGCACGCCCGACTACAGGTTTACGCTGGCCAATGAGCGGACCTTCCTGGCCTGGGTGAGGACCTCGCTGGCCCTGATCGCGGGTGCCCTGGCCATCGACCAGCTGGCGCCCAACATCGCGCCGGGTCCCGTGCGCATCGCCATCTGCGTCGTGCTGGCGCTCCTTGGCGCCGGACTGGCAGCGCTCGCGTACCATCGCTGGGGCCGGATGGAAGCCGCGATGCGCAACAAGCGGGAACTGCCCTACTCCGGGCTGATGCTGGTCATGACCGTCGGCGTCGCCATCGCCGCGCTCACCATTGCCATCCTGATTTTCATCGCCCGGTGACAGCGCCGACGCGGGACCCCGGGCTGCAGCCGGAGCGCACCACGTTGTCCTGGGGCCGGACCCTGCTGGCCCTCGTCGTCGCCGATCTGTTCATCTGGCGCACCTGGGCACTGTCCGGACCAGGGACCGGCGGCCCGGGCAGCTTTGACTACCTCGGCCTGTGCGCCGCCGCGGCGCTCGGCTCCACCGCGGTCCTGTTCACCTGCGTGCGGCTGCGCTCCCGGCAGCTGCGCACGTCAACCGGCGCTGCGCCGGCGGGGTTGATGTTCAGCGCGACCGCCGCGGTCCTTGCGCTTGCCGCCAGCACGGTGGCTGCGATCGCCCTCGGTCCCTAACGGCCGGCCGGCTGGGGTCCAGCGAACGTCCAGACTCCGCTGGCAGACTCCAAGCAGACCCTGCCCCCAGCCAAAGGATTCCCCCGACCATGACCACGACAGTGCCAGCCTCCGGACCGAGCGGCGCCCGGCCGGCCACCGTACCCGACGACGGGCCGCGCCTGGCTGCGCGGCTCTCCGCCGAAGCCCTCGGCTCCTTGTTCGTGGTGGTCGTGGGCCTGGGTGTGCCGCTCTTCGCCGTTCCGCAGTACAGCCCGATGTCCGCGTCGCTGGCCGCCGGGCTGGCCCTCACCGCGGCCATGCTGGCCTTCGGGTACCTCTCCGGTGGCCACTTCAACCCCGCCGTGACGGTAGGCAGCGCGATCGCCGGCCGGATCAGGCCGCTTGACGCCGTCGCGTACCTTGGCGCGCAACTGGCGGGCGCCCTGCTCGGGGCGCTGGCACTGTTCGGCGTGTTGCGCACCGTTCCCAAGCTCAACGGAATCCGCACGGCGTTCGACACGGTCGCTGCCGGTTTCGACGCGCGCTCAGTCATCCAGGCCCCGATGGCCGGGGTCCTGCTGGTCGAGGCGCTCGGCGCCGCCCTGCTGGTGGCGGTCTACCTCGGCACCGCGGCTGCCCGCAATCCGGCCAGGGCCGCGGCGCCGTTCGCCGTGGGGCTGAGCTGGGCGGCGCTGCTGCAACTGGGCCAGAGCATCGGGAACACCCCGTTCAACCCGGCGCGTGCCACGGCCGCTGCGCTGTTCAGCAGCCCGGCTGCCCTGGGCCAGCTGTGGCTTTTCTGGGTGGCCCCGCTGGTCGGTGCCGCTGTTGCCGGACTGGTGTTCCGTGGCTTTGCCCACACGCCGGGACGGGCGCTGCCGGCATCCGGTCACCCGGAACCGGAAAGCGGATCCGACGACGGTGCCGACCGTGACGCCGACGCCGACCGTGACGCCGACGCCGTCCACGACGCGGACGGCGCGCCGACCGCGCCGGTGGCGCCGGTGGCGCCGGGCGGCTCTGCCGAGCCGGCTGATGAAGCTCGCGACTTCTTCGACAAGCGCACGCCGTAACCCGCGTCACCCCGGCGCGGGGGCCGGTGCGCAAGAGTGTCAGTGGCAGCCGATAGCGTAGTGGCATGCGGTTATTGCACACCTCGGACTGGCATTTGGGCCGGTCGTTCCACGGCGTCGGGATGCTCGACGCCCAGCGGGCCTTCATCGACCAGCTGGTCGGCGTCGTCCGCGAAGAGTCGGTCGACGTCGTCCTCATCGCGGGCGATGTGTACGACCGTGCGCTGCCCGGCGTCGACGTCGTTGGGCTGCTCGACGACGCCCTGGTGCGGCTGAGCGCCGCCGGGGCCAAGGTGGTCCTGACCAGCGGCAACCACGACTCGGCCATCCGGCTCGGCTTTGCCTCCCGGCTGCTGGAACGCGGGGGAGTCCACCTGCGCACCCGGCTCGGAGAGCTGGACACACCGCTGCTGCTGCCGCTCACTGACGACGCCGATTCCAATGACGCCGGCCCCACTGGTCCGGTGCTGGCGATCTACGGCATCCCCTGGCTGGAGCCGCGGCTGGTCGCCGCCCGGCTGGGCGTCGAGACCGCCAGCCACTTTGAGGTGACGCGCGCCGCCACCGCGCTGGTCCGCGCGGACCTTGCCGCCCGGTCCAGGGACCGTACCGTCCATTCGGTGGTGCTGGCCCACACCTTCGCCAGCGGCGGGATCAGCTCGGAGAGCGAACGGGACCTGAGCATCGGCGGGGTGGGCGCCGTGCCGCTGGATCTCTTCGACGGCTTCAGCTACACAGCGCTGGGCCACCTGCACGGACGGCAGTCGCTCTCGCCCGCCGTCCGCTATTCCGGCTCACCGCTGGCCTACTCGTTCTCCGAAGCGAAGCACCAGAAGGGCGGCTGGCTGATCGACGTCGATGCCAGCGGCATCACGGCCGTCACCGAAGTCCAATGGGACGCCCCGCGCCGCCTCGCCGTGTTGCGCGGCAAACTGGAGGACCTGCTCGCCGACGAGGAGCACGCCTGGGCCCAGGGCGCCTACTGCCAGGTCACGCTGACCGACGCGCAACGCCCGAACCAGGCCATGGAACGGCTGCGCGCCCGCTTTCCCGACACCCTGGTCCTGGGTTTCGATCCCGAAGGTGCCGAGGCTTCCGCGAGGACCAGCTACAGCAGCAGGCTGGCCCAGGCCGGTGACGACCTCTCAATTTGCTGCGGGTTCCTCGAGCATGTCCGCGGCCGCCGTGCCGACGAGGCCGAATCCGGCGTCCTGGCCGAAGCCCTCGAAGCCGTCCGACTGGAAGGGGTGTCCCGGTGAGGATCCACCGCCTGGAAATCTCCGCGTTCGGCCCCTTCGCCGGCACCGAAAAGATCGACTTCGACCGGCTCAGCGCGCACGGGCTGTTCCTGCTCAACGGTGCTACCGGCGCCGGTAAGACCAGCGTCCTGGACGCCATCTGCTTCGCCCTCTACGGCTCGGTGCCCGGGGCCCGGCAGGAGGGCAAGCGGCTGCGCAGCGACCATGCCGATCCCGCGGCGGAACCACGGGTCACGTGCGAGTTCTCCGCGCAGGGCCGGCATTTCGAAGTGTCCCGGACACCCGCGTGGAACAAACCCAGCGCCCGGGGCAAAAACGGCTTCACCGAGCAAAAGGCCAACACCCTGCTGCGCGAGCGGGTGGACGGTGCCTGGCTGGAAAAATCCGGCCGCAACGACGAAGCGGGCGCCGAGATCACCGCCCTGCTGGGCATGGACCGGGAGCAGTTCACCCGCGTCGTGATGCTGCCCCAGGGCGACTTCGCGGCTTTCCTGCGCTCAAAGGCCTCCGAGCGGCTGGTGCTGCTCCAAAGCCTCTTCGGCACGCAGCGCTTCGAAGCGGTGGAACAGGAACTGGGACGCCGCGCGTCCGCGGCCCGCAGCGCTGTGGAAAGCCTCAACAACAAACTCGCGCTGCTGCTGGCCCAGTCCGAAGCGGAAATCGCAGGCCTCTGCCTGGACGCTGCTGAGGCGCCGGACCGGGAGGACGCGGAGGCGCTGCTGGCGTGGCTGGAGACCGGTGCGGCGACGGTCGCCGGCGAACGCCAGGCGGCGGCCGCCGAAGCGGACAGCGCCGGCGCCGCGCTGGCCGCCCGGCTGGAGGACATGGCGGCGCGCGCCGCGCGGCAGGCAAAACTCGCGGCAGCCGAAAAGCGCCGGGCAGCGGCCGAGGCAGCCGTCCCGCAGCTGCAGGACAAGGCCGGACGGCTGGAGCAGCACCGGAAAGCCGAGGTGCTCGGCGGCCAGCTGCAGGCGGTTGACAGTGCCCAGGCCGCGGAAGAACGCGCCGCCAGGGCCGCCGGCACCGCAGCCGCGGAATTGCGGACCGCGGCGCGTACCGACCCGGAACTGGCGGTGCTGGCCGCCGCGCTGCCGGATTCCGGCGGACCGGCTGGCGGTCTGCTCCCCGACGGCAGTGTGCTGCGGACCGAGCTCGGCCGGCTGCGCTCCCTCTGGGCGGTCCTGGAAGAGCGGCTGCCGGACGAGGAGCGGCTGGCTGTGCTCGTCGCGCGCAGCGCCGAACTGCAGAACACCCTGGCCGGACTCCGCACCGCACACCGGTCCGGCGCCGCGGTTCTGGACACGCTGCGGGCCGAGTCCGCCGCGCTCCAGGCGGCGCTGGCCCCGCTGGAGGAACTTGCCGCCGAAGTGCAGCTGCGCACCAAGGAGTGCGCCGCCGCGGACGAGCTGGTAGCCATCGTGGGCCGGTACACCTCGGCCGCGGAAAACTGCGCACGGATCACGGAGCGCCACCGTGTGGCCCGCGATACACACCAGGACCGCCGGCAGTACTGGCTGGACCTCCGGGAGGCGCGGCTCGCCAACGCCGCCGCGGAACTGGCAGCCCAGCTGCTCCCGGACGAACCGTGTCCGGTCTGCGGCAGCGCCGAGCATCCCGCGCCGGCGCCGGCCGCGGCCTCCGCGCTGGCCATCGCCGAAGCCGAACAGGCCGCCCAGCAGGCCGCGGAAACGGCCGAAGCCGCGCTATCGGCGCTGGAACGCGAGCTGGGCGAGGCCCGGCAGGACCTGGCCGTGCTGGCCGCGCAGGGCGGGGACACCGCGCCCGACGCTGCCCGCAGCGACGCCGCCCTGGCGAAGGAACGGGTGGACGAGGCCACCCGGGCCGCCGCGGAACTGGCAGCCAACCGGGCCCGGCGGTCCGCGCTGGAGGAGGAAATCTCGGCTGCCGAGCAAGCCCGGACGGAGGCCGCGTCGGGGATCGTGCAGACCGAGTCCACCACCAGCGAGGTCCGCGGACAGGCCGGGGACCTGGAGGCCGCCCTGGCGGGCCTGCGCTCCGGCCACGCAACGCTCGACGTCCGGCTCGCCGCAATCCGCGGAACCACGGCCCTGCTGGAGCGGGCCGACGCGGCCGCGGGCAGCCTCGAACAGGCCCGGGAACGGGCCGCGGAGTCCCGCATCCAGCTGGAGCGGGCCCTGCCGGCAGCCGGCTTCGAGTCGGCCGCCGCGGCCCGCTCGGTGCTGCTCCCGGCCCCGGACGCAGCCGGGCTGGAGGCGGCTGTCCGTGCCGGCCAGGACGAGACCGCACGGCTGGAGGAGCTCTTTGCCGGCGAGGAACTCGCCCAGGCCGCCCGGGAGCTTGCAACAGACGGACCCGTGGACGACGCCGTGCTCGCCCAGCTGCGGGAAGCCACCGAAGCGGCGGAACGGTCGGCCCGGGAAGCAGCCTTGGCCTCCGGACTCGCCGCAAAGTCGGTGCGGACCCTGGCACGGATCACGGCCGAGTATGCGGACCAGGCCGCCGCCGGCCGCGAACCCCGGGAACGGGCGGCGCTGTGGAGCGCCGTGGCCGAGGCGGCGCGGGGCGGCGGAGACAACAACTACCGCATGAGCCTGAACAGCTACGTGCTGGCCGCCCGGCTGGAACAGGTGGCGGCAGCGGCCTCCGAGCGGCTGATCGGCATGAGTGACGGCCGGTATACCCTGCAGCACACCGACGCGCGGGCAGCCCGTGGGCAGAAATCCGGGCTGGGCCTCGAAGTGGTGGACCAGTGGACCGGCCAGCGCCGCGACACCGCCACACTCTCCGGCGGGGAGTCCTTTATGGCGTCGTTGGCCTTGGCGCTGGGCCTCGCGGACGTGGTGCAGATGGAATCCGGCGGGGTGGACATCGAGACCCTCTTCGTGGACGAGGGCTTCGGCAGCCTCGACGAACAATCCCTTGAACAGGTCATGGACGCGCTCGAGGGGCTCCGCGACGGCGGCCGGGTGGTGGGCCTGGTGAGCCATGTGGCGGAAATGAAACAACGGATCACCACGCAGCTGCAGGTGGTCAAGGGCCGCAACGGTTCCAGCCTGCACATCTCCGACGACGCCCAGGCCTGAGGCCCGCCGGCTCGGGTATAATCGCAGGGTTACCGGGTCGCGCGCATCGGGAGGGGGGACGATGCGCACGATCGAACGAACCCGGAAACATGAATCCTTCACCGTCTTCCACGACGTCCCCTTCCGCCGCGGTGTCCGCGGCACCCCGCGGTAGCGGCCGCTTCGCCCGGCTGCCCCTGTTGGCCGGCCGGAGTTTCATCCCGCTGGGGCTTTTCGCCCGTCTCCCGCTGGCCATGCTGACCGTCGGTGCCCTCACCCTCGTCACCGCAGTCACCGACTCCTATGCCGTGGGCGGCGCCGCGGCCGGTGCCGTCGGCATCGGCTCGGCACTCGGGGCCCCGGTGCTGGGCGCCCTCGCCGACCAGCTGGGCCAGCGCCCGGTCCTGCTGTTTTCTGCAGCCTTCAACACGCTGGCTGTGACCGCCCTGGTCCTCACCGCATACCTGGTCCCGGGCGGGCCGGAACTGGCCGCTGCCGTGCCGGTGCTCGCCGCGGCGTTCGTTGCCGGCGGCAGTTGCCCCCAGGTCGGACCGCTGGCACGGGTCCGCTGGATGGCACTGAGCTCCCGCGGTGCCAACGGGCACCCGGAGGACCTGGACACCGCGCTGTCCTATGAGAGCACCGCCGACGAGCTGACCTTCGTGCTGGGCCCGGCGCTGGTGGGGATCCTGGCCAGCCTGGTCAGCCCGTGGCTGCCGCTCGCACTCGCCGCCGCGCTCACCCTCACCCTGGTTCCGGCTTTCGCCGTGCACCCCACGCACCGTGCGGTGCCCCGCACCCCGGCACGGAGCCGGGCGGCCTCGGAGGCCGCCCGCCGGCAACGGAAAGCCCTGACGGCCGGGCAGCGGGCGGCCGGCGTCGCCGCCGTCGGCCTGCCGGTCCTGGCCATGGTCTGCATGGGCACCTTCTTCGGCTCAACCCAGACCTCCCTCAGTTCCTTCTCGGCGAGCTTCGCCACCTCCGAGCTGGCCGGACTGCTCTACGCGGTGATGGGCCTGAGCTCAGCTGCCGCGGCGCTCTCCGTGGCGTACTGGCCGCGGCGTTTCAGCGTCAACGCCCGCTGGCTGGCCTGCGCGGCGCTGATGACCGGGCTCGCGGCCCTGCTGCTGCTGCCCTCGACGGCACTGCCGATGATCCTGGTGCTGCTGGTCCTGGGTCTGCCGGTGGGTCCGCTGATGGTCACCGTATTCGCGATCGGCGGCGTCGTGGCCCCGGAGGGGAAACTTGGCACGGTGATGACGGCGCTGGCCAGCGGCATTGTCGCCGGCACAGCGCTGGGCTCGTCCATCGCCGGCCAGCTGGCACAGAACTCCGGCTATTCGGCCGCGTTCCTGGTTCCGGTCTGCGCCGCGGCGGCGCTGTTCCTCCTCGGCGCGGCAGCCGCCGTCGTCCTCCAGCGCCGCAACCGGGCGGCCGGCTAACCGTAACTGACTCGCAGTCGTTGTCGTCTTGCGGGCTGAAACGACACGACTGCGAGTCAGTTGGTTGATTTAGAGCTGGGAGCCGAGCTTGAAGCCGCGCTCCTCGCCTGGTTCACGGGTGTAGGCGAAACCGTCGGCGCCGACCGTGACGGCCATCTCGCTGCTGTCGGTGCGGATCACGAGCGGCTGCGGCTTGCCGTCGAGGTCCAGGACCAGGGAGGCCTCGGTATACCAGCTCGGGACCACGGGGTTGCCCCACCAGTCGCGGCGCTGGTTGTCGTGCACGTCCCAGGTCACCGTGGGGTTGTCCGGGTCGCCGGTGTAATAGTCCTGGGTGTAGATCTCCACCCGGTGCCCGTCAGGATCCAGGATGTAGAGGTAGAAGGCGTTGGACACGCCGTGCCGGCCGGGACCGCGCTCGATCCGGTCCGAGATCCGCAGGGCGCCCATCTTGTCGCAGATCTGGATGATGTTGTGCTTCTCGTGCGTGGAGAAGGCGATGTGGTGCATCCGCGGGCCGTCGCCGCCGGTGAGGGCGGTGTCGTGGACGGTCTGCTTGCGGTGCATCCAGGCCGCGTAGGTGACGCCGTCGGAGTCCTTGATGTCCTCGGAGACCCGGAAACCCAGGTCCTCGAGGTACTTCCGGCCGCGCGGCACGTCGGGGGTGACCTGGTTGAAGTGGTCCAGCCGGACCAGTTCGCCGGCGCTGTAGAGGTCGTAGCGCTGGGTGAGCCGCTCCACATGCTCCACCTCGTAGAAGAACTCGTAGGGGAAGCCCAGCGGGTCCTCCACCCGGACCGCGTCGCCGATCCCGCGGGCGAAACCGTCCTTGCTGCGCTCCGTGCGGCAGCCCATCTCGGCGTAGTAGGCCTCGGCCTTGTCCACGTCGCCGGGGGTGCGGACGCGGTAGGCGAATGCGGCGGCGGCCGCCACCGGGCCCTTGCGCAGGACCAGGTTGTGGTGGATGAACTCCTCGAAGGAACGCAGGTAGATCGCGTCCTCGTCCTCGTACGTCACGTGCAGGCCCAGCAGGTCCACGTAGAACGCGCGGGATTTTTCCAGGTCGGTGACCACGAGGTCCATGTAAGCGCAGCGGACGATGTCCGGCGCCGGGACGGTGGGGGTGGTGATGTCGTTGGCCATGATGTAACTCCTCTTTGAGCTGGCGGGTGCGGTGGCGGGCGGCGGCGGCGTCAGTGCTGCCTTTATTTTTGGGGGGAGGCGCCGAACTTCGGGGTGTGGACGCTGCCCAGCGTGATGTGGATGGCCTGCTGGTCGGTGTAGAAGTCGATCGAGCGGTAGCCGCCCTCGTGGCCCAGGCCGGAGGCCTTGACCCCGCCGAACGGCGTGCGCAGGTCGCGGACGTTGTGGCTGTTGAGCCAGACCATGCCTGCCTCGAGGTTCTGCGAGAAGTTGTGCGCCCGGGTCAGGTTGTTGGTCCAGACGTAGCCGGCCAGGCCGTACCGGGTGTTGTTCGCCAGGGCCAGCGCCTCGGCGTCGTCCTCAAACGGCGTGATCGCCACCACCGGCCCGAAGATCTCCTCCTGGAAGATCCGGGCGTCCGGGGCAACGTCGGCGAAGACCGTCGGGGCGATGTAGTTGCCGGTGGGCAGCCCCTCGGGCCGTCCGCCGCCGGCCAGCAGCCGGCCCTCGGACTTGCCGATCTCGACGTAGCTGGCGACCTTCTCGTAGTGCTCCGGGTGCACCAGCGCGCCGACCTCGGTCTTCGGGTCGTGCGGGTCACCGACCACGATGTTCTTCGCCCGGGCAGCGTACTTCTCGCAAAACTCCTCGTAGATGCCGCGCTGGACCAGGATCCGGGAGCCGGCCGTGCAGCGCTCGCCGTTGAGCGAGAAGACGCCGAAGAGGGTCGAGTCGATCGCGGCGTCGAGGTCGGCGTCGTCGAAGATGATGGCCGGGCTCTTGCCGCCCAGTTCCATCGAGAGGCCCTTGAGGTTCTCCGCGGCGTTGCGGAAGATCGTCTTGCCTGTGGTGGTTTCACCAGTGAAGGAGATCAGGGGCACGTCCGGGTGCTTGACCAGGGCGTCGCCGGCTTCCTCGCCGAGGCCGTTGACCAGGTTGAACACGCCGTCGGGCAGGCCGGCGTCCTTGAAGATCTTGGCCCAGAGCGAGGCGGACAGGGGCGTGAACTCGGCCGGCTTGAGCACCACGCAGTTGCCGGTGGCCAGCGCCGGGGCGAGCTTCCAGGACTCCAGCATGAACGGCGTGTTCCACGGCGTGATGAGGCCGGCGACGCCGATGGGCTTGCGGTTCACGTAGTTGATCTGCGCGCCGGGGACCTTCATGGCGTCGTCGAACTGCGCCACGATCAGGTCGGCGAAGAAGCGGAAGTTCTCCGCAGCCCGCAGCGCCTGGCCCTTGGCCTGGGTGATCGGCAGGCCGGTGTCGAATGTTTCCAGCTGCGCCAGCCGGGTCTCCTGGGCCTCGACAGCGTCGGCGATCCGGTTCAGGACCCGGGCGCGTTCACGCGGTTTCATCTTGGGCCACGGGCCCTCGGTGAAGGCGCGGCGGGCGGCGGCGACGGCGAGGTCGATGTCTTCCTGCTGTCCGGCCGCGGCGGTGGCGTACGTTTCGTTGGAGACGGGGTCCAGAACGTCGAAGGTCTTGCCGCTGACGGAGTCGACGAACTGGCCGTCGATGTAGTGCTGGATGCGGGTGGGCAAATCGTCCGGGATGTAGTGCTCAGCCATGGGTCAATCCTTTGCTTCGGCGGTGAAGTGGTGGGGTGCTAGTTGGCGATCCGGAAGCCGTCCACCGGGGTGAGGTACTCCCGGCCGGCCTCCATCAGCTCGGTGATTTTCTTCAGCCCGGCGTCGGTGGGCGTGATGAGCGGCGGGCGGACGTAGTCGGAGGAGATCAGCCCTGCCTCGGCCATCAGCCATTTGCTCGGCGCCGGGTTGGTCTCGACGAACAACAGGTCCACCAGGGGGTGGACGCCGTAGTGGATCTTCCGGGCGGTCTCGAAGTCGCCCTCGACCCAGGCCTTGTACATGTCCGCAGAGGCCTTCGGGGCGATGTTTGCCAGCGCCGAGATGAAGCCGACGCCGCCGATCGCCATCAGCGGCAGGCAGAGCAGTTCGATGCCGGACCAGACCAGCAGGTCCTTGCCGGCCAGGTGCATCACACGGGAGAAGTGCTCGAAGTCCTTGGTGGTCTCCTTAATCCCGACGATGTTGTCGAAATCGCGGAACAGCCGCGCCACGGTTTCCGGTGCCATGTCCACCGCGGTGCGGGACGGCACGTTATAGATCACGAACGGCATCTGCGGGAACTCGGTGGCGATGGTGGCGTACCAGCGGTACAGCGCCTCCTGCGTGGGCCGCGAGTAGTACGGCGTGATGATCATCGCAGCGTCCGCGCCGGCGTCGACGGCGGCCTGGGTCAGTTCCAGCGTCTCCGGCAGTTTCGCCGTGCCGGTACCGGCCATAAAGGGCACGCGGTCCCCGATGGCCTCCGCGGTGGCACGGATCGCGGCGGCGCGTTCCTCGACGGACTGGGCGCTGGGCTCGCCGGTGGACCCGCCGATCGTGATGCCGGAGGACCCGCTGGCGATCTGCCACTGGACCATATTCCGCAGGCTGTCGTGGTCCACCTCGCCGGAGGCGGTGAAGGGGGTGAACATCGCGGCGAGGGAGCCTTTGAGGTGCTGCTGGGGATCGGAACGGAACTTCATTGTTTTTCCTTATCGTTCGGGGGAGAGCCTGCCCGCGGCCGGCCTGCCGGGGTCAGGGGGTTGGAGCCCGGTGGGCGAGGTAGGCCTCCAGGGTGGCGGTGCGGTGCGCCCGGGCGGCGCGTTCGACGTCGTCCGCCGGGGCGGCCGCTTCCAGCAGCCCCAGCAGTGCCTCGTGTTCCTCGACCGACTGCCGTGCCCGGCCGGGCACGTAGCTGAAGGTGGAGGAGCGCAGGGCCTGCAGCCGGTTCCAGCCGCGGTGGACGAGGTCGAGGATGTGCGGATTCGGGCAGTGCTCGAACAGGACGCTGTGGAACTCCCGGTTCAGCGTGGTGAAACGGACCGGGTCGAAGTTCTCCAGGCTTTCGCGCATCAGTTCGTTCACGGCACGGGCGCGCGCGATGTCCGCGGCGGAGATCAGCGGTGCGGACAATGCCGTCGCGGCGCCTTCGACGATCCCCAGGGTCTGCATCGTGTAAAGGTATTCGGTGGGGTCGATGCCGGCCACGGTGGCGCCGACGTTGCGCTCGAACACGACGAAGTTCTCCGCTTCGAGCCGGCGGATGGCTTCGCGGACCGGGACGACGCTGAAGCCGAGGTCGTCGGCGATTTTGGCCAGCACCAGCCGGTAGCCGGGGGAGAAGTCGCCGCTCAGGATGCTGGCCTTGATCGCTGCGTAGGCCTGCTCCGACTTGCTGGCGGTGCCGGGTGCGGCGCCGGCCATGGCACCGGGTGCAGCGCCGGTCATGGCCGTGAGCCGGCTCGGTCCGCGGCCCAGGACCGGTACTTTTCCTGCCATTGCGCGTTCATCGGGTATAGGCCGTCCACGCTGTGCCCGGCGGCGACCATCTCGGCGATGAACGTTTCCTCGGCCTCCTGGACCAGGGCGTCGTCGGCGACTTCCTCGGCAACGGCCGGCGGGATCACCAGGATCCCGTCCGCGTCGCCCACGATGATGTCCCCGGGCTGCACCGTGGCGCCGCCGCAGGAGATGGTGAGGTCCACGTCCCACGGGATGTGGCGCCGGCCCAGGACCGCGGGGTGCGCGTTGGCGAAGAACGTGGGCATGTCCAGGGCGCCGACGGCGGTGACGTCACGGACGCCGCCGTCGGTGATGACGGCCACGGCACCGTTCACCTGGGCGCGCAGGGCCAGGATGTCCCCGACCGTTCCGGTGCCCTTTTCACCGCGGGCCTCCATGACGAGGATCTCGCCTTCCCGGAGCGAGTCGATGGCGCGTTTCTGGGCGTTGAATCCGCCGCCGTGGCTCTTGAACAGATCCTCGCGGTTGGGCACATAGCGCAGGGTCCGGGCGACGCCGACGACGGTGCGGTCCGGGCGGGTCGAGTGCAGGCCGTCGATGCTGACGTTGTTCAGGCCGCGCTTGCGCAGCTGGGAGCTCAGCGTGGCGGTGGCGACGGATTCGAGCTTGGCCTTCAGCTCCGGGGTCAGCGCACTCTTCGGTGCTGCCGGTTCGGCGGCTGCCGCCGGCGTGCCGTAGGCCTCGGCGCGCTGGGCGTCGTCGCTGCGCGGCTGTGCACCGTAGGGGGCCAGCGGCACGGTGCCCTGCGCCGCCGTCGTGGTCAACTTGCCGGTGCTGAGCCCGGCGTCCGGGGCGTCCACCTCGACTTCCATCACGTCGCCCGGCTGGGCCACGGAGGCGCCGGCGGGCGTCCCGGTCAGGATGATGTCGCCCGGTTCCAGGGTGATCAGCTGGGAGAGGTCCGCGATGAGCCGGGCGAAGGGGAAGAGCAGGGTGGCGGTGGTGTCCTCCTGGACAAGCTCTCCGTTGAGCCAGGTGCGGAGGCGGAGGGCTGCCGGGTCCACGTCGGCGGCCGGGATGAGGCCCGGCCCCACGGGGGTGAACCCGTCGCCGCCCTTGGAGCGCAGGTTGGAGCCCTTGTCCGCGTAGCGCAGGTCGTAGACGCCGAGGTCATTGGAGGCGGTGACAAAGCGCACGTGGCGCCAGGCCTCCTCGGGGGAGACGCGGCGGGCCCGGCTGCCGACCACCAGCGCCACCTCGCCCTCGAAGGCCAGCAGTTCGCAGCCGGCGGGGCGCTCCACGGTGCCGCCGGATAGGCTCAGGGAGGACGAGGGCTTCAGGAAGTAGGAGGGCTGCTCGGGGGTGCGGCCGCGTTGGGCGGCGCGGCTGGGGTAGTTGATGTGCACCGCGATGACTTTGCCGGCGGCGGCCAGGGCGTCCTGCGAAAGCTGCTCCATCGCATCTCCTCATTGAGTATGAAATCGTATACGATACAAACTTGCCGGAGTCGGGGCGGGTTGTCAAGGGGCAGCCGGCGTCCCGGGCCTTCAGCCCAGCTGCGCCTCGATGCGCGCGGCGCTTGCCGCCAGGGCAGCGGCCACCTCGGCGGGATCCTGCTCGGCGCGGATGTACACCACCGCCAGGGCGGCGGGGCGGCCGCCGGGAACCCGGACCGGCACGGCCAGCGAGGAGACGCCAGGGATGACCTCGTCGTGACTGGCTGCATAGCCGCGCCCGCGTGCCTCGGCGGCTTCGGTCCGGTAGGGGATGCCCGGGGCGAGGCGGTGCCATTCCTGCTCAGAGAGCGCCGACTGGATCGCGATGCCCGGCGCGCCGGCGCTGACCGGGTGCCGCGACCCCGGATGCTGCACCACCGCTGCGCCGGTATGCCGCGGGTCGACGCTTACCAGCGTCACGCAGTCCTCGCGGTCCCAGACGGCCACGAACGCGCTCATGGTCAGGGCGTTGGCCAGCTGGGTGAGCTCCGGGAGGGCGGCAGTCTGCAGGCTGCGGGAAACTCCGCGGGCCAGGACGGCCAAGCCGGGGCCGGGCTGGACGCGTCCGCCGTCGTCCCGCACCAGCAGCGAGTGGTCTTCCAGGGTGCGCAGGATGCGGTAGGCAACTGAGCGGTGGACGCCCATGGCGTCGGCGAGTTCGGCGATGGTCAGCGGCTCCGGTGCGTCGGCGAGGATCTCCAGGGCCCGGATGCCCCGGGACAGCGTCTGGGACGGCGGGGCCTGGGTGCTGCCGGCATTCGGGGTCATGGGATCCATCCTATGGGCGGGCGGCGCCGGGCCGGGGCCGAGCCGGCGCGGGCTGGAGGAATCTTGTGCTCCGGCTCACAGTGCAGTAGCGTTCTGGCACAGCGTTCTATATAAGAACGGTGTGTTCGATTATAGAACTCAATAATAGAGCCAGCAAGGACCCGGCGTTCCCGGGTGTGGGCGACCGCTCCGGACACATCCCTGCAACATCCAGGCGAAGCGTGTGTGCCTTATCACAATTTTCGTAGTAAGATCACAGTTACTAACTGACCGTTCGATCAGTAATTCATGAGGCATTTAGTTATTCACTTCGCACCCACCCGGGCAGTACCTCTGCCCCCAGCAACGGAGTTCCAATGACCGCAACTTCAACCGTCGATTCAGAGACGGGCCCCAGCAGCAAGCATGAGGAACGCAAGGTCCTCGCCGGGACGCTGGTCGGTACCACCATCGAGTGGTACGACTTCTTCATCTTCGCCCAGCTGACAGCAACGCTGCTGTCCCCACTCTTCCTCGCACCCCTGAACGCCTCCAACCCGGGCCTGGCGCAGATTCTGTCCTTCGCCCTGATTGGCATCAGCTTCCTCTTCCGCCCGCTCGGCGCCGTCATCGCCGGCCACCTCGGCGACCGCCTCGGCCGCAAGGCCATGCTGGTCTTCACGCTCGTGATGATGGGTGCGGCGACGGCCCTGATCGGCATGCTTCCGACCTACGCCCAGATCGGCGTGTGGGCCCCGATCCTGCTCATCACGCTGCGCGTGATCCAAGGCTTCTCGGCCGGCGGTGAATGGGGCGGCGCAGCCCTGATGGCCGTGGAGCACGCTCCGATGAGCAAGCGCGGCCTGTTCGGCGCCTACCCGCAGATCGGCGTTCCGGTGGGCATGATCCTCGCCACCGGCCTGCTGTACTTCCTCAACACGTCCATGTCCAAGGACGACTTCGCCGCCTGGGGCTGGCGGGTGCCGTTCCTGCTTTCGATCGTGCTGATCGTGGTCGGGTACCTGATTCGCCGCGCCGTGGCCGAGAGCCCGGTTTTCCAAGAGATGCAGGAGCGCAAGGAAGAAAGCAGGGCGCCCCTGGGCGAGCTGGTCCGCAAGCACAAGAAGGCCGTCCTTTACTCCACGATGATCTTCATCGGCAATAACGCTGCCGGCTACCTGCTGATCGCCTTCTTCATCTCCTACGCCACCAAATCGCTGAAGATGCCCACCCCGCAGATCCTGCTGGCCACCACGCTGGCATCCTTCGGCTGGCTCATCTTCACCCTCGTGGGCGGCTGGCTCTCTGACAAGATCGGCCGGGTCAAGACCTTCCTGATCGGCTACGGGATCGTGTTCGCGTGGATGATCCCGATGTTCGCCCTGATCGACACCAAGAACATCGTGCTCTACGGCGTGGCGCTGTTTGTCCTGACCATCGGCCTGGGCCTGTCCTACGGTCCGATGTCCGCGATGTACGCCGAAATGTTCCCGGCGAACGTCCGCTACTCGGGCATCTCCATCGGCTACGCCTTCGGCGCCATCCTCGGCGGCGCCTTCGCGGCGACCATCGCTGAGGCCCTGCTGCAGAGCACCAAGTGGACCGGTTCCATCGGCATCTACATCATGATCCTCTGTGTAATCTCCGCCGTCGGTGTCATCCTGGCCAAGGAAACCCGCGGCCGCGCGCTGGGCGTCAGCCGCCACCACTAGGCGGCAGGTCCGGTAGGAAAGGCATCACACAAAAGAGGCACGGACCGCGGTCCGTGCCTCTTTTGTGTGGTCCAGTGTTTGCGGCAGCCCCGCCGCTTAGACGCCCAGGAAGCTGATGGCGCCCTGCTTGAAAGCCCGGCTGGTGACGGCATTCGTGTGGTTCCGGGCCGGCAGGATGAGCTGTTCCACCATCGCCCCGGCCTTGGCGCCCAGGGCTGCGAGTTCGGGCATGGAGGCGGCCCGATCGTCCTTTTCCCCGGCAACGAGCAGCACCGGCATCTGCGGGACGGCCTCGGCGGGATCGAACGGCTCGTCCTTGACCGCCTCGATCAGTGACAGCAGGGCGAAGATGTTGTTGCTGGGAAGCAGCTGCGCCATCTTCAGCAGCCCGGCCGTTGAAGCGTCCGCAATGGGCGTGCCGTCGGCCAGGTAGCGCTGCGCGGCGACCAGGTCGAACTCCGCCAGTGGGTCCGCGACGTTGGGTCCGCCCAGGACCAGCCGGTGGACCAGTTCGTGCTGCGTGGCGCCGAATTCCCAGGCCAGCCGGGACCCCAGCGAGTAGCCGATGACGTCCAGGCCGCTGGCCGGGTCACCGTCGCGCAGGGGGCGGGCGCCGGCGTCGAAGGCGATCTGCAGGAGATCCGCCCGGATCCGGCTCGGGGAGTAGGAGTCCCGGTCCTCGGGGGCGCCGCTGCGGCCGTGGCCGGGCAGGTCCACGGTGATGACGCGGCGGCCGGCGTCGGTGAGGGCGGCGATCCAGCCGGTGTCCTCCCAGTTGAGCTTGGAGGAGGAGGAAAAGCCGTGCAGCAGCAGGACCGGACGCAGCCCGGCGTCGTGCTTGGGATCATGCACCCCGACGTAAAGCTGCGGGTCGGTGCCCTCGACCGTGTGGGAATGCTGTTCGCCGGTGTGCCTGCCGCTCATGGTGTCAGTCCTCATCAAGTACGGCGCTCAGGCGGACCCGGCGCTTCGGTGCCTCTTCCTTCGGGACCGTGCCCACGATGCCGGCGGTGTTGTCCGGCACCTCGAACACGATCAGGGGCTCGCCGACGTTGATCTTGTCGCCGGGCCCGCCGTGGATACGCACTACCTTACCTGCCTGCGGGCTGGGCAATTCGACGGCCGACTTGGTGGTCTCGACCTCCACGAGCGGCTGGTTCCGCTCCACCTGGTCGCCCGGCGCGACCAGCCATTCCAGCACGGTCGCCTCGATCAGGCCCTCGCCAAGGTCCGGCAGCGGGAAGGAAAGTTCAGCCACGTTTGTACTCCAATACTCGCTGGATGCCGAAGAGGATCCGGTCAATGTTCGGGATGTATTCATCTTCGAGGTCGCCGGAGGGGTACGGGACGTCGAAACCGGTCACACGCTCCACCGGGGCCTTGAGCGTGTCGAAGCAGCTCTGCGTGATCAGTTGCGCCACCTCCGCGCCCAGGCCGGAGGTCAGCGGCGCCTCATGGACGACGACGGCGCGGCGCGTCTTGCGCACCGAGGCGGCCAGCGCCGCGGTGTCGATCGGCTTGAGCCAGCGCAGGTCCAGGACCTCGATCTCGATCCCGTCCTCGGCGGCGAGCTCGGCCACCTGCAGGCAGCGGGACACCATGGCGCCCCAGGCCACAAGCGTGAGGTGCCGGCCCTCGCGCATCACCTTGGCGCCGTCGGGCGCACCGCCGTCACCATCGGGGGCGGCCAGGTCCACCTCGCCCTTTTGCCAGTAGCGGGACTTCGGTTCCATAAAGATCACCGGGTCCGGCCGCGTGGCGGCGTACTTGAGCAGGTGGTAGGCCTCGTGCGGGTTCGACGGCGAGACCACCTTGAGTCCTGGCACGTGGGCGAAGAGCGCCTCCAGGCTTTCGCCGTGGTGTTCGGGGGCGCGGATGCCGCCGAAGCTGGGCACGCGCAGGGTGATCGGCATCGGCAGGGTGCCGCGGCTGCGGTAGTTCATCCGGGCGATCTGGCAGACGATCTGGTTAATCGCCGGGTAGGCGAAACCATCGAACTGGACCTCGGGAATGGGGTGGAACCCGGCCATCGCCAGGCCCACGGACATGCCGAGGATGCCGGACTCCGCCAGCGGGGTGTCGAAGACCCGCTGCGCGCCGTGCTTGGCCTGCAGCCCGTCGGTGATCCGGAAGACACCGCCGAGCCGGCCGCAGTCTTCGCCGAAGATCACTGCCTTGGGGTTGTCCGCGAGCACCTCGTCGAGGGCGCGGTTGAGCGCCTGCTGCATGGACATCACGGTGCTGGCGGCGGGCGGTACTGCGGCAGTTGCGCCTTCGAGAATCGAGTTAGACATGTTCGGACTCCTCGCGCCAGTTGGCGGCCTGGGCCTGCAGGGCCGTGGTGGTTTCCTGGAAGACCAGGTCAAACATTTCGGTTCCGGGCCGCGGGCCGAGGGCCTGGATGCCGGCGCGGATCTGTTCCTCCTCGGCGCGGGCCGCGGCCAGCGCGTCGGCGAAGAATGCCTCGTCCGCGATCCCGTCCGCAAGCAGCCGCTGCTTGAGGCGCTCAACCGGATCCTCGCCGGCGCCGTCGCGCTCCTCGTCGAGGGAGCGGTAGCGCCCCGGGTCGTCGGAGGTCGAGTGCGGCCCGCGGCGGTAGGTCATGGCCTCGACCAGCACGGGGCCGTTGCCGCCTCGGGCGTGCGCGAAGGCGCGGCGCGTCGCCTCGACGACGGCGACGACGTCGTTGCCGTCGATCTGCAGTGCCGGCATGCCGTAGCCGGCGGCGCGGGCCGCGACCGAACCGCCGGCGACCTGGCGTTCGGTGGGCACGGAAATGGCCCAGCCGTTGTTCTGGACGAAGAAGACCACGGGGGCCTTCATCACGGCCGCGAAGTTCATCGCCTCGTGGACGTCGCCCTGTGAAGAGGCGCCGTCGCCGAAGTACGTCAGCGCGACACCGTCCGTCTTATCCAGCGTCTGGCCGTGGGCCCAACCGACGGCATGCAGCACGGACCCGGCCACGACGGCCTGGATCGGGGCGAGCCGGGACTCCGCCGGGTTGTAAAGGCCGCCGTGCCAGGTGGCCTTGTGGGTGGACATGTAGCCCACCATGTCCACGCCCATGGTCCGGGCGACGCCCATCTCGCGGTAGGTGGGAAAGACGAAGTCGCGGCTGGTGTCCACGGCGTAGCCGCTGCCCACCTGGGCCGCCTCCTGGCCGAATTCCGGGGCGTAGCCGGGGATGATGCCCTGCCGCTGCCACGCGATCGCGGAGGTATCGAGGTGCCGGACGGCGACCATCAGCGAGTACAGCTCGCGCAACTGGGCGTCGGTGAGCGGTCCGGCGTCGTCACCGGTCACCGCAAGGGGGAGTGTGTCCATGCCTGTGACCCTAGTCACGCGGCAGGCGCTGGGCAATCAGCTCAGGAAACGCTGACCAGTCTGCACAAAGCTACCGCTTTCATCGGGGCAGCACTTGGCAATTTGTACACCACGCCGCCACGCCCAACCGACTGGCAGTTGTTGTCGTTTTGCGGGCTCAAAACGGCAACAACTGCGAGCCAGTTGGGTCCGCGGTGCGCTGGCCGGGTCGGGCTGGGTTACCGGGTGCGGCGGCGGCTGAGCCGGGCGCCGATCCAGCAGGCCGCGGCGATGCCGGCGATCAGCGCCATCGTGCTGAAGAGCTGCCGGCTGCTGTCCGGACTGCTGAAGCCGACGGCAAAGATCAGGGCCAGGAGTACCAGGCCGAAAATGGTGATCCCCGGGAAGCCCTTCATCCGCAGTGGCAGCTCGGTGCCCGCACGGTCGGCGCGGCGCCGCAGGATCAGCTGCGATACCAGGGCCGAGCCCCAGACCACGAGGCAGGTGGAGCCCACCAGCTGGAACAATGCCGGCAGGATCTGTTCCGGGAAGAGCAGCTCGAGCACGGCCGCCAGGAAGCCGAAAGCCACCGAGATGCTGACCGCAATCACCGGAACCCGGGCCTTGTTGAGCCGCGAGAGGAGGCGCGGGGCTTCGCCGCGCTCGGAGAGCGAGTAGGCCATCCGGGACGCACCGTACAGGTTCGCGTTGAGGGCCGAGAGCAGGGCAACGACGGCGACCAGGGTGATTGCTGCGCCGGCGCCGGGGATGCGGGCCAGATCCAGGACGCCCGCGAACGGGGACTTGAGCGCTGCCGACGTCGACGGCAGCACGGCGGCGATGACGAAGACGGAGCCGATGTAGAAGACCAGGATGCGCCAGACCACGGTGCGGATGGCGTGGCCGACGCTGCGCTCGGGGTTCTCGGTCTCGGCCGCGGCGACGCTGACGATTTCGGTGCCGCCGAAGGCGAAGATCACCACAAAGAGTGCCGTGGCGATGCCGCCCAGGCCCGCCGGGGCAAAGTTGGACGTGATGTTGCTCAGCCCCGGGCTGGGGACCTCCGGCAGCCAGCCGAACAGCAGCGCGGCGCCGATGGCCAGGAACAGCAGGATGGCGGCCACCTTGAGGATCGCGAACCAGAATTCGAACTCGCCGAAGTTCTTCACCCCGGCGAGGTTGATGGCCGTAAAGACCGCCATGAAGATCAGTGCAAGCCCCCAGACCGGGACCGCCGGCCAGACCGTGAAGAGCAGCCCGGCCGCGCCAAGGGCCTCCGCGGCGATGACGACGACGAGCTGCAGCCACCAGAGCCAGCCAACCGTGGCCCCGGCGGTCTTCCCCATGGCCTTTGCGGCGTAGACGGAGAACGCGCCGCTGTTCGGGTTGGCGGCGGCCATCTCGCCGAGGGCCCACATGACGATGATGATCAGGGTGCCCGCGACCAGGTAGGAGATCAGGACGGCCGGGCCGGCGGCCTGGATACCGGCCCCGGATCCGAGGAACAGGCCGGCGCCGATGGCGCTGCCGAGTCCCATCATGGTGAGCTGGCGGGGCAGCATGCTGTGGCCAAGTTTCTGGGCCGGGCGCTCCGCGGTGGACTTCGTTGTCATGCTGGCGAACCTTCTTACGGTGGTGGAGGCGTCCTTTTGGGACCATACGAATTTACCGTCCCGGAAGGGCCCTCTGGTCCGCCCGGCGTGAGAGCATGGATGCAGTTTGTCGAAGGAACGGCCCCGATCCTGGCGATTTGTGCTGTGCGATCCCTCCGGAGGAGGAAACTGAAGTGAGCGTCGATCCGCTGGATGCAAAAATTGTCCGATTCTTCACGGACTCGCCGCGGGCCTCCGTGCTGGAGGCGTCCCGGGTGCTGAAGGTTGCCCGCGCCACCGTCCAGTCCCGGCTGGACCGGATGCAGGACAGCGGCGTCATCGGTTCCTGGGTGCCGCAGCCGGACCCTGCCCGCTTCGGCTATCCGGTGGTCGCCTTCTGCTCGTTGACCATTAACCAGGACCTGGGGCACGACGCCGTCGTGGAGGCCCTGGCGCGCATCCCCGAACTGATCGAGATCCACACCGTGTCCGGCGGCTCGGACCTGATGGCCCGGATCGCGGCCCGTTCCAACTCCGACCTGCAGCGGGTGCTGGACGCGATGATCGCCACCCGGACCGTGCTGCGCTCTTCCTCGGTGATCGTGCTCAACACCCACTTCGAGGGCCGGACCCTGCCGCTGCTGGAAGCCGCCGCGCACGGCCAGTAGGCCCGAACCAGCCCGCGCGGCCCGGCTGGGCGCAGCAACATTTTGCGCGGGACCGCCGCCGTCGTAGAATTAGTTCTAGTCAACTTGACTATAACTACTCCGGCGGTAGGGCCGGAACCGTCCGGGCGGTCCCCACAGGACCGGCCCGGGCCGAAGGCTAGCGGGGGTCGATCACCGTTTACACTTCTCCAGCCAACGTCTCGGAGCGCCAGCTGGCGCCGCCGTCGCTGGCCATTTCCACGGTGATCTTCGCCCTCCGGCCGAGTGAACGCTCCGGCCGGCCCACGCTTTGGATCCCGCTGGTGCGCCGGATCCGGGAGCCCTTCAAGGGCCTCTGGGCACTGCCGGGCGGCCCGCTGACGCACAACGAGTCACTGCAGGACGCCGCCTCCCGGAACCTGCGCGAGACCACCGGCCTGGCGCCGAGCTACCTCGAGCAGCTCTACGCCTTCGGCGGCCTGCACCGTTCGCCCACCCAGCGTGTGGTGTCGATCGTCTACTGGGCACTGGTCCAGCCCACCGAGGCCGCACTCGCGGACGAATCCGAAAACGTCCGCTGGTTCCGGGCCGACCGGCTGGGCGAGCTGGCGTTCGACCACAACACGATCATCGACTACGCGCTCTGGCGGCTGCGGAACAAGATGGCCTACGGCTCGATCGCCTACCACCTGCTCGGCGAGTACTTCACCCTTGCGCAGGTCCGGGAGGTCTACGAGGCAGTCCTGGACCGCGAGCTGGACCCGGCCAACTTCCGGCGCCAGATCAAGGCCGCTCCGGAAATCGAAGAAACCGACGAATACCTGCAGGGCGGCAAGCACCGCCCGCCCCGCCTCTACCGCTTTACCGGCCGCCCCGGCCTCGATCCAGACAACAGGAGCACACCATGAGCAGCGTCAACACGGCGATCCAGCTGATCACGCGCGAACAGGCCACCGGCGGCGCCACGGCCGGTGCAACGGCGGGGGCCACCTGCAGCCCGGCACTGGCGCGCGGCCCCTGGGACTTCGACCTCGCCGAGGCCCGCACCGGCATGCCGGCGTACGGCCCCGGCGCGTCCGCGGCCGACGTCGCCCCCCGGTCCACCCCGCGGCAGGGCCAGTTGCCGGAGGAGTACCGCCTGGCCGGCGACGCCGAACTGGACTCCCGGATCCGCGCCGCCAAGGCCGCGCTGGGGGACCGGGCGGTCATCCTGGGCCACTTCTACCAGCGTGACGAGGTGGTCGAATACGCCGACTTCGTAGGCGACTCCTTTCAGCTCGCCAACGCGGCGCTGACCCGGCCGGACGCCGAGACGATCATCTTCTGCGGCGTGCACTTCATGGCCGAAACGGCGGACATCCTGTCCGGGCCGCAGCAGGCCGTGATCCTGCCCAACCTCGCCGCGGGCTGTTCGATGGCGGACATGGCGGACATCGACTCGGTCACCGAGTGCTGGGAACAGCTGGAAGAGCTGTTCGGCACCGAACCCGACGCCGAGGGCCGGGTACCGGTCATCCCCGTCACCTACATGAATTCCTCCGCAGCGCTTAAGGGCTTCTGCGGTGAGCACGGCGGCATCGTCTGCACCTCCTCGAACGCCGCCACGGTGCTGGAATGGGCCTTCGAGCGCGGCCAGCGCGTGCTGTTCTTCCCGGACCAGCACCTGGGCCGAAACACCGCCAAAGCCATGGGGGTGCCGCTGGAACAAATGCCGATGTGGAATCCGCGCAAGGAACTCGGCGGCAACGACGAGCAGGCGCTGCAGGACTCCCGCGTGATCCTGTGGCACGGCTTCTGCTCGGTCCACAAGCGCTTCAACGTGGCCCAGATCGAGAAGGCCCGCGCAGACTTCCCGGGCGTTCAGGTCATCGTGCACCCGGAGTGCCCCATGGAGGTGGTCGACGCCGCGGACGCCGCCGGTTCCACCGACTTCATCCGCAAGGCCATTGCCGCCGCCACCGAGCCCACCGTCTTTGCGGTGGGCACCGAGATCAACCTGGTCAACCGGCTGGCCGCCGAACACCCACAGCACACCATCTTCTGCCTGGACCCGGTGATCTGCCCCTGCTCCACGATGTACCGCATCCACCCCGGCTATCTGGCCTGGGTGCTCGAATCCCTGGTCCGCGGCGAGGTGGTTAACCGCATCACGGTGCCGCACGAGGTCGCCGCCCCCGCCCGCGTGGCCCTGGAACGCATGCTGGCGGCCCGGCCGTGACCAGGCGTCTCGTCGTCGTCGGCAGCGGCATCGCCGGGCTATATGCGGCGCTGCTCGCCGCAGATGCAGGCTCGTCCGGTGCGCCGGCCGCCGAGGTGGTGCTCCTGACCAAGGGAGCGCTCGAGGAGAGCAACACCTTCTATGCCCAGGGCGGCGTCTCCGCTGTGCTGGCGCCGGGGGAGGCCGCTCCGGGAGATTCAGTGGCGGCGCACATCACCGATACCCTCGCCGCCGGGGCCGGACTGAATGATCCCGACGCCGTGCGGATCCTGTGCACGGAAGCCGTCCGGGACATAGCGGGGCTGCGCCGCTTCGGCGTGGACTTCGACGTCCGCGCCGACGGCGGCCCGTCCCTGGGACTCGAAGCCGCGCACTCGGCCGCCCGCATCCTGCACGCCGGCGGGGACGCGACCGGCGCCCGCATTGCCCGCGCCCTCGTGGCCGCGGTGCTCGACCGTGCCGTCCAGGGCCGGCTCCGGGTGGAGTCCGGCGCCTTCGTCACCGAACTGCTGGCCGGCGGCGGCGATCCGGCGACCGGCACCGCTCCGGGAGCCGTCACCGGTGTCGCCTATCTGGCCGGCGGGGAGCTGAAGCGGCTCGACGCCGACGCCGTGCTGCTCGCCACCGGTGGCGCAGGACGGCTGTTCACCCGCACCAGCAATCCAAGGGTAGCCACCGCCGACGGCCTCGCCCTCGCCTGGCGCGCGGGTGCCGCCGTCCGCGACCTGGAGTTCTTCCAGTTCCACCCGACCACGCTGGCCGCAGCCGAGGTGCCCGGCGGGCCGCCCGCGCTGCTGATCTCCGAAGCGGTGCGCGGCGAGGGCGCGCTCCTGCTCGACGCCGCCGGCTACCGCTTTATGCCCGACTTCCACCCGGACGCCGAGCTGGCCCCGCGTGACGTCGTCTCCCGCAGCATCGCACTGCACCTGGCGGCCACCGGGCTGCCGGCGGACAGCCCGGTGTACCTGGATGCCCGGGGCATTGAAGCCAGCCGCGGCCGCGGTTTCCTCGCCCGGCGGTTCCCCACTATCACCGCGGCCACCCGCGCCGCCGGTTACGACTGGACCGCCGAACCGCTGCCCGTGTCCCCGGCCGCGCATTACTGGATGGGCGGGGTCGCGACGGACCTGTGCGGGCGCACCTCGGTGCCGGGGCTCTACGCCGCCGGCGAGACCGCGTGCACCGGCGCGCAGGGCGCCAACCGATTGGCCAGCAACTCGCTCTTGGAGGGGCTGGTGTTCGGACGACGGGCGGTTGAGGACTTCCTGGATGCCCGGCAGTCGCACGACGGCACTGCTCCGCGTGCTAGCTCGGCCGCGGGCGGCCTCCCTTTGACGCACGCTTCCGCAGTACCCTCGCGCGACACGGCTGGGGACGTAACACCACCGGCCACCTTGCCCGATGGGCTAGTGGATTCCGGGCCTGGTCCGGGGCCGTTTTCGCGGGAGGCCCTGGGGCGGTTGATGACTCGGGCTGCCGGGGTGCTTCGCTCGGGGGCAGACCTTGACGCTGCAACTGCCCAGCTGGCTGCGTGGGCCGGCGCTGTCCGGCCCGAGAGTGTGCCGGACGCCAGCCCGGATCAGTCCGAGCACGAGGACCGGAACCTGTTGCTGGCCGCCCGCCTGCTGGTGCAGGCCGCGCGGGCCAGGACGGGATCGGTGGGCGCCCACTTCCGTGCCGATGCGGCCGATGCGGCCGATGCTGCCGCTGACGCTGTCGCCCCCGCACTGCCTGCGGTGCTCGCGGCCCCGCCCCGGTCCGCCCTGCCGGCCGCACCGCACGGCCACCGGTACGCCGCCGTATCCCGCCCGAAACAAAGGATCCCGTCATGACAGCACGCGCCGCCGCCCGCCCCGCCACCGTCCCGGTGGCCGCCCTCGCCGGCACCCTTCCGGGGTCCGCCGTCGACGCCGTGCTGCGCGCCGCCCTGGCGGAGGACGCACCTTACGGCGACATTACCTCGCAGGCCCTGATCCCGGCCGGGGCCCGCGCCACGGCGGTGCTGGCCGCCCGGGTGCCCGGCGTGTTCAGCGGCGGGGAGTTGTTCGCCGCGGCCATGAAGCTGGCGGACCCGGCCGCCGTCGTTGAACTGCTCGTGGCCGACGGCGAGGCCTTCGACGCCGGCACCGTCCTGGCCCGGGTCACCGGCAACGCCCGGGCCGTACTGCTGGCGGAACGGGTGGCCCTGAACCTCGTGCAGCGGATGAGCGCGATCGCCACCCGGACCGCGGAATTCGTGGCGCTGGTGGCCGGCACGCGGGCGCGGATCACCGACACCCGGAAGACCACGCCCGGCCTGCGGGTGCTGGAGCGCTACGCGGTGCGCTGCGGCGGAGGAACAAACCACCGTTTCAGCCTCTCCGACGCGGTCCTGGCCAAGGACAACCACCTGGCCGTCCTGACCGGGGGAGACCCGGCGAAGCTCACCGCCGTGCTGCGCGACGCCCGGGCACGGCTGGGGCACACCACGCATTTCGAGGTGGAGGTGGACAGGATGGAGCAGATTGAGCCCGTGCTGGCCGCGGGCGTGGACACCATCATGCTGGACAACTTCTCGCTGATCGAACTCGCCGACGGCGTCGACCTCATCGCCGGACGGGCCCGCGTCGAGGCCAGTGGCAACGTCAGCCTCGCCACCGTGGCCGGCATTGCCGCCACCGGCGTGGATGTCATCTCGATCGGGGCCCTCACCCACAGCGTCACCGCCCTGGACCTCGGCCTCGACGTCGAGCTCGACGTCGAACTGGAACGGGCCGGCTGAGGCACGCCGTGATCTTCCTGGACGCTGCCGCCACCACGCCGGTCCGCCGCGAGGTGCTTGAGGCCATGTGGCCGTACCTCAGCGGGGACTTTGGCAACCCCTCGAGCCACCACTCGCTCGGCGACGCCGCTGCCGCCGCGCTCGCGGGCGCCAGGGAGACCACCGCGCAAGCCCTGGGCTGCCGGCCGGGCGAGGTTGTGTTCACCTCCGGCGGCACGGAAGCGGACAACCTCGCCGTCAAGGGCATCGCCCTGGCCCGGCGCGCCGCTGACCCGCGCCTGGACCGGGTGGCGATCAGCGCCGTCGAACACCCGGCGGTGGAGGAATCGGCCCGGTACCTCGAACGCGTCCATGGCTTCGCCGTCGACGTGATTGACGTGGACCGCTACGGGCGGGTGACCGAGGAGGCGCTCGCGGCCGTGCTCCGGCCCGAAACCGCGCTAGCCAGCGTGATGTATGCCAACAACGAGGTCGGGACCATCCAGCCGGTGGCCCGGCTGTCGGCCATGGCCCGCACGCGCGGCGTCCCGCTGCACAGCGATGCCGTGCAGGCCGCGGGCTGGCTGCCGCTCGACACGCGTGGCCTGGGCGTGGATGCCTTAAGCATTTCCGGCCACAAGCTGGGCGCCCCGAAAGGTTGCGGGGCGTTGTTCGTGCGCAGCCGGACCAGGCTGGAACCGTTGCTCCACGGCGGCGGGCAGGAACGCGGGCGCCGTTCGGGCACCGAGAACGTGGCCGGGGCCGTGGCGCTCGCGACCGCGCTGGGCTTCGCCGGGCCATTGCAGCCGGAATCCGCCGCGCGGGTGGCCACACTGCGGGATGACTTCATCGGCGCGGTCCTGGCCGCGGTGCCCGGCGCTGTGCTCACCGGCCATCCGGTCGAGCGGCTGCCCTCGGTGGCGTCGTTCTGCTTCCCGGGAACCAGCGGAGAGTCCGTGCTGCTGGAGCTTGAGCGGCTGGGCGTCATCTGCTCCAGCGGCTCGGCGTGTGCCGCGGGCTCGGACGAGCCGTCGCCCGTGCTGCTGGCGATGGGGATCAGCGCCGAAGTGGCCCAGACGGCCGTGCGCTTCAGCTTCGATTCCGCCATCACGGCCGACGAGCTGCAGGAAGCGGCGGCCGCGGTGCGCGCCGCCGTCGGCAGCATCCGCGCCCTCGGGTAGGCGGCAGCCCGCTGAGGGCTAGCGGTGCCGGGCGCGGCGGAAGATCCAGTGCCGGAGCATGGTGAACCTGACGGCGGTGGCCAGGAAGCCGGACAGCGTGGTGGTCCAGAGTTCGTCGGCCACGGTCGCGTCCGGGTTGATCCAGTGCAGGATGCCGAGGCTGCCGCCGGTGATCAGCAGCGCGACGAGGATGACGATCAGGCCGTTGAGATGGTCGCGCTTCATCCGGTGTCGCTCGGTGATCTTGAACGTCAACCGACGGTTCAGCGCGGTGTTCATGAACGAGGTGATGATCAGCGCGGCCGCGTTCGCCGGCTGCGGTCCGATCCACGGCCGCAGGAAGGCGTACAGCGCCAGCGAGGTCAGGGTGCAGACCACCCCGACGCCGGTGAAGCGCAGGAGTTGCCGGGCCACCGGATACCGGAGCACGCCCCGGTAGCGGCGCGCCCGTGCGGTGGAGGAGATGGCCGAGGAGACGGCTGCCGTGGTGTCCGGCGGGAAGGGCCGGGCAGGCTGCGCCTGTTGTAGCTGCGAATCCATCCGGCTAGTACAGCTCGCCGACCGGGATGTCCACGGCCAGCCGGTTCGAGGGCCCGGCCAAGGGGCAGGCCCACGCTTCGTTGTACGCGCAGGAGGGGTTGTAGGCGAAGTTGAAGTCCAGCACGAACTCGGCGTCGGGACCGGAACCGGTGACGCCGTGGAAGGCGCCCTTGATGGTGTCCAGCAGGTAGCGGCCGGCGCCGTAGCTGCCTCCGGGCTGGCCCGCGGTGGCGTCCCGGAACGGCACGAAGATGCCTCCGCCGTAGCCGTTGAGCTTCCAGACCGCCAGCTGGCCCATCTCCGGCAGGTCGAAGGTGCCCAGCCGGACGAAGCGGACGACGCCGTCGGTTCCGGTTTCGACGTTCATCTCCCGTCCGGCGCCCTCCTTCGTGATCGGCACGTGGAAGCGGTAGATCGGGTCGTAGTCCGCGGTCTTAAGGCCGCCGAAACGTGCCTTGGCCTCGTCTGTCAGGGGAGAGGCGGGGTGCGTGCCGAACATCCGGTCCCGTTCCTGCCGCCAGTAGGAGTGTGCTTCGGCCGGGCTGTCCGCGGCGATCTTCCGCACAGTGGCGTAGAGCGCAAAGGTCCGGACCCGCCAGTCTGCGATGTCGACGGCGGACATCCGCGCCACGCCGTCCGGCCCGCCAGATTCCGCTGCATCAAAGTGCTGTTCCGCCATCCCACCAGCCTAGCCTTGTTTCGCAGCAGGACATGCGGCGGGCCATGCGGACGGAGTGCCGCCGGCGGGCCGTAGACTTCGCGCATGCACACCACCGCCCCCGC
Source organism: Arthrobacter sp. SD1074B (assembly GCF_056780195.1). NCBI lineage: Bacteria > Bacillati > Actinomycetota > Actinomycetes > Micrococcales > Micrococcaceae > Arthrobacter > Arthrobacter sp. SD1074B. The sequence goes on along the minus strand of NZ_JBRAZT010000001.1, from coordinate 2,525,863 downwards.
CGGGTCCGCCGGCCGCGCCGCCGCCTCGCTGGCCGAACTCATCCGGTTCCGTACCGTTTCCTCCCGGGTTCCGGCCGAGGTGGACGCCGACGAGTTCGAGGCCTTCCTGGCGGCCCTGCCTCGGCTTTACCCGTCGGTGCACGCCGCCCTCGAGGTGGAACGGGTCAACGGGGCGGCCCTGCTGTTCCGCTGGCCCGGCACCTCGGGGAAACCCGGAAGCCGCCCCGTGGTGTTGATGGCCCACTACGACGTCGTACCGGCGGGGGATGAACAGGCGTGGACCCATCCGCCGTTCTCCGGCCACAGCGACGGAACCTACCTCTGGGGCCGCGGCACGCTGGACGACAAGGGCCAGCTGGTAGCCGTCCTGGAGGCCGCGGAAGCGCTGCTGGAGGAGGGCTTCGCCCCGGCGCACGACGTCTACTTTTCCTTCGGCAACAACGAGGAGACCGCCGGCGACAGCGCCGCAGCGGCCGTGGAACTCCTGGCCGGCCGGGGAGTGCGGCCCTGGCTCGTGCTGGACGAGGGCGGTGCCGTGGCCGGCGGGGCGTTCCCCGGCGTGAGCCGGCCGGCCGCCGTCGTCGGCGTGGCCGAAAAGGGGATCCTGGACGTGGAGCTGCTGACCCGGGACCCCGGCGGACACGCCTCGACGCCGCCCCGGATGGGAGCGACGGCGCGGCTGGCGCGGGCGATCACCCGGATCGAGCAACATCCCTTCCCGCAGCGCCTCCCGGAAGTGACCGCGGAGATGCTCCGGCGCTTCGGACCGCACGCGCCGGTCCCGCTGCGTGTGGCCTTCGCGAACCTGTCGCTGCTCAGGGTCCCGATGACGTGGCTCTTCGGCCGGCTGGGGAACGAAACCAACGCGATGACCCGCACTACCGTGGCCATCACCACCCTGGAGGGCAGCGCGGGCGCCAACGTGCTCGCCGCCACGGCCAAGGCGAACGCCAACATCCGGGTGGCCGTCGGGGACACCGTGGCCGGAACCGTGGAGCGGCTGCGGAAGGTCATCCGGGATCCGAAGGTGGAACTGCGGGTGGTGGAGGGCAACGAGCCCACGCCGGTATCCGCCTCCGACGGTCCGCAGTGGCGGTTGCTGGAGGACTGCATCTCCGCGACCTTCCCGGAGGCGATCATCACGCCGTACATCATGATGGGCGGGACGGATTCGCGCCGCTTCACCGGGATCTGCGACTCCGTGTACCGGTTCGCGCCCTTCGCCATGGACGCGGCCGACCGCGGGTCCATCCACGCCGTCGACGAAAAGATCTCACTCGAGACCCTGGGCCGCGGCGTCCGCTTCTACGAAACGCTGCTCCGGAAGCTCTGAACCGGCGGGGCCCCGGCTACGCTGGCAGCATGACTGGCACCGTTCTATCCCGCGGACTCCGGACGGCCGCTGCGCTGGCGCTCACCGCCGTCGCGCTCGCCGGCTGCAGCAGCGAAGGCAAGGGCGCGCCGGCCTGGACGGCGGGCAGCCCGGGCGGAAGCACGACGGCGGTTTCCTCCGCCGGTGGGGCGTCGACGGCGGCCTCGTCAGGCGGCTCGGCTTCGGGCACGGCCTCCGCCGGCGCCTCGGCGTCCGCAGTCCCCTCCGCGACGGCGGGTGCGACGGCTGCGGCCTGGAAGACGTTCTATGATCCCGGCAAGACCGTGAGCTTCGAACTGCCGCAGGAATGGATTGCGCAGTCGGCCACTCCGGCGCAGGGCACCCTTCCGGGGGCGCTCAGGATCGAGGTCAAGGATGCGGAAGGCCGCTACTTGGCCACCCTGCAGACCGGGCTCCGGCCGCAGGCTGCCGCCTCCTGCAAGGCCTCGGCCGCGAAACCGTATGTGGTGGTCAGCAGCGTTCCGGTGGACCTGCCGCACCTCGGCGGGGAGGGGACCATCGACCCGCACGTCGTGTTCCGCGTCATCCAGGGCTACAAGTACTTCGGCTCCTACGGCATCACCAACGTGGTCGGCGGGGCGGCAGGGAAATCCTGCACCCTGCGGAACATCGTCCACGGACCCGAGGGCAAGGGCGACTACTCCTTCGGCGATCTGGGCGAGCTCAAGGCGTTCGCTCCGGACCAGAAAGTCGCCCCGGCCAAGTCCTTTGACACGCTGGGCCAGGCGGACAAATACGTCAACGAGGGCTCGGAATTCGCCAATGTCCAGCGGATGCTAATGTCGCTGAAGATCAAAAACTAGTCCTGCCCCCGCGCCCTCCACGACGGCCCGGGGCGACCGCCCTCCCGCTGACAATCCAGCGGCTTTGTTCGCACCCTCCGGAGATTCATGGAACGCATCGTATCCGCACGCCTGGCCTTCAAGACCGTGGCCGATACCAAGGTCGCGATGGCGGTGGCTGTTGCGCGCAACCCCGGCTACAGCGGAGTGGAGGAGTCGTTGTCCGTGACGGCCGGCGGCGAGGACGTGCCCCTGACCGAGCTCTCGGACCACCACGGCGGGCGCTTCCACTACATGGAGTTCGCCGAGCCGACCGAGGTGCTGGTGGAGTACGGGGCCACCGTCACCGGTTTCGCCGCCCCGGAGGAACCCGGGCTGATGGAGCTCATCCGTTACGTCCGGCCCAGCCGCTACGCCGAGTCGGACCGGCTGCTCCCGACGGCGTACGCCGAGTTCGGCGGGCTGGACGGCGGGGAACTGCTGCACGCTGTGCGGAACTGGGTCTTCAGCGAGCTGCGGTACGTGAGCGGCTCATCGCGCGGCACCGACGGCGCCGTCGAAACGCTGCTGCACCGGCGCGGCGTCTGCCGGGACTTTGCCCACCTGGCCATCTCGCTGCTGCGGTCCAAGAATGTCCCGGCGCGGCTGGCCGCCGTCTACGCACCAGGGTTGAGCCCGATGGACTTCCACGCCGTGGCCGAAGCCCATGTGGAAGGGGCCTGGCACGTGATCGATCCGACCGGCCTGGCGCCCCGGGAGAGCATGCTCCGTATTACCGCCGGCCGGGACTCCTCGGACACCGCATTCCTGTCCACCGTGGGCGGCAGTCTGGCACTCCAGGAATTGAAGGTCACAGCCACGGTGACCGGCGACCTGCCCCTCGAAGACCCGGCGGCGCTGGTTGCTATCCGCTAGCGGCGGGCCGGCGCTGCCTCATTCACAGCTTGACCATCCCGTAGGAGAACAGCAGATGCAGACCCATGAACGGCCCGATCCCTGGCAGGACGGCCTCGGCCGCGTGAGTACCAGGGCAGGCCAAATGCTGTTGCTGCTGACTCTTGCCGCGGTGCTCGTCTACGCCCTCGTCCAGGTGCGGCTGGTGGTCATTCCGCTGTTGCTGGCGCTGATCCTTGCCGCTGCCATCGCGCCCCTGGTGAATTGGCTGCGCCGGAAGGGATGGCCCAGCGCCGCGGCGACCGGCTTCTCCTTCCTGCTTGGGCTGCTGGCGCTCGGCGGACTGGTGACGGCCGTTGTGCTCGCCGTCGTAAGCCAGGCTGATGAGCTTGGCCGCAGCGCAAGCCAGGGGTTCGACCAGGTTTACGGCCTGGTCCGGAACGGGCCCATCCCGGTCGATGACCAGCAGATCCAGCAGGCCAGGAACGCGGTCCTGGACTTCGTGACCAGCAGCTCTGCCGGCGCGGGCGTCGTCACGGGCCTCAGCGCGGCCGGAACGTTCACTGCCAGCGCGCTGCTGATGGCTGTCATCCTGTTCTTCTTCCTCAAGGACGGCGAACGCATCTGGGCCTTCATCCTGCGGGCTTTCAAGGGTAAACGTCTGGTCAAGGCCCGGCGTGTGGGCCAGGACAGCCTCGCGGTGCTGGGCGGTTACGTGCGCGGAACGGCGATTGTGGCTCTCGTGGACGCGTTCTTCATCGGACTGGCCCTGGTCGTCCTTGGTGTTCCGCTGGCTCTGCCGCTGGCTGCCATTGTCTTCATCGGCGCCTTCATCCCGCTGGTGGGGGCGACCCTCGCGGGCGTACTGGCCGCGCTGATTGCGCTGGTGGCCAACGGGCCGGTCACCGCTCTGCTGGTCGTCGCCGTCGTCATTCTCGTCAACCAGCTGGAGGGCAACTTCCTGCAGCCCGTGGTCATGGGCCGCACCCTCAGCGTGCACGCCCTCGTCATCCTCCTGGCCCTGACCGCCGGCACCATCCTGGCCGGCATTATCGGGGCGGTCCTTTCCGTTCCCCTGGCAGCCGTCGGCTGGGCCGCCATTAAGGCCTGGAACGAAAAACCGGACGATCAGATCACCGCTGACGACATTTCCGGCGCCGAACGTGACACGCGGCGGGACGCACAGGGCCATCTGTCCGGCGCTCCGTCAGCGAAGGGCCAGCCGGCAGCAGAGCCCTCGGACTCCGAGGCGTCCGCAGGGCCGGTGGCCTGACTCCAGGCCGGCGGATCCCGGCGGATCCCGCCGGGCCCGGGTCCTAGCCCGGAGTCCGGCGGAACCGGAACTCAGCGCGATGCCACTGAGGCCCGCAGCTTGTCCGTCAGGCGCAGCAGCTCGCGCTGTTCCTCGGCGGTCAGTGCCGGACCCACCAGGGCGGCGATGTCCCGGACATGCTCCCGCCCGATGGTCTTCTGCAGTTCCCGCCCGGCCTCGGTGAGCCGGACGAGCACGCCGCGGCCGTCGTCGGGCGCGGGCCGCCGCTCCACGAGGCCCCGCTTTTCCAGCCGCTCCACCAAACGGCTCAGGCTCGATTGGCTCAGCAGCACGTGGTCGTTGAGCTCGTTCTGGCGGAGCCAGCCGGAGGGGCAGCGGGAGAGGGTGAACAGCACGTCGTACTCGTTCAGGGCCAGGGACTTGAACGCCGGTCCGGCCTGCAGCCGGCGCATCACGGCCACCTGGGCCCGGAACAGCGACTCCCAGGTCTGCGCCGCGAGCCGCACCGGCGACGCCGGGCCGGTGCCAGGTTCCGCCGGTGCCCCCGCCCGGCCGGCCTCCGCCGGCGCTGCCTCGGCGGACATTAGGCGTCCTGCGGGGCGGTTTCGCGGGCCGCCAGCGAGGCAGCCACGCGGCCGGCGTGGGTCGGCGGTTCCGGAACGTGGGCCGGGGTCTTCTCGGCGTATTCCTTGCGGAGCACCGGCAGCACTTCCTCGCCGAACAGATCCAGCTGCTCCAGCACAGTCTTCAGCGGCAGGCCGGCGTGGTCGATCAGGAACAGCTGGCGCTGGTAGTCGCCGAAGTACTCGCGGAAAGTCAGGGTCTTCTCAATGACCTCCTGCGGGCTGCCCACCGTCAGCGGGGTCTGCGAGGTGAAGTCCTCCAGCGAGGGGCCGTGGCCGTACACCGGGGCATTGTCGAAGTAGGGGCGGAACTCCGAGACCGCGTCCTGCGAGTTCTTTCGCATGAAGAACTGGCCGCCGAGGCCCACGATCGCCTGGTCTGCCTTGCCGTGGCCGTAGTGCTCGTAGCGTTCCCGGTAGAGGCCGATCAGCTGCTGGTAGTGCTCCTTGGGCCAGAAGATGTTGTTGGCGAAGAAGCCGTCGCCATAGTACGCGGCCACTTCGGCGATCTGCGGGGTGCGGATAGAGCCGTGCCAGACGAAGGGGGCGACGCCGTCGAGCGGGCGCGGTGTGGAGGTGAAGTTCTGCAGCGGGGTGCGGTGCTTCCCGGACCAGTTGACCGTATCCTCGTCCCAGAGCCGGCGGAGCAGGGAGTAGTTCTCGATCGAGAGTTCGATCCCGTCCTGGATGTTCTTGCCGAACCAGGGGTAGACCGGGGCGGTGTTGCCGCGGCCCAGGACCAGGTCCACCCGGCCGTCGGCGAGGTGCTGGAGCATCGCGAAGTCCTCGGCGATCTTCACCGGGTCATTGGTGGTGATCAGCGTGGTGGCGGTGGAGAGGATGATCCGCTCCGTCTGCGCAGCGATGTAAGCCAGTGTGGTGGTGGGGGAGGAGGAGAAGAACGGGCGGTTGTGGTGCTCGCCGATGGCGTAGACATCCATGCCGATTTCTTCGACCTTCTTGGCGATGGCAATCGAGGCCTTGATGCGTTCGTGTTCCGTGGGGGTGCGGCCCGTGGTGGGGTCGGTAGTGATGTCGCTGACGCTGAAGACGCCGATTTGCATGGTGTTCCTTTCCTGGGCCGGAGACTTCCGGGTGCTGCTCCTACTATACCCAATTTACATGCATTTGCATGTATCACTATTGATAACGTCCGCCACGCCGGGATATTCCACGTCCTGCGGGGAGCCCGCGGGCCCCGGCCCTAGGATGCAATCAATCGGCTGGCCGCCGGATGCCCAGCCCGCCCGGAAGGTCGCCATGCGCCGCGTCGTCGCTTTTCTGTGTCTGGTGGAACTTACCAGCGGGATCCTGCAGGGTTACTACACTCCCATCCTCACGGACATCGCCCGGCACCTGGGGATCCACGACGCCGACGTCAACTGGTTCGAGGCCGCCCAGCTGACGGTCAGCGCCCTGGCCGTGCCGGTGCTCGCGAAACTGGGAGACCTGTACGGACACCGCAGGGTCCTGCTCGTCTCCACCGCGCTCACCGCCGCCGCGTCCTGGGGCGTGGCGCTGGCGCCGGATTTCTGGACGTTCCTCGGGGCGTGGTCGCTGCAGGGCTTCTACGTGGTCTGGCTGCCGCTGGAAATCGCCCTCGTCTTCAGCCGGGTGCACGGGCTGCCCGACGGCGCCGCCCACACCCGCCGCGCGGCCGGCGCCCTCGTCGGCGCGCTGGAACTCGGTGTCATCGCCGGAGCCCTGGCGGCCGGGGCACTCGTGGAAGTCTTCGCCGGGCAACTGCAGTTGGTGCTGATGCTTCCGGCCCTGGCTGTGACGGCATGCTGGTTCGCCATCCGCTTCGGGGTGCCGGAGTCCACCGAACGCAGCGGCGGCAGGGTGGACACCCGCGGCTTCGCGCTGCTCGCCGTCGGCCTCCTGCTGATCACCTCCGGCCTGACCTTCATGCGGCTGGGCGGCCCTGGAGCGTGGTGGGCCTGGGCGCTGCTTGCGGCCGGCCTGCTGGTCTTCGTCCCGTTCACCCGCGTTGAGCTGGGCCGCGAAGATCCGCTGGTGGACATCCGGATGCTGCGGTCCAAGGCCATGTGGCCGGTGCAACTGACCGCGGGGCTCTTCGGGGTGTCCGTGCTGGGCGCCCAGGCCCCGCTCTCCACCTTTGCCCGGACCGATCCGGCACTGCACGGCTACGGGCTGGGGCTGCGCGCCGGCCAGGTCTCGATCATTATCGGCGTGTACGTGCTGGCGCTGCTGGTGGGGGCCCTGCTATACCCCGTAGTGACGCGCCGGCTTACCCCGCGCTGGACCCTGGTGGGCGCCGCCGCCCTCGTCGGGCTCGGTTACCTGCTCTTCCTGCCCTTCCACGACAGCCTGGCCGAGGCGCTGGCCAACATGGCGGTGGCCGGCATCGGCTCCGGCGCGCTCGTGGCGGCGCTGCCCTCGGCGGCGGCCGCTGCGGCGCCGCTGAACCGGACCGCGATGGCGACGGGCCTGACCAACACGACCAAGACCATCGGCGGGGCGTTCGCGTCGGCGGTGTTCGGCATTGCCCTGCTCAGCCATGTCCTGGGCGACGCCGGTGCTGCGGCCGCCGGGCAGACCGCGGCGCCGCTGGCCGGCTACCTGACGGTGTGGACCATCTGCGGGGTCACCGGACTGGCCGCTGCCGCTGCCCTGGTTCTGGTGCCCAGGCTGGCCTTCTCCGACCCGGACCCGACACCCGCAGATGAGCCAGCTTCCGCACCCCTCTAGCTCGCACTAGTTGTGCGAGCTAGTCGGGGGAGGGGGAAGCAGCTAGTTGCGGAGCGCCGGGGCCTCGTCCGGCTCATCGAGCAGGTCGACGTCGGCCGCGGCGCCCAAGGGCGCGGGCTGGGCCCGGCGGCCGTGGGCGGACCTGCCGCCGTTGGCCTTCTGCAGTGCCTTGCGTTCACGCCGGCCCTCCACCAGCCGGTACAGCACCGGCACGAGGATCAGTGTCAGCGCGGTGGAGGAAATCAGGCCGCCGATCACCACGATGGCCAGCGGCTGCGAGATGAAGCCGCCGCCGCCGGTCAGACCCAGTGCCATCGGGGTCAGCGCGAACACGGTGGCCAGGGCGGTCATCAGGATCGGCCGGAGCCGCTGCCGGGCGCCGTGCGTGATGGCGTCCGCCACGCTCATGCCGGGTTCGCCGTTGCGGGGCTGCCGGTATTGGTTGATCAGGTCGATCAGCACGATCGCGTTGGTCACCACAATGCCCACCAGCATCAGCATGCCGATCAGCGACGGCAGCCCCAGCGGAACGCCGGTCACCAGCAGCAGCGCGATGGCGCCGGTGGCAGCGAAGGGGATCGAGACCAGCAGGATCAGCGGCTGCACAAGCGATTTGAACGCGGCGACCATGATCACGTAGACAATGGCGATCGCGGCCAGCAGCGCCAGTCCCAGCTGGCCGAAGGACTCGGCCTGCTGCGTGGTGGCGCCGCCGATTTCCGCGGTCACGCCCGGCGGCAGCTGGACCGACTTGAGCCGGGCCTGCACCTCCGTGCTCACCGCGCCGAGGTTACCGCCCGACGGCGTGACGGACACGCGCGCGGTCCGCTGGCCGTTGCTGGCCGTGATTGAGACCGGGACGTCGGCTTGTTCCACCGAGGCGATCGAGGACAGCGGAACCGGGCCCCGGGCCGTCGGCAGCGGGAGGTCCCGGACGGCGCCGATGCTGGTGAAGCGGGTGCCCTCGCCGATCCGGACAGGGTAGTCGTTAGTGCCGATCCGGACGGTGCCTGCCGGGACCGGGCTGATCGTGGCGGCCAGCACGCCGGCGACCTGCTGCTCGTTCAGGCCGGCCGCGACAGCCTTGGCGCGGTCCACCTTGACCTGGACCACAGGCTGGCTCGAAGCCAGGTTGGTGCTGACCTCGGAGGAGCCGGGGACGCCGTCCATCGCCTTGACCATGGCGTCGCTGGCGGTCTTGAGGTCGGCGGAACTGGCGGCCTTGAGCGTGATGTCGACGGTCGACGTCGTGCCGAATCCGCCCTGCTGGGAGCCGACGGTGATCTTGCCGGCGTCGGAGATCTTGGCGAGTTCACTGCGGACGGTGTCCTGCAGCTTGCCCTGCTTGGCCGACTCGTCCGTGACGACGGTGAAGCTGGAATTCGCCGCCCCGGTGGACTGCAGCGCGGAGAAACCGGACTGGGCGTTGCCGGTGGTGACCTGCACGTCCTTGATCCCGTCGCTGCCACGCAATACCTTCTCGACCTTGACGGCCGCGGCGCTGCCTTCGGAAAGGCTGGTGCCGGCGGGAAGGGCCTGCTTTACCGTCATGCTGTTTTCGCCGGAGCGGCCCAGCAGGTCGGTGGCGAGCAACGGGGTCATCGCCACCGTGCCGCCGAGGACCAGGACAGCCGCGACCAGGGTGATCACGGGATGCCGCTGAGTCTTGGTCAGGACCGGGAGGTAGCCGCGCTGCAGGAAGCTGCGCTGCTCGGCCTCGTGGGCTTTGGCGGCCGTCTCGCGGGCGGAGGCTTCGGACACCGCAGTGCCGGCCTTATCCGATGGGGTCCGCAGGAACCAGTACGCCAGCACCGGGACGATGGTCAGCGAGACCAGCAGCGAGGAGACCAGGGCGATCGTGACGGTGAGGGCGAACGGCCGGAACAGCTCCCCGGCGAGTCCGGCCACGAACGCGATCGGCAGGAAGACCGCCACGGTCGTGAGGGTGGACGCGGTAATCGCGCCGGCGACTTCCCGGATGGAGGTCAGGATGGCGGTAATCTTCTGCTCGCCGTAGCTCAGGTGCCGCTTGATGTTCTCGATCACCACGATCGAGTCGTCCACCACACGTCCGATCGCGATGGTCAGCGCGCCGAGGGTCAGGATGTTCAGCGAATACCCGGTCGCCGAGAGCCCGATGAAGGTGATCAGCAAAGACAGCGGGATGGACACGGCCGTGACCAGGGTCGAGCGCACCGAGAGCAGGAACAGCAGGATGACGGCGACGGCGAAGCCCAGGCCCAGGAGCCCCTCGGTGGTGAGGTCCTTGATGGACTTTTCGATGAAGGGCGCCTGGTCGAAGACGGGCGTGAACTTGGCGTTGGATCCCAGCTCGGCCTCAAGCTGCGGGATGGAGTCCTTCACCGCGTGGGAGATGCCCACCGTGTCGCCCTCGGGCTTCTTCGTGACCGAGACGGCGAGGGTTTCCTTGCCATTGGTGCGGGTGATCGAGGTGCGGGCGTCCTCGGTGATGCTGACGTCCGACACGCTGCCGATTGTCGCGGCGCTGCGGGCGCCTCCCAGAGGCAGGGCCTTGACCGCGTCGAGGGAGTCCACCGGGCTGCCGATCTGCAGCGAGAGCGTCTTGCCCTGCTCCTCGATACTGCCGGCCGGGACCAGGCTGCCGTTGTTCTTCAGCGCCTCGGAAATGGACCCGATGGTGACGCCGGAGGCGGCCATGGCCGCCGGCCGCGGCATGATCTCGATGTGCTGGGTGGCACCGCCGGTCACCTCGGCCCCGCGCACGCCGTCGAGCTTCTGCAGCCGCGGCACGCTCAGGCGGGCCAGGTCCGCATTGAGTTCGCTCAGCGGCTTGTCCGAGGAGACCGCGAGGTAGACGATCGGGAAGTCGCTGATGCTGCCGGCGATTGCCTGCGGCTGGACGTCCTTCGGCAGCGCCTGCTTGGCATTGGAGATGGCGCGGTCGATCTGGTTCCGGGCGCGGTCCAGATTGGAGCCGTAGGTGAAGGCCAAGGTGATCTGCGAGACGCCGTTGCGGGACGTCGACGACGTCGACTCCAGTCCCTCGACGCCGTTCAAGGCTGTCTCCAGCGGCCCGCTGACCTGTTTGTCGACCACCTCCGGCGAGGCCCCGGGCATCGAGGTGATGACCGTGATCTGCGGGAACTCGATGGACGGGATGAGCTCCTGCTTGAGCGAGGTCATCGTGATCACCCCGAAGACCGACGCGAAGACGGTGATCAGCGCAATCAGCGCCCGGTTTGCTAGCGAGAGCTGGGCCAGCCGGAACATCTCATGGTCTCCTGGTGGGTCTACGGGCAGGCGTCAATGCATGACGTCAAGGGGTACAACGTGCCGCAACCCGGAAGGGTTTCAGCGGGTGGCGCTGACCGGCTCCAGCTGGAGTGCCGCGGCCGTCTCGGCCTCGAGCTTGGCAGCGAGGTCCGGGTTCTCGTTGAGCTTGATGCCGTAACCAGGCATCATCTCCTTGAGCTTGGCCTGCCAGCCCTTGAAGCTCTTGGGGAAGGACTTCTGGAGCAGCTCAATCATGATCGGCACGGCGGTGGAGGCGCCCGGGGAAGCGCCAAGTAGCGCCCCGATGCTGCCGTCTCGTCCGGCGATGACCTCGGTGCCGAACTGCAGCACGCCGCCCTTCTTCGGATCCTTCTTGATGATCTGGACCCGCTGGCCGGCCGTGATCAGCTCCCAGTCGCCGTCTTTGGCCTCCGGGTAGTACTCGCGCAGGGCCTCGACCTTGGCGCCGTGCCGCTTGGCGACTTCCTTGACCAGATACGCCGTCAGATCCATGTTGTCCTTGGCCACGGCCAGCATCGGGATGATGTTGGAGGGGCGGATGGACAGCGGCAGGTCCAGGTAGGAGCCGTTCTTCAGGAAGTTCGTGGAGAAGCCGGCGTACGGGCCAAACAGCAGGGAGCGCTTGCCGTTGACGAACCGGGTGTCCAGGTGCGGGACGGACATGGGCGGGGCGCCCACGGAGGCCTGGCCGTAGACCTTGGCACTGTGCTGGGCGGCGAGGGTCTCGTCCGTGCAGCGGAAGAACTGGCCGGAGACCGGGAAGCCGCCGTAGCCCTTGCTTTCCGGGATGCCGGAGGCCTGCAGCAGGTGCAGGGCTCCGCCGCCGGCGCCGACGAAGACGAATTTCGCGTGGATGGAGCCGTGCTCACCGGAACTCGGGTGCTTGAGCGCAAGGTCCCAGCCGCCGTCGGAGGCCCGGCTGATGCCGGTGACGCCGTGGCCGTAGTTGATTTCCACGCCGTTGTTGCCGAGGTAGCCGGTCAGCTCGCGGGTCAGGGCGCCGAAGTCGACGTCGGTGCCCTCCGCAGCGCGGGTGGCGGCGATGTGCTGCTTGGGGTCGCGGCCCTTGACGATCAGCGGGGCCCACTTGGCGATCTGGGCGTGGTCCTCGGAATACTCCATGGAGCGGAACAGCGGGTTTGGCTTGAGCGCCTCGTAGCGGGTCCGCAGGAACTTGGCGTTGGCGTCGCCGACCACGAAACTCATATGCGGCACGGTGTTGATGAAGCCCTTGGGAGAGCCGATCAGGGAGTTGGTGACCAGATGGGACCAGAACTGGCGGGAAAGCTGGAACTGCTCGTTGATCTGCAGAGCCTTCGACGGGTCCACCGAGCCGTCCTTGGCCGCGGGGGAGTAGTTGAGCTCACACAGCGCGGCGTGCCCGGTGCCGGCGTTGTTCCACGGTCCGGAGCTTTCCAGGCCCGGCTGGTCCAGGCGCTCGAACAGGGAGATGGTCCAGTTCGGCTCCAGCTGCTTGAGGAAAGCGCCCAGCGTGGCGCTCATGATGCCGCCGCCGATCAGGACGACGTCGGCGTGTTGGGTCTTGGAAATGAAAGTCACAATCAGTCTCCGATAGCAGCGGCTCTGGCTGTCACAGAATATCCCCGCACGGCCCACTAACTGAAATTGGGCCCTGCCGTCAAGGCTTTAACTCGACGTTGGTGAAAACTTCGTTCAGGACCGGTGACGCCGGGTATTTCAGGACCCGGTCGGACAGCGCCAGCGCCGAGATCGGGAATGCAATCGGTACCGCCGGTACCGTTGCGGCAATCTGGGCGTTGATGGTCTGGTACTGCTCCGTCCGCTCCTTGCCGTCCGGCAGGCCGCGTGCGCGGGAGATCTTGGAGAACACCTGGGGATCCTGGTAGCCGAACTCGCCGGTGTTTTCGCCGAAGAGCGGGCCCACGAAGTTGTCAGGGTCGGCGTAGGAGCCGTTCCAGCCGAGAATGTGCAGGGCATGGTCACCGGGCGAGGTGACTTTCTGGAGATAGCCGTCGGACCATTCGATCGGAACGGGCTTGATGTTGAGTCCGACGGCGGTGAGCTGCCGGCTGATCTCCGCGTAGACCTTCTCGGGGGTTGGAAGGTAGGGGCGGGCGACGTTGAGCGGGTAGTAGAACTTCAGCTCCTCGCCCTTGTAACCGGCGTCGGCCAGCAGCTCCTTTGCCTTGTTCGGGTCGTAGCCAAGCGAGGGGGCGTTGTTGTTGAAGCCGCTCAGCTTCGGCGGAACGAACTGCGAGGCCGCCGCGGTGTTGTCGATGAAGAACTTCCGGATCAGGGTGTCCTTGTCCAGGGCCATCTCAATCGCTTGGCGGACTTTGAGGTTCCGCAGGACCGGCACCTGCTGGTTCATGCCCAGGTACATCACCGAAAACGGATCGCGAAGGATGATCTGCTTGCCGCGCTTGACCAGCTGGTCGAAGTTTCCCACCGTCACCGAATCGTAGGCGTCGATCTTGCCGTCGAACAGTGCCTGCATCCGGGTCTGCGGCTGGTCGTACGTGACGAAGTGGACGGTGCCGATCTGGCCCTTGTCGCCCCAGTAGCCCTTGTAGCTGTTCAGGGTGACGGTGTTGTTGTCCCAGGAACTGAAAACGAACGGTCCGGTTCCCACCGGGTGCAGGGCATAGGCGGAGAGCGGCTGGCCCTCGCGGCTCTGGTTGAGCGCGTCGGCGGAGCGGGCGGCCATGGCCTTTGGCGAGGAAATCGCGAAGGCGGGCAGGGTAAGCGCCTGCAGGAAGCCGGTGAACGGCTGGGTGAGGTCGATCCGGACGCTGCTTGCCGACAGTGCGGTACAGCCCTTGTAGATGGACAGCGACGCCTGGTCCGCGTGGGCCATGAACACGCCCTTGAACGTGGTGCCGGGCGCCTGCTTCCGCAGGGCCGCGGGGAAGTTGAACCAGCGCTTGAAGTTGGTGCACACCGCCGCCGCGTCAAAAGCCGTTCCGTCCTGGAACGTCACCTTGTCGCGGAGCTTGAAGGTGTAGGCGCGGCCGTCGCGGCTTGTGGTCCACTCAGTTGCCAGCAGGGGGGTGGGTTTGCCGCTGGTCTGGTCGACGCCGACCAGGCCCTCCAGGATCTGGCGGGTAACACGGTAGGACTCCACGTCGGAGACGAGGGCAGGATCCAGTCCGAGCGGGCGCGAAGCGGTGCCGAAGGTGAAAGTGGCGGTGGGAGCGGCGGCAGAAGCGCTGGCAGAGGACGACGGCGACGGCGTCGGATCCGGTGTCCCGGTGCACGACGCCAGCGGCAACATGAGCAGGACCGCGCTCAAACCGGCAGCGATGCGGCGAACCCGCCTGCGGGGGCCGGTACGGGTGGGCGCGTTACTGCTGGGCACTGAAGGAATCACCTCTGGGGTACGGGAAGGCCGCCGGCTGCGGAACAGCCCCAGTCTAGTTGACCGGCGCGGCGGATTCCCGTCAGGACCGCCGCCACGGTGGGCCGTACACGGGACGGGGACGCGCGGGGCCGGTGGTGCGTGGCCCGGCAACACGCGAAGGCCCGCACCATCCGGTGCGGGCCTTCGTTGCTCCAGGTGGATCCAGGGAGTCAGGCTGGATCCGGGTCAGGAGGGCTTGGGTGTTGCCTACTTCGGCATCAGGACCGAGTCGACCATGTAGACCGTGGCGTTGGCGGTCTTGACGCCGCCGCAGACTACGTTGGCGCCGTCGACCTTGAGCGCGTCCTTGCTGCCGGTGACAGTGACAGAGCCGCCCTGGACAGTCTTGTGGGTGCCCACGATGTCGGCCGGGCTGATCTTGCCCGGGACTACGTGGTAGGTCAGGATCTTGCTCAGCAGGGCATCGTCCGTCTTGAGCTTGTCGATGGTGGCGGCGTCGATCTTCTTGAACGCGTCATCGGTCGGAGCGAAGACAGTGAATTCGCTGCCGTTCAGGGTGTCCACCAGGTTGACCTTGGGGTTGAGCTTGCCGGAGACGGCGGCGGTCAGGGTGGTCAGGATCGGGTTGTTTGAGGCGGCGGTGGCCACCGGATCCAGGGCCATGCCGGAGACCGAACCCTTGCCGTCGGGAACCTGGGCGGCGTAGGCGGCGCAGCCGGAGCCGACGAGGTCAGCGGCCGGGTCCATCGCCGCGGCGGAGGAGCTCATGGACGGCGACGGCGCCATGCTGGACTCCATGGCGGAGCCCGACGGCGAGGAAGCCGGGGCCGAGGAGCTGGAACCCGTGCTGGAACCGCCGCAGGCAGTGAGGCTGAGCATGGCTGCGGCAGCGATACCTGCAACGGCGAAAGTCGTGCGCTTGATGGTCTGCATTTCGATTCTCCTTTGTTGTGCCGATTTCATTGCCTGCAGCGAACATCTTTGCCGCTGTGGCTTTTCTCCGACTGTTGGGCACCGACCCTTGGTTGGTGTCTCAATGGGTATTCGGGCGCTCGGCGGAAAGGGATGGGTGGGATTCGAAATTCTTTTCCGGAGGGCTGTCCGGGAAGCGGGGAAAACCCCCGGTTACGCCGGAATTCCGGGGTTTTCCGCCCCGCCGGGTGAGAGGCAGCCGGCGGTTAAACGCCAGAACCCCGGTCCGAAGACCGGGGTTCTGCTGTGTGCGCAAGGGGGGACTTGAACCCCCACGCCCGAAGGCACAGGAACCTAAATCCTGCGTGTCTGCCAATTTCACCACTCGCGCGCGGTGCCGCCGTCCCGGGTCCCCTAGGGACCCTCGACGGCGTATGCCAGGAACCAGTCTACATTTCGGTTCCGCGGTCCGCCGCCGGGCCCGCGGGTCGGCAAGCAGGTGCTGGCTAGACGTCCAGCTGGAGGTCGCGCAGCAGCTTGGCGACGTGGCCGGTGGCGCGCACGTTGTACTGCGCCAGGGAGACCTTGCCGTCGGGGCCGACCACCACGGTGGAACGGATCAATCCGTCATAGGTGCGGCCGTAGTTCTTCTTCTCACCCCATGCCGCATAGGCCTCGGCCACTGCATGGTCCGGGTCGGAGAGCAGCGGGAAGCTGAGCCGTTCCGCCGCCGCGAAACGGGCGAGCTTTTCGACCGGGTCGGGGGAGATGCCGACGACGTCGTAGCCTGCCCGCTGGAGGGCCGCCAGCGAGTCGCGGAAGTCGCAGGCCTGCTTGGTACACCCCGGGGTGGCAGCCGCGGGATAGAAGTAGACCACGGTGTTCCGGCCGCGGAAGTCCTGCAGGCCCACCTCGTGTCCTGTTGAATCCAACAGCTGGAAGTCCGGTGCGTCGTCTCCGGGAACGAGTCGTTGGGGCATGTTGATCTCCTTGGCAAATGTGCGAAATTCCAGCCTAGTGAGCGCAGGCGCGGTCGACGAATCAGACAATCGCTATACTCTTGGGTATGCCTGATATGGATCGCTGGCCCACGGGCCGCCTATTGTCAACGGCAGCACGCCTTGTGGAACACTCCTGGAACGAGAAGCTGGGGGCCATTGGCCTTACCCATGCCGGGGTCATCGCCATGGAAGTGCTTTCCGCCAACGGACCCATGACGCAAGCGCAATTGGCGCAGCTGGTCCGCGTCCAAGCGCAGACCATGGGCAAGACCTTGAGCCGGCTCGAGGCTCATGGCCACATCTCCCGGGAGCGCAGCGCCTCTGACCGCCGGAGCCACGTCGTGACCCTGACCGAACGCGGCCGTGAAGCCGTCGTAGCGGCCGCGGACATGGAGCGCTCGGTCCTTGCTGCTGCCTCGATCGACCCCGACTCCCTGCGACACGAGCTGCAGTCCGTGGTCCGGGAGCTGGCCAACCGGATGTCCACCACGGAGGCAAAGGCCATCGTCACCGCCGTGGAACCGGGCGTGACGGCCGAAGCTAAGTAGGCCGCCGGCGCCCACCCGCGCCAACTAGGTAGGGCACTGCCGGTGCGTGCACCGGAACGCCCCAGCGGGGACCGGAAAACGAGTACGCGCTACTGGGTTCAACCCGGCCTTGCTGGACGAGCATGGGGCCATGACTAGGTACGTCCTCGAACCCACGTCCTTGGAACATCACTGCCAGTGCTGCGGCGAATCCGCCGTGGCGGTCTTCTGTGAAGACTGCGACCCCCACACGGAAGCACCGGCGGACCGCTAGCGGCAATTCCCCGGAGCCTGCCCGGAGCCCAGCCAGCACCCCTCTCCCGGGCGTCTGGCGCTTCTTCCTCGTGACGCGGCGCGGGCCCGTGTCCATCACCGGACCGGGCGCAGGCCGGACTTAGGATCAAAGCATGGAAGCGCACCCGACTGCGGAACTCGAAGGGCAGACCTCGATCAACGAGCTGCTCGACGAGCCGGTCGGCGCATCCCCGATCCAGCTGGCACTGCCGATCCACTTTCACTTCGCGTCGACCGAACGTAATTAGTGTCGGCCGAACGCTGCTAGCCGGGAAAGCCTTGCCGGCTCACGCCGTGCCGGATACCCGCGGCGCCCTTTGGCCGACGTTCCCGCCCAGTTATTCGCCGCCGCCCCCGGCCGGCACCCCGGCGGGCCGCGGATTGATGCGAAGTTCTTCAGGATCTCAGCTAATCAACTGGGCGGGAGCGCGGCAGGCTCAGGTCGCACGGCCCCCTAATGCGGTACCCAGGCCGTCCCAGGCAAAAAAGAAAACCCCGCCCGGCACGCTTTTCAGTGTGCCGGACGGGGTTTTCCTGGTGGTGCACCCCCCGGGACTCGAACCCGGAACCCATTGATTAAGAGTCAATTGCTCTGCCAGTTGAGCTAGAGGTGCAGCTGTTGTTTTCGTTCCCCTCGGGCTTTTTATTTCCCGCGGTGTTCTCCGCAACGACATGAAACTCTACACGAGATTTGGTGGAGTGTGAAATCGAGCCGCCGGCGGGGTCGTCCGGCTAGCGGGGAACCTCCAAAACCAGCACGAAATCAGGGTTTTGCGCGTTAGTGAGGGCCCAGAGGCGCCCGTCAGGAGCCAGCGCGACGTCGCGAATCCGACCGTATTCGCGTGTGAAATAGGCCACAGGATTGTCCGCAAACTCCCCGCGGAGCTGAACCCTCCAGATCCGTTCGCCGCGGAGCGCACCGAGGTAGGCCGTGTCGCCGATGATTTCGAGTCCGCTGGGCGAGGACTCGGCCGTCGAGGGCCACACCACCTTGGCGTCCTGGAACCCCGCGCGGTGCGGGGCGCCGGTCACGTCCGGCCAGCCGTAGTTGCCGCCGGGGACGATCAGGTTCAGTTCATCGTTGACGTCCGGGCCGAATTCGCTGGCCCATAGCCGTCCGGCGCTGTCCCAGTCGAGTCCCTGGACGTTGCGGTGCCCGAGGCTGTACACGGGGTTGTCGCCGAAAGGATTGCCGGGTGCGGGCTTCCCCTCGGGGGTCAGGCGGAGGATCTTGCCGCCGAGGGCGCTGCGGTCCTGGGGCTCGCCGCTGCGCCGGGCGTCGCCGGTGCCGACATACAGGTAGCCGTCCGGTCCGAAACGGATGCGGCCCCCGTTGTGCGTTCCCGCCTTGGGAATCCCCGAAAAGATCAACTCCGGAGCGCCGAGGTCCGGGCGGCCGTTGGCTCCAAGCCGGAAGCGGGCGATCCGGTTGTCCGCCTCGGCGGTGAAGTAGGCGTAGAGATACCGGGCCTTCCCGGCGTCGGGGGACAGGGCAAGTCCCAGCAGGCCGCCTTCGCCGCCAGGGACGACGCCGGGCACCTTGCCCACCGTGGCGGCGGTGCCGTTTCCGCCCGGCGGCACGGACTTCAGCAGTGCGCTGTCCCGCTCGGAAATGAGGGCAGTGCCGTCCGGAAGGAAGACTGTCGACCAGGGCAGTGTCAGCCCGGCATTGATCCGGGCGACGACGCGCGGCGCCCCCTGGACGGTCTGGGTGCCTCCGGCTTGCGTGCTGCCGGCCGGGCTGCTGGCGGCGCCGCCCGGCGCCCCCGGCGCGGACTGGCTGCCGGAGGATTTAGTACTGGCGGACTGGCTGCCGGCCGACGGGGAAGCGCCCGGGGTGCCGGTGCACCCTGCCACAGCCAGGGACACTACCGCCACCGCCGCCGCCAGGACGGAGCGCCGTGACGGCCGCGGGGACATGGCTACAGCCGTGAACGGCGTGGCGGCCGGAACCCCGCCGCCTCGGCGTGGGCCGCGGAAAGGAACCAGACCTCGGCACGGGTTTCTTCATAAGCGGGGCTGGTCTCGTCGTGGTAGGTCATCGACGAAGCGTTCCCCTTGACGGCAAAGCCCTCCGGGCCGCTTCCGTCCGGGGCCGGTGCCGCCGATCCCTCGCCGTACGGCTGCTCCACGGCCAGGTGCCCGGCCGGTGTTGCGGCGTGGCTGGCCGCCCCCTCGGTGAGGGCCGCCGAGGACGCCGCCTGCGCCGTCTCCAAGTCGGCAGCCTCGGCGGCCGCGGACTCGGCGCCGGGAAGGGTCGGGGCGTGCGGCTCGGTGTATTCAGCGTGGTGCACGCGGGTCGCTTCGGCCGGCTGGTGCTCCGGCGCGGCTGGCGCTGCGGCCGCCCCGGCATCGGGGCTTTCTGCGGCCCCTGACTCCCCGCCGTGTGCGTGGTGGTCGTGGGCTATGTGGGCCCCGTGGGATGCGTCGTGGTGCGGGGCGTGCTCCTCGGGCGGCGGTGTCTCCGACCACTGGGTCTCCCACTCGGCGCCGCCGGCGGCTGCCCCCTCGGCTGCGGAATCGGCGTCGGTGCCCCGGGCCGGTGCGCTCACGGCCGCGTCGTCGGCGGTGGTGGGCGGCTCCGGCTCGGCGTTGCTGAATCCGGCGGCGGACGGCATCCCCGTCGTGGCGGCCGCGGCGGCCGACGCGGCGGCGGTCCCGCCGGAGAGCGCACCGTCGTGGCTTCCCCGGCCTTCCGATGCCTGCCGGGAGGTGTCGGTTCCAGCCCCGGTGGACGGGGAGGTCCCAGCGCCACTGCGGGCATTGTTGCGGTTCAAGAGCCACCACACGACGCCGACAATCACCACGATGACGATGAGCCAGATAATCCAATCCATAGCCGAATCCTTCTGTCCAGGCGGCGGGGTTGCCGTTGCTTGACGTTACGTCCGGCCCGACGCGGCTGTCCAGCGTTCCGGCCCCCGCCCCGTGTAGCCTCGCTGGATGGATTTCAAGAGACTACGGATTCTCCGCGAACTGGCCGACCGCGGCACCGTGGGCGCCACGGCGGAGGCGATGCGGGTGACACCGTCGGCAGTCTCGCAACAGCTCAAGACCCTGCAGGACGAACTCGGCGTGGTCCTGGTCGAGAAGTCCGGCAGGGGAGTGCGGCTGACCGAAGCGGGGCTGGCTATGGCCGGTGCGGCGGCGGAGGTCTCCACCGCCATGGCCCGCGCCGAGGCCACCATCGACACCTACCGGCTCGGCTGGCAGACCCGGGTCAAGGCGGCCTTCTTCCCGAGTGCCGCGGAGATGTTCCTGCCGGGACTGTTGCACCGCGTGAAGGAAATTGACGGTTTGAGGTTCGAGGCGCACTTCGAGGATCCCGGGGTCGCCGGGTTTGCCGCCTTGGCCGCGGACTATGACATTGTGCTGGCCCACAGCGTGGACGGGCCCGAAGTCTTCGCCCGCCAGGGACTCCAGGTGATTCCGCTGCTTGACGAACCGCTGGACGTCGCCGTGCCGGCGGACCACGCCCTGGCCGGCAAGGCGTCACTGCGCGCGGAGGACGTCGTCGGATTCCCCTGGATGGGGGTGCCCGACGGTTTCCCCTTCGACACTGTGCTGCGCCAGATTGAGATGCAGGCGGATTCCCCGGCCGTTCGCGCACAGCTCTTTCCGGACCTGCGCGTCCTGGAGGCCCTGGTCAGCGCCGGGCACGGGCTCAGCCTGCTGCCGCGCTACACCGCCCTGAAGAACCAGGGGAAAGGGTTCGTGCTGCGCCCGCTCACCGGCGTCAAAGCCAGCCGCAGCATCGTGGCCCTCGCGCGTCCGGAGGCCGCGGCCCGGACCACCATCCAGCGCGTGCTTTCGTTGCTCAAATCCGAGGCCCAGGCAGTGGCCGAGGCTCCGGAACTGCGTGATGTGCCTCACGGCGAGTGGGGCCGCGCCGTCGGAATGTCCAAGCAGTGAGACGAGAGTCCACTATTTGGGCGAAATATTCCCGGTTTTAGGCTTAATGCGCCTGTCCGGCTCGTTGCTGCCGACGGTGGCGCCCTAGACTTTGAGCCATGAGTGAGGACACCCAAACAACAACAGTCACCAAACCGGACATCAAGCCCCGCAGCCGGGTCGTTACCGATGGCATCCACGCCGCACCGTCGCGCGGGATGCTCCGGGCGGTCGGCATGGGCGACGATGACTTCGCCAAACCCCAAATTGGCGTGGCCAGCTCGTGGAACGAAATCACTCCCTGCAACCTTTCCCTGAACCGGCTCGCCCAGGGCGCCAAGGAAGGCGTCTTCGCCGCTGGCGGGTTCCCGATGCAGTTCGGTACCATCTCCGTCTCGGACGGCATCTCCATGGGCCACGAGGGCATGCACTTCTCCCTGGTGTCCCGCGAAGTCATCGCCGACTCGGTGGAGACCGTGATGCAGGCCGAGCGCATCGACGGCTCGGTGCTGCTGGCTGGTTGCGACAAGTCCCTGCCCGGCATGCTCATGGCGGCCGCCCGGCTCGACCTCGCGTCGGTCTTCCTCTATGCCGGCTCGATCATGCCCGGCTGGGTCAAGCTCGAGGACGGCTCCGAAAAGGAAGTCACCCTGATCGACGCCTTCGAAGCCGTGGGCGCCTGCGCCGCCGGAAAGATGAGCCGCGGCGACCTGGACCGGATTGAAAAAGCCATCTGCCCCGGCGAAGGTGCCTGCGGCGGGATGTACACGGCCAACACCATGGCCTGCATCGGCGAAGCACTGGGCATGTCCCTTCCCGGCTCCGCCGCGCCGCCCTCTGCAGACCGCCGCCGCGACGTCTTCGCCCACAAGTCCGGCGAGGCCGTCGTCAACCTGCTCCGCCTCGGCATCACAGCCCGGGACATCATGACCAAGAAGGCCTTCGAGAACGCCATCGCCGTCACGATGGCCTTCGGCGGCTCGACCAACGCCGTGCTGCACCTGCTCGCCATCGCCCGTGAAGCAGAAGTGGACCTGAACCTCGAGGACTTCAACCGGATCGGCGACAAGATCCCGCACCTGGGCGACCTCAAGCCCTTCGGCCGCTACGTGATGACCGACGTCGACAAGATCGGCGGTGTGCCGGTCATCATGAAGGCCCTGCTCGACGCCGGCCTGATCCACGGCGACTGCCTCACCGTCACCGGCAAGACCGTGGCCGAGAATCTCGCCTCGATCAACCCGCCGGATCCCGATGGCAAGGTCCTGCGCGCCATGGACAACCCGATCCACAAGACGGGCGGCATCACGATCCTGCACGGCTCGATGGCTCCGGAAGGCGCCGTCGTGAAGAGCGCCGGCTTTGACGCCGACGTCTTTGAGGGCACTGCCCGGGTGTTCGAGCGTGAACAGGGCGCCCTGGATGCTCTCAACAAGGGTCAGATCGCGGCCGGCGACGTCGTCGTCATCCGCTACGAGGGGCCCAAGGGCGGACCCGGCATGCGCGAAATGCTCGCCATCACCGGCGCCATCAAGGGCGCTGGCCTGGGCAAGGATGTCCTGCTGCTCACGGACGGCCGCTTCTCCGGCGGGACCACCGGGCTGTGCATCGGCCACGTCGCACCGGAAGCGGTCGACGGCGGCCCCATCGCCTTCGTCAAGGACGGCGACCGGATCCGTGTCGACATCGCCGCCCGCACCTTCGACCTGTTGGTCGACGGGGCCGAGCTTGAGGCGCGCAAGGTGGGCTGGGAGCCGCTGCCGGCCAAGTTCACCAAGGGTGTGCTCGCCAAGTACGCCAAGCTCGTGCACAGCGCCTCCACCGGCGCCTACTGCGGGTAATTCCTACCGGGGGCTGCGGCGCTAACGCCGCAGCCCCCGGGGCCCCCGGAATTCCCCTACTAAGGCCCCGCCGCCGAAGGCTGCAGGGTCACCAGAGGAAAATGAGGGTCCCAGCTAGTGGACAGTGTCGTCCACATACTGAGACAGGCCGCAGGCTCGTTGACACGTGTCTCAGTAAGAGGGAAAACTGAACGCATGATCGAGATCGTTACCGTCGGCGGCGTCGTCGTACTTACCAAGCGCGTGGCTCCATAGCCTCCACTGGTAACGAACCGTCACGCGCAAACCCCTCGAAGAGCCGCCAGGCTGAGGGGTTTTTTTATTTCCGCACCATCCGCACCACCCGTAACACCCGCAGTACCCAGATCGCCGAAGATCCACCCGAAGATCCACCAAAGGAAGAGTCCGATGAGCAAAGGATCGCCGATCAGCCCCTCGCTGATGGCCACAAAGTCCGCTGGAGCCCACAAAGCTCCGGAACGCCTCGAACGTCCGGCCGACGCCGGCGTCGAGCATGCTGCTGCCTCTCCCGTCCTTGGGCCGAACAACGTCGTACCCCCGACGGTGATGACCGGCTCGCAAGCAATCGTCCGCGCGCTCGAAGAACTCGGCGTCCAGGACATTTTCGGTCTTCCCGGTGGCGCAATCCTGCCCACCTATGACCCCTTGATGGCCTCCAAACTGAACCACATTCTGGTCCGCCACGAACAGGGAGCCGGCCACGCCGCGCAAGGCTATGCCATGGTCACCGGACGGGTTGGCGTCTGCATCGCCACCTCGGGCCCCGGTGCCACCAACCTCGTTACCGCCATCATGGACGCCCACATGGATTCCGTGCCGATGGTGGCCATCACCGGCCAGGTCTCCAGCGGAGTCATTGGCACCGACGCGTTCCAGGAAGCGGACATCGTCGGCATCACCATGCCGATCACCAAGCATTCCTTCCTGGTCACCGACCCCAACGACATCCCGCACGTGATGGCCGAGGCGTTCCACCTCGCCTCGACCGGGCGCCCCGGCCCCGTCCTCGTGGACGTGGCCAAGGACGCCCAGCAGGGCCAGATGACGTTTTCCTGGCCGCCCAAGATCGACCTGCCCGGCTACCGGCCGGTGGTTCGCGGCCACAGCAAGCAGGTCCGTGAGGCCGCCCGGCTGATCGCAGCGGCCAAAAAGCCGGTGCTGTACGTCGGCGGCGGCGTGGTCAAGGCCCACGCCTCAGTGGAACTGCGCGAACTGGCCGAGCTCTCCGGCGCGCCCGTGGTCACCACGCTGATGGCCCGGGGCGTTTTCCCGGACTCGCACCCGCAGCACGTCGGCATGCCCGGCATGCACGGGACGGTGTCCGCCGTCACCGCGCTGCAGCAGTCCGACCTGCTCATCACGCTCGGCGCGCGCTTCGATGACCGGGTCACCGGCATCCTGAAGTCCTTCGCCCCGAACGCCAAGGTCATCCACGCGGACATCGACCCGGCGGAAATCTCCAAGAACCGGACCGCCGACGTGCCGATCGTGGGCTCGGTCAAGGAGATCATCCCGGAACTGACCGAGGCGCTGCGCCTGCAGTTCGAAGCCTCCGGCACCCCGGACCTCGGCAACTGGTGGGCCTTCCTGAACAACCTCAAGGAAACCTACCCGCTGGGCTGGACCGAACCGGAGGACGGCCTCAGCGCTCCGCAGCGCGTGATCGAACGGATCGGTGCGCTCACCGGACCCGAGGGCGTCTACGTCGCCGGCGTCGGCCAGCACCAGATGTGGGCCTCGCAGTTCATCAAGTACGAACGCCCGCACGCCTGGCTGAACTCCGGCGGCGCCGGCACCATGGGCTACGCCGTTCCGGCGGCCATGGGCGCCAAGGTGGGGGACCCGGACCGTGTGGTCTGGGCGATCGACGGCGACGGCTGCTTCCAGATGACCAACCAGGAACTGGCCACCTGCGCGATCAACAAGATCCCGATCAAGGTCGCCGTGATCAACAATTCCTCGCTGGGCATGGTGCGGCAGTGGCAGACCCTGTTTTACGAGGGCCGCTACTCCAACACCGACCTCAATACCGGCCATGACACCGTCCGGATCCCGGACTTCGTCAAGCTGGCCGACGCCTACGGCTGTGCGTCCTTCCGCTGCGAACGCGACGAGGACATTGACGCCACCATCCAGCAGGCCCTGGCGATCAACGACCGCCCCGTCGTCATCGACTTCGTGGTGAGCCCCAACTCCATGGTGTGGCCGATGGTCCCCGCCGGGGTCAGCAACGACCAGATCCAGGTTGCCCGCAACATGACCCCGGACTGGGAAGAAGAGGACTGAACATGACCCGCCACACACTCTCCGTTCTGGTCGAAGACAAGCCCGGTGTGCTGACCCGCGTTGCCAGCCTCTTCGCCCGCCGCGCCTTCAACATCAATTCCCTGGCTGTCGGCCCCACCGAAGTTCCGGGCATCTCCCGGATGACGGTCGTGGTCGACGCCGACGGCGAGCTGATCGAACAGGTCACCAAGCAGCTGAACAAGCTGGTCAACGTGATCAAGATCGTCGAGCTCACCCCAGAATCTTCCGTACAGCGCGACCACATCCTGGTCAAGGTACGTGCGGATGCCGCAACCCGGCTGCAGGTCACCCAGGCGGCCGACCTGTTCCGCGCTTCAGTGGTCGACGTCTCCACCGAGTCGGTCGTCATTGAGGCCACGGGCCACCCCGACAAGCTCACGGCACTTCTTTCAGTGCTGGAGCCCTTCGGCGTCCGCGAAATCGTGCAGTCCGGCACCCTGGCCGTCGGCCGCGGGTCCCGCTCCATGAGCGACCGGGCCCTGCGCTCAGCCTAAAAGGCGCGCGGGCCCGCAGCACCACCAGCACCACCCCCGATTTTCCCCAGACAACACCAAAGAATCCACCAAAGGAGACACCCCAGTGACTGAAATGTTCTACGACGACGACGCCGACCTGTCGATCATCCAGGGCCGCACCGTCGCCGTCATCGGTTACGGCTCCCAGGGCCACGCCCACGCCCTCAGCCTGCGCGATTCCGGTGTTGACGTCCGCGTCGGCCTGAAGGAAGACTCCAAGTCCCGCGCCAAGGCCGAGGCCGAGGGCCTGCGTGTCCTCAACGTCGCCGACGCCACCGCCGAGGCCGACCTGATCATGATCCTCACCCCGGACCAGGTCCAGCGCCACGTCTACGCCGAGGACATCGCCCCGAACCTGCAGGCCGGCGACGCCCTGTTCTTCGGCCACGGCTTCAACATCCGCTACGGCTACATCCAGCCGCCGGCCGACGTCGACGTCGCCCTGGTCGCCCCCAAGGGCCCGGGCCACATTGTGCGCCGCGAGTTCGAAGCCGGCCGCGGCGTGCCGGACCTGATCGCCGTCGAGCAGAACGCGTCCGGCAAGGCCAAGGAACTGGCCCTGTCCTACGCCAAGGCGATTGGCGGCACCCGCGCCGGCGTCATCGAAACCACCTTCACCGAAGAAACCGAAACCGACCTCTTCGGCGAGCAGGCAGTCCTCTGCGGTGGCGCCTCGCAGCTGATCATGTACGGCTTCGAGACCCTGACCGAAGCCGGCTACAAGCCGGAAGTGGCCTACTTCGAGGTGCTGCACGAGCTCAAGCTGATCGTCGACCTGATGGTCGAGGGCGGCATCGCCAAGCAGCGCTGGAGCGTCTCGGACACGGCGGAATACGGCGACTACGTCTCCGGCCCGCGCGTCATCACCCCCGAGGTGAAGGAGAACATGAAAGCGGTCCTGAAGGACATCCAGGACGGCACCTTCGCCAAGCGCTTCATCGACGACCAGGACGCCGGAGCCCCGGAGTTCAAGGCACTGCGCAAGAAGGGCGAGGACCACCCGATCGAGGCCACCGGCCGCGAACTGCGCAAGCTCTTCTCCTGGATCAAGAACGAAGACGATTACACCGAAGGATCAGTAGCCCGCTAGATCCCCGGTGGTAGTGGGCGGCGGTGTCCTTGAAGGCTGCGTTGTTGCGTGAGGAACGAGCGCAGCAGCCGAAAGGACACCGCCGTTCACCACCCAAGGTTCCAAAATCCCCACCTGAATACAAGAGAGCTAAAGAGGTCACCGGTGACAAGCACCAAACCTGTCGTACTCCTCGCTGAGGAACTTTCGCCCGCCACGATCGAGGCCCTCGGCCCGGACTTCGAAATCCGCCAGACCGACGGCGCCGACCGTTCCCAGCTGCTCTCCGCGATCGCCGACGTCGACGCGATCCTGATCCGCTCCGCCACCCAGTTGGATGCCGAGGCCATCGCTGCGGCCAAGAACCTCAAGGTGATCGCCCGCGCCGGGGTGGGCCTGGACAACGTTGACATCAAGTCCGCCACCCAGGCCGGCGTCATGGTGGTCAACGCCCCGACGTCGAACATCGTCTCCGCCGCCGAACTCACCGTCGGCCACATCCTCAGCCTCGCCCGCCACATCCCGCAGGCCTCCGCCGCGCTCAAGGACGGCGAGTGGAAGCGCTCCAAGTACACCGGCACCGAGCTGTTCGAAAAGAAAATCGGCATCATCGGCCTCGGCCGGATCGGCGCCCTCGTCGCTGCCCGCCTGAAGGGCTTCGACACCAAGATCCTGGCGTACGACCCCTACATCACCTCCGCCCGCGCCGCCCAGCTCGGGGTGCAGCTGGTGACCCTGGATGAACTCCTGGCCCAGTCGGACTTCATCACCATCCACATGCCCAAGACGCCCGAGACCGTCGGCATGCTCGGCGCCGAGGCCTTCAAGAAAATGAAGAGCACCGCCTACGTCGTCAACGTCGCCCGCGGCGGCCTGGTGGATGAAGAAGCCCTCTACGCCGCGCTGGAGTCCGGCGAGATTGCCGGCGCCGGTGTCGACGTGTTCGTCAAGGAGCCCAGCACCGACCTGCCGTTCTTCAAGCTGGACAACGTTGTGGTGACCCCGCACCTGGGCGCCTCCACCGACGAGGCGCAGGAAAAAGCCGGCGTCTCCGTCGCCAAGTCAGTCCGCCAGGCCCTGGCCGGCGAGCTCGTGCCCGACGCCGTGAACGTCGCCGGCGGCGTCATCGCCCCGGACGTGCGGCCCGGCATCCCGCTGATCGAGAAGCTGGGCCGGATCTTCACCGCCATGACCCACGCCTCGCTGACGCAGTTCGACGTGGAGGTCGCAGGAGAGATCTCGTCGCTGGATGTGAAGGTACTCGAACTCGCCGCCCTCAAGGGCATCTTCGCCGACGTCGTGACCGAGCAGGTCTCCTACGTCAACGCCCCGGTGATCGCCGAGCAGCGCGGCATCAACGTCCGGCTCATCACCACCCCGGACACGGAGTCCTACCGCAACGTCCTGACCCTGCGCGGGGCCCTCAGCGACGGCACCCAGATCTCGGTGGCGGGTACCCTGACCGGGCCCAAGCAGATCCAGAAGCTCGTTGGGATCAACGGTTTCGAGGTCGAAATTCCGATCAGTGAGCACCTTGTGGTGGTGGCCTACTCGGACCGCCCCGGCGTGATTGGCACCATCGGCCACATCCTCGGCATGAACAACATCAACATCGCCGGCATGCAGGTTGCCCGCCAGGCCGAGGGCGGCCAGGTGCTCGCGCTGCTGACCATCGACAGCTCCGTGCCGCAGCAGGTCCTCGAAGCGATCAAGGCCGGAATCGGCGCCGAAATGGTCCGCGAAGTCGACCTCGAAGACTAAGTCCCCAGCGTGGCAGCCTGCGGCGGCAACACCGCCGCAGGCGGCCATGAATGAGCGGCCGGTCTGCGTACAATGGCTAGGTCCGAACTTCGGATTTGGCCGGCAGACCGGCCTTTACTTTTGCACGCCCGGCCGGGACGCCTTCATTTCCGCGCGGAATGAACTGCGGCGTGCGCACGCAATCCAGCTTTCAGGAGCCCAATGAACGCCGTCCAGAGGTTCATCAGAAGTCGAGTGCTTTTGCTGACCGCGTCCATTTTGATCGTGGCCATGTGCCTGTCCGTCCTGGTGCAGGGCCAGTCACAGGCGGCGCTGGACCGCACCGTCGACCAGAACTCCCGTGGGCTTTACGACATCCTCGTCCAGGCCAAGGCGGACGACAACGGCGGCCTGATGCAGCCCGAGATCGCCACCGGCCAGGGCGGCATCAGCTTCGACCAGCTGGACTCCATCCGAAAACTTTCCGGCACCTCCGTCGCGGCCCCGATCAGCCTGGTCTCACGGGTCTCGCAGAATCTCGAGTCGCCCCGCCTCGACGCCACCGACTACCTCGGCTACAACGCAGGGCTCGCCGGCACGGCCGGTGACCCCAGCGCCACCGACCCGGCCAAGTGGCCCGCCGCCGAGTCCGTGCTGAGCGACACCGCCAAGAAGTACCGCCTCACCGCCAGCGCCGTTAGTTCAGACGGCACCTCCGAACAGACCCTCTTCAAAACCACCGCCGAAGGCTCCGTCGGCAAGGCCAAGCTCGTCGAAGAGGAAGTCGCCGGCGGCAAGAACGTCCGGATCGCGGGCCCGGACGGGGAAACCGGGATCAAGTTCCCCGCCCCGGCCGGCGGCTCCGAGCACAACCTCTTCAACCTCTCCGTGTCGCTGCCGCTCGCCCCGCAGGTGACCGAGTCCGTCGTCGCCGTCGACCCGGTCTCCGAACGCGCGCTCCTGGGCGGCGCCGGCGACTTCCTCGCTCCGCTGGAGAAGGCACCGCCGGCCGATGCCCGCAACGCCGGCGCAATCGGGCGCCACTTCGAGAGCCTCTTCACCAACGGCATCAGCATGGAACAGCTCAAGGAAGGCCCCGACTTCCTGGGCGTCAAGCTCAAGTACTGGGCGCCGCTGATGACCCAGTACCAGCAGGCCAAGCGCGCCGGGCAGCTGACCGTGGATTCGCAGGCCATCCCGCTAATCGTCCGCTCCGGCACGTCCCTGGACCTCAAGTACTCCGTCAAGATCGAGGAAATCGACGACGCCGGCAACGTCATCAAGGACGTCGGCACCGTGACCCGCTCGCTGGGCAAGGACTACCTGCCCTTCGTCTCCAAGTCACCGTTCGCCCTGGCCTGGCCCGGGTCCAAGGACCTCTCCAAGCTGCTGGGCGACACCGGCAGCTTCGGCCAGGGCCTCTACAACCCGGCGACCTGGAGCACCGACTTCGCCGCCGCCCCCAAGTACAAGGACGGCAAGACCGCCGGCAACGGCGCCGTCGACAAGTCCGCGGTCCCGGGCGACTGGGTCAC
Organism: Arthrobacter sp. SD1074B; assembly: GCF_056780195.1. Lineage (NCBI taxonomy): Bacteria > Bacillati > Actinomycetota > Actinomycetes > Micrococcales > Micrococcaceae > Arthrobacter > Arthrobacter sp. SD1074B. The sequence goes on along the minus strand of NZ_JBRAZT010000001.1, from coordinate 2,495,914 downwards.
CGTGAACCGGCTGCCGGAAAAGGGCGCCAACGATGCCCCGGTCGACCAGACGCAGCGCACCCCGGTGGACGAGCGGTCCTACCGGGACAACCTCGCCACCGGCAAGAAGCCGGCCACGCCCCTGGCCATGGTCTACGGCACGTTCGACCCCGCGAAGGTCCAGGAAGCAGCCGGGGACGTCAACCGCCTGCCGCTGGGCGGCTACGACCCCACCCCGCTCACCCTCACCAAGGACGCCGACGGCAAGGACGTCCAGCCGACCACGCTCAAGCCCTCGCTCAGCGGAACCGGCCTGGTCAGCCAGTCGGCCGGAGCCATCACCGACTACTACGGCCTGGCCGCCGCCCGCGGCTACGAGAAGAACGCCTCCGTGATTGACGCCGTGCGCGTCCGAGCCACGGTGGCCGGCAGCTGGAAGCAGGCCCAGCCCGAGGTCGAGAAGCTCGCCAACGAGATCCGCGACATGGGCCTGCAAGCCACCGTCGTGGCCGGCTCGGCCCGCGAAGACGCCAGCATCTTTGTGCCCGGCTACTCCAAGGACGACGCCGGCAAGGAGTCGCCGCTGGGCACCGTGCAGCAGTCGTGGGTCCGGCAGGACGCCGCAGACGCAGTCTCCGGCTCACTGACCGGCACTAACCTGACCCTGCTCTTCCTGACCCTGTGCGGGGCGGCCCTGCTCACCGGCGCCTCGACGGTCAGCTACGTTCGCAAGCGCCGGCGTGAGGCCGGAACGCTGCGGGCGATGGGCTGGACGCAGCGCAAAATCCGGTCCTGGGTGCTCGCCGAGTTCGGCGTCGGCGCCGCCTTGCTTGCCGTTGCCGGCGTCGTGCTCAGCCTGATCAGCTGGAACCTGGCCACCGCGGTGGTCTCCGCCTCGGTGCTGGTCCTTTACTGCGGCGCGGCGTTCTTCGCGGCCCAGCAGCTGCGGCACCGCGACGTCATTGACCAGGAGCCGCAGCACGATGAGCGGCTCATCCCCGTCGACTCGCCGCTGACCTTCGCCAGCCGGCAGCTAAGCACCAACAAGTTCAACACCGGCTCGCTGGCCGTCGCCGTCGGCGTCTTCGGCGCCGCGGTGGGCGGACTCGCCGCACTGCTCGTCGACATTCCCCGCGCCGCCGGCGCCAGCGCGCTCAGCGGCGTGGCAGCAGCCAGCATCGCGCTGCCGAGCATCATCCTGGGCGTCTCCGGGGTGGCCGTGGGCCTGCTGCTGACCATGGTCACCGGCCGCTTCGAGCTGGGCGCCAAACGCCAGTACCTCGGCATCCTGCAGGCCATGGGCTGGAACCCGGACATGCTGGGCCAGGTCCGCTTCTTTGAAAATGCCATGGTGGGAGCCATCGCACTGCCGCTGGGCGTCATCGGTGCCCTCGGCATTGGCTTGCTTCTCGCCCCCTATGCCGCACTCTGGGCCGGAATCGCCGGACTCGTGGCTGTACTTTGCTGGATTCCGATTGCAACGAAAGTGGTCCAATGACTAACGAGCTGAACCTGACCAGGGCGGCCCGGAACCGGATGCCGGAGAGCACCGGGAACGGCGGCCACCAGACCCGCGCCAACACGATCGTGAAGGCCACGGACCACGCCACGCCGCTGGAACTGAGCAACATCACCATCCATTACGGCGGCGGCAAGGGCGGCGCGGAGGCGGTCAACGTCGTCGACGATTTCAACATGACGCTGCACGCCGGCGAAATGCACTGTGTCGCCGGCCGCTCCGGCTCGGGCAAGACCAGCATCCTGACCGTCGGCGCGGGCCTGACCCTGCCGACGTCGGGCCGGGTTTTCTGGGAAGGCGACTCGCTCGAAACCATGGGCGACGACGAAATTGCGGACCGCCGCCGGGCCCTGATCGGCTACGTCGACCAGGGCGGTGCCCTGATCGACGGGATGAGCGCGCTTGAAAACGTGCTGCTGCCGGCCGTGCCCGACGGCGAGGTCGAACAGCGCCGCGACATGGCCAAGGACCTGCTGGACCTCGTGGGCCTGGGCCGTCGCATGCGGCACCGTCCCGCCCAGCTCTCCGGCGGTGAACGCCAGCGCGTCGCGATCGCCCGGGCCCTGATCCTCGGCACCCGCGTGCTGGTGGTCGACGAGCCCACCGCGAGCCTGGACCGCACCTCGGCCAACCGCATCATCAGCATCCTCAAGGACACGACGTCCGACGGCATCGCCGTCCTGGTCGCTTCACACGACCACGAACTTGTCCGCCAGAGCGATACCCTGACCGAACTGATCTAGGTTAATAACGTGACGCTTTCCGACAAAACCCCGTTCTACATCACCACGGCCATCAGCTACCCCAACGGCGTGCCGCACATCGGCCACGCCTACGAGGTCATCGCCACCGACTCGATGGCGCGGTTCAAGCGGCTAGACGGCTACGACGTCTTCTTTATGACCGGCACGGACGAGCACGGCCTGAAGATGCAGCAGACGGCGGAAAAGGAAGGCATCCCGGTCAAGGAGCTCGCCGACCGCAACTCGGCGGCGTTCCGGCAAATGAGCGATGACCTGGGCATCTCGCTCAGCCGCTTCATCCGCACCACGGACCCGGACCACTACGAGGCGGCCAAGGCGCTCTGGCAGCGGATGGAAGCCAACGGGGACATCTACCTGTCCAAGTACGCCGGCTGGTACTCGGTCCGCGACGAGCGCTACTTCGTCGAGGACGAGACCGAGGTCCGCGAGGACGGGCTCCGCTACGCCTCCGAAACCGGCACCGAGGTGACCTGGACGGAAGAGGAAAGCTACTTCTTCAAGCTCTCTTCCTACCAGGACCGGCTGCTGGCACTGTACGCGGACCAGCCCGAGTTCGGCGCCCCGCACAGCCGCTTCAACGAGGTCATCAGCTTCGTCAAGGGCGGCCTCGAGGACCTCTCGATCAGCCGCACCTCCTTCAACTGGGGAGTCCCCGTCCCGGGCAACCCGGACCACGTGATGTACGTCTGGGTGGACGCGCTGACCAACTACCTGACCGGCGTCGGCTTCCCGGACACGGACTCGGAGAGCTTCCGGAAGTACTGGCCCGCAGACGTCCACGTGATCGGCAAGGACATCTCCCGGTTCCACGCGGTGTACTGGCCGGCGTTCCTGATGTCCGCCGGGCTGGAACTGCCCAAGCGCGTGATGATCCACGGCCACCTGCACAACCAGGGAATCAAGATGTCCAAGTCGCTGGGCAACGTGGTGGCGCCGGCCGACTGGGTGGCGCAGTACGGCCTGGACCAGGTACGGTTCTTCCTGCTCCGCGAGGTCCCCTTCGGCGCCGACGGCAACTACAGCCACGACGCGATTGTGGGCCGGATGAACTCGGACCTGGCGAACAACTTCGGCAACCTCGCGCAGCGGTCGCTGTCCATGGTCGCCAAAAACTGCGAGGGCCGCGTTCCGGCACCGGCCGGCTTCAGCGCCGAGGACGCCGCGCTGCTGGGCCAGGCCAAGGGGCTGCTGGACATCGCCCGGGCAGCGTTCGAGAAGCAGGAATTCAGCCGCGCGCTCGAGGCGATCTGGAACGTGCTGGGTGACACCAACGCCTACATCGCCGACCAGGCGCCGTGGGTGCTGCGCAAGACCGACGTCGAGCGCATGAACACGGTCCTGTACGTCACCCTCGAGGTGCTGCGGATCGTCGCCATCCTCGCCCAGCCGGTGATGCCGACGGCGACGGCGGCCATTCTCGACACCCTGGGCCAGCCGGAGGGTGACGCCCGCGACTTCGCGGCACTGGACACCCCCATCGAGGCCGGCACGCCGCTGCCCGCCCCGGCCCCGGTGTTCCCCAAGTACGAGGAGCCCGCCGAGGCGTAGCCCCCGGTACCCCTTCCGCTGACTGCACACCGTCGAGGTGGCATTTCGCGCCAATGATCCCGCCGGACATTGCCGCGAAATGTCACCTCGCGGTTGTTAACCGAGGCGGCGTACAAGTAGTTTCTCCTGCAGATCGGGTGGTCTGGCGCCGAAAGCGGGCAGCGATTACTCGGGACGGGCCGCATGGCCCCGTCATAGCGTTACGGGCGTTAGCGGCTTGATGAAACCGCTGGGGAGTAACTATCATCACTCACCCTCAATGAATCAGGCCGGGGCTCGTTCCCCGGCCCCGGAGTTACTCCGCGTGGCGCCGTCAGGTCGAAAGTCGACTCGTGATGGAGCAAACCAATAATGAGACGAACCATCGCAACAATGGGGATTTTAGGTTTGGCCTTGCTGGGAACCGCAGGCACGGCCAACGCAGCCGACGTGGGGAGCGACGGTGCCAGCCAGGACGGGACAGTGAAGTCCTTGCCTGGGAAGGGTGGACCGGCCCAGACTCCGGGGTCCGGCCAGCAGGGCACCCCGGGCACGCCGGACGCAACAGGCAATCCGGACAGCTCCGGGACGCCGAACACTTCGGAAAAGCCGGACGCGTTGCCGGGCCCGGTGACGATCCCGCCGGTCGGGTCGGGCACGCCGGACGCAACGGGCAATCCGGACAGCTCCGGGACACCGAACACTTCGGAAAAGCCGGACGCGTTGCCGGGCCCGGTGACGATCCCGCCGGCCAACGGTGGAACACCGGATAACTCCAACAAGCCCGGGGACAAGGGGGACAGGCCGGACAACTCCCACAAGCCCGGGGACAAGGGGGATAGGCCGGACAACTCCCACAAGCCCGGGGACAAGGGGGATAGGCCGGACAACTCCCACAAGCCCGGGGACAAGGGGGATAAGCCGGACAACTCGCATAAGCCCGGCGCCGAGGGAGGCAAGGGAGACAAGGGCGACCATGTCGGTTGGCCCGACAAGGGCGACCATGGCGACCATGGCGACAAGGGCGACCATGGAGACCATGGCGACCACGCCAACTGGCCGGGCGAGGGAGATAAATGCGAGGCGGACGGTCACGGCGACCGTGGCGACAAGGCCGACCACGCCGGCTGGCCGGGCGAGTGGGACCGTGGCGACCGCGGCGACAAGGGCGACCATGGAGACAGGGGCGACCTCGCCGACTGGCCGAACAAGTGGGACAAGGGCGGCAAGGGTCATCACCACGGCGATGACTGCGACTGGCCGGGCAAGTGGGACAAGGACGAATGTGAGGACCCGCCGGCGCACGAGCCTAATAACCCTCCGGCTGTGAAGCCCGCAGCACCACCCGTCGCCAAACCTGTGACACCGCCCGCCGGCGCGGCGCAGGGCGCTGCGGCTCCCGTGGTCAACATGGGCTACAACGTCCAGACGGCTGTTGAGGACGAACCTATGACCGGGACGCCGGCCTGGCTCGCCGTCCTGACGGGGCTCCTCGCCGCAGGAGCCGCTACGGCCCTGCTCCGGGGCACTGTCCGCAGGAACGCTAACAGCTAGTGACAACGCGGGCCGGCTGCCAGAGTCGGCCGGCCCGCACCGCTACACCATTCGGGTAATTACCCAGCCAGGAGCTCCCATGGCCCGCCAACGCGCTTCCGACCAGCTCGCCCAGGCACCCCAGCGCGGGAGCCCGCAGCGCGGTTGGGACAAGACACTGCTGGTGCTTTGCACTGTCGGCCTGCTGGCTGCCTGGCTGCTGTACGGGGCTTTTGGCGGAGCATCCAGCGTGGGAGGAGTCGCCAGACCCGCTGCTGGAGCCCCTCCCGCGGGTGCCACATCGGTCCCCGCCTCGGCCACGCCGGCACCCTCCGCCCGGCCGACGTCGGACGCTGCCCGCACCGCACCCCCGACTGCACTGCAACGAACGACGCCAGTGGTCCACGGCCCCAAGGCTTCCGCCCCGCTGCGGATCAGTTACCCGGCGGCACGGATGGATGTGCCCGTCCATCCACTTGAGCCCAGTGCGGAGGAGGCCGCGAGCCAGAGCATTGTCCCGCCGGAAACCATGGCCGGATACTGGCTGGCGCCCTTCGGTGTCCCGGGCGCGGGTTCGATCAACACGACCTACGTCGTCGGGCACAGTTGGCAGGGGGTCGACGCCCCGTTCAACCGGTTGAGCACACTGGCCGCGGCGGGGGACAAGCTGACGGTGCAGACCTCGACCGGAACCATCAGCTACAAGGTCGATTCCGTGACCACCTATGTGAAGTCGACCCTGAAGGACAGCCCTGTCTGGGCGGTGGTCCCCAACAGGCTCGTGTTGATTTCCTGTTACACCGGGGACCTCTGGGGCCAAAACGTCGTCGTAGTGGCTTCCCCGGTGGCATTGCCTTAGGCGGTCGGCGGCTGTTCGGATAATGAGACAAGTTGACCACCATGTGGATTCCTTGGCTACGCTGAATCCATGAGCGCATCCACCATTGATCTGGCAGTTATCCCCGGCGACGGCATTGGCCCGGAAGTCACCGCCGAGGCGCTTAAGGTCCTGGAGAAGGCCGCCGCCGCCGAAGGCATCGACCTGCAGCAGACGCACTACCAGCTCGGCGCCCAGCACTGGCTGGAGACGGGGGAGACCCTGCCGCAGGAGACCCTGGCGGACCTGCGGACGCGCGACGCGATCCTCTTCGGCGCGGTGGGCGCTGCCCCAGGCGACACCCGGATCCCCTCCGGCATCATCGAACGCGAGCTGCTGCTCAAGCTGCGCTTCAGCCTGGACCACTTCGTGAACCTGCGCCCCTCCCGGCTCTACGCCGGCGTCGGCAGCCCGCTCGCGAACCCCGGAACCGTCGACTTCATCGTGGTCCGCGAAGGCACCGAGGGGCCCTACGTCGGCAACGGCGGCACGCTCCGGGCCGGCACCCCGCACGAGGTGGCCACCGAGGTCTCGCTAAACACCGCCCACGGCGTGGAGCGTGTGGTCCGCGACGCCTTCCGCCGCGCCAACGAACGCCCGCGCAAGAAGCTGACCCTGGTGCACAAGCACAACGTCCTGGTCTTCGCCGGACACCTGTGGAAGCGGACCGTCGAGGCCGTGGCGCCGGAGTTCCCGGAGGTCAGCCACGACTACCTGCACGTGGATGCGGCCACCATCTTTATGGTCACTGATCCGGCCCGCTTCGACGTGATCGTCACGGACAACCTGTTCGGCGACATCCTCACCGACCTCGCCGCGGCGATCACCGGCGGGATCGGCCTGGCGGCCTCCGGCAACATCAACATGGACCGCACCGCGCCGTCCATGTTCGAGCCGGTCCACGGCTCCGCCCCGGACATTGCCGGCCAGCAGAAGGCCGACCCGAGCGCCGCCATCCTGTCCGCCGCTCTGCTGCTGGACCACCTGGGCTACGCCGCCGCGGCCCGCAAAATCGAGGCGGCCGTCGCCGCCGACGTCGAAAGCCGGGACGGCAGCTTCCGGAGCACCGCCGCCATCGGCGACGCGATCGCCGCCGGGCTCTAGCACGCGCAGGCAGCCGGGTCGCCGCCGCCCGCAAGGCGGCGACCGGCAGCGCCGGTACCGGCCCGGGCATCGGGCGTAAGCTTGTTTCGAATCACCAACATGCTGCCGTGGTCCGAGGTTGAACCACGTTCACACACCAGGCAGCCGACCGTGGAGGAACCATGACCCAGACTGCCCATGGCGTCGAATTCAGCCAGCGGCTCTCGGCGACCCCGAAGTCCGCGCAAGAGCGTGCAGCCATCCTGGCCAACCCGGGATTCGGCGACCATTTCACCGACCACACCGCGATCGTCGACTACAGCGTCGATGCCGAGGGCAAGGGCGGCTGGCACGATCCCCGAATCGAACCCTACGGCCCCATCATGCTGGATCCTTCCGCCGCGGTGCTGCACTACGGCCAGGAAATCTTCGAGGGGCTCAAGGCCTATCGCCACGCCGACGGCTCCATCTGGACGTTCCGCCCCGAGGCCAACGCCGCCCGGCTGAACAGGTCCGCGCGCCGGCTCGCGCTCCCGGAACTGCCGGAGGAATACTTCCTGACGGCCATCCGCGAACTCGTCTCCGTGGACCGCGAATGGGTTCCCTCCGGTGACGGCGAGGCGCTCTACCTGCGCCCCTTTATGATCGCCACCGAGGCGTTCCTGGGCGTGCGCGCCGCCCGCGAAGTGTCCTTCCGGGTCATCGCCTCGCCCGCCGGCAACTACTTCGGCGGCGAGCTCAAGCCGGTGTCGATCTGGATCTCGCGCGAATACGCCCGCGCCGGCCGCGGCGGCACCGGCGCCGCTAAGTGCGGCGGCAATTACGCCGCGTCCCTCATCGCCCAGCAGGAAGCAGAGGCCCACGGCTGCAAGCAGGTCTTGTTCCTGGACCAGTTCAATGACAATGCCGTCGAGGAACTGGGCGGCATGAACGTCTTCTTCGTGATGAAGGACGGCTCGCTGGTCACCCCGGCGCTGTCCGGCACCATCCTTGAAGGCGTCACCCGCTCCTCCGTGATCCAGGTGGCCCGGGACATGGGCCGCGAGATCACCGAGCGCAAGATCACCCTGGATGAGTGGCGCGACGGCGTCGCCTCCGGCGAAATCACCGAGGTCTTCGCCTGCGGTACCGCCGCCGTGATCACGCCGATCGGCGTGCTCAAGGACGAGACCGAGTTCATCGGCTCCGAGGACGCCACGGCCGGCGAGACCACCATGGCCATCCGCGAGCAGCTGCTCGGCATTCAGACCGGCACCGTCGAGGACACCCACGGCTGGCTGACCCGCCTGGCGTAGCCCGCAGCAACACGTACGACGGCGGTCCGCACCTCCCGGTGCGGACCGCCGTCGCTTTTTGCAGGCGCCCCCCTCAGTGACGGGCCGGAAGTCCCTGTCCCGGTGAAGGCTTCAGGGCCACAATCAGCCCATGACCGAGTTGAGCCAGAGTGACGCCGTGGGGGAGCCCGGCCATCTTAGGGACGGCCAGAACTTGAGCCGCCGAAGCTTCCTGTACGCGGGTGCATTCGGTGCCGCCGCCGTCTTTGCTCCGATGAGCGCCGCCAAGGGCGCCCCCGGATCATACTCGTTCATGCCGAACACCGGCCTGGTGGAGGCATTTGTCGCCCGGCGCGGGGGCGTGATCGGGACCGGCGGCAAAGTGGCCGTCGCCTTTCGCTGCGACCACCACCTCACCAAATTTGCCTCCCGGCTCCTGCCCCTGCACCAGAAGTACGGTATTCCGGTCACGATTGCCGCCATGTCGCAGATGTTTAGGATTGAAACCGGGGCCAACGGCAGCACCGGGCTGTCGTTCCCCCGCCTGCAGGCGCTTGCTCTCGTCAACGGACTTGAAGTCGCCAATCACGGCGCCACCCACACCGACGCCAACACTCCCCAGCGCCTCCGGGAGGAAATCGTCTACTCACGCAACGCACTGGCGGCGGCGTTGCCGAAGCTGCCGCTTGAGTTGTTCGTCCCTCCAGGCGTCAGTGGCACCAAGTATCTCGGCTTCGCAGGGGGCAAGACGCAGTATTCATTCCAGAAGTATCTTGCCGGGCGGCTGATCACCCAGCAACATGCCATGTCCACCGGCTACGTCCCCGGGTACTGGCCGATGACCGGTAACCCGCTGGATAGCATGGGCGCCGTGCACGTCGGCATCGAGAACGCAGACTATGCCAGGCGGGGGCCCGAGTTCATCGCTGCGGCCCGGCGCCAAAGACGTGGTGTTTGTTTTATGTACCATCCGAGCCTCGTGGACGACGTCGACCTGCAGGCGATTGAGGTCTTCTTTGCCTGGTGCGCCCGCGAACGCAACGCGGGCAGGCTGGAGATCCTCACGACCACGGGTTTGATGATGTCGAGCTTTTCAAGTTCGTCCCGCCACGACCTCGTTTCCTCGGGCGCAGGTTTCGCCCGAGGGTGGAACGGCTGGAACGGGCCAACCGCCAACTGGGCCCGCCGCACGGACTCAGGTGTCAGCTACGCTCGGCGCGGCTCACGGTCCCTGGCATTGTTCAAAGACGTGCAGGTTGGCGCCTACGCCGGCTCGGCCAGGGAGTTGCGGGTCTCAATGCGTTCGACCACCGGGGTGCGGGTCAAATTGGAGGTCCTTGACCCGGGCAGCCCGGGTTCCTTTACGTCGGCAAAGACTCTCTCCCTTTCGCCCGCCGCAGGGTTCCAACAGGCGCACCAATACGTCATCCTGCCGCTCACCGGAAGCCCGCGGGTCCGGGTCCGCATCACGCCCCTCTCCGGCGGGGAACTTCACGTGCAGGAACCTCGGTTGCTCGCCGCATAGCTTCGGCGAAAGCTCCTTCAAGGTACGGAAGTCCGGGGCGGAGCCGGTGGCCGGCCGTACCCCCTCGTCATGCTGCTGCTCCTTTGAGCGCCCCGGTGGGAAGATGGAAGGGTGATTCCCGATGATGCCCGCGCCCTGATCCGCAGCACCGAGCTGACGCGGTTCCGCCTCGCCCCCAATCCGGGCCCGATGAGCCTGCACGGCACGAACTCCTACGTGGTGGCCGCGCCTGGCTCGGCCGGCGTCGTGGTCGTGGACCCGGGACCCCTCGACGAGGAACACCTGCGCGAGCTGACCCAGTACGGCGCCGTAGAACTGATCCTCATTACGCACCGCCACGCCGACCACACCGCGGCCGCGGCACGGTTCGCGGAACTTACCGGCGCCCCCGTCCGGGCCGCCGACCCCGCGCACTGCCACGGGGGAGAGCCGCTCCGGGAGGGCGAGGTGCTGCACGCCGCCGGAGTGGAAATACGGGTGCTGGCGACGCCGGGCCACACCTCCGACTCGGTCTGCTTCCACCTCCCCGGCGACGGCGCCCACGGTGCCGTGCTCACCGGCGACACGATCCTGGGCGTCGGCACCACGGTCCTGGACTATCCGGACGGCAGGCTGGGGGACTACCTCGACTCCCTGGACCGGCTCGAAACGTTGGGCCCGGCCACCGTCCTGCCCGCCCACGGTCCCATGCTGCCGGCGCTGGACAGCATCGTCCGCGCCTACCGGGACCACCGGCAGGACCGCCTCGCGCAGATCCGCACCGCCCTCGCGGACCTCGGCGCGGACGCCGGCATCGCGGAAGTGGCCGACGCCGTGTACGCCGCCGTCGACCCGGCCGTGCGGCCGGCGGCGGAACTGTCCGTCGCCGCGCAGCTGGACTACCTGCGCGGCTCTTCCAACTAACTCCTCGCCCAACCAGCTAGCAGCAGGGGCCGTTTTGGCGGCTCAAAACGGCCCCTGCTGCCAGCCAGTTGGGAGGGCGGCGGCGCGGGCAGCCGGGTCCGTGCCGCGTCCGGAGGCTTGCCGGGCAAGACGGTACGCTAGGAACCATGCGTATCGCCCGGTTTGTAGTCGATTCTGATCCCATGTACGGCATTGTTGAGGGCCAGCCCGGCAGTGAGGAGGTCACTGTCATCAACGGCGACCCCTTCTTCCACGGTGTGGAGCGTACCGCCGTCAAGCACAAGCTCGAGGACGTCCGCCTGCTGGCGCCGATCATCCCGCGCAGCAAGGTCGTCGGCGTCGGCCGCAACTTCGTCGAACACGCCCGCGAGCTCGGCAATGAGGTCCCGGCACAGCCGCTGCTCTTCCTCAAGCCCAACACCTCGGTGATCGGGCCCAACGATCCGATCATCCTGCCGGAGTTCTCCGAGGAGGTCTCCTTCGAGGCCGAGCTCTGCGTCGTGATCGGCCGGATCTGCAAGGACGTCCCGGAGGAGCGGGTCGACGACGTCGTCTTCGGCTACACCTGCGGCAACGACCTCACCGCCCGCGACGTCCAGAAGACGGACCTGCAGTGGGCTCGGGCCAAGGGCTTCGACACCTCCGCGCCGCTGGGGCCGTGGATCGAAACCGAACTGGACACCGAAGACCTGCAGATCCAGGGCCGGCTCAACGGCGATCTCCGCCAGGACGGCAGCACCAGCCAGATGATCCGCGGCGTCCGGGAACTCGTTTCCATCGTCTCGCGGGCCTTCACCCTGCTGCCCGGCGACGTCATCATGACGGGCACCCCGGCCGGCGTCGGCCTGGTCCAGGCCGGCGACCGCTTCGAGGTTGAGATTGAGGGCATCGGCCGCCTGTCCAACCCGGTAGTCCGCCGCTAGCGCCCCTGCAGGAACTGAAAATTAACGACGGCGGGTGGCGCGGCGCGCTTTCTGGCTCCCGGCGCCGCCGTTCGTTCCTGCTCTACGTGCTGGGTTCGGTTGGCACGTTCGCGATGGCAGCCCGCGCCGTCAACTGGTTCGACGGTCCGCTATGGCTGGCGCTGGCCCTCCTCGGGGCGGGACTGGCCCTTGCCGGGTATTACCTGGTGAAAATCCTGTCCCGCCCAGGTCCGCCGCGCAGCCGGAGGCGCTAAGGCGGCTGGCGGGCACGCGGTAAAGTTGGTACCACTATGACTACTCCTTCTGCGCCCGACGCCGTCTCCAGCACTGCCACCACGGAAATGACCCGTGAAGTCACCGCCGAAACCCCGGTCCGAGTCCGGTTCTGCCCGTCACCCACCGGCACCCCGCACGTCGGCCTGATCCGCACGGCCCTCTTCAACTGGGCCCACGCGAAGCACACTAAGGGCACCTTCGTGTTCCGCATCGAGGACACGGACGCGGCGCGCGACTCGGAGGAGAGCTACCAGCAGCTGCTGGAGGCGCTCAAGTGGCTCGGCATCAGCTGGGAAGAAGGCGTGGAAGTAGGCGGCCCGCACGAGCCGTACCGCCAGTCCCAGCGTCTGGATCTGTACAAGGACGTCGTCGCCAAGCTCCTGGAGGCAGGCTACGCCTACGAGTGCTACTCGTCCCCGGAGGAAGTTGAAGCCCGCCACCGGGCGGCCGGCCGGGACCCCAAGCTGGGCTACGACAACTTTGACCGGAACCTGTCCGAGGAACAGCTCGCCGCGTTCAAGGCCGAGGGCCGCAAGCCCGTGCTGCGCGTGCGGATGCCGGACGAAGACGTCACCTTCACCGACATGGTCCGCGGCGACATCACCTTCAAGGCAGGCAGCATCCCGGACTACGTGATCGTCCGGGCCGACGGCTCGCCGCTCTACACCCTGGTCAACCCGGTGGACGACGCCCTGATGGGCATCACCCATGTGCTGCGCGGCGAGGACCTGCTCTCCTCCACGCCCCGCCAGGTGGTGCTGATCCGCGCGCTGATGGAGATCGGCGTCGCCAGCTACCTGCCGGTCTTCGGCCACCTGCCGTACGTGATGGGGGAGGGCAACAAGAAGCTCTCCAAGCGTGATCCCCAGTCCAACCTCTTCCTGCTCCGGGACCGCGGCTTCATCCCCGAAGGCCTGCTGAACTACCTCTCCCTGCTCGGCTGGAGCCTCTCCGCCGACGAGGACATCTTCACCGTGGAGCAGTTGATCGAGAACTTCGACGTCAACGACGTGCTGGCAAACCCGGCCCGCTTCGACATCAAGAAGGCGGAAGCGATCAACGGCACCCACATCCGGATGCTGGACCCGGAGGACTTCCGCGGCCGCCTGGTTCCGTACCTGCAGTCCGCCGGCCTGGTCGGCGAGCAGCTGACCGCCCGCGAGGAAGAGATCCTCGCCGAGGCGGCACCGCTGATCCAGGAGCGCATCTCGCTGCTCGGCGAAGCCCCGGAGTTGCTGGCCTTCCTGTTCAAGGCCGACGACGCGATCGACGTCGCCGACGATGCCCGCAAGGGCCTGCCGGAGAACCTCACCGAAGTCCTCGACGCCGCCCTGGCGGCCCTGGAGCCGGTGGCAGACTGGACCGCGGAGAACATCCAGGCCGCGCTCAAGGAGGCCCTCGTGGAGGGCCTGGGCGTCAAGCCGCGCCTGGCCTTTGGCCCGGTCCGCACGGCCGTCTCCGGGCGGCGGATCTCCCCGCCGCTGTTCGAGTCCATGGTTATCCTCGGCAAGGATTCGTCCCTGGCCCGCCTGCGCGCGTTCCGCGGCTGATGGACCGCGGGACCGGCCCGGGCGGCGGGGTCCTCGCCGCCGGTTTGGACGGCATCCGCGGGGTGCTGTTCGACATCGACGACACGCTCGTGGACCTGGAATTCGCGATGACGACGGCGCTGCGCGGCGTCAGTGAACACCTCCTGCCCGGCCTCGACGAGGCCGGCTGGGAGCGGTTCGGACGGATCTTTACGCGCGAGACCACGCACTATTACGACCGCTACCTGGCCGGCGAGCTGAGCTTCAACGAGCAGCGGCTGCTGCGCGGCCGGGCGGCGCTGGGGCACTTCGGCGTCGAACTCGAAGAGGGCGAGCAGGCCCACCACTGGGTCAGCTCCTACGCCAGCCTCCAGCACAGCTATATCCGCGCCTTTGACGACGTTGCACCGCTGCTGGATGCCCTCGACGGCGCCGGGGTGCCGTACGGGGCTGTGAGCAACAATGTGCACGACTACCAGCGGGTGAAGCTGGACGCTGCCGGGCTGGAGCGCATCGGGGTGCTCGTGGGTACCGACACGGTCGGCGTGCCCAAACCGGATCCCGCGATCTACCTCGAAGGCGTGCGACGGCTCGGCACCGGCCCCGGCGAGACGCTGTACGTCGGCGACAACCGCCTCCTCGATGCTGAAGGGTCGACGGCGGCGGGCCTGCTGGGCGTCTGGCTGAACCGCGGTGGGGAGTCCGCGCCGGACTTCTCCGGCCGCGAGGTCGCATCCCTGCTGGAGCTGCTGGCCTGACCCGCCGGGCTGCAACTGTGACACAGATAACATGCGGAATAAGGCGATGCCATGCCCGTTGCCCAGTGAGGGAGGGTTTCTTACTCGTCGGTACCATACCGAGCGTAAACGTGCCGGAGCCGGATTGGCGGGGTTTTTCACGGGAGGACTTCAATAAGCGGTGATCGGGAGGTCTGGACGTGGCGGCCCGGCGCTGACGGCAGCCCGATTTGTGTCGGACAAAACTCTCGGGTAAAGTAATTACTCGTGCTGAGGCGCCGGGAGCGCAGGTTTGGACCTGCGGAACCGGCCCGAAAGTTCCATTGGGATATGGTGTAATTGGCAACACTACGGTTTCTGGTACCGTCATTCTAGGTTCGAGTCCTGGTATCCCAGCTCTGAAGAAGCGCGGATTTCCGCGGCAAATCAGGGGTTTCGAAGCGGCTAGGCCGATTTGGAACACACGCTGAGTTTATGAAATACTGACTTGGCTTGAACGGCAGAGATGCTGTTTGGAAAGTGCTTGGCCCCATCGTATAGCGGCCTAGTACGCTGCCCTCTCACGGCGGTAACGCGGGTTCGAATCCCGCTGGGGTCACCAATGAAACGGTCCCGGGCATCAGCCCGGGGCCGTTTTTCAGTTCAGACCTCACTCTGGGTCAGGTCCGGGTGGCCGTCGGCCAGGACCTGCCACATGCCCGTCAATCCGTGCTGGGGCGCGAAGCCAGTGCCGTGATACAGCCGTTCGGCCTCCGGCGTTGAGAACAGGCCGAGAAACGCGGTTCCCCCGGCCAGGGTCGCAACTTGGGAGCGAAGGCGCTGCATGATGGTGGCACCCAGGCCCCGGCGCCGGTGGCGAGGGTGGACTGCCACGTCCTGGACGTAGAAGAAGAATGCGCCGTCGCCAACCACGCGTCCCACCGCGATGACAGTCCACGCAAAGGCTTCCGGACACGTCCACCCACGGGTGGATGCAAGGGTCCGTCGTCACTTGCGCGGAAACCTGGGCGGGGACCCTTGCCTAATCCGCACTGAGCGGCGGGCAGGGAAGGGACAGGTGGACGCGGAAGCCGCCTTCGAAGGAGCCGGCCGTGACGGTGCCGCCGGCGAGGTCTGCGCGTTCGGTCATGCCGGTCAGGCCGTACCCGGGATCCGGCGCGGAATCCGGGATGCCGCTACCGGTGTTGGTGATCCGCAGGTCCACCGTGTCCGGTCCCCAGACGAGTTCGACGTCGACGTCTGATCCGGGGGCGTGTTTGCGGACGTTCGACAGTGACTCCTGCGCGGCACGGTAGAGGGCCAGCGCAGCCTCCGGAGGGAGCGGGACCGGTTGTCCCAGAGCGCGGTAGCGCGTCGCGCCGGTTGAGACGAGCCGGTGCTGCTCGACGAGGGAACTGATCGATTCGGGTCCGGGGAGTTCCTGGCCGCGGAGGGTATGAACCGCTCGCCGTGCTTCCGCGAGGCCGGAGCGGGATAGCTGCTGGGCCTGCTGGATTGTTTCGAGCAGCCGGGGATCGGCGTTGATATTTTGCGCCAGCAGCCGGGCACCTTCGAGCTGGAGCGCCAGACCCGAAAGCGTGTGAGCCAGGACGTCATGCATTTCCCTGGCCATCCGACCGCGCTCCGCGGCAAGAGTGGCTGCCTGTTCCGCCTCGCGGCTGGCCTGCAGTTCCTGGAGGAGTGCAGTAATGCGCAGCCGCTGCTCGTTTTCCCTCCGAAGCAAGGTGCCGACCAAGAAGAAAAACGCCGCCCCGGCGTCCGTCGCGAGGATCAGGGTCAGGGCAGAATGCCCGGAACTGAGCTGGAGGACGTTGAACGCCAACACCCCCAGCAGGGTCACGACAGCCAGGACGGGCCGCGGCGGCCGCAGCGGGGCGAAAGCTGCCAGCAAGAACAAGGCGATGACTTCACCTGCCGGGTCCGCGACCCGCATACCCGCCACGGCCAACGCCATCAGTGCCGCGAGTGCGGCGTCGGCGGCCGGTGGCAGGGTCCTGCGGACCAGGAACAGCACGGCGGCGCCGGCGAACGCCAGCGCTGCCAGCAGATTGAGGAGGCCGGGGCCGTGGGTGGTGAACCCTGGGCCGCCGAGACCCGCGGTGAGGACCACCAGGGCAACCATGGCCAGGCCAAGAGGTGTGAGCCAGTGGCGCGAAGGATTCATGGCTGGAATCCTGTCACAATCTGTCCCCGGCCTGATCAACCCTGGAGTGGAGATTGTTCCGCGACGAGCCTTCCGGGGCCGTCATGTCTGCTAGGTGCCCGTGAGATGCTGGTGGCACGTAGCAGAGGGGAGTCGGCGGTGAATGAGGCCGAGGTGCGGGTGCTGATCGCAGACGACCAGAAGGTGGTCAGGGACGGACTGTCCATGATCCTGGGTCTGCTGGAGGGCATCAAGGTCGTGGGTGCGGCAGTCGACGGCGCCGATGCCGTCCGTCAGGTCCAGATTCTAAGGCCGGATGTCGTACTGATGGACCTTCACATGCCCGTCATGAACGGCGTCGAAGCGACCGACATCCTCAGCCAGCAAACACCCGCACCCAAAGTGGTCGTCCTGACTACGTATGCGGATGATCAATGGGTGTTCTCGGCGCTGCGGGCCGGCGCGCGGGGGTTCCTGACCAAGGACGCCGGCGCGGAGGAGATCAAGCATGCGCTGGTGACCGTCGCCGCCGGCGAGGCCCAACTGGACCCCACCGTCCAGCGACGCCTCCTCGATGCCCTGGCCAGGGGCGATCACGCGGGCCTGATCGCCGAAGCCGGTGACGCCCAGCCGCCGGAACGACCCCACGGGCTGACCCCACGGGAGACCGACGTCCTGGTTCTCGTGGCGGAAGGGCTGTCCAACGGGGAAATCGCTGACCGGCTCTTCGTCTCTGATTCCACGGTGAAAACGCACATCAACCACCTGCTCGCCAAGACGGGCATGCGGGACCGGGCCCAACTGGTCGGCTTCGCCTTCCGCCACCGGCTGGTCACGGGCTGAGCCCGCCGGACCTCCACCAGCCGGTTCTCCACACAGGGGATGACGCCTCCACCCCAGGGTGGACAAACCTCTCGGTTCGGAATCCACCGACGGGCCGAATCGCCGCCGGATTCTCCTGCGTAGCTTTGAAGAAAGCACACACCACGGGCCGCATCGCGGCCCCTGTACGCACCGGAGAATCCCATGACCACCGCACAATGGCTGCTCAACGCCGGCCTTCTCATCTTCATCCTCGCCACCAACCTTGGCACCAGGCCCGTCACCCGCCGCCGCCTCGCCCTGCCCCTCCTGCTCGCCGGCGTCGCCGGGGTCCTCCTGCTGTCCAGTGTCCCAACGAGGGGCAACGACCTCGCCCTGGACGTCATCGGCGGCGGTGCCGGCATCGCCCTGGGCATCCTCGCCGGAGTGCTGATGCCGGTCCGGCGCCGCGCCGACGGGACAGTGACGAGCAGGGCCGGGCTGCCGTATGCCTTGCTGTGGCTGCTGGTCATCGGGGGACGGATCGCGTTCGCCGAGTCAGCCAACGGGTGGGCGGCGGCCGGAATCCGGGACTTCTCCATCAGCAACGCCATTACGGGAGCCGACGCGTGGACCGCCGCATTCGTGATCATGGCATTGTCCATGGTCGCCGCCCGGGTGGTCACCACCCTGACCCGGTGCCGGGCCCTGCCCGTGTCCGCCGGTACGGGTGCACCCGTCCCCGCCCTTGGCCACTGAACCGGAAGGAAGAGGCACCATGATTCAAGCCCAGACCGCACTCGCCCGTCCCCTGCGCACCGCGCTGACGCTGACCGGGATCACCGTAGCGGCCACACTCCTTGCAGCCCTGCTGATCAACTTGCTGGCCCCGGGCCTGGACCCCATGCAGCAACGCTTCATCGCCGTGATAGCACTGGCCGCCTTCGCATGCGCCGTCGTCGCCGCGACCAACCGCGAACTCTTCACCTCGGGCCGGCCGCACGCGAGGCTGATCATCGTTCCCGCCCTGGTCATCCTCGCGCCGTTCGCGGCCGGCATCAAGGACATCGGACTGCAGGCCGGCACGACACTCGTTCTGGGCTACCTTGCCACCGGCATCTACGAGGAGCTGTGGTTCCGCGGCCTGGTCCTGAAAAGCCTCGCCTCCTGGACACCCGTCAGGTCCGCGCTGCTGTCCTCAGCGCTTTTCGGCCTGACGCACCTGGCCAACATCGCCTTCGGCGCCAACCCTGCGATCACCGCTGCGCAGGTGGTCGGGGCAACCTGCTTCGGGGTGGGCCTGGCTGCACTGCGGCTGCGCGGCGTCTCCCTCTTGCCACTGATCATCCTCCATGCCCTCGGCGACATCGCCCTCCAACTCGGCGACGTCAGCAGCGCGTGGAGGTGGATTCTCATGATCGGCGGCGACATCATTCTCCTCGTCTTCGGACTGCTGATACTTCGCACTACCAGGAAGAACAGCCCTTCCCTGGCCGATCGTTCGTGACCGGCAGCGATCCAAGAGGCAATCAACGCCGTCGGACGCTGCGGACCGGGACTGCCCTGAACCGGCCCGGCCAACTGGCATGATGATGCTGTGAGCTCCAACGAAAACACCGGCAACGGACCACAGAGCCCCGCCGGGCACCGGACACCCGCCGCACGCCAGGGCGCCGCCGTCGAACTGCTCGAAGCGATCCGGCGGGACCTGTCAGCGGTGTCGCTGCCCCTCGCGCTGCCCGGCGCCGATACCGCCCGGCTGGACATCCGCCAGGCCCTCGCCCAGTTGGAGGACTACATCCTGCCCCGCTACCGGAGCCTGGACGCGCCGCTGCTCGCCGTCGTCGGCGGTTCCACCGGAGCCGGCAAGTCCACCCTGGTCAACGGCCTCGTCGGGCACCCGGTGACCCGTGCCGGCGCGATCCGCCCCACCACCCGCCAGCCCATCCTGCTGCACCACCCGGCCGACGCCGAATGGTTCGAGGACCAGCGGGTGCTGCCGAGCTTGAGCCGGATCCGCGGCACCGTCGTCGCATCGCCCCTGCCCGCGCACCAGGCCGGCCCCACCCCGGACGCCGCCGCGATCACCTCGCTTGTGCTCGCGGCAGACCCGGCCGTCCCGCAGGGCATCGCGCTGCTGGATGCGCCCGACGTCGACTCCGTCTCCGATGACAACCGCAGGCTCGCGGGCCAGCTCCTCGCCGCCGCCGACCTGTGGGTGTTCGTCACCACCGCCAACCGGTACGCCGACGCCGTGCCCTGGCGCCTGCTACTGGACGCCGCCGGACGCGACATCCTGGTGGCCGTGGTGCTGGACCGCGTGCCGCCGGCCGCCGAGGAGGAAGTCAGTGCCGACCTGCAGGCCATGCTCAGCCGCGAGGGCCTGGGTTCCGCCCGGCTCTTCGTCGTCCCCGAGGTGGGGCTGGACGCGATGGGGATGCTGCCCGCCGACACCGTAGCGCCACTCCGCGACTGGCTGCAGGAACTCGCCGCCGACGCCGCCGGCCGTGCCGCGATCGCCCGCCGCACGCTCAACGGCACGGTCAAAGCGCTGGGCGGCCGGGTCGACGCCGTTGCCGCCGCCGTCGCCGCCCAGGACCGCGCCGCCGGGCGGCTGGCCGGGGACGCCCGCGGCGCCTACGCGGACGCCGTCGGACGGATCCTCGACGCCACCCGCGACGGCGCCCTGTTGCGCGGTGAAGTCCTGGCCCGCTGGCAGGACTTCGTCGGGACCGGGGAGTTCTTCCGCGTCATGGAGGCGAACATTGGTCGGCTGCGGGACCGGATGGGCGCCTTCTTCCGGGGCGAACCCGCCCCGGCCGTGCGGGTGGAAACCGCCATCGAGACCGGCCTGCAGGCGGTCATCCTCGACGAGGCCGCCAATGCCGCCGAAGACGCCGACCAGCGCTGGCGCTCCGACCCGGCGGGCCGGCAGTTGCTTGGCACCGACGACCTGTCCGGCACCAGCGAAGGCTTCGCCGACGCGGTGGCCGCCGAGATCCGCGCCTGGCAGGGCAGCCTGATGGAACTGATCCGGACCGAGGGCCAGGACAAGCGCAGCCAGGCCCGCTGGCTCTCCTTCGGCATCAATGGACTCGGCGCGGCGCTGATGATCGTGGTCTTCTCCATGACCGCCGGCCTGACCGGCCTTGAGATCGGCGTCGCCGGCGGCACCGCCGTCGTGGGCCAGCGCGTGCTGGAAGCCGTCTTTGGTGAGGATGCCGTGCGCCGGCTGGCCAAGACCGCGCGCGAGGACCTGCAGGCCCGGTGCCAGCGGCTGCTTGAGGCGGAACAGCAGCGTTTCCTGGTCCGGCTGGACGTGCCTGACGGGGTCCCACCGGACGTCCTCGCCGGGCGGGCCGCGGCGCTCGGCCGGCTGGGGGCCTCCGTATGACCCGCCACGCGGCCGCCAAATCGGCCTCGCAACTGCACCGCCGGCTGGAAGCGCTCAACCAGGCCCGCGAACTGGCCGCGGGTGCCCTGCCGGACGAGACCCTGGACGAGGTGCTCGAGGTCCTGGACCGGGCGAGTTCCCGGCGTTCGCTCTCCGCCGACCACACGGTGGTGGGCTTCTTCGGCGCGACCGGGAGCGGGAAATCATCACTCTTCAACGCCGTCAGCGGCGAGGAAATCGCCACCGCGGCCGCCCGGCGGCCCACCACGTCCGAACCGCTCGCCGGTGTCTGGGGCGCCGAAGGCAGCGACGGGCTGCTCGACTGGCTGGAAGTCCGCAACCGGCACCACACCGCCGCGGTTCCCGGATTTGCCGACGACACCACCGGGCTGATCTTGCTGGACCTGCCGGACTTCGACTCCACCCGTGCGGAGAACCGCGAGATCGTGCAGCGCATGGTGGGCCTCGTCGACGTGCTGGTCTGGGTGCTGGATCCACAAAAGTACGCCGACGCCGCGGTGCACCATGACTTCCTCGCTCCGCTCTCCTCGCACGCAGCCGTCACGCTGGTGGTGCTCAACCAGGTGGACCGGCTGCCGGAGCACGAGATCCGTCCCGTGCTGGAGTCACTGAAGGGCATCCTGGCGCGGGACGGGCTGGGCAAAGTCCAGGTGCTGGGCGCCTCGGCCGTCGTCGGTACCGGCGTGGACAAGGTCCGGGCGGCCATCCGCCAGGTCGCCATGCAGCGGCTGGCGCTCTCGCAGCGGCTCGCCGCGGATGTCGACCGGGCCGCTGCACGGCTGGCCGAGGCATCGGGCACGGGCGAGGCTGCCGGCGTCAAGGGCGGAACCCGGGACCGGCTGGCCGGCGAGCTGGCCGTGGCCGCGAATGTCACGCTGGTGGTGGACGCTGTGGCGCGCTCCTACCGGCAGGAGGCCACACGCCGGACCGGCTGGCCGGTGACGCGCTGGCTGGTCCGCTTCCGGCCTGACCCGCTGCGGCGGCTGAACCTGCGCCGGACCGAGGCGCGGCCGGAGTTGAACCGGACCTCGCTGCCACCCGCGGGGGCACCGGAACGGGCCCGCACCGACGCCGCCGTCCGGGAGTTTGCCGACGCCGCCTCCGATGGCGCCCCGGGCCCCTGGCGGGCGGTCATCCGCGGCGCCGCCCGCGAGGGCCGGGAACAGCTGCCCGACGCGCTGGACCAGGCCATCGCCGGCACCGACCTCAAGGCCGGGCGCAGCTCGTGGTGGTGGACCGCTTTCAACGTCGTCCAGTGGCTTGGCCTGCTCATGGCCCTGGGCGGTCTGGGGTGGCTGGGGGTGCTGGCCGCGCTGGGGTACTTCCAGTTGCCCGTCCCGGAGGTTCCCCGGGTGGAGGGCTGGCCGATGCCCACCGTCATGGTGGCCGGGGGAGTGCTGCTGGGTATCGTGTTGGCCCTGGCGGCCAAGTTCATTGCGGGCGCCGCGGCGCGGTCCCGCGCCCGGGCTGCCCGGAGGCGCCTCGAAGCCGCCGTCGCCGCCGTTGCGGAGGAACTGGTGGTGGATCGGGTGGAACTGGAGATCAGCCGGCTCAAGTCCTTCACCACCGCCCTTAGGGCCGCCGCAGGCTGACGGTCCGCAGAGGCCTGTGCCTAGTCGGCGGCCATCTTTTCCGCTGCGTCGCGGACCTTGACCAGGGTTCGCAGGTTCCTGGTGGTGGTGCTGGCTTTGTACTTGGCCTTGGCGGTGAGCTTGCTGAAAGGGCTGTCCAGAGTGCCGCCGGTGGGAGCCAGCCAGGCCACTGCTTCGGGTCCCAGCCGGGTCAGCTCCACGCCCTCAAGGCCACGGCCGGCGTCGTACAGCTCGGCGAGTACCCCGGCGTCCGAAGACAGCGTGACGTAGCTGTGCGTGGCCGTGTCATCCGCGGGGTAGGGGCAGGCCTCGACGAGGGCGGCAACCCGGCCCGCGTCCAGCACTACTACCCAGGCGTCGTAGCCAAAGGTTTCCCGCAGGCAGGCTTCGAACTCGGCCTTCACGCGGGCGGGCGGGAGTTCGCTGGCCAGCACAACGTTGCCGCTGGCCAGGAGCGTCTTCACAGCGGAGAACGGGCGTGACTTCAGTGCCTCTTTGAGTTCGGCCATCTTGATGTTGATCCCGCCCACGTTGACGCCGCGCAGGAAGACCGCATAGCTGTTCATGCGCACAGCCTAACGCCGTTCTGCGGGCACGCTGCTGTCCCGGCGCGGTACGTTCAGTGTCGGTTTTCGCAGCGCCTCGGTTAGGACGCGGGCGGCGTGGTGCGGTGGCCCTCGGATTGATGGACATATAGACGCCTATGCGCCCGCTCGAATGCTTTGCACGACTGGGTGCAGTCTGCCATGATCCTTCGGATGGGCCCCGGATTGTCGGCATGGTATCCTTCTGACCGGTATTGCCCTGGTGATCGAAGCCCATAGCAAGGACCAATTGAGGCAAGAGCACTGACCACCAAGAAGCAAACATTGCGGAATGGATTTTGATGGAAAAGCAATTCATTTCGGGCCACTACGGGGATCTTAGCTACATCAGCGTCCGCGATGCCCGGGTTCTCCCAGGCGCCGTTTCAAGCTCTAACGGCTCTGTTCGGGGAGGAATTGCACCGATACTTGATGCGCCTGATTTCATTTATCAGTTGCGCCAGGTTAACGATAAAGTTGTGAGCCTGTCTCGTTTTCGACACGGAGACCCCACCGGGTTCGGAAAGAAGGGCCAAGAACCTGAATATTTTCCCGGGACATACCTTTACCTAGGACCGCTGCATAAACATTTTGGCCACTTTGTGACCGAATCGTTGACGCGTATTTGGTTGGCGCTACTCGAGCGTGGGCGAGGTCAGGAAGTCGTGGTTCTTCCTGAAGTGGACTCTGTCGAGGAACGTGAGGGTTTCCAGTTTGAGAACCTCCTGCCGTGGCAAAAAGACATATTTATGTATTTCGGCATAGAAAATTTGCATTTTGTCCGAACATTGTCCGTTTTTGAGAACCTCGTGGTTCCTCAGCAGGGTGGAATTCTATTTTCCAACTTTCATTCGGAGACATACCTGGATATTCTTAGCAGTCACAATCAAAAGAGCCTGCAGGAAAGCGGTGTTCGCTCGAAAATTTTCTATCGCAGGCCACGGGGCTTGCCTTATGGGAAAGTCGCGGGAGAAGATTACTTAGCCGATTTTCTGAAAGTCTTTGATTACAAGTCTGTCTATCCCGAACTAGTCAGTGGATCCGACCAAATAAGCATTGCTCGTAGTGCATCCAAAGTTGTCTCAACGCAAGGTTCCGCCCTACACTCATTCAATCTTCTAGGACGATCCGACGTAGAAGTTTTCGTGATCAAGCGCACGACGGGCGGAAGCCTCGTGGATTTCGTAAATACAGTGAGACCCTACGTCAAGTCGGTGACGATTCATGAACCAGCAGCCAAACTTCCCGGAGCGCACTCGGCGTCTGCGCTCGAATTGATCGATGTTGAAATCTTCTTGCGACAACTAAACGAATTCGATCCAAACATTGATCCCGCTGGTTTTGATTACGAAGCCTACTCGAAGTCTGTTCTGACCGATGTGCAAGCTTTTACGCACTACGCACCGTAAACCCTTCGCTACACGCCACTACCGGATCGGCCGGGAATCCTACTTGTATTCTGAACTCCAGTCGGGGAAACGTGGTCACGTGATGCTGCTCTTCGCTGATGAGCGTGGTTAGAAGGTTTCTTGGCGGTTGGTGGGGAGATGGAGTTCGTGTCGTTCAAGACGAATGAGCCCGTGGTCCTGTAGGGATGAGTGCGTCTAAGCGTCAACCTGAAACAGGGCACAGAGCCCTTGAATGATTACCGGGTTCGTAGCCGACGCCGCCAAGCCCTCTTCTGATTGCCCGAGTACAGCGTCATGGGTGCCAGCCGTGGCCAGCCGCCAGCGAATTATAGCGGCTCATCAATTTTAGCGTGGTGTCCTTCAAATTGAAGGTGCTCGTAGCCCTGCGAGCGTGCGTGTTGTCGAGACATCTATTGCTGAGGACTGCGAGCCTTGTTACGGATTACGCAGACGGGTGATGCCGCGTCGATTTTGTTCAATTTGGTGGGCGATGTTGTCCTCTCCGCGGTGTGTTCCGGTGCCGGCCAGACGGTTCTTGTAGAGCCGGTCGAACGGAAGGTGCCTCCCCGGACTGCGGGGTACTGGCGTCCCGTGTCTGTCCATGCCCGTCCGGTCCGTCGTGTTCGGGACGCGCAGTGCGCCGGGGAGCCGTTGGAACTCAGGGTCCGGAAGCGGCGGCTGGCGTGTCTGGAACCCCAGTGTGCGCGCCGGTCCTTCATGCAGACCACGGATGAGATTCCGCTGCGTTCGAGGCTGACCAGCAGGCTGGTGGCCGGCATTGTCGTGTCTACGGAGCTCCAGGCCGTCTCCCGGGGGCAGCTGTCTCGGGTGTGTCGTGGACTACCGCCATGCGTGTCATGGAGGACACGGCCGTCCTGGACGGCGGCATGGACCGTCGTGTGGTCCCCCGGATGGGCGTAGACGAGCATCGCTTCCGGCGGATTCGCTACCTGAAAATGATGCCGGCAAATTGACGCTGGTCGAGCCCGGGTCGATCGTTTTCACGGACTTGGACACCGGGGCGATCCTGGACATAGTGGAAGGCCGCCGCAGTCAGGTAGTGCGTGGTTGGATCGGCGCCCGGCCGCGCTGGTGGCGTAACAGGTGGCGATGGACATGTCCTGCGAGTTCCGCAAGGCCATCCGCAGGGTCCGGCCGGAGAGGGTGTCAGATTGTTTGTGTAGGAGAGCTGTAGTCGCCGATTGA
Source organism: Arthrobacter sp. SD1074B (assembly GCF_056780195.1). NCBI lineage: Bacteria > Bacillati > Actinomycetota > Actinomycetes > Micrococcales > Micrococcaceae > Arthrobacter > Arthrobacter sp. SD1074B. The sequence goes on along the minus strand of NZ_JBRAZT010000001.1, from coordinate 2,470,315 downwards.
TTGGAGAATCATTGTGGCTATGACTAAGCCTCGTGAAGAGTTGGCCGAAGAGCTTGCCCGCACGGCTGCGGCTGCCGGCAGCATGGACGCGTTGAAGGCCTCCGGCGCGTTCGATGAGCTGATGGCGCAGATCGATGCCGGGCAACTGGAGCTTGACGGCAAGGACGGTTTCATCCAGCAGCTGGTCAAGGCCTCGCTGGAACGCGGGCTGCAGGCCGAGCTGTCCGGGCATCTGGGCTATGACAAGGGCGACCCAATCGGCCGTTTCCCACCCAACTCGCGCAACGGGTCGTATCCGAAAACGCTGGGAACCTCCGCCGGGGACGTGGATCTGGCCGTGCCGCGGGACCGTGAGGGGTCGTTCACCCCGCATCTGGTGCCCAAGGGCGCCCGCCGCACCGGTGGCCTGGATGAGATGATTATCAGTCTCTACGCCGGAGGGATGACGGTCCGGGACATCGCCCACCATCTGGAGTCCACGCTCGGCAACGAACTGTCGCACGAGACGATTTCGAAGATCACCGACGAGGTCCTTGAGGAGGTCCTCGAGTGGCAGAAACGACCGCTGGAGCCGCTGTATCCGATCCTCTATCTGGACGCGATCATCATCAAAGTCCGCGACGGACACCAGGTCCGGAACCGGGCCGCGCACATCGCCGTGGGTGTGGACATGGAGGGCATCAAGCACGTCCTGGGCATCTGGGTCGAGGCTGCCGAGGGCGCGAAGTTCTGGCCGGGGTCTGCGCCGAGCTCGCCAACCGCGGTGTGAAGGACGTGCTGATTGTCTGCTGCGACGGGCTCACCGGCTTCCCCGAGGCCATCGCCGCGACCTGGCCGGCAGCGACCGTTCAGACCTGCGTCGTGCACCTGATCCGCGCCTCGATGCGCTTCATCGGCTACCAGGACCGCAAGAGGGTCGCCTCCGCCCTGCGGCCCGTTTACACCGCCCCGACGGCCGACGCCGCGCAGGACGCCCTCGATGCCTTCGAGGCCTCCGATCTGGGACGGAAGTATCCCGCAACGGTCCGGACCTGGCCCAACGGGTGGGAGAAATTCATCCCGTTCCTGGCCTTCCCGCCGCCGGTGCGGCGCATCATCTACACCACCAACGCGATCGAGTCGCTGAACTACCAGCTGCGCAAGATCATCAAGAACCGCGGGCACTTCCCCAACGATGCGCCCGCGGTAAAGCTGCTCTGGCTGGCCATCTGCAACATCGAAGACAAACGCGCCAGCGAACGGGCCAAACTCGACGGCAGAGCCCGGGAGAACCGGTCCAAGACCGTCAACAAACTCATCGAAGGAACCACCACGCAAGGATGGAGCGAAGCCCTCGGCGTCCTCGTCCTGAACTACCCCGACCGAGTCGGACCCTACCTAAACCGATGAGACTCCACCTCACTTACACAAACAACTTGACAGGCTCCGGCCGGAGGCAGCCATCACCGTGGACCAATGGCACGTGGTGGCTCGCGTATGACCTCCACGGCAGGCGGGGCAAGACCACGGATCCGGCCTGGAAGTACCGGAAGCTGCTGACCTGCGGCAACGAAAAACATGTCCTTCGCCCAGCGCGGACGGGTGGAGAAAAATATGCTGACCTTCAACTTGGTGTCGTCTGGGGTGTCAAGGAACACGTCCGCCAGCTACCGAATGCCGATCACGTCGACGGCTCCCACCGCGCCTGGGCCGAGCTCGAAAATGCCGTGAAGGCGGCCAGAATGCGCCAGGCGACGTCAGTGTTCCTGACCCAGAAAATGGGGCGCAAAGAGCTGCCCACATTCCGCCGGACCAGGGTCACAAACGCGCGCAGCGAAGCGGCGAACTTCAGCGCCAAGAACCTCAAACGTGCCGCCCGCGGGTACCGGAATCATGAGCATTACGGGCTTCGGCTATTGTTGCACACGGCAGCCTAACAAGCATGCTGAATACCTGCCGCCACGCTAAAAGTTGAAGAGCCGTTATAGCCGATGCCGTCCAGTCGACGGCCTCTGCGTCATCGGCTCACTGACTGGACGCGGTCTTCGGACCGAAGCCGCGACTAGAAGCTGCTTACTTGGTTTGTGGAAGTGAGCGAGCGGCTCATGGCGCCGCCCCGCGCGGAGTCGTTCGCCGGCGTGGAATTCCGAAAAGAGGATCTCAAGGCTCCTCGGAGGCGGTCGTCGGACGGCCGCAGCCGGAACAAACCACCACCCTTGACTGAGCCTATCGTTGCGGCGCTCGACACTGCCGCCGGCATCTAAAATCCGCCTATTACCGTGTCATCTTCGCGACCCTTCTAAACGATGGCAAACGCTAGATCATTGTCGAAACGGATCAGCCGCCGGGCCGCCCGACGAGCGGTGTTGTCGCGACGCGGCGGAAGGAACGGCGATTTCCACGGATGCGGTGCATTCCCGTCGGTGGCGACCTCGGGGTGTTCTTGGTACAAGTACCGCTGGTACTGCGTGGAACCCATGTGCTCGCAGCCCTCGATACTCAAATCCACGGCCTTTGGCCCGTATGGTGCCCGGTCCACCGGCCGTCTCCGCGCACATGTCGTTGCTGAGGTCAGAACCTAGGCCGCAGATGCTGGGCATCGATGCATACCGGGCTCCGGTCCGTGTGATTCTTTCGCGAGGCGGCGTCGGGCACGTGTATCCGGAATGAGGCATGGATGACAACCCTCGTTTATCTGGACATCGGCAAGGTGCTTGGCCTGGTCGACGGCCGGGAAGACCTGGGCTTCGGCGCCCACCTGCTGGCGTGGCCGCTGAGAGTGCAGGTCCGTGACCATCGACTTATCGGCTGCGTTCCATTAAGCGTTGAGGAAGTTGCCGCACCGTACCGCTGTCGCGGTTGATCAATTCCATCTCGTCTCCGTCGGCAGCCAGGCAATGACCGATGCCCGTCGGAACCGCCCCCAGCAGGTCAAGGGACCCCGGGGTCGCGGCGTCAACAAGGTTAGGATGCTACTCCTTCGGGCCGGCGACACGTTCTCGAACAAGGCAGCACACCAGCTGGAGGAGGAGATCTTTGCCGCCGTTAACGCGACCAGCGAGCTTCAGAAATTGTGGAAGGGCCAAAGAGCAGCTCGGGGTTCTGCAGCACACCGACTCCCTGGCCGACGCGGTGACCGCGAAGAGGACCTCGGGGTGTTCGCGGAAGCCGCCAGCTTGACGGGACCAACTAGCTGTACCGCACCGTCTGCCGGAGGCGGAACGACATCGAGGTCCTCATTGTCACCGGCGGAACCACCGGCAAGGGAGGAGGCAAACAACACCGCACATCAAGCGCACCGTCCCGGCTACCGGAACGCAGGGAGCAAGTCGACTGTCCTCAAGACCTGTGCACCCGGACGGCGGCATGATACTCATCCTGGCGTCACTTTCCACGAACCGTGAAGATCCAATAACACCGATACCAAGCACATGAAAAGCACCGCCCCGATACCGAAACATGGGGAGATACAAAGTGTATCTCCCCATGAGAAGTCCTATCCGGGTTGCAGTATGACCATCCGGGAGTCCGCTTCCCCACGAGCCGGGGGACTACCACTATTAGGGTCGTACTAAAGCTCTTCGGATTAAATGGAAAAAAGAGCCTCCCTGCTTTCCGAAGATCATGAGTCACTCGCTGAGCAGGTCGGGTCGTAAATTCCATTGTGAGTCGTCATTTGCCGAACTAACCCGCTGGAGGCCGTTGCCATCTGCTAGGTATGGGTATGCAAACTCAAGGAATGAGACCCTCATCTTTCGTAGTCACGTCAGTATCAGTTTGAGCCACGCTTGCTCCAGAGTGCGAATATCGTACCGACTAGAGAACTCATAAGCAAACCTTTGTTCTTCGGCGAACTTTTCATCCGACAGCTCATTCGTGCGGCGTATGAAATTAACAGCCTCCCGATCAGTCCTTACCGACCATCGATCACCGAAAATCTCATTAACCCCCGTTCTTTCCCATAGCAGTGGTATCGAACCGGCGGCCATTCCTTCGAGGGGGGCTAGATGGAACGATTCGCGCGTACTCGGTGCTAACAGCCACCCCACCCTGCGCAGCCAGTTGCCCATGTCCGGTCCAAAGCCTTCAAATGAAACATGACGTCGTAAATACTTATCTTCAGAGATTCGCCAATAGAAATCCATATACGCATCTCGTTGGGCTGGTTTCTTCCACTCGTAGGGATAGTTCCATGGCATCCTGCCCCGGACTCGCAAGACGTAGCGGTCATCGAACTCAAGTAGGGCTTCCAGAACATTTAGAGCGCGATCGGGCCGCTTCCGAATGGGAACTATTCCAGTGATGCCTAAGCTATACTTCGAATCCGATAACTTCGGTCGGGCTAAATCGTCGCAGTCAATGGAGTTATTAATGACTATGCATTTCTCCTTCGGCCAGTCGAGCTGTTGTATTGCCTCCAGGCGCGTATAGTCTGATACGAAAACCATAGAGTCGACGGTGCTCATATCTATGGAAGTAATCCACGGGGCTGTTAGTTCGAACATATGCAGGCGTACGATCAGCTTCTGACGAAGACGCTTTTCACTGGCATACCAGATAGCATTCGGCCCCGCCCACTCACAGATAATAACATCCGCCCACTCGGCAAGTTCTCGGCTAGCAGCGATATTGTGATCACGGAGGCTCGTCCATTTATCAATGCGCAGTTCAACGTCAGAACGATTATTTAGCGAAGAAATAAGCTCACCACAAAACTTTAAGTCGTGGCCAGCCAAGACGACACGTTTGATTTCGCGGCCTTTGGCCACGGTCACATAGTCAGGCTCCGCGCGGCAAAAGTGCCGTTCCAACCGCTCAGCACTGGCCGAAATAGCGTATTCTTCGACAGCTTTGGCGACGCTTTCTCTGGCCTTAAACACAAGCGACGCGTCACTCTTGATTCTGAGAAGAGTTTCTTCTATATCGTGGTCAACAAACAGCGGATAATTTTCTCCCAAGAGAGACTCGTGGGCCCGTGTCCTATTTAAAACCGGGGCGACACCTGCAGCACAGTATTCCAGCAGTTTAGTCGACAGCTCGTGACTCGAGTCGAGGTGAACTGAGCGCCAGCATAGACCAATCTCATGCTTACTTATCTCTTCAATGGCTTCGGCCCTTTGCATGCCACCCAGCCAGGAAACGCCTTGCCTGGGATGCTCAAGGGAGTCGCGCATCTGCGATGCCCACGATCGGTCGACTGGATCATCCTGGAATTTGTCGCCGATCATAGTCAGTTCGGCGTCGAAACCAAGGCTTGCAAGTTGATCGGGAAGACTTGTCATTTCCAGGGTCATCCAGTCGCGGGCGAACTTCCCTGAGTAAACCATCTTGAGACATTTACCAGGTACTGCAGTTCGTAGGTCTTGACGCGGCACGGCAATTGAGTCCGGAATCATAGGGGTCAATAGGATAGTCTTGCCCGCCGCAGCGTCTACTCTGTTTTCCAGGAACGAGCGAGCGTCCTCTGTCTGTGTGAACACTCGTTTTGCCTGCTCTGCGATGCGCCTTAACTCGTCCACCTTCGAGGAATTCATCGCCCGCAAGTCATTTGGTATCTCTGTGATGTATGGCCAGAATCGACCCTTAAAACGACCACCGGCGGCAATAAAAGTGCAAACTCGAACGCCTCTGGTGATGACAACATCAAAATTGTATTCCCGGTCTAACCCGGCAATGCGCTGAGCCGCGACTCGAGGAACTAGTTGCTCTTGACCCGCTTTCTCTGGGTGATCGAAGGCGGGGATGATAGTGACCGCTGGCAAGCTCTCAAGGACTGAGTAGAGCTTGTTATTTGTGACTTTTGCCTTCAGAAGGACATAAACATCAGACTGAGTTTTAGCCAAGGCCTCAGCCATTGACGTCAGCCAGACCGCCGAGCCGTCAATAATATTGAGATTTACATCGCCGTAAAGTAAGACTCTACGGCGACAGTCTGCATCCATTCTCGTCATTTTAGTGTTGGCCTCCATTCGCGAATTTGTATAAGAGCCGAAAAAGTCGGGAGGGTGTGGCGCTCTCAACATCGTCGAGTGCCGGCATGCCAGTTCCGAATACTAGGGTGGCTCGCTGCGTCAGCGAGCGAGAATTGCAGTCCTTGGCAATAGAAGAGTCCAATACGTAGCACGGAATTTGGTGCGCGCCAGCATACTCGGTCATGGCTACGACTTGCGCCATCAGGTTGGTGGCAGTCGTGGACTCGGTTCCAAACCACGGACCTGTATGGAACTGGCTGCGTTCGATTACGATTACATCCGGCGAAGATCGGGCCAATGTTTCTTTGACACAGCCAGGATTTAGGAAGAGGAAGTCGAAACTTAGACCAGTAAGTTCGTCTTCCAACTCGGCCGAAACGATACCGGCTACTAATATCTGCGAAGAGCGTCGGCTAACTGAACCCGCCAGGATGAGTCGGAAGAGCATTTCTTCCGATTCTTCGTTCACTACATTGAGGGCTGCAGCCCGACCCGAAGCAACGTCAGAGGATGGCGCGACTGAGGTGGGAGAACTGTTACTGTCATATATAGTGGATTTTTCAAGCATGAGTGACTCCCGAATATCACTCAATTTCCCAGCCAATGGGACTAATTTCCGATTTTGTTCAGCCATGATAACCATTTCTGCGTCGTCGATTCAGTAAGATGTTGTCGCTCGCGAGGCTAAGCTAAATACCATTTTAGAGCTGCGTGCAAGGAGGGTATCGTTCGCGCGGAAAACCTAGTGAGTTGTTTTGCTGCAGTCAGTTTCGCTAGGTAGGCAAGATCAAGCACTTCCTCGAGGCCCGCTTCATTAGAGCCTAAGAGGTCCCGCAGTTCGGGAAGTACCGCATGTGCCTCGGCCACGAACTTAGGAGTAGACCCGATGTGTCTCGCTTCTTGGGTTTCCGATAGGGTTGGTGGAGCAATCAAGTGACTTTCGAAATTCTCAGGCCGTTGCCACTGATAACTATCGACGAGCCCCTTTGCTTTAACAAAGGGTTTGGCGCTCGGTCGGTTGCGGACCGATCCGTACGCGGGGGAGTATGGATCTGGATCAAATTTGTAGCTAGCGAGATGGGTGTCGATAGTTCTAAGCATATCCAACTGAATGCCATTTCCATTGACCCACTCGTCTGGAGAGTTGAGGGCTAGATAGTAGGCATTCGGTGAATACTGAGGGTCTATTTGGGGCATGAAGCTCGACCATAGCCGTTGCTCAAGGCCCCATCGGTATCTTGCAGACAGCATAAATTCAAATTTAGTTAGGCTCTGAGAGAAATCAAAACCACTCTCAGCAGACAAGCTCAGGCTGTCAGTCAGGGCCGCCGTGAGTTCCTCTCTATACGCGGATGCGAAAATCGACCCGGTCGAATCGGTCGCGAGCAGGAACTTTCCCCACAGTCGATATGCCAGTTCTGCTGGCGTCTTTATTTCGGAATCAGCCGCAGTGGTCAGTGGTTTACGGATGGTTTCGGGAAACCAGCTCTCGACAAAGAGACTATTGCTGGGGCCGTAACCCCCATGTGGGCCGTTCGGGGTCATTCCCCCGCTGAACTCTAACGGCAAGAGCCGCGTTTCGCTGTGTGTGTGCGCTTGTCTGCGTTGGATGCGCCCTGAGTCTTTGGTCTGTGTTAAAGATAGGGTTGAAAGTAGTCTTTGCGCCGTGGATTCCGTCTCTACCGCGCCATTAGTCTTAATACGATACGTATAGTTGTGGCGATCTGCTGGAGGAATGGCTGCCAGACTCAGCCTGGCCGCCAAGCCGGCGTCGAAGCCAACTATGGTCTTTCCGCTGTGAGCGCTAATGGCGGCACCATTACGCACCACGTCTGCGGCTGCCATCTGAAGTGCGTGCTCGTAGGTCTTTCTGGACCCGGGTGCCGCGCCGGCCACCTCGTAGGTCATAAGTTTGTAGCCTGTCGGCCGGAAGGCAACGTACGTGTGAGCGGGCAAGACGGTGACATCGTGGTAGCTCGTTGAGAAGAGACCGCCAGCATTTATGACCGCGTTAGCTACCAAGTATCGAAGGGATTTTTTTAGGAATACACCTTTGGTTGACAGGAAATCAGCTAGTGCTGCCATGTCAGTTGAGAAGACAGCCTGCTTCGCATCTTCGTATTTATAAACTAGCCCTGCCCCGAGAGGGTCCGGCAAAAGAAAAAGACATTCTTCTCTAGCGTCGTAAACATAGATTGTTGCTGCCCCTGCAAGAGTCTCGGCGGTCTCACATGCGGGAATGTGGCTGCGACTATTCAATATTTCATCTATATGGTCAGTAGATGAAAATAGGGTACCTTCTAAGATCCCTACGCCGTGATGACCGAGCGTCGAATATCTTTCCCCGCTCTGGTTCGAGGAGGGGTTGAAGGTTTCATTGCCCCATGTGAAAGTCAGGTGTTCGGTATTAGCTCGTGATTTCTTGGAATAATAGACGATCGGCGCTTCGTGCACGAATGCCTCCCTAGTGCGTTGTGTCAGTCGGCCGCTACATCGGCGATGCCCGTTCTTTGATCCTACCGGCGGCGTCGGATGCTCCTCGACCGGCGGATTGTCGGAATGGGGCTGGGTGCGCATGCGGCTGTCGCCGCGGTAGCTTGTGCGCTTGACGTGCACAACCCAGAACGGCTTCCTTAGGTATCTGCGACATTCTGGTAAGTTCAGTTGGTTTTGCGCAGCGCCTCGGTCAGGACGCGGGCGGCGTTGCAGACCACCTCGGCGTGCAGCCGGCCGGGCTGGCGGGTGAGGCGCTCGATCGGGCCGGAAATGGAGACTGCGGCGATCACCCGGCCGGACGGCCCGCGGACGGGCGCCGAAACGGAGGCCACCCCCGGCTCGCGCTCGCCCAGGCTCTGGGCCCAGCCCCGGCGTCGTACTCCGGCCAGGACGGTGGGCGTGAAGCGGGCGGCCTGGAGGCCTTCCAGCAGGCGGTCGTGGTCTTCCCAGGCGAGCAGCACCTGGGCGGCGGAGCCGGCCTTCATGGACAACTGGGTGCCGACCGGGATGGTGTCGCGGAGGCCGATGGGCCGCTCGGCGGAGGCGACGCAGACGCGCCAGTCGCCCTGGCGGCGGAAGATCTGGGCGCTTTCGCCGGTGGCGTCGCGCAGCTGCATGAGCACCGGGCCGGCGGAGGCGATGAGCCGGTCCTCACCCGCGGCGGAGGCCAGCTCCACCAGGCGGCTGCCCAGCACGAAGCGGCCCTGGATATCGCGGCTCACCAGGCGGTGGTGGACCAGCGCGAGCGCGAGGCGGTGCACCGTGGGACGGGCCAGCCCGGTGGCGGCGACGAGCTGCGCCAGGGTGGTGGGGCCGGCCTCGAGTGCGTCGAGCACATGGGCCGCTTTATCGATGACGCCGACGCCGCTAGAATTGTCCATGTAATGATATTGCCGTCTCAATATCTGAGATGCAAGTTATTGCGCTGGCGCATTTAGCGGCAGTGCTGGTTCAGTGGAGAACATCAACGCGCCGGTCCCGGACCAGGCGCGGACACACGCAGCGAAAACAGCAGTGAAGGGAGCAGGCCGTGGCAAAGACATTGGCCGAGAAAGTCTGGGACGCACATGTGGTGCGCAAGGGGGACGGCGAAGGCGCCAACGCCCAGCCCGACCTCCTCTTCATTGACCTCCACCTGGTGCACGAGGTGACGTCGCCGCAGGCTTTCGAGGGCCTGCGCCTCGCCGGCCGCAAGCTGCGCCGGCCGGACCTCACCATCGCCACCGAGGACCACAACACTCCCACGCTGGCCATCGACAAGCCAATTGCGGACCTCACCAGCCGGACCCAGATCCAGACCCTGCGCAACAACTGCAAGGAATTCGGCGTCCGCCTGCACTCCCTCGGCGACGCCGAACAGGGCATTGTGCACGTGGTCGGACCCCAGCTGGGCCTGACCCAGCCGGGCATGACCGTGGTCTGCGGCGATTCGCACACGTCCACGCACGGCGCTTTCGGTGCGCTGGCCATGGGCATCGGCACCTCCGAAGTGGAGCATGTCATGGCCACCCAGACGCTCTCGCTGAAGCCCTTCAAGACCATGGCCATCAACGTCGAAGGCACGCTGCGCCCCGGAGTGTCCGCCAAGGACATCATCCTCGCCGTGATCGCCAAGATCGGCACCGGCGGCGGCCAGGGCTACGTGCTGGAGTACCGCGGCTCGGCCATCCGCGCGCTGTCCATGGAAGCGCGGATGACGATCTGCAACATGTCCATCGAAGCTGGCGCCCGCGCCGGACTGGTCGCACCGGACCAGACCACCTACGACTACATGCACGGCCGCCCGCACGCCCCCCAGGGCGCGGATTGGGACGCCGCCGTCGAGTACTGGAACACGCTGCGCACCGACGACGACGCGACCTTCGACGCCTCGGTGGACCTGGACGCCGACATCCTGGAACCTTTCGTGACGTGGGGGACGAACCCGGGCCAGGGCGTGTCCCTGTCCGCCAAGGTTCCCTCCCCGGCGGATTTCGGCGACGAGAACGCCAAGGCAGCCGCCGAACGCGCGCTGCAGTACATGGGCCTTGAGGCCGGCACGCCGATGAAGGACATCCGGGTCGACACCGTCTTCCTGGGCTCCTGCACCAACTCCCGGATGGAGGACCTCCGGGCCGCGGCCGACATCATCCGCGGCCGCACCAAGGACCCCAACATCCGGATGCTGGTGGTGCCGGGCTCTGCCCGCGTCCGGCTCGAGGCCGAGGCCGAAGGCCTGGACAAGGTCTTCACCGATTTCGGCGCCGAGTGGCGCTTTGCCGGCTGCTCGATGTGCCTGGGCATGAACCCGGACCAGCTGGAAGTGGGGGAGCGTTGCGCCTCGACGTCCAACCGCAACTTCGAGGGACGCCAGGGCAAGGGCGGCCGCACCCACCTCGTCTCGCCCGTCGTGGCGGCGGCGACGGCGGTGCGCGGCACCCTGAGTTCGCCGTCCGACCTGGAGCCCGCGGCCGTGTCCGCCGGCAGCCGCGCCGGCGTCGCGTAGCGCCTACCCACCTGCACCGGTCCACCTGCACCGATCCACACAGCCCACGAAGGATCCGCCATGGAAAAGTTCACCACCCACACCGGAATAGGTGTCCCGCTGCGCCAGAGCAACGTCGACACCGACCAGATCATCCCCGCCGTCTACCTCAAGCGGATCACGCGGACGGGGTTCGAGGACGCGCTCTTCTCGGCCTGGCGCAAGGATCCGTCCTTCATCTTGAACCAGGAGCCGTTCAGCGCCGGCTCCGTGCTGGTCGCCGGGCCGGACTTCGGAACCGGGTCCTCACGCGAGCACGCCGTCTGGGCGCTGAAGGACTACGGCTTCAAGGCCGTGCTGTCCTCCCGTTTCGCGGACATCTTCAGGGGCAACTCGGGCAAGCAGGGCCTGCTGGCGGCCGAACTGGCCCAGGACGACATCGAGCTGATCTGGAAGGTGCTGGAAAACGCCCCCGGCACCGAGGTCAAAGTTGACCTGGTTTCCAAGACTGTCGAGTGCGGCAACGTGGTGGCGCCGTTCGAGATTGACGACTACACCCGCTGGCGCCTGCTGGAGGGCCTGGATGACATTGGCCTGACCCTGCAGCACGAGGAAGACATCACCGCGTACGAGGCCACCCGGCCCGCGTTCATGCCCACGACGCTGCCCGCGAAGCTGTCCTAGGGCGGGACTTCAAAAAGCCTTGAGGAGCTTGCCGGAACAGGCGACGCCCATCGGGGCCAAAAGAAGCCCGACCTTTTAACAAGACTATTTAGGAATGGGATAGGTTTAGACGTCCTGTCCCGAAAGTGAATTGAGAATATCGTGCCGTCAGCCCCGGTTGTGTTTCATTCAACGGTGCGCCGGGCCATTACGGGGATGTACGAAGTTTTCCCGAACACCTACCTGGTCGGCCCTAAAGCCGGTTACTCGTCTTCCGGCCGTATTGTGGTGGGGGCGCACGGTACCGGGGTGCTGCGCGGAAAACTGATCACCAACACGCGGCTGGCCGCCGATGTCGTCGAGCGGAATCCCAGGATCCCCCTCAACACGCTGGGCCAGGACCTCAGGGGGTCGCTCACGTTGTATGTACTGGAGCCCGCAGCACGGCGGCTCAGCGTTCTGCCAGACCCGTTGGGCGGCGGCTTGGTCTTTGTTTGGAAAGGCGACGAGGGACATGCTGTTTCCTCGGATCTGGCTGCTTTGGTGTCCTTTTTGGAACTCATCGGGGCCAAGCCCAAGAAATCCTTGGAATATGTGGCAGCATACGTGGCTACGGGAAGTGGCGGGCTGGTCGAGTCCAGCTACGAAAACGTATTCGCCCTTCCACAGTTCTCCTACGTCGAATTTTCACCGACCGGAGTTTCTGTTCAGGAATATCCCCGGAAAGTAGAATTCTTCGCGTCCACCCTGTCATACGATGACTCCCTTGAGGTCGCGCGGACAGAGATCGAAGAAAATATCGCCGCAGTCGGCGCGTCGGAACATCCGCGCAAGATTGCCCACTTGACCGGAGGCGTGGATTCTCGAGTAGTTCTGGCCGCCATTCTGGCTGGCGGTCGACAGTCCGACTTCGCTTTCTATTGCTCCGGTGGACCAACCGAACCGGACAAGATTGTCGCCGAAAGCCTCGCAGCCGAGTTTAGACTGACGATGACAAATCACAATGGGCTGGAAATACGGACTGCTCCAGGCACCTTGGAAGACCAGCTCCTTTGGCCATTTCAGCTCACCTCGGGGATTATCTCCGGCGTAGTGCACCCGGGAAACGCGCCGACCGGGACCGCCATCGCGAGCGGAGGATACGGCGAGCTGTTCCGCTCGTTCTATGGCAAGGGTGACCCTCATCTGGGCACCACGCGCGACGCCGCAGAGCGAATGTTCGGCCGTCTCGCCTTCGGCGTTGACGCCCGCCGTCGACTGACCTCGGAAAAGTTCCTGCTAAGGGCCCAGCGCCATCTGGCTGGCGTAATGGAATCAGCCGCGGCCAGTGGTGTACGACCGGATGCCCGCTTGGACTTCGTGTATATGAACCGGCGCAACCGTTACTACGTCGGCGAGATCTCACGGTCGGTTTCAGACGTCGCTGCGCGGTTTGATCCCCTCTACTCTCTGGCCGGAGCATCGCTCGGCCTGCGCGTTGACGGAAGAACGCGGCATGCCAACGTCATCGGCATGGACCTCATTGAACGCATGTCGCCAGGCCTGTCTCTGTTGCCCTTCGACACAGATAGGTTCGCCGGTGCCTACAGCGATCTTCGCGGTGCACCCGGCGTAAGGCCGTTCAAAATCTCCGGCCGCCCGGTCTATGACAATGCGCAAAAGATTCAGCCGGACAACGCCAGCAGCGTGAGCGGTGTTCGCCCCAGCCCGGCGGATATAGAACGGGCAGTTGCGCTGCGCATGAGCCCCCGCCTTGTGGCCCAGTTCCCGTCTATTCGGGATGGGCTCAAGGAGATCATCACTGGTCTGCCGAGCGGGGAGTTCGATTCGGTCTTCAACCGGCGTGCTGTGTCCTTGCTGATCGACCGCGATCCCTCGCACCGCGCCTACTACCGGACGGCCCGAGACCTGTACGCCGCCCTGCTGTGGTACGTGCGAGGGTAGTCAGCTACAGTCGGCTTCCTGGACGGATCGGGAGAGCAGGCAGACCGGGTCCGGGGCGTGGTTGTTCGCTCCAGCCGGGGGTTTCTTTGGTGTGGTTGCAGGCCTCGCAGAGACCGGCGCCGTTGCTGAGACGGGTGGGTCCGCCGTTGTGCCAGGGGACGATGTGGTCCAGGTGGCGGATGGGCGCATCGCAGTACGGCGTCCGGCAGGTATCGTCCCGCGCCTCGATGAACCGGCGGTGTCCGGCCGGGAAGAGCCGGGCGCGGGAGTCCATGGCCACGAGCTCGCCGGTGCCGGGTGCGGTGTAGAGGCGGCGCAGCCAGGTAACGAAGGCCTGCTCGCCCGGTCCGGACACCGGGCCGGTGCCGGAAGCGTTGCTGTCGCGCCCGCCGCCGGTGTCCGGGGCTGCGCCACCGACGTCTTTGAGTAAACGTCTGGCCCACCCGGCGGGGACGGTGCCGTAGCCGGGGAGCCGGGCGGGTTCGCTGTCGGCCTGGAAGAGGGTGCGGTCGGTCATGACGAGCTGGATCTCGATCCCCGCGATCCCGCCGGTCTTTCCGGTGGTGCGTTCGACCAGTGCGTCGGCCATCAGCTGGCCCCGGGTCCGGGTATCCCCGGCGGCGCGGGCAGCGTCGGCATGCTGCGTCAGTGCCGCGTGGGCGGCGACGCCCTGGCTGACCGGCAACAGCGCGGTGAGGTAGCACATGGTGTCCGGGGCCGGGCGGAGGCTGACGTGGCGTTCGGTTTCGGCGTGGGCGGCGCGGTCGGTGACGGAGCGCGGGTCGCGCCGGTAGGCGGCGGTGCGGGCCGCGGCGATGATGGCGCGGTCCCCGGCGCCATCGAACGTTCCGGCGTCGGGGGCGACTTCCTCGTCGACGGCGGCCCGGTCGGCAGCGGAGAGGCAGGCGGTTTCGCGGACCAGGAGGGTGGCGCGCCATTCGTTGAGCCGGCCGGTTTCCAAGGCGGCGAGGGTGTGCGGCATTTCGGTGACGAGTGCTTTGGCGAGGCCCAGGAGCCGTCCGCCCTTGGCCGGGGACTCGGACCGGGCGAGGGCAAGCTGCGCAGCAACCCCGGCACCGAGCCGGTCCGCCGGAACGCCCGCAAGGGATTGTTCGCGGCGCTGGGACAGGTCGAACGCGACGGCGTCCCGGGCCTGGCGGGCGGCCAGGGCAGACTTCAGATCCTCCAGTTCGCGTGTTTCGTCGATGAGGGCCGCGGCGCTGGCCGGGGCCGGGATCCCGGCCAGGATCCGCGCAAGGTCCGCGACCGTCACGCCTGCCGTCAGAGCCACGTCGGGCCCTCGCTTGCCGTCCATGGAACCAGTCAATCAGTCACCTGTGACAATTAAGGCGGCCCAGCCGGAACACCAGAAGGGTTACGGAGATGCTCGACCGGCCTGACGGGCGCGCTCCGTTGGGGACCGGACCCGGCGGACCGGGTTCAGCGTTGTGGGCCGCGGCCGGCGTACCGGCTTCTAACTAATAGGCCTCGGCGGCCGAGCCAGCGGCCAGTGCAACGGACGTATCATCGGGCATACGGCGGAGCGCTCGACGCCGTGGAAGCGACCGTCCCGGGCAAGTGACCAACCAGGAGCTAAAAGGAGCAGTTATGAAACTCATGACCGTGGTGTGGACGGCGGCGGCGACAGCCGCGACGGCGGCGGCCGGTGGAGTGGCGACGGACCCCGACGGTGCCTGGTACCGGCGGCTGCGGAAACCTGATTGGCAGCCGCCTGCCCTGGCCTTTCCGGTGGTCTGGACGGCGCTGTACGCGGACCTCGCGGTGAGTTCCGCCGTCGCCCTGGACAGCAGCGACGGGGCAGATGCCGCTGGCAGCAAAACGAGGCAGCAGGAAGTAAGCGCTTACCGCTCCGCTTTGGCGGCCAATCTGGTGCTCAATGCGTCGTGGAGCTGGCTTTTCTGGCGCGCCCGCCGGCCATGGTTGGCTGCGGCGGAGTGCGCTGTACTAACGGCGAGCAGCGCCGACCTGGTGCGGCGGACGTACAAACTGAACCGTGGGGCCGGAGTGGCACTTGCCCCTTATGCGGCGTGGTGCGGTTTCGCGACCGCGTTGTCCACGGCGGTGGCGCGGCTGAATCCGGGAATGACGGCGAACTAATCGGCGGACTGAGCGACGGCGCCGGCCGCGGCCAAGTGCCCCGCGGCCAAGTGCCGCTCGGCCCGGTGCCTGTCGGGCCCGCCTACGCCGAGGATCCCTCCGGGCGGGCGTCCGTGGCTCCGGGACCGATTGATTCCTGGATAACCCAGCGGTTGCCGTCCGGATCGGCGAAATGGGCGAACTGCACTCCGCCCATGTCCTGGACCTCGCTGATGTCGGCGCCCCGGCCCAGGAGCCCGGCGCGGGCCGTATCCATATCGGGCACCACCAGCTGCAGGCCCTCAAGGCTGCCAGGGGCCATGCTGGTCATCCCGGTACCGATGACGATCGAGGCAGCCGAACCCGGCGGCGTCAGTTGCACTACCCTCATCCCGGGGATGTACTCAACATCGTGGTCCAGGACAAAGCCCAGCTTGTCCATATAGAACGACTTAGACCGGTCGACGTCGGACACCGGCACTTGCACGACTTCTAGACGCATCTCCATGCGGCCCACAGTACCGCGGCCATGCGAAGGGCCCAGCTCAAATAGCCGTGGGCCGGAGCCTCGGCCCGTGGTGGGGGAGCCCGGCGTGGTTCGGGCGGGCCGCGCGGTCGCGGTGGCCCAGGGGGCCGCGTGCCGCTTCGCGGATGATGTTCTGGGTGACCTGCAAGGCGAACTTCCGGGACCGGGCCGGGACGGCGCCATCGATCTGCGCCTGCAACCAGCCCATGGTGCCCATGTTCAAGACCCCGGCCCCGGAGGGGGCAAGGTAGAAGGTCGAATCCGACCAACCCCGGGAGTCGTGCTTGCCGGAAGCCGGGGAGTGGGCAAAGATGCGGAGCTTCTTGGCGTAGGTGAAGGCGCGGTGCACTGCCCGGGGATAGACACGGTCGGTTTCGCCGGCGGTGAGCCCGGGATATCTGGCCCCGCGGACGGCGCCCGTGCCGTCGAAGGCGAAAAACCTTGGGTCCGTCACTGTGAACGTCCCCTTGACCCCCAGGTCGCCGTACACCGAGCCGGTCAGCGTTGATTCCGGATTGGCCGCCGGAGCCTGGCGCCACTGCGTGGTCACGGCCTCGGGGTGCCGGCGGCGGAACGGGTCCAGTCGGGCCTTGCGGTAGCAGACCAGGACACGGTTTGTCCCGGTGAAGGAGGACTCCAAACGGGTACGCCAATACACGTTGTTGGCTCCGAAGAAGACGATGTTGGTGCCCTTGTCCCGTGCACCTTCTACGGTCCGGCGCAGTGCCGGGGACCAGTACTCTGAGTGGCCTGCGAAAATCACGGCCGCGGCGCCGTGGACCAGCCCGGGGTTCCGGCTGATCCGTGCCTCGGTGGTGTACGCGAGCTTGAGTCCGGGGTCATCGATGGCCTCCGCCGCGCGGACCAGCGGGGCGTTACGAAGCTCCACTTCGTCGAAGTTCCGGTAGGGCCGGTCGAAGGAGACCTTGTAGGACCGGGTGGCCGCCGAATGGTTCGGCCCGGTGTAGAGCGAATAGCCGCCCCACTTGTTGTACGCCTGCATCGTGCAGTCGTTGAAGACCAGTACGGCCTTGCCCACCACCGAGGCCGACTCAACGATCAGTGGGATCCGGTGGGTCCGCCCGGAACCGCCGGCCAGGACCAGGTAGTACAACCCGTCGGGCCACCCCGTCGTGTCGACCCTCGTGGTCACACGCCAGGGACAGGACACCATCCGGGTTTTGCTCCCGACGGCGAAGCGCCGCTGCCGCTGGACCCGCACCGGACCGGACGTCCAGACCAGTCGCTGGCCCTCCCCGTTGTAGTCCCCGATCCGGTAGGCCTGGATCCGGATGCTGCCCAGGCTGGAGTTGATGTAGACATTCACCTTGCGCTGCTGCGGGGTGGAGGCGTGCTGGCCCAGGAAGCCTTCCAGCTCCGGGGTGGTCCACCGCCTGGATGCGACGTCGCTCCCCGTGGCGCCAGGACGCTTCGCCGACACCTGCACCATTCTCTGTTTGGTAGCCCCGGCAACCGGCGACGACGTGCCCTGCGCCTTCCGCGCCGCCGCGGCCTGCGGCAATGTGATCGGCGGGCGGAACCCTCCGGCGGCGGCCTCCGATGCCGCCTCAGCGGCGGCCCACGAAAGTGCCGCGATCGCGGCGCCGAGCACGGCTCTGCGTCCAGGAGCGGAGTCATTCGCGCCCATTGCCGCCTCGATTCCCACCCGCCGATGTGGTTTCGGTGGGCGGCACTAGCTGCCGTGGAGAGTCGCATGCACGACCTCTCCCAAGGTTAGGGGCGCCGGCTGATTCCAACAGGCGTGGAGAATACGCGCATCATCCGGGCGGAACGCGCCGGGACGCCCGAAAACTACTTGAGTACTTATGTGCGAAACGGTCGCGCAACAGTCCGGAACTCAGGGACCTGAACGTACGCCTCAGGCCGGCCCGGAGCGCGCCGTATTTCAGATCGGTAACGCTAGCTCCTATGCTTAGCTGGAGCCTTTGTAAGGATTTGGGGGCGAGTAGTCGTGAGGAAACTGGTAAATGAGTAGTGTTCTGACAATCCGCGGAGGCGTCCCGCTGACCGGCCGCGTCGTCGTGCGGGGGGCCAAGAATCTTGTCCCCAAGGCGATGGTCGCAGCCCTGCTGGGCAATGAGCCGTCCGTGCTCCGCAACGTCCCTGAGATCAAGGATGTTGAGGTTGTCACCAGCCTGCTCCAGCTCCACGGCGTCACGGTGGACAAGGACCCGGTCACCGGGGACCTCACTCTGGACCCGACCAACGCCAAGACGGCCTCGCACACCGCCATCGACGCGCACGCCGGCGACTCCCGCATCCCCATCCTGCTCTGCGGGCCCCTGATCCACGCCATCGGCGAGGCCTTCATCCCGGACTTGGGCGGCTGCAAGATCGGCGACCGCCCCATCGACTACCACCTCAACGTCCTGCGCCAGTTCGGCGCAGTCGTGGAGAAGCGTCCGGGCGGCATCCACATCTCCGCGCCCAACGGCCTCAAGGGTGCCAAGATCGCCCTGCCCTACCCGTCAGTCGGGGCCACCGAACAGGTCCTGCTGAGCGCCACCCGCGCCGAGGGCATCACGGAGCTCTCCGGCGCGGCCACCGAACCGGAAATTGTCGACCTCATCGCCGTGCTGCAGAAGATGGGCGCGATCATCAGCGTCCAGACCGACCGCACCATCAGGATCGAGGGTGTGCAGGACCTGGGCGGCTACAACCACCGGGCCCTGTCCGACCGCAACGAATCCGCGTCCTGGGCCTCCGCCGCACTGGTGACCCGCGGCGACATCTTCGTCGAAGGCGCCACGCAGCGGGACATGATGACGTTCCTGAACACCTACCGCAAGGTGGGCGGCGGCATGGACATCGGCGAGGACGGCATCCGCTTCTACCACCCGGGCGGAAAGCTCAACCCGCTGGTGCTGGAAACCGACGTGCACCCGGGCTTCATGACCGATTGGCAGCAGCCGCTGGTCGTGGCACTGACCCAGGCCGAGGGCGTCTCGATCGTGCATGAGACCGTGTATGAAAACCGCTTCGGGTTCACGGACGCCCTGATCCGGATGGGCGCCAACATCCAGGTCCACCGTGAATGCCTCGGCAGCGTCCCGTGCCGTTTTGGCCAGCGGAACTTCCTGCACTCCGCCGTCATCTCCGGACCCACGCAGCTCAACGGCGCCGATATCGACGTTCCCGACCTGCGCGGCGGCTTCAGCCACCTCATCGCGGCGCTCGCCGCCACCGGCACCTCCCGCGTTACCGGCATTGACATCATCAACCGCGGCTACGAGCGCTTCACCGAGAAGCTCGCCGGCCTGGGCGCCGATTTCGACATCACCTCGACCCGGTAGCGGGGACTACGTGAAAGAAACGGCCAAGAGCCACATCACCTTTGTCATCGTGGCCGGGATCGTCCGGCCCGTCATGAACCTGCTAATGAACAAGAAGTGGGAGGGGCTGGAGAAGCTTCCCGCCGGCGGCTTTATCGCCGTGCCCAACCACTGCACCGAGATCGATCCGCTGGTGATCGGGCACATGCTCTACAACCAGAAGCGGATGCCGCACTTCCTCGCCAAGGGCAGCCTGTTCAAGGTCCCGGTGCTGCGTTCGGTGCTGCGCAACACCAAGCAGGTGCCGGTGGAGCGCTCGACGGCGGGTGCCAACCGTTCGCTGCAGGTCGCCAAGGAGGTTGTGGACGAAGGCGGCGCCATCATCATCTACCCGGAGGGCACGCTGACGCGCGACCCGGAGCTGTGGCCAATGAAGGGCCACACGGGCGCCGCCCGGATGGCGCTGGAGAGCGGCATTCCCGTGGTCCCGATGGCCCATTGGGGTGCGCACGAAGTTTTCCCGCGCTACGCCAAGCGATTCCACGTCTTCCCCCGGAAGACTTCCCGCGTGCTGGTGGGTGATCCGGTGGACCTGAGCGCCTTCGCCGGACGGCCGCTGGACAAGGCGACGCTGACCGAGGCGACGAACGACATCATGGACGCCATCACCGAGCTGCTGGCCACCCTGCGCGGCGGACAACCTCCGCTGGTCCGCTGGGACCCGTCGGCGCACAACCAGTCCACGCACGGCCGCTTCATCGAGCGTGGCGGGCAGCCCGGCGGATCAGCCGCACAGGACAGCGGCAGCCCCGCGGACGGTGCCACGTGACGGTGGAGCTCCCCGCCCTGGATGCCACGGACTCGGCCACCTGTGTTGCCGTGCTCGGCGCCGGATCCTGGGGGACCACGTTCGCAAAGATCCTCGCCGACGCCGCCAGCGCGTCCGGCGTCGAGCGCAGCATACGGCTGTGGGGCCGTCGCGCCGCCGTCGTGGAGCAGATAAACACCGAGCACCGCAACGAGCAGTACCTCAAGGGCATCGGGCTGCCCGCCAGCATCACCGCGTCCACCGACGTCGCCGAGGTCCTCCGCGGCGCCGATCTCGTGGTCCTGGCCGTCCCCGCACAGACCCTCCGCCCGCAGCTGCGCGAGTGGAAGGACCTGATTGGTCCGGACGCCCTCGTCGTGTCGCTGATGAAGGGCCTGGAGTTGCACTCTGATGCCCGGATGAGCGAAGTGATCTGCGAGGAGCTCGCCATACCCGCCGAGCGGGTGGCCGTGGTTTCCGGCCCCAACCTGGCCATGGAGATTGCCCGGGAGGAGCCGACGGCGTCCGTCGTCGCGTGCGCCGACGCTGCTGCGGCGGGATGGATGGCCCGCAGCTGCACGGCCCCCTACTTCCGGCCCTACACCACTTCGGACGTGGTCGGCGTAGAAATCGGCGGCATCGTCAAGAACATCATTGCCCTCGCCGTCGGCATCTGCGAAGGCAAGCAGATGGGCGACAACACCAAGGCCTCCGTGATCACCCGCGGCCTCGCCGAAACCTCCCGGCTGACGCTGGCCCTGGGCGGCGAGGCCCGGACCATGGCAGGGCTCGCGGGCCTGGGCGACCTCGTCGCCACCTGTTCCTCCGCGCTTTCTAGGAACCACACCGCGGGACGGCTGCTGGGAACCGGTTTGAGCCTGGAGCAGGTCACCGCGGAAATGACGCAGACCGCCGAAGGCATCAAGTCAGCGCAGGCCGTGCATGAACTGGCCGGCAAGCTTGGCGTCGAGATGCCCATCACCGCCGCCGTCGTCGCCGTGCTGGCCGGAAAACTGTCCGTAGACGAACTGGGACCGCTGCTGCTGTCCCGGGACCTGAAATCCGAAGGCGATTACTAAAAGTGTCGGAAAAGAATTTGACTACAGAGGCGCCGTCCGGCCGTACCAGGCCCCGGGTGGCGGTGCTGTTCGGCGGCCGCTCCAGCGAACACGCGGTCAGCTGCGTCACGGCGGCCGGGGTCCTTGGCGCGATCGACCAGGCCAAGTATGAGGTGATCCCGATCGGGATTGCCAAGACCGGCCAGTGGGTGCTGGCATCAGGGGACACCGCGGAGTGGTCACTGTCCGCTGCCGCGCTGCCGGAAGTGGCGCCGTCGGACCAGACGGTAACGCTGGCCGAAATCGGTGGAGAACACCAGCTGATCGTCGCCGCTCCCAACCAGGTTCCGCAGGAGCTGGGTTCCGTGGACGTGGTCTTCCCGCTGCTGCACGGCCCCTTCGGCGAGGACGGCACCATCCAGGGGCTTCTGGAGCTTTCTGACACCCGCTACGTCGGCGCCGGTGTGCTGGCGTCGGCCGTCGGCATGGACAAGCACTTCATGAAGGTGGTCTTCGAGTCCGCCGGGCTGCGCGTGGGACCCTACATCGCGGTGACGGACCGGCAGTGGCTCACCGATCCGGAGTTGGTGCGCAAGCGCGTTGACCAGCTCGGCTTCCCCGTCTTCGTCAAGCCGGCGCGCGCCGGTTCCTCGATGGGCATCTCCAAGGTGGATTCGCTCGAGGACCTCGACGCCGCGATCGAGGCTGCCCGGGAACACGACCCCAAGCTCGTGATCGAAGCCGGCATCGTAGGCCGCGAGATCGAATGCGCCGTGCTGGAAGGCCGGGGGACCGATGCGCCGCGGACGTCCATGCCCGGCGAGATCTCGGTTGCCGGCGGCGGCCACGATTTCTACGATTTCAATGCGAAATACGTCGACGACGCCGCGGCGCTCAGCTGCCCGGCCGACCTCCCCGAGGAAGCCAGCGCCCGGGTCCGCGAACTGGCGGCGGTTGCTTTCGACGCCGTCGGCGCCGAGGGCCTCAGCCGCGTGGACTTCTTCTACACGCCCGAGGGTGAGCTGATCATCAACGAGATCAACACCATGCCCGGTTTCACGCCGAAGAGCATGTACCCGCAGATGTGGAAGGCCTCCGGGCTTAGCTACGCGGAGCTGATCGACGAACTCATCCACCTCGCCCTGCACCGCAAAACCGGCCTGCGGTAAAAACCGGGCCGAGGTACCTGCCCGACGGCCTACTTTCCGGTGGGCAGCTTCTGCAGTTCTTCCTGGCCCACGCAATTCCGGACCGCCTTGATCTTCGAGGCGGGGGACGCGAGCTCCGCCAGCACCGTGGCCGAGCTGATCTTGTTGGGGTCCATCAGGATCTCCGTGGCCGGTTCACGCCCGAACGTGGTTAACGTCCAGACGGGGTTTCCCTCCTTAATCACCCAGTCGACGCCGTTGACGCTCACACAGCGGTCCGTGGTGGGGCCCGGGACGTTGACGCCGCACCGCAGCACCACCAGGGACGGGTCGCCCCATGCTGCCGTCCCCTGGCTGTTGGTCTTGCGGAGCTTTGCTTCGCCAATGCTGTCCGGCAGCGCCAGCATCATGGGCGCGCAGGCGGCGTTCGCCGCGTCCTTGGCCGGGGCGACGTCGACGACGGGGGAACAAGCAGTCAGCACCAGCGCGGTTGCAGCGGCGGCCGCCAGAAAGCGGAGCGGACGAACGGACGCCGGGAAGCGGAACTGAGGCATTGTTCAAGCCTATCCCGGCACAGGTGACTGCTTCCGCCCGCGAAGAGAGACGGTGCCCGGGCGGAGTCCCTGCGACGTTCCCGGGGCTTCCCGTCGAGTAGACTGGCTGAATCTGTGCACTGGGGCATTGCGGCCCATGACGCTTACTGGCGCCCGGCCTGCACGGATTCGAATTAAGTCTGCAACTTTGGGGGAGTGCCTGCGGTGACATGGCGTGGCGGGAGATCACAGTCCGTAGTCGCGGAGGCCGTATCGGCAAATCTGAACGGCGCGTCGCTTGGCCGTCCGTGGGGGAGGCGTAGTCGGGACTGCGACCGTCCAGGCAGGCACCCAATGATCCAATTCCTTGGAAATACAAGGCTCGCTGCGCACACGGCAGCGCAACACCTCACGGATGATCCGGTAGTCCTCTTCCTCCAAATTTCCAGGCGGTTCCCCGCATCCATAGTCCAGCCCGTGGGCCGGGTAGTGGGCGGTGTGGCGCGGCGGGATTCAAGCTCGATTCCGGTGCTGCTGGCATCGATTCTCCGCGGGGACACCAGCGACCTGGCACGCAGGCTCCGACTCGGCGCAGATCGAGCCGTCCCTGGCCGGAGGTCGCGGCGCCTCGCCGAGGTGGCTCTCGCCGCGAATCTCCCCGAAATTGCGGACGCGCTGCTGGCTGGGTCCCAGCGATCTCGTGGCTATGGTCCTGTTCTGGCACGGAGGCATTGGCATGACGGCGCCCTTAGCGACGCTGTAGCCGCTCTCGAAGGATCGGGTTGGCGCGGACGGCGCCAGCGGGCCCGTCTCGAAGCGGAGTTGGCCGTCCTCCAAGGCGCTGCGCCAGTGCTGGGCCGGCGCGAACACACTCCGGTCCCGGGGCGGGTCCTGCATCTGCTGACCAACTCCCTGCCCCATACAACCAGCGGCTACGCCCAGCGTTCCCACTCCATCATGGCCGCCCAGCAACGGGCGGGGTGGGACGTCCTTGCGGTAACGCGCCTTGGCTATCCCGTGCAGGTGGGAAAGCTGGGCGCCGGGCTGCAGGACGTGGTGGACGGCGTTCGCTACCGGCGGCTGCTTCCAAACCGGCTGGCGGCAACGATGGATGCCCGTCTCCAGCAGCAGGCAGAGGAGCTGATGAGTGTGGCCTTGGAATTCAGGCCGAGCGTACTCCACACCACCACGCACTTCGTGAACGGCATGGTGGTTCGAGCAGTGGCCGACGCGCTGGACATTCCTTGGGTATATGAGGTCCGAGGGCAGTTGGCTGATACGTGGGCGTCCACCCGGGCACCCGCCGTCCTTGGCAGCGAAAAATACCGGCTTTTCCAGCAGCGCGAGGCCGAAATGATGTCCGCGGCGGACCTGGTGGTCACACTCGGTGACGCCATGAAGGCGAACATCGTTGCCTGCGGCACTCCGAGCCGAAAAGTACTGCTCGCGCCGAATGCCATCGGTGGAGAATTCTTGGCGGAACCACAGGACAGTTGCCGGGCACGGCGGAAGCTGGGCCTTCCTGAATCCGGACCGTACATTGGCACGGTGAGTAGCCTCGTGCCTTATGAAGGCATTGACGACCTGCTTGCTGCGTTTGAGCTCTTGGCCCCGCGCCACCCGGAATTGCGCGTGCTAATCGTCGGCGATGGGTCCTCGCTTCCGTCCTTGAAGCAGCAGGCGCGGCGAAGCGGTTTCGCCGATCGCATCATTTTCACTGGGCGAGTTCCTCGTCACCAAGCGCACCTATTTCATCAGGCGTTGGATGTCTTTGTGGTCCCGCGCAAGGACCTTGACGTCACGCGCTCGGTGACACCGCTCAAACCGGTGGAGGCCTTAGCTTGCGGCCGGCCGGTGGTTGCCAGCCGGCTAAGGGCCCTACAAGAAATTGTGACGGACGGCAGCAATGGACTCATTGCGGCGCCGGAAGACCCGCGGGATTTGGCGGCTACACTGGAACGGCTCCTCGATTCCGAGGAGCTGAGGGAACTCTTAGGACGGGCAGGGAGGCAGGGCGTGCTGGAGAGCCGCACTTGGGAAGCGAATGCGCTCTCTCTGGCCGGAGCCTACGAGGATTTGATGGAGGCTCGAATTTGAGCACTAATACTGCGGCAGCCCCGCAAGGTCCGACGCCGACTGCGGTCACCACCTCAGTCAGTCTTAGGGGTCTGCGACGCGTTGGAGCCAGGCCTCCGTTTCTGGACTACTTGGTGTCGCTCTGGGATTATCGTCACTTCATTTATTATGACGCGCAATCCAGGATTCAAACGGGCAACGAGCAGGACCGGCTGGGCCGGGCGTGGCTGGTGCTGGGGCCGCTGCTGAACGGCCTGATGTTCTATCTCATCATGGGCGTCATTTTAAAGTCCGGCGGCGGAGTGGAGAACTTTGTCGCGTTCCTCATCATTGGCGTCTTCCTCTTTCAGATGACAACCCGCGCGATCACCACTTCATCCCGGGCCATTACCGGAAATAAGAACGTTATTCATGCCTTCCAGTTTCCGCGCGCCAGCCTTGTGCTCGCGGCGAACGTGCGTGAACTGTTGTCCAACATCCCCGTGTTGATCACGATGCTCATTTTGGTCATTGTCCTTCCTCCCGCCGAGGAGATCTCTTGGCGATGGCTGCTGCTGATACCAGTGGTGCTCCTGCAATTCGTCTTCAACCTTGGCGTTGGCCTAATCCTCGCCAGGGTCGTCGCAGTCTTCAACGACGCTAACCAGCTGATTTCCTACGCCATGCGCCTGTGGATGTACGCATCCTGCATGTTTTTCTCCATCGACAGGTTCGACGGCCAGCCTGCAATTAAGGCGGTCATGGAGTACAACCCGCTCTACAACGTCCTGCATCTAGCCAGGGAAGTGCTGCTCTATGGGCACAGCGGGGACTGGCGCGCCTGGGCGATTTTGGCGCTGTGGTCCATGCTGGCGCTGACCGTTGGAACAATCGTGTTCTGGCGCGGAGAGGAAACTTATGGCCGAGAACTCTGAGCTGAACTTTGTCGAGGGAACACCATCCGTCGTCATCGACAAAGTCAGCATGACCTACAAGACCACATCGCGCTCTAAAGCAGACGATGCACCCGAGGGGTCCGCGTGGAGCTTGCTCAGAAGGAAGGCGTCCAAGGCCACAGCCGTAAGCGTTACCGCCCTGAACGAACTCTCGCTAGTTGTGGAGCATGGAGAGTCCGTAGGCATCATTGGGCGGAATGGTTCCGGCAAGAGCACGCTGCTGAAGATTGTCGGGGGGCAGATCCCCCCGACCTCCGGCGCCGTTTATGCCACGTCAACGCCGGTCATGCTCGGCGTCAACGCAGCGCTGATACCCGGGCTGTCCGGTGATCAGAACATCATGCTGGGTTGCCTGGCAATGGGAATGACCAGGCAGCAGATAGACCATAAATATGAGTCGATTGTCGAGTTGTCCGGCTTGGAAGAAGCAATCCACATGCCGATGAAGTCGTACTCTGCCGGCATGGGCTCTCGACTGCGCTTTGCCATAGCAGCGGCCATTGATCCGGAAATCCTCATCATAGATGAGGCGCTGAATACCGGTGATGCGCAGTTCAAGGACAGAACGCGGAAACGCATGATGGAACTGCTTGAGCAAGCCGGCACGGTTTTTTTGGTCAGTCATAGCATGTCGACCGTCTTGGACCTCTGCAACAGGGCTATCTGGCTTGATCAGGGCGAACTTCTCGCTGATGGAGCTCCCGCTGACGTGGTGAAGTACTACCGGTTGTTCACCCAGAGGCTGGCGGAGGGCGATCGTGTGGGGGCCCTGAAAATCCGGCGGCGGATGGTGAACGACCTGCAGGTCGCTGACGTGAGCGACCGGAACTCGCTGCGGCGGTCCAAAGTATGAGGTCCAGCATCAGGAAGCTGCGGAGGCTGGTGTGGCATTTGAGGACGGGAGGCCCGCAACAGGTTCGTACCTGGCTTGCCCGGGAGGCTTTTGAAGCGGGGCACCGGAAGCTGGACACGGTGCGGGGCGCAGAGGGCGTGTGGGTTGGGCGTGGGAAAAGACGGCGTCTGAAGTTCCGGCCTTCCGCCGTTCCAGTCTCCCGCGCCCGGTCCGCCACGGACGTTCGCGCTGCGGTGATTCTTGATGACTTTTCAGCGATGGCCTTCGGCGCGGAATGGGTCTGCACACCTTTATCCCCCCGCTCTTGGCTCGAGCAGCTTTCGCAGGATCCGGTTGACTTCTTGTTCGTGGAATCAGCCTGGAACGGCAACAAGGGGCAGTGGGCAGGGAAGATCGTCGGCAAGGAACACGGGGCCGCCTCGCCATTGGCGCAGCTGACGTCGTGGTGCCGGGAGCACGGAATCCCGACTGTTTTCTGGAACAAAGAGGATCCGCCCCACTACGACGACTTCCTGGCTGCAGCTAAGTTGTTCGACTTTGTCTTCACAAGCGATGCCGGTCGCCGCGACGCGTACGTTCGGGACCTCGGACACGACCGTGTGGACGTGCTGGCGTTTGCTGCGCAACCGATCATCCACAATCCGGTACGCCCGAAATACGGTTGGCATGACAGGGACGTAGCCTTCGGCGGAATGTACTTCGCTGAGAAATATCCGGAGCGCCGGGAGCAACTTGATCTCGTGTTGAAGGCTGCAGAAGCGGCCTCGACCTCAATGGAAACCGGGCTGGAGATCTTTTCCCGGCAAATGGGCGGAGACCCCCGATACCAGTTCCCGCCTCCGTTCGACGGCCGGGTTGTCGGGTCGCTCGAATACTCTGAGATGCTTACCGCCTACAAGGCGTACAAAACCTTTCTCAACGTCAATTCGGTGATCGATTCACCCACCATGTGCTCCCGGCGGGTCTTCGAGATCATTGCGTCCGGGTCCAATCTGCTGACCACCCCCAGTGCCGCGATCGGCACCCACTTCGGGCCAGATGAAATCTTCACCGTGACGACCCAGACTGAAGCGGAGCAACTCCTGCGCGCCCTGCACCGGAATCCGGAACTAGGTGAACGCCAGCAGCACCGCGGTCAGCGGAGGATCTGGCGGGACCACACCTACGGGGTTAGAAGCAACCAGGTACTTGCTGCCGTGGCTCCCGGGCATCATCGCCCGGCCCGGCGCCCGACTGTCTCACTCCTCGTCTCGACCATTCGCCCGCGGCAACTGGAGCATGTCTTCCAGACGGTCGGAAGCCAGCGCGACGTCGAAGCCGAGTTGGTCCTCCTTACCCATGGCTTCACGCCGGCCAATTCGGCGATTCGCCGCCTGAGCGAAGAATACGGCCTATCGTCCGTGACTCTCCTGAGCGCGGGGACAGACGTTCCGTTGGGGGAGTGCCTGAACAGGTGCGTCGCCGCGGCTGCAGGTGAGGTACTAACGAAGATGGACGACGACGACTTCTACGCCCCGGAATACCTTAGCGACCAGTTGTACGCGTTGGAGTACTCGGCCGCGGACATCGTGGGAAAGCAAGCACACTACATGTATCTCGCCGGCCGTAACGCAACGCTACTTCGCTTCCCCGAGTGGGAGCACCGCTATACTCGGACGGTCATGGGTCCCACGATCATGGGCTCCGCGGACATTTTCCGCAGCAGTCCCTTTGCGCCTGTGGGCAACGGAGAAGACTCACGCTTCCTCCGTGATGTAGTTGCCGCCGGAGGCGCCGTCTACGCGTCTGACAGGTTTAATTACTGCCAGCAGCGAGCCACCGAGGGGCATACCTGGACCGTCAGCGACGCAGAGCTGATGGCGAGCGGCGTATTAAAATTTTATGGAAATTACAGAGACGAAGTCTCTGTCTGAGTGGGGGGTTCTCCTTGAATACAATCGAAACTGTAGCTGTCATCGGACTGGGCTACATCGGCCTGCCGACGGCTGCGATTCTCGCAGGCAACGGCATCCACGTCATCGGCGTCGATGTGAATGCAGGCACCGTGGAGTCTGTTAATCGCGGCGAGGTTCCTTTCGTTGAACCGGATCTGGCCAACTATGTGGCCGGTGCGGTTAGCCAGCACAAGCTGAGCGCTTCCGTGGTGACGCCGGCGGCGCAGGCCTACATCGTTGCCGTCCCCACCCCCTTCAACGCTGACCACACAGCCGACGTGAGCTACATCAAGGCAGCTGCGGACGGCATCGCCCCCCAGCTCGTGGGCGGGGAACTGATCATCCTCGAGTCCACTTCCCCTCCCGGGACCACGCAGCTCCTTGGCGACTATCTGGTAAGCCTGCGCCCGGACCTCAGCCTGGACGGCGCAGACGGAAAACCGGCCATCCATGTGGCGCACTGCCCTGAGCGTGTTCTTCCCGGTCGAATCATGATTGAACTGGTCACCAACGACCGCATCGTGGGCGGGCTGACGCCGGAAGCTGCTGAACTGGCCAAAGCCTTGTACGCCGTCTTCTGCCAGGGCGAGATTCTGGTCACGGATGCCGCGACGGCCGAGATGGCCAAATTGGTCGAAAACTCCTACCGTGACGTGAATATCGCATTCGCTAACGAGCTCTCGGTGATCAGCGACAAGCTGGGCATCAATGTCTGGGAACTCATCAAACTCGCAAACCACCACCCCCGTGTGAACATCCTGCAGCCGGGTCCAGGCGTGGGCGGACACTGCATCGCCGTAGACCCTTGGTTCATTGTGGCCGCCGCCCCGGAGGAAGCGCAGCTGATCCGGCAGGCGCGCGAAACCAACGACTCCAAGCCCGAATGGGTAGTCAAGAAAGTCCAGGAAGCTGTCGGCGCGACCGTAGCA
This sequence comes from Arthrobacter sp. SD1074B, assembly GCF_056780195.1. Classification (NCBI taxonomy): domain Bacteria; kingdom Bacillati; phylum Actinomycetota; class Actinomycetes; order Micrococcales; family Micrococcaceae; genus Arthrobacter; species Arthrobacter sp. SD1074B. The sequence goes on along the minus strand of NZ_JBRAZT010000001.1, from coordinate 2,440,607 downwards.
CCGAAAATCGCTGTCCTAGGGCTGGCGTTCAAGGCCAACATTGACGACCTCCGTGAGTCGCCGGCCGTGGCGATCGTCGAGAAGCTCAGCAACAAGCTGGACGGCGCCGAGTTGCTGGTGGTTGAACCGCATGTGGAGCAACTCCCGCGGCAGCTCGCAGGTCTCAGCAATGTCGTCCTCCAGGATGACCTTGAAGCCGCAGTGGCCGCGGCCGACGCTGTGCTCCTCCTTGTGGACCACGATGTCTTCAGGGAAATGGATCTTGAGTCCATGGCCGGTAAACCCGTCCTGGATACACGAGGAATCTGGCAGTAACTAGCCCGACGCGGACACGGAGTGAAGCCTTGAAGTATGCAGACGAAGTCGCTCAGGTGACGACTGTCAGATTGGCCAAGCGCAGGAAATACTTGCAGGACATTGACGCCGTCATCAAAGACTATGAGCGCCTTGTAGGCCACGAGTCCGAGAGCCGGCGTCAGGTTGAGTCCTTGGAAAAGGACCTTCGGGCCATGCGAAGGGCTCGTGACAAGGCCAAGGCTGACTTGACGTTGGCCAACGAGGACCGCAAGCGACTCAAAGCAGCACTGAAGGCACTCCGCGCCTCCAAGAGTTTCCGGGTGGGGCAGACCATACTTGCTCCCGCCCGGAGTCTCGCGCGTGTAATTGGCGGCTCCAGCACGGCAAACGGTGGCTCTTCGGCCGCCAAGCCCTCCTCGGGGAAAGAACCCGGAGGGCCGGCGTCCCGTAACGGAGACGGTCGTGGAACGCTGGGTAAGATCGGCGCCGACGCGGCACCGGTCGTGACACGTGAAGACCTCGTCGCTGAGTTTGCCGAGCAGCCGTGCAAGGCAACGGCCATCGAGCTGGTTTCCCACGATTATTTTGTCCGAGGAGCCATCCTCGAACCGGCCGAGTTCATTGAGCAGAATTCGGCTCTCCTGGGACAACTCGAAGGGTCTGAACTAGCGATCGTTCAGAACATCCTCGGACAGCGTGAACTCCTGACCGGCGAACAGTTCCTCTCCCCACGCCAACCCAACGCCGGGTACGCTGCAGAACGCAACCGGATCATGTACTGCGCACACAGCACCGGCCACTTTAACAGCAACGGGTATTCCACCCGCACCGGGGGAGTGGTCGCAGGCCTTCAGGCCAATGGTGAAGACGTCCTAGTGGTGGCACGCCCGGGATACCCGTGGGACTCGAAGGTCGACGTCGAAGTTTCTTCCAACGAGCGCTTCGAACGCGAAATCAGCGGCGTCCCGCATGTCTTCAATCCGGGACCGAGCTGGACCGGCGACCGTCTGGACTACTACCTGTCGGAGGCGGTCGATGTCTACGTCCGCGAGGCCCAGCGCAACCGGGTGTCGCTCATTCAGGCTGCTTCGAATTATGTCACTGCTCTCCCGGCACTCATGGCGGCCCGCAGGCTCGGCATCCCCTTCGCCTATGAAGTTCGGGGACTCTGGGAGATTACGCAGCTTTCCAATAACCCGGGCTGGGAAACTACAGACCGGTTCCAACTGGCAGTCAAACTGGAAACTCTGGTAGCAACAGAAGCTGATCTGGTGCTGGCCATTACCAGCCAAGTTCGGGATGAGCTGTTACACCGTGGAGTTGACCCGGCCGCGATTGAACTGATGCCGAACTCGGTGGATACCGATACCTTCACTCCGATGCCGGCCCTGGAGCCGCTGCGTCAAGAGCTCGAGCTGGCGGACACCACAACCGTGGTGGGCTACGCGGGCAGCCTCGTCCCGTACGAAGGCCTGGACGATCTCCTGGAGGCCACCAAATTGGTATTGGACGAAGGCCTGGACATCACCCTGGTCATCGTCGGGGACGGTGTTCAGCTGCCCGAGCTGAAGCGGCGGGCCGTTGACCTCGGAGTAGCTGACAACGTGAGATTCACCGGGCGAGTGCCGGCAGAAGCAATCCCGGGGTACGTCAGTCTTTTCGACATCATGCCCTGCCCCCGGAGGCGCTCGGCGGTTACCGAAATGGTCTCGCCACTTAAGCCGTTGGAGGCCATGGCCAGCGGCAAAGCGTTGATCCTTAGCGACCTTCCCCCGCTCCGCGATCTGGCAGGGCCCGGCCAGGCCCGCGCGGTGCTCTCCGAAGCAGGGAACCATCATTCCCTCGCCGAGGCAATCAGCGAGTTGGCTCAGGACGCAGAGACGCGTGCCGTCATGGGCAGGCGCGCCCGCCTCTGGACGCTCGACGAGCGGACTTGGCGCTCCACCGGCAGCCGAGCCGTCGAGGCGCATAATCACATCGCTAGGAAAGCTGCCCCGGCGGCAGGTCGCCTGCCCTCCGAGCTGACCGTCGGGATCATCGCCGACGAGTTCACCCTCGAGGGCTTGCGTGGCGAAACGTCCCTCGTCGAACTGCGGCCAGATACGTGGCAACAGCAACTAGATGCCCATCCGCTAGATGTCCTCCTGGTGGAGTCGGCTTGGGAAGGCGTTGATGGACGGTGGAAGCAAAAGGTCGGCTATTACGACGATATGCGTTTCGCCACGCTGCGGGCCATCCTGAAGCACTGCAACGCCACAGGTGTCCCCACAATCTTCTGGAACAAGGAAGACCCGGTCCACTTCAACCGGTTCAGCCCCACAGCAGCCCACTTTGACCACGTTTTCACCACCGATTCCGATTGCATCCGCCGGTACAAAGCGGCCGCCGGTCCACGGCAAAGAACGGTGGCTTCGCTTCCCTTCTATGCCCAGCCGCGGTTACACAACATTGTTCCCTCCGACCGCGCCTACGATCACTCCGTTGCCTATGCCGGCTCTTACTACGGCGACCGGTACAAGTCCCGGTCCGAGGAACTTGCAACCATCCTCGATGTTGCGAAGAAGCACGCTCTGGCGATTTACGATCGGCAGCACCTTAATCCCGAGAGCCCCTATCATTTTCCAGCACATCTCGCCCGGTACGTGCGGGGCGGCCTGAGCTACGCCGAAATGGTCAACGCCTACAAGTCGCACCCCGTGCACATCAACGTCAATTCCGTGGATAGGTCAGCCACGATGTTCTCGCGGCGGGTCATGGAAGTAGCTGCCTCCGGATCGGCTGTTCTCAGCGGCAAGGGACTCGGCGTTGAGTACATCATGAACGGCTTGGTGCCGGTAATCAACGGGCAAGAAGAGGCTGAACTGCTGGTCAATGAGTGGATGACCGATGAGAGGGGGCGCCTTCGGGATGCGTGGCTCGCTTACCGGCATGTGCACAGGGGGCACACCGCGGCCCACCGGCTGGCCTACATCCTTCGCACGGCGGGGCTCACCGTGACGGCTCCCGAGATTCCGGGGTACGCGGTTTTCGTAGAGAGCCTGACGCCGGAAGTCGTCTCGAGTCTCGACCTACAGACCGTGCGACCCGTTCGGATTTATGCCGTGAGTGCCGAGAACCCAACGGACTCAAACGTAGAACTTGTGGCTGATTTTTCCGAGGCAGCCGAGCAGGCCAGGGGGGAGGGGCTGGCCTTTATCGGCGTTCCGGGAACCAGCCACTGCGATCGCACAGTGTTCGAGGACATGCTGACTGCAACGAGGTTCGGGGATTGGAAATCGGTCTCGATATCAAGCGGCGACCTCGATATTCCGGGCGTCGGGCTGGGGCGCTTCGGCGTCGCGGATTCGGACAGCCCCTCACTGAAAGCCCTCCATGGCAGCGCTGGAGACCCCGACTTCACTCTGCGGAGAGAACTCGTTTCAGTAGGCCATCCTGTGGTGGCCTCAAAAAGTAGCGGTCCGAAGAAGGTGTTGATTGCTGGACACGATCTGAAATTCGCAACGGGCCTCATCACCGAGCTTGAAGCGCTCGGCCACAGCGTCACAATCGATAAATGGCTGGATCACAACAAACATGACGAAGCGGAGAGCCGGCGCCTCCTGGGGGATGCTGACGTGATCTTCTGCGAGTGGACGCTCGGCAATACTGTCTGGTACTCGAGAAACAAGTCGTCACACCAGCGCCTGGTGACTCGACTTCACCTTCAGGAAATTTTCCGGCCCTATGTGAAAGACGTCGCGTATGCGGCGGTGGATGAAGTCGTTTTCGTCGGAAAGCACATTCTTGACGTCGCCGTCCGCGATCATGATGTTCCTCGAGAGCTGAGCCGGGTGATTCCCAATGCGGTTTCGACCGCTGAGCTTCGGCAGGAAAAAGACGCCGACGCCAGATTCAACCTTGGATTTGTCGGCATCGTCCCTGCCCGCAAGCGCTTGGACAAGGCATTGGACGTGCTCAGGCTGCTGCGGTTGCGCGATGACCGCTATCGGCTCTTCATCAAGGGCAAGCGGCCGGAAGAGTTCAAGTGGATGGCGAACCGCCCCGAAGAGATGTCGTTCTACGATGAGCAGTACCGTCGAATCGAATCGGATCCGCTCCTTGCCGGGGCCGTCACGTTCGATGCCCAAGGTGATGACATGGCGGCGTGGTACCGGAAAATTGGTGTGGTGCTTTCGCTTAGCGACTTTGAGTCCTTCCACCTCACGCTGCCGGACGGTGCGGCGTCAGGCGCTGTCCCGGCGAGCCTTGCGTGGCCCGGAGCCGACCAAATCTATCCGACGAGTTGGCTCCACGCGGACGTAGCCGGACTCGCCGGATTTGTGGGTTCCCTGGACGATTGCGCCTGGGTGAATGCCGCCGAATCAGCCCGGGATTACGTCGCCTCCCGGTTCGACTCACGTGACGTGCTTTCGGCCCTGGTGGCGGTCATTCTCGGCGAGAGTTCCTAGGGATACGTTCGGATAGCGGTGGCAAAACTTCGGTAAAGATGCGTCTACGCATCGCTGATGCTGGTACTCCGAGAAATAGACTTGAGAGGCTTCTGAGGCCAGGTTGTGGCCTCCGCCGCCTCGGTTGCCCGGACGGTTGTCCGCTTTATTGCCAAGTCAGTTATCCCCCTGGAGACACCTGTGAAATCGTCGATTATGTCTTTCCTCAGGCAGGGGCCTAAGCCCCTAGCCCTACGGCGTGGCAGGGGGGCGGCCGGGCTGGCCACGGTCGTCACTCTTGCTGTGCTCTCGAGCGCGGTAGTGGCGGGGCCGGCGTCGGCCGCTACGCTGAGTGAGCAGCGTTCAGTCCTTCGCCAGATCACATATGTGGCGGCTCAGGACTATGTCAATGCGCGGCCGTACGTCCCGAAACTCGCAAGAAGAAATGCGTTGACGGTCAAGGACGCCATTGCCTCCGGCACCGCCTCGCTCAAGGCCGCTGGCGATGCTCTCACCGTCGCGACGACACAAGCGGCCATGGACGCCGTCGCAGTCAGAATCCGGAACGAAGCCACCAGGGCGGCAACAGTCCGCAAGGGTGCCCTGCAACTGACGGTCCTTGTCGGTTATCGGACGACACAGCAAAGCGTCGCAACGAAAGCGCTGGCCGACTATTCGGCCGCCCGGATTTCGCTCAGCGCCTACGGCGGAGCCAAAGAACGCACCAGTGCCTTCACCACGCAGTTGGCTGCCGACACGGCAGCGCAGTTGGCCGTCATCGGCAAACCGGTTCCGGCGCCAAACCTTAAATCGGCGCCCTGGCTAGGGGCCCTGCAAAATGGTTCCGGACCCATCCCGACCGTGTCTGGCTGGGTTGGATTCCCTGGCGGGTGCGCGCTGCCCTCGGCGGGCAGCGGCTTTACCCCGGTTCTGCCGCTGGTCGGCCCCGGCGTAGGCACCTCTAACGCACTGCTGGCTACTGCTAAGGCGCGGCAGGCCGCCGACGCGGGGCTCATGTCCGTGCATGCGCAGATGCTGCGGTCCGCCGCCACGGAGGCGACGCAAACCGTGTCCCTGCAGCAACTGCGGGACGCCTTCGCGCCGCGGGTCGCGCGCTTGGGTTACGGCTGGCTGTCGGGATCCAATACCACGGCCCGGAACGTCCTTATTTCCGACTCTAAGAAGATCCTAGCCGCCGGCCCGGAGGGCATGAACACCCTGTCGTCCTCCCATCTGTTGCTGGCGGCGGCAACCGCGACGAATTGGACGAAGGCGACCGGTATGGAGGAGACGGTACTCGTTCGGTGGCTAGGCCCACAGACCTGTTTGCAGGCCGACGGTGAGAACTTTGTGGACGCCCCCACAAATATTGCAGCAATCCATGACTCTGCGAACCTCATAGCCGCCGCCGTCTTCCTCAAGAAGTCTCCTTCTCGGGCGGCCGCGCTCGCGAAGGAGTCGCTCTACTCCATCCAGCCTGCCCTTAAGTTGATCACCGCGGATGGCGGTACGCAGGAAGGTCCAGGCTATTGGACGTACCAAAGCCGGGCCATAGCCGTGCTGTATTCGACGCTACCCAACCTCTACCCAACGCTTCCGGTGTCTATGCCGTCGCTGGCGAAGGTCTCTGGATACGCAATGAACAGCACTGACCCTGACGGCCGTCCCACCCCTTTTGCCGACGCGGCCCCGGAGGAGCTTAGTCCGCTGATGCCGGCCTGGGACGCCCACGTCCGGAAGGACTCCGCCGTGGGGGCCTGGGTGGCGAAGAAGTTCCGGCAGAAGCCCGACGCCTACCTGATGTGGTGGAATTCGCCGGCGGGAGTCTTGCCACCCAGGAAGTCGGCGGTCTATCCGCAGACTGGTTTCGCCGCACTCCAGCTTCCAGCAGGCACGGCAACGCTCAAGGGGGGCGTCAACAGCGCCAACCACGCCCACCTCGATCTGGGAACTGTTTCGGTGTTTCGCCGAGGCGTTCAATGGTCGGTTGACCCCGGCGCCCCGGCGGTTGCGCCCCTGAACTACTACGCTGGACCAACCCGCTGGACCTACTGGAAACCTTCGACGTCGGCACACTCGACCCTGACGGTCCAGTCCACGAACCAGCCCACGGCTGCAGTGGCGCCCATCAGGATGCCAACGACGTCGAGCGCTGTGGTGGACCTACGGCAGGCTCTCCCGGGCACATCATCGGCGACTCGCTCGGTCAGCCATGGATCCACGACCACGGCTATCAAAGACACCCTCCAGTCGACAAAGCCATTGGACCTTGTCTGGCAGTGGGTGACGGACGCGTCCGTGAGCCTGGGCTCTGATCGTGCGGTTCTGCGCCGCAGCGGGCAGACCCTGGTGCTCCGTTTCACGGGCATTCCGAAGGGATCCACCCTCACGGTCGTTCCTGCTCCGGAGAAAGGCCCGGCAGGCCAGACGTTGAGCATCGTCAAGCTGTCGATGCCGCAGGTTCGGAACCTGGCACTCACGACCTCGGCTTACTAATACGCGCGGCCACGCCAAACAAAGCCGCGCTCGTCCGGGGGCGGAGCGGACCTATCCAAGAACCGTTCCGCCCCCAAGGCGTGTCCGGCGTCAGGGGAGGGTGACCCATGACGTGGTGAAAGCGCGAACAGGGGCCTGCTGCGGGTTTTTCACATAGACCCTGGCCCGGTAGCGTCCGGCAGGCAACCCGCTCCACAACACGTTATCCCTGCTGCCGTAGCCCGTTCGCGCGACGGTCTCCGCCCCACGGAAGAGTCGAGTTGCAACCTCCCAGCCGGTGGGTAGCTGCACGTCAAGGCGGAGTTCTGCAGGATTCTCGCCCAGGCGGTGGAACAAAAACGGGACGGCTTCGTCACCGGCGGACGAGATCGCTTGGCGTAGGTTTGCCGTCAGGAATTGGCGGTACACCGGGCCGATTTCTGCATGCGGAAGGCCGGGAAGAACCGTAAGCTCCATCACCTTCTGGAGGCTCTCCGCGTGGGACTTTAGCGGCAAGAGGTGGTTCTTATAGTGGTGGTCTGCTTCTCCCACCAGGATGGCGAGGCGTGTCGTTTCGGGCATGTCCCGGATGGCATCGAACACCACTGCGTCGAGCGTCTGAACGGACGATTCACTGGTGTCGCCCATCATGAAACGAACCATGTTTGGGTGCGGATCACGCAGGAAGGAACCGATTTTAACCTGCGGTGCACCGACGACGATGCGTCCGGCGCTTGCTGCGACACCGTGCATTAGGGCAGCAGTTCCACCTTTGGAGGAACCGGCAGTTATGAGATCCTCGGCAGTCAGACCCAGCCGACTAAGCTCCTCAGCGATTAATGTCTGAGTCGCTGAAAAGATCGACCTGTCACCGTGGTCCGACAAATAGTACGATCCCTGGTCCCCGAAGTCATCCAGGATGTACAGGGCATGCACGCCCGACTCATCGACGGACTTCTTGTAGTTGAAGGTGAAGTCGCCGGGCTGGTGGATAGCGGTAAAGACGACGGCAAGCTTTCCGTTGCCCAGATCGGACTTGGCCGGGACCGACAGGTAATTCAGCCCGACGTGGCCGCGGCTCCGCCGCCAACCATTCGATTCCACGTTGAGGCCGCGGTCGAGGTAGTTGAAATCGGCGACTCTGATGCGGGTGCTTATCTGCGCGCCGGCGCCCTCGAATGAAATTTTCACCACGGGGGCCGGGACCGCTTGGCCAAAGCGGGGAAAGCGCCAGCCCAGGGGCTTGGGCCGCTTTTCTCCCTTGTGGAGCGAGACTCGTGTGGGAACGTCTGCGTCGAACTGGAGGTCCATAACCTTGCGGCCATCGTGGAACAGTTCAAAACCCTGGCCGTGGAGGACTGCCTCGACGTCGGTTCCTAGGTTCCAGAGGAGTTCGTAGCTGTGTTTCTCTTGGCTCTCTATTGTGTCGAGTACGTCGAGGAAGGGGACGCCTTCTTGCTCCCGGATGTCAACGGTTCTGGAATGACTTGTGTCCCTCAACCGTCCCGTCCGACCCGTGACCCGGAACCCATCTGCCCGCACCTCGTGCGCCGTCATGGTGGTCAAGCGGGCTGACTCGTCGGTACGAGGCAACGAGACGCCATCTACCACGAGGCAGTTGTGGGCATAGGACGAATAACCATACTTGGTCAGAGGATCTTTATAGTCGTAGCCATAGGGTCCAGCCTCGGATAGGAGATCAATGCCCCCGCGTCGTAAGAACAAGCTCAGGTCATCCGAATGCTTGTGATAGTTCGCGTTGTAGGCCGCGCTAAAGAACGCGAAAGTTGCCTTGGGATCACCCCATGAACTGCGGTAGATGGCGTACCCGGAGTCCGGTAGGACTAAAGTTCTTATTTGCGGTTCGGAGCCTAGTTTTCCCGCGGAGGCCGCGTAGGCAAATTCCTTGCTTTCGAATATGTTTTGCCGCGCGGCGTTGGTTTCCAACTGCTGTGTCGTGTCACTTATTGGCGGGTACATGCCGTTCGGCATGAGCGCGTGCGTGGCGTATTCGGCAGCATTGCGGAGCAGGGAGCGGTAGTAGTCTGCGTGGGGATGTCCGGTTTTGGCAAGAATCTCCAAGACACCGTGGACATTCTTCGACACCATGAGGTGGTAGGTCGGCGTGTTTTCCACGTGCACACCTTCGGTGGTGAACGACGTCGAAAAATAGGAGTGCAACCTCTTCGTGGCGGTACTGAAGAAGTATTCGCGCTCGTCGGGGAGAATGACGTCAGACAGGACCGAAAAGTAGAGTAGTGACAGGTCTTGGAACATGCCGTGATTATTGCCGGTGGCGTGAAAATCGTCGCTAGCCAACAGGCGGGCAGTACCAACAGCCAAGCCGACCAGCCAGGTGTAGTCCTCCCTAGGCACGAGGTCCTTCAGCTTCAGGGCTAATGAGGTGAGCTGTATCAGCCGCTGAGCTGTGGTTTCGTCGTGATGCGATACGTCAGGAAGAGTTGTGCCGTCGCCGTATTTCAGCGCCCAAGCGCGGACCACCCGTAGTGCGAGGTCCGCATACTGGGGTCCTACGACGTCATCGCTAAGCACGGTCCCGTACCAGTCTGCGAAGAACAGGAAGCCGTGGACATAACGCGCCTGAGCTCGTTTGGAGGCATCTTCCCAGATGCCTCCGTCGTTATAGGGGAGCTCACCGAATCTTGAGCTGATGATGACGCCGTCTTCGAAGAACCTCTCGGCGCGGGATCGGGCAGCCTTATCCGAAGCCCGGGGGAGCTGAAGCAACACCGCTTCCCGCATCAGTTCAAAATTAGTCGGCACCAAAAGTTCTCCAGTCTTTGCCGTGGGTCCAAATGCCAAGTGACCGGCATGAATCTGGCCAGGCGTTTCGTGCGTCACTGCCCGAAGTCGGCGATTCTACTTCCAACGTTGATCAGCTGGGCCACTGCAGCTACGGTCCGTTCGGCGGCCTTTCCGTCACCGTAGGGATTTACCGCGTTGGCCATCGAATTAAAGTGGTCTTGGTCGTGCAGAAGGCGATCCACTTCCTTCACGATACGCTCTTCATCCGTGCCAATCAGCGTAACAGTTCCGGCGTCGACGGCCTCGGGTCGTTCCGTGTTGTCCCGCATGACCAGGACGGGCTTGCCAAGGCTCGGGGCCTCTTCCTGGACGCCTCCTGAGTCGGTCAGGACAATGTGGGCAAGCGAGAGCATCCGCGTGAATTCGCCGTAGGCCAGGGGCTCCGTGACAATGACGTTCGGCTTGCCTTCCAAGGCAGGCAAAACCGCTTCCCGCACTACCGGGTTCTTGTGCGCCGGCAGAACGATAACCATGTCCGGTTCGGCTTCCGCAATCCTGGCCAAGGCCCTGCCCACTCCGCGCATTGCATCGCCTTGGTTTTCGCGGCGGTGGGTGGTGACCAGCAGGATCTTCCGCCCACTAGCCGCGAGTTCCTCTAGCTGAGGGTCAGTGAATGGTATCTGCTTGCCGACCGTCGTCAGCAACGCGTCGATGACAGAGTTGCCGGTGATCACGATGTCGTCGGCGTTGATGCCCTCGGCGAGGAGATTGGCCCTGCTGACACTTGTGGGCGCCAAGTGGAGGCTCGCGATTTGACTCGTTATTTTGCGATTGGCCTCTTCAGGAAAAGGAGAGAAAAGGTCCCCGCTTCGAAGACCGGCCTCGACGTGCACCACCGGAATCCCGTGGTAAAAGGCAGCAATGGCACCGGCTGTGGACGTAGTCGTGTCGCCCTGCACAATAACCGCGTCAGGCTTATTGTCGGAGAAGAGCTTGTCCAGGCCGTCAATGGTGCGCGTCATGATCGCAGAGAGGGACTGACGCTGCTGCAGGATGTTGAGGTCATGGTCCGGCACAATACCGAAGAGTTCGTTGACCTGGTCCAACATCTCGCGGTGCTGGCCCGTGACAGTCACCACACAGTCGAAAAGCTCCGATTTGTGCAGGGCGGCAACGATGGGTGCCATCTTGATGGCCTCGGGCCGGGTGCCAAAGATGGGCATAATGCTGGGCACAGGTGTTTCCCCCAAAATTTGTGGACGACGTCGGCAATGATGCTACGTGAACTGTCGACTAATCGCTGAATCGGGGGAGGGCTCCCACAGGCTCATGTGGAGGATGCGGTCCGGCTCAGCGTGCCAGGACCAGGGCTAGTACTAGCGTTGGAATGCTGATGGAGACGATTATCACAGCCACAAGGGCGACCAGCCGTTTGCGGCCAAAAGCGCGAACCCGGGCCGACACCGGGGCGGAGGCAGGGACGGCACCGTGGCTGTGGACGCTTGCGATTGGTAACGGAACTACGCCGGGGACAAAGAGATTGTCCGCTACCTCTGCGCGAAGGTACCGCTTTCGAAGGTGGCGCGGTGCGGCGACCAGCGCTGGGCTGTCTTCGGAATGGTCCACAGCGTTCTCCTTCGCATCTAGTCGGGTCGGTGATCCTTCAGCAAGCTCAGCTGGACGGCAACCGCGTCCAGATCAATTCTTGCATCACTGAAGGTTGGCTGCGCATTGCCGTCCGCCGATCGGCCGATCAAAGCGTCTGCCGTCGCCGCCAGCAGGGACGAAGCGCGCCGCCCTGCGTCAATGCCCGTGGGAGAATAGGCCACACTGTTTACCTCCGCAGGCACTGCTGATCGCTTCAAGAGTTGGGAATGCGCCATGTCCTTGTACACCGAAGACCAGGCTCCGCACGAGGACGTCCAGCGGTCCCGGACGAAAAGGAAAAAGACCGCACGCAACGTCCTTCTCGGCCTCGTTGCGTTCTTCCTTGTCGTAGCTGTCGGTGCGGGGATTTTCGCGTTCAACCTGGCGAACAGCTTCAACTCAAAATCCCAGAAGATCGACCAGTCTTTCCCCGAGGAATCTGCACGACCGGCCCAAACGAAAACGGGCGCCATGAACCTGTTGTTGCTCGGCAGTGACAGCCGCGCCGCGGCGCTGGGTGAAGCCGAGGCCGGCGGCGCGTCGGACCAACGCTCCGACACCATGATGTGGGTCCACATCCCCGCCGACCGCAAAAAGATCTACATGATGTCCGTGATGCGCGACACCTGGGTGCAAATTCCCGGCCACGGCGAGGCCAAGATGAACGCTGCCATGGCGTTGGGCGGCATCCCGTTGGTGGTACAGACCCTGGAGGGGATGTTCAAAAGCCGGATCGACCATGTTGCCGTTGTGGATTTTGAAGGCTTCAAGGCGATGACCGACGCCTTGGGCGGCGTCACCGTCAATGTGCCGCAGGCGTTCAACACCCGAGGCTTCTCCTTCGAAGCCGGCAAGCAGCAGCTCAGTGGCGAAGAGGCCCTCGCCTTTGTGCGTGAGCGCAAGGCGTTCAGCGACGGCGACTACCAGCGGGTCAAGAATCAGCAACTATTTCTGAAGGCTCTCCTGTCCAAGTTCCTTACGGCGGAAACATTGACTAATCCGGTCAAGATCAGCAGCTTGGTGGACACCGTCTCCCCGTACGTCAGCGTGGACAAGTCCCTGGACGCGGCGGCGGTGGCCTCGCTGGCGGTGGGGCTGCGTGATGTCCGGGCTGCAGACGTGGTCAGCTTTACCTTGCCGACCTCGGGAATCGGAACCTCTGCGGACGGACAATCCATTGTCTTGCGGGACGATGTCGCCATCGCCAAGGTTGCTGAGGCGCTGCGCAGGGACACCCTCGCGGATTTCGTCGCGTCAATTGGTTCCGGCTCATAACTCCGTGGCAATGTTCGGTGAAGTGTCTGTGAACCGGTAGGATGCTCTCGGTGCCGTTTAAAGAATTGCGGCCCCGACGTAAAGTGCGACGAAGAACCTTACGACGTACCGGACCGGATTTTGCTGGGGGATCATTGAATACATCACGTTGCGGTGGTCGCCGGACTGCTCTCAGGACCAGCGCGGCGGCGCTTGGCGTAACCGTCGCCGTCGCCCTCAGCTTTGGTGTGGCCCCCGCCGTCGCAGACGATGCTGTCACGCCTCCAACTGACCCCATCGTGATCCTGGAACCGGCGCCCTCCGATCCCGCCCCGGTGCCGTCGGTACCAGCCCCCGAACCGGCTCCGACAACTCCTGCGGCCCCCGCGCCCGCCCCAGCACCCGCCCCTGTGCCGTCGTCGCAGGCGCCCGCCCCGGTGGTGCCGGTCGCTCCGCCCGCGAGCCCAGCCCCTGCAGCACCAATTGTGCTGCCACCGGTGCCGGCGGTTCAGGTGCCCGCGCCGGAAGTTCCGGCTGTTCCGCCGGCGGAGGTTGGACCGGCCGTTGAGGAACCCACTCCAACGCCCACGACAACTCCTTCGGCTCGCGCCTCGGCCGTGGCAGTGACTGCAGCACCCACCAAGACCAACGCTCCTGAACCGGACCAGGCCGACCCCGTCATTCAGTCATCCCCGGTCATCCAGGCGGCGGTGACGGCCGCAACAGGCAGCCCACTCGGAGTCCAAGTGCTGACCGTCCTGATTTTGTTGGCGGCCGGAGCGGTGTACTTCCGCGCCATGGGCTCCAAAGGTCGCGTGATCTCCAAAGGCGGTAAGTAGCGTGGCCCGGGGAGCCGGCTCAAATGCTTTGAAGACTCTTATTCCAACGAACCGGCCCATACGAGTAAGCCTGCTGGTGCACTCTTACTGGCCCGAGAGCAGCCCGCCCCAGCGCCGTTGGACGGCGCTGCTGAAGGAATTCTGTACCACCGGTTGGGACATCGACGTGGTTACGCCCGTTGCGCACGCCCCGGCTGGCCGGCGCGAGCTCGCCCCCGAGGTGGCGGGCCGCGCTTTCAGGCGGCAACAAGGACAGTTCACCGAGCTGATCCGCCGGGTCCCGTACCTGCCGCACGGTAATTCACAGCTGGCACGTTTCATCGATCACTGCTTCTCGGCCGCCATGTCAGTGCCGATCGGGCTCTCTACCCCCCGGCCTGACGTCGTGATCGCCACCGCGCCGAGCCTGCCGATCCTGGCCGCCGGGTACTTGCTGGCTCGTATCCGGCGCGTCCCGCTGATCGTCGAAATGCGTGACGCCTGGCCGGACCTTGCCCGTGACTCGCGCATGGTGAAGGGACGCGTCAAGAGCGTTGTAGAACTTGCGGTCGATTTCATCCAGCATCGCGCGGACCTTGTAGTCACCGTTACCGAGGGATTTGCCCAAACGTTGCGTTCGCGCGGAATCAAGAACGTTGCAACAGTCAGCAACGGCCTGCACGTGGACACGATTCCGGTCCTGGGGCCGCCGGAACCGGAACGAGACACCTTCGAGGCGCTTTACCTCGGCAACCACGGTGCCAGCCAGCACCTGGAAGTCATTATCCGCGCCAGTGCACTGGTAGGGGACGCCATGCACCTGCATCTGGTGGGTGATGGAACACGGAAACCGGCGCTCCAAAAGCTGGCGCGCGAGCTCAACGCCCCGGTGACCTTCCACCCGTCCCTGCATGGTTCGGCTGTCTTGGACCGCTACGCGTCGGCTGACACCTGCATCGTTTCGCTCCGGGATGACTGGAAGTCGTTCGAGACGACCGTGCCTTCGAAGACTTACGAGGTCCTGTCCCTCGGCCGTCACGTGACCGCCATCGTCATTGGCGAAGCCGCCCGAATCGTTGAAGATGCCGAGGCGGGCGACATTGTGGCCAGTGGCCCCGAAGCTGTGGCTGGCCTTTGGCGCGAACTGGCAGCGGACCGCTCGCGGCTTGTGCGGGACGAGACCAGCCGGCAGTGGGTGAAGGAGCATGCAGACTACGCGCTGTTGGCGGGCAGGTACATGGACCTTATCGCAGGGCTTGTAAGAAAGACACCAGCGGTCTCTCGCCGGTAACTGGAGTGGTCCGACGCGCCCGGCTTCCTGAGCGCTCCTGTCCGCGGGGCCCATCTAGGGCCCAGCTTCTGGTAAACAGTGCGCCACTTGTACTCTTGCATGCGCTGCGCCATCCTGTTAGGTAAGTCCACGGTCTCAGCCCAGCAAGCCAAGGATCGGACATGACAGCTAGGGAAGTGGCTCGGCTGAGAAGCTCCCAGAAGGCGGCCACGCGGTTGCAGCTGCTGCTTGCCACCCTCATCGCACTACCGCTCAGCTCTCTGGGGCCGCCATCGACCCTCGCGGCCGAGACTACTTTATATCCCGTCGGCGGGTTTTTCATGAGGGCAAGCGCCAGTAATTCTGCTAATGTCCAGAAATTGCGGGCCATCAAGGGGGTCGGGGGGGACACCGTCATCACCCTGCTTGCGGCTGACGCCAGCCAGCCTCGCTGCTGTCCCGGCCGACTGCCGGATCTCCGGGGCTGACTGCGTGCGCGGGCGCTGAGGGGCGCCCCGCTAAACCGGGTTTATATTTACTCGGACTCCAGCCCGTGGGGCGTTGCCGCGGTGCGATGCCCGCGAGATAGGACCTGCGGAATAACAACAACCTGTTCACAGTCTTCGGTCTGCCGACTACAGGGTCCGGGTGCTCCGCCCCGAACAACCGCTACGACGTCGTCGTGGTCTCTCCACAGAGATGCCCCTCAGCGACGCCGCCATCTTTGGATCGGTCCTGTCTGTCTACCGGGTACAGAACCAGTCCATCCGGCGGTTTATGCCAACCCGCGGCGCCATCGTCAGCCCTGATATCCACGCTCGTACTGCCCGGCCGGGACATGTTACGCCCGCCCAGGCCCGCGTGGCGGCTAGAAGCATTGCCCTCACCGCAAGTGGGGTCCGTCTCAGGATCGCCGTTCAGGACGGGATGGGGACGGGCAAGGGCGGAGCGTATATCGGAAGTGAGGTAAATGCGCCGGTTGACCAGTACGCGGCGGCAATCGTTGGTCCTGGCACCTGGGGCACGAAATATCTGGCTCCCAATAGGGATTATTTCCTCGCTGCCGCCGCCGGTGTAGCGGGAACCGGAGCCACTCTGTGGGCAAACATAGAGGGCATGGCGCCGGCCAATGGAACGAACCCGTGTGATGTAAACCCGCGCGGCCAAACCACTAGGGCCGCATCGACCGGCAATTCCAGCAAATGGCAAACGCTCCGAAGAAGGTCATTTCCTTCATGTGGGATACGTACTACACCTCCACAGGTAGGTGGACGCCCCTGGCGCGGCGGCTACAGGCCGGGAGGACGACGCCCATCATTACGGACAGCGCTCTGAAACCGGCGTCAGGCGCACTGCTGATAACGGGGTTCAACCTGAGGGGTGCGACCATCAACCTGCGCTGGACGGCCACCAACGGCCAGGTGCAGTCCAAAACCGTGGTCGGAACAGGGTACAACCCGCAACTCGGCCAGCAGCGGGGCGGAAACCCGCTACTCCAAGGAATCGACGCGAACGTGGGCAGCATCAGCATCGCCCGGGGAAGCTACTACATGGTGAAAGTTACCAACATTTGGGGAGCTTCCAATCCTCTCTATTTCAGTCGTGGCTAGCCAACGGTTACTCGGTAAGTCTTCGAGCAGGCCCAGGAGGTAGGCGCCATAGCCGCTCTTGACCAGCGGCGCAGCGCGCTCGTAGAGTTCGCCATCGGTAAGGAATCCCAAGCGCCAGGCGATTTCTTCCGGAGCGCCGATCTTGAGGCCCTGTCGGTGCTCCACCGTGCGGATGAAGTTCGAAGCGTCGTTCAGCGAATCGAACGTGCCGGTATCAAGCCAGGCAGTGCCGCGAGGCAGGATCTCCACGTGGAGTTCGCCCCGGTCCAGGTAGACGCGGTTAACGTCTGTGATTTCGAGCTCACCGCGGGGAGACGGCTTGAGGTTCTTGGCTATCTCTATGACGTTGTTGTCGTAAAAGTACAAGCCGGGAACTGCGTAGTTGCTGCGGGGTTGGAGCGGCTTTTCCTCAAGCGAGATGGCCTTGCCGTTCTCGTCGAACTCGACGACGCCGTATGCACCCGGATCTGAGACCCAGTAGCCGAACACCGCGCCGCCTTCGATGTTCTCGAAGCGACGGAGCTGGGTGCCCATGCCCTGTCCGTAGAAAATGTTGTCCCCGAGGACCAGCGCCACCGGCTCGTTGCCGATATGCTCCTCGCCCAGGATGAAGGCTTGGGCCAGCCCGTCGGGACTGGGCTGCTGTTTGTAGGTGATGTTCACCCCGAACTTGCTGCCGTCGCCAAGCAGACGCTGGAACTGGTCGGCGTCGTGCGGGGTGGTGATGATGAGGATGTCGCGGATGCCGGCCAGGATCAGCGTGGAGAGCGGGTAGTAAATCATCGGCTTGTCATAGACCGGCACCAGCTGCTTGCTTGAGCCAAGAGTGATTGGGTGCAGTCGGGAGCCGGTACCGCCGGCCAGGATTATTCCACGCATGGGCTTTATCATTGCCTGCAATTTGTCCGCCAGCAAACCGGCTCTTCCCGCGCGTTAGGCTGTACGGATGCAGAAACTCCTTGTCACCGGCGGCGCCGGCTTCATCGGCTCGAACTTTGTCCATTACGTCATGAAAAACACCGACGACCATGTCACGGTCCTGGACAAGCTCAGCTACGCCGGCAACCTGGAATCCCTCAAAGGCCTGCCGGAGGAGCGCTTCCGGTTCGTGCAGGGCGACATTTGCGACGCCGCCGTGGTGGACGCCCTGGTCGCGGACGCCGACGTCGTGGTTCATTACGCCGCCGAATCGCACAATGACAACTCGCTGCACGACCCGCGCCCGTTCCTGGACACGAACATCGTCGGCACATACACCCTGATCGAAGCCGCGCGCAAGCACAACAAGCGTTTCCACCACATCTCCACCGATGAGGTCTACGGCGACCTGGAACTCGACGACCCCGAGCGGTTCACCGAGGACACCCCGTACAACCCCTCCAGCCCGTATTCCTCCACAAAGGCCGGCTCAGACCTGCTGGTCCGGGCCTGGGTGCGGTCCTTCGGCCTGCAGGCGACCATCAGCAACTGCTCGAACAACTACGGCCCGTACCAGCACGTGGAGAAGTTCATCCCGCGCCAGATCACCAACGTGATCGACGGCATCCGCCCCAAGCTGTACGGCAAGGGCGAAAACGTCCGCGACTGGATCCACGCCAATGACCACTCGTCCGCCGTCCTGGCGATCATTGCCAAGGGCCGGATTGGCGAGACCTACCTGATTGGCGCCGACGGCGAGAAGAATAACAAGGACGTCGTCGAGCTGATCCTCAAGCACATGGGGGAGACCCCGGACGCCTACGACCACGTGGTGGACCGGCCCGGCCACGACCTGCGGTACGCGATCGACTCCGCCAAGCTGCGCGACGAACTCGGCTGGGAACCACAGTTCTCCAACTTCGAGGCAGGCATCGAAGACACCATCGCCTGGTACCGGGACAACGAGGACTGGTGGCGTCCGCAGAAAGCCGCCACCGAAGCCAAATACAAGGAACAGGGCCAGTAGGACATGTCGATCGAGTTCTCGAAAAAGCTCACCGCCCACGAAACCCCGATTCCCGGCGTCGTCCTCTACGACCTTCCCGTCCACGGTGACAACCGGGGCTGGTTCAAAGAGAACTGGCAGAGGGAAAAGATGCTGGCGCTGGGCCTGCCGGACTTCCGCCCCGTGCAGAACAACATCTCGTTCAACGAGTCCGCCGGCACCACCCGCGGTATCCACGCCGAACCATGGGACAAGTTCGTTTCAGTAGCCACCGGCCGGATTTTCGGCGCTTGGGTGGACCTGCGCGAGGGACCGTCCTTCGGCGCCGTCTTCACCGCCGAGTTGGATCCCAGCCAGGCCATTTTCATTCCGCGCGGAGTGGGAAACGCCTTCCAGACACTGGAAGACAACACCGCCTATACCTACCTGGTCAACGACCACTGGTCCGCCGACGCGCAGGGCCAGTACACGTTCCTGAACCTTGCCGACGAGACCGCGGCCATCAGCTGGCCGGTCCCGCTGGAGCAGGCCGAGCTCTCGGACAAGGACAAGGCGCACCCGCGGCTGGCTGACGTCACGCCGATGCCGCCGAAGAAGGTCCTGGTCCTTGGCGCCGACGGCCAGCTTGGCAAGGCTCTGCGCAGTGCGTACGACGGCGACGCGTCCGTGGAATTCGCTGGCCGCGCCGAGTTTGATCTCGGCAGCGAGGACTCGTTCAGCGTGCGCAACTGGAAGAACTACTCCGCCGTCATCAACGCCGCAGCCTACACCGCGGTGGACGCCGCCGAGTCGGCGGAAGGCCGCGCCGCCGCCTGGGCGATCAACGTCACCGCCGTCGCCCGGCTGGCCCGGACCGCTGTTGAGCACGACCTCACGCTGGTCCATGTGTCCTCCGACTACGTGTTCGACGGTACCTGCGCCTCCCATGAGGAGTCAGAGCTTGTCTCGCCGCTGGGTGTTTACGGCCAGACCAAAGCCGCGGGCGACGCCGTCGTCAGCGTGGTGCCCCGGCACTACATTGTGCGCACTAGTTGGGTCATTGGCGACGGCAACAACTTTGTCCGCACCATGGCCTCCCTCGCGGCCCGCGGCATCGAACCCTCGGTGGTCAACGACCAGATTGGGCGACTGAGCTTCACCCAGGACATCGCCGCGGGGATCCGGCACCTGCTCGAGACGGGCTCGCCCTACGGCACCTATAACCTCAGCAACTCAGGGGAACCGCAGTCCTGGGCGGACATCGCCGCCGACGTGTACGAACTGGTCGGCAAACCGCGGGACGCCGTCACCGGCGTTTCCACCGAAGAGTACTTCCGCGGGAAAACTGTCTCGCCGCGGCCGGAGAACAGCGTGCTGGACCTGAGCCGGATCACGGCCGCGGGCTTCGAGCCGGCACCGGCCCACGAGAGGCTCCGCGAGTACAGCAAGGGGCTGTAAGCTCGGCGCCAGGCGAGGCCTAGCCTCGGCCGGCGATCGGCCCGAATCCCCGTCTCAGCCGTTGCCGGACGGGCATTCGGGCCGCAGTGACACATCGATCAGGCCGCCGGTTTCGATGACAAAGCGCCGCAGCCACTGTGCCGGTGAGAAGTCCGGGTGCGAGGGCACCATCTGGACGTCCGCCGTCGTGCACTGCTCCATCAGCCGCCCGGCACGGGTGACGTGATAGCTGGAGGTGACGACCGTAATGGACTTCCACCCGTTGAGCTTGACGAGTTTGCCGATCGCTTCCGCTTCGCCGCGGGTGTCGTATTCACCGGGCTGGAAACAGACCAGGCTCGAATTGGGGAACTGTGCGGTGTTGCATTTTTCGTCCGCCACCTTGTTCCCGGGTGTGTCCGTGTGGGAGAGCACCAGGACCGGGGCGCCGAGTTCCTGCTGGACCCGCTGTGCCACCGGCAGGCGTTCGGAGCTGGCCCCGCCCAGCATGATGACGGCGTCCGTGCGGTGCACGCTCAAAGGGTCCACGTTGACGAACAGTTGGATGGCGATGATCAGCCAAAGCACCGCCGCCCCGGCGGTGAACGCCAGACCCTGGGCCCACGCGCGTGGTAGGGCGGGCAGCAGTCGGGGCATGCCTAAGAGTTTCGCACGTGCCCTGCCAACCACGAAATGCGGCGCCGACCTGCCCTTATGCGCACCGCCGTGGCCGGCCGCGGCGGCCGCCCGGCCCCCGTTGTCGCACCCGCGCGATAGCGTAGGGCTGTGCCTGCACCCCTGACCCCTGAACCCCACAGCCCCGAACCGATGACCCCCGGCCCCCTGACCGTGGCCGGACTCTCCGAGTCGGAACTCCTTGCCCGGATCTTCCCCCGGCTGCACGGCGGGAGCAACCGGTCTCTGCTGCTGGGCCCCGGCGACGACGCCGCGATCGTGGCCGCACCGGACGGACGCACCGTGGTAAGCATCGATACGCAGGTGGCGGACCAGGACTTCCGGCTTCAGTGGAACAACGGCTACCGCACCTCCGGCTACGACGTCGGCTGGAAGGCCGCCGCCCAGAACCTCAGCGACATCAACGCCATGGGCGCCCGCGCCACCTCCATGGTCGTCAGCCTGACCATGCCCCCGGAAACCCTCGTGTCCTGGGTGGAGGACTTCGCCGACGGGATGAGCGCCGGGATCCGCGGGCTCGGCGCGGACGACTGCGCCGTCGCCGGCGGGGACCTCGGCCGCGGGCGCGAACTCGCCGTCAGCGTCGCCATCCTCGGCACCCTTGACGGGCAGGCCCCGGTGCTGCGCTCCGGCGCCCGGCCGGGGGACACCCTGGCGCTCGCCGGCACCGTCGGACGCGCCGCCGCCGGCCTGGCCCTGCTGGAATCCAGCAACCCCGTCCACACCCTCACCGCCGAACAGCGCTCGCTGATGGACACGCAGTGCCGCCCCCTGCCCCCGCTTGATGCCGGTCCGCTGGCCCGGGACGGCGGTGCCACGGCCCTGATGGACATCTCCGATGGCCTGGTCCGGGACGGCGCGCGGATGGCCGCGGCCAGCCACGCCGTGCTGGACCTGGACCCGGCCGCGCTCAAGGAACTCGCCGCGCCGCTGCAGCCGGCCGCGGCCCTGCTGGGCGCGGACCCGTTTGACTGGGTGCTGGGCGGCGGCGAGGACCACAGCCTGCTCGCCACCTTCCCGCCGGGCGTTCAGCTGCCGCACGGGTTCACTGCGATAGGCTCGGTAGAGGCCTCTGCACCAACAAACAGCACAGGCGTCACCATAGCGGGCAGGCCCGCTGACACTGTGGGATGGGATCACTTTGCAGACTAAGATTGCCGCCAACGCGCAAGCGATGAAGCGGTGGTTGGGCAAGGCGGAAACAACGCTCGGGAACCACAGCGACCGCCTGAACGCCATCAACATCTTTCCCGTGGCCGACGGCGACACCGGGACCAACCTCTACCTCACCGTGCGCGCCGCCGCCCGGGCGCTCCAGGACGTCGCCACCGACACCGCCGCCCTGCCGCAGCTGGCCGACACGCAACTGCACGTGGTGGGCCCGCCGGACCCGGCGCAGAACGACGTCGGAGCGGTCCTGGCCCGGGCCGGCCAGGCCGCGATCGAACAGGCGCGGGGCAACTCGGGCACGCTTTTCGCCGTGTTCCTCTGCGCGGCCGCAGAACCATTAGCCGGGCACCCCCGGCTCAGCTCACCCCTGCTCGCGGCCGCCCTCAACCGCGCCCAGATCCGGGCCTGGTCCGCGCTGAGCGACCCCGTCCCCGGCACCATGCTCTCCGTCATGGAAGCGGCAGCCCGCGCCGCC
This sequence comes from Arthrobacter sp. SD1074B, assembly GCF_056780195.1. Lineage (NCBI taxonomy): Bacteria > Bacillati > Actinomycetota > Actinomycetes > Micrococcales > Micrococcaceae > Arthrobacter > Arthrobacter sp. SD1074B. Next base: position 2,418,362 of record NZ_JBRAZT010000001.1, on the reverse strand, counting down.
GCCGCCGTCGACGCCGAGCACGACGGCGACGACAGCAACCACACCCTGGGCCTTGCGCTCGACGCCGCGGTGGAAGCGGCACTGGCCGCCGTGGTGCACACCGAGGACCAGCTCGAAGCCCTGCACACCGCCCACGTGGTGGACGCCGGGGGCGTCGGGATGCTCCTGATTTTGGACTGCCTGCGCTCGGCCGTGCTGGGCGAGGAACTCCAGGACCAGCTGCTGGACGGCCTGCACGGCTACGACGTCCAGGACCCGCACATCCACGCGGACATGCCCCGCGACGACGGGGTGGAGGTCATGTGCACCATCACGCTCTCGCCGCTGGACGCGGCCACCATGCGGCAGCGGCTCGATGAGATGGGCGAGTCCGTCATCATGAGCCAGGTGGGCGGCGACGCCGACGCCGACGGCGCCTACCGGTGGCGGGTGCACGTCCACGTGCCCGACCCCGCCCCCGCCGTCGAGCTGATCCGCTCGCTCGGCGAACCCTCCGACATCAGCGTCAGCGACCTTGCCCTCCCGCGGAACCCCGATTCTCTTCCCGTGGAAGCAGTTCCCGGCGCGCAGCCCCGCAGCACGGACCCCGACGGACATGAACGCTGAACTGGAACTGGGCCTGGACCGCCGGATCGGCAAGCGCTCCGCGGCCGTCATTGAGAAGCACCTGGGTATCACCACCGTCGGCGGGCTGCTGAACTACTTCCCGCGCCGCTACCTGAACCGCGGCGAGCTGACCCCCATCAGCGAAGTCCCGCTGGACGAGGAAGTCACCCTGATCGCGCGGGTGCTCTCCAGCAGCACCCGGTCCATGCGCGCCCGCAAGGGGACGCTGACCGACGTCGTGATCACCGACGGCGCCGGCACCCTCAAGGTCAGCTTCTTCAACGCCTACCGCGCCAAGGCCGAACTGCTGCCGGGCCGGCGCGCCCTGTTCTCCGGGAAGGTGACCCGCTACGGCGGCTCGCTGGGCCTGACCAACCCCCAGTACCAGCTGCTCGACGAAGACCCGGACATCCCCGGCATGGACCCGGAGCAGCTCGCGGCCATGCCCGTCCCGGTGTACCCGGCCACCGCGAAGCTGACCAGCTGGTCCATCCAGAAGGTGGTCGCCACCCTGCTGGAGACCGCCGAGCTGGACGGCCTGGACGACCCGCTGCCCGCCGGGATCGCCGCCCGGGAAAAGTTCCTCCCCGTCGCGGACGCCTACCGGCTGATCCACGTCCCGCACACCCAGCCTGACTGGCAGCGGGCCCGGGACCGCTTCCGCTACCAGGAAGCCCTGGTGCTGCAATCGGCCCTGGCCCGGCGCCGCGCCCAGCTGGCGGCCGAGGAGGCCACGGCACGCCGTCCGGTGCCCAACGCGCTGCTGGCGGCGTTCGACCGGCAGCTGCCCTTCACGCTGACCGCCGGCCAGGCCGCCGTCGGGAAAACCCTCGCCGAGGAACTGGCGCTGGACTCGCCGATGAACCGGCTGCTGCAGGGCGAGGTGGGCTCGGGCAAGACGATCGTGGCCCTGCGCGCCATGCTGCAGGTGGTCGACGCCGGGGGACAGGCGGCGCTGCTGGCCCCCACCGAGGTACTCGCCGCGCAGCACTTCGACTCCATCCGCCGCACCCTGGGACCGCTCTCCCGCGACGGGCTGCTCGGCGGCCTCGGCCCGGATTCGGTCCAGGTCACGCTGCTGACCGGCTCCATGCCCACCGCCGCCCGGAAACAGGCCATGCTGGACGCCGCCTCCGGAACCGCCGGAATCGTGATCGGCACCCACGCCCTGCTCAGCGAGAACGTCTCCTTCTACGACCTCGGCCTGATCGTGGTGGACGAACAGCACCGCTTCGGCGTCGAGCAGCGCGACGCGCTCCGGGCCAAAGCCAGCAAGCCGCCGCACCTGCTGGTCATGACCGCCACCCCCATCCCGCGGACCGTGGCCATGACCGTGTTCGGCGACCTGGAAACCTCCGTGCTGGACGAACTGCCGGCCGGCCGCGCCCCGATCTCCACCCACGTGGTGGGCCTCGCCGAACACCCGGCCTGGGCCACCCGGATCTGGTCCCGCTCGCGCGAGGAGATCGACGCCGGCCACCAGGTCTACGTCGTCTGCCCCAAAATCGGCACCGACGACGACGGCGACTTCAGCCCCGGGGAAGCCGAGCCCACCGACGCCGACCTTGCCGAGACCGCCCCCCGGGAGCTCGCCTCGGTCACCGGCGTCGTCGAACTCCTGCGCGACGAACCGGCGCTCGCCGGCGTCCCGGTGGCGCCGCTGCACGGCCGGCAGGATCCGGCCCTGAAGTCCGAGACCATGGCCTCCTTCACTGCGAACCAGACCAAACTGCTGGTGTCCACCACCGTGATCGAGGTCGGCGTGGACGTGCACAACGCCACGCTGATGGTCATCCTGGACGCGGACCGTTTCGGCATCTCCCAGCTGCACCAGCTCCGCGGCCGGGTGGGCCGCGGCGGCCTGCCGGGCACCTGCCTGCTGGTCACCACCCTGGAGCCGGGGCATCCCAGCCGGCGCCGGCTGGACGCGGTGGCGGCCACCACGGACGGTTTCGAGCTCAGCCAGGAGGACCTCAAGCTGCGCCGCGAAGGCGACATCCTGGGCGCCTCCCAGTCCGGCGGCCGCTCGACCCTGAAACTGCTGCGGGTCCTGGAACACGAAGGCATCATCGCCCGCGCCCGGCAGGACGCCCAGGCGATCGTCGGCGCCGACCCGGACCTGGCCCGCCACGCCGGCCTGGCCGCGGCGATCGACGACTACCTCAACCCCGAGAAGGAGGCGTTCCTTGAACGCGGCTAGCCCACACAGCGCAGCGAGCAGCACCACGGCGGCCACGGCCGGACGGGAGCGGCAGCGATGAGCCGGATCATCGCCGGCGCCGCCGGCGGCACACCCCTGGTCAGCGTGCCCGGATCCCTGACCCGGCCCACCACGGACCGGGTCAAGGAGGCACTGTTCTCCCGGCTGGACGCTTTCGAGGTCATCGCCGACGCCCGGGTGCTGGACCTCTACGCAGGCTCCGGATCGCTCGGGGTGGAAAGCGCCAGCCGCGGCGCCCTCACCGTGGACCTCGTGGAATCCGACGGCAAGGCCAGCGAGGTCTGCCAGCGCAACGCGGACCTGGTCAATACCGTGGCCCGGAGCAAGGTGGTCTCCGTGCACCGCTCCAAGGTCGAGCCGTACCTGGACCGGACCGCCGAGACGACCCGCTGGGACCTCGTGTTCCTGGACCCGCCCTACCCGCTGGACGAGGCGGCGCTGGCCGCGGTGCTGGCCAAGCTGCGCCCGCACCTGGCCGAGGGCGCCGTCGTCGTGGTGGAACGCTCCGCCCGCACCCCGGAACCCACCTGGCCGGAGGGCCTGGAACGGTTCGCGGAGAAGAAGTACGGCGAGACCCGGCTCTGGTTCGCCGAACCCGGCGTGGAGGCCGGGGACGACGCTGACAGCGCCGGCGCGGCGGGGGACTAGACCCCCACGCCACGGACCCCGGACCGATTTGAGAGAGGATCATCGTGTTCTTGACCATTGTCGTGATCGTAGTTGTCTCCGCCGCACTGGTGGCCGGTGCCGCTTGGGGCGTGTACGGCAAATTACCGAAGGCGCTTGAAGGCTTTATCGTGGCCCTCGCCGGAGGCGCCCTCATCGTGTCCGCGGTGCTCGAACTCATTGAGCCCGCCACCGACGTCGCGCCGATGTGGGCGGTCGCCGGGTGTGTCCTGGTCGGCGCCGGCGCGTTCGCTGGACTCGACAAAATCGTGAAAACCAAGCTGGGGTCCGACAGCGGCGGCGGTCTCCTGGCGGCCATCACCCTCGACGGGATCCCCGAAAACCTGGCCCTCGGCGTAGCGCTGATCGGCGCCAATCCGCTGCAGGTCGCTTCACTCTCCGGGTCGATCTTCCTCTCGAATCTCCCCGAAGCCGCCGGTGGCGCCCGGCAAATGGCTAAGAACCACTCCAAGCCCAAGGTTCTGGGGCTCTGGATCGCCACCGCAGCGCTGCTCTCCGCTGCAGCCCTGGCCGGCAACCTCCTCCTGGCGGGAGTCCCGGATCCGGCCCTTGGATTGATTCGGTGCGTAGCCGGCGGCGCGGTCACCGCCTCGCTCGCCACCGAGGTCTTCCCGAAGGCCTTCAAAGAGGATAAGTACATGGCTGGAATCGCCACTGCATTGGGACTGGTCCTCGCGATCGGCCTTGACCAGTTGGGCTGACCGCTATTCAGCCATGGGCTTCCGGGCCGGGAGCGCCGAGGACTCCGTCGAGCGCCGAGCCGTTCCCGAGGTTGTTCTTCGGAATCACGCTGATGGTCCCGTTGGTTTCGAGGACCACCGCTGCAATACCCGAGAGGTCGCCGGACCGCTGCCGCGCACCGCCTGCAGCACCTCGGACTCGCTCAGTCGGTTCCTGCGCAGCTGGCTGTACTGTATTTCCCCGGAGACAACCAGCGCCACCGGCGTGGACTTCACAGCGGACCGCACCCAGGACAGATGCGCGGACGCCAACGCGACGACGAATTGAAGTCCCGCCAGCAGTACCAGCGCACTGAGCCCCTCGAAGAAGGCCACATCGGAACTGAGCAGGATGGTGGCAAGCGTGGAGCCCAGGGCAACGGTGACAATAAAATCGAAGGCGTTCAGCTGCCCCAGTGTCCTCTTGCCCGAGACCCGCAGCACAAGCACCAGGGCGGCGTAGGACACGGAACCCACAATGAGGACGCGGAGGATGTCCGCCCACGAATCAAACCACATGCCGTTTATGCTCCTTCGCTCAAGGGCGCCAACGTCCGCCAAGGAAGCCGCCCGCGCCTGGGGCCGTACCGACACTGTAGTCCCGCCGGTACGAGTCCGGGCACACGGCAAGGGACGACGGCGGATCCTCCCGCCGTCGTCCCCTCCTTACTGCCCGGGAGCCGCTATTTCAGGATGGTGCCCGACACGTCCGGCGTCGAGGGCACAATGCCGTATTTGGCCATCAGCTCGCCGAGCTTGCCCAAGACGGGTTCGTTCACCGTGCCGTCGAAGTGCTCCAGCCGCAGCTTCGAGGCCACCGCCTCCGGCATCTTCATAAACTCAGGCAGCAGCGCCCGAACCTTGTCCGGGTTGCTCTGCGCCATGGCCAGGGTCTCCGTCATGGCGGCCTTGAAGTCGGCAACCACCTGCGGGTTCTGCTGGGCGTAGCTGCCGCTGGTGAAGGTCACCAGCGTGGGCAGGCCCGGCAGCGCCTCCTGGTTGTTGTACGTCACCAGCTTGTTGCCTTCGCCCAGGAGCTTGGAGAGGAATGGCTCGGGGACCCAGACAGCGTCGACGTTACCCTGGGCCAGCTGTGCCCCCATGTCCTGAAACGGCAGTTCGAGGAACTTGACCGCGTTCGGGTCGCCGCCCTGCTTGGACACGACCTCCTTGATGGTCAGGTCTCCCTGCGCGTTGATGGTGTTGACCGCCACCTTCTTGCCGGCAAGGTCCTTGGCCGAGGCAATGCCGGAGTTGGCCTTGGCGACGACGCCATTGATGTCCTTGCCGGTGGCCAGGGAGTTCGAATAGCCGGAGACGATGCGCATGTCCAGGCCCTTGTTCTTGGCCAGGAGCACGGACAGCGGGTTCCCCACGGCGAAGTTCATCGTTCCGGTGGAGACGGCGGGAAGCATCGCCGCCCCGCCCTGGCCGCTTTGCAGCTCGACGTTCAGCTTGTGCTTGGCAAAGACGCCCTCGTCAATGCCCAGCTTCATGGCAGCGGACGGGGCAATCGAGATCACACCGACGCTGATGTTGCGCATGCCGTCGCCTCCGGCGGCCGGGGCGGACGACGTGGATCCGGACGGCGACCCGCCGCCGCAGCCGGTGAGCAGCAGCGCCGCGGCCACTCCAACGGCGGCAAATGTGAGTCTCTTCATAACAGTCCACTTCCTTGGGGTGAGTTATCAGACGATCAGGGCACCTTGCCGGGCAAACATCTTGACGGGCAGCCCCGAAGGTATGTAAATGACAACCCATATAATTGAGATTGTCAATGATAATTTTTTCAACTATCCACCACGGGCCGGTGGCCAGCGGTATCGTTGAGGCTGTCAAGCGCTCTGAGGAGCCAACCGGAAGCTGCGAGGACCTGTGGCCGAATCAACCCAGTACGTAGGGAACCCCGGGGAAAGCGTCGCCATTGCGGCCGTCCCGGACCGCCTTCTCGCAGGCGGGCTGGCGGACGAGATTGAATTCCTGGCGGCGCGGGCCCGGTCGCTGGGCAGCGCCCACGCGAATGCCATGCTGGCCCCACTCGATCTGAAGGTGCGCTCCTACTCGGTCCTGGCAGTGGTTTGCGGCGGCTCGGAGCCCTCGCAGCGCGAGCTCGCAGACTTCCTGCGCCTGGATCCCAGCCAGATTGTCGCCTTGGTTGACGCGCTGGAACAGCGTGGGCTGGTCTCCCGTGCGGCCGATTCCCGCGACCGCCGCTCCAAGGTCATCCGCCCGACGGCGGCCGGGACGGAGCTGTATCACCAGGCCGCGGCAGCTGTCCGGAGAGCCGAGAATACCTCCTTGGCCGCGCTCGACGGCCCCGAACGGGATCAGCTCCGCGTCCTGCTGCGCAAGATCGCCTTCGGCTGAGGCCGGTGCGGGCCTGCGCCTAGGCCGAGAGCATGTCCAGCTCGACACCGGAGAGCACCTTCGCCGGGTGCGGGCCGCGGGCCGTCAGTGCCGCCGTCCAAGCCTCGGGCCACGGACCCTGCGTGCCGGCCAGGATAATGTTGCCGGGGTGCCGGCCGGCGAACATGCCGGTCTCGGCGAACGCGGCCACATCGGCCATCGCCCGGCGCAGCGCGGCCACCTGGCTGCGCACCAGGGTCAGGCCCGGCTCGTCGCCGACGTTGATGACCAGGACACCGCGGGAGGTCAGCCGGGCCGCGGCCTCCCGGTAGAACTCGGTGCAGGCAAGATGCTCCGGCGCCGCCGGCCCGGAGAAAATGTCCAGGATCACGACGTCGAAACGCAGCTCCGCCGGCAGCGCGGCCAGCGACTCGCGGGCGTCGCCGATCACCGTGTGCAGCCGTGTCCCCTCCGGCATCGGCAGCTGCTGCAGCACGAAATCCAGCAGTTCCCGCTCCAGCTCCACGGCGTACTGCACGGAACCGGGCCGCGTGGCCTGAATGTAGCGCGCCAACGTCAGCGCACCGGCGCCCAGGTGCAGGGCGGTGATGGGTTCGCCCCACGGCGCCGCGAGGTCCACCACGTGGCCGATCCGGCGCAGGTATTCGTAGAAGATGTCATCGGGCTCGGCCAGGTTGACGTGGGACTGCTCGGCCCCGCCGATGCTCAGCACAAACCCGCCCTCGGTGAACTCATCGGGCTCGATCACGGCGTGCTGGCCGGTGGTCCGTAGGAAGCGGGTGGCCGACGGGGCGCCGTCCGTGCTCACAGGACGTACCGGAGGGTGGCGAGCCGTTCGGCGGCTTCCTCCAGGACGTGGGTCCGCTTGCAGAACGCGAAGCGGAGCAGGCTGCGGGTCCGCTCGGCGCCCTTCGGGTGGCAGAAGACCGGGACCGGGATGGCGGCGACGCCCACCAGTGCGGGCAGCCGGCGCGCCAGGTCCAGCGCGTCGGAAATGCCCAGCGGAGCGGTGTCCACGTTCACGAAGTAGGTGCCCTGCGGGGTGAAGACCTCCAGCCCCGCCGCGCGCAGCCCCTCGCTGAGGATGTCGCGCTTGAGCCGCAGCGTGTCGGCGATGCCGGCGTAGAACTCGTCGGGCAGGCCCAGCCCCACCGCAATGGCGCTCTGGAACGGGGTTCCGGAGCTGTAGCTGAGGAACTGCTTGACCGTCCTCGCCGCGGCCACGAGGTGTTCGGGGCCGCTGAGCCAGCCGACCTTCCACCCGGTAAAGGAAAAGGTCTTTCCGGCGGACGAAATGGTCAGGGTGCGCCCGGCCGCTCCGGGCAGCGTCGCGATCGGCAGATGCTCCACGCCGAAGGTGAGGTGCTCGTAGACCTCGTCGGTGATGATCACGGCGTCGTGCCTGGCAGCGAGTTCGACGACGCGTTCCAGGATCTCGCGCGGGAACACCGCCCCGGTGGGGTTGTGCGGGTTGTTTACCAGCACCACCTTGGTGCGGTCGCTGAACGCCGCCGCCAGTGCATCGAGGTCAGGCATGAAGTCGGGAGCCAACAGCGGCGCGGTGACGTGCCGGGCGCCGGAAAGCCCGATGATGGCGCCGTAGGAGTCGTAGAACGGCTCGAAGGTGAGGACCTCGTCGCCGGGTCCCACCAGGGCCAGCAGCGCAGCCGCGATGGCCTCCGTGGCGCCGGTGGTGACGATGATTTCGGTCTGCGGATCCGGGGTCAGGCCGTAAAACCGCTCCTGGTGGAGGGAAATGGCCTCCCGCAGCTCCAGGATGCCCTTTCCGGGGGCGTACTGGTTGGCGCCGGCAGCGATGGCGGCCTGGGCGGCGTCCTTGATCTCCGCCGGGCCGTCCTCATCCGGGAAGCCCTGGCCGAGGTTGATGGCGCCGGTGCTCAGCGCCAGCGTGGTCATCTCCTCGAAGATGGTGACGCCCAGGTCCCCGCCGGGGGATAGCAGGTTGGCCCCGGTGGCGGCGCGCTGCCAGGGGGCAAGCGGCTGCCCGCTCACCGGGTTTCCGCCTTGTCGGACCGCCCGGTGAACTTGTCCATGGTGGTGTAGATGCCGAAGATCTTCCCGCCCACGAAGTCCCAGGCCCGGACCGGCAGCAGCCCGCGCAGCACCTTGCCCAACTGCGCCGTCGCCGGGGCAATCAGTTGCGGCTGGCCGGCGGCCGTGGCGCGCCAGGCGCGGTTGACGGCGTCGTCCGGGGTCATCAGGGGAGTGAACAGCGGGCCCCGGGCGCCGGCGAACATGCCGGTGGAGATGTAGCTGGGGCAGAACGTCGTGACCTTGAGGTGGCCGTAGCCCTGCTGTTCGAGTTCCAGCCGCAGCGAGTCGCTCCAGCCGATGACCGCCCACTTGGAAGCGGCGTAGACGCTCATCCGCGGGTTGGAGACGGTGCCGGCGGCGGAAGCGATGTTCAGGATCCGGCGGGGCCGGCCGCCGTCGGCCATCATGGCCGGCAGGAAGGCATGGGTGACGTACATCGGGGCGAGGGCGTTGATGTCCATGGTCAGTGCGATGTCCCGCGCCGGATCGTGGTCCCAGAACAGGGCGCCGCGCACGATCCCGGCGTTGTTGACCAGCAGGGTCAGCGGGCCCTCGGACGCCGCCTCCTGCGCTGCCTCCGCGATCGCCTCCCGGCTGGCCAGGTCCACGCGGCGGACGACGGCGCGCGCTCCGAGCGCGGTGACCTCGCCGGCCGTCCGGGCCAGGCCGTCGGCGTCGACGTCCCAGAGGATAACGACGGCGGCGCCCTCGCGCGCGGCGCGCAGCGCGTACAGCCGGCCCATGCCCATGGCTGCGCCGGTCACAAGGACGGTGCCTCCGGAGACGGTGAACGGCGCGGGCGCGGAATTGTTAGATGCTGACATTCCGCCATGCTATCCCGGCGCGCAAGACCGATGGGGTAGGTTCGGAGCATGAGACGCGCCGTATGCCCTGGCTCCTTTGACCCTATACACAACGGCCACCTGGAAGTCATTGCCCGGGCGGCCGGCCTTTTCGACGAGGTCATCGTGGCGGTGTCCACCAACTACGCCAAGAAGTACCGCTTCGGGCTCGAGGAACGCCTCGACATGGCCCGGGAGACCCTGGCGTCGCTCCGCGGCATCGTGGTGGAACCCGTGGGCGAGGGGCTGCTCGCCGAGTACTGCCGGCAGCGCGGTGCCAACGCGATCGTCAAAGGCCTGCGCTCCTCCTCCGACTTCGACTACGAGCTGCCGATGGCCACCATGAACCGGCAGCTGACCGGCGTTGAAACGGTGTTCATTCCGGCCGAAGGCCACTACCTGCACCTGTCCTCCACCCTGATAAAGGAAGTCTTCACCCTCGGCGGCGATGTCTCCGATTTCGTGCCGAAGTCCGTGCTGAAACGCCTCCGGGCCGGCGAGCCGGACCAGGAAACGCCGCGCGGAGGGTAAGCTTGATCGGTACTCGGCGGCCTGCTGCCGGTTGCGCGGCCCTCACCGGGCCGGCGAGCCGGACCAGGAAACGCCGCGCGGAGGGTAAGCTTGATCGGTACTCGGCGGCCTGCTGCCGGTTGCGCGGCCCTCACCGGGCCGGTGCGCGGTGCATAACTGCGCGCTGACGCCGGTTTGAGTCCGTCCGGAAGTTCAGGCTAAGATGGTACGTCGGTCATATGTTCAACAGGAGTTCTCATTAAACGAGATGCTAGTTCGCCCTTGGCGTTCGACGTCAAGGACCTCGGACGCAGTCCGGGAAGCATGCGGACACTGACGGAACATGTACCCGCACCGAGTGACCTTGGTGTGGCGCTCATTGGTGTGCAGGAAGGCTCGGATGTCGAGCTGGATCTGCGCTTGGAGGCCGTACACGAAGGAATTCTGGTATCAGGTACCGCGAACGTCGAAGTAACTGGCGAATGCGGTCGATGCCTGGATCCCCTTGCGTATGACCTTGAGGTCAATGTGCAAGAACTTTTCTTCTACGGGGATGCTGAATTCCCGGACGAAGAAGACGAACAAGAGCAACGTCGAGTCGAGCACGATCTGATCGATCTTGAGCCGGTGTTGCGGGACGCAGTTGTCACTATGCTGCCGTTCCAGCCGGTGTGCCGGGAAGACTGCCAGGGCCTTTGCTCCGAATGCGGAGTTCGCCTGGAAGACGAGCCGGGGCACCACCACGAGGTCGTAGATCCTCGCTGGGCTGCCCTAGCTGATCTGGCTAAGCCTGACCGGCAAAACTGATTTGTAAGTGTTGGACTAGAGAGAAATGAGTTAGCCGTGGCTGTCCCGAAGCGGAAAATGTCTCGCTCGAATACCCGCGCCCGCCGCTCCCAGTGGAAGGCAACCGCCCCCCACCTGGTGAAGACCGTGGAAAACGGACAGGTTGTTTACAGCCTGCCGCACCAGGCAAAGGTCGTTACCGACTCGGCTGGCACCGCGCTGTTCCTTGAGTACAAGGGCCGCAAGGTCGCAGACGTCTAATCCGCCAACAGGCTGACTAAGATGTCTTCAACTGAAGAGCTTCTGAAGCGTCTCGGTGTCTCTATTGACGCCGGGACGCTTCGTCTTGCTCTGACACACCGTTCCTACGCCTACGAAAACGGCGGCATCCCCACCAATGAACGGCTTGAGTTCCTGGGTGACTCCATCCTGGGCTTCTCCGTCACTGATGCGCTGTACCGCGACAACCCCGACCTGCCCGAAGGGGACCTGGCCAAGCGCCGGTCCGCCGTCGTGAGCACCCGGGCGCTGGCCGGCATCGGCCGCAGCATTGGGCTGGGGGAGTACATCTACCTCGGCCAGGGCGAAAAGCTAACCGAGGGCAAGAACAAGGCCTCCATCCTCGCGGACACCATGGAAGCGCTGATTGGCGCGACCTATCTGTCCAACGACCTGGAAACCGCGCGCCGGCTGGTCATGCGCCTGGTCGGCCCGCTGCTCGAGGACGCGGCCGCGCTCGGCGCCGGCACCGACTGGAAGACCAGCATCCAGGAGCTCGCCGCGAGCCGCCAGCTCGGCACGATCAACTACGCCGTGGAGGGCTCCGGCCCGGACCACGCGCGGACGTTCGAAGCCGTATTGCGGATCGGCGGCAACGACTACGGGACCGGTTCGGGCAACTCCAAGAAGGAAGCCGAGCAGGAAGCGGCCGCCGACGCCTGGCGCCGGCTCTCCGCGCCCGCTCCTGCGGCTTCCGGTGACGCGCCCGACGCCGCTGACGCGGCGGCCGGGGCCGCCACGCCGCTCAAGTCCCAGACCGGCAGCTAGGCGCCTCCTTTGCCCGAACTGCCCGAGGTGGAAGTCGTCCGGCGCGGCCTGGTGAACTGGGTGCGCGGCCGGACCATCACCTCCGTGGACGTGCTGGATCCGCGCTCCATCCGGCGCCACGCGCTCGGCGCCGAGGACTTCGCCGGCAACCTGGAAGGCGCCCGGGTCCTCGACGTCGTGCGCCGCGGAAAATTCCTGTGGCTTCCGCTGGCGGACACGCCCGCCGCACCGGGCACCGCAGCCCCGGCCCCCGCCGTCGCGCTGATGGCGCACCTGGGGATGTCCGGCCAGCTCCTGATGCAGGACTCCGCTGTGGCGGACGAGAAGCACCTGAAGATCCGGCTGCGGCTGAGCCCCGCGGCGGGCATGCCCGAACAGCTGCGGTTCGTAGACCAGCGGATCTTCGGCGGCCTGTTCCTCACGTCCCTGATCCCCACCCTCGACGGCCAGGCCGGCGGCCTCGCGGAGACGCCGCTGCCGCTGATCGCCGAAGAAGCCGCCCACATTGCCCGGGACCCGTTGGACCCGCATTTTTCCTTTGACCTGTTCTACCAGCGGCTCCGGGCACGCAAGACCGGCCTCAAGCGGGCGCTGCTGGACCAGGCCCTGGTGTCCGGGATCGGGAACATCTACGCGGACGAGGCGCTCTGGCTGGCCAAGCTCCACTACGCCCGGCCCACGGACACCCTCCGCCGGTCCGAGGCCCTGCGCGTGCTCGATGCAGCCCGGCAGGTCATGACGGACGCCCTTGCTGCCGGAGGAACCAGCTTCGATTCCCTCTACGTCAACGTCAACGGCGCGTCCGGATACTTCGAGCGGTCCCTCAACGCCTACGGCCGCGAAGGCGAGGAATGCCGGCGCTGCGCGGCGGCGGGCATCGTGAGCGTGATGAAACGCGAGCAGTTCATGAACCGCTCCTCCTACACCTGCCCCGTTTGCCAGCCGCGCCCGCGGAACGGGCGCTGGTAAAGGCAACCGGAAACCTGCCGGCCCTCGCTTCCGTCCCCGTTCGTCCCGTCGATTGCTCCATAACCGCCGTTTTCAGGTCCGATAAGGGCGGTTACGGAGCAATCGACGCGGGCGGGCGGGCGTCGCTAACGGGGGCGCTGGTGGCGCCGCTACGCTGACCCGTAGTGCGTCGCCAGCCGCGCCAGGCCCTCGTCCAAGGACACCGCAGGGGTCCAGTCGAGGAGTTCGCGGGTCTCGCGCTGGTCGAACCAGTGCGCGGTGGAAAGCTGCTCGGCGAGGAACCTGGTCATCGGCGGCTCATCCGCCCGCCCGGCCCTGGACCAGAGCCTCTCCACCACCGACCCTGCCGCCCGCGCAATCCTGCCCGGGACGTTCCACGACGGAGCGGGGACGCCGCCGGCTGCGCAAATACCCGCCAGCAGCTCGCCGACCGGGCGCGGTTCACCGTTGCTGACCACCAGCGCCCGGCCGTGGATGTGCTCCATGCGGTGCAGCGCGGCGACGATTGCCGAGGCGGCGTTGTCCACGTAGGTGGTGTCGATCAGGGCTGCCCCGGCGTCGAGCAGCGGCAGGCGGCGCCGGCCGGCCCGGTCCAGCACCCGTTCCACCAGCTGCGTGTCGCCTGGGCCCCAAACGATGTGCGGGCGCACCGCCGTGACCCGGAAGTCCGGCGAGTCGGCAGCCAGCGCCAGCAGTTCGGCCGCGGCCTTGGTGCGGGAGTAGTCCCCGTGCGCGCGGCCCGGATCCGCCGGCTCGGCGCCCAGGCCGGCGATCGCGCCCCCGGAGTTGGCCACGGACGGGGAGGAGACGAACACCAGGTCCCGCACGCCGGCCCCGCGGGCGGCGGCCAGCAGCCGGCGCGTGCCCTCGACGTTCACCTCGTCGAACTCCGCGGCGGGGCCGGTGAAGGAGACCTTCGCGGCCAGGTGGATGACCCCCTCGGCGCCGGCCACGGCGCGGCGGACAGCGTCGTCGTCCGTCACGGACCCGGCGACGTCGGCGGCTCCTTCGACGCCGGAAGGCCGGCGCTGGAAGGTGGTGACGCTGTGGCCCTGCCGGACGAGCATCCGGGCGACTTCGCCGCCGAGCAGGCCGCTGGCGCCGGTAACGAGGACCCTCACGGCGTGCCCGGCCGGCCGCCGGCCAGCACCGCGGAGGCCCAGCGCCCCAGGCGGGTCCGGTCGATCTTGGCGTTGTGCCGGATGTCGGTCGGCTGGGAAGGGACGGCGAGCACAGCGGAGACGCTGACGCCGGCCTGGCGTGCCGCGTCCCGGACGCGTCCGGCGAGCTGAGGCGCGGCGGGGCCCGCCCGGCGCGCCGGCGGGACAGTTTCGACGACGGCGACGACCGCCTGCGTCCCGGCCGGGCCGACCCCGACGACGGCGGCCAGGCCGACGTCGTCCAGGCGTTCGATGGCCTGCTCGGCGCCGACGGGCGTCACCACCGCGCCCGGCGCCGTCACGACGTGCGCGAGGCGTCCCTCCACCCAGAGCCGGCCGGCGGCGTCGAAGTGCCCGACGTCGCCGGTGCGGTGCCAGCCGGGCGTCCGGACGCTCTCGCGCTGGGTCAGCCAAAGCCTGTCGTAGGCATCCTTCACGTGCGGAGCGCTGACCAGGATCTCGCCGGTCACTCCGGGGTCCGTGACGGGGTCGTTCCCGGGGGCGGTGCCGTCCGCGGCGAGCGGGATGACGGCCGTGCGGGCCCCGTGCACCGGCTGGCCCACGCAGACGCCGTTGCCGGCCCCCGCCATGGTGCCGGCGGCGGCGTCGGCCTCGGCGGCGCGGATCTCTTCGAGGCTGATGTCCGTCACCGGCAGCGCCTCCGTCATCCCGTACGGGGTGTGCAGCGAGGCCGCCGGCAGCAGCCCCTGCACTTGCGCCAGGAGGGGTTCGGGGACCGGCGCGCCCGCGGACAGCAGCAGCTCCACACGGGCCAGGGCCTCGTGTCCGGCGGAGCTCAGGCCGCCGCCGGTCGCGACGACGTTGCGCAGCGCGGCGGGGGAGGCGAAGACCACCGTGGCGTCGATTGCCGCGGCGGCGTCCGCCAGCGCGCGGGCCGTCAGGGTGCGGGGCACGGTGACGTCCATGGCAGGCGTCACCGAGACGGCCCCGAGCGCCGGACCCAGCAGGGCGAACGGCGCGAAGCCGGCCACCAGGCGTGCGCCCGGCCGGATCCGCAGCGTCGCGGCCACGGTGTCCCGCATCCCGGCCAGTTGCCGGTGCGTGTAGAGCACGCCCTTGGCGGGGCCGGTGGAGCCGGAGGTGAAGAGCACGGCGGCGGGGGCGTCCGGCTCCGGAACCGGGGCGGCGGCTGCCGGGCCTAGTGCAGCACCGCGGCGGGCGAGGGCGGCGAGGGAGGTTTCAACGCGAAGGAGGCGGCGGCGTGCGGCCGGGAGGTCCCGCACGCTGATGCGCCGTCCCGCCCAGCCGAGGGCCGCAGCGGCCGCCAGTGCCTTGTCGATGCCGATCAGGAAATCCGGGGTGGCGCCCTTTACCGCGCGGCTCAGGCCTCGGGTGCCCAGGCCGGCGTCGGCCACGACCACCACCGCGCCGAGCCGCAGGCAGGCGTAGAGCAGCACGGTGAGGTCCACGCCGGGCGGAACCATCAGGCTGACCCGGCTGCCGTTCCCCACACCGGCTTGCTGCAGGCCTGCCGCGAGGGCGGCAACGTCCTGCTCCAGCTGCTGCCAGCTGAGCGTGCGGGCGACGCTGCCGTCCGCGGCCATCTCCGCGACGGCGGTGTCCGCGCCGGAGGGTCCGGCCGCGAGTTCGGTCAGGGGCGCCCACAACGGCGGACCCCCGACGCCGGGCGCCGGGGGATGGATGCCTGGTCCGTTGTCCCGGCTTTGCTCGGCAAGCCAGTCGAAAACGGGGGCGGCGATGTCCCGGTCTTCCGCGACCAGGTGGCCGGCACCCTCGAAACGGTGCACCTTGGCCGCCGGAAGCCGGCTGATGAGGTCCTTGAGGTACCGGTCGGAAAAGATCGGGTCCCGCGGTCCCCAGAGCATCAGCGCCGGAACCTTCAGCCCGCGCAGCCCTTCGGCGACGCCGTTGAGCGCCGAAAAGCTGGGATGGGACGCGTCGGCGGGAATATCGGCAACAAAGTTGCCCACGCCGGCGCGGCGGGCGGCGCCGCGGTAGGGGGCCATGAACGCCCGGCGGACGTCCGCGGCCAACGGCGGGTGGGCCAGGGCATGGGTCACCCGCAGGAACGCATCCGACGTCGTCGTTCCCCAGCCGTGAACCGCTGGGTGCAGGGCGAGCCGCAACGCCGGCGGGATGGGGGAGCCGGCGGGCTGGTGGACGGCCGTGTTGGTGAGCACAACGCCGGCCAGCTGCTCCGGATGAGCCAGGGCCCAGCCGAGGCTGATCACGCCGCCCCAGTCGTGGCCGACGGTGACCACCGGGCCCTCCAGCCCCAGGGCCGCGGTGAGGTCGCCGAGGTCGTTGATCCGGTCCGCCAGGCGCCGGAACGTGCCGGTGCGCTCGGAGAAGCCCATATCCAGCTGGTCCACGGCCACCACGCGCCACGGCCGGGCGGGGCTGGTTCCGGCGGCCAGCAGGGTGCGCCACAGGTAGGACCAGGTCGGGTTGCCGTGCACGCACAGCAGCGTGCCCGCAGGCGTCAGGCCGCGGCGGGCGAGCTGGGCCCCGTTGTCGAGCAGGTGCCAGCGGCGCACGGTTCCGGGTGCGTCCGCGGCGGAGCTGGATCCGACGTCGACCTCGCGCGACCATTCGGGGTCGACGCCGGGCCAGCCGGCGGCTACCAAACGATTTCCATCATGGCGGTGTTCAGGCCGGAACCGACGCCCATGCACAGCACTCGGTCCCCGGTTTCGAGGGTCTGGGCCTCGGCGGCCAGGGTCATGGGCAGGGACGCCGGACCCACGTTGCCCCAGTGCGGGAAGGTGATCGGCACCTTGTCCGGATCGAGGTCGATCGCGTCGATGATGGCCCGGGTGTAGGCGTTGCTCACCTGGTGCGTGACGTAACGGTCCATCGAAGCCCAGTCCCACTCCGGTTGCGCCTCCTGCCAGGCGTCCACCACAAGCTGCAGGCCGCCGTCGAGCAGGCCCTTCGTGTCGGTAGCCATGCCGTCGACGCCGCCCACGCACAGCTCGTGGTGCTCGGTCCCGGCGCGCATCACGCCGCCGAGAATCCGGTGCGCCCCCGGGTGCTGGTCCGCCGGACCCAGGACTGCCGCGGCGGCTCCGGAACCGAGGGTCAGCGTGGCGAATTCGCGGTTGAAGTCCTCGCGGGTGGTCTCCGGCCGCTGCAGCCGGGCCAGGGTGGCCTCCTGCGTTGCCTGCGCGTCCTCGCCGTTGACGATCATGGCGTACTGGATCTGGCCGGAGTCGATCATGTTGGCGGCCAGGGTCATGCCGTTGACGAAGCCGAGGCAGGCGTTGGCCAGGTCGAAGTTCATGGCGGAGGACGGCAGGTCCAGCCCATGGTGGATCTTCACCGCGACCGAGGGTTCGAGGTTGCGGCGCGTGACGGAGGTGTTGATCAGCAGGCCGACCTCGGACGCTTCGATGCCGGACTCGGCCAGCGCCTTTGCGCCCGCCTCGATGGCGGCGTCGTCGAACGAGGTCCCGGGCGCCCACCAGCGGCGGTGCGTGATGCCGGCGACCCGTTCCAGCAGTTTCGGCGGAACCTTCAGCCGCCGCAGGGTCGAAGCCAGCCGGCGGTCGAACTCCGTGGAACTGACCACTGTCGGAGCCTCGACACTGCTCACCGACAGCAAGGCGGTGTTGCGGTGCCTGAATGTTGCGTTCCCTACCAAGATCAAGCCCCTGTTCGTGTCCGTCCCGCGCTCCCGGGACGTTAACTGCATCGCCGGGCACAAGCCCAAGAGCTTAACTATGCCCCGAGCAGATCCATTCCCGCACACGGAGCCCGCGCGCCGCCCGCGGCTCCTGCGGCCGCTTCGCAAGGGTCCTGCACCGGGTTGGGCGCGGAATTGGCACAGAATTGACGGCGCTCCGCAGTAGATTGTTAGTACCGGCGCCGCCCCCAACACCCGCGTCCGTCCGAAGCGTGCCCTTCCAGCAGCGCGCCTTCGTCCGCATCGAGCAGGAGACCCGAAACACCTTGCACCTCAAAAGCCTGACCGTCCGCGGATTCAAGTCGTTCGCCTCCGCGACGACGTTTGAATTCGAACCCGGCGTTACCGCCGTGGTGGGCCCCAACGGCTCGGGCAAATCCAACGTGGTGGACGCGCTGTCCTGGGTGATGGGCGAACAAGGCGCCAAGACCCTCCGCGGCGGCAAGATGGAAGACGTCATTTTCGCCGGGACGTCCGGCCGGCCGCCGTTGGGCCGCGCCCACGTCTCGCTGACCATCGACAACAGCGACGGCGCGCTCCCGATCGACTACAGCGAAGTCACCATCTCCCGCACCCTGTTCCGCACCGGCGGCTCCGAGTACGCCATCAACGGGGCCAGCTGCCGGCTGCTGGACATCCAGGAACTGCTCTCCGACTCCGGCCTGGGCCGGGAAATGCACGTGATCGTCGGCCAGGGGCAGCTGGACAAGGTCCTGCACGCCACCCCGGAGGACCGGCGCGGCTTCATCGAGGAGGCCGCCGGCATCCTCAAACACCGACGCCGCAAGGAAAAGACGGTCCGCAAACTCGAAGCCATGCAGGCCAACCTCGCCCGGCTCAGCGACCTGACCGGGGAAATCCGGCGCCAGCTCACCCCCTTGGGCAAGCAGGCCGAGGTTGCCCGCCGGGCCCAGACCGTCCAGTTCGAGGTCCGCGACGCGCGCTGCCGCCTGCTGGCCGACGACCTCGTCCAGCTGCAGTCCGTGCTGGAACAGGACGTCGCCGACGAGACCGCGCTGAAGGCGCGCCGCGCCGTCGTCGAACGCGACCTGGAAACCGGCCGCCAGCGCCAGGCCGCCCTGGAACAGCTCGCCGCCGAGGCCACGCCGAAGCTCAACGCCGCCCGGGACAACTGGTACCAGCTCTCCGCCGCGCGGGAACGGCTGCGCTCGCTGGGGTCGCTGGCCGAAGAACGCCGCCGCCTGCTCGGCGCGGCCGACGTGGCCCCGGACGCCGGCCGGGACCCCGAACAGCTCGAACAGCAGGCAGCCCGGGTCCGCGCGGAACAGTCCGGGCTGGAAGCGCGGATTCTCGAGCGGCGCGCCGCCCTGGACGCCGCCACCGCCGCCAAACAGGACGCCGAGAGTGCGGCAGCGGCTGAAGACAAACGCCTCGCTGCCCTGCTCCGGGCCGCCGCGGACCGCCGCGAAGGGCTGGCCCGGCTCGCCGGCCAGGTGGGCGCGGCGAGGTCCCGGGTCGAATCCGGCCAGGCGGAACTGGGCCGGCTCAGGGAATCGCAGAAAGCCGGCGAGGAACGGCGCCGCCTCGCGCAGAGCGAGTTCACCGCCCTCGAGTCGCAGGTGGCCGGC
Organism: Arthrobacter sp. SD1074B; assembly: GCF_056780195.1. Taxonomy (NCBI): domain Bacteria; kingdom Bacillati; phylum Actinomycetota; class Actinomycetes; order Micrococcales; family Micrococcaceae; genus Arthrobacter; species Arthrobacter sp. SD1074B. The sequence continues at coordinate 2,399,137 of NZ_JBRAZT010000001.1, read as the reverse complement.
GTCGAGGACGGCGAGGAAACCCTCGACGCGGAATACGAGGCCGCAAGCGAGGCCCTCGACGCCATCGTGGCGGACATCGAGGCCCTCAAGGCGGCAGAACGGGACGGTGAGCGGGAACGCGACGCCCTCGTGGCGCGCCGCGATGCGCTGCAGCTGGGCCTGAACCGCAAGGACGGCTCGGAGCACGTGCTGGCCGCGGAGCTGCCCGGCGTGCTCGGCCCGCTCGCCGGCATGCTGAGCGTCGAAACCGGCTACGAGGCAGCCATTGCCGCCGCCCTCGGCAACAGCTCCGACGCCGTCGTGGTCCGTGACGCCGCCTCCGCCGCCGCCGCGGTGCAACTGCTGAAGGACGACGACGCCGGCCGCGCCTCGCTGCTGCTGGCCGGCGCGTCCGGGACTGCCCCCGACGGCCAGGACGGTGGGCTCCCCGCCGGGGCGCGCTGGGCTGCCGCCCTCGTTACCCCGTCCGGGGACAAGCCCGTCGGAGACAATGTCCGCGCCAGTGTGCCGCTGGCACAGCTGCTGGCCGGCACCGCCGTCGTCGAGGACCTCGACGCCGCGGCCCGCCTCATCGCCGCCCGGCCGGAGCTGACCGCCGTGACCCGGGCCGGGGACGTGTTCACCGCGCTCACCGTCACGGGGGGTTCCGCCACGGCCCCCTCGCTGCTGGAAGTCCAGGCCGCCGTCGACGACGCCGCCGCCCGGCTGGCCGCCGTCGGTGCGGAACTGGAACGCAACCGCTTCGCCCGGTCCGCCGCGGAATCCCGCCGCGCCGCCGCCCAGGACCGGGCCGACGCCGCCCTGGAAAAACTGCACGACTCCGACGCCCGGCTGGCCGCCGTGGCCGAACGGCTCGGCCACCTGAACTCGGTGCTGCGCAGCGCCGTCGCGGAGAGCGATCGCCTCGCCGCCTCGCTGGCCCGCGCGGAAGCGAACATCCGGGCGGACCAGGAGGCCCTGGAGGCCGTCGCTGCCCGGCTGGCCGCGGCCCAGGAGGCGCCCGCCGAGGAAGAACCCTCGCCCGAACACCGCGACGCCCTCGCCCTGGCGGCCACGGCGGCACGCTCGGCCGAAATGGAGGCCCGGCTCTCGCTGCGCAGCGCTGAGGAGCAGCTGACCGCCATCCGCAACCGGGCGTCGTCGCTGGAACGGGCCGCCGCGACCGAACGCCGCGCCCGGGAGGAAGCCGCCGAACGGGCCCGCCGCCGCCGGCTGCAGGCGCGCCGCGCCGCCGCCGTGTCCGCCGCCGTCGAACAGGTCATCGGCTTCATTGACGTGTCCGTGGAACTGTCCCGCCGCGACCGCGACCTTGCGGAGGAACGCCGCGAGCAGATGGAGCGCGAGCTGGCCGGGGTGCGCACCGGCAACGACGCCCTTGCCCGCGAACTGGCCGAGCTGACCGACTCCGTGCACCGGGACGAGCTCGCCCGCGCGCAGCAGCGCCTCCGGATCGAAGCCCTCGAGCTGCGCAGCGTCGAGGAACTCGGCCTGACCGCGGACCAGCTCGCCGCCGACTTCGGCCCCGACCAGCCGGTACCCCTGCCGGCCGGCGAAACCGGGGACAAATGGGCGGCCCTCCGCGCCCCCGTGGATGAGGACGGCCGCGAGATTGTCGAGGGCAAACCCTTCGTCCGCGAAGAGCAGGAAAAGCGGCTGAAGAAAGCCGAGCGCGATCTCTCCGCCCTGGGCCGGGTCAACCCGCTCGCGCTGGAGGAGTTCGCGGCCCTCGAGGAGCGCCACCAATTCCTGAGCACCCAGCTGGAAGACCTCAAGTCCAGCCGCAAGGACCTGCTGGACATCATCAAGGAAGTCGATGAGCGGGTGCAAAAGGTCTTTGCCGAGGCCTTTGAGGACACCGCGGCGCAGTTCGTCCGGGTCTTCGCCCGGCTGTTCCCGGGCGGCGAAGGCCGCCTGGTCCTCACCGACCCCTCGGACATGCTCACCACCGGCATTGAGGTGGAGGCCCGGCCCGCCGGGAAGAAGATCAAACGGCTGTCCCTGCTCTCCGGCGGTGAGCGGTCGCTGACGGCGGTGGCCCTGCTCGTGGCGATCTTCAAGGCCCGTCCGTCGCCGTTCTACGTTATGGACGAGGTGGAGGCCGCCCTGGACGACACCAACCTGGGGCGGCTCATCACGATCTTCGAGGAGCTGCGCGAGTCCAGCCAGCTGATCGTCATTACGCACCAGAAACGCACCATGGAGGTCGCGGACGCGCTGTACGGCGTCACGATGCGCGGCGACGGCGTCTCCACCGTGATCAGCCAGCGGCTGGGCGCCGACGTCTGACGGCGGGGGCCTCGGGACCGGGCTCTGACGTGCCGGGGCCCGAGGGGCGTCTTCGGGCGTCCGCAGCGCCCCCGGCGCGTTTAAGGATTATGAGAAGCTAGGGGAGTGAACGACATCCTCCCCATTATCCTGCCCATCCTCGTTGCCCTCGTGGTCCTCGGTGCGCTGATTCCGGTGCTTATGAAGACCCGGAAGAACATCACCAACTACCCGTCGCAGCGCGACGCGAATGACCCCGTGCAGGGCTCCGGCGGCGGCACGCTGCTGGAGGACCGCCCCGCACCGCCGCGCGGGGCCGCGGTGACGGACGCCGTCGACCTTGAAGGCCTCGAAACCGTCGAGGTGCCGGACGACGTGGCGGGCCTCGAGACCGTGCCGGTCGAGACGCCGCTGCCGGTGGCCGGCCGGCTGACCCGGCTTCGCGAACGCCTGGTCAAGTCCAACAACATCCTCGGCAAGGGCCTGCTCGCCCTGCTCTCCGCCGACAAAATCGACGAGAACGTCTGGGACGAAGTCGAGGAGACCCTGCTGCTGGCGGACCTCGGCACCGAACCGACCATGCAGCTCGTGGATGCCCTCCGCGAACGGGTCAAGGTGCTCGGCACCCGTTCACCCGAGCAGGTCAAGGCCCTGCTGCGCGAGGAACTCATCAAGCTCGTGGACCCCACCATGGACCGCAGCCTGAACGTCGAACGCCACGCGGACAAGCCCGCCGTGATGATGGTGGTCGGCGTCAACGGCGTCGGCAAGACCACCACGGTGGGCAAGCTGGCCCGCGTCCTCGTCGCCGAGGACAAGGACGTGCTGCTCGGCGCCGCAGACACCTTCCGCGCCGCCGCGGCCGAGCAGCTCGCCACCTGGGGCCAGCGCGTCGGCGTTCCCACGGTCAAGTCCGACATTGACGGGGCGGACCCGGCGTCGGTCGCGTACGAGGCGGTCAAGGCCGGGATCGACCAGGAAGTCGACGTCGTGATGATCGACACCGCGGGACGGCTACAGAACAAGGTCGGCCTGATGGACGAACTCGGCAAGGTCAAGCGCGTGATCGAAAAACTCGCCGAGGTGGACGAGGTGCTCCTGGTCCTGGACGCGACCACCGGCCAGAACGGCCTGAACCAGGCGCGGGTCTTCGCCGAGGTCGTGAACATCACCGGCATTGTGCTGACCAAGCTGGACGGCACCGCCAAGGGCGGCATCGTCGTCGCGATCCAGAAGTCCCTCGGGGTGCCGGTGAAACTGGTGGGCCTCGGCGAGGGCGCGGACGACCTGGCGCCCTTCGACGCCGAAACCTTCGTGGACGCGCTGCTGAACTAACGCCGCACGCCAGAACAAACCAGCCCGCACGGGTTGTCGTTTCAGCTTTCGAAACGGCAACAGGTGCGGGCTGGTTTGGTTAACCGCTGGGTGCGGTCAGTAGCTGAAGTTCAGCACCGTCACGGTGCCGGCGGTCAGCTTGAACTTCTGCGTGTCCGAGCCGTAGGAGAAGCCCGGCACGGTGGGACGCTTGGCGGCCGGGACCGGCGCGTCCTTGGCCCCGTCAATCACCGTGCTGTCCTGAGCGTTCAGGCGGGGGCCGCTGAGCTGCGTCATGGTTCCGCGCAGGGCACGGCCGGGCAGCTTGAGCGAGACCTCGGTCTGGGCGGCTTTCTCGGGATCGTTTTCGTTGACGATGACCACCGTGGTGCTGCCGTCGGCGTTCTTCAGCGCGTAGCTGTTGCCCATGCCGCCGCCCTTTTTGTCGAGGTTGAGGAACTTGCCCGGCGCCAGGTCCGCGACCATCGCCATGCCGAAGTAGTTCGCGCGCGGGGCCATCTCGCCGTTCGGCTTCAGGTAGGCGCCGCCGCTGCAGATCACGGACATCGGCGGGCCGCCCTTGCAGGTTGCCATCGAGCTGTGGAAGCCCAGCCGGGTGATGCCAAGGCGGGCGGCGTTCAAGGCGTAGTCTGCCGCCCACAGGGCCGTCGCATGCGTTTTGGTGGTCTGGTTGGATCCCGGGCAGGCGGACATGCCGGTCTCCGCGAGCCAGGTCTCCAGCCCGGCGGTCTTTGCCGCATCAAGGGCGTGCTGCTGGTAGTTGGCGGCGCGCTGGCGGGTTCCCTCGCCCAGCAGGTTGGGGATCGTGGGGAAGCCTTCCGACTTCGTGTCCTTGCAGCTGAAGAGCGGGTAGTTGTGGAACGACAGCACCTTTTTCTGCGGCAGCTCGGCGTCGATAAACGGTTTCCACCACTTCTGGTCATACACGCCGGGCCCGGAGATGACGACATTGGGGGCGGCGGCGTGGATGGCGTTGGCGTAGGCCTTGAGTTCCACGATGTACTCGTCGGAGCCGTAGGTGGCCGGACGCAGCTTGGTGTACGCGAAGCCGTTCGGTTCATTTCCGACCGTGAAGCTTAGCAGCCGCTTTCCGAAGATCCTGGAGGCGTTCTTGATCATGTCCGCCGCCCGCGCCGGGTCATAGTGCCCGAGGTCCACGGTGAGGCTGATCTTGGCGTTCGTGGCGTTCAGGAGGGTGGCAACGCGCTCCAGGTCGGCGGGGGTGACCACCCGTGCCGGGTGGGCCTTATCTCCCTTGTAGCCGGCGGGCAGCGCTTCCCCGGAGGACGTCCAGAAGAACCGGCGGTCGACGGCGTTGCCTCCGAAGCGGAGCACCGTGTCGTCGGAGTCCTTGAGCAGCTTCACCATGGTGGGGTTGTCAGCGCTCAGCGTGGGGTCCGCCAGATCGGTCGCTTCCAGGGAAATTCCGACGGTGCCCTTGTCCAGTGTCGTTCCCACGGGCTCGTCCTTGACGGTCAGCTCCAGCGGGTCCACCTTCTCCAGGGGGGACCCGGCCGGCGGCGGAGTCTGCTTGTAATAGCTGACGACGGGAGCCTTGCCCGTGGGAGCGGGCTGCGTCGGCGTGTCCCCGGCGGTGGCTTCGGTGTTCCCGGCCGCCTGGTTCGCGTTCGAGCCCTGGTTCAACGTCACCGTCAGCAGGACCGCGATCAGCGCAATGACCGCCACCGCCGCGACGGCGGCAATCAGGCGTAGGCGGGTGATTTTTCCGGCCGGGCGGGAACTGGTGGGGCCAGGCTCCGTGCCGTGCGGCGGGTGGTCAGTATCGGGCATGCAATTTCTCCAGCGGTCGAGGTTGGTTTGCCCCTAGCCTAGCCAATTCTGCTAGGAGCGCGGACGACCCGGTGCCCGCCGTGACTTAGTTGGGTTGGCGCTGGAACGTTTCCCGGGCCAGCAGCCAGCCCACCGCCGCCGCGAGGAGCACCCCGCCGGTCACGCCGAAAGCCCAGCCGTAACCCAGCCGGTCGGCCAGCAGGCCGGCGATAACCGGCCCCACGATCGCGCCGCTGTCCGAGGTCATCTGGAACACGGCCAGCACCCGCCCGCCGGAGCGTTCATTGCCCACGACGTCGGCGATCGCCGCCTGCTGCGCCGGCCCCAGCAACCCGGAGCCGATGCCCGCGATGGTGGAGGCCAGCAGGAACCAGGGCAGCTCATGCGTGAGGCCGATGGCTGCGGTGGCGAGGCCGGTGACGGCCAGCCCGGCCAGCATCAGCGGCTTCCGGCCCAGGTTGTCCGCGAGCCGCCCGGAGAAGGTCAGCGCCGCGGCATTGCCTCCGGCGAACACCGCCAGCGCCCAGCCCGCGGACGACGGGCCCGCGCCGAGCGCCGCGACGGCGAAGAGTGGCACCGTCGCCATCCGGACGCCGAACGTGGCCCAGCCGTTGGCGAAGCTGGACGCCAGCCCGGCCCGGTAGGCGCTGTCCCGCAGCGCATCCCGCAACAGCATGGCCGGCGCCGCCGCGACTGCGTCACGGGACCCCGCGGGGACGTGGCTGAGCTGGGTCTGCACGACGGCGGCGGCCAGCACCAGCGCCGCCGCGTACGCAAGGAACGGCACCCGCAGTCCGAAGCTGGCCAGCAGCCCGCCCACGATCGGCCCGCACACGTTGCCGATCAGGAAGGCCGAGGCGTAGGCCCCGGAAACCCGGCCGCGGCTTTCCGGCGGGGCGAGCCTCACCACCAGGGCCATCGAGGCCACGGTGAACATCACGGAGCCCGCCCCGCCGAGGCCGCGGAAGACCAGCAGCTGCCAGTAATCCTGGGCGAAAGCGCAGGCCGCGGTGGACGCCGCCACGATCAGCAGCCCGGCCACGTACACCGGCCGTTCGCCCAGCTTCACGATCAGTGCCCCGCCGGCCGGGGCGAAAATGAGCCGCATGAACGCGAAGATGCTGACAATCACCGCCGCCGCGGTTGCGCCGACGTCGAAGGTGGTGGCGAACTGGGGCAGCACCGGGGCCACCAGTCCGAAGCCCAGCGCGATCAGGAAGGCAGCGACCAGCATCACCTTGATGTCCCGGGGCAGGCGGGGGCCGCCGGGGCGCCTCAGGCCGGGCATCGGCCGGGATCCGTTGGCGGAACGGGTTGCTTTGCTCATGGTGCTGCTTTCGGTGCTGCTTCTGGTGCCGTGGGGCAGGCAGGGGCGTGATTGAACGCGTGAAACATAACCGTAACAAGCGCGAGACGCACCATTTACTTCCGGGAGGTTCTTGTAACAACCCGGCAATGTAAATCCTCTGCGGGTGAAACACGGCGCCAGCACACTCTTCTTAGAACGCAAAACGCGTTGGACCGGCGGACAAGTCCGCACCTAAGAGCAAGAGAGGACGCAGACCATGGAACTCACCGCAGGTCTCGTTTGGCTCCTGGTCGCGTCAGCCCTTGTGCTGTTCATGACCCCGGGCCTGGCATTCTTCTACGGCGGCATGACTCGTGCCAAGTCGGCCTTGAACATGATGATGATGAGCTTCGTCGCCATTGGAACCGTAGGCATCATGTGGGTCCTGTGGGGCGCTTCGATGGCTACCAGCAACAAGGACAACTTCTTCCAGATCTTCGCGAACCCCACCAGCCACTTCGGGCTGCACAACTTCACCGAACCGGCTGACCTGCTCAAGGTAGGGTACGCGGCGACCTTCGCCATCATCACCGTCGCCCTGATCTCCGGCGCTGTCGCAGACCGGGCCAAGTTCTCCGCCTGGGTCATCTTCACGCCCATCTGGGCCACCCTGGTCTACGCGCCGCTGGCCTACATGGTCTGGGGCGGCGGCCTGTTCTCCGCAGACGGCTGGTTCGGCCAGACCTTCGCCCCGGTCATCGACTTCGCCGGTGGAACCGTGGTCCACATTAACGCCGGCGTGGCGGGCCTTATCCTGGTGCTGATCATCGGCAACCGCCGCGGCTTCGGCAAGGACCCCAACCACCGCCCGCACAACGTCCCGTTCGTCATGGTGGGCGCAGCCATCCTCTGGTTCGGCTGGTTCGGCTTCAACGCCGGCGCCGCCGCCACGGTTGAGCAGGCCGGCCTGATCTGGATCAACACGCTCGCCGCTCCGGCCGCCGCGATGCTCGGCTGGCTGGCCGTCGAACGCTTCCGCGACGGACACCCGACGTCCCTCGGTGCCGCTTCCGGCGTCGTGGCAGGGCTGGTCGCCATCACCCCGGCCTGCGCCAACGTCTCGCCGCTCGGGGCGATCGCCCTCGGCGTGGTTGCCGGTGTGGCGTCCGCGCTCGCCGTCGGCCTGAAGTTCAAGTTCGGCTACGACGACTCGCTCGACGTCGTCGGAGTGCACCTTGTCTCCGGTGTCGTCGGCACCGTGGCGATCGGTTTCCTCGCCACCCCGTCCCAGGGCACCGCGGGCCTGTTCTACGGCGGCGGCAGCACGCAGCTCGTCGCCCAGGTCCTGGCAGCCCTGATCGCCATGGCCTTCACGGCGATCATGACGTTCATCATCGCCTTCCCGATCCACAAGCTGATGGGCTTCCGGGTTTCCCAGGAACAGGAAGTCGTGGGTGTCGACCTTAGCCTGCACGCCGAGACGGCCTACGAGTTCGGCGTCAGCGGCCGCGGTGGGAGCTTCCAGCCGCTGCACGAACTCATCACCGGCAAGCAGCTGGACGAGGTCGCAGAAGCACCGGCTACCGAGTCCGTGGACGTCACCTCGAACGGCAAGAAGACCGCCGCAGGCAAGGAAAGTGTGGAAGCATGAAACTGATCACCGCTATCGTCCGTCCGGAAAAGCTCGACGCAATCAGGGAGGGCCTGGAAGCCTACGGCGTGCAGGGCCTGACGGTCAGCGCCGCCAGCGGCTACGGCCGGCAGCGCGGGTACACCGAGGTGTACCGCGGCGCCGAGTACAACGTGGACCTGCTGCCGAAGATCCGGGTCGAGGTGTTGGCCACCGACGAACAGGCGGATGACATCCTGGACGTCATCATCGCCAGTTCGAACACCGGCCGGGCCGGTGACGGGAAGGTCTGGACGATGGATGTGTTCGAGGCCGTACGCGTCCGCACCGGGGAACGCGGCGCAGCAGCCATCTAGGCCGCGGCCCTCCAGCCGCAGCTGCGCAAAGCGGACCGCGATCGGGGGCTGCGACAGCGGGCCGGATACCTGAAAAGGTGTCCGGCCCGCTTCGTCGCGTGCGGTGGGGCGGCGTGCCTTACGTCGGCCAGCCTTCCGGACCGGTGGACCCGGCGGGGTATTCCTCCAGCGGGACACTGTCCCGCGCCCAGGCCTTGAGCACGGGTTCTAGGATGCGCCAGCAGTCTTCCGCGGTGTCGCCGCGCACGGACAGCAGTGGATCACCGCTGAGCACCCCCTCGAGGACTTCACCGTAGGGGAGCAGCTCGGAGGCGCTGAGTTCGGCCTTCAGGGTGGCGCGGTCCAGGCTCAGCACGTCGCCGGGGCCGTTGACGTCGACGTCGAACTGCAGCGTGTCCGGCCCGAAGCCGATCCGCAACTGGTTGGGGGAGTCCACGCCGGTGAAGCCCCGGGGCAGGTGCGGCACCGGCCGGAACGTGACCACGGCTTCCTTGCGCATGGCGCCCAGCGCCTTGCCGGAGCGGAGGATGAACGGCACGCCCTGCCAGCGCCAGTTGTCGATGTCCACCTGCACCTCGGCGAGGGTTTCGGTGTTGCGCGACGCGTCCACGCCCTCTTCCTTGGCGTAGTCCGGGACCTTCCGGCCGTTGATGGACCCGGCTGTGTACCGGGCACGGCGGGTGTGCTTGGCGTACGGGGCCTTGATGCTGCTGGCCCGCAGGAGCGTGGCGACGGCATCGCGCAGGTCCCGCTCGTCCACCGAGGCGGGCGGTTCGATCGCCAGCAGGGCCATGATCTGCAGCAGGTGGCTCTGGATCATGTCGCGCAGGGCGCCCGCGCCGTCGTAGTAGCGGGCCCGGCCCTCCAGCGCGAGGTCCTCATCGAAGATGATCTCCACCTTCTCGACGTAGTCCCGGTTCCACACTGGCTCCAGAAAGGTGTTCGCGAAGCGCAGGCCCAGGATGTTCAACACCGTGGCCTTGCCCAGGAAATGGTCCACCCGGTGGATGTGGTCCTCGGGGACCAGCGCGGCCAGGGTCTTATTGAGCTCCCGCGCGGACTCCTCGCTGGACCCGAACGGCTTCTCCATCACCAGCCGGGTCCCCGCGGGTACCTGCTCCGGAGTCAGTGCCTTGCAGGCCAGTTCGCTGATCTTCGGCGGCAGCGCGAAGTACACGGCCACAGGTCCTTCCAGCGTGGCCAGCAGCCCGGACAGCTGCCCCTCGGCGGTGACGTCCAGCCGGTGGTAGCTGGTGCTTTCGCGGATCCGCTTCAGCTCGCGCTTGCCTGCGGTGTCGGCCTGGGAATTGGCGTCGGCGAAGGATGTCTCAAGACGCTCCAGCCAGCGTTCCGGGGTCCAGTCGTCCGAGCCCGCACCCACCAGGGTGAGGCCCGCGGCGTGGCCCTTCGCCACCAACCGGGCCAGGCCCGGCAGCAGCAGCCTCCCGGTCAGGTCGCCCGAAGCGCCGAGGATGAGCAGGGTTTTTACACTTGGTTGACTGGTCACCTACGCCAGCATGCCATCTTGAAGGCCCGTCTTGGTACCCTAGATAGTCGAGTCCCGTTGTCGAGGCAGTTCGTTCCGGCGAAACAGTCACGACTCTGGCGTGCCGCACCGGCCGCCAGCTGTAGATCCACTGAAAGAAGTGCACGGCGCGTGTTCAATTCACTCTCTGACCGGTTGACAGCAACCTTCAAGAACCTCCGTGGCAAGGGCCGCCTGACCGAGGCGGACGTTGACGCCACGGTCCGCGAAATCCGGCGTGCCCTGCTGGACGCCGACGTTGCCGTGCCGGTGGTCCGGGAGTTCACCGGCCGCGTGCGCGAGCGTGCCCTCGGCGCCGAGGTCTCCGGTGCGCTGAACCCGAGCCAGCAGATCGTGAAGATTGTCAACGAGGAACTGGTCGAGATCCTCGGCGGCGAGACCCGCCGCATCCGGCTGGCCAAGACCGGCCCCACCATCATCATGCTCGCCGGCCTCCAGGGCGCCGGTAAGACCACGCTCGCCGGCAAGCTCTCCAAGTTCCTCAAGGCGCAGGGCCACAGCCCCATGCTGGTGGCCTGCGACCTGCAGCGCCCCAACGCCGTGACCCAGCTTCAGGTGGTCGGCCAGCGTGCCGGCGTTCCCGTCTTCGCCCCGCACCCGGGCGCCACCTCCACCGAGCTGGACCACCCCGCCGGTGACCCGGTCGCCGTCGCGCGCGCCGGCGTCGAGGAAGCCAAGCGCACCCTGCACGACGTCGTGATCGTGGACACCGCCGGCCGGCTCGGCGTCGACGCCGAAATGATGGAACAGGCCCGCCAGATCCGCCGGGCCATCGTCCCCAACGAAGTCCTCTTCGTGATCGACTCGATGATCGGCCAGGACGCCGTCAACACGGCGATGGCGTTCGATGAAGGCGTCAACTTCACCGGCATCGTGCTCTCCAAGCTCGACGGCGACGCCCGCGGCGGTGCCGCGCTGTCCGTCGCGTCGGTGACCGGCAAGCCGGTCATGTTCGCGTCCACCGGCGAAGGCCTGGACGACTTCGAGCTCTTCCACCCGGACCGGATGGCCTCGCGCATCCTCGACATGGGCGACGTGCTGACCCTGATCGAACAGGCCGAGAAGTCCTGGGACAAGGACGAAGCAGCCCGGATGGCGAAGAAGTTCGCCGACCAGGAGGACTTCACCCTTGAGGACTTCCTCGCCCAGATGCAGCAGATCCGCAACATGGGCTCGATGAAGAAGATGCTCATGATGATGCCGGGTGCGCAGAACATCCGGCAGCAGCTCGAGCAGTTCGACGAGCGCGAAATTGACCGGGTCGAGGCGATCGTCCGGTCCATGACCCCGCACGAGCGGGTGGCCCCGAAGATCATCAACGGCTCCCGCCGCGCCCGCATCGCCCGCGGTTCCGGCGTGCACGTCTCCGAGGTCAACGGCCTGCTGGAGCGCTTTGCCCAGGCGCAGAAGATGATGAAAAAAATGGCGGCCGGCGGCGGCATGCCCGGGATGCCGGGAATGCCGGGGATGGGCGGCGGCGGTGCCCGCAAGGGAGCCAAGAGCGCGCCGAAGAAGAAGGCCCGCTCCGGCAACCCGGCCAAGGCCGCGCAGGAGCTCAAGGACGCGGAGGCGCGGCGCGCCGCCGGCCCAAAGGCCGTGCCCACCGGTGCAGCCTTCGGCCAGCAGGGCGGGGAATTCGACCCCTCCCAGCTCAACCTGCCCAAGGGCTTCGACAAGTTCCTCGGCGGCAGCAAGTAGCCGAAACCGGTCTGCCGCCGGCAGCAGCATGCCGACAGCCAGTATGTCGTCGGCTTCGTTGACGGGGCGGTGCCATAGGCTTAGGACATGTTCAAGCAGCGCGTAGTCTTCGTCCACGGGGCCGGCAGTTTTGGCGCCGCGGCGTGGCCGAAGCAGCACGGCATGGCGCTGAGCTACGACGCCCTGTTCCTGCGGCGCCACGGTTTCGACCCCGTCGCCGAACCGCAGGAAACAGACTTCGCCGCCGACGCCGGCATCGTGCTGCGGGCCTTGGCGGACGACGGCCGCGGCGAGGCCGGCGGCCACGTCGTGGCCCACTCGCAGGGCGCGATCGCCGCGATGATGGCCGCCGTCGAACGCCCCGACCTCGTCCGGTCCCTCACCCTGGTGGAACCGGCCTGCCTCTCGCTTACGGCAGAACTGCCGGCGACCGCCGCGCACCGGGCCCTGATGCAGCCGCTCTTCGACGTCCGGCACAACCTCGGCGACGAGGATTTCCACCGGGAGTTCGTGCGCCGGGTGTTCGCCGCCCACGCCCCGGTCCGCGGCACCGTGGGCGAGCCCGCGGTGGAGGACGGACGCGCCGCGCGGCGCCTCCGCCTGCAGGCACCGCCGTGGGAAGCCCCGCTGCAGATTGTTCCGGGCGTGCCGACGCTGGTCCTGACCGGCGGCTGGGAACCGCTCTACGAGGAAATTGCCGGCTACCTGCGGGAGACGGGCGCCTTGCACCGCACCGCCCCGGGCGGGCACCGGCCGCAGGATTCGAAGGAAGGCGACCGCGCCATCCGCTCCTTCATCGCCGACGTCAACCGCAGCCGGCACGCCCACGCCTCCTGACGCGCCGGTGCCGCGCGTCAGAAGGCTGCCGGGGCCCCGTCTAAGAGGGCGCGCCGAGGGAGGGCCCGGGCAGGTAGACCTTGCCGCCGGCCGCCAGGAATTCGTCGCTTTTCGCGCGCATTCCGGCTGCCATCTGTGCCAATGCTGCCTGGGAATCCGCTGAACCGTATTCGTCCCGGATGTCCTGGCTGATCCGCATGGAGCAGAACTTCGGCCCGCACATGGAGCAGAAGTGGGCTGTCTTGGCCGGTTCGGCCGGCAGAGTCTCGTCGTGGAAGGCCTCCGCGGTCACCGGGTCCAGGGAAAGTGCGAACTGGTCGCGCCAACGGAATTCAAACCGGGCCTTGGACAGGGCATCGTCGCGTTCGTGTGCACCGGGATGCCCCTTGGCCAGGTCGGCGGCGTGGGCTGCGATCTTGTAGGTGATGACCCCGGTCTTCACGTCGTCCTTGTTGGGCAGGCCCAGATGCTCCTTGGGCGTGACGTAGCACAGCATGGCCGTGCCGTAGCGGGCGATCTCCGTGGCGCCGATCGCCGAAGTGATGTGGTCATAGCCCGGTGCGATGTCCGTGACCAGCGGCCCCAGCGTGTAGAAGGGCGCCCCCTTGCAGAGTCCCTGCTGGCGCTCCACGTTTTCCCGGACGAGGTGGAACGGCACGTGGCCCGGGCCTTCCACCATGACCTGGACATCGAACTCCCAGGCCCGCTGCGTGAGCTCGGCCAGGGTATCCAGCTCGGCGAACTGGGCTGCGTCGTTGGCGTCCGCCGTCGACCCCGGCCGCAGCCCGTCGCCGAGGGAGAAGGCGACGTCGTAGCGGGCAAAAATTTCGCACAGCTCGTCAAAGTGTTTGTACAGGAAGTTCTCCTGATGGTGCGCAAGGCACCACCCGGCCATGACCGAACCGCCGCGGGACACGATTCCGGTAACCCGGTTGGCGGTCAGCGGGACGTACCGGAGCAGCACTCCGGCGTGGATGGTCATGTAGTCGACGCCCTGCTCGCACTGTTCGATCACGGTGTCCCGGAAGATTTCCCAGGTCAGCGCATTTGCCTCGCCGTTGACCTTTTCCAGGGCCTGGTAGATCGGGACAGTGCCGATGGGGACAGGGGAGTTGCGGATTATCCATTCGCGGGTGGTGTGGATGTCGTCCCCGGTCGACAGGTCCATCACCGTGTCCGCTCCCCACTGCGTGGCCCACTGGAGCTTGTCGACCTCCTCGGCGATGGAGCTGGTGAGCGCAGAGTTGCCGATGTTCGCGTTGATCTTGACCAGGAACGCCTTCCCGATGATCATCGGCTCGGACTCCGGGTGGTTGATGTTGCTGGGGATGATGGCCCGGCCGGCGGCGACTTCGCTGCGGACGAGCTCGACGTCGCAGTTCTCCCGCAATGCGACGAAGCGCATCTCCGGTGTCACGAGGCCCTTCCGTGCGTAGTGCATCTGGGTGACCGTTCGGCCCTCAACGGCGCGGCGGGGCTCCGGCGGCGCTCCGCGCCATTCCGCTGAGGCGGCACCGCGTCGGACCGCGGATTTGCCGTCGTCGAGCAGGTTGCGTTCCCGGCCGCTGTAGGGTTCCGTGTCCCCGCGTCCGGCGATCCATTCACTGCGGAAAGCGGCGAGCCCCACCACCGGGTCGTTGCCCGGTCCCGCGGTGCGGTACACCCGGAACGGAGGATTCCCGACGCCGCCCGGGGATGGTTCCAAGGCAATTTCCGTCACCGGGACGCGGATCCCGCCGTCTTCGACATACGCGAGTGCATGGGATTTCAGGGACTGCGTCACGGTTGTTGCGCCGCTGGCGGGAGGCTCCGTTGGCGCGGCGCTGTTCCCGTTCAGGGCAGGGCTGTGCTGTGGATTTGTTGCGCTCAAAGAACTACTCACTTCCTTCGCCGGCATTACCCGGACAGGTTCAACGGTCGCAGGCTGCGCCAGCCTGATCTCAGCCCCTGCAGGGGCACCCGTGTGGTCGTAGACGAAGCTACCACAGGGCGCCCGGGAAGCCGGCGGGGGCGCCCGGACCGCGTCTGTGTCAGCGTGGCGTCGTGATTCAGCGCAGGGTCTTGCCCCGGGGTTGGACGCGCTGGGCCCGCGGATCGCCATGCGGATTAGGCTTTAGGCCATGAGCAGCATCATCGAATTCAGCGGCCCGGTCCTCACGGCAGTCGATCGGGAGCGGCGCGGAGTGTGGGCCGTGGACGGCAGGCTGACCTTCAACCGGCCCGCGGCCGCGGCGGACCTAATCCTGGATGGCTGGGTCATCCCGGGCCTGGTCGACGCGCACTGCCACATCGGGCTCGGTCCCGGCGGAGACGTCCCGGACGAGGTAGCCGAGCGGCAGGCCCTGACCGACCGCGACGCGGGAACGCTGCTGGTCCGCGATGCCGGCGCGGTCCACGACACCCGGTGGATCCAGCAGCGGAGCGACCTGCCGCGCATCATCCGCTCCGGGCGGCACATCGCGAGGACGCGACGGTACCTGCGGGGCTTCGCCGTCGAGGTTGAACCCGGGGACCTGGTGGAGGCCGTGCGCAAGCAGGCCCGCGCGGGGGACGGCTGGGTCAAGCTGGTGGGCGACTGGATCGACCGCGACGCCGGCGACCTTGCCGCCAGCTTCCCGGCCGGGACCGTAAAGGACGCGGTCCGGGCTGCCCACGACGAGGGCGCCCGGGTCACGGCGCACTGCTTCGCGGAAGACACCCTCGATGACATGCTCGACGCCGGTATTGACTGCATCGAACACGGCACCGGGCTGCTGCCCCGGCACGTGCCCCGCTTCGTCGAACAGGGTGTGCCGATCGTGCCCACGTTGATCAACATCGCCACCTTCCCGGACATTGCGGCCCAAGCCGAAGGCAAGTTCCCGCGCTACGCCGCACACATGCGCTCACTCTGGGAACGCCGCGCCGAACGGATCGTGGAGGCGTACGAAGCCGGCGTGGCCATCTACGCCGGGACGGACGCGGGCAGCGTCATCAAACACGGCCGGATCGCCGATGAACTCGAGGCCCTGCACACCGCCGGACTCCCGGCCGCAGCGGCGCTCGACGCCGGAACCTGGGCTGCCCGGGGCTGGCTCGGTGCCGAATCCATTGCCGAAGGCGCCAGCGCGGACGTGCTGGTCTGCGCCGAGGACCCCCGCCGCAACCTCGCGACCCTGCGGGCGCCCCGGAACATCGTGCTGCGCGGGGAACTGGTAGGTCAAGAGCCTCTCCCGCATTAGGAATAAATTGAAGCTTCAAGTAATTTATGTCTAAGTAAGGTCACCGAAGGTCGGTGGCCGCAGGACCACCACCGGAGCGTTTCGATGACCGCAGAAACCAGCACCCAGGATCTCCTTCCCGCCGAACTCACCATGGGCACCGTGATGCTCAAGGTAGGCGACATGAAGGTCATGACCGATTACTACCAGCGCGCCCTCGGCCTCGACATCGTCGCCGAGCAGGACGGCGGGCTGTACCTTGGACGCAAGCGCAAGCCCCTCGTCCACCTGGCCCCCGCCCCCGGGCTGAACCTGCCCTCCCGCGGCGAGGCCGGCCTCTTCCACACCGCCCTGCTGTTCGAGGACCAGCCCTCGCTGGCCGCCACCGTCGCCTCCGCTGCGCAGTACGAGCCGCAGTCCTTCACCGGCAGCGCCGACCACCTCGTCAGCGAGGCCTTCTACTTCAATGACCCGGAGGGCAACGGCATCGAGCTGTACTGGGACCGGCCCCGCGACGCCTGGTCCTGGGACGGGAAGAACGTCGTGATGGACAGCCTCGCCTTGCCCCCGCAGCGTTACCTCGAGCAGCACCTCACCGAAGCGTCGCTGGCCGGCCAGCGCGAGGCGGACGCCGGCGTCGGGCACGTCCACCTGCAGGTCGGCGATGTGCAGTCCGCCCACGACTTCTACGTCGGCACGCTGGGATTCGAGAAGACCGCGGGCTGGCACGGCCAGGCCCTCTTCGTCTCCGCCGGCGGCTACCACCACCACATGGCCATGAACGTCTGGAACAGCCGCGGCGCCGGACCCCGCCACGACACCCTTGGCCTTGGCGAAGTGCTCATCGAAGTTCCTTCCGGAGACGACGTCGGCGCCCTCGCCGACCGGCTCAAGACCGCCGGCGTCGAGTCCCACCACACGGGTGCCGAGTTGCGCTTCGATGATCCGTGGCGCAACCGGATCCGCGTCGCCGTTCGCTAAGACCGCAGCCGGACCTGCCCAGCCGGACCTGCCCAGCAGGGCCTCGGCTCCGTCTGGGCTAGGCTGAAACCGGCGGCCGCCGCAGGGCGGCTGCCGGCACCATGCCAGCCCTACCCCCGGATGAGGAGCACTTCCTTGGGATTTACTGAAATCTTCGTCGCCACCCACGATGCCGCCCTGAAGCGCGCGTCGGCCCTCGACGGCGGCGCCGCGGCTGCCCCGGGCGCTGTCCGGATTCCGGACATCAGCGACTTCGAGGTGGAGCGGCTGGGCGACCTGGCCGGCACCGCCGTGCACGCCGCGGGTGCCGACTATGAGCTGGCGATGGTGGACGTTGCCAGCGACTCGCTGCTGGGCGTGCCGGCTGCGATGGTCCGGGCCCTCGCGGAGCTGCTCAGCTACGAGACGGAAGGCGAAGGCGATGTCCTGGCCGAGGTCGCGGAAAGCTGGGCGGCCGAGGAGGACATGCCCTTCGGCGCCGAGCAGGCCGCCCGCTACGTCCGGCAGCTCGCCGAGCTGGCGGCCGGCGTCGACCCCGCCACGAAGTCAGGACTCTACGTCTGGACGTCCTGACTCGACGCCCGCCCCGGCCAAAAACCACCCGCAAGTTGCCCGCCGCGGGTGTCAAGTCGAAATCCGCGCGGTGATCTGGCACAATGAACACGTACTCGATCTGCGTGGCCCCTCTCTCCGCGTCCGGATCCTGTCCTTTAGAACCCCCTAGTACGGCCCGCCCCACGGGTGCAGAACGCCGGGCTCGACCCCGTTTCAGAAACAGGAGTGACCACAAAAGTGGCCGTAAAGATTCGCCTTAAGCGCTTCGGCAAGATGCGCGCACCGTACTACCGCATCGTCGTCATGGACGCACGCTCCAAGCGTGACGGCCGTGCCATCGAAGAGATCGGCAAGTACCACCCGACCGAAGAGCCCTCGTACATCGAGGTCGACACGGACCGTGCCCAGTACTGGCTCGGCGTCGGCGCACAGCCGTCCGAGCAGGTCGCCGCGATCCTGAAGATCACCGGTGACTGGCAGAAGTTCAAGGGTCTCCCCGGCCAGGAGGGAACCTTGAAGACCAAGGCTCCCAAGGAAGCCTTCGTCACCCCGGAAAAGGGTTCCGTGATTATCCCGGAAGCCATCACCAAGAAGGCTAAGAAGGACGACGCAGCCGAGGCTCCCGCCGACGCCGAAGCAGAGACCACCGAGGCTGAGTAAATTGCTGGCAGAAGCGCTCGAACACCTGGTCCGCGGGATTGTTGACAGTCCCGAGGACGTTAAGGTCAGTGCGAAGAACAACCGCCGCGGGGACACCCTCGAAGTGCGCGTTCATCAGGACGACCTCGGACGGGTGATCGGACGCCAGGGCCGCACCGCACGCGCCTTGCGCACTGTGGTGGCGGCACTGGCCGACGGCGAGCCGGTCAGGGTCGACGTCGTCGACACCGACCGCCGCCGGTAGCGCGACCAGCAGTACTTGTCTTTAGTCCGGCCCCTCCACCAGCTTATGGTGGAGGGGCCGGACTGTTTTGCGCAGTAAACGCACCCCACATTCCAGACTTACAAAGAACCCGAACAGAGGAACAGATGCAGCTTCAGGTGGCACGAATCGGCAAGCCCCACGGCATCCGCGGCGAAGTGACCGTCCAGGTGCTGACGGACGCGCCCGGTGACCGCTTTGTTCCCGGCACACAGTTCGTGGTGGAACCCGCGTCGGCCGGTCCGCTGACCGTGGAAAGCGCCCGCTGGAACAAGGACATCCTGCTGCTGGCCTTCGAAGAGGTGGAGACCCGCAACGAGGCGGAAGCCCTCCGGGGCGCGAAGCTCTTTATCGAAACCGAGGAACTGGACGAGGACAACGACGAGGGCTGGTACGAGCATGAGCTTGTCGGCCTGGACGTCCGCGTCGGCGACACGGTGGTCGGCAAGGTGTCCGGGCTGCACACCATGCCGGTCCAGGACCTGCTGGTGGTGACCGACCAGGACGGCAAGGAAATCCTTATCCCGTTCGTGGAGCAAATCGTGCCCGAAGTCAACGTCGGCGAAAAGTACGTCCTTGTCACCCCGCCTGCCGGCCTGTTCGAGGTCAACAGCGAGGCCGGCGCTACCCCCGACGACGGCGACGCCGACGCCGACGCCGACGGGAAGGCCGGACGCGGCGCAGGGGACAACGCCTAAGATGCGGATCGACGTCGTCAGCATTTTTCCCGAGTACCTCGCACCGCTGGAACTTTCCCTGATCGGGAAGGCGCGGCAGGACGGCCTCCTGGAGCTGAACGTCCACGACCTCCGCGACTTCACCACGGACCGGCACCGCACGGTGGATGACACCCCGTACGGCGGCGGCGCCGGCATGGTGATGAAGCCCGAACCCTGGGCCCAGGCCCTGACCGCGGTGGTCCATGCAATGCCGGAATCGGCGCCGGAGGCGGGTCCGGAAGCCGCCGGCGCGGAGGGCGCCCGCAAGCCCGTGTTGATCGTCCCGTCACCGGCGGGGGAGCGCTTCAGCCAAGCGATTGCCCACGAACTTGCCGAAGAAGACCAGCTGGTCTTCGCCTGCGGACGCTACGAGGGCATCGACGAACGCGTGCTGGAATGGGCCGCGGAGCACTTCACCGTCCGGCCCATGAGCCTGGGTGACTACGTGCTGAACGGCGGCGAGGTGGCCGTGCTGGCCATGGTCGAGGCGGTCGGGAGGCTGCTGCCCGGAGTCGTCGGGAACCCCGAATCGCTCGTGGAGGAATCCCACTCCGACGGCCTGCTCGAATACCCGGTGTACACCAAGCCTTCGAGCTGGCGGGAACGTGAGGTTCCGGCCGTGCTGCTGAGCGGCAACCACGGCAAGATCGCGCAGTGGCGGCGCCACGAACAGTACCGGCGCACCGCTGAACGCCGCCCGGACCTGCTGGAGGCGTTCGACGCCGGCAAGCTGCCCCGCGCGGACCGTGCGGCTTTCGGGGAACTGGGCTACGACGTCGTCGACGGGCGGCTGCAGCGGCGACCCGACGCCTAAGCACGGCCGATCCTGCTGGGCCAATTCACCAAAACACCGCGGAATGTGGCAAAATTAGTCCTTGTGCCTGCTGGGTGCGAACCTGCCACAGGGGGAGCGTCACCAACAGTGCGGCACCCCGGCCCTGTCAATTCCTGACGGAGCCGGAACGACAAAACTTTCGGCGGGAATTTCCGGTGCGCAAGCACCGGGCTTGGCCGCCGTGACCCAACGTGAATGACCTGTGGCGTTCACCAGGAGTGGATCAATGCATATCCTCGATTCCGTAGACGCAGCCTCGCTGCGCAGCGATGTTCCCGAGTTCCGCGCGGGTGACACCATCAAGGTGCACGTGAACATCATCGAAGGCAAGAACTCCCGTGTCCAGGTCTTCCAGGGCTTTGTCCTGGGCCGCCAGGGCGACGGCGTCCGCGAAACCTTCACCGTCCGCAAGGTCTCCTTCGGCGTCGGCGTGGAGCGTACCTTCCCGGTACACTCCCCGATCATCGACAAGATCGAGCTCGTCTCCAAGGGTGACGTGCGCCGCGCCAAGCTTTACTACATGCGTGCACTGCGCGGTAAGGCTGCGAAGATCAAGGAAAAGCGCGACTTCCAGACCGCCAAGTAAGTCCTCCGGACTTACCCAGCGGGTCCACGGACGGCCCCGGCAACTCCCGGGCCCATCCGCCACTGCGCCGTTCAACTAAGAAATGCGTAAGAGGACACGGATCATGGAACAGACAAGACGCCGGCCCAGGAAACTGGGCTGGCGTTTTGTGCTTTTGGGCCTGGTTCTGGCCGTGGCCATCAGCGGCTTGATCCGCTCGCTGTGGCTGGACGTGTACTTCATCCCCTCCGCGTCGATGGAGCCGCTGCTCCGCGACGGGGACCGGATTGTGGTCTCCCGGACCGACTTCGCGTTCGACCCTGTCCGCCGCGGCGACATCGTCGTCTTTGACGGCCGCGGCTCCTTCGCCCCGCTGGGCAGCGGCCAGGGCCCGGCGGCCGACTTCCTCGCTGGCCTGGGCCACTGGCTGGGCCTCACCGGCAGCGACACCACCTACGTGAAGCGTGTCATCGGGATGCCCGGCGACCACGTGGTCTGTTGCGGTGCCGACGGGCGGCTCACAGTCAACGGCCAGAAACTTGAGGAACCCTATGTGTATGCGGGCGACGCCCCCAGTGAGCTGAAGTTCAGCGTGATCGTCCCGGACGGACGGCTCTGGCTGATGGGGGACCACCGCTCCAAGTCGGCCGATTCCCGCAGCCTGCTGGGCGCGCCGGGCGGCGGAATGGTGCCGCTGGAACGCGTGATCGGCCGGCCGGTCCAGATCATCTGGCCGCTTGATAGATTTGCAGCAATACCGCGGCCCGTCGAGGCCGCCACGACGATTAAGAACGGACAGTAGATGCCCGAGACCGGACCCCGGACTCCTGATCCGCGGGGGCACGACGAGCCCCGAGTGACCTCCTCGCCCATTCCGGGCACCGACCACCCGACGACGCAGCTGCCCGCCGCACCGCGGGCCGAGCACATCCCGGCGCCGCTACAGGCGGAAGCGGCGCCCAACCCGGAACCGGCGCCGGTGACGGCGGAAGCGGCACACGCGGTTCCCGCGGCGCGGCCCGAGCGCGCCGAGGGCGCCCCGCAGGCGGGCCCCTCGCACGCCGGACCGTCGTCCGCGCGTGCCCGGAAGGCGAAGGGCCGCGAAGGCCGCAGCCCCGTACTCCTCTGGCTCAAGGAGATCGCGACCGTGGTGGCGATCGCCGTCGTGCTGTCCTTCCTGATCAAGACCTTCCTGTTCCGGGCGTTCTACATCCCGTCCGAATCCATGATGAACACCCTGGACGTCAACGACCGCATCTTCGTCAACCTGCTGGTGCCGGAACCGATCGCCCTGCAGCACGGCGACGTCGTCGTGTTCCGCGACACCAAGGGCTGGCTGGTGCCCACCGCGAAGAAACCGGCCGGACCGCTCACCGGCGTGCAGGACGTGCTGACGTTCGTCGGGCTGCTCCCGGACAACTCCGAACAGCACCTCGTCAAGCGCGTTATCGGCCTGCCCGGCGACCACGTCATCTGCTGCGACGGCAGCGGCCGGCTCACCGTGAACGGGGCGCCGCTGGACGAGAAGTACGTCAACAGCGCCGAGGTCCCGCAGGTGCGCGACTTCGACGTCGTGGTTCCCGCCGGCAAGGTCTGGGTTATGGGCGACAACCGGAACCACTCCGCAGACTCCCGCGCGCACCGGGAAATCAACGGCGGCTTCATCGACATGGCCGACATCGAAGGCAAGGCAGCCGTGATCGCGTGGCCGCTGAACCGGATCACTGCCCTGGACAACTACCCGGACGTCTTCCGCGCTGTCCCCGCCCCGGCAGGGAAGTAGGACAGCAGCCGTGTCCGAAGCACCCACCCTCGACTACGAGCGCCGCTTCCGCGGCTCCGGCGCCCGGCTCCTCGCCGGCATCGATGAGGTGGGCCGCGGCGCTTTGGCCGGCCCGGTCAGCGTCGGCATCGCGGTCGTGGACCTGCACAAACAGCGGCTGCTCGCGGACGTGCGGGACAGCAAGCTGCTCAAAGGCGCGGAGCGGGAACGGCTGGAGCCGCTAGTGCGCAGCTGGAGCGTCGCGTCCGCCGTGGGGCACGCATCCGCGGCGGAAATCGACGCGCTCGGCATCATCGCCGCGCTCCGGCTCGCCGGCAACCGGGCCTGGTTCTCGGTGCTGGCGGCCGGGGTGACGCCGGATGTGGTGCTGCTGGACGGCAGCCACAACTGGCTCTCGCCCGCGGCGCAGGCCTCGCTCTTCGACGAGGTTCCGGACGAGCCCGGCTGCGACGCGCCGGTGCACACCCTGGTCAAAGCCGACATGCAGTGCCTCAGCGTCGCCGCGGCCTCCGTGCTGGCCAAGGTCGAACGCGACCGCCAGATGACCGCCCTGCACACCGAATACCCGGACTTCGGCTGGAACGAGAACAAAGGCTACGGCACGGCTGCGCACAAGGACGCGCTCCGCGCCAAGGGCCCCACCCCGTACCACCGCGTCAGCTGGCAGTTGCTCGGCGACTGAGCAGGATCCGCTCCACCGCGGGCGGCGGGCCGGCGGGCAGGTGGCGCGCGGCCGGCGCCCGATGGTGCAAGATGGAACCATGAGTGCCGAGGACCTTGAAAACTATGAAACCGACATGGAGCTACAGCTCTACCGCGAATACCGCGACGTCGTCGGGCTGTTCAGCTACGTGGTCGAGACCGAGCGGCGATTCTACTTGGCCAACCACGTTGACCTGCAGGCCCGCAGCGCCGACGGCGAGGTCTACTTCGACCTGACACTGCAGGACGCCTGGGTGTGGGACGTCTACCGCTCCGCCCGATTCGTCAAGAGCGTCCGCGTCATCACCTTCAAGGACGTCAACGTCGAAGAGCTCCCGCGCAGCGAGGAGCTTGCCCTGCCCAAGGTCGAGGGCCTGGGGAACTGACTTAGGGCTGGGCGGCCTTGCCTCTGGTCGCCCGCAGCGGTCACTTCCGTGCTGTTGAAGGCGGAATTATCCCGCTCGCCAGCGGCGACCAGGCTACGGACCGGGAGTCCGAGGCCTGGTCGCCGACAGATCAAGATTCGATGGGGCCGTTCATGGCCGACTGGGTAAGTTGGACGTCGAGGGCGCGCATGTTACCGATAGAGGTGCCCGCCGGGGCCATCTCCACAGCCCAGTCCAGGGCGTTTTGGTCCAGCATCCACGAATCGGGTTCGTGGAGGAAACTCGAAATGTATGCCGCCGCGTTCGAGGCGAAAGTCCTGCCCTTTTCGGATCGGGAAATATAGACGCTGTTGGCAATGTAGCGTCGCCACGGCGCGAGCAAATCAATACCGGAGGAGGCCGCCACGACGGCGTCGAACCCGGTCATAGTCGTGTGAGCTTGGGAAATCGGTGCAGTCGGGAAGAGATCGACGTCCTGGACCCATACGTCGGTTCCGAATTTGTCCATGACAGCCTCTGCGACCAAATACCGCGCACATGCGAAATAGGTAATCCGGTTGCCCACACGCGCCGGCACTTCCGAAGACGACCACGAGAGCTTCGGCGGCATGGACGCTCGTCCGCTAAACGAGTGAATCGTGCTCAAGAGTTCTTCCGCTTCGCTAATGAACGCCCGTGCTTCATTTTCCGACGCTACTAGGTGGAAATGCAGATGGAGTTCCGGCTCTGCAATGGCATAGAAAAGAATTCTGGCCAAGAACCGACGAAGAAACTCTGTATTGGCCGAATAGAGAATGGTAGCCCTCGCCATTGGGGAGTAGTCGGCTCCGTGCCAGGTAATTGTCGCACCTTGGGCGACCCCGCTCTCCGGCAACCCGTAGGTGAAGCTTCCCATGTCGAGATACAGGGATTTGACGAGGTCGCGGTTGGACGAAAGAGCGGACTGGAACTCTCGCCGCGCTGCGTTCCTGCCTTCGAGGACACTGAGAACCTGACCGCGGAGCAGGCTGGAGGTCGTGCTTGAACCGTTGAAGGCGGACGATGTGGCCAGCAGATGACGCAAGTCGGATTTTACCGATTCAGAGGCGGGGCTGTCTGTTAGCGACGTGACGTGGAAAACTTCTCTCCGGACCGGAGCTACATGTCGTTCCAAGAGCCCGTGCAGTGCGGTCATGCCGGTGAGGCTCGCCATCACATTGCCGGTCACCGAGTCAGAAAAGTCGGCATGGGCAGAGTAGAGATCGCAAAGAACCGCCAGGCGACTCTTGGCTGGAAGCTGTCGTATCCGTCGGAGTTTTCGAAGTACGTCCTTTGCGATGCGCATGACCCTGCTCTCCCACTCAGAATCACCGAAGTACTTCCATGCCACGAGAGTCTGCAGCATCTTCTCTGCTTCTTCTTGCGTCGTGGTCTTTGCCGGCTGGCGAAGCCAGACTTCCAAATGCGCCACGTGCTTTAGACCGTCAGCTCTTACGCGTGGTGTCAAGGGGCTGGTTTCCCCGTCACTAGTGACCTCATCAACCCAAGCCACAGTTTGGTTCATGGGGCCTGGTAGGGCATCATCGGATAGCTCGAGCCGCTTTCCGGCCGCCAATCCCAAGGCCTGACCGGCGTGGGAAACCCGGTCCCGGAGCCGCAGTATGTAGCGGCTGCCCGGAGAGGGGGGTACGTGTGTTAAGTCCACTGTCAGCACTGTTGCTGCTTTCTGTCGGCCAGGGGTCCTGGGGCATCATTCACGTTGCACGCTTTGACGGTGTCCCGGTCTGAGGTCAGTGGTTCAGGGCTTGCCGCCCTGGCGATCGTCAAAAGGTCGCTTATCTGTTGCAAGCCTAGGGACAGAGGAGTGGGGCGACAAATTCTTGGATTCTTAAATAGTTGCCGGGCGGCCTGTCGTGCTTATGCGGTGGCAAGAAACGGCTTCCCACTCGGCGACGTTGGCCGGGCCTGTTCTCCGGACTTTTCCACATGAGAGCCGTATGGTCTGTGCTGCGGAGCCGCGGGGTCCCAGTCTGGAGGCATGAGAGCAAAGGATGTGCTGGGCCGGCGCGGCGAGGAACTCGCAGCCGGCTTCCTCGAAGCCCAGGGGATGCGGGTTGTGGACCGCAACTGGCGCTGCCCCGAGGGCGAGATCGATATCGTGGCGCTCGACGGCGACGCCCTGGTCATTGCCGAGGTCAAAACCCGCACATCACTCGCCTACGGGCACCCCTTCGAAGCCGTCGGCGTGGACAAGCTTGCCCGGCTGCACCGGCTGGCCTCCGCGTGGTGCCGCGACCATGAGCTGCGGATGCCGCTGCGCCGCGTGGATGTCATCGCCGTCCTCGACGACGGCAACGGCGAGCCGGCCATCGAACACCTCAAAGGGGTGGGGTAGATGGCGCTTGGCCGGACCTATTCCGTCGCGCTGGTAGGGCTGAACGGCTACATCGTCGAGGTCGAGGCCGACATCGGCCAGACGCTGCCCGCGTTCGTGATCCTCGGCCTGCCCGATGCCTCGCTCAACGAGGCGAAGGAGCGGATCCGCTCCGCCGCACAGAACTCCGGCATCCCGCTCAGCCGCCGGAAGATCACCGCGAACCTCATCCCGGCGTCCCTGCCCAAGCGCGGTTCCGGATTCGACCTTTCCATCGCCATGGCGGTGCTGATCGCCGCCAACGACGTGCGCCCTACCGGAAGGAACGTCTTCATCGCGGAACTTGGCCTGGACGGGCGGCTGCGTCCCGTCCGCGGCATCCTCCCGGCGGTGATGGCCGCCGTGCAGGCCGGGTATCCGGACGTGGTCGTCGCGCAGGCCAACGCCGCCGAGGCCGAACTGGTGCCCGGAGCCAGGGTCCGCGGTTACCGGACCCTGGCCCGGCTGGCGTTCGACTTCGGAGCAGAGCCGCAGGACCTGGCACTCGATTTCGAGCCGGTGGAGGAGGAACCGGATGGCGCCGGGGGAACCGCTGTGCCCGGCCTGGCCCCGGACATGTGCGATGTCTCCGGGCAGGCCGAGGGCCGCCGCGCTTTGGAAGTGGCTGCCGCCGGAGCCCACCACGTGCTGCTGACCGGTCCGCCCGGCGCCGGCAAAACCATGCTGGCCGAGCGCCTGCCGGGTCTGCTCCCTGACCTCGGCGACAGGGAAGCCATGGAAGTGACAGCCATCCATTCGCTCAGTTCGCTCACGTCCGCTTCCGTCACCCTGCTGCGCCGGCCGCCCTACGAGAATCCGCACCATACCGCGACAGCGGCCGCCATCATCGGGGGCGGATCCGGACTGCCTCGCCCCGGCGCGGCTTCCCGGGCGCACCGAGGGGTGCTGTTCCTGGATGAGGCTCCGGAATACGAACGACGCGTCCTCGACGCCCTCCGGCAGCCGCTGGAGAGCGGTGAACTGGTCATCCACCGCTCGGCAGGAACAGCTGCCTACCCGGCCCGGTTCCAGTTGGTCCTCGCCGCCAACCCCTGTCCCTGCGGCAAAGCGTCCGGCAAGGGCGTGGACTGCACCTGCACGCCGATGATGCGGCGGCGCTATCTCGCCCGTATGTCCGGCCCCTTGCTGGACCGGGTCGACATCCAGCTGGAGGTCGACCGCGTGGCACTGGCAGACTTCGGCCAGCCCCGCGCCGAAGAGGGCACAGCGGAAATCGCGGCCCGGGTGTGCGCTGCCCGGGATCTCCAACTGCACCGGCTCCGGCCACTCGGACTGGAAACCAACTCGCAGGTACCGGGGCGGGTGCTCCGCGGCCCGCTGCGGCTGGCCGGTCCCACCACCCGCATCCTCGACCATGCGCTGGAACGCGGCGCCCTGACTGCTCGTGGCTACGACCGCGTGCTGCGCCTGGCCTGGACACTGACGGATCTGGACGGCCGCGACACCCCGGGGGCGGACGACGTGGGCCGGGCGCTCGGCCTGCGACAGGCCACCGCGGCCGCCGCCTGACGGTGCCCGCCTAAACCGCCCCCGTGAAGACCCCACAGCCTGAGGAGAACAGGAACACCATGACAGAGAACGAGAGGACCGCCCGCGCCGCGCTGTCCAGGGTCCTGGAACCGCAGGACGCCGCCGGCCTGGCACTCGTCCGCGCCGTCGGCGGCGAGGACGCGCTGCGGATCGCGACCGGCCAGCTGGCGGCCGGCGCAGGGCTGGAACAGGAACTGTCACAGCTGCTGGAGGAGCACGGCGCGGGAGGCGGCTGGGCCGGCCTGGGCATGGCCCTCAAGCGCTGGGCGCCGCGGGTCCCCGACCTGGCCCCGGAACGTGACTTGGCGACCATGCAACGCCTGGGCGGCCGCCTGCTGATCCCGACGGATCAGCTGTGGCCGCGCCAACTCGCGGACCTGGGGCTGCAGGAGCCGCTGTGCCTCTGGTGGCGTGGTGTGGAGCAGGAGCTGCCGGCGGTGAATAAAGCAATCGCCCTGGTGGGCTCCCGGGACAGTACCTCCTATGGCTCGGCGGTGACGGGCGACCTTGCCTACGCCTTGGCCCAGCGGGGTTTCACGATCATCTCCGGCGGAGCCTACGGCATCGATGCCCACGCCCATCGGGCAGCCCTGGCCGGCGCCGCGGGGGCCCTGCCCACCATCGCGGTCATGGCCGGGGGAGTGGACCGGTTCTACCCGGCCGGCAACGAGGACCTGCTCCGCGCGGTCGCCAACCAGGGCGCCGTGCTGGCCGAGGTCCCGCCCGGGTCGGCGCCCACACGCTACCGGTTCCTGCAGCGCAACAGGCTGATCGCTGCGCTGGCCTCCGTGACGGTAGTGGTTGAAGCGCGCTGGAGGTCCGGGGCGCTGAACACCGCCCACCACGCCGAGGCCCTGGGCCGCGCCGTCGGGGCGGTTCCCGGTTCGGTGCACAGTGCTAACTCGGCCGGCTGCCACCGGCTGCTCCGCGAGGGCGGCGCGGTGTGCGTTACGGATGCCGGCGAGATCGCGGAACTGGCCTCGCCAAGCGGCGACTCGCTGCCCGAGGCCAGGTCCGGCCGCGTCGAGGCGCACGATGGGCTGACCCTGGAGGACCTGATCCTGCTGGACGCCCTACCGCTGCGCATCACCAGCTCGGTCGAGAAACTCGCCGCGGTGGCCGGACTGAGTCCGGAATCCGTCAGGGCAGGCCTCGGACGGCTCGGACTGCTGGGTCTGGCTGAATCCCACCACGGCGGCTGGAAACGCTCCGCCACGGCGGGTTGAGCGACGCAGCTGCTCTGTGGTGGCACGCTGATCTGTGGCGCTCCGCAAGGCAACCCCGCCTTTGGCCCACTTCCGGTGCGGCCTCACCCCGCCCGGAGCCCTTAGTCCACCGGCGCGGTGGCGAGGAACCGGACGGTGGCGGCGCACCGTGACGCTGCGCCGCGGACGGTCCCATTGCTGCGAGACTGGGACGGTGTCAACACAGCAACTGCCCGGAGCGCTCGCCGAGGCCGCCCACCGCTTCGGCCGCTACCTGGAAGCCGAAAGGGGCGGCTCAGCCCACACCGTGCGCGCCTACCTCTCCGACGTCGGGAGCCTGCTGGAGCATGCTGCCACCGAAGGCGCCGGGGATCTCGCAGACCTGGAACTGGGCACGCTTCGCCGCTGGCTCGGAGCCCAAAGCGAGGCGGGGATGTCGCGGGCGACGCTGGCCCGTCGTGCCGCCACCGCGCGGGCCTTCACCGCCTGGGCAGTCCGCGAGGAGCTCATCGCCGTCGACCCGGCCCTGAGGCTGAAGGCCCCCAAGCGGGAGAAGTCCCTGCCGGGTGTTCTGCAACAGGGGCAGGTGCGGCGGTTGGTGGCCGGGGCCGAGTCGGCCGCCGCTGACGGAGAGCCGCTGGCTCTCCGCAACCGCGCCATGATTGAGCTGCTCTACGCCACGGGCGTCCGCGTCGGTGAACTCTCCGGCCTGGACATCGACGACCTCGACCCGGACCGAAGGACCCTGCGGGTGCTCGGCAAGGGCAACAAGGAACGGACAGTCCCGTACGGCCTCCCGGCGGCTATCGCCGTCGACGACTGGCTGCGCCGCGGCCGCCCGGCCCTGGCGGCGCCCGGCTCGGGCCCGGCCCTTTTCCTCGGCGCTCGCGGCAAGCGGGTGGACCAGCGCCAGGTCCGCAGCGTCGTGAAGGATCTGCTGGACGGGCTGGGGGACACGTCGGCCACCGGCCCGCACGCCTTGCGGCATTCGGCGGCTACGCACCTGCTCGACGGTGGAGCTGACCTGCGGGCCGTGCAGGAGATCCTCGGCCACAGCAGCCTGGCCACCACGCAGATCTACACCCACGTCTCGGTCGACCGGCTGCGGAAGAGCTACCAGCAGGCGCACCCGCGCGCCTGACCGGGACCCGCCCGGTACCCTGCCAGGGCGCGCCCGGGACGCATGCCCGCCCACCGCCCCACTGCGCGCCCGGAACCTGGCCAAGGGGCGCCCGGCCGCCCCCGAAGCCGCCACGACTCGCCGGGAGCGACGCGCCGAATTGCACTGGCGTAATTAGACGGGGTACGGCACAATGAGACTCACGCCCGGCAACTTTCAAGTGGTGCTTGAACCGATAAAACATCGTTTCACCATGCGAGGTCCGGACCTATTTTTTGCACCGTGGGGTCGCTGGCCGCACACAGATTGAAACAACTGAATAGTCTGGCAGGGGCAACTGCCCCGCACGCGGAACCACGCAGCAGACAGACATCCAGGCAGAGGTCGTTGGGGAAGACGTACCTATAGCTATGGAGGATGGAATGTCTGTTGCACTAACCCGCGGAGTCCTGTTCGTACACTCGGCCCCGACAGCCCTGTGCCCCCACGTTGAGTGGGCCATTGGGTCTGTCGTGGACAAGCGCACGGACCTCGAGTGGACTGCCCAGCCTGCTGCGCCCGGAATGTTCCGGGCCGAGCTGTCGTGGACCGGAACGCCGGGCACGGGGGCTCAATTGGCGTCTGCGCTCCGCGGCTGGGCGCACCTGCGCTACGAGGTTACCGAAGAGCCCAGCCAGGGCGTCGACGGCGGCCGCTGGTCGCACACGCCCGAACTCGGCATCTTCCACGCCGTCACGGACGTGCACGGCAACATCATGGTCTCCGAGGACCGTATCCGCTACGCCTACGAGTCAGGCGCGGGCGACCCCTCCGCGGTCTACCACGAGCTCTCCCTGGCCCTGGGCGAGGCTTGGGACGAGGAACTCGAACCCTTCCGGCACGCCGCCGAAGGCGCGCCCGTCCGCTGGCTGCACCAGGTCGGCTAAGCCCCCTTCCTGCGCCCGGCAACAAGGCCTACGGCCACACACTCCATAGCAACGCCAAATGACAGATGGCGGCAATGTTCACAAGGAACATTGCCGCCATCTGTCATTTCGGCGCGGGCGCGGGAGGCGCGGGCCCGGCCCGGGTTAGATGCTGCGGACGGCGATGACGGCGTTGTGGCCGCCGAAGCCGAACGAGTTGCTCAGCGCGACGATGCTGCCGCCGGGCAGCGCACGCTCGGAGGTGACGACGTCGAGCGGGATCTCCGGATCCTGGTTCTCGAGGTTGATCGTCACCGGAGCCTTGCGTTCGTGCACCGCGAGTACGGTCAGCACGGCTTCCACCGCACCGGAGGCGCCCAGCAGGTGCCCCATCTGCGACTTCGTGGCCGAGACGGCCACGTTGTCCACGTGGCTGCCCAGGGCGGCCTTGAGGGCGGCGTACTCGGGCTTGTCACCCACCGGGGTGGAGGTGGCGTGCGCATTGACGTGCACCACGTCCTCGGCCTGGATCCGGCCGTCGAACATGGCAGCCTTCAACGCTCGGGTGGCGCCGAGGCCCTCCGGGTCAGGGGCGGTGATGTGGTAGGCATCGGCGGTCACCGAGGTGCCGGCGAGTTCGGCGTAGATCCGGGCGCCGCGGGCGAGGGCGTGCTCCTCGGCTTCAAGGACCAGGGCGCCGGCGCCTTCACCCATGACGAAGCCGTCGCGGTCGCGGTCGTAGGGGCGGGATGCGTGCTCGGGATCGTCGTTGCGGCGGGACAGCGCCTGCATCGAGGCGAAGGCGGCGATCGGCATCGGGTGGATGGCGGCTTCGGCGCCGCCGCAGACGACGACGTCGGCCTTGCCGGAGCGGATCAGGTCCAGGCCCACGTGGACGGCTTCGGTGCCGGACGCGCAGGCGGACACGGGGGTGTGGGCGCCGGCGCGGGCACCGAGGTCCAGGCTGACCGCAGCAGCCGGGCCGTTGGGCATCAGCATCGGCACGGTCATGGGCAGGACGCGGCGGGGACCCTTTTCGCGCAAGGTGTCCCAGGCGTCCAGGAGGGTCCAGACGCCGCCGATGCCGGTAGCGAAGGCGACGGCCAGGCGGTCGTGGTCGATCTCGGTGATGCCGGAGTCGGCCCAGGCCTCACGGGAGGCGACCACGGCGAACTGCGTGGACGGGTCCATGCGCTTGGCTTCGACACGGCTTAGGACGTCGGTCGCGGGGGTGGAGGCGCGAGCCGCGAAGTGCACCGGCAGCTCGTACTTGGCCACCCAGTCGTCCTCGAGCGTGTGCGCGCCGGAGACGCCCTTCAGCGCGTTCTTCCACATCGTGGGGACATCGCCGCCGATGGGCGTGGTGGCACCCAGACCGGTAATGACTACTTTGCGTGTCATGGGATCACTCTCTGTCGGTGCGCCTGCCATATCCGGAAACTGGTAAAGGCGCCCGGGGCCTGCGTAGGGAAAACTCGGTGGTCATGAAAAGTGGGGGTCAAGCGGTGGTGTTCCGGTCCGGGACGCCGACGAAGCGTCCCGGACCGGCCACAGGGGCGGCCGTTGCCGGCCGGGCCAGAGTGCAGGCGGAAATTAGGCCTGCGCGTTGGCGATGAAGCTGACGGCGTCGCCGACGGTCTTGAGGTTCTTGACCTCTTCGTCCGGGATGCGCACGCCGAACTTTTCCTCGGCGTTGACCACGATGGTCATCATGGAGATGGAGTCGATGTCCAGGTCCTCGGTGAAGGACTTGTCCAGCTCGACCGCCTCGGGGGCCAGGCCGGTCTCTTCGTTGACGATTTCAGCCAGGCCGGCCAGGATCTCTTCGTTGCTAGCCATTGATGGCTCCTTTTCTTGTTGTTGCCGTCGGCGTCCGGGGGTTGTTCCGGGAACCTCTGGCGAAATGATTCAAACCGAGGGTTCGGTTTGGTGTGGGATTCAGTGCCATTGGGGATACCCAACGGCACAGGAAGTGCGGTGGCCGCCTACGGAAGCACAATCACCTGGGCGCCGAAGACAAGTCCGGCCCCGAACCCGATCTGCAGGGCCAGTCCGCCGCTCAGTTCAGGATTTTCCTGCAGCAAACGGTGGGTGGCGAGGGGGATGGAGGCTGCCGAGGTGTTGCCTGCTTCGGCGATATCCCGGGCGACCTTGACGGTCTCCGGAAGCTTGAGCTTCTTGGCCATCTCGTCGATGATCCGCATGTTGGCCTGGTGCGGGATGAACGCCGCGAGATCCTCGGCGCGGATGCCGGCGGCATCGAGGGCCTGCTGGGCCACCTTGGCCATTTCCCAGACCGCCCAGCGGAAGACCGTCTGGCCGTCTTGGCGCAGCGTAGGCCACAAGGCCGCCTCGGTCACCTCAGCCTCGCCCTCGCTGAGGGCGCGGCCGCGCTTGCCGGCGGCTTCGAAGTCGCGGATGTCCAGCATCGAGTGGGTCATGCCGATCGCGTCCCACTTGCTGCCGTCCGATCCCCACACCGACGGGCCGATGCCCGGAGTGTCGGAAGGTCCGATGACGACGGCGCCCGCGCCGTCGCCGAGCAGGAAGGAGATGGTGCGCTCGGTGTTGTCGATGACGTCAGAGAGCTTCTCGGCACCGACCACGAGCACGTACTTCGCCGCGCCGGAGCGGACCAGGGCGTCGGCCTGGGCGATCCCGTAGCAGTAGCCGGCGCAGGCGGCGGAGATGTCGAACGCCGGCGCCGGGGTGGCGCCGAGGCGGTCGGCCAGGCTTGCCGCGGCGGAGGGCGTCGCGTAGGGGTGGGTCACGGTGGAGACGATGACTGCGCCCAGCTCGGACGCGTCAATGCCGGCCTTCTGCAGGGCCTCGCGGGACGCACCCTCGGCCATGTCGATCACGCTGACGTCGGCAGGGGCCCGGTGCCGGGTGATGATGCCGGTGCGCTGGCGGATCCATTCGTCCGAGGAATCGATCCACTGGCAGACATCCTCGTTGGTGACGATGACGCTGGGCCGGTAGGCGCCGACGCCCATCACGCGGGTGTTTTCCTGCAGGGCAGCCTGCTTCAGAGTCGGAGCGCTCATTCCCCTCCCTCCAGTTCTGCGAATAGGGCCAAGGCGGCGGAAAGGTCATCCGGGGTCTTGACGGTGACGGTCTTCACTCCGGGCATGCCGCGCTTGGCCAGCCCGGCCAGCGTGCCTGCCGGGGCCAGTTCGATCACGCCGGTCACACCGCGCTTCACCATGGTCTCCATGCAGAGATCCCAGCGGACCGGGCGGGACACCTGGGCGATCAGGCTGTCGACGGCTGCGCCGCCGTCGGTGACCTCGGCGCCGTCGAAGTTGGAGAGCAGGGGGACCTGCGGGTTCCGCGGGTGCAGCGAGGGCTTCAGGGCCTGCAGCGCCGCGACGGCGGGGGACATGTGCGAGGTGTGGAACGCGCCGGCAACCTTCAGCGGGATCACGCGGGCCTTGGCCGGCGGATTCTCGGCGAGGGCCTTGAGCTGCTCCAGGGTACCCGCGGCCACGGTCTGGCCGGCGCCGTTGACGTTGGCAGGGGTGAGCCCGCAGGCCTCGATCGCGGCGAGGACCTCGGCGGGCTCTCCGCCCACGACGGCGCTCATGCCGGTGGGGGTGGCCGCGGCGGCAGCTGCCATGCTGTTGGCGCGTTCGCGGACGAAAGTCATGGCTTCGGTCTCGGTCAGGACGCCGGCCAGGGCCGAGGCGGTGATTTCGCCGACCGAGTGCCCGGCAAGGATGACCGGCAGGGTGCCGAGTTCGACGTCGAAGAGCGACTTCGCGGCCACGAGCCCGGCGGCGACAATCAGGGGCTGCGCGACGGCGGTGTCCTTGATGGTCTCCTCATCGGAGGTGGTTCCGTGGGCGGTGAGGTCGATACCTGCTATTTCGCTAAGGGAGGCCAGGTGGCCTGCGACGGGTGGCAGTTCCAGCCAGGGGGCCAGAAAACCAGGGGTCTGGGAGCCCTGTCCAGGGCAAACGATTGCAAGCACGTATCCAGCTTTCCAAATTGCCGCGTGATTCATCGGTACTTTCATGCACCAAGCTCACTGGGTCAGATTGTAGGAAGTCTACAACGGGTCAG
Source organism: Arthrobacter sp. SD1074B (assembly GCF_056780195.1). Taxonomy (NCBI): domain Bacteria; kingdom Bacillati; phylum Actinomycetota; class Actinomycetes; order Micrococcales; family Micrococcaceae; genus Arthrobacter; species Arthrobacter sp. SD1074B. The sequence goes on along the minus strand of NZ_JBRAZT010000001.1, from coordinate 2,364,505 downwards.
GAGTTGTTGCGGGACGGCTGGCGTTCCGGGGAAGGCCTGGGCGGGGCCGAAAGCCGGCCAACCACGAGCGCTGCCTGGAGCACAAACGCCTCCCGGGGGATCAGTGGATCCCAGCCCGTGACGTCGCAGACGCGCTTGAGCCGGTACCGGACGGTGTTGGCATGGACGAAGAGCTCGCGGGCCGTCGCCTCAAGTGAATGGCCAAGTTCCAGGTAGGTCCCCAGCGTCTCGACCAGGCCGTTGGACGCGGCGACCAGGGGCCGGTAGATGTTCTTCACCAGCGAGCGGCGGGCCGCGTCGTCACCGGAGATCACCCGCTCGGGCAGCAGGTCATCGGCCGCCACGGGACGCGGCGCGGAGGGCCAGGCCCTGGCCGCAGTCAGTCCGGCGAACGCGGACTGGGCGGAGCTGCTGGCTTCCAGCAGTGAACCGGCTTCGGCGCCGTAGACCACCGGGCCGGGGGCGAAGAGTTCACTGAGCTTCTGGCAGGCCGTTTCGCGGTCCTGCACGCCGCCCAGGATGAGGATGAGGCGGTCGCCCTGGATGCCCACGAGGGCGTCCTCGGCGAACCGCCCGGCGGTGCGGCGCAGCTCGCTGACGTAGCTGGCGCTCGGTTCCGACGGGGAATTTCCGACCATCACGGTGAAGCGTTCTTGGGCTTTCCAGCCCAGCGCGGCGATCCGGGAGCGCAGCGCGTCGGTGTTTTCGCCGCGCAGGATCGCGTCGACGATCAGCGCCTCCAGCCGGGTGTCCCAGGAGCCGCGGGTCTCGGCGGCCCGCGCGTAGACGTCGGCTGCGGCGAAGGCCACCTCGCGGGAGTAGCGCAGCACGGCCTCGCGCAGGCCGGCCTGGTCCGCTTCGGGCGCGATGATGGGCACCTGGTCCTCGACCACCTCGACGACGATCCGGATCAGCTGCAACGCTTTTTGCAGGCTGATCGAGCGGGTGAGCTCGGTCGGGGCGGTGCCGAAGACATCGGAGAGGATCCACGAGGGCGAGCTGGGCCGTTCGAACCAGGTGACAAAGGCGGCGATGCCGTTCTGCGCCACCATGCCCAGGGCGGAGCGCTCATCGGAATTCAGCCGGCTGTACCAGGGCAGCGACTTTTCCAGCTGGCGCAGCGTCGTGGTGGACAGCTGGCCGACGCTGGCGCGGAGCTTCTTCAGCGTCTCGGCCTTCTCCGGGGTGAGCGCCCGCACGGACGGCTTGCGTTTTGCGGGAGTGGTGGTGGGCTCTGCCATGCATCGAGCATACGGTGCCCGCCGTCCAAGCTCCATTTGTGCAAAGGCTACAAGTCGCTTTGGGCTGGATCACAGCCGCGGCGGGCGCGCCGGGCTCCCGCACGGCGCCGGGCGGCCGGGGGTTAAACGCCCGACGGCGGCCCCCACCCAGATGGGAACCGCCGTCGGGCGCTGCTGTTACGGGCGTGCGCGGTTAGGACTCGCCGCCCGCGTTGCCGGTGGTGCCGGCGTTGACGTTGAGCAGGCGGTACTTCTCGATCGCCTGGGCCGGGGCCTGGGCGTCGACCTCGCCGCGGCGGGCCAGCATCTGCAGCGAACGGACCACGATCGAGTGGATGTCGTTCTTGAAGAAGCGGCGCGCGGCGGCGCGGGTGTCCGAGAAGCCGAAGCCGTCAGCACCGAGCGAGGCGAACTCGTTCGGGATGAACTGCCGGATCTGGTCCGGAACGGCTTTCATGTAGTCCGAGACCGCCACGATCGGTCCGGTGGCGCCTGCGAGCTGTTCGGTGACGAACGGGACGCGGGCGGGCTGGCCGGGGTTGAGGAAGGCGTCTTCCTCGGCGGCCATCGCGTCACGGCGCAGTTCGGTCCAGGAGGTCACGGACCAGACATCAGCGGAGACGCCCCAGTCTTCGGCGAGGATCCGCTGGGCCTCAAGGGCCCAGGGGACGGACACGCCGGAGGCCAGGATCTGCGTGCGCGGGCCGTCGATCTTGGCCGGTGCCAGCAGGTAGATGCCCTTGATGATGCCTTCGGTGTCGAGCTCGGCGGGTGCCGGCGGCTGGACGATCGGCTCGTTGTAGACCGTGATGTAGTACATCAGGTTCCGGGACGGGTCATTGTCCGCCGGGCCCGGACCATACATCCGGGTCAGGCCGTCGCGCATGATGACGCCGATCTCGTAACCGTAGGCCGGGTCGTAGGTGACGACGGCCGGGTTGGTCGAGGCGAGGATCGGGGAGTGGCCGTCAGCGTGCTGCAGGCCCTCGCCGGTCAGCGTGGTCCGTCCGGCGGTGGCGCCGATGATGAACCCGCGGGTCATCTGGTCGGCGGCGGCCCAGAAGGAGTCGCCGGTGCGCTGGAAACCGAACATCGAGTAGAAGACGTAGATCGGGATCAGCGGTTCGCCGTGCGTGGCGTAGGAGGTGCCCGCGGCGGTGAAGGCGGCGACCGAACCGGCCTCGTTGATGCCCGCGTGGACGATCTGGCCGGCAATGGATTCCTTGTAGGCCAGGACGAGGTCGCGGTCCACGGACAGGTAGTTCTGGCCGTTCGGGTTGTAGATCTTCGCCGTCGGGAAGAACGCGTCCATACCGAAGGTGCGTGCCTCGTCGGGGATGATCGGCACGATCCGGGAGCCGAAGTCCTTGTCCCGCATCAGGTCCTTGAGCAACCGGACGAACGCCATGGTGGTGGCGGCCTGCTGCTTGCCGGAGCCGCGGTTGGCGACCTCGTACGCCTTGTCGCCCGGGAGGGTGACGTCGGTGTGCTTGGAGCGGCGTTCGGGGACGAACCCGCCGAGGGCGCGGCGGCGTTCCATCAGGTACTGGATCTCCGGGGCGTCGGCGCCGGGGTGGTAGTACGGCGGCTGGTACGGGTCCGCTTCGAGCTGCTCGTCCGTGATCGGGATGCGCAGGTGGTCGCGGAAGGCCTTCAGGTCCGCCAGCGTGAGCTTCTTCATCTGGTGGGTCGCGTTGCGGCCCTCGAAGTGGGTGCCCAGGCCGTAACCCTTGACCGTGTGGGCCAGGATGACCGTCGGCTTGCCCTTGAACTCGGTGGCGGCCTTGTACGCGGCGTAGACCTTGTTGTAGTCGTGGCCGCCGCGCTTGAGGTTCCAGATCTCCTGGTCCGTCATGTCCGCGACCATGTCCTTGGTCTGCGGGGTCTTGCCGAAGAAGTGCTCGCGGACGAACCCGCCGGATTCGGCCTTGTACGTCTGGTAGTCGCCATCGACGGTCTCGTTCATGATCTTCACGAGCGAGCCGTCTTCGTCCTTGGCGAGCAGGTCGTCCCACTCACGGCCCCAGACCACCTTGATGACGTTCCAGCCGGCGCCGCGGAAGAACGCTTCGAGCTCCTGCATGATTTTGCCGTTGCCGCGGACCGGGCCGTCGAGGCGCTGCAGGTTGCAGTTGATGACGAAGTTGAGGTTGTCCAGCTTGTCGTTCGCGGCGAGCTGGAGCAGGCCGCGGGATTCCGGCTCGTCCATTTCACCGTCGCCCAGGAACGCCCAGACCTGCTGGTCGGAGGTGTCCTTGATGCCACGGTTGTGCAGGTAGCGGTTCGACTGCGCCTGGTAGATGGCGTTCATCGGGCCGATGCCCATCGACACGGTGGGGAACTCCCAGAACTCCGGCATCAGGCGCGGGTGCGGGTAGCTGGAGAGGGCGTGGCCCTCCTTGGACTTCTCCTGGCGGAAGCCGTCCAGGTCTTCCTCGGTCAGCCGTCCTTCCATGAAGGCGCGGGCGTACATGCCGGGGGAGGCGTGGCCCTGGAAGAAGACCTGGTCGCCGCCACCGGGGTGGTCCTTGCCGCGGAAGAAGTGGTTGAAGCCGACCTCGTAGAGAGTCGCCGCGCCGGCGTAGGTGGAGATGTGCCCGCCGACGCCGATTTCGGGCCGCTGGGCACGGTGCACCATCACGGCGGCGTTCCAGCGCAGCCATGCGCGGTACTTGCGTTCGATCTCCTCATCGCCGGGGAACGGCGCTTCCTGGTCCACCGGGATGGTGTTGACGTAGTCCGTGGTGGTCACCATCGGTACGCCCACGCTCTGTGCGCCGGCCCGCTGGAGCAGGCTGCGCATGATGTACTGGGCACGCTCGGTGCCCTGTTCCTGAATCAGTGTGTCCAGGGACTCCAGCCATTCGGCGGTCTCTTCCGGATCACGATCAGGCAGCTGGTTAGTCAACCCGCTGAGGATATGGGAGGTATCTTCTCCTGCAGCCACGTCCAACCTCTCTTTGAGCGCATTCATCGGCACCCTCAGCTCCGGCAGGGTATCTGCCTGGCGTGAACGCGACGTGTGCGACATATCGGTAACAGCAGCCCGGTCCTGTACGCCGGGCTAGGTCCAATCACAACCATGCCCGCCTGTATCAGCGGGCGGATGTCCGCGCAGGCATGGTCGTCATCAGCCACTCTAGCCGTGTGAGTCCGCGGATGCGTAGCCGCCGCATGGGGCCGCCGCCGTATTTCACGGGCATACTGGTTCTGTGACGAGGAGCCCCTCCGCGGCCCCCGGAACCGCCGGTGTGACGCAGAATATGGCGGATCGCGGGGTCAGCAGCTTGAAGCGAAGGCTCAAAGGGTGTTGGCTTGTAGTAATGGAAATCACTAGCACCATAAGAACCACCGGGCAGTACACAAGCAGTTGCAAACAGCAGACGCACCAACAGCATAGGAGTAACACGTGAGCGAGGCCGACGCCGCCACTTCGGTAAATGTGGCGGAAAAATTGGGTTTCAAAAATGGAGATCTGATTCAGGAATTCGGTTATGACGACGACGTCGACTTCGACTTGCGTGACGACATCGAGGACCTCACCGGCTCGGAACTCTTTGATGAGGACGACCACGAGGTAGTAGACGCCGCCATTCTTTGGTGGCGCGCCGGCGATGGAGACCTCGTCGACACACTGGTCGACTCGCTCACCTCCTTGACTGAGGGCGGGGTGGTCTGGGTGCTGACCCCGAAGAACGGCCGGGACGGCTACGTGTCCCCGTCGGATATCCAGGATGCCGCCCCCACTGCCGGGCTGCACTGCACCACGTCCGCGGGTGTTTCCCGCGATTGGAGCGCCACCCGGCTGGTCACGCGGAAGAACAAGTGACCCAAACCGGCGTGGAAACGCTGACGGTGCCGGCCGCCGTGCCCGCCGTCGGCCAGGCCGCCCCCGACTTTGTGCTCGCCAACCAGTTCGGCGAGCCGGTCCGGCTGTCGGAATTGCGCGGCCGCAATGTGGTCCTCGTGTTCTTCCCGTTTGCGTTCTCCGGCATTTGCACCGGCGAGCTTTGCGAAATCCGCGACAACCTTGCGCTCTTCGAGGACGCCGACGCCGCCGTGCTGGGGGTGTCGGTGGACAGCAAGTTCGCGCAGCGCGCCTACGCGGAAAAGGAAGGTTACTCCTTCGACCTGTTGGCGGACTTCTGGCCGCACGGGGCGGTGGCCCGGCGGTACGGGGTTTTTGATCCGGACAGCGGCATGGCCAAGCGCGGCACCTTTATCATCGACGCGCATGGAACGGTGCGCTACGTAGTGGTGAACCCCCGCGGCCAGGCCCGGGATTTCACCGAGTACCGCGCCGCCCTGGCGGGTCTCGCGGGGAACTGACGGCGGAGGCAGGTGCGGTGAGGCAACGGCGGCCCGGCGTAGGCATGACTGGCTTTGCCAGCCTGCCGCCGGTCCCTGCCGCCGAACCGGCCCGCAGCGAGCTGGAGGTCCTGCGGGAAATCCACGGTGTCCTCGCGGGGGAGCCCTTTGCGCTACTCACCGGCGCGGGGCTCAGCACGGACTCGGGCATCCCGGACTACCGCGGTCCCGGCGCGGCCCCCCGGGCACCGATGACCTACCAGGAATTCATCGGCGAACCCGAAAACCGCCGGCGCTATTGGGCCCGGAACCACATCGGCTGGTCGCACCTGCGCCGGGCCGACCCCAACTACGGCCATGCCGCCGCCGCCCGGCTGGAGCACCGCGGGCTCCTCACCGGCCTGATCACGCAAAACGTCGACCGCCTGCATGAGGACGCCGGAAGCGTGAACGTGGTGGACCTGCACGGCCGGTTCGACCAGGTGGTCTGCCTGGCTTGCCAGCGCCGCTACAGCCGTTCGCTGCTGGCCGGTGTGCTGGAGGAACTCAACCCCGGCTTTTTGGCCGACGCCCTCGCCGCCGGCGTTGTGGAAATGGCGCCCGATGCCGACGCGACCGTGGAGGATGCGGCACTGATCGCCGGCTTCGTCGTCGCGAACTGTCCGGCCTGCGGCGGCACCCTGAAACCTGACTTTGTCTATTTCGGCGAGAACGTCCCCAAGGACCGGGTGGAACGCTCCTACGCCATGGTGGACGCCGCCGCGGCCCTGCTGGTGGCAGGGTCCTCCCTGACCGTGATGAGCGGACTGCGGTTCGTCCGGCACGCGGCCAAGCACGGCAAGCCTGTGGTCATTATCAACCGGGGACAGACCCGGGGCGACGACCTGGCCACAATCAAGCTGGAGGCCGGCGTCAGCGAATCACTGACCTGGCTCGCCGCGGAACTCCCGGGACTCTGAAGCCCGCAGGCAGGGGTGCCGCCAATTGGCGTTTCCGCCGCCGTTTCCGGTAGAGTCATTGTTCGTTGGTTGACGCACTGAGATGCGGAAACAACACCTTGGGTCTTTAGCTCAGCTGGTAGAGCGCCACGTTTACACCGTGGATGTCATCGGTTCGATCCCGGTAGGACCCACAACGAATAACCCCGTCGCAGCAGGCCGGAAGGCCGTCGCGGCGGGGTTTTCTGCTGTGCCTCTTCGCAGGACTTCCCTACCGCCCAGGATGTCGGTGCCCGCCAGTACAGTCCTGGGCATGGAACATGTGATGGTGAAAACCGGCCCGGATGGGCACCCCCTGGCGGTGGTCCGCGGCGGCCGCGAATGGGTGGTCGGTGCGGAGCCGGTGCGCTGGTTTGAGCGGGTGAGCTGGTGGGAGGCCGAGCGCCGGATGCCCAAGGGCCTAAGCCGGGTCGACGTCGAGGTGTGGCAGGTCCAGGCCCGGCTGGGCCGGAACACCGGATCGGCCCTGACCACCATGGAAATCATCCGGGACGGCCTTGGCGGGGGCTGGCGGCTTCGGGAGGCGGTGGCGGACGCCGCCTGACAAACGTCCACCAGGGGGCGGAGTGCCCGGGCCCAGGCAGAGCGCGCCGGCAAAGCAAAAGCCAGCCGGCAGAAGGAATAGCCTTCAGGCAATGGAAAAGCCTTCAGGCAATGGAAAAGCCTTCCACCGCGACTATTGGGGGATGCCGCGGTGGAAGGCTTGTAAGAAATATACCGTGAATGCGTCCAAATGTGAAACGCCTACAGGTTGAATTTGGCCATCGTTGGGACTAATACGGGGCCCGCTGGCAGCGTCGCAGCCCTAGCGGCGCTGGACCGGTACGAAGACGCGGGGCTGGTCCTTCCAGCTCGGTTCCATGTCCGCGATCGTCTCACGCATGATCTTGTTGGAGGCCTCGCGGGCGGCCGCGCCGTTGCCGGCCGCAATCGCCTCCGCCACGTCCACGTGCCACTGCAGTGCGGAGGCCCGTGGATGGTCCGGCATCAGGCCATGGACCGTGCGGCCGGTCAGGGTCTCGGCAACCTGGCCCACCATGTTGGCGAACATCTCGTTGCCCGAGCCGGCCAGCAAAAGGGAATGGAACCGGATGTCCAGGTCCAGGAACCGGGGCACGTCGCCGGCCACGCCGGCTTCCCGCATGGCGTGCGAGATTTCGACGAGTTCGCCGCGGAGGTCGTCCGGGGCGTTGCCGGCCGCCAGTTCGGCCGCCACCGGCTCCACGGCGGTGCGCAGCTCGGCCAGGGAGCGCAGTTGGGCGCCACGGCCTTCGCCGGCCAGGCGCCAGCGGATGACGAGCGGATCGAAGGGGTTCCACCGGCTGGCGGGCAGCACCCGGATGCCGACGCGTTTGATGGTCTCCACCAATCCCAGGGACTGCAGGACGCGGACCGCCTCGCGGACCACCGAGCGGGAGACTTTCAGCTCGTCCTCAAGGTGCTCGGCCAGCATGACGTGGCCGGCGGGGAGGTCGCCGGCGACGATGCGGGCTCCCAGATGCTCGATGGCGCGGTGATGGAGGCTGGTCGACATAGTCGTAAGCATAGTGGCGCCAACCGCGTTCCCCGCGGCTGCAGGCACAGTGGCCGCCGAAAATCATAGACTGTTTGTGACGCGCCGTATTCCGCCACGTGGGCGCTGCTTTCCGGCAGACTGCGGAAATACATATGGTTTATTGACAGCCACTAATCCCAAGAAGCGTGTTCCGCAGCAAGTGCGGGACGAATTGCACTCGATGCACAGAATGAATTGGAGTTTTGATGTCAGCACACATCGGTGTCACCGGCCTTGCGGTGATGGGGGCCAACCTGGCCCGGAACCTGGCCCGTAACGGCTTCACCGTTGCCCTGCACAACCGGTCCGTGGAAAAAACCGACGCGCTCCTCGAAAAGCACGGCCAGGACGGCGACTTCATCCGCACGGAGACGCTGCAGGAACTCGTTGACTCGCTGGAGAAGCCGCGCCGCGTGCTGATCATGGTCAAGGCCGGCAAGCCGGTGGACTCCGTGATCGAGCAGCTCGAACCGCTGCTGGAGCCCGGCGACATCATCATCGACGCCGGCAACTCGCACTACGAGGACACCCGCCGCCGCGAAGCCGCCCTCGCCAAGAAAGACCTGCACTTCGTCGGCATCGGCGTCTCCGGCGGCGAGGAAGGGGCCCTCAACGGCCCCTCGATCATGCCCGGCGGTTCCAAGGAGTCCTACGAGGCGCTCGGCCCGCTGCTGGAAAAGATCGCCGCGCACGTCGACGGCCAGCCCTGCTGCGCCTGGATCGGCACCGACGGCGCCGGACACTTCGTCAAGATGGTGCACAACGGCATCGAATACGCCGACATGCAGGTCATCGGCGAGGCCTTCGACCTCCTCCGCTCCGGCGCCGGCATCGAGCCGGCCGAGCAGTCCAAGATCTTCGCCGAATGGAACAAGGGCGAGCTGGCCTCCTTCCTGATCGAAATCTCCGCCGAGGTCCTCGGCCACGTTGACGCCAAGACCGGCAAGCCGTTTGTCGACGTCGTGGTGGACGCCGCCGGCCAGAAGGGAACCGGGCGCTGGACGGTCATCTCCGCCCTCGAACTGGGTTCCCCGACCTCGGGCATCGCCGAATCCGTGTTCGCCCGGGCGCTGTCCTCCCAGTCGGAGCAGCGCAAGCTGGCCCAGGAGCTGCTCGCCGGCGGAGAAGCCGCCGTTGAGGTCCCCGAAACCTTCGTCGAGGATGTCCGGCAGGCGCTGTACGCGTCCAAGCTGGTCTCCTACGCCCAGGGACTGGATATGCTCACCTCCGCCGCCAAGGAATACGGCTGGGACCTCAAGCTGGACGAGATCGCTTCGCTGTGGCGTGGCGGCTGCATCATCCGCGCCGAGCTGCTCAAGGAAATCACCAAGGCCTACGCCGCGGAGGAGAAGCCGGCCAACCTGCTGTTCGCCCCGGCCTTCACCAAGGCGATTGCCGAAGTCCTCCCGGCCTGGCGCCGCGTGGTGGCCACCGCCGTGCAGCTCGGCATTCCGGTGCCGGTGTTCTCCTCCTCGCTGGCCTACTACGACGGCCTGCGCCGCAAGCGCCTCCCGGCCGCCGTGATCCAGGGCCAGCGTGACCTCTTCGGTGCGCACACCTATGGCCGCATCGACACCGAGGGGACCTTCCACACCCTCTGGGGCGAAGACAAGTCCGAAATCGCCGCGGTGGACACGCACTGATCCATCCGCCACCCGCCCGCGGCCGGCGCTTCCCGATACTCTGGGGGCGCCGGCCGTTTGCGTTGGCGGCTGTTCCAGACTTTCAGGCCGCACCCCGTCCAGAGGAGTACTCCCATGCCCCAGCCAGTCGCCTTTGTCACCGGTGCCTCCACCGGGATCGGATTCGAGGCCGCCCGGAAGCTCGCGGCCCATGGCTTCACCGTGTATGCCGGGGCCAGGCGGGTGGAGAAGATGGAGCCGCTGGAGGCCGACGGCGTCCGGATCCTGGCGCTCGACGTGACCGACGAGGCGTCGATGGACGCCGCCGTCGGGCAGGTCCTCGCGGCGCACGGCCGGATCGACGTGCTGGTGAACAACGCCGGTTACGGGTCCTACGGCTCGCTGGAGGACGTCGAAGCGGCGGAAGGGCGGCGGCAGTTCGACGTCAACGTCTTCGGCGTGGCGCGGATGACGCAGCTGGTGCTGCCGGCCATGCGGGAGGCGGGCCGCGGCCGGATCATCAACGTTTCCTCGATCGGCGGCAAGATGTACGAGCCGCTCGGCGCCTGGTACCACGCCACGAAGTTTGCCGTGGAGGGGCTCAGCGATTCGCTGCGCGTGGAACTCAAGCCGCACGGCATTGACGTGTCCATCATCGAACCGGGCGGCACCCAGTCCGAGTGGGGCGCCATCTCCGCCCGGGGGCTGCTGGCCAGTTCCGGGACAGGGCCGTACGCGGCGCAGGCAAAGGTTGTCGCGGCCGCGCTCGCGTCAACTGACGGTTCGGCGCTGTCCTCGCATCCGGCGGTGATTGCGGATGCGATCGTCCACGCCGCCACCTCGCCGCGGCCGAAGACCCGCTATCCGGTAGGCAAGGGGGCGCGGGCAATCCTGCTGCTGCGCAGGCTGCTGCCGGACCGGGCCTTCGACGTCGTGCTCTGGAACATCTACAAGCGCTTTCCCCGCTAGCTGGGGGAGCGGGCGTGCCCGGGGAGAGCCCGGGCGCGCCTAGATCCGGTATTCGATCAGGTACTCGGCCGGGTCCACGGCGGCCTTGGTCTCGCGCTGGGCGTCGCGGTGCCGCCAGGTGGCGGGCACACCGGTCAGGATCGACTCGGCCGGGGCGTCCTTGACCACGACGGCGTTGGCGCCGATGGCGCTGTCCCGGCCGATGGTGATGGGGCCCAGAACCTTGGCGCCGGCGCCGATGACCACGCGGTCCTCGATGGTGGGGTGCCGCTTGATCTTAGCGAGCGAACGGCCGCCGAGCGTGACGCCGTGGTAGATCATCACATCCTCGCCGATCTCGGCGGTCTCGCCGATCACCACGCCCATGCCGTGGTCGATGAAGAAGCGGCGGCCGATTGTGGCGCCCGGGTGGATCTCGATGCCGGTCATGAAACGGGCCAACTGCGAGATCAGCCGCGCCGGGAAGCGCAGCGAGGGGTTTTGCCACAGCCGGTGCGTCAGGCGGTGCGCCCAGATCGCGTGCAGGCCGGAATAGGCAAAGAAGTTTTCGAAAGAACCCCGCGCCGCCGGGTCGTGGGACCTGGCGGCGTCGAGGTCTTCCTTCAGCCTTGCGAAGAAGCTCACAAAGACCTTTCTACGAATTGTGGGCGGCCTGGATCAGCCGCGGATGTCGTCGTACAGCACGGTGGAGATGTAGCGCTCCCCGAAGTCGCAGACGATGGCAACAATCAGCTTACCGGCGTTCTCCGGGCGCTTGGCGAGCTCCAGGGCCGCCCAGACGATCGCGCCGGAGGAGATGCCGCCGAGGATGCCTTCCTTCACGCCGAGGTCGCGCGCCACGCGGACGGAGTCTTCCAAGGTGGCGTCGAGGACCTCGTCGTAGACGTTGGTGTCCAGGATTTCCGGAACGAAGTTCGCACCGAGGCCCTGGATCTTGTGCGGGCCGGCGTTGCCGCCGTTGAGGATGGCGGAGTCCTTGGGCTCGACGGCGATGATCTGCACGTCGGGCTTGCGCTCCTTGAGCACCTGGCCGACGCCGGTGACGGTGCCGCCCGTGCCGACGCCGGCGACGAAGATGTCCACCTTGCCGTCGGTGTCGGTCCAGATTTCCTCGGCCGTGGTCTGGCGGTGCACCTCGGGGTTGGCCTCGTTGGCGAACTGCTGGGCCCAGATGGAGTTCTCCGTGTTGGCAACGATCTCCTGGGCCTTCTCCACGGCTCCGCGCATGCCTTCGGATCCGGGGGTGAGCACGATTTCGGCACCGTAGGCGCGGAGCATCACGCGGCGTTCCGTGGACATGGTCTCCGGCATGGTCAGGATGACCTTGTAACCGCGGGCGGCGCCCACCATCGCCAGGGCGATGCCGGTGTTGCCCGAGGTTCCCTCGACGATCGTTCCGCCGGGCTTGAGCGCGCCGGACTTCTCCGCCGCATCGACGATGGCGACGCCGATCCGGTCCTTGACGCTGTTGGCCGGGTTGTAGAACTCCAGTTTGACCGCCACCGTGGCGTCCAGGCCTTCGCTCAGCCGGTTGAGGCGGACCAGCGGGGTGCCGCCGACCAGCTGGGTTACGTCGTCATAGATCCGTGCCATGGGTATATGTGCCTATCTGTGAAGAGGGAATTCTAAGGTCAGCCTAACGATGGCGCTCAGGCCCTAGCTAAGCATTAAGCCATGCAGAGTAATATTTCCTGGCCTTCGCCAGCTTCGGGTTGATGATCACCTGGCAGTATCCCTGATCGGGATATTTCGCGTAGTAGTCCTGGTGGAAATCCTCGGCCACGTGGAAGACCGGCAGCCGGCTCACCTCGGTGACGATCGGGTGCGCCCACAACTCCTGGTTCCGGTTGATCGCTTCCTCGAAGAGGATCTTTTCTTCGGTGGTCTCGTAGAACATCGAGGAACGGTACTGGGTGCCGACGTCGTAGCCCTGGCGGTTGAGCGTGGTGGGATCATGCAGGGCGAAGAACATGTCGAGGATGATTTCGGCCGGGATCAGGTCCTCGTCGAACGTCACCGCCACCACCTCGGCGTGCCCCGTGGTTCCGGAGCACACGGAGTAGTAGTCGGGGTTGCGGTCATGGCCGCCGGTGTAGCCCGAAACGACCGAGCTGACACCCTTGGTCTTCTGGTAAACGGCGTCGAGGCACCAAAAGCAGCCCCCGCCGAGGACGAAAGTTCTCATGTCCTGTTCAATGGACGAACGGCCCGGATCATTCCCGAACCCGGTATTCAGCGTGCATCCGGGACTCCCGGCACGGTGGCTGGGCCCGCGAGTAGGGTAAAAATAGGGGTATGGAAGCTGAGAACACCGACGTTTCAGAACAGACCGCCGGAGCCCCCGGCCCCGGCGAAGCCGCCACGCTGGGCATGATCCTGCTGGCCGTCGAGGAACTCTGGCCCGAATCGCTGGCGGAGGAGTGGGACGAGGTGGGCCTCGTGGCGGGGCACCCGTCCGCCGAGGTAAACAGGATCCTCTTCGCCGTCGACCCCACCCTCGAAGTCATCGAGGAAGCCGTCGCCTGGGGCGCCGAACTGCTCATCACCCACCACCCCCTGCTGCTCAAGGGCGTCACCTCCGTCGCGGCCAACACCCCCAAGGGCAAGGCCGTGCACCGGCTGATCGAATCCGGGACCGCCCTGCTGACGGTCCACACCAACGGTGATTCCGCCGTCGGCGGCGTCTCCGATGTGCTGGCCGACGCGCTGGGCCTGCAGGACGTGGTGCCGCTGACTCCGGCCGCGAACGGCCTTCCCGAAGAGGGCATCGGACGGGTCGGAGACCTCGCTGATGTCCAGACTCTGGGCGACTTCGCCGCACGGGTCTTCGGCATCCTGCCCTCCGTGGCCGGTGGGGTCCGTGTTTCCGGCGACCGGGACGGCCTGGTGCGCCGGGTGGCGCTGTGCGGCGGCGCCGGCGATTCACTGTTCAACGAGGTCCGCGCCAGCAACGCCGACGTCTACCTCACCGCGGACCTGCGCCACCATCCGGCGTCGGAGGCGCGGGAGGCCGCCGTCAACGACCGGCCCTACCTGATCGACGTCTCGCACTTCGCCAGCGAGTGGCTGTGGCTGCCGGCGGCCGCCGAGGCCCTGGGGAATGTGCTGACCGACCAGGGGCACGACATCGAGATCCGGGTCAGCAGCACCAACAGCGACCCCTGGGACTTCATTCTGACTCCGGGCGGCGGCTAGAGTCTAGGGAGCGCCGGTACGGTGCCCGGCCGAGGCCGGTAAGTGAACAAGCGGAGGAAATAGTGGCCAAGGCAGCACCGGCGGAACAGTTGAAGTTGCTCGAATTGCAGGGGCTCGATGCCAGGCTCAAGTCCCTGTCCAACCGCCGCCGCAGCCTTGAAAGCGACTCCCGGATCACCGACCTGGAGGCTGCCCTCAGCGTGGCCAACGGCGAACTCGGGGCAGCGAAGGTGGCGGTGCACGATGCCGAGCTCGAACTCAAGCGCGCCGAGGCCGACGTCGAGCAGGTCGCCTCCCGGATTGAACGCGACGAGGCCAGGCTCAACAGCGGCACCGGTTTGTCCAAGGACCTCGTGGCACTGCAGCGCGACATCGCGTCCCTGAACAAGCGGCGATCGGACCTGGAGGACGTTGAGCTCGAGGTCCTGGAACGGCTGGACTCGCTGCGCCTGCGCCAGGCCACGCAGCAGCAGATCGTCGATGACATCCAGGGCTCCTTTGGCACCATCCGCGCCGAACTGGACGAGCAGCTGGCCGAAGTGGCGGCCGAGATGACCGTGGTGCGCGGCCAGCGTGCCGAGTTCGCGGAGGGATTGGACGCAGGCATGCTCGCCATCTACGAGAAGACGCTCGCCAAGCGCGGCGTCGGCGCGGCCCGGCTCTTCCACGGCACCTCCGAAGGTTCCGGCATGCAGCTGAGCCCCGGCGACCTCGCCGAGATCAAGGCTGCCGCCGAGGACGACATCGTCTTTTGCCCCGACTCCGGCTGCATCCTGGTGCGCTCCGCCGAGTGGGCCTAGCCACCCCAAGTAAGAACTGCCAGCTAGTTGGGCAGGAGCAGGTTGAGGGTGTGCGGCTTCCTCGCCGTTCCCTCGACCAGCTCCGCTGTCCACCTCTCGGCAGCGGCCCGCCGTAGCTGCGCGGGGGTCTGCGGGGCCTTGCCGCGACGGGCCAGCAGGTGCCGGGCCAGCTCCCCGCGGGTGTGCTTGGCGAAGTGGCTCACCACTTTGCGGACGCCGTCTACTTCGGTGAAGACATTCACGGCCACGGTTTGCTCCGGCGGGGGAGCCCACGCCGCGGCGTAGGTGCTGGAGCGGCAATCGACCAGCAGCTCGCCCGCCGTTTCCGCGGCCAGGGCCCCTGTTAGTTGCGGCTTCCAGAAGGAGGCAAGCCGGCCGACGTCGGGAAGGGCCGTGCCCATCGACAGCCGGTACGCCGGCACCCTGTCCGCGAACCGGATGGCGCCCCACAGTGCGGAGATCACCAGTACGGACGCGTCGGCCTTCTTCCGCTGCGCCGGAGTCAGCGACCGGTAGTCCAGGGCGTCGTACAGCACGCCGGAATACACCTGGTGGGCGGGCGCGGCGGGCTCGGCGTGCAGGCGGGTGTTGCGTTCGACGTCGGCCTTCAGTGAGGCGCCGACGCCCAGCAGCGCCAAGGCGTCCTCGTGGGCGCTGACGGTGCCGAGCGCTTCGAGCACCTTGGCGCGGTAGGTGTTGAGGCCGGGGAAGCTCAGTGACGCCGGGTCGACGGCGTCGCCGCGGGTCGCGGGGGTCTTGCCTTCGGAGGGCGGCAGCAGAATCAGCACCGTACGATCCTACCGGCGGGCAGCGGCCGGGGCGCGGGACGGGGCCCGGCGGCGGATCAGCGCCGGTGTCCGGTGTTGTCGAGGCCGACGAAATGCGAATGGCCGACGGTTTTTGCCCGCTGGATGTCCCGCCGTGCCCGCTCTGATTCCGGGTCGCTGCCCAGCCGCGCGTGCTTCCGGCGGGTCAGTAGATCCCGCACGACTGTCCCAACGACCAGCAGGCCGGCGGCGATGGCAAGGAGCACCAATTCCATGCGTTCAGGCTACCTTCGACGGCGCAGCCTGGATAGGGGGAGGTGCCGGGGCTGCCGCAGCTCGCGGGGCCTCGGCTGCCGCGGCCTTGGTTTCACGGGCCAGGAAGGCGGACAGCTCACCGATGGTGCTCATCAACGGCGCCGGGAAGACCACGGTCGAGTTCTTGTCCACCGCGATCTCCACCAGCGACTGCAGGTTCCGCAACTGCAGGGCCAGCGGGTGGGCCATCATGATGTCCGAAGCCTCGCCGAGCGCCGCCGCGGCGATGGACTCGCCTTCGGCGGCGATGATCTTGGCCCGCTTTTCCCGCTCCGCCTCGGCCTGCCGGGCCATGGCCCGCTTCATGCTGTCCGGCAGCTGGATGTCCTTGAGCTCCACGAGCGTGACCTCGACGCCCCACTCCAGTGTGAGGGCATCGAGGATTTCGCGGATATCGCTGTTGATGTGTTCCGTCTCGGACAACGTCTGGTCCAGGCTGTGCCGGCCGACGACTTTCCGCAGCGTGGTTTGCGCGATCTGGTTGATCGCGGCGGCCACGTTTTCGATCGCCACGACCGACTTCACGGCATCGATCACCCGGTAGTAGGCCACGGCTGAGATGTCCACGCTGACGTTGTCCTGGGTGATGATGCCCTGCGACTGGATCGGCATGGTCACGATCCGGAGGCTGACCAGCTGCAGCCTGTCGATCACCGGAATGATGAAACGCAGGCCCGGCATTCGGACGCCGATGACCCGGCCCAGCCGGAACAGCACACCCTGCTCGTACTGGCGCACAATCCGTATCGACATGCGGGCCACCATCAGCAGCAGGGCCGCGACGAGCAGCCAAATAACGACGGCGGTAATGTCCATCCGAATCGCTTCCTTGCGTGGCGGGGTTGCTGCTTCCATTCTCCCCCCGGCGGGGCAAAAGGGCGCCGGTAGGGCGGCTGCCGGGGAGACCGTAGAATGAACAGCGGATGGGTTGACCAGGCGGCCGCGCGTCACGCAAGTGGCTCGAGGAACGTCCGGGCTCCGCAGGGCAGGGTGGTGGGTAACGCCCACTCGGGGTAACCCGCAGGCCAGTGCCACAGAGAATAGACCGCCTGCCCCAGGGCCGTGTCCGCACGGCCGGGGGAGCAGGTAAGGGTGAAACGGTGGTGTAAGAGACCACCAGCTTCCCGGGTGACCGGGAAGGCTAGGTAAACCCCACCCGGAGCAAGGCCAGACAGGACACGTTTGAGGGCTGCCCGCCCGAGTGTCCGGGTAGGCCGCTGGAGGGCGTCGGCAACGGCGTCCGTAGATGGATGGCCGCTACTCCCGCGCCGGCAACAGCGCGGGAGCACAGAACCCGGCGTATCGGTCAACCCATCCACCCCCACCCCTGAGTTGGCGCCGGACGCGGCCCGGGCCGCCGCGCCCGACGCAAACAAAAGGGGCCGGCACCGTGTGGTGCCAGCCCCCGCGTTCAAGAAGTAGGTTTCGGATCAGGCCTTGGCCTTCCGCTTCACCCAGCCCCATGCCGCCGTCGCGACGAACAGGACGAGGCCGATGACGGCCAGCCACAGCAGGCCCTTCACGACGAAGCCGAGGATCGAAAGAATGAGCCAGATGACAAGTAGTGCAACGATGAGTCCCATTAGGACATCCTACGACATGGGGCGCCCTTCCCGCGTGTGAGTGATTTCACGCCGTCCCCGGCCCCCGGGAATAGGCCCGCCGCTTTAGACTGGATAACGAACGTAGATGTTCTGCCACCGGGTCTGCGTTTGCAGCCGGTGGCTCTTTCTTTGCGCTCCATGAAGGCGCCCGGGGTGGACCGAATCCCCGCCGCGTCCAGGTTCCGGAAATCCGCCGGGAACCGACTTCCGCATACGAGGACGTATGTGGTGGATTTTAGGAAGGTAGTTCTGTGAGCCAGACGTCAGATTCTTGTCTTGATACGTGGATGGGCCGGGAGGCGCTCGCCGAGGCCATGATTCCGGTGATCGGCCGGCTGTACCGCGAAAACAACGTGGTGACGTCCATTCACGGCCGGAGCCTGATCAATAAGTCCACCATGAACATCCTCAAGGCGCACCGCTTTGCCCGCCGGATGAGCAAGGAAGAGCTGCGTCTCGAAGAGACCGCGCCCCTGCTGGACGCCCTCACCAAGCTGGACCTCGGCGCGGCAGCCATCGACATTGCCCGCCTGACGGAAAAGTACCGTGCCGAAGGCCACGGACTCAGCCTGGACGACTTCCTGCGCGCAGAGCTGGCCGAAGTCGTCGGCAAGCGCGGCGGCGACGACCGCACCAGCACCGACGTCGTCCTTTACGGCTTCGGCCGCATCGGCCGCCTCCTGGCCCGCCTGCTGATTGAGAAGGCCGGCGGCGGCCACGGCCTGCGGCTGCGCGCGATCGTGGTGCGCCGCGGGTCGGACAACGACCTCACCAAGCGCGCCAGCCTGCTGCGCCGCGACTCGGTGCACGGCTCCTTCGAAGGCACCATCAAGGTGGACCTCGAGAACGACACCATCACCGCCAACGGCGTCCAGATCCAGGTCATCTACTCGGATAACCCGGCCACGGTGGACTACACCGCCTACGGCATCCACGACGCACTGGTCGTGGACAACACCGGCCGCTGGCGCGACGCCGAAGGGCTCTCCCAGCACCTGCAGAGCAAAGGCGTTTCCCGCGTGCTCCTGACCGCCCCGGGCAAGGGCGACCTGAAGAACATCGTGCACGGGATCAACCACGCCACTATCACGGACTCGGACAAGATCGTCTCCGCCGCGTCCTGCACCACCAACGCCATCACACCGGTCCTGAAGGCAATCAACGACCGCTACGGCGTCGTGCACGGCCACGTCGAGACGGTGCACTCCTTCACCAACGACCAGAACCTGATCGACAACTTCCACAAGGGCGACCGCCGTGGCCGCTCCGCCGCGCTGAACATGGTCATCACCGAGACCGGCGCCGCCAAGGCCGTCGCCAAGGCGCTCCCGGAACTGCTGGGAAAACTGACCGGCAGCTCCATCCGCGTGCCCACCCCTGACGTCTCCCTCGCCATCCTGAACCTGAGCCTGGAAAACGGCACCACCAAGGATGAGGTCAACGACTACCTGCGGGAGATGTCGCTGCACTCGGAGCTGCGCAAGCAGGTGGACTACATCGATTCGCCCGAGGTTGTCTCCACCGATTTCGTGGGCTCGCGCCGCGCCGGCATCGTCGACGGACTGGCCACCATCAGCAACGACAAGAACCTTGTCCTCTACGTCTGGTACGACAACGAATTCGGTTACAGCTGCCAAGTGGTCCGCGTGATGGAGGAAATGGCCGGCGTCAACCCGCCGTCGTTCCCGGCCAAGGACGCCGCCGCGACCCTTGAGGCCGCCGGACTGCCGGTCGAGGTCGGATAGCCCCGCTTTGGGTCTTCCCGGCCGGTTCTCTGGAATCGGCCGGGAAAGGGCACCACAATGGAGCCATGGAACAGAACTCGGCTGTGGAGCACGAAACCACCCTGGAACATGCCCTCGACGTCGCCCGGCGCAACGCCAAGGAAGCCAAGCGACTCCTCGATGACGCCCGCGCCAAACGCGAGGCCGGCGAGATCGACGACGCGCGGGTCAGCCAGCTGGAAGCGTTGATGAATCTCGCGGAGGAGGATCTCCGCCGGGTCACCAGGGAGCAGTGACACTCCGGCCCTGGCCAAACCTGACTTGACGGCCAGATGCGCCGGCACCCTGGAGCAGGGACGCGGGACTTGTCCTGCACACTGTGGACAACCGGCCCGACGTCGGTAGGGCTGCCTAGGCTGGCGGGATGCAGCAGCTCCACCAAGCCCCGGCGCTTCCGTGAGCGCCACCTGGAACGACTTCAGCCGGACCCGACGCCGGTCGCGCCAGGCGTGGGCCCTGCTTGCCGGCGCGCTGTTTGCCCTCGCCGGCGGTCTGGGCTGGTTCTTCACCGTAGGCCAGTTCGCGCTGGCCGAGCCGCAGACCGACGGACCCCGCGAGGCTCCCGTGTTCGCGGCGGCCTGGATGAAACCCGTCGCCCCGGTGCGCACCGTCCCGGCGGGAACCGCCGCGGACGCCCTGGAGGCGCTGCCGGTCAAGGGCCGGGCAGTCGGCAGCAACTACAGCCGCAGCGCCTTTGGCCAGGCATGGCTCGACGTCGACCGCAACGGCTGCGACACCCGCAACGACATCCTCCGCCGCGACCTCGCCGACGCACGCTTCGCCGAAGGTTCCCGCTGCCGCGTCGGATCCGGGAGCTTCCAGGAGCCCTATACCGGGCGGACCATCGCCTTTCAGCGCGGAGCGGAGTCCAGCAAGGCGGTGCAGATTGACCACGTCGTGGCGCTGGGCGACGCCTGGCACAAGGGGGCCCAGCAGCTGAGTCCGCTGCAGCGCCAGCACCTCGCCAACGACCCGCTGAACCTCATTGCCGTGGACGGGCAGGCCAACCAGGACAAGAGCGCGTCCGACGCCGCTACCTGGCTGCCGCCGAATAAGGCATTCCGCTGCCACTACGTCGCCCGGCAAATCTCGGTGAAGGCCGCCTACGGGCTGTGGGTGACGCCGGCCGAAAAGGAGGCGATGGAACGGGTTCTCGGTGCCTGCCCCGGGCAACAGACCATCGGGCCGCGCAGACGCTAAGGTCCTGATCCCCAGCTCATTGACAGGCGTCGCCACCAGGTCTAGGACTGGACTCGTCAGCTACGGCCCACCATTCGAGGAGCAGAAATGGCCTACGGAGTTGTGCACTTTTTCCCGGGGGGCACCAAGGAACAGTACGAGGCGTCCATTGCCGCGGTTCATCCCGGCGAAGGCAGCTTGCCGGAGGGCCAAATCTTCCATGCCGGCGGCGCGTCAGCCGGAGGCTGGACGATCATGGCCGTCCATGATTCGAAGGAGAGTTGGGAGAAATTCCGCGACGGCATCCTGATGCCCAAAATGCAGGCAGGCATCGAGGGCGGCTTTACCTCCCCGCCTGAAGAGACCGTCATCGACCTCCACAAGGTGATGCCTTAGCGCGCCCTACTCTCGGCCCTCAAAACAGCACCGAGACCAGGCACCAACCGGCGAGGAGCAACACGAGAACCAGCATCGGGATGTTCCACTCGGAGACGACCGCGGGGCCGGCGGGCTGCCCGCATGCGTCCGGGGCCTCGGCACCGGCGCAGCCGGCATCTCCCTTGGCCAGCCGGGCATCCTGCCAGGCCCTGACGATCGCATCCCGTCCGCCCGGCGTCGGTTGCTGGGCCATGCGCTCATTGGTCGGAAGTATCCCGAAGGGGCGTTCCTTCCAGTCGCGGGCGTGCTCGAACCCTGCGCCGAAAGCGCTCGGCGGCGTCGGGGCACCCCAGCTGACATACCTCTTCCCGGCGGCTTTAACCGTCACGGTGTGCCGGACCTCGACGTCGTCCACTGCGGCGAACGGGATCCGGTGCAGGCGCAGGCCGTTCACCAGCTCAAACCCGTCGGCTCCGACGATCAGCCGCGGCTGCCACTGCGTGAGGTAGACCAGCAGCGCTGCGGCTGCCAGCCAGGGCGCGGCCGCTGCAGCGGCGCCGCCCCTGCCCGCGAGCAGGAGCCAGCCGACCGCGGAGCCGCTGCCGGCCCAGACCAGCAGCGACACCACCCTGCCGGATGGCTCTTTGAAACTGCGCGGCTTCGGTCGTGAGCGTGTTCTGTTTTCCCCCATGGGGCCCATCATGCCAGCGGTGCGCAGGTTTTCGGGCTAAGTCCCGAGCGCCTGTTCGGCGAGTTCAGCTTCCAGCCGTTCGACGTCGACCCTGTGGCATAGTTCGGTGGCGTGCGTCGTGACGGTGGCGCTCCCGGCGGCGACGGCCGAGCGGAACGCGTCAGCCAGCGTGCGACCCTGCGCCAGACGGAGCACAAAGGCTGCCAGGAAGCTGTCTCCGGCACCGACAGTGCTTTGGACCTGCACCTGCGGTACGGCCAGCCGGAGCGTGCCGTCCTTTGAGGCGAGCACAGCCCCCTGCCCGCCCAGGGTGAGGGTCACATGTTCGGCGGATCCGTCGGACACCAAGGCCATGGCGGCGTCGACTTCGCTTTGTTCGCTGTCCAGCGGCGTGCCGAAGTGCAGCCCGAGTTCCCTCCGGCTGGGTTTGACCAGGAACACGCCCTCGGCCAGGGCGGCGGCCAGGGCGGGGCCGGACGCGTCCACCACGCAACGGGCATTCTGCTCCCGGGCCAGACGGGCCACCTCCGCGTAAAAGTCATCCGGCACCCCGGGCGGCAGGCTCCCGCTGGCCACCACGTACCCGCCCGGCTGGATGGAGTCGGCCACGAGGGCCAGGCACAGCCGCCATTCGGGCTCACTCAACTCCGGCCCCTGCAGGACAAAGCGGAACTGCTTCCCGGTGGACGTCTCATCAACCGTGAAGTCCTGCCGCGTGCTGCCCTGGATCGGGACCACCAGGGTGGGGAGCCGCTCGGCCTCAATCAGCCGCCGGTACGCCTCACCCGTGGGACCGCCCGCGGTGTAGACGGCCAGCGGGCGCCCGCCGAGCCGCTGGATGACCCGGGCCACGTTCACGCCGCCGCCGCCCGGATCCAGGCGGCTGGGGCCGCAGCGCAGTTTATGGCCGCTGGTCACAAGTTCGGTTGTGGTGCTGACATCCAGGGCAGGGTTCACGGTGACGGTGAGGATGGGCTGCGCCGGCGCCGGCGTGGTGGCTTCCATGAGCCCAAGCATAGGAGTGCCGGGATGCCAGTGTCCCCGGGCCGACGTCCCCTTGTGGCCCGTCAGGTGCTCCGCAAGAATGGGCGCGGCGGGACAGGCGTCAGCACAGGCGGCGGACCGTCCGCCGCCACGACTGGAGCGGGAACCATGGCACATGGCAAAGGCGGGGCCGGCAAGACTGGCGCTGGCAAGGGAAGGGCCGGCAAGGCACTGGCGCCCCGGAAGGCGCCAGGGGAGCAGGCAGTGGGGCGGCTTCCGCTCGGCGTCTATGAAGCCGAACTCTCCCGGCTGCAGGCGGAGCTGGTCGCTTTGCAGGAATGGGTCCGCAGCACGGGGGCTCGCGTGCTGGTGCTCTTCGAGGGACGCGACGCCGCCGGGAAGGGCAGCGCCATCAAACGCGTCACCGAGTACCTGAACCCGCGCGTCGCCCGCATCGTGGCGTTGCCGGCGCCCACCGAACGAGAACGCGGCGAGTGGTATTTCCAGCGCTACGTCGAACACCTGCCGGCAGCAGGGGAGATCGTCCTGATGGACCGGTCCTGGTACAACCGTGCCGGCGTCGAACGGGTTATGGGGTTCTGCACGCCCGCGGAACACAAACGTTTTATGGCCCAGTGCCCGGTCTTTGAGCGCCTGCTGGTCCAGGACGGCATCCTGCTGTTCAAGTACTGGTTCTCGATCAGCCACGCGGAACAGGAACGGCGGTTCAAATCCCGGCTGGAGGACCCGCTGCGGCAGTGGAAGCTCTCACCGATGGACCGGGAGGCGATCCTGCGCTGGGAGGATTATTCGCGGGCCAAGGACGACATGTTCATGCAGACCGATACCGCCGAATCGCCCTGGTATGTCGTCGAGGCGGAAGACAAGCGCCGGGCCCGGATCAACATGATCGCCCACCTGCTCTCCAGCATCGACTACACCGAAGTCCGAACGGAGCCGGTGACCCTGCCGGAAAGGCCGCACGCCGTCAATTACACCCGGCCGCCGCGGGACCTGTTCCGGT
This sequence comes from Arthrobacter sp. SD1074B, assembly GCF_056780195.1. Classification (NCBI taxonomy): domain Bacteria; kingdom Bacillati; phylum Actinomycetota; class Actinomycetes; order Micrococcales; family Micrococcaceae; genus Arthrobacter; species Arthrobacter sp. SD1074B. Next base: position 2,341,091 of record NZ_JBRAZT010000001.1, on the reverse strand, counting down.
ACGTCCCGGACCACGCCGCACTGCTGCAGAAGCCCGGCGAGGATTGAACGCAGTTGTCCCAAGGAATTGAGCCGCCGGACCGTCAGCCGCAAGGACGGCTGCCATACCCGACGCGGCTACCTAGCCACTGGCGTGGGCGGCGGGTGGTGGTGCCGGTACCCGAACTGTAGGGTACCGGCATGGACATCATCCTTGTACCCGGATTCTGGTTGGACGGCTCGTCGTGGGAGGGGGTGACCCCGCCGCTCACTGCGGCCGGTCACGGGGTGTACCCGTTAACGCTTCCGGGCCTCGAATCGGCCGAGGCGCCGCGCGCCGGCATCGGCCTGCGCACCCATATCGACGCTGTCGTGGCAAAGATCGATTCCTTCGACGCACCCGTGGTACTGGTGGGGCACTCCGGCGGCGGAGCCATCATCCACGGCGCCGTCGATGCCCGGCCGGACCGGGTGGCCCGGGCCATCTACGTGGACAGCGGACCTCTCGCCGACGGTGGTGTCATCAATGACGAACTCCCGGCAGACGGTGACGATGTGCCCTTGCCGCCGTGGGAATTCTTCGAAGACGCGGACCTCACCGACTTGACCGACGAGCTGCGCGCCAGGTTCCGCGCCCGGGCCATCCCGGAGCCCCGCGGCGTGGCCCAGGACCGGCAGGAGCTCAAGGACGAACGCCGGTTCGAGGTCCGGGCCACCGTCATTGCCTGTGAATTCCCGTCCGCAATGCTGCGGGAAATGATAGCCGGGGGCCACCCGTACGTGGCGGAGCTGGCACGGATCCGGGACGTGGACTACGTGGACCTGCCCACCGGCCACTGGCCGCAGTTCACCAGGCCGGCCGAGTTGGGCGCCGCCCTCCTGGCCGCCGTCGGCCGGGAGTGACCCGGCGCGAGCTTAGTGGCCGAACGGATCCGGGTCCACGCCCGGCATCCACGTCAGTCCGGGGACGCCCCAGCCGTTCTTCTTGGCCTGCTTCATCGCCTTGCGGGAGTAGCGGTCGATCAGCCGGTTGACGTAGAGCTTGCCGTCGAGGTGGTCGTACTCGTGCTGGATCACCCGGGCGAACCAGCCCGTCGCCTCAAATTCGACCGGCTTGCCGTCGCCGTCGAAGCCCTGCACGCGGGCCCACTCGGCACGCTTGAGCGGGTACTGGCCGCCGGGGAAGGACAGGCAGCCTTCCTCTTCCTCGTCCGGGTCCGGCAGCGCGCCGGAGACCTTCGAGAGGGTCAGCACCGGGTTGACGACGACGCCAGCCGGCGGGGCGCCGTCGTCGTTGGCGTATTTATACACAAAAAGCCGCTTGCCCACGCCGACCTGGGGCGCGGCGAGGCCGACGCCATTGGCGGCGTCGTTGGTTTCGAACATGTCCGCGATCAGGGTGCGGAGTTCGTCGTCAAAGACTTCGACCTCGGCGGCCCGGCGGTGCAGCACGGGTTCGCCCCAGATCGTGATGGGTAGGACTGTCATGGCGGCTGGTTCCTTTGGTACAGGTGGCTGCTGCGGCGCTCAGCCGGCGATGGTGCGGCCGACGACGTCGCGCATGATTTCGTTCGTGCCACCGAAGATCGTCAGCAGCCGGGCGGCGAGGTACGCCTGCGCCACCGGGTATTCCAGGATGTAGCCGTAGCCGCCGTGCAGCTGGAGGCACCGGTCGGTGACGGACTTGGCGCGTTCGGAGGCCCAGAGCTTGGCCCGGGCCGCCGCGGCGGCGTTGAGCTGGCCCGCGTTGAACGCCTGGATGGCCCGGTCCACGTAGGTTTCGGTGACCTCGACCTCGGTGAGGATGTCGGCCAGTTCGAAGCGGCTGTGCTGGAAATCGATGATCCGCTCGCCGAACGCGTTGCGGTCCTTCGTGTAGGCCACGGTCGCCTCGTAGACAGCGCGGACGACGGCGGAGCTCGCCACGGCGATCGCGAGCCGGCCCTGGGGGAGCTGCTCGGCGGCGTACTGCAGGCCCTTGCCTTCCTCGCCGACGAGGTCCGCGTGCGGAACCCGGACGTTGTCGAAAAACAGCTCGGCGGTGTCCGCGGCCTTCAGCCCCATCTTGTCCAGCTGGTTTCCGGTGGTGTAGCCCTCGGACTTGCGCACCATAAAGAGCGAGAAGGAATCGCGGCCGCCCCGCCCGGTGCCGCCGTCGGTCCGGGCCAGGACCAGGGACGCGTCGCCGGAGATGCCGTTGCCGATGAAGGTCTTCTGGCCGGTGATCAGCCAGTCGCCGCCGTCGCGGACGGCCTTCGTGCGGATACCGCGCAGGTCCGAACCGGCGCCCGGCTCGGTCCACGCCACCGAGGTGACCGTCCCGCCGGAGACCATGCCGGGCAGCCAGCGCGCTTTGAGGTCGTCCGAGCCGTAGGCCAGCAGGTGGGGGAGGACCATGTCATCGTGCAGGTGGAAGGCCAGGCCCACGGACAGGTGGTTGCTCTTGGCGAACTCTTCGTCCAGCACGGCCCGGAAGCGGTAGTCGGCCATGCCCATGCCGCCGAACTCTTCGGGAACCGCGAGCCCCAGCAGGCCCTGCTCGCCGGCCGCGGTCCAGAGCGAGCGCGGCATCATGTGGTCCTGGTCCCACTGGCCATAGTGCGGGGCGACCGCCCGCGCGTTGAACTCCGCAGCCATCTCACGGAACATCTCGTGGTCTTCTTCAAAGAGCTGGCGCTTCATCGCGGTTCCTTCCACGCACGGACAAGACTGGACGGTCAACAACTGGACAGACAACAAAGGCCGCACCGGATATCCGGTGCGGCCTTTGGACAAGGTCGGACAATTCTGCCGTCCTTTGTGAGGGTGAGCGACGGGGGTTGAACCCGCGACCTCCTGGACCACAACCAGGCGCTCTGCCAACTGAGCTACGCCCACCATGTTCCCCGCCAGGCCTTCCGGCGAACCGGCTGGCTGAAAAGGCAACGACAAATAGCTTACCTGCTGTTCGGGGGTGGTTTTGCCACTTTCGTCGAATTCGACGAAATTTTCCCTAAACGTGGTGGAGATTACTCCGCTGGGGCTGCTGCCGGCTCGTCGGCGGGGGCCATGATCGACTTCGCGATCCGCTGCGCCGTGGCGCTGTCCGGACCCGGTGCGGGCACAAAGACGGCCTCCCGGTAGTAGCGGAGTTCGTCGATCGAATCCTTGATGTCGCCCAGGGCTCGGTGTCCGCCGAGCTTGGCGGGGGACTGGAAATACGCCCGGGCGTACCAGCGCCGCGAGAGTTCCTTGATGGTGCTGACGTCGATCACGCGGTAGTGCAGGTGTTCCACGAGTTCCGGCATGTCACGGACCAGGAATACACGGTCGGTGCCGACCGAGTTGCCGCCCAACGGCGCCTTCTTCGGATCCGGTACCCACTTCTTGATGTACTCGAGCACGACCTCCTGCGCTTCGGCCATGGTCTTGCCGTCGGGCAGTTCGGCCAGCAGCCCGGAGCGGGTGTGCATGTCCCGGACAAAGTCGTTCATCTGGGCCAGCGCGGCGTCGTCCGGCTTGATCACGACGTCGACGCCGTCACCGAGGATATTCAGTTCCGAGTCCGTCACCAGGGCCGCCACTTCGATGAGGGCGTCATTCTTGGAATCCAGGCCGGTCATTTCGCAGTCGATCCACACGATGCGTTCATTTGATATAGGCACCCGCCCAGCCTACCGTTCCGCCGCCGCTGAGCGGTCCGGTGCTAGGATTTTGGTACGCGGCCGTCGAAGATTTTCGTCATCGCGGTGTGCCCCCACGGCCGGCTGGCCGGCCAGTTGCGGGCCGAACCAGCCCCACAACAGATTGGACGATCCTGAGATGACGGCGCCTGTACCCGCGGCGGGGGAAACGGCTGCCGGTACGTCCCGCCCCGCCCCAAACGCGGTTGCCGCGGATGTGGACAACGCCAGGTCGCCGATTCTTGCCGGGTTCCTCGGTTCGATGTTCATGGCCGTCGGTTCGCTCGGCGTCGGTTGGCTTGCCCCCGTTTCCGAACTGCGGCGCCTGCCCTTGTTCATCTGGATGCGGACCGAAGCCATGGGTGTGGGGCTGAGCATTGTGCTCCTGGCCGTCGGCGGCATGCTGCTGGTCCGCGCGTGGCTCCGGCTGGGGCAGCGGGTGCGCACCTGGGGCGCCGGCGCCCGCAAGGCGACCCTCCTGGCCGTGGCGGCGTGGGGGCTGCCGATGATGTTCTCCGTCCCCCTGTTCAGCCGCGACGTCTACGCCTATATTGGCCAGGGCCGCCTGATGGTGGAGGGTTTCAACCCGTACGAAAACGGGATCTCGGCGCTGTCGAACTACTTCCAGCTGGGCGCGGACAAAATGTGGACCGAGGCCCCGGTGCCGTACGGGCAGCTGTTCCTCTGGATCGAACAATTCGTCGTCTGGTCCACGAACGTGCAACCCGAAGCCAGCATCATGCTGTTCCGGCTCGCCGCCCTGGTCGGGATCGTTCTCTGTGTGATCTACGTGCCGAAACTGGCCGAGCTCCACGGGGTGAACCCGCACCGCGCCCTCTGGCTCACCGCTGCCAACCCGTTGTTCCTGACGAACTTTATCGCCAGCGTGCACAACGACGCGCTGATGCTCGGCCTGGCCCTCGCCGGCCTCTACTACTGCGCCACCCGGCGGGTGCTGCTGGGCCTGGTGCTGGTCACGCTGTCCATCTCGGTTAAACCCATCACGATCGTCTTCCTGCCGTTCATCGGCCTGCTGTGGGCGGGCAAGAACGCCGGCTGGCCGCGCAAGTTCGTTTTCTGGGCGCTCACCGCCGGCATCAGCCTGGCGTTGCTGTACGCCATGAGCCTGGTCAACGGATTCGGTTTCGGCTGGATCAACGGGCTCTCCGCCCCGGGCAGCATTTGGATCTGGTACGCCCCGGTCGGTCTGCTCGGCCTGATCGTCGCCTCGATCTTCAATGCGTTCAGCCTGGACGGCTGGGGGATGGCCAAATGGGTTTACGACGCCGGGAAACTGCTGGCGCTCGGGATCGTCGGCTGGCAGATTTTCCGCGGGGACTACGACCGCCTGATGCGGCGGCTCACGCTGGCCTTCGCCGCCGTCGTTTTCCTGGCGCCGATGATCCAGTCCTGGTACGTTGTTTGGCTCATCCCGCTGTTTGCGGTCACCGGCATCCGGGATGACTGGCAGGTCAAGGCGGTGTACTTCATGGTGTCGTTCTTTATGGTTTACGCCATCTCGGACCAGCTCGAAGTCTTCCCCTACCTGCAGACCGAGGACTTGGGCCTCGCTCTGGCGCTGGCCCGCAACGCTGCCGCCATCATTGCGCTGCTGTTCGCCCTGTACCTGATCTTCCTGGATCCGAAGACCAAGCAGTTGTTCAGCAAACCCTCTGAACCCGTCACCGCCCGGCCGGTCATCTAAAGGGTCCGCCGTCACCTGCTCCGCGTCGGAAGGAAGTCCCCGTGTCCATGATCAAGAGCCCTGAAGAGATTGCTCTGATGCGCGAGGCCGGTCGGGTCGTCGCGAACGCGCTGGCGCGGGTGCGCGAGGCGGCCGACGTCGGCGTCTCCCTCAGGGAGCTCGACGCCGAGGCAGCGAAGGTGATTGCCGACGCGGGCGCCACCCCGGCGTTCCTGGACTACCATCCCCGCTGGGCCTCGGTGCCCTTCCCCGGCGTGATCTGCACGTCCGTCAACGACGCGGTGGTGCACGGCATCCCGAACGATTACCGTCTTGCCGACGGTGACCTGCTGAGTGTGGACTGCGGCGCTTTCCTTGCCGGCTGGTGCGGTGACGCCGCCGTCAGCTTCATCGTGGGGACCGCGGAGCCGGTAGACCAGGCGCTGATCGATGCCACCGATGAGGCCCTGGCCCGCGGGATCGAAGCGGCACGGATCGGCAACAAGATGGGCGACGTCGCGTACGCGATCGGCGGGGCCGCCCGCCGGGCCGGTTACGGGCTGCTCGCCGACCACGGCGGCCATGGCATCGGCAAGACCATGCACGCGGAGCCGCACGTGCCCAACGACGGCCGGCCGGGCCGGGGCATCAAGCTGACCGAAGGACTCGTTATCGCGATCGAGCCGATGCTGGTCCTCGGCGGCAAGGACGACTACTACCACGACGCGGACGAGTGGACCCTCCGCTCAGCCAACGGGCGCCGGGCAGCCCACAGCGAGCACACGGTAGCGATCACCGCGGACGGGCCGGTCATCCTGACGCTGCCCTAGGGCCGCCCGGGGCGGCGGGGTTACCTAGCGCGTGCGTGTCCCGTGGGCGGCGAGCCTGGCCCGCTGGCGGTGCGCTGCGAGGCGCAACTGGATGATGCGTGCCGCGCCGGCGATGGCCACCAGCACACCTCCGCCCACCGCGGCGATGAAGAGGGCAACGCCGAGTGGCACTGCCCCTTCGAGGCCGAAGTACTTCACCTGGACGTAAACCTGGTTCTGCAGGATGAAGATAATGAGCAGGACCAGCACCACCAGGGCGCTGGCGACTGCCGCCCACACCATTCCCGCGCGGGTTACCTGGCGGGGTTCTGCGGGAGGCGCGGGCGCAGGCGTTCCGGGGGCTGCGGTGCCGGGGGTGTCCTGGCCCGGGGTAGCGACGGCGTCCGCCGGAGCCCCGGTAGCCAGGCCGGTGCCGCTCGCCGGGCCGCCGGCGGGGTAGTCCTCCTCAACGGGCCCGGAGGGGGCAGCCGCCGTCGGGTACTGCGCGGGCAGGGCGTCGTTGGGATCCTGGGGATCGAATCCGCGTGGTGTCTGGGTCATGGCTGCCGTGCCTTTCGGTTGCGGGCGGGCCGTGCAGTCTTTCCCTGGCGGCCCGTCTGTCATCTTCATAGTAAGCGTGCTTAGGGCGGACGGGGGCACCGGTTGATGGCGCGGTGTGGCCTTATTCGCCGCTGCCGCACCGGAGCGGGCGGGCTGTTGGCACCGGGCGGCCGCGGGTATAGCGTCACAGCCAAAGGGGCGCCCGGAGCGGGCAGTTCAGCCGAGGAGGCATAGCCGTGACGATCGTCGACAACGCCGTCTACGTGGACGGGTACCGTACCGCGGACCCTGAGGACCTGGACGAGACGTACTTCCTGTTGCGGCAGCGGCAGGGCATGGCCTGGATCGGGCTCTATCGTCCGGACGCAGCGGAGCTCCGTTCGGTGGCCGAGGAATTTGACCTGAACCATCTGGCGGTGGAGGACGCACTCGCCGGCCATCAGCGCGCCAAGCTCGAACAGTACGGCGACACCCACTTCCTGGTACTGCGGCCGGCCCGGTACCTGGATGAAGTGGAGAAGGTCCAGTTCGGCGAGATCCATATTTTCACCGGCCCCGACTTCGTGGTCACCGTCCGGCACGCCGAATCGCCGGACCTGGCGCGCGTGCGGCGGCGGATGGAGTCCCAGCCCGGGTTCCTCGCGCTGGGGCCGGACGCCGTGCTGTACGCCATCCTGGACCAGGTGGTCGATGAGTATGAGCCCGTTGCCTCGGGCTTGGAGAATGACGTGGACGAGATCGAGGACGAGCTTTTCGCTGCCGACCCGGGCGTCTCCCGCCGGATCTACGAGCTTTCCCGGCAGGTCATCATGTTCCAGCGGGCAACGGCACCGCTGACAGGCATCCTCCAGGCGCTCCGGGCCGGTCGACCCAACCATGTGCCCGGCGCCGAGCTGCAGGACCATTTCCGGGACGTCCTGGACCATGTGCTGCGCCTCAGCGAACGGATCGCCGCCTTCCGCGCCCTGCTGCAAAACGCGCTTGCGGTCAATGCCGCCCTCGTGGCCCAGCGGCAGAACGATGAAATGCGGCTCCTGACGGAATCAAGCATCGCCCAGAACGAACAGACCAAGAGGATCTCGTCCTGGGCCGCCATCCTCTTCGCGCCGACTTTGATCGCGTCGATCTACGGCATGAATTTTCGCCTGATCCCGGAGCTCGACTGGATCTTCGGCTATCCGATGGCGCTCGGGCTGATGCTGGTGATGGGCGTGGCCCTCTACCTTACGTTCCGGCACAATAAATGGATCTGACGGGGCCCGAGGCCCAGCTGCAGGGGGCGTCATCGCGGTAGGGGGTGCGGCCCTGGAGGCGGATGATCCGCGACCAGGGCCGCACGTTGTGCCCCAGGAGGGAATCGAACCCCCGACCGGCGGATTAGAAGGCCGCTGCTCTATCCCCTGAGCTACTGGGGCACGTTCGGCTTAGCCGGCTGCTGCCGGCGACGCCTCAAGAAGTTTACAGTGCCCGGCGCGCCCCGCCGGTCAGGGCCGACACGGCTTTGTCGTTTTTTGCGGTCCCGCAGGGCGGGGCTGCCCCGGTTTTCCACATAGCGGATTCCCGCACTGCCGGCCGGGGCGGCCAGGTCGGAAGCTGGAACTGCCCGCTAGGGCACGACCAATCGAGACAGGACAGACTAATGAACGACAGCATCACGGTCCGTGGCTTCGTCGCCACGGAGATCAGGAGCTCGACGACGCCAAGCGGCGTCGCCACCGCGTCCTTCCGGATGGGCTCCAACCAGCGGCGCTTTGACCGTTCGGCGAACGCCTGGGTGGACGGAAACACCAACTGGTTCACGGTGCAGGGCTACCGCCAGCTGGCCGGAAATATGGGCTGCAGCATCAAGAAAGGCCAGCGGGTCATCGTGGTCGGCCGGCTCAAGATGCGCAGCTGGGAAAGGGACGGCCGCGTCTATCACTCGACGGAGATCGATGCGGAATCCGTCGGCCACGACCTGATGTGGGGGTCCGCGAATTTCACACGCACGTCAGGGGACGGCCCGGTGCCCGGCCAGGACAACGCTCCCGAACGAACGGACGGCGGCCACGACGGTACCGAAGACAGTGACCACCAAACGGATCCGGACACGGGCGGCGGCGACGACGAGCTGGACTTTGACGAAGAGACCGGCGAGCTGAAGGAGGCGGCCGCCTGAGATCAGGCACTACGGTCCCCATGGAAGAATTGCCGGGTGAATCGGACCCGGACAGGCACGGAACATCGGGCGCTCCCGCTTGTTCTTGGCGGGCTGGCGCTGCTGCTGGCCGTAACGTCGGCGTGTTCGGCCGCCGGCGGCAACGGGGGAGGGGCTCCGCTGCACACTGCTCCCGCCCCGGCCGCGACACCAAGCGTTGGCACGTCTACGGTGACGGCGCGCGTGCGGACGGCCCTGGAGCAAGCGGCCGCACGGGCGCCCAAGCCGGGCACCGACATCATCCGGGCGGCCCTCACCGAGGCGGGTTTCCCGCCGGGGGCCATCGAAGTCACGGCGAGCCGGACCCCCACCGGCTTGGAAGCCGACGCCGTGGAAGCCGCGGTCCGGCAAGGCCGGGACTGCGTCGTTGGCCACGTGCGGGGTGGCGTCGTGACGGTGGTCGCGCTGCCGGTCCTGGCGGACGGACGCTGTTTCGCGGGCTCGCCCGCCTAGCGGCAGTAGAGGACGGGCTATCCGGGCGGCCCCTCCAGTGCGGCCCTTCGCGGCCGTCCGGCCCGCGGGGTGCCAGTCCGGCCCGGCCCCCGGGCCCCGGCCGGAAGCCCCGGCCCGCGGGGATGCCAGTCCGGCTCCGCAGAGGCCGTCGGCGGGATGCCGTCTGGCAGGGTCCCGGAATGTGAGTTATCCGCGTCAAGCCACTAGATTTGTAGGCATGGCGGAATTTATCTACACAATGACCAAGGCCCGTAAGGCCGTTGGCGAAAAACTTATCCTCGACGACGTGAGCATGTCCTTCTTCCCAGGGGCCAAGATTGGTGTTGTTGGCCCGAATGGTGCCGGTAAGTCCACCATTCTCAAGATCATGGCCGGCCTGGACACTCCCTCCAACGGTGAAGCGCGGCTGAGCCCCGGCTATTCCGTCGGCATCCTGCTGCAGGAACCGCCGTTGAACGAGGACAAGACCGTTCTGGGCAACGTCCAGGAAGGCGTCGGCGAGATCTACGGCAAGATCCAGCGCTTCAATGAGATCTCCGAAGAAATGGCCAACCCCGACGCTGATTACGACGCCCTCCTCGAGGAGATGGGCCAACTGCAGGAAGCCATCGACGCCGCCGACGCCTGGGATCTCGATTCCCAGCTCGAGCAGGCCATGGACGCTCTGCGCTGCCCGCCCGCCGATGCCGACGTAACACTGCTCTCCGGTGGTGAGCGCCGCCGCGTGGCCCTCTGCAAGCTCCTGCTGCAGAAGCCGGACCTGCTGCTCCTCGACGAGCCCACCAACCACCTCGACGCCGAGAGCGTGTTGTGGCTGGAACAGCACCTCTCCTCCTATCCGGGCGCCGTCCTCGCCGTGACCCACGACCGGTACTTCCTGGACCACGTGGCCGAATGGATCGCCGAAGTCGACCGCGGCCACCTGTACCCGTATGAGGGCAACTACTCCACCTACCTCGAGAAGAAGCGCGCCCGCCTGGAAATCCAGGGCAAGAAGGACGCCAAGCAGGCCAAGCGCCTCGCCGAGGAGCTCGACTGGGTCCGCTCCAACGCCAAGGGCCGCCAGACCAAGTCCAAGGCCCGTCTGGCACGCTACGAGGAAATGGCCGCCGAAGCGGACCGCACCCGCAAACTCGACTTCGAAGAGATCCAGATCCCGCCGGGACCGCGCTTGGGCGGACTGGTTCTGGAGGCCAAGAACCTCCAGAAGGGCTTCGAAGACCGTACCCTGATCGACGGACTGTCCTTCACGCTGCCGCGCAACGGCATCGTCGGCGTCATCGGCCCCAACGGCGTCGGCAAGACCACGCTGTTCAAGACGATCGTGGGGCTGGAGCCCCTCGACGGCGGCGAGCTGAAGATCGGCGATTCCGTCAAGATCTCCTACGCGGACCAGAGCCGCGGCGGCATCGACCCGAACAAGACCCTGTGGGAGGTCGTTTCCGACGGCCTCGATTTCATCCAGGTCGGCCACGTTGAGATGCCGTCCCGCGCCTACGTCGCCGCCTTCGGTTTCAAGGGCCCGGACCAGCAAAAGAAGGCCGGGGTGCTCTCCGGTGGTGAGCGCAACCGCCTGAACCTGGCCCTGACCCTCAAGCAGGGCGGCAACTTGCTGCTCCTTGACGAGCCCACCAACGACCTCGACGTGGAAACGCTCAGCAGCCTCGAAAACGCCCTGCTTGAATTCCCGGGCTGCGCCGTCGTTGTCTCGCACGACCGCTGGTTCCTGGACCGGGTGGCTACCCACATCCTGGCCTACGAAGGCGACGAGGAGAACCCCTCGAAGTGGTACTGGTTCGAGGGCAACTTCGAATCCTACGAGGAGAACAAGATCGAGCGCCTCGGCCCCGACGCGGCCAAGCCGCACCGCGTGACGCACCGCCGCCTCACCCGCGACTAGGTTCCGCGCTGTAGCCCCGCCGGGTGCGCAGGAAGAAGGTGCGCAGCAAGAAGGCCGGTTCCCCGTGGGGAGCCGGCCTTCTCCGCATCCTGGTCAGTTGCTGGCCTGCCTGGTCAGCCGCGGTCCGCCTTGCGCATCTGGTGCTGCAGCACCTTGGTTTGGACGGCGCCCTTGACCTTGTTTTTCAAGTCGGTCGGCACCCGGATCATGCCCTCCTGGGCCACCGTCGCCACGTGCCGGCCGTCGCGGCTGAAGATCTTGCCCGTGGCCAGGCCGCGGGCGCCCTGCGCGCTGGGGGATTCCTGGACGTAGAGCAGCCACTCATCCACCCGGACGGGCCGGTGCCACCACATGGCGTGGTCCAGGCTCGCGACGGACATTCCCGGGGTGATCCAGCTCATCCCGTGCCGGCGCAGTACCGACTCCAGCAGCGTGTAGTCGCTCGCGTAGGCCAGCGCCGCCCGGTGCATCTGCGGGTCATCGGGCATCGGCCCGAAGGTGCGCATCCAGACGGCGTTCCGGGCCTCTTTCGGACCCTTCGCGGACACATACAGGGCTGGATCCACATGGCGGATGTCGAAAGGCCGCTCGTAGGCCCAGTGCCGGGCCACAGGGTGGTCGTATTTGCCCAGCAGGTCCGCCGTGCTCGGCAGCGACTCCGGATCCGGTATCCCCGACGGCATTTCGGTCTGGTGCTCGATTCCTTCGTCCTCGTCCTGGAAGGAGGCGATCATCGACAGGATGGGCATGCCCTCCTGGTAGGCGTGGACCCGGCGCGCGGAGAAGGACCGGCCGTCGCGGAGCCGCTGGACACCGAAAGTGATGGGCTTGTTGGCGTCGCCCGGGCGGAGGAAATAACCATGCATGGAATGGACGCCGCGGCCCTCCGGGACGGTGCGGCTGCCAGCCACCAGCGACTGCGCCAGCACCTGGCCGCCAAAGACGCGCTGCCGCGGCTGCTTCTGCGAAGGACCCATAAAGATGTCCTCATCCGTCCGGGCTCCCTCCAGCTCGCCAAGGTTCAGGAGTTGGATGAGCGAGGAGGTGGGATCCTCGGTGGGCATCGCCTGTAATCCGGCTTCGGCTTCAGTCATGGTTTGACTCTAGACGTCACCCCGGCACGGCTCAAAAGAGGCACAGCCGGTAGAGTCGGCATTGTGTCTGACGTCCTAACCCAGCCCCTGCAGTTCACCGATCCCCGCGACCTCGCCGACCTGCGCACCTTCGCCACCCGGGCCCGGAGCATTGACGACGGCGCCATCCGGCTGAGCGCCGCCGGACCGGTCCTGGCCGCCTACGTCTGCGTGCTCCGGCCCCGGCTGCTGGGGGAGTCGACCCCGACGATCCTCGGGCTCCGGACCGTGGCGCTGGCCGCGCCCGCGGAACTCGATGTGACGGTGCCGCTGTCGGCGGTGCTGGACCGGCTGGCGCGCGCCGGCGCCGACGACGTCGAGCTTCCGGTGCCGCCGATGACCGTCACCGAGTCGTGGGCCGGCGTCGGCGCCCCACGGAGCGGGTGGGAGCCGCTCGGTGCGCTGCCCGATGCGGTCCTGCGGCAGAGCGCGGAAGCCGGCATCACCGAGATCGCCGCCATCATCCCGGACAAGCCCGGCGCGCTGATCGTCAACAACGCCAGGGCCACGGTCTGGGGACGTCCGCTGCCCGATGCCGGCGGGTTGCCCGCGGGCGCCGCCTTCGCCGCGCTGACGCTGGGCTTCCTCGCCGACGGCGAACAAAGCCTCTTCCGGGCCGGCCGGTGGTTCCGGCTCAGCAGCCCCCGCGGCCATGTACTGGTCCGGGCCGCCTCGGGACTCTAGCCCGCACCGCCCTCCGGCGCGCCGGGCCGGAGGCCCTTGACGGCCGCAAGTTGGAACGGGGTCTGCTGCCCGGCCCAGATTCCCGTCAGGGCCGCAGTTCCGGTGTGCTGCTCCGCCAATTCCAGGCGCCGGACGACCAGCACTTCCAGCTTCCCGGTCCCGACAACAATTCCCGCATCCACGCTGCGGGCGGTGAGAGACCCGATGCCCGGCGCCGCGGAGTGCAGCGGCCCGGTGCTACCCGTGACGGCATCCAGGTAGCAGGGATCACCGCACGCGTCGTAAACCCCCCTCGTCCCGAGGACCGAGTGCTGCATGGTTCCGATCAGATACGACTCGGCGTCGAGCAGGGGAGACGCCCGGTAGCTCAACGGCACCTGAAAGACGTTGTTGCCGTCCCCGACGATGATCGTCTCAAGCCCGACCTCGTGCTCCGCGGACCACGCCGCCCTCAGCCCTGCAAGGGCAGCCTGTTCCCAGTGGTTTCGTCGCGGATGAACAGCACGGGATCACCCCACCGACAGTGACGACGGTCTCGGCGTAAAGCACTTGTAGCCCGCATACCCGGCTAGGTATTATGGACGCAGAAAGACCCCGGAGACATTCCCCCAAGTGCCTCCGGGGTCTTTCCATGTCCCGCCCTACGCCCCTGAAGGGCTGTTGATCATTGAGAGCGCGGCCCGTTCCATGTAGTCCCAGAGCGTACCCTCGTAAAGCGGCGGCAACTCCAGGGCGTCGACGGCCGTGCGCATGTGGTGCAGCCAGGCGTCCTTCGCCTCGGGCGTCACGCGGAACGGCTGGTGCCGCATCCGCAGCCGCGGGTGGCCGCGCTCCTCGCCGTAGGTGGTGGGCCCGCCCCAGTACTGCTCCAGGAACATCAGGAAGCGCCGCTTGGCCGGGCCGAGGTCTTCCTCGGGATACATCGGGCGCAGCAGCGGGTCGGTCGCGACGCCGTCGTAGAACACGTCGATCAGCTTCACGAACGTTTCGTGTCCCCCCACGGCGTCATAGAAGTTGTCCGTGTAGCCGGGCTGGTTGAACGGATCGTTCTGCATCAGCTGCTTGGGCTGGCGGGGGTCGCCGGCGCTGGGGATCGTCATCTTATTCTCCGGCCTGTTGCTGGGCTGCGTGGGCGTCGTCCGCCGTGGAACTGTCGGGCGGCACGTAGCTGCCCTGCGAGCGGTTGCCCACCCGCAGGATCTCGCCGTTGCGCAGGTACCAGACGGTGCCGTCCTCGGCCCTGACCCGGGTGATACGCAGGCCCATGGACTCGACCGTGCCCACCACTTCGGACGTTTCGATGATGTCGCCGATCCCGTACTGGTCCTCGATGGTGATGAAGATACCGGCCAGGAAATCACGGATCAGCTGCTGGGCGCCGAAACCGATGGCGACGCCGAGGATGCCCACGCTGGTGAGCAGCGGGGCGATGTTGACGTTGAGGTTCTGCAGGACGTACATCACCGTGATCACGACGACGAGTACGCTTACCACGCTGTTGAGCAGGGACCCGATCGTGTTGGCCCGTTGCTCGCGCCGCTGGTGGTCCAGGGCACGCAGCGCCGGGGCCACCCAGCGGAAATGCGGCTTCTTGAAGAATGTGGTGCCGGCTGCGACGCGCTTGGTGATTCCTGCGATCACAAACGACGCCACCAGCCAGGTGGCGACGCCGACGCCGACGCTGATCAGGACGCCCGGCAGGTTGACGGCCGAGATGTCCGGCGGCGTGATGGGCTCAGCGGTGATAAGGCGGTACATCGGCGGGGTTTACTCCTTAGGCGCGCCCGCGTTCGCCGGGCGCATAACACTCTGTTCAGTTTCAACATTAGCGCCGTAGCGTTGCGCCATGCGCATCCTGGTCCTCGGCGGCACCGCCTTCCTGTCAGCAGAAATCGCCCGGCAGGCGGTCGCCGCCGGTCACGAGGTCATGTGCCTGGCCCGCGGAACCCGTTCGGCCCCACCGGAGGGCGCCACCTGGCTGCAGGCGGACCGGTCGCAGGGCCCCGCCGCGTACGCAGGCGCCGCCAGTGCGGAGGAGTGGGACGCCGTCGTCGACGTCGCCCGGGATCCCGGGCAGGCGCGGGAAGCGCTGGAAGCCCTGGCCGGGACCGCCCGGCATTGGACCTTCATCTCGAGCTGTTCGGTCTACGCGGACCACTCTGTCCCCGGCGCAGCCGAGGACGCCGCGGTGCTGGTCCCGCTGGCGGCGGACGTGGAACCGACACCGGAGAACTACGGCCAGGCGAAGTCGGCCATTGAACACGCGACGATGGAACTCGCCGGGGACAAGGCGCACCTGTGCCGCGCCGGGCTGATCGGCGGGCCGGGGGACGACTCGGACCGCTACGGCTACTGGCCCGCCCGCTTCGCCCGTGATTCGGCCCCGGTGCTGGCCCCGGACATCCCGGCGGACCCCACCCAGGTGATCGATGTGCGGGACCTCGCCGCGTGGGTGCTCAACGCGGCCGCCACCGGCGTCACCGGGGCGCTGAACGCCGTGGGCGACCCGGTGCCGTTTGCCGCCTACCTCGACGCAGCACGGCAGGCCGCCGGGGGAAGCGCCCAGGTGGTGGCCGCCCCGGCCGGCTGGCTTGCCGCCCGCGGGGTGAACTACTGGGCCGGCCCGGACTCGCTTCCGTTATGGCTCCCGCCAGGCCATGGCGGCTTTGCGACCCGCAGCAACGCCGCGGCGCTGGCGGCCGGGCTGCAGTTGCGGCCGTGGACCCGGACGGTGACGGACACCCTGGCCGACGAACGACGCCGCGGACTGGGCCGGGACCGGAAGGCGGGCCTCAGCCCGGACACCGAACGCCGGCTGCTGCGTGAGTTCCAGGCCGGCAATCAGCCCGGCTGAGCGTCCGCGTCCGGAGCGCCGGCGGGGTCCACGGCCGCCGAGGGCTCGTGCCGCACGGGGAAGTTGACGCTCCGGGCAATGAAGCAGACCGCGTTGGCCCCGCGGTGCAGCTCCTCCAGCAGCTCTTTGGCCACCGGAGCCGCCGTCGTGACCCGGGGCTTGAGCGTGGCCGACTCGAACTGGCCGCTGCCGTCCCGGTTGGTCCTCATCACGCCCTCGGCGCGGTCCTCATAGCCGGTCACCACCACGCCATGCTTCACGGCGACGTGCAAAAAGGACAGCATGTGGCACTGCGAAAGCGCAGCAAGCAGCAGCTGCTCCGGGTTGTACCGCTCCCGGTTGCCGTGGAACGTGCGGTCGGCGGAGCCCTTCAGGACCGGCAGCCCGGGGATCTCGACGTCGTGGTCGCGCGAGTAGCCCCGGTACGAGGAGGTCCCGGCCCCGAGGTTCCCGGTCCAGCGGACGGTCAACGCGTAGTGGTGCTCGTCGAGGCTCATGCGGCCAGTCTAACGGCGCAGACACGGCAGGACCCCGGCCCCTGGCGGCGCCGGGGTCCTGCCGTGCCGGGGTCCCGGTCTGCGGGATCCGGCCAGCCGGACTACACGTCCGCCGCGCGGGCACGCAGGGCGCGGGCGACGCCGTCGCGGTTCTCCAGCATCATCCGGCGCAGCGCCGCGCTGTCTTCCGGCAGCGACGCCAGGAACTTGTCCGTGCGGTCCACCGTGGCCTGCGTGGTCAGCTGCGCCGGGTAGAGCCCGACGACGATCTGCTGGGCCAGCGCGTGCGTGCGGTCCTTGACGATGCCCGGAACAGCCTCGAAGTACTTCTCCGCGTACGGCTTCAGCAGCGAGGTGTCCAACACGCGGGTGAAGCCGGCCACCGCCGATCCCTGCAGGGCATTGGACAGTTCGCCCTTGACCACAATCGACTCCCAGGCCTCGGCCTTGGCCCGGGCCGTGGGGATGGCTGCCTTGGCCAGCGCCGCCGCGTTCTGTCCGGTGGCGGTGTTGTCGTGCTCCAGTTCGGCGTCGATCTGCTCCTGCCCGGCCCGGCCGCCGACCACGAGCGACGCGATCAGCTCCCAGCGCAGGTCCTGGTCCACGGTGAGGCCGGGCAGCTCCAGTGAGCCGTCCAGCAGGGCCGCGACGGTGTCCAGCTGCCCGGCGCTGCGGGCCAGCAGGGCGTAGGACTTCACGAACTGCAGCTGCGCGTCGGACCCGGCCGGGACACGCGAGGCGAGCTCCCAGAGCCGGTCAGCGGCGGCGGTCGCGGTGGCGTCCTTGTGTTCCGCGGCCACGTAGAAGTTCAGCGTGGTGGCGAGCTGGCGCAGCTGGACCAGGATTACGGAGGAGTCGGATTCTTCGGCGATGTTGGCCAGGATGAGTTCCACGTAGCCGCGGGCGGGCGTTTCGCCGTCGCGCGCCGCGTCCCAGGCCGAGCCCCAGACCAGGGTGCGGGGGAGGCTCTGGCCGAAGTCCTTCAGGTGCGCCGTGGCGGTGGCGAGGGACTTCGGGTCAAGCCGGACTTTGGCGTAGGCGAGGTCGTCGTCGTTGAGCAGGATTAGGTCCGGCTGTGCCAGTCCTGCCAGGGCGGGAACCTCGGTGCGCTCGCCGTCGACGTCGAGCTCCTCGCGGTGCACACGCTCCAGCTTCCCGGCGCCGTCCAGATTATAGAAGCCGACGGCGAGCCGGTGCGGGCGGATGGTCGGCTGGGCCTCGGTGGCGGACTGCAGGATGGCGAAGGAGGAAATGTTCCCGTCCCCGCCGACGGACAGTTCGGGCTTGAGCGTGTTCACGCCGGCGGTTTCCAGCCAGAGCCGGCCCCAGTGGTCCAGGTCGCGGCCGCTCGCCTTTTCCAGCTCGACCATCAGGTCGCTGAGCTCGGTGTTCTGCCAGGAGTGCTTGCGGAAGTACTCGCGGACGCCGGCCATGAATTCTTCCGGACCCACCCAGGCCACCAGCTGGCGCAGCACCGAGGCGCCCTTGGCATAGGTGATGCCGTCGAAGTTCACCTCGACGTCCTGCAGGTCGTTGATCTCGGCGAAGATCGGGTGGGTGGTGGGCAGCTGGTCCTGGCGGTAGGCCCAGGACTTCTCCACCGAGGCGAAGGTGGTCCAGGCGTGGTCGAATTTCGTGTTCTCCACGGCCGCGAGGTGGGACATGTACTCGGCGAAGGACTCGTTGAGCCAGAGGTCGTTCCACCAGCGCATGGTCACAAGGTCCCCGAACCACATGTGGGCGAGTTCGTGCAGCACCGTGATGGCCCGGCGTTCCACCTGGGCATCCGTCACCTTGCTGCGGAAGACATAGCCTTCCAGGATCGTCACGGCCCCGGCGTTCTCCATGGCCCCGGCGTTGAACTCCGGCACGAAGAGCTGGTCGTACTTCTCGAACGGGTAAGGGCAGCCGAACTGGGCCTCGAAGAACTCGAAGCCCTGGCGGGTGAGTTCAAAGATGTTGTCCGCGTCGAGGTACTGCATGAGCGACTTGCGGGCAAAAACACCCAGCGGGGTCACTTTCCCGTCCGCGGACTTCACCTCGCTGCGGACCGACTGGTACGGCCCGGCGATCAGCGCAGTGACGTAGGAAGAGAGCCGCGGGGTAGGGGCGAACTCCCAGACCGAGCGCGCGCCGCCGTCCTCGCCGGGAATGGTTTCCACCGGCGTGGGGGTGGGGGAGTTGGAGACGACGTCCCAGTGCGAGGGCGCGGTGACGGTGAAGCTGAAGCTGGCCTTGAGGTCGGGCTGCTCGAAGACGGCGAACATGCGCCGGGAATCGGGGACCTCGAACTGGGTGTACAGGTAGACCTCGTTGTCCACCGGGTCTACGAAGCGGTGCAGGCCCTCGCCGGTGTTCATGTAGGGCGCGTCCGCGACCACCAGCAGCTCGTTCTCCGCGGCCAGGTCCGGCAGCTGGATCCGGATGCCGTCGGAGACCTCCGCAGGATCCAGCTCGCGGCCGTTCAGCGTGACGCTGTGCACCGTGTGGGTCACGGCGTCGATGAAGGTCGAGGACCCGGGCTTGGCCGTGAACTTCACAGCAGTGGTGGAGCCGAAGACCTTCTCGCCCCGGGTCAGGTCGAGGCTGACTTCGTAGGAGTCGACGGCGATTAGTTCGGCGCGCTCGCGGGCTTCGGCGCGCGTGAGGTTCATACCGGGCAAGAGGTGCCTCCAGGGGTGGTGGGAACGGTGGAAACGATACTGTGAAATCATTCTTTCACGTTGGGCCGGGTTGGCAAGTTGTGCGCGTCACAGCGCTCCCGCTCCGGGCGGCTCCGGCAGGGGTAGCGTTGGAGCTATGGGAAAGTTCCGGGATTCCGTTGACGCCAGGGCCCTGCGGTTCGCCGTGGGCTTCCCGCTGATGCTGGCGGCCGCCTTCGTGGTGTGCGCGCTGCTGATCCGCGCGGACCTGCCTGAGCCGTTGGCGGTGCGCTGGACCGACGCCGGCGCCGCTGATTTCGCGCCGTTCGGGGCCGTGGTGGGGGTCGGTGCGGCCCTGATCGTGCTGGTCGGCTGGGCCGTCCTGCTGCAGGCGGCGCCACTGTCGCGGCCGGCCGTGATGCGCCGGTTCATGATGGGCGCCGGGCTGGCCGTAAGCCTTTTCGTCACCACTGTCCTCGCCGCACTGCTGGTGGGCCAGCTCGGTCTCGCCGACGCCCGCGCATCCCGCGTGGACGTGGCGGTCCTGGCGATGGGCAGCGGGGCGGCCCTGGGGCTCGGGGTCGTCATGGGGTTCGTGTTCAAGGCCGACGAGCGGTGGTCCTCGGACGACGAACGGGCCGTGCAGGCTGCGCTCGAACGGGAACGGGACCCCGAACTGGCCGGCGACTCCGTCAGCCTCTGGGTCCACGCCCGCAGCTCGGTCTTTGTCATGTTGGGGATTGCCACGCTGTTTCCCGCGGCCCTGCTCACCGTCGCTGTGCCCTGGCTGGCCGCGCTCCTGGTGGCCATCGCGCTGCTGGCCGCCGTGTTCCTTTTCGCCCGCATCCGGGTGGACCGCAGCGGCCTGCGGGTCTTTGCCGCCGGATTTGTCCGGGTCATGGATGTTCCCGCGGCAGCCATTGACTCGGCGACGCCGAAAGACGTCAAGGCCGCCGACTACGGCGGCTGGGGCTACCGCAGCCACGGCGCCACAACGGCGATGCTGGTCAGCAGCGGGCCGGCCGTCGTCGTCGACCGCTCCGACGGCCGCCGGCTTGCGGTAAGCGGCGGCAGCGCGACGACGGCGGACAACGTGGCGCAGGTGCTGTCCCGCGTGGCGGCCCGGGCACGCCGCAACGGCGGGGCGCCGGCCGCCTAGCCCTAGTAGGCTGGGAGCAGCCCTGATCAGCAGCGCCGAGAGTCCACCGGCGCCCCAAAGAACGGATACGCCGTGACCACTGCCCCGGATTTCCCGCGCGTTCACATCGCCACCGACCACGCCGGCATGGAGCTCAGCGCCCACTTGGTGGCCCACCTCAGCGCGAAGGGCTACGAGGTCGTGGACCACGGGCCCAAGGTCTACGACGCGCTGGATGACTACCCGTCCTTCTGCATCAACGCCGCTCGCGCCGTCGTGGCGGACCAGGCAGCCGGCACCTCCGCGCTGGGTATCGTCCTGGGCGGCTCCGGCAACGGCGAACAGATCGCGGCCAACAAGGTCAAGGGGGTGCGCGCCGCCCTGGCGTGGAACCTGTCCACCGCCAAACTGGCCCGTGAGCACAACGACGCCAACGTCGTGGCGGTCGGCGGCCGCCAGCACAGCGTCGATGAGGCCACCGCTATCATCGAGGCTTTCCTCACCGAACCCTTCAGCAACGACGAGCGGCACATCCGCCGGATCGGCAAGATCGCCACCTACGAGGCCACCGGCGAGGTCGTCGAATAGTGCCGGAAGGGCATTCGGTCCACCGTTTGGCCCGCCAGTTCGCCGACGTTTTCGCGGGGGAGAGGCTCGCCGTCTCCAGCCCGCAGGGACGCTTCGCGCAGGGGGCAGCGCTGCTGGACGGCCAGGTCCTTACAGGCTCCGTGGCGCACGGAAAGCACCTGTTCCTCGGCTTCGAGCACGGCCTGGTCCTGCACGTCCACCTGGGGCTGTACGGCGCCTGGGACTTCGGCGGCGACGCGGGCTTCCGCGGCGCCTCCAGCATCGGCGCGCCCCGGAAAATTGGGGAACGGGAGGTCTACGGCGAGGATCCGGACCCCGTATACGCGGGACCGCCGGCTCCCGTCGGAGCGGTCCGGGTGCGGCTGGCCAGCGGCCACGGCTGGGCCGACCTGCGCGGCGCAACCACCTGCGAAACCCTCACTGGCGTCGAGGTCGAAACAGTGCTGGCCCGGCTGGGCCCGGACCCGTTGCGGAACCTCCCGGGCGACCGGGACTCCTTCATCTCCGGGCTGGCGAAAAAGCGCACCCCGCTGGCCACGCTGCTGATGGACCAAAAGGTGATTGCCGGCGTCGGGAACGTCTACCGGGCCGAACTGCTGTTCCGGCAGCGGCTGGACCCCTGGCTGCCGGGAGCAGCCCTGCCGGCAGACGCCGCCGGGCAGCTCTGGGACGACGCCGTGGTGATGATGTCCGACGGCGTCCGCGACGGCCGGATCATCACCACCCCGGCGCGCTACTGGACCGGGCAGGAGGACGGGACCCGGACGGGCGACAGGAGCGGGCACGACGACGGGACGGGGCCAGGCGAGGAGGAGGCGCACTTTGTCTACAGGCGGCAGGGCCTGGACTGCCGCGACTGCGGCACGGCCGTGGCGCTGACCGAGCACGCTGCCCGGAAGCTCTACTGGTGCCCGGTCTGCCAGGGGGCCTGAAGAAACCGATTTGCCGGGTCCCTGTGTCGATTGCTCCGTAACTGCCCTTTAGACCGCGGGAAGGGCAGTTACGGAGCAGTCGATGGGGGTGGGTACGAAAAAAGCCCCTCCGGAGAGGGGCCCTGGCTTCGTCATATTCTGGAGGGGACGACGGGAATCGAACCCGCGTAATCAGTTTGGAAGACTGAGGCTTTACCATTAAGCTACGTCCCCGGGAATTTGCTGGAACTTCAGCAAAACTTCCGGGCGGCTTGTGAAGCCGGATACAACTAAACCCAATGCAGGCCCCTAGTGTCAAATGTGCAAATCAGCACAGTATGACCGTAGACTGTTCTGTGCACTTACGGGGTGTAGCTCAGCTTGGCTAGAGCGCCTGCTTTGGGAGCAGGAAGTCGCAGGTTCAAATCCTGTCACCCCGACTCTGCAGCAACTGCCAGATAAGTGGCGTTGCAGAACCCCATCCCCCAAAACCAGGAGTACTTAGACTGTGAAGAGCGCTGTCGAGAACCTCACCCCCACGCGGGTAAAGCTCAATGTTGAGGTCCCCTTTGAGGAATTGAAGCCCAGCATCGCAGAGGCATACAAGACTGTTGCTTCGCAGATCCAGGTTCCCGGGTTCCGCAAGGGCAAAGTCCCCTCCAAGCTCATTGACCAGCGCGTCGGCCGCGGCTACGTTCTGGAAACGGCCATCAACGAAGGCCTCAACGGCTGGTACCAGGCGGCCGTACAGGAAACCGGCATCCGCCCGCTGAGCCGTCCCGAGGTGGAAATCACCGAGGTGCCGGACCCGTCCGCCACCGACGGTGAGCTGAAGTTCCACGCCGAGGTCGACATCCGCCCCGAGATCGAGCTCCCGGACTACTCCGGCATCAAGGTTGAGGTTGCCGCTGCAGAGTCGTCGGACGCCGACGTCGACAAGGCCCTCGACGAACTGCGCGGCCGCTTCGGCACGCTCAAGTCCGTGGACCGCCCCGCCGCCGACGGTGACTTCCTCACCATCGACATCACCGCCACGATCGACGGCGCCGAGGTCGACTCCGCCTCGGGCCTGTCCTATCAGGTAGGCGCCGGCACCATGCTCGAAGGCCTGGACGAAGCCGTCACCGGCCTCAGCGCAGACGAGGACGCCATCTTCGACACCACCCTCGTGGGCGGCGACCACGCCGGCGAATCCGCGCAGGTCAAGGTTGTTGTCAAGGCCGTCAAGGAGCGCGAGCTCCCCGAGGCCAACGACGACTTCGCCCAGCTGGCCTCCGAGTTCGACACCCTGGCCGAGCTCCGCGAGGACCTCGCCAAGCAGGCCGCCGACTCCAAGACCGTCGAGCAGGGTGTCGAGGCCCGCGACAAGGTTCTGGACAAGCTCGTTGAGCTCGTGTCGGTTCCGGTTCCGGAATCCGTCGTCGAAGAGCAGCTCGAGCAGCACTTCAGCGCCGAGAACTCCCACGGTGAAGGCGAGCACGACACCGAGGAGCACCGCGCCGAGGTCAAGGCCAACACCGAGCGGGCCTTCCAGAACGAGGTCATCCTTGACGCCATCGCCGAAAAGGAAGAAGTCAACGTCACTCAGAACGAGCTGATCGACTACATCGTGACCACCGCCAGCCAGTACGGCATGGACCCGAACCAGTTCGCCCAGATCATCGATCAGAGCGGCCAGGTCCCCATGATGGTCTCCGAGGTCCGCCGCCGCAAGGCTCTCGCCGTGGTCCTGGGCCAGGCCGAGGTCACCGACACCGAGGGCAACACGATTGACCTCAGCGACTTCGTCCGCCCCGGCGGCGAAGAGGCTTCCTTCGAAGCCGAGGCGTCCGAGGAAGCAGCCGAGTCGTCCGAGGACACGGCAGCCGCCGAAGCGCCGAAGAATGACGACCCGGCTGCCGTGAAGTTCTAGCACCCGCAGTCCCCGCAGTTCCTGCCCGCACCCCCGGATCACCGATCCGGGGGTGCGGCTTTTTAAGCCTGCGATGAACGCTCCGGGGCAAACGTGCGCCGTCAGCGAACAGCCCTGTACCTGAGCACAAAGGAGCCGGGAAAACCGTTAGTGTCCATGTAGGAAAGTTCAGTGATGCCGTCCAGTGGCGTCACCGTCGCCAGCGAGAGGTAAGTACACATGTCACAGCAAGCAGGGGCACCCCGGATGGCTACCGTCGATCCGGCAGCCCAGGATAACTACATTTACAACCGCCTGCTGAAAGAGCGCATCATCTGGCTCGGTTCCGAGGTCCGCGACGAGAACGCCAACGCGATCTGCTCGCAGCTGCTGCTGCTCTCGGCCGAGAACCCCGAGAAGGACATCTACCTGTACATCAACTCGCCCGGCGGCTCCGTCACGGCCGGCATGGCCATCTACGACACGATGCAGTTCATCCCGAACGACGTTGTCACCGTGGCCACCGGCCTGGCCGCCTCGATGGGCCAGTTCCTGCTCTCCTCCGGCACCAAGGGTAAGCGCTACGCCACCCCGAACGCCCGCATCCTGATGCACCAGCCCTCGGGCGGCATCGGCGGCACCGCCTCGGACATCAAGATCCAGGCAGAGCTGATCCTGCACATGAAGAAGGTCATGGCCGAACTGACCGCCGAGCAGACCGGACAGACCGTGGAGACCATCCTCAAGGACAACGACCGCGACAAGTGGTTCACGGCGCCCGAAGCCCTGGAATACGGCTTCTTCGACAAGATCGCGGCGCACGCCGGGTCCGTGGCAGGCGGCGGCGGGACCAACGCCGGCACCGAAAACTAACCGGCACGCAGACAGAACCGACTTCAGGAGCAAAGAATATGAACTACAACTTCGGATCGACTGCCGGTAACCTGCCGAGCAGCCGCTACGTGCTGCCGCAGTTTGAAGAGCGCACCCCCTACGGCTTCAAGCGCCAGGACCCCTACACCAAGCTCTTCGAGGACCGCATCATCTTCCTGGGCGTCCAGGTCGACGACGCCTCCGCCGATGACGTGATGGCGCAGCTGCTGGTGCTCGAGTCCACCGACCCGGACCGCGACATCACGCTCTACATCAACTCCCCGGGCGGTTCCTTCACCGCCATGACGGCGATCTACGACACGATGCAGTACATCCGCCCGGAGATCCAGACGGTCTGCCTGGGCCAGGCCGCCAGTGCGGCCGCCGTGCTGCTCGCCGCCGGCACCCCGGGCAAGCGCCTGGCCCTGCCGAACGCACGCGTCCTGATCCACCAGCCCGCCCTCTCCGGCGGCCAGGGCGGACAGGCCTCCGACCTGGAGATCCAGGCCGCCGAGGTCATGCGGATGCGCTCCTGGCTCGAGGACACGCTGGCCAAGCACTCCGGCCGCACCTCGGAGCAGGTCAACAACGACATCGAACGCGACAAGATCCTCACCGCCGCAGAAGCCATGAGCTACGGCCTGATCGACCAGGTGCTTGACTCCCGCAAGATCAAGCCCCAGGCGATCACGAAGTAACGACCAGGCAGCATGATCCACGGATGAAACACGACGCCGGTGCGGCTCAGCAGAATCGGGCCGCACCGGCGTCTTCTTTCCACCCATCAGGCCGAAAGTGACCTAGAGTGGAAGTTGTCACGGCCACGTCCCGCCAGGAACGTCCGTGATTCCAGTAACGGGTGCAGCGCTGCACAGGAGCACGACCCAGCCGGCAGCAAGATAATAAGGGGTTCACATATGGCTCGGATTGGCGAGAGCACCGATCTGCTGAAGTGTTCTTTCTGCGGAAAGAGCCAGAAGCAGGTCCGCAAGCTCATTGCCGGGCCCGGCGTCTACATCTGCGACGAGTGCATTGAACTCTGCAACGAGATCATTGAAGAAGAACTCGCCGAAGTAGCTGACCTTGGCAGCTTTGAGCTGCCCAAGCCCCGCGAAATCTTCGACTTCCTGCAGGAATACGTGATCGGCCAGGAGCCCGCCAAGCGGTCCCTCGCCGTCGCCGTCTACAACCACTACAAGCGGATCCAGGCCGGCCACGCCCCCAAGAGCGGCGCGCTGGCCGACGGCGGGCACCACGACGACGTCGAGATCGCCAAGTCCAACATCCTGCTGATCGGCCCCACCGGCTGCGGCAAAACCTACCTGGCGCAGACCCTGGCCCGGCGGCTCAACGTCCCGTTCGCCGTCGCGGACGCCACCGCCCTGACCGAAGCCGGCTACGTGGGCGAAGACGTCGAGAACATCCTGCTCAAGCTGATCCAGGCCGCGGACTACGACGTCAAGAAGGCCGAACAGGGCATCATCTACATCGACGAGATCGACAAGATCTCGCGCAAGAGCGAGAACCCCTCCATCACCCGTGACGTCTCGGGTGAAGGCGTGCAGCAGGCACTGTTGAAGATCCTCGAAGGCACGGTCGCCTCCGTCCCGCCGCAGGGCGGCCGCAAGCACCCGCACCAGGAATTCATCCAGATCGACACTACCAACGTTCTCTTCATTGTGGCCGGCGCCTTCGCGGGCCTGGAGGAGATCATCGGGTCACGCTCCGGCCGCAAGGGCATCGGCTTCGGTGCCCCGCTGAACGAGGTCAAGAACAACGCGGATTCCTACGGCGAGGTCATGCCCGAAGACCTGCTGAAGTTCGGCCTCATCCCGGAATTCATCGGCCGGCTGCCGGTCATCACCACCGTCTCCAATCTGGACCGGCCGGCGCTGATCCAGATCCTGTCCACACCCAAGAACGCGCTCGTCAAGCAGTACCAGAAGATGTTCCAGCTCGACGGCGTTGAACTGGTCTTCGAGGACGAAGCCCTGGACATGATCGCGGACCAGGCCCTCGAACGCGGCACCGGTGCCCGCGGCCTCCGCGCCATCATGGAGGAAGTCCTGCTGCCGGTGATGTTCGACCTCCCGAGCCGCGATGACGTTGCCAGCGTGGTCATCACCGAGGACGTCGTGGCCAAGAAGGCGGCGCCCACCATGATCGCCCACGACGTGAAACGCCGTAAATCCGCCTGACTGAGGGCCGCGTCCCGCTCGTAAAAGAGTCGGAATAAATCCGCCGGGCATATCGCTGTGCGTAAGTGATGCTCCGCGCCCCCCGTGCCACTGCCGCGGGAATGCCGCGGGGCAACTCCCCGAACACGTCCAAAGGAGAACCCTGTGCCCGAAACGATGACGAACAAAGCAGACTTCTGGTTCGACCCGATGTGCCCCTTCGCCTGGGTGACCTCGCGCTGGATCTCCGAGGTGGAAGACGTCCGGGACATCCAGACCGAATGGCACGTGATGAGCCTGGCGGTCCTGAACGAGGGACGCGACGAGCTCCCGGCCGACTACAAGGATTTCCTGGTCAAGGCGTGGGCGCCGGTACGGGTGATCGTGGCGGCGGCCGAGAAGCACGGCGCCGAGTACATCAAGCCCCTCTACGACGCCATGGGCACCAAGATCCACAATGAGGGCAACAAGGACATTGCCGAGGTCATCACCAAGTCGCTGGCCGAGGTGGGCCTGCCGGCAGAGCTCGCGAAGGCGGGAGAGGCCGATGAGTTTGACGCCCAGCTGCGCTCCAGCCACGACGCCGGCATCTCGCTGGTCGGCCAGGACGTCGGGACCCCGGTGGTCGCGTTCAACGGCACCGCTTTCTTCGGCCCCGTCCTGACCCGCATCCCCCGCGGAGAAGACGCCGGAAAGCTGTGGGACGCCACCGTGGCCCTGGCCTCCTTCCCGTACTTCTTCGAACTCAAGCGCAGCCGCACCGAGAGCCCTGTTTTCAGCTAGGTCGCGGCCCGGCCGCACGCGCCAAGGGCCCCGGACTAACTACTGCCGTGTAGTTCATCCGGGGCCCTTGTGCATCCGGAAGGGCGGGAGAACAATAGAACGTACCCACTTCGAAAGAAGCGGGACGCAGGAACCAAAGATTCAGTGACACTCATCCGACGCAGCCTTCGGCAAAGTCAGATGATGGCTACCAGTGACGAGGTAGGAAGACCTGAAATTCCAAGGATCCCGCCAGATTGCCTAAGACGTCACGTGGCAATCGAAAAGTCGAAGCCCCACCAACCGCAAAAAGCTGATGGGGCTTCCCCTTTGCCCAAAAACGCTGCACGCCACAATCGCTGCAGGCCAAAAATCGCCCCGAGGGTGGTGAGCCGTGAGCACCGAGCCCATCGCGAACTACGCGTTGCTCTCGGACTGCTGGTCTGCCGCGCTGGTCAGCACCGCAGGCTCTGTTGACTGGCTTTGTTTTCCCCGCTTCGACAGCCCCTCGGTTTTCGGCCGGCTGCTGGGCGAGGACGCCGGGTTCTGGTCCGTCCGGCCGGTCGGCGCGCACTCGACCACCCGGCAATACCGCGGACCAACCATGGTCCTCGAGTCGCTTCACAGCACCGCCCACGGTCAACTCACCGTCAGCGACGCACTGGCTCTGGGCCCCGGACGGCGCGGCCACGACCTCGGCGAGGCGTCACCCGGGACGTTGCTGCGCCAGCTCGCCTGCACCACGGGGACCGTGGAGGTCGAGGTCACTTTCGCGCCGCGGCCCGGCTACGGCCTCATCCGCCCGGTGCTGCAAAACGTCGACGGCGGCGTCCTGGTCCACGCCGGAGCAGAGGAGCTCGCCTTATCCACCCCGGTGCCCTTCGAGCTCGACGGCGGTACGGCCCGCACCGTCCTCCGCCTGGCTGCCGGGGACGTTGTTGGCTTCGCCCTGCACCGCCAACGCGGCGCCGGTGAGGAGCCGGCGCTGTGGAGCCAGCAGGAGACGGTGCAGCGGCTTGACGACACCGTCGAGGGCTGGACCAGCTGGTCCGGCATCCACCAAAACTACCGCGGCCCCTGGCAGGAGCTGGTGGCCGGCAGCGGCCGGGTCCTGCAGGCCCTCAGCTACTATCCTTCCGGCGCCATCGTGGCGGCCCCGACCACCTCATTGCCCGAGGTGGCCGGCGGCACCCGCAACTGGGACTACCGCTACACCTGGGTGCGGGACGCCAGCATGACCCTGCAGGCGCTCTGGGTGGCGGCCTGCCCGGACGAGGCGGGCAAGTTCTTCCAGTTCCTCGCGACCGCCGCCGCCCGCCAGCTGGCCGGCGGCGAGGAGTTGCAGATCATGTACGGGGTCGGCGGCGAGCGGGACTTGCCGGAACGGGTGCTGGACCACCTCCCCGGCTGGCGGGCCAGTTCGCCGGTGCGGGTCGGCAACGGCGCGTGGAACCAGCGGCAGCTCGATGTTTACGGTGAGCTGCTGGACGCGGCCGCGACCATGCCGGAATTCCTCGCGGAGCTGGCGCCGGAAACCCTGCGGTTCCTCGCCGATGCGGCCGACGCCGCCGTGGCCCGCTGGCGGAACCGCGACCAGGGCATCTGGGAGGTTCGCGGCGAACCACGGCACTACCTCTATTCCAAGCTGATGTGCTGGGTGGCGGTGGACCGCGCCATCACCCTCGCCGGGGTGCTGGGCGCCACGGCCCGGGTGCCGGGCTGGGCCGACGCCCGGGAGCAGATCGCCGACTCCATCCGTACCAACGGCTGGAACGAAGCCGCCGGGGCCTACACCCAGGCCTACGGAGCGGAACAACTCGACGCTTCAGCCCTGATGCTGGGTATTGTGGGTTTCCTGCCGGCCGGTGATCCGCGGTTCCTGGCCACGGTGGAGGCCATCGAGCAGCGGCTCACCGACGGCCGCGGCCTGGTCTACCGGTACCACGGCGATGACGGTCTTCCGGGAGAGGAAGGCGCGTTCCTGCTTTGCACCTTCTGGCTGGCGCACGCCCTCGCCCTGGCCGGGCTGACGGAACGGGCCACGGCCGTCTTCGAACGGGCGGCCGGATTCGCCACCGGCCTGGGACTGATGGCAGAGGAAGTAGCCCCGGACAGCCGGGAGCTGCTGGGCAACTTTCCGCAGGCCTTCAGCCACATCGGCCTGGTCAACGCGGCCTGGGCCATCGGCGAAGCTGAACGGCGAAGCCAGGGTTCCGCTACCTGACAGCGGCAGAGGACTGGAGCGGCGTTGAGGGAACAAGTGTGGAGACGCTGCTGTTGCTTCCAGTGAGCAACCTGACCACGCGACCATTGGAGCGCCATGCCCATCACAGCCCACCTTGACCTGACCCTCAAAACGGAATCCTTGCCCACGGCGCCGGCCGTGCTCCGCGACATTCTCGCCGATACGCGGGCGTTCGACGGTTGCCTCGGCGTCGACGTGCTGGTCGACAGTGCGGATCCGGCGCACATCCTTGTCGTGGAACGGTGGGCATCCCTGGAGCACGATTCCGCCTACCGCGCCTGGCGGGCCGGCGAGGGAGCGAGCGGGCTGGGAAACCTCTTGGCCGCCCCGCCGGTCCTGACGCACTTCGAGACCTCCTCCGGGATCTGAGCCCGGAGGACACAGAACGGACGACACAGAACTGAAGAGGGCCCTCCGACCGGCGTGAGCCGGCCGGAGGGCCCTCTTCATGGTTGTCGCATTGCCGGGCGTTACGCCTGGGCGGGCTCCTCGGCGGGGGCCAGCACGACATTGCTCACGGTCAGTTCGCCCTCGCCGGCCACCAGCGCCAGCTCACGCGCGTTGGCCGCGGCCTTGAGGTCGCCCAGGCCGGCCTTCAGTTGCGTGGTCAGGGACTCCGAAGCCGTGATGGTCGCGGAGAGCACCTCGGTGCGCTGCTTGACCTTGGCCTCGGACTTGGCCTTGCGGATGCCGCCCAGCGCCGCGCCCACGGTGGCGAGCAGGGTGGTGTCGCCGTCGATGTCCACGGCCGCGGGCCACTGCGCGCGGTGCACCGAGCCGGTCCGCCACCAGCCCCAGACTTCCTCCGTAGCGAACGGCAGGAACGGCGCGAAAAGCCGCAGAAGGGTGTCCAGGCTCGTCGCCAGGGCGGCCAGCACGGACGCCTGCTGGGCCTCGCCTGCGGCACCGTAGGCGCGGTCCTTGATCAGCTCCACGTAGTCATCGGTGAAGTGCCAGAAGAAGCTCTCGGTGATCTGCAGCGCCCGGGCGTAGTCGTAGTTCTCGAACGCCTTGGTGGCCTGCTGGACCACGTCGGAGAGCTGGGCAAGCACGGCGCGGTCCAAGGGGTTGGTGAGGACCGAGAGGTCGGATGAGACCACCGAGTCCTCCGTGGCACCGAGGTTCAGGACGAACTTGGAGGCGTTGAGCAGCTTGATCGCGAGCCGGCGGCCGATCTTCATCTGCGCGATTTCGTAGGCGGTGTCCGCGCCGAGTTTGGCCGAGGCCGCCCAGTAGCGCACGGCGTCCGAGCCGAATTCCTCCAGCACGTCCGTGGGCACAATGACGTTGCCCTTGGACTTGGACATCTTCTTGCGGTCCGGGTCCAGGATCCAGCCGGAGATGGCCGCGTGCTTCCACGGTGCGGTGGCCTGCAGGGCGTCGGCGCGCACCGCGGAGGAGAACAGCCAGGTCCGGATGATGTCGTGCCCCTGCGGCCGCACGTCGAACGGGAAGACCTTGTCGAAGAGGTCCTCGTCGGTGCTCCAGCCGCCCACAATCTGCGGTGTCAGGGAGGACGTGGCCCAGGTGTCGAGGACGTCGGCGTCGCCGGTGAAGCCGCCCGGCACGTCGCGCTGGGCTTCCTCGTAGCCGGGGGCGGCGTCCGCGGCGGGGTCCACGGGCAGCTGCGCCCCGGACGGGACGATCGGTGCGTCGTAGTCGGGGTTGCCGTCGGCATCCAGCGGGTACCAGACCGGGACCGGCACGCCGAAGAAGCGTTGCCGGGAGACCAGCCAGTCGCCGTTGAGCCCGGAGATCCAGTTCTCATAGCGGGAGCGCATGAACGCGGGGTGGAACTCGATCTCGTGGCCGCGGCCGATCAGGCGTTCGCGGCGGTCCTCGTCGCGGCCGCCGTTGCGGATGTACCACTGGCGTGAGGTGACGACCTCGAGGGGCTTGTCGCCCTTTTCGAAGAAGTTGACCGGGTGCATGATCTTCTTCGGTTCGCCGTCCAGCAGTTCCGCGGCGGCGAGTTGCTCCACCACGCCTTCCTTGGCGCTGAAGACCGTCTTGCCGGCGATCGCCTGGAATGCGGCGCGGCCTTCCTCAGACGTGATCCAGTCCGGAGTTTCACCGATGATGCGGCCGTCGCGGCCGACGATGGCGCGGGTGGGCAGCTGCAGTTCGCGCCACCAGGTGACATCGGTGAGGTCGCCGAAGGTGCAGACCATGGCGATGCCGGAGCCCTTGTCCGCCTTCGCGAGCGGGTGGGCCTTGACCTCCACCTCGACGCCGAACAGGGGAGAGGTGACCGTCTTGCCGAACAGCGGCTGGTACCGCTCGTCGTCGGGGTTCGCCACCAGGGCGGCGCACGCGGCGAGCAGTTCCGGCCGGGTGGTCTCGATGTAGATCTTTTCGCCCTCGGCGGTGAAAAACGGGTAGCGGTAGTACGCGCCGGCGACCTCGCGGTCCTCCAGCTCGGCCTGGGCTACCGCGGTGCGGAAGGTGACATCCCAGAGCGTGGGGGCCTCCGCCATGTACGCGTCGCCCGCGGCCAGGTTGGCCAGGAACGCCCGCTGTGAGATGGCCCGGGACTTGTCGTCGATGGTGCGGTAGGTCAGGTCCCAGTCGACGGACAGGCCGAGGGTCTGGAAGAGGTTCTCGAAGACCTTTTCGTCCTCGACGGCGAGTTCCTCGCAGAGTTCGATGAAATTGCGGCGCGAGACGACGTCGAAGTCGCGCTGGTTCTTGGCGGGCTCCGCCGGCGGCCGGTACCCGGCGTCGTAGGGGATGGCCGGGTCGCAGCGCACACCGTAGTAGTTCTGCACCCGACGCTCGGTGGGCAGGCCGTTGTCGTCCCAGCCCATCGGGTAGAACACGTTTTTGCCGGTCATCCGCTGGTAGCGGGCCAGGACGTCCGTCTGGGTGTAGGAGAACATGTGCCCGACGTGCAGCGACCCCGACGCGGTGGGCGGGGGAGTGTCGATCGAGTAGACCTGTTCCCGGGTGGTCTCCCGGTTGAACTTGTAGGTCCCTTCGTCAAGCCAGCGCCGGGTGAGGGCGGCTTCCAGCCCCTCAAGGGCGGGCTTGTCCGGAACGTTGATGGGGGCGGTGGTGGGCGTGTCTGTACCCTGCGTGTGTTCAGCCATGGGTCAATTCTTGCAGTTCTTTACACTTCGCTTCACCGCGCTTCGCTAGTTTCGCGAATCCAACTGCAATAACGTGCACCACTATGGAGGAAAATTCCGAAAGTTTCGCGATCAAGCGCATCTACGACGAGCCCGCCGACGACGACGGCTGTCGGGTCCTGGTGGACCGGCTCTGGCCGCGCGGGGTCAGCAAGGAACGCGCGCAGCTGGACTTGTGGCTCAAGGAAGTGGCGCCCTCGCCGCCGTTGCGCACGGAATTTGCCCACATGCAGGAACGGTTCGCGGACTTCCGCGCCGCCTACGAGGCGGAGCTCGAATCCAACCCCGCCGTTGGCACCCTGCGGGAACTGGCGGCCGAAAACGGGAAGGTAACCCTGCTGTTCGGCGCCAAAGACCCGGCGGCCAACCACGCTCGGGTACTGCTGGAGTTCCTCGGTCGCGGCAGGAAATGAACCGCTGATTCCCATAGGGTGGTGCCATGACTGAGGGAATCCACAACGCAGGAACTGCAACTACAGCAAAAGCGGCGGTCGTCACCGGCGCCAGCACCGGAATCGGCGAAGCCACCGTGCGCGCACTTCGGCAGGAAGGCTGGACCGTCTTCGCCGTCGCCCGCCGTGCCGAACGGCTAGAGGCGCTCGCCGCCGAGACCGGTGCCGTTGCGGTTCCCGCCGACGTGACGGTCGACGCCGACGTCGACCGTCTGCTCGAGGAGGTGACGCGCGCCGGCGGCATCGACACCCTGATCAACATCGCCGGCGGGGCCCGCGGCGCGGACAAGGTGGCCGAGGCCAAGACCGAGGACTGGCAGTGGATGTACGAGGTCAACGTGCTCGGCACCATGAAGCTCACCCGGGCGTTCCTGCCGATGCTGCGCGCCAGCGGCGAAGGCACCGTCCTGAACCTGACCTCGACGGCGGGGCTGTCCGCCTATGAGGGCGGCGGAGGGTACAACGCCGCGAAATTCGCGCAGCACGCCCTCACCGGGGCGCTGCGCCTGGAAGAGGCGGAGCACAACCTGCGCGTGATCGAGGTGGCGCCCGGCATGGTGCAGACCGAAGAATTCTCCCTCAACCGGCTCGGCGACCCGGGCGCGGCGGACAAGGTCTACGCCGGCGTCGAGAAGCCCCTCACAGCCGCCGACGTCGCCGACGTCGTCCGCTTTGCAGTCGCCGCGCCGCACCACGTCAACCTGGACCAGATCGTGATCCGCCCGGTGGCGCAGGCCTCCAACTTCAAGGTGATCCGGAAGGGCTAGGAGGGGCGCCGTTCGCCGGCGCGGGACAGCGCACACTCAACAGCGCGTCTCCATCCAGCGTTTCGACTGGGGGATCCCTGCGCCTGGTGCAGCAGTGGCCGCCGATCCCCACGGTGGCCCTGACCAATAGGCCGGGGTAGTTTCCGGTAACATCGACGTATCAGCTTTGATTCGGCCATCACCGGTGAGCTTCCGGAAGAACGCCCCGGCGCGGCAATGCGACGCGCCAGGGCCGGTAGAACCGGACGGGTAAGCCCGTCACAGCAGTCAACGAGCGGCCGACGCCGGTGCAGCGCTTTTCTTTTGATTCTTAGGAAAAGGGCGGGTCCGGTGCCGGTAAGTGAGGTGGTACCGCGGTGCCGGTGTTGTTCCTACAACACAGGAGCCGTCCTCGCATCCTGAATGAATCCCGTTGTTCACCAGCTCAACCCAGGATGTCGAGATGACCCATTACCCCAAGGCCTCAGCCGCACCGTCAGGCACCAACAGCTCTGCCTCCAACTCCTCTGGCGTGTCCGCTTCCGTGAAGTTCCCGGAGATCGAAGAGCGCATCCTCAAGTACTGGGACCAGGACGGCACCTTCCAGGCGAGCATCGACCAGCGGGATGCCGGCCAAGACGGCAGCAACGAGTTTGTCTTCTACGACGGTCCGCCCTTCGCCAACGGCCTGCCGCACTACGGCCACCTGCTGACCGGCTACGCCAAGGACCTCGTGGGCCGCTACCAGACCCAGCGCGGCCGCCGCGTCGAGCGCCGCTTCGGCTGGGACACGCACGGCCTGCCCGCCGAACTGGAAGCCATGAAGCAGCTCGGCATGACGGACAAGACCCAGATCGAAGCCATGGGCATCGACAAGTTCAACGACGCCTGCCGCGCCTCGGTGATGAAGTACGCCGACGAGTGGAAGAGCTACGTCACCCGCCAGGCGCGCTGGGTGGACTTCGAGAACGACTACAAGACGCTCAACGTCGAGTACATGGAGTCCGTGCTCTGGGCCTTCAAGCAGCTGCACGAAAAAGGCCTGACGTACAACGGCTACCGCGTGCTGCCGTACTGCTGGAAGGACGAGACCCCGCTGTCCAACCATGAACTGCGGATGGACGACGACGTTTACAAGAACCGCCAGGACCAGACCGTCACGGTCACCTTCCCCATCACCGCGGGGGAGTCGGAGCTGTCCAAGGAGCTGGCCGGCGTTCAGGCGCTCGCCTGGACCACCACGCCCTGGACGCTGCCCACCAACCTGGCTCTCGCCGTCGGGCCGGCCATCACGTACGTTGTGGTGCCGGCCGGACCGCACGGGATCAAAGCCGCGTCGGCCGAAGCCCCGGTCACGGGCAGCTTCCTGCTCGCCGCCGACCTGCTCGGCGCCTACGCCAAGGACCTTGGCTACGGCGACGGCGCCGAGGGTGCCGCCGCGGCTGAGGCCGCCGTCACGTCCCGGCACACCGGCGCCGAGCTGGAAGGCCTGACATACGAACCGCTCTGGGACTACTTCCACGACGCCGAGAAGTACGGCACCGAGAACGGCTGGCGCTTCCTGGTGGCGGACTACGTCACCACCACCGACGGCACCGGCATCGTCCACCAGGCCCCGGCCTACGGTGAGGACGACCAGAAGGTCTGCGAAGAGGCCGGCATCCCGGTGGTCCTCTCGGTCGACGAGGGCGCGAAGTTCCTGCCGCTGTTCGGCCACGGCGACCTCGCCGAGATTGCCGGGCTCCAGGTCTTCGAAGCCAACAAACCCATCACCCAGGTCCTCCGCGCACAGGGCCGCCTGGTCCGCCAGGCCAGCTACGAGCACTCTTACCCGCACTGCTGGCGCTGCCGGAACCCGCTGATCTACCGCGCGGTGTCCTCCTGGTACGTCGAGGTCACCAAGTTCAAGGACCGCATGTCCGAGCTGAACCAGGAGATCAACTGGATCCCGGGCAACGTCAAGGACGGCCAGTTCGGCAAGTGGCTCGCCAACGCCCGCGACTGGTCCATCAGCCGCAACCGCTACTGGGGCAGCCCCATCCCGGTCTGGCAGTCCAGCGACCCGGACTACCCCCGCACCGATGTCTACGGCTCACTCGCCGAGATCGAGGCCGACTTCGGCCGGCTGCCGCTGAACAAGGCCGGCCAGGTGGACCTGCACCGGCCGTTCATCGACGAACTCACCCGGCCGAACCCGGATGACCCCCGCACGCCGGAAGAGGGCCAGTCCGTGATGCGCCGCGTCGAGGACGTCCTGGACGTCTGGTTCGACTCCGGCTCCATGCCGTACGGCCAGGTGCACTACCCGTTCCAGAACGAGGAATGGTTCGACACCCACAACCCGGCGGACTTCATCGTCGAGTACATCGGCCAGACCCGCGGCTGGTTCTACATGCTGCACATCCTCTCCACCGCGCTGTTCGACCGACCGGCATTCCGCAACGTCATCAGCCACGGCATCGTGCTCGGCTCCGACGGGCAGAAGATGTCCAAGAGCCTGCGCAACTACCCGGACGTCTCCGAGGTCCTGGACCGCGACGGCTCCGACGCGATGCGCTGGTTCCTGATGTCCAGCCCGATCCTGCGCGGCGGCAACCTCGTGGTCACCGAACAGGGTATCCGCGACGGCGTCCGCCAGGTCATCCTGCCGCTGTGGAACGTCTACAGCTTCTTCACGCTGTACACCAACGCCGCGGCAGGCGGCTCGGGCTACGACGCGAAGCTGCGCTACGACGGCTACGCCGACACCCTGGATCAGTACCTGATGGCCAACACCGGGGACCTGGTCCGGAACATGACCGCCCAGCTGGACAGCTATGACATCTCCGGTGCCTGCGACGAACTGCGCGGCTACCTGGACATGCTCACCAACTGGTACGTGCGCCGCAGCCGCCAGCGCTTCTTCGACGAGAACGTCGATGCCTTCGACGCCCTCTACACCGCGCTGGAAACGGTCTGCCGGGTCGCGGCGTCGCTGCTGCCGCTGATCTCCGAAGAGATCTGGCGCGGACTCACCGGCGGGCGCTCCGTGCACCTGGCCGACTGGCCGGACGCCGGACTGTTCCCGGCCAACGCCGGGCTCGTTGAAGCCATGGACCGGGTCCAGCAGATCTGCTCCACCGGCTCCTCGTTGCGCAAGGCCGCCAACCTCCGGGTGCGGCTGCCGCTGCAGGAACTCACCGTAGTGGCACCCGGCGCGGACGCGCTGGAAGGCTTCGCCGCCGTCGTCGCCGATGAACTGAACCTGCGCTCGGTGCGGCTGCTTGACGCCGAGAGCGCCTCCCCGGAGGAGTTCGGCATCGAGCAGAAGCTCGTGGTCAACGCCCGGGCCGCCGGCCCCCGGCTGGGCAAGAACGTCCAGCAGGCCATCAAGGGCGCCAAGTCCGGCGACTGGTCGGTGGACGATGCCGGAGTGGTCACCGCCGGCGGGCTCGTCCTCGAGCCGCAGGAATACACCCTGGAAACCGTGGTTGCGGAAGCCGCCGAGGGGGAGGGATCACGCGCAGCGGCGGTCCTGCCGGGCGGCGGGTTCGTGGTGCTCAACACCGAGGTCACTCCGGAACTGGAAGCCGAAGGGACGGCACGCGACCTGGTCCGCGCCATCCAGCAGGCCCGCAAGGACGCCGGGCTGAACGTCAGCGACCGGATCCGCACCACCGTCACCGCGGCGCAGGACACCGTCGAGGCGCTGCTGGCCCACGCCGAACTGGTCAAGACCGAGACCCTGACGCTGCAGCTGGACACCGTTCCCGCCGAGGTCAAGGAACCTCAGGTCAGCGTCGAAAAAGTAACCGTTGAAGTAGGGGCATAATCCATGACCGACGAATTTTCCGTTGAGAGCGTCTACGCCGAGTTGCTGGGCCGGGCGCCGGAAAACAAGATGGAGCCGCGGCTGGCACCGCTGCACCGCGCCATGGACATCCTGGGGGAGCCGAACAAGGCGTTCCCGATCATCCACATCACCGGTACCAACGGCAAGACGTCCACGGCGCGGATGATCGAGGCGGGCCTGCGCGCCCACGGGCTGAGCACCGGCCGCTACACAAGTCCGCACCTGTCCAAAGTCACCGAGCGGATCAGCATCGACGGCGAACCCGTCCCGGATGAGACCTTCGTCCGGATCTGGGACGAGATCCGCCCATACCTGGAAATTGTGGACGGCGAACTCGTCGCCGAGGGCCAGCCCCGGCTGACCTACTTCGAGTGCCTGACGATCCTGGGCTTCGCGATCTTCGCCGACCAGCCGGTCAATGTCGCCGTGATCGAGGTCGGCCTGGGCGGGATCACCGACGCGACCAACGTCGGCGACGGCCAGGTCGCCGTGATCACCCCGATTTCGCTGGACCACACGGAGCTGCTCGGCGAGACCACCGAGGAGATCGCCTACGAAAAGGCCGGCATCATCAAGC
Organism: Arthrobacter sp. SD1074B; assembly: GCF_056780195.1. Taxonomy (NCBI): domain Bacteria; kingdom Bacillati; phylum Actinomycetota; class Actinomycetes; order Micrococcales; family Micrococcaceae; genus Arthrobacter; species Arthrobacter sp. SD1074B. The sequence goes on along the minus strand of NZ_JBRAZT010000001.1, from coordinate 2,302,717 downwards.
CCGGGGGTTTCCTGATTAGCGCGGCGCAGCCCGTCGACGCTGCCCAGGTGCTGCTGGAAAAGGCCAAGGAAGTAAACGTGCCGTTCCGCTTCGAGGGCGTGGAGTTCGGCGTCGAGTCCCGCACCGTCGCCGTCGGCGGCCAGATGGTGAACATCCAGGGCATCGCGGGACGCTACGAGGACCTGCTGGTGCCGCTGCACGGTGCGCACCAGGCGGAGAACGCCGCCGTCGCGATCGCCGCGCTGGAAGCCTTCTTCGGCGCCGAAAAGCCGCTCGACGCCGAGGTGCTGCAGGAGGCCTTCGCGACCGTCACCTCGCCGGGGCGGCTGGAGGTGCTCCGGACCGCGCCGACCATCATCGTGGACGCCGCGCACAACCCGGAGGGCGTCCGGGTCTCCGCCGAGGCGATCCACGAGGCCTTCAGCTTCAGCAAGCTCGTGGTGGTGGTGGGTGTCCTGAAGGAGAAGGACGCCGAGGAAATCCTCCGCCAGCTCAAGGAATCCCTGGGCGACCTCGCTTCGGACTACTGCTTCACCCAGTCCAACTCGCCCCGCGCCGTACCGGCCGAGGACCTCGCGGAGCTGGCGCTGGATCTGGGCTTCGGCGAGGACCACGTCCACGTCGCCGAGAAGCTCGACGACGCCCTCGAATGGGCCGTGGAGCGGGCCGAGTCCAACGACGACCTAGCCGCCGGGATTCTGGTCACGGGGTCCATCACGCTTGTTGCCGAGGCCCGGATCCTGCTCGGAAAGACCGAGGCGTAACCCATGGCTAAACTCACCAAGGCCCAGCGCGAATGGCGCCCGGGCATGCCCAAGAAACGCCGTTCCACCAAGGTCATGTTCGCCTCCACGGTGCTGCTGCTGGAGGCCTTCGTGGCGCTCTTCGGCACCCTGGCGGTCTTCGGCCTCCGGCGCGGCGAGCTGCCGCCGCTGCTGGTCTTCGGGGTCGGCATCGGCCTGAGCGCGGTGCTGGTTCTGACCTGCGCGGTCCTTTCGAAGCCGTGGGGCGTTGCCTTGGGCTGGATCCTGCAGCTGCTGCTGATTCTCACCGGCTTGGTCGAACCCACGATGTTCGTGGTGGGCGGCCTGTTCGCGATCACCTGGTGGTACGGCATCCGGACCGGCATCCGGATCGACCGGGAGTCAGTCCAGCGCGAACGCGAGCAGGCGGCCTGGGAGGCCGCGAACCCCGAAGGCCAGAGCAACTAGACTTGTCCCGAACCCCACCCCAACACATTGGAGCAGCTGTGAGCACTGAGCGCACCCTAGTCCTGATCAAGCCCGACGGCGTCGCCCGCAACCTGACCGGCAGCATCATCGCCCGGATCGAAGCCAAGGGCTACACCCTGGCCGAACTGAAGAAGGTCAACGCCAGCCGCGAACTCCTCGAACAGCACTACGAAGAGCACGTCGGCAAGCCGTTCTACGAGCCGCTGGTCGAGTTCATGCTCAGCGGGCCCGTGGTTGCCGCGATCTTCGAAGGCCACCGCGTGATCGAGGGCTTCCGCTCGCTCGCCGGCACCACCGACCCGACGACGGCGGCCCCCGGCACCATCCGCGGCGACTTCGGCCGCGACTGGGGCCTCAAGGTCCAGCAGAACCTGGTCCACGGCTCCGACTCGGCCGAGTCCGCCGAACGCGAGATCAACATCTGGTTCTAACCCGTCCGGCGCGAACGGACACTTAAGCACCCCCCATAAGCGCGAACGTACACTTGGGGCCCCAATTTCCTAGGAAAGCGGGGCCCCAAGTGTACGTTCGCGCTTTATTCGTGGCGGGGGTGGCGCGGGCTCAGTAGCCGGAGGTCCCGATGAAGACCTGGATGAAGGCAAAGAAGATGGTGGCGACCACGGCGACGTACAGCAGCGCGGTCAGGATCCAGCCGGAGTCGGCCAGGATGCCGGTGGCCGCGGCGGGCAGCCGGATGACCCCGTGGCCGACGTTGCGCACGGTCACCCAGACGAACAGCGGGATCATGGCGGCCCAGACGATCATGCAGAACGGGCACAAGATGTGGATCGAGTACAGGGCCTGGGACCAGAGCCACACCACAAAGGCGAAGCCCAGCGTCACGCCGGCCTGCAGCCCGAGCCAGTACCAGCGGGCAAACCTGGCCCCGGCGAGGATGCCCATCGCCGTGGTGATGACGACGGCGAACGCGACGATCCCGATGAACATGTTGGGGAACCCAAAGACCGAGCTCTGCCAGGTCTGCATCACTTGTCCGCAGGAAATCCAGGGGTTCACATCGCAGACCGTGACGTGGCTGGGATCCTTGAGGACCTCCAGTTTCTCCAGCACCAGCGTGCCGGACGCGAGCCAGCCGACCACGCCGGTGATCAGCAGGAGCCAGGCAAACGGCCGGTCACGCGTCATCAGGGGCAGCGGGCGCTCCGCAGCGGCCGCGCCGGCGCCGCGCTCGTGGGCGGTCACGTCGTCGGGGGCGTGGGAGATGCTGGGCATGGGATTTCAGTCCTTTGCGTCGGGTGCTCTTGGGCCGATTGTATCGCCGGGGGCTGGATGTACCCGGGGAGGCGTCGTGCCGTCACCAGTGATTCGGTCCACGACGCGGACCGGATGTCCCGCTTAGCCCTGCTTTCGCGGCTCCTGTGAGACAATGAACCTGGCTGGGACGCGATCCACATTCGGGTTTCAGTCCGGCGACTTTGTTTGCAAGACCGCCAATGATGAGCAGGGCATACTTCGGATCCCTCGATCCGGCCTATCCCGCAATGCCATTGGACGGCACCTGGTTGTGACATGGGATCAACGGGTTTCAGAACAAGCTCGCCGGCCTTCCAGGGCTGCCGCACCCCACTGCCGGTGCGAACCTGGAGGTATTCAATTGACTTCTGTCAATGCCTGCGGGTGTTGACAAATATTTGCCCCCACGGGTGCCGGATGTGGCGGTACATCAGGGGCAGGAGTGTCGCCACATATGGATAATGACCAGCTAGCAGCCGGTAACAACGAAGCACCCGTTATCGAGGAAGCACCGGAAACCGCCGTTGCAACGGAGGCCCCCAAAAGGGCCACCAGAACCCGCCGCAAGGCGGCCCCCAAGGCGGAGGCCGCCGATACGGCAGCCGCGGCCGACGTCGTCGCTGACGCCGGCACCGTGACGGACGGCAGCGAGGCCGCAGAGGTCAAGGCCCCGGCCCGCCGGAGCCGGTCGCGCAAGACGGCCGCCGCCGACGTCCAGCCCGCCGCAACAGATGCAGCCGCGGATACCGCAGGGTATGCGCCTGTTGAAGCACCTGCGGAGTTGCCGGTAGCGGAGGCCGCGCCCGAGAAGCCGGTCCGCCGGCGCGCCTCCCGCGCCAAGGCCGCCCCGGCGGCCGTGGAGCCCGAAGAAACCGTGGAGACCAACGAGGTCGATGTCCGGTCTGCCGCCCCCGCCGCGGAACCGACCGCTGCGCCGGCCGCCGCAGAAACTGCCGCGGCAGGGTCCGAGGAGACCGCCGCCGAGACCAGCGCTGAATCACCTGCGCTGTTCCTCGCGCCCGGCGCTGTCACCTCGATGATCTTCCAGGCCCCGGACTTGAGCACCGTCGTGCGCCCGGCCCCGGTGGTGGCAGAGGAAGCCGAAGAAGAAGACGAAGAAGAAGCCGAGGGCGACGACGCCGGCAACCGCCGTCGCCGCCGCAGCCGCGGACGCCGCGGCCGTACCCGCGCCGCCGGCGACGCGGACACCGACGCCGAAGACGCCGCCGAGGATGCAGCGGAAACCGGCGAGGATTCCGAGGGCACCCTCGAAGAGGGCGTGACGTCGCGGCGCCGCCGTCGTCGCCGCCGGGGCGACCAGGACATCGAACTGACTGGCGGCGGGGACGACGATCCGCCCAACACGGTGACCCGCGTCCGGGCGCCGCGCGCTGTCAGCGAGGCCCCGGTCAATAACCGCGTCACCTCCGTCAAGGGGTCCACCCGGCTGGAGGCCAAGAAGCAGCGCCGCCGCGAGTCCCGCGACACCGGCCGCCGCCGCACCGTCATCACCGAGGCCGAGTTCCTGGCCCGCCGCGAATCCGTGGACCGCCAGATGATCGTCCGGCAGCGCGACGACAGAATCCAGATCGGCGTCCTGGAAGACGGTGTTCTCGCCGAGCACTTCGTCTCCAAGACCCAGCAGGATTCCCTGATCGGGAACGTCTACCTGGGCAAGGTCCAGAACGTGCTGCCGTCCATGGAAGCCGCCTTCGTCGACATCGGACGCGGCCGCAACGCCGTGCTGTACGCCGGCGAGGTCAACTGGGACGCCGTCAACCTCGAAGGCAAGCAGCGCCGGATCGAAAACGCGCTCAAGTCCGGTGACTCCGTGCTCGTCCAGGTCACCAAGGACCCGGTCGGCCACAAGGGCGCCCGCCTTACCAGCCAGATCTCGCTGCCCGGCCGCTACCTCGTGTACGTGCCCGGCGGTTCCATGACGGGCATCTCCCGCAAGCTGCCTGACGTCGAGCGCAACCGGCTCAAGCGGATCCTCAAGGACCGCCTGCCGGAAGACGCCGGCGTGATTGTCCGCACCGCGGCCGAGGGCGCCTCGGAGGAAGAGCTGACGCATGACATCAACCGTCTGCGCGCGCAGTGGGAAGGCATTGAGAGTCAGTCCACTTCCACCAAGATCCTCGCCCCCGAACTGCTTTACGGCGAACCGGACCTCACCATCAAGGTGGTTCGCGACGTCTTCAACGAAGACTTCTCCAAGCTGATCGTCTCCGGCGAGGAAGCCTGGGACACCATCGAGGCCTACGTCACCTACGTGGCTCCGGACCTGGTGGGCCGGCTCGAGAAGTGGACCAAGGACACGGACATCTTCGCTGCATGGCGCATCGACGAGCAGATCCACAAGGCCCTGGACCGCAAGGTCTTCCTGCCCTCAGGCGGCTCCCTCGTGATCGACCGCACCGAAGCCATGACCGTGGTGGACGTCAACACCGGCAAGTTCACCGGCAGCGGCGGCAACCTTGAGGAGACCGTCACCAAAAACAACCTGGAAGCGGCCGAGGAAGTCGTGCGGCAGCTGCGTCTGCGCGACATCGGCGGCATCATCGTGATCGACTTCATCGACATGGTGCTGGAATCCAACCGCGACCTCGTGCTGCGCCGCATGGTGGAGTGCCTGGGCCGGGACCGGACCAAGCACCAGGTCGCCGAGGTGACCTCGCTGGGACTCGTGCAGATGACGCGCAAGCGGATGGGCACCGGGCTGCTGGAGGTCTTCGGCGAACAGTGCGAAGCCTGCGCCGGGCGCGGCATCGTGACCCACGACGAGCCGGTAGAACACCGCCGCGCCAACACCGTCGCCGCGGAACACTACGTCCCGCGGACCGAGCACCAGCCCGCCGCCCGCAGTGAGCGCAAGCGCCGCCGGGGCAAGGGCGGCCAGGGAGCCGGCGAGGCCATGCCGTCCGCACCCGCCACGGTGCACGCCGAGCCCACTGAGGCGGAGCGCCACGCCAAGGCAGAAGCGACCCGCGCGGCACTGGCCAACATCGCCGCCGCCGCCCACGCCGCCCACCTGCACGACGGCGATGCGACAGCGGCGCCCGACGCCGAGACCCGGCAGGCCGCCCTTGAGGCGGCCGTGGAGCTGGCTTCGACGGAGGAGGCAGCCGGGCGTCCCGCGGCCGTGCTGACCTTCGGCGGCGAGCAGGTGGCCCTGCCGTTCGTTGAGCACGCGGAGGAGACCCCGCAGCCTGCGCTGACCCTGGACCTGCTCACCGAGGCATTCGCCAACCTGGGCGACGCCGAGGTCGGCAAGCCTGCCGCAGCGGCCCCGGCCGCGGCGGAGACGCCCGCAGCCGAGGTTCCCGCGGCGGAGCACCCGGCGCCTGCAGCTGCAGAGCGGTCCCGTGCCACCCGGGGCCGCGGCCGCGCCAGGACGGCTCGGATCCAGCCGCCGAGTGCACGTACCGCCGAGGCCCAGGCCCCGGCTCCCCAGGAAGCTGCGAAGGCTCCTGCGGCCCAGGCACCCGCGGCACGGGAAGCCCGCAAGGCACCCGCGGCGCAGGCACCGGTCCGCGAGGAAGCTGCCAAGGCGCCCGCGGCGCAGGCACCGGTCCGCCAGGCTCCGGCAGCGGACAGCGCCGCACCCCGCCGGGTGCGCCGGAACCGAAGCGCCAGCCGCGCCCAGGGAGCCGCTAACGAGACGTCCGTGCAGCAGCGCGGGACCACTCCGTCGGCTGCGGCCGGGTCGGTCCATGAAGCCAAGGCCCCGGAGCCGGCGAAGTCGGCCGCGAAGCCCGCTGCCAACGAACCGATCATCCTCGGCGTCGGCGTACCGGCGTCGGAGCTGTAGGCCAGCAGACACACCACGGCCCGCGGGTATCGTGCGGAAGCGACGAAGCATCAGTCGGTCCGGACGGTACCCGCGAGTCCGTTAAGGTGCGCCCGCCCCGGGCGGCCGTCATCCTGGGGGCCGACGGGGAGTTGCCGGCGTGGACAGCTAGGCTGGGGACTGACACGGGGTGCCGCGCATCGAGCCGGCTGAGATCCAGACCCGTTGAACCTGTCCGGTTAGCACCGGCGAAGGGATGTCTCTTGTCTTCATCGGCTCAGCTGCAATCGACCCTGCCAGCCGCAACCCGGCCGGCCTCAATCCTTCAGTCCGCCTTCCCGGCAGCGGAGCCCACCGACGGTGCCGCCGCCACGCAGATTCCCCGCGTGCTGGCGATCGCCGGTTCGGACCCCTCCGGCGGGGCCGGTATCCAGGCGGACCTCAAGAGCATCGCCGCGAACGGCGGCTACGGGATGGCCGTCATCACGGCGCTGACGGCCCAGAACACTCGTGGCGTCCGCTCCGTACACGTGCCGCCGGCGTCGTTCCTGACGGCACAGCTGGAGGCGGTCAGCGACGACATCACCATCGACGCGGTCAAGATCGGCATGCTCGGCGATGCCGCGGTGATCGACGCCGTCCGGGCCTGGCTCGGGAAGGCACGGCCCGCCGTCGTGGTCCTGGACCCGGTGATGGTGGCGACGAGCGGCGACCGGCTGCTGCAGGAATCCGCCGCGGCCGCCCTGCGCTCCCTGCTCCCGCTGGCCGACCTCATCACCCCGAACCTCGCCGAACTGGCCATGCTGCTTGACGAACCGCCGGCCGCGGACTGGGCCGGGGCGCTGGAACAGGGCAAGCGGCTCGCCGCCCAGGCCGGCACCACGGTGCTGGTCAAGGGCGGACACCTCGGCGACATCAGCCAGGACGGCGACATCAGCCAGGACGGCGACGGCGGCTGCCCGGACGCGCTGGTCAACACCGGGGGACTGCTTGGGCAGGAAACGGTGGTCGTGCCGGGCGAACGGATCGCCACCCGTAACAGCCACGGAACCGGCTGCTCCCTGTCTTCGGCACTGGCCACGGTGCAGGTACGGGCGGGGGACTGGGAGGCGGCACTGCGCGAGGTCAAGCCCTGGCTCTTGGGTGCGTTGCGGGACGCCGGACGCCTCAACGTCGGATCCGGCAACGGCCCCGTGCACCATTTCCACCACCTCCAGACGGCCGCCGAGGGGGAATTCGCAGCTGTCCTCGCGGGGTACGCGGATGCCGGACTGGACGCGATCTATGGCCTGGACTTCATCCGCGGGCTCGCCGACGGCACCTTGCCGGAACGGGAGTTCGCCTACTACCTCAGCCAGGACGCCCTGTACCTGACCGGCTACTCCCGGGTGCTGTCCCGCGCCGCCGCCCTCGCGCCGTCGGAAGCTGAACAGCTCTTCTGGTCCCGTTCCGCGCAGCAGTGCCTCGAAGTCGAAGCCGGACTGCACCGGAACTGGCTGGCCGCCCGCGTGGCCGACACCCGGCCGGGCCCGGTCACCAAGGCCTATGTGGACCACCTGCATGCGGCCTCACTCGCCGGCAGCTACGGCGTGCTCATCGCGGCGGCGCTGCCGTGTTTCTGGCTCTACGCAGAGGTCGGCGCCACGCTGCATCGCGAATTCATCGCTGCGGGCGCACCGGCGGCGCATCCCTACGCGGAGTGGCTGCGCACCTACGCGGACGAGGGGTTCGCGGAGGCGAGCCGGCAGGCGATCAGGTACGCCGACGCGGCTGGCCGCCGGGGCTCCGAGGCGGAGCGCGGCGCCATGGCCGAAGCTTTCGAACACTCCGCCCGCTATGAGGTGGCGTTTTTCGACGCGCCGAGGCTGCACGCCTGAGCCGGCGGGAGCGTTGCAGCCGGTAAGATAGTTGGGCGCGGTTCCGGAAGGTCGCTGCAGCACCACAGCGTGGGTCCCCTGGACGCGCGGTGTGGCGCCTGTCACGCACTGCCCGCCGGGACCAGCCTCGTTTGCGGCCGAAGGCAAATTTAGCGTAGTCTAGATCTTCGGTGCTTACGCCAACACTTGGGTTATGACCCTGAGGAACAGTTCACCCGCCCTGCGGGCAGGACTTTCCACGGGATAGCTCATGGGTTCCCCCGGGGAACCCACCGGCGTTGAGGCACAGCGTGAGCCGGTCCGAACACTTCGGCCCCAGGTTCCGCACGCAAATCTAGTAATAAACGTCGAGAGAAGTGAGTTCCCCAGTGGTGTACGCGATTGTCCGCGCAGGCGGCCGCCAAGAGAAGGTTTCCGTTGGAGACTTCGTTACCCTGAACCGCGTCCCCGGTGGAGCCGGCAGCACCTTTGAGTTGCCCGCACTGCTCCTGGTGGACGGTGACAAGGTCACGTCTGCAGCCAAGGACCTGGCCAAGGTAACGGTTACGGCTGAGATCCTGGAAGACCTTCGTGGTCCGAAGATCGTCATCCAGAAGTTCAAGAACAAGACCGGTTACAAGAAGCGCCAGGGTCACCGTCAGGAATTGACCAAGGTCAAGATCACCGGTATCAAGTAACGTTTCGTTACTGTTCAGGTCCCAGCAGATTCCCCAGAATTTTTGAAGGCAGGCATTCCAAATGGCACATAAAAAAGGCGCGAGCTCCACTCGCAACGGTCGTGACTCCAACGCCCAGTACCTTGGCGTCAAGCGCTTCGGCGGCCAGGTAGTTTCCGCAGGCGAGATCATCGTCCGCCAGCGTGGCACCCACTTCCACCCGGGCGCCGGCGTTGGCCGCGGCGGGGACGACACCCTGTTCGCCCTGACCCCCGGTGCTGTCGAGTTCGGCACCCGCCGTGGTCGTCGCGTTGTGAACATCGTGGCTGCTGCAGCTGCAGAGTAACAACAAGTTCTAAATCGGTGGGGCGGGCCAGTTGGTCCGCTCCACCGGTGTTTTAACCGCATTACAATCATCTTGGGCCCCTCGCGGACCCGAGGAACAGCACTGAGGAGATCCACGTGGCGAGCTTTGTAGACCGGGTAGTACTGCACGTATCCGGCGGTACCGGCGGCCACGGCTGTGTCTCCGTCCACCGCGAGAAGTTCAAGCCCCTCGGCGGCCCCGACGGTGGTAACGGCGGTAACGGCGGCGACGTCATCCTGCGCGTGGACCCCCAGACCACCACCCTGCTCGACTACCACCACGCCCCGCACCGGCACGCCACCAACGGCGGCCCCGGCATGGGTGACTGGCGCGGCGGTAAGAACGGCGAAACCCTGGTCCTCCCGGTCCCGGAGGGCACCGTCGTCAAGAGCAAGGACGGCACGGTGCTGGCCGACATGGTGGGCGAAGGCACCGAATTCATCGCCGCGGCCGGCGGCCTGGGCGGGCTTGGCAACGCTGCGCTGTCCTCGCAGAAGCGCCGCGCTCCCGGCTTCGCGCTGCTCGGCATCGAGGGCGACTCCAGCGACATCGTCCTGGAACTGAAGTCCATCGCCGACATCGCCTTGGTCGGCTTCCCGTCTGCCGGCAAGTCCAGTCTGATCGCGGCCATGTCAGCCGCGCGGCCCAAGATCGCCGACTACCCCTTCACCACCCTGATCCCCAACCTCGGCGTCGTGCAGGCCGGGGACGTGCGCTTCACCATCGCCGACGTCCCGGGCCTGATCGAGGGCGCCAGCGAAGGCAAGGGCCTGGGTCACCACTTCCTGCGCCACGTCGAACGCTGCGCCGCGCTGGTCCACGTGCTGGACTGCGGCACGCTGGAATCGGACCGCGACCCGCTCTCGGACCTGGCCGTGATCGAAGCCGAGCTCGAAAAGTACGCCGTTGACATGAGCTACGCCGGCTCCGACGGCGAAGTCGTGCCGCTGAACCACCGCCCCCGCCTGGTCGCCCTGAACAAGGTCGACCTGCCCGACGGCAAGGACATGGCCGAATTCGTCCGGCCCGAACTGGAAAAGCGCGGTTACAAGGTCTTCGAAATTTCCGCCACGAGCCACGAGGGACTCCGCCAGCTGGGCTTCGCCATGGCCGAGATCGTCAAGGCCGCCCGTGACGCGGTGGCCGCGACACCGCCCAAGGTCCAGGCCCCCGTGCTGCGTCCGCGCGCCGTCAACGAGAGCGGCTTCACGATCCGCCGTGAAGAGAAGAACCTGGAACCGCTGTTCCGCGTGCTGGGCGACAAGCCCGTGCGCTGGGTCAAGCAAACCGACTTCACCAATGAGGAAGCCATCGGCTACCTCGCCGACCGCCTCGCCAAGCTGGGCGTCGAAAACGAACTGTTCAAGCAGGGCGCCAAGCCCGGCGACATGGTTGTCATTGGCGAGGACGACGGCGTTGTCTTCGACTGGGAGCCGACCATGATGGCCGGCGCCGAGCTGCTGGCCTCTCCGCGCGGCACCGACGTGCGCTTTGCCGACATCGGCGACCGCCCGACCCGCGGCCAGAAGCGCGACGAGCAGCAGGAGCGCCGCGACGCGAAGGCCGCCGCGCGGGCCGAGCTGGAAGCAGAGCGCAAGGCCGGTATTTGGACCGAATCGGTCAGTGCCCGCCGCGCGCCGCAGCCGCTCAAGGAGAGTGGACTCGGCGAAGCCGATGACGAGTAACGCCGTCGTCGTCACCGGGGCAGCAGCCGCGCCCAGCCGTGCCCTGCTCTCCGGCGCCCGCCGGATCGTGGTCAAGGTGGGGTCCTCCTCACTGACGTCCATCAAGGGCGGCATCGCCGAGGAAGCCCTCACCGACCTCGCCGACGCCCTCGCGCACAAGCGCAATGCGGGCACTGAAATTATCCTCGTCTCCTCGGGGGCGATAGCCGCCGGGTTGGCGCCGCTGGGCCTGGACAAACGCCCCCGCGACCTCGCCACCCAGCAGGCCGCCGCGAGCGTGGGGCAGGGCCTGCTGATGGCGCGCTACACCCACGCTTTCGGCGCGCACGGCGTCACGGTGAGCCAAGTGCTGCTGACCGCGGACGACTTCATGCGCCGCAGCCAGCACACCAACGCCTTCCGCGCGCTGGACCGGCTGCTGAACCTCGGCGTGGTTCCGGTTGTCAATGAGAACGACACCGTCGCCACCCACGAGATCCGCTTCGGCGACAACGACCGGCTCGCGGCCCTGGTGGCGCACCTGGTCCGCGCCGACGCCCTCGTGCTGCTCTCCGACGTCGATTCGCTGTACGACGGGCCGCCAGCACACGGGGCCAAGCGGATTCCGCACGTCGCCGGCCCGCGCGACCTCGACGGCGTCTCGATCGGCAGTACCGGCAAGGCCGGGGTCGGCACCGGCGGCATGGTCACCAAGGTCGAGGCCGCGTCCATCGCCGCCGGATCCGGGATCCATGCCCTCGTGACCTCCACCGCGAACGCCGCCGCCGCACTGGCGGGGGAGGACGTGGGAACCTGGTTCTCCGTCAACGGCTCCCGCAAACCGATCCGGCTGCTCTGGCTCGCCCACCTGGCGTCCGTCCGGGGAACGCTGGTGCTCGACGACGGCGCCGTCCGCGCCGTGCGGGACCGCCACACCTCGCTGCTGCCTGCCGGGATTTCCGCCGTGCATGGCGACTTCGAAGCAGGCGACGCCGTCGAGATGGTCGGCACCGACGGCACGGTGATTGCCCGCGGCCTGGTGAACTACGGCGCCGCGGAGCTGCCGCAGATGCTTGGCCGCTCCACCCGCGAACTCGGCAAGGCGCTGGGCCGCGGCTATGACCGTGAAGTTGTTCATGTTGACGACCTGGTGCTGGTCTAAGCCCTCCGCTCGCCTAAACTTGGAGCATGACTGAGGCCCTGACTTCGCACCCCGACCTGCCGGTTCTCCACGCGCCCTCTGCGGGCCTGCCGCCGGCCGCGACGGACATCGAAGCCGCCGTGCATGCCATCGCCGACCGGTCCCGGACAGCGTCCCGCCGGATGGCCGGCGCCAATCGGGCCTGGAAGGACCGCGGACTGCGCGCCGTCGGCGCCGCGCTGCTGGAGCACCAGGACCGGATCCTGGCCGCCAATGCCAAGGACGTCGCCGCCGGCCGGGCCAACGGCACCTCGGGGGCGCTGCTGGACCGCCTCAGCCTCACCGAAGCCCGCGTGCAGGCCCTGGCCGCCGCACTGGAAAACCTTGCCAACCTGCCGGACCCGGTGGGCAACGTGGTCCGGGGCCAGACCCTCCCGAACGGGCTCCGGCTGCGCCAGGTCAACGTGCCGATGGGCGTGGTCGCGGCGATCTACGAGGCGCGCCCCAACGTCACCGTGGACATCGCCGGCCTTGCCCTAAAGAGCGGGAACGCCGTGATCCTGCGCGGCGGAAGCGCCGCCGCCGCCACCAACGAAGCCCTCGTCGGCATCCTGCGCGACGCCCTGGACTCCGTCGGCTTGCCCGCCGACGCCGTGCAGAGCGTGGACCAGTACGGCCGTGACGGCGCGAACGTCCTGATGCGCGCCCGGGGCCGCGTCGACGTCCTGATTCCGCGCGGCGGCCGCGAGCTGATCCAGACCGTGGTGATGAACTCCTCGGTGCCCGTCATTGAAACCGGGGAAGGCAACGTGCATATTTTCCTCGACGCCTCGGCGGACGAAGAGATGGCCGTCGAGATCCTGCTGAACGCCAAGACCCAGCGCCCCAGCGTCTGCAACACCGTGGAGACGCTGCTGGTCCATTCCGCGTCCACCGTGCTGCCCGCCGTCGCCGCCGCCCTGCGCGCCGCCGGTGTCACCCTGCACACCGACGAACGGATCCGCGCTGCCCTCCCGGCTGCCATCGCCTCGGTGCCGGCCACCGAGGCGGACTGGGCCACCGAATACATGGACCTGGACCTGGCGGTCGCCATGGTGGACAGCCTGGACGAAGCCGTACAGCACATCCGCACCTGGTCCACCGGGCACACCGAGGCCATCCTTACCAACGACCTGGCCAACGCCGAGCGGTTCATCGCGGAGGTGGATTCGGCCGCGGTGATCGTGAACGCCTCCACGCGCTTTACCGACGGCGGGGAGCTGGGCCTCGGCGCCGAGGTGGGCATTTCGACGCAGAAGCTGCACGCCCGCGGCCCGATGGGGCTGACCGAGCTCACCACCACGAAGTGGATCGTGCAGGGCGAGGGCCAAGTCCGGGCCTAGCAACGCGGTAACATGGAACAGAAGCCAGGAACGGCGGTATTCACCGGCGCCGTAAAGCAATCGTCAATAGTTGAACTTAGTAGGGGAGAACATGCTGTTTCAGCAGATCGCCACGTCCGTCGCAGTCGCCGTCGAACATGAGGAACTCGCGCCGCTCATTGCGCCGCCATTCGTTATCGGCGGGTCGATGTTCGTGCTGCTGCTGGTCCTGATGTTCATCACGCTGTCCTACGGCAACCTCGGCAAGCGCCACGAGGCAGTCGAGGAGCACGCGGACCCGCACCGTCAGCACCCGAACAAGCACGACCACGGCCAGGGCCACTAATATTTCCGCCACAGTGAAGCAGCACGGCGCGAAGCGCCGCCTGCGGCTGGGTGTGATGGGCGGCACCTTCGATCCGATCCATCACGGCCACCTCGTCGCGGCCAGTGAGGTCGCGGCGAAGTTCGGCCTTGACGAAGTGGTGTTTGTTCCCACCGGGCAGCCATGGCAGAAGAGCAGCCGGAAGGTCAGCGAGGCCGAGCACCGCTACCTTATGACCGTCATCGCCACCGCGTCGAACCCGCGCTTCACCGTGAGCCGGGTCGACGTCGACCGACCCGGCCCGACCTACACGATCGATACCCTCCGGGACCTGCGCACGCTGCGGCCGGACGCCGACCTGTTCTTCATCACCGGCGCCGACGCACTCGCCCAGATCCTCTCGTGGAAAGACATCGACGAGCTCTGGTCGCTGGCGCACTTTGTCGGCGTGACCCGTCCCGGGCATGTGCTGGACGGCATGGGCCGGGACGACGTGAGCCTGCTCGAGGTCCCCGCCATGGCAATCTCGTCCACCGACTGCCGGGCCCGTGTCGCGGCCGGAAACCCCGTCTGGTACCTCGTGCCCGACGGCGTGGTCCAGTACATCGCCAAGTACGACCTGTATGACGGCCAGCCCGATCCCGCGGTGGAATTCCACGAGTCGCCGCCCGCCCTCGAAACAAACCAGACCGCCAGCACCGAGTGAGCCTCCAATGAGTCAGGAACAGCCTCCCGTCCGCAGCCGCCGCGAATTGCGCCAGGCCAGGGAGGAGCGCCAGCAAGAGACCACGGGCGCCGGCACCACGGGTGCCGGCGCAGGTCAGGCTGCCCGCACACATGACGGCTCAGGTCCCGGCTCCCGGCCGGACGGCGGGGATGCCGCCACCTCCGGGCGTCCCGAGGAACCGACCGAGGCCGAGACCACCGGCCGCCGCCGTATCCCGGGCCCGGTGGACTCGGTCCGGACGACGTCCGCCGCCGAACGGTCCTCCCAGATCCGGGCCCGCGACCGTGCCGCCCTGCGCACCATCAAGGAACTTGCCGAAAAGGAAGGCCAGCTTTCACCCGGCGGAGCGCCCACGCGCCGCCAGCTCCGGCTCCAGCAGCTGGCCGAAGAAACCGCCCCTGCCACCTCCGCCAACCCGATCGTGCCGATGCCGTCGCCCCGGACCCGCTCGCACCCGGTGGTCGGGCCGGCTGCCAGGCGGCCGGCCGGCCAGGACAGCTCCGCCGGCTCAGCCGCTTCTGCGCCGGAAGCAGTCGAAGCGCGGCAGGACGCCGGCGCGCCCGGCCCGGGGGGCAAACTGCCGGAGGGGATGAGCGTTGAGCAGGCCCTCGCCGCGCGCGAGCTCCTCGCCGAGCAGGCCCGCAACCAGGTGGCAAAGATGGAACACATCGCTGCCACGGATCCGGACGCCGTCAACCCGGAGGTCCTGGCCGAGCAGATCGCCCTGGCCGAACGCGCCGCCGTGCTGAACCGGCGGGCGGCCGCGAAGCAAAAGCTGGCGGAGCAGAACAGCCAGCCGTCCCAGCCCCGCAGCGAACCCCAGAGTAACGCCCCCTCGACAGCCAGCAACCTGGCCATGGTCACGCCGCTGGAATTCGTCGAGGTCCCCGGCATGGAGCGGCCGGTTATGAAGCGCCCCGCCACGTCGTATGTCCCGCTGGTTACCAACTCCAGCCCCAAGGTCCAGCCGCCCCGCACCCCGCGCCGGCCGGGCCCGTCCCGCAAGCGGGATGCCGGTCCGGCCAACGGCCGCGCAGGCGTGCTGGCCCGTGCCGAGGCAGCTGCGCAGTCCGCCACGGCCCGCCGCCCGGCCGGGGCAGCCGCCCCGGAAAATCCCGGGGCTCCGGTGGCGGAGGAGGAGTTCGCCGCGCGTCCGCCGGTTGCTGCCAACTCCGCGTACGGGCTTGATCCGCTGGACGCCGCCACGGCCGGCCTGGGCCGCGCACGGCGACTGCGCGCCCTTCAGCTCGGCGTCCTGTCCCTCGGTGTGCTGGCCCTCATTGCCGGCATCATCCTGATCATCACCGGGTTGGCCCCCTAGCGACTGCGCCGCAGCCGCCAGCGGGCGATCCGGCCACCCCGGCCGCGTCCCAGGCGAAGCAGCCCCTTCCGACCACACAGCATTTCCAGCATTGACAGCTTTTACCTTCAGCAGCTTTTACTTTCAACAAGGAGTCCCGTGACTGCAACCGATTCATCCATCGCCACAGCCCGCCACGCAGCCCGCGCCGCCGCGGAAAAACTGGCCGACGACATTGTGGCCCTCGACGTCAGCGAGCGGCTTGCCCTGGCGGACGTCTTCCTGATCGCGTCCGCGCCGTCCGAACGCCAGGTGAACGCCATTGTCGACGGCATCGAGGATGAACTGTCCAAGTTCGACCTCAAGCCGGTCCGCCGCGAAGGCCGCTCCGGCGGACGCTGGGTGCTGCTGGATTACGCCGATGTCGTCATCCACGTCCAGCACGAGGAAGACCGCGTTTTCTACGCCCTGGAGCGGCTCTGGAAGGACTGCCCCGTCGTGGACCTGCAGCTCGGCGACGACACCTCCGCCAAGGCAACCGCGGCCACCGACGCCGAGTAGGAGGGGCGGCACCAGACGGCGCAAAACCCTGAATATGCCCGATTTGGAATTTTCAGAAGTGCTGATCTAAGATATTTGAGTTGCTTCGGAGAGAACGAGTTCGGAGCAGCGAAAATTCGGGGCTGTGGCGCAGCTGGTAGCGCACCTGCATGGCATGCAGGGGGTCAGGGGTTCGAGTCCCCTCAGCTCCACCGGACAATCCGCCGGAATCGCAAGATTCCGGCGGATTTTTTTGTGCCTTTGCGGCGGCGCACCGTTAAGGAGGACCCAGCCGCCGACACGCCGCGCGCCGATTAGCGTCGGCGGCAAATGTGGATTAAGCTAATCAGGTTGCTTGATCGAACCGGCTTCCTGAGGGCTCGGTCAACGACGGGTTTGGGGCTGTGGCGCAGCTGGTAGCGCACCTGCATGGCATGCAGGGGGTCAGGGGTTCGAGTCCCCTCAGCTCCACCGAACGGGGTCCCGCTCATTGAGCGGGGCCTCGCTTTATTTTCCGCTGAACTAGGATGAGCCCCGTGAACGACACCTTGCGGCCGCTACTGCGGTTCGCCGACGTCGTGGTCATCGGCGCCGGGCAGGCCGGACTGTCAGCCGCCTACCATCTGCAACGCCGTGGCTTCGTCCCCGCCGTGCCGCCGGGACCGGACGGCGGCCCGGCCAGCACGGGCCCGGAAAGCGCCACTCCGCCCGGCACCGACGGCCCGCCGAGCTACGTGGTGCTCGACGCAGAGGACGGCCCCGGGGGCGCCTGGCGGCACCGCTGGAAAAGCCTGCTGATGGCCACCGTGAACGGCATCAGCGACTTGCCGGGCATCCCGCAGCCGGCGGTGGATCCTGAGGAAGCCAGTTCCAGCTTCCTGAGCCGGTACTTCGGCGGTTACGAGGCCGGGCTGGGTCTCGCCGTCGAACGGCCGGTGAAGGTTCGCTCCGTCAGCCGGGAGGACCGCAACCCCGGCGGGCGCCTCCGTCTTGCCACCTCCAGCAGCGCCTGGTCCGCCCGGGCCGTGATCAACGCCACCGGCACCTGGACGCGCCCGTTCTGGCCGATCTACCCGGGCCAGTCAAGCTTCCGCGGCCGGCAACTGCACGTGGCGGACTACGTCTCCGCAGAGGAATTCCGCAGCCAACACGTGATCGTGGTGGGCGGCGGCATCTCCGCGGTCGGCCTGCTGGACGAGATCTCCAAGGTCACCAGCACCACCTGGTTTACCCGGCGGGAACCTCTCTGGCGCGACGCCCCCTTCGACCGGCAGGCCGGCCACGACGCCGTCGCCCTCGTTGAGGAACGGGTGCGGCAGGGTCTGCCGCCGCAGAGCGTCGTCGCCGCGACGGGACTGATCTGGACGCCGGCGCTGCGCGCTGCCGCCGCACGCGGCGTGCTCCAGCGCCACCGGATGTTCACCGGCATTGAGCCCGGGGGAGTGCGGCTGGCGGACGGCAGCTTCCTGCCCGCCGACGTCATCCTCTGGGCCACGGGCTTCCGGGCCGAGCTGGAGCACCTCGCGCCGCTGCACCTCCGCGGTCCCGGCGGCGGCATCGCCATGGACGGCACCCGCGTCGCGGCGGAGCCGCGAATCCACCTGGTGGGCTACGGCCCCTCGTCCTCCACCATCGGGGCCAATCGGGCGGGCCGGGCGGCCGTCGCCGGAATCGTCAAACTGCTGGCCGGTTCGGGATATCGTAAAGCGGTGCACCAAACCCCCAGCCCGATCAGTGAGGGCCCGACAAGAAACGGCGGCAAACCGCGCGTGGCGGACAACAAGCTCGAATCGCTCTTCTCCCGGCTCCGCAGATTCCCCGACGTCGAGACGGCCAACCTCCAGGCGTGGGATGCCACCGACCGGTTGCTGCTGGACACCGCCGCGGACCTGCGGGCCGCCGGTCAGCTGGCACCCGGCGGCCGGACCGCCGTGGTGGGCGACCGTTACGGTGCACTGACCCTCGGTGTGCTCGCCCTGGGCTGGCAGGGCACCGGCTTTGAGGGCTACCCGGTGCGGGTGCACGAGGACCTGATTACCGGCGAACGCGCGCTGCGCAACAACGCCGAGGCTACCGGACTGACCGCCGGGTTCGAACAGCTCCCGCTGGCCGAGGCCCTCGAGGGCGCGTCCCTGGTCCTGCTTCAGCTGCCCCGGTCGCTCGCCGAGCTGGAGGAGACCGCGGACGCCGTCGCCCGGTACGCCGCGCCAGACGTGGTGCTGCTGGCCGGCGGCAGGGTCAAGCACATGAGCTTGGGGATGAACGCCGTGCTGGAGCGGTACTTCGGTGAGGTGCAGCCGCAGCTGGCCCGGCAAAAGTCACGCGTCCTGCTGGCCCGGGCCGCGAAGCCTGCGGCCGCCAGCCCGCCCTTCCCGGTCGCGGAGCGGAACGCCGGGCTGGGGCTTACCATCTGCGCCCGGGGGGCTGTGTTTGCCGGCACCGGGCTGGACATCGGAACCCGGTTCCTGCTGGACTTCCTGCCGGAGATGCCCGGCGCCGGGCACGCCGTCGACCTCGGGTGCGGCACCGGGATCCTGGCCGCCCTGTACGCCCGCAGCCATCCCGACGCCCGGGTCACGGCCACAGACCGGTCCGCGGCCGCCGTCGAGTCCGCCGCGGCCACGGCACACGCCAACAGCCTGGACTCTCAGATCGAGGTCCTGCACGACGACGCCATGAGCACCCTGCCGGACGCCAGCGCCGATCTGGTCCTGCTCAATCCGCCCTTCCACCTCGGCGCCGCGGTGCACGCCGGGGCGGGAATCAAACTGATCGAAGCAGCGGCCAGGGTCCTGGCTCCGGGCGGCGAACTTTGGACGGTGTTCAACAGCCACTTGCAGTACCGGCCCGCCCTGGAACGCCTGGTCGGGCCCACCCGCGAGGTGGGCCGAAACCCGAAATTCACTGTCACTGCGAGCATCCGCCAGCCGCGACAGGCAGCCCCGCAGGGCTAGGCCCGGACCAGTCCGGGCGCGGACGCGGGACCAGCCCGGGCCCGGGCGAGGGACACCCCGGCCCGCCCGGAGGAAATCTATCCGACTGTGACAGCGGAGAGTGGGGGCTTGGGGCCGCACGTAACGTACCATTTTTGACATCAGCAGTGCTTGGCCGAAGACGTTTAGAGGTATCAGTGACTGAGATCCGCACACCCTCGCCGCGACGCGGAACGAACCTCCCCCGGATGGGGGATTTCAACCTCACGGTCATCCTGGACGCGATCCGGCGCGCGCCGGGCGGGCTCAGCCGGGTGGAACTCGCGCAGCTCGTCGGACTCTCGCCGCAGACCATCTCCAACATTTCCCGCAGGCTGCTGGACCAGAACCTGATTGTCGAGGCGGGCAAGGAAGGCACCGGCCCGGGCAAACCCCGGACCATGCTCCGGCTCAACCCGGCCGGAATGTACGCCGTCGGCGTCCACCTCGATCCCGCGGTGACGACCTTCGTCGTCCTGGACCTCGTGGGCGCCGTGGTCAAGCACTCCCGGATCAAGACCCCGTCCGGCGCCGATCCCGGCGCCGTCATTGACACCATTGCCGCCGAGATCAAACAGCTGATCGCCGATTCCGGTGTCGACCCTGCCAAGATCGCCGGCCTCGGCGTCGCGTCCCCGGGCCCCATCGACCTGAATGAGGGCACGGTGGTCGACCCGCCGCTCCTGCTCGGCTGGGACCGCGTCCCGTTGCGGGACGCCCTCGTCAAAGCCACGGGCCTTTCCACGCTCGTGGACAAGGACGTCACCAGCGCTGCCGTCGCGGAGACGTGGGCCGGGGGACCCAGCGGGGCCGGCAGCTTCATCTTCATGTACATGGGCACCGGGATCGGCTGCGGAATCGTCCTCAACGACGAGGTAGTGCGTGGCACGTCCGGAAACGCCGGCGAAATCGGGCACATTGTGGTGGACCCGGGAGGCGCCCTGTGCGATTGCGGGCTGCGCGGCTGTGTGAAGTCCACGGTCATCCCCCAGGTGCTCGTTGCCCAGGCACAGGAAGCCGGGGTACTGGCTGGACCGCGCGGGGAAAACACCGGCCCGGCGGTCCAGGAACGCTTCGCCCAGCTGTGTGCCCAGGCCTACGGTGGTGACCAGGCGGCCGCGCAGATTATCGACCGCTCCGCCGCGCTCGTGGCCCGGGCGGTGTCAGCGATCACCAACACCCTGGACGTGGACCGTGTCGTCTTCGGGGGACCGTTCTGGAGCTGCCTCTCCGAAACGTACCTGACTCTGGTCCCTGAGCTTGTGGCGGAGAACAGCGCCACCCGGAAGATCCACGGCATCGAAGTCGTGGGCACCGGCGTTGGCGAGGACGTCGGCGCCGTCGGCGCCGCCTGCCTGGTCCTGGAGCACACGCTGGCTCCCCGCTCGCAGCGCCTGCTGCTGGAGGGCTAACGAGCCGGCCCCGCCCCTGGCCGGGAGCCGTGGCACGCGTCGCTGACCTCAGTCGATGTCCTCGATGACGGTCCCGAAAGGGATGGTGTCATCCAGATGGGCCTGGTGGTCGTGCGGGTGGACCACCACGCGGACCCCGTGCAATTTTTCCGCTGCCGACTGCATCAGGACGGGCCGGACGGTGTTGACGACGCTCTCGCTCTTGCCGGCGAGATACTCCTGGTAACTGGCTGGAAGCTGGATCATGCCCTCAGGATAGACCCGCCCCGCCGACAAAAGGGAGTCCCGACGTTGGCGAAGAATATTCTGCAGCGTGGCTCCCGGCGTCGTAAAGACACGTCTTAATTCGACAGGGGACTTGAATGCCACTCCAGCGGACCCTAAAGTCGTAAGCAAGTTACCCCGGTAACGTGTCAGCGATCCTCCGCTGCAGGCCGGCCAACGGAAAAATTTCACTCGAAATATTCCACTGGCAGCCAAGGAGGGTGTGGGTGCCCCCATGTGGGCCTGACATTTGCTCACGGACAGCTTCGAAGCAGGCGTAACAGTCGCGACTGCGAGCTGCTGAAGTTCCCTCCGTGTTCCCCAAACTCAACTCATTGGCGGCAGCGCTGGCTTCGATGCCGGCCCGCTGGCGGCAATGGCCCACAGCCAAGGACGCAAATGTCTCCACCAAGCCTTATTGACGCACATCCAAATCTCGCCGGAGCGGCCCCCGTCGCCCTGTCCTACGAGCTTTTCCCGCCGCGTTCGCCCGCTGCCGCGGAGTCGCTCTGGACCACGATCGGGGAGCTGGAAACCACCAGCCCCGACTACGTCTCGGTGACCTACGGCGCGAGCGGCTCCAACCGCAGTACCGCCGTCGAACTCATCCACCGCCTGGTACAGGAAACCCAGCTGCGCCCGCTGGCGCACCTGACCTGCGTGGGCAACACCCCGCAGGAATTGGCCGAGGTCATCGGTGAACTGCTCGACGTCGGCGTGCGTGGCATCCTGGCACTTCGCGGCGACCAGCCCCGGGACGGCGGCGTCCCGGCGGAAGGTTCGTTGCGTTACGCCCAGGACCTGATCGAACTCATCCGCCGCGTTGAACAGCGCCGATCGGCGCTGCTGTGCGCCGGAAAAGTCGCCGTCGGGGTCGCCGCCTACCCCACCCGGCACCCCGAATCGCCGAGTGAGGCGCACGACGTCGAGGTGCTGCTGGCGAAACAGCGCTCCGGCGCCGACTTCGCCATCACCCAGGTCTTTTTCCGTACCGAGCAATATGCGCGGCTGCTGTCCCAGGCGCGCCGGGCGGGGGTCACCATCCCGATCATCCCCGGAGTTATGCCGCTCACCAGCGTCCGCCGGCTCACCCGGCTGGGCGAACTGACCGGCGTCGAACCGGCCCCGGAACTGATGGAACGGCTTGCCGCCGCGGACACCGACGCCGAACGCAACCGGATCGGGGTCAGGGCCACCGTGGACCTGGCCAACGCCGCCCTGGACGCCGGCGCCCCCGGTCTCCACCTGTACACCTTCAACGAGCACGCCAGTGCCCTGGACGTGCTGGACAAGCTCGCCCTGCCGCGGCCGCGAAGCGGCAACCGGCACGGCAGCCACGGGCGCACCGTGGCCCGCCGGCAGCTCGCCAGCTGACACCGGCAACCAACGCAACTTCCCTGCACACTGCACCACCAACTCTTAGGACCTCCCATGACTGACACGAACACCGCTGTGCCCGTTCCGTTCCCGGCCGCCTCGATCCTGGGCTACCCGCGCATCGGCCGCCGCCGCGAACTCAAGAAGGCCGTCGAGGCCTACTGGGCCGGCAAGATCGACGCCGCCGCCCTGGACGCCGCCGCCAAGCAGATCCAGCTCGGCACGGCCAAGCGGCTCCAGGGCCTCGGCCTGACCGAAGCCGCCGCCGTCCCCGGCACGTTCTCCTACTACGACCAGGTGCTCGACGCCGCCGCCCACCTCGGCGCCGTACCGGCCCGCTTCGGTAACCTGCTCAACGCGGACGGCCAGCTCGACATCGACGGCTACTTCACCCTGGCCCGCGGCACCAAGGACCAGCAGCCGCTGGAAATGACCAAGTGGTTCGATACCAACTACCACTACCTCGTCCCGGAGATCGGCCCGGAGACCACCTTCGCGCTGACGTCCGCCAGGATCGTTGAGGAATTCGACTACGCGCTGGCCCACGGTGTTGAGATCCGCCCGTACCTCGTCGGCCCGGTGACTTTCCTGCTGCTGAGCAAGGCTTCCGACGGCGCCCCCGCCGACTTCAGCCCGCTGTCCCGCCTTGAGGACATCCTGCCCGTCTACACCGCGCTGCTGGAAAAGCTTGCCGCGGCCGGCGCCAGCTGGATCCAGCTCGACGAACCCGCCCTGGTGGTGGACCAGGACACCCCGGCCGAAGAGATCCAGGCCGCCGTTGCCCGTTCCTACGAGGTCCTCGCAGCCGCGGCACAGCGCCCGCAGTTGTTCGTCTCCACCCCGTACGGCGCGCTCAACGGCCTGCTCGGCACGCTCGCCGCCACCGGCATCGACGCCCTGCACCTGGACGTCTTCAAGGGCGACGTCCCCTCCGCCGCCGCGCTCGCCGCGCTGGGCAACAAGACGCTCGTTGCCGGCGTCGTGGACGGCCACAACATCTGGCGCAATGACCTGGCCGCCTCCGCGGCGAAGATCGCCGAACTGAAGAAGTCCGTGGCCAGGCTCGCCGTCAGCACGTCCACCACCACCGCGCACGTCCCGCACGACGCCGGGGAGGAGGCCCAGCTCCCGGCCCATCTGCGCAGCTGGCTCGCCTTCGCCGACCAGAAGGCCGCCGAGGTTGTCACCCTCGCCGGGCTGCTGACCGACCCGGCAGCGGTCCGCCCGGCCATCGAGGAGGCCACCCGCATCATCGCCTCCCGGGCCGGGGCCGAGGGCGTCCGCCGCGCCGAGGTCCGGGCCCGCACCACCGCCCTGACCGACGCGGACTTCAGCCGCTCCGCCTACACGGTCCGCGAAGCCGCGCAGGCCGAGGCGCTGCACCTGCCGCCGCTGCCCACCACCACCATCGGCTCCTTCCCGCAGACCGCCGAGATCCGCACCGCCCGGGCACGCGCCAACAAGGGCGAGCTCAGCACCGAACAGTACGAACAGCTGATGAAGGATGAGATCAAGCGCGTCGTGGAGCTGCAGGAGGAGCTCGGCTTCGACGTCCTGGTCCACGGCGAACCCGAGCGCAACGACATGGTGCAGTACTTCGCCGAAAACCTGGAAGGTTTCGACGTCACCGTCCACGGCTGGGTCCAGTCTTACGGCTCTCGCTGCACCCGTCCCTCTATCCTCTGGGGTGACGTCACGCGCAGCGCCCCGATCACGGTGGAATGGGCCCGCTACGCGCAGTCTCTGACCAACAAACCGATGAAGGGGATGCTCACCGGCCCGGTCACCATCCTGGCGTGGTCCTTCGTGCGCGACGACCAGCCCCTCGGCGAGACCGCCAACCAGGTGGCCCTGGCGCTCCGCGACGAGATCGCGGACCTGGAAGCCGCCGGCATCAAGATCATCCAGGTCGACGAGCCCGCACTGCGCGAACTGCTGCCCCTGCGCAGGGCCGACCAGGCGGCCTACCTGGACTGGTCCGTGAAGTCCTTCCGGCTCGCCACCGCGGGCGCCGCCGACGCCACCCAGGTGCACACCCACCTCTGCTACTCGGAGTTCGGCGTGATCATCGACGCGATCGACGGCCTCGACGCCGACGTGACCTCGATCGAGGCCGCCCGCTCCCGCATGGAAGTGGTGCACGACCTCGAGTCCCACGGCTTCGGCCGCGGCGTGGGCCCGGGCGTCTACGACATCCACTCACCCCGCGTCCCGGGCGAGCAGGAAGTCACCGAACTGCTCAGCACCGCGGTCAAGCACGTCCCTTCCCGCCAGCTCTGGGTCAACCCGGACTGCGGACTGAAGACCCGCGGCTACGCCGAGACCGAGGAGTCCCTGCGCAACCTGGTCACGGCCACCAAGACGGTCCGCGCCGGACTGCTCGAAGCCGCCCGGTAGCACCGGCTGTACCAACGACGGCTTCCGGCCACCCCGCAAAGGTGGCCGGCCGCCGTCGTACGTTCCAGTCAGCGGCTGCTGAGTAGGTGCCGTTTTGAGCGCCCTAAAGGGCGGCTAGGGAGCATTCGATCAGGATTCCCAGAGGATCTCGTCGTCGACGACGCCGTCCTCGTCCGCGGAGGCGACCAGGACCTCGTCGGTGAAGTGCGCGCCCAGGGTGAAGTCGAGCACGAAGTAGCGCTCCGGCTGGCCCGGGTAAATGCCCACGTGGCCGAGCTTCAGTGCCTTGAGGAAGACCTGGTTGGTCAGCTGGGCCTTGTCCGTGACGCCGAAGACCTGCTGCAGGTGCTCGGGCTTGATGGCGTTGCAGTGGAAGCGGAGGTACTCCTGCGGGCTGGTGCCGTCCTGCTCCAGTTCCTCGGCGATCATTTCGCGGACCTGGTCCACCAGTTCGGGCAGGAAACGCAGCCGGTAGTCAACCTTGTGCATGGCCGCTTCATCAAAGTGGTCATGCGCGTTGACGTTGAGGTCAAGCTCCAGGGGCTGGCCCGCCAGTTCATGCTTGGCGGCGAAATTATGGTCCCGCCCGTGGTTGAGCTCGATCTCTCCAAAGTGCTGGCTCGCTACCTTGCTCATGTCTTCAACATAGTCCTGAAAACTGGTCCGTTCCAGCATCCCCCGGCAATTATCCGATACCGCCCCCGGCGCGGGGCGGGGGACCGGTACATTGATCGGATGCAAACAGTTGCCGCCACCGTTGCCCGTGCCCGAGAAGTCTTTGACAGCGGAACCACCCGGCCGCTGGCGTGGCGGCTGGACCAACTCGGCAGCCTGCGGCGGATGCTCGTCGAACGGCGCAGGGAGTTCGCCGCGGCGCTGGCGGCCGACCTGGGCAAGCACGAGACCGAGGCACAGCTGACCGAAATTGGATTTGTCACGGCGGAAGCGGCGCATCTGGAGAAACACCTCGAAGCCTGGCTGCGGCCGCGCCCGGTGTCCGTTCCGCTGGCGGTCCAGCCGGCAAAGGCCTGGACCGAGCTCACCCCGCTGGGCGTGGTGTTGGTGATCGGGCCCTGGAACTACCCGCTGCAGCTGCTGCTCGCCCCGCTGGCCGGGGCACTGGCCGCCGGCAACACCGTGGTGCTCAAGCCCAGCGAGCATGCCCCGGCCACCTCCGCCGCCTTGGCCCGATGGATTCCCGAGTACCTGCCCGGCGCGGCCCAGGTTGTTGAAGGGGGGATCCCCGAAACCACGGCGCTGCTGGGCCTGCGCTTCGACCACATCTTCTTCACCGGCGGCGAGGCGGCCGCCAGGGTGGTGCTGCGCGCCGCGGCCGAGCACCTGACACCGGTGACCCTTGAGCTGGGCGGCAAGTCCCCGGCGTACGTGGATTCCTCCACGGACCTGGCCAAGGCCGCCAAGCGGATTGCCTGGGGCAGGTTCATGAACGCCGGGCAGACCTGCGTGGCACCGGACTACATCCTCGCCACGGAGGACGTCCTGGTGCCGCTGGAACGCGAGCTGGTCAAGGCCATCGCGGCGCTGTTCGGAACCGATTCCGCGCAGAGCGAGTCCTACGGCCGGATCGTCAACGACCGGCACTTCGACCGGGTCGCCGCGCCCGCGGACAGCAGCACCGTGATCCACGGCGGCGAACGCGACGCCGCCAGCCGGCACTTCGCCCCGACGCTGCTGCGGCCCGCGCCGGGGGACGCCGTGATGGGGGAGGAAATCTTCGGCCCGCTGCTGCCGCTGGTTCCGGTGAGCGGCAGGGACGAGGCAATCCGGACGATCAACGCCGGAGCCAAGCCGCTGGCGTTGTACGTATTCAGCAACGACGCCGATACACGCCAGGCTTTTTCCGAACAAACCTCCTCGGGGGCGCTGTGCTTCGACGTCCCCGCCGCGCACCTGACCGTACCGGGCCTGCCGTTCGGCGGCGTCGGGAACAGCGGCATGGGCGCCTACCACGGCGAGCACTCGCTGCGGACCTTCTCGCACGAACGCTCCACCCTCTCCAAGCCGCACTGGCCGGACACCCTGGAACTGATCTACCCGCCCTACACCAAAGCCAAGCACCGGATCATCAGCGCGCTCGTAGCACCGGCCGGGAGGCTCCGGAAAAAGCCCGGGAAGCTCCGGAAATAGCCCGGGACGATGCGGGGGATGAGGCCCGGACCGATCTCCCCGGCCCCGGCCCGGGGCGAGGGCTCAGTCGCGGCGCGTGCTAACGAGCGTGTGCAGCGTGTCCGCCAGCAGCTCCACGAACAGCTGGACCTGGGCCGTCTGCTGCTCCTTGGGCAGCAGGGCGAAGACGTTGCGGGCCAGGCGGATCTCGGGGACGTCCAGCACCACCACGCCGGCGGGCCGGTGCAGCAGGGCCAGCTCCGGGACCAGCGCGGCGCCCAACCCGGCGGCCGCCATCTCCAGGCTGGCGTGGAAATCGTCGCTGTAGGCCACCACCCGCGGGTGCAGGTTGCAGCTGGCGAATAGCCGCTCAATCACCGTGGCGTCACTGGTGCCGGGGTGGTGCATGATCCAGGGCATGTCGGACAGGTGGTCCGCGGCCACCTGGGACCCCGGGCCAATGCCCCAGGCCGCGGGCAGCACCACCCGGAAGTCATCGTCGCCAATCCACTGCCGGTTCACCGTGTGCGGCCACGCGAGGCCGGACTGGCCCACCTGGTAGACGAGTGCGACGTCGAGTTCGCCGCCGGTGCGCAGGCCCTGGATGGTCTGGCCCGGCTCGGCCACCCAGACCCGCAGTTCGATGCCCAGGTTCTTCCACGCCGGGTTCTGCAGGATCCGGGGGAGGACGTAGGTGGCCAGGCTCGGGAAAATACCCAGCCGGAGCTCCTGGCTGGCGCTGTCGTGGGTCCGGGCTGCCGCCGCCATCAGCGCGTCGATGTCGGTGAGGACCTTGGCCGCGTGCCGGGTCATCACGACGGCGGCTTCCGTGGGATGGACGCTGCGCGCCGAACGCTGGAACAGGTCCACCCCGGTGTCGCGCTCCAGGGCCGACATCTGCTGTGACACCGCCGAGGCCGTGTAGCCCAGCCGGGTAGCGGCCGCGGCGAACGAGCCCAGCCGGACCACTTCCACGAGCGTTCTCAGATGCACGGGGTTGATCAAGTGGCTGCCCTTCGGTGGTTACGGTGAGGCGGGACCGAAATCCCGCTTCATTCTGGCACATTGGGTTTCAGGCATCGGCTGGGAAATTGCACTCATCCGGTTGCCCCGCAGTTACGAATTGCCCATAAGACGATCCACCAGGACGATTCAGGCGAAGCAACAGGAGCAGACCAGTGCAGCAAGCAGCAAGCATCCCGGATGGACGGCGCGTCGCCGTGATCGGCAGCGGGGTGGCGGGCCTGACCGCCGCTTACGTCCTGAACCAGCGCGACAAGGTCACGGTCTTCGAAGCGGATGAACGGCTCGGCGGCCACGCCCACACGCACGACGTCCGCCAGTCGGACGGTTCCACGCTGGGCATCGACACCGGCTTCATCGTGCACAACAACCGCACCTATCCCACCCTGTTGCGGCTCTTCAACGAACTGGGCGTGCAGACCCAGGACTCGGAAATGAGCATGTCCATCCGCTGCGACGGCTGCGGCCTCGAATACGCCGGCGCCCGGGGCGGCGCGCGGGGCATCATCCCGCGGCCCTCCACCCTGCTGCGCGGCCGCTACCTGCTGATGCTGCTGGAGATCACACGTTTCTACCGCCGGGCCCGCGCCCTGCTCGCCGAGGCGGAAGCGGCCGGCAACGGCACAGGGGCTGACGCGCCGGAACTGACCCTCGGCGAGTTCCTGGACCGGGAGAGGTTCAGCAGCTACTTCATCGTGCACTTCATGACCCCGGTGGTCAGCGCCGTCTGGTCCTGCGACCCGACGACCGCGCTGGCCTACCCGGCCCGCTACCTCTTCACCTTCCTCGGCCACCACGGACTCCTCGGCGTCAAGGGCTCCCCGCAGTGGCGGACCGTCACGGGCGGCTCACGCAGCTACGTGGACAAGCTCGCCGCGACGCTGCCGGATATCCGGCTGTCAAACCCGGTCACCCGGGTCCGACGCCACGCCGGCGGGGTGGAAGTCAGCGCCGGGGAGCGCACCGAGCAGTTCGACGCCGTCGTGATCGCCACCCACCCGGCGCAGGCGCTGCAGATGCTCCAGGACGCCTCGCCCGCCGAACGGGAGGCCCTGGCCGGCATGCCCTATTCGGTCAACCACACGGTCTTCCACCGCGACGACGCCGTGCTGCCCGCCAGCGACAACGCCAAGGCCTCCTGGAACTACCGGCTGCCCTCCTGCGACGCCCGGCCGGACCGGGTTCTGGTCAGCTATGACATGACCCGGCTGCAGCGGTTGGAACCGGCGGACGGCAAGCGCTACATTGTCAGCCTCGGCGAATCCGAACTGATTGGGGACGGGACCGTGCTGGAACAGATGGTGTACGAACACCCGCAGTACACGCCGGATTCGCTGCGCGCCCAGCAGCAGATCCTGGGTCTGGGCGACGGCCGCCTTGCGTTCGCCGGCGCCTACCACGGCTGGGGCTTCCATGAGGACGGCGCCCTGTCCGGCGTCCGCGCCGCGGCCAGGCTGGGACGCGAGTGGGAACCGGCCGGTGCTTCCGGGGCGCAGGCGACGGAACTCCAGACGTCCCTGGAGGGAGCATGAGCAGTGGCGCAGCCATCTACCGCACGTCCATTGCCCACGTGCGGCGCACCCCGCTGCACAACGCCTTCACCTACCGCAGCTACAGCTGGTACGTCGACGTCGATGCCCTGCCGAAGCTGCCCCGCTGGCTTGCCCCGCTGGCCGGCTTCTCCGCGGCTGACCACCTGGGCGAACCGGACGGGACGCTGCGCGGCAACGTCGAGCGCTACCTCGCCACCCAGGGCATCGGGCTCGACGGCGGCCGGATCACCATGCTCGCCAGCGCGCGGGTCCTCGGCCACGTCTTCAACCCGCTCAGCCTGTTCTGGTGCCACGACGCCGCCGGCGGGCTGCGCTGCGTGGTCGCCGAGGTCCACAACACGTACGGGGAACGGCACTGCTACCTGCTGGAGACCGACGACGCCGGTCGGGCCACCGTGCCCAAGGCGTTTTATGTCTCGCCATTCAACGACGTCGACGGCCAGTACCGGATGAAACTCCCCGAACCCGCCGACCGGCTCGCCGTGTCGATCGTCCTGGAGCGGGAGGGGCAGAAGCCCTTCGTCGCGACCATGGACGGGGTCCGCCGCGAAGCCACCGTGCCGAACATCCTGGCCGCGGCGCTCGCCGTCCCGCTGGCGCCGCTGCGGGTTTCCGCACAGATCCGCTGGCAGGGCATCAAGCTTTGGGCACGCCGTCTGCCCATCACCAAAAGACCACACCACCCCTCACAGGAGGCAGTCCAGTGACCATGACCGAAGCCACCGGATCACAGGCTGCGCAGACGAACACTGCGCGGACGAACCCGGCACCCACGAATCCGGCCGTACCCTACACGGTTCCGCAGCCTCCCGCTGTCATCGATGCCGCGGTGTGGCCCAGCATCGCCGCCGTGCCCTCAAGCCTCAAGGCCCGCCTCGCCGGGAAGGCAGCGGACGCCATCTTCCGTGCCGCCGTGCGCCGCCTCCCACTGGAAGTCCGCTACCCCGACGGCACCGTGCTCGGGAAGGCCGCGACCGGCCAGGCCGACGCCGGCCAGGCGTTCCCGGTGATGACGATGAACCGCCCTGAGGCCTTCGCCGCCCGGCTCGGCGACGGCGGCCTGATCGGCCTGGGCGAGTCCTACATGGCCGGGGACTGGGATGCGGACGACCTGACCGCGGTCATGGAGGTCTTCGCCGCCCGGGTGGGAACGCTGGTGCCTGAGCCGCTGCAGAAGCTCCGCGGGCTCTACCTGCCCCGCACGCCGCGCACCGAACGGAACACGGAGCAAAACACCCGCTCCAACATCTCGCGGCACTACGACCTTTCCAACGAGCTCTTCGCGACCTTCCTGGACAGCACCATGACCTACTCCAGCGCCCTCTTCCCGGAAAGCGGCGACGCCTTGGGCCACGTCGCCTGGGACGGGCTTGCTGCGGCCCAGCAGGCCAAAATCGACCGGCTGCTGGACAAGGCCGGCGTCACGGAGGGGACCCGCGTGCTGGAAATCGGCACCGGCTGGGGGGAGCTCGCCCTCCGCGCCGCGGCCCGCGGTGCCACCGTCTATTCGGTGACCCTGTCCAGCGAGCAGCAGGAACTGGCCCGGCAGCGCGTGGCCGAGGCAGGCTACGCGGACGCGGTGACCATCGAGCTCAAGGACTACCGGGCAGTGGAGGGTGAGTATGACGCCGTCGTCTCGGTCGAGATGATCGAAGCGGTCGGCTACGAGTACTGGGCCACCTACTTCCAGACGATCGAGCGGGTCCTGGCCCCCGGCGGGAAGGTCGCCATCCAGGCCATCACGATCGGCCACGACCGCCTGATCGCCACCCGGACCAGCTACACCTGGGTGCACAAGTACATTTTCCCGGGCGGCGTCATCCCCTCGGTCCGGGCGATCGAGGAGATCACCGAGAAGCAAACCGGCCTGCGCGTGCGCGAACGCCTTGCCATGGGCGAGCACTACGCCCAGACCCTGCGGCTCTGGGAGGAGCGCTTTATGGCCCGCGCGGAGGATGTGCGCGGCCTCGGATTCGACGAAGTCTTCCAAAGGATGTGGCTGTTCTACCTGTGCTACTCCCGTGCGGGCTTCGAGACCGGCTACCTGGACGTGCAGCAGATTGTGCTGGACAAAGCATCCACCAAGGCGTCCAGCAAGGCAGCAGCCAAGTCTTCCGGCGAGCGGAGTGCGGCATGACGGCGGGGCTGGCACCCACCATTGCGCAGGTCCTACGACCGGTGGTCGGTGGGGAACTCCCCGTCCGTCTCATCGTCTGGGACGGCAGCGAAGCCGGTCCTGCCGGGGCACCCGTGGTGCGGCTCAACTCGCCTGGCGCCATCCGCCGGCTGCTCTGGGCGCCGGGGGAGCTGGGCGCCGCGCAGGCGTATGTCACCGGCGAGCTGGACGTCGACGGCGACCTCAACTCCGCGCTCGAGCACCTGTGGAAGGTGGTCCGGGACCGTGGACTGTCAGGCATCCGCCCCACCCCGGCCGTGCTGGCCGGCGCCGCCCGGATCGCCAAGGCCGCCGGTGCCCTGGGCGCGCCGCCCGAGCCCCCCGCCAGTCAGGCCCGGGTCAAGGGACGGCTGCACAGCCTGGTCCGGGACCGCGCCGCCATCAGCCACCACTACGACCTCAGCAACGATTTCTACGCGCTGATCCTTGACCCGCAGATGGCATATTCCAGCGGCTACTGGACAAATCAGGCAGAGAACGGCGGCGTCACTGAAGGCTACGGCCTTGAGGACGCCCAGCGGGACAAACTGGACCTCGTCTGCCGCAAGATCGGGCTGAAGCCCGGAATGCGTCTCCTCGATGTCGGCTGCGGCTGGGGCTCCCTGAGCTTGCACGCGGCACAGTACTACGGCGTCGACGTCGTGGGCGTGACCCTGTCCGTCGAGCAGAAGGCGTTCATCGACGCCCGGATCAAGGAGCGCGGCCTCGAGGGACGGGTCGACATCCGGGTCCAGGACTACCGCGAAATCCCGGACGGACCGTTTGACGCCGTGGCGTCCCTCGAAATGGGCGAGCACGTGGGACAGCGCAACTACCCCGTCTACGCTGCCGCACTGTTCCACAACGTGGTCCCCGGCGGTCGCGTCCTGGTGCAGCAAATGTCGCGACGTGGAAAGCATCCCGGAGGGGGCCCGTTCATCGAATCGTTCATCGCTCCGGACATGCACATGCGCCCGGTGGGGGAGACGCTGGGGTTCCTGGAGGAAGCGGGCCTGGAAATCGAGGCCGTCGAGGCAATGCGGCGGCACTACGTCCGCACCCTTGAAGCCTGGTACGACCGGTTTGAGCAGAACCACGACGCCGCCGTAGGGATGATGGGCGAGGAAATTCCCCGCGTCTGGCGGCTGTACCTCGTCGGTGCACTCCGCAGTTTTGCCGAGGGCCGGATGGGAGTGGAACAAATCCTCTGCAGCCGTCCCGGGTAGCAGTTCAGCCGGTGAAGGACTTGCCCAGCACCTGCGCGAACATCCCGCGCTGCTGCGTCACGCCGCTGCAGCCGCTGGACGCGCTGCTGCCCGGCTCCGGCCGGTTGGACGAACCGCAGGGGGTGTCCCGGTTCAGCGACCACATGGACATCCGTCCGATGCCGCGTCGCACGGCGAAGCTGTTCAGGCCTGCCGCGTCCTCCAGGGTGAAGACCTGGCCCTTCACGTCGTTAACCCCGATCATGGGGGTGAGTCCGATCCGGTTCCACGCGGCAACGTCGTCGAGGGGCTTGCCGGCTTTCCCGTACAGCGCACGCAGCGTCTGCTGGGTGGCCTCGGCCGCGCTCTTGGCCGCGGTGAGCATGGTCTGCCCCGGTCCCAGCGGCTCGAAGTCCATCACCATGATGTTGACGCCGGCGAGGTCGACTCCGGCGTCCAGCATGGCCGTCACCTCCGCTTCGCCGTCCGGAGTCAGCCCCTCCATCGACACCGGGAGGGTCAGCCACACCTTTAACGGGTTGCCGGCCGGGCGTGCGGCCTGAAGCTGCGCGACGGCGGCAGCGCGCCTCTGCGCGGCGGCCCGGTCCGCGAGGCCGGTGCCCTCGACGTCGTAGTCCACGGTGTCAAGGCCATACTTGGTGATCACCGAGGTGTAGGCCTTCACCAGCGCCGCGCCGTCGGTGCAGACCCCCGCCAGTTCCTTGCCTAGCTGTCCTCCGAAAGAAACGGCGACGTCGTTGCCCGCCTTGCGGTAGGCGCCGATCTGGCCGTCCATCGCCAGCTTGGCCCCGGCCTGGTTAAGGGTGTGGATGCCGTCCCAGGACGGTTCGCAGGGTTGTTTCGGGTGCGCGCCGATGAAGGACAGCATGGTCGTGACGGTGCCGTGCGGCGGCACGTCCTGGAGCCGCAGGGTCGGGGTCAGCGTGACGTCGAGGTATCCGCCGAACCACGGGGGGTTGGGGACGGTCTTGCTCATCCCTTCCTCCTGGCCGTAGTTGCCCGGCGGCGGGGCGGTGCAGGAGGCCACGGCCGCTACGACGGCGGAAGCCGCCAGGAACCTCGTCCAACTACGGGCCGCGCGCAGATCCAGGTGTCGATGTCGCATAAATGCTTATTATGTCCGCCGGCCGGGAGAGCCGCCATAACTTTGACGGTTTCTCCCGGCCGCAACGCCGCAGGTCATGAAGGCGCCAGTTGATCCGCGGCCGCCGGCGCGAGGGCGGGGGCAAGTTGCGCGCGGCCCGCCGGCAGCAGGGCGCTGTTCGTGCGTTCGGGCCGGTACCAGCCGACGGCGGTGCCGCGCAGGGCCAGGATCGCGGACCCGAACACGACGTATGCGCGGAGCGGCTCGTAGATGAGCCGGTAGATGGGAACCATCAACAGGTGCATGGGGCTCTCCCGGACCATCACGATCGCCACAATCGAGATGATCATGTGGGTCGCGGCGACGAAGGCCGAAAACAGCGCCACTGCCTGCCATTCCCCGTGGGCCAGGCTGTTGACGGCGACGACCACCGTCAAGGGCATAAAGACCAGCGGGACGACGACCGAGATTAGGGCGTATGGCATGGTGAGCAGGCCGAGTGCCCCGAACTTGGGGTTGAAGAGCATGGACCGGTGCTTGTAGAGCGTCTGGATGTTCCCGTAGGTCCAGCGCAGCCGCTGCTTGAACAAGCCTCGGAGGGTCATGGGCGCTTCCGTCCAGGCGACAGCGGAATTTTCCTGGACGATGCTGTAGCCGAGCTTCTGTAGCGAAAGCGTCAGGTCCGCGTCCTCAGCGAGGGTGTCATGGGAGTATCCGCCGGCCTCCAGGAGCGCTTCCCGCCGCCACGCCGCGCAGGCGCCCGGGACGATCGAGATTGCCCCCATAAGGCCCTCCGCCATCCGGGTGACACAGATCCCGGAGAGGTACTCCAGGCTCTGCCAGGCGGTCAGCAGGTTGCGGCGGTTCCCGACCTTCACGTGCCCGGCGACCGCGCCGACGATCTTGCCGTGCCGGGGTGCCAGGAAGTGGCGGGCGAACATCTTGATCGTCTGCGGTTCAAAGAGCGTGTCGCCGTCAAGGGTGACGACGATTTCTCCGCGCGATTGGGCGATTCCATGGTTGCTGGCCGCCGACTTTCCGCCGTTGGGCTGGTCGATGACACGCAGGTCCGGCCAGGTCTTGGCGTATTCTGTAAGGACCGCGAGGGTGCCGTCGGTGGAGCCGTCGTTGACGGCAACCACTTCCATTCGCGGATAGTCGCTGGCCTTGAGCGCGTCCAAGGTTCTGGCCACAACAAGTTCCTCGTTGAAGACCGGCAGGACGACGCTGACAAAGGGCCAGTCTTCCTCCTTGACGTCGGCCCAAAGGCGTTTCTTCTGGCGGTTGTTATTGATCACTGCCAGCACCACGTACAGGAATGTGAGGATGGTCAGCGAGCCGATGCCGAACCAGAACAACCACGTGAGCACCACGTTTGGCGTGACCAGGTACGAGGTCATGGCGGCGAGGGTCGCATCGTCTTCGACGGCGTCCCTGACGTTGGTCTCCGGGATGTATTCCGGCGGCAGCAAAGGCTGGACCGTGGTGAAGGTGTAGCCCTGCGCTTTTGCCATCGGGATAAAGGTCTTCAGCATTTCAATGGTGGCGCTGCGGTCACCACCGCCGTCGTGCACCAGAACGATGTGTCCCTGGCCGTCCAGTTTCTGCGCTTTGATCGGTACTCCGGGGGCATAGGACCAGTCACGCGTATCAAAGTCCATATTGATGTGCAGGAATCCCAGCTGCTGGGACTGCAGCAGGGCCAGGGAATTATTTCCCGGGTCTCCGGTGGGGATCCGGAACAACCGGGTAGCGTAATTGTCTGAAGCGCGCATGACACGGTCCGCGCCGATGATCTGCTGGCGGTTGAACAGGTCGTCGTGGGCCCAGAAATCAATGTGCGACATGGTGTGGTTGCCGACCATATGACCTTCCTTGGTCATGCGGCGGAAGATGTCCGGGTATTTGACGATGTTGTCGCCGACGGTGAAGAACGTCGCCGGCACACCTTCCTTGGACAACAGGTCCAGAATCTGCGGCGTATTGCGCGGGTCGGGCCCGTCATCAAAGGTCAGCATTAAGGTATGGTCTGCCGGTTTCCCGAACGTTTCCATGGCGTACGGGCTGTTGCCGATCAGCTCGATTTCCTCCGGAGTGGCTTCCCGCCAGATAGTGCTGCTGAAGGGATCCTTGAGCAGCACTTTGCCGTTCCGCCGCTCGATAACCGCGATGCGGTCGAAGGCGAATCCCCCTTCAGGTCCAATTCTGGGAATATTCCGCAGGTCCTGGGAGGACAACAACTTGCGTGGGTAATCCACGGCCTGGTTTTCCTGTGCTTTCCACACCGGGGCGCTGGCTGCGGGCAGGATCCAGACAACTGATAGGGCTATTAGAAGCATGCCAGCCATCAGGACTACGAGGATTCTGCGCCAACGTTTTCCACTTGGGTCAAAAAAGACCGGTGCAGTGCCGGAAAGAGGGGATGATTTAGTCATGGATTGCCTCGCCAGGGAATCGTGTTTCTGAAGTCCTGACCGAAGTCAGGGCGAGAGCGCCAACGCTGTTTTCCGGGGCTCAAAGCCGGAACTGGCGGTCGATTCGCAGGAGGAGAAACCGGCGCTCATCTGATCCCGCCCCCTGAAGCCGCACGAGCCGCCGATCTCCGGCGTACCCCTTATGTCTTTCGAGGTTAGGAGCGGCGCATAGGGTCACACACGCGTAGGAAACACCCGCGTTTTTCGGGTGGTTCTACTTGCTTCGCGAGGTCAACTACCGCGTCGACTGGCGCCTTGTGCGAGTACGGGCCGGAGCGTCCAGGGGCCGCGCTTCCTTGCGCGGAGCCGCTTTGCCGGGCGGGAATCTAAAACACGTTCAACGTGCGGCTATCGCGTTAGCGGGGGCCAAGGGTAGCGTTCAGGTAGGGGTCCGAATCAGCGGAGGCAGATAGAGAATGCGCAGACAGTTCGGAGTGGCCGCGGGCCTGCTGTCGGTCCTCCTGGCTGCCGCCGCCTGCGAAGAAGCCCCGCCCCCGCCGGACCCATTGCCATCGGAGCGGGCAGCCGCTCCGGACACGTACATCACTGCCTACACGTGGTACGACAACACTCCCGAGGGCTCTCCCGACATCAGCCACCCGGTGCTGCACAAGCGGGCCGGAGGGGCCGGAACCTATGCCGATCCGGTGACGATCGCCGTCGGGCATTCCTTGGAGACCGGCAAAGACGTCCTCGATTTCCCCGCCGGCACCCGGATCTACCTGCCCGATGTCCGGCGCTACTTCATCGTGGAGGACACGTGCGGGGACGGCCCCACCCCGGAGGAGGGGCCGTGCCACGCGCAGGCGGCCAGGCATGGCGGTGCGTCCACCTGGCTGGACATCTGGATTGGCGGCGAAGGGGAGGACGAGTCGTTCGCCCGGCGCTGTGCGGAGCAGGTGACCGGTGTGCGGGCTGCTGTCTTCCACCCGGCGGACAACTACGTCGTCGCCTCCGGTTACGGCGTGATCCACGACGGCAGGTGTGACACCGGTTACGGCAACCAGCTCCACACCACCTCGCCGGGACCCTAGCAGCCGTCAGGGTGGCGCCGCGGAGCGGATTCTCCAGCGTCTTGAATTCGGGCGGACAGTGGCGGCGCGCCGTCAATTGGCCTCTTGCAATACTCCGAGGTAACGTTTAGGTCACCGGTTGGCGCACACGCCCAAATGGAGCGTTCCAAACGCTGCTGCGTGTGGTAAGCCCCCAGGCCGGGGCGCCCTGCGTTCCGCATACCGTGACCAACTCCGGGCAGGACATCCCCTACGGTGCTGCCCGTTTCCGCACTCCCACGAAGAGGCTTTATTTTCCATGCGCAGAAACAGTCTGCTGGCCGCCGGCATGCTCTCGGTCCTACTCGCCACGTCGGCGTGTGGCGCCGGTACCGGCGCCACTAACTCATCCGCACAGTCTTCTGGCTCCGCCGGCGCCGGCGTTGAAGCCAGCACCGGGCTCGACACGTCTGCCGAGATCGGCACCTCGCAGCGGGCCGCGGCTGAGAAAGCCAAGGCCGCCGCAGTAGCCGCCAAGAAGGCGAAGGTTGCCGAGAAGGCAAAGGCCGACGCTAAGGCCAAAGCCGCCGCCGCAGCAGCAGCGAAGAAGGCTGCCGCTGCCAAGGCGCCGGCAGCCCCCCAGGTGCCGGTGGCTGTCCCCGCACCCGCGGCGGCGACGAAGGCTCCCGCGCTTCCCGCGGCCCCGAAGCCGGCCCCGGCGCCGGTGGTACCGGCGTCGTCCTCCGAGCGGGTCGTCCACACCACCTACACGACGGCCTACACCTGGTACGACAACACCCCGGCCGGCTCCACCACCATCAGCCACCCGGTGCTGCACAAGACTGCCGGTGGAACCGGTACCTACAACGACCCGATCACCATCGCGGTGGGCCATTCCCTCGCCACCGGCAAGGATGTGCTGGACTTCCCGGCCGGCACGCGGATCTACCTTCCGGATGTGCGCCGTTACTTCATCGTCGAGGACAGCTGCGGTGATGGCGACGACCCCCAGGGCGGCCCGTGCCACCAGGGCACCAATGTGAGCGGCACCAGCTCCACGGTCTGGATCGACATGTGGATCGGCGGCCAGAGCACCACTGCTGACGGTGCCGACAACTGCGCCAGCAAGGTGACCAGCATGCGCACCGCAGTCTTCAACCCGGCCAGCAACTATGTTGTGGCCCCGGGCGCAGGCGTCATCCATGACGGCAAGTGCGACGCCGGATACGGCAACACGCTCCTGAAGAACTAGGCAGCGCGGGACCGGCTTCCGGCTGCAAACCGGAAGCCCTGCGGGGGCTGGCGGACTACCGCCGGCCCCCGCTTTTCGTCTCCGGGAGCCGACACCCGTGCCCTGCCGGAGGCCCAAAGACCCTGTTCTTCGGGCCGGGACGAAGCAGAATTGGACGGAGTAGTTGCACCCACAAGGGGAGGGCGCCATGCGTCGCTCAGGACCATCCGTCAGGACCGTTTCCGCAGGGTTTTGCGTCGCTATTATGCTGGCGGCCTGCTCGGCGCCAAGCAACCCCACGGTCAGTTCCGGGACGGCTGCGGCCACGTCCACCCCGGCCGCCTCGGCCGTGAAATCAACAGCGGGTTTGAAACCGGCGGCCCAGGCGTCGCCCAGGCCGCCCGGCCAGGCGGACTGGAAGACCTACACGACGCCGGATGGCAAGTTCATGTTCGACTACCCGCCGGACTGGACCGTCAAGGACCGGGCCCGTGAGGCTGCGCCGGGCGGAGTCTTTGTTGAAGTCCTCACCGGAGCCGGAAAGTCGATCGCTACGCTGCGGACCAACATTGTGACTAAGGCGAGCTGCACCCAGAAGTTTCCGTATTCCCTGATGGACTCACAGGAGTTGCCGGCTCTTGCCCGGAACGGGGTGAAGCCGCGGTTTGTTTTTGAGGGCCGGGACGACCATGAGTCCTACCCATCCAGGCCGGCTCCGCTGTCCTACGGCATCACCTCGGCGCCCCTGCCCACCGGACCCAGCGCCTGCCCCATCTTCCAGTTCTTTAACTGGCCGCCGGGCGTGGCGTCGTTCAGCGGCGTGCACACGCCGCTGGTCACGGCGCCGGGTGACACGCCCGACGTCGACACCCCGGAAGCCTATTCGGGTACGGAAGAGTACGAGGAAATACGGCAGACGATCACCTCGCTGCGCCCGGCGGACTGACGGTTCCGGGATCCGGCTGCCACGGCGCCGGACACAGCCCCACCAACTGAGCGCTTCGGCTGCCTTTCGCTGTGCCATCGCCCACTACATGTAGTGCTTCGTGCCACCCGGGAGGCCCCAGGCAGGAGGGCGCGACACGCCGTCCAGAACGCGACACGCGGGGCGGTTAATTGTGGCTAACTACTCCACAGGGTGTGGATTTCGTCCGCGGAAACGGCTCAAATCCGGACATTTTGAAGGTCCCCGGCTGTGGATTAAAGGTGTGTTAAATGACATACTTGTAATACATCATCTTGGGGTCCGCGCGGGGCTCTTGCACTACATGTAGTATCGACATACAGTTCGAGCGGAGCGGTTGCAGACCGCAAGGCGAGGCCAGTAACGGATAAGGATTCCTGTTCCGCGTAGGCCCCACCGGACACGAACCACAGACTTCAATTAAGGGGACTCAGGACATGACCGTTACGGTTTACACGAAGCCGGCTTGCGTGCAGTGCAACGCCACCTACCGCGCTCTCGACAAGAAGGGCATCGCCTACCAGAGCGTCGACATCTCCCAGGATGCCGAGGCCCTTGAGCGCCTCAAGTCCCTGGGCTACATGCAGGCCCCGGTCGTCGTCACCGACCAGGACCACTGGTCCGGCTTCCGCCCGGACAAGATCGAAGAACTGGCACAGGCCGCCGCCGTCGCGGTCGCCTGAAACGCCCCACAAGGCACCACCACGTCGGATGAGGTGAATCCCATGGCACTGGCAACCGCCGGCCCGCCGCTGGCAGCAGACGCCGGGAACCGGGATGACCGGACGGCGGACGTCATCCGGTCCACGGCCAGCCACCTCATCTACTTTTCCTCCACCTCCGAGAACACCAAACGCTTCGTTGCAAAGCTGGGTGTCGACGCCGCCCGCATCCCCCTCCACCCGAGGGAACCGGCGCTGCTGGCGACCGAGCCCTACGTGCTGGTGCTTCCCACCTACGGGGGGACCGGGGGAGAGGGATCCGTTCCGAAGCAGGTCATCCGCTTTCTGAACGATCCGAGGAACCGGCAGCAGCTCCGTGGAGTGATCGGGGCGGGCAACACGAACTTTGGGGACAACTACTGCATGGCCGGGGACATCGTCGCCGCCAAATGCCAGGTCCCGCACCTATATCGTTTCGAACTCATGGGGACGCCGGAAGACGTCAGCCGAGTACAACAAGGATTGGAAGTATTTTGGACACGACTGTCGCAGACACGGAAGTAACCGGGGCAGGCTCCCGCGGCGCTGAGAGCGGCGCCGGGAACACCGCCGTCGAGAAGCACACCGTCCCCGGCGAAAAGCCGGCCATGCCGGCCGCCTACCAGGGCCTGGGTTACCACGAGCTCAACGCCATGCTGAACCTCTACGGCCCCAACGGCGAAATCCAGTTCGAGGCGGACCGCGAGGCCGCCCATCAGTATTTCCTGCAGCACGTGAACAACAACACCGTGTTCTTCCACGACCTTGAGGAAAAGCTCGACTACCTCGTCAAGAACGAGTACTACGAGCGGGAAACCCTCGACCAGTACACGATGAATTTCATCCGCGAGCTCTACAACCGCGCCTACAAGAAGAAGTTCCGCTTCGAGACCTTCCTGGGCGCGTTCAAGTTCTACACTTCCTACACGCTGAAGACGTTCGACGGAAAGCGCTTCCTGGAACGCTACGAGGACCGCGTCTGCATGGTGGCCCTGCACCTGGCCCGCGGCGACGAGCAGCTCGCCACCCAGATGGTCGATGAGATCATCGAGGGCCGCTTCCAGCCGGCCACCCCCACGTTCCTGAACGCCGGCAAGAAGCAGCGCGGCGAGCTGGTCTCCTGCTTCCTGCTCCGCATCGAAGACAACATGGAGTCCATCGGCCGGTCCATCAACTCCGCGCTGCAGCTGTCCAAGCGCGGCGGCGGCGTGGCGTTCGCGCTGACCAACATCCGCGAGGTCGGCGCGCCGATCAAGCAGATCGAAAACCAGTCTTCCGGCGTCATCCCGGTGATGAAGCTCCTCGAAGACAGCTTCTCCTACGCCAACCAGCTCGGCGCCCGCCAGGGCGCCGGCGCGGTGTACCTGCACGCGCACCACCCGGACATCTACCGCTTCCTGGACACCAAGCGCGAGAACGCGGACGAGAAGATCCGCATCAAGACCCTCTCGCTGGGCGTCGTCATCCCGGACATCACCTTCGAGCTGGCCAAGAAGGACGAGGACATGTACCTGTTCTCGCCGTACGACGTCGAAAAGGTCTACGGCATGCCGTTCTCCGACGTCTCGGTCACCGAGAAGTACTACGAGATGGTGGACGATTCCCGGATCAAGAAGACCAAGATCAAGGCCCGCGAGTTTTTCCAGACCCTCGCCGAGATCCAGTTCGAATCCGGCTACCCGTACATCATGTTCGAGGACACCGTGAACCGGGAAAACCCGATCGACGGCAAGATCATCATGTCCAACCTGTGCTCGGAGATCCTCCAGGTCTCCCAGCCGACGACGTACCACGATGACCTGTCCTACGACCAGACCGGCAAGGACATCTCCTGCAACCTGGGTTCGCTGAACATCGCCAAGGCCATGGACTCGCCGGACTTCGGCCTGACCATCGAGACGGCCATCCGGTCCCTCTCGGCCGTCTCGGACATGTCCAACATCACCTCGGTGCCCTCGATCGCCCGCGGCAACGACCAGAGCCACGCGATCGGCCTCGGCCAGATGAACCTGCACGGCTACCTGGCCCGCGAGCGGGTCCACTACGGCTCCGAAGAGGGTCTGGACTTCACCAACATCTACTTCTACTCGGTGGTCTACCACGCGGTCCGCGCCTCCAACCGGCTTGCCATCCAGACCGGCCAGACCTTCGGTGGCTTCGAGAAGTCCAAGTACGCCTCCGGCGAGTTCTTCGACAAGTACACCGAGCGGGAATGGGTCCCGCAGACCGCCAAGGTCGCGGAGCTGTTCAAGAACATCCACATCCCCACCCAGGATGACTGGCGCGAGCTGAAGGCCTCCGTTATGGAGCACGGCATCTACAACCAGAACCTGCAGGCCGTCCCGCCGACGGGCTCGATCTCCTACATCAATAACTCCACCTCCTCGATCCACCCGGTGGCGTCCAAGATCGAGATCCGCAAGGAAGGCAAGCTGGGCCGCGTGTACTACCCGGCGCCGTACCTGACCAACGACAACCTGGAGTACTACCAGGACGCGTACGAGATCGGCTACGAAAAGGTCATCGACACCTACGCCGCCGCCACCCAGCACGTGGACCAGGGCCTGTCCCTGACGCTGTTCTTCAAGGACACCGCCACCACGCGCGACATCAACAAGGCCCAGATCTACGCCTGGAAGAAGGGCATCAAGACCATCTACTACATCCGTCTCCGCCAGCTCGCGCTGGAAGGGACCGAGGTGGAAAATTGTGTCTCGTGCATGCTGTAATCAACTGAAATAGGTTGAGTTTCGTTGAGGATGAAATGATGGAAACGACGACGGCGATGGGCGGCTTGGTCTACGGCATCCGGCTTCGTCGGGAGGTCGAGTACCGCTACGTCGGTATCACGACAAAGACCGCCAGTCGTCGTTTCCATCAGCACCTTCGCGTGGCAGCAGATGGTCGCAAGACACCGTTCTACGACTGGGTTCGGAAGCAGGCTCCGGCCGATCTCATTGCGGATGAGTTGGACTGGGTTGAAGGCCTGCCCGAGCTTGGACAGGCCGAGATCGAGTGGATCAGCTACCTGCGACGCGAAGGGGACCGTCTGCTGAACTTGTCCGAGGGTGGACTGGGACCGACCGGGGTGGTGTGGACCGAAGAGCAACGCGAAGCCGCCCGGTTGAGGTCAACGGGCCGGAAAGGCCTCAGCAGGCCAGGTGCTGCCAATCCGTTCTTCGGCGGTAAGCACAGCACCGGGCAGCGTCAGAAGTGGGCAGCGGACAGGAAGGGAACGTATTCCGGACCGGAGAACCCGAACTTCGGGAAGTTCGGGCCCGATCATCCAGGGTTCGGTCACTCGATGACAGATGAAGCCCGCAAAGCCCTCTCAGAAGCAAGGAAAGGTGCCGGCAACCCGAACTTCGGGAAGAAGGCCAGTGCCGAAACCCGTGCGAAAATGTCAGCAGTACGGAAGGGCCGTCCGATGCCTTCCAGCCAGCGCAACGCCCATACCAGGCACCACATGAACAAAGGTATCGAGAAAGCCGACTGCAAGTATTGC
This sequence comes from Arthrobacter sp. SD1074B, assembly GCF_056780195.1. Classification (NCBI taxonomy): domain Bacteria; kingdom Bacillati; phylum Actinomycetota; class Actinomycetes; order Micrococcales; family Micrococcaceae; genus Arthrobacter; species Arthrobacter sp. SD1074B. The sequence continues at coordinate 2,259,026 of NZ_JBRAZT010000001.1, read as the reverse complement.
GTCGAGGACTCGGCCAAACCAAGTCTCTCTTCAGAAAGCGAGTCGGAGTCATGACAGAAAAAGTAAAGCTTCTCAGCCACGTCGAGGCGATCAACTGGAACCGGATCCAGGACGACAAGGACGTTGACGTCTGGAACCGCCTGGTCAACAACTTCTGGCTGCCGGAGAAGGTGCCGCTGTCCAACGACGTCCAGTCGTGGGCGACGCTGACCCCGGACGAGCAGCAGCTCACCATGCGCGTGTTCACCGGCCTGACCCTGCTGGACACCATCCAGGGCACCGTGGGCGCCGTCTCGCTGATTCCGGATGCGCTCACCCCGCACGAAGAGGCCGTCTACACGAACATCGCGTTCATGGAGTCCGTGCACGCCAAGAGCTACTCCTCCATCTTCTCCACACTGGCCTCCACCAAGGAGATCGACGAGGCGTTCCGCTGGTCCACCGAGAACGAGAACCTTCAGAAGAAGGCCCAGATCGTCATGGACTACTACCAGGGCGACGACCCCCTGAAGCGCAAGGTGGCCTCCACGCTGCTGGAGAGCTTCCTGTTTTACTCGGGCTTCTACCTTCCGATGTACTGGTCCTCGCGCGCCAAGCTGACGAACACGGCCGACCTGATCCGCCTGATCATCCGCGATGAAGCCGTGCACGGCTACTACATCGGCTACAAGTTCCAGAAGGGCCTGGAGGGTCTCTCCGAGGAGCGCAAGCAGGAGATCAAGGACTACACCTTCGAGCTCCTCTTCGAGCTCTACGAGAACGAAGTCCAGTACACGCACGACCTCTACGACTCCGTCGGCCTGGCCGAAGACGTCAAGAAGTTCTTGCACTACAACGCCAACAAGGCGCTGATGAACCTCGGCTACGAGGCCATGTTCCCGGCCTCGGTCACCGACGTGAACCCGGCCATCCTGTCGGCGCTGTCACCCAACGCGGACGAGAACCACGACTTCTTCTCCGGGTCGGGTTCGTCGTATGTGATTGGCAAGGCTGTTAACACTGAGGATGATGACTGGGACTTCTAGTCCTTTGTGAGATCCCGACCTAGCTGAGCAATTTCGCAGTATCTGTGAGTTGACGACTTAGTTGGCACAACTGACAAGTTAGTTGGCGCCGTGACAAACAGAATGGCGCAGCGCCAACTATCCTGGCCAGCTTTTGTCGTTTGGCCACTTTGACCTTTGCCGTCTGGATTTCCAAGATGCGTCCGCAAGCTCTAATGAGTGGCGACGCCTGCTAGGCGGAAGCAGGGGGGACCCGCACGGCGCTAGGCGTACCTCCACTGGGAGTTCACGCTGAATGTTTCCGCAACCGGTACGAATCGCAATCAAACCCGGCAGCGCAGGTTGTCGGCACGAAGGGGGATTGTCTAATGGCTCACCTTAGGCAGTAGTTCAAGGACGCGCTAAGCGCTGTAGAACCGGGTGACGACAGGACCAATGCTCCGGAAGCGCATCGGCAGGTGCGCGATGCTCTCGAGGCGGACCCTACCTTGGCGGGGTACGGAATCAAACCGGTGCTCATCGGCTCTTACAAGCGAAACGTATCCATTAGGCGCATCAAGGACGTCGATGTATTCGGCCGGCTCCCGAACATTCCGACAAGCGTCACTTCGGACGACGTTCTCAATCAATTCTTCAAGGTTCTGCACGCCGAGTTCGGCACGGATGCTGACGGTCATCGGCGCACTAAGCGCCAGGACCGTAGCCTCCAAGTGAGTTTCCCCGAGTTCGACCTCTACGTCGATGCTGTTCCTGCCCGTCCGAACGGGAGCGACGAGACGTGGGAAATTCCCCAGAAGGGTGACGAAGACCAGTGGGTGCGCACAAATCCGGAAGCCCTCACCTCACTATCGAGCGAGATGAACACGGAACACGACGGGTACTACGTCACGACAGTTAAGCTCCTTCGCCAGACTCGCCGCGCACTCCTGGGAAAGAAAAAACCGGGTGGATTTTTTCTGGAAGTTGCTGCGTACCAAGCATTTAAGTCCGGTGCCGTCTCCGGCAACGATCAGGCAGAGTACTACGTGTCGGCGCTCCGCGAAGTGAGCGCCATCATCACGAATTTTGTGCAGCACGGCATCGATGTGAATGACCCGACCCTTCCAGGCCAGCACGTCAAAATTCGGGCGACGGACGACGAACTGGACCAGGCGCGAACCAGGTTTGCCGACGCCGCGTTGGCGGCGGAAAAGGCGCTGTCCGAAATTGACGAAGGCAAGGCCGCTGTCATCTTCCGTGGTCTTCTCGGTAAGAACGGTGACGAAGAGATGGTGTTCCCCATGCCGCCGGGATTTAACGAGGACGGTTCATTGCGTGCATCCGCCATCGCAGCCGGTGATCGCGCTGTGCCAGCTGGCCAGAAGACATTCGGGTGATCTGGGCCGACTTTTCTGATTTTGTCTCCCACTCGAGACAGCATTTTGAGGAAGGTCTCATTCGAGCGGGGTATGAAGAGATCGACGGTGGTTGGCGCGGGCGAGTTGAGCACTCACTCGGACGAACGGAGGTCATCGTCTCACTTCCGCACCGGTTTCCGTTTGTCCCTCCGCAAGCCACACCGGCGGACATTGCCGACGTTCCGTGGTCGTGGCACCGAGAGCGCAACGGTGCTCTTTGCCTCGTTGCTGATGATGATCATGACGACCTGTGGTGGCGTGAGGCGCCGGCTTTTCTGGAGCACGTCGCAGCGTGGTTCGAAAGCTGTCATGACGACTGGAAAGACGACCGCCCTGATCTCGACCTTGACAGGTACTTCCGTACGGCAAATGACGATCGACTGTATGTATACGGTGACCTGGACGCGTATCGAGGCCAATTCGTGAGGTTTGGTACGGCTCCCAACAACACGATGGCGATGAAAGGCAGGGGAACCCGTCCTGCCAAGGTCTCCAAGCATCTGCGGGATCAGTTTGGCTATGTCGCGGATCTTGGCACCGTGGACGTCCCTCCCAGGAACTGGGAAGATTTGCTCGCTCGCATTGATGCTCCCGGGAACTTTGAACGGAAAATTAGGGACCGGCTTGTTGGGTTGCTCGTGCTGATCTACCAGCGCGGCGATCATGAAGGCACCACTTTCCTGAAAGTGACGCCAACCTCCAGTGGCGGGATCGACGTGCGCCGCCTTCGCAGCGGAGCCGATACCCCCCTCGCGCGATCAGTACGGTCAGGAAGGCACTCCGTCGAACTGGGCACTCGAGGCGTTGCCGTGATCGGGGTTGGCGCAATCGGTTCATTCGTTGCAGACATGCTCATCCGCGCCGGCGTAGGCCGCTTGACCCTAGTTGACGACGACGTGGTCATGCCCGGAAACCTCATCCGGCACCTCGCCGGCCCGGAAGCGGTAGGACTGCCCAAGGCAGAGGCCGTCAAGGACCAGCTGTTGCGGAAATACCGTCTTCGAGATGATCAAGTGGAAGCCGCGTGCCACAATGTGTTGACTTCCGACGTGGTGTTTCAGGCCATCCAGAACCACGATCTCGTGATTAACGCGACAGCTGATTTCGCTGTGACTGCGTTCCTGCACGCGGCAGCCTATGCCGCTGGCACGCACGTCCTGTCCGCTGCGCTTCAGAACGATGGCGACACGATACGCATAGATGTCCTTCCGCCGGTCGCAGGAGCACGCCCACTGCCGTCTTCGGCTTCTCCGGGGAGCCATAAGGAACCGACCTACTACGAGGCGGGCTGCGGCAGCCCGATCTCGCCGACGCCGCCCCACATAGCAATCGAGACCGCAGCCGTCACCGTGAGGCATGCCATCGGCCTGCTCCTCGATGAGCCCGTTCATCCATCCGGCGAGATTCGTCATCTCAAGCACACGAGGAATCAATGAAGGAAATCGCGGGCAAGGTCCGTTTGATGACAGCCGCCAGCAAAACAATCACAAACGAAAGCCGCGCGGCTCTGCCGCTGGAAAGTGGTGGCATACTCCTGGGATACCGCGAGGACCAGCACATCGTCATCACCGAAGCGCTGGTCATCAAATCCGTTGCCGCAACTACACGCCGGTATGTCCGTGACGACGTAGCAGCCAACGTACAACTGCGGACCTTTCTGGATTCCCGATCGCCCGATGATCCAGTGGGATACATCGGCGAATGGCACAGCCACCCCGGGCCCAGCCAGCCAAGCAGGACTGACATTCAAGCAATCCGCTCGACCGCTCAGGCGACCGTCGGACCGGTTGCTCTAATGGTTTGCTCAGCAGTCGGAGAGCCCCAGTTTTGCGCCGTGATCGCGATCCGCCGCCGCTTTGGCAGAATCTCAGCACGGGAGGCTGAAGTGGACCTCATCACACCGCCGCAACAATCTTCTCTCGGCGACCTCCCCGTGGGGGCCGTACGCAGCGACGGGCCGGTGTTCATCTCATATCGCCAATCGGACGGAACCTCGCGATCATCGTCGCTGGAAGGCCTGCTTCGGGCAGCCGGCCTCGTCGTTTGGCGTGACCGAAGCGATCTGAGGCCGGGAACCACAACCGACAGGCTTGAACAGGCACTCACGACAGGGCTGTCGGCAGGCGTCCTGGTAGTCACTCCGGACATTGCAAAGAGCACGATTGTGAAAGACCGGGAATTGCCCCGTCTTATCCAACTCGACCTAGACCCTAGATTCAGCCTCTGCATCGCCAACGAGATTCCCAGGGCGAACGATTGCAAGAAGCCGGATTATGCCGCCCCCGACCGACTCCTTGGCCTGGCACCCGCGTCAACACTCGGCGACAAAAAGCAAAGTAACAGTCGGACTGTCTCCGGGCGGTTGGAGATCGTGAGGGATTTGCTCATGCACCGCATCGAGCAGCGCAAGGAAGAAATCAGCACCACCGGCAGGGCCCTGACCGTCCACACCCAGACACGGACTGAGCCGTTCGCTCTTGATGCCGGAGAAGCTGACCTGCATGTGCGTATCAAGCCGCCCAAACGGGGGAAACTCCCAAACAGGCTGGGCTTGGTAGATCTCAAATCGACATTACCGCTGACGAGCGACGCGATTCGGGCAGCTGGATCGTCGACCGTCCGGATCGCGGGTGGTATGCATCTCTCTGTTGCTTTCGCAATTGGAGCAGCGTTGCCCGAGACAAAGATTGGGCACGTTGAAGTTGTCGACCTTCGCGGTCAGATCTGGACGTCCAAGTCGGACGGCGAGGCGGCAGGGCACACGATCGCAACTGTAGAAATGTCTGGAGACTTCGAGACCGACAGAGCAGCAGCCAAAGTCGCCGTTTTCGTCACGTTGACCGAAAACGCTGATGAGACGGCCTTCGCACGGCTGCTTGTTGACCAGTCCGGATTCTTCAAGTCCGCAGTTCGCATCTCTCTGGACCCTGTGGACCAAATCGATTCCCGCGAGGCAGCCAGCATCAGCAGGCAGATCGCTATGGAGATCAAGCGACTGTCGAGCACGTTTGGAAGAGCAGAAATCCACCTTGCCTTCCATGGACCGTACTCGATAGCCGTCCTTATCGGCAGATACATGAATACCGTGCGGACAGTCGTCTATGAATGGGACAATCCTGAGAACGGAGCTCCTCGCTATGCGCCTGTAATGACGCTGGACCCGGGTGTTTCAGGTGGACCAATTACCAAGGTCCATCTCTGACGCGTAGGCAGGTCGTAGGCCTCAAAGCCGCACCCGGGCCGGCGGATTTGAGCACCATGGCCGCCACCGCAGGCGCTCCTCAAGGTGTATCGATCGCAAGCCACCGGTGGACCTCGGCAGCGGAAATTGGGCTGGTAGAGGTCAATCCTCGTTCAGGGCGTAGGCTAAAAGATCGGAGTCTAGGCGGACCATACGTCGCATTCATGCGGGATCGGCTTGATGGGACGGACATCGGCCTCTGCAGACGCGCTGACTCGAACGCTTGACGTCTGATGCGACACAGCGATGCTGCGGGGTCGAGCGTAGAACACCCACTAAACTCGAACGGTGATAACAGGCGAAATCAAATCTCAGGTAGATAAGGTCTGGAACGCGTTCTGGACCGGCGGCATCTCCAACCCCCTGGAAGTGATCGAGCAGATCACGTATCTGCTCTTCCTGAAGCGCTTGGACGAGAACCAGACGCGGGCGGAGAACAAGGCCAACCGCACGGGCAAACCGGTCGAAAACCCCGTCTTCCCGTCCGGTCTGGACGAGAAGGGCCGCTCGTACCAGGACTTCCGCTGGAGCAAGTTCAAGAACTTCTCCCGCGACGAGATGTACACCGTCTTCGCCGAACACATCTTCCCGTTCCTGCGCACAGGGCTGGTCCAGCTGGCCAACGGCGAGGAATCGTCCTACACCCAGCACATGAAGGACGCCCGCTTCACCATCCCCAACGCCGGGCTGCTAGAAAAAGTCGTTGACATCATCGATGAAATCCCCATGGACGAGCGCGACACCAAGGGTGACCTCTACGAATACATGCTCGGCAAGATCGCTTCGGCCGGCACTAACGGACAGTTCCGCACGCCGCGCCACATCATCGACCTGATGGTGAAGATGACGGCGCCACAGCCGCTGGAGGCCATCTGCGACCCGGCCGCCGGCACCGCAGGGTTCCTGGTTCAAGCCGGCGAATACCTTCGGCAGCAGAATCCGAACCTGCTGACCACTCCGGAGCTCCGTCGGTTCTTTCACCAAAGTCAATTCCACGGATACGACTTTGACAGCACCATGCTGCGCATCGGGTCCATGAACATGCTCCTCCACGGGGTCGAAGACCCGGACATCACCTACCGGGACTCCCTCGCCGACCTGCACGCCTCCGAGGAGGAAAAATACGACGTCATCCTCGCCAACCCGCCCTTCGCAGGTAGCCTGGACTACGAAAACGTCGCCAAAGACCTGCTCTCGCTGGTCAAGACCAAAAAGACCGAGCTGCTCTTCTTGGCCCTGTTCCTGAGGCTGCTCAAGCCCGGTGGCCGGGCCGCAGTGATCGTGCCCGACGGCGTAATGTTCGGCTCGTCCACGGCCCACAAGGCACTGCGGCAAATGCTGGTCGAAGACCACAAGCTCGACGGCGTGGTCAAACTCCCCTCCGGCGTATTCAAACCCTACGCCGGGGTCTCCACCGCGATCTTGTTCTTCACCAAGACCAACTCCGGCGGCACTGACAACGTCTGGTTCTACGACGTGACCTCGGATGGCTTCAGCCTCGACGACAAACGGACTCCGCTCGCTGCCTCAGACCTCGACGACGTACTGGCTCGCTGGCAGCAACGGACGACGAAGGAAGCTGGCCGCGCCCGCACCGACCAGTCATTCCTCGTCCCCAAGGGTGAGATCGCCGAGAACGGCTACGATCTGTCTCTGAACAGGTACAAAGAAGTTGACCACGAAGAGATCGATCATAAGGAACCAGCGGAGATTATTGCGACCATCAAGCAAACAGAAAATGACATACGTGAAGGCCTGGCTGAGCTAGAGGAACTCATCAAATGACGGCGACCGTCGTTCCACTTGAGTCAGTAGACGCCGCCTCGCATTTGGACTCGCCCGCGACCAACATGGTGCTCCTTGGCGATGTCGTGGAATTCCTTGATCACAAGCGACGCCCAATCACTTCCAAGGACCGTATCGCTGGTCCGATCCCTTACTACGGGGCCAACGGCCAACAAGACTCGGTCGCAGGCTACATCTTCGATGAGCCACTAGTTCTCCTCGCCGAGGACGGTGGCCACTTCGATGATCCCTCCAGGGGAATCGCCTATCGTGTGAGCGGCAAAACGTGGGTGAACAACCACGCTCACGTCCTAAGGCCGACCCGGCGAGTAGACGTCAGCTACCTTGCCAGGGTCCTCGAGAACCACGACGTGCGTCCGTTCCTCACAGGAACAACGCGCAGCAAGCTGACGAAAGCTGGGGCTCAGCGAATTAAAATTTCGCTCCCCCACCTTGACGAGCAGCGGCGGATTGCGGCCATCCTGGACAAGGCCGATGAACTCCGCGCCAAACGTCGCCAAGCCCTTGCCCACCTCGACGACCTCACCCAATCCATCTTCCAAAGCATGTTCGGCGACCCCGGGGCGGATGGGGCGACATGGCGGAGATGCACTCTAGGGGAACTGGGGAGAATATCAACTGGGAAAACTCCCCCCGGCAGGCTGGGAACTGAAGCTTTTGGGGACCTTATGCCTTTTGTCACGCCCGGCGATTTGGGTCGCGATTCGGTCAAGCGCAGGCTTTCGGAAATCGGCACTCAGTACGCCCCCGCGGTCAGCGCGGGATCACTGCTCGTCTGCTGTATCGGGGCCACCATAGGGAAAATGGCGATGGCTGCGGAACTGTCGTCCTTCAATCAGCAGATCAACGCAGTGGAATGGGGAGACAGGGTAAATCCCTATTTTGGCTACCACGCAGTTTCCCTCCAGAAGCGCTCTATTGTCGCCTCAAGTTCTTCAACGACAATGCCGATTCTCAACAAGTCGTCTTTTGCACAAATTTCCATAGCCGTACCTCCGACCGCTCTCCAAGAAAAATTTGCCTGCAGGGTCCGTGCCATCGATCATGTCAAGACGTCCGGGCGCGTGCAGCTGGCGGAGGTAGACGCCCTCTTCGCGGCTCTCCAGCACCGGGCCTTCAAAGGAGATCTCTGATGAGCGAGGCGGCTTCGCCCATCACGGATTCGGAAGTGCCAATTTGGCCTCTCTTTGTGGCCCATGTGCTCCGGGTCCTGTCCGCGGGCGAGACCCTGAGTCGTAGGGAGGTCGTCTCACGCGTCATTGAGGCTGCAGGTCTTTCCGATGCAGCGAAGGCCGAGACTCTGGAAAGTGGAGGTCGCCGGTCCGAGCATCGGATCGGCTGGGCACTCAGCCACCTATCGAAGGCAGGATGGGTAGAACGCCCGTCCCGTGCCAACTACAGGATCACTGCGGCGGGCCAGCTGTGGTTGCGCGAGCATCCAGACGGTATCCGGGACTTTTCATCTGCGAATGCGGCGTTTGCACGGTTCTGGCGCAATTCAACGAACGGGAAGCCCACGGTGGCCGTTATTGACGATGCGTTGGTCGCCGACGTTGACCCGATCGAGCAGATCGAATCCGGGATCAACCGCGTCCACTCCGACGTCGGCGATGCACTGCTGACGCGTCTTCGGGAGAGCCACCCTGACTTCTTTGAGCAGGCCGTCGTCGATCTACTGCTTAAGATGGGCTACGGCGGGGCCGAACAGCGTGGACAACGTATCGGTGGCAGCAATGACGGCGGTGTCGACGGGGTAATCGACCAGGACGCGCTGGGCCTGGACCGTATTTATGTGCAGGCGAAGCGGTACGCAGATGGCAATACTGTGGGCCGTGAAGCTATTCAGGCGTTCGTCGGCGCACTGCACGGTGTGGGCGCCTCGCGCGGCGTCTTCATCACCACCAGCGCTTTCACGTCCGGTGCACGGGATTACGTGAGGTCTGTTCCTTCGCGGGTAATTCTGATCGACGGTGTCCGGCTTGTGGGGCTGATGATCAAGTACCGGGTGGGAGTCCAGGTGAAGCAGAGCTATGACATTGTCGAGCTGGACGAGGATTTTTTTGAGTAGTTACAGCCCATGGAACAGGTTTCGCATTGCCACAGGTTTGAGTTGAAAGCGGTGTCGCCTTGCTGCATTCCGGGCAGCACCATTTAGGCTCCAGAGAGAAGAGCAACAGAGGAGTGGCATTGGGGGATGTGAACAGCAACTTCGCTGTACTGCAGGCGGAGTGGCCGGGTATTGCGAAAGAAGCGCGGCTGGCCGAGCTGTATGCGCGGAAGGACCCTCGGTCTTCGCTGCTCTATGCGCGGCGATCCGTCGAAGCGCTGCTGGCCTGGCTATACGACGCTGACGACTCGCTCACGTTGCCCTACAAGAGCGATCTCAATGCCATGATGTCGGAACCGACGTTCAAGCGCCTCGCGGGCGAGACGATCGTGAGCAAGTTCCACCTCATCCGCAAAGTAGCGAACAGCGGCATCCATACCAACGCCGCCATCACCATTCAGCATTCCGAACAGACTGTTAGAGAACTCTTCCACGTTTGCATCTGGCTAGCGCTTCGCTACACCCGGGATCCCGCCAACCGCCCGGATCCCGCGATCCTCTTTAACGGCGTGTTCCTCAGCCCGGCATCGAAGCCGGGCGTTCCGGCGCCTGCCGAGAAGCCCCGCACCGCTGACCAGACGGCGAAACTCGCCGAAGAACTGGCCGCCAAGGATGCGTCGTTGGCCGCGCAGAGGCAGGATAACGAGCAGCTTCAGGCCCAGCTTGTGGCCCTGCGTGCGGAGATCGCTCGGGCGAAGGAAGAGAACAAGAAGCTCCCGGACAGCCACGACTACTCCGAGGCGGAGACCCGGGTCTACATCGATCTGTACCTGGGCGAAGCAGGATGGGCACTGGACAGTGCCGAGGACCGAGAATTCGAAGTCCACCACATGCCCACCCACGCCGGCCCTACCACCGGAACCGGGTTCGTTGACTACGTCCTTTGGGGATCCGACGGCAAGCCACTCGCCGTCGTCGAGGCCAAAAGGTCAACTAAGTCACCCTACGAGGGGCAGCAGCAGGCGAAGCTCTACGCCGATGCGCTGGAGAAGGAGAAGGGCCAGCGCCCGGTTATCTACTACAGCAACGGTTACGAGCACTGGATCTGGGACGACGCCTCCGGTTATCCGCCCCGTCCTGTCCAGGGCTTCCACACACGGGACCAGCTCCAGCTCATGGTGGACCGCCGCGCGACCCGCAAACCCCTTGCCGCGGCGGCCATCAATACTGACATCGCGGGCCGTACCTACCAGCAGGCGGCCATCCGGGCCGTCACCGACGCCCTGGAAACGAACAAGGAACGCAAGGCGCTGCTCGTTATGGCGACGGGCTCCGGCAAGACGCGCACCGTCGTCGCGCTCTCCAGCCTGCTGATGCAGGCCAACTGGGCCAAACGCGTACTGTTCCTGGCCGACCGTGTCGCCCTGGTCGACCAGGCCGCCCGTGCCTTCAAAACCAACCTCCCTGGATCATCCCCAGTGGTGCTGGGCCGCGATGTGGAGGCTGACAGCCGCATCCACATCGCCACGTATCCGACGATGATGAACCTGATCAATGAACGAACTGACGACGGCACGGTCCTGAAGCAGCGGTTCGGGATCGGCCACTACGACCTGATCATCATCGACGAGGCCCACCGCTCCGTGTACCAGAAGTACCGGGCCATCTTTGAGTACTTCGATGCGCATCTGGTGGGCCTGACCGCCACACCCCAGTCTGAAGTGGACCGCAACACCTACTCTCTGTTCGACATCGAGGACCATGTCCCGACGTTCGCTTACGAGCTGACCCAGGCCATCTCCGACGGCTACCTCGTACCGCCCCGGGCCGTGTCCATTCCGCTGAAGTTCCCGGTCGAAGGAATCCGCTACGACGAGCTCTCGGACGAGGAAAAGGAGGCGTGGGACTCCGCAGAGTGGGATGAGGACGGGGAGGTTCCCGACGCCGTGGATCCGGGGATCCTGAACACCTGGCTGTTCAACGCCAACACCGTGGACAAGGCCCTCGAGGTGCTGATGACCCGCGGGCACAAGGTGTCCGGGGGGGACCGGCTCGGGAAGACGATCATCTTTGCCAAGAACCAGAAGCATGCCGAATTCATCGCCGAACGGTTCAACATCAACTACCCCCAGTACGGGGGCACTTTCGCGAAGATCATCACGCACAGCGTCAATTACGTATCCACCCTGATCGATGCCTTCGCCCGCACCGAGGACAGTCCACACATTGCCGTGTCGGTGGACATGCTGGATACCGGGATCGACGTGCCCGAAGTGGTCAACCTGCTCTTCTTCAAGGTGGTGCGTTCTAAGACGAAGTTCTGGCAGATGGTGGGCCGCGGCACCCGACTCAGGCCGGAGCTGTACGGACCTGGTAAGGACAAGCAGGACTTCTTCATCTTCGACGTCTGCCAGAACATTGAATACTTCAACGCCGAGCTGCCCGGTTCCGAAGGGTCCTTGGGACAGTCCCTGGCGCAGCGCAGCTTCGCCGTCCGGGCACAGCTGCTGGCCGAAGCCCGCACGGCCGGGCTCGACGGCGACTTCGTGCCGGCGCTCCAGTCCGGCCTTGTGGGCCAGGTAGCGGGGCTGCCCCGGGAGAACTTCCTGGTGCGCCCGCAACTGCAGTGGGTGGAGAAGTTCGCCAATGCCCACTCGTGGGCCGCACTCGGTACCCAGGACCTGACGGACCTACAGACCAAGCTCGCACCCTTGGCCACGCTGGCCTCCGCCGCCGATACGGAGGAAGCAAAACGCTTCGACCTGCTGATGTATCAGGCACAGCTCGCCGCGCTGACCTCTGCCGCGGCCGTCGAGCCGTACCGCAAGAAAATTGTCGAGATTGCCTCCGCCCTTCAGGATCAGCCAAACATCCCCGCCATCGCGGCCCAGATGGGCCTGATCCAGTCGATTATCGAGGGACGGGAGTGGGGCCAGGTCTCGCCGCAGTGGCTGGAGCTGATCCGGGTCCGGCTCCGGGGGCTGGTCCACTTGATCGAGAAGAAGCGCCGCAAGGTGGTCTACACGAACTTCGAAGACACCCTCGGCGAGATCCTCGAAGGTGAGCTGAAGGGGACCGTGACCGGATCGGTAGATCTGGACCGGTACCGCGAGAAGGCCCGGATGTACCTCCAAGGCTTTCTGGACCACATGGCAATCCATCGCCTACGCCGCGGGCTGCCCCTGACCGAGACCGATCTGACTGAACTTCAGCGCATGCTGATCGAGAGCGGAGCGGGTTCACCCGAGGAGCTTGAAGCGGCCACCACACAAGCTGAGGGCCTTGGGCTGTTCGTCAGGTCTCTGGTGGGCATGGATCGACAAGCGGCGTTGGATTCCTTGTCTGAGTTCGTGGGAGACAAGGCCCTCAACGCAAACCAGCTGCACTTCGTCGACATGATCGTCCAGCAACTCACCGAGAACGGCGTCGTGGACGTCGGCGCGCTGTACGAGTCTCCCTACAGCGACGCTGCTCCCGCCGGGCCGGAGAGCTTGTTCCCGGAGTCGGACGTGGATCTGCTGGCTGAGGCGCTGAACCGGGTGCGCGTTTCGGCGATGGTGGGATAACCCGGCGGTCACGGGCAGGTCTGCAATAGCCGAGTTGGAAAGGAATCTGTGTGGAAGCCGTGCCGGGTATTGCCATGTCGATGGTCGGAAAGCTACTTGAGGAAGTCTCGTGGGAACACGCGACCAGTTACCGTCAAGGCGGCAGAGGCCGGGAGAACGTGCTGAGCGCAGAAGTTATGATGGCGCTCGATTTCCTTCCCCGCGACCGCTTCCTCGGTGCGGCAATTCGTGCCGCCAAGGGCGCCGACCACGCCAGGAATGTCCTGGCCAAAGAGATCGAAGAAGCCGAACTTCGATTCCTGCCGGGGGATATGACGCTCGCCCCGAACCGGTTAGGAACTGACCAGCTCGTCGTGCAGCCAGACGCTCTCATCACTTCTCCGGGCTCTTTTGTCCTCGTTGAGGCCAAGCGTGTTCGATCGAGTTCATTCCAGCCAGAGCAGCTGGCAAAGGAATACGTGGCAACGATTGCGCATGCAGCTACGCGCACCCCTCTGATCCTGTTGCTGGGCGCGGCACCTCCGGTTCTGGTTCGAGGCCGCGGCCGAATGAGTCTCGAAGACGCCATCTCCTCCGAACTTGAGTCCGTACTACTACGCGCTAACAACGAGCAGCTGGCGTTGGAAGGGCTGGTTGAACAGATCCACGATGTCTTCTGCTGGATTACCTGGTCGGAGCTCTCGGCCGTGATTGGCAATCAGGCTGCAGACTTCTCGACGACCGATCCGTCCGTCAACGCGTCCGTCCAGCGCCTCGCGAAATCCCTACGCTCGTCGATTGCCTGGCACGCGTAGATGGCTGCAGGGTCGTTAGTAATGTCTCAGCGTCCCCGGGACCACGCGCGCCAACGGCGGTGACAGTATCTACCTGGGAGGTTGGCTCCCCGTGCGCCACCCGGATCGAAATCAGTGTGCATTCCTGTTTCGGCGTCACGGGCCCGCGGACGTCCGTTGTGGTGCACGGTGTTGCGCTGCAGACGTATCGAGGCGGATTGCGCGTCGGCGCTCCTTGTACGCCCACAGCGGCGTGCCGAGACTCGGGCGGCTCACGCGCCCGACTGCCCCTCCAGATCAACGGCGTCCCCGGCCTGGAGATCAAGGCCGTGCGCAGGGACTCGAGCACGCAGTTCCGTGCCATTCTCAGCCGGCCGGACTACGGGCTCGACAGCTTCGACCTGCTCCTGGAAGCCGAAAGGCAGGCCAGGTCCTAGAACTGGTCCGTGAGGCCGCTGACTTACCCTGACATCAACCAATGGTCGTGCGCTCCCGCAGGCGTTGAAGTCGACGCTTAGGGCCGTTTCCGTGGTTTTCCGTTCCCTCTCCTGGAGGGTGACCCGCACCGCGGCCGTTCCACAGCCCACAGGATCTGCCAGGCTGGTGCGCAGCGGCACAGTCTTCGGAAAGGGTCTGATCTGCGTTGGCGCTACGTTCATGGATCTGGGCGCCAGCCACCGGGTACTGGTCCGCGAAGTGGCGATCGGGACCGCCCCTTCCGGAACTGACCAACGCGGGGGACAGTGTCGAACTACCCGGGGCGGGCTGTCTTGAGACTATGCCCAATGAAATACTGCTCGGAATTCGAAGAATCGGGTGAGTGCGAATGTAAGCTCTCGTCATGAGAGTACCGCCTCCGAGGAGTTCGGACCGTAGATCACAAAATCTTCAGGTTGGTGAGCTCTTTACTGACCGCGAGAGTGAGGCCAGGGCTTTCAGCAATGCTCTAAGGAGCTTCCGGAAATATTTGGACTCGGACACTGATGCCGGAGACGCTCGCAGGAACCTACTGGTTTATTACGGCCTGGGTGGCATAGGCAAGACCGCGCTCTCCGAGCGTCTCGAAAAATGGACTAATCGTGCTCTACCCCTGATAAACGGGTGGGGCCCACCCCCGGCCACACAAGTCAAGGCCACTGCCCGCATCGATCTCCACGGCTCGGCCGGGCAGATCGACATTGCTTCAGCACTCATCACGCTGCGGGCCGGCGTTTCGCAACTTGCTCCTCGGTGGCCCGTTTTTGATTTGGCCCTTGCCGCATACCTTTCCGCACTTCGCCCCGGGGAGCCGCTTCCAAAATTCAGTGGGCGTGACGAACTCACTGATGCCGTCACAGGAACCCTTCGAGACTCACTTTCTGACCTCGGACAGGTACTTGAGATCGCCGCAGCCGGGACAGGGGCTGGACTCGGTGTGATGGCCGTCCGGAGACTAATTGGAGAACTCCAAAGGAGACACGATCTCCGGCTCGGAATCGATGCCTATCCGGGCTTTGAAAAATTTCTTTTACGTTGCAGCAACGACCCAAGCCCAACAGAACCTCGCCCTGAGTTAGCGTGTGAAATTGCAGAGCTGCTTTCCTGGGAGCTATCAAAACTAGGGCCCTGCCCGCTTGTGGCAGTCTTTGTTGACACCACGGAACGCTTGGCGCTCGACCCGAGGCGGGTATCCGAGGGCTATCTCAACTCGCTGATAAACGCCATGCCAAACGTCCTTTTCGTACTAACTGGGCGCGACATGATGGATTGGTACGACGAGTCCCGTGTCAACTTACCTAATCGCGGACGTCGAATTTGGCCCAACTTGGTACCCGGCACGGACTGTGAACCTAGGCAGCATCTGCTCGGGCGGCTTTCACCAGCTGATACGAGAGCGGTGATTCTGCGAGGGCGAGAGCAGCTTGACCTTCCGATGAGCGATGGCGTCGTGGAAGAACTCGTCGAGTCGTCCGCCGGCTTGCCCCAGTACCTGGAACTGGCTCGGCAGGTGGCAATAACTATCAAGGGGGCTGGTGACGGTCGACAAGTAGAGGTTGCGGACGTCACAGGCTCTCTAGGTGAACTTGTAATGCGTGTCCTTGAGGACGTGCCTGCCGATGAGCAGCGCGCGATCCGCGCTGCCAGCCTTTTTCGCACCTTCGACACTCATCTCATTGCTGCCGCTGCCAGTGTCGATCATGGCTGTGCTGAGCGCGCCGTTGGACGTCCGATGATCGACCGCTACACGGGCGAGCGATTCGCTCACCGCATGCACGACGCTGTTCGAGAAGCCATACGGTCAGCGGACCATCGAGTTCCAGGAGGCTGGTCGGAAAAGGACTGGCAGCTGGCTGCCAGTCGCGCGGTTGCGGCCGCCCGTGAACTTCACGATGACGCCAAGGAAAGGGAAGACTCTCGAGAAGTACTCGATGCTCTCGGGATCGCGATCACCCTTGTGTGTGAACAGGAGGTAATCCTCGATCCCTCGAGTAGTCCGTCCTACCGAGACTGGCTTTCTAGAGCGATCGTCTTTAGCCCCTCAGTACAGGGACTGCAGTCAAGAGTGCCGGGCACGAGCAGGACAGCGTACGGCCAGCATGTCCTGAATTTCATTTCCGGCAAGTCCGTGGACCGTCCCATACAAGACCGCATGCAACTACTTCAGTCAATCTTCGAGTCCGACCACCCTCTGCGTTTTGCGGCCGGACGCCACCTCGGTTATAGCCTGAAGGCGCAGTACCGCTGGGACGAATCGTTAGTAGTTTTTGACAAACTGGTCACCTTAGAGCCTTCCCAGCTGAACATCGGCCAAGCGCCCAAAGTCCTGAGCATGGCACGTAGATTCGCCGATGCCATGTCGGTCGCAGCCGGTACCGACGCCATGGCGCAACTCGTCAGGACTACGGAGTACGCGCACGGCCGCCCGGAACGATACTTCCGAGAAATTGATGAGAAAATTTCCAAGCTTCAGAAAGCTGGCCGCCAACGTGAACTCCTTGAAGACCTGGGTGACAAACTCGTACGAAGGGCACTTTTCCACGACGATCTAGACACGCGGGAGCTGGAGAAATACACGGGCGAAGCTGAACTTGTGGGACATGTGTATGCCACTCGAAGCGCGTTGCTTGCCACCGTTTTGCACCACGAAGCGAGTGCTGACAACCTTTCGGCTGCTCTCGAGCGACTGAAGGTGCTTGACCAGGCCTCCACTAATAACGAAACCATCGGCTTTCGCTATGCCTTAGGGGAGTTTTGCGACGCCCTATTAGACGGGGATCGCGACCGCCTCGTCAGTCTCCATGATGAGGCGGCGTTCGTCGAAGTCCGAAGCCGTGCTTGGATTCCGGTCGAGATGTTCTTCGAAGCCATCGACCTGCCGCTTCCCCCTATGCCGACCCAGTGGCTGGAAGAACGTGATGTGGTCAAGCAGCGGTGGGCCGGTCATCTAAGCGCCTACCTGGCCAGGCATAAACCGGCCTGAGTTGCGTATCAAATCCTGCCAACACTATGTTGACAGGAACGCTTTGGCCAGCCATCACGGCGAATGGGTCGGCGGGCAAAGGTGCCAGCCGGAGAGAGGTCGGCGGAGAGTCCTTCTGCAGCTTCTTGCCGCGGTGAAACCAGATGATTGAGTGTGTGGTGAGCGGGACTTGGACCCCACAACGGGCTAGATCAATGGCTGGTAGTTCTCTTCGGGCTGGAACACGCTTTATATAACGTGTAATCGAAGGGGTCACCAAGGTCTGTACCGGAGGGGGTAAGGGCCTCAAGCTCGAACTGCACCGTGACCGTTACGGCCAGACAACGGAGCCGGCGCCACAAACTTCCAGTTAGACGGGCCACTTCACGCCAGTTCTCAGGACAAGTCCCCGTGGGATCCCGCCGATACGTTGCCGATACGTTGCTGGAATTTCTTCCAAGTAGATCAACAACTCACATCCCTTGTGAGGTGTCGACCCCATAGGAAGAATGGCACCCTTGTAAACTCGAGGAAGGCGGTCCGGAAGGCGGTCTACGGCCTGAATGATCTGTGGACCCGTCGGAGCCTTTTTCGACTAGCAGCGGGTGCTGGCCTTGCATCCTGATTTCGCCGTTGCCACCACTGCCTCGAGGAGACTCCCCGACTTTTTGGCAAGCTCGCCAGAGGACTTTAGGGCATTGCGCGCTTCTTCACTCACCTGCAGGAACGACGGAAGGGGAGCGGCGGCCGCGGCTGCTTCCTTCTCCGCGGCCGCCCAGGATGATCCGCAAGTGCCTGAGGACGTAGCTATGCCGAGTCCTTGTTTGAGCAATTCCGTAGGGTCGTACTGAGGAGAAAAGACTTTAGGGACCTTCACGGCTATGTCATAGACAGCTTTGGTGCAATCCCAGACCGCTTGGCGAACAGCCGAACCGGACGTGACGGCCGACCTGAGGGCGGAGGTGGTCTTCTTCACGACTTGCTTCAGTACGAACTCGTTGGCCATCCAGGCCAGGCTGAGATCAGGATGGATAACCCATTGGAACGAAGCAGGTGGGGAGTCGACAGAAATTGTTTCCGTTGGCGCCATGAAGCTGTATGAGTACATGCTGACTGATGCCAGCGCATGGAATTCCTGGACTTTCTGCTGCGGCTCTTGCGAAGACGGGTTTACAGGAGGGTCTGAATAGAACGCCCACACCATGTCGCTCTTGTTGGTCAGCGAGACTGACCCCGTCGAGTCGTTCACGCAGGCGACGATGAGACCGACATACTTGAGCTCCTCAGCAGTCTGAGCAACAGGGTGTTCCCGACGCGGCCACTTCGGCGTGCAACCGGTGTCCGGGACCACCGCCGCCGGCGTTGTGGCACCCGATCCGCCGGTATATGGGGCCAGCGCCGGGGAGCTGTCGCCCGCGCTCCCTCCGCCGTAGTCTTGAGGCGCCTGCTGCACGCCGACTGAACCGCCTGACCCGCCGGAGCTGCCACCACCACCCCCACACGCGCTCAGCTGCACGGCCACGATCAAAACTGTGCAGGCCGCAAGGAGACGCGCAGCCCTACGGCCGCGACGAAAGTTCTCCGTCCGATGTCTCCCCAGCTCATGAAGGATGCTGTCCATGCTGCCACCCCGTTGGAGACGAGTGATGCCCTACAGGCTACGCCTGGGGAGAACCGTGTTCAACAGTTCTTTCAGAGCCGGCCGTCGGACGACCCGACTGGATCCGTCCCCAGACACACCTACGGAGGTAATCCGGGAAGGTGCCACTCTCAGCCCACCGCAGCTTCGACATCGAACACGAGAACGAGGCCCCGTTCGCCCTGACCGTGGATGTGGCCAAGGGCCCCATCGCGGGCGCCATCAAGATCCACTGGCAGAACGCCTGGGATCTGGGGAGCGGCCCTCCGCCGTCCGCCCACATGAGGTTGGACAGTGCCGGACCCGGACTCCGTACCCGCGTTCCGGAGCGGAATTCTTCCTCGCCCGGGGTGGTTCCAACAGTATGGCCCTTCCCCTTCCCCGGATTTCCATTCTCGACCGTGCCAACGCCCGGGACGGGTTTCCTGCTGCGGACGCCCTGAACCGGGTGCTGGAACGGGCCCAGCGGGCGGAGGAATGGGGCTACCACCGCTTCTGGGTCGCAGAGCACCACGCAGTGCCGGGCATTGCCGGTTCCGTTCCGGCCGTGCTGATGGCCGCCGTTGCCGCCCGGACGCACTCCATACGGGTCGGTTCAGGAGGCATCATGCTTCCCAACCACCAACCACTCGTGGTGGCCGAACAGGCGGCCACGCTGGAGGCCCTGCATCCCGCGCGGATCGACCTGGGCGTTGGCCGGTCTGTCGGTTTCACCCCGGCAGTCCGGAATGCGCTGCGCGCCGGGAAACAGGACGCGGAGCGGTTTGAAGACCAGCTGGCCCAACTGCTTGCTTACCTGTCCGGAGCCGCGCCCATCACTGCCCGGCCGCGGAACGATTCGGCTACACCGGTATTCGTGCTGGCCACCGGTTCGGGAATCGATATTGCGGCCCGTGCCGGCCTGGCTGTGGTGCTGGGCGGCCCGGCCGTGTTCCGGACCGATCAGAACGGCACACTCCCGGCGCTGGAAAGGTACCGCTCACAGTTCCGTCCATCACGCTGGTTCGAGCGCCCCTTCATCCTGGTTTCGGCCAACGTAGCAGTGGCCGCCACCCGCCAGGCAGCGAGGGAACTGCTTCTGCCAGAAGCCGTCGCACTGGCCCGCTCCAGGACCACCGGCGAATTCGCTGCCTTGGCGCCCGTGGGTCCGGCCGAATGGGCCGGGCTGACTCCTCGGGAAAAGGAAGCGGTCGAAATGAGCCTGTCCACATCGCTCTACGGCACGGCCTCCGAGGTGCGGACCCAAGTCCAGCACCTGCTCGCGACCTCCGGAGCTAACGAGTTGCTGATCACAGGCGGAGCCTTCGATGTCGCGGCACAGGCGGAATCCGACCGGATCCTGGCCGGGCTCTTCCCCCAGGACGAGCGCCGCAGCATGGACGACCGCAGTGGATTCGCGGCATCCCATTGACGCCCACCTGACTTGACGCCGTCTAACGCCCTCCCAGCGCGAGCAGCCATTCCGGCCTGGCCCGGTCCTACAAATGCGCGGCGGTGGAGGAGCTACTGCTCGGCGCCGCCGTGCAGCGGGTCGTCGCTGGCGTCGCTGTCTGGTGTTACGCCGAGGTCCTCCGGGGGTAGGTCGATGTTCCCGATCGCCTCGGACATATTCGGCATTCCGGGGACGCTGTAAGTATCCGGAAAGATGCCGTGGGCTTGTTCCTCGATCAGGGCTTCCTCTTCGCTGAAGCGGATCTCGTTCGCTTCGTCGCCGACGTCGCCCGGGAGGTCCTCGCTGAACTTTGACGGGTTTGGAACTATAAAGCCGTTGAAGCTGTCCTCGCTGCTGCCGGTCATTGGTTCATCCTTTCGTAAAGCCTGAATCACCTCAGCGTATGCCCGGCAGCTCAGGTATGACCCGGACGCAACCGGGGGACTTTCTGAGTGCCGGAGTGGGATAGGGCTAATGCGCACCCCGGCAGTGTTGCATTGGGCTGTCCGGACGAGGGTGATCGATGCCATGTTGACGGAGGACACGACGGCGCCGAAGAAGCAGCGCATCCCGCCCCCGGATCCGGTCCGCTGTCCACGACCGGGGACAATTCATATTTTTCTTCCACGTGGCCGCCTTTACACGTGGTCGAGCAGATGATCGCGCGGTGGGGTCCGGCTCGTTAGAGTGCGCCTTTCGTGGGTAATGACGGTGGCGGCCAGGGCGATGGTGAGGCCAATGACGGTCTCGAGGGCGCGCTCAGTCAGGAGGGTGCCGATCGGGGCTGGCAGCATGAGATTGCCAAGCAGAAGGGCCATCGGGGTGAAGAAGACCAGGCCGAGGCTGTAGTTGCGCCCGGTCGTCAGCTCGGTGCACGCCTGGAGCGCGGCGATCACGATGATCGCGGCATAGCTGGTGGGGTGGGCGGCCAGGACGAGGGCTGCGACGCCGAGGCCGGCGGCGGTGCCGATCACCCGCTGGGCGGCGCGCGTGAGGCGGGCGTGCAGGTCCGGTGCCGACATGGGGACGGATGCCGTGACGAAGGTCCAGTAGGGGTGGCCGATGCCGCTGGTCGCGACGGCGAGGCCGGCGGCGGCGATACCGAGCAGATAGCGGGCGGCGTGGCGGCCCACCGGGTCGGACGGGCGTAGGCCGCGCCACGACGGCCGATACCGCACTGGGTCGCCGCCGTCGCGGTCGGTGCGACCCGGGAGGGCGAGCAGCAGCGCGAAGACGGCCGCGCCAGCTGCAGCGAGGGCGGCTGCGGGCACCGTGTTCAGCGCGATCGGGACCGTGGCCGAGGCTGTGAGGGCGAAGACCGGGTTGAGAGCTCCGGTCGGGTGCCATCGGCCCAGCTCGGCCAGCACTACCGCGACGCCGGCCCAGGCGGCCGCGACCGGGACGAGCAGCCAGAGCCGGAACGGGACGGTCGCCACTAGGGCGCCGACGACGACGCCGACCACCAGCACCACGCCCGCCTGCGCCTGCATGGCTAGGCGTACCCGAGCCGGCTCGTGTCGGCCGTACAGGGCGGCGAAGGCACCGATCGCCGCATACAGCAGCAGGTCGCCGCGACCGGACGCCAAGCAAGCCACCAGCGGCACGAAGATCGCCAGGCTTGCGCGCAGGGCGGTCCAATGGGCGCCGGCATGCGGGCCCAGGTCGAAGACTGCCGCCCACCAGGACCGCATGGGGATGGCCTGCGTCATTTTAACCTTCCGAGGTGGTACAGGAATGAAGTACCTCAAGGTTACTACACCTATGAACTACTATTGTGGTTGACCGAGGCGACCGCCACGGAGGCGCGGAGGAGCCGGATGGATCAGGACGCAGACAGCCCGCCCGCTCATGGCGACGTCGTGGACCGGATGCAGCGTGAGTGGGCCCGGCTGCGCCCGGACCTGAGCTTCACCAGCCTCGGGGTGATCCACCGCGTGCTGCGCGCTTCCCGCCTCATCCTCGAAGCCAGCGACGCCTTCCTCGCCGACTACGGGCTCACCCGCGGCGAGCTGGACGTGCTTTCCGCGCTGCGCCGTTCGGCCGAACCTCTGAGCCCAACGACGCTGGCCCAGACGCTGCTTGCCCCGCGCTCCGCGATCACCATGCGGCTGAACGCCCTCCAGGCTCGGGGACTGCTGAGCCGGACGGCCAACCCGGCCGACGGCCGCTCGTCCCTGCTCGTCCTCACCGAGACTGGCGCCGCGCTCGTGGACGAGGTGATTCCCGCCCAGCTCGCCCTCGAAGATGCCCTACTCGCTGAAGCCCCGGCCTGGGCCACCGAGGGCTTGGTCGATCCCCTGCGGGCACTGACCTCCTCGTGGGAGCAAGGACGAGGCCACCAGACCGGGTCCGGCAAGGACCGGCGGAACGGCGCGCTCGAGTCCTCCGGATGAGCCGCAGCAGCGCGCGACGCGCGGTGGTCATCAGCCCTGCCGACTCCCGACGCCGGCAGTTTGTTCAGAGGGACTATTTGCGCAACGCTGCCCAGGCTTGGAAACCGCCGATAAGGTCGGTCGCACGGGTCAGTCCCAGCCGTCGCAGGGTGTGTGCAGCGAGACTGGAGCTGTAACCCTCATTGCAGACCACCACGATCCGCCGTGCGGGGTCGTCAGCGATCGGGAGCCGGTGGGGGCTGGAAGGATCCAACCGCCACTCAAGAACGTTTCGGTCAATAACGACCGCTCCCGGAAGATCACCGTCGCGGTCTCGCTGATCGACCGGCCGCGTGTCGACAACAAGGGCGCCCGCTGCCATCTCCCGCTCAAGATCCGAAGCGTGAACACGCTCGAGCCCCCTGCGGCTCTCACGTAGTAATTCGCTGATCGTGAGGGTCGCAGGGGAAGCGCTCGGATTTAAAACCCGTTGGCAGATCGGAACGCCGTCATCGGAAAAGTCACACTGCTTCACGGTTTTCCTCGCTCTGCCTGCTGATCCGTCGGTCGTTCCACCCCAAGCGGAACCATGAGCTATTTTGGTCACCAATCCAAGGGCATGGGGGGAATCATGTCAATACACGTCAGCCACGCAATTCGTGCCATGCCCGACCCTGTTGTCGGGCGGGCTCGCCCGTGCCGCGGGAGGAGAGCCGAGGCTGAGGGCGCGCGGGAATAAGAACCCCCGCCAAGAGGTTGCCGTGTGGTGTGAAAAACATAGGGTTCCTGTCCTTTGGCCATTGGACCGACCACCCGGAGTCCGGCACGCGCAGCGCGTCGGACGCGCTCTTGCAGGCGATCGACCTCGCGGTCGCGGCCGAGGAGCTGGGGGCGGACGGCGCGTACTTCCGCGTCCACCACTTCGCGCGGCAGTACGCCTCCCCGTTCCCGCTGCTCGCCGCCATCGGGGCACGGACGAGCCGCATCGAGATTGGTACCGGCGTGATCGACATGCGCTATGAGAACCCGCTCTACATGGCGGAGGACGCCGGCGCGGCCGATCTGATCTCTGGCGGCCGGCTGCAGCTGGGCATCAGTAGGGGTTCACCCGAGCAGGTCATCGACGGGTGGCGTCACTTCGGCTTCGCCCCCGCCGAGGGCGAGTCGGACGCCGATATGGGCCGCCGGCACACGGAGCGCCTGCTCGAGGTGCTCACTGGTGAGGGCTTCGCGGCGCCGAGCCCCCGCCCGATGTTCCCAAACCCTCCGGGCCTGCTGCGCGTGGAGCCACACTCGGAGGGCCTGCGTGAGCGCATCTGGTGGGGTTCCGGCTCGAACGCCACGGCCATCTGGGCGGCGAAGCTCGGCATGAACTTGCAGAGCTCCACGCTCAAGGATGACGAGAGCGGCAAGCCTTTCCACGTCCAGCAGGCCGAGCAGATCGAGCTCTACCGGCAGGCCTGGAAGGAGGCGGGGCACGAGCGGGAGCCGCGCGTTTCGGTCAGCCGTAGCATCTTCGCCCTGACCGACGAACGCGACAGGCAATACTTCGGCCGCGACCGCCACAGCTCCGACCAGGTGGGCAACATCGACGAGAAAACGCGCGCAATCTTTGGCCGGTCCTACGCGGGTGCCCCGGATGAGCTGGCCGCGAAGCTGGCGGAGGACGAGGCGATCGCCCAGGCAGACACCCTACTGCTCACGGTCCCGAACCAGCTCGGTGTCGACTACAACGCCCACGTCATCGAGTCGATTCTGAAGTATGTGGCGCCGCAGCTCGGCTGGCGCTGACCCCGCGTGGCAGATTCCCCCTGGGAGACTGCTGAATTAGCGGCGGCGGCAGCTTCAGGGCTGGTCGTTGGATGGCGCATGGCGTCCCCTTCCATTGGCCGTGGCGCCGCGCCGCCCGGCGCTCCTTGTCCAGCGGGATTCTACGTCGGCGGGACGAACTCGTCACGGGAAGGCGTCGGCGGTGCTATCGCTGATGCTGCATGCCTGCCGGAGCGCCCCCTTTGAGCGCGAGCACGGCGAGGCCCAGCATCTCCAGCCCGGTCCAGGCGAGCGTCCCGCCCCAAATCTCGGGGGAGAAGCTGAGCGCCCCGTCGCGGAGCGCCACCCCGGCGAAGTATGCGGCCCAGAACACCAAGGGGGAGAGGGCCGCCGCGGTCATGATCCTTCCGTGGCGGCCCGGAGCCGGGCGGACCACCGCCCACACAACTCCCACGAGCACGGAACCTACAAGGGCCGCCGGCACGAGCCAGGCGTCCCGCAGCGCGACCATAAGCTGCATCGCCACGGAGGGGACGAACGCCATGGCCGCAGGCACGGCCGGGTTCAGGCGCCAGCGCAGCGACAGCAGCAGGACGGGCACGAAGAGCACGGCCGTCGAGACGAAGAACGATCCCAGGGCGACCAGGATGGCCGACGATGTCGGAGCCGTCACCGCGGGCTGGGCCGCGGAGCCGACGTACGTCTGGACAAGCCCGTGGCGCGCAAAGACAGCGAACTCCTGCAGGATGAACGCCGCAACCATGCCCGAAAGCATCGCGCTCACGAAGGCCGGCACCAGCTGTGCCCGGGACCGCTCCGGCGCGTGCCATGCGGCGGAAAACGGCGCGCTGAGGATGAGGAACCCGCCAGCAGCGAGTCCCAGATGCGACGGGCTGAAGAGCGCCTTGAGGTTCTGCTCAATGCCGAAGACCGAATGCCAGGCGAAGTCGGCCGCCCCGGAGGCCAGGAAGAGGACGACGCCGGCCGCCGCGGCTCCGTAGCCGGCCGGGATCGCGTCCGTCCATCGCGCGCCCGGTGCATGCCGGCGCCACGTCAGGGCGGCGAGCCAAAGGGCGCAGGCAGCAAAGCCCGAGTAGAGAACCGCGTGCCAGGGAGTGAAGAAGGTCTCAAGGTCGTGGAGGTTGTTGTGGGCCCAGCCGTCCACGTACGTGCCGGTGAGGAGCCAGACCCCGGCGGCGAGGGTGATGGCGTCTTCAGCGGCCGTCGTGGGACGGTGCACTGATACCGGCGGAATTGCCAAGGCGTTCGTAGCTGCGGCGTGCATGGTTCCACAGTAGGACTCGCAGCCTTTCGGGGCGAGAGGCTAAGCGCCCCGGGTCACCGCACCACGGTGCGGTGACCGGCGTCCAGGCGCCGGGTCCAGCCGCGTGAGTCCAGATATTCAAGCAACGGGACCGCGACCCGGCGAGTTGTGCCGAGGGCTTGCCGTGCGTGGCTCGTGGTGAAGGGCTGCTCCAGGCGGGCCAGTTCGCGCATCGCCAGGGCCGGTGCCGTAGGGAGCAGCACCACCCCATCGCGCAGCCGCAGCAGCCGCCCGGTGCGCTCGGCGGCAGCGAGCTCCCGCGCGCCCAGGCCCAGCGCGGCCAACTCATCGGCTTCCGGGGCATGGAAGGCGTTCGCGGTCAGCTTGCGCTCCAGCTCCGCGACCGCCGGCCCGACGGCGCCAAGGTCGCCTTGGGTGCCTGGCAGCCGGACGTGGCCGGCCTCCTGTTCGAGGCCTGCCGCGCGGATGACCGGGTCAAGAAGCCGCTCATCGGGAAGGTTGAGAAGGTCCCGGGCCGCGCCCCGGGACAGCCCTGGGGTGAGGGGATCGCGCTCGTGCAGTTGCCCGAGCGCCGTCCGCAGCCGCTGCTGCCACGCCTCGAAGACGGGAGCGTGCACCCACCAATCGCCGAGAACCCGGACGCCGGGGGGCGCCGCCTCATGCCCCGCCAACAGCCCGAGCCGGCGCAGGTGTCCTTCCTGCACGGCCCCGCGGCGTGCCACTTCCGCCAGCACATCTCCGGCGGCATCCATTCCTGCGAGCCGCTCCGCCCAGTGGGCGCCGTCTCCGCGCCGCCGCAGAGCCGGCGGATCGGCGTCCAGCACCTGCGCACCGCCCAGCACCGTGCGGCTCCCGGGGTCCCGCAGTACCAGGCGGTCTCCGAGCACGAGCGGCAGGCGCCGGTCCAGGACAAGCCGGGCATGGTCGGCACCGAAGGGGCGCAGCCGGGCAGGCACGGCAGCAGTGCCGGCATGCACCATGAGCTGCTCCGGTACGTCCGTATAGGCCACGCCGGTAGTGCGCTGGATGCCCAGGACGGCCGTGACGGCCCACGCGTCGGGGGTCAGCAGCGCATCTCCCCGGCGGACGTCGGCGGCCGAAACATCGCGCAGGTTCAGCGCCACCCGGTTGACCGGCCCCAGCGAGGAGTATGACTCGTCGCGGCTTTGCAGGCCGCGGACCACCACGGGCCGCGAACCGTCGTGGCCGAGCAGCTGCAGGCGGTCACCTTGAGCGAGCGTTCCCGCCGCCAATGTTCCGGTCACCACGGTTCCGGCACCCTTGATGGTAAACGAGCGGTCCACCCACAGCCGGAGCCGCCCCGTGGTGGCGGGGGCAGGCACCCCGGCCAGAACGCCGTCGAGCGTGGCACGCAATTCCGCCAGGCCGGTGCCCGCGATGGCAGAGACAGCCACTGCGGGCGCGTCCGCCAGGCCGGTTCCGGCCAGCTCCCTGCGGGTCCGGGCGAGCACCTCAGCAATCTGCCCGGGCGCCCGGTCAGCCCGGCTGATGACCACGACGCCGTACTCGATGCCCAGCGCCGCGATGGCGTCGCGGTGGTCGCTTGACTGCGCCTGCCACCCTTCATCAGCAGCGACGACGAAGCAGACCACCGGAGCCGGTCCGATTCCGGCGAGCATGTTACCGAGGAATCGTTCGTGGCCAGGAACGTCCACGAAGGCAACATCCTGCCCGGAAGGCAGCGTGGTCCAGGCATAGCCCAGGTCGATGGTCAGCCCGCGCCGCCGCTCTTCCTCCCAGCGGTCCGGCTCCATGCCGGTAAGCGCGCGCACCAGCGTGCTCTTGCCGCAATCGACGTGTCCGGCGGTGGCAACGACATGCACGGTTCAGTCCGCCCTGCCCGCATTCGAACCCTGCAGGATCGCCTGCACCTGGCGCACCGCGTCGAGTATCCGGTCATCGTCCTCTTCGGGCACGCAGCGCAGATCGAGCAGGCAGGAGCCGTCATGGACGCGCGGGAGCACGGCCGGGTCGCCGGTACGCAAGGGGCCCGCGAACGCTTCGGGGAGCCGGAGCGCCCACCCCTGCAGGGGGACACCGGGTGCTCCGCCGCCGCCGACCCGGCCGTCGTGCGCGACGACCGGTACGGCGAGGGCAGCGGCGAGCCGCTCGGTACGGTTCCGCAACCACTCCGGGTCCGCATGCAGGGCCCGGACAACCGGCGGTGCCTCGCCCGCGACCGTCGCCTCCAGCGCCGCAAGGGCTAGTTTGTCGGCCCGCACCGCTCGGGCGAGCGGGTGGCGCGCCAGCCGGGAGATGATCTCCGCCCGGCCGAGCAGCAAACCGGCCTGGGGTCCGCCCAGCAGTTTGTCGCCGCTGGCGATGACGACGTCGGCCCCGCTGGCCAGCGCAGTGGCAGCGTCCGGTTCATCGGGGAGGTGCGGATCGGGCGCCAGCAGTCCACTGCCGAGATCGGCCACGAGGGCAACCCCGTGCGCCGCGGCCAGCGGGCTCAGTTCGTCCAAGGGAACAGCGGAGGTGAATCCGTCCACCCGAAAGTTGCTCGGGTGGACCTTGAGTACGCAGCCGGTGGCCGGTCCGAGGGCGTCGGCGTAGTCCCGCAGGTGCGTCCGGTTGGTCGTGCCCACCTCCCGCAGCATCGCGCCCGTAGATTCGATCAGGTCCGGCAGCCGGAAGCCGGCACCGATCTCCACCAGTTCGCCGCGGCTCACCACCACCTCCCGGCCGCCGGCGAGGGCTGTGGTGGCCAGCACCAGCGCCGCAGCCCCGTTGTTGACCACCAGCGCGTCCTCGGCAGCAGGGCAGGCGGCGAGCAATGCAGCCCGGGCACCAGCGCCGCGGCGGGCGCGGCTGCCGGTTGCGAGGTCGAGCTCCACGTCCACGTAACCGCTGGCTGCGACAAGAGCTTCAACCGCGGCCGCAGACAGCGGCGCGCGGCCGAGGTTGGTGTGGACGACGACGCCGGTCGCGTTGAGCACCGGGCGCAGGGTGGTCGCCGTACGGGCAGCGACGGCGGCCAGCAGGGCCGGTGCCACCTGGCCGGGATCGAGGTCACCGCGCCGCGCCTGCTCCTGGGTTTGCTGGACGAGTTCGCGGATGAGCCGTGCACTCAGACGATTCCGGGCCGCGCGGACGGCCGGCAGGGCCAGCAGATCGTCGGTGCGCGGTATCAGGCGGCGGGGATCGACCTGGTCCACAGTCCCTCTTCCTTCCGCGGCGTTGCGTGCCGGTGGTTGGCGGAGGCGGACGGGAATCGAACCCGCCAGGCCGAGATACTCAGCCTCACCGGTTTTGAAGACCGGGGGGCCCACCAGGACCCGGACGCCACCGGGATCAATGTAGCAGATGGCGCCCGGGGGTACCCTAGGGGAGTGAACGAGACAGAGACGTCTATTCCGCAACTTAACAACGACGGCGTCGGCGCAGTCCGGCTCACCGGCTATGCCCACGGTGGTGGCTGTGCCTGCAAGATTCCGCCCGGCGAGCTGGAAGAAGCGGTGCGCGGCCTTACCGGCCAGCCAGGCGCGGACGTGCTGGTCGGTCTTGACAGCGGCGACGACGCCGCCGCTGTCCTGGTGCGCGGCGACCTGGCGGTATTGTCCACCGCCGACTTCTTCACTCCCGTGGTCGACGATGCCTTTGACTGGGGCCGGATCGCTGCAGCCAACGCGCTTTCGGACATTTATGCGATGGGCGGCCGCCCGATCATGGCGATCAATCTCGTCGGCTGGCCGCGCGGCGTGCTGCCCCTGGAGTTGATGACTGAAGTCCTCCGCGGCGGCTTGAGTGTCGCCGCCGAGGCAGCGTGCCCGGTGATCGGCGGGCATTCGATTGACGATCCGGAGCCGAAGTACGGCATGGCGGTCACCGGCGTCGCCCATCCCGACCGGTTGCTGCGCAACGACGCCGCCCAGCCCGGGCTGCCGCTCACGCTCACCAAGCCGATCGGCGTCGGGCTGCTGAACAACCGGCACAAGCAGACCGGTGACGTGTTCGCGGAAGCGGTAGCGTCGATGACGCGCCTCAACCGTGACGCGGCAGAGTCGGCGGTGGAGGCCGGCGTGCGTGCAGCCACGGACGTGACGGGCTTCGGTCTGCTAGGACACTTGTACAAAATGTGCCGCGCCTCCGGGGTGGGGGCGGTGATCGACCGGGCGGCGGTGCCACTCGTGGAGGGCGCCCGGGAAGCGCTGCGGGACGGCTTTGTCTCCGGCGGGACGCGGCGCAACCTCGATTGGGTTCGGCCGCACCTGCGGGCCGCCGCGGGCGTCACTGAAGACGATCTGCTGCTGCTGGCCGATGCCCAGACCTCCGGCGGCCTGCTCGTCGTGGGCGAGGTGCCCGGCTACCCGGTGATCGGGCGTACTGTCGTCGGCCAGGGCATCGAGATCCGCTGAGCCCGAAATCCCCTAGACCACGGCGGAGCGTTCAGCTGGCAGTGGTGATCGAATCGCCGGTGATGCCGGCGGCTCGGCGGGCGGCGAGACGGTTCTTCTGCGGTTCGATCGTGTAACGCGGGTCCCGGGCCGAGGCAAGGCCGGCCTCGAACACGCCGAACCGGGTCAGCGCCGAGGCGGCCAGCAGGGCCAGCCCCGAAGCCGCGGCCACCGCCCGGTTGCGCCCGCCCAGCAGTGCCCCCAGTCCGCCCGCAGCGGCCAAGCGCTCGCTCCATTTCAGCATGACACCTGCCGTGCCCTGGTGCAGGGGCTCGGCCACCACCGGGTCCATCCGGTGCTCCATCACCCGCATGGCAACCACGTCACCCATCACGCCCAGCACCGCGAGCTTCCGGGCCGGACCCGCTTCAGGTACCGGAGTCGTGATCATCGCGAGCCCGGCAGAAGCGAGGGCCGCGGAACTCACGAAAACGAAGGGCAGTTCCTCATGCGCGGCGTTCCAGGTGGGGGTGGCCGTGTCACCGAGCAGGACCGCCGTGTACGCCGCCAGCGGCCCGGCGAAAAACGCGGCCTCGAAGCCGGCCGGTCCCTCGACCGCGTACAGCAGGTTCCGCAACGGACCCAGCGGCAACCGCGCCCCCGTCATCCGATCGACTTCCGCTGCCGCCGAGACGGCCGTGCCGACGCTGAAGGCGCTCAGGATCCACGAGCCCACACTCATCGGCGAAGTCAGCTTGATGGTCCGCAGCATGTTCAGGAAGCGCTCCGGCCTGCCCAGATCCTTAACCAGGGCAACAGCGCCCAAGCCTGCTGCCGTCAGGGCACTCAGCCGGGCATTCCGGCGCAGCGTCGGCCGCCCGGTCAGCTGGCCACCGAGACCAAGCAGCGCAGAACCGGCTGCGACACCGCCAAGGAACAGGTAGGCGGCCACATCTTCGGTCCAGGGTGCCGGCTTGACCACCGGACGGCCGTAGTACGAGGTGAACTCCGGTTCCGGAACCATGGGCATCTCACGGGACCCGTCACCGCCGTCGCGGCGTCCGGTGCCGCGCTTGCCACCAGCCCTGCGACGGCGGGCGGGCTCGGGCGGCCGAAAGCTGTCGAACTCAGAGTGGGTCACGCGCGCCCTCCCAGGAAAGCCAACGCCGCGGCGGCGGCCATGCCGGCGACGGCCATACCGGCCCGCCGGTACATCTGCGGCAGATCGGCGGTGGGCACCCTCGGATCCGGCGGAAGCCCGTAGACTTCCGGTTCGTCGAGCAGGAGGAAGACAGCTCCGGTTCCGCCGACGCCGTCCAGTTCGTTCGCACCATAGAGCCTGGCTTCGGTGAGTCCCTGCTCGTGCAGCGAGGCCACCCGTTCCCGGGCCGTCTCCACCATGTCGTCGTGGTCGCCGAATTTGATGGACGTCGTCGGGCAGGCTTTGGCGCAAGCGGGCGTCTCATCGTTGACCAGGCGGTCGTAGCACAGCGTGCACTTCTGGGCGACGCCGACGTTGGGGTCGGCGGGAGGCTTGGCGTGCGTTTCCTCCCGCTGGGCTGCCACCGCCACCATGCCGTCACTGCGGCGCTCAATCACGCCGAACGGACACCCCGCCACGCATGTTCCGCAGCCGTTGCATACGTCGTCCTGGACCACCACCGTGCCGAACTCCGTGCGGAATAGCGCTCCGGTGGGGCAGACATCCAGGCACCCGGCGTGCGTGCAGTGCTTGCAGACATCGGAGGACATCAACCAGCGGAAGTCCGCCGTGTCCGGCGGCGTCGTATCCACCTTTGCCAGGTCCGGCCCGGTGGACGCTGCAGTCGGGGGAGGGCCGATGCGGGGCATGCCGAGATTGACCAGCGCGCGCCCGGACTCCCGTGCCTCGGTAATGCGTTCCTGGCCCTGTTCGACGAAGGCGACATGCCGCCAGGTGCTGGCGCCGAGGCCTCCGGTGTTGTCATAGGAGGAGCCCAGCAGCTCCAGCTTCCCGTCTTGGGGGTTGTGGTTCCACTCCTTGCAGGCCACTTCGCAGGCCTTGCAGCCGATGCAGATGGAGGTGTCTGTGAAGAACCCCTTGCGCGGGTGCTGATGCTCCCACCGGGCATCGGCGGCGGGGTCGGTCGGTCCGGATAACTGGCCCATCTAGTCCTCCAACGTTGAGTCGGCATCCGGAGCGCTGCCGCCCCGATCGGTAAGGAGTCGGTTCCCGGTCTCGATTGTGGCTCCGGCCCTGGCCTGGTACTCAGCAACCAGGTCAAGGAGCCCAGCCCCGCGCGGCCGGCGGCCCGGGCGGATGTCACAGGAGGCAACCTTGGATTCCTGGATCTGGACGTTGGGGTCCAGCGTCACGCCCAACAGGTCATTGGCCGCGTCACCGCTGACGACAGCATCCGCTCCGACGCCCCAATGGTAGGGCAACCCGATCTGATGGACGATGTGGCCGCCGACGGCCAGAGGCTTCATCCGTTCGGTGACCAGCACCTTCGCCTCGATGGCGGAGCGTGCCGAAATGATCGTGGCCCACCCGTAGGGCTCGAGTCCGCGCTCGGCGGCCAGTTCGGGGGAGACCTCGCAGAACATCTCCGGCTGCAGCTCCGAGAGGTACGGCAACCAGCGGCTCATTCCGCCTGCAGTGTGGTGTTCGGTCAGCCGGTAGGTGGTGAAGACGTAGGGATAGACGTCCGAGCCACTGATACCGGCACTTGGGGCACTGAGGTTGTCCGCGAGTGGATACACCAGCCGGGCCGGATTTTGCTGTTGCGGGTAAAGGCCATTGGCCACCGGCGATTCCTGCGGTTCATAGTGGGTGGGAAGGGGACCGTCGACGACGCCCTTCGGCGCGAACAACCAGCCCTTGCCGTCTGATTGCATGATGAAGGGATCATCTCCGCTCAGGGCGGCCGGACCACCGAGACCGGGGTCAGGCTGGCTGCCCGGAGCGCGGTCAACCGGGAAGTCGGGCACGTCGTCTCCGACCCACCGTCCCTGCTCCTGGTCCCACCAGATGTATTTCTTCCGCTCGCTCCACGGTTTACCGGCCGGGTCGGCCGACGCCCGGTTGTAGAGGATCCGGCGGTTGGCCGGCCACGCCCAGCCCCATTCCGAGGCCGCAGGTCCCTGCTCCTGGCCCGGTTTCCGGTTGGCGGCATGGTTGATGCCGTCGGCGTATACGCCGGTGTAAATCCAGCAACCCGCCGACGTGGAACCGTCGGCGCGCAGCTCGGTATACGCGGAGAGTGGCTTGCCCGCGTCCGGGCCACTGAGGTGACGGCCGTTGATCTCGGCCAGCACCGCCTCGCCGTCGGGCTCGCCGTGCTCGTCGGTGGGGTAGTCCCAGGTGAGGTCGAGCAGCGGACGGTCACGTTCGTCCTCTGAACCCGCCAGTTTTTCGCGGATCCTCTGGCCCAGTTCGAAGAAGAACTGCAGTTCACTTTGGCACTCCCCGGGCGGTGCCACGGCCTGGTGCCGCCACTGCAGCAGCCGCTGGGTCTGCGTGAACGAGCCGGCCTTTTCCACGTGGCTTGCTGCAGGCAGGAAGAACACCTCGGTCTCGATGTCTTCCGTGCGCAGTTCCCCCGATTCGATCTCCGGGCCGTCCTTCCACCAGGTCGCCGATTCGATGAGGTTCAGGTCGCGCACCACCAGCCACTTCAAGTGCGACATGCCAAGGCGTTGCATCCGGCCGTTAGAGGAGCCCACGGCGGGGTTCTGTCCGAGCAGGAAGTAGCCCTCCACCTTGTCCTCGAGCATGTCCATCACTGTCTGGTACGTGCCGTGCGCTCCGGTCAGCCTGGGAAGGTAGTCGTACGCCCAGTCATTATCCGCGGTCGCGGCCTCGCCCCACCAGGCCTTCAGCAGGCTGATGGCGTAGGCATCCGCATCCGCCCAGAAGCCCTTCTGCTTCTTCGACCCGATGGAATCCAGGTATTCGCTGAAGGTGTCATGGCGCCCGGCGCTGGGCATTGGCAGGTAGCCGGGCAACAGGTTGAACAGAGTGGGAATGTCCGTGGAACCCTGGATGCTTGCGTGTCCTCGCAGCGCCATGATTCCGCTGCCCGGGCGGCCGACGTTGCCAAGCAGGAGTTGCAGGATGGCGGCCGCCCGGATGAACTGCACTCCGAGCGAGTGCTGGGTCCAGCCGACAGCGTAAGCGAAGCACGTTGTCCGTTCGCGTCCCGAGTTTTCCGTGATGGCACGGGCCAGATACTCGAAGTCCGCGACGCCTATGCCACACATGTCCTGGACCATCTCCGGGGTGTACCGGGCGTAGTGCCGCTTAAGGATCTGGAAAACGGTCCGGGGGTCCTGCAGGGTGTCGTCACGCTGCACTTGGGCGTGCTCCAGGGCAGGACCGCCGCTGCCGAACTGGTCTCCCGCGGCACGGTCCGACGCATGGGAGCCGTGCTCGGAGCCAGCCCCGGCGTCGTCGATCGTGCCTCCGCCCTGTTCCGCGTACGACCATGACGCCGTACTGTACGCTCCCGTCTCCGGGTCGTAGCCGGAGAACAGTCCGCCCAGATCCTCGGCGTCGCGGTAATCGGCATGGACCAGCGTGGCTGCGTTGGTGTACGCGCTCACGTACTCCTTGAACCACAGGTCATTCGTGATGACGTAATTAATCAGCGCGCCCAGAAGGACAACGTCAGAGCCGGCCCGGATGGGAATGTGCTTGTCCGCGACGGCCGAGGTGCGCGTGAACCTGGGGTCGACGTGGATGACCTTCGCTCCGCGGGCTTTGGCCTCCGCAACCCACTGATACCCCACAGGATGGCATTCGGCCATATTGGAACCCTGAATGATGATGCAGTCGGCGTTGGCCATGTCCTGCAGTGATTGCGTTGCGCCACCGCGTCCAAACGAGGCTCCCAAACTGGGAACCGTGGAAGAGTGTCAAATACGTGCTTGGTTCTCGATCTGCACTGCTCCGGCAGCCGTGAAGAGTTTCTTGATCAGATAGTTCTCTTCGTTGTCCAGGGTTGCCCCGCCCAGTGAGGCTATGCCCATCGTGCGGCGAAGCAACCGGCCTTCTTCATCTTCCTGCTGCCACGTCCTGCGGCGGGAATCGACAAAGCGGTCCGCCACCATGTCGATGGCAGTTTCGAGATCCAAACGCTGCCACCGGGTGGAGCGTGGCGCACGGTAGAGCACTTCGGTCTGCCGGCCCGGCGAGTTGACCAACTGCTCGCTCGCAGAGCCCTTGGGGCACAACCGGCCGCGGGAAATAGGCGAATCGGGGTCGCCCTCGATCTGAACGACCTTTTCGTCTTTGACGTAGACGCGCTGCCCACAGCCGACGGCACAATACGGACACACGCTCTGCACGACGCGGTCGGCGGTGGCCGTTCGAGGGGTGACGTCCTTGGTCCGCTGGGAAGTCACGGCCGGGCCGCGGCCCAGCAGGTCGCCCGTACTGAACTGCCGGACGACCGGCCACTGAAGAAAACTGCGCCGTGCCATGGCAGGAGCCTACACAATCCGGAGCGCCAACGACAGGGTGTCGCTACGGCTCGTTTGACCACTACGTGGCTGGCGCTTTTCGCCAAGTGCCTTTGGCCTCACAAAAACCCCCGCAGAGGTGTCGAACGGCAGAATCCGGACTTAGGATGAGCGCTAACGGAAGAACTGAGGTGAGCCGATGAACACGGACGCGTCAAGAATGGACGGCCCTTCCGGGAAGCCAGGACAGGGCGGGAAAGTCAGTGGAGAACTGGCCACCCGGCTCAGCGAGCTGGCCAGGGAGTTGCAGCACGAGCACGATCCGGGAAGGGTCCTTTCCGGGATAGTCCAGGCCGCCGTCCAGCTCATCCCCGGCGCCGCCCATGCGTCCATTAGCGTAGTCACCGGTCGGAAGAACATCGATTCACCGGTCGCTTCGGGAGACCTTCCCCGCAAGGTCGACGCTCTGCAAAGTTCATTCGGGCAGGGGCCTTGCCTGGACGCGGCCTATGAGGACCGGATTGTGCGGGTGCCCGACCTCAGCACTGAGACCCGTTGGCCGGCCTTCTCCCGCGGCGCCGTTGAGCTTGGGGCGCGCAGCATGCTTTCGATCCAGTTGTTCGTCGAAGGCGACCGACTGGGTGCGTTGAACTTGTACGGCGCCGGTCCGAACGCTTTCGACCTCGAGTCGGAGCAAATTGGGCTGCTCGTCGCCGCCCACGCAGCGGTGGCCTTCGCCGACTCCCAGAAAATCAGCCAGCTCAACGAGGCGCTGATCTCGCGCCAACTCATTGGCCAGGCCGAAGGCATCCTTATGGAGCGCTACAAACTGACCGCCCAGCAAGCCTTCCTGGTCCTCAGCCGCGCCAGCACCACTTCCAATACAAAACTGCGTGATGTGGCAGAAAACCTGTGCAGCAGCGGGGAAATTTCGCCCGAAGTTCGTCCGCGTCCAAGCTGAACGCAGCTCCGCGGCGGATCGTCAGTTCGCACCCGTCTGGCCTTCGGAAGGCCCGCCGTCGTGTGGTGTGCACCGGCGCCGGTGTACTTCCTCATCGACGAGGAGGAGGAGTTCGCTGGCCCCGGTCCGGCCTCCGAGCCTTTCCACCTGGCGCAGGGAGTGGCGCAACTTCAGCAGGTCTTCAGCGGGTACGAACGGCCACCTTCCGAAGCGATGGAATACCCGCTCGTAGTACTCGGAGCTGGATTGTTCCGTCACGCGGCCGCCCGTGCTGCGGTAGTGCGGCGATACCCGCCAGGGGCGTGATGTCTGTGAATTGTTCGGGCGCCGGCCTGTGAGAGGGCGCGGAACGCTTCAGGGCAACCGACATGGAGCTGGTCAAGGTCAAGCAGAACACCAAAGCCGGGGAGGACCCGCGCTGCGCGTCTCACCACCGCGAGGAGGCCTTGGACGTTCTCGGGGGTCAAACTGCCGGCGGGCCGAAGGGTGACGGAAGCAGAATCCATGTCGACGGCGACAGTTACGGAGAGTTTCGCAGGCATACAGTCTGTCCTTTGCAAAAGAACCGAGGCCACTGCCTGACCTCCTTCAGACTACCAAATCACCGCTGGCACGGACCTGTTTGTGACGATCGATTCCGGGTCTACCACGCAGCGGCGGCCCGTCGCCCGGCCCGACTCGGGCTGCAACGGTCCGACGAGCCAGATCTTCGGGTCCGCAGTCCTGGCGGCCCGTCCGCCCTGCACAGCCTGTGTGAAGAGGCGATCAGCGCGTTTTTGCCGGCCAGTGGCGTTGCCGTACGACGCTGTCACCAGCCGCCGCGTGTTGGCGTATGACCCTTTCGGGCATCCTCCGGCATAGTCATTTCGGCCCGGAGTCCCAGAAGCCGGATGGGCCGACCCGCTTCGATTCCGGCTGCGAGGTCCAAGGCCCGCGCGAGGATGTCGTTCGGGTCGAAGGTCTCGGGGATCTTTCTCGCATGGGTCTTGGTGACGAACGGGGCGTACCGGACCTTGAGGGTCAGCCCTATCACGGGACGTCCTTCGGCCATAACGTCCTCGAGGACGCGCGCTGTCAGCTCCCTGACTGCGTTATCCACCTGTGCGGCCTCGGTGAGGTCCCGCTGGAACGTCGTCTCCCGGCTGTGTCCGCGGGCAACCCACGGGCTGTCGTCCACAACGCTGGCGCCGTCACCGCGTCCAAGCTCGGCATACCAGGGGCCCATCCGGGGGCCAAACTCTGCGACCAGTTCCCGGGCGTCGGATCCGGCGAGCTCGGCGACAGTTTTGATGCCGAGTTTGGCCAGCCTGGCCGACACCTTGGTTCCGATGCCCCACAGCTCCTTGGTGGGCCGACTGCCCATAACGTCGAGCCAGTTCGCGGCCGTGAGGTGGAAGATACCGGCCGGCTTGCCGAAACCGGTGGCGACTTTGGCCCGGACCAGGGTGTCGCCGATGCCCACACTGCAGTGGAGCTGCGTTCGCTCCAGGACGGCGGCCTGCACCTGCCGGGCATAGGCTTCCGGATCCTCTGACTCAATGCCGACAAAGGCTTCATCCCAACCCAGCACCTGCACGGTGGCGCCGGGCCGCGCCTGCAGGGTAGCCATCACCGTCTCAGACGCCGCGAGGTACGCCTCGTGATCGACGGGCAGGATCACGGCGTCGGGTACTTTCCGGGCCGCGACGCGTAAGGGCATGCCGGAACCCACCCCGAACGCTCTGGCTTCATAGGATGCGGTGGACACCACAGCCCTTTCCGTGGGGTCGCCCCGACCTCCGACGATAATCGGTCTGCCCGCAAGCTCCGGCCGTCGAAGTACTTCGACCGCCGCGATGAACTGGTCGAGATCAACGTGCAGCACCCACCGGATTCCGCTCACGCCACCAGTCTGCCCTAAACCACCCGGACAGGCATCGGCTCTGCACCAGTAGCGGCCGTTGGAGCGGCAACGTTTTCCCTGTCACCGCCCTCCCGGCGGGCGTAAAATCGGCCTGTGTCGGCCCTCTCCGCGGGACCCGTCCGCCCGGCTGGCAACCGCAACTCAAGGAGTCCGCCATGTCTGTCCTGGTCAATAGTCCCGTGACCGGCCTGACCCGGGAACAATACGCAGAAATAGCTGCCGCCCTCAGCGACAGGCTCAAGGCCGCCCCCGGATTCAGGGCCCACTACGCGTGGGAGAACGAGGGAGGGATGACCGTCGTGGAGATCTGGGACAGTGCCTCCCAGCACGATGACTGGTTCGACAACAACGTCAGGCCGCACCTTCACATGGAGGTCAACCCGGAGAAGCACGAACTGGTGAACAAGGTGACGGTGTAGGGGCGCCCTGCCGCTAGGCGGCCCGGCTAGTACGCGGCCGCAAACAGCTGCCCCTCAGCGAACTGCTGTCCGAGGCCCTGCCGGGACCCGCGACAGGAAGCCCTCAACCACCTCGGCGAACTCGTCGGGACGTTCGATCTGCGGCATGTGTCCCGTCTTCGCAAAGACGTGCGCCTCGGCATGCGGCAATGCCGCCGTCGCCGCCGCCAGGTGGCTGTGCGGGAGGATGTGGTCGTGGTCGCCCCAGACCACGAGCGTGGGGATGCTCAACTGCCCCATGGCCCCGACCAAGTCGCTCCGCCATTCGGGCCTGACACCGGAGATGGTTCCCAGGTCGCGGGCGACGTCAACGAGCGTTTGCCGGTGGGCGCCCCGTTGCGACAGGGCGAAGGCATGGCCGATGCGCCCGTCGGTCACCAGCGTTTTGTCGTAGAACAGCGACTGGACCGTGCGGCGGGATGCCGTGGCATCGGGGCGCAGGAGGAGTGCCGCGAGCGGCCTGACCGCGAGCAGGCGCAGCACCAGCGCAACCTCCTTGCCGAACCCGGCGCTGTTGGCCAGAACCAGGGCTGAGACGCGATGCGGGTGGTCGGCGGCGAGCTTCATGGCGACGGCGCCGCCAAGCGAGTTGCCCATCACTGGAAGCGGCCCGTGCACCCCAATGGCGTCGAGGAAGTCGGGCAGGGTCCCCGCCAGCGTGGCCAGGGTCGTCGGGCCGGTGAGCCGTTCGGAGTAGGCGAAACCCGGCAGGTCAACGCTGATGACGGTGTGCCGCGCCGCGAGCCGCTCGTGCTGTTCGTTCCAGTCCTCGAGGCTTTGGCCAATCCCGTGCAGGAGCAGCACCGGGTCCCCGCTGCCGGTCTTCCGGTAGCGCAAGCGCGTGCCGCCGACGTCGACGTACCCTGATCCAGGAAGCGAGAGCGGGTCCGGGGCCGACGCCGTCGTACCCCGTCCGGACGCCCGCACCTGCTGCCCGCGCCGCCCGAACCGGACGTGGTCGGTGAGCCGGCCGGCCCTGAGCAGGGCGAAATCGCGTAGGTAGTTCTGGTGCAGCCGCCAGGGCGAGCCGGCGCCCTGCCGGGGCAGGCGGTCGGCGTCGCGCAGGATGTAGCCGGCCTTCAGGTCGATCAGGGACGTCAGCCCGGCCTCCGCGACGCCGGCGGGAGCGTTCGGTGCCACCCACTGCAGGTTCCGGCGGTCCAGATGCTTCAGCAGCCGGCAGATGTAGCCTGCCACCAGATCCGCTTTCAGCGTCCAGGAGGCGTTGGTGTAGCCAATCGTGAGCGCAAAGTTAGGCACGCCGTCTAGCATCATGCCTTTGTACGTCAGGGTCTTTCCGACATCCACCCGTTCGCCGTCAACGGTGAGGCTCATTCCGCCGATCACGAGCAGGTTCAGTCCTGTTGCAGTGACAATCACGTCGGCCGGGATCGATGCGCCCGAGGCCAGGTCAATCCCGTGCGGGGTAATCCGGGAGATGTTGTCCGTCACGATGTCGGCAGTGCCCGCGCTGATGGCGCGGTAGAGGTCCCCGTTGGGGATCGCGCAGAGCCGCTGGTCCCAGGGCTCATAGGACGGCGCCAGGTGCGTGTCCACCGCAAAGCCCGCCGGCAGCTTGGCGACGGCCGACTTGCGGAGGATGGCCTTCATGGTTTCCGGCCGGCGCCGGCTGAGCTGGTAGGTAAACATCGAGAAGAGAATGTTTTTTGCCCGGACGACGTCGTACGCCAGTTGCGCCGGCAGCTTGCCGCGGAGCCTGTCGGCCAGGTGGTCCCGGGACGGCACCGGGGCGATGTAGGTGGGGGAGCGCTGGAGCATGGTGACCTTGGCGGCCGACTTCGCCATGGACGGCACGAGGGTTACCGCGGTCGCCCCGCTGCCAATAACCACCACCTGCTTCCCCTCGTAATCGAGGTCGGCGGGCCAGTGCTGCGGGTGGACGATCGGTCCGGCGAAGGTGTCGGCCCCTTCGATGGCCGGGGTGAATCCCTCGTCATAGCGGTAGTATCCGGAGCACACGGACAGGAACGAGCAGGTGAAGGTCACCGTCGCGTCCTGACCGGCCGCCGCAGCGTCTTGCCGGTATTCGCCGTCGGAGGTGGTGACTGCCGTCACCGTCCACAGCGCGGTGTCGCTGGACCAGTCGGCGGAGATCACCCGGTGGTGCAGCCGGATCTTAGGTGCGAGGCCCTCGTCCGTGATGGTCGCCTCGACGTATTCGCGAATCGAATCGCCGTCTGCGATGGCCTTGGCGCCGGCCCAGGGCCGGAACGAGTAGCCGAGCGTGTACATGTCGCTGTCGGAGCGGATGCCCGGGTACCTGAAGAGATCCCACGTGCCTCCCACCGCCCCGCGGGACTCCAGGATCGTAAAACTCTTTCCAGGGAGATCGCGCTGCAGCCGCGCGGCGAAACCGACGCCGCTCAGCCCTGCCCCGACAATCAACACATCCACGTGTTCGCTCATGTGGCCAAGTTATCGACTAAAAGTCGAAAGAGTCAACACAGTGTTGAGAGCGCGGGTTAGGATGGGCGCATGGCTCAACGGGGACGACGCGCAGCAAGAATTTCGGGCGATGAACGCCAGGACGCGATTCTCATTACCGCCGAGGCGCTCCTAGGCGAGCGGGCTTTCGACGAGATTTCCATCGAGGAGCTGGCCCGGGGTGCCGGCATCTCGCGCCCCACCTTCTACTTTTACTTCTCCTCCAAGGATGACGTGCTGCTGGCCCTGCTGGACCGTGTGATCACCGAGGTGGAGCACGGGGTCGGTGGGCTGCCGCGGGACTTCGAAAGTGACCCCGCGGAAGCGTGGACACGGTCCATCGGGATGTTTGTCGAGGTGTTCGTGGCCCACCGCGGCGTTGCCACGGCCGCCATCGCGGCGCGGGCCCGCAACGAGGAGGTGCGCGCGCTCTGGTCCAAGTCGATGCAGTCCTGGGCCGACTTCTCCACCGACGTGATCCGCTCCGAGCAGGCCCGGGGGGCCGCCCCGGAGGGGATTGATGCCCGCGACCTGGCGGTGAGCCTCAACCTGATGAACGAGCGGGTGATCACCGCGGTCCTGAACCAGGAAAGTCCCGCCATCGCAGAGTCCCGCGCCTTGGACGTGTTATCAACCATCTGGATCCGCAGCATCTACGGGTCCGTCAACCCCGGCCGCCGGTAACGCCCGCGCCGAAAGGAAGGATTCCCATGCCCGCAATCAAGACGGTGACCGTGCTCGGCACCGGAGTGCTTGGCTCGCAGATCGCTTACCAGGCCGCATTCCACGGCTTCGCTGTCACGGCCTATGACCTCGACGACGACGCCCTTGGGAAGGCGCGGACCCGCTTTGCCCGGCTTGCGGGCATCTACCGGACGGCGGACGTCCCCGGTGCCGGGGAGGGTAAGGCCGAGTCAGCCCTCGGCAACCTCCGCCTCACCGCCGACCTCGCGGACGCCGTCGCCGACGCCGACCTCGTGATCGAGGCCGTTCCCGAACTGCTGGAGCTCAAACGGGAGGTCTACCGCAGGCTCGCGGATCTGGCCCCC
Organism: Arthrobacter sp. SD1074B; assembly: GCF_056780195.1. Taxonomy (NCBI): domain Bacteria; kingdom Bacillati; phylum Actinomycetota; class Actinomycetes; order Micrococcales; family Micrococcaceae; genus Arthrobacter; species Arthrobacter sp. SD1074B. Next base: position 2,216,639 of record NZ_JBRAZT010000001.1, on the reverse strand, counting down.
GCCAGGACCATCTTCGCCACCAACTCCTCAACCCTGCTGCCGAGCGACCTCAAGGAGTCCACCGGCCGTCCCGACCGCTTCCTCGCCATCCATTACGCCAACAACATCTGGGCGCAGAACATCGCCGAGGTGATGGGCACCGCCGAAACGGGCGCGGAAGCGTTCGACGCCGTCGTCGAGTTCGCGCGAAACAGCGGGCTGGAGCCGATCGAAATCAAGAAGGAAAAAGCCGGCTACGTCCTGAACTCCCTGCTGGTCCCGCTGCTGAACGCAGCCGCGGGGCTCCTGCTGCAAGGCGTCGCCAGCCCCGAGACGATCGACAAGACGTGGCGCATCGCCACCGGAGCGCCGAGCGGGCCGTTCCAAATTTTCGACGTCGTTGGCCTGGCCACCGCGTACAACATCGCGGCGTCCTCGCCTGACGCCGGCTCGCAGGCGTTCGCCCAGTACCTGAAGGACCACTACATCGACAAGGGCAAGCTCGGCGTCGCCACCGGGGAGGGCTTCTACACGTACTGAGTCGGCCCCACGCCCCGCGCGGCCCAGGTGTCAGCCTCGACCGTCCGTGTCCAGGACGGTGACGTCCAGGGGCATGCGGTTAGTCCGGCGGAGCCGTCCGGCCAGCACGTTGCGCACCCCGCGGGTCACCATGGTGGTCTTCGTCAGATACCGGAACTCGGCAGCGTCCGATGTTACGAGATCCAAGAGCGGGCGCGCGGCGTCGTCGGCGGTCTGCCCCCATAATCCGACGACCACCTGCAACGCGCCCAGCCGGTGCTCGTACCCGCGCTGGGACGTGATGTGTCCCAGCAGGTCCGTCACCACCAGGCCCGGATTCATGCCGTGCACCCGGACGCCGGTGCCTTTGGTCTCAAGCCGCAGCGTCTCGGTGAACTGCCGGACCCAGCGCTTGCTTGACGCGTAGGCATTCTGCAGTGCCACCGGACCGTGGTCGCCTTGGCCGTAGACGTTCACGAGATCGCCGTGGCCTTGCCCGAGAAACACTGGCAACGCAACTCTGGAACCGTGAAACGTGCCGAGAATGTTTGTACGCACAACGCGCGTGAAGTCGTCCACAGGCGTGGATGCCGTGGGCCCGAAGACCCCGGAGATCCCGGCGTTATTGACCCAGATGTCAAGCGAACCGCGGCTGAGGGCCTCGTCGCGCAGGGCCTCGACGTCGGCCAGCTCGGCGGTGTCGCAGGGGCGTCCGGACACTGCGATCCCTTGCCCGCGCAACCGCTCGACGGCAGCGGCGACATCAACGCCCGATCTGGACGCCAGCACCACGGTCACTCCCTGCTGCCCCAACACCCTGGCCATGGCAAACCCGAGCCCACGTGTCGAACCGGTCACGACCGCGACGCGCCCGCGGAGGGCCTCCCGATGTGAAGACCTGGTCACGGCTTGGGCGGCTTCGTCATGGCTTTGGGCGGCGGCGGGAAGGGTGCGGCGGGGTAAAGCTTGGCCACCTGGAGCATGTACTTCGCCCACTGCGGGCCGGCCAGCATGTAGCCGTCAATGTTCCGGTAGAACTTGCCATTGATGGTGATGTTCCGGCCTGGCCGCTTCTGGCCGCCAAGGGTGTCGCCAAAGAAGGAGGCGGTGGCGAGGCCGGAGGTGTAGCCGACCACCCAGGTCGCCCCGTTGTTGTTGGAGGTGCCGGTCTTGGCCGCCGCCGGGACCCGGTCCTGGACCTTGGGTTCGATGTAGATTCCGGACCCGCGTTTCAGCACGTCCTGGAGCACGGCGTTCACGCCGCGGGCGACCTGGGGCTTCACCGCGCTGTGGCAGTTGCTGGCCTGGGCCGGCAGCTCCCGTCCGGCCGCATCGGTCACGGCCGTGACGGCGATGGGGGCGCAATATTTGCCGTCGGCGGCGAAGGTGGCAAACGCGTTGGCCAGGTGGAGCGGGGCTACGCCGATGGCGCCGAGCAGGTTGCCCAGCTGGTGCATGTTCACCCGGGCATTGTCCACGCCGCTGTGGAGGCCCACAGCGTCCACCATTTTCTGGATGCCGCAGAAGTCCAGCTGGGCGGCCTCAGCGAAGGTCGCCGTGTTGATGGAGTTGTAGAGCCCGTAGTTGACTGGCATTTTGCGGTAGTAGCCCTGGTCGTTGTTTTGCAGGTCATCAGCGGCGCCGAGGGCCTTCTCCGCCGAGTTGTAGGCCCCGAGGACCTTGCCGCAGCTGGACTTCCACGGGAAGTCCAGCGGGTATTTCCGCCGGGACGCGTCCACCTCGGCGACCAAGGATTTGCCCTCATTGAGCCACTCCGCGAAAGTAAACGGTTTCATCGTGGATCCGGGCTGGAATCCGCCGGCACCATTCAGGTCGTTGCCGTTGGCGTCCTTGGCGTCGACGTTGAAGTTCAGCTGGGTATCGAACTTCCCGCGGGTGGGAAGGAACACGGTGTTTTGCGCCATGGCGAGGATCTTGCCCGAGCCCGGCCCGATGGTCACCAGCGAAGCGCCCCATTTGTCCGGGTTGGCCCCGGCCGTGGCGTTGACCTGTGCCTGCGCGGCCCCCTGCAGCCTGCTGTCCAGCGTGGTGGTGATGGTCAGGCCGCCGCGGTACAGCTTCTTCTCCCGGTCCGTGGCCTCGGCTCCGTACGCAGGGTTGTTGAGGATCAGGTGGGAGACGTAGTCGCAGAAGTACGGCGCCATCTCCGCCGCGGAGCAGCCCTGCTTAGCGGTGGCGATCTTCAGCCTGAGCGGGCTGGCGACGGCGGCGTCATGGGCAGCTAGTGTGATTTTCTTCTCGCTGAGCATCTTGTCCAGGACCTGGTTGCGCCGCGTGATGGAGTTGTCCGGGTGGACGGCGGGGTCGTAGAAGCTGGGGCTGTTGACCAGCCCGGCGAGCAGGGCAGCCTGCGGCAGGGTGAGGTTTTTCGCGGTGGTGCTGAAGAAGTGTCGGGCTGCGGCCTCAATGCCGTACGCGTCCCGGTTGAAGAACACGATGTTGAGATAGCCCTCCAGGATCTGGTCCTTGGTGTACTTCTTTTCCAGCTCAAGGGCGAGCCTCATCTCGCGCACCTTGTCGCCGATGCTCTTTTGCCCGCTGAGGATGACCTGATTGCTGCGGTCCGCCGACAATAAGGACTCATTGATCACGTTCGTGACGTACTGCTGGGTCAGGGTGGATGCGCCTTGCCTGCCGCCGCCGGTCAGGTTGGAGGCGAGTGCCCGGAGAATCCCCTGCGGGTCGACGCCGGCATGCCCGTAAAAGCGGCTGTCCTCGATGGCGACAATGGCATCCTTGATGTACGGGGACATCTGATCCAGCTTGACCCTTACCCGGTTCTCCGCAAAGAAGGTGGCGATCAGTTTCCCGTCCGCACTCAGTACTTTTGTTGACTGCGACGGCGGACTGACGGCCAGTTCGGCAGGGAGGTTGTTGAAGAAGGTGATCGATCTGCTGACGGCAACGCCCGCGGCCGCGACGCCGGGCACCAGCAGACTGGCGACCAGAACACCGCAGAAGGCGCTCACTGTCAAGAACCCGAGGACCCTCCGCAGGGCCGCGGCCAGCCGAGATCCGATTCTTTTTTTCGGCGCCATTTTCTGTCCAGCTGTCAGGCTCAAAAGCTGAGTTCAGAATACGCCGGGACTCTGCCGACGGACCAGTGCCGGAGGGCCCTGCCGCGGTGGGGACGTGGCCCGCTTCCGGGGGACTGGTTCCCCTTGGCCGTGGCGGCGGAGGAAGTCGGCGTCGACGGAGCCTTCTTCCGCGTCCACCATTTCGGGCTGCGTGCCCAGACGGATGCCCGGGACCAGGTTGGGTATCTCGACGGCGGGCTTGCCCGGTTCGGGCGCAGCTATATCGGGGAACCCGGACAGCTGGTGCAGGAGCTGGCCCGGGAAGCCGCCGTGGCCGAGGCGGACACCCTCCTCGTCACCGTCCCGAATCAGCTGGGCGTCGACTTCAATGTCCGGCTGCTTGCGGCGATATCCCGCGAGCTGCGCCCCGCCACGGGTTGGGACTGACGCTCACCTCCGGCTGACATGGGCGCGTATCCGTGTAAGGATCGGCTATGCCCCAGCGCCTGATGCTGCTTGATACCGCGTCGTTGTATTTCCGTGCTTTTTACGGCGTCCCGGACACAATCCGCCGGGCCGACGGCACGCCGGTGAACGCCGTTCGCGGCCTGCTCGACATGATCGCGCGACTCACCACCGATTACCACGCGACGCATCTCATCGCTTGCTGGGATGATGATTGGCGTCCGCAATGGCGGGTCGAGCGGCTCCCGGGCTATAAGTTGCATCGGGTCGCCGAGGCAATGGCGGGCGCTCCCGACGTCGAGGTCGTGCCGGATGCGCTTACCGCACAGATTCCCATGATCCGCAGGGTGCTCGGGCTTGCGGGCATCGCCGTCGTCGGAGCTGCCGAACACGAAGCCGACGACGTCGTCGGCACGTACGCCAGTCGCGCAGAGTTTCCGGTGGACGTGGTGACGGGCGACCGCGATCTCTTCCAGGTCGTCGACGACGCCCGGCGGGTGCGAGTGATCTACACCGCGCGCGGCATGAGGAACCTCGAAGTGGTGACCGATGCGGTCATTGTCGGTAAGTACCGCGTGCTGCCGGAACAGTACGCCGATTACGCGACGCTTCGCGGTGACACCTCCGACGGGCTGCCAGGCGTGGCCGGCATCGGCGACAAAACCGCCGCATCGCTGCTTGCCGAATACGACACCCTTGCCGGCCTTCTCACCGCAGCGGCGTCTGCGGGCAGCGGGCTGTCGACGTCCGTGCGCGCAAAACTCGAGGCGGCCGCGGACTATCTCTCAGTCGCGCCCGATGTCGTCAAAGTCGTGCGGGACCTCAAATTGCCGACGCTCGAAGAGGCCGGTGCACAACTGCAGCCCATCGCTGGCGATGCCCGGGCTGAGCTCGTGGCTCTTGGCTCCGAGTGGAACCTTGGCGGCTCGGTCAAACGACTCCTCGAAGCGTTTGAGCTACGGCATTGACTCATCCTCACCGGCGCGTGATGCAGCGGACTCCGTCGCCCCGTGCCCTGTCCTCCATATCAGCTTGCCCAGCCGGGGCGACGCTCACTGTCCCCGATAGTGAGGTCCAGGAAGTCTCCACAGCCGGGGTGGCCAGCTGCGCCGTCACGCCGCCGTGACCAGGTCCCAGTCCGGGGAAGGGTCCGGGGGCGTGTCCGGCCGGGTGTGGTCGTCGGGGTGTTGGTCTGTTGGTTCGTCCAGGGCGGTGAAGTGGTACCAGTCCGGGAACGGGTCCGGCGGCAGGTCCGGGGGCAGGTCCGGGTCGGGGTTGCCGCCGGGGTCCAGGGGCAGGGGGTGGTCCGGGTCGGTCCTGGTCGAGGTGGTGCCCGGGAGCGGGGTGGTGTCGGTGAAGGGGAGGCCGTTGGGCCAGTGGGGTGGTTCCCAGTCCTGTTGTTCGCTGGCGTAGTGCCGGCCGGTAGGTGATGTCCAGCCGGGTGGGCCGGTGGTGGTGGCCGGGGTGGGGGTCCAGGCGGTGCTGTGTTTGAGGTAGTGGTGTTTGTGGCAGGGCTGGCCCAGGTTGCTGATCCCGGTGGTGCCGCCGTCGGCCCAGGCCAGGAGGTGGTCCGCGTCGTTGTCCAGTGACGGGTTGTTACAGCCCGGGAACGGGCATTTCCCGTCCCGCAGCCGCAGCCATTGCCGCATTGCTTTGGGGAGCCGGTAGCTGGTCCGGCCGATCTCCAGCGGCGCCCCGTCGCGCGGGTCGGTCAGGACCCGGTAGAACGACCCGGCCCCCTCGGCGACCAGCCGCCGGGCCATCGAGGGCGGGATCGGCCCGTACCCGTCCAGCATCGCCGGCTCTTCACTCACACCCAGCAACGACAGCACCGGGACGGTGACCAGGACCTGCGCCCGCGGAACCGGCACACCCCCGGACACGCCAACGCCCACACCTGTTGCTCCGCCTGTTGCCCCGCGGCTGGTGTTGGTGGCGGTGGCGGGGAGGTTGTTGGTCAGGAGCAGGATCGCGGCGATGTCGGCGCGGAGCTGGTTGAGGGTCCGGGTCTCGGCCGGGCCCTGCAGCGCCCGGGCGGCCGTGGTGGTCCGTTCCCAGATCCCGGCCGCGGTGTCCGCGGGCAGGTACGCGCGCAGCCAGGCCATGCCGTCCCGGTCCGGTTCGAACTCGAGCCGCCGGTCATAGGCGCTTCCCGTGTGGCGTGTTTCGATGCTGACCGGGTGGTGGCGTTCGCGCCAGGTGCGCGCTTTCGCCCGGAACCGGCCCGGGACGAGTTCCCCGGCCGGGCAGCCGCGGGCCGGGGCCGGTGCGTCCGGGTCCAGGAAATGCGCTTCCAGCGCCGCCGCGCCGGCCGCATCCAGGTTCGCGGCCTCATCGACCATGACCCGGGCGTGCTGCCACGACAGCCCACCTGCACCCAGCGCGGCGAGGGTCAGCGGGAGTACCTCCGTCAGGGCCAGGGCATCGCAGATCAGCGCCCCGGCGGCGCGTTCACTGACCGTCAACACACAGGCGATTTCCGCGACCGTTGACATTTCCTGCATCGCAGCGTCCCGCAGGTTCGCCGCCGGCCGCGCCAGGGCCTGGGAGGAGCGCACGTACCCGGCGGTCAGCAAAGCCTTCAACGCCGCGAGCCGGGACTCACACCGGGCGACCTCCGCCAACCCGTCCAGGCACGCATCCGCCACCTCACGCAACGGATCAACGCCGCGGAGCCCGCCCAGACCAGCCGAACCACAGCTCGTCCCGGTGCCCTCCAGCAGGGCAGCCAACACGGCAGAAGACGCCGCGACGGCCGCCGCCGCCGCACCGATCTCCGCACTCAAAGCCACCCCGCTGCTCATACCCAAAGCCTAGATGCGGGCACCGACATTTTCTGACGTGCTGAAAGGCAGCCGACAAACACTTACGGCGCCACGGACAACCCGCGCGGCAGTGCGGCCGGTTCCATCAGTTACTACGGCATTTAGACCAGACGAACCGCTCATTTACCCAACGCCGCGCCCACCGCATCTTCCGCGCCCGGAACGGGACTGGTAAGCCGATATTCACATCGCGATTGTTTCGAACCTTTCGGGAGCCCCCATGACCGAAGTGAGCATTGGCACCGAACGCGGGAAAATGCCTGCCTACTTCGCTATGCCGGCCGGCGCCGGGCCCTGGCCCGGCGTCGTCGTCATCCATGACGCGCTTGGCCTGAGCCGCGACACCCGGCGGCAGGCCGATTGGCTGGCCGGTGAGGGGTTCCTGGCCGTAGCACCGGATCTGTTCTACTGGGGGAGCAGGGCGGCCTGCCCGTGGTCCCTCATCCGGGGCTGGCGGCCGCTCGGCGACTTGGACCTCGCCCGGGCATGGCTTGCGGCTCGCAACGACTGCACGGGCCTGGTCGGAGTGATCGGCTTCTGTATGGGTGGAGGCTTCGCCCTTATGCTCGCCCCGGATCATGACTTCGCAGCGGCCAGCGTGAACTATGGCGGACTCGACGGCGCTACAGCGCGGGCGATGCCTCGTGCCTGTCCGATCGTTGCGAGCTACGGCGCCGCGGACCGCTGGCCGGGGGTGCGCAATGTGCCGGCACGGCTGGAACCGCTGCTGACTGACGCCGGCATAGACCACGACATCAAGGTCTACCCGGGCGCGGGACACGGATTCCTGAATCAACACGGCCCGTCGGATCTCACATTCGGAGACCAGCTGCTCGCAAAACTGGCGGCGGCTGGCTATCACGAGCCCTCGGCCCAGGACGCCCGCAGGCGCATCCTTGCGTTCTTTCGGAAGCACCTCAACGCTGAAGGGCAGCACCAACGATGACGAAGAGTCCAGCGAGGCGACGTGCCATGGCCGGGGGTGTTGTTGCCGGTATCGTCGCGTACCTGGCAGTTGCGCGGCCGCGTCTGCTGCGCGCCGGTGCCACCAACAACGAAGTCCAGGGACCTTACCCGGGAGCCGGAATCGTTCCTGGCGGCGTCCGAAGCGCGACCATGGCGGTGGCGATTGATGCACCCCCCACACGGGTGTGGTCCTGGCTGGTACAGATGGGAACCGACCGGGCCGGCTGGTACAGCTGGGACCGTCTGGATAACTTCGGGCGCCGCAGTGCCAGAACGATACATCCGGAATGGCAGGACATCGCCGTCGGGGACCGGCTGGCGGCAAAACCGGACGGCAGCCAGTGGTGGGAGGTCGCGGCGCTGGATCCCGAGCGGTTTCTGGGTCTACGCATGTCACTTGATCTGCACGGGCGTCCGTTCGACCCGGCAGGTGTGAGGCCGCGGTACTTCACTGACTCGCTCTGGGGATTCGAGCTGAAAGACACGGCGGACGGGCGCAGCCGGCTGGTCGTCAGCGGGTACTGGTCGCTCCGGCCTAAATGGCTTCAGCCCCTGCTGAGTGTGCTCCTGCTGGAGCCCTCGCACTGGGTCATGCAGACCCGCCAGTTCTCAAACCTTAAACGGCTCGCCGGATCAGAAAGCCACTGAGCCGCCGCCGCCAACAGGGCCGCCAGCAGGCCCGCCGCCACCGAAGTTGCCACCGCCAGCGCCGAAACCAGCAGCTCCGCCGCCGCTGCCGAGCAAGCTTCGGGTGAGCGCCTCGCCGTCGGCCATCAGGTCCTCCACGGCAGAGGCGAGGTGGCCGTCCGCGACCGGCACGTCGTCCAGGGCGGCGGCGACGACGGCGCGGCGGACCAGTTCGCGGGCGAACGAGGCGGTGGTGCCCTCGGTGCGGTCCGCTGCCTCCTCAAGCGCGGCCGTGCCAAAGGGAATCCCGCGCGAATACAGTCTGAGCAACGCCACCCGCTCCGGCTGCGCAGGCAGCGGAATCTCCACCGCCAGGTCCACCCGCCCGGGGCGCTGCGCGAGGGCGCGCTCCAGCATGTCCACCCGGTTGGTGGTGAGGACGAACGCCACGTCCGCGTCACTGGCCAGGCCGTCCATCGCGTCGAGCACCTCGAAGAGCAGCGGCTGCGGTCCGTGCCCGAAGCTCCGGTCCTCGGCAATGAGATCGCAGTCCTCGAGCACGACAATGGAGGGCTGCAGCGCCCTCGCCATGGTGGCCGCCTCGGAGATCCGGGCGAGCGATCCGCCGGACAACAGGATGGCGGTGGCACCTTCGCTGCGGCCCAACAGATAACGCACCGTGTGGGTCTTTCCGGTGCCGGGCCGCCCGTACAGCAGGATCCCGCGCTTCAGGTGCTGCCCGTACCGGTTGAGGGTGTCCCGGTGCTCCGCAATGCCTAGGGCGTGGTCCGACACCTTTTGCAGCAGCCCGTCCGGCAGGATGACATCGGACGCGGTAAGCGCCGGCCGGGAATGGAAGGTCACGCCCGCCGCGCTGGGCCCGTATTCGCCCATGACCAGGGAGATGACCTGCCCCTTCAGGATGCTGTGGTGCTGCATCCGACGTCGGAACTCGGCGAGGAAGTTCGCGGCAGCCTCGGTGTCGCCGCCCAGGACTTCCAGGGACGCTGTTTGCCGGCCGTAGCGGGGGTTGGCGTCCCGCTGCAGCACCGCGATCGGACGGCCGCCGTGGCTGAACAGCCACAATCCCAGCGCCACGGCCTGCCGCAGCTCGTCCGGGCCCACCGCGAGGTTGGCGTAGTCGGGCTGGGCGAGCGGGAACTGCGGAAAGACCTGCGCCTGCTGCAGCATGTCACTCAGCGAATGATGGTGGCGCTGGTCACCGCCGCCGATGCCCACCAGCCGGTGCTCCGGGTCCTCGTCCGCCAGCCCGGCCATCTGGATGTCAGCATCCACGAACCGGTGCGGTGGGATCTCCTCCACTACCACGGCCACCGTTCCGGCCGGCACCCCCAGGTGTTCGCTCAGCGTCGTCAGCAGCTGCGTCCCGGCAGGCACCCGGTGCTGCCCGGCCTGTGCCAGCTGCACCAGTTGCGCGAAATCCTCGATGAACTTCCCCAAATTTTCATCCATGCGCAGACCCTACCAGCCTGCCGGAACCGCGCCCCTGGCTACCGGCCCTAGCTAGCGGCCGTTGCGTTCGATGGCCTGGCCCAGGATGCGGGCCCCCTCCGGGAAGGCCCCCGGGTTGGGCCCGGCGTAGTTGAGCCGGATGAAGGGGCCGGCGGGTTCGGCAGGAAACCATTCCGTGCCGGCGGCGATCAGCAACCCTGCCCGCTCGCAGTCGGCGCTGAGCTGCTCGACGTCGGTCCCGTCGGGGAGGCGGGCCCAGAGGTTCAGCCCGCCCTTGGGGACCAGTGTCAGGTGGGCCTGCGGGGCGTGCTCGCGGAGGCTCGACATCAGCAGGTCGCGGCGCGACTGGAGCTGGTGCCGGACGCTGCGCAGGTGCGTCTGCCAGGCGGGCTGGGTGACAACATCAAGGGCAGCGGCCTGCAGCAGGCCGCTGACGTACATCGATTCGGCCCCGCGGTCCGCGAGGATGCGTTCCCTGGCCGGGCCGCGCGCGATCACCGCGGCGACCCGGATGGCCGGCGATACACTCTTCGTCAGGGTCCGCAGATACACCACATGGCCGGAATCGTCGCGGGCGGCGACGGGGGAGGGGTCCGAGGTGATGCCGAAGTCGTGGGCCCAGTCATCCTCCACAAGGAAGGCACCGTGCCGGCGCACAATCTCCAGGACCTCTGCGCCGCGCCGGAGTGTCCACTGCGCCCCGGTCGGGTTGGCATAGTTGGCCTGCGCGTAGAACAGCCGCGCCCCGGTCTCCTCGAAGGCGCGGTCCAAGTCGTCAGGGTCCGGGCCGTCCGGGCCGCTCGGAACGGGGACGACGCGGACGCCGGCCTGGGCAGCGGCGAGAATGGCCCCCCAGTAGCTGGGGGACTCCATCAGCAGCGGCTGCCCGCTGCCCACCAGCGCCCTGAAGATCGAGCTGAGCCCGCTTTGGCTTCCGGGCAGGACGACGACGTCGCTCGCTGCCGGCGGGGTGACCCCCGCCGCCGTCGAGGTGCCCAGCTCGTGCGCGAACCAGGATTGCAGCTCCGGGAGCCCCGCAGCCGGTGCGCGGGACAGCGCCGCCTCGCCCCTCGCCGCCCTGGTCAGCGCCGACCGGACCAGCCGCTCGGGCAGCAGTTCGCGGGCCGGGTAGCCGGAGTGCAGGGCGATCACCTCGTTCGACGCGCTGCGCATGGCGGTCGACGCCGAACGCAGCGGCGCGTGCGGCGTCCGCAGGGCCGCCGTCTGCCAGCCGTAGTCCGAGGGCCGCGCCGTCCGGACCGCCCGCACAAAGGTCCCGACGCCGGGCCGGCTCTCGATCAGGCCCTGGGTGGTGAGAGCCTGCAGGGCCTTTTGCACTGTGACGGGACTGGCCTGGTGCTCGGCCACCAGCGACCGCGTGGACGGCAGCCGCGATCCAGGCGCCGCCCGTGCGATCCAGTCGCGCAACTGTTCCACGATCCGTGAACTGCTATCGTTGTTCATGAGAGACAATAGTAGCGCTACTGACATTGTGCGCCCGGTGATACTGGCCCGTTGGTCTAGGGATCTCCCTGGCGGCCAGTCCAGCTCGCCGGGCCGCGGCCTGTGGTGGGGCCTGGCCGGCGTTGCGGCCTTCTCCTTTACCGTTCCGCTCACCAGGGTGGCCGTGGCCGGATTATCGCCCCTGTTCATCGGCTCCGGCCGGGCAGTCCTGGCAGCAGTCCTCGCAGCCCTCGCCCTCGCCTTCACCCGGCAGCGCTTCCCGGTGGGGCCTCAATGGGCCCGGCTCGCCGTGGTGGGCGGCGGCATCGTCGTGGGCTTTCCGCTGCTCACCTCCTTCGCCCTCACCAGCGCGCCTGCCAGCCACGGCGCTGTGGTGATCGCCCTGCTCCCGGCAGCAACCGCCACCGCCGCCGTTCTGCGCGGCCATGAGCGTCCGCCCCTGGCTTTCTGGCTCGCCTCGGCTGCCGGCGCAGCCGCGGCCATCGGATTCGCCTTCGCTCGGCCGGGCGGCTTCGGGCAGCCGCAGTGGGCGGATCTGCTGTTGCTCGGCGCCGTAGCCGCCGCAGCCGTGGGCTATGCCGAGGGCGGGCTGCTGGCCCGCGAGCTCGGTGCCTGGCAGACCGTGTCCTGGGCGCTAGTCCTCACGGCGCCGCTGATGCTCGTCCTGGCCGGCGTAGCGGCGGCCCAGCAGCCGCTATCGGGCACTCCGTCGCAGTGGGCCGCCTTCGCCTACCTGGGCGTCGTCAGCATGTTCCTCGGGTTCTTCGCTTGGTACCGCGGCCTTGCCATCGGCCCCATGACCCGGGTCAGCCAAATCCAGCTCATCCAGCCTGTGCTGAGCATCGCCTGGGCGGCGCTGCTGCTTGGCGAACCGCTGACGCAGACTACCCTGCTGGGCGGTGCCGCGGTCATCGCGTGCGCGGGCTTCGCGGTCCGTACCCGCCTGAAACCGGCGCCGGTACAGCCCCGGCCCTGACGCTTCAAGTTCCCTCGTTTGCGCACCTTCAACACCCAAGCCAGAGGAGCATCCCATGTACATCCCAGCGCACTTCGCCGCCAGCCCCGGGGCCATCCAGGACCTCCTTGCTTCCCCGGCGGCCGCCAACCTGGTCACCATGACTGCGCAAGGCATGATCGCGACGCTGCTGCCGCTGCTTTACGACCCTTCCGGCGGTGCGCACGGCACGTTGCAGGGCCATCTGGCGCGGAACAACACGCAGTGGTCCGAACCCGCGATGGGCGAGGCGCTGGCCATCATGCAGGGTGCCAATGCGTATATTTCCCCCAGCTGGTACGCCTCCAAGGTCGAACACGGGCGCGTCGTCCCCACGTGGAACTACTCCACGGCCCATGTCTACGGCACGCTGGTGATCCACGACGACCCCGCCTGGCTCGCCGGCCATGTCAGGCGGCTGACGGAATTCAACGAAAGTCGTTCCGGGCAGCCCTGGTCCGTCCACGACGCGCCGGAGCGCTACATCGCGGGCCAGCTGCGCGCCATCGTCGGCGTCGAATTGCGGATCAGCAGGATCGAAGCGAAGACCAAACTCAGCCAGAACCGCCCGGACCAGGACATCGACGGCGTCGTGGCCGGGCTCGAGGCCAGCGGGCAGCAAGCCAGCGCGGCCGACGTCGAACGAGCCCGCCCGGCGCGGCGCCCGGCCGCGGGGCTGTAGGGGGGCGGCGGCGTCTTGCCGCGGGGACGCCGGCACCGACCGCGCTAGCGGGCGTCGCTGGGGTAGCTGAGTCCGATCTGGCTTCGGACTGCGTCCAGCGCCGCCATGACCTGGACGCTCTCGCGCGGGGACAGGATGTCATTGGCGACGGCGCCGGCGGCAATAAGGCGCTCGGTTTCCCACGCCTGGTACTGCATGCCGCGGCCGGTGACCGGCTCGTCGAACCGCTCGAGAACGTTGCCGCTGTCGTCGTAGCGGGTGAAGCCGGTGGGGGTGTACCAGACCGGGTCGATCTCAATGCTGCCTGCGGTCCCGATCACCGCGGCGCGGTTGGGCCCGGCGGTGTCCAGGGCGCAGTGCAGCACTGCCTGCTCGCCGTCCCCGTATTCGAAGATCATGGCCGTTTGGCGGTCGACGCCGGTGCCCGTCATGCTGGCAGCCGACTGGATCCGCACCGGCGCCCCGAATACGTCGAAGGCGAAAGACACGGGGTAGATCCCCAGGTCCAGGAGGGCGCCGCCGCCCAGGGCCGGGTCGTTGAGCCGGTGTTCCGGGTCTTTGGGCAGGTTCTGGTTGTGGTCCGCGATCACGGTCCGGACCTCGCCCAGAGCGCCCGCGGCGATCAGTTCCCGGATCCGGGCCATGTGCGGCAGGTAGCGCGTCCACATCGCCTCGAGGGCAACCAGGCCCTTCGACGCGGCGAGATCCACGATTTCCTGAGCCTGCCACGCGTTCATGGCGAACGGCTTTTCCACCAGCACGTGCTTGCCGGCGGCCAGGGCGAGCATGGCGTTCTCGTAGTGGAAAGGGTGCGGCGAGGAGATGTAGACAACGTCGACGTCGGGGTCGTTGACCAGCGCTTCGTAGCTGCCATGGGCCGTGGGCAGCTGGAACTTCCCGGCGAACCCGCGGGCCGTTGCGAGGTTCCGGGAGCCCACCGCCTGGACCGTGAAGCCGTGCTCCAGCAGGTCCGAAGTTTGCAGTCCGGCAATAAAGCCGGTGCCGAGGATTCCCCAGCGGATGCCGCTTCCCGGGCCGTCGGGGCGATCCGGGGAGGCGGTGGTGGGGGTGTCTGACATCGTGGGTTCCCTTCGGCCAAGCGCAGATGGTCGGTGCGGCGGCAGCGGTGCTGGTCCCAGGGGCGTCGCAGGTTACTGCCGGCGTGTTGTTGACGGTACCGTACCGGCGCCCGTTTGTTGCAGACCGTCCCCGTCGGAGGCGACGGTTCCGCGGTCCGGCGGAAAAAGCGGCCGGCAGGTAGGGCAGGAGCCGGTGCCGAACGGCGCACCGCCGTCGGGAGCCAGGGCTGCCCCTTCGAGATCAAGGCGCAGGCGCAGCGCCCAGCCCAGCAGGGCCAGGGAGGCGAGCGACGCGGCCGGCTGGATCACGGTGCCCAACACCACGGGGGCCGCCCAGCTGAACAAGTAGGCGAGGACACTGTCCGGGCCGGGGGAGGTTCCCAGCGCCAGTCCGGCGAGACCGAGCACCGGCCACCGGGTGTCGCACAGCGTGGCTTCTGCGCCGATCGGGGCCCGGAGATAGCTGCCGACAACGAGTCCGGCGAGCAGCGACCCCGCGGCGATCGCCGGGAAGTACCACCAGCCAGCCCAGGCGGCGCCGGCCCAGGCCGGGCCCGTTCCGGCCGCACCGTTCGCGGCGGCAAGGGCCGCTGCGGCGGCAAAGGCGGTAATCCCGGCAGCCACCATTCGGGGGCGCTCCCAGCTGCGCAGCGAACGCCAGTCCCGGCGCAGCCGCTCCAGCCTGTCCGGACGTTCCCATCGGCCCGCGCCGGCCGGCTCGTGCTCAGCCCTGCTGTGCCGCGGCATGTTCTTCCGTCTTTGCCCATGTCCGGACGGCGGTCCAGCCGATGACGACAGCAACCAGCACGATGGCCAGGAAGCCGAGCCCGGAATAGCCGGCCGCGGCAAGGACCGGACCCGCAAGGGCGCCACCGAGGGCCCCGGCGGCGTTCATGCCCAGGTCGGACAGGCCCTGGATGGCCGGCCGGTCCTGCCCGGAGACGGATTCGGCCACCATCGCGGAGCCCGCGACCACCGAGGCGGACCAGCCCAGGCCCAGCAGGATGAGGCTCACCGTCACGGCCGTGCGGGAATCGGCGGCGAAGCCGGCGATGAGAAGGGAGGCCAGCAGCATGGCCTGGCCCAAAAGCACAACCGGCAGCCGTCCGGCCTTGTCGGCAAGCCAGCCGAAGGCGGGGGAGAGTGCATACATTCCGGCGATGTGCAGGCTGATGGTGAAGCCCACGATCGTCAGGCTTGCGCCGTGCTCGCGCAGGTGAATCGGCGTCATGGACATCAGAGCCACCATCGTGGCGTGGCTCAGTGCCACCACGACGACGGCGTACCGGGCGCGGGGGTTAAGGCGAAGGATCCGCAGTCCGGGCTGCGGAGGGGCAGTTTCCCCGGGCCGGTCTCCGGATTTCAGCGCTTCCAGCAGCGGGTCCGGCCGAAGCCCGGCCAGGTAGACGGCGGCGGCGGCCAGTTGGGCCGCCACCGAAAAGGCAAAAGCCCCGGTCATGGGCGGCAGGCCGAGGGCTGCGCCGACGGTTTCCCCGGGGCCGAAGAGATTGGGCCCCAGCACGGCTCCGATGGTGGTGGACCAGACGACCACGGAGAGGTCGCGGGCCCGCGAACCGGGCCTGGCCAGGTCGGTGGCGGCAAAGCGGGCCTGGAGGTTCACCGCGGAGCCTGAGCCCAGCAGCATCAGCCCCAGCAGGAGCAGCGGGAAGACCGCGAGCGCCGCGGAGCTGATCGCGATGACCGCGCCGGCACCGGCGATGAGGGCTCCGGTGGACAGCGACACCCGGCGTCCCCGGGCGAGCGCGAGCCGGGCCAGGGGGATTGCGGCGAGGGCCGCGCCGAGGGTACTCATGGTCGCGGCCGTGCCGGCCCACGCCGGCGAGCCGGACAGCTGGGCTGCCAGCAGCGAACCGAGGGACAGGGTTGCGCCCATGCCGATGCCGCCCAGTATCTGGCCGCCGACCAGCACGGAGAGCACCTTCCGCTGCGAAGCGCGGCCAGGAAGGTGCTCCCGCACGGGCGCGGGCCGGGGCGGCATCATCGCCCGGCGGGGCGCAGTGACTGCGGCATCCCGGCCGGTCGAGGAGCGATCACTTGCAGGTGCAGCGCTGTTCGGCGGGCACGTTGGCCATGACGGACTCGACGTGCTCGCCGCAGCCGGCCCAGGTGATCTTTCCACAGCTATTGCAACGGACGGAACTGCACATTGTTTTCTCCTTTGGTGGGTACTGCTGGGTAGTGCTGGGGTGGTCTGTGACGGTTAGGACGCGGGTGCGGCGGCCATCTTGGCCCGGACGTCGTCCATGTCAAGGCCCTTGACAGCGGTGATGAGTTCATCGAGTCCGCTGGCATTCATGGCGCCGGGCTGGGAGAAGACGAGGATACCCCCGCGGAAGGCCATCAGGGTGGGAATCGACGTGATGCGTGCCGCCGCGGAGAGCCCGGGCTCGGCCTCCGTATCCACCTTCGCGAAAACTACGTCGGGGTGGGCTTCGGACGCCTTGCTGAACGTGGGGGCAAACATGCGGCAGGGACCGCACCAGGCTGCCCAGAAGTCCACCAGCACGATGTCGTTGCCGGAAATGGTGTCGTTGAAGGTCTTTTCAGAAATGTCGATGGTTGCCATGTCTCGAATATATACCCCCGGGGGTATTGCAGGCAAGCGTGCATCGCAGGCGTGCCGGCGGCGGGGTCCGGCTTGCGAAAATACCCCCGGGGGTATCATGATGGAAGGGTCAAGTTCCCGCCCGGGGCTCCCGGCAGCCTGAAAGGAAAGCAGTATGAAAAGCATTTCTGTTGACGACCTGGCGGCACTCGTGCCCGGTGTTCCCATCATCGACGTGCGGGAAGCCGAGGAGTATGCCGAGGCCAACGTTCCCGGCACGAAGAACCTCCCGCTATCGGCGCTGCCGCAGACCCTTGGCGATGTTCCGATCGGCCGCACCGTTTACGTCATGTGCGCCTCCGGCGGCCGCAGCGTCCGGGCTACCGCCTTCCTTAGGGAGCAAGGCTACGACGCCGTCAACGTCATGGGCGGCATCACGGAGTGGTACCGCAACGGCCATCCGGTGGCCTACAGTGGCTGGGGCAAGTGAGGATGTCCTCCGCCATCGGCCTCCCCGGGGTCAAGCCGGGCCCCGACGCCGCGATGCGCCGCACTATCAACCGGCTCAAGCGTGCCCAGGGCCAACTCGGCGCGCTGATCGCCGCCGTCGAGTCCGGATCCGACTGCCGGAGTGTTGTCACGCAGCTCTCGGCTGTCCGCGGCGCCCTGGACAAGGCCGGTTTCGAGCTGATCTCCTCCGCCATGCGCGAGTGCATCGCCGAGGTGCCGGAGGGCATGGAAGGGGTGGCTGCGGATGACGCAGTTGGCCAGAAGCTCACGCTAGAAGAAATCCGTGGCCTCTTCCTGCGACTGACCTGACGCCCCGCGGGGCTTGCGCGGCGCCACGGACCGCTTTCGGCGCATAACCGCCAATTTTGAACCATAATACCCCTGGGGGTATATTGATAGTGGCTGGATCGGCCACCTGCCCCTACCGAACGCCCTCCGAAAGGTGCGCACCCATGGACATTACCGCCCAGCAACTCAACGAACAGCTGAACAACGGCAGCGACGCCCAGATCGTGGACGTTCGCGAATCCGCCGAGGTCGCCGACGGAATGATCGCCGGCGCGCAGCACATCCCGCTGGGCGAACTGCCCGCACGGTTGGGCGAACTGGACAAGACCCGGCCCGTCGTCGCCGTCTGCCGCAGCGGCCGCCGCAGCGCAGCCGCCGCCGACCAACTCGCCGCCGCCGGCTTCACCTCCTACACGATGACCGGCGGAATGCTCGACTGGTCAGCCGCCGGTCTGCCCGCCGGCTGAAACTCCCTATAAACTGCCCGGGCGGCGCCTCCCCCCACTGTGCCGCCCGGGCCTCCACCTGTCCTGACTGCGCCCTGACGGGCGCCAGGCCGGTGGACGGCGGCATCCTGCATCCGCGGGCGGCCGCCCGAACTGCCCAAGCTATACCGAAAGAGACTATGACTACCTCAAACAAGACCACTACGGTCGAGTCCGCACCCCAGTCCATTGACGCCTCCACCCTGAAAGCCTGGGAGGACAACCACGATGACCTGATGGTGATTGACGTACGCAGCGGTGCCGAGTTTGATTCAATGCACATCAAGGGCTCGTACCATGTCCCGCTGCCCATGCTGAGCGAACACACCGAGGAATTCGCCGCCAAGATGGGCACCCGCGTTGTCCTGGTGTGCCAGTCCGGAAACCGGGCCGAGCAGGCCCGGAAGCACCTGGACGCAGTAGGCCTGGGCAGCGCAAGCGTGCTGGCCGGCGGCGTGCCTGCCTACGCCGCCGCCGGCGGCAACGTGGTGAAGGGCCGCAACACCTGGGCCCTGGAACGCCAGGTCCGCATGACGGCCGGATCCCTGGTCCTGGCCGGCGTCGTCGGAAGCAAGCTGCTCTCGCCGAAGCTGGGTCTGCTGGCCGGCGGCATCGGAGCGGGGCTGACCTTCTCCGCTGCGACGAACAGCTGTGCCATGGGTCAGATGCTCTCCAAGATGCCGTGGAACCGTTCCGCCAACGAGCCCACCGCCCATCAGGCGCTGCAGAACCTGGGCTCCAAGGCATGATCCTCACCGCGGCGGCGTTCGGGCTGATCGTCGGCGGCCTGCTGGGCCTGGTCGGGGGCGGCGGGTCCATTCTCGCCGTCCCCGCCCTGGTCTATGGTGTGGGGCTCCCGCTGGCTGCGGCGATCCCGACGTCGCTGGTCGTTGTCGGAGCCTCGTCCGCCGTCGCGGTGTTGCCCCGCCTGCGGGGCGGAGTGAACTGGCGGCTGGCCCTCATCATCGGCGCGGCCGGCACGGCAACCGCCTACCTGGGCGCGTATGTGAACCGGCTGCTCGACCCGAAAGTGCTGCTGCTGGCTTTTTCCGCCATTATGGTCTTCGCCGGCATCCGGATGATGCTTCCGTCGAAGGCATCCGGCGGGTCCTGCGCCCTGCCCGGCGGCGGCGTCAACTGGCGCAGCTGCCTGCCCAAGGCCATTGCGACCGGCGCTATCGTGGGCTTCCTGACCGGGCTCCTCGGCGTTGGCGGAGGCTTCCTGATCGTCCCGGCGCTGACACTGGTCCTGGGCCTGCCGATGGCGGTGACCGTCGGCACCTCGCTGGTCATCATCGTGATCAACTCGATGGCCGGCTTCGCAGCCCACCTCGGGGACCTGCAGATCGACTGGACCGTCACGGTCGCGTTCGCGGGGGCAGCCATGGTTGCCTCCCTGGTCGCGGGCCGGCTCGGAACCAGGATCCCGGACAAGGTGCTTAAACGCGGTTTCGGCGTCCTGGTCCTGCTGGTCGCCGCCTATGTGACGGTGCAGGCACTGCTCTCCTAAGCGGGAAACGGTCGGAGTGGAACAGCACGGACAAAAAGCGCCGGAGGACACGTCCTCCGGCGCTTTTGCGTGGCCCGGGGTCTGCTTCAGCCGGCCTAAAGGGTATCTTGGGCCAAGGGGGGAACATGAACGAGATCCTGATCGCAGGCGGGAAAGGACGGCTCGGAATTTACGGGCCCTACTTTCACCTTGCCTGGACACCGGGGGCGCAGGTCGAGGCCGGAGATGCGGCCGCATCCATTGAAGCAATGCAGGCCCTCGGCGGCGGCAGGGAGCTGCCGCTGTTGGTCGACATCGCCGGCGTGACCATGAGCGCAGCAGCGAGGCGCGCCTATGAACGTGCCCAGGCTGTCTCCGCGGTGGCCCTGCTGGGTTCCAGCGTGGTGGACACCGTCGTGGCGGCGGCACTGGGCCGCCACGACTTTTGCCCGCACGCATATTTCACCTCGCGCAAGGAGGCCCTGGCGTGGCTGGAGAGCTTCCAGGTTCCGGAGCCGGCCGCGGAGGAGGAGCCGGGCCTGCGCAACGCGTAGTCCGGATGCGCCCTGCGCCGGGAGCCCCGGCCACGGTACAAGGACCCTTGATCAGTCCGGCCGCCGGGAGGATCGTGGGGCTTGTGGCACGACGCCGTGCCCGGAAGACGCAGGTACGGAGTCGCGATGGCAGCCGCAGAAACATTTCGAATCATAGTCGGAGTGGACGGGTCGGACTCCTCGCTCGCGGCCCTTGACTGGGCCCTTGAGGAGGCTCGCCTGCGGTCCGGCCAGGTCCACATCGTGAGCGCCTGGCATTATCCCGTCATCGGTGACGCAGCCGGCCGCGGGCCGGATCGGGACGCCTTCGGAGAGCACGCGCGGCAGGCTAACGCCGACGCGCTGCGGCACTCGGCCGCTGCCGGCGTCGAAGTCACCAGCGAGGTAACGGAAGGGCATCCCGCGGACGTGCTGCTCCGGGCGGCCGCCGGCGCCGATCTTCTCGTGCTGGGATCGCGCGGTCATGGGGGCTTCACCGGCATGTTGCTGGGGTCGGTATCAAATCATGCCGTACACCACGCCCCGTGCCCGGTGCTGGTCGTCCGCACGGATGCGGGTCCGGCGCAGGGCTGAGGGAACGTGGCCGGGCTGCAGGGGCTGTCCACCGCGCAGGCAGCCCGGCTGCTTGAGACTGCCGGCCCCAATACCGTTCCGCTGCAGCGGACCAGGCTGGCGGTGCGGCTGCTGCGGAAACTTTGGGCGCCGGTACCCTGGATGCTGGAGGCCACCATCGTCCTTGAGTTTGTGCTGGGCAAATGGCTGGACGCGCTCATCATCCTGGTGGTCCTGGGTTTGAACACGGCGCTGGGCATTGTCCAGGAGCGCCGTGCGGAGGTTGCCGTGGATCTGCTGCGCAGCCGGCTGGAGATCAACGCCCGGGTGCTGCGGGACGGGGCCTGGACCGTGATCCCGGCATCCCGCCTGGTGCCCGGCGACGTTATCCACCTCCGGGTCGGCGATTTTGTGCCCGCCGACGTCGTGGTCCACGACGGCACCATGACGGTGGACCAATCCACACTCACCGGCGAGTCCATTCCCGTCGCCCGGGACCCGGGAAGCACCGTTTACTCCGGCGCCACGGTGGTGCGCGGCGAAGCCAGCGGCACAGTGAGCGCGACCGGCGTCGCCACCTATTTCGGCAAGACCGCAGAGCTGGTGGGCAGCTCCGCGCCCGCCGCCCATCTGGAACACGTGGTGCTGCGGATCGTGCGGGTGTTCATTGCCGTGGACCTGGTCCTGGCGGTGGCGGGCACCGCCGGGCTGGCCGCCGCCGGGTCCACCAGCACTGATGTGATTTCCTACGCGGTGATACTGCTGTTGGCCTCCGTGCCGGTGGCCATGCCCGCCGCCTTCGCCCTGGCCGGCGCCCTCGGCGCAAAGCACCTTGCGTCGCTGGGGATCCTGACGACCCGGCTCACGGCCTTGCAGGACGCCGCGTCGATGAGCGTGCTGTGCATCGACAAGACGGGCACGCTGACCGAAAACCGGCTCGCGGTAGCCGCCGTAGCGCCCAGCGGGGCCGTTGGCCGGGATGAACTCCTGGGGTGGGCGGCGGCGGCCTCCGACGCCGCCACGCAGGATCCGCTGGACCTGGCCATCCTCGCGGCGGCAGGTGAACCCATGGGCGCGGGGGACAGGCTGAGCTTCACCCCGTTCGACCCCGCGTCCAAGCGTTCCCAGGCAACGGTGGCCAGGGACGGCAGCACCGTCCGGGTCGCCAAGGGCGCCCCGCACGTCATCGCTGCCATGGCCGGGGCGGAGCCGCCGGCGGAACTGGAGGCCCTGGCCGCCGGCGGTGCCCGGGTGCTCGCAGTCGCGGTCGACGACGGGACCTGGCGCCTGCTCGGGCTCATTGCGCTCGCCGACCGGGTGCGGCCCGAAGCCGCCGGCCTGCTGGCCCGGCTCGCCGGGCTCGGAATCCGGGTCATCATGGTCACCGGGGACAGTGCGGCCACGGCCGCCGCCGTCGCCGCGGACGTGGGGCTGAACGGCGAAGTTGTCCGTGCGGAAGACCTCGCGGCGCTGGGCCGCGGGGACGGAGGGCCGGGCGTTATTGCCCAGGTCCTGCCCCAGGACAAGCACCGGATCGTGGAGCTGCTCCAGCAGGAGGGGCACGTTGTGGGCGTGACAGGGGACGGTGTCAATGATGCCCCGGCGCTGCGCCAGGCCGAGGTGGGGATCGCCATGGAGACCGCGACGGATGTGGCGAAGTCGGCGGCCGGGGTGGTCCTGGTCCACGGGGGACTGAACGACATTGTGGGCTTGGTCGAGGAAAGCAGGAGGATCCACCAGCGCTCGCTGACCTATGCCCTGAACGTCAGTGTGAAAAAGCTGGAGGTGCCGGTGTTGCTGACCGCCGGGGTGCTCTCCTTCGGCCAGCTTGTGTTCACGCCGTTGCTGATGGCGCTGCTGCTGCTCGCCAATGACGTGGTGAGCATGATGCTCACCACGGACAATGCCCGCTTCTCGCAGCGTCCCGACACCTGGCATGTGGGGCGGACCATCGCCGGCGCCCTCGTGGTCGCCTTGCCGATGCTCGGCGCGTCGCTGGCCTTGCTCTGGGCGTCCGGGCAGCTTTGGCCCGGGGGTGGAATCGACCAGGTCCGCACCGTCATCTTCCTGACGCTGGTCTTCAGCAGCCAGGTCACGAGCTACGTTGTGCGCACGGCGCTCCCGGCGTGGAAGGACCGGCCCTCCAGCCCGCTGCTGGCTGCTTCAGTGCTGGACACCGCCGGCGCCTCGGTGCTGGCGCTCTGGGGGGTCCTGATGGCGCCGGTACCAGGCGCCCTGCTCTTGCTGCTCGCTGCGGCGACGCTCACCGGCGGATTCATCGCCGACCGTCTCAAGGTGCCGGCCTTCCGCAGGCTCCGGCTTCACGCCGGCGGGGCGGACTGACCGCCAGTCATCGCAGGCTCTCGGGGCACAACAGTGGCGGCGGGCCGGGGGTGCTTCCCCTGCCCGCCGCCACGTGTTCTTGCTGCGTTACTGCTTTAGTGCGGTTGTTGCGTTGTCTCCGCGGCTGTTGGTGTCAGCTGGCCGGGACGGTTTCCTTGGCCTGCCGGGCCGACTGCTGTTGTGCGTTCCACGCGGCGTAGCTGCCGTCGAGTTCGACGACGTCGTAGCCGGCGCGGCGCAGGGCGCTGGCCGCGACGGAGTTCCGGACGCCGCTTTGGCAGTACGACACGATGGTGCCCTCGGCGGGGAGTTCGTCCAGGTGCCACATCACGCGGCCGCCACTGAGCTGGTAGGAGCCGGGGATGTTGCCGGCGGCATGCTCGGTGCGGTTACGGACGTCCAGGACCATGGCGGCTTCGAAGCCGTCGAGTTCCTCGGGCTGGATCAGCTTCGGGACGCTGATGGGCAGGCCTTCAAGGCCGGTGACGAAGCCGGCGACCTTGTCGATGCCGACGCGGACCAGGTGGTCCCACATTTCCTGCGCGGCGGCCTGGTCCGGGGCGAGGAGCACCAGGGGGTTGGTGTCGGTCTCCGGGTTCACGACCCAGGCGCCGAAGCTCGCGGTGGACTTGCCGGCCGGGACGTTCACGGAGCCGGTGACGGTGCCCTCGTGGACCTCGTTGTTGGGGCGGGTGTCGACGAAGATGACCTTGTCCGCGGCGAGGTCGCGGGCAACGTCGGCGGTGGAGAGCTCGGCCAGCGGGGCGCGCTCGCCCATGACGGCCGGGCCCTCGCGGTTTTCGCGCTTCATCCGGGCGAAGTAGGCGTGCGCGTCGGGCTGGCCCTCGAGGAGTTCATCGATGAAGCCCTGCTCGTCGTTGGCGGCCAGGTAGGGACCCCACCAGGCGTAGAGCCGTTCGTAGCCGACCGTGGAGGACGGGATCGCGCCCAGGGCCTTGCCGCAGGCGCTGCCGGCGCCGTGGCCGGGGTGGACCTGGACGTGGTCCGGCAGGGTCAGGAACTTGTCCCGCAGGCTCGCGAAGAGCTGCTTCGCGCCCAGGAAGCGGGTATCAACACCGCCGGCTGCCTCGTCCAGCAGGTCCGGGCGGCCGAGGTCGCCGGAGAAGACGAAATCGCCCGAGAGCAGGTAGCCGGGGGCGTCGGCGAACGCGCCGTCGGTGATCAAGAAGGACAGGTGCTCCGGGGTGTGCCCGGGGGTGTGGAGGGCCTTGACCGTGATGTTGCCCAAGGTGATCTGGTCATTGTCGTTCAGGCGCTCGGCCTCGAATCCGTACTGCCAGTCCGCTCCGCCCTCGCCCGAGACATACGCCGTCGCGCCGGTCGCAGCGGCCAGTTCGCGGGTGCCGGAAAGGAAGTCCGCGTGGATGTGCGTCTCGGTCACAGCGACAATCTTCATCCCGTTCGCGGCAGCAAGGTCCCGGTAGACGGCAATGTCACGCCGGGGATCAACCACCAGGGCCTCACCCTTGGCCTGGCAGCCAATGAAATAGCTCGCCTGGGCAAGGTCTTCGTCGTAGATGCGCTCAATAAGCATTCGGGGAACTCCTTCTTGCGGTGGACGGGGAAGGGATTCCTTCCTCCTCTACACACAACAATAATACCCCCGGGGGTATCTTGCAAACGGCCAGGGGACTGTCCCGACCCGGCGCAAAAGTGCTGAAGCTTAGATGGCCCGGGGGCCACGCCCTCATCCGGAAGTACCGGCTCCGCCGTCGTTTGCCGAACCGCGCAGGCCGCCCAGCCGGCCAAGCTGGAGCGGGGTGGAGTCATCGCCCGGCAGCGGGTCGCCGTGCCGGTGGATGATCTTCCACTCCCCGTCCTCGCGTCGAAAGATGGTGGTGACCCGGAGTTCGTAGGGCAGCGGTTCGGCGCCGCCAATCGAGGCGTTGGTGTGCTCGATTCCCACCAGATACGCCAGATCCCCGCTGGCTCCGGCAGACAGGATCTCGTAGTCCCAGAAGGCGCAATTCGAAAAGCGCGACGCAAGGTCGTCGAAAGCGGACGCCGCGGCGTCCGGCCCGATCCTCGTCGTGACCGCGCCGAAGAGGGACACCGGGTCCCGGTGCGACCAGATCGCTTTCCGGGGCGCGGCGTCGCCGTTGTGAAGGGCCGTTTCAGCCGCCTTCAGGCCCGGCAGCACGGCTGCCAGGAATGCGTTGACATCATCCATGGTGAGCCCTCCATCCGCCCCCCGTACTCCATTATTGGCGTGCCGACCTGCCGGGGCAATGGCCCGCGGGTCCGGGGCGCAGCGCCGCGGCCCCGGCGAAACAGGTAGCCATCCGGAACCGCCCAAGTAGCGGCCAAGTAGAACCGCGGAGAAAGCGGGCACCCCCGTCCAGAAGTCGGGTAGGACCCACTCGCGCGCTTGTCCTGAAGCGCTTCTAGGCTCCTCAGTACTGGGACGGGAACGTCAGCTTAAAGGTCAGAAATGGGTCTCAACCATGCGCGCAAAAGCAGAATCTCGGGTGTTGTCCGGCCATTTTCCGGATCGTCTCCACGGACCAACGGCAGGGACGCCGCATCGCCGGACCCAGCGGGCGGCCAGCAACGCGGACGCTGACTCCCGGCGGGGCCCGTGGGTTCGACGCGCGGGGGCCGCCGTGCTCTCCACAGCGCTCACCTTCGCCGGGCTGTCCCTTGGCGCTATCGCCGAAGCCGACGTCGGGATGATCGCCCACGATGTCTTCCGTTCCGGATGGGACAACAATGAGACGGCCCTTACGCCGTCCTCGGTCGCGTCCTCGAATTTCGGCAAACTTTTCTCCACCGCCGTCGACGGCCAGGTCTACGCCCAGCCGCTTGTGGTGGGCGGCACCGTGATCGCCGCAACGGAGAACAACAACGTGTACGGGTTGAACGGCACCACCGGCGCGGTGAATTGGCGGCGCAACCTCGGACCGGCCTGGCCGGCGTCGACACTCAGCTGCGGTGACCTGACGCCTAATATCGGGATCACCTCCACGCCGGTCTTCGACCCGGCAACCAACAGCGTCTTCCTGCTGGCGAAGAAGAACGACGGAACGAGCGCCCGGCTGCCGCATTGGTACATGCACTCACTGGACCGGGTCACGGGCGCCGAACGGCCCGGATTCCCCGTCCTCATCGGCGGCGCACCGACGAACGACCCGACCCGCCCCTTCAACGCCATGACGGCCATGCAGCGGCCCGGGCTGCTGCTGATGAACGGCGTCGTGTACGCAGGCTTCGCCAGCCACTGTGACTATGCCCCTTTCGTCGGCTACGTCGTCGGTGTGTCCACCGCCGGCCGGCAGACCACAATGTGGGCCACTGAGTCCGGCAACAGCAATGCCGAGGGCGGTATCTGGCAGTCCGGCGGAGGCCTGGTCTCGGACGGCGCCGGACAGATCCTGTTTGCCACCGGCAACGGCATTTCGCCCAAACCCGGACCGGGCAAGACGCCGCCTGCCACCCTCGCCGAGTCGGTGGTCCGGCTCACCGTCGGAACCGACGGAAACCTCAAGGCTACGGACTTCTTCAGCCCCGCCAACAACGCCAAGCTGGACCAGGACGACGCGGACCTGGGCTCCGGTGCACCCATCGCCATCCCCAACGGTTACGGGACGACGGCCCACCCGCGCCTGCTGGTCCAGGCCGGCAAGGACGGGCGGGTGTATCTGATGGACCGGGACAACCTCGGCGGCATGGGGCAGGGACCCGGCGGCGGGGACGCCGTCCTGGACGAGGCCGGTCCGTACAGCGGAGTCTGGGGGAGGCCGGCGTTCCTGGGGACTACCAGCGGCGGGTACATCTACACCGTGGAGAACAAAGGCTACCTCCGCGCGCACAAGCTCCTGCCCACCAGCACAGGAGGGATGCAGCTTGCTTCAGTGGGAACGTCCGTCGGCACCTTCGGGTACACCTCCGGTGCGCCCTCGGTGACCTCCAACGGCACCAACGCGTCCTCGGCCCTCGTCTGGGTGGTGTATTCCACCGGACCCACCGGCGCCGGCGCTGAGCTCCGCGCCTACCGGGCCATCCCGGACAGCAGCGGCAAGCTGCAGCAGGTGTTCACTGCGCCGCTGGGTACCGCGTCCAAGTTCTCTTCGGTGGCCACTGACAACGGCCGGGTCTACGTGGGAACGAGGGACGGGCGCGTGCTTGGCTTCGGCGCGCCGACCACCTCCGCGGTCGGAGCGACGACCACCGACCTCGGCACGGCCGCGGTGGGCGCGACGGATAAGGGCACCGTCACGATCACCGCGACCAGGGCCGTGACCATCAGCGCCATCACCAGCGCTGCACCGTTTGGAATTGGAACCCTCACCCTGCCGCGGGCGCTGGCCAAAGGCGGAAGCATGACCGTCCCGGTGACCTTTTCGCCGACCGCGCCGGGCCAGATTGACGGTGCGCTGACAGTGAAAACGTCCGACGGCGAGACGGACCTCCTCGGGATCCACGGCGTGGGCACCAAGGACGGCCTCGGGGCGACGCCGGCCGCGATCGCGTTTACCGATGTCCCCACCCAGACCAGCAGCCGCCAGACGGTTAACGTCGTCAACACCGGCACGACCGTTGTCACGGTCACCGGCGTTACGTTGCCGGGCAACGCTGCGCTCAAGGTCGACCGGACGACGGTGCCGGCGGTGGGACAGAAGATCCAGCCCCTCACCTCGGTACCGGTGTCCATCACCTTCAGCCCGACGACGGCGACCCCGGTAGCCGATAAGTTCCTCGTCTCGAGCGACCGCGGGTCCCTGACCGTGCCGGTGTCGGCGACGGCGGTTTCGGGCGCGGCGAACCTGCAGCTGCCGCCAACGCTGGACTTTGGCGACGTCGCGGTGGGCGCGGCGGCCACCTGGGACTTCACGATCGTCAATTCCGGAAATATCCCGATGACCATCACCAAGGCCAAAGCGCCGCAGGGAGTCTTCTCCACCACGGCGCCGATCTCCGAGGGCCTGGTCATCCCGCCGGGCGAATCCGCCTACCAGAGCGTGACGTTCAAGCCGACCGCGGTTGGCCAGGCCGGCACCCTGGACACCTACTACCTGCTCACCGCGAACGACGGCCGGGGCGAACAGAAGGTGATGCTCACCGGCAGGGGCGTGGATGACCCGATTGGGCTCAAGGCCTACCAGCTCAACGCCGGAGACCCAAGGTCGGTCCTGGGCCGGTCGCTCACCCTGGAATACCCGGTGGCCGGAGGCAAATGCCAGGACTACGTCAGGGGAGTGATCTGCTGGTCCCCGGCAACCGGGGCCCATGTGGTCACGGGCGGGATCTACGACCGGTACAAGGCCCTGGGTGGCGCCGCCGGCGTCCTCCGTTTCCCGACGACCGACGAGAAGGTCACCCCCGACACGGTGGGGCGGTACAACCACTTCTCCGGCGGCGGGGGAGGCGGCAGCTCGATCTACTGGTCGCCGAAAACCGGGGCACACGCGGTCGTGGGCGGCATCCGCTCCCGCTGGGCAGCCCTGGGCTGGGAGAAGGGGAAGCTGGGCTACCCGGTCACTGACGAGATGACCACCCCTGACAAGGTGGGGCGGTATAACCATTTCTCGGGCGGCGGGGGAAGCGGCAGCTCGATCTACTGGTCGCCGAAGACCGGGGCGCACGCCGTGATGGGCGGAATCCGCGCCAAGTGGGCCGCCCAGGGCTGGGAGAGAGGGAAGCTGGGCTACCCGGTCACGGAGGAGATGACCACCCCTGACAAGGTGGGGCGGTACAACCACTTCTCCGGCGGCGGGGGAAGCGGCAGCTCGATCTACTGGTCGCCGGCGACTGGGGCGCATTCGGTCATGGGCGGAATCCGGTCCCGGTGGGCGTCCCTGGGCTGGGAGCGGGGACGGTTGGGCTACCCGGTCTCGGACGAGTACGGGGTGAGCGTGGGCCGGGCCTCGAACTTCCAGCGCGGGAAGCTGACGTGGTATTCGGCCACCGGCGCGGTGATCGGCTAGCGCCGGGGCTTGGGCGCGAGTGGCCGGCGCAGGACAGAATGGAGCCATGAGCGAGGCTGGTGACTTCATTGACGCGGCACTGCAGCGTGAAAGTTCATGGCAGCGGGCCGATGAGGCCCAAGCCCGTTTCGGCCCGGACCTGGTGAGCTACGGCGCCTCCGTCGGTGCGGTCCGCGGCACCATCCGGGATGCCCTCCGTCGCTACCGCCAGCTGGGCCACGACGATATCACCGCGCTTAGCTCGGAATTGTGGGCGGTGCCGGTCTTTGAGCGCCGGCTCGCTGCCGTCGTCCTGCTGCAGTCATCCCTGGCGCTGCTGGACAACTCCGACCTGACCCGGATCGAGGGCTTCCTGCGGACGGCGCGGCTGCGCGAGCTGGCCGACCCGCTGGCCATCGACGTCGTTGGGCCGCTTGTCGCGCGGCTGGACCGTCAACAGCGGCACCGCGCAGAAGCCGTGTTGGGCCGCTGGCTGCAGGATCCGGACGAATGGCTCCGGCGGGCCGCCGTGTTGGCCCCGTTACGGGGTCTGCGGGCCGGCGGTGGCGACTGGGACCGCTTTGTCCGGCACGCCGGGACCTCCGTGGCCGACCGCCGCGCAAGAGGGAAGGACAGTGCTGGCAGCAGCCCGGACGGCGACAGCGGGCTGGTCCGGGAAGCGTTATCACGCGTGCTCGCCGAAGCAGGCGCCGACGTCGTCAACCAGGTGCTGGGCCGGCTTCCCTAAGGCTGCGGCCGGCGCTCCACCACGGCGTACGCCTTGCCGTCGAGGAACTGCCAGTCGGTCACCACCATAAAACCGAGCGCGTCCACGCGGTCGTTCAGCACGTGGATGTCGAAGCCTCCGTCGCGCGGTTCGGCGTCCCACGTCGCCACGTGGATTTCCTTCCCCTCGAGGACCAGGAGCTCCGTGTTGACATCGAAATCCTCCTGCGGCTGATCGCTCAGCTGGCAGATGGCGACACAGTGGCTGTTCATGTTTGGTCCTCCATGGGCGAACGCCGGATGCCTTCATCCTAAGCGCGGCGGCCCGCAGGACCCTAGGCATTTTTCCCCGCGGACGGCTTACCCCCGTTATCTGAATGTGACATTCCGGCGTGCTGCCGTTACCGTGGATAGGTGCCTGTTTGTATCCGATACGGGCGCTCCCGAGCCGATTTGCCTAACTCTGCCGCGGCCCGGGATCCGAATGCAACCATCTGGCAGGGACGGGGAAACCACATTTGACCTGCAGTTTCTGCAGGTCTTGGGGTGAAGCCGCGCAGCGCCCGCTTTGGCGGGCCCGCGGCCGGGTGCCTCCCATCCGAATCCGACAGCTCACCTCGCAGGCATTGGGAGAGGCTACATCCATGACTTCAAGCATTACTTCTGCGCGCCATCGGTCCGACGCTACCGCCGGACGGAGCTCAGCATTTTCGGTCAAGCCGGGCACCATCGGCCGCCAGGCCGCGGTTCTTTTTGCCGCTTCCGGCCTTGTCCTCACGAGTGGCATGGCAGCCAACGCCGCCGTTGCCCCGGCTGAGCGTGATTCCGCCCCGGCGTCGTCGGTTGACGTTGGCAGCAAGGTTTCGGCGCCCGTCACCGCTGATTCCGCTGTTCAGATCAGCTTCGACCGCCCGGCGGTCGCGACCACCCCGGCGCCCGTGATTGAGCAGCCCAAGCCCGTCGCCGCACCGGCAGTTGCCGCTGCGCCGGCCGTCGCAACGGCGCCCGCCGTTGCGCAGCCTGCCGTTGCACAGGCTCCGGCAGTTCCCACCATTACCGTCCAGGCGAAGTCGGCCGCGGCACCTGCCCCGGCAGCAGCCGGCGGAGCCAACGCTGCGATGCTTTCGGCCGCCTACAGCCAGATCGGCATCACCCAGGACTGCACCGCTATGGTCGAAAAGGCCCTCGGCGCAGCCGGTATCCGCGTGGGCGACCTCGGTCCCCAGCAGTTCATGAACTACGGCAAGGTTGTGGGCAGCCCGCAGCCTGGCGACATGATCGTCCAGTCCGGCCACGTCGCCATCTACGCCGGCGGCGGCCAGGTCATCAGCGGCGGCATGAACGGCAGCAACCAGACGATCAAGCACCCGCTCTCCTGGCTGACGGCCACCGGTGGCGTGACCTTCGTCCGCGCCGGCGCGTAACGCCCGCCTCAGCACCTCTTCCGAAAGCCGGCGGCCGGCTGCCACCATGGCAGCCGGCCGCCGGCTTTTTCACGTCTGCGACACACATCAGCCGATGGACCCCAGCCCTCGGCGCGTCCCGCCCAGTGTTGGCGAACTCGACCAAGGCCGGCGTGCTGGACGGATCCTGGTCCTTCGCCGTCGGCCGGAAGCCGGCCATCAGCACGGCGCGAGTCGTCACCGGCAGTATTCTGCCGGTTGAGTCCCGGCGCGCCGAGGGTGGTGCGGCGGAGAGCACTTTTCGGCAGGATCTTGCCGAATCGTGGCAGGTGCTGCATCATGGGGGGATCCCTGCGGGCGGACCGGCAAGATGATGCCGGGTACCGGTGGGGCCGTGACCTGGAAGGGAGCCATAATGGACGATGTGGCGGCAATTGCCGAGGGAATCCGACGAACCCGCAAGGAGGCCGGGCTGACCCAGGAGCAGCTGGCCCAGCTGGCCGGCACGTCCGAGCGTACCGTCCGCGCCATCGAGACCGGAAGCGGCAACCCCTCGCTGCAGTCCGTTGTGGCCGTGGCGCATGTGCTGGGCCTGAACCTCGCGGTCGGCTGATGGCCGCCGAACTTCAGGACCTGAGGTTCGTCCGGGCGGCCGATGTCTACAAAAACGGTCACCTGGCCGGCCACCTCGAACGGACCAGCGCCGGGGGAGTGCGGTTCTCCTACCGGCCCGACTATCTCGACGGCGGGCACCCCGCCGTCGCCAGTTCGCTGCCGCCGTCCGAGGCGGCGGTGGAAGCGCCCGCCGGGGCGCTGCCCGCCTTCTTCGCCGGCCTCCTTCCCGAAGGCCACCGGCTCACCGTACTGAAGAATGCCACCAAGACCAGTTTCGACGACGAACTGACCTTGCTTCTCGCCGTCGGGGCCGACGTCCCCGGTGACGTCCAGGTTGTTCCGGCCGGCGAGCCCCCGGCCGACCCTGCGGCCCTGGCCGATACCTCACGGCCCGAGGAACTGGATTTCTCCCTCCTCGCCAACACCGTGGACCTGCACGGCATCCCCGGAGTCCAGAGGAAGACCAGCGCCTCGATGCTGACCACGCCGCTGGCCCTGCGCGGTCACCGCTACCTGCTCAAGCTCGACCCGCCGGAACATCCGCACCTGGTGGAAAACGAGGCCGCCCACCTGGCCGGCGCGAAGGCGCTGAAGATCCCCGTCGCGAAGAGCTCCGTGATTGCCGACCGGAACGGTCTTCCCGGACTCCTGGTCGAACGCTTCGACCGGGTCAAAACCGCCGACGGCGCCTGGCGGCGGTTGCCGCTCGAGGACGGCACACAGGTGCTCGGCCTTCCGCCGGCTTCCAAATACGGGGTGGGCTCCGAGGAAGTGGCGGCCGCGCTGGCGCGGATGTGCAAGGCGCCGGTGGTTGCCAGCCGCAACCTGTATCTGCAGTTCCTGTACGCGTGGCTGACCGGAAACGGTGACCTGCACGCCAAGAACCTGGCAGTCCTTGGCGGTCCCGCCGGATTCGTGATGGCCCCGGTCTATGACGTTCCGTGCACCCTGCTCTACGGCGACGAGACCTTGGCCCTGCCCGTCGCCGGCAAGACCAGGAACCTCAAAGCACGGCACTGGGCGGAATTTGCGGACACCCTGGGGCTGCCGCAGCGGGCCGCGGAAAGCGCCATCCGGACCGCGTTGGCGGCGGCCGCTGCGATCGAGCTTGAAAAGCTGCCGTTCTCCGGCTCTCCGCTGCGCGGGGCACAGCGGGAACTGCGGTTCAGGCGCCAGGAACTGGACGCCTGAACGTCACCGTCTCCTTGGATTCCGCGCGGGCGGCCTGCTATTCCGGGGCCTTGGCGAAGGAAGCCGCACTGAGGAACTCGATCCCGACGAACGGGTCGTCGCCTTCCACCCAGGCGTCGTGGCCCGGTGGAATGGTGTAGGAATCGCCGGCGGCGATATTGATGCGGCCGCCCTCGGTTGTTTCCACGGTCAGCTTGCCGGACACGCAGAATCCGACGTGGTTGTTCTGGCATGAATCCGTCTGCACCACAGGTTTGATGCAGTCGGACCAGCGCCACCCTGGCTCGAAGCTCAACCGGCCGATTGTGTAATCGCCGACGGACACGATGTCGATCTCGCTCTTGTCCGGGCGGCGTTTCTCATCCGGCGTGTTGTGCGACTTCACCTGCAGTTGGGTAACAACGTTGGTGGCCATTGCACTCCCTCTTTTCGATCAGGGAATTTAACTGCTTACGGGGAAAGCCTCCTCGCTTGGCGCGCGGTTGTCGATAGACATTTTTCCTAGAAGCTGGACGAGCTGCCGGAGCCGGAAAAGCTGCCGCCGCTGCCGCCGTATCCCGTCGTGCTGCCGCCCCGGGCGGTGCTGACGCTGCTGACGCCGCTGGTGAAACCGGTGTTGAACGTGGGGACGGAGAAGAAATAGTAGGAGGGATACACCGTGCCCAGGATGCTGGGCTCGTAGCTGCGCCGCTGCTTCTTTCCGGCCCCTGCCTCGGCGTCCTCCATGCCCTGGCGCATGAGCTTGGCTTCCCGCTCGTTGCGGGCGTAGCCGGCGATCACCGTGTCCGCGTGGCTCTTGAGCAGCTCGGAAAGCTCGGTCCGGGCATCGCGCAGCCGGTCCAGTGCGGTCTCCGGGCTGATGCTGCCCTCGGACAGGTCAGCGGTCCAACGTTCGATGTCCCGCTGGCTGCGGTCGCGGAAGGCCCGCAGCGACGCCGCTGTCGCGGAACCGCCTTCGCCGTGGCTCTTTCCCAGCATTCCCTCGATGCCGGCCAGGTCGTTGCGGAAAGGCGCGAGCTGCCGGTCCCACGCCGTCGCCCAGGTGGACCCGCGGTTCAGCAGCGCATTCGTGTCGGAGATGACATCGTCCAGGGCATCGAGCTCGGCGGCGGCATCGGCGTACTGCCGCGCCAGTGCCAGGCTGGCGCGGCGGCCCAGCTGGCGCCGCGTCAGGGCATGCACCTGGTTGGAGAGCGCCGTCGCGGCGTTGTAGCGGCTCAGGAAAGTCCGGTGTTTCTCCAGCACCGTGCTGCCGTAGCGCGAGGACTCCGGGATGGTGCCGGCGTTGAGCTCGGTCACCTGCAGGTCCATGCTCACGTTGGCGTAGTTTGCGTCCCCGCGGGCGATCTCCCGGCGGGTGCCGACCCGGGTCCGCCAGCGCAGGAGCAGCCAGCCGCCCACGCCGGCCACAGCGGCCCCCGCGGTGCTCCAGGCCGTGACGAGGAACGCGGTGGAGCGGTACCACGGCTGGTTGATCAGCTCGGCGCCGCGACGGATGCCGGCAATCGTCCCGTCCGTCCACTGGGCGTCGCGCAGCAGTTCCTTGGCGGCGTCCTGGATGTCGGCGCGCTGTTCCACGGATACCTTCCGGTCCTCGCCCATGTACGTTCCGACGTGCCGGCCCACCGGGTCCAGCGCGAAGATGAACAGGCCGTCCGCCCACTTCTGCCCGTCCGGGCTGATCCAGTCCGGGTGCTCCGCGCGGGCGAAGCGCAACACCTCTTCATTGAGGTTGTCGGCTGCGCTGCCGTTGTACGTATAGACGGCCACCTTGGTGGGCTGGTAGAACTCGATTTTTTCGACGGCGGGCAGCAGGGTATTGCGGTCCAGGACCCCGGCCCGGTCCTCCACCACGACGTCGGCCGGCGGGACGGCGAGCGCCGCCGGCGCGCCGGCCAGCAGGATACCCACCAGGCCGAGCAACAGGAGCAGGGTGCCCGCCAGTTTCGGGCCGATGATTGTCCGCATGATGCCCATCGTCTGAGGATACTGTCTGCTGCCAGCGTGCTTGACGCAGGGACGTGCTGAAAGGGCCTAAAGACACCATGACGGTCCAGTACGGGCCGTCCATACTGACGGCATGAGTCAACCGCCCAACGACCCCGGGCCGCCGGCAGCGGCACACGACGGCGGCCCGGCCGCGGCCCCGGAGCCAGGTCCGGAGGCGGAGCCGGCAGCAGAGCCGGCCCCGGGACGGCGGCGGCCGGACCGGGTCCTGCTGGGCATCGTGGCGGCGATCGCGGTGTTGGTGGTCGTGGCGCTGGGCGTGGTGTTCCTCCGCGGCGAACCGCAACCGCTCGATGAGTCTTCCCCCGCCGGAGTGGTGCAGCGCTACAGCAGGGCTTTCATTGACTCGGACACCGCCACCGCGGAAACCTACCTCACCGAAAGCGCCCGCTCCCGCTGCGCCAACTACTACGGCAACCCCGGGGCCAGCCGGGTGGTCCTGATCTCCACGACCGAGCGGGACGATACCGCCACGGTTCGGATCTCGATAGTGCACGCCGCGCCGGACGGACCCTTCGGCCCCGCCGAATACAGTGAGGAGGCCGTCATTGGGCTCGTGAAGACCGACGGCAAATGGCTGATTAACGAGCTGCCCTACAACCTGCAAACGTGCACCGGCGGAGTGTTGAAAAAGTGAGCGGCACGGCCGTGCATGCCGGCCCGGTGACGGGGTCCGCCCAGGCGAAGGTCCGGCGACTGGTGGTCTTTGTCTTGCTTTTCGCCCTGGTGATGATCGCCGCCAACGGCTTCAGCGGGTTGGTGGAGCGGCTTTTGCGCGCGGACCGGGTGCTCGCCGGCGAGGGCATCGCGGGACTGGCACTGTCGCTGGCGTTCACCCTGATTGGCGGTCCACTCGCGGCGCTGCTCTGGTGGCTTGTCTGGCGCCGCCTGGACGAGCCGGCCGAACGGGCAGCCCCGTCGTGGGGTCTTTACGTCGCGGCGGTCTATACGTATTCCCTCATTATGGCCGTCACTGCCCTGCTGGCGGTCGCGGCCTCCTTTGTCGGCCGGAAAGATCCGGAATG
Source organism: Arthrobacter sp. SD1074B (assembly GCF_056780195.1). NCBI lineage: Bacteria > Bacillati > Actinomycetota > Actinomycetes > Micrococcales > Micrococcaceae > Arthrobacter > Arthrobacter sp. SD1074B. Next base: position 2,180,850 of record NZ_JBRAZT010000001.1, on the reverse strand, counting down.
GCGCTCGCCGCTGGCCGTCGGGCTGGTCTGGTCGCTGGTCTGGGCCTGGCACCGCTGGATGTGGCGCCACTCTGTGCGGGGCCCGCTCGGGCTGGCGAATGTGCCCGCCGTGATCGGTACCTACTTCGGGCTCGGCCTTGGCGTGGGTGCCGCAGTTACGGCGCTGGGGGGCCTGCTCGACATCGCCATCCGCGGTTCCCAGGAGTTCACCTCGACCTTCGATCCGTGGTGGGAGTCCACGTTGCGGGATCTGGTCTGGGCGGCGGGGGGAGCCGTGGTCTGGTGGTGGCACTGGGTCCACGGGGGTGCGCGCCGGCTGCGGGGCGGATTCGCCGACGTGGGGCTGATCGTCGTCGGGGTACTGGCGGCCGGACTGTTGGCCCTGGGCGGGGCCGGAGCGGTACTGTTCGTGCTGCTAAGACTGGCTTTCGACCGGCAGGACCCGTTGACCGAACTGCTCGCACCCCTTGGTGCCGCCCTGGCCGCAGCCGCCATCGGCTCGCTCGTCTGGCGCTATCACCGCACAGCCGCGGTGGGCCGTTCCGAACGGACCCGGCAGGCGGGGGTGCTGGTGACATCGGGCGTGGCGCTGACAGCGGCCGCCAGCGGCGTCGGAGTGGTCGTGAACGCGGCGCTGTCCATTGCGGTGTCGCCGCTGGCCGGCGGCAATGCGCGGACCCTACTGCTCGGCGGCATCAGTTCCCTCGCCGTGGGCGGCTGCGTCTGGTGGCTGGCGTGGCGGCCGGCGAGGCAGCACCGGCAGGAGGCCGCGGTCCCCACAGGGCGGCGCGTCTACCTCATCGCAGTCTTCGGCCTCAGCGCCGTGGTGGCCCTGGTGGCGCTGCTGGTGATCGGCTACCGCTTGTTCGAGTTCTTCCTGGGCGACGTGACGGGCGGCAGCCTGGTGGACCGGATCCGCGCTCCGCTCGGCCTGCTGGTGGCCACGGGCCTGGTTGCCGGGTACCACTTGGCCGTCTGGCGGCAGGACAGGTCCCGGCAGCCGGCGGTCGTCTCCGGCCGGAAACGCACCATCGGGCACGTGATCCTGGTGGCCGGCTCTGACCCGGAACCGTTGCGCCGGAGAATCGAGGAGCTCACCGGCGCCGGGGTCACCGTCTGGAGCCGGGCCGACGTCGGGCTGCCCGTGCCCGCGGGCACCGTGCCGGTGGGCGTTGTGCCCGCCGGCGCTCCGGGCACCGGCGTGCCCTGGCAGGACCCGGCGGTGCGCTTGGCCGATGCGCTGTCCGGAGTGGCAGGCAAACGCGTCCTCGTCATCACCGGTCCCGGCGGCAGCGTGGAGGTCATTCCGCTCCGCGGCTGAGCCGGCTCCATACGGCCGCGGGCAACGGCGGCACTCTCCGGCCACATCACGGCAGCCCGAATTCCCTGCGGTAGGAGCGCACGGCGTTGTGCACGGTGGGGAAGAAGTGGTCCGGGCCGAACCGGCTGCTGACACCGAAGCGGATCAGACGGTCCTTGATGGGGCCTTTCATCTCGGCGAAGACCAGGCTGATGCCTTTCCGGGCGAGCTCGTCATCGAGTTCCACGAGGTCATCGAGGGCCGTGGTGTCGAGGTCGGTGATGGCCTCCGAGGCCACCACCACCCAGCGCACCGGAGCGGGGGCCTGCGACACGAGCGTACGGATGTGCTCGGCAAACACCGCCCCGTTGGCGAAAAACAGCGGGGCGTCGAAGCGGGCAATGACAAGGCCCGGCACCCGGTGGCCTTCCGGGTGCCGGCTGAGGTCGTGATAGCCGGGCATGTCGTCGACACTGGCCAGCTCCGTGCGGTACGGATCCCAGGCGCGCAGGACGAAGGCGATCAGGGAAAGCGCGATCGCGACCACCACGCCCTCCAGGACGCCGACGAAGGCGACACCGAGGAACGTTGCGAGGAGCAACGCGGATTCGGTCCGGCTCATGCGGATGAGCCGGAGAAGGGTCCGGACGTCAATGATCGAGGCCGCGGCAACGATGACGACGGCGGCCAGGGTGCTGGAGGGCAGGAACGCCGTGACACCGGGCGCGGCGAGCATGAACAGCACCACCAGTGCCGCCGCGATCACGCCGCTAAGGGGGCTCCGCGCTCCGGCTTCGAGGGCGATCGGGGTGCGGGAGGCGCTGCCGGAGACCGGGAAACCGCCGAACAGTCCGCAGGCTGCATTGGCGAAGCCAAGCGCCCCCATTTCCTGGTCCCCGTTGACATGGGCGCCGCGCCGGCGTGCGAGGCTGGTGGAGAGCACCGAGGTGTCCGCGAAGGCTATCAGCGCGATGCCGGCCGCCGGGCCGAGCAGGGCGAGGGCTTCCTCAGGCCGGACGCTGCCCAGGGCAGGCACTGGGGGCCCCGCCGGGAGGGCGCCCACCACCGGAACGGCCCCGCTGAGCCCGGCCGCGGCGGTGACCGCCATGGACGCCAGCACGGCCAGCAGCACACCGGGCACCTTCCACGGCAGGGCCCGGCAGCCGAGAATGACCCCGATGGTGCCGGCGCCGAACAGCACTGCCACCGGATTCGCGGTGCCCTGGAGCAGTGCCCGGGCTGCTCCGGCCAGGCTGCCGTCAAGTGAACCGGCGTTGGCCGGGATGCCAAGCAGCTTGGGCAGCTGGCTGGCGACCACCACGAGGGCGATGCCGTTCAAGTAGCCGACCCGGATGGGCTTGGACAGCAGACCGGTGACAAAACCGAGCTTAAGGAACCGGCCACCAATCAGGACCGCGCCGATGAGCAGCGACAACACTCCGGCCAGGGCCACGGCGTGCCCGGGGTTCCCGGCCGCCAGGGGCAGGATCGCTGCCGCGATCATCGGCGCCAGGGACGAGTCCGGACCGACGATCAGCACCCGGGACGGTCCGAAGACGGCGTACACCAGCAAGGGGATGACCGAGGCATAAAGGCCCGAGACCGCCGGCAGGCCGGACGCTTCGGCGTAGGCCATGCCGGCCGGGATCAGGGCGGCACTCAGGGCGGCCCCCGCGGCCAGGTCGGACTTCAGCCAGGAACGCCGGTAGCCGAGGACAATCGTGAGCCCGGGCGGCATGCTTCCGGTCCATCGGCGGCGCACGGGGCCCGGCTTAGTTCCGGGCTGCCGACGAGCTGGCGGGTTCCATGCTCGATTCTACGTCGGCCGGCCGGGCGGATCGGAGATTCCCTCGAGCCCCTCCGTGCGGCACTTTCAGCGGTTGGCGTTGCCGGCATCGGGCGGTTGGGCGAAGGCCTTGCCGGCCCGCGATCCGGCGGCAGCACTGGCGGCCATCGTGACCACCGCCCCCAGGAGCAGCGCGGCGTCTTCTCCCGGCAGCAGCACGTGGAGCTGCGTGCCGATGCTGGCAGCTGCCACCGGTACGCCCAGTTGGGCCGCCGAGAGGACACCCAGCGGCAGCGGGAGGCCCACCGCCCGCAGGGCGGCATGGAGCAGTACGGCCCCGGTCCCCAGGGCCAGCCCCAGCACCACCATGTCCGGGTGGCCGGCGAGGTCGCGCAGGTTCAAGGAGGCGCCCAGCCACACAAAAAAGACGGGGCCGAGGAAGCCGTCGCTGACGGCGAAGAGTTGCCGAGCCAGGCGTCTCGGTTCGCCGACGGCCGCTACCACCAGGCCGAACGAGAAGCCGGCCAGCATGACGGAAACGTGGCCAAAACTGGCCAATGCGGCCAGCGCAAAGAGCAAGGCCAGCTGGATCCGCAGTTCGAGGGCGAATTTCCGTTCCTCGGAGAGGCGGTGCATGCGCTGGCGGGTGCCGCTGCGTTCCAGCGAACGCAGCGCGAGGAAGAGCGCCACGGCCGCTGCCCCCACTGCGAGCGCCCCGACGGCGGCGCGGCCGGCGTTCGGCGGGTCCACGGCCAGGGGCAATGCGACGATGCAGGCGATGTCGGCGAGGGCCACCTGGGCTGTCATGGCGGTCACCTGGGGTCCGCCCAGGCGCAGGGAGTCGACGATCGGAAGGACCAGTGCGGCGGATGAGGAGGCCAGCAGCACCACGTAGAGCGGTGCATGACCGGTGCCGAAGGCCAGGCCCATGCCGGTTCCGACCACCACAGCCGCACCGGCCGCCAGCGCTGCCCGGCTCAGGCCCTTCCCCAGCGCCGTGCGGATCAGGGGATCCCTCACCGGCACATGCGTTCCGGCGACGAACATCATCAACGCGAAGCCGATGTTCGCCAGCAGGCTGAAGGTGTGGTCATCCGGATCGACCAGCCCGAGCCCGGTCCGCCCGATCAGCACACCCGCCAGCAGTTCCCCCAGGACCACCGGCAGGCGCCAGCGCACCGGCAGTGCGAGCAGGGGTCCGGCCAGAGCCACCACGGCGATCAGCGCCAGGGACAGGAATGTCACCGCGCGCCGGTCCCGGCCGCGGGCAGGACGATCCGCATGAGCGTTCCGTCGGCCCCGGTCCGGGCCACCTCGACCGAACCGCCCGCCGCCATGGCAATCTCACGCACCAGGGACAGCCCGATGCCGAACCCCCGCTCTCCCCGGGCCCCGTCCGGGCTGGCGGTCCTGACGAACCGGTCGAAAATCCGGTCCCGGTCCACGCCGGTGATCCCGGGACCGGTATCCGCGACGCCGATGATGGCCTGGTCATCCTGCGCAGCAGTTGAAATCGTGACCCGGCCGCCGGGCGGCGTGTGGGCCAGCGCGTTGTCCGCCAGCGCCAGCACGGCCCGGCGCAGGGCGTTCGGCTCAATCCTGGCCCGCGGCCGGGCTGTGGCGGCGAACTCCAGCGCGACGTCGTTTTCCCCCGCCAGTTGCTGCAGGCTCTCGGCGACGGAAGCGGCGACGTCGGCCAGCTCCACAGGCTCGGTCCCGGGATCCGGGGCGGCCGCCGTCGCGGCCAGCAACAGTTCGTTGACGATTCCGGTCAGCGTGGCCGCATCCTCGCGGATCCTGGCCAGGTTCCGCCCCGGCCGGGAATCCGGGACGACGTCGCGCTGTGCGAGCTGGATCCGGGTGTCCAGGATGGCCAGTGGTGTGCGCAGCTCATGGCTGGCATCCTGGACAAACCGGCGCTGCCGGGCCAGCGCCTCTCCCAGCGGGCGGATGGCGCTGCGCGCACTGAGCCAGCCGACGAGGCCGGCCAACACGATGCCCGCTGCTCCGGCAACGATCATTGCCTCCAGCAGGTCCCTGGAATCCAGATAGGCGTACGTCCCGGCAGCTGCGGGGGGTGGCAGCTCCGGCTGCGCCAGTTTGTTCATCAGATAGACGGCGGCGACGGCGAGGAGGCAGAACACCATCACAGCACAGGCGGCGGTGACCCGCACGGCCACCTTCAGGGAGGCCTTGCGGAGGGTGGACTGGTCCGGCGTGCCGCCCGGCAGCGATCCCTTAGTCATGTTCTCCCTTAGTCACGGGCGTCGCCGATCTGATAGCCGACACCATGCACGGTGCGGATCACCGACCTGGAGATTTTCCGGCGGAGGTGGTGGACATAAGTATCGATCACGCCGGGCTGGTCCGTGGGGTGGAAGAAGCTGGCGAGCAGTTCGATGCGGGTGAAGACCCTGCCGGGGTCGGCGGCAAGGGCAGCAAGCACTTCGGCTTCCTTTGCCGTCAGGGAAACCCGGCCGCCGTAGATGGAGCGGACCGAGCGCGACGCCGGGTCGAGCTCCCAGTCGCCGAGGCTCACGGTCGCGGCCGGCAAGGTGTAGGTGCGCGTCAGGGCGCGCAACCGCGCGGCCAGTTCGCCGGCGTCGAACGGCTTGGTCACATAGTCATTGGCGCCCGCGTCCAGTCCCCGTACTTTCTCGTCCGGGGCGCCCAGCGCCGTCAGGATCAGGATGGGTGTGGAGATGCCCTTGGACCGCAGGGCCGCGATCACGGCGATCCCGTCCAGCACGGGCAGCCCGCGGTCGATGACCATCACATCCCAGGCCTCCGTCAGCCCCAGCCGGAGCCCGTCCTGCCCGTTGGCGACCAGCCGGACCCGGTAGTCCCGCTCCAGCAGTTCGGCGATGAGTGGGCCCAGGACGGGGTCGTCTTCGACGAGCAGCAGGGACGGGCCGTCAGGGAGTGTCATGCCGCCTATTCTTCCGCGGCCGGTTCCCCCGCCGGTACGCGGTCGGCCGTGTCGTGGCCGGTTCCGCCGGCCACGGCGTCGCCGGTCCCGGCGGCGGCGCCGCGGTGGCGTCGCCGGCGCCTGAGGAACTGAATTGCCCCGGGCAGGACGGAGGCAAGGACCATCACCACGGCGATGACGTCAATGTTCTTGGCGATGATCTCGTAGTGGCCCAGCCAGGTGCCCAGCAAGATGACCGACGTCGCCCAGGCCAGGGCTCCGACGATGTTCCAGAGGGTGAACGACCGGTACCCGTAGCGGCCGATGCCGGCGGTCAGTGGTGCGAACGTCCTGACCATCGGCACGAACCGGGCCAGCACGACGGCGGCCCCGCCGTGGCGGCGGAAGAAGTCCTCCGTAGTGGCCAGGTGGGCCGTCTTCAGCACCTTGGCATCATCTTTGAACCAGCGCCGCCCGAAAGTGCGCCCCAGCATGTAGCCGACCTGGTCTCCGGCGACCGCCGCTGCGGTGACGATGCCGATCAATACCGGCAGCGTCAGCTGCAGCTGCTGGTGCAGGAGTCCGGCCGTAAAGAGCAACGAATCACCCGGCAGGAACGGGAAGAGTAGCCCGGATTCGACGAACACCATGGCGGCGATGACGCCCAGCGCGGCAGGCCCCAGTCCTGCGAGCAGGCTGGCCGGGTCCAGCAGGGAGGGGGTTCCGGCCGCGGCCGCCAGGGCCGGGACCAGTCCCGGGATAGGGATGCTGTGCACAGTCACGTCCTCAGGATCGGTTCGAACGCGGGATTGAGCCGGACGGCAGGCGTTCCACCAGTCTGGGCGCGAAACGGTTCCACATGCCGGCGAGCAGGACCACCGAGGCGCCTGCGGCGAGGAAGGAAGCGGCGACGTCGGTGGGGTAATGAACCCCGACATACAGCCTCGACCAGGCCACAACGAGCGCCAGGGCTGCGCCGGCGAGGGCGGCGGCCTTTGCCCAGCGGGTACCCCGGGCCAGGAAATACAGCGCGAAGGCGAGTGCGGCGGCGAAGGAGACGTGGCCGCTGGGGAAGCTGTTGGAACCGGTCTCCGGGGCGAGCGGATCGAAGAGCAGCTTCGGGTCGGGCCGTTGCCGGCCGATCAAGAGCTTAAAGGCTTCACTGGCCACCCAGCCGGAGCAGGCCGCCAAGCCGAAAGCCACGGCCCTGACCAGGTCGCGGCGGATCAGCCAGAGGTACGTGGCGATGGCGCCGATCAGCGCCAGGCCGGCCACCGGGCCGAAGAGTACGTTGATGCCCATCGCCACGGCGGTCAGCGCCGCGGCGTGCTGCCGGCTCAGGCTTTGGTCCACGCCCAGCTCAGCGGCGGTATCGCCGGGTACCAGCTGCACCGCCAGTCCCAGCCCGATGACGGCAGCGCAGAGCAGGGTGCCGGCCGGCAGCCAGTGCCGGAGCTGGGGGAGGGCCCAGAACCGTGGCGGGGCAGCAGGGCGCTCCCCGGCTGGGCGGGGTGTTGCACTGCGGTGGTCAGGGGCGGGTCCAGCCAATGGAGTCCTCCGGTTTAGGGTGATAACGCGGAAACGCGTCGTCACCCACTCTTCCCTGAGCCCCTTAAGAAACGCTTAAGAACCGGCCCGCTCGTCCGTCGGGCGGTGGAAGCCGGCCAGGCGGCGGTCAGCCCGGCGTGGCCTCGCCGGGCATCCCCGGGGCGTCCTGGCCGTACTCCGCGGAGATGAGGATGGGCAGGTGGTCGGACGCGCCGCGCGGCAGCGTTTCGACGTTTTCGATCATGAGGCCCTGGGAGGTGGCGAAGTCGAAGTGGCCCTTGAAGACCTTGTACCGCGTGTAGGTCCGCCGGTCGCTGAGCGAGAGCTCGTAGCCGGCGTCCTTCATCTGCTCGGTGAGGTACTTGGTGAAGAACGGGTAGTTGAAGTCTCCCACCATCAGCGTCATCAGCCCGCCGCCCATGCTCAGCAGTTCCGCATGCGCGGCGTGGATCTGGTTCCGGCGCAGCGAGTTCGACGCTGTCAGGGGCGCCGCGTGGAAGGACGCGATGACGAGGTCGTGGTCCGTCTCGTTGTCGACCACTCTGGTGCCGATGAGGCGCTCGTGGGCCGGCGCAAGCACCCGGTCGTGCAGCGACTTCTTCAGCGCGAACGTCTTGGTCTCGTACGCGGTGAAACGGTCCTTGCGGTAGTAGATGGCTAGGCCCAGGCGGTTGCCCCGCGTGGCGTCGGCGAGGTGGAGGTCGCCGATGCTCTCGGGCAGGTCTTCCGTGTCGCACTCCTGGAGGCAGAGCGCATCAATCTCGTAGCCGCTGGCCAGGGCCGTCAGTTCGCCGCTGGCCTTGTGTTTGCGGAGGTTGTAGCTGATAACTCGGATCAGGGGGAGCACCTCTTCGCAGAATAGTGGGGGTAAACCTGATCCCGAGTCTACCCAGTCGTGCGGAACTGATGGGAACAATGCGGGCCGGGGAGTGCCCGTGCCGCCCCCGGGGGCGGTGCCGTTCCGGCGCCGCCCCCGGTGGCCCCGCCGGAACGGCACGCTGAAGCTGCGGCGGCCGCAAGCGATAGGGTGGGTGGGATTCTCTGAACGATGCTGCGAAAGGGTCGACGTTGACTGCAGAACTACCGGTGCTGGCCGAAGGCGATTTTTACTACGAAATGCTGGGGGACGGGCGGTTCCGCTCCACCATCCACGCCCAGGGTGCCTGGAACGCGCACGAGCAGCACATGGCGCCGGCGTCAGGCATCATGGCCGACGCCCTGGCCCGGCACGAACCGCGGGACGACATGCGGATGGCGCGGATCAGCTACGAGATCCTGGGCCTTATCCCCGGCGGCGAGTTTGAGGTCACCACCACCACGCTGCGCCCCGGACGGACCATCGAACTGCTGCAGGCCGAACTCGTGGCCGGCGGCCGCGTGGCCATCCGGGCGACGGCCTGGCGGATCATCACCTCCGATACCTCCGCCATTGCCGCCTTCGAAGACCCCCGGATCCCCGCCCCGGAAGACTGCGAGCCCTACGACGCCGCCGCCGTCTGGCCCGGCGGCTACATCGCCTCGCTCACAATGCGGATCGCCGAGGGCCACCGGGCCGGGTCCGGGACCGTCTGGCTGCACACCGACCACCCGCTCACGGACCGGGCCGACAGCAGCGACCTGGCCCGGCTGATTGGGCTGGTGGACACGGCCAACGGGATTGCCGCGCGGGTTCCGCCGGGCAAGGGCAGCTACGCCTTCCCCAACCTGGACCTGCAGATCCACATGTACCGGCGGCCGGAAGGGGAGTGGCTGGGACTGGACAACGAGGTCTCGTTCGGCACGGACGGCATCGGCCTGACCTCCACGGTGCTGCATGACCTGCAGGGTCCCTTCGGGCGGGCCGAGCAGATCCTGACGTTGCGCAAAAGCTAGTCAACGCAGAGGCAGGCCGGCCGGGCGGTCAGTGGAAGACAAGCCAGCCGACGGTAGTGGCCAGGCCGGTCAGGAACGCGCCCCACGCGATGTCCGCCACGACGATCGCCAGCGGCCAGTTCTTCAGCGTCGCGGCATTGGTGAGGTCGTAGGTCGCGTACGCGAAGCCGCCCAGCGCGGCGCCGTACCCCAGCGCGGTCAGCCAGCTGCCGCCGTCGAGCGCCGGGCGGAGGGCGAAAAAGACAATCCCGGCGATGTACAGCACGTAGAACACCACGGCGTACCCTAGATGGGGCTTGTCCGCCATCAGGTGGCCAAGGTGCCGGCGGTAGAACTTGTTCATCGACTTGAGCCAGACGGCGTCGATGGCGGCGAACGCAGCGGCTACCACCAGGAATTGCAGAATGAGCATAAGGGAGCATAACAAAATGCAGCAGGCCGCGGCCGGACCCCGCACCTTGACGGTGTTCCGGCAGGAGCACTCGCTCGGCGCCGCGGCAGACCTGGACCTCGCCCTGGAGCTGCTGCAGCGCGTGAAGACCGGCGCGCTGGGACCCATGCTGCGGCTTTACCGGCCCGCGCCCACCGTGGCCTTCGGCCAGCGCGACACGCACCTGCCCGGTTTCGACGCCGCCGCGCGGGCCTGCCGGGAACTCGGGTTCGAGCCGCTTGTCCGGAAAGCCGGAGGCCGGGCCGCCGCGTACCACGAGGGGACCCTGGTGATCGACCACCTGGAGCCGCACGCGGACGCGATCGCGGGTGCGAAGGGACGGTTCTCCTTCTTCGGCGAACTGCTGGCGCAAGCACTGCGCGACGCCGGCGTGGAGGCGGCCGTCGGAGAGATCCCCGGTGAGTACTGCCCGGGGGAGTTCAGCGTGCACGGGCAGGATCCGCAGGTACCGCAGCACCGGATCAAACTGATCGGCACCGCCCAGCGCGTGGTCTCCGGCGGCTGGCTGTTCAGCTCGGTGATCATCGTGGAGAACTCCGCGCCGATCAGGGCCGTGCTCGAGGCCAGCTACGCGGCGCTGGGCCTGGACTGGGACCCGGTGACGGCGGGCGCAGCCGATGACTTGGTGCCGGGCATGGACGTGGAGGCCGTCGAGGCGGCCGTGCTGGCCGCCTACGGGCGGTACGCAGCCCTGCAGAACGGGGACTTCGCCGACCTGCAGGGCTAGCGTCGGACTCAACTGTTGGTGCGCGCCGCGAGGAGCTGCTCGCGCAGGATGTCGGCGTGCCCGCAGTGCTGGGCGAGTTCCCGCAGCATGTGCAGATAGACCCACCTCAGGGGCAGCGGCCCGCGGCGGTTTCCGGTGACCGGCTCGTCCGGTCCCAGCGGCGCGGTGCGGCCGCGTGACTCCGCGCAGGCCAGCTGGTAGGCGGCCTGGACGCTTCCGATGCTGTCCCCGTCGTGCAGGACGAAGGATTCGTCCGGGGTCGCCGGTATGCCGATCTCCTGCCGGCTCCGGCGTGTGATGGCCTCGTCGAACCAGACCTTCTCCACGAACGTGGCGTGCTTGACCAGCCCCAGCAGCGTCGTGCGCGAGGGGACCAGGGAGGCCCGGGCCTCCTCCTCGCTCAATCCGTCCAGGCAGTCGTGCAGGGCGGCCCGGTGCTCGTCGAGGAATGCCTCGCATTGCGCCTTCAGATCCGCCGCAAAGATGCCCGGATCCATGCTCGGGAATGTGCTCATGGGCCCACAGCCTAGTACGGGAGTGCCGGGCGGCCGCAGTCCGATTCGGTCGGCTTACGGCCCCGGGCTTGGGAAGAGCTGGACCTGGTGGCCAACTGGCGCTCATTCCTCGCATCGCCGCAGAGATACCTGAGGCACATCTAGCCGAACGGAGACTGGCCCCGTCCGCGCATTGCGGACGGGGCCAGCACATGGCTGAACGGTTAGGGCGTCAGTGTCCCCGCTTGATCCATTCCTGCAGCTGCGGTGCCTCGGCGCCGATCGTCGTCGAATCGCCGTGTCCGGTGCGCACCACCGTGTCCGCGGGCAGCGTCAGCAGCCGGGATGTGATGGATTCGATGATGGTCGGGAAGTCGCTGAAGGACCGGCCGGTGGCGCCCGGGCCGCCCTGGAACAGCGTGTCGCCGGTGAAGACGGTGCCCTCGCTCTCCAGCTGGAAGCTGACCGAGCCGGGGGAGTGGCCCGGGGTGTGGAGGGCTACCAGCCGCGCGCCGGCGACGTCGAACGTCTCGCCGTCGTCGATGCCGTGGTCCGGCTCGGTTCCAGGGAAGACCCGCTCCCACAGCATCCAGTCTTCCCTGTTCAAGTAGACCGGTGCGTTGACCAGGCCGCGGAATTCGCCCACCGCGGCGATGTGGTCGTCATGGCCGTGGGTGAGCAGGATGGCTGTGACTTTCCGGCCGGCGACTCCCGCCGCGATGGCAGCGGCGTCGTGGGCCGGATCGATCACCACGCATTCGGCGTCATTGCCAACGATCCAGACGTTGTTGTCGACGTCCCAAGTGCCGCCGTCGAGCGAGAACGTGCCCGAAGTGACCAGCTGCTCAATCCGCAGGCCGCTCACAGTTCGACCACGGAACGCAGCACCGAGCCGGAATGCATCTTCTCGAAGGCTTCCTCGATTTGCTCGATCGTGATGCGCTCCGTGACGAAGGCGTCCAGGTCCAGCTTTCCCTGCCGGTAGAGGTCGATCAGCATTGGGAAGTCGCGGGAGGGCAGGCAGTCGCCGTACCAGGAGGACTTGAGCGATCCGCCGCGGCCGAAGACGTCCAGGAGCGGCAGTTCCAGGGTCATGTCGGGGCTGGGTACGCCCACCAGGACCACGGTGCCGGCGAGGTCGCGGGCGTAGAACGCCTGCTTGTACGTTTCCGGACGTCCGACGGCGTCAATGACCACATCGGCGCCGAAGCCGCCGGTCAGTTCGCGGATGGCCTCTACCGGGTCGACGGCGGAGGAGTCCACCGTGTGCGTGGCGCCGAGTTCCTTGGCACGTTCGAGCTTCTTCGGGTCGATGTCGACCGCGATCACGGTGGTGGCGCCAGCGAGTGCGGCACCGGCCACGGCCGCTACGCCCACGCCGCCACAGCCGATGACGGCGACGGAATCGCCGCGCTTGACGTTTCCGGTGTTGATGGCCGCGCCGATGCCGGCCATCACGCCGCAGCCCAGCAGGCCGATCGCGGCGGGGTCGGCGTCTGGGTCCACCTTGGTGCACTGGCCGGCGGCGACGAGGGTCTTCTCGGCAAAGGCACCGATGCCCAGCGCCGCGGTGAGTTCGGTGCCGTCCGCCAGCGTCATTTTTTGCGTGGCGTTGTGCGTGTTAAAGCAGTACTGCGGCTCGCCGCGGCGGCAGGCCCGGCATTCGCCGCAGACGGCGCGCCAGTTCAGCACCACCCGGTCACCGGGGGCGACCTCGGTGACGTCGGGGCCCACGGCGCTGACCACGCCGGTGGCCTCGTGGCCAAGCAGGAACGGGAAATCGTCGTTGATGGCGCCCTGCTTATAGTGCAGGTCGGTGTGGCAGACACCGCAGGTGAGGATATCGACCAGGGCCTCGCCGGGTCCGGGGTCCGGGACCAGGATGGTCTCCAGGGTGACGGGTGCGTTCTTGGAACGGACTACTGCGCCTTTGACTTCGTGGACCATGGGGCTGGCTCCTTTCAATACCGCTGCCTGGCGGAAGCGGCGCGGCGCGGGCTCCTGGGATTAGCCGGGAGTCCACGCCGCAAGTGGTTTGGGGGTGTCTTGAAACAGTCGGCTAGGCCGCGAGGCGGCTCTTGACCTCGGCCGCGGAGGGGTTGGTGGCGGCGGTGCCGTCCGGGAAGAGCACGGTGGGGACCGTGCGGTTGCCGCCGTTGAGCTTTTCCACGAGGTCCGCGGTGCCTTCAACTTCTTCGATGTTGATCTCGGTGTAACCAATGCCCTGGGCGTCCAGCTGCTTCTTCAGGCGGTTGCAGTAACCGCACCACGTTGTCGAAAACATGGTGATGGTGCCGGATTCGGGGGTGAAGTCCACGAAGTTCTCCTCAGGGCTCGTTGGCGGTGCTGGTTCAGAGCGCCGGTTGCTGACAAAAGTCGTACGTCACTCCCAATAACCGTAACCCGCAGCCCGCTATTCCCGCGGCGCGAGCCCGCATGTTTCCGGTTGCCCTGGCGGGCTGTGCCGGTTGCCCGGGCGGGCCGTGCCGGATGACAGGGTTGGGGTGCGGTGGCATGCTGGTGCCATGTGTGGACGCTACGTGATGGCCCGGGCCGTCGGAGACCTGCTGGCCGAGTTCGACGCCGAACTGGAAGAAGAGATCGTGATTCCGCCGTCCTGGAACGTCGCGCCGACCGCTGACGTGCCGATCCTGCTGGAGCGGCTGGTGGACGGGGCGCCGGTGCGGCAGCTGCATGTTGCCCGCTGGGGACTCGTGCCGTCCTGGGCCAAGGACCCCGGCATCGGGTCGAAGATGATCAACGCGCGCAGCGAGAGCGTACTGGAGAAGCCGGCGTTCCGGAAGGCCACCCGGTCCCGGCGCTGTGCCGTGCCGGCGGACGGCTACTACGAGTGGAAGGGCGAGGGCCGCGGCAAGCAGCCGTACTACGTGCACCCGAAGGACGAAAGACCGGTGGTGTTCGCCGGGCTCTATGAATGGTGGAAGGACCCGTCAAAGGCCGAAGGGGACCCGGAGCGCTGGCTGCTCTCGACGTCGATCCTGACCACCGATTCCCCGCCGGAGGGCTATGCGGACGGCATGCTGGCGGAACTGACGGCCTTGCACGACCGGGTCCCGCTGCCGATGGACCGGCAGACCATGGAGGCCTGGCTGGACCCGCAGGCCGGGGACGCCGCCGCCCTCGTGGGCCTGGTCCGGGCCGGCGCGCACGACGTCGCCGAGGGCTGGAGGATCGACGCCGTCGGCACGGCCGTCGGGAATGTCAAAAACGATTCCCCGGAGCTGATCGAGCCGGTCGGCAGCCTCTTCCAGGGCACGCGCGCGGAGCAAGGCCCGGGAAAGCGGGAGCCTAGACCGTAACCTTGCCGCCGTCGTCGACCGTCCAGGTGGGGTTGAAGGCGACCTCCCAGCGGAAGCCGTCCGGGTCGGCGAAGTAGCCGGTGTAGCCGCCCCACGGCTGGGTCCTGGGCGCGGCCACCACGGCGGCGCCGGCAGCCTCCGCCTGCAGCATTGTCTTGTCCACCGCGTCGGCGCTGCCCACGTTGTGGCTGAGGGTAATGCAGGGAACGCCGGCCGGGGGGTCGGTGGCCGCCTCGGCCTGCATCTGCCCCGCGTCCCAGAGGGAGAGGATGAGCCCGTGGTTGGCCTGCAGGAAGATGACCTCGCCGGGAACTTCCCGGTGGACGGGCCAGCCGAGGCCCTCAACGTAGAAGCTGCGCGAGGCATCAACGCTGCGGACACCCAATGAGATGAAGTCGACTCGTGGTTGCATCTTTCGATACTGTCATGGACATGTCCACACATCACCGTGACGCGAAAGACGCCCAGGCCGACAAGGAACAGCTCGCAGCCGTGCGGGTGGCCGTCGACGAAGTGGACGAGCAGATTGTCGCGCTGATCGGCCGGCGTGAACGGCTGATCCGGATCGCCGGCACCCTCAAGGCGGACAGCGCCGAGGTCCGCGCCCCCGGCCGGGTGGAGCGGGTCCTCGAACACGTCAAGGCCACGGCGGAGCAGAAGGACATCGACACTGGAATCGTCGAGCAGACCTACAAGGCCATGATCGACGCCTTCATCAGGCTCGAGCTGGACGTCTACAAAGCCAGCAGCTAAGGGCCGGAGCGGGTTCCCCTGGGCGACTTCCCGGCTAGAGCGACTCCTCGACCGGCACGTTGGCCTGGTAGTCCCGGCCCTCGCAGTCGCTGTACGCCGTCATCAGATGGCCCTTGGTCAACCCCATCACCGTGCTGAGCGGAAAGTTCCCCGTGATGGTGTTGCCGGAGTGTTCGACACCCTTGAGGTCAAAGTTCTCCTCCGTGCCGTCATGGCTGAAGCAGAAAAAGGACACGGCCTCGCCGTTCATGAACTCGATTTCCATCCGGCGCTGGTGCGAGTGGTCCGCAGTGGCGGCCACGAGGCCCACCACGTAGGCACCGGAACTCGGAATATTCCCGTCTATATCGAACGTCGCCACCAAGGTTGAATCCTTGGCGGCGATGCTGACGTGCTTCAGGAGTGCGCTGTGGGAGCTCATAGCTCAATCCTGCTACCTGCGCCTGCGTCCGTCCACCCCCATCTAGGTTTTGTCCCGGGCCCGGCGTAGACTTGAATTGTTCGAAGATATATTCGAATACTCATCAGGATCCTTCGACCTAAAGCTTCGATAAGAATCTCAGGGTCCTGGATGGAGGTCAGCGCGTAGGGGAGGCAACACATGGGGATGTTCAGCGAGTCGGTGGACGTTGCCTGCACCCCGGAAGGCCAGCCTCTGTCCCTGGACTGGGCCGGGCGGCACTACGACGTCTGCGCCGAACCGCTCCGCTGGTTTGAGCGGCGCCAATGGTGGGCCGAGGAACAGCGGGCCCCGTTGGGCGGCGGCCCCGGGCTGGTGGACCACGAGATCTGGCGTGTCCAGGTCCGGGATGCCGGCAACCCGGAGCTGACACTCACCCTTGACCTGAGCCGGCATCTGGGCAGCGGCCGCTGGCGGCTGCTGCGGATCCACGACGCCCTGCACGCCGCCCGGAAGCCCGAAACGGCATGAGCTTCACCCATTTGCACGTTTCCACCGCTTTCAGCGCCCACTACGGGGTGTCCTGGCCGGAGGAACTGGCCGCTGCCGCCGCCGCGGACGGGGCCACGGCGCTCGCCTGCACGGACCGCGACGGACTCTACGGCACGGTCAAGCACCTCAAGGCCTGCATGGCGGAGGGCCTGGACGCGATCGTTGGGGTGGACCTGGCGGTCTTTGACGACGACGGCGACCACCGCACCCAGCTCGGCGGGCGCGTCGTCGTACTGGCACACGGCCAGAACCACGGCGCCGGCTACCGGGCGCTCTGCCGGCTGGTCTCCGACGCCCATGCCCGCACCACGGGCAAGGCCGGCGGAACGGTGCCCGTCGCCGTGACCCGGGCGGAACTGGCCTCCCGCGCCCTCGATCCGCAAACCCAGGAACCGGTCCTGACCGTGCTGATCGGCCCTGACTCCGACGTCGGCCGCGCCATGGGAGGCCGGCGCTACCTGCGCCCCCGCACGCTCTTCAAACGCTGGCTGGACGCCATGCCCGCCGGAACCCTGGCCGCCGAGGTCGTCTCCCAGCTCAGTCCGCCCGGTGAGCCGGTGAGCACGGCCCATGCGGTGCGGATGCTCAAACTTGCCGCGGAACACGCCGTTCCCGCGGTGCTGAGCAACGCCGTGCGGTATTGCGCCCAGGACGGGGCCGCGACGGCGGACGTGCTGGACTCCGCCCGGACGCTGAAATCCCTGCCTGAGCTCTCCGCCGCGCCGCTGCTGCAACCCAACGGGCAGGGCTGGCTGAAATCCACCGCGCAGATGCTGCGGCTGGGCCAGGAAATCATGCACGCCGCCGGATACGGCGCCGCGGACCTCAAGAGCCTGCTGGCACACACCGAGGCGCTCGCGGACCGCTGCCGGATGGATCCGGTCACAGACATGGGCTGGAAGCAGCCGGTGGTTCCGGAGGCCTCGGTGATCGGGATCGCAGGGGACCCGCTCGCCGAGCTTACCCAGCGCTGCGAGGCGGGCATCGGCCGCCGCTTCCCCGGGATCGCCGGGAAGCCCGCCGAAGAACTGCGCGCCCGCCTGCAGCACGAACTGCGGATCATCGACAGCCTGGGCTTTGCCTCCTACTTCCTGACCGTGGCAGAGGTGTCCCGGATGATCCTGGACATGGGCGTCCGGGCTGCCGCCCGCGGTTCGGGTGCCTCCAGCCTGGTCAACTTCCTGATCGATGTCAGCCAGGTCAATCCCTTGCAGCACGACCTCATCTTCGAACGCTTCCTCTCCCGGGACCGGGCCACCTTGCCGGACATCGACATCGACGTCGAAAGCGCCGAACGGCACAACGTCTACCGGAAGATTTTTGAGCGCTTCGGTTCCGAACGCGTCACCCTGATGAGCATGCAGAACGGCTACCGGGCCCGCGGTGCGGTCCGCGACGCCGGCCTGGCCCTGGGCATGGACGGCGGCGACATCGACGAGATCGCCAAGCAGCTGTGGCGGTTTTCGGCCCGGAACTTCCGCGAGGCCCTGGTGGAGAAACCGGAGCTGAAGGAATTCGCCGGCCGGGTGGAGCAGCGGGACTTCACCGAAAACCAGCAACTGGACCTGCTGGTGGACCTGACCGAGCGGCTGGACCGGCTGCCCCGCCACATCTCTATGCACCCCTGCGGGGTCATCCTGGGGGACGCGACCCTGCTGGACCGCACCCCGGTGCAACCCAGCGGCCTGGGCCTGCCGATGAGCCAGTTCGACAAGCACGATATGGACCCGATGGGCATGCTCAAACTCGACGTCCTCGGCGTCCGCATGCAAAGCGCCATGGCCTTCGCCGTCCGGGAGGTGATCCGGCTGCACCCGTCCAAGGCCGAGGTGGTGGCGGCCGGCCGGCACCCGGCGGGTCCGGACGGCGCCGGTCCGGACTACATCGCCGCGGACGGCCGGATCGACCTCAACGCCGTCCCGCTCGATGACGAACCCACCTATGAGCTGATCCGCAGCACCCACACCCTGGGCTGCTTCCAGATCGAGTCCCCGGGCCAGCGGGAATTGATCGGCAAGCTGGCGCCCCGGGAATTCAACGACCTCATCATTGATATCTCCCTGTTCCGGCCCGGTCCGATGAAGTCGGACATGGTCCGGCCTTTCCTGGAACACCGGCACGGCTTCGCGCCGGAGGTCTACCCGCACCCGCACCTCAAACCGGTGCTCCAGGAGACCCACGGCGTCACCGTCTTCCATGAGCAGATCCTCAAGACCTTCGACGTGATGACCGGCTGCGGGCTGGCCCGGGCCGACGAATTCCGCCGCGCCCTCGGCAACGAGGTACTGGAAGGCAAGGTGGAGGAATTCTTCCGCCGCGAAGCCAAAGCCAGGAACTACACGCCCGAGGTGGTGGACAAGGTCTGGGGGACCCTGAAGGCCTTCGGCAGCTTCGGCTTCTGCAAGGCCCACGGCGCCGCATTCGCCGTGCCTACCTACCAGTCGGCCTGGCTGAAGACCCACCACCCCGAAGCCTTCCTGGCCGGACTCTGGGAACACGACCCCGGCATGTACCCCAAGCGGCTGCTGGTGGCCGAGGCCCGGCGGCTGGGGATCCCCATCCTGCCGCTGGACATCAACCGCAGCCAGGCCGAGTACCGGGTGGAGCGGGTGGAGGACGGCCCGGACCGGGGCAAGCTGGGCATCCGGCTGAGCATCAACGGGATCTTCGGGCTCTCCGGTGCCGAGCTGAAGCGGATTGTGGCCGGCCAGCCCTACGACTCCCTCGCGGACCTGCGGACCCGCGCCCGGATCAGCAAGCCGAGTATCCAGCGGCTCGCCCAGCTGGGCGCCTTCGACTCGCTGCGCCGGGCCTCCGGGGGAACCGCCAACCGGGCCGACCTGGTCCAGCACCTGCAGCAGTTGCAGGCCCGGCCGCAGCGTAAGGGCGCCGGGGTCATCGAGGGACAGCTGGCCTTGCCGTTGGGCGACGTCGAGCTCAAAAACATCAAAGGCGGGCTGCCCGCCCCCACCCTGGTGGAAACGGTCCGCGCTGAACTGGACCTGATGGCGCTGGATGTCAGCGGGCACCTGATGGCCAGCCACCGGCCCCTGCTGGAGCGGCTGGGCGTCACGACGGCGGACAAGCTGCTGGGACTGCGCAACGGCACCGAAGTGCTTGTGGCCGGGGTGCGGGTGGCCACCCAGACACCGCCGATGCGCGGCGGCCGCCGGGTGGTGTTCATCAGCATCGACGACGGAACCGGCTGCGTGGACTCGGTGTTCTTCCATGAGGCCCAGGAGCAGTCCGGTCCGCTGTTGTTCGGGACCCGGCTGCTGTTGATCCGCGGAACCACCCGGCGGACCGGCCCGCGGGGCATCAGCATCAGCGCCTCGATGGCGTGGGACCTCAGCCGCACCGAGACGCTGCCCTACCCGGCCCCCGCCGGGACGGCTGCTGCCGCCGGGGCCGCCGCCGGCGGCGTTGCAACCCCCGCTCCGGCCGGTCCGGAGCTCCTGGTTCCGGGCCCACTGGACGGGATCCGCCGGACCCTGGCCATCACCGGGTTCTCCGGCTAACCGGCGGCGAAACACCGGCTGACCGGCGGCGGGGTGCGTTGGTTGGCCTATCCGGAACCGGATAGCATGGATGAGGCTGGCTGTGGTCCCCGTACGCCACAAGCTACGAAGCCTTAACTTTGAATAGGAGACACCCGTGTCAGATGCCCAGCAGATCACCCTTCTCGTCGACGGCGAAGAGACCAAGGTGACTACCGGGACCACCGGCGCGGAACTCTTTTTTGAGCGCCGCGACGTCGTTGTGGCCCGCGTCAACGGCGAGCTCAGGGACTTGGACCAGCCGCTGCCCGAGGGCGCCACGATTGAAGGCGTCACCATCGACTCCCCGGACGGCCTCAACGTGCTGCGCCACTCCGCCGCCCACGTGATGGCCCAGGCCGTGCAGCAGCTGCGTCCCGACGCCAAGCTCGGCATCGGCCCCTACATCACCGACGGCTTCTACTTCGATTTCGACGTCGAGGAGCCGTTCACCCCGGAAGACCTGCGTCAGCTGGAAAAGATGATGCAAAAGATCATCAACCAGAACCAGAAGTTCGTCCGCCGGGTGGTCTCCGAGGACGAGGCACGCGAAGCCATGAAGGACGAACCGTACAAGCTTGAACTGATCGGCCTCAAGGGTGCCGGTTCCGACGCGGACGGCTCCAGCGTGGAGGTGGGCGGCGGCGAGCTGAGCATTTACGACAACGTGGAGCGCAAGGAAGGCACCGTGCTCTGGTGCGACCTGTGCCGCGGCCCGCACCTGCCCAACACCAAACTCATCTCCAACGCCTTCGCCCTGACCCGCTCCTCGGCGGCCTACTGGCGCGGCAGCGAAAAGAACAAGCAGCTGCAGCGCATCTACGGCACCGCCTGGCCCACCAAGGAAGCCCTCAAGGCTTACCAGGAGCGGATCGCCGAGGCCGAGCGCCGCGACCACCGCAAGCTCGGGGCCGAGCTGGACCTGTTCTCCTTCCCCGACGAGCTGGGGTCCGGCCTGCCGGTGTTCCACCCCAAGGGCGGCATTATCCGCAAGGCCATGGAGGACTACTCCCGCCAGCGCCACGTCGACGCGGGCTATGAATTCGTCTACACCCCGCACATCACCAAGGGCCATCTCTACGAGGTCTCCGGGCACCTGGACTGGTACCGCGACGGCATGTTCCCGCCGATGCACATCGACGCGGAACTGAACGAGGACGGCACCGTGCGCAAGCCCGGCCAGGACTACTACCTGAAGCCGATGAACTGCCCGATGCACAACCTGGTCTTCCGCTCGCGCGGGCGCTCCTACCGGGAACTGCCGCTCCGGCTCTTCGAGTTCGGTTCGGTGTACCGCTACGAGAAGTCCGGCGTGGTGCACGGCCTCACCCGCGTCCGGGGCATGACCCAGGACGACGCCCACATCTACTGCACCCGCGAGCAGATGAAGGACGAGCTCACCAAGACCCTCAACTTCGTCCTCGGACTGCTCAAGGACTACGGCCTGGAGGACTTCTACCTGGAACTGTCCACCAAGGACCCGGAGAAGTTCGTCGGTTCGGACGAGGTCTGGGACGAAGCCACCCAGACCCTCGCCGAGGTTGCGCAGGAATCCGGCCTGGAGCTGGTCCCCGATCCGGGCGGAGCCGCTTTCTATGGCCCCAAGATCTCGGTGCAGGCCCGTGACGCCATCGGCCGTACCTGGCAGATGTCCACCATCCAGCTGGACTTCAACCTGCCGGAGCGCTTCGAGCTTGAGTTCCAGGCCGCAGACGGCACCCGCCAGCGTCCCGTCATGATCCACCGTGCGCTCTTCGGCTCGATCGAACGTTTTATGGGCGTCCTGACCGAGCACTACGCCGGGGCATTCCCGGCCTGGCTGGCTCCCGTCCAGGTGGTCGGCATCCCCGTGGCCGAGGCCTTCAACGACTACATGTTCGACGTTGTCGGCCAGCTTAAGGCTGCCGGTATCCGCGCCGAGGTGGATATCTCCTCGGACCGCTTCCCGAAGAAGATCCGAACCGCCAGCAAGGACAAGATCCCGTTTGTGCTGATCGCCGGCGGGGACGACGCCGAAGCCGGCGCCGTGTCCTTCCGCTTCCGCGACGGCAGCCAGGACAACGGCGTGCCCGTAGCCGAAGCCGTCCGGCGGATCGTTGACGCCGTACGTAACCGGACCAGCTAGGGGAGCAGCGCGTGCAGGAGACCACAGGCGCTGTCCCGGGCTACCCGGGCGATGACGGCGTGACCGACGACTTTGGCCTGGCCGGGGTGCCGGACGCCTTCCAGCGCCTGTGGACACCGCACCGCATGGCGTACATCAAGGGCGGCCAGCACCAGTTCAAGAACCCGGACGACTGCCCGTTCTGTGTCGCGCCCGAACGTGAGGACGATGATTCGCTGATCGTCTATCGCGGGATGTTTTGCTACGTCGTGCTGAACCTCTTCCCCTACAACCCGGGCCATCTCCTCGTCTGTCCCTACCGGCACATCCCGGACTACACGGACCTGACCGTCGAGGAGACCGCAGAGTTCGCGGAGCTGACCCAGACCGCCATGCGGGTGCTGCGCAAGGTCGCCAACCCCACCGGCTTCAACCTGGGCATGAACCAGGGCGTTACCGGCGGGGCCGGCATCGCCGGCCACCTGCACCAGCATGTGGTGCCGCGGTGGGGCGGGGACGGGAACTTCTTCCCGATCATCGCGCAGACCAAGGCGATCACCCAGACCCTCGGCGAGGTGCGGCAGCAGGTTGCCGAGGCGTGGCCCCAGGGCAACGGCCACGCGGCCGACACTGCCGACACCACCGGGATGCCGGCGTCCGGGGCAGCGGATGCTGAATAAGCACGCCCGCGGGTTCTTCACCGCCTTGTTCTCGCCGCTGGCACGCTGGCTGCTGCGGGTGGGTGTCTCGCCCGACGCCGTCACGATCGTCGGCACCGCCGGCGTGGTGGTCGGCGCCCTGGTGTTCTACCCCCTGGGCCAGCTCTGGTGGGGAACGCTGTTCATCACGGCGTTCATCTTCTCCGACGTCATCGACGGCATCATGGCCCGGATGCAGGAACGCGGCGGGCGCTGGGGCAACTTCCTGGACTCCACCCTGGACCGCGTCGCCGACGGCGCCCTGTTCGCCGGCGTCGCCATCTGGTTCTTCACCGGTGGCGCCGACACCCCCATCGCGATCGCCGCCGTCGTCTGCCTCGTGCTGGGCATGGTGGTGTCCTACGCGCGGGCCAAGGCCGAGGCGCTGGGCTACCACGCGAACGTGGGTATTGCGGAGCGCGCCGAACGGCTGGTGTCCGTCCTGGTGGTCACCGGTTTCACCGGGATCGGGCTGCCGACCGTGGTGCTGTTCGCTACCCTGTGCCTGCTCGCCCTGGCCAGCTTCGTGACGGTCGTGCAGCGCATTGCCTCAGTGCACCGCCAGTCGCTGGAAGAGACCACGGGGAGTCCCGCCGAGCCGGCTGCCTGAGTGCCGTAACCGGAATTCAACCGGGCCGCGGCGGGGGACTAGTATTAGCTTTACCGGCCAATGGTTCCCGGTAATCCGGTGTGTGCGAGCCGCTGCATGCGAGAGTTTCATCTGCGTGCCGTCCGTGCCCCGGCGAGGTCATCTATCTACCCATAGGGGTTTTTGTGTCTACACCTGATGTAAGCAGCGAAGCCGGCGCGTCCGCCAAGAACGTAACGGGCAGCAGCCGCGTCAAGCGCGGCATGGCGGAGATGCTCAAGGGCGGCGTCATCATGGACGTCGTCAACGTCGAGCAGGCCCGCATCGCCGAGGACGCCGGTGCCGTGGCCGTGATGGCGCTGGAACGCGTTCCCGCCGACATCCGCGCCCAGGGCGGCGTGTCCCGGATGAGCGATCCGGACATGATCGACAAGATCATCGACGCCGTCTCCGTGCCGGTCATGGCAAAGGCCCGGATCGGCCACTTCGTCGAGGCCCAGGTCCTGCAGTCCCTCGGCGTCGACTACATCGACGAGTCCGAGGTCCTGACCCCGGCCGACTACACCAACCACATCGACAAGTGGAACTTCACGGTTCCCTTCGTCTGCGGCGCCACCAACCTCGGCGAAGCGCTGCGCCGCATCAACGAAGGCGCGGCCATGATCCGCTCCAAGGGCGAGGCGGGCACCGGCGACGTCTCCAACGCCACCACCCACATGCGCCAGATCCGGGCCGAGATCCTGAAGCTGGCCGCCCTGCCCGAGGACGAACTCTACGTCGCCGCCAAGGAACTGCAGGCCCCGTACGAACTGGTCAAGGAAGTTGCCTCCACCGGCAAGCTCCCGGTGGTGCTGTTCACCGCCGGCGGCATCGCCACCCCGGCCGACGCCGCGATGATGATGCAGCTCGGCGCCGACGGCGTCTTCGTCGGCTCCGGCATCTTCAAGTCCGGCAACCCGGCCCAGCGCGCCGCCGCCGTCGTGAAGGCCACCACCTTCTTCGACGACCCGGACGTCATCGCCAAGGCCTCCCGCGGCCTGGGCGAAGCCATGGTGGGCATCAACGTCGACGAGATCCCGCAGCCGCACCGCCTCGCCGAGCGCGGCTGGTAATACAGCCAAGGCATCAATGACGACGGCGGCCGGTCACCTTCCCAGGTGACCGGCCGCCGTCGTCGTTAGCGTTCCCGTCGCTTGCTCCGTAACCGCCGTTATCGGGCCGCAAAAGGGCGGGGACGGAGCAATCGATGAAGGGTTAGTCCAGGCCGCGGCGCTTGAGCAGCGGTTCGAGTTCGGCGTCGCGGCCGCGGAAGGCGCGGAACGACGCGAGCGGGTCGCGGCTGTTGCCCCGGGAAAGCAGCTCCGCCCGGAAGAAGTCGCCGTTGGCCCGGGTCAGGCCGCCGTTTTCCTTGAACCATTCCACCGTTTCGGCGTCGAGCACCTCGCTCCAGATGTACGAGTAGTAGCCCGCGGCGTACCAGCCCCCGGCGAAGATGTGCTGGAAGTAGCCGGTGCGGTAGCGCGGCGGGATCAGGCTGTGTGCTACGCCCGCCGCGGCCAGGGCCTTGGCCTCGAATTCCAGCGCGTCCTCGGGGATGTCGGAGCCATCGAGGACATGCCACGCGAGGTCCAGCAGCGCCGCGCCAAGGTACTCGGTGGTGCCGAAGCCCTCGCCCCAGAGGGCCGCGTCGTTGAGCTTGTCCACGGTTTCCTGCGGCAGCGGCTCGCCGGTGGCGTGGTGCTTGGCGTAGTTGGCCAGCACCTCCGGCCACATGATCCACATCTCGTTGACCTGCGATGGGTACTCGACGAAGTCGCGGGGCACGGAGGTGCCGGCGAACCGCGGGTACGTGACGGAGGAGAAGAGACCGTGCAGGGCGTGGCCGAATTCGTGGAAGGTGGTCCGCAGCTCATCCAGGGTCAGCAGCGTGGGCTCACCGGCAGGCGGCTTGGAGATATTGAGGTTGTTGATCACCACCGGCCGGGTGTTCAGCAGCCCTGACTGCTCCACAAGGGAGTTCATCCACGCGCCGCCGCGCTTTGACTCCCGGGTGTAGTAGTCGCCCAGGAACAGCCCAAGGCCGGTGCCGTCGGAGTTCTTCACCTCCCAGACCCGGACGTCCGGGTGGTAGCCCGCCAGGTCGGTGCGCTCATGGAACGTGATCCCGTACAGGGCGGTGGCGGCGAAGAACACACCGTCCCGGAGCACCCTGTCCAGCTCGAAGTAAGGGCGCAGCGCCTGCTCGTCCACGGAATACCGCTCACGCTTGACCTGCGCCGAGTAGTAGGCCCAGTCCCAGGCTTCCAGCGGGTGGCCGGCCACCTCCGCCAGGGCCTCGGCCTCGGCGTCGGCGTTCCGGACGGCGGCCGGGGCGAGGCGGTTCATCATGGCCTGCACGGCTTCGAAGTCGGGGGCGGTCTGCTGGTCCACGCTGAGCTCGGCGAAGTTGGCGAAGCCGAGCAGGGCGGCCTTCTCGGCGCGGAGGCGGACCATGTCCTTGACCAGGTCCAGCACGTCGAGGCTGCCGCCGCCGCTGCCGCGGCCGATTGACGCCTCGTAGAGCCGGCGCCGCACCTGCCGGTTCTCCAGCGCCGCGAGGGCGGGCTGGTTGCTGGGCTGGATCAGGGTGAGCAGGTACTTTCCGTCGTGCCCGGCGGTGCGCGCGGCTTCGGCAGCGCTGGCGACGTCGTCCGCGGGAAGGCCCGCGAGCTCGGCGGCGTCGTCCAGCAGCAGTGAGGCGGACTTCATCCCTTCCTTGACCCGTTGGCCGAACTCGGTGCCCAGGGTGGAGAGCTCGGCGTTGATGGCTTTGAGCCGCTCCTGGCCGGCCGCGTCGAGCTGGATGCCGGACTGGCGGAACTCCTTGAGGTATTCCTCGACCAGCCGGGAGGATTCCGCGTCGAGCCGGTCGGTGCTGATCGCGGCAAAGCGCTCGAACAGCCCCCGGTTCAGGTACACCGCATCCTGGTGGGCTGAGAAGGCGGGGGAGAGGCGGGTCTCCAGCTCACGGATGGCGTCCGAGGCGTCCGCGGAGACCAGCGTAAAGAACGACGCCGCCGCCCGCTGCAGCAGCTGACCGGAGCGTTCCATCGCCAGTGCCGTGTTTTCGAAGGTCGCCGGCCACGGGTCGGCCACAATCGACTGGATCTCGGCCAGGTGCTCGGCGAGACCGGCCTCGACGGCTTCAGAGTAGTGCTCGGCTTCGATGTCAGCGAAAGGCGGCAGTCCGTACGGCAGGGTGCTGGGGCGCAACAGGGGATTGGTCATGAAATAACTCTTTCATGCAAGGGGCCGGTTCTCAATGAACGGCTAAGCGTGTTGTGACCCGGGCCACCGTACGATTACGGCATGCGAACCATCACTCCCACGCTGCGCGGACGGCTTCTCGCCGGGTCAGCCGCGGTTTTCCTCATTGCCTCCCTGATCTCGTGCGGCACCGGCGGGGGGCCGAACAGCAACGCCGGGGCTTCCGCTTCGTCGGCGGGCAATTCGCCCGGATCCACAGCGGGGACCCCGGGATCCACGCCGGAAGCATCGCCTTCCACGACGCCGACGCCAACGCCGACGCCGGGGAAGGGCCCGGCCTGCGCGGCCGTCCGTTGCACCTCCGTGCTTGTTACCGGGGACATGCTGGTCCACGCCCAGCTCTGGGAGCAGGCCCGTGCCGATGCCCTCGCCACCGGCGCCAAGGGGCTGGACTTCGAGCCGCTGCTGGCGGGCCAGCGCAAATACATCGAAAAGAGCGACCTCGCGGTCTGCCACCAGGAAACTCCCGTGTCCGGACCCGCCGGGCCGTTTTCCGCGTACCCGTCCTTCAACGTGCCGCCGCAGATCATCACCGCTGCCCAGCAGGTCGGCTACCAGGCGTGCACCACCGCCAGCAACCACACCATCGACCAGGGCACCGCGGGGCTGGTCCGCACCCTGGACGCACTCGACGCGGCCGGACTGCAGCACACCGGCTCCTACCGCAGCGAAGCCGACTCCCGCGGGGTGATGATCCTGAATACCGCCGCCGCCAAAATCGCCGTCATCGAAGGCGCCTACGGTTTGAACGGCCAGACCCCGGAGTACGCCTGGCAGGTGGACATGCTCGATCCTGCGGCGATGATTGCCAAGGCCCGCAAGGCGAGGGCGCTTGGGGCGGACATCGTGCTGGGTGTGATGCACGCCGGCGACGAGTACTCCAGCGCGCCGAACGAGCAGCAGCGCAGCGTGGCGCATGCGCTGGTGGACAGCGGCCAGTTCACCATGATCTATGGCCACCACACCCACTCGGTGCTCCCGATCGAACGCTACAAGGGGACCTGGATCGTCTACGGGCTGGGCAACGGCGTCACCGAACTCTCGCCGTCGTACGTGGTGAACAACGAGGGGCTGCTGGTCCGGGCGCAGTTCAGCCAGGACGCCGCGGGCAAGTGGTCCGCCTCGGACATGGCCTGGGCCCCGTCCGTCATTGTGCGCGACCCCTACCGGTGGTGCTCGGTCGCCTCCGACGCGCCGCAGGGTTCCTGCGCCGGTGCGGCCGCCGACGCGGCCACCCGGCTGCGGACCCGGTCCGTGGTGGAATCGATGGGCGCTGCTGCGGCGGGTGCCCACGAACTGCTGATCACGAAGGAGCGGTAGCGCTGGATACGCTGAGCGGACGACGGCGGACCGTCGCCGCGCGCGGCGCCGAGCTGGCCGTCGTCGAATACGGCCGGCTGCCGGGCCCGGACGTGCCGACGCTGCTGCTGGTGCACGGTTATCCCGACGACCACCGGGTGTTCCTGCCCGTCATCCGGGAACTGGCGGCAACGCACCACGTGGTCGCCTACGACACGCGCAACGCGGGCGGCTCCGCCGTCGTCGGGAGCCCTGGCGACTTCACCCTGGCCACGCTGGTCGACGATCTCTTCGCGGTGCTGGCGGCGGCGGGAGCCGCCCGGGTGCACCTGGTGGGCCACGACTGGGGGTCGATCCAGGGCTGGGCAGCGGTGCAGGATCCGCGTGCCGCAGCCGCGATCCGCCGCTACACGAGCATCTCCGGCCCGGACCTCCGCCATTTCTCTCGCTGGGTGCGCTCACGGCTCCACAACCCCCGGTCCTGGCCGCAACTGGCCGGGCAGTTGCTGCGCAGCTGGTACGTCGCCGCGTTCCTGGTCCCGGTGCTGCCCGAGGCAGCCTGGCGGCTGTTCCTGACCAGGCGGTACGAACGGGGCGCACAGCGCCGCGTCGGCAACGACCCGGTGCGCGGACTGGCGCTTTACCGCAGCAACTTCCGCTCCGGCCGGAACCGGCCCGCACCGCGAACCGCGCGGGCGCGGGTCACCATGCCGGTGCAGGTGGTGGTCCCCTTGCGGGACCCTTTCCTGTCCCCGCACCTGGTCGAGGGACTCGAGGCGTGGGTGGATGACCTGAGCGTGGTGCGGGTAGACAGCGGCCACTGGTGGCCGGCGACGCGCCCGGCGGAGCTGGCCGAGCTGCTCCGGAACAGCGACGCCGGCGCATGACTACGGCCACCGTCCACCTGCTCTGCGGTCTCAACGGCGCCGGCAAGGCCACGCTGGCCAGGAAACTCGAGGCCTCGCTGCCGGCCGTGCGGTTCAGCCTCGACGACTGGATGCTGCGGCTGTATCCGGGCTTGCACTACGCACCGCCCTCGAGCGGGTCCGCCGGCGGACCCTGGACGAAGAACCGGGTTCGCACGCCTTGGGGGACTCCGGCGTCCGGCACCTGGCGGCAATCTTCGAAGAGCCTGGAGAGTGGGAAGGTTTGCAGATCCTCCGGGTGTCGGGCAATTGACGTCGCCGCCTGCCGCTGCTCAGTCCGTCAGCGGGCCCGTCAGGTCGCGGGCCATGAACACGCTGTGCGGGTCGGGCAGGTAATCGGCGAAGGGCGGGCACGGGACGAACCCGTGACGGGCGTATAGCCGGCGCGCCGGGGCGAAGAAGTCTTGCGACCCGGTTTCCAAGCAGACACGTCGGTAGCCGCGATGCCGGGCTTCATCCAGGATCCCGGCCAGGAGGAGCGTGGCGATGCCCCGGCCGCGGGCGTGCAGCGCCGTGCGCATCGATTTGACTTCACCCTCGCCGGCG
Source organism: Arthrobacter sp. SD1074B (assembly GCF_056780195.1). Classification (NCBI taxonomy): domain Bacteria; kingdom Bacillati; phylum Actinomycetota; class Actinomycetes; order Micrococcales; family Micrococcaceae; genus Arthrobacter; species Arthrobacter sp. SD1074B. The sequence continues at coordinate 2,151,735 of NZ_JBRAZT010000001.1, read as the reverse complement.
CCGAGGTCCTTCAAGGCTCCGCAGCCAAGCAGCACCCCGCCAGGCAGCGCACCGCCGCCCGGCGCGCCGCCCCCGTCCGGGACAGCGCTGTCGCGGGCGGTCCAGAAGGTGATCTCCGGGCCTGTAAGCGCGTCCGGGTCCAGGGCATGCACGCTCTCGGCCGGTGAGGTCGCGAACATGTCAGCGAGGTGTTCGTCCAGGAGCCGCCGGACGTCCGGGCGCGCCGGATTGTCGCGGGCAATGTCGATCACGGAATCATCTGACACCTTCTGGCCGCGGGTCAGCGGGGCCGGCGGGCCGCGTGCTCACGGGCCAGGACTGCGTACGAGTCATCCGGGGTGCCGGGCGTGAAGCTGCCGTACTTGCGCTCGACGGCGGTCTTGATCAGGAAGTCCGCCAGCGCCGGGTTTTTCGGCAGCAGTGAGCCGTGCAGGTAGCTGGCCACGATGTTGCGGTAGCGGGCGCCTTCCTGGCCGTCGGTGCTGTTGTTGCCGGTGCCCTTGGCCGTCGCACCCAGCGGTGCGACGCCGGGGCCCAACGTGGTCTGGCCGCTGTGGTTTTCGTAGCCAAGCACGGTGCCGAACTCGGGGGAGGACACCGAGACGTTGCCGATCAGCCGTTCGTCCGTGCCGTGCGTTTCCACGTCCAGGATGCCGATACCCGGGATGACGGAGCCGGTCCTGGTCTTGAAGAATTTGCCGAACAGCTGGTAGAGCCCGCAGATCACCAGCATCGGGGTGCCGTCCTCGGCCAGGTCCTTGAGGACCGTTTCGCGGGAGAGCAGGTCATCCTGGATTACCAGCTGTCCGCTGTCCTGGCCGCCGCCGCCCACGATCAGGTCGACGTCGGCGGGGAACTCGTCGCCGACGTTGTATTCGAGCAGTTCCGGGGTGTAGCCGTGCCAGCGCAGTCGCTGGGCCAGGACCAGGGCGTTGCCCCAGTCGCCGTAGATGTTCATGTCCCGCGGGTAGAGCTGGACCACGCGGATGGTGCCCTTGCCGGGGTCGCCGGACTCTTCGGGCGGCAGTTCGTGCCCGAAGGAGAGCCCGTGCGGGGTTTCGGGGGATGCCGGGGTCATGAGACCACCTCCACTGTGGTGATTTTGGACAGCTCGCGGCGGATGGCCAGCATGGCGGTGTAGGTGCAGAAGATCCGCTTCGGCTTGTCCTTGGCCCCGCGGATAAACGCGGCCAGGGCCGGCGCGATGTCCGTGTCTACGGCGCCGATGGCGACGTCGTCGTACTGCAGCCGCAGTGCCATGTCGTAGGCGCGCGAGCCGGAGAGCTGGTCCACGCCGCCGTCGCGGAGGGTGTCGAATTCGACGTCCCAGAGCCAGGACATGTCCCGGCCGTCGGCGTAGTTGTCGTTAATGGCGATCATCGTGGCGTAGCCGGCGGCCGGGAAGGACTTCAGCCCCAGCCGGAAGCCGCTGGGGTTTTTGACCAGGACCAGTTCCAGCGGAAGTCCGTCGACCACGAGGCTTTCGCCGCGCCCGAAGGCAGGGGCGACCTTGGAAAGCGCCCTCAGCAGGCCGGCGTGGTCGGTGCCCGTGCCGCGGGCGCCCGTGATGGCCCGGGCCAGGGTCAGTGCCGCCGCCGCATTGAAGATGTTGTAGACGCCGCGGAGCAACATCAGTGTGGTGACCGTGGCGCCGTCGTACTCGAAGTCGGCGTCCTCGGCGCCCACCCGCCGGAGGACGACGTCGGCCTCCGGTTTGGCGGGGGACGGCGGTACCGGGCTGCCCGGCGCGGCGCGCATCTCGTCGTCGTTGGGGAAGGTGCTGAGCAGCGAATCGTCGAGGCCGAAATAGCGGACCTCGGGCCCGCCGGCCGCGGGGCTGGTGAGCGTATCCGCGATCCGGGCGACACGGGGGTCCTCGCGGTTCAGGACGACGGTCCCGGTGGTCTTGGCAGCGATGTGCTGCAGCAGTTCGGCGGTCTTGTCGATTTCGCCGAAGCGGTCCAGCTGGTCACGCAGCACGTTCAACAGCAGGCAGTAGCGCGGCGGAACTTTGTTGACGAAGTGCACGGCGTGGGCCTCGTCCAGTTCCAGGACGGCGACGTCGGCATCGAGCCGGCCGCGCCAGTCCACCTCGCCGAGCAGCGCGGCGGCCACGCCCCGGGTGAAGTTGCTGCCGGTGCGGTTGGTGAAGACCTTCAGGCCCTGGCTTTCGAGCAACTCCACCACCATCTTGGTGGTGGTGGTCTTGCCGTTCGTGCCGCTGACGACGGCGACGCCCAGCGGCAGCGTAGACAGCGTCCGTTGCATAAAGCCGGGGTCAATTTTTTCGACCACCAGGCCGGGGAGCGCGGAGCCTCCGCCCCGGAGCCGGGAGACCCGGCGGACGAACTTGCCGAGCGGAACGCTGAAGTAGAGCATGCTTTGTAATATATCCCAGCGGCGGCATGGACCCCGGCCCGGCGGCACGCCCCGGTGCGGCCCCCGGCAGCCCGGCGCATTATGCTGGCAGGATGACCACCCCCCTTACTTTGCCTGGCTCCCGCGTGGGATCCGGCCTGCGGATCGGCGTCCTGGCCCTCCAGGGCGACTTCCGTGAACACCTGCACGCAGTAGAGGCCGCCGGCGCCGCCGGCATCGGCGTCCGCCGCCCCGCTGAGCTGGACGGCCTGGACGGCCTCATCATTCCGGGCGGGGAGTCGACGACCATCGATAAGCTCGCCAGGATCTTCGAGCTCCGCGATCCGTTGCGCGAGAGCATCCGGTCCGGGCTGCCTGTCTACGGTTCCTGCGCCGGCATGATCCTGTTGGCCGAGGAGATCGCGGACCCCGCCACCGACCTGGCGGGCAACCCGCAGCAGACCTTCGGCGGCCTCGACATCACGGTCCGCCGCAATGCCTTCGGCCGGCAGCGCGAATCGTTCGAAACCGACCTCGAGTTCAGGGGCCTGGAGTTCAGCGCCGGCGAGTCCGGCGTCGCCCCGGTGCACGCCGTGTTTATCCGCGGACCGTGGGTGGAGCGCGTCGGCGCGGGCGTTGAAGTCCTCGCCAAGGTGGAGCCCTCCAGGGCCGGCCACCCGGAATCCCTCGACGGGACGGCTAGAATTGTTGCTGTGCGTGCCGGCAAGCTGCTGGCCACCTCCTTCCACCCGGAAGTGACCGGGGAGAAGCGCGTGCATGAACTGTTTATTCGAATGATCAGAGGAGAAGCGTAAAGCATGTCAGGCCACTCCAAATGGGCGACGACCAAGCATAAAAAGGCCATCCTGGACAGCCGCCGGGCCAAGTCGTTCGCCAAGCTGATCAAGAACATCGAAGTTGCCGCGCGCATGGGCGGGCCCGACCTCGCCGGCAACCCGAGCCTGGAACTCGCCGTCACCAAGGCCAAGAAGACCTCGGTCCCCGCGGACAACATCGACCGTGCCATCAAGCGCGGCGCCGGCCTCACCGGCGAGGTCGTGGACTACACCGAGATCATGTACGAGTGCCGCGGCCCGCAGGGCTCGGCCCTCCTGATCGAGTGCCTCACTGACAACAAGAACCGCGCCGCCTCCGAGGTCCGGCTCGCCATCTCCCGCAACGGCGGTACCATCGCCGACCCCGGCTCGGTCAGCTACCTCTTCTCCCGCAAGGGCGTCGTGTCGCTGCCGAAGAACGGCCTGACCGAGGACGACGTGCTGATGGCAGTCCTCGACGCCGGAGCCGAGGAAGTCAAGGACAACGGCGAGAGCTTCGAGATCCACTCCGAACCGACCGACCTGCAGGCCATCCGCGATGCGCTCAAGGAAGCCGGAATCGACTACGACACCGACGAGGCCGAGTTCGTGCCCTCCATGCAGGTGCCGCTGGACCTCGACGCCGCCAAGAAGTTCATGAAGCTAGTGGACGCCCTGGAAGAGCTCGACGACGTGCAGAACGTCTACAGCAACGCCGACCTCAGTGACGAAGTGCAGGCCGCACTGGAAGCCGAGTGACCCTTCGCGTCCTCGGCGTCGATCCGGGCCTCACCCGCTGCGGGATCGGCGTCGTGGACGTCGAGAAGAACCGGCGCGCCACCATGGTGGCCTTCGGCGTCGTCGGCACCTCTCCGGAGGAGAGCCTGGACCAGCGCTTGCTCGTCATTGCCACCTCGATCGATGACTGGCTGGACAAGTACGATCCCCATGTCCTCGCCGTCGAACGGGTCTTCTCCCAGCTCAACGTCAGCACAGTCATGGGCGTCGCCCAGGCCTCCGGTGTGGTGATAGCCGCGGCAGCGCGGCGCGGCATCCCGGTGGCGCTGCACACACCGTCGGAGGTCAAAGCCGCCGTCACAGGCAGCGGCACCTCCAACAAGGATGCCGTCACCAAGCTCGTCACCAAGATCCTGCGGCTGGACGCGCCACCGCGGCCCGCCGACGCCGCCGACGCGCTGGCCCTGGCCATCACGCACGCATGGCGGGCCGGCAGTGGTGCCGCGGTGGCCACCACAGGGCCGGGAAGCCAATCCCTTACCCCGGCCCAGCGCGCCTGGGCCGACGCGGAGGCCAAAGCGCGCCGCACGCGCTGAATGTCCGGGGCGCTTGCTAGGGTATTCGTAGATATGTTCGGATAGCCGGCTGCCAACCCAGCCGTAAACCCAGGAGCCAGGCCTTGATCAGTTTTCTCCGCGGAACCGTAGCGCACGTTGGCCTGTCCTCGGCAGTGATCGACCTCAACGGCGCCGGCATGAGCGTCAACGCGACGCCGCAGACCCTCAGCAAGCTCCGCGTCGGCGACGAGGGCAAGCTGTTCACCTCCCTGATCGTGCGGGAAGACTCCCTGACCCTCTTCGGCTTTTCCAGCGACGACGAACGCGAGGTCTTCGACGTGCTGCTCAGCGTCAGCGGCGTCGGCCCGCGCCTGGCGCTGGCGGTCCTGGCCGTCCACGAACCCGAGGCGATCCGCGTGGCCGCGCACTCCGGCGACGGCAAGGCCTTCACCAAGGTGCCCGGCATCGGACCCAAGGTGGCCGGCCGGATCGTGCTGGAACTGGCCGGAAAGCTGGTGCCGCACGGCACGCCCGGGAGCCCGGACGGTGCCGCCGTCGCCCTGTCCGCCGAAGCCGTGTGGAAGCCCCAGGTGGTTGCCGCCATGACGAGCCTGGGCTGGTCCGAGAAGGACGCCACCGCCAGCATCGACAAGTCGCTGGCCGACTCACCCGAACTGGCAGAGCAGGGGAACGTCGCGGAAATCCTCCGCGCCACGCTCCGCTGGCTGGGCCAGGACGGCGCCCGCGCCGGAAACCGGGTAGGCGCCCGTGGCTGAGCCGTCCCTGGTGGCCGGGGGAGAGGAACCGGAGGAGCGCGCCATCGAGGCAGCCCTCCGGCCGAAGAACCTGCACGATTTCGTGGGCCAGCACCGGGTCCGCAAACAACTCTCGCTGGTGCTGGAGGCCTCCCGGATGCGCGGCCGCAGCGCCGACCACGTGCTGCTGTCCGGCCCTCCAGGCCTGGGCAAGACCACGCTGTCCATGATCATCGCCGCCGAGATGAACGCCCCGCTGCGGATCAGCAGCGGCCCGGCGATCCAGCACGCGGGGGACCTGGCCGCCATCCTGTCTTCTTTGTCCGAGGGCGAGGTCCTCTTCCTCGACGAGATCCACCGCATGTCCCGGCCGGCCGAGGAAATGCTCTACATGGCGATGGAGGACTTCCGCGTCGACATCGTCGTCGGCAAGGGCGCCGGCGCCACCGCGATCCCGTTGGAGCTGCCGCCGTTCACCCTGGTCGGCGCCACCACGCGGGCAGGGCTGCTGCCCGGGCCGTTGCGGGACAGGTTCGGTTTCACCGGGCACCTCGAGTTCTACTCCGTCGAGGAGCTTGAGCTGGTGCTGCGCCGCTCGGCGGGGCTGCTGGACCTGAAGGTCAACTCGGCCGGGTTCAGTGAGATTGCCGGCCGTTCCCGCGGCACGCCCCGCATCGCCAACCGCCTGCTGCGGCGCGTCCGGGACTGGGCGCTGGTGCACGGCGTGGAGCAGATCGACGCGCGGGCGGCCTCGGCGGCCCTCGACATGTACGAGGTGGACAAGCGTGGCCTGGACCGCCTGGACCGTGCAGTCCTTGAGGCGTTGATCACCAAGTTCGGCGGCGGTCCGGTGGGCCTGTCCACCCTGGCGATCGCCGTCGGCGAGGAAACCGAAACGGTGGAAACCGTTGCCGAGCCCTACCTGGTCCGGGAGGGCTTGCTGGGCCGGACACCGCGCGGGCGGATTGCCCTCGCCCCGGCGTGGACCCACCTGGGTTTTGCCGTGCCCGCCGGCGCCTTCGGCCAGGACCCGCTGGAGCTGTTCCAGGCCGGCGCCGCCGGCGCGGAACCGGCCGGTTTTGGCCGCGCCGTCGGTGAAGAAGCCGATCCGGAATGGATCCGTAATAGTCATTAGCACTCGCTAGTGACCTTTTCCCTTTAGACTGGTATGACGCTCGGCACGTTCGGGCCTTTGTTTCCGTGTGCGGCTACCGCCAGCCGCCGCCGGCCGGATAGGGTTCCCTGCCGGACGACCTGCCAGCAACGCTGCCGGGTTCTCTGCCAGACAACCTGCCCGCCAGGTGGCCGCGGAACGAAGCGGACGTTGCTGTGAAACCAGCTTGCAAGTACAGAACGGAACTTTCCCCTTGGATCCAATGACTATTCTCCTGTTCGTCATGCTCGGCGTGTTCGTCTTCATGATGTTCCGCCGCAACAAGAAGACGCAGCAGCAGCAGGCAGAGCTCCAGTCGAAGTTCGGCACCGGCGTTGACGTCATGACCAGCTTTGGCCTCTTCGGCCGCATCGTTGAGATCGACGAGGCCGAGAACAAGGTTGTCCTGGAGCTCTCCCCGGGCAACACCGCCACCGTGCACCGCCAGGCCGTCACCAAGATCGTCGAGCCGGTTGTTGCCGCCGGTGAGCCCACGGTGGTTCCCGACGACGCCTCCTCGCTGACGCTCGGAAAAAGCGATGCCTCCGTCGACGGCGTCGACGGTGCCGCCGCCGCCAGTGACCTGCCCCGGAACGAAACGCCTGACGAAACCCTGCGCCGCCTGAACGATGAGGGCAAGAAAGACAGCTAGTCTGCCTCCTGAGCTATCCCGCGGAGCTACGGTGCGCGGGCATCCGCCGGTGCCGGCCTGACAGGCCGCACCGGCGGTTCCTCCGTAAACAATAGAAAGATCGACAATGGCACGAACTGGCCCCAAAAACTCAGCCCTCAGGGTGCTGGTCTGGCTTGGCGTTATTCTCGCCGTCCTGACGGCCGTCCTGGCGGGCGGCACTATGGCCGGGCAGGCGAGCTGGGCTCCGAAGCTGGCCTTGGACCTTGAAGGCGGCACCCAGATGATCCTGGCGCCCAAGGTGGCGGGCGGTTCGGACATCAACGAAGAACAGCTCAACCAGGCCGTGGCGATCATCCGCCAGCGCGTGGACGGCTCCGGCGTCGCGGAGGCCGAAATCAGCACGCAGTCCGGCCGCAACGTCGTCGTCAGCCTTCCGGGAACCCCCTCCAAGGAGACCCGCAAGCTGATCCAGGCGTCCGCCGACATGAATTTCCGCCCGGTCATCCAGGCCGGCGCCGGAGCGGCGGTGCCCCCTGCGTCCCGGACACCGGAAGCGAAGCTCCCCAAGCCCACCGCCGCGCCGAAGAACAGCAGCGACGAGAACTGGATTACCCCGGACGTCTACAAGAAGTTCGAGGCGCTGGACTGCGACAACCCGTCGCAGGACAAGCAGGAACGCTCCGATCCGGCCAAACCGCTGGTTACCTGCGAGCCCGCCGCGGACGGCCGGCCCGCGATCAAGTACATTCTCGGGCCGGTTGAGGTCAAGGGTTCCAACATCAAGACCTCCTCCTTCCAGCTGCAGCGCGGCGCGCAGGGTGCCGTGACCAATGAGTGGGCCGTCGACATCCAGTTCGACGAGGAGGGCACCGCCAAGTTCAAGACGATCACCGAGCGGCTGAACAAGTTCTATGTCGACGCCGGCGGCGAGACCGGATCGGACCCGAAGTCGCAGTTTGCCATTGTGCTGGACGACCAGGTCATCTCCGCGCCGCGGGCCCAGGCCGTTATCACCGATGGCCGCCCGCAGATCACCGGCGGCTTCACCGAGCAGTCCGCGAAGGCCCTCTCCGACCAGCTCCGCTTCGGCGCGCTGCCGATCAGCTTTGAGATCCAGAGTGAACAGCAGATCTCGGCAACCCTCGGCGGCGAGCAGCTCCGGATGGGCATGTTGGCCGGCCTGATCGGCCTGCTGCTGGTTGTGGTCTACTCGCTGTTTCAGTACCGGGCCCTCGGCTTCGTCACCGTCGCCTCGCTCGTCGTCGCCGGCGCGCTGACCTACCTGGCGATCGCCATCCTCGGCTGGACAGAAAACTACCGCCTCTCGCTGGCCGGCGTGGCCGGCATCATCGTGGCCATCGGCCAGACAGCGGACTCGTTCATCGTCTACTTCGAGCGCATCCGCGACGAGCTCCGTGAGGGCCGCGGACTGGTCTCGGCAGTGGAGAACGGCTGGAAGCGCGCCAAGCGGACGGTGCTGGCCTCCAAGGCCGTCAACCTGCTGGCCGCCCTCGTGCTCTACTTCGTGGCGGTGGGCAATGTCCGCGGCTTCGCGTTCACCCTGGGCCTGACCGCTATTGCCGACCTGATCGTCGTCTTTATGTTCACCCACCCGACCCTGCAGCTGCTGGCCCGCACCAAGTTCTTCGGGGAAGGCCACAAGTTCTCGGGACTGGACCCGAAGCGGCTTGGCGCCGTGCCCCTTTACCGGGGCGCGGGACGGATCCGCACGCCGGAGGATAAGCCGGTCGTGGCCACACGCGCCAAGAACACCGGCGCCGCGGCCGAGGCCGAACGCCGGATGACCATTGCAGAACGACGCCTCGCGGAAAGGCAGGAACAGCTTGCCGGTTCCTCCAAGAGCACGTCCAAGGAGGGCAAGTAAATGGCCAGTTTCGCTACGTTCGGTAACGAGCTATACACGGGCAAGCGCTCGTACGATTTCGTCGGATCCAAGAAGATCTGGTTCCTGATTGCCGCGGTCGCCGTCGCGCTGTCCATCCTGCTGCCGGTCGCCAAGGGCGGCTTCAACCTCGGTATCGAGTTCCGCGGCGGTTCCGAGTTCACGGTGTCCAATGTCAAGGACCGGGACGCCGGCCTCGGCGAAAAGGCCGTCCAGAATGTCGTCCCCGGCAGCCTGCCGCGCGTTGCCAACGTCGCCGGCAACACCATGCGCATCCAGACGGACAAGCTCACCGACGATGAGACGCTCCGGATCAAAGAAGGCCTCACCAAGGCCTACGGCGTGACCGACAACGAGGTCACGTCCACGTTCGTTGGCCCGACGTGGGGCGCGGACGTGACCAAGCAGGCGCTGCTCGGCCTGGCGATCTTCGTAGGCCTCGCCGCGGTGCTGATGGCCCTGTACTTCCGGACCTGGAAGATGTCGCTGTCCGCCCTCGCCGGCATGGTGGTGACGATGTTCATCACCGCCGGGGTGTACTCGCTGAGCGATTTCGAAGTGACCCCCTCTGCGATCATCGGCTTCCTCACGGTGCTCAGCTACTCGCTGTACGACACCGTGGTGGTCTTCGACAAGATCCGGGAGAACACTTCGGACCTGCAGGCGTCCACCCGCCGCACCTTCGCCGAGGAAGTCAACCTCGCCGTCAACCAGACCCTGGTGCGTTCCATCAACACCATGATGGTGGCCATCCTGCCGGTCGGCGCCATCCTCTTCATCGGAGCCGGCCTGCTCGGCGCGGGAACGCTGCGCGATCTCTCGCTGGCACTGTTCGTGGGCATCCTGATCGGCACCGCCGCGACCATCTTCGTGGCGGCCCCGCTCTACGCCTGGTTGCGCCAGGGCGAGCCGGATTTGATCAAGCAGGCCAAGCGCGTGCAGCAGCGACGTTCGGAGAATGCCGCCAAGGCGGCACCCGCCACGGCGTAGCCCAAAAGGCACCGCCGCAGCCGCCCGACGGGCCGGCGAACGTCCCCGCGACGTTCGCCGGCCCGTCGGACGTTGGCCGCCGGTTATCGAAGTGTCCGGCTCCGGGAATAGACTTGAATAATTAACGGGTTTGAGAGGTGCTTCATTGGAAGAACGTTCGACGCCGGTGCCTGCAGCCCCGGCGGATAAGGCTACCGCCCAGGGCTCACAGACTGGTGTGGTGGCTGCCGGACGCCCGGACGCCGCGGTGCCCGTCGATAACTCCGGAACCCGGCCTACCTTCCCGGGACGCCGCGAACGCACCCGCTCCCGGCTCGCTCGCCTGACCGGCCGTGGAACGCCGGCCTATTCGCCCATCCTGGAGCCGCTGCTGCGCACCGTGCGCGCCAACAACCCCAAGGATGACTTTGAACTGATCCAGCGGGCCTTCGTCGTCGCCGAGCGCTGCCACCGCGGACAGAAGCGTAAGAGCGGCGACCCCTACATCACCCACCCCGTGGCCGTGGCCACGATCCTGGCCGAACTGGGACTGAGCGGGACGACGCTGGCGGCTGCGCTGTTGCACGACACCGTCGAGGACACCTCGTACACGCTGGAGGACCTCAAGGGCGAGTTCGGACCGGAAGTCGCCATGCTGGTCGACGGCGTGACCAAGCTGGACAAGGTCAGCTTCGGCGAGGCCGCCCAGTCCGAGACCGTGCGCAAGATGGTCGTGGCCATGGCCAAGGACATCCGCGTCCTCATGATCAAGCTCGCCGACCGGCTGCATAACGCCCGCACCTGGCGCTTCGTCTCGGCCGAGTCCTCGGCCCGCAAAGCCCGGGAAACCCTGGAGATCTTCGCTCCGCTGGCCCACCGGCTGGGCATGAACACGATCAAGTGGGAACTCGAGGACCTCTCTTTCGCCGCGCTGTACCCCAAGGTCTACGAGGAAATCGTGCGTATGGTGGGGGACCGCACCCCCGAACGGGAAAAGAATCTCGCCGTCATCCGCAACCAGATTACCGAGGACCTGCGCGCGGCCAAGATCAAGGCAACGATCACCGGCCGGCCCAAGCACTATTACTCCATCTACCAGAAGATGATTGTCCGCGATAAGGACTTCGACGACATCAACGACCTGATGGGTGTCAGGGTGCTCGTCGACTCGGTGCGGGACTGCTACGCCGCCCTCGGTGCCATGCACTCACGCTGGAACCCGCTTCCGGGCCGGTTCAAGGACTACATCGCGATGCCCAAGTTCAACATGTACCAGTCGCTGCACACCACGGTGATCGGGCCGGGCGGCAAGCCGGTGGAGATCCAGATCAGGACCCACGAGATGCACCGACGCGCCGAATACGGCGTCGCGGCGCACTGGAAGTACAAGGACCAGCCCAACCGCACGGCGGCCGGTCCGGGAAGCCCGCGCGACGGTGACATGGGCTGGCTGCGGTCCCTCGTGGACTGGCAGCAGGAAACCTCCGATCCCGGGGAGTTCCTCGACTCGCTGCGCTTCGAGATCAACGCCCGCGAAGTGTTCGTGTTTACGCCCAAGGGCGAGGTTATGGCCCTGCCCGCAGGTTCGACGCCGGTGGACTTCGCCTACGCGGTCCACACCGAGGTGGGGCACCGGACCATCGGTGCGCGCGTGAACGGCAAACTGGTCCCGCTCAACAGCGAACTCAACCACGGCGACTGGGTGGAGATCTTCACCTCCAAAGCCGAAGGCGCCGGCCCCAGCCAGGACTGGCAGCACTTCGTCAAGAGTGCCCGGGCGCGCAACAAGATCCGGCAATGGTTCAGCAAGGAACGCCGCGAAGAAGCGATCGACCGCGGCAAGGAGCTGCTGACCAAGGCAATGCGCAAGCAGAACCTTCCGTTGCAGCGCCTGATGACACACGACGCCCTCGCCGCGATCGCCGAGGACTTCAAGTACACGGACATCTCAGGGCTCTACGCGGGCGTGGGCGACGGCCACACCTCGGCGCAGTCCGTGATGGAGCGGCTGGTCGAAAGCCTCGGGGGCAACGACACCCCCGAGGACGACCTCACCGAGGTCTCCATTCCCGCCCAGGTCAGCAAGACGCGGTACTCGGACTCCGGCGTCGTGGTCCGCGGCGTCGACGACGTCTGGGTGAAACTGGCGCGCTGCTGCACCCCGGTGCCGCCGGATCCGATCCTGGGCTTCGTGACCCGCGGCTCCGGCGTCTCGGTGCACCGGACCGACTGCACGAACGTCTCCGGCCTGATGGACCAGCCGGACCGGATCGTCGAGGTCGAGTGGGCGCCCACCCAGTCCAGCGTGTTCCTGGTGGAAATCCAGGTCGAGGCTCTGGACCGCAAGTCCCTGCTCTCCGACGTTACCCGGATCCTCTCGGAGAACCACGTCAACATCCTGGCCGCGAGCGTGCACACGTCCACCGACCGTGTGGCGATCTCCAAGTTCGCCTTTGAAATGGGCGATCCGAAGTACCTGAGCCACGTGCTGAGCGCCGTCCGGCGCATCGACGGCGTCTTCGACGTCTACCGCACCACCGGAAACCGCCGCCGCAGCTAACATTCCGGCGCTGGCAGCCCTGCCGGCAGCTCCGCCGGGGCCCGCTGGCATGCATGTCCCGCGCCGGTTCCCGCCGCGTCCAACAGCGCCGCCAGCTTGGCGAGGGCGGCCCTCTTGTGCGGCATCCGCGGCGTCGCGCCCACCGCGCGGAGGAGCAGCCGCAGCCGCACATCCAGTTCCGGCGCGGCCAGGAAGGCTGCCAGCGCCGGCAGGGCACGCTCGGGCTCCACGTGAAGGGCGATGTCGACCGCGGTCCGCAACGGACTGGAAACCATGAGCCCGCCGAGGCTGACAACGTCGAACGGCCCCAGCCGCACCTCATGGAAACTGCAACCGCGAACGGCGCGGAGGCTCGAAATACGGCGGTTGGCGTCCACGAGCAGGGCCATCCGGTCCGGTTCGCCGGCGCAGCCGTAGATCCAGGCCGCCGTCATCCGCCCCGCCACCACGCGTTGCCGGAGGTGCGCCGGAATGGTGCCGACCGCCGCCCGCGCCCGCAGCTGCGGTGAGGGGACGGCACCGGGAGGGAGGTAGCCGCGCTGCGAGAGTTGGTTCAGCACGCCGTCGGAGGCCATAGCCTGCAGTTCCGGCCAGGAGAACAGCGTCCCGGGCGAGTACAGCACTGGCGCGCCGCCGGGAGCGCCGGCAGCCGGCGGCCCAACGGGCGGGTGACTGGCGGCAGGTGGTCTGCCGGGTGGGGGACTGTCGGCGGGGTGGCCGGGCATCGGGGTCATTCAGCCATGGTGCCGCCCTGCCCGGACACGGAACAGGCCCCGCCCCGGTCATGTGGATAACCGGTTTGGGGCCTGTTGCGGGTTGCTGCGGCTAGGAGAGTTCGCTGGCGGAACGCTCCAGCTGCTCCAGCCATGCCTGGCGTGCTTCCAGGGCTTCCCGGGCCGCCTTGATCTTGCGCTCGTCGCCGGCTTTCTCGGCCTTGGCGAGGTCTTCCTTGAGGCCGGCGATGGCAGCTTCCAGCTGCGTCAGGGCGCTGTTGGTGCGTGCCTTCGTTTCCGGGTTGGAGCGCTTCCAGTTTTCGTCCTCGGCGTGGCGGACGGCGTCCTCCACCTTCCGCAGGCCGGCTTCGATGCGCCCCATGTCCGCCCGGGGAACCTTGCCGGCTTCCTCCCAGCGGTCGCGGATCGACTGCAGCGCCTTCTTGGCCGCGGCCAGGTCCTTGATGGGGAGCAGCTCATTGGCCTCCACCAACAGCGCCTCCTTGACCTTGAGGTTGGCGCCGTACTCCTGGTCGATCTCCTCGTTGGCCGCCTGGCGGTTCGTGAAGAAGACGTCCTGCGCTGCCCGGAAACGTGCCCACAGGGCGTCGTCATCCTTGCGGCTGGCGCGCGGCGAGGCTTTCCACTGGTCCATCAGCCGGCGGTACTCGCCGGCGGCGAAGCCCCAGTCGGTCGAGGAGGACAGTGCCTCCGCCTCGCCGATCAGCTTTTCCTTGGCGGCCTTGGCTGCCGAATTGTTGCTGTCCAGTTGGGAGAAGTACGCCCGGCGGTGGCGGTCGAAGACGGTGCGGGCGGCGCGGAACCGCTTCCACAGCGCGTCCTCATTGCTCCGGCCGAGCCGGACACCGCTCTTCTGCGCGGTCTTCCAGCTCTCGAACAGTTCATTCATCCGGGCGCTGGAGGTCTTCCATTGGATCTGCGCCGGGTCATGGCCGGCGATTTCCTCGGCCTCGGCCACGATCGCTTCGCGTGCGGCGAGCTCGGCGGCGCGGACGGCGTCATGCTCGGCCTTCTCCGTCTTCTCCAGCTCGGTGATCTGGCCCGACAGCGTGTCCAGGCGTCCCTCGGCGGCACGGAGGTCGCCCACCATGTTCCGCTCGGCCAACAGTTCGCGCAGGTGCGTCACGGTCTTCTGCATGTCGGTGGCGGGAGCCTTGGACGCGACACGCTGCTCCAGCAGCACGATCTGGGCGACGACGTCATCGTATTTGCGGGCGAAGTAGCCCAACGCCTCGTCGTCGCTGACACCCGGGTACTGGCCGACGGGGTGCTCCGCGCCATCGATCGTCAGGAACACGTGGCCGTCGCCCTCGACGCGGCCCCAGCGTGCTGCCTCGGCGAGCGAGGAGGCGCTGGAAGCCGGGGTGGCGGCCGGCGCGGCAACAGACGGCGACGCCTTCGGGCGGGCGGCGAATGCGGCAGGCGACGGGGCCGGGCGCGCTGCGGGCGCAGGACTCGGCGTCGAGCTGGAAGCCGGCGCCGAGCCGGAAGCCGGTGCTGCTGCGGCGGCAGGCTGGGGCTCAACCTCAGCCTCAGCCGGGCCGGCTGTCGGGTCGGACACCGGAGCGCCGGCAGGCTCGGCCGCCGGCTCGGCAGCCGGGGCGGGCTCAGCTGCTGCGGGCTCGGGCGCCTCCACCGCCTCCGGGCTGGCGCCGGCGGGTGCGGCGGCAGGCTCGCTGGTCGCGCCGCTCACCGCAACCTCGGCTTCGGTCTCGTTGGCAGCTGCTGCCACTGTTTCGTCGGATTTCTGACTGTCTGTCACCGCTAGAAGTCTTTCGCTTGGAGGGAAATACCGGCACCGTGGCCGCTAGGGCCCCGGCTGGTTACTTCAGAGAGAACGAGTCTATCGTGACTGGTTCCACAGGCGCGCCGTCGGTGGCGCTGGCGCCCGGTTTGACACCGGCTGCTGCGATCTTGCTGACCACGTCCAGCCCGGACGTGACCTTGCCTACCACCGTGTAGCCGCCGGCAGCGTCCGCCGGGATCACGGTGTCTTTGTAGACGATGAAGAATTGCGTCCCGTTGCCATAGGCGTTTCCGCCGGTCCGTGCCACGGCGATGGTGCCGGCCGGGTACTTGTTGTCGGCCGGGGTGTTCTCCAGCGGGCCCCAGGTGTACGCGGGATCGCCGTTGCCGTCCCCGGACTTGGAGCCGCACTGCAGCACGCCGAAGGATTCGCCGGTGGTGAGGCGGTGGCACGTGAGGCCCTTGTAGAAGTTCTGGTCCGCGAGCGATTTGAAGACGGCGGCTGCTTGCGGGGCCTTGGTGCCGTCGAGTTCGACGCCCAGGCTGCCACGGTTCAGGGTCAGGGTGCCCTTAAAAGTCTTCCCGGCCGCCGTTTCAGGCTTGGGGATGTTCGCCCCGTTGCTCGCGGCGGGGGACGGCGTGGCGGACGCCGACGGGCTCTGCAGCCCGGCCTCCGCGGCCTTGAATTCGTCCTCGCTCGGGTTGCTGGAAAATACCGTCAGCTGCAGCACAACGGCGAGGACCAAGGCGGCGGCTCCGCCGGCGGTCGCGAGGATATTGTCGCGCTTGCGGCGTTTGTCCTGCTCCCGGCGGAGCTCCCGCTTTGCCTCCATTTGCTGGATGCGCCGCTTGGCTTCGCGGGCGCTCCGTGAACTGGCCGCCAAAAGTCCTCCTGGTTGTAGGGCCGCAGACCGGGCCGCGGCATCGCCGCCGAACCGGGTGCAACACGCAAGCTGCCGGCAGCTCCGCCCGCCGCGCGCATTAGAGATGCACGCGGCAAAAAGCATAAACTGGCTGCCGCACACAGTTTATGCACGACTGGCCGGTCTGCGCGCGACGCCGCGGCCGTTGTACCGCCGTCGTTATCAGAGGAGAAAATTCCACCATGGCACGCACCGCCTCCCTGTCCGGATTCCCCGAGTGGCTTCCCGAGGAGCGGCTGGTGGAGCTGCATGTGCTGGACACACTGCGGCGCACCTTTGAACTGCACGGCTTCTCCTCGATCGAAACGCGTGCCGTGGAGACCGTGGGCCAGCTGCTCCGCAAGGGCGAAATCGACAAAGAGGTCTATGGCCTCAGCCGGCTGCAGGACGACGACGACGCCGGCGCAGCCGCGACTAACGCTGCCGCCTCCCACAAGGCCGATCCGCACGCCTTGGCCCTGCACTTCGACCTCACCGTGCCCTTTGCCCGCTACGTAGTGGAGAACGCCGGCTACCTGGCGTTCCCGTTCCGCCGGTACCAGATCCAGAAGGTCTGGCGCGGGGAGCGCCCCCAGGAGGGCCGCGCCCGGGAGTTCACACAAGCGGACATCGATATCGTGGGCGACGGCGAACTGCCGTTCCGCTATGACGTTGAAATCGCGCTGGTGATCGCCGAGGCGCTGGGCGCCCTGCCGATTCCGGACTTCCTGCTGCGGGTCAACAACCGCAAGCTGGCCGAGGGCTTCTACAACGGCATCGGCCTGACCGATACCGCCGGGGTGCTGCGCAGCATCGACAAGCTGGAGAAGATCGGGCCGGCCAAGGTGGCCGAGCTGCTCAAGTCCGAGCTCGGCGCCACCGAGGAGCAGGCCCAGGCCGCCCTCAAGCTGGCCGGAATCCGCACCGGGGACACCTCCTTCGTGCAGCAGGTCCGGGCGCTGGGGGTGAGCAACGAGCTGCTGGAGGAAGGCTTGAACGAGCTGGAGCAGGTCATTGCCGCCGCCGTCCAGCGCGCCCCGGGCAAGGTGGTAGCGGACCTCAGCATCGCCCGCGGCCTGGACTACTACACCGGAACCGTGGTTGAAACCGTCCTGGTGGGCCACGAGCAGCTCGGTTCAATCTGCTCCGGCGGCCGCTACGACGCACTGGCCAGCAAGGGCAACCGGAAGTTCCCCGGCGTCGGGCTCTCAATCGGTGTCACCCGGCTGGTGTCCCGGATCCTCAGCCAGGAGTTGGCCAAGGCATCCCGCGCGGTGCCCACCGCCGTGCTGGTGGCGCTCACCAACGATGAGAGCTGGGGCGCGGCGCAGGACGTCGCCGCGCAGCTGCGCGCCCGGGGGATCGCCACCGAGGTGGCGGCGAAGGCCGAGAAGTTCGGCAAGCAGATCAAGTTTGCGGACCGCCGCGGCATCCCGTTTGTTTGGTTCACCGACGACGAGGGCAAGCACCAGGTCAAGGACATCCGCACCGGTGAACAGGCCGACGCCGATCCGGCCAGCTGGTCGCCGGCCGAAGAGGACCTGCACGTCCGCGTTACCCGGGCCTAAGCGGGCCCCGCCCGGCCGATCCGGACCGAGTTACGGTGTCCGCCGCCGCAGCACCAGGAAGCGCCCGGCGATCCCGGCCGCGAGCACGGCCGCCATGCCGAACACCGAGGCAGGCGGCAGCGTGAGGGCCAGGACCACGCAGCCGGCGAAGCCGAGGGCATTGAGCCAGCGCGGGGCCAGCCGGCGGCGGCCGGTGAGGGTGAAGGCGGCGGCATTCGCCACGGCGTAGTAGACCAGCACGCCGAAACTGGAGAAGCCCACCACCGTCAGCACGTTCGTGGTCAGCAGCAGCACGATCACGGCGGCCGCGACGGTCAGCTCGGCCACGAACGGGACGGTGTGCGCCCCGCCAACCCTGGCCAGCGGAGCGGGCAGGTCACGCTCCCGCGCCATCGCCATGGTGGTCCGGCCCACACCGGTGATCAACGCCAGCAGCGCGCCGAGGCAGGCGGCGGCTGATCCCGCCTGAACCACGGGGCTGCCGGCACGCAGCGCCGAGCTGGTCACGGCGTCCAGCAGCGGCGCGGAGGAGCGCGCCAACTGGTCGGCCGGCAGGTGCCACTGCAGTAGCGCCGCAAGTCCGAGGTAGATCAGGAAGGCCCCGCCCAGGGCGGCGAGGATGGCCCGCGGAATGGTGGTGGCGGGGTCCTTGACCTCCTCGCCCAGGGTGGCGATCCGGGCGTACCCGGCGAAGGCAAAGAAGATCAGCCCGGCGGCGGGCAAAACGCCCCACGCGCTCCCGGTGTCGCCGGCCGGTATCGCTCCAAACGCCCCGCCCAGTGCCGCGGGTGCGCCTTCCGGGTGCGGGCCGATGAGCGCTGCTGCCGCGACAAATGCAAGGGTGGCGAGCACCACGGCAAGCAGGATCCTGGTCAGCAGGGCCGTCCGGGTAATGCCAAGCAGGTTCACGCCGGTCAGCACCACGACGGCGGCCACCGCCACCGGGGTGGCGAACCCCGGCGCCAGGTAGTGCCCGAGGGTCAGTGCCATCGCCGCGCAGGAGGCTGTTTTGCCCGTCACGAAGCCCCAGCCGGCGATGAAACCCGGCCATTCGCCCAGCTGCCGGCGGCCGTAGACGTAGGTGCCGCCGCTGGAGGGATACCGGGCGGCCAGCTGTGCGGAGGCCACGGCATTGCAGTAGGCCACCAGGCCCGCCACGGCCACGGCGACGGTCAGCAGCGGCCCGGCGAGGGCCGCGGCGGGGGAGAAGACCACGAACACCCCCGCGCCGAGCATCGAGCCCAGGCCGATCGCGGTGGAATCAAGGACGCCCAGGCGGCGCTGCAACTGCCCGGGTGTCGGCGGAGGGCTTGCCATGGCGGGTGGGGCCTTTCCAACGGGTAAACTCGAACGGGACCGTTCCCGTAGCGGTCCTATTTAACACCACCCTGTTTTCCTTCTGAAAGGCGAGCTGTGCTGCGCACACACGACCTCGGATCCCTTCGCTCCGAGCACATTGGACAAACCGTAACCCTCGCCGGCTGGGTCGGCCGGCGTCGTGACCACGGTGGTGTCGCATTCGTGGACCTGCGCGACGCTTCGGGTGTCGCCCAGGTGGTTGTCCGCGAAGAAGAGGTCTTCCACGGCCTGCGCAACGAGTTCGTGCTGCAGGTGATTGGTACCGTCTCCAAGCGCCCCGAGGGGAATGAGAACCCGGCGCTGGCCACCGGCGAGATCGAGGTCATGGCCGAGAAGGTCACCATCCTCAACACCTCCGATCCGCTGCCGTTCCAGATTGACGAGCACGTTGAAGTGGGTGAGGAAGCCCGCCTCAAGCACCGCTACCTTGACCTGCGCCGTCCCGGCCCGGCCCGCAACCTGCGCCTGCGCTCCGAGGCCAACCGGGTGGCCCGTGAGCTGCTCCACCAGGACGGCTACGTTGAGATCGAGACGCCCACACTGACCCGTTCGACGCCGGAGGGCGCCCGCGACTTCGTCGTTCCCGCCCGCCTGGCGCCGGGTTCCTGGTACGCGCTGCCGCAGTCGCCGCAGCTGTTCAAGCAGCTCCTGCAGGTCGGCGGCTTCGAGAAGTACTACCAGATCGCGCGCTGCTACCGCGACGAGGATTTCCGCGCCGACCGCCAGCCGGAATTCACCCAGCTCGACATCGAAGCCAGCTTCGTGGAGCAGGATGACATCATCGGCCTCGGCGAAAGCATCGTGAAGGCGCTGTGGAAGCTGATCGACGTCGAGATCCCCACGCCGATCCAGCGCATCACCTACAACGACGCGATGGCCCGCTACGGCTCGGACAAGCCGGACCTGCGCTTCGGCCTGGAGCTGACCGAGCTCACCGAGTTCTTCAAGGACACCAACTTCGGCGTCTTCAAGGCCCCTTACGTGGGTGCCGTCGTCATGCCGGGCGGCGCCTCGCAGGCCCGCCGGGCCCTCGATGCCTGGCAGGAATGGGCCAAGCAGCGCGGCGCCAAGGGCCTCGCCTACGTCCTGTGCAAGGAAGACGGCGAACTTGCCGGCCCCGTGGCCAAGAACCTGACCGAGACCGAACGCGCCGGCCTCGCCGACGCCGTCGGCGCCAAGCCGGGCGACTGCATCTTCTTCGCCGCCGGTGAGAAGACCCCGTCCCGTGCGCTGCTCGGCGCCGCCCGGGTCGAGATCGGCCACCGCACCGGACTGATCAACCCGAGCGATTGGGCCTTCTGCTGGGTGGTCGACGCACCGATGTTCGAACCTGCAGCGGCGGCCGTCGCGTCCGGCGACGTAGCCGTGGGCGGCGGCAAGTGGACGGCCGTGCACCACGCCTTTACCTCGCCCAAGCCGGAATTCATGGACAGCTTCGACACGGACCCGGAAACCGCGCTGGCCTACGCCTACGACATCGTCTGCAATGGCAACGAAATCGGCGGCGGCTCCATCCGTATCCACCAGGGTGACATCCAGGAGCGGGTCTTCAAGGTCATGGGCCTCTCGCACGAGGATGCCCAGGAGAAATTCGGCTTCCTGCTGGAGGGCTTCAAGTTCGGCGCGCCCCCGCACGGCGGCATCGCGTTCGGCTGGGACCGTGTAGTCTCGCTGCTCGCCGGCGTGGACTCCATCCGCGACGTCATCGCGTTCCCGAAGTCCGGCGGCGGCTACGACCCGCTGACCCAGGCACCCGCTCCCATTACCGCGCAGCAGCGCAAGGAGGCCGGCGTCGACTTCAAGCCTGAGGCCAAGAAGGACGACGGCGCCAAGTAGCCTGACGTGATCAGCAACGGCTCCCCGGGAAACCGGGGAGCCGTTGCTGTGAAACGGGCAGTTCTTTACGAAGGATACAAACATGGGTGCAGTACCCGGGCTTGAGGCCCTGATGGACGCTGCCTGGCCAGCCGCCGAACGGGAGGAGTCCGGCGGCTGGGTGCTCCGCGCCGCCTCGGGCGTCACACAGCGTGCCAACTCCGTCTGGCCACGCCAGCCGGGAGCTGACCCGCATGCGCAGCTCGCCGCGCTCCGGCACTCCCGGCTCTGGTACCGGGCCCGCCGGCTGCCACTGATCTTCCAGGTCTTCGACGACCCACGCTCTGCGCAGCTTAACTCCCTCCTCGACGCCGACGGGTTCACCCGACAGTCGGAAACCCTCGTCCTGGTCCGGGACGGCGGCATTCTTGCCCCGGGTTCGGGCCGCGACGTCGAACTCTCCACGGAACCCTCCGGCGAGTGGCTGCAGCTGTGGTGGAGCGTCGACGGCCGCGGCGACGAGAGGGCCCTGGACGTGGCCCGCGGCATCCTGACGGGTTGTACCTCGCTGTACGCCCTCGTGCGGGACGACGACGGCGCCCCCGCCGCCGTCGGACGCCTTGCCCTGTCCGTCGCGGAACCTGGCAGTCCCCAGTGGGGTGGGCTCTACTGCATGGCGACCCGCCCCGGCGCGCGCCGGCGGGGCTACGCCTCCCGGGTGCTGCACGCATTGCTGGGCGAGGGGACGCGCCTGGGCCTGGCCGGTTACTGGCTGCTCGTCACGGCCGCCAACACCGGGGCCCGTGAACTCTACGCCCGCGCCGGCTTCGAGGAGTCCGGCCGGTATCTGTACCGGCAGGAGCGGCCCAAGCGGCACCTGACCGGCTGCTGACCGCGGATCCCTCGGTCGGTTTCGATGGCTCCCTGCGCACAGTGTGTTTGCCAGCATCGAACCGGCACGGACCCTCGAAACGGGCGGGAGGGGCCAAACCCTATGCCGGCGGATCGGTGACCATGATCCGCACCGCGCACAGGTTCGCTGCGGCCTTCTTCAGCACGGCCGCGCGCGGGTCGGGGACGTCCAGGAACGGCAGCCGGACCAGGGCCGCGTAGCGCTTGAGGACCGGTTCGGCCAGCACCTGCCCGGCCAGCGTGCGGTCCCCGCCCGGGACGAGATATTCGACACCCTGGTCCTCGAAGATACGGGCGGCATGGTCGGCCACGGCTTCCACCAGGGCATCGGCCTGGTTGGCGCGGCGCCGGGCAAAGCGCTGCTGCGACCAGCCGCCGGCCGCGGTCCGGGACTGCACGTGCCGCGTGCCGGTCTTGGAAGCCAGGACCCGTCCCTCGGACACCACCGCCACCGAGTACCCGCCGCGGCGCACCAGGACCACGCCAACCCGGCGCGGCTGCGACGCCAGCGACGCCAGCCGGGCCACGGAATCATCGCCACGGCCCGGGCGTCCGCCGTCCGGCCATGGTGGCTGCAGCAGCGCCGCGGCGCCGTCGGCTGCCAGCAGCCGGAGGCCGTCGTTGTCCGGTTCTTCTCGCAGTTCCCCGTGGCTCGCCCGGAACCGCTCCACCCAGCCGGGCAGCCGGTCGCCGGAGACAAATGCCACACGGGTATCGAGGCTGGCCATGGCAGGGATCTCCGTTGTGCGGTTGCGGGGGACGGCCGCCGTGTCAGGACGGACAGGAACTAGAAGTAGCCTATCTATGTGGATGATCTCTTTGGCGCAGGGCAGGACAACGCGTCCGCAAACAACGACGTCGATGCCGAAGAGCCCGGCGACGGCAGCTCCCCGAGCGGCACACCGGCCCGCTCCGCGCCGCGCAGTCCGCTGGCAGTCCGGATGCGGCCCCGGAGCCTTGACGACGTCGTGGGCCAGCAGCACCTCCTGGGCCACGGCTCGCCGCTGCGGCAACTCGCGGCCGGCACCGACGCCACCGGACCGGCCGGCCCGAGCTCCCTGATTCTCTGGGGACCCCCCGGCACCGGCAAGACCACCCTCGCGCACGTCATTGCCAAGGGCCCGGGCCGGAAGTTCGTCGAGCTCTCCGCCATCACCGCCGGCGTGAAGGACGTCCGGCGCGTCATGGACGAAGCGCTCACCGCGCGGGACCTGTACAAGACCACCACCGTACTGTTCCTGGACGAAATCCACCGCTTCAACAAGGCCCAGCAGGACGCGCTGCTGCCGGGCGTGGAGAACCGCTGGGTGGTCCTGGTCGCGGCCACCACGGAAAACCCCTCGTTCTCCGTCGTGTCGCCGCTGCTGTCCCGCTCGCTGCTGCTGACGCTCAAGCCGCTCACCGACGCCGACGTCGAAGGGCTGCTGCGGCGGGCCGCCGAGGACGCCCGCGGCCTGGGCGGCAAGGTGGAGCTCGACGAGGAAGCACTCGCCCACCTGGTCCGGCTTTCCGGCGGGGACGCGCGCCGGGCGCTGACGGCGTTGGAGGCTGCAGCCGGCGTCGCGTTCGGCGACGCGGACGACGTCGGAGGGGCGGGCGGCGATGCCCCCGTCAGAATCGAACTCAAGCACACTGAACGGGCCCTCGACGTCGCGTCGGTACGCTACGACCGTGCCGGCGACCAGCACTACGATGTCGCCAGCGCCTTTATCAAGTCCATCCGCGGCTCCGACGTCGACGCCGCGCTGCACTATTTGGCGCGGATGCTGGAGGCGGGCGAGGACCCCCGGTTCGTGGCCCGGCGGATCGTGATCTCCGCCGCCGAGGACGTCGGCATGGCCGACCCCACCGCCCTGCAGACCGCGGTGGCGGCCGCCCAGGCGGTGCAGTTGATCGGCATGCCCGAGGGACGCATCATCCTGGCCGAGGCGGTGGTCCACCTCGCCACCGCGCCAAAGTCCAATGCGGCGTATCTGGGGATCAACCAGGCGATCGCCGACGTCCGCGCCGGTCTCGGCAACGGCATCCCGGCGCACTTGCGGGACGCCCACTACCCAGGGTCCAAACAGCTGGGCCACGGTAAGGGCTACAAATACGCCCACGACGCGCCGCACGCCGTGGCCACGCAGCAGTACCCGCCGGATGACCTCGTAGGCCGGAACTACTACGAACCCACCGCGAACGGCGCCGAACGCGACATCTCCACCCGCCTGGAGCGGCTCCGGAAGATCATCCGGGGCAGGTGAACCTCTGGTAGGATGGATCGTTGTCTGGCAAGGCACGGACGCACAATCCACCAGTTCCCAGCGGTTCACGCTGATTTGATGGGTTCGCCCTGTGCCCAGTAGCAAAAGGCAGCGGTTGGCCGATGCTCTCCATCGTGGAGGCCAGTAACACTGACACACCGCAGATATTGGAAGGACACAAGTGGCTAACAACACTCGTGCTCGCCGTACCGCACGCCTCTCGCGTGCACTCGGCATCGCTCTGACCCCCAAGGCCGCCAAGTACATGGAGCGCCGCCCGTACGGCCCCGGTGAGCATGGCCGTGCCCGCAAGAAGCAGGACTCCGACTACGCCGTACGTCTGCGCGAAAAGCAGCGTCTGCGCGCGCAGTACGGCATCCGCGAAGCCCAGATGACCCGTGCCTTCGAAGAAGCACGCCGCACCAAGGGCCTGACCGGTGAAAACCTGATCGAACTGCTCGAAATGCGTCTCGACGCCCTCGTGCTGCGTGCCGGCTTCGCCCGCACCATCGCCCAGGCCCGCCAGCTGGTGGTGCACCGCCACATCCTGGTTGACGGCATCCGCGTTGACCGCCCGTCTTTCCGCGTCGGTGAGGGCCAGCTGGTCCACGTCCACAGCCGCAGCGAGACCATGCCTCCGTTCCAGGTGGCAGCCGCAGGCGCACACCGCGATGTGCTGCCGATGGTTCCGGCGTACCTGGACGTCAAGCTTGACGCCCTGCAGGCACGCCTGGTCCGTCGCCCCAAGCGCTCCGAGATCCCCGTGACCTGCGAAGAGCAGCTCGTCGTGGAATTCTACGCACGCTAGATCCAGCGCGACACCTTACAAAGAAGCCCGTGGCAAGCGCCGCGGGCTTCTTTGTATGTAAGGTACTTGGGGGAGTTCTCCGCCGGCAGCGCCCGCGGACGGAGAACCATGCAGGAATCCACGTAGTTTCAAGGAGATGAACGTCTATGTCTGGTGGCGATATTGCCGGCCTGATCGCGGCCGGAGTGTTTGCACTGCTGGTCCTGCTGCTTGCCGTACCGATCCTCAAGCTCGGCGGAGTGTTCGACGAGGTCCGCAGTACCATCCGCTCCATCAGCGACGGCGCGACCCCGCTGATGGATGAGGTCACCGCTACCGTCTCCACCACCAACCAGCAGCTAAAGAAAGTCGACGGGATCGCCTCCAACGTCTCTGACGCCTCCGCCAATATCTCGGCGCTGTCCTCGCTGGTCGCCGCCACCGTTGGCTCCCCGCTGATCAAAGTCGCCGCGTTCAGCTACGGCGTGCGGTCCGCCTTCTCGGCCCGCAAAAAGCCCGCCACCGGCCGCCGCAGCCGCTGACCTCACTGATCACGCTGACAGGAGCTGACATGAACAGAATCATCTGGATGGGCATCGGCGTCGCGATCGGCGTCATCGCCTTCCGCAAACTCACCGAGGCACAGTCGAACCTCGGCCCCGAAGGCCTGAACCGTGCGGTCGGCCGACTCGCCGACGGGGTGTACGACTTCGCCGACGCCGTCCGCGTCGGCATGCACGAGCGGGAATCCGAACTCCGTACCGCCCTTGGTGTGGAAACCGGCGCCGAGACTGCCGTGGACGCCGCCCCCGGCGCCCGCCGGGATGCGGTCCGGCGCTAGCCGGGAGAGAATAAGAAGCAACGGCGCCCCGCGGGGCGCCTGCCGGTTCCGGGCCGGCACCTCAGAGTATGTCCGAAGGCTGGCAGCATGGCGCCCTGCGTCCACCCCGCCGGCAGGCGCCGCCGGTAAACACCGGCGGCGAGCACCGGTGACGAGCACCAGCCCGGAACCAATGACGCAGTGAATATTGAAGGGTAAGAAACCAGGTTATGAAGTCGCAGGAGATCACCAAGCGCTGGATCGACTTTTTCGTCAGCAAGGGCCACACGGCGGTTCCGTCCGCTTCCCTGGTCTCCAGCGACCCGTCCCTGCTGTTCACGGTGGCCGGCATGGTGCCGTTCATCCCGTACCTGACTGCACGGGAGGAAGCCCCCTACGCCCGGGCCACCAGCGTGCAGAAGTGCATCCGCACCGGCGACATCGAAGAAGTCGGCAAGACCGCCCGGCACGGCACCTTCTTCCAGATGTGCGGCAACTTCTCCTTTGGCGACTACTTCAAGGAAGACGCCATCAAGTTCGCCTGGGAACTGCTCACCACGAGCGTTGACGACGGCGGCTACGGCCTGCCGCCCGAGCGTCTCTGGGTAACCGTCTACGAAGAGGACGACGAGGCCAAGGAACTCTGGCTAAAGAACACCGGTGTCCCGGCCGAGCGGATCCAGCGGATGGGCAAGGCGGACAATTACTGGTCCACCGGGCAGCCCGGACCCGCCGGCCCCTGCTCCGAGATCTACTACGACCGCGGCCCGGCCTACGGTATTGAAGGCGGCCCCCTGGCCGACGAGACCCGGTACATCGAAATCTGGAACCTCGTGTTCATGCAGTACCAGATCGACAACGTCCGCTCCAAGGTGGACTTCGACATCACCGGCGAGCTGCCGAAGAAGAACATCGACACCGGCCTCGGCATGGAGCGCCTCGCGATGATCCTGCAGGGCGTAGAGAACATGTACGAAACGGACCAGGTCCGCCCGGTGATCGACAGGGCCGCTGCGCTCTCCGGCAAGGAATACACGTCCGCGGAGACGCCGGAGGATCCGCACCACACCGACGACGTCCGGATGCGCGTGGTGGCCGACCACATCCGATCGGCACTGATGCTGATCGCCGACGGCGTCACCCCCTCCAATGAAGGCCGCGGCTACGTGCTGCGCCGCCTGATCCGCCGGGCCGTGCGTTCCATGCGCCTGCTTGGCGTCGAGAAGGCCTGCCTGCCCGAACTGCTGCCCGCCTCCCGCGACGCCATGAAGGGTGTCTACCCGGTGGTGGAAACCGACTTCGACCGGATCAGCCGGATCGCCTACGCCGAAGAGAAGGCCTTCCTGCGCACCATCGCCTCCGGCACGGCCCGCCTCGAGGACGCCGTGAAGGAATCCAAGGCGGCCGGCCAGCCGCTCTCCGGCGCGGACGCCTTCGCGCTGCACGACACCTACGGCTTCCCGATCGACCTCACCCTGGAAATGGCAGAGGAAGCCGGGCTCAAGGTCGACGAGCCGGAATTCCGCAAGCTCATGCTGGAACAGCGCCAACGCGCCCAGGCCGACGCCAAGGGCAAGAAGGGCGCCCACGCGGACCTCTCCGCCTTCCAGGAACTGCTGGCCGCGGGGGAGACCGTGTTCACCGGCTACACCGAGCTTGCCGGGGAGTCCAAGGTGCGCGGCATCCTGGCCGGCGGCCGGAAGGTCTCCCAGGCATCCACCGGGGAGGAAATCGAACTCGTGCTGGCCGAGACGCCGTTCTATGCCGAAGCGGGCGGCCAGGCAGCGGACACCGGCCTCATCACCGGGGACGGCTTCGTCGTCGAGGTCCTGGACGTGCAGCGCCCGATCAAGGGCCTGAGCGTGCACAAGGCTATCGTCCGCGAAGGCGAAATCGGCGCAGATGCGCTGGTTCAGGCCGCCGTTGACCGGGAACGCCGCCACGCCGCCGAACAGGCCCACACCGGCACGCACATTGTGCACGCCGCCCTGCACCAGATCCTTGGGCCGGAGGCGCTGCAGCGCGGTTCGTTCAACAAAGCCGGCTACCTCCGTTTCGACTTCGCCTGGGGCGAAGGCCTCAGCGCTGCGACGCGCTCCGAAATCGAGGAAGTTTCCAACATCGCGATCCGGAACAACTTCCAGGTCGAGACCAAGGTCATGGGCCTGGCCGAAGCCAAGGCCCTCGGAGCGATGGCCCTGTTCGGTGAGAACTACGGCAACGAGGTGCGCGTCGTCGAGATCGACGGCGCCTGGTCCCGCGAGCTTTGCGGCGGCACGCACGTGTCCAACACCTCGCTGATCGGCAGCCTGTCCCTGCTGGGCGAGCAGTCCGTGGGTTCGGGAAACCGCCGCGTGGAGGCCTTCGTCGGCATGGACGCGTTCCGCCACCTTGCCGCCGAGCGCGCCCTGGTGACCGAACTCACCGAAATGCTGAAGGTTCCTTCCGGGCTGCTGACCGAGCGGATTGCCAGCACCCTGAACAAGCTGAAGACGGCCGAGAAGGAACTGGAGCGGCTGCGCAAGGAGCAGCTCACGGCTGCCGCCGCGCAGCTGGTAGGCACCGCCAAGGACGCCGCCGGCGTCAAGGTCATCGCCCACGACGCCGGCATGGTCAGCGGCGCCGACGACCTCCGCGGCCTCGCCCTGGACCTGCGGACCCGCCTCGGCTCCGAGCCGGCAGCCGTCGCGGTCGCCGGGGTCAGCAACGACCGTCCGGTGATCCTGATCGCCACCAACGACGCTGCCCGCGCGGCCGGCGTCAAGGCCGGTGTGCTGGTCCGGCTCGCGGCCGGTATCCTCGGCGGCGGCGGCGGCGGCAAGGACGACGTGGCGCAGGGCGGCGGCACGGACGCCTCCAAGGTCGGCGCGGCGCTCACCGCCGTCGTGGACGCCATTACGAGGCGTTAGTCCGGGGCCACGGATGACTGAATCGGCCGTGCCCGGCGTCTACCCCCGGGGCGTAAAACTCGGGGTAGACGTCGGCACGGTCCGGGTTGGCCTAGCGGTCTGCGACCGTGACGGCATCCTGGCCACGCCGCTGCGGACGCTGGAGAGGAACGCGAAGAAGAACACCGACGTGCGCATCCTCGCGAAACTCGCGGCGGAACTCGAGGTGGTGGAAATTTTTGTCGGCCTGCCGCGCACCCTTAAAGGCGAGGAGCACGCTTCCGCTCGAATGGCCACCGAGTATGCAAAGCTACTGGTCAGTACACTATTGGAGGCCGGTTCCGGCATTCCGGTCAGGATGGTTGACGAGCGGCTGAGCACGGTGACAGCCCACCGCAACCTGCATCAGGCTGGCATGAGCAGCAGGGACCACCGTAAAGTAGTGGATCAGGTTGCGGCCGCAGGTATCCTCCAGCACGCGATCGACATGCAAAAGGCCAGGGGAACGGATGTAGGAAGCCGCGTCAGTGCGGACCTCCCTCCGGGGCCACCCGGCGACGGCGCTCAGACCGTTCCGGAAGTACACACGCATTCTGCACAACGCATTCTGCCCAAAATGGAAGGCTACAGTGAGCCCGGTCAACAATGACGACTCCTCTGGTGTTGCCAACAGCGGCGCCGGCCGACCGCTGACGCGCAAAGAGATCCGGGCCCGGGAGAAATTCCTCGCCACCCAGGGTCACGACATCATCCCGCCGCAGGCCTTTGAGACCGGCCAGGACGCTCCCGCAGAGCCGTCGGAAGCACCCCGGGAACCCGTCGACGCCGCGCCGGCGCAGCCGCAGACTGCGCCGACCGTGCATCAAGACCCCGTTCACACAGCACCCGTTCATCCGGAACCCGTTGACGCCGCGGCCGGACACGAGGAGCCGGTCGTTGAACACCCCGGCCTCGAAGAGCCCGTCAACGAGGAGCCGGTCGTTGAACACCCCGGCCTCGAAGAGCCCGTCCACGAGGAGCCGGTGGTTGAACACCCCGGCCTCGAAGAGTCTGTCCACGAGTATGCCGGCGGGATGTCCCGGGAGGAGACCCTGCGCCGCGCCGACGAGCTGCAGTACGGCCAGCGCCTTCAGGACAGGGCGGATTTCCACCCCGGCTATGCGTCCCACCCCGACGATGAGGCCCCCCCTGTCTACGACGACGAACCCGGCCACGATCTGATCGCCGGCGCCGCCGCCCTCCCCACCGCCAAGGGCCCGTCCAAAAAGGTCCGCCGGCGCCGCCGGTTCGTTGCCCTCATCTTGACGCTGGCCGTTTTTGTGGTCGCCATCGTCGTCGGTGCGCAGGTCATTAAGCCGCTGCTCGGCGGCGACAAGATGGCTGATTACCCGGGCCCGGGCACCGGGTCCGTGACGATCACCGTTCCGCCCGGCGCAGGTCCCCGGTCTGTGGCCGCCGACATGGAGTCCCAGAAGGTCATTGCGAACGCGGATTCGTTCGTCAAGCAGTTCGCCGCCTCGGGCGGATCCCTGAGCCCGGGTACCTTTACGCTGCGCAAGGAAATGAACAACGCTGATGCGGTGGCTGTCCTCCTGAACGAGGGCCAGGACAAGGTCATGTACTTTGCCCTGAACGCAGGGCTGCGGATCGACGAGTCACTGCGGGCCATCTCCGAAGGCACCGGAATCCCGATCGAGGACCTGAAGAAGCTCAGTGACTCCCCGAAACAGTTCGGCGTGCCGGCTAAGGCCAAGAACCTCGAAGGGTTCCTGTTCCCTGGCGAATACCGCTTCCCGCTCGGGACCTCCGGGAAGGACATCCTGGCGAAACTCGTCAGCACCACGCTGGAGGAACTTAAGGCGCAGGGCGTCACCGATCCCGGCAAGCAGTACGACGTCCTCACGGTCGCCAGCATTGTCCAGGCCGAAGGCGGCCAGGCCGAATACGGGGACGTGGCCGGCGCCATCTATAACCGGCTCAAGCCCAGCAACACCGAGACCAACGGGCTGATCCAGTCCGACGCCACGGTGACCTACGGGCTGGGTATCCGGAGCTTCCACATTGACGAAGACCAAAAGGCGGACAAGTCGAACCGGTACAACACCTACGCCAACCCCGGACTGCCGGCCGGACCCATCGGGTCGCCGGGCAAACGGGCCATCGACGCCGCCGCCAAGCCCAAGAAGAATGATTACCTGTACTGGGTCACCATCAACCTGGACACCAAGGAGACGAAGTTCTCCAAGACCCTGGCGGAGCACAACGGCTATGTGGCCAAGTACAACGCCTGGTGCGAGGCCAACCCCGGACGTTGCGTGTGACGCTGCGGGCCGCCGTGCTCGGGCATCCCATCAGCCACTCGAAGTCACCGGCACTGCACCGCGCCGCCTACGCGAAGCTCGGCGTCGAACTGGCCTATGAAGCCTTCGACGTGACGGAGGACGCGCTGCCGGGGTTCATGGCAGGGGTACGCCGCGATACCAGCTGGCGCGGCCTGTCCGTGACGATGCCGCTCAAGGCCGCCATGGCCGCCGAGATGGACGAGATCCGCGGCGTCGCCCGGCAGCTGGGCGTCATCAACACTGTCGCCTTCGAACACCCGGGCGCCGCTGACGGTGCGCCGGTCCGCCTGGTCGGCTACAACACTGACGTGGCCGGGATCGTCAACGCGCTCCGGTACGCAGGAGCAGGCGCTGAACCGTCCGCCGTCATCCTAGGCGGCGGAGGGACCGCCGCAGCCGCTGTCGCCGCGCTCAAGGAACTCGGGGCGCCCGGCGCCGCCGTGTACGTACGGGACGTCGGCCGCGCCGGCGAAGCCCGGGCAGCGGCCGCCGCTGTCGGCCTTCCCCTGCAGGTGCTGCCGCTGGCAGCTGCGGCGCAGGCAGTAACCGCCGCCGACGTCGTGATCTCCACCCTGCCGCCGCGCGCTGCCGACGGCCTGGCGGAGGAACTCGCCGCAGCATGGGCCCCGAACGGCGGCAGGGCCGCCGGGGTGCTCCTCGACGTTGCCTACGATCCCTGGCCGAGCCGTATCGCCGCCGTCTGGTCGGACGCGGGCGGGCGGGTGGTTCCCGGCCTCGAAATGCTGCTCTACCAGGCCGTGGAGCAGGTACGCCATTTCACCGGACTCGGCGGCCCCGTGCCGGCGGAAGTCATAGATGTGATGTGTGACGCAGTCGGGGCGCCCCGACGGGTGTTCTAAGGGGCTTGCATGGCAGGATGGATTGTATGTTGCGTTGGTTGACTGCCGGAGAATCCCATGGTCCGGCCCTGGTCGGAATTATCGAAGGCGTCCCCGCCGGTGTTGAGCTCACCAGCGGCCGGATCGTCGAGGCACTGGCACGCCGGCGTCTCGGCTACGGCCGCGGTGCCCGGATGAAGTTCGAACAGGATGCGGTAACGGTCCTGGGCGGTGTCCGCCACGGACTGACCCAGGGCGGGCCCGTCGCCATCCAGGTTGGCAACACCGAATGGCCCAAGTGGGAGCAGATCATGTCTGCTGACCCGGTGGACCCTGAAGCCCTCGCCGACCAGGCCCGCAACGCGCCCCTCACCCGGCCGCGGCCTGGCCACGCCGACTTCACCGGCATGCAGAAGTACGGTTTCGACGAGGCCCGCCCGGTCCTGGAGCGCGCCAGCGCCCGCGAGACCGCAACCCGGGTCGCCCTGGGCGCCGTCGCTGCCGCGTTCCTCCAGCAGCTTGGCATCGAACTGGTCTCGCACACCGTCTCGATCGCCAGCGTCGCGGTCCCGGAGGGCCGGCCGCTGCCGGTGCCGGAGAACGTGCTGGCCCTCGACGCAGACCCGCTGCGCTGCTTCGACCGTGAAACTTCCGACGCCATGGTCGCGGAAGTGGACGCCGCGCACAAGGAAGGCGAAACCCTCGGCGGCGTCGTCGAGGTACTCGCCTACGGCCTGCCGCCGGGACTGGGCAGCTACGTGCACTGGGACCGGCGCCTCGACTCGCGCCTCGCCGCCGCACTGATGGGCATCCAGGCGATCAAGGGCGTCGAGGTCGGCGACGGCTTCCTCACCGCCGCGCGCCGGGGATCGGCCGCCCACGACGAAATCGTCAAGGACGCGGACGGCAAAATCATCCGCACGTCCAACCGCGCCGGCGGCATCGAAGGCGGCATGAGCATCGGCGACGTGCTCCGGGTCCGGGCCGCCATGAAGCCCATTGCGACCGTGCCGCGCGCGCTCAAGACCGTCGACGTCAGCACCGGCGAGGCTGCGAAGGCCCACCACCAGCGCTCGGACGTCTGTGCGGTCCCGGCCGCCGGCGTCGTGGCCGAGGCGATGGTGGCGCTGGTCCTCGCCGAGGCAGTCACGGAAAAGTTCGGCGGCGACTCCGTGCAGGAAACCGCCCGCAACATCAAGGGTTACCTGGACAACATTCCGGCGTCCCTGGACTCGATCGGCCACTAGTGCCGGCACCTATTCCAGCGCGTAGGGAACCCCGCAGAGAACCGCGTGGCACACCCAACCGACCAATCGCACTGATCGGTCCGATGGCGGTTGGCAAGTCCGCGATCGGACAGCAGCTTGCCCAGCAGCTCGGGGCCCGCTTTGTCGACACCGACGTTGAAGTGGTCGCCCAGCACGGCTCCATCGCCGACATCTTCGCGGGTCGCGGGGAGTGCGCGTTCCGCGAACTCGAAGCCCGGGCCGTGGCGCAGGCCATCGAAGAGGCCGTAGGCACCAACACAGCAGGCACCAACACAGCAGGCACCAACACAGTCATCTCCCTCGGCGGCGGCGCGGTGCTGGACTCCGGCACGCAGCAGCTGCTGGCCGACTGCACCGTGGTCTACCTCGAATGTGACGCCGTCACCGTGGCCGAGCGCATCGCCCGGAACTCCGGGCGCCCGCTCCTGGCCGGCGACGCGATGGAACGCTGGCGGTCCCTGTTCGCCACCCGGCAGCCGGTCTACGAACGACTCGCCGACCTGGTCCTCGACGTCCGGAGCGGCTCCGTCCCGGAACTCGCGCGCCGGCTCGAAGATGCGCTTGAGCAGCTTGCCGCCACCCAAACCGCCGCGACCCCCGCCCCAGCAGCGACAAGGAAAGTTGAAAAGTGAGCACCGAATCAACCGTCATCAAAGTCACCGGCAAGGCTCCGGGGGACAACTACGACGTCGTCGTCGGCCGCGGACTGCTGGCCAAGCTGCCGGGCCTGCTGGGGGAGCGCGTCAAGCGCGTCCTCGTCATCCACCCGCGCGCCCTGCGACTCACCGGCGACGCCGTCCGGGAGGAGCTGGCCACCGCCGGCTTCACCGCACTGACGGCCGAGATCCCGGACGCCGAGGAAGGCAAGCACATTGAGGTGGCCTCGTTCTGCTGGCAGGTGCTGGGCCAAAATGACTTCACCCGCTCGGACGCGATCGTCGCCGTCGGCGGGGGAGCGGTCACCGACCTCGCCGGCTTCGTCGCCGCGACCTGGCTGCGCGGCATTAAAGTCATCCACATGCCGACCAGCCTGCTGGGCATGGTGGATGCGGCCGTCGGCGGCAAGACCGGCATCAACACCGCCGAAGGCAAGAACCTGGTGGGCGTGTTCCACCCGCCGGCCGGCGTGCTCGCGGACCTGGACACGCTGGACACGCTGCCGAAGAACGAGATGATCTCGGGCATGGCCGAGGTCATCAAGTGCGGCTTCATCTCCGACCCGGCCATCCTTGACCTGATTGAAAAGGACCCCGCCGCGGTGTCCGACCCCCGCACCGCGACGGTGCGCGAACTGATCGAACGCGCCATCACCGTCAAGGCCCGGGTTGTTTCCGAGGACCTCAAGGAAACCGGGCAGCGCGAGATCCTCAACTACGGCCATACCCTGGGCCACGCGATTGAACTCGCCGAACGCTACTCCTGGCGGCACGGCGCCGCAGTCTCAGTAGGCATGATGTTCGCCGCTGAACTGGCCCGCAGCGTCGGACGGCTCAGCGACGCCGACGCCGACCGGCACCGGACCATCCTCGAGAGCCTCGGCCTGCCCCTTACCTACCGGCGCGACCGCTGGCAGGCCCTGCTGGACGGCATGCGGCGGGACAAGAAGTCCCGCGGCGACCTGCTGCGCTTCGTGGTGCTCGACGGCGTCGGTCGTCCCGGCATCCTGGACGTCCCGGACACCTCGCTGCTCTTCGCGGCGTACCAGGAAATCGCGTCCTGATGATCAGCGACAGCGGCGGCACCAGCGAGTGGCCCGACGCCGGGTTCCCCGGCATCCGGATCAACCCGCAAACCCTCATGCCGCAGGTGGTCAACGAGGAGGCGTGCGCCGAGGCACTGGCCGCCTCGACAGACCCCACCGACCTGATCTTTGTCCGCCTCGTGGAAGGCCACCCGGGCGAGGCCGCCGAACTTCTCGCCGAGGCCCGGTACAAAGATCCGGATTCGTTCCGGCTGCGGATGTTCGAGGCCGAGGTGCTGCGGGTCTCCCACCGCTTTGATCGCGCCGTCGAGCTCTACCGCCAGCTCCTCGCCGAAGCGCAGGGCACGCCGGACGAGGCCGTGGTCCGGCAGCACCTGGGCCGGTGCCACTTTGCCGCCGGCAACATCTCCGCCGCCGTCGAATCCTTCGCCAAAGCACTGGACATACGCGTGGCAGGCTCAGCGGACGCGGCGCTGATCTACTCGTCGACAGTAGCCCTGCAACGCGCGCGGGACGTGCTGGACCTGGCAGGCTAAGGCGCCGTCCGGCAGCGTGCCGGCAAAACCGGTAGAATGGTTTTTGGATTTTTGATAAATACGCGCTGGCAGGCCGGATCGGCATGCCTGCCTGGCATAAGCGGCTGGCGGCTAGAACCAGTCAACTTGAGAAACCTGAGGATATTGTGGCAACCACTAACGACATCAAGAACGGAACCGTGCTGAAGCTTGAGGGCCAGCTTTGGAACATCATTGAGTTCCAGCACGTCAAGCCCGGCAAGGGCGGCGCGTTCGTCCGCACCAAGATGCGCAACGTGATGTCCGGCAAGGTCGTTGACAAGACCTTCAACGCCGGGCTCAAGATCGAGACCGCCACGGTTGACCGGCGCGACTACCAGTACCTGTACCAGGACGGCGCCGACTTCGTGTTCATGGACACCTCGGATTTCGACCAGCTCACCGTGTCCGCCGCCACCGTCGGCGACGCCACCAACTTCATGCTGGAGAACCAGATGGTGAACATCGCCATCCACGAGGGCAACCCGCTCTACATCGAACTGCCGCCGAGCGTCGTGCTGGAAATCACGTACACCGAGCCGGGCCTGCAGGGCGACCGCTCCTCCGCGGGCACCAAGCCGGCCACCCTCGAGACCGGCTACGAGATCCAGGTGCCGCTGTTCGTGGAGAACAACACCAAGGTCAAGGTCGACACCCGCGACGGCAGCTACCTTGGCCGGGTCAACGACTAGTGAGCGCACGCGGTAAGGCCCGTAACCGGGCCCTGGATGTTCTCTTCGAGGCGGAGCAGCGCTCCGCCTCCGCATTCGATGTGCTGCGGTCCCGTCGTGAACAGACGGATCAGATCATCAACCCGTACACCTTGGAAATCGTCGAGGGGGTCGTCTCCCACCAGGCCGCGATCGACGAGTTCCTCGAAACGTACTCGCAGGGCTGGTCGCTGGAGCGGATGCCCTCGGTGGACCGCATCATCCTGCGGATCGGCACCTGGGAACTGCTCTACAACGACGACGTCCCCGATGGCGTCGCCGTGAGCGAGGCTGTCGCCCTGGCCAAGACGCTCTCCACGGACGAGTCGCCGTCGTTCATTAACGGCCTGCTGGGCCGCCTGCAGCAGCTGAAGCCTTCGCTGCTGGCCTGACCCCCGGGCGGGCCGGGAATGCAACAACAAGGGCCGGTGCCCGCCGCGAGGCGGACACCGGCCCTTGTTGTCTCCGCCCACGGGTCAGCGCAGGACGGCGTCGCGCAACGCAACGATCTCGGCGAGCTGCCGCTGCTCGTCGAGCTGATGCGCCGGCACGTCCCGGCCGCTGAGGATGCGCTGCCGGATGAAAGCCAGCCGGGTGGCGGCGTGCAGGAACGCCCGCATCTGCGGGCCGCGGCCGATGGACCTGGCCCAGCGCAGGGCCGAGCGGCGCCCGGCGGGGGTTGCCAGCATGGACACTTCCTGGCCCGTGAACCACCCGGCCGCCGCGTACTCCTGCAGCCGCTGCCGGGTCAGCCGGCGTTCCGCAACGCGCAGCAGCACCACAACGAGGACTGCGAGCAGGAAGATCGGCACCTGGACAAGGATGTACTGCGCCAGGAAGTTCTGGCCCATGGAGTTCCAGCCGCTGTGCAGCAGCATGGCAGGGACCAGGCCCACCGGGAATGCGAGGAGCGTCAGGCCGGAGTGCCAGCGGCGCGCCGCGAAACCCAGGATCAGCCCGGTTGTCCCGGTGAAAATGGCGTGCGCGAACGGAGACATCACACCGCGCAGGAAGAACACGACGGCCAGGTCCGTGCCCGGGGTGCTCGACTCGGCGATGGCCCGGCCGAAGTACAGGATGTTCTCGGTGAAAGCGAAACCGCCGGCAATCGTGAACGCGAACACGACGCCGTCGACCGGACCGTCGAACTGCTTGCGCGCGAAGAGCAGGAGCAGCAATAAGCCAAGCGACTTGGCGAATTCCTCCACCACCGGCGCCTGGACCGTGACCGCGAACGTCCGGTAGTCCAGCCCCGACGCCGGACCCGCGGCGAGCGAGAAGAACGGCTGGATCAGCATCGTCACGGAAATCGACACGAGCGCTCCCCAGGCAAACGCGAAGAGCAGCAGCCGCTTCGGTTCGGGCTCCCAGCGGTCGATGTAGCGGACCGCCAGCAGGACCGAGCCGAGTGGCAGCAGCGAGGCGATAAAGCCTACGACAAAGCCGCCGGGGCCGGTGTTTTCCAGCACGAACGGCAGCACGAGGAACAAACTCATGAAGGCGAGCAGCCCACCGCCCAGCACCAACGCCGCCATGCCCGCCGAGGCCCGGGGCCGCGGCAGCAGCTGTGCCACTACGTGGCCGCCGGGTGCGGGCCCGTAGCCCGGCGCCGGCCGGTAGTTCTGCGGCCGGACCTGTCCCATCCAGCTGGGGTTGGCCTGCTGCGGTATCTGTCCAGCCAGCGGCGGCCGGCCCGGTGTGCGGGCGCCCGGCGGAGGATCAAAGCTCGTCATGCCACGAGCCTAAGCCGCGCGGCGCCGGGCAGCCGAATATGGCCAGCGGGGCAGGACCGCGGTGTGACGCACACCGCCTCTCCACGGGCCGGTCGGCGGCGGCCCGTGTGGTAATTTGAAAGGGCAAATGATCCTTTTTTAATTCCGTCCCGTGAGGCGGGGAAAGGGGAGACGAGCGTTGACTTCTGTTCCAGAAGCACCGGTTCCGGCCAAGGTCCAGCTCAGCAGGGTTGTCCTCAACCAGGCTGACATCGACCGTGCACTCACTCGTATCGCCCATGAGATTCTTGAGTCCAACAAGGGCTCCCAGGACCTGGTCCTGCTGGGCATCCCGCGGCGGGGCTACCCGCTCGCCGTCCGGCTCGCCGCGAAGATCGCCGCCGCCGACCCCGGCGTGGACCCGGCCGCGATCGTCGGCCAGCTGGACGTCACCATGTTCCGTGACGACCTCTCGCACCAGCCGACCAGGCCCCCGTACCCCACCCAGCTGCCCCGCACCGGGATCGACAACAAAGTGGTGGTGCTGATCGACGACGTGCTCTACTCCGGCCGCACCATCCGCGCCGCGCTGGACGCCATCATCGACCTGGGCCGCCCGCGGATCGTCCGGCTGGCCGTCCTGATTGACCGGGGCCACCGCGAACTGCCGATCCGGGCCGACCACGTCGGCAAGAACCTCCCCACCTCCTCCGCGGAGAAAGTCCGCGTCCGGCTCGAGGAAACAGACTCCGCCGGCGGCGAAGCAGTGAACGAAGTCGTTATCGAGGCCACTGCATGAAGCACCTGCTCTCCACCGAAGACCTCAGCTACGCCAACGCGATCCGCATCCTCGACACCGCCGAAGAGATGGCCGCGGTGGGGGAGCGCGAGGTCAAAAAGCTCCCGGCACTGCGCGGCCGCACCGTGGTAAACCTCTTCTTCGAGGACTCCACCCGCACCCGCATCTCCTTCGAAGCAGCCGCGAAGCGGCTCTCCGCGGACGTCATCAACTTCGCCGCGAAAGGCTCCTCTGTCTCCAAGGGCGAATCCCTCAAGGACACCGCCCAGACGCTAGCCGCCATGGGTGCCGACGCCGTCGTCATCCGTCACTGGGCGTCCGGCGCCCCGCACCGGCTGGCGGCGACCGACTGGATCGACGCCGCCGTCATCAACGCCGGCGACGGCACCCACGAACACCCCACCCAGGCGTTGCTGGACGCATTCACCATGCGCCGGCACTGGTCACAGCTCGCCGGCACCCCGTCCGCCGGCGCGGACCTGCGGGGCATGCGCGTTGCGATCGCCGGTGATGTGCTGCACTCCCGCGTGGCCCGCTCCAACGTCTGGCTGCTGCGCACCCTGGGGGCGGAAGTCACCCTTGTGGCGCCGCCCACGCTGCTGCCGATCGGCGTCGAGGCCTGGCCCTGCACCGTCAGCTACGACCTCGACGAGACCCTCGCCCGGGGCGTGGACGCGATGATGATGCTCCGCGTGCAGGGTGAGCGGATGAACGCTTCGTTCTTCCCGACCACCCGCGAATACTCACGGCGCTGGGGCTTCGACGACACCCGGCTCCGTGCCCTCGACAGCCTGGGCCTGAAGGACACCATCATCATGCACCCCGGCCCGATGAACCGCGGGCTGGAAATATCCTCGGCCGCCGCCGACTCGCCCCGTTCCACCGTGCTGGCACAGGTGCGCAACGGGGTGTCCATCCGGATGGCCGCCCTCTACCTGCTGCTCTCCGGGGACACCCGCGAACCAGCGACCACCACCGCCGCCTACTCCAAGGAGAGCAACTGATGGCATCGCAACAACAGGACACAGGCAGCGCCGGCGCCTACCTCATCCGGGGCGCCGCGATCCTCGGCGGACCCGCTGAAGACCTGCTGATCCGCGACGGTGTCATCGCCGACCGCGGCCAGGACCTCGACGCCGGGGACGCGACGGTGATTGAGGCCGCCGGCCTCGTTGCCCTGCCCGGCATGGTCGACATCCACACCCACCTGCGCGAACCTGGCCGTGAAGACGCTGAAACCGTCGAGACCGGTACCCGCGCCGCGGCCTTGGGCGGCTACACCGCGGTGCACGCGATGGCCAACAGCACACCCGTTGCGGACACCGCCGGCGTCGTCGAACAGGTCTTCAGCCTGGGCCGCGCCGCCGGCTGGGTTGACGTCCGTCCGGTCGGTGCCGTCACCGTCGGCCTGGCCGGGGAGCAGCTGGCCGAACTCGGCGCCATGGCAGACTCCCGCGCCCGGGTCCGGGTCTTCTCCGACGACGGCGTCTGCGTCAGCGACCCCGTGCTGATGCGCCGGGCCCTGGAATACGTCAAGGCGTTCGACGGCGTCGTCGCCCAGCACGCACAGGAACCCCGCCTCACCGCCGGCGCGCAGATGAACGAGGGAACGGTCTCCGCAGTGCTCGGCCTCGCCGGCTGGCCGGCCGTCGCCGAGGAAAGCATCATTGCCCGCGACGTCCTGCTCGCCCAGCACGTCGGATCCCGGCTGCACGTCTGCCATGTGTCCACCGCCGGCTCGGTGGAGATCGTGCGCTGGGCCAAGTCGCGCGGCATCAACGTCACTGCCGAGGTCACACCGCACCACCTCTGGCTGACCGACGAACTGGTCCGCAGCTATGATCCGGTCTACAAGGTCAACCCGCCGCTGCGCACCGACGAAGACGTCCAGGCCCTGCGCGCCGGGCTGGCGGACGGCACGATCGACGTCGTCGGCACCGAC
Source organism: Arthrobacter sp. SD1074B (assembly GCF_056780195.1). Lineage (NCBI taxonomy): Bacteria > Bacillati > Actinomycetota > Actinomycetes > Micrococcales > Micrococcaceae > Arthrobacter > Arthrobacter sp. SD1074B. The sequence goes on along the minus strand of NZ_JBRAZT010000001.1, from coordinate 2,111,648 downwards.
CACGCCCCGCACCCGAGCGAACACAAGGAATGCGAGTGGGCGCAGGCCGCGATGGGCATGACCGGGCTGGAAACCGCCCTCTCGGTGGTGCAGCACACCATGATCGAAACCGGCTTGATGGACTGGGCCGACTTCGCCCGCGTGACCTCCACCACGCCAGCCGCGATCGGCCGGCTGGCGGACCAGGGCCGGCCACTGGAGGCCGGCGAACCCGCCAACGTCACACTCGTGGACCCGGCTGCGCGCTGGACCGTGGACCCTTCTAAGATGGCAACCATGGGCCGTAACTCTCCGTTTGCCGGCCGGGAGCTCCCGGGCAAGGTGGTGGCCACCTTCTTCAAGGGCCATCCCACCGTCCTGAACGGGGAACTCAACACCCCGTACCGGTGGCTCCCAGATGCCCCCAACATGGCAGCGGCGGTCCGGCCCTGATGGTCAAGGAACTCTCCCTGCTGCTGACGCTGGTCCTGATCGGCGTCGCGCTGGTCCTGATCTGGATCGGCTGGCGCAACCGGCTGCGCCGCCAGGCCGACGTCGAGCCGCTCCCGGCCGTCCCCGCGGAGCTTGGCGGACCGCTGGCTGCCGCCGAGGGCCAGTACGTCGCCTCCACCGCCGCCGGCGACTGGCTGGATCGGATCGCCGTCCACCAGCTGGGCCTGCGCACCAACGCCCGGCTCAGCGTCCACCCCGAAGGCGTGCTGTTCGACCGCTCCGGCGCCGCACCCGTCTTCATCCCGGCGGCCAGCCTCACCGGCGTCCGGCAGGAAAGCGGCATGGCCGGAAAGTTTGTCGAAAAAGACGGATTGCTGGTGCTCAGCTGGCTGCTTGGCGCCAAGGAGCTGGACACCGGCTTCCGCACCCGCCGGGCCGAGGACAAGGCCCTGCTCCTGTCCACCCTCCAAGATTTGATCTCCGCAGCCCCTCAGGCAGAAGCCGATAGTGGAAAGTAACGACGTGACAGACTCCCACGCAGTGTCAGAGACAGCAGTGTCAGGAACAGAAGTGTCAGAACAAACAGTGATTGAAGAAACAGTGACAGCAAACGACTCTGCACCCGCTGCAGCAGCAGCCTCCGCCCCCGCCGTGCTCGTCCTCGAGGACGGCCGGATCTTCCGCGGCCGCAGCTACGGCGCCACCGGTACCGCGCTGGGCGAGGCGGTCTTCGCGACCGGCATGACCGGTTACCAGGAAACCATCACCGACCCGTCCTACGCCCGGCAGCTCGTGGTGCAGACCGCGCCGCACATCGGCAACACCGGCGTGAACCACGACGACGCCGAATCCCGCCGCATCTGGGTGGCCGGCTACATCGTCCGCGACGCCGCGCGACGTGCGTCCAACTGGCGTTCGGAACGCAGCCTGGACGAGGAGCTGACCGACCAGGGAGTTGTCGGCATCCAAGGCGTCGACACCCGCGCCATCACCCGGCACCTGCGCGAACACAAAACCATGCGCGCCGGGATCTTCTCCGGCGACGCCGCCGGCGCCACGGACAAGGAACTCGTGGACGCCGTGCTGGCCAGCGCGCCGATGGAAGGCTCCCGGCTTGCTGAGGAAGTCAGCGTCGACGAGGCGTACACCGTCGAACCCGCAGACTGGGGCTGGGAAGGCGAACCGCGGTTCAGCATCGCCGCGATCGATCTTGGCATCAAGCGGATGACCCCGATCCGCTTCGCCGAGCGCGGCGTCCGGGTGCACGTGCTGCCGGCCACCGCCACCCTCAATGACATCAAGGCCGTCAACCCGGACGGCGTCTTCATGTCCAACGGTCCCGGCGACCCCGCCACCGCCGACAGCCAGGTGAACCTGCTGCGCTCCGTGCTGGACGCCAAGCTGCCCTACTTCGGCATTTGCTTCGGCAACCAGATCCTGGGCCGCGCCCTCGGCTTCGGCACGTACAAGCTCCGCTACGGCCACCGCGGCATCAACCAGCCCGTGATGGACCGCCGCACCGGCAAGGTTGAAATCACCTCGCAAAACCACGGCTTCGCCGTCGACGCCCCGCTAGACGGCGCCACCCAGGCTCCGGAGGAGCGCTTCGGCCGCGTCGAGGTCAGCCACATCAGCCTCAACGACGACGTCGTCGAGGGCCTGTCCTGCCTCGACATTCCGGCCTTCTCGGTCCAGTACCACCCCGAAGCGGCCTCCGGCCCGCACGACGCCGCGTACCTCTTCGACCGCTTCATCGAGCTGATGGCGGACACCAGGAACGCTGACACCAAGACTGCCACCGACTCCAAGACTGAGGACAAGAAGTAATGCCCAAGAGAACTGACCTTAAGAGCGTCCTGGTCATCGGTTCCGGCCCGATCGTGATCGGCCAGGCGGCCGAATTCGACTACTCCGGCACCCAGGCACTGCGCGTCCTCAAGGAGGAAGGCCTGCGCGTCATCCTCGTCAACTCCAACCCGGCCACGATCATGACCGACCCGGAGTTCGCCGACGCCACCTACATCGAGCCGATCACGCCCGAGGTCGTCGAGAAGATCATCGCCAAGGAACGCCCCGACGCGCTGCTGCCCACCCTGGGCGGCCAGACCGCACTGAACACGGCGATCGCCTTGGACAAGAACGGTGTGCTGGAGAAGTACAACGTGGAGCTGATCGGCGCCAACATTGCGGCGATCGAGCTCGGCGAGGACCGCGAGAAGTTCAAGGGCGTGGTGGAGCGCTGCGGTGCCGAATCCGCGCGCAGCCACATCATCCACACCATGGACGAGGCCCTCACCGCGGCCCAGGACCTGGGTTACCCGATGGTGGTCCGGCCCTCCTTCACGATGGGCGGCCTCGGCTCCGGCCTGGCCTACAACGAGGAGGACCTGCGCCGGATCGTCGGCCAGGGCCTGCAGTACAGCCCCACGTCCGAGGTGCTGCTCGAAGAGAGCATCCTTGGCTGGAAGGAATACGAACTCGAAATGATGCGGGACAAGAACGACAACGTCGTGGTGGTCTGCTCCATCGAGAACTTCGACCCGGTGGGCGTCCACACGGGCGACTCCATCACCGTTGCCCCGGCGCTGACCCTGACGGACCGCGAATACCAGCGGCTGCGCGATATTTCCATCGCGGTCATCCGGGAAGTCGGCGTCGACACCGGCGGCTGCAACATCCAGTTCGCCGTCGAGCCGGACACCGGCCGCGTCGTGGTGATCGAGATGAACCCCCGCGTCTCCCGCTCCTCGGCCCTGGCGTCCAAGGCCACCGGCTTCGCGATCGCCAAAATCGCCACGAAGCTCTCCCTCGGCTACACCCTGGACGAGATCCCGAACGACATCACGCAGAAGACGCCGGCCTCCTTCGAGCCGACCCTCGACTACGTCGTCGTCAAGGTCCCGCGCTTCGCCTTCGAGAAGTTCCCCGCCGCGGACTCCACCCTGACCACCACCATGAAGTCGGTGGGCGAGGCCATGGCCATGGGCCGGAACTTCACCGAGGCGCTGCAGAAGGCGCTCCGGTCGCTGGAACAGAAGGGCTCCCAACTGGACTTCAGCCCGGTCCCGGAATGGGAAGTCCCGGAACTGATCGAGAAGGCCAAGCGGCCCAGCACCGAACGCCTGCACCAGGTCCAGCGCGCGCTGCTCGGCGGCGCCACCGTGGAACAGCTGTTCGAGGCCTCCAAGATCGACCCCTGGTACCTGGACCAGCTCCAGCTGCTGAACGAGATCTCGCAGGAAATCCGGCACTCCACCGCCCTGACCCAGGAGATGCTGCAGCGCGCCAAGCGGCACGGCTTCTCCGACGCGCAGATCGGCGCGCTGACGCACAACTCCGAGGACGTCGTCCGCGGCGTCCGGCAGGCGCTGGGCATCCGCCCGGTCTACAAGACCGTGGACACCTGCGCCGCCGAATTCGCCGCGTACACGCCGTACCACTACTCGTCCTACGACGAGGAGGACGAGGTGGCGCTGCACGCCAAGCCGTCCATCATCATCCTCGGCTCCGGGCCGAACCGGATCGGCCAGGGCATCGAGTTCGACTACTCCTGCGTGCACGCCTCGATGGCGCTGCGCAAGGCCGGCTACGAAACCGTGATGGTCAACTGCAACCCGGAGACCGTCTCCACCGACTATGACGTCTCCACCCGGCTCTACTTCGAGCCGCTCACCCTTGAGGACGTCCTCGAGGTCATCGCGGCTGAAGAGCGCACCGGCGGCGTGATGGGCGTGTTCGTCCAGCTCGGCGGCCAGACCCCGCTCAAGCTCGCCCAGCAGCTCGCCGACGCCGGCGTGCCGATCCTCGGCACCTCCCCGGAGGCCATCGACCTGGCCGAGCACCGCGGCGCCTTCTCCCGGGTGCTGGACGAGGCCGGGCTGATCTCCCCGAAGAACGGCACCGCCGTCTCCTTCGAGGACGCCAAGAAGATCGCCGACGAAATCGGCTACCCGGTCCTGGTCCGCCCCTCCTACGTGCTCGGCGGCCGCGGCATGGAGATCGTCTACGACGAGCCGAACCTCTCCCGCTACATCGCCAACGCCACCGAAATCACCCCGGACCACCCGGTACTGATCGACCGCTTCCTCGAGGACGCCGTCGAGATCGACGTCGACGCCCTCTACGACGGCAAGGACATGTACCTCGGCGGCATCATGGAGCACATCGAGGAAGCCGGAATCCACTCTGGTGACTCCGCCTGCGTGCTGCCGCCCATCACCCTGGGCAACAACGTGATCGACCGGGTCCGGACCGCCACCCGGGCCATCGCCGAAGGCGTCGGCGTCCGCGGCCTGATCAACATCCAGTTCGCCCTCGCGTCCGACGTGCTCTACGTGCTCGAAGCCAACCCCCGCGCCTCCCGCACCGTACCGTTTGTCTCCAAGGCCACAGGCGTGCAGATGGCCAAGGCCGCGGCCCTGATCGGCACCGGCGTCACCATTAACCAGCTCCGCACCGCCTACAAGATGCTGCCCGAGTCCGGCGACGGTTCGACGCTGCCGCTGGACGCCCCTGTGGCGGTCAAGGAAGCGGTGCTGCCGTTCAGCCGCTTCCGCACGCTGGAGGGCAAGGTCGTGGACTCCCTGCTCGGCCCGGAAATGCGCTCCACCGGCGAGGTCATGGGCATCGACAAGCACTTCGACACGGCGTTCGCCAAGAGCCAGGCCGCGGCCAACAACGCGCTGCCCACCGAGGGCAAGGTGTTCGTTTCCGTCGCCAACCGGGACAAGCGCGCCGTCATCATGGCCGTCAAGCGCCTCTCGGACCTCGGCTTCGAGATCGTCTCCACCGGCGGCACCGCCGACGTGCTGCGTCGCAACGGCCTGCAGGCCACCACGGTCCGCAAGGTCGCCGAGGGCTCCAGCGCCGAGGGCGAGGGCACCATCGCGGACCTGATCGTCGCCGGCGAGATCGACATGGTCTTCAACACCCCCTCCGGCGGCGAAGCCCGCGGTGACGGCTACGAAATCCGTGCCGCAGCCACGTCGATCGGCATTCCGTGCATCACCACGGTGGCCGAGTTCAACGCCGCCGTCCAGGCCATCGAAGCGATGCGGACCTACGAGTGGTCCGTCACCAGCCTGCAGGAGCACGCAGCGGCCCTCGCGGAGTCGCAGAAGCGCGTCGCCCAGGAACGGGCCACGCAGGCTGCGCCCGCGAACACGGTGTCCCAGCATGCCTGAGGCAGCCACCGCTGAAACGGCCGGCCGGGAGTCGTTCGGCTCCCGGCTGGGCCGCGCCATGGCGGCGCGGGGCCCGCTCTGCGTCGGCATCGACCCGCATCCGTCGCTGCTGCAGCGCTGGGGCCTGGACGACGACGTCGCCGGGCTGGAGCGCTTCTCGCTTACCGTGCTGGAGGCCGTGGGGTCGCTCGCTGCCGCGGTGAAGCCGCAGGTGGCGCTCTATGAGCGCCACGGCTCGGCCGGCATGGCCGTGCTGGAACGCACCCTCGCGGCATCCGCCGAGGCCGGCGTGCTCAGCATCGCCGACGCCAAACGTGGAGACATCGGCTCCACCATGGCCGCCTACGCCGACGCGTGGCTGCGCGACGGCTCGGCGCTGGCCGCGGACTCGGTCACACTGAGCCCGTACCTCGGCTTCGAATCGCTCCGGCCGGCCCTGGACCTCGCGGCGCAGTCCGGACGCGGTGTCTTCGTCCTGGCCCTCACCTCCAACCCCGAGGGTGCCTCCGTGCAGCACGTCGGCGGGGCTGACTCCGTCGCCCGGCGGATTGTCCGGGCCGCCGCCGCGGAGAACGCACGATATGCCGGGGACCTCGGTTCCGTCGGCCTCGTCGTCGGCGCGACCGTCGGCACCGCGCTGACCGACCTGGACCTGGACCTCGCGGCGGTCCGCGGCCCGATCCTCGCACCTGGCCTGGGGGCACAGGGAGCCACGGCGGCGGATCTGCGGCGCACCTTCGGCGATGCCTACGGCCAGGTGCTTGGAACCTCAAGCCGGGACATCCTGGCTGCCGGACCGCAGCCGGCCGCCCTGCGCGAGGCCGCCCGGCGCACGCTGGACGACCTCCGCGCAGCGTAGCCCCTGGCGCCTGCCGGCACCGCGCCGGAACAGGTCCATTGATTTCCGGCGGCTCCAGACGGTAGGTTCAGGACAGCTACGCAGGGAGGACCTCAGTGAGCTTGCGACCCCTCACGCCGCAGGAACGTGCCGACGCCCTGCACAAGGCCGCCGCGGCCCGGGTGGCCCGTGCCGGGGCCAAGGAGAAGCTGAAGGCGGGGAAGCTGTCCATCGCGGAGCTACTCAGCGCGGGGGAGACGGATGAGGCGATCGCCCGGATGCGGGTGGTCGAGCTGCTGGAGGCGCTGCCGGGCATCGGGCACGTGCGGGCCGCGGCCATCATGGAGCGGCTCGGAATTGCCGCCTCCCGGCGGGTGCGTGGACTTGGAGTCCACCAACGCCGGTCGCTGGTAGATTTTATAGACAAGAAATAGCCCGGCGCGCCGAGCTTCCACCACCGCCCAAAGGAATACGTGAGCAAGAAACCGGGACTGACAGTCCTCGCCGGTCCGACGGCTGTCGGCAAAGGCACCGTGTCCACCTACATTCGGGACAACTATCCCGAAGTCTGGCTTTCGGTGTCGGCAACCACCCGCCCGCCGCGGCCTGGTGAGATCGATGGGGTGCACTACTACTTCAAATCCAAGGAAGAGTTTGACGCCCTCATTTCAGCAGGGGAACTGTTGGAATGGGCTGTTGTTCATGGGCAGAACACTTACGGCACCCTTAAGAGCACAGTAGACGCGGCAATTGCAGAGGGCCGCTCGGTACTTTTGGAAATCGATCTGCAGGGCGCACGCCAGGTGAAGCAGGCCGTTCCGGACGCGCAGTTCGTCTTCCTCGCCCCGCCAAGCTGGGAAGAATTGGTGCGCCGTCTGGTGGGCCGCGGCACGGAATCTGCCGAGGAACAGCAACGACGGCTGGAAACCGGTAAAGTAGAACTAGCCGCTGAACCGGAGTTCGATCACACAGTCATCAACGATGACGTACGTCGGGCAGCGGATGAGCTTGTTTCACTCATGGGGCTAACGCCGCACCCGCACTAAACCGCAGGGTCGGATTGGCCCGTTAGAATTTGGAGAATTCGTGTCCACGAACCTTGAAGGCATCATCAACCCGCCGATCGACGAGCTGCTGAAGGCTGCCGATTCGAAGTACGGACTGGTGATTTTCGGTGCCAAGCGCGCCCGGCAGATCAACGCTTACTACGCCCAGCTGCACGAGGGCCTGTTCGAGTATGTCGGCCCGCTGGTCGACACCAAGCTGAACGAAAAGTCGCTTTCCATCGCGCTGCGCGAAATCAACGAAGGCAAGCTCGTTTCCACGCCGATCGAAGCCGCCGCAGAGTAATAACTCTGCTGCCTGACGGAGGTCACGTGCGCATAGTCCTCGGAGTCGGGGGAGGGATTGCCGCCTACAAGGTGGCATCGCTCCTCCGGCTTTTTACTGAAGCCGGCCATGACGTCACCGTCATTCCCACCGACGCCGCCACCCGGTTCGTCGGTGTGGCCACCTGGGAAGCCCTCTCGGGGCACCCGGTCAGCAACAGCGTCTTCGACGAGGTGCACACCGTCAACCACGTCCGGCTCGGCCATGAGGCGGACCTGATGGTGGTGGCCCCGGCCACGGCGGACCTGCTGGCCCGTGCCGCCACCGGCCAGGCCAACGACCTGCTGACCAACACGCTGCTGATGGCCGGCGGCCCGGTGCTGATGGCCCCGGCGATGCACACCGAAATGTGGCGCCACCCGGCGACCCAGGCCAACGTGGAAACGCTGCGCAGCCGCGGCGTCACGGTGCTGGAACCCGCTACCGGGCGGTTGACCGGCGCGGACTCCGGTCCGGGCCGGCTGCCCGAACCCGAAGCGATTTTCGCCGCCGCCCTGGCGCTGGCCGGCGCTCCCGCGGTGCCGAACACCCCCGACCTGCCGGCGCCGGACGCGGACCTTTCGGCTGCGGCCGCCCACCGGCCGCTGGCCGGCCTCACCGTGACCATCAGCGCCGGCGGCACCCGCGAACCCCTGGACCCGGTCCGTTTCCTGGGCAACCGGTCCTCCGGCAAGCAGGGCGTGGCGCTGGCCATTGCGGCCCGCGAGGCCGGCGCCAGGGTCCGGCTGCTGGCAGCGCATATGGACGTTCCGGCGCCCACCGGCGTCGAGGTGGTGCAGGTCGAGACCGCGCTGGAACTGCGCAAGGCGGCGCTGCACGCCGCAGCCGATTCCGACGTCGTCATCATGGCCGCCGCCGTGGCCGACTTCCGTCCGGCCGACGTGTCCGGGACCAAAATCAAGAAGCGCGACGACGTCGCCGACCCGGTGATTTCCCTGGTCCGCAATCCCGACATCCTGCGCGAACTCGTCGAGATCCGTGACGCCGCCTCCCGGAACCAGCTCATTGTTGGCTTCGCGGCCGAGACCGGCGACGCCGACGGCGACGTTCTGGAGTACGCCGCGGCCAAGCTGCGCCGCAAGGCCTGCGACCTGCTGGTGGTCAACCAGGTGGGGCAGGACCAGGTCTTTGGCCAGGACAGCAACGCCGTAGTCATCCTTGCGCGCTCCGGCTCCGAACCCCAAGAGGCGTCGGGTTCCAAATCCGACGTCGCGGCTGCCGTCATTGACCGCATCAGCGCCGAGTTGAACCGGGTTGTTCCGCCCGCTTGAGCGCTGGCGTAATCAAGGTCTCCTTCGCCGGGGGACACACGCCGCAGGACGCCCGTTTCCCAACCAGTAAGGTAGTTGAGTGACTTTACCGCTGCACATCCCAGACTTCCACGGGTCCACGCCCGCCTCGCTCCGGCTCTTCACGTCCGAGTCGGTGACCGAAGGACACCCCGACAAGATCTGCGACCAGATCAGCGATGCGATCCTCGACGCCCTGCTGGCCAAGGACCCGGAGTCCCGCGTCGCCGTCGAGACCCTGGCCACCACCGGCCTGGTCCACGTGGCTGGCGAAGTCACCACGGACGCCTACGTGGAAATCCCGCAGATTGTCCGCGAGACCATCCTCGGGATCGGCTACGACTCTTCCGCGAACGGTTTCGACGGCGCCCGCTGCGGCGTCTCCGTCTCCATCGGCCAGCAGTCCAACGACATCGCCGGAGGAGTCTTCAACTCCCTCGAAGCGCGCGAAGGCCGCCAGGAAGACGACTACGACCTCCAGGGCGCCGGCGACCAGGGCATCATGTTCGGCTACGCCAGCGACGAGACCCCCTCGTATATGCCGGTCCCGATCTGGCTGGCGCACCGTCTCTCCGAGCGCCTCACCGAGGTCCGCAAGTCCGGCCAGCTCGGCTACCTGCGCCCGGACGGCAAGACGCAGGTCACCGTCGGCTACGACGGCGACCGCCCGGTCTCGGTCGAGACCGTCGTGATCTCGAGCCAGCACGCCGAAGGCGCCAGCCTCGACCAGCTCCGCGCCGACCTGGCCGAGCACGTCGTCAATCCGGTCATGGCGCTGTCCAACCTGGACACCTCCCGGTCACGCAACATCCTCAACCCGGCCGGCGCGTTCGTGATCGGCGGCCCCGTGGGTGACGCCGGCCTGACCGGCCGCAAGATCATCGTCGACACCTACGGCGGGATGGCCCGGCACGGCGGCGGCGCCTTCTCCGGCAAGGATCCGTCCAAGGTGGACCGTTCGGCCGCCTACGCGATGCGCTGGGTAGCGAAGAACGTCGTGGCCGCAGGCCTCGCGAAGCGCGCCGAAATCCAGATCGCCTACGCGATCGGCCAGGCCCGCCCCGTGGGGACCTACGTGGAAACGTTCGGCACCGAAACCGTCGACCCGGCCCGGATCAGCGACGCGATCGCCGAGATCTTCGACCTGCGCCCGCGCGCCATCATTGACGCACTCGACCTCAAGCGCCCGATCTACGCCAAGACAGCCGCACACGGCCACTTCGGCCGCGAGGAGCCGGACTTCACCTGGGAACGCCTGGACCGGGTGGACGAACTGAAGGCCTTCTTTAACGCCTAGGAACCGGCCCCTCCGCTGAACGTCTTATGCCTTGAATGTCACAGCTCTGTGATGTGCTGTAGCCAGGCCGCCGACCGGCGGCCTGGCTACAGTCTTTAAGGCGGCTGCCAGCTGAAGTGGCGTTGCCTTTGTTAAACCTGACCAGCTGCTGAAGGAGGCGATCACCGTGACCCCAGCCCGTAACGGCGCCGCCGCGCCCGACGAGCCGCTCCAGCTCTCCCTGCTGCAGGGTTTTCCCGCCTCCGCAGCTGCCGCCGGGCCGGCCCTTGCCGCCGAGTTGCCGGTGGCACGGGTGCTGTTGGAGTCGTCCCTCCCGCACCTGGACCGGCCGTTCGACTACAGTGTGCCGGCGGACCTCGATGTGGCGGCCCGTCCCGGCGTCCGGGTCAAGGTGAAATTCAGCGGCCAGGAACTCGGCGGGTTCCTGCTCGAGCGCACGGCGGCGTCCGACGCCGGCCACCCCTTGGTCCCGCTGTACAAGGTCGTGTCGCCGGTTCCGGTGCTCACACCAGCCGTGGCCGAACTGGCCCGGCGAGTCGCGGCCCGGTACGCCGGAACCGTCAGCGACGTCCTGCGCGTCGCCGTCCCGCCACGCATGGCCAAAATGGAAAAGGAGTTCGCGCCGGCAGGCCGGCTCGACCCGGCCATGTTCGCACCCGTCGCCGGCGGCGCCGGCGGCGCCGAAGGCGAGCCGGGCGGCCAGCCCGGCGCTCCTGCCGGCATGCCCGCGCTGCCCGTCGCTCCGACGTCCGGCTGGGCGGATTACCACAACGGCCCGGCCTTCCTGCAGCATCTGGGCGCGGGCGAATCGCCGCGTGCCGTACTGAGCGTGTTGCAGGGTTTCGGACCCGGCAGCTGGCCCCGGATGGTCGCCGAAGCCGTAGCGGCCGTCCGCCGCTCCGGCCGCGGCGCCGTCGTCGTCGTTCCGGACTACCGTGACCTGGACCGGGTGGAGGCGGCCCTGCTGGAACTATTGCCGGCCGGCGACGTGGCCCGGCTCACCGCCGACGACGGCCAGACCCCGCGGTACCGCAGCTTCCTGCGGGTGCTCAGCGGTGCCGCAGGGGTCGCCGTGGGCACCCGCTCGGCCGCCTACGCCCCGGTACAGAAGCTGGGGCTGGTGGTGTGCTGGGACGACGGCGACGATCTGCACATCGAGCAGCGTTCACCGTACGCCCACGCCCGGGAGGTCCTGCTGCTCCGGGCGGCGCACGAGGGGGCTGCCTGCCTGCTCGCCGGACACAGCCGCAGCACGGAGACGCAGCGGCTGGTGGAGTCCGGCTGGGCCCGGCCGGTCGAAGCGCAGCGCGCCGTGATGCGCCGCAGCGTCCCGCGCGTGCTCAACACCGCGGACAGTTTCGAGCAGGAGCGCGATCCGCTGGCGCGGATCGCGCGGTTGCCGGGGGCCGCATGGCGCGCCGCGAAGGAAGGCCTGGAACGCGGTCCCGTCCTCGTCCAGGTCGCCCGCGCAGGGTACGCGCCGTCCCTGGCCTGCGAACGCTGCCGCGAAGCGGCGCGCTGCACCGCCTGCAACGGCCCGCTGGCCGTCGCCGGGCCCGGCGGCAGCGCCGCGGTGCCTGTGTGCCGCTGGTGCTCCGCGGCCGCCCCTGACTGGCACTGTGTGCACTGCAACGGGGTCCGGCTCCGGCGGGGCGCCACCGGGGCACTGCGGACGGCCGAGGAACTGGGCCGGGCGTTTCCGGGCAAACCCGTCGTCACTTCCTCCGGCGACCGCGTGTTGGCCTCGGTCCCGGACTCAAAGGCGCTCGTGGTCGCGACGGTCGGCGCCGAACCGGTCGCGGCGGGCGGGTACGCGGCCGCGCTGCTGCTCGACGGCGACTCGCTGCTGCGCCGCGAGAACCTCCGGGCGGGCGAGGACGCCGTGCGGCGCTGGTTCAATGCGGCCGCCCTGGTCCGTCCCGCGGCCGAGGGCGGCCTGGTGGTCATCACCGCGGAGGACACGGCCGGCGTCGGCGCGCTGCTGCGGTGGGACCCCGCCGGGTATGCCGGGCGCGAGCTGGCACTCCGGCAGGAGTTGTCGCTGCCCCCAGCCGTCCGGATCGCGTCCGTCACGGGCGGCAGGACCGCCGTCGGGCACTTTACCCAGGCGGTCGAGCAGGCACTGGCGAAGCAAGGCATTGTGCTGCGGTCGGCTGGGCCCGCGCCGTTGCCGGGCGCCGGCGGCTCCGTGGCCGGGGCGCCGGCGGCGGTTGCAGAGCGGCGCGGCGGCGAGGACGTCCGCACCCTGCTGTTCATCCCGTATGCCCAGGCCACCGACGCCACCAAAGCGATGCGTGCGGTCAAGGCCGCGGCCGCCGCGAGGCGCACCGACGATCCCGTGCAGTTGCGGCTTGACGGCGTCGACGTGCTCTAGCGGATGAGTTCTTACAGCGATGGCGTCGCCGAACCTGCGTCGCCGAAGCACTGCCAGGAGCTACCGGTTCACGCCAGGCTGGTTGTTGACGCGGCCCGGCACGGGGCTGTCCGGCGACTTTGAATCTGTCGTTTTGGGCGACTGCGGACCCCGCAACGTCTCTCCGACCGGAGCCTGGCCTGCCTGCGCGCTGGGTGTACGTTGAAGCAGCCTGGCGAACCTTCCATAGAGCGGATGCGACTGTGATTACCCGGTTTGCGGGGCGGCGGCCGGGGCGGCAGCTGGCGTTGCCGTGTCCGGTGCTCCGACCGCCACCACTGCTCCGACCGGCCATGTAACCATGTCAAGTGCGACTATCTCACCTAAATTGTCGGTGCCCGCATCTAGGCTTTGGGTATGAGCAGCGGGGTGGCTTTGAGTGCGGAGATTGGTGCGGCGGCGGCTGTCGCGGCGTCTTCTGCCGTGTTGGCTGCGTTGCTGGAGGGCGTCGGGGCGGGCGGTGATTCGGCTGGTCTGGGCGGGCTCCGCGGTGTTGATCCGTTGCGTGAGGTGGCGGATGCGTGCCTGGACGGGTTGGCGGAGGTCGCCCGGTGTGAGTCCCGGCTCGCGGCGTTGAAGGCTTTGCTGACCGCCGGATACGTGCGCTCCTCCCAGGCCCTGGCGCGGCCGGCGGCGAACCTGCGGGACGCTGCGGTGCAGGAAATGTCAACGGTCGCGGAAATCGCCTGTGTGTTGACGGTCAGTGAACGCGCCGCCGGGGCGCTGATCTGCGATGCCCTGGCCCTGACGGAGGTGCTCCCGCTGACCCTCGCGGCGCTGGGTGCGGGTGGGCTGTCGTGGCAGCACGCCCGGGTCATGGTCGATGAGGCCGCGAACCTGGATGCGGCCGGCGCGGCGGCGCTGGAAGCGCATTTCCTGGACCCGGACGCACCGGCCCCGGCCCGCGGCTGCCCGGCCGGGGAACTCGTGCCGGGCCGGTTCCGGGCGAAAGCGCGCACCTGGCGCGAACGCCACCACCCGGTCAGCATCGAAACACGCCACACGGGAAGCGCCTGTGACCGGCGGCTCGAGTTCGAACCGGACCGGGACGGCATGGCCTGGCTGCGCGCGTACCTGCCCGCGGACACCGCGGCCGGGATCTGGGAACGGACCACCACGGCGGCCCGGGCGCTGCAGGGCCCGGCCGAGACCCGGACCCTCACCCAGCTCCGCGCCGACATCGCCGCGACCCTGCTCCTGACCAACAACCTCCCCCCCACCAACACCAGCCGCGGGGCAACAGGCGGAGCAACAGGTGTGGGCGTTGGCTTGTCCGGGGGTGTGCCGGTTCCGCGGGCGCAGGTCCTGGTCACCGTCCCGGTGCTGTCGTTGCTGGGTGTGAGTGAAGAGCCGGCGATGCTGGACGGGTACGGGCCGATCCCGCCCTCGATGGCCCGGCGGCTGGTCGCCGAGGGGGCCGGGTCGTTCTACCGGGTCCTGACCGACCCGCGCGACGGGGCGCCGCTGGAGATCGGCCGGACCAGCTACCGGCTCCCCACAGCAATGCGGCAATGGCTGCGGCTGCGGGACGGGAAATGCCCGTTCCCGGGCTGTAACAACCCGTCACTGGACAACGACGCGGACCACCTCCTGGCCTGGGCCGACGGCGGCACCACCGGGATCAGCAACCTGGGCCAGCCCTGCCACAAACACCACTACCTCAAACACACCACCGCCTGGACCCCCACCCCGGCCACCACCACCGGCCCACCCGGCTGGACATCACCCACCGGCCGGCACTACGCCAGCGAACAACAGGACTGGGAACCACCCCACTGGCCCAACGGCCTCCCCTTCACCGAGACCAACCCGCCCCCGGGCACCACCTCGACCAGGACCGACCCGGACCACCCCCACCCCCGGGACCCCGGCGGCAACCCCGACCCGGACCTGCCCCCGGACCCGTTCCTGACGGTAACCGCTTCGCTCCAGAGTGCGACGGCGCGGGCGTAACCACTGACGATACGGTCCGGCCGGAGATGCGGCCGGACCGGTTCCTGACGGGAACACCTTCAAACCACGGTGCGGCAGCGCCGGGTGTCGTGCCGCCTGAACCAGGCCTCCGCCTACGCGAACGCGGCGAGCGGCGCAGGGTCTTTTTGGACGCGGTTCAAACCGGAGTCGAAGGCTACTGTCGAAGCGAGCGGCGCGCGCGCAGGGCCACGGCTTCCTCGGCGGCCGCCAGCAACCGGCGTGCGGAGGCGTCCCAGCTGAACTCGGCTGCCCGCTGAACGGCCCGGCTGGAGCGGTCCTTCCAAAGCTCCGGCTCCTCAAGCCCGCGCACCGCAGCGGCAAACGCAGATGGGGAATCCGGATCAACATAGCTGACAGCGTCCCCGCCGACTTCGCGGAAAATCGGGATGTCGCTGGCGATCACCGGCGTGCCGTGCGACATCGCTTCCACCAGGGGCAGGCCGTAGCCCTCCGCCTTGGAGAGGCTGACCAGGGCGGTGGTGCGGGCCAGCAACTCCTCGTACTCGGCATCCGTCACGCCGTTGTGGAACACGATGTGGGCGCCCGCCGGGGCCAGCGCCTCCAGCTCGCCCCTGCGTTCGGGCGCGATCCGGCTCAGCAGGTGCAGGGTCATCTCGGGCAGCTCGGCCATGCCCTTCACCATCGTCTCGACATTCTTGTAGGGCATGAAGGACCCCATATAGAGCAGCGTCTTGTCTGCCCCGGCACCCGGGTCCCTAGGGGTGAGTCCTGGCTGCGGGGCGTTCCCGACGATCCGGACCGGCCGCTTCGTCAGGCGGTACTTCGCCATCAGGGCCTCGGTGGTGGAACTGATGGTCGCGACCACGTCGGCCCGGTTCAGCAGCACCCGCTGGGGCCAGAACGCCTTGTGATAGAGCCGCCAGAGAACCCGGACCGGGGCCGGGAGGAAACCGGGAGGCGCGGGGTGCTCGTAGTAGATCAGGTCGTGAAGGGTCAGGACCAGGGCGTACTTCCGGCCCCAGCTGCCCATGGTCTGCATTGGACACACCACGACCTCGGCCCCCAACGGGTTGACCTTGGCCGCCACGAACAACTCCGCCGGTGAGAGCGGGCTGTTGATCAGGGTGTAGGGCACGTCCGGCAGCAGGGCCAGTTGGCGGGTGTCGCTGATGAGCATCGAGACGTCCGCGATCTTGGCGGTGGCGGCGATAAGGCTTGCGCCGTAGCGGCTGATGCCGTCGTGGTGGTCGAGCCTGGTGAAGCGGGCGTCAATGAGGATTTTCACGCGGCGTGGTCCTTCAAGAAGCGTCGGATGAAACCCGCGGCGGGTTCCGGGGTTTCGTAATGGATCAGGTGCCCGACGCCGGGAATGACTTCGAGGGTTCCGTCCGGCAGCAGCGGGAGCAGTTTGTGCTGGTCGGGGAGGGCGGCGATCTCATCCTTCTCGCCGGCCACGAGCAACACCGGCAGGTCAAGCCGCGGAGCCACCTCCGCGACGTTGCTGCTGACCGAGGCCTTAAAGGCTTCGAGGAGGCTGTCGCGGTTGGCGAAAGCGGAGAAGTAGGCGCTGTGCTGGGCGTGGACGAACTGCCGGAGCGTCTTGTCCTTGGTTTTGGCCATGGTCTCACTCATCACGCGGACGATCAGCTGGTTGCGCAGCAGCGCGTTCCCGAGGGCCCGGGGGAGCCGGGCGGCCGCCTCGTAGTAAAGTACCGCTGCTTTGGTCATCAGCCCCTTGGGCCCTTCCAGGGCGGGCGCGGCGATGGGGTTGACCAAGATCAGTTCAGCGACCGCGCCGGGATGGTCGGCGACGAAGTGGCTGGCGATGATCGAACCGAAGGAGTGGCCCAGCAGAACGGTGTCCGGGCCCAGCCCGAGGGCCGTCATGAAGTCACTGATGAAGCCGCCGTAGCCGCTGACGCTGTGCCCGCCGGCGGGGAAGGCGGCGGAGACGCCGAATCCTGGAAGGTCGGGCATAATGAGGCGCATTTCGGGCAGCTGGTCCACCACCCGGAGCAGGCCATGGTGGTCGCCGCGGAAGCCGTGGATCACGAGGATAGTCCGGGTGGCAGCGGTCTCACGGACCGGCTCGTAGCTCCAGTAAGCGATCCGGGTGCCGTTCAGCTCCACCGCGGAAGCGCTGCTGCGGTTGTCGAGTTCGGCGCTGAGCAGCGGAGACGGGGGCGGGGGCTCGGTGGCCACGTGTTCCATTCGTTGAGGTCCTAGTTGACGTCGTCGGGGTTGGATCCGGTGCGGAATCCCCGGTCCAGGCCGGCGAGGGCGTCCAGGTCCGCGGCGCTGAGGCTGAACCCGAAGATGTCGTGGTTTTCGCGGATCCGGGCGTAGGAACTGGCCTTGGGGATCACCACGTTGCCCAGCTCCAGGTGCCAGCGCAGGATCACCTGCGCTGCGGTACGGCGGTGAGCCGCGGCGAGCTCCAAGACCACAGGATCCTGCAGCACTTGGCCCCGCCCCAGCGGGCTCCAGGCCTCCGTGGTGATGCCCAGCGAGGCGTGCAGGGACCGCAGTTCTGCCTGCTGCAGCCAAGGGTGGAGCTCAATCTGGTTGACCGCGGGCACTACCTCCGCTCCCTGGAGCAGACGGTCCAGATGTTCCGGCTGGAAGTTGGACACCCCAATGGCGCGGACTTTCCCTTCCCGGTACAGCGTCTCAAGGGCGCGGTAACTCTCCGGGAAGAGTCCACGCCGGGCGCACGGCCAGTGGATCAGGTAGAGATCCACATACTCCAGGCCCAGCTTGGCGATCGAGGTGTCAAAGGCCCGCAGCGTCGCCTCGTAGCCCTGGTCGTCATTCCAGAGCTTGGTCGTCACGAAGAGATCCTCCCGGGCGAGGGCGGAGTGCAACTCACCGGAGCCGCCGGCGGAACCGTCGAAGGCGGACAGCGCCCCGATTGCCCGTCCCACGCCCGTCTCGTTCCCGTACATGGCCGCTGTGTCGAAGTGCCGGTAGCCGGCCTCCAGGGCCATGGTAACGAGCCCAGCGGCGTCGGCGGGCGGAACCTTATAGAGCCCGAACCCGAGACGGTCCATCTTCACACCGTTGTTCAGGGTCAACCGGGGGGAGAGTCTCATAGCAACGACTCTACCCATTCCAGCGGCCTGGCCGGTGGCGCCCGGCCGTCAGGACAGGCCCCCGGAACTGACCAGCCGCCGCGCGCTGGCCTCGTCGAGGATGAGGTCGGTGGCCAGGCCGGCGGCCAGCGCGCCGCGGAGCCCGTTGATCTTGGACGCGCCGGACACCACGCAGATCCGGCGCCGGACCTGCCGCAGCTGGGCCAGGTCCGGTCCGGTGGAGCGTTCATTGAGCGTGATCCCGTCGGATGAACCGTCGGCGCGGAAGAACACCGTCGCGACGTCGCCCACGACGTCGGAGTCCGCCAGCACGCTCAGGTCGTCCTCGTCCAGATAGCCGCCGGCGTAGACGTGGCTGGGGTAGTCGGCGTCGACCGATCCCACCCCGAAAATGGCGATGCTCATCCGGGACTGCAGCTGCAGGATGCGTTGCACACTGCGTTCATTCCACATGGCTTTCTTGGTTGAGGCGTGGTCGAAGAACGCCGGTACCGGGAACTGTTCCACGCGGGCCCCGTAGGCGCTGCCGAAACGACGCATGATGTCCGAGGCGTAGGTGATTCCTGTGGTTTGCATGTTTCCGGCGCCGTTGAGCTGGACGATGATGCTGTCGTGCGTGATCTTCCGGGTCAGGTGCCGGCTGACCGCGCTCAGGGTGGAGCCCCACGCCACTCCGATGATGGCGTTCGAGTCCACCAGGGGGCCGATGGTGCGCGCAGCCTGCATCGCCACCCGGTCCAGTGTCTCCGCCTCATTGAGGGTGTCCACGACCGGGACGACGTGAACGTCGACCTTGTATTGGGCACGGATCATGCTGGCGAGTTCGGGTCCGGTGTCCAGCGGGCTGCGGATCTGGATCTGCACGAGGCCGGATTCCCGGGCAGCCGAGAGCAGCCGCGAGACGGTCGAGCGGGAGGTGCGGAGCTCCCGGGCGATGGCGTCCATGGTCAGGTCCTGCAGGTAATACAACTGGGCGGCGCGGAGGGCGTCCGACGGGCGGGTTGGCGACATTCCAGATCCGTTCTGCACGTTTGTGCATAGTGCTTGACTCCATTTTCCATTAGTCCAAAGAATAGTGTTGAACGGCGGCGGGCCCGGTGGGCGCGCCGCACAGCACCAATCCCCAAGGAGCAGTTTTGGGAAACAAGGCAACACCGGGCAATCCGGCGTCGAGCACTCAGCGCATGTCCGTGCAGCAGTTGCGGAACCGGCCCCACGCGCAGGTGCTCATCATCGGCGGCGGTATCAACGGAGTCGGAACCTTCCGCGACCTCGCCCTGCAAGGCGTCGACGTTGCCCTCGTCGAACGCGGCGACTTCTGCCAGGGCGCCAGCGGCGCCTCCTCGCACATGATCCACGGCGGCATCCGGTACCTCGAAAACGGCGAGTTCCGCCTGGTCCAGGAGTCCGTCGTCGAACGCAACCGGCTGCTCCGCATCGCCCCGCACTACGTCAAGCCGCTGCAGACCACCATCCCCATCTTCAGCACGTTCTCCGGCATCCTCGCCGCACCGCTGCGGTTCCTGACCCATAAGCAGGGCAAGCACACCGAACGGGGCGCCTTCCTGATCAAGCTGGGCCTGAGCATGTACGACTTCTTCTCCCGCGATGGCGGCACCGTGCCGCGCCACCAGTTCCGCGGCCGCAAGCGCGCGCTGGCCGAACTGCCCCGGCTGCACCCGGGCATCAAGTACGCCGCGACCTACTTCGACGCCTCGGTGCACAACCCCGAACGGCTCACCCTGGACGTGCTTCAGGACGGGGAGAAGGCCGGCCAAGCGGGCGGCAACGGCGCCCGTGCCAGCAACTACCTCTCCCTGGTGTCGATGGACGGCGGGGCCGCAAGGAACGGGAAGTCCGGCACGGTCCAGCTCCGCGACGAACTCACCGGCGACGTCTTCGACTTCAGCGCCGACGTCGTCGTCAACACCACAGGCGCCTGGGTGGACCTGACCAACCAGGCCATGGGCGCCGAGTCGGCGTTCATGGGCGGCACGAAGGGCTCCCACATCGTGCTGGACCACCCCGGGCTGCTTGAGGCCTGCCAGGGCCGGGAGATCTTCTTCGAGCACACGGACGGCAGGATCGTGCTGATCTACCCGATGGGCGACCGCGTCCTGGTCGGCACCACCGACGTCGACGCCGACCTGTCCGAGGACACCGTCTGCACGGACGCCGAGATCGACTACTTCTTCGACCTCATCGGACACGTCTTCCCGGACGTCCCGGTGGACCGCGAGCAGATCGTCTACACCTTCTCCGGCGTGCGTCCGCTGCCCCGGCACGACGCCACCCAGCCCGGCTTCGTCAGCCGCGACTATCGGATCGAACGCCGCGGCCCCGCCCGCAGCAGCGGGCAGGGCAAGGCCGGCGGCAGCGGTCAGCGGGACGCCGTCGTGCTCAGCCTGGTCGGCGGGAAGTGGACCACTTTCCGGGCCCTCGCCGAACACCTCAGCAACGACGTCCTCGCCGAACTCGGACTCGAACGCAAGGTCTCGACGGCGAAGCTCGCCATTGGCGGCGGTGCCAGCTTCCCGGAAACCGAGGAGGGCGTACAGCGCTGGATCAAGGCCCACATGGGGGCCGGCCGGGACGCGGACCGCACCGCGGGCCTGCTGACCCGCTACGGCACCCGCGCGGTGGACGTGATGGCCTACCTCGACGCCGGGCCCGATCGCCTGCTGCACTCCACCCGGGAGCTGAGCGTTCGTGAGTTGGAATTCATGGCAGCCCACGAACAGCTCGGACACCTGGTGGACGTACTGATCCGCCGCACCTCGCTTGCTTTCCGCGGCCTCGTGACCGGTGAACTGCTGAACGAGGTCGCCGAGATCCTGTCCGGGCCGCTGGGCTGGAACGCTTCGACCCGGACCGCCGAGATCGCCCATGCCCAGGAGGTGCTCCACCGGTTCCACGGCGTCCAGGTGCACAGCCTGGTCGCCTAACAACTTGCGTGCCCGGAGGGTGGTCCTTCCGGACACAAGGGCTGCGGGGTTTCTCCCAGGGGGACCCCGCAGTGGCCGGCCGGCAGCGCGAAACCGCTGCCGGCCCAACGGCCCTTCAAACTCGCGAAGGGCTGACAACAGAAAATAGAGGAGTCAAAGATGTCTCTTGGAATAGTTTTCCTGTCCGAAGTATTCGGCACCGCAATGCTGACCCTGCTGGGTTGCGGCGTTGTGGCCAACGTCGCCCTGAAAGGTACGAAAGGCAACAACGGCGGGTTCCTGATGGTCACCTGGGGATGGGGCATTGCCGTCTTCGCCGGTGTCTTCGTTGCAGCCAAGTCCGGGGCGCACCTGAACCCGGCCGTCACCTTCGGCCTGCTGCTCAACGGCAAGAAGGAGTACGCCCCCGGCGTCGCGGTCGACTTCGCCTCCACCCTGACCTACTTCGGCGGTGAACTGCTGGGAGCCTTCCTCGGTGCCGTGGTGATGTGGTTGGCCCACAAGCAGCACTTTGATGTCGAACCGGAGCCCGCCAGCAAGCTGGGCGTGTTCTCCACCGGACCCGCCATCCGCTCCACCCCGTGGAACCTGATCACGGAAATCATCGGCACCTTCGTGCTCGTCTTCGTCATCCTTACCTTCGGCGGCACGCCCTCGGGCCTCGGCCCGCTCGCTGTGGCGCTGCTGGTTGTCGGCATCGGTGTTTCGCTCGGCGGCCCCACCGGCTACGCCATCAACCCCGCCCGTGACCTTGGCCCGCGCATCGCCCACGCCCTGCTCCCCATCAAGGGCAAGGGGTCCTCGGACTGGAGCTACTCGTGGATCCCGGTCGTTGGACCGCTGGTCGGCGGCGGACTCGCCGGCATCGTGGCAGCGGTGGTGCCGATCATCGCCACCGCCGCAGCCTGATCCTGCTGCAGCGAACCCCTGAACAACACCCGTTAGAACTGCATCACTTCAACCGCCAGGCCCAACAGACAAGGACGTCAACGTGAACCAGTATGTAATTGCCATTGACCAGGGAACCACAAGCACCCGCGCCATCGTGTTTGACCACAGCGGCAACATCGTTTCATCCGGCCAGATGGAACACGAGCAGATTTTCCCGCAGGCCGGCTGGGTGGAGCATGACCCCGCCGAGATCTGGAACAACACCCGCGAGGTCATCGCTTCCGCACTGTCCAAGGCGAACCTAACCCGCCACGACATCGCCGCCGTGGGCATCACCAACCAGCGTGAAACCGCGGTGGTCTGGGACAAGACCACCGGCAAAGCCGTCTACAACGCGATCGTCTGGCAGGATACCCGCACCCAGCCGATCGTCGACGAACTGGCCAAGGACGGCGGCCCGGAGCGCTTCAAGCAGAAGGTCGGCCTGCCGCTGGCCACCTACTTCTCCGGCACCAAGATCAAATGGATCCTCGACAATGTCGAGGGCGCCCGGGCCAAGGCGGAAGCCGGCGACCTGGTCTTCGGCAACACGGACAGCTGGGTGCTGTGGAACCTTACCGGCGGCACCGACGGCGGCGTCCACGTCACCGACGTGACCAACGCGTCCCGGACCATGTTCATGGACCTCGAGACGCTGTCCTGGGACCAGGAAATCCTTGACGCGTTCGGGGTTCCGGCGTCCATGATGCCCGCCATCAAGTCCTCCTCCGAGGTCTACGGCACCGTCCACACCTCGCAGCTGCTGCGTGAAGTGCCGGTCGCCGGCATCCTCGGCGACCAGCAGGCGGCAACGTTCGGCCAGGCCGCGTTCGACACCGGCGAGGCCAAGAACACCTACGGCACGGGCTGCTTCCTCATCTTTAACACCGGCGAGGAAATCGTCCACTCCAAGAACGGGCTGCTGACCACCGTCGGCTACAAGCTCGGCGACGCCAAACCGCACTACGCGCTGGAAGGCTCCATCGCCGTGACCGGCTCGCTGGTGCAGTGGCTGCGCGACAACCTGGGCATGATCAGCAGCGCCCCGGAGGTCGAAACGCTGGCGGCCGCGGTCAAGGACAACGGCGGCGTGTACATCGTGCCGGCGTTCTCCGGCCTGTTCGCACCGTACTGGCGCTCCGACGCCCGCGGCGCGATCGTCGGCCTGACCCGGTTCGTGAACAAGAACCACATCGCCCGTGCCGCGCTGGAGGCCACCGCTTTCCAGACCCGCGAGGTGCTCGACGCCGTCAACGCCGACTCAGGCGTGCCGCTGACGGAACTCAAGGTCGACGGCGGCATGGTCGCCAATGACGCGCTCATGCAGTTCCAGGCCGACATCCTGGGCGTGCCGGTGATCCGGCCTAAGGTCGTCGAGACCACCTCGCTCGGTGCCGCCTACGCCGCCGGCCTGGCCGTCGGCTTCTGGAAGGACCTGGGCGAGTGCTCCGCCAACTGGTCCGAGGACAAGCGCTGGGAGCCGCAGATGGACCAGGCCGAACGCGAGCGCCAGATGCGTCTGTGGAAGAAGGCCGTCACCAAGTCCATGGACTGGGTCGACGAGGACGTGAAGTAGGTCCCAGCCTCTGTCGAGGGAGGCCGCACCCGCCCCGCCCGCTTCGCGGTGCCCACCACAGCCTGGCGGGGTGCGGCCTCCCTCTCCAGTGCGTCCATACTTCAGCCGCTCGTGGCGGCTTACCTAGCGCTGGCGGGGCGTGCGCTAAAGTAGTCGTATGCGTGCGATCCTCCTGCTTAGCTAGCCGCCCGGCATCCCGACGAAAACCCGGATTGCCGAGCGGCAGCCCCTCCGTGTCGAGGGGCTTTTGTGTGTCCGGGACAGTTACCGGAACTTAGCAGGGGACCAAGGGATCAGGCGGGACAGTCCTGATCCGACAAGATCGAAAGAACAGAAGAGGCCAGCAGTGAGCGTTCAGCCGGAGACAGAGACCGGAACAGCAGCAGCCGTCGCGAGCGAAGGCCCCGAGGAGGGCGCCTACAGTTTCGCTGCCATGGAGGTCAAATGGCCGCAGGTCTGGGAGGACCTCAAGGTCTTCACGCCCCTGGATGACGGTTCGAAGGAACGCCGCTATGTGCTGGACATGTTCCCGTACCCGTCCGGCGACCTGCACATGGGCCACGCCGAAGCGTTCGCGATGGGCGACGTCGTCGCCCGCTACCTGCGCCAGCAGGGCTACGACGTGCTGCACCCGATCGGCTGGGACTCCTTCGGACTGCCTGCGGAAAACGCTGCCATCAAACGCAACGCGCACCCCAGCGAGTGGACCTACGCCAACATCGACACCCAGGCGGCGTCCTTCAAGCGCTACGCCATCTCCGTGGACTGGTCCCGCCGGCTGCACACCTCCGATCCGGAGTACTACCGCTGGACCCAGTGGCTGTTCAAGCGCTTCTACGAGCGCGGGCTGGCCTACCGCAAGAATTCGCCGGTGAACTGGTGCCCCAAGGACCAGACCGTGCTGGCCAATGAGCAGGTCGTCAACGGCGCCTGCGAACGCTGCGGCACCGCCGTGACAAAGAAGTCCCTGAACCAGTGGTACTTCAAGATCACCGACTACGCCGACCGGCTACTGGACGACATGGACGAGCTGCGCGGCCACTGGCCCGAGCGGGTCCTGGCGATGCAGAAGAACTGGATCGGCCGTTCCGAAGGCGCCCACGTGACCTTCGTGGTCGAGGCTGCCGGCGGCAAGCCCGCCAAGGATGTCACGGTCTTCACCACCCGCCCGGACACCCTGTACGGCGCAACGTTCTTCGTGGTCGCCGCCGACGCGCCGATCGCCGTCGAACTGGTCACCGATGAACACGCCGCCGCCCTGGACGCCTACCGCGAGCAGGTCAAGGCGCTGTCGGAGATTGAGCGCCAGTCCACCGAGCGGGAGAAAACCGGGGTCTTCACCGGCCGCTACGCCATCAACCCGCTGAACGGGGAGAAACTGCCGGTCTGGGCCGCCGACTACGTCCTGGCCGACTACGGCACCGGCGCCATCATGGCCGTCCCGGCCCACGACCAGCGGGACCTGGACTTCGCCAAGACCTTCGACCTGCCCGTCCGGGCAGTGCTGGACACCGGCGAGGAAGACCCGGCCGTGTCCGACACGGCGACCACCGGTGAGGGCACCCTGATCAACTCCGGCGCCCTGGACGGACTGCCCAAAGCGGAGGCCATCCCGGCCGCCATCAGGATCCTGGAGCAGCAGGGCACCGGCGAGAAGTTCGTGAACTTCCGCCTGCGTGACTGGCTGCTGAGCCGCCAGCGTTTCTGGGGCACCCCGATCCCGATCATCCACTGCCCGGCCTGCGGCGAAGTCCCGGTTCCGGACGACCAGCTGCCAGTGCGGCTGCCGGAGAACCTGCGCGGCGAGGACCTGTCCCCGAAGGGCACCTCCCCGCTGGCCGCCGCGGAAGCGTGGGTCAACGTCGAATGCCCCGGCTGCCACGGCCCGGCCAAGCGCGACACGGACACCATGGACACCTTCGTGGACTCGTCCTGGTACTTCCTGCGCTTCGTATCGCCCGACTACACCGAGGGCCCGTTCGATCCGGCCAGGATCAACGACTGGATGCCTGTCGGACAGTACGTCGGCGGCGTGGAGCACGCCATCCTGCACCTGCTGTACGCCCGCTTCTTCACCAAGGTCATCCACGACCTGGGCCTGATCGAGGCCGACGAGCCGTTCCGGGCGCTGCTGAACCAGGGCCAGGTGCTCAACGGCGGCAAGGCGATGAGCAAGTCCCTCGGTAACGGTGTGGACCTGGGCGAACAGCTGGACAAGTACGGCGTCGACGCCGTGCGGCTGACCATGATCTTCGCCTCCCCACCGGAGGACGACGTCGACTGGGCGGACGTGTCGCCGTCGGGCTCCGCGAAGTTCCTGGCCCGCGCCTGGCGGCTCGGCCAGGACGTCAGCAGCGAACCCGGCGTCGACTTCGCCACCGGTGACCGTGCGCTGCGCACCGTCACCCACCGGACCATCGCCGACGCGCAGGCACTGCTGGAGCACAACAAGTTCAACGTGGTGGTGGCAAAGCTGATGGAACTGGTCAACGCGACCCGCAAAAAGATTGACGCCGACGGCGGTGCCGGCGGCGCGGACCCGGCCGTCCGCGAGGCCGTCGAGGCTGTCGCGGTGATCCTCAGCCTGTTCGCCCCCTACACCGCAGAGGACCTGTGGAATGTGCTGGGACACCCGGCGTCGGTGGCCAACGCCGGCTGGCCCACGCACGACGAGGCCCTGCTGGTGCAGGACACGGTCACCGCCGTCGTGCAGGTCCAGGGCAAGGTGCGTGACCGGCTCGAGGTGTCCCCGGGCATCTCCGAGGATGAGCTGCGCGAACTGGCGCTGGCCTCGGACAACGTCCAGCGTGCGCTGGACGGCCGGGGTATCCGCACGGTCATTGTGCGGGTGCCTAAACTGGTCAACATCGTCCCGGCGTAGCCGGGCAGGCCGTTCGTGAACCGGCCGCCGGCAATTGCCGGCGGCCGGAACTGTTTCCAGGAGGTGCTTCGTGCCGGACCGTGAGCCCCCGGGCTGGCTGTGGCTGCGCGAGCGCCTCGTCCGGCTCCGCCAGGCCGCCCGGCCCGGAGCAGTTCCGGAACCGGTACCCGCGGTCGCCGTCCGGACGGCTGTGGTCACGGACTCAGCCGCGGCCCTGCCGGCGGCTTGGGTCCGTGACTTCAGCGCCGACGGCCGCCTGACGGTGGTGCCGATGCCTGTTATGGTGGGCGCCGAAATCTACGGCGAGGGCGAGGACGACATCGCCGACACGATCGCCGTCGCCCTGGCCAGCGGCATCCCGGTCCGGACCTCCAGGCCCTCACCGGGCCAGTTTGAGCAGGCCTACCTCGCAGCGGCGGCACGCGGCTTCGAATCGGTCGTCTCGCTGCACATTTCCGGTGAGCTCTCCGGCACCGCGGACTCCGCCCGGCTGGCTGCGGCCAAGGTGGGGATCCCGGTGGCGGTCATGGATTCCCGCACGGTCGGGATGGCGCAGGGCATGGGCGTGCAGAGTGCCGTTGTAGCGGCCGCCGATGGCCGGGGCGCGGACGAGGTCAGGGCCTTCGCCGAAGAACGGCTGGCCCGTACCAAGGTTTATTTCTATGTGCCAAGCCTCGAGCAGCTGCGCCGCGGTGGGCGGATCGGCGCGGCCGCCTCGCTGTGGGGCACCATGTTTTCGATCAAACCGATCCTTGCTGTCGACGGCGGCAAGGTGGTGCCGTTGGAGAAAGTCCGTTCTGCGCCGCGCGCCATTGCCCGGCTGGAGGAAATCGCGGCCGCTGATGCGCTGTCCCGTCCACGCGGCGAGGCGCGGATAGCAGTGCACCACTTCGGCAACCGGGCCGAGGCAGAGCAACTGGCGTCCCGTCTGGCTGGGCTGCTGCCGGATTGCCCGCCGGCGCAGATCAGCTCGTTGCCGGCCGTGCTGGCGGCCCACGCCGGCCTTGGCGTGCTGGCCGTCATCGTGGGGGAGAGCAGCACCCCGCTACCAGGGGCAGCTGAAACCGAAGGGGCGCCCGGCGCGCTTTCCACATAGCCCTTCCCGCGGCTGCAGCCGGGCACGGTGCGGTCCGTAGGCTGGCTGCATGTCTCGCCGATATCCGGGATCCGGTGCCCGTAGCAGACCACGCCAGGGATCGGGCCTGGCCCGGCGCCGGTGGGCCGCCAGCCTTGGCCCGGTGCCGGACGAGGCGCTGCCCGACCTGCCGGCTGCCGGCCCTCCCAGCACTGAGACACCGGCTCCCGGCGCTCCTGCGGTCCCGGCCTTCAGATGGCGCACCGGGCGGCGTGCCGCGGCGCTGACCGCCGTGGCCTCCGTGTTACTGGGCGGCTGGTTCTGGTGGCAGTCGGTCGACGGCGCACCCCGTGCCCAGCCCCTGGGCGAAGCACCGGGGTGGGACGCCGCGGCTGGTTCGGGATCCCTGGGCGGTTCCGGTTCCGCGGGGGCTCCGGCCGATGAGGCCGGCTCCGGCGGGGCGGCTGCCGCTGCGGACCCCGCCGACGGAGACTTACCCGGCCCGACGGCGACGGCCACCATCGTGGTCCACGTCGCCGGCGCCGTCGCCAAGGCCGGCGTGGTGGAACTGCCGCGCGGAAGCCGGGTCAACGAAGCCATCAAGGCAGCCGGTGGCAGTACCCGCGCGGCAGACCTGGACCGGCTGAACCTGGCCGCAGTCGTCGAGGATGGGCAAAGGATCCTCGTCCCGGAGCGCGGCGGCCCGGACCCGGCCGAGCCTGCCGTTGACCCCTCCGCCGCTGCCGGGACGGGCGTGTCCGGCGGGACGCCGCCCCCGGCCGGGAAAATCAACCTGAACTCCGCCGGCGTAGAAGAGCTGGCCACGCTGCCGCGCGTCGGGCCGGTCCTGGCCCAGCGCATTGTCGACTGGCGGCAGCAGCACGGCAGCTTCGGCAGCGTTGAGGAACTCGACGCCGTTGAGGGCGTCGGCCCCAAGCTGCTCGAGGCCCTGCGGCCGCTGGTGCGGGTCTGACGTGCCCACCGGACAGCAGCCGCGCTGGCAGGATTTCCGGGACGCCGCCGCTGACACCATCGCCCGAAGCCGGGATCCCGTTTCTCCGGCTGCGGGACAGGCGCCGTCCCCGGCCTACGCGGGGTCACCGGCACCTTCGGCGCCCCGGCCAGGTGGACCCGCCCGAACCGCCCTGGCCGCGCTGGACCACGGTGTCCGGGAAGCCCTGCACCGCCGCCGGGCCGGCGCGCCGCCGGCCGCCGACCCCTCCGGCCCGCCGGAACGGCACCGCCGGTACGACGTCCGGCTCGTGCCCGCCGCGCTGTTGGTGTGGGCGACTGCCGCGGCCGGCGCTTGGCTGGACCCTGCCGCGCTTGCCGGCCTGTGCGCCGGACTGGCGGCAGCAGCGGGCTCCCTGTTGCTGAGTCCGCCGCGCCGCGGCAGCTCAGCTGCACCCCGAAGCTTCCGCGCCACAGCGGCCCTCGCACTGCTGCTCTCGTGCGCTGCCGGCGCTCATTCCGCGGTCGCGTCCGCACAGCGGAACGACGGCGCGCTGGCACGGGCCGTCGCCAACCGTGCTTCCGTGGTGGCGGTGCTGGAGGTATCCGGCGACCCGCGGCGGCTCGCCGCGCCGGGCCGTTCGGGTCTTTCCGACCGTTGGGCGGTGCCGGCCACCCTCCGCGTTGCCGTCTACGACGGCATCAGGGTGGACGCCGGCGCGAAGGTGCTCGTCATGGGCGGGGGCGACTGGGAACAGGCCCAGCCGGGCCAGCGGGTGCGCGTCACGGGCCGCCTGAAGCCGGCCGGAGCAGGCGAAGCAGAAGCCGGAATATTCTCGGCTTCCTCCGCCCCGGACCGGCTGGGAACCGCCAGCGGCTGGGAACGCGGCCCGGCAGCGCTGCGGGCAGGCTTCCGTACGGCCGCCGCCGGGTTGTCCGGCGACGCGCGCGGCCTCCTGCCCGGAATGGTCACCGGAGACACCGGGGCGCTGGACCCCCAGCTTGCCGCCGCCATGAATACCGTCGGAATGACCCACCTGACGGCCGTAAGCGGAGCCAATTGCAGCCTGGTCCTCGGGGTCCTGCTGCTGGCGGCCCGCGGCCTGCGGTTTCCCCGCCCGGTGGCCGCCTCCTTCGCATTCGCCGGGCTGGGCCTCTTCGTCCTGATGGTCGGCCCCGGCGCCAGCGTGCTGCGGGCCGCGCTGATGGGGACGGTGGGGTTGTGGGCGCTTGCGTTGGGCCGAGCCGGCCGCGGACTCAGCCTGCTGTGTGTGGCCTCGACCGGCCTGCTGTTGGCAGACCCCGCGCTGGCCACCGACTTCGGGTTTGTGCTCTCCGTCCTCGCCACGCTCGGCATTGTCGTAGCGGGCAGGCCGGTGATGGGCTGGCTGCCCGCGGTTGTGCCGCGCTGGGCGGCGGCCGGCGTCGCGGTGCCGCTGTCCGCCCAGCTGTTCTGCGGTCCCGTGATCGTGCTGCTCCAGCCGCAGTTCTCCAGTTACGCGCTGCCCGCCAACCTGGCGGCCGCCGCGCTGGTGCCGCCGGTTACGGTCCTCGGGACGGCTGCCGTGCCGCTCGTGCCGGTGGTGCCTGTCCTGGCCGCACTGCCGGTCACGATTGCAGGCATCTTCTCCGCCGGCGTGGCGGCAATCGCCCGCTACTTCGCGGCCCTCCCGGGGGCGGCGTTGCCCTGGCCGGAGGGCGCCTTCGGCGCGGGAACGATGGCCCTGCTGTCCGGGCTGGCCCTGGCGGGCGTCTGGCTCGCCACCCACCCCGCCGCGGCCTGCCGGCAGGGGATGAAAATGCAGCAACGGACCATGCTGTTCCTCACAGAAATCCTCGACCGAAAAGCCCTTCCGCCCTGCGGCAGCCGTGCCCGGCACCGGCCCGCCCCAAGTGGCTTGGTGGACCGACCCCGCCGTGGCAGGCTTAGAGTCTGCAAACCAACTTCCCGGAGGAACCACGAGTGGCTGCTGCCCAGACCCCACGCCCCAGGACCACGGCGACGAACACCGCCACCTGGCGCGACGTGACGCCGGCGCCGGTGGTGCTGGTCGGCGGGCCGGAGGACTACCTTGGGTCCCGGGCCATGGACCGGATCCGCTCACAGGTCCGTACCGCCGCCCCCGACGTCGAAGTCACGCGGCTTAACGCCGGCAGCTACGAACCCGGCACGCTGGCCATGAACGTCAGCCCGTCCCTCTTCGGCGAGCAGAAGCTGATCGAGGTGGAGGGCCTCGAGGCGATGAATGACGCCTTCCTTGCCGACGCCCTGAAATACCTGGCCCAGCCCGAGCCGGACGCGGTCCTGGTGCTGCGCCACGGCGGGGGAGTGCGGGGCAAGAAACTCCTCGATGCCATCAAGGCGGGCGGCTGGCCGGTGGTTGACTGCCAGCCGCTGAAGAAGGACGCGGACAAGGTGGCCTTTGTCGCGACCGAGTTCAAGGCCGCGTCCCGGCGGATTGAACCCGAGGCAGTCCACGCCCTGGTCAACGCGGTGGGTGCCAACCTGGCCGAACTCGCGGCCGCCTGCAGCCAGCTGATCGCTGACGCCACGACGGCGGTGGATTCGGAGATGGTGGACCGCTACTACGGCGGCAGGGTGGAGGCCACGGCCTTCAAGGTCGCCGACGCGGCCATGGCCGGCAACGCGCCGCTGGCCCTCTCCACCCTCCGCCACGCGCTGGACACGGGCGCCGACCCCGTACCGATCGTGGCGGCCCTCGCCGCGAAGCTTCGCTCCCTGGCCAAGGTGGCAGGAGCGCAGGGTTCGTCGGCGCAGATCGCCAAGCAACTGGGCATGCAGCCGTGGCTCGTGGAACAGGCCCAGCGCGATGTCCGGCGCTGGACGCCGGAAGGCCTGGTCCGGTCCATCCAGGTCACGGCCGAGGCCGACGCGCAGGTCAAGGGGCTTTCCCGCGACCCGGTCTACGCCGTCGAGCATGCCGTCACGGTGATTGCGGGCGCAGTCCGCCGCTAATCTGGGGGCACCCCAAAGCAGAGGAGGGCCCCATGGGCAAGGTAGTCATGTACGGTTCGGTATCGTTGGACGGCTTCATCGCGGACGAGAACGACCGACCCGGACCACTGTTCGACTGGTTGACCAACGGTGACGTGCCATTGGACGAGAGCGGCGAGTTGAAGGTGTCGCAGACGTCCTACGACTACACCCGCCCGTATTGGGACCAGATCGGGGCAAGTGTCGTCGGCCGGCACGTCTTTGACCTCACGGACGGCTGGGACGGGAAGCCTCCGGGCGGGGTTGACCACGTGGTCGTCGTGACGCACCGGCCGGAGCCCGGGGGCTGGGACCCCGGGGCGCCGTTCCACTTTGTCGACGGCGTCGAGGCTGCCATGGCCAAGGCGCAGGAGCTTGCGGGTGACCGCCTGGTCGAGGTCGCTGCTGGCGACGTCGGTGGCCAGGTGCTTGCCGCCGGCCTGGTCGACGAGGTCCGCATGGACGTCGTACCCGTCGTTTTCGGATCCGGCAAGCGCTACTTCGGGCCGGTCCACGCGCAGCACCTGATGGAGGATCCTGACGTAGCGATCCAGGGCAACCGGGTGCTTCACCTGCGCTTTCGGGTGCGCCCTTGACCTGTGCGTCTGCGCGCCGGTGGTCGCAAGGTGAACCCTTCAGCAGGTCAATGACCACGAGGCGCGAAGAGCCCGTTAACTGGCTGTGGCCGGCACCCAGGGGTACCGGCCACAATCATCAGTTCAGTTGAACTGGAAAACCTTAGAGTGCGTTGACCTTCTTGGAGATCGCGGACTTGCGGTTTGCAGCGTTGTTCTTGTGAAGAACACCCTTGCTGACAGCCTTGTCGAGCTTCCGGCTGGCAGCAACCAGTGCAGCAGCAGCGGCATCCTTGTCGGTGGACTCAACGGCGGTGTTGACAGCGCGGATGGCCGTCTTCAGCTCGG
Source organism: Arthrobacter sp. SD1074B (assembly GCF_056780195.1). Taxonomy (NCBI): domain Bacteria; kingdom Bacillati; phylum Actinomycetota; class Actinomycetes; order Micrococcales; family Micrococcaceae; genus Arthrobacter; species Arthrobacter sp. SD1074B. The sequence goes on along the minus strand of NZ_JBRAZT010000001.1, from coordinate 2,079,504 downwards.
ACTTGACTGCGTTGTTGCGCAGGCGAGCCTTTTCGTTGGTCAGGATGCGCTTCTTCTGGGACTTGATATTAGCCACGTGTGAACTCTCTTTTTCAATGCGGAAAATGGTCTAGAGGGCTTTCAGATTGGCCATTGACTGAGCGGCGTGGGGATACCTATGGCGACCAACCATCTGTGGCCGTCGACCTGCACGGACACACAGCTGTCAATAATAGCAGAGACGCGCAGCCGGTGGTGATTCCGGCGCCCTGCGCGGTTCGCCGCGGCGCCGTCGTCGTCCCCGCCCCGGTTTCGCGGTCTCAAGACCAGCCGCGGCGGGCCCGCAGCGCCGAGGAAATGTCCCGGAAGCGTCCGGGGTCGAGGATCGCGCCCTCGCGGCGGACGTCCCGGGGGTTGATCTGCAGGATCCGGTCCAGCCGGGCCTCACTGGGACGCCACTGCCGGTCCCAGGGCCCGGTGCCGATGTCGACGTAGTCGTCCGCGCGGCGCCCGTCGCCGTCATGGTCCTTGCTGGTGAGCATCAGCCCCAGCAAGTAGCGGCCGCGGCTCCCCACGAGCAGCACCGGGCGGTCCTTGCCCCGGGTGTGGTCCTCTTCGAACGGCACCCAGGTCCAGACAATCTCACCCGGTTCGGGCCGGCCGTTGGGGCTGGGGCTGTACAGCACTTTGGCGGTTCCCTGGAAGTCGCCCGGGTACGTGCCGGTGAGGCCGCCGGGAACGCCGGCCGGCTGCCTGGCGGGAACTCTGCCCGGGGCCCTGCCCGGGGCGTTGCCGGCAGGACCGCGGGTGGCGGGCGGTGCGCCGCCGCCGAGCCGGTCCAGGAAGCGCAGGGTGCCACGGAGGGCGTTGCCGAGGGAACGAAGATTCAGGGCCATGGGGAAACCCTACCGGCCGCCCCGTGCAGGCGGACGCTGACCTGCCGGCGGCCGGCCGGCAGCGGTGAAGGGCGGTGCCCCGGGCCGGCGGTGCCCTCCGGTACCGCCGGCGTATGCGCTAATGCAGAGCCACCCTCCCGGACGTGGGAGACTATTAGGAACGAGAAAAGCGGCGTGCCGCAGTCAGGCTGAACGCCGGCTGCGCCCGTCGGTGGAACAGCCCAGCTGTACGGCCCGCCAGTACAGTCCCCACGTATTGCCAAGAGTAAGGACCCTGCGTGTCTCCCATGGCCCGCACCGCCCCGGTGCCTGCCGCAACAGATCCGGCCCTCATCCGGAACTTCTGCATCATTGCGCATATTGACCACGGCAAGTCCACGCTGGCCGACCGGATGCTCCAGTACACCGGAGTCGTCCAGTCCCGCGATATGAAGGCCCAGTACCTGGACCGGATGGACATTGAGCGCGAACGCGGCATCACCATCAAGTCCCAGGCTGTCCGGATGCCGTGGGAGCTCGACGGCACCAGCTACGCGCTGAACATGATCGACACTCCCGGCCACGTCGACTTCACCTATGAAGTCTCCCGGTCCCTCGCCGCCTGCGAAGGCGCCGTGCTGCTGGTGGATGCCGCCCAGGGCATTGAGGCGCAAACGCTTGCCAACCTGTACCTGGCAATGGAGAACAACCTCACGATCATCCCGGTCCTGAACAAGATCGACCTCCCGGCGGCCCAGCCGGAGAAGTACGCCGAAGAACTGGCGAACCTAATCGGCGGCGACCCCGACGAGGTGCTGCGCGTCTCCGGCAAGACCGGCGCCGGCGTCGAAGTCCTGCTGGACAAAATCGTCCGCGACCTGCCCGCCCCGGTCGGCGACCCGGACGCCCCCGCCCGCGCCATGATCTTCGACTCGGTCTACGACACCTACCGCGGCGTCGTCACCTATGTCCGCGTCGTCGACGGCATGCTGCACCCGCGCGAACGCATCCAGATGATGTCCACCCGCGCCACCCACGAACTGCTTGAGATCGGCGTCAGCTCCCCGGAACCCACCCCCTCCAAGGGCTTGGGCGTCGGCGAGGTCGGCTACCTGATCACCGGCGTGAAGGACGTCCGCCAGTCCAAGGTCGGCGACACCGTCACCAACCTGGCCAAGCCCGCGACCGACTCCCTGCCCGGCTACGCCGACGCCAAGCCGATGGTCTTCTCCGGCCTGTATCCGCTGGATGGCACCGATTACCCGGTGCTGCGCGACGCGCTGGAGAAACTGATGCTCAACGACGCCGCGCTGGTTTACGAGCCGGAGACGTCGGCCGCGCTGGGCTTCGGCTTCCGCGTCGGCTTCCTCGGGCTGCTGCACCTGGAAATCACCCGCGAGCGGCTGGAACGCGAATACAACCTGGACCTGATCTCCACCGCCCCGAACGTTGAGTACGAGGTGACGCTCGAGGACAAGAAGGTCGTCCACGTCACCAACCCCAGCGAATACCCCACCGGCAAGGTCGCGGAGGTCCGCGAACCGATGGTCTCCGCCACCATCCTGGCCCCCAACGAGTTCGTCGGGGCCATCATGGAGCTCTGCCAGAGCCGGCGAGGCGTCATGGGCGGTATGGACTACCTCTCCGAGGACCGGGTGGAAATCCGGTACCGGCTGCCGCTGGCCGAGATCGTCTTCGACTTCTTCGACATCCTCAAGTCCAGGACCCGCGGCTACGGTTCGCTGGACTGGAAGGCCGACGGCGACCAGGTCGCCGACCTCGTCAAGGTCGACATCATGCTGCAGGGCGAACAAGTGGACGCGTTCAGCGCCATCACCCACCGCGACAAGGCCTACGCCTACGGGGTGATGATGACCGGCAAGCTGCGCGAACTCATCCCGCGCCAGCAGTTCGAGGTGCCCATCCAGGCCGCCATCGGATCCCGGATCATCGCCCGCGAAAGCATCCGCGCGATCCGCAAGGACGTCCTCGCCAAATGCTACGGCGGTGACATCACCCGTAAGCGCAAACTGCTGGAGAAGCAGAAAGAGGGCAAGAAGCGCATGAAGATGGTGGGCCGCGTCGAGGTCCCGCAGGAAGCCTTCATCGCTGCCCTCACCACGGAAGAGTCCAAGGACAAGGCCAAGAAGTAACCATGCCCAGCGTGCTTCCCCTGGGCGACCCGGCGCCGTCGGACGGGCTCCTGCCCGGCCAGGCGCTGGAGGGCGCCGCAGACCGGGCCTTCGGGCTCTACGTGCACATCCCGTTCTGCGCGGTGCGCTGCGGCTACTGCGACTTCAACACCTATACCGCCACTGAACTCGGCGGCGGCGCCTCGCAGGACGCGTACGCCGGCACCGCCGTCGCGGAAGTGGACTTCGCCGGCCGGGCGCTGGCGGCGTCCGGCCTGCCGGAGCGCCGGCTCAGCACGGTGTTCTTCGGCGGCGGGACGCCCACGCTCCTCCCGGCCGGCGACCTGGCCCGCATCCTCAGCGCCGCGATCGGGACCTGGGGACTGGAGCCCGGAGCCGAGGTCACCACGGAAGCCAACCCGGACTCGGTCACGCCCGAATCCCTGCAGCTGCTGGCCGATGCCGGGTTCACCCGGGTCTCCTTCGGTATGCAGTCGGCCGTCCCGCACGTGCTCAAGGTCCTCGACCGCACCCACACGCCCAGCCGGGTGCCGCAGGCGGTGCAGTGGGCGCGCCAGGCAGGCCTGGCCGTCAGCCTGGACCTGATCTACGGCACCCCGGGGGAGTCGATGGAGGACTGGCGGTTCTCGCTGGAAACCGCGTTGTCCTACGGCCCGGACCACATCAGCGCCTACGCGCTGATCGTCGAAGACGGCACCAAGCTTGCCGCCCAGATCCGCCGCGGCGAAGTGCCGGGGATCGACGACGACGACCATGCCGCCAAGTATGAACTGGCCGACGAGCTGATCGCCGCGGCGGGCCTGGGCTGGTACGAGGTCAGCAACTGGGCCCGCACCCCGGAACAGGCCTGCCGGCACAACCTGGCCTACTGGCGCGGGGACGACTGGTGGGGGATAGGCCCGGGTGCGCATTCGCACGTGGGCGGGGTCCGCTGGTGGAACGTCAAGCATCCCACCGCCTATGCGGGCCGCCTGGCATCCGGCGCCTCGCCCGCCGCCGGCCGGGAGACGCTCGACGCCGACACCCGCAACGTTGAGCGCGTGATGCTTGAGGCCCGGCTTGCTACGGGCCTGTCGATCGCCAGCCTGGGCGGGCTCGGGGATACCGGCCGCCACGCGGTGGCCGGGCTGATTGCGGACGGGCTCGTGGACCCGGCGGCAGCATTCAAGGGCCAGCTGGTCCTCACGCTGAAAGGCCGGCTGCTCGCTGACGCGGTGGTCCGACGGATCCTGCCGGACTAGGCACGGTGGCCCTAAGTGTCCGTTCGCGCGGGCCTTAAGTGTCCGTTCGGGCTACTTGATCCAGCGGAGATTGTAGTCGTAACGGTGCGGCTGACCGCGGTTGACGTGGATGCCGGCGGCCACCGAAAAGCACGCGAGGGCAATCCAGATGGCAGTGGCCAGCACCGCGAACAGGTTGCCCACCACCGGGACAAAGACCAGCAGGTTCGCGAGGACCGCGGCAATGGTGGGCGGCAGCGTGAAGTTCAGGGCTTCCTTGGATTCCTGCGCGGTGAACGGACCGCGGTCCTTGAAGATCAGGTAGATCAGCAGGGATGGAATGCAGCCCAGGATGCCGCCAAAATGCGCCAGCGTGGCCCACTGCCGGTCCTCGCTCGCCGTCAGCGGCAGAGCATTTGCAGGAACGCCATGGTACTGGGGCTGGTCATGGCCGGCCTGGTGGTCCGTGTGTTCGCGTGCGTCTTCTGCCACGTTTCGTCCTTTGGATTGCGGTGGAGCGTTGGTACCTATACGAGCCACGGCCGCAACAATAAGCAGCGGCCGCCACTTCAAGAATACTTGCTCGGACCGCCAAACGTGGCAGGGGGAACGGCTACGGCACCGTGAGGAAGTCGATGACTTCTTCCACGCGGCCCAGCAGGGAGGGCTCCAGGTCCGCATAGCTGCGGACCGCGCCGAGGAGTTTCTGCCAGCCCAGGCCGATGTCCTCCTTGGTGCTGTGCGGCCAGCCGAAGGCCGTCAGGATACCGGTTTTCCAATCCACGCCGCGGGGAATCACCGGCCACCGCTCAATGCCCAGCACGGCCGGGCGGATGGCCTGCCAGACGTCCACGTAGGGGTGCCCCACGATCAGCACGTTGCCGGCCGCGCCCGGGGTGGCCATCACGGCGTCGGCGATCCGGGATTCCTTCGAGTCGGGCACCAGGTGGTCCACCAGCACGCCGAGCCGGCGGCCCGGGCCGGGCCGGAACTCCTTGACGGCGGCGGCAAGGTCGTCGATGCCGTGCAGCGGTTCGACGACGATGCCTTCCACGCGGAGGTCGTCACCCCAGACCTTTTCGACGAGTTCGGCGTCGTGCTTGCCTTCCACCCAGATCCGGCTGGCCTTCGCTACCTGGGCACGCTGTCCTGCCACCCGGACGGAACCGGACGCGGTGCGGGTGCCCGCTGCGGTGCCCGCCGCGGGAGCCCGCGGGGCGGGCGGCATCAGCCTGATCGGCCGGCCTTCGAGCAGGAACCCGAAGCCGAGGCGGAACGAGCGTGACTTGCCGCGCCGGTCCTCAAGGGCCACCACGTGCATGCCGCCGGACTTCTCGACCCGGGTCACGGCGCCGACCCAGCCGGACTGCACCTCCTCGAGCACCATTCCCCGTTCCACCGGGATTTCGGGCAGCTGGGCCTTGGCGGGGGCGGAAAGGTCCTGCGGGCCCCAATTCTGGTACGACATCTGCTACACACTGCTTTGCACTCGGGAATTTCGGGCGAGGAACGGCGGCGCGGGCCGTGGTGTGCCCGGAAACACCCGTCCCGGGGGTCACGCCCGCAGCGAATCCAATGCTAACAACGGCGCGACTCATATTAGACTGGTTAGCACTTAGGCATGTCGAGTGCTAACCGCGGGTTTTCCGGGGCGGGTCTTTCCGCGCGGCCGGCGCCGGCAAACCGATACGGGTTGATTGGAGGTGGAGCGTGAGCGAGCCACGCAAACTCGAAGTACTGCGCGCCATCGTGGAGGACTATGTCCATTCCCGCGAGCCCGTGGGATCCAAGGCCCTGGTGGAGCGCCACCACCTGGGGGTGTCCAGCGCCACGATCCGCAATGACATGGCCGCACTGGAAGACGAGGGCCTGATCACGGCGCCGCACACGAGCGCCGGCCGGATTCCCACGGACAAGGGCTACCGCCTGTTCGTGGACCAGATTTCGGCCGTCAAGCCGCTGTCCCCGGCCGAGCGCCGCGCCATCCAGGCGCTGCTGGAGGGCTCCGAAGACCTCGACGACGTCCTGGACCGGACCGTGCGGCTGCTGTCGCAGCTGACCAACCAGGTCGCCGTCGTGCAGTACCCGCTCCTGAGCCGGGCCCGCGTCCGGCACATCGAATTCGTGCTCCTGGCGCCCCGCAAGGTGCTCACGGTGCTGATTGCGGACACCGGCAAGGTGGAGCAACGGGTGATCGACGTCGGCCAGGAGCTCGGCGACGACGGCCTCGCCGAACTCCGGACCCTCTTCCTGGCCAAACTCTCCGGCACCCCGCTGAGCCTGCTGCCCCAGTCGCTGCAGGCCGTGGTGGACAACTGCCCGCCGGTGCGGCGCGGTCCCGCCCAGGCACTGTCCCGGGGACTGGAGTCACTGGCCGCGAGCAGCCGCGAGGAGCGGATGGTCATGGCCGGCACCGCGAACCTGGCCCGGTCCAACGTTGATTTTCCGCTGAGCATCGGCCCCGTGCTGGAGGCCCTTGAGGAACAGGTGGTGATGTTGCGCCTGCTCAGCGACATGGCGCAGGACCCGCGCGGCGTCACCGTCAGCATCGGCCGCGAGAACCCCTACGACGGCCTTTCCGAAGCTTCCGTGGTGGCCACCGGTTACGGCCCGGACGCCACGGCCAAGGTCGGAGTCCTCGGCCCCACCCGGATGGACTATCCGACCACCATGGCCGCCGTCCGTGCGGTCGCCCGCTACCTTTCGCGGATCCTCGGGCCCTGACGGGCCGGATCCGGCACCGGACTTCTTGCCCACTAAAGGCAGTGCCCCACTGGCAGTACAAAAAGGAAGAGATACACACTTTGAGCAGCCACTATGACGTTCTTGGAGTCTCCCGTGAAGCGACGGGGGAAGAGATCAAGAAGGCCTACCGCAAGCTTGCGCGGAGCCTGCACCCGGACGTGAACCCCGGGGACGACGCCTCCGAGCGCTTCAAGGCGGTGACGCACGCCTACGAAGTGCTGTCGGACCCGCAGAAACGCCGGGTCTACGACACCACGGGCAACGAGAACGGCACCGACAACGGCTTCGGCGGCGGCTACGCCGGCCAGGGCTTCGCCTTCCAGGACATCTTCGAGACCTTCTTCGGCGGCGCCGGCGGCCAGGGCGGCCCCGCCTCCCGCGTGCGCCGCGGCCAGGACGCGTTGATCAGCGTCCGGATCGACCTCCGCGACGCCGTCTTCGGCGTCAACAAGAAGCTTGAAGTGGACACCGCCGTCACCTGCCCCACCTGCGAGGGCTCCTGCTGCCGCCCCGGCAGCCACCCGGAACGCTGCGATATCTGCGGCGGCAGCGGGCAGGTCCAGCGGGCCGTCCGCTCGATCCTCGGCCAGGTCATGACCACGGCCCCCTGCGGAAGCTGCGAGGGTTTCGGCACTGTCATCAAGGACCCGTGCAACGAATGCGCCGGCCAGGGCCGCATCCGCAGCCGCCGCACGCTTACCGTAAAGGTGCCGGCCGGCGTAGCCACCGGCACCCGCATCCAGCTCTCCGGCCAGGGCGAGGCCGGCCCGGCCGGCGGCCCGTCCGGTGACCTCTACGTCGAGATCCGGGTCAACAACGACGCCACCTACGTGCGCGAAGGCGACGACCTGCACGCGAGCCTGAACATTCCGATGACGGCCGCCGCGCTGGGCACGGAACTGACCCTGGACACTTTCGACGGGCAGCAGGAAATCGACGTCAAGGCCGGCACGCAGTCCGGCGAAGTGATCACCCTCCGCGGCCTGGGTGTGACGCACCTGCGCGGCTACGGCCGCGGAGACCTCAAGGTCCACCTGCAGGTGGACACCCCGGCCAAGCTCGACGCCGCCCAGGAGGACCTGCTCCGGCAGCTCGCCAAACTCCGCGGCGAGCAGTTCACCGAGGGGAAGCTTGCCGCCAGCGGCGGCGTCTTCGCCAAGCTGCGGGACCGGCTCGGTAACCTGTAGCGGTGAGTAACCCGGTCTTCTTCGCCCCCGCAGGCTCCCTGGACCAGCAGGTCCCCGGGGCGACGTTCGTCCTCGAAGGCGCCGAGGCGCGCCACGCGGTGACAGTGAAGCGGCTTGCGGTGGGGGAGGCGGTCGACATAGCCGACGGCGCCGGCAGGCGCATCACCGGCACCGTGTCCGCCGTCGCGCCCCAGGAGCTGACAGTGCAGTGCGGTGAGGTAAGTACCGAGCCGCGGCCCGACGTCCGGCTGGTGCTGGTGCAGGCGTTGGCCAAGGGGGACCGGGACGAACTGGCCGCCGAAACCGCGACGGAACTGGGGATCGACGCCGTCGTCCCTTGGCAGGCGGAGCGGTCGATTGTCCGGTGGAAGCCCGAGCGCGCCGCGAAAGCGCACGCCAAATGGCAGTCCGTGGTGGCGGCGGCAGCGAAGCAGGCCCGCCGGGCCTGGATTCCGGAAGTCCGCCCCGCCGTCGACGGCAACGGACTGCAGGCGGCCGTGGCCGCGGCGGACCTGGCCGTGATCCTGCACGAGGACGCGGTGCGGCCCCTGCGGCAGGTGCTGGAAGCCTGGCACCAGCAGACCGCCCACGACGGCGTCCCCCGTGAGGTGCTGTTGATCGTGGGACCCGAGGGCGGCATCAGCCCGCGCGAGGTGACCCGGCTCTGCGGCGCCGGCGCGGTCACCGCCCTGCTGGGCCATCACGTGCTGCGCTCGTCCACCGCCGGGCCCGCCGCCACCGTGCTGGCCAGCGACATCCTGAGACGCTGGTAAAATACGCGGGTCAGGTCCGCCAGGCGCCGGGACGCCGGGCGTGAACAGCCGTCAGGCCGGTGCAGCCGCCGGCCTCAGCGGACGGTGAATCCGCGGGTATCGACGTTCAGGTCCTTGGCCTTGCCGGCCGGGTCGACCTGGGAGACCCGGACCTCATAATTGCCCGGACCGAGGTTCAGCGCGAGGTTGAACAATCCGGACTTGTCGGCGTCGGCGGAGGCGGCGATGTCCCCGTTCAGGTACGGCGTCTTGCTGGTGCCGTCCACCCGCTGGAGCTCCCAGTGCAGCTTGCCGCCCGGGACCGTGCTGCGGCCTGAAATCTTGACCGTCCCGTCCGCCAGCTCGGTGCCTTCCTGCGGATCGATGATCCATACCGGCGCCACCATCCCGGCGCTGCGCGAGGTTGGCGAACCGAGCCGGACCCGGTTGAAGGCGACGTAGTCGGTGTGCCCGTCGACGAGAATGACCACCTGGATCTGCTGGCCGGTATCGGTCAGTCCGGCGCTGGCACCGGCGGCTGTGGCGGTGTACACAAGCTGCTGAATGGCGCGTTCGGCCATGTCGGCGTCGACGTTGCTGTTGAACGCGTCAGCGGACACATCCACCGTAATGACGTTCTTGCCGGAAATCGAGGTGGCGAGCATTTTGGGGTTCTGCCAGGGCGTGAAGAAATCCGGGTCCAGCGGTTTTTGCGACATCATCACCCGCAGGGCCCGCGTAATCGGGTTGTCCTCCTCGGACACGTCCCGGAACTCGCGGTAGAGGAAAACGTTGTCATTGCTGCGCCCGATCCAGTAGACCGGGGCCTTGTTGGAAGCCTGCGTGGACTCAAGCGGGGCGCTGGTGGTGGCCACGCCGGCGGCCGGACCTGGGACCGTGTGCGACGGCGTATCCGCATTGGTGACTCCCGGCTGGGGCGTCGCCACGCAGCCGGATAAGGCCAGGGCAGCGGGCAGCACCAGGAGCAGCACGCTGCGGCGCATGCGCCGGCCCGCGGCCGTCCTGTTCAGTCCACGCTGGCTGATGGTCCTGATCCCTTCGCCGTGCCCGTTGGTATGTCCGTCGCTGTGTACCTGCCGTGTGGCCGCCGGTGCGCTCCGGCGGCTCTTCGCCGTGCCGGACGGGTGCCTCTCCCGGTCGTCGGGAACTCCGGGCCCGGCAGGGCCGAATCCAGCATTACACAGGGCGCCCGTGCTCCGGACGGGATTCCGGGGCTGTCCGCCGAACTGCAACGGGAACGATATGAGGACGATATGAAGTTGATACCTAATGACGCGGCGGACGTGCGGGCCGCGCCGTCGTCGGGCCGCGCTGGCGTAAGATGGAAGGACCCGCTGCAGCCCGGCGCGGACGGCCCGGAAGGCCGTCGGCCCGTGCCGGAGCGGTGAGACCATTTCCGAACTGGAGGGGACCAGAGGCCCACGGGCCAACACCATGACTGAAGCAGCCAACGGCAAGGCCCGGATCAGCGCGGGCGACCGCACCGCAGGGGAATTCCCCCACTCCCTCCCAGGCCTGCGGACGGAGCTGGTCCTGTTCGACAATTCCGACCAGATGGTGCAGTCCCTGGGCAGCCATGACGAAGCCTTGCGCTTCATCGAAACCCAGTTCCCCGACGTGGACTTCCACGTCCGCGGCAATGAGCTTTCCATCAACGGTCCGGCCGCGGACGTCCCCAGGATTATGCGGCTGCTCAATGAGGTCCGCGGCCTGGTGGCGCGCGGCACTGTCATCACTCCCGCCGTGCTGCAGCAGCTCGTCTCGCTGTTGCGCAGCCAGTCGCTGCAGAACCCGGTTGATGTCCTGACCCACAACATCCTCTCCAGCCGTGGCAAGACCATCCGGCCCAAGACCCTGAACCAGAAGAACTACGTGGACGCGATCGACGCGAACACGGTGATCTTCGGGATCGGACCGGCCGGCACCGGCAAGACCTACCTGGCCATGGCCAAGGCCGTCCAGGCGCTGCAGCAAAAGGAAGTCAGCCGTATCATCCTGACCCGTCCGGCCGTCGAGGCGGGGGAGCGGCTCGGGTTCCTGCCCGGCACCCTCAGCGACAAGATCGATCCCTACCTGCGCCCGCTCTACGATGCCCTGCACGACATGATGGACCCGGAGTCGATCCCGCGGCTGATGGCCGCCGGCACGATCGAGGTCGCCCCGTTGGCCTACATGCGCGGGCGCACGCTAAACGACGCTTTCATCATCCTGGACGAGGCCCAGAACACCACCCCAGAGCAGATGAAGATGTTCCTCACCCGGCTGGGCTTCGGCTCGAAGATGGTCGTTACCGGGGACGTTACCCAGGTGGACCTGCCGTTCGGCACCCGCTCCGGGTTGCGGATCGTCGAGGACATCCTGAAGGGGATCGAAGACGTTAGCTTCTCCGTGCTGGACGCGTCCGACGTCGTCCGGCACCGGCTGGTGGGCGACATCGTCAACGCCTACAGCGTCTGGGACGAGGCACAAAGGAACCGGGTCAAGCATTCCGTCGCCCGGGAGAACCGGGGAGAACACGCATGAGTATCGAGGTCAACAACGAGTCCGGCGTCACGGTGGACGAAGCGGAGCTGGTGGCGCTGGCCCGGTTCGTCTTCGAACGGCTCTTCATCCACCCGCAGGCGGAGCTGTCCATCCTCCTGGTCGACGAACCCGCCATGGAGAAGCTGCACATCGAACTGATGGACGAGCCCGGGTCCACGGACGTGCTGTCCGTGCCGATGGACGAACTCACCCCGGGCACCCCGGACAAGCCCACCCCGCAGGGGATGCTGGGCGACATCGCAATCTGCCCCCAAGTGGCCGAGGTGCAGGCTAAGAACGCCGGACACTCCACCCAGGACGAGATGCTGTTGCTGACCACGCACGGCATCCTGCACCTGCTCGGCTTCGACCATGCGGAACCGGAGGAGAAGGAAGAGATGTTCGGGCTGCAACGCGAGCTGCTGTCCGGGTTCACCGGCAAGGACGCCCCGGCAGAGACGATTCAGTGACCCCACTGATCCTCGCCGGCATGGCGCTGGTCTTCCTCAGTTTTGCCGCCGTGCTCACCGCGGCGGAGGCCGCCTTCAACTACCTGCCCCGGCACGACGCCGAACACGCGATCCTGCAGAGCCGCGGCGGGGCGCTGAAACGGATCATGGCCCAGCCCGTGGCCCACATGCGCGCCCTGAGGTTCTGGCGGATCTGGTTCGAAATGGCCTCCGCGGTCGCGGTGACCGTGCTGCTGCACAGCCTGCTGGACAATGCCTGGCTCGCCGGGCTGGTCGCCACCGGCATCATGGCCCTCGTGGGCTTCGTGATCGTCGGAGTATCGCCGCGCCAGCTGGGCCGTGTGCACTCCGCAAGCATGGTCCGCTTCTCCGCCCCGCTGATCCGCTGGCTCTGCTGGGTGCTCGGCCCGATACCGGGCTGGCTGGTCACCCTCGGCAGCGCCGTGGCCCCCGGCGCCCCCGCCGACAACGAGGCCTTCTTCAGCGAGGAGGAGTTCCGCGAACTCGTCGAACGCGCCAGCGAATCGGACGTGATCGAGGACAACGAGGCCGAGCTGATCCAGTCCGTGTTCGACTTCGGCGACACGCTGGTCCGTTCCGTGATGGTGCCCCGGACAGACATCCTGAGCATCGATTCCGGCTCCAGCCTGCACCGCGCCATGTCGCTGTTCCTCCGCTCCGGGTATTCCCGGATCCCGGTCATCGGCGAGAACACGGACCAAATCCTCGGCATCGTCTACCTCAAGGACGCCGCCGCCGCGCTCCACAACCTGGCTCCCGGCGAGGAGCCTCCCGTCGTCGACGACCTGGCCCGCGAGGTCCGCTACGTGCCCGACTCCAAACCCGTTAGCGAGCTGCTCCGCGAACTCCAGAAAGAATCCACGCACGTGGCGATCGTGATCGACGAGTACGGCGGAACCGCCGGGCTGGTCACTCTCGAGGACCTGATCGAGGAACTCGTCGGCGAGATCGTGGACGAATACGACACCGAGGCCGCCGAGGCCGTGGAGCTGGGCGACGGCAGCTACCGGGTCAGTGCCCGGATGAGCATCGATGACCTCGGCGAACTCTTCGACCTTGAGCTCGACGACGACGAGGTGGACACCGTGGGCGGCCTGCTCGCCAAAGCGCTTGGGCGGGTGCCGATCGTCGGCAGCACCGTCAGCGTCGACGGCGTCAGCCTCCGGGCCGACCGGCTGGAAGGCCGACGGAACCGCGTCAGCCACATCATTGCGGCTGCAGTTCCAAAGGAAGAAACTGACCTTGAAGGCCTACTCGACGAGGCCGAACCAACGCAACAGGGAGTTCCACGTGAGCAAGCAGAATAAGTCCGATGGCGAAGCGTCTTTCGGCGGTTACCGGGCCGGGTTCGCGGTGCTGGTGGGACGGCCCAATGCGGGAAAATCCACCCTCACCAACGCCCTGGTCGGCCAGAAGGTCGCCATCACCTCGGCCAAGCCGCAGACCACCCGCCACACGATCCGGGGCATCGTGCACCGCGACGACGCGCAGCTGATCATGGTCGACACCCCGGGACTGCACCGGCCGCGGACCCTGCTGGGCAAGCGCCTGAACGAACTCGTCGCGGACACCCTCGCGGAGGTCGACGCGATCGGCTTCTGCCTGCCCGCCAACGAGAAGATCGGCCCCGGTGACAAGTTCATCGCAGCCCAGCTCGCCGCCATCGGGAACAAACCGGTCATCGCGATTGTGACCAAGGCCGACACGGTGGACCGGCAGGCACTGACCGAGCAGTTGCTCGCCGTCGCCGCCCTGGGCCGCGAGGTGCTGGGGGAGGACGGCTGGAAAGACATCGTCCCCGTCTCGGCCACGGACGGGTTCCAGGTCGGCACGGTCGCCGATGTGCTGGTCGGCCACATGCCGCCGTCGCCTCCGCTATACCCGGACGGCCACCTGACCGATGAGCCGGAAGCGGTCATGATTGCCGAACTCATCCGCGAGGCCGCCCTCGAAGGCGTGCGCGATGAGCTTCCGCATTCCCTTGCCGTGGTGGTCGACGAGATCGTCCCGCGCGAGGGCCGGCCCGAGGACCGGCCGTTCCTGGATGTCCGGGTCAACCTCTACGTCGAACGGCCCTCACAAAAAGCCATCATCATCGGCAAGGGCGGCGCGCGGCTCCGCGAGGTCGGCACCACGGCGCGCAAGGCCATCGAGGCGCTGCTGGGGGCCCGCATCTACCTGGACCTCCACGTCAAGGTCGCGAAAGACTGGCAGCGGGATCCGAAGCAGCTGGTAAAACTCGGCTTCTAGGCCGGAGGAGCCGGCGGCGGCGACCCGCCGGGACGGACCGCCGAAGAAGCCGGCGGCCCCGCCCGGGCATGCCCGTCGGGGTTTTCCCAGTTTCGGCCCCTAAAATAGGGAACTCCCGCCCGCTAAGGAAGGCACCACCCGTGGTTCGACCCCGTGACAACCGTGCAGACGGAACCGGCCCCCCGGTTCGGTCAAACGCGGCCTCCCGGCACGCGGAAGACGCTTCCGTCGGTCCGGCCCGCCACCTGGGCACAGCCCGGCGGATCCCCGGGTGGCTGAAAGCCACCACAATCATTCTCTCCGTCCTGCTCGTGGGGGTAATCGCCTTCGGCGCCTATTGGGTCATCCGGCTGCAGGGAAATATCACCACGCAGGCCCTCGGCGCGGGCAACAGCCGGACCGAAAGCGCGCCCGATGACGCCACCGGTCGGATGCAGATCCTGATCCTGGGCACCGACACGCGCGACGGCAAGAACTCCCAATACGGCAGCAAGGACGACTCGTCCGGCTACGGGCACTCCGACGTCATGATGCTGATGGACATCTCCGCGGACAACAAGCGTGTCAGCGTGATCAGCTTCCCGCGGGACCTGCTGGTCGACATCCCCAAGTGCAAGGATCCCAAAACCAACAAGCAGTACCCGGCGCAGGCCGGCGTCATGATCAACGCTGCGATGTCCGAGGCAGGCATCGGCTGTGCCGTGGACACCGTCAACAAGCTCACCGGCCTGGAGATCGACCACTTCATGATGGCGGACTTCAACGCCGTCAAGGAACTCTCCAACGCCGTCGGCGGCGTCGACGTCTGCATCAGTGACGCGGTCTTCGACCCGGACTCCGGCCTCCGGCTTCCCAAGGGCACCTCCAAGGTCAAGGGTGAGCAGGCGCTCTCCTTCGTCCGCACGCGGCACGCCTTCGGTGACGGCAGTGACCTGGGCCGGATCAAAGCGCAGCAGGGGTTCCTGTCGTCGCTGGTCCGCAAGATCAAAGACGACGGCACCCTGTCCAACCCGGCGCGGATGCTTAGCATCGCGGACGCCATCACGAAGAACCTGACCATCGACGACGGCCTGGCCTCGGTCCCGACGCTGCTCACCGTCGGGAACCGGTTGAAGAACATCGACGTCGGCAAGGTGGCGTTCGTGGCCGCGCCGACCGAACCGGCCGTGTCCGACGTGAACCGCCTTCAGCTGACCGAACCCGCAGCCTCACAGCTGTTCGCGGCGCTGCGCAAGGACGTCGACCTGACCGACCCGACCGCGAAACCGTCCGCCACTCCGTCCGCCACCGCCGGCTCGTCGGCCAGTGCCACGCCGACGCCCACCACAGCACCGGCCACCCCTGCCTACGACAAGTCCCTGCAGCCGGTCGCCGTGGCCAACGGCTCGGGCAACCCCGCTCGCTCCCAGGAAATCCTGACCGCCCTCAAGGCCGGCGGCTTCACCCAGACAAGCGCCTTCGACGCCGCGGCGGTGGTGTCCACCGCTGTGTACTACGGGGCGGATTCCGCCGACGTCGCGGCCGACGTCGCCGCACTGCTGGGAATCCCGGCGAGGCAGGTGCTTCCGGCGACGGGAGTCACGGGCGTCCAGGTGTACGTGGGCAGCGACTTCAAATCCGGTGCCAAGCAGGCCGACGCTCCGGTGTCGCTGCCGCCTGACATCGTCAACCAGACTGCCGGCGACACCGTCTGCCAGCAGGCGAACCCGGTGCTGGTCGTGCCCTAGGAGGACCGGAACAGACGCGGGGGCCGGCCCCAAGGGCTCGCCCCCGCGTCGTTAAGCCTCCGCGGGTACTGGCTACCAGATGCTGACGCGTTCCTCCGGCGCCAGCCACATCCCGTCCTGCTCCCCGGTACCGAAGGCCGTGTGGAATGCATCGAGGTTCTTGGCGATGGTGTTGGTCCGGAATTCGTTGGGGGAGTGCGGATCCGTGGCGAGCCGGCGGATGGCCTCCTCGCTGCGGATCACCTGCCGCCAGCTCGCTGCCCAGGAGGCGAAGAAGCGCTGGGCGCCGGTGAGCCCGTCAAGGACCGGCGGCTGCTGCCCGCCAAGGCTGATCAGGTACGCCTTGTAGGCAATGGTCAGTCCGCCGAGGTCACCGATGTTTTCGCCGAGCGTCAGCTTACCGTTGACGTGGTGCCCGGCGGCTTCGGCCGGGGAGAGGGCGTCGAACTGGGCCACCAGCTTTGAGGTCAGGGCCTCGAAGGAGGTCCGGTCGGCCTCGGTCCACCAGTTCCGGAGCAGGCCGCTGCCGTCGTACTGCGAACCCTGGTCATCGAAGCCGTGGCCGATCTCGTGGCCGATCACGGCGCCGATGCCGCCGTAGTTCACCGCGTCGTCGGCGTCGGCGGTGAAGAACGGGGGCTGCAGGATGGCGGCCGGGAACACGATCTCGTTGAGCAGCGGATGGTAGTAGGCGTTCACAGTCTGCGGCGTCATGAGCCACTTTTCCCGGTCCACGGGCTTGCCCACCTCGTCCAGGTGCCGGTCGACGTCTGCGCTGTGCGCACGCTCCACGTTCCCCAGCAGGTCCGCCTCGTCGATGACGACGGCCGCGTAGTCGATCCACTTGTCCGGGTAGCCGATCTTGGCACGGAAGGAATCCAGCTTCTTCAGGGCCTCCAGCTTGGTCTCTTCGCCCATCCAGGCCAGTCCGGTGATGGATTCCCGGTACGCCTCGATCAGGTTGCCGACCAGCGAACGCATGTGCTCCTTGTGGCTTTCCGGGAAGTGCCGGGCCACGTAGATCTGCCCCACCGCTTCCCCGAGGGCGGCCTCGACGACGGCGACCCCGCGCTTCCAGCGGTCCCGATTGCGCGGCGTGCCGCTCAGCGTGGTGCCGTAGAAAGCGAAGTTGGCGTCCACAAACGCGGCCGACAGGTAAGGCGCGGCCGCACTGACCACCCGCAGGGCGAGCCATTCCTGCCACGTGGCCAGTGGCACCGTCTCCAGCAGCGCCGCGGCGCCGGCAAAGAAATCAGGGGTGCTGACGACGAGTTCGGCGCGTTTCTCCGGCGCGATCGCGGCGGCGTCGAACCAGGTGGACAGCAGCGGGAACAGCTGCGAGACTTCCTCTGCCGATTTCAGGTTGTACGTCTTCTGCGGATTGCGCAGCGTGACCTTGTCCCAGTGATGGGAGGCAAGCGACGTCTCCAGCTCCACGACGCGGCCCGCCGCTGCCTCCGCGTCGGCGACGCCGGCCAGGGTGAACATGGTGCGGACGTGCTCACGGTAGGCCTGGACCATCGGGGCGAACTTCTCTTCGCGGTAGTACGACTCATCCGGCAGGCCGAGGCCGCCCTGGCCGGTGTAAAGCAGGATCCGGTCCGGGTTCCCCGCGTCCGGCGCCGGGTAGATGTAGAACAGCCCGGAGACATCGGCGCGGAACAGCCGCCCGGCCAGCCGGACCAGATCGGCCACCGAGCCGGTGGCGAACACCTCGGCCAGCCGCCCACGGATCGGCTCCGCACCCTTGGCTTCCACGGCGGTCTCGTCCATGAAGCTGTTGTACAGGTCGCCAATCTTGCGTTCGATCCCGCTGGCGGCCTCGCCACGGCCGGCCGCCTCCAGGATGATCTCCTTGACCGCCAGTTCCGAACCGTCGCGCAGAGCCGTGAACGTGCCCTCCAGGGGCCGGTCGTCCGGAATGGCCGTCTTCTTGAGCCAACCGCCGTTGAAATGCCGGTACAGGTCGTCCTGGGGGCGGACGCCGTCGTCGATGGTGGACTGGTCGATCCCGGAAAGCGGCACTGATGCTCCTTCGAGTTGCGACGCCGGACCGGCCTGGCACCGGCTCAGCGTCTGCATGGTGGACGTTACGGAGGTATGGCTCCTTCATCTTACGCACCCGTGTTACTGTGAAAATGTGCGCGCAGAACTGCTTCTTCTTAGCTGCCGCGGCGGGGCCTCAGACGCGATCTAGCGCAAGGCCAAACCTCGCTGCGGAGTTTGTGTTGCCCGGCCACCCTTTCACCAAGAACCACAGAAAAGGCCCCGATAGTAATGCGAAACGCACAACAGCCCTCAGGAATGCCGGTCCACCGCTACGTCCCCTTCCAGGACCTGATCACGGTCGAACTGCCGGACCGCACCTGGCCCGACAAGGTCATTACCAAGGCCCCGCGCTGGTGCGCGGTCGACCTGCGCGACGGCAACCAGGCCCTGATCGACCCGATGAGCCCGGCCCGCAAGATGAAGATGTTCGACCTGCTGGTCCGGATGGGCTACAAGGAAATCGAAGTCGGCTTCCCCTCGGCATCGCAGACGGACTTCGACTTTGTCCGCCAGCTGATCGAGGGCAACCACATTCCGGACGACGTCACGATCCAGGTCCTGACCCAGGCCCGCGAGCACCTGATCGAGCGGACCTACGAGTCCCTGGTCGGCGCCAAGCAGGCCATCGTCCATCTCTACAATTCGACGTCGGTCCTGCAGCGCCGCGTCGTATTCAACCAGGACGAGGACGGCATCCTCGACATCGCCCTGCAGGGTGCCCGGCTGTGCAAGAAGTACGAGGAAACCCTCGAGGACACGCACATTACCTATGAGTACACCCCGGAGTCCTTCACCGGCACAGAGCTGGCCTACGCGGTGCGTGTCTGCAACGCGGTCGCCGACGTCTTCGAAGCCTCCGCCGACCGCCAGGTGATCATCAACCTGCCGGCCACGGTGGAGATGGCCACCCCCAATGTGTACGCCGATTCGATCGAATGGATGAGCCGGCACCTGCACCCGCGCGAAGGCATCATCCTCTCCCTGCACCCGCACAACGACCGGGGCACCGGCGTCGCGGCGGCCGAGCTGGGCTACCTGGCCGGTGCCGACCGGATCGAGGGCTGCCTGTTCGGCAACGGCGAACGGACCGGCAACGTCGACCTGGTCACGCTGGGACTGAACATGTTCGTGCAGGGCATCGACCCGATGATCGACTTCTCCGACATCGACGACGTCCGCCGCACGGTCGAGTACTGCAACCAGCTGCCCGTCGCGGAGCGCTCACCCTACGGCGGCGACCTCGTTTTCACCGCGTTCTCCGGATCGCACCAGGACGCCATCAAGAAGGGCCTGGAAGCCCTGGAGAAGGACGCCGCGGCCGCCGGCAAGGACGTGGCCGACTACGCCTGGCAGGTCCCGTACCTGCCGGTCGACCCCAAGGACCTCGGCCGCAGCTACGAAGCCGTCATCCGGGTCAACTCGCAGTCCGGCAAGGGCGGCGTCGCCTACCTGCTCAAGAACGAGCACAACCTGGATCTGCCGCGGCGCGCGCAGATCGAGTTCTCCGGCGTCATCCAGCGCCGCACGGACATGGTGGGCGGCGAAGTCAGCGGCGCCCAGCTGTGGCAGCTGTTCCAGGACGAATACCTGCCTTCCGCCGCGGCCGAAGCCCAGTGGGGCCGCTACGCGCTCGGCGCGGTCAGCACCGAGTCGGACGAGGACGGCACCATGACGCTGACCGCCGCTCTCAAGGTGGACGGCAAGCAGCTCCGCCGCACGGGGGTGGGCAACGGCCCGATCGCGGCCCTGCTGAGCATCCTGCGGGAGGACGGCGTCGACGTCCGCGTGCTGGACTACAGCGAGCACGCCCTGTCCGAGGGCGGCAGCGCCCAGGCCGCGGCCTACGTTGAATGCGCGGTGGGCGAGCGGGTGCTGTGGGGCGTCGGGATCGATGCCAACACGTCCATGGCCTCGCTGAAGGCTGTTATTTCGGCCGTCAACCGTGCCATCAGGGACGCCCGCGCCTAAGCGTCGACGACGACAAGCACTGCGCCGCCGGGGGATTCCGGCGGCGCAGTGCTTTCTGACAGCGATGCCGGTTTGCCCAATGGCCGGCTTTCCCCAAACTCAGTGCGAAGATTAACTGTGGCCCAACCTTCATCCTTTGCTGCGCGTGCGTATCGCGACGACGCCGTGGTCCTGCGCACCCACAAGTTGGGCGAGGCCGACCGCATCATCACCCTGCTGACCAAGCATCACGGCCAGGTCCGGGCCGTCGCCAAGGGCGTCCGCCGCACCAGCAGCAGGTTCGGCGCCCGGCTCGAGCCGTTTATGGTCGCGGACCTGCAGCTCATCTCCGGGCGCTCCCTGGACGTGGTGACGCAGGCCGTCGCCAAGGGCGCCTACGGCTCCAGCATCGCGGCCGACTACGGCCGCTACACCGTCGCCGCCGCGATGACCGAAACCGCCGAAAAACTCACCGACGTCGACGGCGAGGCGGGAACCGCCCAGTACAACCTGCTGGTCGGGGCGCTGGCTTCGCTGAGCCGTGGCGACCATGCCCCCGAACTCATCCTGGATTCCTACCTGCTCCGGGCCCTGGCCACCGGCGGGTGGGCCCCCAGCTTCACCGACTGCGCCCGCTGCGGGGCATCTGGCCCGCACACCGCGTTTTCCGCCCCGCTGGGCGGCATGGTCTGCGCGCAGTGCCGGCCGCCGGGTTCGCCCGCCCCGGCCGGGGAGACCGTGCTGCTGCTGGGAGCGCTGCTGACCGGGGACTGGGGGTCGGCCGACGCCTCCACCCCCGTCCACCGCCGGGAGGCTGCGGGCCTGGTGGCCAGCTACCTGCAATGGCATCTGGAACGTGTCCTGAAATCCCTCAAACATGTGGAGCGAACCTAACTGTGGCCCTAGGCAAGAAGACTCCAGGCAAGAACACCCCTGTCCGCCGGCGCAACGCCGACGTGGTGGCGCCCTACCCGCACCCCTCCGGTGCGGTGCCGCCTGCAATCCCGGCGGAGTTCATTCCGCGGCACGTCGCGATCGTAATGGACGGCAACGGACGTTGGGCCAACCAGCGGGGCCTGCCGCGGATTGAGGGCCACAAGGCCGGGGAGCCGGCCCTGTTGGATGTGATGGCCGGGGCCATCGAACTCGGTATCGAGCACGTGAGCGTGTACGCCTTTTCCACCGAGAACTGGCGCCGCTCGCCCGAGGAAGTCCGCTTCCTGATGGGATTTAACAAGGACGTGCTGCGACGGCAGCGGAACCAGCTGGACGAGTGGGGGGTCAGGATCCGCTGGTCCGGGCGGCGGCCCAGGCTCTGGGGCTCGGTGATCCGGGAGCTGGAAGAGGCCGAGGAGTTCACCCGCGGCAACAGCACCTGCACCCTGAACATGTGTGTTAACTACGGCGGCCGGGCGGAGATCGCCGACGCCGTCTCCGCCATCGCGGAGGAGGTGGCCGCGGGCCGGCTCAAGCCCGGCGCCATCACCGAACGCACCATCCAAAGGTACCTGGACGAGCCGGACCTGCCGGACGTCGACCTGTTCCTCCGCAGCTCGGGGGAGCAGCGGCTGTCCAACTTCATGCTCTGGCAGTCCGCCTACGCTGAGTTTGTCTTCCTCGACACGCTGTGGCCCGACGTGGACCGGCGCACCCTGTGGGACGCCGTCGAGATCTATGCCCAGCGGGACCGGCGCTACGGCGGTGCGGTGGACGCGGCGGCTCC
The DNA here is from genome assembly GCF_056780195.1 of Arthrobacter sp. SD1074B. Classification (NCBI taxonomy): domain Bacteria; kingdom Bacillati; phylum Actinomycetota; class Actinomycetes; order Micrococcales; family Micrococcaceae; genus Arthrobacter; species Arthrobacter sp. SD1074B. The sequence goes on along the minus strand of NZ_JBRAZT010000001.1, from coordinate 2,057,862 downwards.
CGCAGGCAGCGCCTGACGCCGCCCGTCCGGGACGAAGGCCCTTGCCAGGGAACTCAGCCGGGGTAGAGGCTCAGCCAGAGCAGGAGGTCGCGGTAGGCCTCCTGCCGCACCGCGCCGCGGGAGAGGAATAAGTCGTGGATGGCCCCCGGGTAGCGGAAGACGGCAGCCCGGCGGCCCAGCCCCAGCGCGCGGCGCGCCGTTTCCTCGACGTCGATCACGGCATCGACGTCCATCAGCGCCTCGGACCATTCGGCCTGGATGTGCGTGCGGCCGGACAGCATCACCAACACCGGCGACGTGATGTCCAGCCGCCGCTGCACGGCCGCGTGGCCGGCCAGGACCGCCTTCGTCCATCCCGGCCGGATCGGGAACGACGCCCGGGGCCGCCATTGCGGATCCATGTCCCATTCGCCGTGCGCCGAGCCGCTCACGCTGTCCCAGTAGCCGGGCATGCTGGGCAGCAGCAACGGCCGCCGCGGGTCGGTGCGAGCCAGCGGTTCCACCAACTGCATGGCGATGTTCCGGATCAGGCTGCTGCCCTGCAGTTCCAGCCAGGGTGAGTTCAGGACCAGGGTGCCCAGTGCTCCCGGATTCCGGTCCGCCCACAGTGCCGCGACCAGGCCGCCGAGGGAATGCGCGAGCAGGTGCACCGTCGGCGTCCCGGGGCTGCCCGTCCGGGAGGCGACATCGGCGGTGATGGCGGCAAGCGCGGCGGCAAGATCTTCGTCATAGACCGCCAGGTCGGTGGTATAGCCGGGGGTCTGCCAACTGCGCAGACTGCGGCCGAACTTCCGCAGGTCCAGGGCGTAGAAATGGAACCCGGCGGCCACGATTTGCTCGGCGAGTTCGGCCTGCAGGAAGTAATCGGCCCAGCCGTGAAGGTAAAGGACTACTTTCTCCGGCACCCGGGTCCCCGGGGAGTCCGGCGCCGCACCTGGCGGACCTGCCGCCGCACCGCCCACGGCTACATGCCGGACCAGCGTGGCGACCACGGGTCCTTCATCGTCCGGCAGCAACGGCAGCTCCAGGGACTCGAAGCCGCGCCCCAGCACGTCCCGGCGCCACCGCGGCGGCTCCGCGGGACCCGTCACGCGGCGCCGCCGTCGTCCAGGACGTAGGCCCGGAGCCAACGGGCCAGCCGGGCGTAGGCGTCCGCGCGGACCCGTGGCGCGGAAAGGAAAACATCGTGCAGGGCGCCGTCGATCCGTTCCAGGGTCACCGTGCGGCCCAAGCTCAGGGCGCGCAGCGCAATCGTGTTCACATCCAGGACGGCGTCCGTGCGCCGCATGGATTCCTTCCAGAACATGCCGTTGGCGCTGGCTCCGGAGATCATTACCAGGATGGGCACGTCGATGTTGAGCCCCCGGGCCACCGTGGACTGGCCGGCGAGCACGGCGCTGAGCCAGCCCGCCCGCACCGGAAAGGCGCGCGGCGGCCTGTAGTTGTCGTCCAGGACCCACTCGCCCTCGGCGGCGCTGCTGATGCTGCGCCAGTAGAAGGCGCGCTCCGGCAGCCGGATCACGGACTCGGGCCGGAATCGGGCCAAGGGCTCCACCATTGTCCTGGCAGCCCGGCGGACCGCCGGGCTGCCGTGCATCTCGAGCCAGGGACTGTCGAGCACCAACGAGGCGGCGGCCCCCGGATGCCGGCTCGCCCACAGGGCCGCGATGAGCCCGCCGGTGGAATGCCCCATCAGCGTCACCGGCGGGGGAGCGGCTCCCTTGGGGCCCAAGGATTCGATGATGCCGATCGCCGCCGTGATCTCGGCGTCGTAGTCGGCGAGGTCCGCCACGTAGCCGCCGGGTGTGCCGGGGCGCAGGCTTCTGCCATGGTTGTGCATGTCCAGAGCGAAGAACCCGAAGCCCTGGCCGGTCCAGAACTCCGCGAGCTCTTCGTTGAAGAAGTAGTCGCTCCAGCCGTGCAGGAAGAGCACGGCCCGCCGCGGAGCCCGGCCGGAGCCGGCCGAGGGGAGATGCCGGACCAGGGTGGCGGTCCGCTGCACGCCGTCCGGGCCGGAGGCCTGGAACGCGCAGGCCGCGAAGTCCTCACCCAGGATGTCGGTCTGCCAATCCACCCGGTCCCTCCCGCTCTGCCGGTCAATCTGCCGGCTGTTCTGACGCTTAGACGATTAAAGGGCCGACGCCGCGGCGCGGCCCGCCGTGCGGCCCGAGAACAGGCACCCGCCCAGGAAGGTGCCTTCGAGGGCGCGGTAGCCGTGGATTCCACCGCCGCCGAAGCCAGCCGCCTCACCGGCGGCGTACAGCCCCGGCACCGGCAGGCCGGTGCCGTCCAGGACCCGCGAGTGCAGGTCGGTCTGGATCCCGCCGAGGCTCTTGCGGGTGAGGACGGAGAGCCTTACCGCCAGCAGCGGCCCGTGCCGGGGGTCCAGCATCCGGTGCGGCGGGGCCACCCGCATGACCTTGTCCGTGGTGAAGCGGCGGGCGGCGCGGATCGCCGCGAGTTGCGGGTCCTTGCCCAGCCCGCTCGCGAACTGCCGGTCCCGGGACCGGATCAGCCGGTCCAGTTCGGTTGCGTCGATGAGCGGAGCGGCGGCGAGGGCGTTCATCTTCGCGGCAAGCTCCGTTGGTGTGCCGGCCTGCAGGAAGTCCACGCCCCGGTCCAGAAAGCGCTGCAGCGGGCTGTCGCCGGAGGGTTTGAGTCGGGCGGCGAGCAGGCGGACATTCTTGCCGGTCAGGTCCGGGTTCTGCTCCGAGCCGGAGAGCGCGAACTCCTTCAGCGCGATGGTCTTGTTCAGCACGAACCACGAGTGGGTGTGCCCGGTTCCGAGGATGTGCCGGAGCGCGCCGAGCGAGTCGAAACCCGGGAACAGCGGAGCGGGGAGCATCTTGCCGGTCGCGTCGAGCCAGAGCGCCGAGGGCCCGGGCAGGATCCGGATGCCGTGCTGCGGCCAGACCGGGTCGTGGTTGTGGATGCCCTCGGGGTAGTGCCACATCCGGTCGCCGTTGACCAGCCGTCCGCCGGCGCGGTCCACGGCGGCCAGGAAACCGCCGTCCACGGAGGCCGGCACTCCACTGAGCATGGAGGCCGGGGCGCCGCCGCCGGGCCATTGCCGCCGGACGGCGCCGTGGTTGCCGCCGATTCCGCCACTGGTGACCACGACGGACCCGGCAACGGCGTCGAAGGACCCGGTGACCGTCCGCGATGACTGCTCGCCGCGTGCGGCGGCGCTGGGTTCCAGGACCTCGCCGCGGACGCCGCTGAGCCGGCCAGCCGTCGCCACCAGTTCGGTCGCCCGGTGCCGGAAGTGGAAGGAAACCCGCCCAGCGGCCACACCCTCGCGCAGCTTCGCCAGGAACGGAGCGACAACCGCCGGGCCGGTGCCCCAGGCGACGTGGAAGCGTGGCACCGTGTTGCCGTGGCCGTCCGGCCCGTAGCCGCCGCGCTCGGCCCACTGCACGAGCGGAAAGAGCCCGACGCCGAGCGAGGCGAGCCAGGCGCGCTTCTCACCCGCCGCGAAATCCACGTAGGCCGCGGCCCACTGGCGGGCGAGGGCGTCCTCCGGGCGGTCGAAGGCGGCGGAGGACAACCAGTCGGCGAGGGCCAGGTCCGCGCTGTCGCGGACGCCCAGCCGGCGCTGCTCCGGGGTGTTGACCAGGAAGAGTCCGCCAAAGGACCAGTGCGCCTGGCCGCCGGCCGAAGCCTCCGGCTCCTGGTCCAGCACCGCCACCCGCCGGCCCGCCGCATATGCCTCCGCCGCGGCAACGAGCCCCGCGAGGCCGGCGCCGACCACAACGACGTCGGCCTCGATCCGGACGCCGGGCGCCGCGCCGGGCACGCTGCTGTGGACTGCATCCTCGCTGGTCATGGCTTCATGCTAGCGCCCGCCGGGGTGCGGATTTGTCCGCTGCGGTTCCCGCATTTTGGTTTGCACGTCCGGAACCGGAAAACTAGGGGCATGCGCGTATATCCCACCTTCTTCCGGCTCGCCTTCTCCTGGATGGACGCCGAGCGCGCCCACAAGATCGGTTTCTTTGGCATCCGGCTGGCCAGCCGCTGCGGCGCCGGACGCGTCCTGCAGCGGTTCACCGCCCCGGCGGCTTCGCTGCGGACCGAGGCCTTCGGCCTAACCTTTCCCTCGCCGTTCGGGCTCGCCGCAGGCTTTGACAAGGAAGGCCACGGCATCGAAGCGCTGACCGACCTCGGCTTCGGCCACGTCGAGGTGGGTACCATCACCGGACAGGCCCAGCCGGGCAACCCCGCCCCGCGGCTGTTCCGCCTGATCGCGGACCGCGCCGTCATCAACCGGATGGGCTTCAACAACGACGGCGCCGCAGCCGTGGCGCCCAGGCTCCGTTCAGCCCGCGCCGCCCTGCAGCGCCGCTATCCCGGGGTCCGCCCGGTGATCGGTGTCAACATCGGCAAGAGCAAGATCGTGGAGCTTGAGGACGCGGTGGCGGACTACCTGATCAGTGCCCGGAGCCTGGCCCCGGCCGCCGACTACCTGGTGGTCAACGTCAGTTCCCCTAACACGCCCGGGCTGCGCCTGCTGCAGGACGTCGACACGCTGCGCCCGCTGCTGGCTGCGGTGGGGGAGGCCGCAGACAGCGCCGCCGGCCGGCACGTGCCGCTGCTGGTGAAAATAGCCCCGGACCTCAGCGACGAGGACATCGACGACGTGGCCCGGCTGGCGCTCGAGATGAACCTGGACGGCATCATCGCCACCAACACGACCATTGCCCGCACCGGCCTGGTTTCCAGCCCGGAACAGATCGAAGCCTGCGGCGCCGGCGGGCTCTCCGGTGCGCCGCTGCGGAAACGTTCGCTCGAAGTGCTGGCCCGGCTCAGGGCCGCCACGGACGGGGCGATCACACTGGTCTCGGTGGGCGGGGTCGAGTCCGGCCAGGATGTCCGCGAACGGCTCGAGGCCGGCGCGACCCTGGTGCAGGGCTACACCGCGTTTCTCTACGAGGGCCCCTTCTGGGCGGCGCGGATCAACCGCGAGCTGGCGAAGCGGCCCGCCCGCCCCTGACCGCGCAGCTCACCGGGATTTCCGCGCGACGCCGACTTACGGTTCCGGTGCGCCCCACGGCACCCGGACACGCAAAAGCCCCCGGCAGTCCAGCTGCCGGGGGCTTTTTGATGGCCGGATTCAGGCGGGGAATTGGCCGCGCTTGACCTGCGGCTTGGGCAGACGCAGGCGGCGGAACTGCAGGGATCGCATGGAGCCGTACCAGACGGTGCCACGCTCGACCTCGCCAAACTTCTCCCCGAGGCGCTTCTTGAGCTTCCGGGACAGGATAAAAACATCCACGAAGACGGCCAGGAACATGACCCAGAAACCGCCCAGGACATAGATCATCTGTTCGCTGCTCGCCGGGACCAGCAGGGAGATGACGACGAAGACGAGGGCGCCGAACATCAGGTATTCGCCGAGGCTGAACCGGGCGTCGACATAGTCGCGGGCGAAGCGCTTCTGCGGACCCTTGTCCCGCAGCGGCAGGAACTTCTCGTCACCGGTATCCATGGCCTGGCGCATCTTGAGGCGCTGGTCCGCGATCGCGGTGCGCTCGGCTGCCTTGGAGGCCTTGCGGTCCTCCGGTACCAGGGGCCGCTTGCGGGCGGCCACCTGCGCGCTGCGCTTGGGCGTGGGTGCACCCTTGCCGATGGCGGCGTCCCGGGCTGCTGCCTCGGCTACCTGCTGGTCAACTACGTCCTGCGCCGAGGGCGCTTCCTTTTTACGTCCAAACACCCCTACAGAATACCTTGCGGCGGGTGGCCCGAGACCCAGCCCACACCGGGGCCCTCCGCAGCGCTGCGGTGCATTTGTGGTGATGTCCGACACGGGTAGGGTTTTGGCTATGACTTCATCACCCGCGGGGACCCCGCAGCCCTCAGCCGTCGGCTCCATCGATGCCGCAGCTCTCCGCCAGGCCGTTACAGAGTCCTTTGACGCCACCGTCGAGCAGTTGAAGGCGCTCGTGGCGATCCCGGGCATCGCCTGGCCCAGCTTCGATCCTGCTCCGCTGAACGCCAGCGCCGACGCCGTTGCCGAACTCGTCCGTGCCAGCGGCTTCGAGGACGTCCGTGTCCTGCGTTGCGACAAGGAGGACGGCACCGCCGGCGGACCGGCCGTCGTCGCACGTCGTCCCGCGGCAGCAGGCAAGCCCACCATCCTGCTCTACGCCCACCACGACGTCCAGCCGACCGGCGACCTGGCGCTGTGGGAGACCGAGCCGTTCACGGCCGTCGAACGCGACGGCCGCCTCTACGGCCGCGGCGCCGCGGACGACAAGGCAGGGATCCTGGCCCACGTCGCCGCATATTCCGCCGTGACCCGGGTGCTGGGGGAGGAGCTGGGCCTGGGGGTGACCTTCTTCTTCGAGGGCGAAGAGGAAGCCGGCTCACCCACGTTCCGTTCCTTCCTGGAAACCCACCAGGAACTGCTGCGCTCCGACGTGATCGTCGTTGCCGACTCCTCCAACTGGAAGGTCGGCATCCCGGCCCTCACCACCAGCTTGCGCGGGCTGGTGGACGGCACCATTGAGGTCAAGGTGCTGGACCACGCCGTCCACTCCGGCATGTTCGGCGGCCCCGTCCTGGACGCTCCGACGCTGCTGGCGCGGCTGATCGCCACCCTGCACGACGAGGAAGGCAGCGTCGCGATCGAGGGACTCGTCAGCCGCGACGACGCCGGGGTCGACCTCACCGAGGAGGAGTACCGCAAGGACGCCTCGGTGCTCGACGGCGTGAAGCTCGCCGGTAGCGGGTCCATCGCCTCGCGCATGTGGACCAAGCCCGCCCTGTCCATCATCGGCTTCGATGCGCCCGCCGTGGAGGTCGCCTCCAACACCCTGCTGCCCCGTGCCCGTGCCAAGTTCAGCCTGCGGCTGGCCCCCGGACAGGACCCGGCCGACGCCATGGAGGCGGTCCGCCGGCACGTTGAAGCGCACGCGCCCTTCGGCGCCGAGGTGGTGTTCACTCCGGGGGAGAGCGGCAACGCCTTCCTGACGGACACCTCCTCGCCGGCCGCCCGGCTGGCGATGTGGGCGCTCGGCGAGGCCTGGGGCGTGCCTGCCGTCGAGACCGGCATCGGCGGTTCCATCCCGTTCATCGCCGACCTGACCGAGCTGTACCCGGACGTGCAGATCCTGGTCACGGGCGTGGAGGATCCCGATTCCCGCGCTCACAGCGCCAACGAGTCGCTGCACCTGGAGGACTTCAGGAACGCGATTGTGGCGGAAGCGCTGCTGCTGGCCCGGCTGAACGCCGAGGGCCTCGCCTGAGGCCTCGGCTTTTCGGCGTTCCCGGGGAACATCCAGCCGGTGCTGGCGGTTACCGCAGGAGTTAGAGCTATACGGCTGATCGACGTAGCATGTAGCTATAGCCCATACCGTTTAAGTAGGGGCGGGCACCGCGCAGGCGGCGCCGCCACCACCGTCGTAAGAAGGTAGGCCATGAGCACTACAACCAATGAAAACAGCGCCGACACCACCGTCCAGGCGGACCAGGAGCTGGCCAGCCACGAGGTCCAGCTGACGGACGTCGCTGCCGGCAAGGTCCGCAGCCTGCTGGAACAGGAAGGCCGCACTGATCTTCGGCTCCGCGTTGCCGTGCAGCCGGGCGGTTGTTCCGGACTGATCTACCAGCTGTACTTCGACGAGCGCCTCCTCGAGGGCGACGCCGTCCGCGACTACGACGGCGTCGAAGTCGTCGTCGACAAAATGAGCGTGCCCTACCTGAGCGGTGCCAGCATCGACTTCGAAGACACCATCTCGAAGCAGGGTTTCACTATTGACAACCCGAATGCGGGCGGATCCTGCGCCTGCGGAGACTCCTTCCACTAAGGCCTAAGGCCGGGCGTGCAGCCCGGCCTTAGTTCCGTCCCGGGGGCGGTTGCCGGAAGCGTCGAAAACTCCACCGACGCACGGCGCGGACATGTGGGCGAAAACTCGCGGGGAGCGGTAAGCTCTACATCGAGTAGTAAAACTTTTAGTGTGCCCGGAACGCCATCGGCGGCCGGGCGACAGCAACAAGTAGGAAGGGCCGTCTGTGAGTTCGCAGAACCGAACCGGCAGCCGACGCAAACAGATCACTACGATCACTGGCTTGGCACTAGCCGGCGCGTTGGCTTTGACTGGATGTTCACCAGAGGTACAGAAAGGGTGGCTGCCCACTGAGCGTGGCACCACCAACCACACTGACCGCATCATGGACCTCTGGGTCAACTCATGGATTGCCGCGCTGGTCGTCGGCATCATTACCTGGGGCTTGATGATTTGGGTCATCGTCGCGTACCGGCGGCGGAAGGGCACCGTCGGTTTCCCGCGCCAGAACAGCTTTAACCTGCCGCTCGAGGTCTTCTACCTGACCATCCCGCTGTTTATGGTCCTGGTGTTCTTCTACTTCACCGACCGCGACCAGCAGGCGATCGACAACCGCTCCCAGCCGGCCGACGTCGTCGTCGACGTCCGCGGCAAGCAGTGGGCCTGGGACTTCAACTACAAGAAGGGCGACGTCATCACGGACGACGTCCACGAGGCAGGCGTCCAGGCGCACCTCACCGGCAACAACGTGGACAAGGAAAAGCTGCCCACGCTGTACCTGCCGGTCAACAAGTCGGTTGACCTCGAGCTCAACTCCCGTGACGTCATCCACTCCTTCTGGGTTCCCGCCTTCCTGCAGAAGCGCGACATGATCCCGGGCAAGACCAACTACATCCGGTTCACGCCCACCAAAGAGGGAACCTACGACGGCAAGTGCGCCGAACTCTGTGGCGAGTACCACTCCGAAATGCTGTTCCGCGTAAAGGTTGTCTCCGAATCGGAGTTCAAGTCGCACCTGGACCAGCTCCGCCAGGTCGGCAACACCGGGCTGCTCGGCGAAGAGTACGACCGCCTCCCGGCCAAGACCGAGAACAAGTAAGGGGAGCGCGAAGTGGCAACGACCTACTCTCAGCCCTCCGGGATCCTTGAGGCTCCCGTAGTACCCAAATCCAAGGGACGCATCGTCGTCAACTGGATCACCTCCACCGACCACAAGACCATCGGGTACATGTACCTGATCGCGTCCTTCGTGTTCTTCTGCTTCGGCGGCGTTATGGCGCTGCTGATCCGCGCCGAACTGTTCGAACCGGGCATGCAGATCCTGCAGACCAAAGAGCAGTACAACCAGCTCTTCACCATGCACGGCACCGTGATGCTGCTGATGTTTGCAACCCCGCTGTTCGCCGGCTTCGCCAACGTCATCATGCCGCTGCAGATCGGCGCCCCCGACGTCGCCTTCCCGCGGCTGAACGCGCTGGCCTTCTGGTTCTTCCTTTTCGGTTCCACGATCGCCGTCTCCGGCTTCATCACGCCGCAGGGTGCCGCATCGTTCGGCTGGTTCGCTTACGCGCCGCTGTCCAACACGACCTTCAGCCCCGGTGTAGGCGGTGACCTCTGGGTCTTCGGCCTGGCGCTCTCCGGCTTCGGTACCATCCTTGGCGCGGTCAACTTCATCACCACGATTATCTGCATGCGCGCCCCGGGCATGACCATGTGGCGGATGCCGATCTTCACCTGGAACACCCTGGTCACCGCGATCCTGGTGCTCATGGCGTTCCCGCCGCTCGCTGCCGCCCTGTTCGCCCTCGGCGCGGACCGCCGCTTTGGTGCCCACATCTTCGATCCGGAAAACGGCGGCGCCGTTCTCTGGCAGCACCTGTTCTGGTTCTTCGGCCACCCCGAGGTGTACATCATCGCGTTGCCGTTCTTCGGCATCGTCTCGGAGATCTTCCCGGTCTTCAGCCGCAAGCCGATCTTCGGCTACAAGGGCCTGGTCTACGCCACGATCTCGATCGCGGCACTGTCCGTCACCGTGTGGGCGCACCACATGTACGTCACCGGCTCGGTTCTGCTGCCGTTCTTCTCCTTCATGACGATGCTGATCGCGGTTCCCACCGGCGTGAAGTTCTTCAACTGGATCGGCACCATGTGGCGGGGTTCCATCACCTTCGAAACCCCCATGCTCTGGAGCATCGGCTTCCTGGCTACCTTCCTCTTCGGCGGCCTGACCGGCATCATCCTGGCCTCACCGCCGCTGGACTTCCACGTCTCCGACTCGTACTTCGTGGTGGCGCACTTCCACTACGTGGTCTTCGGCACCGTGGTGTTCGCGATGTTCGCAGGCTTCTACTTCTGGTGGCCGAAGTGGACGGGCAAGATGCTCAACGAGCGTCTCGGCAAGATCCACTTCTGGATGCTCTTCCTTGGCTTCCACGGCACCTTCCTCATCCAGCACTGGCTCGGTGTGGAAGGCATGCCCCGCCGCTACGCGGACTACATGCCGCAGGACAACTTCACCTGGATGAACCAGTTCTCCACCTACTCGTCGTTCCTCCTCGGCGCGTCCCTGATCCCGTTCTTCTGGAACGTCTACATCACCTGGCGCAGCAACGAGAGGGTCACGGTCGATGATCCCTGGGGCTTCGGCGCCTCGCTCGAATGGGCGACGTCCTGCCCGCCGCCGCGTCACAACTTCACCTCGCTGCCGCGGATCCGCTCGGAGCGTCCTGCCCTGGACCTGCACCACCCCGAGCTTTCCCAGAACTACACCGTCGACTCTCCTGCCCCGGCAGCAGCGGCGCTCGGTAACGCCGACCAGAAGGACACCGCCCAGTGAAGATCGAATCAAGGATTTTTGGACTCGGAGTCTTCTTCTTCGTCCCGGTCTCGATGATCTACGGCTTCCTGACCGGCTGGTCGGAGTGGGTCGGCATCCTCGGAATCCTGCTGCTTGGCGGGCTGGCCGGCATGATCGGCGCGTACTTGGGCTTCACCGGCAAGCGCGTCGGGATGCGTCCCGAGGACCGCAGCGACGCTGAGATTCACGAAGGCGCCGGCGAACAGGGACACTTCAGTCCCTGGAGCTGGTGGCCGCTGGTCCTCGGCCTGTCCTGCGCCGGCGGCTTCCTGGGCCTGGCCGTGGGGTTCTGGATCACGTTCATCGCCGGCGGCCTGGCCGTGGTGGCGCTCGTGGGCTGGGTTTACGAGTACAGCCGCGGTGACCACGCGCACTAGCGTCTGGTTCTGAGAACAACAACGGCGGGCCCCATCCTTGTGGTGGGGCCCGCCGTCGTTTTAGTATGCCTGGCGTAGCCTGGCACGCCTGGTCCGACCCCGCGGTGTAGCTCAGCCGGCCTGCGACTCCAGTAAGGCGCAGAGCTCGGCGAGGGCGTGGTCCGCGTCGGATAGGCTCGAATCTGCCGGGACCGCGTCAGTCTTCACCGCCAGCTCCACCTCGCAGCCGCAGGGGAAGTCCTCGGTCATGACTTCCAGGAGCGAACGGGCATCCACCCCGGGCCTGCCGTCTTTGCTGATCGTGACGGCGAACCCGGTCTGCGTCACGGCACGGACGAAGGCCGCCGCCGGGCGGGCGTGCAGCCCGATGGAGGCCTGGACGACTGCCTTGCGTGCTGGCAACGGAACTCCTTCATAGTCATGATGCCCGGCGGTACCCGGCCGGGCTGCAGAGGCCCGGGGCGGATCAGGCACAGCCGACCGTCGCGGGCATATCCAGCGTAGCCGGGGGAGAAGGCACGGGCGAACTCGAACCGGTGGTGGTCTAGACCTGTCGGCGACGTACCCTACCCTTGAAGTATGAACGATTGCAGCGGGCAGCGCCGTGGGCTCTAACGCGGCCCGGATGGCCGGCGAGATCGACCGGAACAGCGGCACCCCCATCTACGTCCAGCTCCGCGAGATCCTCCGCGCCCACATCATCAGTTCCTGCCCGCCGGGATCCGCGCTTCCCTCCGAACGGGACCTTTCGGTTCGGTTCGGCCTGGCCAGGATGACCGTGCGCCAGGCCATTGACGCACTGGTGGGCGAGGAGGTCATTGAGCGCGTCGTCGGGCTCGGCACCTTCGTCCGCAAACCCAAGCTGGATCTCCAGGTGAAATTGACCTCGTACAGCGAGGAGATGCAGCGCCGCGGCATGGTTCCGGCCGCCAAGGTGCTCAGCTTCGAGCAAATCAACGCCAGCGCCTTCCTGGCCCGGGAGCTCCAGCTGGAGGAGGGGACGCCGCTTATTCGCTTCCGGCGGCTCCTGCTGGCCGACAGTGAGCCCATGAGCGTCGACGAGAACTTCATCCCGGCGCACCGGGTGCCGGGACTGCTCGACGGCGAGCCGCCGACGTCGCTCTACAACGTGCTGAGTGAGCGATACGGCCTGGTCATGGAGTGGGGCGAAGACATGATTGAAGCGACGGCGGCATCGCCGTCCACGGCGCGCCTGCTCAATGTGGACGTCGGCACGCCGCTGCTAAAAATCCAGCGGCACGCCTTCGTCGCCCGGGCCATGGTCGACTACTCCGTCTCGTACTACCGTGCAGACCGGTACAAGCTCTGGGTGCCGCTGCAGCGCCCCGGCGTCCGGCCCACCCGCAACTACGCTTCCGGCTACCGCCCCTGACCTGTCCCGCTCCGGCCCCTCGGGACGCAGAAAGGCCCGGTCCAAGTGGACCGGGCCTTTCTGTACTGCTTGGCGTCGCGCCTTAGTGGCTGAGGCTCTTCTGCTCAGCAGCCGCTTCGACCGACTCGTGCGCACCGTGGTGGCCGTGGGCCGCTGCGAGCTCGGCCGGGGTGGCCGGGGCTACGCGGTCCTCGAAGAACCACCTGGAAAGCATTGCACGCCGCTTTTCCTTGCGGTCCACGACGCCGTGGCTGTTCGGCTCGGCCGGGAGCGGCGACGGGGATTCGAAGCCCACCAGCTTGTACCGCTTGTATTCGTCCAGCGGGGCGTGAACCTCGATGAACTCACCGTGCGGGAGCCGTACGATGCGGCCGGTTTCGCTGCCGTGGAGGGCGATTTCCCGGTCCTTGCGCTGCAGGGCCAGGGCGACGCGCTTCGTAACGATGAAGGCGAGGACCGGGCCAATGAAGAACAAGGCCCGCAGCCAGTAGGTGACGTCGTTCAGGGCCACGTGGAAGTGCGTGGCGATCAGGTCGGAGCCGGCAGCTGCCCACATCACGCAGTACCAGACGAAACCGGCCATGCCGATCGCCGTCCGGGTCGGGGCGTTGCGGGGACGGTCCAGGACGTGGTGCTCGCGGTCGTCCTTGGTGATCCACCGCTCGATCCACGGGTAGGTGAACATCACGGTGAACAGGATGCCCGCCGGGACCAGGGCCGGCAGCAGCACGTTGAACGTGAAGACATGGCCGAACCAGACCTGCTCGACGTGCCAGTTACCGATGGTGCCCGGCATCAGGCGCAGGGCGCCGTCAACGAAACCGATGTACCAGTCAGGCTGCGTTCCAGCGGACACGGGGGAGGGGTCGTATGGGCCGTAGTTCCAGATCGGGTTGATGGTGAAGAACCCTGCCATCAGGGCAATGACACCGAAGACGATGAAGAAGAAGCCGCCGGCCTTCGCCGCGTAGACCGGACCGAGGGGGTAGCCGACGACGTTGCCGTCGTTGCGTCCGGGGCCGGGGTACTGGGTGTGCTTGTGCACGACCACCATAAAGAGGTGAACGGCGATCATCAGCAGGATGAGGGCAGGAACCAGCAGGATGTGGAGCATGTAAAGGCGGCCGATGATGGCGGTGCCGGGGAATTCTCCGCCGAAGAGGAAGAACGAGATGTAGGTGCCGATCACCGGGATGGACTTGATCACGCCGTCGATGATGCGCAGGCCGTTGCCGGAGAGCAGGTCATCGGGGAGCGAGTAGCCGGTGAAGCCGGCGGCCATGGCCAGGATGAGCAGGACGCTGCCCACCACCCAGTTCATCTCGCGCGGCTTACGGAAGGCGCCGGTGAAGAAGACACGGAGCATGTGCACGGACACGGAGGCCACGAACAGCAGGGCAGACCAGTGGTGGACCTGGCGCATGAACAGACCGCCGCGGACATCGAAGGAGATGTTCAGCGAGGAGTTGTAGGCCACCGACATTTCGACGTTCTTCAGCGGCAGGTAGGAACCCTGGTAATGGGTTTCCGCCATCGAGGGGTCGAAGAAGAAGGTCAGGAAGGTGCCGGAGAGCAGCAGGATCACGAACGAGTACAGGGCCACTTCGCCGAACATGAACGACCAGTGGTCCGGGAAGACCTTGCGGCCGAATTCCCGGAGCATTCCGGAACCGCCCACGCGCTGATCGACAAAGTCGGTGATGCGGCCGCCCTTGGTCTTGGCGACGAAGGTGGGGGTGTCAGCTGTTGATGTTGCGCTCATGCTCAGCACGCTCCCAGTAGCTAGGTCCAACAGGTTCTTTGAAGTCGCTCGTAGCGTAGAGGTAGCCCTCGTCGTCTACGGCGATGGGCAGCTGCGGGAGCGGCCGGCTGGCCGGGCCGAAGATGACCTTGCATTCCTGGGTCAGGTCGAAGGTCGACTGGTGGCACGGGCACAGCAGGTGGTGGGTCTGCTGCTCGTACAGCGCAACAGGGCAACCAACGTGGGTGCAGATCTTGGAGTAGGCAACGATGCCGTTGTAGCTCCAGTCCTCACGGCCCGGGGAGGGCTTGAGGGAGTCCGGGTTCAGGCGCATGAGCAGGACGACGGCCTTGGCCTTTTCGTTCAGCTTGCCTTCCTCCAGCTCGTTCAAGCCTTCCGGGATGACGTGGAAGGCGGAGCCGATGGTGACGTCCGCGGCTTTGATGGGGGTTCCATCCGGGTCCCGGGTGAGGCGCTTGGTCTTGCCGTCAACAGGGGCCCACATGGTGTGGGCCAGCTTGTTGTCCGGACGCGGACCGAGGTCGCCGAAGACGGCCAGGGCCGGCAGCGGAGCGAGCGCGACGGCGCCAAGCAGCGTGTTGCGGATCAGCGGGCGGCGCTTGATGCCGGTCTCCTCGACGATGTCGTCGACGATCCGGACAGCGGCCAGACGGTCCTCTTCGGTGCGGATGGCGTGGCGCTCTTCCGACACTTCGTGATCCGGCATCAGGGCCTTGGCCCAGTGCACGATACCGGTGCCGATGCCCAGCATGGCAAAGGCAGTGCCGATGCCGAGCAGGGTGTTCTGCAGCCGGATGGTGGCGATCGAGGAGTCAGCTCCAAGATCGATGGCGAAGTACGCCACCAGGAATATCAGGGTGCCCACGACCGAGGCGCCGAACAGAACGGCCACCTGCCGTTCCGCTCGCTTGGCGGCCCTCGGGTCCGTGTCAGCCAGGCGCAAACGATGCGGGGGAATTCCAGGATCCTGGAATTTCTCCACCTCATTCTGACCAGCCGTAGCTACGGTGCCCGAGTGGTTCGGACTGCCGTCACTATGGTTGCCCATAATTCGCCTCATCCTTCTCTCGTCTCGACCTATGTCGAGTTAGTTTTCAATTCAAACTGCTGACGGATCAGCAGAAAATTCTTACAGGTGCCGCGGGGCGCCTAGGACGTCCGCGAA
This sequence comes from Arthrobacter sp. SD1074B, assembly GCF_056780195.1. NCBI lineage: Bacteria > Bacillati > Actinomycetota > Actinomycetes > Micrococcales > Micrococcaceae > Arthrobacter > Arthrobacter sp. SD1074B. The sequence goes on along the minus strand of NZ_JBRAZT010000001.1, from coordinate 2,042,524 downwards.
GTCAGCCAGATGGTGAAGGCGATGATGACGCCCAGGCCGGCGATCCAGACAAACAGGCCCTCGGAAACCGGCCCCAGCGCGCCCAGGTCGTTGCCGCCCGGGGAACCGGTGGACTCAATCTGCTTCAGGAAGGTGATGACGTCGCGCTTGCCCTCGGGGGTGATGTTCGCGTCATTGAAGACCGGCATGTTCTGCGGGCCGGTGACCATGGCTTCGTAGATATGCTTGCCGGAAACGTCGGCGAGAGCCGGCGCGAACTTGCCCCGGGTCAGCGCGCCGCCTGCTGCAGCAGCGTTGTGGCACATGGCGCAGTTGGTGCGGAACAGTTCGCCACCCTTGGCGGCATCACCCTTTTCATCGAGGACACCTGCCTCCGGGATGGACGGGCCGGGGCCGAGCGATGCTACATAAGCCGCCAGCTGGTGGGTCTGCTCCTCGTTGAACTGCGCCGGCTTCTTGTAAGCCTGCGGGCCGTTCATCTGCATGGGCATACGGCCGGTGCCAACCTGGAAGTCAACGGCGGCGGCGCCGACGCCGACAAGCGACGGCCCAGCCTGCGAGCCGCTGGCACCCATGCCGTGGCAGGTGGCGCAGTTGGCGGCGAACAGCTTGCCGCCCTCTTCTGCGTCGCTTGCACTGAAGCTCGTGGTGTCGGCCTTGGCCTGGTTGACGGTGGTGGCGACGGCGTACAGCCCACCAGTGATGAGGAGGCCCATCAGCAACAGTGCAACTGCTGCCAGTGGGTGACGTCGCTTCTGCGAGAGTGCCTTCACGTGGTGGTTCCTTTATTCGATGCTGCGTTGGCTCCGTGAGCCGCTTCTTGAAATTCTGCCTCTTGTAGAAAAAGAGTCAAGTCGTGGCTACTTGAGGACGTAGATGACCAGGAAGAGGCCGATCCACACGACGTCGACGAAGTGCCAGTAGTACGAGGTGACGATCGCGGACGTTGCCTCGAAGTGTCCGAACTTCTTCGCCGCGAAGGAGCGTCCGATGATGAGCAGGAAGGCAATCAGGCCGCCGATAACGTGCAGGCCGTGGAAACCGGTGGTCATGTAGAACGCTGAACCGTAGGCGTTGGAAGAGAGCGAGACGTGCTCGGAGACGAGCATGGCGTACTCGGTCGCCTGGCCGGCCACGAAGAAGGCACCCATGATGAACGTGAGTGTGAACCACTCATTCATTCCCCAGCGGGTGAAGCTCAGGGGCCCGCCGAGCCTGCGCGGCTGGAGCCGTTCGGCGGCGAAGACGCCCATCTGGCAAGTAAAGGAACTGGCCACAAGGACGATGGTGTTTACGAGCGCAAAGGGGAAGTTGAGCTTGGCTGTCTCTTCGGCCCACATCTGTCCGGACGTCGAACGGAGTGTGAAGTACATGGCAAAGAGACCGGCGAAGAACATCAACTCACTGGACAGCCAGACGACGGTTCCAACGGAAACCATGTTCGGGCGATTCAGCGTCGGGTGCGCCGGGGTACTGGGGGCATGGGTCGCAGATGTCACATAGACATTATGTCTGTAAAAGTCCGTCCTGCCCAACGCAAACCGCGTTTTGGGAGGACTTTTTCTACAAAGACGCGAAATCGCGCGGAAAAGTTCCCGGCCCCCTTCGCATTGGGCATTGCGGCCCCCGGCTCGATAGCATCAGATCGTGACTTCTCAGGCATCTGCGCAGGCGGTAGGCAAGACTTGGCCGCGCCTTATTGGCGCCCTCATCAACGGCACGCACCTCACTGCCGGCGACACTGAGTGGGCGATGACCTCCATCATGTCCGGCGAAGCGACGCCCGCCCAGGTGGCCGGTTTCCTCGTGGCGTTGCGAGCCAAGGGCGAGACCGTTGAGGAACTCACCGGTCTGGTGGAGGCGATGATCGAGTCCGCCAACCCGATTGAGATTGCGGGCGAGAAGCTGGACATTGTCGGCACCGGCGGCGACCAGCTGAACACCGTCAACATCTCCACCATGGCCGCCCTCGTCTCGGCCGGGGCGGGCGCCAAGGTGGTCAAACACGGCGGTAGGGCTTCCTCGTCGACGTCGGGCTCGGCCGACGTGCTGGAAGCGCTGGGCGTCCGGCTGGACTTGCCCATTCCGCGGGTGGCCCGGAACGCCGAGGAAGCCGGCATCACGTTCTGCTTCGCCCAGGTTTTCCACCCCTCAATGCGGCATGCCGCCGTTGCGCGCCGCGAACTGGGGGTCCCCACGGCTTTCAATTTCCTGGGGCCGATGACCAACCCCGCGCACGTGCAGGCGTCCGCCGTCGGCGTCGCGAATGAGCGGATGGCGCCGCTGGTGGCGGGAGTGCTCGCCAAGCGCGGCAGCCGCGGCCTGGTCTTCCGGGGTAACGACGGGCTGGACGAATTGACCACCACGGGTCCGTCCCGGATCTGGGAAATCCGCGACGGCGCGGTGGCTGAGGAAATCTTCGACCCGCGCGACCTGGGTATCCGGCAGGCGACCGTCGAGGAGCTGCATGGGGGCGACGCCGCCGCCAACGCCGCCGTCGTCCGTTCCGTCCTGGCAGGTGAGCCCGGCCCGGCACGGGACGCCACGCTGCTGAATGCCGCCGCCGGCCTGGTCTCGTTTGACCTCGACGCCTCGGGCCCGCTGACCGATCGGATGGCTGCCGCGATGAAGCGGGCCGAGGAATCCGTCGGTTCCGGCGCGGCGGCCGCGGTGCTCGACCGCTGGGTGGCCCTGTCCCGCGACTGAGGCTGGCCCTGCAGGTCGACTACAGGGCGACTTATTGTTCGAAGCCCAGCGCGAACGCTGCGTCCAGGTCGTGCTGGGAGTAGGCGCGGAAGGCAATGTGGGTGGTGGTGTGCACCACTGCGGGCACCTTGGAAAGCTTGTCCGCGATGACGTCCGCGAGGTCCTCGTGCTTGGCGACGCGGGCGATCGCGATCAGGTCCCATTCGCCCGTCACCGAGTAGACCTCGCTGATGCCGGGAATCGCGGAGATTTTTTCAGCCGTCTCCGGGATGGCGGAAGCGTCTGTCTTGATCAGGACGAAAGCGGTGATCACGTGGGGACCTTTCGGATCTGTTGCGCCGTTGCTGGCTCGTAAATTGGCCCCGGAAGGCCGTGCCATCTGCTTGCAAGCCTAGTGCATCAGCTCCGCCGGCGGCGTGCGTTCAAACGCCGCGCACCCGCGGCCAGGAGGCGGTAGCCGAGCAGGAAAACAGCCAGGCTGAGCAGCGCCACGATCACGAACGGCAGGACCACGGTCTGCCCCGTGAGGGCCCGGAGCAGCATGCCGACCGCCACTGTGCCGAGCCAAACGGCGACGCCGGCCGGCCACAGCGCCAGGGGTGCCCGCCACAGACGCAGTGCGAGCCACGCGACGGCGGCACCGGCGAGGAACGGCCAGGCCGTCGCCAGGACACCGGTGATGATCTCGCCCCGCTGGTGGGCGTCCCGTCCGATCGCGGCGAAGAGCAGGATCAAGACCGCGTCGGCGGCAGCCGCCAGAGCTGCGGTTCGTGTGGTCGACGACGGGCGGGTCAGTGGGGGAGTGTTGGCTGGCATGCTTCCAGCCTAGCCGCGCCGCGTTGCCAGGTATGCGACAAGGCCGCTGCTGGTGGGTTCGGTTTAGCATGGTGGACGGAGCTGCCGCCACGAGGAGATGGTCATGACAACGCTGCCTGATCGGCCCAACACGGCCCTGATGGTGATCGATATGCAGAACGGTGTGGTTGAGGGTGTGCACCGGCGCGACACGGTGATCGCAAACATCGCCGAGCTCGTTGACAAGGCCCGCGGCGCGGCCGTCCCGATTGTCTGGGTCCAGCACTCGGACGCCCGGTTGGAATGGGGGAGTGACGCCTGGCAGTACGTCCCGGAGCTGACCCGGCGGAGTGAGGAACCGCTGGTGCATAAGTCCTACGGCGATTCCTTCGAGGGAACCGATCTTGAAGAGGCCCTCGCCGCCGCCGGCGTGGGGCGCCTGCTGGTAGCGGGGGCGCAGACGGACGAATGCATCAGGTCCACGATCCATGGAGCGTTTGTCCGCGGTTACGATGTCACCCTCGTGGCCGACGCCCACAGCACCGAGGACCTCACGGCCTGGGGCGCACCGCCGCCGGAGCTCGTTATTGCGCACACGAACCTCTACTGGCAGAACCAAACGGCCCCCGGCCGCTCCGCGGGTGTCGTGGAGACTGCCGAGGTCACGTTTGAGGGGAAGGGCGGGGCGCAGCGGTAAGATTCTTTGCCCCGGCTGTAAGACCAGACCGGGTCCGGGAAACCTTATATCTAGCGGGAGATTCAGCCCGCGTCCACAGATATTGGGGGTTACACAACATGATGCCGAACCGCACCAGATACTTCACGGCCGTCACAACAGCGGGATTTGCCGTCAGCGTCCTCCTTGCCGGGTGTGGCCCACAGCCACAGACGGCTCCCGCCGACGGTTCCAACGTGCCCGTGAGCACCACGGCCGACCGCACGGCAACTCCAACCTACCCGCCGGCTTCCACGCCGGCGCCGGCCGCCTCCACGCCATCGCCGAAGCCAGCACCAGGCGAGCTGAAAACCTTCACCTTTCCGGACGGCCACATTTCCTTTGCCTATCCGGCGGCATGGACGGTGCGGACGGTGCGCCCACCTGCCGGTCTCCCAGGCGTTGAAGCCACTGTGGCTGACGCTGACGGCAAGGATCTGATCTTCCTTGGTAACGGCGTCACCGCCGGCTGTACCGGCGGTCCCGTGTCGCGCCAAGTGCTGGACCACGAGCCCGTTCGCGGAATGACGGCGCCGGACGGCACAGCGGCTGTTTTCGGGTTCGCCGTGGAATCCCGTGGTGGGGTTGATGCCTACCTCATGGGGCTGGCCGGTCCCCGGTCTCTGGCATCAGGCGAAGGGGTCGCGTCGTGGTGCAATCTCGTCCCCACGGCTAACGGGGGGTTGTTTACCCGTGTCATCTTTGACGGCGCGGGGTTCCCTAACAGGGGAGGAGCTAAAGCGTGGATGGCAACCGACCAGTACGCCCAACTCAAAGCGCTGCTGCTCAGCCTGAACTATGCCTGATTTGACACGCCAGATGGAGAGAGACTCAGCCGGGCGACGGCAGTCTTAATCATGCAGTCGTGGCTGGTCATCGTTTATGCGGTCGCCGGTTCGCTGGTCTGGAACTACGCCGTCCGACCGCTGGAGGAGACCGCCTCAGGGAACGGTTTGGGGAGCAATTTCAGCATTACTGCGACACGGTGCGCTGCTGGCTGCCTCAAGTACCGACGTCGGATCGTCCCCGGACGAGGTCACCAGCGCTGCCGTTGTGACCGTGTGTGGTCCCGGCGGGACGGCGCGCCAGGGACCACAGTGTCCTGTCTCATCTAACTTGAACCATCAGGGCCTGAATTTAGGCGGTTGGGTCAACTGTAGTGAGACAAAATGAGTGCCCTTGTCTCACTACAGTTGACCCAAATCGCAGAAACCTGCGTTGGTTACGCTCCAAGCCTCAGCTGGCGACCTCAACATTGGGTGTGCCCGCGTGCCGGTCCCCGGATGATGTCCCGTAAGGGGAACCCTTTACGGGAGGATGGCGGGTCGATGCTTCAGCTAAAGGCCACCTGCACGGGCTTGAACCTGAAAGGCCCGCCGCATCCAGGTCCGAAGGGGTGCTCCCCGGTTGATTCCGTTTCTATGGGCAAATCAAGGGCTATGCGGCCACCAGAAGTGGCCACGGCTTCCACAAAAATCGAAGTGACACTAACAGGCGGATTCGGGTATGGCGGGGACTGCGGCACCAGCCATTTTCCCTCAGGGTTTCTCGCCACCGGCTCAGGAGTGCATACCTCCCCAAAACAAGCCGCTACTGACACCGGCGGGGTGGAAAAGGCCAGCTCCACATCACCCACGTAGGCGTAACCGACTGCTGGACATGCCCGGCTTACCCAGGGCAGGCGGCCGAGCAGGACAGCAAATGCCAACACGGTCACAACAACGCCTGCCCCAAGCAGAAGAACGCCCCGAAGCTTCATAGCGTGAGCCTAACCCGTCATCTATCGGGAGTCTCGCCATAAAGGACTCCTTACTCAGTGGTTCACCGACCCGTTACGGGGCGCTGCTGGTGCAGTGACTATTCCGTGGTTTAGAACAACGAGTTACATCAAGCGTCTGACCGTCCTCTTAGCGGAGTATGCAGTCACTTGACTAACGAACCGAGGTGGCGAGTATCCGGGGTCTACTTCCAGCCCTTCTTGTTTCGCTTGCGCTAACAACCCGTGATTCCCCTTACCGGCTGGGCGGCCACAAGTTGAGAGTAACACCGGGGTTCATGTGCCAGATCTAAGGCAGCACCGGGGCGAATGGGACCCCTCCGCGGCCACTTCCGAGTCTGTCTGGTAGCAGAATGGACCGGGCCGGCGGTCGATCCACGGGTTCTCCCATATCCTGTGCTTGTTCAGACCGACCAAAATTGGGGAAGACAGTGAACGCAGACTGGAGTTTCAACGTAGATGACGAGAATGTGCGCTTGAATTTGCCGCCCGTTGAAATGAGGCTTCCGGTGCAGGAAGCTGCGCACAGACTGCGCGAGGCAATGGACGCTTGCAGGCGAGCTGCACTCGATCTCGGTGTCGCCGTCCGCGCCTCAGGCGAAGCTGGCTATGGCACGAACTGGATTGTGGACGCGGCAGGTCTCAGCCGCGCAGATTTGGAAAGAGTCCTTCGCGGTGAAGGGCTCTTCTGACCGTTCACGAACATTGGCAAGGACGAGTAGGAAGCCCTGCTCTAGGCGGACGGTTCGGAAGATGCCGGACCCGCAGGTCGTCCCGTTAGCCGGTCGTTCAGCGGCGCAAGCGCCACCCAAAGTTTCCGGATCGCGGTCGCCGCGTTTCCGCGGCCTTCCGATTCCCGTAGGACCGGCCCGAGATAATGCCCGGTGAGCGGGCCTTATATGGGACAGAATTTGGGGCCGGTTCAGGCTCATTTCGTTATGGGCGTCAATCGTTGGGGTTTGGGCGGGAGAATCGTGTCGGATCCGCGGAATCCTGGGAGCCAGTCTTCGGTCATCCACTGGCGGAGCGGGTCGAAGGATCCCTTAGGGACCCAGCCTTCGGTGACTTCTTCGCTGACTCTGTCCAGGAAGGCGTCAGGCCTTCTTGAATGTGCGATCTGGGCCCAGTGGGGCGATCCCATGGCCGCGGTGAGGTTGACGATGGAGGGGTAGAGCGAGGCCGCCACGATGCCATGGCTGGTGGCTTGCGGTGGCTGGTCGGCTGCTAATTGGTCGTAGGTGTCCGTGGCGGCGGTGAAGTGTTGGAACTGGTCGTACCAGCGCCAGTTGATGATGCTGGCGATGTGGAAGGCCTTGCGCACGCCGGGGCGGCCGTGCCGGGTGATGAGGTTCCTGTGGTGGTGCCAGGCCGCGGTGATCTCAGGGCTGGCGTGGATGGAGAACTGGTCGGTGACGCCGGTGACACCGTCTCCAATCCAGAGGCCATGGTGCAAACAGATGGTCTTTTCGTGGGTGCTATAGATCTCCACGTATCGTCCTGCGTCGCGGGCGAGGGTGCAGCGGTGGCAGGCGATGGTGTGGGTTGTGCGGGTGGGGCGTCCGGCCAGCTTCCGCCGCAGGGTTGGATCCGGAACGTGTATGCCGAGTTGGGGCATGGCCAACACGATCACGGCCGGGTCGCAGCCCGTCCAAACCGCCAGGCTGTCGATCCATGGCCGGCGGCTGCGTTTCAGGAGCGTTCTGAGCTGGCCACGCCGAAGTTTGTTGGCGGTTTCGAGCCTCCGGATGAAGGAGGGAGTGGTCTCGTCCATGAACGGGCGGATAGGGCGGGGCAGCGGCCTGGCGGGGCTCTTGAAGGCAGTCGCGGTTGTCATCGTGGGGATGCGGTGGCGGCGGGTGGGCGTGGTGCGAGGGATTCCGCGGCGTGGTCGATGCTGGTCTCATTGAGCAGTTCGCGGTCGATTTTCTCGGTGCCGGTGAGGATTGCCATGATGGCGGCCTGGCGTATCAGGTGGGAGAGGCTGCTGATGCTACCGCCGGTGCGGTAGTGCAGATGCTGGGCCTGGTCCGTGAGGGTGCCGCGTTCGTGGTGGTGCAGGCGCAGGCCGTTTTCGAGGGTGGCCACGAGGGCGTCCCATTCCTCGGTGGGCGGGAACGGGCCGGTGGTTTTCAGTACGGAGCGGGCGGAGATCTGCCGGCCTCTGAGCCCGGTGAACAGGCCGGAGTTTTCGACGTTGATGCCGGCATAGACGAAGGTGGCGGGCATGTGTTCGGTGAAGTATTTGAGGTGGTCGGACATGTCTTCGCCGGCGCTGGTGGCCAGGTTGAGGTTGTGGATCTCGTCGACGATCACGAGGTCTGTTTTGGCGTTGCTGAGGACCTGGCATACGGCGTCGGCGATGTCGGTGACGTTCTGGCGCGGGCGTTGGGGAAGGCCGAGGAAGTTCGCGAATTCGCTGGCCAGTTTCCGGGGGGAGCCTTTCGGCGGGGTGGTGATGTAGACGACGGGAATACGGTCTTGGTTGGGGTACTTGCGCCGGATGAGGAGTTCGTGGGTTTTGCCGAGGAGTTTGATGGCGGTGGTTTTGCCGGAGGCCCAGGGGCCGGAGATTACGAGTCCGCGGCGGGCGCTGATTTCGCGTTGGTTGAGCATCATCAACAGCCGTCCCTGGTTGGTGATGGAACGGACGGTTGAGGTTTCGACGATCACGAGTTCGGAGTGGTAGCTGATGCGCTGCTCGTCGTAGCGTTCCCGCTCCGTGGCGTTCATCGACACCAACGCCACCGGATCGGGCAGGGCGATCGTTGGTGCGACGGAAGTGACAAAGCTCCGCCAACCCTGCAGGGTGGTGGTCGGCGCGCGGCTGGTGCTGGGGAGCTCTGCTGCTTCTACCACCATTCGTCGGCCTTCTTCTGTGGGTCATAGATCTTCAGCGGGATGATCTTCGCCAGCTTCGGGGCTTCAGCGACTTGTGCCGCCGATGATCCGGCAGCTGTTTCGGGCTGCGGGGCCGGTTTCAGTGGTGGTTGATCGGTGCGCGGGCGTTGGGCAGTCGCTGCGGCGGTGTTGCGGGCGGCTGCTCGTTGGTCCTTCCGTGTTCTCTTCCGTTGCGGCGCTGGCGGCGAGGCTTTGTCGAGCAGCTTGTCGACGGCGGCCTTGATGGTTTCCTCGGAGGGGCTGGTGATGCCGCGTTGGGCGACGATTTGGCGTCCGTAGTTCCAGATGTCGTCCCCGAAGGGTTGGGGAGAGGCGGAGAGTTGGCGCCAGTAGGCGGTGATCCATCCGCCGTCGTGGTGGTTGCGGATCCAGACGCAACCGGCATCGTAGGGGTCGTACCTGACCTCCCACAGGTCCTTGAGGGCTTTCATCCCGGATTTCTGTCCGCGGTAGGGGTTCAGCTCTTCGGTGTCGTAGACGCGGTGGCGGATTTTCACGCCGTAGCTGTTGATGACCCGGGTTTCAGCGGGCATCAGTTCGAGGTAGTCCTCTGCCCCGAGGGGGACCGGGACGTAGCCGCTGACGGCCAGCAGGGCCGCGTACTTTTCGTTAGGTGTCAGCACGCGGGAGGGGGTGAAGGGGTCCCGCAGTCCGTCGTGGGGGCGGTTTTGCCAGCCGGTCACGATCCACTCGTCGAGGAGGTCCTGGATTTCCAGCAGTGAGAAAACGGCCTGGTGTTCGGCGTTCTTGCCTCGACGTTCGACGGAGGAGCCGAGGTAGCCGGTGACGTACTGGGCGAAGAGTGTGCCGATGGACTGCAGGGTCCGCTCGATGACGGGCTTGTCGGTGGGAGTGTCGGGGTGGGCTGGTTGGAGGCTGATTCCCTGGCTGCGGCAGGCGCTTTTGAAGGTGTTGGAGAGGTAGGCCTTGCCGTGGTCGCAGACGATCGTTTCGGGCACGATGACCGGTTTCGCCGCGGCATTGTGGAGTCGTTCGTCGATGGATTTCATCGACCGGTAGGGCAGGGCGGAGGCGGCCATCGACGCTGCGGCCGCCCAGCCTGGGCGCATGAGTTCCGGGGTCAGGCAGCGGGCGAGCAGCAGGGCCGCGTCGACTGCCTTTGTCGTGGGACGGATCACGGCCGCGGGGATGCTTCGGGTGGCGATGTCGACCATCGCGGTCAGTTCGACCCGCCCGATGACGCCGTCGGCGAGTTCGACGGCGATGTCCAGGGGAGTGGAATCAATCTGCATGAGTTCCCCGGGCCTGACCGGATGGACGGCACCAAACGGCCCCTCCGGCTGCTGGGCAAGGGTCCGCCGGGTGCGGGCTGATCCGGTGGCGTGGCGCCCCTCGGCAAGCCTGCCGATGAGGCGGTGGAAGGTGGCCCTCGACGGCAACGGAACAACGTCCGGTCCGTGATCGGCTTCGAGTTGCTTGCGTACTTGGCGCACCAGGCGGTCTGCGGTTCCGGAGGACTGATGGGTGTTGGCTTCCAGCACTGAGAGAATGGCGTCGACCACCCGCTGGTCAGTCCGGCCTGCCAAGGGCGTTTGGCGGATGAGTCGCCGGTCGACCAGCCCCAGGATGCCCTTTTTCTCGTAGGCATGGCGCAGTCTCTGCAGCGAGCCGATGCTCATGGTTTCGCCCAGTTCGTGAAGTTCCGCCAATTTGGCCTGCTCACGTTGGCGCAAGGATGTGAGCTCGACGTCAAAGGTCCTCCTGGCGGTCTGACCCGGCTCGGCGTTGCAGGGGACGCCGTCCAGGACTTCGGTCATGTGGCTTTCCATCCACCGCGCTTTTTCCTGCACGTCGGCAGGCAGCGATTCGAAGAGTGGTGACGGGCCGGTGATCCGCCGCCGCGTTGGCCGAGTTCCCACGATCCTGAAGGTCTTATCGGCAAGGAGTGATCCGACTCTGATCGCGACAGGTGCCTCGCCGGCAACGGCAAGCATGGCGACATCGCCGTCAAGGGCGGTCAGCCGGTAGAAGACCCCTCGGAGCTCAACGTCATCACCGAGGGTCAATACGGCGTGCCCGCCCGTCACGGGGCTTGGCCATTCAGCCAGACCATCGTGTCCTGATGGAGGACCCGGCGTTTCAGGTCAGTGCCGATCCGGTGCGTCCAAAGTAGGTGGAACAGCGGTGCAAGGATCGTGACAGGGTCACCGGTTGCAGCAGTGAGGCTACGTATTGGCATCGGGCCATCGACGGCGAGTCTGTCCAGGAGTTTGACTGCTGTCGATGCCCGAAAACACCTCGGGTGCCGGTAGCCGGAGAGCCACCGCAGATTTGCCAGAAGAACAGCCGGCAACCCGCCGAGGCGCCTGTAGGCCCAGCCGACGGTCGCGCACAAGTCCTCCGTCGCCTGAAAAATGTCTTGATCCGCCGGAGTCACCCTGTTGTCGGGCCGGACATCGATCACGGCGGCCGAACCGTCCGCCAACCGGACGAAGTAGTCCGGTACGTGTGAAATCTGGGGGAGTGAGTCGGGCAAGACGATGCGGAAGGGTTGGGATGAGAACCCGACCACGTCGCGGTCGAAATCCAGACGCATCAGATTGTCGCGTTCGCACCAGGATTCAAAGCCGACGTGCCGATGGTTCGTGGCACACCACCAGAGACCGGCGAAATTGCGCTGTCCCTTGAATGCCGTAAGACGCCGAGTCGGCACTGAGTTCTCAAACGGGATCATCCAGCAATCGGCGAGATGGCCAGTCCTGGGTGCAGAGGAAAACTGCTCCCTGTAGGTCAGGGCGCCTGGAGCGATGTTGCGTCCGGCATAGGCCTCGGACGCCGCCGCAGCGAGTCCCATGCCTCAACTGTAATGAGACAAAAGCGGCCAATGCCTTAAGTGAAGTGAGACACGCCGCGCGAATGCCTTAACTACAATGAGACAAAAACAGGCAATGCCTCATCTGTAGTGAGATTGCCTCAACTTAGATGAGACAGGACACACAGCACGGGAGTGCCTATGGGCCGCCTGATACGGCTCCACTTCGTCTACTGGTAACCGTCCGTATTCGATCTGGAACTATTCGGCGGCTTCCAAACGGGAGTCTGCAGAGAGGCGGACGCGTCAGTACAGGCACGTGGCTTCCGGAGCGCGGCCGGCTTCTACGCTTTTCGGGTCTCTGGCAGACTTTGGTGCATGGCTAATGACTGGGAGGCGCGGGTTAAGAGCTTTTGGGCCGATGCCGATGACGCCGACGATGCTGCGATGCTGACGGCGATGGGGGCTCTGGTCGGTGAGCGGCCGGCCGACGATGCTGCGGCGGTCTATGAGTGGGCTTCGGTGCAGGATTACCTTGGACGTGAGTCGGCTGCCATCCCGCTGTATCGACGGGCACTGGACCTCGGGCTCGACGACCCCCGGCGACCCCAGGCTCTCGTCCAGCTGGCCAGCTCTCTTCGAAACGTCGGGGAGGCCGGCGAAGCGATTGGAATACTGGAACAGATGCGTGCCAGTGACATCGTGGGGGACGCGCCCCAGGCCTTTCTGGCACTTGCCCTGTTTGATGCGGGCCGGCCGGGAGACGCCCTCCGGGTCGCTCTGAGCGCTCTCGCAAAGACCCTTCCCGTGTATGAGGGAGCCGTGAAACACTATGCCGGTGAGCTCCCGTCCGGCCATGAGTCCGCCGGCTAATGGGCTTTCGCTGGATACCTTGACCATGGTTCGGCGGCTGCTGCGGCATGCCTTTGGGTGACCTGATAGCTGTAGCCGAGCATTTCGGCAACGAGCGGGGCGGGAACTTCGGTGACGAGCGCGCGGAGGGATGCGTTGCGTGCGCCGAGGAGGTTGATGCCGAGCTCTCTGAGCCGCTCCATGAGGGTGTTGGGGTGGATGTGTTGCCCTGGCCGGTAGCCCGGGAACAGCCATTCGCTGCCCGAACTGCTGCCGGTGCGCATGTTCGGGCGTGAGGCCAGGTGTTGATTGAGCAGCGATGCGAAGGGCTCCGGGACTGGTGCAGGGTCGCCTTTGCCCAGGGACAGGCGCAGGCCGTCGGGCGTGAGGATCACGTCGTCGCTTCTCATCGCGGCGATCTTCACCACTGGCTGGGCGTAGAGCAGGAGGAACGTTGCCGCGACCCGGTAGGGCAGAGTGTCGACGTCGTCGGTGAGGCAGGCTTTGAGCATGGCGAGCCGCCGGTCCTGACCCAATACCGGCACGGTCTTGGCCTGCCGGAATCCGATGGTGATGTTGGTGCAGGTCCGGTTCTTGACCGCCCAGACGAAGAAGGTTCTGATGGCGTGTCTGGTGGTGGGGCCGTCGGCCAGCCAGGTGTCGACGTCGGCCTGGACGCAGGAGTCGACGGTCCGTCCGTGGGTGAGTTTGAGCCAGGTGAGGAACTTGATGGTTTCGGTGATTTCCTGCTTCGCGCTGTGGACGGGGCCGCGGGTGGGTTTCCCGTATGTAGACAGGCTCCTGATGCGTCGCAGGTGGTGCCACCGGGCGAAAGACTCGACGGGCCGTCGGATGTCGGCGTCGTCAACGTCCCCCAGCTTGCTGGAGAGCCACCGTTGAAAGAGAGCGAGGTAGTGGTCCCGGTCCGGGAGTAGCTTGTGGTGGGTGAGCAGGCTGCGCATGTGTTCCACCCGCAGGCTTTTCGGCTCCTGATCCAGTGCCTCGTGGCTGAGCGGGATCTCGCCGGTGGCAAGCCGTTGGAGCAGGTCGTGGACACCGGTTTTACGGAGCCACGTGAGGATGCTTTCGGGGCGCTGGGCTCCGCAGAGCGCGCCAAGCAGTATCGTCGCCGTCGCTTCCGATCCCCGGGCATCGTCGACGCGCAACAGGACGGTGAGGTCGTCCCGAAGTGAACAGCGGGCGCACGTGTTCTGGCGGTAGTGCTCGGTTTCCGTGCCGCAGCGTGAGCAGTGGTAGTCCTGGGTGATACCTGCGCAATCGACACAGACCGGTTGATCGCCGTGGGCAGCAGACCGCCCGGGAAGCATGCGCTCTGTTCGGCAGCCGGGGCAGGGCCCGTGCGTACGCATGGCGACAGTGAAGCAGGTCCCGCAGACCCTGCCTTCAGGCCAGCTGGCGCGGTGCCTGCCGGCTGTCCGTGAGCATCTGTCGCAGGTGAAGTTCCCTGTCGTGCGGGGCCGGCCCCGCCTGATGGGCCGCGGGGTGATCTCAGCCGTCATCGCGGATCACGCGGGCGCGTTTGGGACGGATGGTCTTGTTCAGCTCCACGACGTTCGCGTCGGAGGCGGCCTTGCGGACTTTCGCGTCCGCGGCCGTGACGGTGATCAGGTCCTCGGGTCCGCAGCCGAAGATGTCGCAGAGGGCGGCGACCATCATCAGCGAGACGCGTTCCGGGCGCTGGGTGACCAGGCGGTAGACCTGTGAGGCCGACAGTTCGATCCCGCGTTCCTTCAGGAGGGGGCTGAGGTCGGTGCTGTTGTGCAGTCCCCGGGCCGCCATCAGTTCCGGAAGCCGCCAGCGGTAGTCGATCTGTCGTTTCATGAGGTTCAGTCTCCCATTCCGGCCAGCGCGTCCCGGACGGTGGAGTCCAGGGCCCGGCGCAGCGTTTTGACCCTGTAGTCGCTGGAGACCGAGGTGTAGAGGGCGGTGGTCGAGGCGTGCTCGTGGCCGGCCTGGTGCTGGACGAACAGGGGATCCATGCCGGCCTCGATCAGATGCGTGATGTAGGAACGGCGCAGCGAGTGGATGTCCAGGCCGGGGGAGAGGCCCAGATCCTCGCGGTAGCGGTTGAACCGACGGTTCAACGCAGTTTCGGACACGAGCGTGCCGCGTTCGGACGGAAAGAGATCCAGGCCGTCCGTCATGTGTCCGTGGCCGCGTTCCAGCCAGTCGGCGACGATTTCGCCCGACCAGTCAAACACCGTCAGGACACTCCGGCGCTTCGGGGGAGAACCCTTCATGGCCTTCCCGTACCGGACCTGCAGGACCCCGTACTTGCCGAACTCCCGGGCGTGCGGGTTCCGAGAAAAATCGACGGTCTGCAGGTGCCGGACCTCGTTGCGGCGCAGCCCCCAGCAATAGGCCACCTTGAAAAGGACCGCGTCACGATAGGCCGGCAACCAGCCTTTGCGTCCCAGCGACGCGATCCGGTCGACTTCATCGTCGGCGCGGTCAAAGAAGGCCTGCAGCTCGCGGCGGGTGAACGGGCGCCGGCCCGGGGACGATTCAGTGGCCTGGGCGTGGACGGCGGTGTTCCAGTCGAAGCAGACCTGCGAGGGATGCGCCCCGAAATACTGTTCGCAGATCCTGTCCCAGCCGTAGTCAGGGGAAGCCACGTAGGAGCAGAAAGCGCGCAGGGCTGCCTGATAGGACCGGATCGTGGACTGGGCGGCGTGCTTCTCGCTGCGCAGGTCTCCGAAGAACTCATCGACGTGGGCCGGTGTCCACTGCCAGGGGTATTCGTTGGTGGATTCCTGGAACCGCATGACCAGCCGTTCCCGGGACTCGATGGTACCCAGGGCGAGGTTCCGGCTCAGCTGCTGGTTCCGCCATCCGGTGAGCATCTGGGCGAACACCTGATCCTCGGGATGCAGGAACCGCACAGCGCCGAACTCCAGCACCCGGCCGGCAGAATCAACCGCCACAACAATCCTCCCTGACATTGCATTGGATGCATGAATCATGCAATTAATGCAGGATCGTTGCAAATCCGCGGGTAAAAGGCTCATGTTCGACGGAAATAGGTGCCCGGATGGCCGCCCGGATGTCTCCCGCAGGATGCCTCGTGCCACCCAGCGTCGGAGCATTGATGCAGGTCAGGACCAAGAGCTGCTTGTCGGAAGGGTCCGTTGCGACGGCAGAGTGCCTGGTGCCGACGATATTGCATCAGATGCAATAATCACGGTTCTACTTTACATAATGTTGATTATCGGCGTTAAAGTGGGACCAGTAGAAGTAGATGAGAAAACTGGTCTCTCTGTGCTTTTAGCCGTTTTTGCAGGTCAGGCTGATGTGGCGATGCCTCGACGTCGATCGGCATGAAAGGGTCGATCCGCGCGCTGCTGCGGCACAACAACGTAATCTCTCATTAAATGAGAGATTTTTGCGTACAGTTTGATCAGTGAGCATCGAACCTGGGCGGATTCCGGCCTTTCTGACCAACGTGAATGTCGGGCTGCTGCGTGCCGAGGATCGTGTTTTCGAGGCGATGTTGGCTGGTTGGCGTGCGCAGATGCTGGCGCGTGGCCTGTCGACGTCGTACATCAAAAGCTCGTGCGGGACAGTCCAGCGGTTCCAGGAGCACGCCAATGAGTATCCGTGGACGTGGACGGCCCATCATGTGGACGAGTTCCTGGCGGACCGGCGCAGCTCAGAGAAGGGTCTGGCGCTGTCGACGTTGAGGGCTAATTCCGGGGCTATCAGGGCGTTTTGCTCCTACCTGACGGACGGGCGTTACGGCTGGGCGTCGTTCTGCGAACGGGTCTTTTCGGACATTCCGGTGCAGGTGGTCTTCGAGTGGAACTCGCCCCGGCATACGACCGATGATGCCGTGCCGGCGCGGCGTCGGGCCTTCACTCGGACCGAACTGCAGACCTTCTTCGACGCCGCCGACGACCTGGTCGACGCCGAGTTCGCCAAGGGTTCAAAACGTTGGCTGCCGGCGCTGAGGGACTCGACGGCGTTCAAGGTCGCTTACGCCTACGGGCTGCGCCGGCGTGAACTGGTGATGCTCGAGTACGTCGATTTCGGCCCGAACCCGCACGTTGAACAGTTCGGACGCTTCGGGGCGCTCCAGGTCCGCTGGGCCAAGGGAACCAAGGGCTCAGGGCCCCGCCGCCGGACCGTGCTCACCGTCCCGGAATTCGACTGGGTGGTGGGGCTCCTCGAGTACTGGCTCTCCCCTGACGGCCGCAAACGATTCCCCACCGCTGACCGGTCAGCCAGCCTCTGGCCATCAGAGCGCTCAGGCTCAACTGTTTACCGCAACTTCGATCGTTCGTTCCAGCGGGTGCGGAAAATCGCAGGGCTCCCGGAAGAACTGACCCTGCACACGCTGAGGCACTCCTACGTGACGCACCTGATTGAAGCCGGTTACGACCCGCTGTTTATCCAGCAGCAGGTCGGACACAGCTACTCCTCCACCACGGCCCTCTATACTTCCGTGTCGGCGGACTTCAAACAGAAGACCATCCAAAAAATGATCGCCCAGCGGCTACGCAAGGGCGACGGCGAGGGGAACAGCCATGGCTGAACAGCGACGGATCGGCTACCGCTGGAACCTCCGGCAGCTCATGGCCCAACGAAACCTCTGGAAAACCACCGAGCTGCTCCCCCTGCTCAAGGCCCGGGGCATCAACCTCTCCAACGCCCAGGTCCACCGGCTCGTCACTGGAACACCCGAGCGCATTCCCGCCCAGACCTTCGCAGCCCTCTGCGACATCCTCGAGTGCACGCCCAACGACCTGTTCGAGCCCTTCGTGCAGATGCGCGCTGCCAAGACCGCGAACGCCCCAAAGCGGCCAGAAGACCTGGGCATCACTCCCGGTGCGCCAATTGCCCGCCGGATCCGGGTTCTGCCACCGGACGAAGATGACTAGGCCCCGTAAAGCTGGCGACCCCGCAAAATGGCCTGAAGCCTGCGCCCGCTGCGCCGAACACCATCAAATCGCAGTTCGGTGGCCCGACGGCGGAATCTGCGGCTACTGCTACCAACAGGCCAAAAGAACTCGCGGCAGCTGCGCCTGCGGCCACGAGGGAGTCTTGCCCGGCCGCGTCGACACCCTGCCGGCCTGCCGGAAATGCTCCGGCGTCCACCTCAACGTCGACTGCATCTCATGCGGCAAAGAAGACGAACTACACTCAGGCAACCGATGCTGGTCATGCATCCTTGCCCTGACCGTTGACCGGATCCTCAGCACGCCGGACAACCGGCCGCCCTCCCCCGAACTCCGGGCAGTTGGAACCGCTCTGAAGTCCATGAAACGCGCCAACAGCGGACTCACCTGGATCCAGCAACCACACGTCACCGAGTTCCTCCAACAACTCGCCACCGAGCCTGCGATTACCCACGCCCGCCTCGACCAACTCCCGGCATCACGCACCCGCGAATACGTCCGCGGACTCATGGTCGAACACAACGCACTGCCGCGACGAGATGAACTCAGTGCAAGGTTTAGCGACTGGGCCGAGCAGGCCCTCGACCGGATCACCAGCCCAAGCCACCGCGACATCACCCGCCGATACATCCGCTGGCACCACCAGCGCCGCATGAATCAGATGGACGAAGTCACCCGAGGAACGTTCCTGCGGGCCAAACAAGCAGTCACCGTCGCCATCGACCTGCAGAACTGGCTCAGCGAACAAGGCATCGAACTCGCCGAAGTGAACCAGGCACACCTGGACCGATGGCAGGCAGAAGGCCCCACGACGCGAGGCATCGCGTCACGATTCCTCGACTGGGCAATCAGGACAAGCCTCATCGATCCCTCCCTGAAACTGCAGCCCCACCGTCGTGGCACCAGCCCGCGGCTCGACGCCGCCGCTCAGACTGAACTCGTCACCAATCTCAGCCGCACGGCCGACATGAACCCGAGAGACCGCGCAGCAGCCATTCTCATCCTGGTCTTCGGCCAGCAAGTCTCGGACATCGTCAAACTGACCTGGGACAACGTCACCGTGACAGAGGAACTCGTCACCATCACCCTCGGAACCGTCAAAATCGCACTTGCGTCACCGCTCGATGAGCCCTGGCGCGAACTCGCAGCCAAGCCAACCCATCACCAGACAGCAGCGCACCGCAACAGCAACTGGGTATTCCGCGGCGGCTCACCCGGCCAGCACCTACAGGCCTCAACCCTCACTCAACGGCTGAGCACGGCCTTCAGCAGTCGCGCGGCCAGGCTCGGAACCCTCCACGAACTCACCAAACTCGCCCCCGTGGCCATCATCGCCGAAGCCCTCGGCTACTCCCCGGGCACAATCGATCGCCACGCCATCGACTCATCCGCCAACTATGCCCAATACATCGCCATGCGCCGCCCCGTATGAGACACACCGCTACTGCGTTCGTTGGATTACATCAGCGCTTGGAGAACTCACTCCGAGCCTCTCGAAGCGACATCTCCCTCCTGCGGAAATCAACTTGTTGTTGGGCGAGCGTCGCGGTCCCGTAGGACGCGTCTCGGTCAGCTGGAATACCGAGGGCCGTCAAGTACTCAAGAAGTAGGGGTCGATCGAATCGATCCCGAATTCGGCGAGCCGAGTATCGATCCGCTTGTTCGAACTCAAGGGGATCGCCCGACGAGAACCATGTCCACCTGCCATCCGTCGCAGTGGCAGAAATTGACCGGACATACAAAAGTGGTGGCTGACCGGTCGGACCGAAAAGTTCCAACTGAGTTTGACTATGCCCAGGTCCATATGTCGGAACGCAGCTTGCTACGACACAACGAACTCCCAACCGGCGCGACAAAGCTGGAGAGGGTGCGGTCGAATCACCACCATGAAGGAAGTTGTTGATCAGAGCCGTCCAACCACCGCACTCGGCGGCCAGCAGGCGGGTCCACGGCGCCTCGAAGGGAAGCATCAGTGGCAGTGCCTCAGTCAGAGCGATGCCGGTTGCCCTCAACTCCCAGTCATCAGAAAGACTACTCAGGACGCGGGAAAGTGGAGCTTCAAGAAAATGCACGACGGATCCCATGGGGTTGGCTTCCCCACCAAGCAAAACAGTCACAGCATCACGCTATAGGGTCCGCCCAACGAACGGCTTCCGGGAAGCCAACTCGTCCCACATCAACACGTCCCGCTGCCAGTTCCTTGAGGAGTCGGGAGGGGCTGCCCAAGCGCTGCTGTTGTACATACCGCCGGTTTGGTCCGCTCCAGCGAAAACACGCTGGCGCACATCCTTCGCCCCAACGCAGCCGGAGCGTCGCCGGCAGTATCGGTCTGATGTTGTGCGAGATGGCGCCGCGGGTTCCGGATTTGGATGGATTCGGGATGCGCTGACCACAATCGGCACAATTCCCGGCGTCACCCGCTTGGTAATAACCAAGCTCTGTCAGGTCATTGGATGCGGACTTTTATTCGGTATTCCAGGTGGATATTGCAGCCGTGGTGCACTCTACGAAACCTCCAGAGCCGGCTGTCCTGAATGGATTCCGCTTTCCCGGAGCCTTTAGCCGTGAGCGGGCTGTTCTGGGCCGTGGGTGCACCCATGCTGCCCGGGGCCGCTGTGGGCAACCCCGTGGGGGCCGGCCACCTGCGACTACTCCCCTGCGCAATTTATCGAAAAACAAGTTTATGGAATTATTAGAGTTATTGCCTTATATTAGAGTTGGTTCTCAATAAATACTGGCTCTCCCCCGATGTAATAGAATCCGGCCGCATTTTTGTGTGCTTTCTGCCAATGATGCTCAAGGACAGCCAATAAACAATTAGTTCTTCGCTAACTGACGACGCGGGCAGGGCCTCGGTTCACGCGCTGACATACGCCGCCAGATGTTCGCCGGTCAGGGTGGACCGGGCGGCGACGAGGTCGGCGGGCGTCCCCTCGAAGACGATCCGGCCGCCGTCATGGCCGGCGCCGGGGCCCAGGTCGATGATCCAGTCGGCGTGTGCCATGACCGCCTGGTGGTGCTCGATGACGATCACGGACTTGCCGGAGTCCACCAGCCGGTCCAGCAGTCCGAGCAGGTTCTCGACATCGGCCAGGTGCAGGCCCGTGGTCGGCTCATCGAGGACGTAGACGTCGCCCTTCTCGGCCATCTGCGTGGCCAGCTTGAGCCGTTGCCGCTCGCCGCCGGAGAGCGTAGTGAGGGGCTGGCCAAGGCTGAGGTAGCCGAGGCCGACGTCGACGAGCCGGTCGAGGATCTTATGCGCCGCCGGCGTGCGGGCCGCCCCTTCGCCAAAGAACAGCTCGGCCTCGATCATCGACATCGCCAGGACTTCAGCGATGTCGCGGCCGGCCAGCTTGTATTCCAGCACCGACGCCTGGAACCTTCGACCCTCGCAGTCCTCGCAGGTGGACTCGACCGTGGCCATCACGCCCAGCTCGGTGAAGATGACACCTGCACCGTTGCAGGTAGGACAGGCGCCCTCGGAATTGGAGCTGAACAGCGCCGGCTTCACGCCGTTGGCCTTGGCGAACGCCTTGCGGATCGGCTCAAGCAGGCCCGTATACGTTGCAGGGTTGCTGCGCCGTGAACCCTTGATGGCACCCTGGTCGATCAGCACCACGCCGTCCCGGCCGGCCACCGAACCCTGGACCAGGGAGCTCTTGCCGGACCCGGCGACTCCAGTAAGCACGCAAAGCACACCGAGCGGGATGTCGACGTCGACGTCCCGGAGGTTGTTCGTTGACGCGCCGCGCACCTCGAGGGTGCCCGACGGCGTCCGGGCCGTTTCCTTGACCGCTGCCCGGTCGTCGAGGTGGTGGCCGGTGATGGTCTCACTGGCCCGCAGGCCCTCCACACTTCCCTCGAAGCAGACACTGCCGCCCCCGGTGCCCGCGCCGGGACCGAGGTCCACGACGTGGTCAGCGATGACAATGGTCTCCGGCTTGTGCTCGACGACGAGCACGGTGTTGCCCTTGTCCCGGAGCTGCAGCAGCAGCTGGTTCATCCGCTCGATGTCGTGGGGGTGCAGCCCGATCGTCGGCTCGTCGAAGACGTAGGTGACATCGGTCAGGGATGAGCCGAGGTGGCGGATCATCTTGGTGCGCTGCGCCTCTCCCCCGGACAGGGTCCCCGCCGGCCGGTCCAGCGAGAGGTAGCCCAACCCGATCTCGGCAAACGAATCGAGCAGGTGCCGCAGGCCCTTCAGGAGCGGCTCGACCGAGGGCTCGTTGAGCTCGCGGACCCACCTGGCGAGGTCACTGATCTGCATCGCGCATAGTTCGGCGATGTTCTTCCCCTGGATCTTCGAGGACCGCGCTTCCTTGCTGAGCCGGGTGCCGCCACACTCGGGGCACGCCTGGAAGGTAATGGCCCGGTCGACGAAGGCCCGGATGTGGGGCTGCATCGCCTCAACATCCTTGGAAAGCATTGATTTCTGGATCTTTGGAATCAGGCCTTCATACGTGAGGTTGATGCCCTCGACTTTGATCTTGGTCGGCTCCTTGTAGAGCAGGTCGTTCATTTCCTTTTTGGTGTACTTCGCAATTGGTTTGTCCATGTCGAAACCGGCGCCGCTGAAGATGCGGCCGTACCAGCCGTCCATGCTGTAACCGGGGACCGTCAGGGCGCCGTCGGCGAGGGACTTGCTATCGTCATAGAGCGCCGTCAGGTCAAAGTCGGAGACCGAGCCCATCCCCTCGCACCGCGGGCACATGCCGCCGAGGTAGACCGCGCCGTGCACCACACTCTTCTCAACCCGGCCGCCGGCTTTTTCGGTGCTCATCACCCCGCTTGCCTTCCGCGTCGGGACGTTGAATGAGAACGCCGTCGGCGGTCCCACATGGGGCGTGCCGAGCCTGCTAAAGAGGATGCGCAACATGGCGTTGGCATCGGTGGCCGTGCCAACGGTGGACCGCGGGTTCGCGCCCATCCGCTCCTGGTCGACGATGATCGCCGTCGTCAGCCCCTCCAGGAGGTCGACGTCGGGCCGGGCCAGGTTGGGCATAAAGCCCTGCACAAAGGCACTGTAGGTTTCGTTGATCATCCGTTGCGACTCGGCGGCGATCGTGGCGAACACCAGCGAGCTTTTGCCCGAGCCGGACACGCCCGTGAACACAGTCAACCTGCGCTTCGGGATCTCAACGCTGATGTCCTTGAGGTTGTTCTCCCGGGCGCCCTGCACGCGAATGAGGTCGTGGGTGTCGGCGACGTGCGGCGACGGCAGCCGCGTGTCTGCCTGCGTGTCCGTCTGGGTCCGTGTCCCGATGGGTGCGCTCATCGTGTCTCCCTCTGGTCGGCGGGGCCGCCCGGAGGTGTCCGTCGGCGCCGCCTGGCTCGATGGGACCAGCTTAGAACAGCCGGTAGTTTTATCCCCCGCCGGGCTGCCCGGCAGGCGGACCGTCGTCGACGATTCATTGTCATATCGCCGGCCCTCACTGAGAATGAACCATGACGGTCTACCTGAGGTCCCTGGAAACTGCTGTTCCGCCCACCGTATTGATCCAAGCCGAAGCCCGCGATGTGTTTGCCGCGCAGCCGGGCCTCAGCCGGCTCGGCTCCCGGCTCGTGAGCACCTGCTTTGACTCCGCCGCCATCGACACCCGCTATACCGCTCTCGCCGAACTGACCACCCGCAGCCGGGCGGAGAACCCGCAATTCTTCGACCCTGCCACCGGCCTGCTGCTCAGTCCCAGTACCAAGGTCCGGAACGACATCTTCGCCACCGAAGTCACCAAGCTCTTCATCGAGGCGGCGGAAAAGGCTGTGTCCGCCACGCCCGGCATCGACCGCAGCGACATCACCCATCTCGTCACGGTCTCCTGCACCGGCTTTTTCAACCCCGGACCCGACTACAAGATCGTCCGGGCGCTCGGGCTGGATCCGGCGGTCCAGCGCTACCATCTCGGTTTTATGGGCTGCTACGCCGCTTTCCCGGCGCTGCGGGCCGCCAAGTCGTTTTGCGACGCGGACCCGGAAGCCGTGGTGCTGGTGGTCTGCGCCGAACTCTGCTCCCTGCACGTCCGGACCTCCAACGACCCGGACACCATCATGGGATCGGCCTTGTTCGCCGACGGCGCGGCGGCCGCCATCATCAGCGCCCGCGAAATCCCGGACCAGCCAGCGCTGCTGACCCTGGATAGTTTTGCCACGGTCCTGACTCCGGTGGGCGAGGAAGCAATGGCGTGGAACATCGGCGACGAGGGCTTTGAAATGGTCCTCGGCAGCTACGTCCCGCACATCATCGATGACCACATCATCGGTGCGCTCGAACCGCTGCTGTCCGGCGACGAGTCGCTCCTTGGGCGCCCCTACCGGGACATCCGGCACTGGGCCATCCATCCCGGCGGCCGCAGCATCCTGGACAAGGTGCAGTCCAGGCTGGGACTCAGCGACGAGCAGCTGGTTCCGGCCCGGGAAACCCTGCGGAACTACGGCAACATGAGCAGCGCCACCGTATTGTTCGTGATCCGGCACATCCTCGACCTCCCCGCAAACGGGGAAGACACGGGTACTGCGGCGCCCGACGGCGGGGAGCGCATCTGCTCGATGGCGTTCGGTCCGGGTCTGACGGTGGAAACAGCGCTCTTCACCAAGATCACCGCGCCACGGCCGGCCGGGCCCGCCGGCGCCGACCCGGAACAGCGCGGTACGCCCCGGCCGGCAGCCGTGCCGGCCTGAGCGCCGGTACCATGGCACTGCTGAGCACCCGCGCCCTGGACGCCGTCGAGGAGATGGACCGGGCTGATTGCGACCCGGCCCGGCTGGAGCAAACATATGCCCAGTTCGCCCTGGTCAACCGCGCCGTATCCGGGTGGAGGGGGATTTACCGGCACCAGCTGCGGCCGTTGCTGTCCGCGTCGTCGGCCACCACGCTGCTGGACATAGGCTGCGGCGGCGGCGACGTACCGGTGCTGCTGTCCCGCTGGGCGGCACGGGACGGGCTGCGCCTGGACATCACCGCGATCGACCCCGACCGGCGGGCGGCTGCCTTTGCCGCGCGCCGCAGGGCCCGCGCCGGCGTCACGTTCCGGCAGCAGACCGCGGCAGAGCTGCTGGCCGAGGCTGCGCGCTTCGACGTCGTGGTGTCCAACCACGTACTGCACCATCTGGACGCCGCGGAGCTGGCCGGTTTCCTCGCGGAATCGGCCGCGCTGAGCACCGGCAAGGTCCTCCACAGCGATCTCCGGCGCAGCCCGGCCGCGTACGCCCTGTTCTCCGCAGGCGCCCTGGTCTTCCCGGGCTCCTACATCCGCCGGGACGGGCTGACCTCGATCCGGCGCAGCTACACGGCGGCGGAACTACGCGAGGCCGCTCCCCCGGGCTGGAGCGTGCTGCCCCGCTCCCCCTACCGAAACCTGCTGATCCTGGATAAGACACGCGCGCGCAGCGCCGGCGGCAGGCCGTGACAGACGTCGTGATCGTCGGCGGCGGCCCGGTTGGGTTGTTCATGGCCGCCCTGCTGCTGCAGCAGGGGCTCAGGGTGGCTGTGCTTGAACAGCGGACAGCGCCGGAAGCGCATTCGCGGGCCATCGGGATCCATCCACCTGCGCTCGACGCGCTGGGGCGGATCGGGGTTGACCAGGAACTCGTCCGCCGGGGCATCCCGATCCGGCGCGGCCTGGCCCTCAGCGGCGGCAGGGCGCTGGCCGAAATGTCCTTCGCCCGGGTGTCGGAACGGTTCCCGTTCGTGCTGTCCCTGCCGCAGGGTCGCACCGAAGCCGTGCTGGAGCAGCGGCTGCGGGAACTCGACCCGGCGGCATTGCACCGCGGCGTGCGGGTGACCGGGCTGCGCGACGACGGCCGGCAGGTCGAGGTCCAGGCGTGCGACGGCGGACGACCGGTCAGCTTCGCGGCGCCCCTCCTGATCGCCGCAGACGGGGTCCGGTCCGCCGCCCGGGCCGCCCTCGGCGTGCCGCTGCGGCACAGGAACTACCCCGACCGCTACCTCATGGGCGACTTTGCCGACGGCACCGGCTTCGGTGCGGATGCGGCGCTGTTCCTTGCCGGCGACGGCATCGTCGAATCGTTCCCGCTGCCGGGCAAACTGCGCCGCTGGGTGGTCCGCCTGGCCCCGGACGCGCCCCGGGCCGGGGCGCCGGACGCGGGCCCCGTCAACAGCGCCGACGCCGGGTGGCTGGCCCGGGAGGTCCGGCGGCGTACCGGCATCGACGTCGACGCCGGGAGCAACAGCATGCTCAGCGGTTTCGGCGTGCGCTCCCGCCTGGCCCGGCGGATGGCCGCGGGCCGGGGCATCCTGATCGGGGACGCCGCCCACGAGATCAGCCCGATCGGCGGCCAGGGCATGAGCCTGGGCTGGCTCGACGCCCTGGCCTTGGCACCGCTGGTGCCGACGCTCCTGGCCAACGGCCGCACTGGACTGGCCGCGTTCGAACGCGACCGGCTGCGCCAGGCGGCGCGGGCGGCACGCCAGGCGGAGATCAACATGGCACTGGGCCGGCCGCTGGGGGCGGGTCCGCTGGCCGCCCGCAACGGCGCGATCGCCGCCGCCGCAGCTGTCCCGGCCCTCAACCAACTGCTCGCCCGGCGCTTCACCATGCAGTAGCCGGGAACGCCGCGCTACACCTGGCGCGGCGGGTAGTAGCAGTCGTAGCTGTGCTGGCTTACGATCCGGCCGTCCCGGACCTCAAACACCGACGCGGTCCGCGCCCGGATCGTGTCGCCCTCGTCCCAATACGGCAGATCCATGATCACGGTCGCGGACCATTCAGCCTCCACGACCACCCGCCCGCCCTCGCACGTGCTGCGCTGCACTTCGAAGCGCTGGCCCGAGACGATCTCGCCGCTCTGCTCGGCGCCGTCCAGGACCTGCTCCAGGGTGCGCGTGGAACCCGCCGGCCCGAGCAGATGCGGCGCCTCGGTCAGGACGTAGTCCTCGGCCAGGAACGGGCGGAGCGCCGCTGCGCCGCCGCCGGCTTCGATGGCCCGGAACAGGCCCAGAACGCAGTCAAGGGGTGTTGCTGGAGTCATGGACTTCAGGCTAGCCGACGTGTCCGGCAGTCCGGCCCTGCCCCGCCGTGACGTCCCGGCGGCCCGCTGACCGGCGCCGGCCGCCTGCCCGCGGCCTAGACTGACCGCATGGGCAGTTTTCCCCCGATGCTCCGCCGGGCCGCCGCAGCGCTGGCCCTCCTGGCGGCCGTCTCCTGCAGCCCGGACACGGGACCCGGGACGGCGGGACGCGGATCGTCGCCGCCGGCTGCCGGGCACGGGCCGTTGACCGCGGAGCTCAGCCAGTTCCGCGACAACTACAGCAGGCAGATCATCGAGATCCAGCTCACGAACACCAGCGGCGCCGCCGTCACGGTGCTCGCGGCCACGCTGCAGAGCCCGCTCTTTGGCTCCGACATCCGCTGGACGTCCGCGGGGGCGGGAACCGAGCTGCCGCCGGGCCAGACGAAGAGCCTCCCGGCCCGGCTGCCGGCCGCGTCCTGCCCCGCGCAGCCGGACGCCCGGCCGGGCGCCGCCGTCGAGGTCCGGGTCGCGGAGGCGGCCGGGGCTCCGGCGACGACGCTCACTGCGCCGGCGGCCGATCCCTTCGGCGTCCTGGCCCGGAACAATGCCGAAATGTGCGTGGCCCAGGCCGCCGCCGCGGTGGCCGGCTTCCGGTTCAGTCCCGACCTTCGGCTGTCCGCCGACGGCCGGACGGCCGTCCTGCGCCTGGTCATCAACCCGCGAAAGGCGGCCGGCGCTATTGCTGGCGGCCCGACGCTGACCATCAACAGCATCGGCGGGACCACCCTGCTGGAAGAGGACCGCAGCGCTCCGTGGCCGCACGGGCTCCGGGTGGACGCGGCCGGGCCGGTTCTCGAACTGCCGCTGGGTATCCGTCCGGCGCGGTGCGATCCGCATGCCGTCGCGGAGGACAAGGTGGGCACGCTGATCCCGCTCCGGATCACGGTTGGGGGCCGGGAGGGAGTCCTGAAGATCGGCGCCGGCGCGCTGCTGCGCGGACGCATCTACGATTTCGTCACTTCAGCGTGCGGACGCCAGTAGTCTGTTGCCATGTCTTCAGACGCGAGGAACGACGCAAACACCGACGCCCCCCACTCGCAGGCCAGCGACGAGAGCATCCGGGAAGCCGTAAGCGAGGTCCTGAATGCTGGGGTGCTGCCGCCCATCGTCCAGGTGGGCCACCCCGTCCTCCGGCAGCAGGCCGTGCCCTACACCGGCCAGCTCGACGAAGCGGAGCTGGGCCGGCTGATCGACCTGATGCGCAGGGTGATGCACAAGGCCCCGGGGGTAGGCCTTGCCGCGCCGCAGCTGGGGATCCCCCTGCAGCTTGCCGTCCTGGAGGACCGGTTCGACGTCGACCCGGACGTCGCCGCCGCCCGGGGCCGTGAGCCCCTGCCGTTCTTCGCCATGCTGAACCCCCGCTACGAGCCGACCGGCACCGCCAGGAAGGCCTTCTACGAGGGCTGCCTGTCACTCAACGGGCTGCAGGCCGCCGTGCTGCGGCCGGAATCTGTACAGCTTGAGTTCACGGATCCGGACGGCACGCCAAAGCGGCGCGACTTCACCGGCTGGCAGGCCCGCATTGTCCAGCACGAGACCGACCACGTGCACGGAATCCTCTACCTGGACCGGGCCGAACTGCGGTCGCTCAGCAGCAACGCCGAATACTCCGCCCGCTGGGCCCAGCCGGACATCGACCGCGCCCGGCAGGAACTGGGGTTCCTGCCGGGCGGGTCCGACGGTTAGCCTGGCGCGTTCAGCCTGCCTGTTGCGCCGCTGAATGGCCGGCCGGGGCGGGGTTCGCCGCGGTCGGAAGATGCCGTGACCACCACTGCAGGATCTGGTCGAAGCGCTGCCGGCGGTGATGCGGAGTGCCGGACCGGGACAGTTCGTGGTTCTCGCCCGGGAACACGAGGAACGCAGCTTCGACACCCAGTTGCTTGAGGGCGGTGAAGTAGCGCTGCCCCTGTTCCACGGGGCAGCGCAGGTCCTCCTCGCTGTGGATGACCAGGGTGGGCGTCCGTACCTGCTCCACCCGGGCCATAGGGCTCTGCGCAGCCATCTGCTCCGGGGTGCGGCCGGTGTACTCTCCGCCGAAGAACCAGCCGATGTCCGAGGATCCGATGAAGCTCACCGGATCCAGGAAGCCGCGCTCCACGACCGAGGCCTTGAAGCGGTGGTCGTGGCTGATCGTCCAGGCCGTCAGGTAGCCGCCGTAGGATCCGCCCATGATGCCCAGGGCATCGGCGTCGAGCTCCTCGAACTTCGCCAGCGCACCGTCCAGGAAAGCCAGGACGTCCTGCATGTCCACGGTTCCCATTCGTTCCTTGATGGAGCGGCCGTGGGCCTGGCCGTAACCGGCAGAGCCGCGGGGGTTGCACATCAGCACGGCGTACCCGGCCGCTGCGTAGACCTGGGCCTCGTCGAAGAGCGCCCCGGTGAACTGGGCGAACGGGCCGCCGTGGATGTTGAGCAGCACCGGGTGCGGGCCGTCGCCCGTCGGCGCGACCAGCCAGCCGTGCACCGGATAGCCGTCCCCGGACGCGAAGGTGAGTTCCTGCGGGGCGATGACCCCCGCTTCAGCCCGAAGCGGCGCCGAGAAATCACTGAGTACCCGGAGCCGGCCGCCCTCCAGGACCGCGACGTCCCCGGCGGACTCCGCGTCGCTGAAGCTCAGCAGCAGCGCGCCCCCGTCCTCTGCAGCGCCGGTGACCACGCGCCCGCCTTCGAGCAGCACGCTGCGTTGGCCGTCAGGGCCGAAGTCCAGCAGTTGCACGGCGCCACGGGAGTTGTTCAGCACCAGGACGCCGTCGGAACCGCGCAATTCAAGGGGGCCGCCAAGGTCCATG
Organism: Arthrobacter sp. SD1074B; assembly: GCF_056780195.1. NCBI lineage: Bacteria > Bacillati > Actinomycetota > Actinomycetes > Micrococcales > Micrococcaceae > Arthrobacter > Arthrobacter sp. SD1074B. The sequence continues at coordinate 2,013,276 of NZ_JBRAZT010000001.1, read as the reverse complement.
GTCTCCGCGTCGCTCAGCGTGTCTGCGTCCCCGCCGCCCGCGGGCATGACGTACAGCGCAGTGTTGCGGGCCACGAAATCCACACCGTCGGGGCCCAGGTCCTGGGCCGCGAAGTAGAGCCATTGACCGTCCCGGCTCTGCCGGACGGCGGTGACGGACAATCCGGCGGTGTTCCCGGGAACCACCGCCTCGGGGCCGTCGCCGGCCGCGGCGGGATCAACCGGAATCCGGTAGATCCCGCTCACCAGGTCGTTGTCGCTGCCCTCATGCAGGGCGGCGGTGAAGTACACGGAGCTGCCGTCGGCGCTGTAGCGGGCGCCGTTGTGGTCGGTGGCGGCCGTGGTCAGCTGCCGCGCCTCCGGCAGGCTCCGGCCACCCTTGGCCGCGTCGGCGGCCTCGGCGGCCTCGGCGGCCTTGAGCGCCCGGCCGGCGGCAGGCACCGGCGGCTCCTCGTCCAGGTCCGGGACCGCGACGACGAAGAGCTGAAGGGGCTTGTCCGCGGTGTACCCGACGCCGTTCATCCGGTATTGGTAATCAGTAATCAGACGGGCATCCTCGGCTCCTGCGGAGACCCCGTCGACAGTGCCGTAGCGGCCCTCCTCCGGCGTCCTGGCGCTGAAGACGACGCCGCGCGAATCCGGTGCCCAGGTGAAAGCGCTGACACCCAGCGGCGCATCCGTCAGTGGCACGGGCTCCCCGCCGGTCGCCTCCACCACATGCAGCTGCGGTTTGCCTCCGGCCGCGGCGCGGAGGAATCCGAGCACCCGGCCGTCCGGCGAAAACTCCGGTGCGGTGTCACGGAAACCGCGGGTCAGCCGGCGCGGTCGCAGCGCCGGATCCACCGGCACGTTCCACAACTGGCCCACATAGGCGTCGGCGTCGAAATCAGGGCGGACCACGGACACGACGGCCCGGGAGCCATCCGGGTGCACGGCGGGCGCTGAAACGGACTTGAGCAGGGGCAAATGTTCGGATTTCACGATTGCGAGCCTAGCCCTTGCGGCCGCTGGGGTGAAATACCTCACACCATCCCGGCGCGGCCGGCGGATCGCGGTGACCGGCGGAACGTGCCGGCCCTACGATGGACTCTATGCCCGCTGCTCCCCTCGCCGCCCTCGTGTGCCCCGTGTGCCGGAGCCCGTTCGCGGCAGGCAGCGGCGGCCGCACCCTCAAGTGCCCTGCCGGTCACAGCTTCGACGCCGCCCGGCAGGGATACTTCAACTTCCTGACCGGCAAAGGCACCGTCTTTGAAGCGGATTCCGCGGACATGGTCGCGGCCCGCTTCGACTTCCTGTCCGCCGGGCATTACCGGGGACTGGCCGAGGCCGTTGCCGACCTTGCCGCCCCGTTCCTCGCCGGGCCGGACGCCGCAGTCCTCGATGCGGGCACCGGTACCGGGCACTACCTGCGCGCCGTGCTGGACCGCGCACCGGCCACCGCCATCGGGGTGGACATCTCCAAATTCGCGCTGCGCCGGGCGGCCCGGCTGAACCCGGAGGCCGTCAACCTCGTCGCCGATGTGTGGCAGCCGCTCCCGCTCTCGGACGACGCCGTCGACGTCGTCAGTGTGGTTTTCGCGCCGCGCAACGCCGCCGAGTTCGCCCGGGTGCTCCGACCGCGCGGGCGGCTGATCGTGGTCACGCCCAGGCCCGGGCACCTGGCCGAGATCGCGGGCCAAACCGGCATGCTGGGAATCGAACCCGCCAAGGAGGAACGCCTCGCCGCGTCGCTCGCCGGGCACTTCGAGGCCCGCGAGGTCCGCGAGTTGGACCTGGTGCTGCCCCTGGCGCCGGCCGACGTCGCCAACCTCGCCCTGATGGGACCCGCCGGGCACCACCTGGACCGCGAAGCCCTCGCGGCCAGGGTGGCCGGCCTCCCGGCCCGCACCGCCGTCGCTGCCCGGTTCCGGATCAGCGTCTTCGAGCCGCGTCCCGCTGAGGCCGGATCCGCATAACGACTTGGCCACGTTCGCCCGCTAACGCCGGCGGCCTGTCACCCTCCCAACCGTCCGGCTTAGGATGGAACCAGCTTACGGAGGGTCTGCGCTCGCAGCTCCCGGGCGGAGCTAAGGGGGAACGATGTTCGAATGGCTGGCTGAAAACTGGTGGGCGCTATGGCTCACGGTCTTCCTGGTGTTTGCCGTGGTGGAAATGCTCACCCTCGACCTCTTCTTCATCATGCTCGGCGGCGGCGCCCTGGCCGGGCTGGTTGCCGCTTTCGCCGGCGCCGACTTCTGGCTGCAGATTGTCGTCTTCAGCGTCGTCTCCCTGCTAATGATCGGCTTCGTGCGGCCCGTGGCACTCAAACACCTGCGCAGCAGCCCGGCGGACCAGCGCAGTAACGTCGAACGCTTGATCGGGGAATCCGCCCTCGTCGTCGAGCCGGTCAGCGCCAACGGCGGCCTGGTCAAGATCGGCGGTGATGTCTGGAGCGCCCGCTACGAATCCGGCGTCCTCGCCCCCGGGCAGCACGCCGTCGTCAGGGCCATCGACGGCGCCACCGCCGTCGTCATCCCGCAGCAGGGCCCGGCCGGGCAATAACACCCGGACCGATGTGAGCCTGCCCCTCCGGGGCACAGTCCTCCTGCAGCCGCCACCGGCCGCAGGACCAGCGGCAGCCAGGCTGCCGCCCAACAAAGCAGAACCACACAACTGGGGAAAAGGTGATGTATGGATATCGCAGTCGCAATAGTGCTGCTGGTACTCGTTGCGTTCGTAATAATCGTTCTGGTGCGCTCGGTGCGGATCGTGCCGCAGGCGCGTGCCGGCGTCGTCGAGCGCCTGGGCAAATACCAGCGGACGCTGAACCCGGGCCTGACCATCCTGATTCCCTTCGTTGACCGGCTGTTGCCGCTGCTCGACCTGCGCGAGCAAGTCGTCTCGTTCCCGCCGCAGCCGGTGATCACCGAGGACAACCTCGTGGTGTCCATCGACACCGTGGTCTACTTCCAGGTCACCGATGCCAGGGCCGCGACCTACGAGATTGCCAACTACATCCAGGCTGTCGAGCAGCTCACCACCACCACGCTGCGCAACGTGGTGGGCGGCCTGAACCTCGAAGAGGCCCTGACTTCCCGCGACCAGATCAATGGACAGCTCCGCGGCGTGCTGGACGAGGCGACCGGCCGCTGGGGTATCCGGGTCTCCCGGGTTGAACTCAAGGCGATCGATCCGCCCCACTCCATCCAGGACTCGATGGAGAAGCAGATGCGCGCCGAGCGTGACCGCCGTGCCGCGATCCTGACCGCCGAGGGCACCAAGCAGTCGGCGATCCTCACGGCCGAAGGCCAGCGCCAGTCCTCCATCCTGAAAGCCGAAGGTGACGCCCAGGCGGCGATCCTGCGGGCCGACGGTGAGGCCCAGGCCATCCAGAAGGTCTTCGGTGCCATCCATAAGGGCAACCCGGACCAGAAGCTCCTCGCCTACCAGTACCTGCAGACACTGCCGAAGCTTGCCGAAGGCAGCTCCAACAAGCTGTGGATCATCCCCAGTGAGGTCGGCGAGGCCCTCAAGGGCATCGGCAGCGCCCTGGGCGGCACCAACCCCGACCCGCGGGCGGAGGCTCCGGGCGGTATGTCCGGCACGCCGTCGCCGGCGTCCACCGCCGCTGCGGTCCCGACGCCGGAGTCCTGAGCCGGGGTCAGCGGCACCGAAGCTACAGGTGACCTGGGGGCACCCGCCCGTGCGGGTGCCCCCAGGTGCGGCCCGGCTTTACCCGCAGCGGCACGCCCGCGTATAGTGGGTTATTTGTCCGGACGGTTCAGCCTGTCGGAACAATTACGCTTCGCGGCGCGTTATACCTACTGACGATTTCTGCAGTGGTGAACGCCACGCAAAAAACGCATGCAAAAGTAGTCCGGCGCGGTCCTCGCGGCCCCCGGCTAGCGCAGGGCACGGCCCTGCGAACCGATCATAAGGGAGAAAAGATGAGCGATCGCAGCCTGCGGGGTATGCGCCTTGGCGCACAGAGCATGGAGACCGAATCCGGCGTCGAACCGGCTCCGCGCCAGCGCGTTGAGTACCGTTGCGCGGACGGCGAGCAGGTGTTCGTGACCTTCTCCTCCGAAGCGGAAATTCCCCCGGTCTGGGTTTCCAAGACAGGCAAGGAAGCCCTGTTGGTCGACGGCGAACGCCCCGTCAACAGCAACGAGAAGGCCGTGCGCACACACTGGGACATGCTGCTGGAACGGCGCTCCCTGCCGGAGCTTGAGCAGATCCTGGAAGACCGGCTCACCATCCTGCGCGAACGCCGGGGCGAACGGCGATCCGCCTAGGCAACCAGCCCCACGTCAAAAGGCCGGGCCGGCACCTCGTTGAGGTGCCGGCCCGGCCTTTTTTGGTCCCGGCTGCTCCTACTTGCGGCGGAGCTTCGAGCTGAGCGTGTTCCAGCGTGCGGTCAGGCCCCACCTGGTGACGTTGATCATGGCCTCGACCACGATATTGCCGCTCATCTTCGAGGCGCCCAGTTCGCGCTCCACGAAGGTGATGGGCCGTTCCACGATGTTCAGGCCCAGCTTGGCCACCCGCCAGGCCAGGTCCACCTGGAAGCCGTAGCCGACCGAGTCCACCGAATCCAGGTTGAGCTTTTCCAGGGTGGACCGGCGGAAGGCCCGGAAACCGCCGGTAACATCCTTGATCTTCACGCCCAGCATCATCCGCGCGTAGGTGCTGCCGACGCGGGAAATGGCCTGCCGGTACAGCGGCCAGTTCACGACGCTGCCGCCCGGAATCCAGCGCGAACCCATGGCGAGGTCTGCGCCCTGCTCCACCGCTTCGATCAGCTGGGGCAGCTGCTCGGGCTTGTGCGATCCGTCGGCGTCCATCTCCACGAGGATGTCGTAGCCGGCGTCCAGGCCCCATTTGAAGCCGGCGATGTAGGCCGCCCCGAGCCCGGCTTTGCCTTCACGGTGCAGGACGTGGACCTGGCTGTCCTCGGCGGCGATACGGTCCGCCAGCTGCCCCGTGCCGTCGGGGCTGTTGTCGTCAACGACCAGGACGTCGGAGGCCGGCACGGCGGTGCGAAGACGCCCAAGGGTCTTGGGCAACGATTCCAGTTCGTTGTAGGTCGGAATGATCGTGAGGACGCGCACAGCGGGGCCTTTCCTTGAAGGGAGCGGTCGATGGGCCGGAACGGCCGGTTATTAGCCGACGACGGGCACAGCTTCCCATTATAGACAGCCGGCAGGCCGCCGCCCGTGTTCCGGCCCGGGTGGCGCGGGGCACACCACGCCGGCGGCTCAGCGCCCGAGCGAGCCGTTGTTGAAGAGCTCGGCACCGTCCCGCACGGTCTGCAGGCAGACCGGGTCGTTGCCGGTGTCCAGTGCTGGCAGCAGCGGTGTCCGGGCGCGCGGGTCCGTACTCCAGGACTGGACCCGGCCGTCGGCCACCTGGACCATCAGCTCTTCGACTTCCCAGACCGCGAAGCTGGCCGGGGCGCCGGGGACGAGTTGGCCGGCCATCGGGTTCCGGTAGCGGGCCGCCCGCCAACCGGCCCGGGTGTGGCCCAGGAAGGCTGCGCGGGCCGAGATCCGCTCATCGGCGTTGTGGTGTTCCAGGCAGGCGCGCACGCTGGACCAGGGCCGCAGCGCGGTGACGGGACTGTCACTGCCGAAGCAGACCGGCACTCCGGCGGAGTAGAAGGAGCCGAACGGGTTCATGGCCGTGTGGCGGGAGCCGAGCCGCTGGGCGTAGAGGCTGCCCCCGCCGCCCCAGAGGGCGTCGAAGCCGGGCTGCGCGCTCACGGTCACCGAGTACTTGGCCAGCCGCGCAATGGCGGCCGGGTCGGCGAGTTCGACGTGCTCCAGGCGGTGGCCGGCGGCGCGGACGCGCTGTTCCCCTACTTCGGCGGCGGCCTGGTCCAGGGCGTCGAGCGCGGCGTCGAGCCCGGCGTCGCCGATCACGTGGAAGCCCGCCTGGATTCCCAGCACGGAGCACGCAGCCAGGTGCGCCGCGGCTTCGTCGACGGACAGGTAACGGGTGCCCCGCTCCCCCGGCGCGTCGCTGTAGTCGCTGCGCAACGCCGCGGTGCGCGAACCGATTGAGCCGTCCATATTCAGGTCCCCGGCCAGGCCCAGGACCGGCACGCCCAGGCTGTCGAGGATGGAGCGGGCCTGTTCTACCGAACCGGCGAGCTGGCCCCAGTAGGGCAGGACTTCGGGGACTGCACCGCCGGGCCGGTCCGCGGAATTCCAGCCGGCCGCGAGCTGCAGGTCCTCGATGCTGCCGATGTGCGGCGCCGCCATTTCCGCCAGGGCCACGTAGCCGTTGGCCGCCGCCTCGGCCAGGGCGGCCTGCTGGTAGCCGCGCAGGGCGTCGACCGGGAGCTGCCGGGCGGCCAGCCGCGCGGCGGTGTGGGCAGCCCGTTTGACCTGACCGTCGGCGGCATAGCCGTCCAGGTGCTCCAGGCCTGAGGCGGACGCCAGGGACGCCGAGACCAGCGCCGAGTGGACATCCACCCGTGAGAGGTACACCTGGCGCCCGCCGGCGGCGCGTTCGAGTTCCTCGCGGCTGGGCAGGGTCGGATCGTCCCAGAGCGTTTCATCCCAGCCGTGCCCCAACACCGTGCCGCCCGCAGTGGAAGCGGAGACGCAGAAACCGGCGACGGCGTCGAGCAGTTGGGCCGCGGAACGGACGCCGCCCAGCTGCAGCGAGTCCAGCGCGATCCCGGTCTCGGTCAGGTGGACGTGCGAGTCGACGAAGCCCGGGGCGAGGAGGGCGCCCTGCAGGTCGATGACCTCCATTGAGGCGTCGGCGATGGACGTGGCGGCTTGTTCCGAGCCGACCCAGGCGACGGTGTCGCCGTCGACCAGCATGGCCGTGGCGAAGGGATCCGCTGCGGTGTAGACGGAGCCGTTGCGGTACAGCGTCACCTTTCGCGGTGCAGCCTCTGCCTGCGGTGCCTTAGGCGCCCCGGACAGTGAATCGGAGGGTGAATCGGTCATGGGGAAACTCCTCGTAGCTGGGGGCCCGGCAGCGGGCCCGGCCTGTGGGTAAGGTCAGGATGGAAGGCGGGGCGGGACGCCGTCGGCCCTCAGGGGCCGGTCACGCGACGGCCGAGTAGGCCACGACGCCGCGTTTGACCAGCGTGATCGCATCGCCGCAGAGCCGGGCAACCCGCGGTTCCAGGCCGGGGATTTTGGCCAGCTGGTCAAGCAGGTCAATGACCTGCTTGACCCAGCGGACAAAGTCGCCGGCGGCCAGGTCAGTGCCGCTGAGCACTTCCTGGAGGTGGCGGCCCTTGGCCCACTTGAAGATCGGCCAGACGAGGCCGAGTTCCGGCTCGCCGGTCAGCGGCAGCTTGCTTGCTTCCTCGACGTCCTCCAGGGCCGACCATTCGCGGACCACGATGTCGACGGCGGACTCCAGCGAGACGCTCGGCATCTTGGGCCGCAGGCCGCGGTCCTCGCGTTTGGCCTGGTAGACCAGCACGCTGGCCAGGGCTGCGATTTCGGCGGCATCGAGGTCGCTGAAGGCACCCAGCCGGAGGGCCTGGGAAATCAGCAGGTCCTTTTCCCCGTAGATCCGGCGCAACCGCTGGCCGTCCGGGCTGATCGAGAGCGTTCCGGCGTCCGAGGTTTCGAGGTAGCCGTACGTGGAGAGGACCCCGCAAACCCGGTCGAAAGTCTTGGCGATGGTGTTGGTTCGCCCCTGGATCTGGCGGATCAGGCCGTCGGTTTCCTGGCGGAGCTTCCACCAGCGCTCGGCCCAGCGGGCGTGGTCCTCGCGTTCGCTGCAACCGTGGCAGGGGTGTGCCCTCAGCTCCCGGCGCAGTTCCGCGATCTTCTTCTCCATGTTCGGTAGGGCGGCGGCCCGGCCGAAGTCCTCGTTCCGGTTCGGCGGGGCCGGTGGCCGGCTCTCGCGGATGGCGTTGCGGACCGAGGAGGCCAGGTCGCGGCGGGACTTCGGCACCTTGGCGTTGAAGGATTTGGGGATCCGGACCCGGGTGATCGGGGCCAGCGGGCCCTCGACGTCGTGCAGTCCGATCCGGCGCAGCTGGTTGTCCAGGGTCATCACCGCCGGCCGCGGTTCGCGGGAATGGTGGTCCGAACTGAGCACGACGGCGAGGCCGGGTGCCCGGCCCGACGGCACGTCCACGACGTCGCCGGGCAGCAGCCGGCTCAGGGAGTCCTCGGTCAGCGACTTGCGGGCCCGGGAGGTGCCCTTCGCGGCGGTGTTCTCCGCGTCCGAGAGTTCCCGGCGCAGCCGTGCGTATTCGGTGAAGTCGCCCAGGTGGCAGGTCATCGCCTTGCTGAACCCGGCGAGGGATTCCTCCCGGCTGCGGACCTGCTTTGCCAGTCCGACGACGGAACGGTCCGCCTGGAACTGGGCGAAGGAGGACTCGAGGATTTCACGGGCGCGGGGCCGGCCGAACTGCGCCACGAGGTTGATGGACATGTTATAGGTGGGCCGGAAGCTGGAGTTCAGCGGGTACGTCCGCCGGGAGGCGAGGCCCGCGACCGCTGCCGGATCGGTGCCCGGCTGCCACAACACAACGGCGTGTCCCTCGACGTCGATGCCGCGGCGGCCCGCCCGCCCGGTCAGCTGGGTGTACTCCCCCGCAGTGATGTTGACGTGCGCCTCGCCGTTGAACTTGTCGAGCTTCTCCAGCACCACGCAGCGCGCGGGCATGTTGACGCCAAGCGCAAGGGTCTCGGTGGCGAACACGGCCTTGACCAGTCCGTCCACGAACAGCTTTTCCACGACTTCCTTGAAGGTGGGCAGCATGCCGGCGTGGTGCGCGGCCAGGCCGCGGAGCAGCCCGTCGCGCCAGCTCCAGAAGCCCAGGACGTCCAGGTCGTCGGCGGGGATGTCCTGTGCCGCCTCGTCGACCCGCCGGGCAATGATGAGCTGCTCCTGTTCCGTGGTCAGCCAGAGCCCGGCGGAGACGCACTGCGCAACGGCGGCGTCGCAGCCGGCGCGCGAAAAAATGAACGTGATGGCCGGCAGCAGGTCCATCCGGTCCAGGCTGGCGATAACCTGCGGGCGGCTGGCTTTCCGGACAGGGCTGCGCTGGCCGCCCTGCGGCGTCTCGTCCCGCTGGCCGCCGCGCCGGTTGCGCTGGTTGCGCCCGCCGTGGCCGAAGCGGCCGCGGAAGTTCATCTGGCTTTCGGCGCGGGCCATCGAGAGCAGTTCCGGGTTGACCTCGTATCCGGCGCGTTCGGTGATCGCTGTGACACCGCCGGCGCCTGCACCGGCGGTGTCCGCGGTGGCGGCCACGTTGTCCTGGCCCGCGGGCGCGATCTCGTCGAAGCTGGTGTCGCCGGCGAACAGGTCAACAATCTTGCGCCCCACCATGACGTGCTGCCACAGCGGGACAGGGCGGTGTTCGGAGACGATCACGTCGGTCTGGCCGCGGACGGTGTCCAGCCAGGCGCCGAATTCCTCGGCATTGGAGACCGTGGCGCTGAGCGACGCGACCTGGACCTCGCTGGGCAGGTGGATGATGACTTCCTCCCACACGGCGCCGCGGAAACGGTCGGCGAGGTAGTGGACTTCATCCATTACCACGTAGCCGAGGTCATCCAGCGTGTCCGAGTCGGCGTAAAGCATGTTGCGGAGCACCTCGGTGGTCATCACCACCACCGGCGCCTCGCCGTTGATGCTGGTGTCGCCGGTCAGCAGGCCCACCTGGGCCGCGCCGTACTTTTCCGCCAGCTCGCTGTACTTCTGGTTGCTCAGTGCCTTGATCGGCGTCGTATAAAACGCTTTCAGGCCCCGCTGGAGTGCCAGGTAGATGGCGAACTCGCCCACGATCGTTTTTCCGGCGCCCGTCGGGGCTGCCACCAGCACCCCGCGTCCCGCCTGCAGGGACAGGCACGCCTCACGCTGGAAGGGATCGAGGTCGAACGCGAGCGAACGGGTGAATCCGCCCAGGTAGGTTTTGGCTTCTGCGGCCCGCTCGGCGCTGGCACGGTAGCGCTCGGACGGGGACTCCGGCCCGGGTAGTGACGACATGCATCCAGCCTAGTGTGCGGAGCGCTAGAGATTCTCCAGCTCGGAGCTGGGAGTCGCCTGGTCCGCGGTGGCTTCGGTCTCGGCGGCGACCTTGGCGGCGCGCTTCTCCCGCCGGCGGTCGTTGAGCAGGCAGAGTCCGATCGCGGTGAAGAACAGCACCAGCATGGGCACGGCCAGGTAGAACATGCTCATCGCGTCGGCGCCCGGCGCGGCCATGGCGGCAAAGAGGCAGACCAGGAACACGGTAATCCGCCAGCTCCTGAGCAGCTGCTGGCCCTTGACCAGCCCGGCCAGGTTCAGCCCGAACAGGACCACCGGCAACAGGAAGGCGATTCCGAAGGCGAGCAGCAGGCGCAGCACAAAGGACAGGTAGACCTGGGCGCTGATGAAGTTGGAGCCGCCGGAGGGGGTGAAGTCGGTGAGCACGCGTACCGCGTTGGGCAGCACCAGCCAGGCCAGCAGCACGCCGCCGACAAACAGGGGCACGGCGGCGGCCACGAAGGAGAGCGCCAGACGCCGCTCCTTCTTGTGCAGGCCGGGCACGATGAATGCCCAGAGCTGGTAGAGCCAAACGGGGCTGGCGACGATCAGGCCGAGGAACACGGACACCTGGATCATCAGGTCGAAGGAGCTCGCAACGCCGTCGAAGTTCAGCGAGGCCTGCCGGCCCTCATGTTCGTTCAGGTCGCGGATCGGCTTGATCAGCGCCGCAAGCATCGGCTGGTAGACGAGGAAGCCGACCACGGTCCCCAGCACGACGGCGATCGCCGACTTAAAGAGCCGGTTGCGCAGCTCTTTGAGGTGATCGAGAAGGGCCATCCGGCCCTCGGGGTTCGATCGGCGGCTCATGGTTACTGCCATGTGGTTCTAGGCGCGGTTCGGCGGCGGAACGTCGGTTCCCTCGCCCGGGCGGCTCTCGGTGCCGGTGGAGCGGGGGTGGTTCACGACTTTGCCTTCCACGGCATCGGAATCGGCCTGCGCCTCGGGCGTGCCGTCCTTTTTCATTTCGCGGACCTCGGATTTGAAAATCCGCATCGACTGGCCCAGACTGCGGGCCATGCCCGGCAGCTTCGGCGCGGCGAAAAGCACCAGTGCCAGGACGATGATGATGATGAGATGCCAGCCTTCAAGCCTCATGCCGGGTGGTCCTTTCGTTTGAATACATCCTATGTCTAACGGAGATCGATGTCGCGCAGCGCCTGGGGCTGGCCACGTTCCGTTTTACGCCGGATCCGGCGTAACCGCCGGGCTTCCTGCCGGGCAACTTTGGATGCATGGTAATCATGTCGCATCGACGCGGGCGGGGCAAAAACCGCCGAACCCGGGACCGCGGACGGCCCCGGTCCTTCCCCCGCGTCGTCGCCGTCCGAGCCTACGTCGCCGACGTGAACAACCGCTGAACCGGAGGTAAGCGGCGGGGATGCGAGGGTTGAAAAACGCTCCCCCGCTTCCCCGAGTTCCTTGACAGTGGCCATGAACTGCCGGTACAGCCGGACGCCGAGCACGCCGAAGAACAACAGGGACAACGCGACGAGCGCTATCCAGATTACGATCCAGGACCACCAAGGCATGCTGATCAGTCTAGCTGGCGGGCCGGGTGGTCCTCGTACCGGGCCAGGGCGGCGTCGAGCCAGTCCCTGGCGGCAGCCGCGAGCTCCGGCGGCTGCAGGATGCGCACGGCCCCGCCGTGCTGGGCGACGAACATCGGCAGCCAGGCGGCACTGCCGAAACGGATTTCCGCGAGGACGTGGCCCTGGGGAAGCGCCGCGGTCCGCTCGGCGTAGTAGTCATCCGCGAGCCCGGCACCCTGCCTGGTCAGCTCGACCACCACCACGGCGTCGTCGTCGTTGGGAGTGAAGAGCTTGACCGGGAAACCGTCGGCAGGGTTGGCGGCCGAGGAGACCGGGTGCCCGTTTGGCTGCAGGCTTTGGATCCGGTCCAGCCGGAAATTGCGCAGGCCCTGCGCGGAGTGGCAGTACGCCTCGAGATACCAGGTGCTGTCGAGCGAGTAGAGCCGTTGCGGGTCGATGTCGCGTTCGGTGACGGCGTCCCGCTGCGGCGACAGGTAGCTCAGCCGCAACTGCGCGCCGGCCCGGATCGCCTTACGTGCGGTCTCAAGGGTGCCGGAGTCTTCCGGCGCCACCTCCGGGCCGGACACTGCTGCGGCCTTGAGGCCTTCCTCGCCGGCGGCGGCCATCAGCTTCAGGGTGACGGACTCCAGGGTGCCGCCCTCGGCGAGTCCGGGCAGGCCGTTGAGGGCCTCCAGTCCGGTGAGCAGGGCGCACGCCTCGTCGACGCTGAACCGGATCGGTCGTTTCAGGTCCAGGTCCTCGAAGATGTAGACGTGGTCGTCGTCCCACCGGATGTCCAGCAAATCGTCCGGGTAGCCCTCGGGCAGCCCGGAGCAGATCAGAATGCGCAGGTCGTCTTCGAGCTCCCTGCGCGTGATGCCGAAGCGCGCGGCGACCTCGCTGATGTGCAGGCCCTGGTTGTGCACCAGGAACGGGACCAGCTGCAGCATGCGCTTGAGCTGGTCTTCGGAGGTGCGTTTCCGCGGACGCTTCGCCGGAGCCGCGTTCGGAAACTCGACCGGCGGCTCCGGGACCGCGGCGAAGGCGGCAGCGGCGGCCAGCCGCCTGCGGACGGCGGCGTGCAGCCCGGAGGGCGCCACGACGACGGCCTTCGCGCCGTAGGAGGCCAACTCCTCGGCAAGGGTTTCCGCGTCGCGGTACGGCACGCTGAGCCGGTCGAAACCGGCGGGGGCGGGTGCTGCGGCGGGCGCTGTGTTGCCCGTGCCGCCGTCGGGCTCGGCACGCTTGCGAAGGCCCAGCAGCGCGCCGTGGGCGACGTCGATGACCGCGTGCCGGACCGGCAGTTCGGGCAGCGCGGCGAGCTGCTCGCGGACGTTGAAGGACGACGGCGGGGTGAAGGTCTCCTGGTCCAGCACGGTGACGGCGGAGGTGAACCGTGAGAGCCGGAAGAACCGCTTGTCGCTGCGGGCACGGTCATGGCCGACGAGGTACCACTGCCCGAAGCGGCTGCCCAGCCCCCAGGGCTCGACCGTCCGCGTCTGCTCCTGTCCGGTGCTGGAGGCCAGGTAGCTGAAGCTGACCGGGTGCTGGGCGTGGATGGCGGAGACGAGGTCCTCGAAAGCCTGACCGGCCGGCCGGATGCGCGGCTGGACGCCCGCCGGAAGCTCCGCGTCCTGCAGGCCGCCGGCGGCCTGCAGCTTGCGCACGGCGTCACGGGCGGCGGAACCGAGGGCGGCCTGCTCCCAGAGCTGCGCCGCGAGGATCAGGACGGTGCACTCTGCCGGGGTGAGGCTGACGTCCGGGAGCCGGTTGGACTCCTTGCCGATCCGGTACCGCGTGGTTGCCGGGTCGTCGGAGCCCCAGCCTTGGTCCGTGACGGTCTCCACGTCGAAGCCGAACTGGCGGAGCTCGCCCTTGTCCCGCTCGAACATGCGGCCGAAGGCGGCCTCTGAGCTGGTGGTGTCGTGGTAGACCTTCTGCCGCAGTTCGCTGCGGCGCAGACCATATTTGGTGTTGAGCAGCGCGATGAGCAGGTTCAGGAGGCGTTCAGTACGTGAGGCGGACACTCCGCAAGGGTACTAAAGTCCCCGCCCCCACAACGCAGAAAGCGCGGCAACAGCCGGAAGAACTTTCCGATTGTTACCGCGCTCCCCCGCGCGCTGCCCGAGGGCCGGCAGGTGGGCGGGTGGTGGGCCCTTAGCGGACGGCGACGAGGTCGACGACGAAGATCAGGGCCTCGTTGGGGCCGATCGCTCCGCCGGCGCCGCGGGCGCCGTAAGCCATTTCCGAGGGAATCTCCAGCCGGCGGCGGCCGCCGACCTTCATGCCCAGCAGCCCCTGGTCCCAGCCCTGGATGACCTGGCCGACGCCGACCCGGAAGTCCAGGGGCGCGCCGCGGCCCCAGGAGGCGTCGAACTCTTCGCCGGTGGACCAGGCCACGCCCACGTAGTGGGTGGAGACGGTATCGCCGGCCTTGGCCTCTGCGCCGTCACCCTCGATCAGGTCGGTGATGACGAGTTCGCTAGGTACGTCGCCCTCGGGGAAGTCAATTTCCGGCTTCTGGCGGTCGAGGTTGCGCTGTCCAAATGACATGGTTGCTCCTTCTTGGGTGGCTTGCTGAAACTGGGGTGTTTACTTGACGCCGAGGATATCTACGACGAAGACGAGGTCGCCCTTGGCGTCGCCCTGACCCTTGTCGCCGTAGGCGAGGTCCTTGGGAATCACCAGGAGGACACGGGAACCGACGGTCTTGCCGGCGAGGCCCTGGGTCCAGCCCTTGATAACGCCGTTCAGCGGGAACGTGGCCTTCTTGCCGCTGTCGAAGCTGGAATCGAAGACCTTGCCGCCGGCCAGCGTGACGCCGACGTAGTTGACGGTGACGGTGTCGGTTTCCTTGACCGCCTGGCCCTTGCCCTTGATCAGTTCCTGGGAGATGAGTGCCTTGGGTGCGGCGACGCCCTTGACCGAGATGACCGGAACGCCCTTGTCGTTTTCGGTCACGGTGGGCAGGCCGGCCGGCGGGGTCACGGCGTCGCCTTCGGGCTTGTCCAGGACCTTGGGGGCGTCCTTGGCGGCGAGGATCTTGATGACCAGCAGCTGCGAGGGCTGGGCGGCGCCGCCCTCGGCGCTGGCGGCCTTGCCCGGGACGGCCAGGGCAAGCTGGGAACCCACCTTGGCGCCGACGAAGGCGTTGTAGATGACGGCGCTGCCGGACTTGAGCTCATCGTTCAGCTCGAGCTTCTCCGGGTCCTTGGCGAAGGTGTCCTCGAGGGTGGAGCCGTCCTTGCCGTTGAAGGCGACGATGGAGATGTCCGCGACCTGGTTGGCCTTGACGCGGTCGCCCTCGCCTTCCTTCACCACCTTGATGGTGGGGTCCTTGACCTCGAGCGGCTTCGTGAATTCAACGCCGGGCGCCTTCTTGTCGCCGTTCTCGGTCAGTTTCAGGGAGTCCAGCTTTGCGGTCTCACCGGCGGACTGGCTGGTGGGCTCCGGGGCGGCAGGCTCGCCGCCACCGCAAGCGGTGAGCAGCAGCAGTCCGGGGAGGAGAATTGCTAATAGTCGGCGCACGTAAGAACTTTCGTCGGGGCAGGATGGACGCTTCGCCGGACGGTTGCCAGCGGCAAAGCATGCGGTGCCCATGAAACGGCACCTCCCCCAGAATAACGCGGAAAGCTGGGTATCAGCCCATAGAGTCCAGCAGGGCGTCCACCCGGTCGTCCACGCTGCGGAAGGGATCCTTGCACAGGATGGTCTGGTGCGCGCGGTCGTTGAGCTTCAAATGCACCCAGTCAACCGTGTAGTCCCGGCCCAGTTCCTGGGCCCGCCGGACGAAGTCGCCGCGCAGTTTGGCCCGGGTGGTCTGCGGCGGAGCGTCGACGGCGTCCTTGACGGCGGTGTCATCGACGACGCGGCGGGCCGCGCCGCGGGACTGAAGCAGGTAGAACAGCCCGCGGCTGCGTGAAATGTCGTGGTAGGTGAGGTCCAGCTGTGCGATCCGCGGGGCGTCCAGATCCAGGCCGTGCCGCTCACGGTAATTGTCCATCAGCTTCTTCTTGATGGCCCAGTCCACTTCGGTGTCGATGGTGGCCGTGTTTCCGCTTTCAATCGCGTCCAGAGTGCGTTCCCAGAGGTCCAGAATGAGCGGCACGTGCGCGTTGTGGGCTCCGCGGTCGGCCACGAATTCGGTCACCTTGTTCAGGTACTCGCGCTGGATCTCCAGGGCGGTGAGCTGCCGGCCGTTAGCAAGGCGCACCAGCGCGCGGCCGCTGAGGTCGTGGGAGATCTCGCGGATGCTGCGGATCGGGTTCTCCATCCGCATGTCGCGCATGATCACGCCGGCCTCGATCATCCGAAGGATCAGGTCCACGGTCCCGACCTTGAGCAGCGCCGTGGTCTCGGACATGTTCGAGTCCCCGACGATCACGTGCAGGCGGCGGTAGAACTCGGCGTCGGCGTGCGGTTCGTCGCGGGTGTTGATGATGGGCCGGGACCGGGTCGTGGCGGAGGAGACCCCCTCCCAAATGTGGTCCGCGCGCTGGGAGAACGCGAAGGTGGCGCCGTGCGGTGTCTTCAGGATTTTTCCCGCTCCGGCGATCAACTGGCGGGTCACCAGGAACGGGATCAGGATTTCAGCCAGCCTGGAGAACTCCCCGCGACGCGGTATCAGGTAGTTTTCGTGGCTGCCGTAGGAGTTGCCCGCCGAGTCGGTGTTGTTCTTGAACAGGTACACTGTGCCGTTGAACCCCTCGGCTGCAAGGCGTTCCTGGGCCTCGTCCACAAGGTCATCCAGGATCAGTTCGCCGGCCCGGTCATGGGCGATCAGCTGCGCGAGGTCGTCGCACTCGGCCGTGGCGTACTCGGGGTGCGAACCGACGTCGAGGTAGAGCCGGGACCCGTTGGTGAGGAACACGTTGGAGGACCTCCCCCAGCTGACCACTTTGCGGAAGAGGTAACGGGCCACCTCCTCCGGCGCCAGCGGGCGGGATTCCGGGCTGGAATAGGAAATTCCGAACTCGGTTTCGATTCCGAAGATGCGCTTGTCCATTTCAGTTCTCCTCAGCCAGCAGTGCCTCGACGTCGGCGTCGTCGAGGCGGCGGAAGGCGCGGCGGGTGCCGCGGCTGCTTTCGGAGCCGCGGTCCAGCACGGCCACTTCCACGGCCGACGCCGGCAGCTCGTCGGTTTCCTTGTCCGCTATCAGTCCGGCCATGGCCAGCCGGATGGCCCCGGCGAAATCCAGTTCGCCGCGCCAGCCTGCAGCGACCGCCTCGGACACCTTGTCCGCCTGGCCGCCCATCACGATAAAGCCGTGTTCATCGGCGATCGACCCGTCGAAGGTCAGCCGGTACAGGTGGTCCGATTCCTGGCTGGACCCCACTTCGGTCACTGCCAGTTCCACTTCGAAGGGTTTCTGCTCCGCGGTGAACACCGCGCCGAGGCTTTGCGCGTAGACGCTGGCCAGTCCGCGGGCCGTGACGTCTTCGCGGTCGTAGGAGTAGCCGCGGACGTCCGCGTACCGCACCCCGGCCTGGCGCAGGCTCTCAAACTCGTTGTATTTGCCGACCGCGGCGAACGCGATCTTGTCGTAGATCTCGCCGATTTTGTGCAGCGACGGCGACGGGTTCTCCGCCACCAGCGCAATCCCGTCCCGGCAGCTGATGACCACCACGGAACGTCCCCGCGCGATGCCTTTCCGGGCGAAGTCCGCCCGGTCTTTCATCAGCTGTTCGGGTGAAACATAGAACTGCTGCGTCATCTCAGGCCTCCCGCTGGGCCACGGCCCGTGACTCGATGATGGCGCCGGCAACCGCGGCAAGTTCGCGCTCCGGAACCCTGACAGCACCGGAGCGGCTCACAGTGTAGACCACCGGCCACAGCTGCCGGACCGGGTCCGGGCCGCCCGTGGCAGAGTCGTCGTCAGCCGCGTCATACAGCGCTTCCACGGCCACCTGGACGGCGTCCGCCTCGGAGAGGTTGGGCCGCCACAGTTTCTTCAGCGCGCCGCGGGCAAACATGGAGCCTGAACCCACGGTGTGGTGTTCCTGCTCCTCGTAGCGGCCGCCGGTGACATCGTAGGAAAACAGCCGGCCGACGCCCGCGGGCCGGTCGAATCCGGCGAACAGCGGGATGACGGCGAGGCCCTGCATTGCCATCGGCAGGTTTCCGCGGATCATGGCCCCCAGCCGGTTGGCCTTGCCGTCCAGACTCAGCTGGGTGCCTTCGATTTTTTCGTAGTGTTCCAGTTCCACCTGGAACAGCCGGGTGATGTCCAGCGCGATGCCGGCGGTGCCGGCGATGCCCAGGACCGAGAACTGGTCCGCGGGGAACACCTTCTCGATGTGCCGGCTGGCGATCACGTTGCCCATGGTCGCACGGCGGTCCCCCGCCATCAGCACTCCCCCGGCGTACGTCATGGCCACGATGGTGGTCGCGTGCGGGGTCTGGAGCGGCGCGGCGGCCGCCCCCGGGGGCAAGCCGTGGTGGAGGGCGTTGTACGGCAGCAGTTCGGGCCGTGAGCGCTGCAGGTGCTCGGTAAATGAGGATGTCGCGTTCGCTGCTACCTGGTTGGCTGATGTTTCCTGCACTGGTGCACTCCCTCAACGTAGTGGATCAACGACTTCCGGCGTTCAGCCCTGTGGATGCGCAGTTCCGGTCCTCCCTCGGCAGTAACCCGGCCCGTCGGGCTACTGGCCGCCCTTCTGGACGAAAGCCCGGACGAACTCCTCGGCGTTGGATTCCAGGACGCCGTCGATCTCATCGAGCAGGTCGTCCACGCCCTGGGTCGCGGCCGACGCCTGCGCCTCGGGTGCCGCGGGAGGCGCGGGGATGTCTTCCTCGACCTCGGTGTCGCGGGACTGCGGCTGCTGCTGCTCCTGGCCTGCCATTGTTTTCTCCTTCTATCCCACTGGTTAATCCCACTGGCTGTCCCATGCTGCTCAGGACTTCCTCTAAGCCATATTGCCACGCCCGGACCCCGCGCGGGGGGTCTTTGGGCCTACGAACCGGGCGGCAGCCCCAGCAGCTCCGCCAGGAACGGCCCGGCCTCCCGGTGCCGGGCGAACAGGCCCCCGGTCAGGGCCTCCGTCCCGCGCAACGGTTCGCGGGTAGGCACCCGCTGCAGCTTGCCGCGGCCGGGCAGGTCAAAGATCACCGAGTCCCAGCTCGCGCCCACAAGATCGGTGCCGAAGCGGCTGACGCAGCGGCCGCGGAAGAACGCCCTGGTGTCCGACGGCGGTTCGGTCACTGCCCGGGCGATCGCTTCGTCGTCGACGATCCGCTGCATCCGGTCGCGGGCCAGCAGCCGGTGGTAGAGGCCCTTCTCGGGGCGGATGTCGGCCCACTGCAGGTCCACCAGCCCCAGCCGCGCATCGGACCATTCCAGCCCGTCGCGCTGGCGGTAGCCTTCGAGCAGGGAGAGTTTGGCGAGCCATTCCACGGTCGACGCGGCGGCCGCCCGGTCGCTGTCCAGCTCGGTCAGCGTCGCGGACCAGCGCTCCAGCACGGCGTGGGTGTGCCCGTCGCCGTCGACGGCGTCCGCCACGCCGGTGTCCTGCGCGAGCTTGGCGGCGGCCTCGAAGTACATCCACTGCAGGTCCAGGGCGGTGACGCGGCGCCCGTCGAGCAGGCGCAGCGTCGCAGTGAGCGAGGTGTCGTGGCTGACCGCCTGCAGGGCGGCCACCGGTTCGTGGACCTCGACGCGCGGCGCCAGGCCCGCTTCGATCAGGCTCAGGACCATGGCGGTGCTGCCGAACTTCAGGAAGTTCGCGCCCTGGCTGAGGTTCGCGTCGCCGATGATGACGTGCAGCCGGCGGTACTTGTCGGCGGTGGCGTGCGGTTCGTCCCGGGTGTTGATGATGGGTCGCCGGATGGTGGTTTCGAGTCCCACTTCGGTTTCGAAGAAGTCCGCCCGCTGGCTGATCTGGTAGCCGGGCCGGGAACTGTCCTGGCCCAGGCCGACGCGGCCGGCGCCGCACATGATCTGGCGGGTGATGAAAAACGGTGTCAGCCCCCGGGCTATCTCACCGAACGGAACCGAGCGGGGCATCAGGTAGTTCTCGTGCGAGCCGTACGAGACGGATTTGTTGTCCGTGTTGTTCTTGTACAGGTTGATCGGCGGCAGGTCCGGGTCAGCGGCCAGCCGGCGGACCGCGGCCAGCGCCACGAGGTCCCCCGCGGCGTCCCAGGTGACGGCGTCGCGCGGGTTGGTCACTTCCGGGCTGGAGTATTCCGGGTGGGCGTGGTCCACGTAGAGCCGGGCGCCGTTGCCCAGCACCATGTTCATCAGCAGCGAGCCGGACTCGTCCTCGCCGTCGTGGTCCAGTTCCGCCCGGCCGTAGGCAAGGGCGATCGCTTCCGCGTCCAGCACCGGCGGCCGGTCGGTGAGCTGTTCCGGTTCGGCCGCGCTGCGCTCCAGGGTCCAGCCGCGGGCGTCGTGCAGCGGTTCTTCGTCGGTGTAGTCCCAGCGGGTCTCTGCGCCGCCGGCGGCGCGCTGCCGGGTCACCTGGGCGTAGGCCTGGATCACCCGGGCCGACATCATGGTGGCGTTCGCCCCCGGCGCGGAGGGCGCATGGATGCCGTATTCGGTTTCCGAGCCCATCACCCGCATGGCGCCGCCGGCGGGCAGGCCTCCGGACACCGCTGCGGGACCCGCGGTCACAGGTACTGGCCCGTGCTGGGCATCGTCTCGATGGACTTCCCGGGCTCCTGGCCGGCCTTGCCTTGGACGATGGTGCGGATGTATGTGATGCGTTCGCCCTTCTTGCCCGAAATCCGGGCCCAGTCGTCCGGGTTGGTGGTGTTGGGCATGTCCTCATGCTCCCGGAACTCGTCGATCACGGCGCGGAGCAGATGGTCGATGCGCAGGCCCTTCTGCCCGGTGGTGAGCAGGTCCTTGATGGCGGACTTCTTGGCGCGGTCCACCACGTTCTGGACCACGGCCCCGGAGTTGAAGTCCTTGAAGTAGAGCATTTCGGTGTCGCCGTTGGCGTAGGTGACCTCAAGGTACTCGTTGGACTTCTCGGTGGAGTACATGGCCTCCACGGTGCGCTGGATCATGGCGTCCACCGTTGCCTGGATGTCGCCGTTGTGCTCGGCCAGGTCCTGCTCGTGGAAGGGCAGGTCCGTGGTGATGTACTTGTTGAAGATGTCCGCCGCGGCTTCGGCGTCGGGGCGCTGGATTTTGACCTTGACGTCCAGCCGGCCCGGCCGCAGGATGGCCGGATCGATCATGTCTTCCCGGTTGGAGGCGCCGATCACGATCACGTTGTCCAGCCGCTCCACGCCGTCGATCTCGCTGAGGAGCTGCGGCACGATGGTGGTCTCGACGTCGGAGGAAATGCCGGTTCCGCGGGTGCGGAACAGCGAGTCCATCTCGTCGAAGAACACCACCACCGGGCTGCCCTCGGAGGCTTTTTCGCGCGCCCGGGCAAAGATCAGCCGGATGTGCCGCTCGGTCTCCCCGACGTACTTGTCCAGGAGCTCGGGCCCCTTGATGTTCAGGAAGTAGCTCTTCATGTCCGTCTTGCCGGCGCGCTCGGCGGCCCGGGCGGCCAGCGAGTTGGCCACGGCTTTGGCGATCAGGGTCTTGCCGCAGCCCGGCGGCCCGTAGAGCAGGATGCCCTTGGGCGCCTTGAGGCCGTGCTCCCGGTACAGGTCCGGATGCAGGAACGGCAGTTCGACGGCGTCACGGATCTGTTCGATCTGTGGTCCCAGCCCGCCGATGTCCTGGTAGGTGATGTCCGGGACCTCTTCAAGGACGAGGTTTTCGACTTCGGAGCGCGGGATCTTCTCCAGCGCGTAGCCGGTGCGGCTGTCGATCGAGAGGGCGTCCCCCACCCGCAGTTTCTGCGCCAGCAGTGCGCCGGAGAGCCGGATGACCCGCTCCTCATCGGCGCGGCCCACCACCAGGGCACGGTCTGATCCCAGCATTTCCTTGAGCGTGACCAGGTCGCCGGCCCGTTCGTAACCGAGGCCGGCCACCACCAGCAGCGCCTCGTTGAGCAGGACTTCCTGCCCGACGGCGAGCTGGCTAATGTTCACCAGCGGGCTGACGCCCACCCGCATTTTGCGGCCGGCGTTGAAGATGTCCACGGACTCTTCGGTGGCGGCCTGCCCGCTGTTACCCGGTTCCGGGTGGCGCCTCGGGTTCAGCTGCAGGATTGTGCCGAAGCTGTACGGCGGCTGGCCCTCCTGGTCCAGGGCATTCTTCAGCCGCAGGATCTCGGCCTTGGCCGTTTCCAGCATCCCGACGAGCTTGGAGTTGTTCTGCGTGGCCGCGGCCAGCTGGCGGTCGATATGGCGGAGCTTGTCGCGCAGGATATTCACCTGGCGCTCGGCGACGGACAGCTCATTGGCGGCGTAGCCGTCGACGTCGGCCGCGCGCTCCGCCCGTCCGTCGGCCGCAGCCGCCTGGGCCTCATCCTCCGCCGGCGTCCGGCCGTGGTCGTTGTTCGGAGTCTCCATCATGCATCAGCCCCTTCAGTACTTCTATTAAGACCATAGCCCCAAGTCGGCGGGTGCTGCCGAAGACTTCCGAAATACGGACTAGTTCGTAACGTCGGGGGTGTCCTTAACGTTGGTGCCGGCGATCGCGTCGCGGGCGGCCCGGCGCAGTTTCTTGTCCGAGACGGCGCGTTCGCCGACGGCGCCGGGGGTCCAGGCGTTGACGTCTGCGGCGTCGAATTCAGTCTTGGACGGCCGGCGCTTCACCGAGATGCCGGTGACGCCGTCGGCCAGCCGCCGGGTGACGAGCAGGAATCCGGTGTGGGCGACCATCCGGTGGTCGGGGCGGACGGCGAGGCCCTCAAGGTGCCAGCCGCGGACCATGGATTCCCAGGCGTCGGGCTCGGTGAAGCGGCCGTCGGCGCGGATGGCCTCGGCGGTCCGGGACAGCTGGGTGACGGTCGCGACGTAGTTGATCCACACGCCGCCCGGGGCGAGCACGGTGGCAACGGCGTCGAGGCATTCCCAGGGGGCGAGCATGTCCAGGACCACCCGGTCCACGGAGCCGGGAGCCTCGGTCCGCACGACTTCCTCCTGGAAGTCGCCCAAGCTGATCTGCCACGCCGGGTGCGGGCCGCCGAAGATCGTTTCGACGTTGCCGCGGGCGATGTCGGCGAATTCCTCACGCCTTTCGAACGAGTGCAGGTAGCCGTTGTCCCCCACCGCCCGCAGCAGCGAGATGGACAGCGCGCCGGACCCGACGCCGGCTTCGACGACGCGGGCGCCCGGGAAAATGTCCGCCATGGTGACGATCTGGCCGGCATCCTTGGGGTACACGACTGCCGCGCCGCGGGGCATCGAGAGCACGAAGTCCGAGAGCAGCGGACGCAGGGTCTGGTACTGCTGGCCGACGTTGTTGACCACCACGGAGCCGTCCGGTTTGCCGATGATTTCGTCGTGGTTGAGGAAACCGCGGTGCGTGTGGAACGCCCCGCCGGCCTCAAGGCTGATGGTGTTCATCCGGCCGCGTTCGTCGGTGAGCTGTACCCGCTCGCCTTCGCGGAACGGTCCGCGACGCCGGTTCGCGCCGGTCGGCGCGGTGGCGGGCGCAGTGCCTGTGGCCGGGCCGGTGGCAACGGCGGGCGCCGCAGAACTGCCCGTGGCTGTGCCTTCCGCGGCTGAACTGTCCCCGCTGGGGGTGGCGCTGGCGGCAGTGTCGCTGCTCATGAGATGTTCCTCGCTCCTGTAAAGCTGTGGTGGCCGCGGATGTGCGGCTGGCCCCGGCCCGCGTCGTTGGGCCGGGTAATTCACGACCGGCAGGTAACTCTACCGGCTCTGGTCCTGATTCCGGCTCCCGCCGCCGGCCTGTGAACCGGCGTTGCCGCGCGGCTGCTTCCCGGTCAGGGCGTTGAGCACGGTCAGCTGGCGCAGCAGGCCCGTGACGGTTCCGGCATCGTTGACCACCGCGTAGTCCGAGCCTTCGAGCTGGGCGAGGTAGGCCAGCAGATCCCCGCCGCGGTCGGCCTCCTTGACGTAGGCGCCTGCGGCGAGCGGGTAAGAAACGGCGGTCGCCGGTGTCGCGGCGGCCAGCGCGGCGGGAACGTCCGCCGCGGCGGCCTCGTCGACGACGGCGGACGGCCGTTGATCCTGGCCGTAGAGCACGACGGCGGGAACCCCGCGCGGTGAGTGCCGCAGCACGTCCAGGACGGTGGCGGTGTCCGGCAGTCCTACCGCCGCCTCGGCGAGGGCTGCGGCGTCGACCAGGTGCAGCCGGCTCCGGTAGCGGGCCTGCTGGATTGAGGCGCTGGCACCCATCCAGAGGAAACTGCCCACCAGGAGGGTGATCAGCATGAGCGAGGTGTCCGGCCGGTTGCCGCTGAGCAAGGGCAGGGCCACGAACCAGACGGCGAGGGCGATCACGATGATCCTGCCGGCCCAGCCTGCCGCGATCGTGCCCTTCTCGTGGCTGCCGGTGGCCTTCCAGACAGCGGATTCCACCAGCCGGCCGCCGTCCAGCGGCAACCCGGGGAGCACGTTGAAGATGCCGATCAGCAGGTTGGCCCAGACGAAGATGTTCGCCAGGGTGTCCGCTACGCCCTCGAGTTGCCCGCCGGAGATCAGCAGCCAGCCGCCGGCCGCGAGGATCAGGTTGGCGGCGGGGCCCGCGAGGGCCACCAGCACGGACCGGCCAGGCGAGGCGGTGAACTCTTCAAACTGGGTGTGGCCGCCCCACAGGTTGAGGACGATCTTTTGGGTAGGCCAGTGGTAGAGCCTGGCGGTGAGCGCGTGGGCAAGCTCGTGGACCAGCACGGAGATCAGCAGCAGCACCGAGTAGGCGAACGCCACGAGGTAGGCGGCGGCGCCCAGCCGGGGGTCGTTGTGGGCCAGCACCGGGCCGTAGGCAATGACGGTGAACGCCGCGATGGCGAACCACGAATAGGCCAGCACCACGGGGATGCCGCCGATCCGGCCCAGCGGAATCCCGCCGCGGAGCGAAAACGGACGCTCCTCCGGCTGTTGCTGCGGTCGTCGTGCCGCCGGCTCAGTCAAGGACCCGCCCTCCAGTGCCTGCGGCCTGTGCCAGGCCCGCGCCGGTCGGTTCGTGCCGGAGCGCGATGAGTCCTTCAAGGTCCGCAACGGTGCGCCCGGCCAGGGTGTCCCAGGTCGCGCGCCGTGGATCGTCCGGCAGCGGGACGATGTGCGGGATGGCGACTGTGAGGACGCCGGAGGCAACGGCCGCGGCAACGCCGGGGGCAGAGTCCTCGAGCGCCACACAGTGCCGGTGGTCCAGCTCGGGGTCCTGCTGTTGCAGGAGTTCAACGGCTTTCAGGTATGCCTCGGGGTGCGGCTTGCCCTGCGTGACCGTGTCACCGGTGACCAGGAACTCGAAATACGGTTTGGGCAGGCTGGCGACGATTTCGCGGGCCAGCGGCGCTTCGGACATGGTGACCAGGGCGCAGCGGATGCCTGCCGTGTGCAGCTCGTCCAGCAACTCACGTGCCCCGGGGCGCCACGGCACGGACTCCCGGACCAGGCTGACGACATGCCCGGTGAGGGTGTCGATGATTTCGCGTACTTCCAGCGCCACGCCGGCTTCCTGCAGGATGCCGGCCGAGTAGACCAGCGACTGGCCAACGAGCTGCAGGGCCTTCTCATGCGACCACTGTCCGCCGTGCGCGGCCACGAGGGCGTGTTCGGCTTCAATCCAGTAGCGTTCGGTGTCCACGATGGTGCCGTCCATGTCCCATAACGCGGCTTTGAGCAGGGGCTGGGAGGCTGTGGATCGCATGTCCCTCAGTCTACGGTGCGGGCCCGGTGAGGCATCCAAAGCTACGCCGATGGCGAATTTCCGGGTACTCGGGGCGGTTCCCTTCCTGCGCGCGCCCGTGACTTGGACGTAGGGTGAACACATGAATAGCTTCGAGCCAGACACCACGGAAACGGGCGCCGCGCCCGAGCCGGAGCGGCTGCTGCAGCCCGTGCCCGAAGGCCAGCGCATCACCGTGATGCTTGCCGCCTTCGAAGGCTGGAACGACGCCGGCGAAGCCGCGAGCGATGCGCTGCGCTACCTGAACAAGCTTTGGGGCGGCAAGAAGGTCGGCTCGATCGACGCCGACGAGTACTACGACTTCCAGTTCACCCGCCCCACGATCCGCCGTACGGCGTCCGGTGAGCGGAAGATCAAGTGGCCCTCCACCCGGATCTTCAAGGCCAGCGTGCCGGGTTCCAACGTGGATGTCATCTTCGTCCAGGGAACCGAGCCGTCCTACAAGTGGCGCGCCTATACGGCTGAGCTGCTAGTGCACGCGGAGGCGTTGAAGGTGGACTACGTGATCCTGGTCGGAGCGTTGCTGGCGGACGTGCCGCACAGCCGCCCCATCCCGGTCAGTGCCTCAACCGACGACGCCGCGCTGCGGCAGCGGATGGACCTGGAGGCCTCCCAGTACGAGGGGCCCGTGGGGATTGTGGGGGTCCTCGCCGAGGTGGCCCTGCTGGCCGGACTGCCCACGGTCTCGCTCTGGGCCGCCGTCCCGCATTA
Source organism: Arthrobacter sp. SD1074B (assembly GCF_056780195.1). Classification (NCBI taxonomy): domain Bacteria; kingdom Bacillati; phylum Actinomycetota; class Actinomycetes; order Micrococcales; family Micrococcaceae; genus Arthrobacter; species Arthrobacter sp. SD1074B. The sequence goes on along the minus strand of NZ_JBRAZT010000001.1, from coordinate 1,987,314 downwards.
CGTGGCCCAGGCGCCCTCGCCCAAGGCGCAACTGGCCCTGCTGAACCGGATCGAAGAGCTCTTGCAGGTTCCGCTGGACACGCAGGAACTGGTGGAGGACGCGGACGCGTGGGAACGCGGTGTGGACGAACTCGCCACCGAGGACCCGGAGATCGCCGCCTACGTCCGGCAGCTCGAGGAAGCCAAGGACACCGCCGACCTGCCCGAGGCCAGCGGCGAGTCAATCGCCCGCGAGTTCGAGCGCTACCTCAAGCGCCGCGGCAAGGACAAACCCTAGGGCTGCCACCCGGGGAACGCACGCGCGCTGGCGCGACGCAAAAGCGCTGGCGACACCCGAATTCGGATGTCGCCAGCGCTTTTGCGTCGCCTGCCTGGTGGCGGACCGCCGGGCAGCGCCTAGAGTTCGACGCCGAGCAACGCGTCGACGGCGTCGCTCACCAGTGCCGCGTCAGCGGCGGAAGGGGCTGCGGAACCGTCAGCTGATCCGTCCGCCAGGGCCGCGGCGGCCCAGGCGTCCACGGCGGCGAGGGCACGCGGGGCGTTGAGGTCCTCTGAGAGCGAGGCCCGCAGCGCTGCGACGAGCGGACCTGCGGATCCTGCCGGGGCGGCCTGCAGGGCGGCCCGCCACGTGCGAAGCCGGACTTTGGCCTCGGCGAAGCCCTCCTCGGTCCAGGACCAGTCGGTGCGGTAGTGGTGGGCCAGGATCGCCAGCCGGATCGCGCCGGGTTCCTCACCGGCGGCGCGCAGCTTGGAGACGAGGACGAGGTTGCCCTTGGACTTGCTCATCTTTTCGCCCTCGAGCCCCACCATCCCCGCGTGCGCGAAATGCTTGGCCAGCGGCACGCCGGTCAGCGAGTACGCGTGCCCTGCGCCCATCTCGTGGTGCGGGAAAACCAAGTCTGAACCGCCGCCCTGCACGGTGAATGGTGCGGGCAGGTACTTTTGCGCGATCACGGTGCATTCGATGTGCCAGCCGGGGCGCCCCTCCCCCAATTCTCCGCCGGACCAGCTGGGCTCACCCTCCCGGGCCACCCGCCAAAGCAGCGGGTCCAAAGCCTGGCGCTTCCCGGCCCGGCCGGGGTCACCGCCGCGCTCGGCGAACAGTTCCAGCATCTCGGCGTCCGAGAGCCCGGAGATAGAACCCAGCGTCCAGGCATCCCGTGCCTCGGCCGAATGCTTTCCGGCCGCCTCGACGTCGTAGTAGACATCGCCGTCGGGTTCGCCGGCGGTTCCGGACACCCGGTAGGCCAGCCCCCGCCGCAGGAGGGACTCGATCGCCGGCACGATCAGCGGGATGGCCTCGACGGCGCCCACATAGTTGTCCGGGGCCAGCACGTTGAGCGCTTCCATATCCGTCTGGAACAGCTCGATCTGGCTCGCGGCGAGCTCGCGCCAATCCACGCCGGTCGCCGTCGCACGCTCCAGCAGGGGGTCATCGACGTCGGTCACGTTCTGCACGTACGCAACCCGCTGGCGCCCGTCGCGCCACGCCCGGTTGAGCAGATCGAAGGCGACGTAGCTGGCCGCGTGGCCCATGTGCGTGGCGTCATACGGGGTGATGCCGCAAACGTACATGGACTGCTCCCCCGTCGCTTCAAGGGTGACGAGGCCGCCTTTGGCAGTATCAAAAAGGCGAAGCGCAGGCATGCTGCCCGGGAGCTGGGGAACAGGGCGGGAGGTCCAGGATTTCACAACCCAAGCCTAGTGCTAGGCGCTGATGACATTGAAACCGAGCAGCAGGTACAGCGCCAGGCCCAGGAAGATGCGGTACCAGACGAAGAGCCGGTAGCTGCGGGTGGACACGTACTTAAGGAACCAGCCGATGATGAAGTAGCCCACCACGAAAGCAATGGCGGTGGCCAGGCCGGTCTCGGGCAGGCCGTAGGGGCCGGTGATCCCGTCCTTGGAGACCACCTTGTACAGCTGGTACAGGCCGCTGCCGAACACGGCAGGGATCGCGAGCAGGAACGAGTAGCGGGCGGCGGCCTCACGGGTGTATCCCATCAGCAGGCCGGCGGTGATGGTGCCGCCGGAGCGGGACACCCCGGGGATGAGGGCCATCGCCTGGGCGAGCCCGTAGAGGATGCCGTGCTTGTAGCTGAGTTTGGTCAGGTCGCGTTCCTGGCGGCCGACGGCGTCGGCGACGGCGAGGATCATGCCGAAGAGGATCAGCGTGGTGGCGACGATCCACAGGCTGCGGAGGACCGATTCGATCTGGTCCTGGAAGAGCAGGCCAAGGGCGATGATCGGCAGGCTGCCCAGGATCACCAGCCAGCCCATCCGGGCGTCCGGGTCCTGGCGGGATACCTTGCCGGTGAGCGAGCCGAACCATGCCCGGACAATCCGGACAATGTCGCGCCAGAAGTAGACAATCACCGCAGTTTCCGTACCCAGCTGGGTGATGGCGGTGAACGCGGCCCCGGGGTCGGCCGCGTTCGGCAGGAACGCCCCCACAATCCGCAGATGGGCGCTTGAGGAAATCGGGAGGAATTCTGTCAGTCCCTGCACAAGGCCCAGAAAGGCCGCTTCTAACCAGTTCACGTATATAGACCCTACGTTATGGAGGTTCCGAAGCATCGTAAGCTTGCAGGCATGCAGCAGCGTTATGTCGGCAACAGTGGGTTGCGTGTCTCGTCCCTTTCCCTTGGCACCATGTCGTGGGCCGGTGAGACCGACGAACAAGATGCCGCCGGGCTGCTCCGGGCGTTCGTCGACGGCGGCGGCACGCTGATCGACGCCGCGGCGTCGTATGCCGGCGGCGGGGCCGAGGTCATGCTCGGCGGAATGCTGGGCGACGTCGTCGCCCGCTCCGAAGTGGTGATCTCCACAAAAGCCGGCCTGACGACGTCGGGAGGGCGGCGCAGCGTCGACACGTCCCGCAACGGGATGCTCTCCGGTCTGGACGCCAGCCTGGCCCGGCTCGGCACCGACTACGTGGACCTCTGGTTCGCGCAGTCCTGGGACCCCAACGTGCCGCTGGAGGAAACGCTGTCCGCCTTGGACTTTGCTGTCCGCTCCGGCCGGGCACGCTACGCCGGAGTCTCCAACTTCAACGGCTGGCAGACCGCCAAGGCCGCCGCGGTGGCGGGCTTTCCATTGGTCGCCTGCCAGGCCGAGTACTCGTTGCTGCAGCGCAAGGCCGAGGACGAACTGATCCCGGCCATTGAAGATGCAGGGCTGGGCCTGATGGCGTGGGGCCCGCTGGGACGGGGCGTCCTGACCGGCAAGTACCGAGGCCACATCCCCGCCGACTCCCGGGCCGCGCAGCAAAAACTGGCCGGCTACGTGGAGCCCTATCTCGAGGGGGCTGCCTCCAGCGTGGTCGAGGCGGTGGCGATGGCGGCCAAGGGGCTTGGCCGCACCGCCCTGGACGTCTCCCTGAGCTGGCTGCTGTCCCAGCATGGGGTGGCTACGGCAGTGGTGGGTGCCCGGACACCCGTCCAGCTCAAGGAAATCATGGACGCGGTGCTGGCGCCGCTGCCGCCCGAGATCGCCACGGCGCTTGAGGACGTCTCCAGCCCGGCCTGATCGCGGCGCCAACTTTTCGGCGGTTTCCGGGCGGACTCCCGGGTTGTGGCCCTAATCTGGGGCCATGAACCTGCAGAACCTCGCGATCACGACCGGTGTCGTGCCCGTGGTCCTCTACATCGTGGCGGCGGCGGTCCTGGCCTGGCTGGTCTGGGGCCACCGCCGGCATCTGAGGCGGCGGGTTCCGGCCGCAGCCCTGGCCGCAGTGGTTCTCACCGGCCTGGTGTGGCTGCTCACCGAGCGGGTCTGGAACGTCTGGGGCTCGCCCTTGCCGAAGCGGGTCTACGCCTATGCCGGCATCGGCATCCTGGCCTTGCTCCTGGTGGTGCCGAAAATCCGGGACCTGCGCCGGCTGCCGGCGCGCGTCGCCGTGCTGCCCGCAGCGCTCGTCGTCGTCCTGGCCTCGGGGTCGCTGATCAACCAAAACTTCGAGTACTATCCCACCCTGGGTTCCGTCTTCGGCGATACGGGTGTCAAAATTGAGACCCTGGACCAGTTCAAGAGCCAGGAACGCCGGGATCCGCAGCCGAACCAGGCAGACCCACCAACCACCTTGTCGACCTGGAGCGCGCCGGCGGGCATGCCGGGGACGGGAACCGTGGTCCGTGCGGTGATTCCCGCGCCGGTCTCCCACGAGGTTTCCTCTGCGGCCTTTGTGTATCTCCCCCCGGCGTACCTGGCCAGCCCCCGGGCCGACCTGCCGGTCCTGGTCCTCATCCACGGTGTCCCGGGCGAGCCCTCCAACTGGCTGCGCAACGGCCGGATCGCCCAGTTCATGGACGATTACGCCTCCTCGCACAAGGGCCTGGCGCCGATCGTGGTGATGCCCGACGCCGGCGGGAGGGGCGCCAACTACCCGCCGCTGTGCCTGAACAGCAAGCAGGGCCAGGCCGGCACCTACCTGAGCCAGGACGTGCCGAACTGGGTCAAGGCGACGTTCGGGGCAGGCCGGCACTCCAGCAGCCAGTGGGCGGTGGGGGGCTTCTCCTACGGCGGGACCTGCGCCCTGCAGCTGGCCACTAATTACCCGGAGGTGTATCCCACCTTCATCGACAGTTCCGGCGAAAACCAGCCAACCATCAGGCAGGGCCATCAGGTGCTCCTGCAGGAATACTTTGGCGGCAGCGCCGCCGACTTCAAGAAGCAGAACGCCCTCGACGTGATCAAGACCCGCGCTTACCCTGGCACCGCCGGGATCATCTCCGTCGGCGCCGCGGATACGTTCTACCGGCCCCAGGGCCTGCAGGTCTACCAAGCCATGAAGAGTGCCGGCATCAACGTCCAGTTCCAGGAGGCACCCGGCGGACACGCCTGGACGGCATGGAAATACGGCGTCGAGAAGAACATGGACTGGCTCATGGGCCGCCTGGGCGTGACCGGCTAAGCACCCACGGGGCCCGGATCCGGCGGCTGCAACCCTTCCCAAGGGCCGGGACGGTCACCCGATGACGCCGCGGAGCAGCCTGGCCGTGTGCCGGAGGGACATGGTGGGCATGTACGCCTCGGTAAGGGCCCGGCCAATGACCGGAAGTGCCAGGGGGTCGTGGTACATCATGTAGAGCGTCCGGTGCCGGGGGTGGAAGCGCTGTTTGAACGCCGCAAGCGAGCGGAAACCGTACACCGGTTCGAGCACCGCGCCCAGCCAGTCAAGGAAGCGGCCGACAGCGGCACCGTCGGAAGGCTCCGGCGCCGCGGCGCCGCCGTGAGCCGGCGCCAGCGGCGACCCGGACAACGAGATCTGGTCCATCGTGCCGTCGAAATGCAGCACCGCCGAGGCAATCAGGAACTCCATCACACCCTTGAAGCCGTCCGGGCTCCGGCGCATAAAATCGAGCGTGCGGCCGGCGACGACACCGTCCTTGAAGACCGGCAGCCAACTGGTCACGCCGTGGACTTTGCCGGCCGAATCCACCGCCAGGCACAGCAGCACGTTCTCGTCCTTGAGTTCCTCGAGGCCGCCCAAGGTGAACCCCATTTCCGGCAAGGTCTTCTCGGAGACCCACTCCTCGGAGATTTCGTGGACCTGGGTACGCAGTGAACCGGCGAGTTCGGCGTAGGTGCACCATCGGGCCTCAACGGACAGCTTCCTGGCCTTGTTAAGGGCAGTGCGGACTCCCTGCCACTGACTGCCTTTGAACTCGATGTTGCCCAGCGGCAGCAAGGTTTCCTCGGCCACCCTCACCCGGTTGAACCCGAGGTCCCGGAGCAGGGGCCAGTGTTCGTCCGTGACGGAGTACCAGCACGGTGAGAGCGACTGTTCGGCGCAGAATGCCGTGAACGATTCCACGGCGCGATCGAAGTCCGCCGGCTTGCCGAAGGGGCCGCCAACCGTCAGCGCCACGTTGTAGTGGATCTGGTAGGCGATGCCCACGGTCTCGGTGTCGTTGAACCAGTACCGGTTGTTGGGCCAGAGCGCCATCCAGGACAGCGAGCCGCCGCCTTGGCGTACCAACCGCCGGGCCAACGAGACGCCGCTGTCGCCACGCAGGTCCCGGAGTTTCCGGCTGGCGAACATGGCGAGGAAGCTGATCAGGCAGATGAACCAGAACACGGCGCCGCCGTAGCTGAAGATCAGGGGCGACCACACACCGTGCGGGTAAACCGAGACCGAGTACCGGAAGGAGAACGGATACGGCAGGAACATCCGCGGCAGGGTGGCCAGGAGGGCCAGCAGCCCCGCCCGATGGTAGTAGTTGTCCTCGGCGAACCACGCCACCACGTACCCCGTCACAAACAGGGCAAAGACACCGGCCAGCAGGATCAGCGAACGGCGGCCCAGGACGGGGTCGGCGTCGACGTTGAAGTGCCTCCGGGCGGCGAACAGCGCAGCCGCTATCAGCAGGGGCACCAGCACCACCGGGAGGACCTCTGCTATCCCCGAGTCCACCGAGAGCACCCGTGACCCGCTCCGCACGGACCGTCCGAACTGGGCGAAAAGCTGCAGGTAGACCGCGGAGAGGACGCCAATGACCAACTGGACTGAAATCGTCACCCACAGGGCGGCCCGGTTTCCCCGGCGGAGCCCCTCCGCGCAGACCAGCAGGAGCACCAGGGGAACCAGGGCCAGCGCCTCGCCGCCCGGGCCGCGCAGCCCCGGGCTGCGGATGATTTGAAGGCAGGAAAGGTCGACGGCGGCCGAACAGCTGGCCTGCAGATCGTTGATGGTGGGGAGCGGATTGACAATCAGGTTCCTGAGCACGGCCAACGGCCCGGAAGGTGCCTTCGCCAGGCTGGCCAGTACCGGTCCCGCCGCGAAGACTGCCACCACCATGGACAGCAGTGCCCTGACTTCCCTGCTGGTGGAGTGAACGAACCGGCCAACGCCGTGCCGGCCGCCCATCGCGGCGCCGATGCCGAGCCCGGACGCCACGCCCAGCAGGCTGTGGAGGTTTTGCGGATGCCCGATATACAGCAGGAGCATCACGGTGACGGCGATGCCCACGGACCGGATTCTTCGGCGCCAGAGGGTGCTGATTCGCGGGCCTGCGGCCATGACAGCGGCCAGCGATGCCGCGAAGGGCCCCATCGGCCCGGGATGGCGCAGTGCGGACAGCCACTCGCTGCCGACAGCCGCCCCGAGATCGGCCACCGCGTAATACAGGAGCAGTGCCCCGAGGTGTCCGGCGAAAAACGCGACGGCGGTCCTGCCGATGCCCAGGGTGGCTTCGGCCAGGCCGACGCACCCCAGGATGACGGCGGTTGCCAGCACGTAGGAGGCGAAGGGACCCGGGAAGAGCACGGAGGTCAACACGGGCCACCACTGGCCGCGCACCAGCAGGTCCGGGTCCGCGGTCACTGCGGACCGTAGCGCGGCCGGAGGACCGGAGATCAGGGAGCCGGTGGAAAATCCGACTGCCCACAGCAGCAACACCAGGGACAGCGCCAACGGGATCCTGCGGACACTCCGTCCCAAATGTCCCAGCAGCCGGGCCGGACGGCTACGTCGGAGGGGCTTCCAACCCGCGGGCGCAGCGGCCGGGGCCTCCGCGGCCGCAGGATCCCCCGCCGGGGCGATTTCGCTTACGCCTGCCCCGGACAGGGTGGCACGGTGCCATGGTGCAGGCAACGACAACCTCCGAACCTCCCCGAAACCCGGCAGCTGACGGAAATCCGGACGGCGTCCTGCAGCAACCGTGGACAGGATACGCCCGGAAGCTGGGGAGTTCCCTAGTTGTCCTGGAGCAGTTCGAGGTCTTCCTCGTCGTCGACGTCTTCGTTTTCGTCGTCGTCATCTTCTTCGTCGATGACCTCAAGCGGGGTCACCTCGCCATACGCTTCATAAAGCGAGTCGTCGTAGACTTCAAAGGCATCGGCGACCGCGAAGAAGGCAGCTTCGACCGCGGGATCCCCGTCCCCGCGCCGCGCCGCGGCAGCGGCCAGGTGTTCTTCCAGGGCGGCGGTAAGGGACTGAAGCGCGACACGCGGATCGATGCTCATGACTTCACGTTAGCCCGAAAAAGACGAAAATGGAGAGCAATGAAGGAACAATTTCTGAGCAGCTCGGTCCGTCGCGAACGGGACTACGCACGGCAGTACGAGTACCTCGTGCTGACGGTCAGCCCTGAGGATTCGCTGCCTGAGGCGCGGCGCCTCCTCGCCGCACACTCCGAGTACGGCAAGTGGGAACTCGAACGCAGCGTCCTCTATGTGGGCGGCGGGCGGCGCTTCTGGCTCCGCCGGAAAGTCATCCAGGTCCAACGGACCGTTTAGGGTCCGGCGGGCCGTGGAGACATCCGGCGGGACGACTAGGAGTCCAGCGGGCCCAGCCAGGCGCTGGCCACCGTATTGTGCGCCGATTCGTCGTCGGAGGGATGGAACATTCCGGCGAGCACGTCCCGGTAGAGGCGTTCGAGTTCGGAACCGCGGAAATAGCTCGACCCGCCGGAGACCCTGATCGCCAGGTCCACGACCCTGCGCGCCGTTTCGGTGGCGCTCACCTTCACGCCGACCAGCTTCGGGAACCATTGCCCGCCGTGCTCGGCAAGGGCATCGACGTCGGCCGCCACCGCGGCGAGCTGAGGGTAGAGTGCATCCATCGCCATGGCCGCCTCTGCGACCTTCCACCGGATGTCCGGGTCCTGCGCGTAGCTGCGCCCGCCGTTCTTGAACGAGGTGCGGCGCTTGACCGCGTCGACGCCAAGCTGCAGCGCCCGTCCCCCGATCCCCGTGTACACCGCGGCCAGCAGCGTCTCGAAGCAGGCGAAGATGGCGAAAATCAGCGGGTCGGCGTTGGGGCCGACGGGGAGTTTGCGGAAGATCCGCTCCGGCGGCACCACCGCCCCTTCCAGGACCGTGGTGTTCGACTGGCTGGCCCGCATGCCGAGGGTGTCCCAGTCGGACAGGATTTCGTAGCCGGGGGTCCCGCGTTCGATGAAGCCGTGCACCAGTTCGCCGTCGCCGTCCCTGGCCGCGGCGTCCTTGCCGAAGATGCCCAGCCGCGTCCAGGCCGGCGAGAGGCTGGTGAAGATCTTCCGGCCGGTGAAGCCGTAGCTTCCGTCCGGCATCGGTGTCGCCTCGGTCCGCGAGTCGAAGAGCACGGAATCGTTGCCGGCCTCGGAGTTGCCGAACGCGAAGATCTCGCCCTGCGCCGCCTCCTTCAGGACGAAGTCCAGGGACGAGTCGCCCCGGGCGGCGAGGACGTGCGCGACGCCGGTCCACACCAGGTGCATGTTGATCGCCAGGGCGCTGGCGGGGGCCGCCGTCGCCAGCCGCCGCTGCAGCTGCGCGGCCCCGGCAAGTCCCAGGCCCAGGCCGCCGTCGGACTCCGGAACGAAGATCTTCAGGTAGCCGGCGGCGGCGAGGTCCCGGAGGTCCTCGGTGAAGAAGGCGTTGTCGCGGTCGTAGCCGGCCGCGCGGCCGCGGATCCGCTCCAGCAGCGGGTCGGGCAGGATATCTTCGGGCGTCATGTTCTCAGGTGCCATTCCTCGTAGGTTCCGCTCAGTAGTTGCTCAGCAGGGTGTCCAGCACCCGCGCGCCGAACTTCAGCGAGTCGGCCGGGACCCGCTCGTCGACGCCGTGGAACATGCCGGTGAAGTCCAGTTCGTCCGGGAGCATCAGCGGGGCGAAGCCGTAGCCGGTGATGCCGAGCCGGCTCAGGGCTTTGTTGTCCGTGCCGCCGGAGAGCGTGTACGGCAGCACTTTCGCGCCCGGATCCTCGGAGTGCAGCGCGTCGATCATGGAGTCCACCAGGTTGCCGGCGAACGGGACTTCGAGCGAGACATCCTGGTGGACGTAGCTGACGTCCACGCCGGTGCCGGCCAGTTCGCGGACGATCTCGAGGACCTGTTCCTGCTGGCCCGGCAGGGTGCGGCAGTCGACCAGGGCTTCGGCCGATTCCGGGATGACATTGTGCTTGTAGCCACCCTTGAGCAGGGTGGGGTTGGTGGTGTTCTGCAGGGTGGCGCCGACAAAGCGGGCCACGGTGCCGAGCTCCTTGAGGATCTTGTCCGGGTCGTCGGGGTCGAATTCGACGCCGGTGAGTTCGGTCACGCCGTCGAGGAACTGGCGGGTAGTGGGCGTCAGTTCCACCGGCCAGCGGTATTCGCCGATCCGCGAAACGGCGCTGGCGAGCCGGGTCACCGCGTTGTCGGTGTTGATCTGGGAGCCGTGGCCCGCGCGGCCGTGGGCCACCAGTCGAAGCCAGGACAGCCCCTTTTCGGCGGTCTGCAGCAGGTAGGTGCGCTGGCCGCCGATGGTGGCCGAGAATCCGCCTACCTCGGAGATCGCCTCGGTGGCGCCGTCGAAGAGTTCTCGACGGTGCTCGACGGCGTATCCGGCCCCGTACTTGCCGCCCGCCTCCTCGTCGGCGAAAAAGGCGAAGATCAGGTCCCGCTTGGGCTTACGGCCGGTGCGCGCGAAGCCCCGCAGGACGGAGAGGATCATGGCGTCCATGTCCTTCATGTCCACGGCGCCGCGGCCCCAGATCAGGCCGTCCTTGAGCTCGGCCCCGAAAGGGTCCACCGACCACTGCTCGCGCAGCGCCGGGACGACGTCGAGGTGGCCATGGACCACGAGGGCGCTGGCCGATGGGTCTTCACCCGCAAGCCGGGTGACAACATTCGCACGGCCAGGCGCCGACTCGAAGATCTCGGCGTCCAGGCCGACCTCCGTGATCAGACCGGCGGTGTACTCCGCGGCCGCGCGCTCCCCTGGTCCGGAACCGTCACCGTAATTGGACGTGTCGATCCGGATCAGTTCCTGGCAGATCCGGACAACCTCATCTTCGGGCCGAACGTCAGTCATATCGCTCCTCATGGCAGTGGCTCAGTGCTGGCTTCAGCCTACCCATTGGCCCCGATTATTTGTTTCCGGAATCTTCGTGCTAGAGTCTTTCTCGCTGCTTCCGAGAAAAGCAAAGCGCTGAAAGGCGAAATTCTTCCCGGAAATACCACCTGCGCGGGTGGCGGAATGGCAGACGCGCTAGCTTGAGGTGCTAGTCCTCGAAAGGGGGTGGGGGTTCAAGTCCCCCTCCGCGCACAACAGGAAATGCCCTGGAATCCACTATGGATTCCAGGGCATTTTTGTGTTCTGCTCGGACCGGCGCAGGTGCTGCCTGGCTGTCCCCTCGCTCTTGGCAGCCGTGTCGCAGGCCGATGCGCACTGGTGTGCGGCACCGCTTCCACCGCTGCTTTTTTTGCCCGCTCATCTCCAGGGCAGCCATGTCTTGTTCCATCTCGCCGGGTAGCGCCTGCGGCGTTGACACCCAGACACACTCGGGATCAATCTGTAACAGGGGGCTGAACCCGGGAGGCACCATGGATCAGTCCGGCAAAGACTCCGCTTCGAAGGCGGCCTGGATTACCGGCGGCTTTGCCCTCGTAGGCACTGTGCTGACGTTGATTTTCGCCGGCCCGAAGATGGTGGGCGATGGAGGTAACCCGTCCGGGTCACCTCAGGCTCCACCGTCATCGTCCGCGGTGGTCCCCGTGCCCCCGGTCCCGCCATCGCAGTCGCCGACGTCGTTGTTGCCGGACGGACTGGAGGGTTCCTGGATTGGCGGCGTTGGCAAGGATTCAAGCCGCCACCTCATGCTGACGAAGGAGGCTGGCTACGTCTTGTGGGACACTGCCAGGGAGGGCGCGCCCATCTATAAAGGAAAAGCCGCCTTCAACGGCTCCACCGCGACGTTCTTCGGCGAGGACAAGTCCATCCAGTCCTTTTCGTGGTACCTGGAAAAATCGCCCGTCGGGGACATACTTCACCTCTCAGAGCAAAGCTACCGCCGCGAATGAACGCCGGCGGTGATGCGTCCAGCCCCGCGTCCCGCCCGAGCTGCCCGCCTAAACCAGACGGTCGCCGGAAAAGCAGGCCGTATTCGCTGCTGGAGCTGGAACGGAGATGAGCCCCATCAGGGCGTACCCCTCACGGACACCGGCGCCGACTCCAAAGACGAGCCAGCCCCGACGGCGGCGCTGAAGGCGCCCCGGACGACGATGATGATCCAAGGGTCGGAATCCGAAGGCCCGTTCGATGTTGTTCCAGAGGCGTTCGTCAAGCCGCTCGGACCGGCGCCGGTTGAGGTCGTCAAGGGGGTTCATCAAGTTCTTCCTATGAGCTGCCGGGCGGCCGGCCCTAGACTGCAAGCAGTCCGGCGGGCGTGTGGCCGGACAGGGACGCCAGCGCAAGGGGCCGCAGCTCCGGCCATTCTTCGGTCAGCAGGGACAGGATGACAAAGTCCCGCCAGACGCCGTCGGCGTTCCGGGAGGACCGGCGCCGGGTTCCTTCGACCGTGAAGCCGAAACGGACCAGGGAGGACAGGGACCGCCGGTTCCGGGCGTCCACATCGCATTCGATCCGGCCGGCCCCGCAGGAGAACAACCAGTCGAGCAGGGTGATCTTGACCTCGTGGTTCACCTTCGCTCCCCAGAGGTCCGGGGCCAGCACGGTCCGGCCGATCTTTACCCGCTCCGTCCCCCCGTCGTGTTCGGTGATACCGGTGGTCCCGACGAAGCGGGACTGCCCCAGCGGCAGCTTCTGGTACACCGAAAAGACCTGAAGGCCTGCGAAGCGGCGGTCCACGAACGCGGACAGCTCCGCAGCGCCGGCGGGCCGGGCTTCGCTGTCGCTAAACCCCTGGGACCAGATTTCGTCGCGGCCCAGCAACCGCGCTAACGGCTCGACGTCGAGCGGAGTGAAGGGTGCCAGGACGAACCTGCCCGTGACCGTTTGAAGGGTCGGCAAAGTGTCGGGAAGGAGCAGCGCCATTGCGGCCTTTCTGGTGCGCGGGATGCGTCGAAGAGGGGTATTTGACAGCCGTGGTTGTCCGCAAATTTGCGGCGGCAACAGAAATTATCACCCCCGTGCCCCTGCCCGCAACGACACGCTGGAGCGGCTTCCGGCACTTGGCCCGGAACCTACCCGGCCTACTGCTTGGTGCCCTTCCGGACATCCGGACGGAGAGCCCGCTGGACCGTGCCGAGGAGCGAACGGAACCTCGCGTTGTCGGACAGTTCCTCGATGAGGACGACGCCGTCCGGCCCGGCCAGTGGGATGCACCAGTTAGGGTATTCGGTGCTGGTGCCTGGCTGGTTCTGCGTGCGGGTCTCCCCTACGGCGTCCACCAGCGCCACCCCCAGCAGGGACGACGGCGTCAGGGCCGTGAACGCGTACAGCGCCTCCACCGTGGCCTGCTCCCCCGCAGCTCCTGCCGCCGGCAGCAGACCGTGCTCCCGCAGCAGCGCCAGCACCGCCTCCTGGTCCGCAGCGTCGGCGGCCCGTTCCTCCGCGACCGGACGCCGCAGCAGCCCGAGGGACTCGCGGAGCGTGACATGCGCACCGGCCAGGTACCCCGCGGTGGGCGGCAGATCATGGGTATTGACGCTGGTCAGGCACTGTTGCCGGTAGCGTTCCGGCGCCAGCGGGCCGTCGTCGTCGTGCTCGAACCACAGGATCGAGGTGCCGAAGATGCCGCGCTCCGCCAGGTAGTCGCGGACCCACGGCTCGAAGACCCCCAGGTCCTCGCCGATGACGACGGCACCGGCGCGCTGGGCTTCGAGGGCCAGGATGCCGATCAGCGCTTCGTGGTCGTAGTAGACGTACGTGCCCTCGGCCGGCCCGGCGCCCTCCGGAATCCACCAAAGCCGGAACAGGCCCAGGACGTGGTCCACCCGGATTCCGCCGGCATGGCGCAGCACGGTCCGCAGCATGTCCCGGTAGGCGGCGTAGCCGGACTCGGCCAGCCGTGCCGGGTGCCACGGCGGCTGCGTCCAGTCCTGCCCTTGCTGGTTGAACACGTCCGGCGGCGCTCCGACCGTCACGCCGTGTGCGAGGACGGCGGACAGGCTCCACGCGTCGGCGCCGCCGAGCTTCACCCCGACCGCAAGGTCGTGCACGACGCCGACGTCCATGCCGGCCCGCCGCGCGGTGTCCTGCGCCGATTCGAGTTGCTGGTCGCAGATCCACTGCAACCAGCGATGGAACTCGATCCGGTCCGCGAGCGCGGCACGTTGCTCCGTGCAAAACGCAGATTCCGGGGACGAAGCGGCGTCAGCCCATTGGGGAGCCGTCGGGTCGAGAGTCTCGGCCAGGGCGCACCAGAGCGCGAAGTCGTCCAGCCCCTGGCCCTGGTCCCGGCAGAAGTCGCTGTAGCGGCGTGAGCGGGCCGGACCCCGGCGGACCCGGAACACCTGTTCCAGGGCGGCCAGCTTGGCTCCGTAGCTGGCGTTGCGGTCCAGCAGTCCGACCTCCCGGTTGCCTCCCCGCAGGCCTTTTGCCAGCTGCTCGGTTCGGGCCAGCGCCGCGGCGTCCTGGTAGTCGTATTCGGGGATTTCCTCAACCCGGATGTAGAGCGGGTTGAAGAAGCGGCGGGTGCTGGGCAAATAGGGCGAATCCTCCACTGGCGGCCGCGGCTCGGCAGCGTGCAGCGGGTTCACGAGCACGAAGCCGGCGCCTTCCGCGCCCGCAACTGCGGCCAGGTCGGCCAGGTCCGTGAAGTCGCCGATCCCCCACGACCGCCCGGACCTGACGGAGTAGAGCTGGGCGGTGAGTCCCCAGCTGCGGCGTCCTGCCAGGGCTGCGGTGGTGCCCAGCCTTGCCGGTGTCACCACGAGCGGGCATTGCGCCTCGGCGCCGTCGGCGTGCACCAGGATGGTGTGCCAGCCGGTGTCCATCCCCTCGGGGAGGGCGAAGCTCGCACGGCCGGTCAGGACGCCGTCGACGTCCACGGGTGCTTCCCAGTTCTCCAGCTGCCGGGCATCGTGCCGGACGCCGTCCTCAGTGACGATCCGGGCGCTGACGGGGCGTCCGTGCGGCACATGGACATCGAAGGACGCCGCCGCTCGCTCCCGGGCCACGACGATGGGCGGCAGCAGCCGGCGCCAGGGGGCCAGCCGGGCCTGCTCCAGCGAACGGCAGATCTGCCCGGGCCCGTCCGCCGCGACCCCGAGGGCGTTGAGGACCTGGCGAAGCGTGCGGGCGGCGACTGCTCGTTCCACCCCGTCCCAGCCCCAGTAGGACGTCGCTACCCCGTGGGCCGCCGCCAGTTCGCGCAGCAGCGGGTCGGCGTCGTCCGGCGGTTCCGGTCCGGCGCCGGGCGCGTCCGTGCTGTCCGTCATGGGGGTCAGCCGTTGACCGGGGGCGCAGCCGGCGCGGCACTGTCGTGCGTCCTGTGGAGGTGGGCTTCGCCCACCAGTTCGTGCAGGCCGGCGACTGAGTCGGCCAGGTTAAGGTCAGGAGATGCCACGATGAAAGGCATGAGCAGCCGGTTCTCCTTGTCCAGGTGCAAGGCGAAGATATGCCCGATCGCGCCGGCGGCGACGGCGGCGTCGACTCCCTGGGAGGCGCGCAGCCGCTCCACGAGCCCGACGATCACCTGGTGTTCGGCGAGCATCCCCGCCACCAGCAGCCGGCCCTCCGGGGCGGCGCCGGCTTCGCCGTAGAGCGGCCCCTCTTCGGCGAGCGCGTGCGGGACGAGCTCGGTCTCGCACCATTCCACCAACACCTCGTGGGCGTCGTGCTCCGCCACGGCATCATGTGCCTGCACCGCATGGGTGAGGGCGGTGACCAGGGCATCGAGCCGTTTGAGCATCGCCGTATGGTGGGTCTCCACGGCAGCGAGCGCCCGGGCTTCGTCCTCGGCGTTCTTGGAAACGGGCGTCTGCATGGCATCTCCCTGGCTGTGCGGGATTCTGGTCCCACTGTACGTCCGGTCCGGTTCCCGGCAACAGGCCTTTCGGCCCGGCACGCCCTCTCCCGGCCCGGGCCCCTGCGCACGTCCGCCAGGGGCAGTTTCGACGCCGCGCAGCCGGCCGCGCTAGCCTTGCACCCTATGGTCGACGTCGAACGGTTCCGGATTCTCCTTGCCCAGGAGCGCGAGCGGAAGCTTGCCCTGCTGCCGGCCCTCCGCCGGGACATCACGTCGGTGAATGCCGCCCGGCAGGACTCCAATGTCGACGACGAACACGACCCGGAGGGTGCGACGATCGCTTTCGAACTCTCCCAGGCGTCCGCCTTGCTGGAACAGAGCCGGGCCGGTCTCGTACAGATCGAAGCCGCCCTGGCCAGGATCGACGACGGCAGCTACGGCATCTGCCAGGTGTGCGGGGGCCCGATCGCCGAGGGCCGGCTCGAGGCCAGGCCATGGACCCCCTATTGCATCCGGCACAGCGCCGGACCGTCAACTCGGCGGGGGTAAGCGGCCACGATGGGTTTTGAATCGACAGCCTTCGCCACCGGTGACCTGGCCGGCACGTGGTGGCAGCGGATCGTCGCCGGGTTCAGCCACGCCCCGGCGCCGGTGGTGACCGGCACTGAGCTGCTGCTGGTGGTTGCCGTTGCCGTCGTGCTGTCCCTCCCGGCCGCCACCTGGAGGTATTTTGGCCTGCTTGCCACCGTGACGCATGAGCTGGGCCACGCGTTCGCCGCCCTGATGACGGGCCAGCGGCTTGGCGGCATCCGGCTGGCCCTGGACCATTCCGGCACCACCACCAGCTACAGCCGCCGACCGCTGGCCGCGGTGTGGTCGACATTCTGGGGTTACCCGGTCCCGGCCGTGGTCGGCGCCGTGATGGTCTGGTCCGGCTTCAATGGCTGGGGCCCGGCGGCGATGTCGGTGGGCACGCTCCTGCTGCTGCTGTCCTTTGTCTTTCTACGCAACGGCGTCGGCGTACTGATCACGGCCGGTGCGGTGCTGTCCGCAGTGCTTCTGGTGCTGTTCGTCCCGTCGGCGTTCATTGGCCACGTGATGATCGGCCTGGGCATCGCGCTGCTGGTGGCCGCCGTCCGGGACCTGGGCAAGCTGGCCGCCGTGCACACCAGGCACCGGAACCGGCTCTCGGCGTCGGACGCGTACCTGCTGTCCCGCTCCACCCCGCTGCCGGCGTTCGTCTGGATTGGTCTGTTCGCGGCGGTGGTGGCCGC
Source organism: Arthrobacter sp. SD1074B (assembly GCF_056780195.1). NCBI lineage: Bacteria > Bacillati > Actinomycetota > Actinomycetes > Micrococcales > Micrococcaceae > Arthrobacter > Arthrobacter sp. SD1074B. Next base: position 1,970,430 of record NZ_JBRAZT010000001.1, on the reverse strand, counting down.
CGCCTGGTGGGCCGCCTGGCAGCCGATGGCACCGGTCCTCGCCGGCCTGCTTCGCCAGGCATGAGCCCGGCATGCGCCCGGCGGGCACTGCACATAGGCTGGGGGTATGAGTGAGACAACCACGAGCACGGAATTCAGCACCAAGGGCGCCTATGTCACCGGCGGCGCTGAATTCAACCGGGACACCAATTACATCGAGGACCGGATCACCCGCGACGGCGCCCCGGGCGCCAACGGCGAGCCAGGCTGGCCCGTTGAACCCGGGCGCTACCGGCTGGTCGCGGCACGGGCCTGCCCGTGGGCGAACAGGACCGTGATCGTGCGGCGGCTGCTGGGCCTGGAAGACGTGATCTCACTGGGCCAGCCCGGACCCACCCACGACGCCCGCTCCTGGACCTTCGACCTGGACCCCGGCGGCAAGGACCCCGTCCTCGGCATCGAGCGGATCCAGGAGGCTTACTTCCGCCGCTTCCCGGACTACCCGCGCGGCATCACGGTCCCGGCCATCGTGGATGTCCCCAGCGGCGCGGTGGTGACCAACAACTTCCCCCAGATCACCCTGGACTTCTCCATCGAGTGGACCGACTACCACCGCGCCGGCGCCCCGGACCTCTACCCCGAGGCCCTCCGCGAAGAGATAGACGCCGTCAACAAGCGCGTCTTCACCGAGGTCAACAACGGCGTCTACCGCTGCGGCTTTGCCGGCTCCCAGGACGCCTATGACGCCGCCTACGACCGGCTCTGGACGGCGCTGGATTGGCTGGAGGACCGGCTCACCGGCCAGCGATACCTCGTGGGCGATACCATCACCGAGGCCGACGTCCGGCTGTTCACCACGCTGGCCCGCTTCGACGCCGTCTACCACGGGCACTTCAAGTGCAACCGGCAGAAGCTCAGCGAAATGCCGGCGCTGTGGGCCTACGCCCGCGATCTGTTCCAGACCCCCGGATTCGGCGACACCACGGATTTCGTCCAGATCAAGCAGCACTACTACATCGTCCATGAAGACATCAACCCCACGGGGGTCGTCCCGAAAGGTCCGGCGGTGGGCAACTGGCTCACTGCGCACGGCCGGGAGGCCCTCGGCGGCCGGCCCTTCGGTGACGGCACGCCGCCCGGACCGGTGCGGGCGGGGGAAGAAGTTACCGCCGGACACGGCGCCGGCTGAGCGCCGGCCGCGCCGGGCGGCGGCGCTAGGGTGGGGCCATGGAACTCTGCCCCACCCCCGGCGCGCAGCCGCCGCAACCGGCACGCTCGGTCGGAACTGCCGCGCCGGAGTTTGCGGGCGTCCGTGAACTCTTCGACACATTCCTGGCCCAAGACCCTGGGTACAGTGCGCAGCTGGCGGTGTACCGCGATGGCACCAAGGTCCTCGACCTCAGCGGCGGGCCCGGCCTGGGCCCGGGCGACATCACGGGGACCTATTCCTGCTCGAAGGGCGCCGCGGCCTTCGTCATCGCCCTGCTGGTGCAGGACGGGCTGCTGGACCTGGACGCGACCGTGGCCTCCTACTGGCCCGAATTCGGTGCCCGCGGCAAGGGCATGCTCACCGTCCGGCAGGCCCTCTCCCACCAGGCAGGCCTGCCGGGCATCCCGGGCGGCTTTTCCCTCGAGGAGTTCACGACGCCGGAAGCGGCCCGCCGCCTGGCCGCCGCCGCGCCGCTGTGGCGTCCGGGACACGCCTTTGGCTACCACGCACTGACGATCGGCGTCCTGATGGAGGAACTCTGCAGGAGGGCCGGCGACGCCCCGCTGCAGGAACTCTTCGATGAGCGGCTCCGCCGTCCATTTGGGATCGATTTCTTCCTGGGCCTGCCCGCGGAGGAGGAGCCGCGCTTCCGGGAGGTGCTCTACACAGAGGACCCCGCCGCGGAGTGGCTGGACCCGCTCAGCCTTGCCGGCCTGAACAGCAACGCTCCGGTCAGCAGCATCATGGAGCTGCCCAACCACCGTGTCATCCGCGCCGGGGGCATGAGCAGCGCCGGAGGGGTTGGCTCCGCGGAGGGACTCGCCCGGCTCTACGCCGCGGCCACTACCGGAGTCGACGGCTGTCCCGGTTTCCTGGCGCCCGGGACGATCGGCCTGATGTCCGAGGAGCAGGTCTGGGGCCTCGACCGTTCCTCGGGCCTGGACAATGCCTTCGCGGTGGTCTTTATGAAGCCGCAACCCGGGCGGGATTTCGGCAGCCACCGCGCCTTCGGCCATGAGGGCGCCAACGCCGCGCTGGGCTTCGCAGATCCGGGCTACGGGATCGGTTTCGGCTATGTCCCCCGGCGCAGTGAGGAAGGCCGCACCAACGGCAGGGCCCACCGGCTCTCCGCCGCGGTCCGGAAAGCCTGCCACGCCTCCACCTGACGTCGGCCGGCGGCACCGCGGCACCGCCGGGGTTCGTCCAGTTGTCGCAGCAACGCCGCGGCCCTAGGGTGAGCCGGGATGACACACGAAAAAGAAGCCGACGACGGAGCCCACCCCTCGCGAATCCGCCAGCTGGGCCGCACCGTGGCCCGGAGTGTGTCCGCCGCCCTGCTGTGGCCGCGCCTGCAGCTGGCCACCAAGGCGGCGATCGCCGCCGGCCTGGCGTTCTTTATCGCCCCGTTTATGCCCGGGTCCGCGGCCGACTACCCGTACTACGCCCCCCTCGGCGCGCTGGTCGCCATGTACGAGAACGTCTCCGGCTCCATGCGCCAGGGCGTCCAGACGCTCGTCGGCCTGGCACTCGGGATCGGCCTTGCCTTTGTGCTGTTCAGTCTGGGCGACCCCAGTCCCCTGACGGTCGCCGTCGTGATGGGACTGGGCGTCATCCTCGCCGGCCTGCCCCGGATCGGCTCGGGCAGCGACTGGATCCCGACGGCGGCGCTGCTGGTGCTGCTGGTCGGCGGCCACAACCCGGACAAGTTCTCCTTCGGCTATCTCTTCCAGATGGGCGTTGGCGTCAGCGTCGGCATCGTGGTGAATCTGCTTGTCTTCCCGCCGCTGCACTTCAAGGCCGCAGCACTCAGCCTGGCCGAGCTGCGGCTGGCGCTGGCCCAGCAGCTCTGGGACATGGGCAAAGCACTCCGCGAGAACTGGCCGCCGGAACACGAGGACTGGTCGCGCCGCTCCGAGGCGCTCGCGGGGCGCGCGCGCTCCGTGCGGGCTGCCGTGCAGAAAGCGGACGCAAGCCGTCAAGCCAATCCGCGGCGCCGGCTGCATCCCCGCGACGTGGAGGAGGACTACCGCAACCTGCGCGACCTGGAGCGGCTGACCTTCCACATCCAGGATGTGACCCAGGTGCTCTCGGACGTCATCTGGGCTACGGACACCCCCTTCGTCATCCCGGACGGGCACTCGGAGCCGCTCGCCGAAGCCATGACCCTGGTGGGCGACGTCCTGCGCGCCGCCGAGGAGGAGGAACCGCAGCGACAGGCCGAACTCGTTGAGGAAGCCGACGCGGCGGTCAGGGCCTTCATCGCACGCGTCGCCGCAGAAGACCAATCCACCGACACCCCCAGCGCCGTGGAGTCGGTGCTGTTGAGCCTGCACCGGATGCTGCGCGTCGTGAAATCAGGCAACGGAAAATCGGCCGGCGCCACATCGGGCGGTGGAAACCGCGACGCGGACGCCGCCCCCGCCGGGCCCAGCTAGCCGCAGCACAGCTAGCGGCGGCACAGCTAGGGGCGCCACAGCGGCCAAATACCCCCAGGCACCGGATCCGCTACTTCAGCGCCGCCACCGCGCCGCTGAAGTGCTTGCGCCCCGAATGCGGGCTCCAGGCCACGTACTCGGAGCGCAGCCACGCGCCGTCGTCCGACTGCACGGTGCTGATCTCCAGCGCCACCCTGGCCGGCAGGAACACCGGCCCCTCAAACGCCACGTCCCAGCTGAAGGCGTCGCCCTTGGCGGCGCCGACGTCGGCCAGCGCCCTCGAGGCGAGGTACATGCCGTGCGCAATGGAGCGCCGCATGCCCAGGGCCTTGGCGCTGAGGACACTGAGATGGATCGGGTTGAAGTCACCGGACACGGCGGCGTACGCCCGGCCGGTATCCACGCCGAGCTGCCACAACGCCGTCGGATCAGGCGCCCGGAACCCTCCTGGCGCGCCGGCCTCGGACGGTTTGTCGATCCCCGGCAGGAACACCCCTTTTGCCAGGTAGGTGGAGACGCCGCGCCAACGGACGAAGTCCTCCCCGGCCCCGCGCACCTCGGCAACCAGGTCCAGCTGGGTACCGGACCGGTGCCCGCGCAGGTTTTCCGGCCAGGCCCGGATGTCCAGCGCTTCGGAGAACAGCACCGGCGCAGACTGGACCACCTTGTTCGTGAGGTGGATCATCCCCAGCAGCGGCAACGGGAAGTCGTCCCGGTTCATCACCGACATGGCCAGCGGGAACGCCAGGGCGTGGATGAACCCGGCCGGCAGCACATCGCTGGCGGTCTCGCCGATCAGGTGCTGGTAGGCCGTCAGGTTCGTGACCCCGGCTTTGACGCCGCGGACTTCATGACTGCCGCCGGGAAGCTGCGTGCCGGCGTGCGCTCCGAGCACCCGCCGGCGTGCCGCGGTGGCGGCGGCGTTGACGTACAGCTTGGAGAGGGACGGCATCTCGGCCAGGATCAGGGGCTGCCTACCGGTCACGCGCCCACCAGGTTCTGCCCGCAGACGCGCAGCACCTCGCCGGAAATCCCGCCGGCGGCGTCGCTGGCCAGGAAGGCGATGGCCTCCGCCACGTCCCCGGGCTCGCCGCCCTGCTGCAGCGAATTGAGCCGTCGGGCCACCTCGCGGGTGGCGAACGGGATCCGTGCCGTCATCTCGGTTTCAATAAAGCCGGGTGCGACGGCGTTGATGGTGCCGCCGTGCGCGGCAAGCAACGGCGCCGTGGCACGGACCATCCCCATCACACCGGCCTTGGACGCCGCGTAGTTGGTCTGCCCGCGGTTCCCGGCGATGCCGCTGGTGGAGGCAACGGAGACGATCCGCGGCGAGTTCCGGAAATGCTCCGAAGCCAGCAGCGCCTTGTTGATCCGCAGCTGCGCGGCGATGTTCACGGCAATTACCGAGTTCCAGCATGACTGGTCCATGTTGGCGAGCAGTCTGTCCCGGGTGATGCCGGCGTTGTGGATCACGATGTCCAGCCCGCCGTGGCGCTCCACCGCGTGGTCGATGATGCGCTGTCCCGCGTCTTCCCGGCTGATATCCAGCTGCAGGGCGGTACCGTGCACCTCGTTGGCGACCTTCGCGAGGTGGTCCCCGGCGGCCGGGATGTCCACGACGACGACGGTGGCGCCGTCGCGGTACAGGGTGCGGGCAATCGCCGCGCCGATCCCGCGGGCGGCTCCGGTCACGACCGCGACCCTGCCTGCCAGCGGCTTCCCGGCATCGTCCAGAAGCTGTCCCGCGTCCGTTGAGACGGTGAGGAATTGGCCGTCCACGAACGCGGAGCGGCCGGAGAGGAAGAACCGGAGGGCGCCCAGGGCGCTGGGGCTTGTGGTCCGTGCGCCGTCGGCCAGCAGGATGCCGTTGCCGGTGGCGCCGGCGCGCAGTTCCTTGGCCAGGGAGCGCAGCAGCCCGTCGACGCCCTGCCGGGCCGCCGCGGCGGCCGGATCAGCGGTGCCGGCGGCTGCCCGGGAGATGGTGACTACGCGGGCGTTGGCGGCGAGGTCCCGGAGTGAGGCGGCGGCGCTGAGCACCGGCTTTTCCAGGTCCTCGGGCCGGTCCGCCTCGTCCAGCACCAGGATGATGGCGCCGAGCTTCTCACGCGGCACGGCGTGGCGGCGGACGTCGAGGTCCCAGGAAAGCAGCGCTGCGGCCAGTTCATCGGCGCCACTGCCGGTGCCCTGGACCAGCACGGGTCCCGGGACCAGCGGCTGGCCCGGCCGGTACCGCCGGAGCGCCACGGGCTGCGGGAGACCGAGCTTTCTGGCGATGTCTTTGCCGAAGCCCTTGCTCACGAAGTGGGTGTATTTGTCAGTCATCCGGTTCCCCCTAGTGTGCTTCGAGAATAGCGACGACGCCCTGGCCGCCGGCGGCGCAGATGGAGATGAGCCCGCGTGCCGGCCGGCCGCCGACTTGGCCCTTGGCGTGCAGCATCTTCGCCAGCGAGGCGACGATCCGTCCGCCGGTCGCGGCGAACGGGTGGCCCGCGGCGAGGGAGGAGCCGTTGACGTTGAGCCGGGCCCGGTCGATGCTGCCGAGGGCGCCGTCGAGGCCCAGCCGGGTGCGGCAGAACTCCTCGTCCTCCCACGCGGCCAGGGTGCTCAGTACCGTGCCGGCGAAGGCCTCATGGATTTCGAAGAAGTCGATGTCCTCGAAGCCCAGGCCGTGGCGCGCCAGAAGGCGCGGGACGGCGAACGCCGGCGCCATCAGCAGCCCGTCCTTGCCGTGGACGAAGTCGACGGCGGCGGCCTCGCCGTCGACGACGGTGGCCAGCTTCGGCAGGTCGTGTGCGTCGGCCCATTCCTCGGTGGCGAGCAGCACGGTGGAAGCGCCGTCGGTGAGCGGAGTGGAGTTGCCGGCCGTCATGGTCGCCTCGGCTCCGAGGTTCTTGCCGAAGACCGGTTTCAGGCCCGCGAGCTTCTCGAGCGTGGTGTCGGGGCGCAGGTTGGAGTCCTTGCTGAGCCCGCGGTAGGGGGTGAGGAGGTCATCGAAGAAACCGGCGTCGTAGGCCGCGGCCAGGTTGCGGTGGCTGTTGTACGCAAGTTCGTCCTGGGCCTCCCGGGTGATCTTCCACTGCGCGGTGGTGAGCGCCTGGTGTTCGCCCATGGACAATCCGGTCCGCGGCTCGCCGGTGTTCGGGGCGTCCGGGGCCAGGTCCTTGGGCCGGAGCCGGCTAAGCACCTGCAGCCGCTTCGGCAGGGTCTTGGCGCGGCTCAGGTCCAATAGGATTTCCCGCAGCCCTTCGCTGACGGCAATCGGGGCGTCCGAGGCGGAGTCCACGCCGCCGGCGATGGCGGACTCGATCTGGCCCAGTTTGATCTTGTTGGCCAGGCCCAGGACCGTTTCAAGGCCGGTGGCGCAGGCCTGCTGCAGGTCGTACGCGGGCGTCTCGGCGGACAGTGCCGAGCCGAGTACGGCCTCGCGGGTGAGGTTGAAGTCGCGGGAATGCTTCAGGACGGCACCGGCGGCAACCTCGCCGATCCGCTCGTCCTGCAGGCCGAACCGGGCAATGAGTCCGTCGAGCGCCGCGGTGAGCATGTCCTGGTTGGAGGATTTGGTGTAAGCGCCGCCGGTCCGGGCAAAGGGGATGCGGTTGCCGCCGACCACCACGGCCTTGCGGAGCTGCGGCGCTTTGGCTGCTGTTGCGGCCGGCGGCGTGCTGTCCATCGGCCCGGGGGTGGACGTTCCGTTTTCAGGCATGTGCTGTCTCCTTCGATCAAAGCGGATTACTGATACCCAGCGTACCTGATACGCTGGGTATCGTGAACATCCTCCAGGTTGAACCCCCCGCCCCGGGCGGGCCCGTAGACGGCCGCGCCTCCCGCTGGCAGTCCCACCGCGAGGAACGGCGCCGCGAGCTGATCAAGTCGGCCCGCAAGGCTGTCCATGCGCTGGGCAGTGAAGCGTCGATGGAGGACATCGCCGCTGCGGCCGGGACGTCCAAGTCTGTCTTCTACCGCTACTTCGGCGACAAGGCCGGCCTCCAGCAGGCCGTGGGCGAGGTGGTACTGAACCAGATGCAGCGGCGCATCCAGGAGGCCGCCCAGGGCGCCCAGACACCGCGCGAAGGGCTGTATGCCATGGTGTCGGCCTACCTGCAGATGGCCGAGACCAGCCCGAACGTTTACACCTTTGTCACCCGCTACGCACCCGGCGACGCCGACAGCCACTCCGGATCCCTCGCCGCAGCCGGTGCGCTGGGCCATTTCTTCGACGCGATCAGCGAGATGATCGCCCTGCCGATGCGGAACCAGCTGCGTGCCGTTGCGGGCAAGGAAGCTGTGATCGGCTACTGGCCGAACGCCGCGATCGGGCTGGTCCGGAACGCGGGCGAACAGTGGCTGGCCAGCCCGGCCTCCGCGGCCAAGCCCGGCCAGGAAGCGATGGCGCGCCAGATCACCGACTGGCTCTGTTTTGGCATTGCGCCCGAACTGCAGGATCCGCCGGCACCAGCACCGGACAGCCGACCCTAGACCATCCACTGCCCGAACTACCTACTGCCAACCATCGATCACCAGAACCCCAAATTGCCAGAACTGCAATGTCAGTGCCAACGAAGGAATCGACATGACTGAACTAGCCGACCGCGCCGCGGGCCGCCTCACTCCCCCGGCCGCCTCCGCTGCCGGAACCCGCACCGCCGGGACGCCCGCCGTCGACGTCGCCGCGCTCGGCGAACAGCTGCTGGGCAAGTGGGCCGCGGTCCGCCGGCAGGCCCGGGACCTGGCCGGCCGGCCGGAACTGCACAAGACCGAGGGGTTGACCCACACCGAGCACCGGCAGCGGGTCTTCGGCCAGCTGAAGGTCCTGGTGGAGAACGGGGCCGTGCACCGCGCCTTCCCGGCGGAGGTCGGCGGCGCGGACGAGCACGGCGGCAACGTGGCCGGCTTCCAGGAACTCGTTATTGCCGACCCCTCGCTGCAGATCAAGGCCGGCGTGCAGTGGGGCCTCTTCGGCTCCGCCGTAAACCACCTCGGCACCGAGGAACACCACAAAAAGTGGCTGCCGGGCATCATGAGCCTGGACATTCCCGGCTGCTTCGCCATGACCGAGACCGGCCACGGCTCGGACGTCGCCAGCATCGCCACCACCGCCACCTACGACCCCGCCGCCGGCGAATTCGTGGTGCACACGCCGTTCCGTGCGGCCTGGAAGGACTACATCGGCAACGCGGCCACCGACGGCCTGGCGGCCGTCGTCTTCGCCCAGCTGGTGACCAACGGCGTCAACCATGGTGTGCACGCGTTCTACATGGACCTGCGCGACCCGGAGACCAAGGAATTCCTGCCCGGAATCGGAGGCGAGGACGACGGCGTCAAGGGCGGCCTGAACGGCATCGACAACGGCCGGCTGCACTTCACCCAGGTGCGCATCCCGCGGACGAACCTGCTCAACCGCTACGGCAACGTCGACGCAGACGGCACCTACAGTTCGCCCATCGCCAGCCCGGGCCGCCGGTTCTTCACGATGCTGGGAACCCTGGTCCAGGGCCGGGTTTCGCTGGACGGCGCCGCCGTCACCGCGTCGAAGCTGGCCCTCAAGACCGCCATCCAGTACGCCGCCGAACGCCGCCAGTTCAACGCCTCCTCCGCCACGGACGAGGAGGTGCTGCTGGATTACCAGCGGCACCAGCGCCGGCTCTTTACCCGGCTCGCCACCACGTATGCCGCGAGCTTCGCCAGCGAACAGCTGCTGCAGAAGTTCGACGACGTGTTCTCCGGCCGGAACGACACCGACGAGGACCGCCAGGACCTCGAAACCCTGGCCGCGGCGCTGAAACCGCTCAGCACCTGGCACGCCCTCGACACCCTGCAGGAGTGCCGAGAGGCCTGCGGCGGCGCCGGCTTCCTGATCGAGAACCGGTTCGCCTCGCTGCGTGCCGACCTGGACGTCTACGCCACCTTCGAGGGCGACAACACCGTGCTGCTGCAGCTGGTCGCGAAGCGCCTGCTGGCCGATTACGCCAAGGAGTTCCGGAACGTGGACTTCGGCGTACTGGCCCGCTACGTCGTCGGCCAGGCCACCGGCGCCGCCATCCACCGGACCGGACTGCGCGGCGTTGCCCAGTTTATGGCGGACTCCGGTTCGGTCCAGAAAGCCGCCAGCGCGATCAAGGACGAGGCGGGCCAGCGGGCCCTGCTGACCGAGCGGGTCCAGGCGATGGTCGCCGACGTCGGTTCTGCGCTCAAGGGAGCCAACAAGCTACCGCAGCAGCAGGCCGCGGCGCTGTTCAACAGCCACCAGAACGAGCTCATCGAGGCGGCCCAGGCGCACGCCGAACTGCTGCAGTGGGAGGCGTTCACCGAGGCGCTGGGCAACGTCGGTGACCCCGGCACCAAGGCGGTCCTGACCTGGCTGCGCGACCTGTTCGGCCTGTCCCTGATCGAGAAGAACCTGTCCTGGTACCTGATGAACGGCCGGCTCTCGATGCAGCGCGCCCGCACCGTGGGCGACTACATCAACCGGCTCCTCGTCAAGATCCGCCCGCACGCCCTGGACCTGGTCGACGCCTTCGGCTTCGGCCCGGAGCACCTCCGCGCCGCCATCGCCACCGGGGCGGAGAAGATCCGCCAGGACGAGGCCCGGGAGTTCTTCCGGCAGCAGCGCGCCAGCGGCCAGGCACCCCTGGATGAGAAGATCCTGCTGGCCCGCGCAGCCCGGGAGGGCAAGGCCCAGTCCGCGAAGTCCGCTTCAGGCAAGTCCGCTTCAGGCAAGGCCCGGCGCGGCTAAGCAGCAGCAGCACCGCACGGCGACGGCGCCGCCCCCTTGGCCGGGGCGGCGCCGTCGTCGTTGTTGCGTTGCGGGGTTCCTACTGCGGGAGGACCGACCGGTAGACCTCGAGGGTGGTTTCCGTGATTGACTCCCAGGAGAAGTGCTCCTCGGCGCGGCGGCGGCCGGCCCGGCCCATCGCGCGGGCGCGGTCCGGGTCGGAGACCACCTCGGTCAGGGCCGCGGCGAACTCGGTAACGAACTTCTCCGGATCCAGCGGGGTGCCGGTCCCGTCGGTGACCTGCTCGAGTTGCACGAGCAGGCCGGTCTCGCCGTGCTGGACCACCTCGGGGATGCCTCCGGTGGCGCTGGCCACGACCGCGGCGCCGCAGGCCATCGCCTCCAGGTTGACGATCCCGAGCGGCTCATAGATGGACGGGCACGCGAACGCGGTGGCGTGGCTGAGGACCTGGACGAGTTCGTTGCGCGGCAGCATCCTTTCCACGAGGATCACGCCGCTGCGCTGGCCCTGCAGTTCCTCGATCAGCCGGGCGGTCTCCGCGGCGAGTTCCGGCGTGTCCGCGGCGCCAAGGCACAGCACCAGCTGGACGTCCGCGGGCAGCTTCGCAGCGGCACGCAGCAGGTAAGGGACACCCTTCTGTCGGGTGTTGCGGCCCACGAAGACGACGCTGGGCCGAGCCGGGTCGATGCCCAGGGCGCGGACCACGTCCTCGTTTTCGTCGCGGGTCCAGAGGCTGACGTCGATGCCGTTGTGGACCACGCGGACCTTGGCCGGGTCCACCTCGGGGTAGCTGCGCAGGATGTCCTGCCGCATGCCTTCGGACACGGCGATGATCGCGGCGGCGGACTCGTAGGCGGTTTTCTCCACCCAGGAGGAGAGGGCGTAGCCGCCGCCGAGCTGCTCCGCCTTCCAGGGCCGCAGCGGCTCCAGGCTGTGCGCGCTGAGCACGTGCGGGATGCCGTGCAGCAGCGAGGCGATGTGCCCGGCCATGTTGGCGTACCAGGTGTGGGAATGTACGACGTCTGCCCCGGCGATGTCCGGAACGATCCGCAAGTCCACGCCGAGGGTCTGCACCGCCGCGTTGGCGCCGGCCAGATCCTCCGGCACGGCATAGGACGTTACGGTCGCCCCATGGTAGTCCGGGGTGCGCGGCGCACCGAACGCCCGCACCTGCAGATCCACCCTCTGGGCCAGCACCCGGCTGAGTTCGGCCACGTGGACGCCGGCGCCCCCATAGATTTCGGGCGGGAATTCCTTGGTCACAATGTCTATTCGCACAAACCCCAAGGTAGTCCTTCCGGCTGATCTGTTCTAGTGTGAAGAGGTCCGGGCACACCGGACAGTTTTGGGGAGCAGACGAAGGCGTTCAGGAGCGATCACCATGCCGCAGCAGAAGAAAGTCTTGGCCATTGTCCTCGCAGGTGGCGAGGGAAATAGGCTGATGCCGTTGACGGCCGACCGGGCCAAGCCGGCCGTTCCGTTCGCCGGAAGTTACCGGCTGATTGATTTTGCCCTTTCCAACCTGGTTAATTCCCGGTATTTGCAGATTGTTGTCCTCACGCAATACAAATCCCACAGCCTTGACCGGCACATTTCCGAGACCTGGCGTATGTCCACGCAGCTGGGCAATTACATCGCCTCCGTACCTGCCCAGCAGCGCGTCGGCAAGAGCTGGTTCCTGGGTAGCGCGAACGCCATCTACCAGTCACTGAACCTGATCCACGACGCCAACCCCGACATCGTCGTCGTGGTCGGCGCGGACCACGTGTACCGCATGGATTTCGCGCAGATGGTCGCCCAGCACGTCGCCAGCGGCGCGAAGGCGACGGTGGCCGCCGTGCGCCAGCCCCTGCACATGGCCGACCAGTTCGGCGTGATCGAAGTGGACCAGGAGAACCCGGAGAAAATCGCGGCCTTCGTGGAGAAGCCGTCCTCGACCCCGGGCCTCGCCGCGGACCCCAGCCAGTTCCTGGCCTCCATGGGCAACTACGTCTTCAACGCCGATGCCCTCGTCGAGGCGCTGCACGTCGATGCCGAGCGGCTCGACACCAAGCACGACATGGGCGGCGACATCATTCCCTACTTCGTCGACCAGGGCGAGGCCGGGGTCTATGACTTCACCCTCAACGACATCCCCGGTTCCACCGAACGCGACCGCACCTACTGGCGCGACGTCGGCACCATCGATTCGTTCTATGACGCCCACATGGACCTGATCTCCCCCGTGCCGGTGTTCAACCTGTACAACTCGGAATGGCCGATCTACACCCGCCAGAGCATCTCCCCGCCGGCGAAATTCGTCCGCGGCGAGGGCGGCACCGTGGGCACCGCCCTGGATTCGATCGTGGCCAGCGGCGTGGTGATCTCCGGCGGAATCGTGGAGGGTTCGGTGCTATCCAACGACGTCTACGTCGGCACAGCCAGCCGGGTCCTTGATTCGGTGCTGATGGACAAGGTGCAGGTGGGGGCCGGCGCCGTAGTCAAGCGCGCCATCGTGGACAAGAATGTCCGGATCCCCGCTGGTGCCGCGATCGGCCTGGACCCCGAACTGGACCGGGCCCGCGGCTTCAAGGTCACCGCCTCCGGCATCACGGTCCTGGCCAAGGGCCAGGAAGTGCCCGAACCCGGCGACGCCGAGCGCTCCCTGTCCGCGGCCAACCTGTACCTGGTGCCCGACGCCGTGAAGACAGCCACCGAAAATTGGCCCGCCGGACGCGAGTCCGTGGAAAAGGTCGGCCAGGTGCACGCCGCCGCGGTCGGCGTCGAGCCCCCCGGGACGGGGTCCACCAAGGCGTACTGAGCAGGTCCCCGGGCCGGGTGCCGCCGCGCGGCACCCGGCCCGGTCCCCAGCAGCGGGCCGATGTCCCGCCGCGCCCCGGCCGGGCTGTAAAATTAGGCCAATGAGCTCCTCCGATCTGCCCCCCGTACCGGCTGGTGATGAGTCGGCGGCAGCTGCGCCGACGGCGGCTGGCCCCGCCCCGGCCCAGCTAACGCCGGCTGAACTGACCCCAGCTGACATCGCAGCCTGCCTCAAGGTGCTCAACAACATCCACGCCTATGACGAGGAGCACCCGGACTACGTTTCGATCCGCCGCGCGACCGGGAAGATGTTCAAGGCGGTCAAGCGCCACCGCCGGGTCACCAAGCGGGACCTCATCGCCGAGGCCGACCGCGCAGTGATTGCCCAGACCGCGACCGCGGCTCCGGACCGGATCGACGACGAGACCCGCGGGAACAAGCTGGCGCCCTCGGCTACCGGCGAGGTCGCCGGGCACCTGATCCGGTCGCGGCCCTGCTACATCTGCAAGCGGCACTACACGCAGGTGGACGCCTTCTACCACCAGCTCTGCCCCGAGTGCGCCCTCTTCAGCCACAGCAAGCGCGATGCCCGGACCGACCTGACCGGCCGCCGCGCGCTGCTGACCGGCGGCCGGGCCAAGATCGGCATGTACATCGCCCTGCGGCTGCTCCGCGACGGTGCCCACACCACCATCACCACCCGCTTCCCGAAGGACGCCGCCCGGCGCTTCGCCGCGATGGAGGACAGTGCGGACTGGCTGCACCGTCTGCGGATCGTGGGCATCGACCTGCGCGATCCCTCGCAGGTGATGGCCCTGACGGACTCCCTCGACGCCGCCGGTCCGCTGGACATCATCATCAACAACGCAGCCCAGACGGTCCGGCGCTCGGGCACCGCCTACAAGCCGCTCGTCGACGCCGAGGACGAGCCGCTGCCGGCGGAGCTGCAGGTGGCCAATGGCGGTCCTGAACTGGTCACCTTCGGCCACGCCCACGACAAGCACCCGCTGGCCCTGGCCAGTTCGGTCCTTGAGCACCCCGTGCTGGCCGGCGACGCCATCACCTCGCTGGCGCTCTCGACCGGCTCCGCCTCACTGGAGCGGATTGCCTCCGGCACCGCGATCGACGCCGGCGGCTTGGTCCCGGACCTCGCCAGTATCAACAGCTGGACCCAGGTGGTGGATGAAGTGGATCCGCTGGAGATGCTCGAAGTGCAACTCTGCAACGTCACCGCGCCGTTCCTGCTGGTGAGCCGGCTGCGCGGAGCGATGAAGCGCTCTACGGCGCGGCGGAAGTACATCGTGAACGTGAGCGCCATGGAGGGCCAGTTCTCCCGCGCCTACAAAGGCCCCGGGCACCCGCACACCAACATGGCCAAAGCCGCGCTGAATATGATGACGCGCACCAGCGCCAAGGAGATGCTGGACTCCGACGGCATCTTGATGACCGCCGTCGACACCGGCTGGATCACCGACGAGCGTCCGCACTACACGAAGGTGCGGCTGATGGAGGAAGGCTTCCACGCCCCGCTGGACCTTGTCGACGGCGCGGCGCGGGTCTACGACCCCATCGTTATGGGCGAGTCGGGTGAGGACCAGTACGGCGTATTCCTCAAGGACTACAAGCCCAGCCCCTGGTGAGCCAGTGCCGCCGGGCCGTGCTGTGACCGTGGCCTGGCAACGCGTCCGCGGCGGCGCCACGGGCCTTATGGCCCTAATCGGCCGCGAGGTCCGTCCGTAACGTGGAGCTGTGAATACGACGACGCCAGAGCCAAATTTCCAGCTGTCCATCGACCAGTGCTGGGTGTTGCTCGACAGCGAAGTGGTCGGGCGGATTGCCCTGATCGTGGACGGGCATCCGGAAGTTTTCCCGGTGAACTTTGTCCTGCAGCGCCGCTCGATCGTGTTCCGAACCGCGGGCGGGACAAAGCTCTGGGGCGCCATCACAGCCAAGCCGGTGGCGTTTGAAATCGACGGGTACGACGCCCACGAGCAAACCGCGTGGAGCGTCGTTGCCCGCGGCGAGGCTGAGCTGATCGAAGACCAGGCGGACAAGGACGCGGTGGATGAGCTGCTCCTGGAGCCCTGGCAGCCGGGTGAAAAGAACTACTACGTCCGGCTGGCACCGAAGGCCCTCACCGGACGCCGCTTTAAGGTAAACAACCCGGATGTGTGGCGCACGCGGCTCGCAGACCCGCGCCGGGCCTCTTTTGAGTAGTCCCGTTTTGAGTAGTCCCGAATTTTGAGCGGTGGCCGGGGTCAGTAGTCCCCCGCAGGCCCGGTCAGCGCTTATCCGGCGCGTGCACCACCAGCACGGGGCAGTGCGCGTGCGCCACGAGGGCGGAGCTTACCGAGCCCAGCAGCAGGCCGCCGAAGCCGCCGTGCCCGCGCCGGCCGAGCACCAGCAGGTCCGCGTTGCGGCTCTCTTCAAGCAGCATCCGGCGCGGATGCCCCTGGACCAGCCGGGTTTCCACATTGGCGGGAATGGTCTCGCCGAAAGCCTTCACCACGGCTTCCTGCAGGATCTCGCCCGCGCGGACGTCAAAGTCATTGATCCCCATGGCCACGTAGCCGTCATACACCGGAGGAACGTCCCAGCAGGCCAGCGCCACAATCTTGGCGGACAACGGAAGCGCCAGGCCCTGGGCCTGGCGCAGGGCCTCCACCGAGGCATCCGATCCGTCGACGCCGACCAGGATGGTCCGGATGCCCGTAGCCTCGCTCATGACTGGTCCCTTCGTCGTGCCCCCGCGGCGCGTAGCTCCAACGATTCCGCCGCCAGCCCGCGCGGGCTAGGGCCGAAAGTCACGGCCCCGAGCGTGAAGGCGGGGGCGGCTGGCAGCGGGCAAGGGGGTCGCTGTGGGCCGAACGGCCCTTGCCCGGGACCGGCGGCCGGCCGGAGACTTGCTGTGTGCGCGGCGAAGAAATATTCGGGTCCCGCAACCATTGAGGGCCCCTG
The DNA here is from genome assembly GCF_056780195.1 of Arthrobacter sp. SD1074B. Taxonomy (NCBI): domain Bacteria; kingdom Bacillati; phylum Actinomycetota; class Actinomycetes; order Micrococcales; family Micrococcaceae; genus Arthrobacter; species Arthrobacter sp. SD1074B. The sequence goes on along the minus strand of NZ_JBRAZT010000001.1, from coordinate 1,954,315 downwards.
GAGGCCACAATGGAAAGTACAACGCCACTACAATCCAGGAACCAGCGCTCAGGGTTCCGCACAAGATGGACGGACGAAGTCTGCTGCGCACCTTCGACGAGAGCTGGGGAACTCCGTGGGAAGCGTGGCAGCAACGGCGCCCTGACGGGAGAAACATGATTGCCTGGGCAGATGCCGGTCTCACTGCAGCCGAGGGCCACCCGGCTGTCATCCGTGTGTTCATCCTCGACGACCACGAACTGGTCCGCCGCGGCCTACAGGAGTTGCTGGAGGGCGAGGGGTTCCTCGTGGTGGGCAGCTCCGGATCAGCGGTGGAGGCGACCCGCCGGATCCCGGCGCTGCACCCCGACGTCTGCGTCCTGGATGCCCGGCTGCCCGACGGCACCGGAATCGAGGTCTGCCGTGACGTGCGCTCCATTGATCCCTCACTGAACTGCATCATCCTCACCAGTTTCGACGACGAACAGGCCCTCCGGGGGGCCGTCCTCGCCGGCGCCTCCGGCTACGTACTGAAGGAAATCTGCGGCACCGACCTGATCGGTGCGCTGCGCCGCGCCGCCGCCGGCGAATCCCTCTTTGAGGACGGCGTGGCCGCCGGAATCGTCGAAAGCCTGGTCGAAGCCGAAGAGGTCGATCCGCGCACTGCGGCCCTCACTCCGCAGGAACGCAGGGTGCTGGAACTGGTCGGCGGCGGGCTCACGAACCGCCAGATCGCGGCCGAGATGTTTCTGGCCGAAAAGACCGTCAAGAACTACGTTTCGTCCTTGCTGGCCAAACTCGGCTTCGAACGCCGGACCCAGGCTGCGGTCTTCATCGCCAGCCCGGCCGGCGCCGGCAGCCAGTCGGGTGGCCCTGCCGACACCGCCCGGCAGCACAGCGCGCGCTGACGGCCCCGGCGGACTGGCCCCCGCCAAGCGCGGGACAGGCCGCCCCGGCTAGAGCGGGACAGGCCGCCCCGGCTAGAGCGGGACGGACCATTCAACGCTCGTCCCGGCGTCCGGCGCCGTCGTGATAAGGCACTGGCCGTCCAGCATCCGCGCCCGGTCCTCCAGGTTGGCCAGGCCGTTGCGTTCCTGGCTGTCGTCAAACCCGGAACCGTTGTCCGTGATGACCACTGTGACCTGGCCCTTGATGACGGCGACGGAGACCGAAATGGCGTCCGCGCCGGAATGCCGGATGGCGTTGCTCAGTCCTTCCGAGACGACCGCCACCACATTGTCCGCCTTGTCCGGCGTGACCGCGTCCACCGGCCCGGTCAGCGTGAGCCGGGGCGTGAATGGCATGGACTTGGCCGAACTGCGGGTGACGCGCCGGATCCTGCCGCTGAGCAGTTCGGTCTCCCCGCTGCTGCTCTTGAGCGAGTAGATGGTGTCACGCAGGCTGCGGATCGCTTCGTCCAGTTCGCCGGTGATGTTGCGGATCCGTTCCGTTGCCAGTTCGTCCTTGGTGAACCGGGTCAGGCTTTGGACGCTCAGCCCGGCGGCGAACAAGCGCTGGATGACCAGGTCGTGCAGGTCCCGGGCGATCCGGTCCCGGTCCGTGAAGACGAGCAGTTCTTCGCGGAGCCGGTGCACACGGGCGAGTTCCAGGGCCAGTGCCACATGCGAGCCGAAGACGGCTCCCATTTCGATATCGGTGCGGGCGTAGCGCAGCGATTCCGGTTTGCGGGCCAGCAGCAGCAGCCCGTGGTGCGCGCCCTGGGTGCTGAGGGCGACCGCGAGCAGCGGGCCCAGGCGGCCGCCGTCGGCGCCCTCCAGTATCCCGTCGGTGTGCTCGAACATCACCGGTTCGCCGCCGTTGAGCACGTCCTGCAACTCGGGTGCGTCAAGGGCCAGGGATTTGCCGGTGAAGTTCTTCGCCCGCTCCCCCGCGGCACCCGCCACGACATAGCCGGGACCGGACACGGCCGGGGCCACGATCAGGGCCAGCTGGGAGTCGGACTCCTGCAGCGCCCGGGCCGCGATCGGGTCGAGGCCGCCCGAGGTGTAGTCCCGGTCGCTGCCGAGCATCAGGCCGGAGACGTCCATGCAGGCTTCCAGCCAGCGGGCGCGGCGCCGGGAGTCGTCATAGAGTTTCGCATTCTCGATCGCGACGCCGGCGGCCGCGCCCAGCGCGACCGCAAGCGCCTCGTCTTCCGCGGTGAAGTCGCCGCCCCCTTCCTTCTCGGTCAGGTAGAGGTTGCCGAAGACGGTGTCCCGGACCCGGATCGGGACACCGAGGAAGGCCTGCATGGGCGGGTGATGCTCCGGGAAACCGTAGGCCTCCGGGTGTTTGCGCAGGTCATGGAGGCGCAGCGGCCGGGGATCCCGGATCAGCAGGCCCAGCACCCCGTGCCCGGTGGGCAGCGGGCCGATCTGCCGGGCGAGTTCGCCGTCGATTCCAACGGTGATGAAGTGGCTGAGAGCCTGGTCATCGCCGATCACGCCCAGGGCGCCGTAGCGGGCATGCAAAAGGCCGCAGGCGGACTGCACCACACGTTCCAGCACCGCGTCCAGGCTGAGGTCCTCGGCCACGGCGACGACGGCTTCGAGCAGGCCCGCCATACGCTCCTGGGACTGGAGCAGCTCGCCGGCGCGGGAGACAAAATCCTTGAGCAGGTCCTCGATCCGGGGGTTGCCGGAGCTGACAATGTCCGGGCTGTTACCGGGTGAATGCATCTTCATTGGCCCCAATTCTCACCATCCACATCCGCGCCGATGCCGTGTTGCCAGAATACCCCCATCCGCAGCACCGGGACCCAAAAGTGGGTGAGCTTTATTACGCCGCCGGGCCGTTATGCCCTAGCCCGACCGCCGCGGGCTGACGTAGGCTCGCCGCCATGAGCACTGATCCGAAAGCTGCCGCCGGCCAGCCCCACGAAGTGGAAAACCTGGAAAACCACGAGTGCTGGAGGCTGTTGCGGAGCGTCACTGTGGGCCGGATGGCCGTCTGGGTGGATGACCACCCGGACATCTTCCCGATCAACTACAAGGTGGACCACGGAACCCTGGTGTTCCGCACCGCGGAGGGCACCAAGCTGCAGGCCGCCACCGGAGACACCCCGGTGGCTGTTGAGGCGGACGGCGTGGACGCGGACAGCGGCATTGCCTGGAGCGTCGTCGTCAAGGGCCAGGCCGCCGCGGTCAAGAACCAGGAAGAAGTCCTGGACACGGTGGGTCTGCTGCTGTTTCCCTGGCAGGCGGGCAAGAAGGAGCACTTCGTCCGGATCACGCCGGACTCCGTCACCGGGCGGCGCTTCAAGATTGTTCCGCCGCTGACCTGGTGGACGCCGCTGGATGACGCGACCCGCTCCGGCTTCGAATAGCACCGGGTCCGGATAGCGCCTCTGCGGGTTGGACGTGTTTTAGGCCAGCCGGGTGATTTCCACCGTCACGGACAGCGCGGAGCCCCCGCCGCCGGACAGGATGCCCTTCAACGGCGGCACATCGCGGTAGTCCCGGCCGCGTGCCACAGTCACGTGAAAGTCCCCGGCCGGCTTGTGGTTGGTCGGATCCCAGCTGCGCCACTCGCCGTCCCACCACTCCAGCCAGGCATGGGACTGCCCGGCGACCGGCTCGCCGAGATCCGCCGTCGAACGCGGGTGCAGGTAGCCGGAAACGTACCGGGCCGGGATCCCGCAGCTGCGCAGCGCCCCGATGGCGAGGTGTGCAAGGTCCTGGCAGACGCCCTGGCGCTGGTTCCAGGCCTCTTCGGCGTTCGTGGTGACGCCGGTGGAGCCCTTCATGTAGCTCATCTCGCCGCGCATCCATTCGAAGACGGCCATCGCCGCCTCGTGCGGGTTGCGTCCCTCGACGACGCCGGGGACGATCGCGAGCACCCCGGGGCCCGGTCCGGTCAGCTGCGACTGCGGGATCCAGTCGCTGAACTGGTTGAGCGTCTCCGGCGCGGCGAGCACGTCCCAGCCCACAATGTCCGCCTCGGCCGGGATCCGCTCCACGCGGTGGACCTCCACCGTGGTGGTGGAGAGGACCTCGAGGTGGTCGTGCGGCATCTGCATGTCGAACGCCGTCACGCGGGTGCCCCAATAGTCGCGGTAGCTGCTGAGCGCCGCCTGCGACGGCGAAACCTTCATCGAGGACTCCAGCACCACCTGCTGCGGGTCCGTCAGCGGCGTCATCCGTGCCTCGTTGTACGAGAGCGTGACCCGCTTGTTGTACGCGTACGCGGTCTTGTGGGTGATGCTGAGCCGGGTCATGAAACTTCTCCCACCCAGGCCAGTTCGTCTGCCTGATTGAAGTACTTACGGGAAATGGCGTCCGAGGCCTGCGACACGGCCTTCTGCACGCGCTCCATGTGTTCGGGCAGTTCGGACATCAGGTCGTCGGTGCGGTGGAACTCCAGGAACGTCCGGGCCTGGCCGACGATCCGGCGGGCGTCGTTGATGAAGCCCACGCGCTGGGCCGAAGGGTCCAGCTTGGCGAGGCAATCGTCGGCGTCACGCAGCGCGTAGACGATGGACCGCGGGAAGAGCCGGTCCAGCAGCAGGAATTCGGCCGCGTGCTGGTCTCCGAAGGCGGCGCGACGGGTGCGCAGGAACGACTCGTAGGCGCCGGCGCAGCGGAGCATGTTCACCCAGGACATGCCGGCAGAGAGCACGTCCCGGGTGGACAGCATCCGCGCGGTCATGTCGGCCCGCTCCAGCGAACGGCCCAGCACCAGGAACAGCCAGCTTTCGTCGTGGCTGACCGTGGTGTCCGCGAGGCCGCTGACCATCGCGGTGCGTTCCAGCACCCAGTTGCAGAAGCGGTACGTGCCCACCACGTCCTTGCGGTGCTGGTTCAGGCCGTAATAGGTGGTGTTCAGGCTTTCCCAAAGCCCGGAGGACACGGTCTCCCTGGCGCGCCGGGCGTTCTCACGCGCGGCGCCGAGGGAACCGGCGATCGAGGTGGCGCTGTGCTTGTCGTAGGCGAGCGCGTGCAGCAGCTCATCGAGGCCGAACTCCTCGGACTGCGGCCGGGCACCCATGACGGCGAGAAGTTCCTGCGCCACGCTGCGCTGTTCCTCCATTGGCAAATGGTTGAGCCGTTCCAGGTGGACGTCCAGGATCCGGGCGGTACCGTCGGCACGTTCGACATAGCGGCCGATCCAAAACAGCGACTCGGCGATTCGGCTAAGCATTCGCGGCTACCTCCTGCGCGTCGGACATCTGCTGCTGTTGCTGTTCTTTCTGGCTGTCGCGCCAGTTGCTCTCCACCGGCCAGACCGATACCCGCTCCCGGACGGCGATGGCGGGCCTCGGGATGACCTCGATCGGGACCTGCGGGGAATCCGCCAGTACCCAGGTGTCCTTGGAGCCGCCGCCCTGGCTGGAGTTCACGATCAGGGACCCCTCCTTGAGCGCCACCCGGGTGAGGCCGCCGGGCAGAACCCAGACGTCGTCGCCGTCGTTCACCGCGAAGGGCCGCAGGTCCACGTGCCGCGGGCCGAATTTGTCGCCGCTGAGGGTGGGGACGGTGGAGAGCTGCAGCACCGGCTGCGCAATCCAGCCGCGGGGGTCCGCGATGATCCGCTTGCGCAGGGCCTCGAGCTCGTCCTTGGACGCGTCCGGGCCGATCACCAGGCCCTTGCCGCCGGAACCGTCCACCGGCTTGACCACCAGCTCGTCGAGCCGGTCCAGCACGTGCTCGCGGGCCTCCTTCTCCTCGAGCCGGAAGGTGTCCACGTTGGCGATGACGGGCTCTTCGCTGAGGTAATACCGGATCAGCTCCGGCACGTAGCTGTAGACCAGCTTGTCGTCCGCGACGCCGTTGCCCACCGCGTTGGCGATCGTGACGCCGCCGGCTCGGGCGGCGTTGACCAGTCCCGGGCAGCCGAGCATGGAGTCGGAGCGGAACTGCAGCGGGTCGAGGAACTCGTCGTCAATCCGCTTGTAGATCACATCCACGCGCTGTTCACCGGCGGTGGTGCGCATGTAGACCCGGTTGCCGCGGCAGATTAGGTCGCGGCCCTCGACCAGTTCGACGCCCATCAGGCCGGCCAGCAGGGTGTGCTCGAAGTACGCGCTGTTGAACACCCCCGGGGTCAGGACCACCACGGTGGGATCGTCGACGCCGGACGGCGCCGTTTTGCGCAGCGCGGACAGGAGCCGGCGCGGGTATTCCTCCACCGGGCGGATCAGCTGCTGGCCGAACGCCTCCGGCAGGCCCTTGGCCATGGCGCGGCGGTTCTCCAGGACGTAGCTGACACCGGAGGGCACCCGCACGTTGTCTTCCAGCACCCGGAAGGTTCCCGCAGCGTCGCGGACGACGTCGATGCCGGAGATGTGGACGCGGACGCCGCCGGCCGGTTCGAAGCCGTGGACCTGGCGGTGGAAGTGCGCGCTGGTGGTCACCAGCTGCCGCGGAATGACGCCGTCGGAGACCACCGTCATCTTGTCGTACACGTCGTTGAGGAAGGCTTCGAGCGCCCGCACGCGCTGGGCCACGCCGCGTTCCAGGACCGTCCATTCGTCGGCCGGGATCACCCGGGGCACGATGTCCAGCGGGAACGGCCGCTCCTCCCCCGCGAAGTCGAAGGTCACGCCGCGGTCCAGGAAGGTCCGGGCCATGGAGTCGGCGCGGGCCGTGACGTCGGCCAGCGAGAGCTCCTGCAACGCCCCGGCCACCTGCCCGTAGGAGCGCCGGGCCTCCTGGTCCGGGGTAAACATCTCGTCGTAGGCGCCGCTGCGGCCGGCGGCCTCGGAGTAATCCTGGAAAAGGTCAGACATGCCCACTAGCCAACCACCTTTTCGTTACGAAATCATTTCGGCGCATCCCGCGGGGCGTGTTGCGGCCCACGCTGCAATATTTGCCGGGCGGTTGGGGCAAAGTTGGGTGCGTGCCTTTGATCCGTCCCTCTTTCCCGCACCCCCGCCCGGGCCGCGTGCAGCCGCTGGTGCCCGGCCTGCTCGCCTGCGCTGCCGCCGTCGCTGCCGCCCTCGCCGTCCACCTGCTGCTGCCCGCGCTGCCGGCCATGACCGTGGCCGTGGTGCTGGGGCTGCTGGCCGCGAACCTGCCCGGCGTGTCCGGCTGGAGCGCCGGGGCCGGCCGGCCAGGGCTGGACTTCGCCGGAAAGCACCTGATGCGCAGCGGCATCGTGGTGCTGGGACTCAAGGTGAGTGTGGTCGATGTGCTCGGCCTGGGCGTGCCCGCGCTGCTGGTCATCACCGGCGTGGTGCTGGCGGCGTTCGCCGGCACCTACGGCATCGGCCGGTTGTTCCGGTTACCGCCGCCCGTCTCCCTGCTGCTCGCGACCGGCTTCGCCATCTGCGGCGCCTCCGCCATCGGCGCGATGGCCGCGGTGCGGCGCATCCGGCAGCAGGACACCGTGCTGCCGATCGCCCTGGTCACGCTCTGCGGCACTCTCGCCATCGGCGTCCTGCCGCTGCTGATCGGGCCGCTCGGGCTGGGCCCGGAGGCTTTCGGAGCCTGGGCCGGCGCATCGGTGCACGACGTCGGTCAGGTGGTCGCCACCGCGCAGACCGCCGGCGCATCGGCGCTCGCCGTCGCCGTCATCGTCAAGCTCACCCGGGTGCTGCTGCTGGCACCCATGGTCGCCGCGGCCGGGATCCACCACCGGATCGGGTCCGACGCCGGCGGGAAGCTTCCCCCGATCGTGCCGCTGTTCGTGCTGGGGTTCATCGCCATGGCTGCCCTGCGGTCCGCCGGCTGGCTTTCCCCCGGGTTGCTCGGGGCCGCCGCGGTGCTGCAGGACGTGCTGCTGGGCATGGCGCTGTTCGGCCTGGGGTCGGCCGTCCGGGTCGGGCACCTGTTGCGGACCGGGACCCCCGCCCTGCTGGCCGCCCTGGCGTCGTGGCTGCTGATCGCCGCGCTGGGACTGGGCGCCGCCGTCGTCCTTATCCCCGGTCGCTGACCGCCCGCCGCTTTCCGGCCCTGGCGCGCCGCCCGTGATTAGATAGCGGAGTGTCGAACCAGAACCTGAGCCGTGACGAAGCGGCGACCCGCTCAGCCCTGATCACCACCCACAGCTACGACGTCTCCCTTGACGTCCGCCAGGCGGCGGATCCCGCGGTTGCGGGCTACACCAGCCGCAGCGTCATCACCTTCTCCGCCAGCGAGCCCGGTGCGTCCACCTTCCTGGACTTCATCAGCAGCTCGGTGCACAGCGTCTTCCTCAACGGCAAGGGCCTGCCCGTGACCGACGTCGTGGACGGCTCCCGGATCCGCCTGGACAACCTGCAGGCCGAGAACCAGGTCACGGTCACCGGCACCGCCCTGTTCAGCACCTCCGGCGAGGGCATGCACCGCTTCTTCGACCCCGCCGACGGCCAGTGCTACCTCTACACCCAGTACGAACCGGCCGACGCGCGGCGCGTGTTCGCGAACTTCGAACAACCCGACCTCAAGGCCGAGTTCACCTTCCACGTGATGGCCCCATCCGGGTGGCAGGTGTCCTCCAACGGCGCAGAAACGCTCCGCACCCAGCTGACCAGCGACCCGGCAACGAGCCGGTGGGACTTCGCCCCGACCAGGCCGATGTCCACCTACATCACCACAGTGCTCGCCGGCCCGTATTTCAAGGCCGAGGACACCTGGCACGGGACGCTCGCGGACGGGACGGCACTGGAGGTGCCGCTGGCGCTCTATTGCCGTGCCTCTATGGCGCCGTCCTTCGATGCGGCGGAACTGTTCCGGCTGACCCGGAACGGCCTGGCCTTCTTCAACGAACTCTTCGACTACCCGTACCCCTGGGGCAAGTACGAGCAGGCGTTCGTGCCCGAATACAACCTCGGCGCCATGGAGAACCCGGGCCTGGTCACGTTCACGGAAAGCTACGTCTTCACCTCCAGGGCCGCCGACTCGCAGTACCAGGCGCGGGCCAACACCTTGCTGCACGAGATGGCACACATGTGGTTCGGGGACCTCGTCACGATGCGGTGGTGGGACGATCTGTGGCTCAAGGAATCCTTCGCCGACTACATGGGGACCCTCGGGGTGGACCGGACCACGGACTGGGCGACCGCCTGGGTGAACTTCGCCAACAACCGCAAAGCCTGGGCCTACGTCCAGGACCAGCTGCCCACCACCCACCCGATCGTCGCGGACATCCCGGATCTCGAGGCCGCCAAGCAAAACTTCGACGGAATCACGTACGCCAAGGGCGCCTCGGTGCTCAAGCAGCTGGTGGCTTACGTGGGCTTCGAGGCTTTCATCGCCGGCTCGCGCCAGTACTTCCGCGACCACGCGTACGGCAACACCACCCTGGCGGACCTGCTGGCTGCGCTCAGCGCTGCCTCCGGCCGTGACCTCGCCACCTGGGCCCGGCAGTGGCTGCAGACCTCCGGAATTTCGACTCTGACCACCGAGATCGACGAGCACGACGGCGTACTGGGCGCGGTGTCCCTGCTCCAGCACGCCGAGGACCCGATCACCGGACGCCAGGAGCCGCGCCCGCACCGGCTGCGGATCGGCCTCTACAACCCCGACGACGCCGGCGTCCTGGTACGAACCGACAGTGTGGAGACCGACGTCGACGGTGAACGCACCCTGGTGGGCCAGCTCGCGGGCAAGACCCGCCCGGCGCTGCTGCTGGTCAACGACGAGGACCTCAGCTACGCCAAAGTCCGGCTGGATCCGCACTCGGAGGCCACCGTGCGTAGTTCGCTGGGCTCGATCGTGGATCCGATGGCACGGGCCCTGTGCTGGACCGCCCTGTGGGACTCCGCCCGGGACGCCGTCACGCCCGCGGCCCGCTACGTCGAGGCCGTTCAGCGTTTCGGCCCCGCCGAGACCGGAATCGGAGTTTTGCTTAATGTCCTGGCCAACGCGGGGACGGCGATCGAGCGCTACGTTCCCGCGGCCGCGCGGGGCGAGGTCCGCAGCGGCTTCCTCCGCACAGCCGTAGCGGAACTCGAGTACGCGGCGCCCGGCTCCGACCAGCAGCTGGCCTGGGCCCGCACCGTGGCCGCCACGAGCCGTTACGACGCCGGCCGGCTGGACCTGGTCAGGGGTCTGCTGGACGGCAGCACCGTCCTCGAGGGTCTCTCCGTCGACGCGGAGCTCCGCTGGAGCCTCTGGCACGCCCTCGCGGCCAACGGGCAGGCGGACCCTGCGCAGTTGGACGCCGAGCTGGCCCGGGACAACACGGCCTCCGGTAAGTCCGGCCACGCCACGGCCCTCGCGGCCCGTCCCGACCCGGCGGTCAAGGATGCCGCCTGGGACGCCGCAGTCCACGGCACTGCACTGTCCAACCAGTTGCTCAGCGCCACCATTGCGGGCTTCAACACCGCGCCGGCGGCCCTGCTGGACGGCTATGTGGAGCCCTACTTCGAGTGCCTCGAACGGGTCTGGGCGACCCGCAGCATCGAGATCGCCAGCCGGATCGTCCGCAGCCTCTACCCGGCCGGCCAGGATCTCGGCCGGAGCGGCGGCACCCCCGGAGAGCACCCGGTGATCGCCCGGACGGACGAGTGGCTGGCCGGACATGCGGACGCACCGCGGGCTCTGCGCCGGATCATCATCGAACAGCGCGCCCAGTTACTGCGGGCACTCGCGGCGCAGGCCGCAGGCTAGGCGCCACCCGGGGCCGTTACGGGACCCGGTGCAGCCACTGCGTGGTGCCGAACTTGGTCTCCACCCGGCGGCGGGCAGCGTCGAGTTCGGCCTCGGTGAGGTCCGCCGGCGTCGCCGCGTACCGTTCGGCGAAGACCTCCATCATGGCGGCGACAATCTCGGCGCGGGCCAGCCCGGTCTGCCGCCGCAGCGGGTCGACGCGTTTCTTGGCACTGGTGGTGCCCTTGTCGGAAAGCTTCTCCTTGCCGATCCGCAGCACCTCGACCATCTTGTCGGCGTCGATGTCGTAACTCATGGTGACGTGGTGCAGCATGCCGCCGTTGGCGAGGCGCTTCTGCGCGGCACCGCCGATCTTGCCCTGGTCGGTGGCGACGTCGTTGAGCGGCACGTAGAAGGCGTTGATGCCGACCTTCTCCAGCGCTGCCATGACCCACGCGTCCAGGAAAGCGTAGGAGTCGGCGAAGCTGATGCCGTCCACGAGGGTTTGCGGCAGGTAGAGCGAATAGGTGATGCAGTTGCCGGCCTCCATGAACATGGCTCCGCCGCCGCTGATCCGGCGGACCACACTGATGCCGTGCCGGCTGACGCCGTCGGGGTGGACCTCGTTGCGGACGGACTGGAAACTGCCGATCACCACGGACGGTTCCTCCCAGTCCCAGAACCGCAGCGTCGGGTTGCGGCGCCCGGCGCCGACCTCCTCGGTGAGGACCTCGTCCAGCGCCACATTCACGTGCGTCGGCAGCACGGACGGGCCGATGATGTTCCAGTGGTGGTCACCCCAGCCGGTGGCCTTGGCCAGGGCCCGGCGGACCGCGATGGCGACCGCCTCGGCGGAGAAGCCGAAGAGCACGGCGTCCTCCGGCAGGGCTGCGGTCACGGCCGCGGCAAGGTCCGCCGCGCCGGCGTCCACCGGCAGCCCGGTGAGGCTGCGGTTGATGGCCAGGAGCGCCTCGTCGGGTTCAAGGAAGAAGTCCCCGCTGATCGAGACGTGGGCCAGGACACCGTCGACGACGTCGAGGTCGGCCACCACCAGCTTGCCGCCGGGCACCTTGTACTCGCCATGGCGCAGGCCGCCGTCGTCCTCGGTGCTGGACGCTGCGGGGGAAGGAAAGGAAGTCATGCCCTTAATCCTGCCCCACTGCCCGGCTGGAACAGAACCCGGCCCGCCCGGCAGCGGGACCGCACCCGGCCGGCCCCCGGGACGCAAAAAGCCCGCACCGTTTCCGGTGCGGGCTTTTCCAGAAGACCTTGGGGGGAAGAAGTTACTTCTTGCCGCCGAAGCCCTTGAAGCGAGCGTTGAAGCGCTCGACGCGGCCTGCAGAGTCCATGATGCGCTGCTTGCCCGTGTAGAACGGGTGGGACTCGGAGGAGATTTCGACGTCGATGACCGGGTAGGTGTTTCCGTCTTCCCACTCGATGGTCTTCGAGGAAGACACGGTGGACTTGGTCAGGAACTTGACGCCGGAAGCCAGGTCGTTGAAAACAACAGCTTCGTACTTCGGGTGGATATCAGACTGCATAATTGGACCTTTGTTCGCGCAACTGGATTTTGCCAGCTGCCAGGTATGAGTGGGAGTGGCTGCCCGGCGCCCAAAGACGCAGCACGGCCAGATATCAATAATAGCCCAGATCCTCCGACTGGACGAACCGGACCGCGCGCGGACTCTCCGGATCCTGCCAACGGCGGGGCGGCCCGGGTTGGGGCATCAGTCGCGGGGCCGCAGTTCCCAGAATGCGACGGCGGACGCGGCCGCGACGTTGAGCGAATCGACGCCGGGGCGCATCGGGATTTTCACGGCCAGGTCGACAGCGGCGAGGGTTGCGTCGCTCATCCCGGCACCCTCGGTGCCGAGGACCAGGGCCAGCCGGTCGGGGTTCCGGCCCGCGAGCATGTCGACGTCCACGGCGTCCGGTGTCAGTTCCATGGCGGCGACGAGGAAGCCGTGCTTCTTCAGCATGGCCAGCTCGCCCGGCCAGTCTTCGAGCCGGGCCCACGGGACCTGGAATACGGTGCCCATGCTCACGCGAACGCTGCGCCGGTAGAGCGGGTCCCCGCAGCGCGGGGAGACCAGCACGGCGTCGAGCCCCAGGGCGGCCGCGGACCGGAAGATCGCACCGACATTCGTGTGGTCCACGATGTCCTCCAGGACCGCGATCCGGCGGGCACCTGCGAGCAGTTCGGGCAGCGGCACGGGAGCGGGGCGGTGCATGGCCGCCATGGCGCCGCGGTGCAGGTGGAAGCCGGTGATTTCCTCCAGCAGCGCGGCCGAGCCGATGTACGCGGGCACATCGGGGTAGGCCTCGAAGACATCGGCGAGGTCCTGGAGCCATTTCTCCGCGAGGAAGAACGAGCGCGGCCGGTGCCCGGCGGCGAGGGCGCGGCGCAGGACCCGGGAGGATTCCGCGATGTACATGCCTTCGGCGGGTTCACGGAGCTTGCGCAGGTGCACGTCGGTCAGCTGGGTGTAGTCGGCAACGCGCGGGTCGTCGGCGGATTCGAGGTAGTGGAAGCTCATGGGCCGTTCAGTTCACCAGCTTGGCGATCATGAACACCAGGGCCACCGTTCCCAGGATGAAGATGACGCCGCGCAGCACCGGGGGCGACAGGCGGCGGCCCACTTTGGAACCGACCAGGCCGCCGATCAGCGAACTGACGGCGATCAGGCCCACGGCGGGCCAGCTGATCCGGTCGAAAGCGAAAAGCAGGTATGACGCTGCGGCAACGAGGTTCACGCCAAGGACCAGGATGTTCTTCATGGCGTTGGCGTTCTGCATGGTGCCGGCCATGAACACTCCGAGGATGCCGACCAGCAGGATTCCCTGCGCCGCCACGAAGTATCCGCCGTAGACGCCCGCGAGGTAGACCAGGGCCACGAGCAGGATCCCGTGCCGTTTGTCCCGGATGGCGTGCTCCGGGTTCTCTTCCCGGTTCTGCACCCAGCGCTGCAGCCTGGGCTGGAACACGACCATCAACAGGGCAACCACGATCAGGGCGGGCGCCGCATACTGGAATACTATTTCCGGCAGGTGCAGCAGCAGGTAGGCGCCGGTGATGCCGCCCAGCAGCGAGGCGGGCAGCAGCCGCAGGAGCTGGTTCCGCCGCCCGGCGAGTTCCTTGCGGTATCCCCAGGCCCCGGCCGCGCTGCCTGCCACCAGGCCCATGGCGTTGCTGATCGAGGCGGTCACCGGGGCGAAGCCGAGGGCGATCAGCACCGGGAACGTCACCAGGGTGCCCGAGCCGACCACGCTGTTGATGGTGCCGGCCCAGAGGCCGGCGAAGAAAATGAAGACGCTACTGAGGAACTCCACGCGCTGTCAGCGGGCCCTTCAGCGGCGTGCGGTGGCGGTGTACCGGCCGCCGGACACACTGACGTCGAGGTCGACGCCGAACGTCTTGCTAAGGTTTTCCGCGGTCAGCACGTCTGCCAGCGGGCCCGAGGCGACTACGCCGCCGTCGCGCATCAGCAGGGCGTGCGTGAAGCCCGGGGGGACCTCTTCGAGGTGGTGCGTGACCAGCACGATCGCGGGGGCGGCCTCATCCCGGGCCAGCTCGCTGAGCCGGTGGACGAGATCTTCGCGGCCGCCCAGGTCAAGGCCGGCGGCGGGCTCGTCGAGCAGCAGCAGTTCCGGGTCCGTCATGAGCGCACGGGCAATCTGCACGCGCTTGCGTTCGCCCTCGGAGAGCGACGCGAACGGGCGGTTCAGCAGCGGGCCCATGCCCCATTCGTTGAGCAGGGCGAAGGCGCGGCGTTCGTCGTCCTTCTCGTAGCCCTCACGCCAGCGGCCGGTGACGCCGTACGCGGCCGTCACCACGACGTTGAGGACCTTTTCGTGCTCGGGAATCTGGTTGGCGAGGGCGGCGGAGGAGAGCCCGATCCGCGGCCTCAGTTCGAAGACGTCTACGGCGCCGAGGATTTCTTCGAGGATCCCGGCCATGCCGCTGGTGGGGTGCAGGCGGGCGGCGGCCACCTGCAGCAGAGTGGTCTTGCCGGCGCCGTTGGGGCCCAGAATCACCCAACGCTCGCCTTCCTTGACCTGCCAGTCAACCTTGTCCAGGAGCGTTTTTGCCCCACGTACAACGCTGACGGCGGCCATTTCAAGAACATCACTCATAGGAGTAGACACTAGGACAAAAAAGCGGACGACTGATAACCGGGCAGGCATCCCGCGGCGGTGTCCCCCGGGCGCGTCACCGGCGCGAAACGAATTCAGGGCGGCTGCGGACCGCTCGCTAGGATTGAGGCCATGAGTTCGAACGTGACCGCGGTCAGCTACGGCGTCAATTTGTCCCTTCCCCAAGTAGAGCAGCTCCGCCGTTCGCTGGCCGGAGCGGGGCTGTCCGTCGGCGCTGAGAGCACCGCCGGCGACGGCCGCTTTTCGGTCTACTCCGCCGACTGCACGCTGGAGGACGCCCTGACGGCCACCCGGCTGGCCGGGCTGCGCCGGAGCATTGCCGCGGCAGGGATTGACGGCGTCGGCACGGCGATTGTGCCCGCCGCCCTGCGGGACGCCCCGCGGAAGTTCCTGATGATGGATGTGGACTCGACGCTGATCCGGCAGGAAGTCATTGAGCTCCTGGCGGCCTATGCCGGCAAACGCGAGGAAGTGACGGCGGTGACAGAGGCGGCCATGCGCGGGGAACTGGACTTTGCGCAAAGTCTGCACGCCCGGGTGGCGGTGCTCGCGGGGCTGCCGGCTGACGTCGTCGAGTCCGTCCGCGCCGAGGTCACCCTGAGCGACGGGGCGTCCGAGCTGGTGGCGGCCTTCAAAGCGGCCGGGCACGCCGTCGCCGTCGTATCAGGCGGCTTCAACCAGATCCTGCGGCCGATCGCCGAGGGCCTGGGGCTGGATTACTGGATCGCCAACGAACTGGAAATTGTCGACGGCGCGCTGACCGGAAAAGTGCTCGGCGACGTCGTGGACCGCGCCGCCAAGGAGAAATACCTGCGGGAGTGGGCCGCCGCCGAGGGCATCCCCATGGAGCACACCATCGCGGTGGGCGACGGGGCCAATGACCTGGACATGCTGGGCGCGGCCGGCATCGGGGTCGCGTTCAACGCCAAGCCGGCCGTCCGCGCAGTGGCAGACGCGGCCGTGAACATGCCGTACCTCGACGCCGTCCGGCACATCGCCGGCGTCTAGGGTCCGGCGCCGTCTATGGCGGGCCGCCTGCTAACACCAGATGGCATGTGGCGGCAGTGTTCTTGAAACCACTGCCGCCACATGCCCTCTCGGCGCTTGTTAGTTGCTGCCTGCGCCGTTCGACTTGTCGAAGTAGTCGGCACCGCCAACGTATTCGGTGTGGCCGGTCTCGACGTCGGCGGTGGCCATCTTCGCGACCTCGGCGGCGAATTCCTTGACCGAATACAGCTTGCCGGCCTCGGCGCGGCGGGCCTCGATGGCGCCCGGGTTGGAGCGGTCCAGCAGCGTGGCGGTAACGGTGCCTTCGATCATGTCGCCGGATACCACGACCAGGGAGATTCCCTTGTCGGCGAGGCTCGGAACGAGCTCGCGGAGTGCGTCCTCGCCGGCGCGCTTGCTGCGGGCGACGGGCTCATATTCGGGCATGGTGGGCACGGTCTCGATGAAGTGGGCTTGGTGGCTGGTCACAAAGACCACCCGCGAGCCTTCCGACATCAGCGGCACGGCGGCATTGAGCATGTTCACCTGGGCGTCGCGGTTCAGCTTGAGCGCGTAGCCCTCTTCCATGCCGGATTCCATGCCGCCCGAGGCGTTGAGGACCAGCAGGTCCAGCGAGCCGAAGTTCTCCATCGCTGCGCTGGCCAGGGCCTGGACACCTTCCTGCGTGGTAAGGTCAGCGCCCACGGCTGCGGCCCGGCCGCCCGCTGCCTCGATTTCCGCGACAACCTTGTTGGCGCGCGGCGCCTTTTGGCGGTAGTTCACGACGACGGCGGCACCCTCGGCGGCGAGAAACTTGGCCACCTCTGCGCCAATGCCGCGCGACGAACCGGTAACGATCGCGGTCTTGTTGTCCAGCAGTCCCATTCGAGCTCCTTTGTTCCAAACGTCCAAATACTGTGGGGTCTGCTGTCCATCATGCCAGCGGTCCGCAGCAATTCGATTGTCCGGGATCCACAAAGAAGCCGCGCAGGCCTAGTTCCGGTGCCAGCGGCGTCCGGGTGGCGGCCGGGTCTCCTCGGGACATGCCCTCCGGGCGGGTCCGGAAGTGCACATGGTGCCTGCGGCTGTTGCGGCTGCCCGCAGCGGCGTAGTCTCGCGGCCATGGGGAGCCGGGGCACTGAGTCCACGCCGGAGGAAATCTTTTACGGGTCACCCCGGGGCCTTGCCCTGTACCGCGCGGTTGAACGGATGCTTTCCGGACCCGCGCCGATCGCAGCAGATCGGCGCGCAACCGATCTGCCTACAGTCGGCCCGGACGCCATCGATCCGCCTGAAATCAGGGCGACAAGAAGCCAGGTCGCCTTCCGCGGGCGGCGCCGCGGCTTCGCCTACGTCTGGTGGCCCGGGCGCTACGTGCGCTCCGACGTGCCGGCCGTGCTCTCGATTGCCGCGGGCAGCCGGATTGACTCGCCCCGGTTCAAGTCGGTGGTGCACCCGTCACCCGGAGTGTGGATGCATCATCTGGAACTTCGTTCCGAGGACGACCTCGACGCCGAAGTGGAGGGCTGGCTGCGGCAGGCCCGGTACGAGGCCGACTAAAGCCACGCGCGGCGCCTGTCCGCAGCCGGCCGGCAGACACCCGCAGGACCCGAGGGAACCCTCGGTGAGGTGCCGGCCGGCGGTGGGACGGGCCGGTCAGGCGCGGTCTACCCGGATCTTCTTGGTCGCCTCGCCCGGCGCCGCCACGGGGGCAGGCGCGCGGACTTCCAGGACACCGTCCTTGTAGCTGGCGGTGATGTCTTCTTCCTTGGCCCCGGCCGGCAGGGCGATGCTGCGCAGGAAAGAGCCATAGCGGAACTCCGAACGGTACCCCGTCTTGCTCTTGTGTTCGGTCTTCTCCTCGCGTTCGGCCCTGATGTGCAGCATGCCTTCGCTGACCGACACATCGACGTCCTTGTCGGGATCGATGCCGGGAACTTCCGCCCGTACCACCAGGGTGTTTCCGTCCTGGAACTGCTCGACCTTGATGGTCGAGGCCATCGTCAAGTCACCGTCGAGGAAGCGGCGGACGGGCTCCAACATGTCCGAGGGTGCCCACTTGCTGAGATCAGCCATAATAATCCTCCTGGGTCCACGCCCCTGCCTTGGCGTGGTCAGGGGCTGTAAGGCCATTACATGCCCCCGGCCGCGGCGCCGCCTAGGGCCAAAGGCCCGGCCCCGGGGAGGGAACCCTCCGGGGCCGTCGGACGCCACGGTCGCCGTCGGCCCTCCGCCGGCAGACCCAGCGGGCAGGTCCGGCCAGGCCTAGTGGCCCATGCCGAGGCCGCCGTCGACCGGGATGACAGCACCGGAGATGTAGGCCGCCTCATCGCTGGCGATCCAGCGCACGACGTCGGCGACTTCAGACGCTTCGGCGAAGCGGCCCGCAGGAACCTTGGACAGATAGTCCTTCTGCGTGGATTCCGGCAGTTCGGCGGTCATGTCCGTGTTGATGAAGCCCGGCGCCACGACGTTGGCGGTGATGCCGCGAGCCCCGAGTTCGCGGGTGAGTGAGCGGGCAATGCCAACGAGGCCGGCCTTCGACGCGGAGTAGTTGATCTGGCCAGGCGCCCCGTAGAGGCCGGACACGGAGGAAATGAGCACGACGCGGCCCTTGCGGGACCGGATCATGCCCTTGGAGGCGCGCTTGATAACGCGGAAGGCGCCGGTGAGATTCGTGTCGATCACCGACGTGAAATCGTCCTCGCTCATCCGCATCAGGAGCGTGTCCTTGGTGATGCCGGCGTTGGCGACGAGGACCTCCACGGGCCCGTGCGCCGCCTCGACTTCGGCAAACGCGGCGTCCACGGAGGCCTCATCAGTAACGTCGGCTTTGACGCCGAGAATACCGGCCGGGAGGGTGGTATCGCTGCGGTAGGTGACAGCGACCTTGTCGCCGTTGGCCAGGAAGGATTCCGCGATGGCAAGGCCGATGCCCCGGTTGCCGCCGGTGATCAGGACGCTGCGGCCGGTGGAGGTTGCTTCAGACATATTGGACTCCGGGATTCTGCGGCTCACTGGCACCGCGTTGGTGGGCTGGATTTTCCTGCCTCCGATCTTAGCCTCCGGCACGAACGTCCCCGGCCCGCGCGCGGGCCGGCTGTTTGGGCGCCCCCGCCGATGGTGAGAGAATCGAAGGAAGCCTATGGAGCGTGATCTGACAGCCGTGACAAACAAGAACCGACCCGGTGAGCGGTCGTCCGGGGAGTACTCCGGTGACACCGAGGTCCATAGCATTACCGACGCCGCCACCGCCCACTCGGAAGAGATGCGCCAGCGGATGATCAAGTATGCCGTGGCCATGGGCATCCGGATGATCTGCCTGGTCCTCGTGTTCGTCGTGGACGGCTGGTTCAAGGTCCTCCCCATCATTGGAGCCGTCTTCCTGCCTTGGTTTGCGGTCGTGATCGCCAACGGCAGCGACCGCGCCGAAGTCCACAGCGAGTCGCTGATCGATTACGTCCCGATGGGCGAACTGGACGCGCCACGCCCAGCGGAAACTCCCGGCCAGGGCCCGCCGGCGGCGGATGACGCCCCCATCACGCTGCTGAAGGGCGAGCTGATTGACGACGACGACGAAGACCACAGGCGGGCTGCTTCATGAACATTTTTGACCTTGCCGGCTCTCCAGCCGAGCCTGCATCGGCGATGTGCTCGCGCAAGGCCTGCCGCGCCGACGCCGAGTGGCAGCTGCTGTGGAACAACCCGAAGATCCACACCCCGGAGCGCCGCAAAATCTGGCTCGCCTGCGCGGAACACCGCGCCTGGCTGGAGGAATATCTGCAGACGCGCGGGCTCTGGAAGGACACGGTCGCGCTGGACGGCGCACCGGACGCCGCGCCGTCAACGACCGCTCCGGGCAGGGCCGGCTGAATGTACCGCTTCCTTTTCTCCAGCAAGTGGCTGGGCTACCTGTTGCTGGCCGCCATTTTTGCCACCGCGTGCGTGTTCCTGGGCCGCTGGCAGATGGACCGCCGGGCCGAGACCCTCGCGGAGATCAACCGCGTCGTCTCGAATTACTCCGCGACCCCGATCCCCTTCGCGGACGCCCGGGACCAGTTCATCAAGCTCGACGCCGACCGGGAGTGGACGCAGGTGGAGCTGCGCGGCCGCTACGACGAAGCCGGGCAGCGGATTGTCCGCAACCGCCCGCTCAACGGACAGCCCGGCTATGAAGTGGTGGTCCCGTTCAAGCTGGAGTCCGGCGAAACGGTCGTGATCGACCGCGGTTGGCTCCCTATCGGCAACAAGACTCCCGGAAGCCCGGACTCGGTCCCGGCCCCGCCGCCCGGCACCATCACAGTGGTGGCCCGGCTCAAGCCTGCCGAGCCGGAGTTGCAGCGCGGTGCCCCGGCCGGACAGCTGGCGTCGATCGACCTGGCCAGCTACTCGTCCCAGCTCGGGTATCCGCTGCTCACCGGCGCCTATGGCCAACTGGCTTCGGAAACCCCGCCGGTCGCGGACATGCCCGTCGGCTTTCCCAAGCCGTCCACCGAGGAAGGCACCCACCTGTCCTATTCGCTGCAGTGGTTTGCCTTTGGCGTCCTCATGTTCGTGGGCTTCGGTTACGCGGCGCGGCAGCAGGCCCGGAACGCCGCGATTGATGCGGAGGATGCCGAGGGCCAGGACGCCGGCGACGGGTACCTGCACGCGAGCAACCCGGCCCCCCGCCGTCGGACAGTCCCACGCAAACGCAAGACTGCCACGGCCGAGGAAGTGGAAGACGCGATCCTGGACGCCCAGGGATTCTGAAGGAGCACCGTATGGACCCCGACGCCGTAGCCAACGTCCGGCGCGCGCTCCTCACGGCGGGCGCCGCGGACACCGTGGCTATTTTTGAGTCCGCCGTGCCGACGGCGGCGGCGGCAGCGCACGCTTTGGGCTGCGACGTCGCGGCGATCACCAACAGCCTCATCTTCGACCTGGACGGCGCTCCCCTGCTCATCCTTGCCAGCGGCGCAGCCAAGGTGGACGTCCGCAGAGTGGAAGCCAGCCTCGGCTCCGGGACGATCCGCCGTGCCTCCCCCGACTTCGTCCTGCACCACACCGGTCAGCGCGTCGGCGGAGTGGCCCCGGTCGGCCACCCGGCGAAGATCAGTACCCTGCTGGACGACTCCCTCTCAGCCCACCCCATCCTCTGGGCCGGCGCCGGAGACCACAACTCCATGTTCTCGATCACCTACCAGGAACTCCTCCGCATCACCGCCGCGCAACAAATGCCCGTCCGCTAGGAAGGTGAACTGGCGCCAAGCGCAACGGTGACATGACCGATAGCGCAGCGACGCGTTGGATTTGCGTAGCGTGCGTCTAAGCGAGGAACGAGCGAGCACGCGGCAAATCGAGCGCGCCGAGGCGCGAAGGCGACCGCGACGTAGCGGAAGGCGAGCCTGGTGGGCCTACGCCAGCGTGATCAGATCCAGGTAGTCCTCGTTCCAGAGGTCCTCGACGCCGTCAGGCAGCAACACGACACGCTCCGGGTTGAGCGCCTCGACGGCCCCCTCATCGTGGCTCACCAGGACGACGGCGCCCGTGTAGTTGCGCAGCGCACCGAGGATTTCCGAGCGGCTGGCCGGGTCGAGGTTGTTGGTGGGCTCGTCCAGGAGCAGCACATTCGCGCTCGACGCCACGATGGTGGCCAGCGCCAGCCGGGTCTTCTCACCGCCGGAGAGCACACCCGCGGGCTTGTCGACGTCGTCGCCGGAGAACAGGAACGAGCCCAGGATCCCGCGGACCTCGGAGTCGTTCATGTCCGGCGCGGCCGAACGCATGTTCTGAAGCACGGTGCGATCGACGTCGAGCGTCTCATGCTCCTGCGCGTAGTAGCCCACCTTGAGCCCGTGGCCGGGGATGACTTCACCGGTGTCGGGCTTGTCGACGCCGGCGAGCATGCGCAGCAGCGTCGTTTTGCCGGCGCCGTTGAGGCCCAGGATGACCACCTTGGAGCCGCGGTCGATCGCGAGGTCGACGTCAGTGAAGATTTCCAGCGAACCGTAGGACTTGCTGAGGCCGTCGGCGGTGAGCGGGGTCTTGCCGCAGGGCGACGGGTCCGGGAAGCGCAGGGCGGCTACGCGGTCGTTCTCGCGCACCGCTTCAAGTCCGCCGAGCAGCCGCTCGGCGCGCTTGGCCATGTTCTGGGCGGCGACGGCCTTGGTGGCCTTGGCGCGCATCTTGTTGGCCTGGTCCATCAGGACCTGGGCTTTCTTTTCGGCGTTGGCGCGTTCGCGCTTGCGGGCGCGCTCGTCGGTTTCGCGCTGCGTCAGGTAGCGCTTCCAGTCCATGTTGTAGAAGTCGATCTGCGCGCGGTTGGCGTCCAGCAGGAAGACCTTGTTCACCGTGGCTTCGAGCAGTTCGGTGTCGTGGCTGATCACGATCAGGCCGCCCTGGTGGTTCTTGAGGAAGTCGCGCAGCCAGGCGATGGAGTCGGCGTCGAGGTGGTTGGTGGGCTCATCGAGGAGCATCGTCTCGGCATCGGAGTAGAGGATGCGGGCGAGCTCCACACGGCGGCGCTGGCCGCCGGAGAGGGTCTTGAGCGGCTGGTTCAGCAGCCTGTCCGGCAGGGCGAGGTTGGAGCAGATCGCTGCGGCCTCGGCCTCGGCAGCGTAGCCGCCCGCGGCGAGGAATTCGGATTCCAGCCGGTCGTAGCGGTTCATGGCTTTGCGCTGGATGTTGGCGTCCTCGCTGGCCATCTCCTCGTGCGCGACCCGGAGCTTGCCGACCGCGATGTCGAGGCCGCGGGCGGACAGGATCCGGTCCCGGGCCAGCTGCTCCATGTCCGGCGTGCGGGGATCCTGCGGCAGATAGCCGATCTCACCGCTGCGGGTAACCTTCCCCGCGGCGGGAAGGCCCTCGCCGGCCAGCACGCGGGTCAGCGTGGTCTTGCCTGCACCGTTACGGCCAACGAGGCCGATCTTGTCTCCCTTGTCGATCCGGAAACTCACCTGGTCCATAAGCAGACGGGCGCCGGCGCGCAGTTCGAGATCCTGGACGGTAATCAATGCAGCTAAGGCCTTTCACAACAGGGAACGCCGCGGCACAACGGATGAAATCTGGACGGGGCCGGGGCAGTGTGGCCAAGAGTTCGGCCTCTACCAGTCTACCGGCACCTCCCCTGCCGGGTGACATCGGGCAACGCCGCGGACGACGGCGGCCGGCCCCCACCCTCGCCGGCCGCCGCTTCGCCGAATTGGCGCAGTTGTCCAGCGAGGGGGCCGCCGCTTAGTGGAAGGCCTACAAAATGGCCGCGTTGCCGCGGACGTATCGTCGGAAGTGAGACCTCCGGACCGACTACGCGACAGGAAACACCATGAGCAACGCCGACAATGCCGTCACCGACGCCGGCACCACAAAACCAATCGGTTCCAGTGCCACGACGTCCAAGGGAACCCGGCGGAAGCGCTGGGATGCGACCGACCTGGGACTGATCGCGGTCTTCGCCGCCCTGGTCGCGGCGTCGGCGCTTGTTGCGGCCATCCCGGTGGCCGGCCTGGGTGTGCCGATCACGTTGCAGACCCTTGCGGTGATGCTCACCGGACTCGCGCTGGGGGCGGGCCGCGCCTTTGCCGCCGTCGGGCTCTACCTGCTCCTGGGCTTCGCGGGGCTGCCGATCTTCAGCGGCGGGCGCAGCGGCCTGGGAGTGCTGGCCGGACCGTCGGCAGGCTACATCGTCGGCTTCCTGCTGGCGGCCACCGCCGTCGGTGCCCTGACCGCCGTCGTGCTGCGCCGCACGGCCGCCCGCTCCGGGAAGCTCCGGGCCGTGCTGCTCTTCTGCTCCGCCATGGTCAGCAGCATCGTCTTTGTCCACGGGCTGGGCATCCTTGGCATGATGGTCAACGCCAAACTCAGCTTCTCCGCGGCTTTCGTGGCCGACCTCGCGTTCTACCCCGGCGACATCATCAAGAACGTCCTTGCCGTCACGATTGCACTCGCCCTGCACAAGGCCTTCCCTGACCTGCTGGTCCGCCGCATCCGGCGGGCAGACGGACGCGCATGAGCATTGTCCTGGACCGCGCGGCCGTCCGGATTGCCGTTGACGGCTCGCCGGAACCCAAGACGCTGCTCCACGCCACGTCCCTGGACCTGACGGAGCGGCGGATCGGCGTGATCGGGGCCAACGGATCCGGCAAGTCGACGCTCCTGCGGTTGCTGAACGGCCTTGTTGCGCCGACCTCCGGCACTGTCACGGTCTCCGGTGCGGACACCGTCCACGAGGTGCGGGCCGTACGCCGCCGAGTGGGCTTTGTCTTCACCGATCCGCTCTCGCAGCTGGTGATGCCCACCGGCCGCGAGGACGTGGAATTGTCCCTGCGCCGCTCGGTGCGGAACGCCGGCCAACGACGCGCCCTGGCCGAAGCGGCCCTAGAGCGTTTTGGGCTGCTGGCGCTGGCGGACCAGAGTGTCTACGAGCTCTCCGGAGGCGAGCGGCAGCTGGTGGCCCTCGCCGCCGTGCTGGCCGTCAAGCCGGACATCCTGGTGCTGGATGAGCCGTCCACGCTGCTGGACCTGCGGAACCGCGAACTGCTGCGCCGCACCCTGGCCGGGTTGGAACAGCAGGTCATCCTGTCCACGCACGACCTGGACCTTGCCTTGGATCTGGACCGGGTGCTCGTGGTGGACGCCGGGAAGATCGTGTTTGACGGCGGGGCGGCCGCCGCCGTCGCGAAGTACCGGAAACTGTGCGCTGCCGATCCCGCTGCTGTGCCACCCGGCCGCGGGGATACGGCGCGGCCATGAGAGGCCATGGCTTCCTGCTGGCCAACTATGTGCCGGGGAATTCCCCGGTGCACCGCGCTCCGCTGTGGCTGAAGTTCCTGCTGGTGCTGGCCTGCGGGATGGGGTCATTTCTGCTGGCCGACTGGGCCGCGGCGGCCGTGGGGCTTGCGCTGCTGTCCGGGGTATTCCTGCTCAGCGGGGCAGGTGCCCGGAGGCTGCTTCGCGCGGTCCGGCCGGTCCTGCCCGTGCTGGCCATGATTGGCCTGTTCCAATGGTGGCAGCTCGGCGGCCCCGCTGCGGCGCGGATCGTGTTGAATGTCCTGGTCTGTGTGGTGGCCGCGTCGATCCTGACCGCCACCACTCCGGTCCAGGCCCTGTTGGACGGTGTGGCTTCGCTGGCCCGGCCGTTCCGCCGTCTCGGAGCCGATCCCGAGCGGTTTGCGCTGACGATTGCCGTGATGCTGCGCAGCATCCCTTTCATCGCAGGCGCCTATGCCGATGTCCGTGATTCGGCCCGCGCCCGGGGCCTGGAGCGTAACCCCCGCGCGTTGGTGCTGCCGGTATTCATCACCACGGTGGCGTTTGCCCGGCAGACCGGCGAGGCCCTGGCGGCCCGCGGATTGGGCGAGACGGAGGACTGGGAGGACTAAGCCCGGCCGCCGGGACATGTCCGCCCGGCGGCTATTGGAACGACCGGTACTCGAAGAGCGCGGCGGTCCCCATCCCGCCGGCGATGCTGATCATGGCCAGCGCCAGTGTGCCCTGCACCGGATCCCGGCGGGCCTGGGCCAGCAGCCGCGTCACGAGCACTGCGCCGGACGCCCCGTAGGCATGGCCGAAGGCAAGGGCTCCGCCGTCGAAGTTGGCGCGGTGCGGTTCGATGCCCAGCTGATCGAGGCATGCCAGCGCCTGCGAGGCAAAGGCCTCGTTGAACTCGACCAGTCCGAGGTCCCCGGGCGCGACGCCGGAACCGGTGAGCAGGCGTTCCGCGGCGGCGGCCGCGCCCATCCCCAGCAGTGCCGGTTCGACGCCGGCGGTGTCCGTCCCGACCACCAGCAGGCCGTCGCGGACACCGAGGGCACGCGCCCGGGCCAGCGAGGTAACCACCACGGCGGCGGCCCCGTCCGCGTCGAAGCAGGAGTTCCCGGCGGTGACGCTCCCGCCGGGAACGAACGCGGCCGGAAACCGGGCCAGCACCGCAGGTGTCAGGGTACGGCGCGGCCCGTCATCAGGGATGGCAAGGCCATCGGGCCCGGGCAAGCCCACAA
The DNA here is from genome assembly GCF_056780195.1 of Arthrobacter sp. SD1074B. Lineage (NCBI taxonomy): Bacteria > Bacillati > Actinomycetota > Actinomycetes > Micrococcales > Micrococcaceae > Arthrobacter > Arthrobacter sp. SD1074B. The sequence goes on along the minus strand of NZ_JBRAZT010000001.1, from coordinate 1,928,706 downwards.
CCTCGCCATCGAAGGCACCGGCCGCTGCGGCGTCGAGGGCCCGCCGGTGGCTGCGCAGCGCGAAGTCGTCCTGCCGCTGCCGCGAAATGCCGAAACGGACAGCCACGTTTTCGGCGGCCACCCCCATGTCCGGGTCACCGTAGCGGGCAGGCGCGAACCGGGCCCGGCGGTAGAACTGTGGCTCGCCCCCGGCGCCGGGACGGGCACGGAGCGGGGCCGTGCTGACGCTCTCCACACCGCCGGCGAGGTACATCCCCCCGCCTCCGCCGCCGGGACCGCCCCCGAAGGGGCCTCCGGAGGCGACCAGCCGGGATGCCAGTACTATCGCGTCCAGCCCGGAACCGCATTGCCGGTCCACCGTCAGCCCGGGAACGCTCACCGGCAGTCCGGCTTCGAGGGCCGCCAGCCGGGCAATGTTGCCACCGCCGCCCACCGCGTTGCCTACCACCACGTCGGAGACCTGGTCTGCAGCGGCGCCCGTGTCGGCCAGCAGGCGGCGCAGCACCGGCGCCAGCAGCTCTTCGGCGTGCCGGGTCTTCAGGGCACCGTGGGCCCGGCAGACCGGGGTCCGCCGTGCGGCGATGATGACGGGTTGCCGGTCCGCCGGCAGCGGATCCTCAGCCAAGGCGCCGGATCCGCGGGTCGTTGCGGGCGATCCATTCAAGCAGGAGCGGACGGCTGGGCTTTCCGCGGTCGGTGAGGGGCAGCTCGGCCAGCAGGTAATAATCCAGCGGCCGCTTGTTCCGGGCCAGGACGTCCTCGACGCCGGCCTTCAGCTGCGTTCCCGTCAGGCCGCCGTGCGAGGGCAGCACCGCTGCCACGACGCGCTGGCCGCGCAGGTCGTCCGCCTGCCCGGCGGCCACCGCGGCCGCGACTCCCGGGACCGACGCGAGGGCCAGCTCCACCTCGTGCGGGTACACGTTGGTGCCCGCGGTGACGATCATGTCCGAGCGGCGGCCCAGCAGGTGCAGGGTCCCGCCGGACAGGTAGCCCTGGTCCCCCACGGTGTACCAGCCGTCGAAGCACCGCAGCGCCTCGCCGTCGTCGCCCCAGAGGTAGCCGTCGCTGACCATCCCGCTGCGCACGCAGATGTTGCCGTCGTGCCCGTCCGGCACCGGGGCTCCGCCGTCGTCCAGGATCCTGATCCCGACGCCGGGAAACGGGCCGCCGATCCCGGTCCCCAGGCCGGGGCCCCCGAGTGCCGGTGCCTCGCCCGGCCGGAGGCCCGCGCCGGCGACGAAACTGAGCTCGGCGGCGCCGTAGTACTCGAAGATCGTTGCGTTCGGCGCCCAGCGGCGTGCGGCTTCCAGGGTCCGCGCGTCGAGCTTGGAACCGGCGCAGATGATGCTGCGCAGCCCGGAGGCGTCCACCCCGCCGGCGAGGCCGCGCTCGCTCAGCAGCCGAAGCATCGTGGGCACCAGCACCAGGCGCGTGATGCCGTCGTGGCTGACTGCGGTGTGTGCGTCCCCGACGTCGAAATGGTCGAGGGTGTGGAATTCGGAGCCGGCATACAGGCACTCCGCGAGGGCATAGAGGTTGAGGCTGGCGGCCAGCGGCCCGGGCGCGAGCGTCCTGTCGTCCGGGGCCAGGCCGAAGAACTCGACGGAGGAGTCGAAGGACAGCTGCCAGGAACGCCGTGAACGGCTGAACGCCTTGGGCAGCGCCGTGGTCCCGGAGGTGAGCCCGATCAGGAACGGCGACTCGGGCGGTCCGTCGGCGAGGTCGCTGCCCAGCTCGGCGCCGGCGGCGGGGACGGTGTCCGCGATCCGCGCGGTCAAGCTGCCGAGGAGCTGTTGCGGCCAGGTGGGGTCCAGCACGGCGCAGCGGCGGCTACCGGCCACCGCCGCCGCGAAGGCGGCGGCGAAATCCGTGGAGTTGCGCTCGGCCAGCACTGTCACGGCCGGCGTCACCGGGACGAGCGCGGCCGCGACGTTCCGCAGCTCGGACCAGCTCAGTCGTTTTCCGGCCACGACGACGGCGGTGCCGTCAGGGCGCTCGTCGGCCCAGCGCTGGAGTCTGTCGAGAAAAGGCATCGGATCAACTTTACCGGGCAACGGCGCCCGTACTACCGGGGGGAGGATATTGTTTCAGCATGAGTTTCAATGACAACGTGCAGCTGGACCCGTCGCAGGTCCAGAGCCGCGGCGGCATGGGCCGCGGAACCAAAATAGGCGGCGGGATCGGCGGCGGCATTGTGCTGCTCTTGGCCGCGCTGTTCGGCATCAACCCGCAGCTCCTGGAGGGCCTGGCCGGCGGCACCCAGGACCAGCAGTCGCAGAGCCAGGGCACCGCTCCGGCGTGCAAGACCGGCGCGGACGCCGACGCCCGCCTGGAGTGCCGGATCGTGGGCACGGTCAACAGCCTGAACGCGTTCTGGCCGGACTACCTGGCGCAGTACAACAAGAAATACCCGCGACCGGACACGGTCCTTTTCCGCGGTGCAACCAGCACCGGCTGCGGTTCCGCCACCTCGGAGGTCGGCCCGTTCTACTGCCCCGCCGACCAGACGGCGTACTTCGATCCGGGCTTCTTCCAGGAGCTCGTGGACCGCTTCGGCTCCTCCGGCGGCCCGCTGGCGCAGGAGTACGTGGTGGCCCACGAGTTCGGCCACCACATCCAGAATGTCCTCGGCACCATCGACCGTGCCCAGCAGGACCCGCAGGGTCCGCAGTCCGGCGCGGTGCGGGTGGAGCTCCAGGCCGATTGCTACGCGGGCCTATGGGTGCGCTACGCCACCACCACCAAGGACCCGAAGAGCGGCCAGCCGTTCCTGGAACCGCTCAAGACCCAAGACCTGCAGGACGCCCTGTCCGCGGCTTCCTCGGTGGGCGATGACCGGATCCAGAAGGCCGCCACCGGCCGCGTCTCGCCGGAGTCCTGGACCCACGGCTCCAGCGCGCAGCGGCAGAAGTGGTTCTACCAGGGCTACAAGACCGGCGACATCAATCAGTGCGACACCTTCAAGGTCGCCACCCCGTAGCCCATCGGCTGCTCCTTAACCGCCCGTTTGGCGTGCTGAAAGGGCGGCTGCGGAGCAATCGATGCCATCAGGGCAGAAAAACGACGGCGGCCGGCCACCTTCTGTGCGAAGGTGACCGGCCGCCGTCGTGGTTCGCCGTGACAGTGGGGATCCTAGATGTTGAAACCCAGGGCTCGCATCTGGTCGCGGCCGTCTTCGGTGATCCGCTCCGGACCCCATGGCGGCATCCACACCCAGTTCAGCCGCCAGTCGTCGACAATGCCGTCCAGGGCCTTGCCCACCTGCTCCTCGATCACGTCGGTGAGCGGGCAGGCCGCCGTGGTCAGCGTCATGTCAATCAGCAGGGCGCCGTCGTCGTCGGAGTACTTCAGGCCGTAGAGCAGGCCCAGGTCAACGATGTTCACGCCCAGTTCAGGGTCGATCACGTCCTTGAGTGCCTCTTCGACATCCTCGAGGCCCGTGCGGGCCATATTGATTTCGGTCATGGCTCAGTCCTAACTAGGCCTGTGCTGCGGCGTCGGCGGCAGCGATGGCGGCGGCTCCGGCGCCCGGGAGGTAACGGTCGTAGCCTTCTTCTTCAAGGCGGTCGGCCAGCTCCGGGCCGCCTTCTTCGACAACCTTGCCGTCCACGAACACGTGCACGAATTCCGGCTTGATGTAGCGCAGGATCCGGGTGTAGTGCGTGATCAGCAGGGTGCCCATGTTGCCTTCGGCGTGGGCGCGGTTGACGCCCTCGGAGACGACCTTCAGCGCGTCGACGTCCAGGCCGGAGTCGGTCTCGTCGAGGATGGCGAACTTCGGCTTGAAGAGCTCCAACTGGAGGATTTCCACGCGCTTCTTTTCGCCGCCGGAGAAGCCCTCGTTGACGTTCCGCTGGGTGAAGTCGGCGTCAATGCGCAGCTGCGCCATGGCGGCCTTGACGTCCTTGGTCCAGGTGCGAAGCTTGGGCGCTTCGCCGTCGATCGCGGTCTTGGCAGTGCGCAGGAAGTTGGTCATGCTGACGCCGGGAACCTCAACCGGGTACTGCATGGCCAGGAACAGTCCGGCGCGGGCGCGCTCGTCGACGCTCATCGCGAGGACGTCTTCGCCGTCGAGCGTGATGGTTCCGCTCGTGACGTTGTAGCGCGGGTGGCCGGCGATGGTGGACGCCAGGGTGGACTTCCCGGAGCCGTTGGGGCCCATGATGGCGTGGGTCTGGCCGGTCTTGATGGTCAGGCTGACGCCCTTAAGGATTTCCTTGGTGCCCTGCTCGGTGTCAATGCTGACGTGCAGGTCCTTGATCTCAAGAGTGGACATGTGTCTTGTTCTCCTCTGCACCGCCACCTCGGCGGTGGTGCGTTTTCTCGTCGATAAGTTTTCTTGAAGCTGGCTGGCCGGCCCGCGGGGGCAAGCGGGGCTCGCCCCCGCGGTCAGCTGAAGTTCGGGGCCTCGGCGCCGTTGAGGATGGTGCTGACGTCCACATAGACGTCGTCATCCTGGATGGTGACGGCAAAGACCGGCACGGGATCGTAGGCGGGCAGCTGGAGCGGCTGGCCGCTGCGCAGGTCGAACTGGGAGCCGTGGCCCCAGCACTCGATCTTGCAGCCTTCCACCTCCCCCTCGGAGAGCGAGATGTCCGCGTGCGAGCAGGTGTCACCGATGGCGTGGATCTCCCCCATCGAGTCCTTGACGACCGCGACCGGGTAGTCGTCGATCAGGATCCGCAGCGCCTGCTTGACCTGGATCTCGCTGGCGTTGCAGACCAGCTCGCCCTTTGGCTGTTCCGTCATGTTCTTGTCCCGTGCTTCTCTAGTGGTCCGTGGCGGCGAGCTCGCGCTCGACGGCGGCCGTGAGGCGATCTTCAATGACTGGAACCTTGATCTGCTGGATGATCTCGTTCAGGAATCCACGGACCACGAGCCGGCGGGCCACCTTTTCCGGAATGCCGCGGGCCATCAGGTAGAACAGGTGCTCGTCGTCGAAGCGGCCGGTGGCGCTGGCGTGGCCGGCGCCGGCGATCAGGCCGGTCTCGATCTCGAGGTTGGGCACGGAATCCGCGCGGGCGCCGTCGGTGAGGACCAGGTTGCGGTTGGCCTCGTAGGTGTCGGTGCCTTCGGCTTCCTTGCGGATCAGGACGTCACCCACCCAGACGGTGTGCGCGTTCCGGCCCTGCAGGGCGCCCTTGTAGAGCACGTTGGACTTGCAGTTGGGAACCGCGTGGTCCACGAACAGGCGCTGCTCGAGGTGCTGGCCGGCGTCGGCGAAGTACAGGCCGAACAGTTCGGCTTCCGCGCCGGGCGCGGTGAAGCGGGCCGACGGCGTCACACGGACGAGGTCGCCGCCGAGGCTGACGACGATGTGCTTGAACTTGGCGTCGCGGCCCAGCTTTGCCTGCTGGGAGGACGCGTGCACGGCGTCGTCGTTCCATTCCTGCAGCGAGATGACGGTAAGCTGCGCGCCGTCTTCAACCAGGATTTCGACGTTTTCCGAGACGACGGCGCTGCCCTGGTGGTCCAGTACAACAACGGCCTTGGAGAACTTCTCCGCGATGATCACGATGTGCTGCGCGGAGGCCGCGTCGCCCTGGCCGGTCAGGACCACGCTGACCTCGCCCACGGCCTGGACTTCGGCGGGCACCGTGATGACGGTGGCCTCGGTGAAGTTCTCCCAGGCGTTGGCCGAAACCCGGTCTTCCGGGATCGCTGCGGAGCCGATGCGGGCATCGTCGCGTCCCACGGTCTCAACCCGGACGCTCTCCGGGCCGGTGACGGCCACGGACGGTGCGGCACCGCTGAGGACCTCGGTGTGCAGGCCGCGGAGGCGCTTGAGCGGGGTGAACCGCCAGTCTTCCTCCATGCCGGTCAGCGGCTTGAAGTCCGCCAGCTGGTAGGAGGTCAGGCGGCCGGCGCGCGAGCTGTCCGGCACGCCGACGCCGCCGCCGTGCGAGTGCGCCTTGACGGCTTCGCCGGCCAGCGGGGCCTTCGACTCGGCGGTGTTCAGCGGCGAGAGGCTTTCGCCTTCCTCGGTGAAACCGTCAATGAACGGCTGGGATGAGGGCGCGCCGATGCGGGCCTTTTCAGTAGTGATGTCAGTCATTAACCGACCGATCCTTCCATCTGCAGTTCAATCAGGCGGTTCAGCTCGAGGGCGTATTCCATCGGCAGTTCACGGGCGATCGGCTCGATGAAGCCGCGCACGATCATTGCCATGGCCTCGTCTTCGCGCATCCCGCGGGACATCAGGTAGAACAGCTGCTCTTCGCTGACGCGCGAGACCGTGGCCTCGTGCCCCATGGTGACGTCGTCCTCGCGGATGTCGATGTACGGGTAGGTGTCCGAGCGGCTGATGGTGTCCACCAGCAGCGCGTCACAGCGGACCGTGTTGGCGGAGTGCTTGGCGCCTTCGCGGACCTGGACCAGGCCGCGGTAGGCGGCACGGCCGCCGCCGCGGGCCACGGACTTGGAGATGATCGAGCTCTTCGTGTTCGGGGCGATGTGCACCATCTTCGACCCGGTGTCCTGGTGCTGGCCTTCGCCGGCGAACGCGATCGAGAGGGTCTCGCCCTTCGCGCCCTCACCGACGAGGTAAACGGCCGGGTACTTCATGGTGACCTTGGAACCGATGTTGCCATCGATCCACTCCATCGTGGCGCCCTCTTCGCAGATGGCGCGCTTGGTGACCAGGTTGTACACGTTGTTGGACCAGTTCTGGATGGTCGTGTAGCGGACGCGGGCGCCCTTCTTCACGATGATCTCCACCACGGCGGAGTGCAGCGAGTCCGAGGTGTAGATCGGGGCGGTGCAGCCCTCGATGTAGTGGACGTAGGAGTCCTCATCCGCGATGATCAGGGTCCGCTCGAACTGGCCCATGTTTTCCGTGTTTATGCGGAAGTAGGCCTGCAGGGGAATGTCCACGTGGACGCCCTTGGGCACGTACACGAAGGACCCGCCGGACCACACGGCCGTGTTCAGCGAGGCGAACTTGTTGTCGCCCACCGGGATGATGGTGCCGAAGTACTCCTGGAAGATCTCCGGGTGCTCCCGCAGCGCGGTGTCCGTGTCCAGGAAGATGACGCCCTGGGCTTCCAGGTCCTCGCGGATCTGGTGGTAGACAACCTCGGACTCGTACTGGGCGGCGACGCCGGAGACGAGGCGGCTGCGCTCGGCTTCCGGGATGCCCAGCTTCTCGTAGGTGTTGCGGATGTCCTCGGGCAGGTCCTCCCAGGTGGCGGCCTGCTTTTCGGTGGAGCGCACGAAGTACTTGATGTTGTCGAAGTCGATGCCGGACAGGTCCGCGCCCCACGTGGGCATGGGCTTGCGGTCGAAGTACTTCAGGCCCTTGAGGCGGAGGTCGAGCATCCACTCCGGCTCGTTCTTCTTGGCCGAGATGTCACGCACGACGTCCTCATTGATACCACGGCGGGCGTTCGCGCCGACGTCGTTCTTGTCGGCCCAGCCGTATTCGTAGGTGCCGATTCCGTGGAGCTCGGGATTCTTTTCCAGAATCTCCGAGATCACAGTGGATTCAGCAACCTTCTTCTCTGATAGTTGGTCCGTCATCACGGCCTTTCTTGCAGATGGTTGGATACTTCGTCCGGGTTGCCCGGGCCCGCGGGGCTGGTAGCCCCGCCGGCGGCCGGACGGCCCGTAGGTATGTGGGTGGTGCAGACGTGGCCGCCGCGCGCGAGCGTGGAGAGCCTGCGCACATCGACGCCGACCAGCCGGGAGAACAGTTCGGTCTCCACCTCGCAGAACACGGGGAACTGGGCGGCGAGCTGCTGGATGGGGCAGTGCCCCTGGCACAGCTGGACGCTGGAGAGGGCCGCCGGGAGCGGGGCCTTGGCCTCGATCGACTGCGCCGAGGCGACAAACCCGTCGCGGCTCAACGCCTCGGACAGTGCCTGGGCGCGGGCGGTGATGTCGGTCCCCGCCCGCTCGATTTCTGGCGCATAGCGGCGTTCCATGTCGGCGAACCGCTCGACGGCGAACTCCCGCACCGCGTCGGAACCCGCCGTTTCGCCGAGGCGCCGCAGGGCGGAACTGGCGATATCGAGGTAGTCGTTCCCGAGCGTGGACTGGCCCTGCGAACTGAGTACGTAGCGGCGGGCCGGGCGGCCGGCACCGGCGCCGGCGCGGGCGGCCCGTTTGACCTCGATCACGCCGTGGCGTGACAGGTGGTCCAGGTGGCGGCGGACCGCAGCGGGGGTGAATCCCAGCAGCTCGCCGAGCTCGGCGGCGCTGATCGGGCCGTGTTCGAGCACTGCGCCCAGCACACGGTCCCGGGTGCGTTCCTCGGCGTCGGCGGCATGCGCCGACGGCATGGCAGCCGGCACTGCAACGGGCCCTGCAGCGGGCTCGGCAGGCTCACGCGACCCCGCGCGCACGGCAGGCACGGCGGAGGTAGTTGGGCTCATGGAATACACAACACAATCATGTCGTAATTTAGTCCCCCGATCCAGTAAGGCATGGCTTTGCTGGGACCGCCCGGGATCAGGCCCGGGCTTACTACATCGCGTAGAATGCTTTGGTGCGATCTCCAGAATCCCCCGCCCTGGCCATCAGCGGGCTCATCAAGGATGTAGGTCCCCTGCCCAGCCTTGACGGCAAAATGCTGCGGGTGGTCAGCGGCCTCTCGCTCGTGGCCGAACGCGGCCAGGTGACCGCCCTGCTGGGCGCCAACGGTGCCGGCAAGACCACCACCATCGAATGCGCCCAGGGCCTGCAGAAACGCACCGGCGGAAGCATCAGCCTGCTCGGCCGGGACCCGGACACGGCCGGCGCGGACCTGCGCGCCCGCGTCGGCGTGATGCTCCAGGACGGCGGGCTGCCGCCGTCGGCCCGGCCCATCCCGCTGCTCAGGCACGTCGCCGGCATGTACCAGGATCCTTGGCCGGTGGATGAGCTCGTTGAGCGGCTGGGCATCGACGCGTTCAGCCGCACTTCCGTGCGGCGCCTCTCCGGCGGCCAGAAGCAGCGGCTTGCCCTTGCCGCGGCCCTGGTGGGCCGTCCCGAGGTGCTCTTCCTCGACGAGCCGAGCGCCGGCCTGGACCCGCAGTCCCGCCAATTGGTCTTCGAGCTGATCGGCGAACTGCGGGACCGCGGCATGGGCATCATCCTCACCACGCACCTGATGGACGACGCGCAGCGCCTGGCCGACTACGTCTACATCATCGACGCCGGCCGAAACGTCGCCGAGGGCACCGTCGCGCAGTTGCTGAAGCACGAACTGGCCACTGACGGCGAACAGCATATCCGGACGCTGCTCTTCGAGGCGCCGCCCGGACTGGACCTGGCGGGCGTCCTGCCGGCCGACGTCGACGTCCGTGAGACGCGCGCCGGCAGCTACAGCGCCACCGGCGCGCTGACCCCCGCCGATCTCGCCGCCGTCACCGCCTGGTGGGCCGAGCGGGGCATCATGCCCGCCTCCATGAGCCTGGCCGCCCGCAGCCTTGAGGACGTTTTCCTCGACATCTCCGGAAGGGACATCCGATGAGCTCCGCGCCCGCCGGCGCAACAGCCGGCACACCGCTGGGCAGTGCGCCCGCTACCCTGGTCCGCCGGATCCTGCTGCAGGGCAGGTACGAGACTGTCACCATGCTCCGCAACGGCGAGCAGCTGATCCTCGCGATCATCCTGCCGCTGCTGGCCCTGGTCGGGCTGACCGTCACGCCCCTGCTGGACGGCCTCGGTTCCAGCCGGGTCAACGTGGCGGTGCCGGGCATCCTGGCCCTGTGCGCCATGTCCACGGCCTTCACCGGGCAGGGCATCTCCACCGGATTCGACCGCCGGTACGGTGTGCTGCGCTTCCTTTCCACCACCCCGCTGGGCCGGGCCGGGCTGATCCTGGGCAAGGTGCTGGCGGTGCTCGCGGTACTGCTCTTGCAGGTGCTGGTGGTCACAGCCGTCGCCCTGCCGCTGGGCTGGCGGCCTTTGGCGCCGGGCATCCTCCCCGGGCTGGCGCTGTTGGTGCTCGGCGCCGCGGCGTTCACCGCCCTCGGCCTGCTGGTCGCCGGCACGGTGCGTCCGGAGGCCACGCTGGCGATCACCAACCTACTGTGGATCCTGCTCGGTGCGCTCGGCGGCATCGTCATTCCGGCCGAACGCCTCCCAGCCCTCGCCCAGGCAATAGTCCATTTCCTTCCCTCCGGCGCGCTGGGCCAGGCGCTGCGGGATGCTTTCCTGCACGGCAGCGTCAACCTGGCCGCCGTGTTTGTCCTGCTGCTCTGGACGGCGATCGCCGGCGCCGCAGCAACCCGTTGGTTCAAGTGGAATTGAGAAAACTGTGAGTACGGCGTCCCGCCCTTCCCGGATCGTGTCCCGGATTTCCTCCCGACTGCCCGGCACCGTCGACAAGACGGTCCGCCGGCTGGCCGTGCTGTCCCTGGTTGGCCAGACCGTGCTGGTGGTCACCGGCGGCGCCGTCCGCCTTACCGCCTCCGGCCTCGGCTGCCCCACGTGGCCCCGTTGTACCGACAATTCGCTTGTCAACACGCCGGAGATGGGTATCCACGGCATCATCGAGTTCGGCAACCGGCTCCTGACCTTCGCGCTCGCCGCCGTCGCCGTCATGATGCTGGTGTACCTGTGGAACCTGCGCCGCGAACGCCGGGACCTGTTCCTGCTGGCGCTCGGCCTGCTGGCCAGCATCCCGGCCCAGGCCGTCATCGGCGGCGTGACCGTCCTGACCCGGCTGAACCCGTGGGTGGTTGGCCTGCACTTCCTGGTCTCCATGGCCCTTGTGGTCCTCGCCACGCTGCTCGTCAACCGCGCCTATGGCAGGACCGGTACGTTCCGCACCCGCGAGCTCCCGGCACTGCCGGGCGCCGCGCGGCCGGTGCTGTCCGCCGTCGCGGTGTTCTCCGCCGTCGCCGTCTGCCTCGGCGTCGTGGTGACCGGGGCGGGCCCGCACGCCGGCGACGCGAACGCCCCGCGCAACAACCTGGACTGGGACCTCTTCTCGCACATCCACGCCGTTCCGGCCTACCTCGTCACCGCTGGGGCCTTGTTCGGCGTGTTCCTGGTGCTCCGCGGCCGCATCACCGGCCCCTTCCGCACCGCCGTGTTCCTGCTGCCGGGTGTCACCGTGCTGCAGGCTGCGATCGGCTTCACGCAGTACTACAACGGCATCCCTGCCCTGCTTGTCGGCGCGCACATGCTCGGCGCGGCGCTGCTGATGAGCGCGTCCACCAACGCTGCGGACCTTGCGCGCAGCAGCCCGCTGAAGTAGCCCCTACCGCAGGCCGTCAGCGGCCGTAGAAAACAGAACGCGCCGGTCACCTGGCGCCCCTCCGGAGGACCGGAACGGGCGGCAGGTGACCGGCGCGTTGTTTGTTTCGGGGCCGGCTTAGCCGCCGACGAGGGCGGACCCGATGAACGGGTCGACGGCCAGCGCGAGGAAGAGCAGGGTGAGGTAGCTGATGGAGCCGTGGAAGACCTTCATGGCGCCCTTGTTGGACACGTCGCCGCCCTGGGCCCGGTTGTAGAGGGCGTGCGCTTCGTACAGGAACCAGGCACCCGCGGCGACGGCGGTGCCGGTGTAGACCCAGCCGGCCCCGCCGACCGGGATCAGCAGCAATGAGCACGCGACCATGGCCCAGGCGTACAGGACGACCTGCACGGACACGACCTTGGCGCCGGCGATGGCGCCGAGCATCGGCACGTTGGCGTTGCGGTAGTCCTCGCCGTAGCGCATGGACAGCGGCCAGTAGTGCGGCGGGGTCCAGAGGAAGATCACCATGAAGAGGACGACGGCGGGCCATTCCACCGTGTTGGTCACGGCGGCCCAAGCGATCAGTACCGGGAAGCAGCCGGCGGCACCGCCCCAGACGATGTTCTGCGCGGTGCGGCGCTTGAGGATCATCGTGTAGATCACCACGTAGAAAACGATGGCGCCGAGTCCCAGCCAGGCCGAGAGCGGGTTGGCGCCGAACCAGAGGATCGCGATCGCGGCCGCGCCGAGGAGCCAGGAGAACGCCAGCGCTTCACGTGGCGTCACCTCGCCCGTGACCAGCGGCCGGTTCTCCGTCCGGTGCATGAGCTTGTCGATGTCCCGGTCGATGTAGCAGTTGAAGGAGCCCGCGCTGCCGGCGGCGAAGGCGCCGCCCACGAGCGTCGCCAGGATCAGGCCAAGGGAGGGAAAGCCCCGCTCGGCGTAGATCATGGTGGGCAGGGTGCTGACCAGCAGCAGTTCGATCACCCGGGGTTTCGTGAGCGCGAGGTAGGCCTTGGCTTTGCGGGCGAAGCCGATCCGGCCTGGGGCCTGGGCGGCATTAAGCGGCGTATCTGTTGTGCTCACGGTGGCAGTCACTCTGTTCTGTCTGGCTGTTCAGTCCGGCTGGTCGTCGCAGTGCGTGCAAAATCCGCCGCACTGCTTTCGGAGGGGGTCCACGCGCGGCGCACAGGCATGTCCTCTCCCCCGTTGGTAGCCACGCACCATCATACCGTGGCAGCACCGGCGTCCGGGTCCCGCGGCGGGCGCCCGGAATTCCGCCAGGTTAACGCCGCCTCACCGCCGCAGCGGCGCGCGGTGATTCACATAAGCCGAAATCCGGTCCAATTCGTGAGATGCACGCTGCCCGGCAGGGGGAATGGGGCTAAGCTGTCTGACAGATCAGCACGCACCGGCGGACGCCCCCAACGGCGCTCCCTGCCCCTGCGCATGCGACTGAATGATAGATCAACGTTTCGATGGTGAACGGCTGGTACGAACCGCAGCGGGCACCGACCTGTGCCACCGCGGTAAAGCTCCCCGAGGGAATCCGCCCGGAGGGAACGCGTACCGCCGGCCGTCAGCACAGAGAGGGGCCCGGTTTTCGTGCCACATTTGGAAGAGCAAGAACTGTCATGGACCGATCTGGACCAGCGCGCCGTGGATACCGTCCGGGTGCTCGCGGCGGATGCGGTGGAGAAGGTCGGCAACGGCCACCCCGGCACGGCGATGAGCCTGGCGCCGGCCGCGTACCTGCTCTTCCAGAAACTGATGCGGCACGATCCGGCGAACCCGGACTGGCTGGGCCGTGACAAGTTCATCCTGTCCCCGGGCCACACGTCCCTGACGCTGTACATCCAGCTGTTCCTCTCCGGTTACGGCCTGGAGCTGAAGGACCTGGAGGCGCTGCGGACCTGGGGTTCGCTGACCCCGGGACACCCGGAGTACAAGCACACCGCCGGCGTGGAGATCACCACCGGCCCGCTCGGCCAGGGCCTTGCGTCCGCCGTCGGCTTCGCCTACTCCCAGCGCCGGATGCGCGGACTGTTTGACGCCGACGCTCCCGCCGGCACCAGCCCGTTCGACCACACCGTCTGGGTGATCGCTTCCGACGGCGACCTGCAGGAAGGCGTAACCTCCGAGGCCTCCTCGCTCGCCGGGCACCAGGAGCTGGGCAACCTCGTGGTGATCTACGACGAGAACCACATCAGCATCGAGGACGACACCGACGTCGCGTTCACCGAGGACGTCCTGGCGCGCTACGAGGCCTACGGCTGGCACACCCAGCGGGTCGACTGGACCCGGACCGGCGAGTACAAGGAGGACGTGGCGGAACTCCACGCCGCCCTGCTCGCGGCGAAGGCCGAAACGGGCAAACCCTCGATCATCTCGCTGCGGACCATCATCGGCTGGCCCGCGCCGAAGAAGCAGAACACCGGCAAGATCCACGGCTCGGCCCTGGGCGCGGAGGAAGTCGCCGGCCTGAAGAAGGTCCTCGGCTTCGATCCGGAGCGCACTTTCCAGGTTGACGACGAGGTCCTGGCCCACACCCGCGAGGTGCAGGCCCGCGGCGCCGCTGCCCGGAGCTCGTGGCAGGACTCCTTCGAGGCGTGGCAGTCCGCCAACCCGGACGCCGCCGCACTGCTCGAGCGTGTCGAAGCCCGCAAGCTCCCTGCCGAACTCGACGCCGCGTTGCCGGTTTTCGAAGCCGGCAAGGACGTCTCCACCCGCGCCGCGTCCGGCAAGGTCCTGAACGCGATCGGTCCGGTCCTGCCCGAACTGTGGGGTGGCTCCGCGGACCTCGCCGAGTCGAACAACACCACCATCGAAGGCTCGCCCTCGTTCATCCCGGCCTCCCGGCAGACCGAGGCGTGGAAGGGCAACCCCTACGGCCGGGTGCTGCACTTCGGCATCCGCGAACACGCCGCCGCGTCGATCGTGAACGGGATCAGCCTGGCCGGCCCGACCCGCGCGTTCTCCGGCACGTTCCTGATCTTCTCCGACTACCAGCGCCCGGCGATCCGGCTTGGCGCCCTGATGGGTGTCCCGTCGCTGTATGTCTGGACGCACGACTCGATCGGCCTCGGCGAGGACGGCCCGACCCACCAGCCGGTTGAGCAGCTCGCCTCACTCCGCGCGGTCCCGGGCCTGGATGTTGTCCGCCCGGGAGATGCGAACGAGGTCGCCGCCGCCTGGAAGGTCATGCTGGAGAACCACGGCAACCCGGCCGGCATTGTGCTGACCCGGCAGAACATCCCCACCTACGCCCGCGGCACCGGCGACGCCGAGGCGGACACGTTCGCCTCGACCGCGGGGGTTGCCAAGGGCGGCTACGTGCTGGCCGAAGCCTCAGCCGACGGCCGGACCACCGGGGCGCAGGTCATCCTGATCGCCACCGGCTCCGAGGTCCAGCTGGCCGTGGAGGCCCGCGAATCGTTGCAGGCCGAGGGCATCCCCACCCGGGTCGTGTCCATGCCGTGCGTGGAATGGTTCAACAAGCAGGACGCCGCCTACCGCGAGGCCGTGCTTCCCGCCTCCGTCAAGGCACGCGTCTCCGTTGAAGCCGGCCTCGCGCTGGGCTGGAGGGAATTTGTCGGCGACGCCGGCCGTTCCATCAGCCTGGAGCACTTCGGCGCCTCCGCCGACTACAAGCGCCTGTTCCAGGAATTCGGCATCACCGCCGAGGCTGTGACCGCCGCCGCGAAGGAATCCCTCGCGGGCCTCACCGCCTAAGCCCAACTTCACGCTTTCCGGGCCGCCGCCCGCACGACGCCGGCGGCGGCCCCAGACTTCAGGAGTTACACATGAACACCACCCCCACCCAGCAGTTGTCCGACGCCGGCGTTTCCATCTGGCTCGATGACCTCTCCCGCGGCCGCCTCGCCACCGGCACGCTGCGCAAGCTGATCGAAGAGAAGAACGTCGTTGGTGTCACCACCAACCCGAGCATCTTCCACGCGGCGATCACCGCCGGCACCGACTACGACGGCAAAATCAAAGAGATGGCAGCCGCCGGAGCCAGCGTCGAGGAAACCATCTTCGCCATCACCACCACCGACGTCGCCGACGCCTGCGACCTGTTCGCCCCCGTCGCCGCCGCGACGAACGGCGTCGACGGCCGCGTCTCGATCGAGGTGGATCCCCGCCTTGCCTGGGACACCGCCGGCACCATCACCGAGGCCAAGGAACTCTACGGCCAGGTCAACAAGGACAACGTCCTGATCAAGATCCCCGCCACGCTCGAAGGCCTCGAGGCGATCACCGCCACGCTGGCCAGCGGCATCAGCGTGAACGTGACCCTGATCTTCTCGCTCGAGCGCTACCGCGCCGTGATCAACGCCTTCCAGAGCGGACTCGAGCAGGCCAAGGAAAACGGCCACGACCTGTCCAAGATCCACTCCGTCGCGTCGTTCTTCGTCTCCCGCGTGGACACCGAAATCGACAAGCGCCTCGACGCGATCGGCACGCCGGAAGCCAGGGCGCTCAAGGGCAAGGCCGGACTCGCCAACGCCCGCCTGGCCTACCAGGTCTACGAGGAGCTCTTCTCCACCGAGCGCTGGGCCCTGCTCGCCGAAGCCGGCGCGCGTCCGCAGCGGCCGCTCTGGGCCTCCACCGGCGTCAAGGATCCGGCCTACCCGGACACCCTCTACGTGACCGAACTCGTCGCCCCCGGCGTGGTCAACACCATGCCGGAAAAGACCCTGGACGCCACCTACGACCACGGCGCCATCACCGGCGACACGGTCACCCGAGGCTACGACGACGCCAACGCGACCCTGAACGCGCTTGATGCCCTCGGCATCTCCTACAACGAAGTCGTCGCCGTGCTTGAGTCGGAGGGCCTCGACAAGTTTGTGGCAAGCTGGAAGGAACTGCTGGCCGACGTCGAGGGCGCCCTCGCCGCTGCACGGAAGGACGCGTAGTCCCCCATGACCACTCTCAGCTACGACGCCGCGGGCGCTGCCCGCCAGGCCCATGAACAGCACCTGCCCGCGCTGCTGGAGGAACGGGTCGCCACCCGGATCTTCGCCAAGGACGCCACCCTGTGGGGCCCCGACGCCGAAGCCGAGGCCGCGGTCCGGCTCGGATGGGTGGAGGCCGCCACCATCTCCCAGCCGCTGGTGGCGGACATCCTGGCGCTCCGCGACGCGCTCCGCGCCGAGGGCGTGGGCCGGATCGTCCTGTGCGGCATGGGCGGTTCCTCCCTCGCCCCCGAGGTTATCGCCGGAACCGCCGGCGTCGAGCTGACGGTGCTGGACAGCACCGACCCCGAGCAGGTTGCCGCCGCCCTGGCGGACCGGCTGGCGGAGACCGCCATCGTGGTCTCCTCCAAGTCGGGTTCGACCCTGGAGACCGACTCGCAGCGCCGCGTCTTCGAGCACGCTTTCACCGAAGCCGGGCTGGACGCGAAGAGCCGGATCATCATCGTCACGGACCCGGGCTCGCCGCTGGACAAGTCCGCACGGGAAGCCGGCTACCGGGCGGTCTTCAATGCCGACCCGAACGTTGGCGGCCGCTATTCGGCGCTCACCGCCTTCGGGCTGGTGCCGTGCGGGCTGGCCGGCGTGGACATCCAGGCCTTCCTGGACGAGGCCGAGGAAACCGCCGAAATCCTCAACGACGACAGCGAAGAGAACATCGGACTCGCCCTCGGCGCCGCGCTGGGCGGCACCAACCCGCTGCGCGACAAGATCGTCATCGCCGAGGACGGTTCGGGGATCGCCGGGTTCGCCGACTGGGCCGAACAGCTCATCGCCGAGTCCACCGGCAAGCTCGGCACCGGCGTGCTGCCGGTAGTCGCCGGCCCGGACGCGCCCGAGGTGAAGGCCGGCGCCGCGGATGTGCTGGTGATCCGGCTGGTCGCCGCGGACGCCGACGTCGAACTCGGCGCCAACGAGGCCGCGATCGCCGGCGGCCTCGCCGCGCAGATGATGACCTGGGAGTTCGCCACCGCCGTCGCGGGGCGGCTGCTCGGCATCAACCCCTTCGACCAGCCCGACGTCGAGGCCGCCAAGGTGGCCGCCCGAGGTCTGTTGGATGCGCAGCCGGAACCGACGCCGGCAAACTTCACCGACGGCGCCATCGAGATCCGCGGCGGGGATTGGCTGGGCCAGGCCGGCACCGCGGCCGAAGCGGTCAGCGCGCTGCTGGGCCAGCTCGGCACGGACGGCTACCTCAGCGTCCAGGCCTACTTCGACCGGCTCAACTACGCGCCGCTCGAAGGCATCCGCGATGAACTGGCAGCTCTGAGCGGCCGCCCCGTCACCTTCGGCTGGGGTCCAAGGTTCCTCCACTCCACGGGCCAGTTCCACAAGGGCGGACCGGCGATCGGCGTGTTCCTGCAGGTCACGGCGGCGTCCGCAACGGACCTCGCCATCCCGGACCGTCCGTTTACCTTCGGCGAGCTGATCTCCGCCCAGGCCGCCGGCGACGCCCAGGTCCTCGGCCAACACGGCCGGCCCGTGCTTCGGCTCCACCTCACGGACCGTGCCGCCGGCGTCCGCCAGCTGCAGCAGCTCGTCTCCTCGCTGGCCGGCACGCCGTCTGCCGACCGCCCAGCGTCCTCTACCGAAAGCTAAGGCACCACAGCAACCATGCCACTCTCGCAAAACGGCGGCCCGAAGCCCGCGGGCCGGGGGCGCAATCCGCTCCGGGACCCGCGGGACCGCCGCCTGAACCGCATCGCCGGCCCCTCATCCCTGGTACTCTTCGGCGTCACCGGTGACCTCGCCCGCAAGAAACTTATGCCGGCCGTCTACGACCTCGCCAACCGTGGGCTGCTGCCGCCGAGCTTCGCCCTTGTGGGATTCGCCCGGCGGCAGTGGGAGAACGAGGACTTCGCCGCCGAGGTGAAGGAATCGGTCAAGAGCTACGCCCGCACGCCGTTCGACGAGACGGTCTGGAAGCAGCTCGCCGAGGGCATCCGCTTCGTGCAGGGCGAGTTCGACGACGACGACGCCTTTGAGCGGCTCAGCGAAACAATCGACGAGTTGGACGAGCAGCGCGGCACGCGCGGCAACCACGCCTTCTACCTGTCCATCCCGCCGAAGGCCTTCGAACTGGTCTGCCGGCAGCTCTCCAAGCACGGGCTTGCCCAGGCCGAAGGCGACAAGTGGCGGCGCGTCGTGATCGAGAAGCCGTTCGGGCACGACCTTGAGTCGGCCCGGCAGCTCAACGACATTGTGGAGTCCGTCTTCCCGCCGGACGCGGTCTTCCGGATCGACCACTACCTCGGCAAGGAGACGGTCCAGAACATCCTGGCGCTGCGCTTCGCGAACCAGCTGTTCGAACCGTTGTGGAACGCCAACTACGTTGACCACGTCCAGATCACCATGGCTGAGGACATCGGGACGGGCGGCCGCGCCGGTTACTACGACGGCGTGGGTGCGGCCCGCGACGTGATCCAGAACCACCTGCTGCAGCTGCTGGCCCTGACCGCCATGGAGGAACCTATCTCCTTCAACGCGGACGACCTGCGCGCCGAGAAGGAAAAAGTCCTCGCAGCCGTGCGGCTGCCGGACGACCTTTCCACGCACTCGGCGCGCGGCCAGTTCGCCGGCGGCTGGCAGGGCGGCGAACAGGTCCTGGGCTATCTCGAGGAGGAAGGCATCCCCGCCGACTCCACCACCGAGACGTTCGCGGCGATCCGGGTGGATATCAACACCCGGCGCTGGAGCGGAGTGCCGTTCTACCTGCGGGCCGGGAAGCGGCTGGGACGCCGGGTGACGGAGATCGCGGTCGTGTTCAAGCGCGCGCCCAACCTGCTGTTCCGCGACCACGGGGAAGACGACTTCGGCCAAAACGCCGTCGTGATCCGGGTGCAGCCCGACGAGGGCGCCACGATCCGTTTCGGTTCCAAGGTCCCCGGCACCCAGATGGAAGTCCGCGACGTCACGATGGACTTCGGGTACGGCCACTCGTTCACGGAGTCCAGCCCGGAGGCGTACGAACGGCTCATCCTGGACGTGCTGCTGGGCGAGCCGCCCCTGTTCCCGCGGCACCAGGAAGTGGAACTGTCCTGGAAGATCCTGGACCCGTTCGAGGATTTCTGGGCCGGCCTGAAGGAACAGCCGGAGCCCTACGCCCCGGGAAGCTGGGGTCCCGCCTCCGCAGATGAACTGCTCGCCCGCGACGGACGGACCTGGAGAAGGCCATGATTGTAGATCTTCCCGATACAACAACCTCCAAGATCTCCAAGAAGATCATGGCGCTGCGCGAACAGGGCGGCGTGATCGCCCTCGGCCGCGTGCTGACCCTGGTGGTGGTGACCAAGTCGGGCCTCGAGGAGGAAGCCATCGAGGCCGCCAACGAGGCCAGCCGGGAGCACCCGTGCCGGATCATCGTCCTGGCCGACGCCGGCGCCTCGGCTCCGACCCGGCTGGACGCCCAGATCCGGGTGGGCGGCGACGCCGGCGCTTCCGAGGTCATCCTGCTCCGCGGCTATGGCGAACTCGCGGAGGAAAGCGAATCCCTCGTGGCCGCCCTGCTCCTCCCGGATGCCCCCATCGTGGCCTGGTGGCCGCACGGCGCGCCGCGGAACGCCTGCGAGACGTCGATCGGCCGGATCGCGCACCGCCGGATCACGGATTCCGCGAACGAGTCGGATCCGCTGGCGGCCCTGGAGAATCTCCGCAGCACGTACAAGGCCGGCGATACCGACCTGGCCTGGACCCGCCTGACCAACTGGCGCATCCAGCTGGCGGCAGTCCTGGACCAGGTGGACTCCTCGCCGGTCACCGCGGTCGCCGTCGAGGGCGCCTCGGACTCCCCCAGCACCATGCTGCTGGCGGCATGGTTGACGCTGGCGCTGGACGCTCCGGTGACCATTGTCGCCGACCCGGCCGGCACCGGGATCCGGCGGGTGCGGTTGACCCGCACGGCAGGTGACGTGCAGCTGTTCAGGCCCGGGCTCACCGTGGCGGAACTGACCCAGCCCGGCCAGCCGGCGCAGCGGATTTCGTTGCCGCGCCGCAGCCTCAAGGACTGCCTGGCAGAGGAGCTCCGCCGCCTGGACCCGGACGAAGTCTTCGGCGAAGTGATTACTATGGGACTGCCCCGTACCAACCTAAGGAGTGTCCGTCCCAGTGAGCGCTGATCCCAGAGTAAGCATCCATCCTGACTCGACTGTCCTGATGGCCGCTATCGCGGCGCGCCTGATCACCAAGCTCGTCGACATCCAGGACAAACACGGCGAGGCGACGGTGGTGCTGACCGGCGGCACGATGGGTATCGGCTCGCTCAAGGCGGTTGCGGAGTCACCGGCCGCGCCGGCGGTGGACTGGTCCAAGGTGAACTTTTGGTGGGGGGATGAACGCTTCGTCGGCGGCGATGACGCCGACCGGAACGCCCGCCAGGCTCACGAGGCCCTGCTTTCGCACATCGAGGTGGACCCGGCCCGCGTCCACGTGCCCGGCTCCACGGACGACTTCGGCACCCCCGAGGAGGCCGCCGCCGACTATGCCCGGCGGCTCGCCGAGGCTGCGGCAGCCGAGCACGCCGCCGACATGTCCGATGACCGCCCGGAGGAGCCCGGCAGCCTGCCGCGGCTGGACATCGTGCTGCTGGGCGTCGGCCCCGACGCCCACGTGGCCTCGCTGTTCCCGGAGCAGGCAGGCATCCGGGAGAAGGAACTGACCGTCGTCGGTGTCCGTAACTCCCCCAAGCCGCCGCCGGCCCGGCTCTCGCTCACGCTGCCCACCATCAACACCGCGAACGAGGTGTGGATGGTGGTGGCCGGCGATGACAAGGCCGGTGCGGTGGGCCTGGCCCTCGCCGGCGCCAACCCCGTGCAGGTGCCGGCGGCGGGGCCGCGCGGTCGCCTCCAAACGCTGTGGCTGATTGACGAGGACGCGGCCTCACGCGTCCCCGAGCAGCTTGTCCGGAAAGGCGCGTCGGGCGCGTAGTTTTTCCAGCGCTCCGGCCAGCACGTCTTCGGCGTCCTGGCTGGAGCGCCGCTCTTTAACGTATTCGAGGTGGCTTTTGTACCCCTCGGCGGCTTCGTCCTCCAGCGCGAAGCGGGCCTCGTCGCGGGTGGCCGGGGCGCCGCAGCGGCGGCAGTCCCACACCCCGGGGATCTGCTCCTCCGGAAGCTTGGCGAACACCAGCGATGTCTCGTGGCCCTTGGCGCACCGGTAGGTGACGCAGATCCGGGGTTGGCCCGCTCCGCCGTCGAGCGGTTCGTGGCGGGCCGGGGCTCCGGCGATGGCACCCACGCGGATGCCCCTGAATCCGGAGGCAGAATGCAGCATCGGGAACTCCTGGCTACTCAGCTGGTGGATTGGTGCTTGCCAGCGACAGTGTAGTCCGGGAGTTCCCGATGCCGGGAGGGCCGTAAGGCCCCTTATGAAGTTGTGCGAAAGCGGGTATTAGGAGTCGGCGCCGGTGCTGAAGCGCATCAGCAGGCCGAGGGCAATGATGACAACACCCCAGGTGACTCCGAGGATGACCGTGAAACGGTTCAGGTTCCGCTCCGCCACGCCCGAGGAGCTAAGGCCGGAGCTCATGCCGCCGCCGAACATGTCGGACAGACCGCCGCCACGCCCTTTGTGAAGCAGGATGAGCAAAGTCAGCAGGAGGCTGGTGATGCCCAGGAGCACCTGCAGAATGACATGAAGAACGTCCACGACGGCCTTTCAGAAGATGGGGATTGCGGGGGCCAACAGCTTGTCCGGACTAATCCGTCAGCAGGTGACTCTCGAACCTGACAATATTAGCAAACTCGGCGGCGTCCAGGCTGGCGCCGCCGACCAGCAGCCCGTCCACGTCGCGTTCCTTCAGGATGGAGGCGGCGTTGTTGGCCTTCACCGAGCCGCCGTAGAGCAGGCGGGTCTTCGCGGCGACCGGGGCGTCGAAGAGTGTGGACAGCTCGGCGCGGATTGCGGCGCACATTTCCTGGGCGTCCTCCGGTCCGGCCACCTCGCCGGTGCCGATGGCCCAGACGGGCTCGTAGGCGACTACGAGCTCGGCGGCCTGCTCCGCGCTGAGGCCATCGACGCCGGCCCGCAGCTGGGCCAGCGTGTGCTCGACGTGCGTGCCGGCCTGGCGGACTTCAAGGCCCTCCCCGACGCAGAGCACCGGGGTGATGCCGTGGCGGAAAGCCGCTTTGGTCTTGGCGTTGAGGACCTCGTCGGACTCGTGGTGGATGGTTCGGCGTTCGCTGTGGCCCACCAGGACGTAGCGGCAGCCGAGCTTGGCGAGGAACTGCCCGGAGATGTCCCCGGTGTACGCGCCGGAGTCGAACTGGGACAGGTCCTGGCCGCCGTACACGACGTCCAGTTCGTCGCCTTGGACGAGGGTCTGCACGCCACGGAGGCCGGTGAACGGCGGGAACACGGCGACCTCCACCCGGCTGTAGTCGTGCTTGGCGTCGGACAGGGTCCAGGCCAGCTTCTGCAGGAGGGTGATGCCCTGGACATGGTCCATGTTCATCTTCCAGTTGCCCGCGATGAAGGGCTTGCGGTCGAACTTGCCGTTGGTTGACGTTGTCACGTGATCTCCAAAAGATTCGTAGCAGTGAAAGAGCCGGCCGGGTCCCCGCCTTGCGGAACAGGGACCCGGCCGGCTGGGAGTTCTAGCGGTCCAGCACGCTCAGGCCGGGGAGTTCCTTGCCTTCAAGGTATTCCAGGCTGGCGCCGCCGCCGGTGGAAATGTGTCCGAACTGGTCGTCGGCGAAGCCGAGGGTCCGCACCGCGGCGGCCGAGTCGCCGCCGCCCACGACCGTGAACGCGGTCGTCTCCGACAGCGCCTGGGCGACGGCCCGGGTGCCGGCGGCGAAGGCGGGGAACTCGAAGACGCCCATCGGACCGTTCCAGAACACCGTCCTGGCGCCCTTGATCCGTTCCGCGAAAGCGGCGGCCGAGTCCGGTCCGATGTCCAGGCCGATGCCGGAGGCGCCGAAGCTGCTGGACTCAATAGCGTCCGCGGACACCGTTTCGTGGTCGGCGTCGGCGGCGAACTTGGCAGCCACCACAACATCGGTGGGGACCACAAATTCCGTGCCGGCGTCCGCGGCTCGTTTGAGGTAGTCCTGCACGACCGGGATCTGGTCCTCTTCGAGCAGGCTGCCCGCAACCTTGTGGCCGGCAGCGGCGAGGAAGGTGAACAGCATGCCGCCACCCACCAGGATGGTGTCCGCTTTGCCGATCAGGTTGGCGATCACGGCGAGCTTGTCCGACACCTTGGAACCGCCGAGCACCACAACGTAGGGCCGCTGGGTGTCCGTGGTCAGCTTGCGCAGCACCTCGACCTCGGTGCGGACCAGGTCGCCCTGGTAGGACGGCAGCCGGGTCGCGACGTCGTAGACGGAGGCGTGCTTGCGGTGCACGGCACCGAAAGCATCGTCAACGAAGGCGCCGTTGTCGCCGGTGAGGGCGACCAGCTCGTCGGCGAAGGCACCGCGTTCGGCGTCGTCCTTGGACGTCTCACGGGCATCAAAGCGCACGTTTTCTAGGACCAGGGCTTCGCCGTCCGCCAGCGCGGCGGCGGCCGCCCTGGCGGATCCGCCGACGATGTCCTCGGCAAGGGTAACTTTGAAGGACGCGAGCCCGGCCAGGCGCGCCACGGCGGGCTTGAGCGAGTACTTCTCCTCCGGGGCGCCTTTGGGGCGGCCGAGGTGCGCTGTGACCAGCACGCGGGCACCGGCGTCCGTGAGCTTCGACAGCACTGGCAGGGAGGCCTTGATCCGGCCGTCGTCAGTGACTGCAGAGCCGTCGAGCGGCACGTTCAGGTCACTTCTGACCAGAACGTACCGCCCGCGGACACCATCAGCGATCAGTTCGTCGAGGGTGTGGAATGTCATGGGTCTTACCCTAGCCCAGCTTCGACGCGACGAGCTCCGTGAGGTCGACGAGGCGGTTGGAGTAGCCCCACTCGTTGTCGTACCAGGAAACAACCTTGACCTGGTTGCCGATCACCTTGGTCAGGCCGGAGTCGAAGATGGACGACGCCGGGTCCCCGACGATGTCCGAGGAGACGATCGGCTCGTCGGTGTAGGTCAGCAGGCCCTTGAGCTCTTCGGTCTCGGATGCAGCCTTGAGGGCGGCGTTGACTTCCTCGACGGTGGTCTCGCGGGAGACGGTCACGGTGAGGTCGGTGGCGGAGCCCGTGGGAACCGGGACGCGGATGGCGTAGCCGTCCAGCTTGCCCTTGAGTTCCGGCAGGACCAGGCCGATGGCCTTCGCGGCGCCGGTGGAGGTGGGGACCATGTTGATGGCCGCGGCGCGGGCCCGGCGCAGGTCCTTGTGCGGGCCGTCCTGCAGGTTCTGGTCCGCGGTGTAGGCGTGGATGGTGGTCATCAGGCCGCGCTCGATGCCGAAGGCGTCGTTGATGGCCTTGGCCAGCGGGCCAAGGCAGTTGGTGGTGCAGGAGGCGTTGGAGATGATGTTGTGCGCGGCGTTGTCGTAGAGGCCTTCATTGACGCCCATCACAATCGTGATGTCCTCATCCGAGGCGGGGGCGGAGATCAGGACCTTCTTGGCGCCGGCGTCGATGTGCTTCTGCGCATCGGCGGCCTTGGTGAAGAAGCCGGTGGATTCGATCACGATGTCGACACCCAGTTCGCCCCAGGGGAGCTTGGCCGGGTCGCGCTCGGCGAGGACCTTGACGGTCTTGCCGTCGACGACGATGTTGCCGTCCTTGACCTCGATGCTTTCGGCCAGGCGGCCGCCGACGGAGTCGTACTTGAAGAGGTGGGCGAGGGCTTCCGGGCTGGTGAGGTCGTTGACTGCAACGATCTCGATGTCCGCTCCCTGCGCCAGGGCGGCGCGGAAGTAGTTGCGGCCGATGCGGCCGAAGCCGTTGATACCAATACGTGTCGTCACGTTTTCAGTCTCCTTGGTGCTCTATCAAGCACGACTAGTTGAGTAGGCGTTCAAGCCAACTAACAGATCCCGCACGCCATTGGGCAGAGATGATTACCAGATCGGAGGGCGACCAGCCACGTTGCTGAAGGCTAACCGCCTTCCGTGATCCATCTTACGTTTAACTGGGCCCGCCCCCGCAAGTGCGGGGGCGGGCTGTCCACATTTCGAGCCTAACGGTCCGGAATGTGAACTTTGTTACAGCGGTATTTCGGCTGTGCGCCGGACCGCCCTAGAGGGTGATCAGGCCGGTGGCGTTCTTCCGGGCAACGTCGAAGCGCTTGGCGACGTCGGCCCAGTTCACGATGTTCCAGAAGGCCTTGACGTAGTCGGCCTTGACGTTGACGTAGTCCAGGTAGAAGGCGTGCTCCCACATGTCCAGCATCAGCAGCGGCGTGGTGCCCAGTGCCACGTTGCCCTGCTGGTCGTAGAGCTGCTCGATGACAAGGTTGCCGCCGATCGGCTCATAGGCGAGGAAGCCCCAGCCGGAGCCCTGCAGGCCCAGCGCCGCGGCGCTGAACTGGGCGCGGAAGGCGTCGAAGGAGCCGAAGGCGTCGTCGATGGCCGCCGCGAGCTCACCTTCAGGCTTGTCGCCGCCGTCCGGGGAGAGGTTCTTCCAGAACACGGAGTGGTTGACGTGTCCGCCGGTGTGGAACGCAAGGTCCTTGGAGAGGCGGTTGATGTTGGCGAAGTCGCCCTTTTCGCGCGCCTCGGCCAGCTGCGCGAGCGCGTTGTTGGCGCCGGCCACGTAGGTGGCGTGGTGCTTGCTGTGGTGCAGCTCCATGATCTTTGCGGAGATGTGGGGCTCCAGCGCGGCGTAATCGTAGTCAAGTTCAGGCAGTACGTACTCGGTCACAAAATCCTCCAATGTCGTGGACGGTTCGTCCGGTTTTGCTAACTCTCGGATTGTGCATCCGGATGGTTGGACACCCGGAAGTTTATGGATGCGGATCCAGTGGGCATAGCCTCCGGTCCTGCTGAGGTATTCCCGGCCGCTGGATCCGATTCTGGACCTGACGCCGGCTGGTGGCTACTCGTCCAGCATTTCCGCGGTCACGTTCGCCTCGGTGCCGGGGATGCCCAGGTCCTGCGCCCGCTTGTCCGCCATCGCCAGGAGGCGGCGGATCCGGCCGGCGATGGCGTCCTTGGTCATCACCGGGTCGGCGAGCCGGCCCAGCTCGTCCAGGCTGGCCTGCTTGTGCGCCACGCGGAGTTCGCCGGCGTATTTGAGGTGGTCCGGGACGTCGTCGCCGAGGATCTCCAGTGCCCGTTCGACCCGGGCGCCGGCCGCGACGGCGGCCTGCGCCGAGCGGCGCAGGTTGGCATCGTCGAAGTTGGCCAGCCGGTTCGCCGTGGCGCGGACCTCCTTGCGCATCCGCCGTTCCTCCCAGACCATCAGCGCGTCGTGCGCGCCCATCCGGGTCAGCAGCGCCGCGATGGTATCGCCGTCGCGGATCACAACGCGGTCCACTCCCCTGACCTCGCGTGCCTTAGCCTGGATGCCGAGGCGGCGGGCGGCGCCCACGAGGGCGAGAGCGGACTCGGGGCCGGGACAGGTGACTTCCATGGCCGAGGAACGCCCGGGCTCGGTGAGCGAACCGTGGGCCAGGAACGCCCCGCGCCAGACGGCCTCGGCGTCGGCGGCGGACCCGTTCACCACCACCGAGGGCAGGCCCCGGACGGGCCGGCCGCGGGCGTCCAGCAGGCCGGTCTGGCGGGCCAGGGCCTCGCCGTCGCGGACCACCCGGACCACGTAGCGGCTGCCGCGGCGCAGACCTCCGCCGGAGACGACGATGATCTCGCTCTGGTGCCCGTACACCTCGGCGATCGCAGCGCGCAGCCGGCGCGCGGTGGAGGCGAGGTCCACCTCGGCCTCGATCACGATCCGGCCGGAGATGATGTGCAGTCCCCCCGCGAAACGGAGCATGGCGGACACTTCAGCCTTGCGGACCGAGGACTTCTTGATGTCCAGCCGGGAAAGTTCTTCCTTGACTGATGCTGTCAGTGCCATGGCACCTTTCCTACCTGTTCCCGAAAATGTCGTGGTACGCCGTTGCCAGACGCAGCGGGTCGTGGATCGGCCGGCGGCTCGACGCCCCTACTTTACCCAAGACCACCTCTGCTCCGAGCATCCCGGCGGCCCGTTCGAAGTCCGGGAGGTCCGGCACGGAGGCGGGGTCGGCCAGCACGACGTCGATACTGAAGTCCGGTGCGTAGTCGCGCAGCACGCGCAGGTGGTCCGCGGCGCTCATCCCGAGGGTCTCCTTGGTGTCCGTGGCGAGGTTCATCGTCAGGCACCGCCGCGCCTCCGTCTTGCACAGCGCGTCGCGCATTTCAGGCAGCAACAGGTGCGGCAGGACCGAGGTGTACCAGGAGCCGGGGCCCAGGACCACCCAGTCGGCGAGCTCAATCGCGGTCAGCGCCTCCACGCAGGCCGGTGCGGCTTCCGGCAGCAGCCGGACGGCTTCAAGCGAACCGGCGACGGCGCATTTGGCCTGTCCGCTGACGGTCTGCAGGACCGAACTGCCGTCGGGTCCGGCTACCCGGACTTCGCCTTCGATGGTGAGCGGGGTGGTGGACATCGGCAGGACCTGTCCCCGGGCGCCAAGCAGTGCCCCGGCCCATTGCAGTCCGACGACGGCGTCGCCGAGCAGTTCCCAGAGCGTGACGATCAGCAGGTTGCCCATGGCGTGCTCGTCGAGCGAGCCGCCGCGGCCCTTGCCGGGCTTGAACCGGTGCTGCATGACGTCGCGCCAGGTCCGGCCCCAGTCCGTGTCGTCGCACAGCGCGGACAACGCCATCCGGAGGTCACCCGGCGGGAGCACGCCGTACTCGTCGCGCAGCCGGCCCGAGGACCCGCCGTCGTCCGCGACCGTGACGATGGCGGTCAGTTCGGAGGTGAGCAGGCGCAGCGCCGAGAGGGAAGCGGAGAGGCCGTGGCCGCCGCCGAGCGCGACCACGGAAGGGCCCTTGTCCTGCTGGCCGGCGGAGGCCGCGCTGGCGGCCGGAACCAGGGGCAGCGGCCCGGTGAGCAGCGCCATTACTCGCGGCCCAGATCCCGGTGGGTGGTGGTGACGGTGACCCGGGGGTACTGCGCCAGCCGCCGCGAGAGTTCGACGGCGACGGCGACCGAGCGGTGCTTGCCGCCGGTGCAGCCCACGGCGATGGTCGCGTAATGCTTGTTCTCGCGCCGGTAGCCGTCCAGGACCGGTTCCAGCGCCAACACGTAGCGCTCCACGAAGTTGCCCACACCCTCGGCGTCGAGCACGTAGTCGCTGACGTCCTTGTCCAGCCCGGTGTGCGGGCGCAGTTGCGGGACCCAGTGCGGGTTGGGGATAAAGCGGGCGTCGGCGACGAAGTTGGCGTCCACCGGCAGCCCGTATTTGAAGCCGAAACTCATGACGTTGAGCCGCAGGGCGACGGGGCCCGTTTCGCTGAACAGTTCGGTGATGGCGGTCGCGAGGCCGTGCACGTTCAGCGTCGAGGTATCCAGGACAATATCCGCCGAGTCGCGCAGCTCCTGCAGCAGTTCGCGTTCCGCGGCGATGCCGTCGAGGATCCTGCCGCCGCCCTGCAGCGGGTGCGGGCGCCGGCCCTGTTCGAAGCGGCGCACCAGGACGTCGTCGCTGGCGTCCAGGAAGAGCACACGGAAGGTGACGCCGCTGGCCTCGAGGTTGCGCAGCGCGGTGCGGATGTCCGCGAACAGGTCCTTGCTGCGCACGTCGACGACGACGGCGAGTTTGGAGATGGAACCGGGCGCGTGGGAGACGAGCTCCGCCAGCGTCCCGAGCATCTGCGGCGGAAGGTTGTCCACGACGTACCAGCCGCGGTCCTCGAGGGCATCCGACGCGGTGCTCCGGCCCGCCCCCGACATCCCGGTCACCACGAGCAGCTCGGCCTCAATCGGCTTGACGGGGGTCAAGCCGTCCGCCTCCATGCCGGATCCTGCCGTTGACTCTGCCATCAGTCGTGCCCCATCTCTGCTGTCTGCTCTGCTTTGCCCGGCGGCCGCGGTCCGGGGCCTACTGCCTGCCGTCCGCGCGCCATACCTCAGCTCCTTACCCTAGCTAAGATTGCCGGTGCTAGCTAAGTTTCGAGGATTTCGCCCGTCGTCATGTTCACGGCCGGGACAACAGGCCCGTCGGCGCCGTCGTCCGCGCTGAAATGCCGCACGATCGCACCGGCGAGGGCGGGCCCGATCCCCTTGGCGGCCGTCAGCTCCTCGACGCTGGCGGTCCTGATGCTTTTCACCGACCCGAACTGGCTCAGCAGGGCCTTGCGCTTGGAGTCGCCGAGGCCGGGCACGCCGTCGAGCGCGGAGACCGTCATGGCCTTGCCGCGCTTTTGCCGGTGGAAGGAGATGGCGAAGCGGTGCGCCTCGTCCCGGATCCGCTGCAGCAGGTACAGGCCGGCGGAGGCGCGGGGCAGGATGACCGGAAAATCGCTGTCCGGCAGCCAGACTTCCTCGAGCCGCTTGGCGAGGCCGACCACGTACACGTCCTCGATGCCCAGCTCTGCGAGGGCCTTCGCCGCGGCGTTGACCTGGGGCTTGCCGCCGTCGACGACGACGAGGTTCGGCGGGTAGGCGAACTTCGTTCGGGGCGCCGGCGTCGTCGTGTCGGTGAGCGGGGCGTCGGCCACTGCTGCGGCCTCCGCGCTGGCCAACGGG
This sequence comes from Arthrobacter sp. SD1074B, assembly GCF_056780195.1. Classification (NCBI taxonomy): domain Bacteria; kingdom Bacillati; phylum Actinomycetota; class Actinomycetes; order Micrococcales; family Micrococcaceae; genus Arthrobacter; species Arthrobacter sp. SD1074B. Next base: position 1,899,014 of record NZ_JBRAZT010000001.1, on the reverse strand, counting down.
CCGGGGCCGGCGGCCGTCTTCTCTGCCTGTTCCTGCAGGTAGTTCCGGAAACGCCGGGTCAGGACGTCGTGCATCGCGGCTGTGTCGTCGTTGGCCGCCGCGCCGGTGACCGAGAATTTCCGGTAGTCGGATTTCTTCGGCAGGCCGTCCTCGACCACCACCATCGAGCCGACCACGTTGGTGCCCTGCACGTGCGAGATGTCGAAACACTCGATCCGCAGCAGCGCGACGGGCAGGTCCAGGGCTTCCTGCAGTTCCTGGAGCGCCTGTGAGCGCATGGTCAGGTCGCCGGCGCGCCGTGATTTGTGCAGCTTGAGGGCGTGTTCGGCGTTGTCCCGCACGGTGGAAAGCAGGGCGGCCTTGTCGCCGCGCTGCGGGACCCGGATGTCCACCCGGGCGCCGCGCAGCCCGCTGAGCCATTGGGCGAGTTCGGCGGCGTTGCTGGGCTCGGCCGGGACGAGCACCTCACGGGGCATCCGGCCCTGGCTTTCGCCTTCCTCGCCGTAGACCTGCTGCAAGAGGTGTTCCACGAGGTCCGGGGTGGTGGAGTCCTCGACCTTTTCCACCACCCAGCCGCGCTGGCCGCGGATCCGGCCGCCCCGGACGTGGAAGACCTGGACCGCGGCCTCGAGCTCGTCCTCGTGCAGTGCAAACACGTCGGCGTCGGTGTCCTCGGCCAGGACCACGGCGTTGCGTTCAAAGACCTTTTTCAGCGCGATGATGTCATCGCGCAGCCGGGCGGCGCGTTCGTAGTCCAGCTCGGCGACGGCCGCGGCCATGTCCTTCTCCAGCCGGGAGACGAAGCGTTTCGCTTCGCCGCCCATAAAGGCGCAGAAGTCCTCCGCCAGGGCGCGGTGGTCCTCGGCCGAGATCCGGCCGACGCAGGGCGCGGCACACTTGTCGATGTAGCCGAGCAGGCAGGGCCGCCCGCTCGCTTCGGCACGTTTCAGGACGCCGGCGCTGCAGCTGCGGACCGGGAAGACCCGCAGCAGGGTGTCCATGGTGTCGCGGATGGCGCCGGCCGTGTACGGGCCGAAGTACCGGGTGCCTTTGCGGCGTTCGCCGCGCAGGACCTGCACCCGGGGGTACTTCTCCCCCATCGTGACGGCGAGGTACGGATAGGACTTGTCGTCGCGGAACATCACGTTGAACCGCGGCTTGAATTCCTTGATCCAGGTGTACTCCAGCTGCAGGGATTCCAGCTCGCTGCCGACGACGGTCCACTCCACGCTGCTGGCGGTGTGCACCATGGCGTGGGTTTTGGGCATCAGTCCCGCGGGGTTGGCGAAGTAGGAGTTCAGCCGGGAGCGGAGGTTCTTGGCCTTGCCGACGTAGATGACCCGGCCGTGCGGGTCGCGAAAGCGGTAAACGCCCGGGTTCGTCGGGATCTCCCCTGTCTGGGGGCGGTAACTAGCTGGATTTGCCACCAGTCCATTCTACTGAGCCGGCCGGCGCGCAGCCGACCGTGCCCCGCCGCAGCGGCTTTGACGGTCCGGCGGCGCGGCTAATCGACGCTCTTGCTCTGGTTGTAGGTGGTGGCCCGCTGCTGCCCGCTCAGTTCGGCGATCGCGTCCATGATCCGGTCCGTGACCTGGCGCCGCGCCGGCAGGGAATGGTCCGGCCCGGTCTTGTCGAAATAGAGCGGCTCGCCCACCTTCATGGTGAAGTGCTGCGGGGTGACCTTGTTGCTGTCAGCCGGCTGCAGGTTCTCCGTGCCGATCAGCCCGACCGGGATCACCGGGGCGCCCGTGGTGAGGGCCAGCCAGCCGACGCCGGTGCGGCCGCGGTAGAGGATGCCGTCGCGGGAGCGGGTGCCCTCGGGGTAGATTCCGACGCCCTTCCCGGCGTCAAGGATGTCCAGCAGGGTCTTCAGGGCCTGCACACTGGCGGCCTGTTCGCCGCGCTCCACCGGGATGGAGCCGACAGCCTCGAAGAAGGACTTCATCACCTTGCCCTTGACGCCGCCGGTGGTGAAATACTCCGCCTTGGCGAAAAACGCCACCGGGCGGGGCATCAGCGCCTGGACGATCACGCTGTCCAAAAAAGACAGGTGGTTGGGCGCCACGATGAACGGGCCTTCCTTGGGCACGTTCTCGAGTCCGACGACTGTGGGCCGGCACGTGGAGGAAATGAGCCCACGCGTGGTCCAGCGGATCGCGTCAAACATTGCCAATGGTGTGCACCTCATTCAGGGCTGTGGTCCCCGGGCATTCGGAGAGTCTGGTGATCGTAGCGTGAAGCGCCGTGGCGGTGTGGACGATAGACAGGGGTGCCGTCACGGTCGACGAGTACGGGCACTGTTACAGGCGTCACGGGCCCTAGTTTCTCACGAGTAGGGGGATGCCAGAAACTCGCATACTCCTTCCGGAATACTTTCCCCTCACCTTCCTGGCCGCACTGGTGCGCATAAATGCCCCGCCGCTGCCGGAATTCCGGCGGCGACAGGGCATTTGCGCGGGCAGCGGCTCAGCTGAGGATTTCGGCCAGGAAGGCCGCGGTGTGGCTGTCCTTTGACTTCGCGACCTGCTCCGGCGTTCCGGAAGCGACCACCCGGCCACCGCCGGAACCGCCGTCGGGGCCCAGGTCCACGATCCAGTCCGCGCTCTTGATGACGTCGAGGTTGTGCTCGATCGTGATCACGGTGTTGCCCTTCTCGACCAGGCCCTGCAGGACCATCAGGAGCTTGCGGATGTCCTCGAAGTGCAGCCCGGTGGTGGGCTCGTCGAGTACGTAGACGCTCCGGCCGTTCGAGCGCTTTTGCAGTTCCGCGGCCAGCTTCACGCGCTGCGCCTCACCGCCGGAGAGCGTCGTGGCGGGCTGGCCGAGGCGCACGTAGCCGAGGCCGACGTCGACGAGGGTCCGCAGGTGCCGGGCGATCGGCGAGAACGCGGCGAAGAACTCGGCGCCCTCTTCGATCGGCATGTTCAGCACGTCCGCGATGGTCTTGCCCTTGTAGTGCACCTCGAGTGTCTCGCGGTTGTAGCGTGCGCCGTGGCAGACCTCGCAGGGGACGTAGACGTCCGGCAGGAAGTTCATCTCGATCTTGAGCGTGCCGTCGCCGGAGCAGGCCTCGCAGCGTCCGCCCTTGACGTTGAAGGAGAACCGGCCCGGCTGGTAGCCCCGGACCTTGGCCTCGTTGGTCTCGGCGAAAAGCTTCCGGATGTGGTCGAACACGCCCGTGTAGGTGGCCGGGTTGGACCTCGGGGTGCGGCCGATGGGGCTCTGGTCGACGTGCACCACCTTGTCCAGGTGTTCGAGGCCCTGGACGGTCTTGTGCCGCCCGGCGACCTGCTTGGCGCCGTTGAGCTTGTTGGCGAGCACCTTGTAGAGGATCTCGTTGACCAGGGTGGACTTGCCGGAGCCGCTGACGCCCGTGACGGCCGTGAACAGGCCCAGCGGGAAGGCGGCGTCCACGTTGAGCAGGTTGTTTTCCTTGGCACCGACGACCTTGAGCTCACGCTTCTTGTCGTACTTGCGCCGCTTCTTCGGCACTTCGATGGACTTCCGCCCGGAGAGGTAGTCGCCGGTCAGGGACTCTGTGTTCTTCAGCAGGTCCTGGTAGGACCCGGAGTGGACCACCATGCCGCCGTGCTCGCCGGCGCCCGGTCCGATGTCCACGACCCAGTCCGCCTCGTGGATGGTGTCCTCGTCGTGCTCGACCACGATCAGGGTGTTGCCCAGGTCCCGGAGCCGGGTGAGGGTTTCGATCAGGCGGCGGTTGTCGCGCTGGTGCAGCCCGATGGACGGCTCGTCGAGCACGTACAGCACGCCGACCAGGCCGGAACCGATCTGGGTGGCGAGGCGGATGCGCTGGGCCTCACCGCCGGACAGCGTGCCCGAGGGCCGCTCCAGGTTCAGGTATTCCAGGCCGACGTCGAGCAGGAAGGTCAGTCGGGCCTGGATTTCCTTGAGGACCTGGTGCGCGATCTGGGCCTCGCGGCCGCTGAGGACCAGGGTGTCCAGGAAGTGCGCACAGTCACGCATCGGCAGCGCCGCAACCTCGGCGATCGACTTACCGTTGATCAGGACCGAGAGGGACGCGGGGTTCAGCCGGGCGCCTTTGCACGCCGGGCAGGGGACCTGGCGCATGTACTCCTCGTAGCGGTCCCGCGCCGAGTCGGAATCCGTTTCCGTGTGTTTACGGTGCACGTACTGGACCACGCCTTCGAAGCCGGTGCTGTACTTGCGTTCCCGGCCGAAGCGGTTGCGGTACTGCACCACAACCTGGTGGTCCTTGCCGTGCAGCACCGTTTGCCGCGCCTCGGCGGAGAGCTTCTCCCACGGCGTGGTCATCTTGAAGCCGATCTCCTTGGCCAGGCCGCCGAGGAGCCGGTTCCAGTACTCCGTGGTGGCGGTGCCGAGCGACCAGGGCGCGATGGCGCCCTCGGAGAGCGAGAGCTCCGGGTTGGGAATGAGGAGTTCCTCGTCGACCTCCAGCTTGGTGCCGATGCCGCTGCAGGCGGAGCAGGCGCCGAACGGGTTGTTGAAGGAGAAGGAGCGGGGTTCGATCTCATCAATGGCGAGAGGGTGCTCGTTGGGGCACGCGAGGTGCTCGGAGAAGGCGCGGATCCGCTCCGGATCGTCGGCGTCGAGGTCGACGAATTCGGCCAGGACCCGGCCCTCGGCCAGGCCCAGCGCGGTTTCCACCGAGTCGGTGAGGCGCTGGCTGATGCCCTCCTTCACGACCAGGCGGTCCACCACCACTTCGATGGTGTGCTTGAACTGTTTGCCCAGCTTGGGCGGATCGCTGAGCTGGATCAGCTTGTCGTCCACGCGGGCCCGGGAGTAGCCCTTAGCGGTGAGCTCCTTGAACAGCTCGACAAACTCGCCCTTGCGGCCGCGGACCACCGGCGCCAGCACCTGGAACCGGGTGCCCTCGGGCAGTTCCAGGAGTTGGTCGACGATCTGCTGCGGGGTCTGCTTGGTGACCGGCTCGCCGCAGACCGGGCAATGCGGGCGTCCCACCCGGGCCCAGAGAAGGCGCATGTAGTCATAAATCTCGGTGATGGTGCCCACGGTGGAGCGCGGGTTCTTGCTCGTGGACTTTTGGTCGATCGACACCGCCGGGGAGAGGCCCTCGATGAAGTCGACGTCGGGCTTGTCCACCTGGCCCAGGAACTGGCGGGCGTAGGCCGAGAGCGATTCGACATAGCGCCGCTGGCCCTCGGCGAAGATGGTGTCGAAGGCGAGGGAGGACTTACCGGAGCCGGAGAGGCCGGTGAAGACGATCATCGCGTCGCGCGGCAGGTCGAGGTCGACGTTGCGCAGGTTGTGTTCGCGCGCGCCCTTCACGACGAGGCGGGACAGGTCGGGGCGGGCCAGTTCCGCGCCCGCCGACGCCGGGCGGGACGGCTGGGGGCTGCCCGCTTTTCCGGTCTTCACCGGTGCGGCAGCAGGCTGGACATCGACGGCGGGTTCTTCAGCTAAGGCTTTAGGCACGCCTCCAATGCTAATCGAAAACTTCTTCGAATATCTATTCGGGCCGTGGTTGTGCTATTGGAAGGTGGCCTAGTGCCGGTCGTACGCCGCGGCCAGCAGCTGGACGGCCTCGGCAAAGCTGGCGCCTTGGGCTTTGGCGGCCGCCGCGAACTCCGCGGCGGCGGCCGTGAGCGAACCCCAGGCCTCGTCGCGGGCACAGACAACCGTGCCGTTCCGGCCCTGCGTCGCCACGATGCCGGCGGCTTCCAATTCCTTGTAGGCGCGCGCCACGGTGTGCGGTGCCACGCCAAGTTCGGCCGCCAGGCTGCGCACGGCCGGGAGCCGGGTGCCCGGGGCCAGGGCGCCGTTGTCAGCCTGCTCGATGATGTTCAGCCTGAGCTGCTCGAACAGCGGCACCGAACTGCCGGCATTGGGCTTCCAGGTGCCGGGGAACCGGCCCTCGGTCCGCTCGCCGGAGCTCACAGTTCCGGCTCCAGGACACCCTCGGGCCGTTCGTTGCGGGCGAACTGGGCGCGGTAGAGGGCGGTGTACAGCCCCTCCCCCGCCATCAGTTCCCGGTGGGTCCCCTGCTCAACAATCTGTCCGTGGTCCATGACCAGAATTAGATCAGCGTCCCGGACCGTGGACAAGCGGTGGGCGATCACGAAGCTGGTCCTGCCCTGCCGCAGCCGGGCCATGGCCTGCCGGATCTGCACCTCGGTGCGGCTGTCCACCGAGCTGGTCGCCTCATCGAGGATCAGGATGTTGCGCCCGGCCAGCTGCGCCCGGGCGATCGAGATAAGCTGCCGCTGGCCGCGGCTGAGGGAATCGCCGTCGTTGCCGAGCATCGTGGCGTAGCCGGCCGGGAGGGCGCGGACGAACTGGTCCACGTGGCTGGCCTGGGCGGCGGCGAGAACCTCCTCGTCGCTGGCGCCGGGCCGGCCGTATTCGATGTTGTCCCGGATACTGCCGGTAAACAGCCACGCGTCCTGCATTACGGTGCCGAACGCGGACCGCAGCCCGTCGCGGGGCAGTTCGGCAATGTCCACGCCATCCACCGTGATCCGCCCTGAGTCCAGCTCGTAGAAGCGCATCACGAGGTTGACCACCGTGGTCTTGCCGGCCCCGGTATGCCCCACGATCGCGACGGTCTGGCCCGGCTCGACGGCGAAGGACAGGTCCTGCACCGCCGGGGAGCCCGGCGCATAGCCAAACGTGGCGTGTTCGAAGGTAACCCTGCCGACGGGCGCGGCGGCGGCGCCACCGTCGGCGGCGCGCGCAGCGGCGGCCCGGGCTGCGCCGGCGGCCGGCTCAGCCGCGTCTGCGGGAATTTCCGGAGCGTCCAGTAGCGCGAAGACGCGTTCGGCCGAGGCCACGCAGGATTGCATCAGGGTGAGCATGCCGCCGATCTGGCCCATCGGCTGGCTGAAGAGCCGGCTGAACTGGATAAAGGCCTGGACGCCGCCGACCGTCATGGTCCCGGCGGCCACCTGCAGCGCCCCGATCACGGCAACCGCGATGTAGTTGAGGTTGGAGACGAAGATCATCAGGGGCTGTACGACGCCGGACATATACTGCGCGCTGGCGGCGGACCGGAAGAGCCGGTCGTTGCTTTGCCGGAACGTGGCCGCCGCCGCGTCTTGCCGGCCGAAGGCCTTCACGACTTCGTGCCCGGTGAAGAATTCCTCCAGGTGCGCATGCAGTTCACCGGTGCTGCTCCACTGCCCGGTGAAGTGTGCCTGGGATTTGCGCGCCACGAACACCGTGATCAGGGCGGAAACGGGGACCGAAGCGAGGGCGATCAACGCCAGCAGCGGCGACAGCCAGAACATCATGGCCAGGGCCCCGGAGAGCATCAGCATCGACATGATCAGCTGGTTGAGCAGCTGGTTGAGCGACTGGGAGACGTTGTCCACGTCGTTGGTGGCCCGGCTGAGCACGTCGCCGCGGTGCTGGTCGTCGAAATGGCTGGAGGGCAGCACGTGCAGCTTTTGCTCCACGGATGACCGGAGACCGTAGCCCAGCCGCTGTACCGCCGTTGCGGTCAGGGCACCCTGGACCCAGCTGAACAGCGAGGCGCCCAGGTACATCAGTGCCACCGCGAGCAGCAGCCGGCCAAGCCGCTGCTCGTCGAAGGCGCCGCCGACCACGCCGCGGACCACGACGTCGGTGGCGTCGCCGAGGTATTTGGGCGCCGCCACGTTCAGGCCCGCGAAGCAGCAGGTCGCGGCGATGACGCCGGCCATGCGGAGGCGTACCGGCTTCAGCAGCCGCAGCAGCCGGCCGGCGGCCCGCCATTTGGCAGCGGGAGTCCCGGCCTGCACCGGGAGTTCGGCGCTCATAGGGTGTCCTCGAGGACCAGTTGGGAGGCGGCGATCTCCCGGTAGGTCAGGGAGCACTCCAGCAGCTCGTGGTGTGTGCCCTGCGCGACCAGCCGGCCGTCATCGAGCACGAGGATCAGGTCCGCCTCCTCGATCGTGGACAGGCGTTCGGCCACGATCAGCACGGTCGCCGTCCGCAGCAGTGGCTCCAGCGCCGCGCGGAGACGGACGTCGGTGCGGTAGTCGAGGGCGGAGAAACTGTCGTCGAACAGGTAGACGGGGGCCGGCCGGAGCAACGCCCGGGCGATGCACAGCCGCTGGCGCTGGCCGCCGGAAAAGTTGGTGCCGCCCTGGCGGACCGCGGCGTCGAGGCCGCCGGGCAGGTCCCGGACGAAGTCCGCGGCCTGGGCGCTTTCCAGCGCCTGCCACAGGTCCGCATCGTCCGCTGCCGGTCCGCCCATCCGCAGGTTCTGCGCGAGGGTTCCGGAGAAAAGGTAGGAGTGCTGCGGCACCAGCGACATCATTCGCCGCAGCGATGCCAGCGGCAGGGAGCGGATCCCGCGGCCGCCGAGGCTGATGCTGCCCGCCGTCGGGTCGAGGAAGCGCGGTAGCAGGTTCAGCAGGGTGGTCTTGCCGCTGCCCGTGGCGCCGACGATCGCCGTCGTCGTCCCGGGAACGGCGGTGAAGCTCACCCCGGCGAGCACCGGCGCTTCGGCACCGGGGTAGGCGAACGCGACGTCGCGGAACTCGACGGTGCCGGCCGCCACCGCCGGCTCCGGCGCCGAGCCGGGTGCCGAGGCGGGCGGGCCCTCCGGCGTGGGAGCGCCAATGGACGGCTCGGTATCAAGGACCGCCTGGATGCGCTCGGCGCAGGCCGCCGCCCGTGGTGCCGTCGTAAAGACGTACATGGCCATCATGATGGCGATCAGGATCTGCAGGATGTAGGCGATGAACGCGGTCAGTGCGCCCAGGCGCATCTGTCCGGCCTCGATCCGGTGGCCGCCGAACCAGACGACGGCGACCGAGGACAGGTTGACCACCACCATGATCACCGGGTTCATGCGGGCCACCAGCAGCGCGGAGTCCAGGTTGTTCCTGGTGAGGTCCCGGTTGGCGGCGTCAAAGCGGCGGATCTCATGGTCCTGACGGACGAAGCCGCGGATGACGATGGCGCCGATGATCTGTTCCCGCAGCACCCGGCTGATCCGGTCGATGAGTTCCTGGCCTTGCCGGTACAGCGGGATCAGCCGGCGCACGATCAGCAGCATCAGTCCGGCCAGCACCGGGATGACCGCCACCACAATGCCGGAAAGCGCCAGGTCCTGGTGCGCTGCAAGTGCGACGCCGCCGATGAAGCTGGCGGGGGCTGCGACGAGCATGGTGAAGACGAGGACGGTGAGGCTTTGGATCTGCATGACGTCGTTGGTGGCCCGGGTGACGAGGCTGGGTGCGCCGAACACGCCCACCTCCTGCGAGGAAAAGGTCTGGACCTTGGCAAAAAGTTCCTCGCGCAGCTCACGCCCTACCCGCATGGCCACCACGGCGCCGAGATAGCCGGCGGTGACAGCGGCACCGACCTGGACCGCTGCGATCCCGGCCATCCAGACGCCCAGCCGGAGGATCACCGGCGTGTCGCCGGCGACGATGCCGTCGTCGATGATGGCGGCGTTCAACGTGGGGAGCAGGAGGTTCGCGGTGGTCTGCACCAGCTGCAGGCAGATGATGGCCAGGACAGCCGTCCTGTGGGCGGCGAGCAGCCGCCGCATCAGGCTGATCAGCACCGAACCTCCATCGCTAGAACAGGGCGAGGATAAGGACCAGAGCGCGGCCGCCCCCAGACCGCGTTGTCATTGTAAGCCCCATCACATGGCAACAGTTGTCACACGCCGTGTCATATCCGTAAATGGTTCAGCTTTGCCGCGGCTTTCCGCCCGCCGGGGTGTGTCGCCGGCGGCGGCCGTGGCTGCTTCAGCCGACTTTGCGGGCCACCGCGAAGACCCGCCGGAACGGGAACACCGTTCCTCGGGCTCCGGGCGGATACGCCTCGTTCAGGAGCCGCGTGTAGTCGGCCTCGAAGCGTGCGCCCTCATCAGCCGTTAGCGCGGCAAGCACTGGGCGGAGGCCGGTCCCGCGGACCCACTCCAGGACCGGGTCGGCCCCCGGCAGGAGCTGCAGGTAGGTGGTCTCCCAGGCGTCCGCGTGGCAGCCGGCGTCAAGCATCAGCTCAAGGTACTCCTCCGGGCCCGCCACCACGTCGTTGTGCCGAAGCACGCCGTCAAGGCGGCCGGACCACTTGTCCGACGCGGCGAGCCCGCGCATGAGGGTGTGCGAGGGCGCATCGAAGTTGCCCGGTACCTGCAGGGCGAACCATGCTCCGGGGCGCAGCGCCTTTAGCCAGCGGGGCAGCAGTTCCCGGTGTCCGGGCACCCATTGCAAGGCGGCGTTGCTGACGACGACGTCGGTGTCCGGCGCAGGCATCCACGCGGCGATATCCCCCTGGCTGAAGGACAGGTTGCCGGCCGCGGCGGGCATGGCGCCAGCCTTCGCGAGCATTTCCGCGGAGGAGTCCAGCCCCTCCACCGCTGCGCCTGGCCAACGCGCAGCCAGCGTCGCCGTCAGGTTTCCCGGCCCGCAGCCGAGGTCGACGACGTGACGCGGGCTGTCCGCCTGGATCCGGCCGGTCAGGTCGAAGAAGGGCCGGTCCCGGTAGTCGCCGAACTGGACGTACTTGGCTGGATCCCACTTCACGCGTTCCTCCGCTTCACCGCTGCTTCTGTCAGCCGAAGCCTAACCCGCGCCGCCGGCCGTGCCGCTGGCCACTAAGCTGGAAGGCAATGAAACTCGTTGATCAGCTTCCCGCCCCGGCCGCCCGAGTTCCCGGCAGGACCGGCCTTGATCCGGATGAGCTTTACACCCGGTTTGTCGAGTGGACGGAGAGCCGCGGGCTCGCCCTGTATACCGCCCAGGACGAGGCGGTGATGGAACTCGCCGCCGGGTCCAACGTCATCCTGGCGACCCCCACCGGTTCCGGTAAGTCGCTAGTGGCTATTGCGGCGCATTTCCAAGCGATGGCCCGCGGCGTGCGCAGCTACTACACGGCCCCGATCAAGGCGCTCGTCTCGGAGAAGTTCTTTGCGCTCTGCGAGATCTTCGGCGCCGAAAACGTCGGCATGATCACCGGCGACTCCGGCGTCAACCAGGATGCGCCCATCATCTGCTGCACCGCGGAGATCCTGGCGAACATCGCCCTGCGCGAGGGTTCCGCCGCGGAGCTCGGCGCAGTCATCATGGATGAGTTCCACTTCTACGCCGATCCGCAGCGCGGCTGGGCCTGGCAGGTGCCGCTGCTGGAACTCCCGCAGGCCCAGTTCCTGCTGATGTCCGCCACGCTTGGCGATGTCACCCGCTTCGAGGCGGGCATCACCGCACTGACCGGCCGGCCGACGACGACGGTCAGTTCCGCCGAACGGCCGATCCCCCTGCACTTCTACTACCAGCAGACCCCCGTGCACGAGACGCTTGAGGAGCTGCTCTCGACCAAACAGGTGCCGGTCTACGTCGTGCACTTCAGCCAGCTCGAGGCGATCGACCGCGCCCAGAACCTAATGAGCATCAACGTCTGCACCCGCGAGGAAAAGGACAAGATCGCCGAGCTGATTGCCGGGTTCCGCTTCGCCGCGGGCTTCGGCAAGACGCTGAACCGGCTGGTCCGGCACGGCATCGGCGTGCACCACGCCGGCATGCTGCCCAAGTACCGCCGGCTCGTCGAGCAGCTGGCCCAGGCCGGCCTGCTGAAGGTCATCTGCGGCACCGACACGCTGGGCGTGGGCATCAATGTCCCCATCCGCACCGTGCTCCTGACGGCGCTGAGCAAGTACGACGGCGTCCGCACCCGCCTGCTGAATTCCCGCGAGTTCCACCAGATCGCCGGCCGGGCAGGCCGCGCCGGCTATGACACTGCCGGGACGGTGGTGGTCCAGGCGCCCGAGCACGTGATCGAAAACGTGAAGGCGATGGCCAAGGCCACGGCCAAATTTGGCGACGACCAGAAGAAGCTGCGCCAGGTGGTGAAGAAGAAGCCGCCGGAGGGCTTTGTGTCCTGGGGCGAGCCCACTTACAAGCGGCTGGTGGAATCCGTGCCGGACCCGCTGGGCTCCAGCTTCACCGTCACCCACGCGATGCTGATGAACCTGATGGAACGCCCGGGCGATCCATTCAAGGCCGCGCGCCGCCTGCTGACTGAAAACCACGAGCCGCGCGCGGCGCAGCTGCAGCTGATGAAGAAGGCCCTCGGCATTTACCGTGAGTTGCTGGCCGCCGGCGTCGTCGAACGCATCCCGCCCGCCGAGCAGGGCCCGGATGGACGCAGCGTGCGGCTCACTGTGCACCTGCAGGCGAACTTCGCCCTGAACCAGCCGCTCTCCCCCTTCGCCCTGGCGGCCCTCGAGCTGCTGGACCCGGAGTCGCCGTCGTACGCCCTAGACGTCGTCTCGGTGATCGAGTCGACGCTGGAGAAGCCGCGGCAGATCCTGTCGGCGCAGCAGAAGAAGGCGCGCGGCGAGGCGATCGCCGCGATGAAGGCCGACGGGATCGAGTACGACCAGCGGATGGCCATGCTTGAGGAGGTCACCTACCCGCAGCCGCTCGCCGAGATTCTCGGCGAGGCGTTCGACGTGTACCGCAAAGCCGCGCCGTGGATCGGTGACTTTGAGCTGGCCCCCAAGTCCGTGATCCGGGACATGTACGAACGGGCCATGAACTTCGGCGAATTCGTGCAGTTCTACGGCCTGGCCCGGTCCGAGGGTATTGTGCTGCGGTACCTGGCCGACGGCTTCAAGGCCCTTCGGCAGACCGTGCCGCAGGACGCGCTGCGCGAGGACCTCGAGGACCTGATCGCGTGGCTCGGCGAGCTGGTACGGCAGGTGGACTCCAGCCTGTTGGACGAATGGGAGGAGCTCACCTCCGGTGCCGCCCCGACCCCGCACGACGCGCCGCCGCCCCCGCCGCCGTCGCTGACCTCCAACGTCCGGGCCTTCCGGGTGATGGTCCGCAACGAGATGTTCCGGCGGGTGGAGCTGTTCGCGGATGAAGCCGCCACTGCGCTGGGCGAGCTCGACGGCGGTTCCGGCTGGGACGCGGAACGCTGGGAGGATGCGCTGGACGACTACTTCGAGGAGCACGGGGACATCGGGACCGGCCCGGACGCCCGCGGGCCCGGCCTGCTGATCATCACCGAGGAGCCCGGCATCTGGAAGGTTCGGCAGATATTCGATGACCCGGCCGGCAACCACGACTGGGGCATCTCCGCCGAGGTGGACCTGGCCGCCTCGGACGACACCGGCACCGCCGTCGTGCGCGTGACCGACGTGAACCGCCTGTAGCCGCTAGTAAACTGGCGTCCATGAGTGTAATCCGCCCGGCCACCGCCCACGACGTCCCTGCCATCCTGCAGATGATCCACGACCTGGCCATCTACGAGAAGGAGCCGGACGCCGTCCGGAACACCCCGGACATGCTCACGGAGGTGCTGTTCGGCGAGAACCCGCGCGTCTACGCGACGATGGCGGAGAACGAGGCCGGCGACGTCCAGGGCTTCGCGCTGTGGTTCCTGAACTACTCGACCTGGGAAGGCGTGCACGGCATCTACCTCGAGGACCTGTACGTGATGCCCGAGGCCCGCGGCGCCGGCCACGGCAAGGCGCTGCTGCAGCACCTCGCCGCGACCGCCGTCGACCGCGGCTACGCGCGGGTGGAGTGGAGCGTGCTGGACTGGAACGAACCCTCGATCGCGTTCTACAAGAACCTCGGCGCCGCTCCGATGGACGAATGGTCCACCTTCCGGCTCACCGGCGAAGCCCTGGACGCGTTCGCCGGCGCCCGGACGGCCGACGCGCGTGGCTGACACTGTTTCGGCGACGACAGCTTCCGTCCCGCACATCGTCAAGGCCCGGCACGCCTACCGCGGCATGCGCACCGCCGAGCACTACTTCGAGGTTCCGCTGGACCACTTCGGCGCCGGCGGCGAAACGATCACGGTCTTTGCCCGCGAATACGTCTCCGCCGACCACAGCGAGGAGGCCGCCGCGGAACTGCCGTGGCTGCTGTACCTGCAGGGCGGTCCCGGCGGCCGCGGCAACCGGTTCCCCGCCCTGGGCGGCTGGAGCAAGGCCGCGGCGAAGGACTTCCGGATCCTGATGCTGGACCAGCGCGGCACCGGCCTGTCCGCCCCCGTCGACCGCAACACCCTCCCGCTGCGCGGGAACGAGCGAGACCAGGCGCACTACCTGGAGCACTTCCGGGCGGACTCGATCGTGGCCGACGCGGAAGCTATCCGCCGGACCCTGGGCGCCGAGCCCTGGACCATCTACGGGCAGAGCTACGGCGGTTTCTGCGCGCTCAGCTACCTGTCCTTCGCCCCGGAGGGGCTCCGCGAGGCGCTGATCACCGGCGGTCTTGCTCCCCTGGCCGGTCCGGCGGACCGGGTCTACCAGGCGACTTTCCGCCGGGTGGCCGCGCGGAACGTCGAATACTTCGGCTGGTACCCGCAGGACCGCGAACTGGTCAGCCGGATCGCCCGGCACCTCCGCGAATCCGAGGAGTTCCTGCCCGACGGCAGCCGGCTCACCGTGGAGCGGTTCCAGATGGTGGGCTCTTACCTCGGCGGCAACACCCGCGTGGACGGCCTGCACCACCTGCTCGAGGATGCCTTTGTTAGTACCCCCGACGGCGACCGGCTCTCCGACGGCTTCCTGGAGCAGGTCCGGGGAGTCGTCTCCCGCGCCTCGAACCCGCTGTACGCCCTGATGCATGAGTCCATCTACGGCCAGGGCGAGGCCACCGACTGGGCTGCGCTGCGGGTGCTCCAGGACTTCCCGGAATTCCGCCCCGACGCAGCCGACCCGCTGCTGACCGGTGAGATGGTCTATCCCTGGTATTTCGAGCAGGACCCGGCCCTGCGTCCGCTCCGGACGGTGGCTCAGCTGCTCGCCGAGAAGAGCGACTGGAAACCGCTCTACGACCCCGAGCGGCTTGCCCTCAACAACGTACCGGTGGCGGCCGCCGTGTACAGCGATGACATCTACGTGGACCGGGACCTGTCGCTGGAAACCGCCGCGGCCGTGCGCCGGCTGCAGGTGTGGGAGACCGACGAGTACCACCACGACGGCATCGCCGACGACGGCGAGGCCATCTTCGGCCGGCTGCTCGGCATGACCCGCGCCGGCGCGGCCTGAGCCGTCCCAAGGCTGTTCCGGCACCGGGTTGAGCCCCCGCGGGCTCTGGCCTCAGCCGGGGGTCAGGCCCCGACCGGGCCGGCGGTGCGGCGTGGTCCCGCCGCCACGACCACTGCCAGCACCGCGGCGGCCACCACGGCCGCCGCAAGGTTCAGGCCCTGGTAACCGACCCCGCTCATCACGAGCCCGGCGAAACCCGATCCCACCGCTCCCGCGACACCCATCAGGGTGTCCGACACGCCCTGGACGAGGACCCGGTCTCCGGCGGCGACGCTCTCCGCGAGCAGGGTGGATCCTGCGATGGTGGCCGCAGACCAGCCCAGGCCCAGCAGCACGAGTCCGATCGTGACCAGGACCGGCTGCGCCTGGCCGAACCCTGCGACGCACGCGGCGAGGAGGATCAGGCCGTGGCCCAGCAGGATCACCGGCAGCCGGCCGATTTTGTCGGTGAGCCAGCCCATCACCGGTGAGAGGGCGTACATGCCGGCGATGTGAAGCGAAATCGTAAAACCGATCAGCACAAAGACGTCGGTGCCCGCGGCGTGCGCATGCCCGGGGTCGTGACCGGCCAGCGGCCCTTCGGTGAGTAGTTGCAGGTGCAGCGGCGTCATGGACATCACGGCGGCCATGCAGCCGTGCGCGGCGACGACGGCGAGCAGAGCCAGCCGGGCGCGGGGCGAGGACCGTGCCGCCCGCAGCCCGTTCCGCAGGGCCTGCCTGCCCCGGCGGCCCGCAGTCCCCTTCGCGGGCTCGTCCGCTGCCGCGGCCGGCGCCCCCGCTGCCGGCTCCGCTGACCTGCTCCGGATCCGGGCGGCCAGCAGCAGCGGATCCGGGCGGAGCCCGATGAACAGCAGCAGCCCCGCGAGGGCCAGCCCGGCCGTCGAAAACACGAAGGGCCCGGAGATCGGCGGCAGGCCGAGCGCCTGCCCCACCAGCGCGCCGGGCTGGATCAGGTTGGGTCCGGCCACGGCCCCGGCCGTGACCGCCCAGACCACAACCGCGAGGGAGCGTCCCCGGTGTTCCGGCTCGGCGAGGTCGACGGCGGCGAAGCGTGCCTGCAGGTTGGCCGCCGTGCCCAGGCCCAGCATGGCGGCGCCCAGCAGCAGCACCGGGAAGACGCCGGTGACGGTCGCCAGGATCACCAGCAGGGCGCCGGTCATCGCGGAGAGCAACCCGGTGACGAGCGCCGGCCGGCGGCCGCGCCGTCCGGCCAGGCCGGCGAGCGGCAGGGCCGCCAATGCGGCAGCCAGGGTCATGGTGGTGGTCACCGACCCCGCCCAGGCGTTGGAGCCGGAGAGCTGGACGGCCAGCAGCGAGCCGACAGAGAGGCTGGCGCCGCCGCCCACGCCGCTGAGCAGCTGGGCGGCGCTGAGCACCACAACGGTACGGCGCTGCACCCGTTGCGGGTGCAGCGCCGTACCGGCCGCCGTCGTGGCGTCAAAGATTTTCACGCTCCGAGCTTAGCCCCCTGCGGGGCCCCCGGGGGCGCTACTCGGCGTCGGTGAGGCTCTTGCGGGAGTCCTCTTCGAGCCGGGCGTCCAGCTTGGCCCTCGACGCCTTGGAGCTGACCAGGCTGGCGACGACCGCGATGATGATGGTGCCGATGATCACGCCGAGCGAAACATAGGTCGGGATCTCCGGGGCCCATTCGATGTGCTTGCCGCCGTTGATGAAGGGCAGTTCGTTGACGTGCATGGCGTGCAGCACCAGCTTGACGCCGATGAAGGCGAGGATGACGGACAGCGCGTGCTTGAGGTAGATCAGCCGGTTCATCAGGCCGCCGAGCAGGAAGTACAGCTGGCGCAGGCCCATCAGGGCGAAGATGTTGGCGGTGAAGACGATGAACGCGCTCTGGGTCAGGCCGAAGATAGCCGGGATGGAGTCCACGGCGAAGAGCAGGTCGGTCATGCCGATGGTAACGAAGACGATCAGCATCGGGGTGAAGACCTTCTTGCCGTCGACCTCGGTGCGCAGCTTGCCGCCGTCGAACTTTTCCGACATCGGCAGGATCCGGCGGATCCGGGCGATCAGCGGGTTTTCCTTGTCTTCCTCATCCTCGCCCTCGTCCTGTGCCTGCTTCCAGGCGGTCCAGAGCAGGAACGCGCCGAAGATGTAGAAGACCCAGCTGAACTGTTCGATCACGATCGCGCCGAGCAGGATGAAGATGCCGCGCAGGATCAGGGCGATGATGATGCCTACCATGAGCACTTCCTGCTGGTACTTACGGGGTACCGAGAAGCGCGCCATGATGATGATGAAGACGAACAGGTTGTCGATGCTGAGGCTGTACTCCGTCACCCAGCCGGCGATGAACTGCCCGCCGTACTCCGGGCCGGTGAACAGGAACATGGCTCCGGCGAAGACGAGCGCCAGTGCGATGTAGAAGGAGACCCAGAGGCCCGCTTCCTTCATGGACGGCTCGTGCGGGCGCTTCAGCACCAGGAGCAGGTCGATGGCGAGGATGATGCCGAGAACGACGAAGGAGCCGATCTCGAACCAGACGGGAAGTTCGGGCACAAAGATACCTTTCGCAGGGTACAACTAAGCGGTGTAAGTCTCTCCGGCAAGCTGCCGCGCCGGGGCCGTTGCCCTCCGGTGCCGATTCGCTGCCCGCTACGCCCGGCAAGGCATCTGTGCCGTGCGTGTTGACGATCGTAGCGCTTGGGATACTCCCCTACGTCTGTCCCACTTTACCCTAGGCGTGCCCGGCCGACTGCATCTGGCGCAACTCCTTCTTGAGCTCCCCGACCTCGTCCCGGAGCCGGGCGGCAAGCTCGAACTGCAGCTCGCCGGCTGCGGCATGCATCTGCTCGGTCAACTGTTCGATCAGGCCCACCAGGTCCTCCGCCGGGGCGGCGGCGAGGCCGTCGGCGCGGACCTTGGAGCTGCCCTTGCCCTTGCCCCGGGCCTTGCCCGCGCTGGCCAGCAGCTCGCGGGTGTCCGCGTCCTCCTTGTTGATCTGGTCCGTGATGTCGGCGATCTTCTTCCGCAGCGGCTGCGGGTCGATGCCCTTTTCCTTGTTGTAGGCCACCTGGATGGCGCGGCGCCGGTTCGTTTCGTCGATGGCGTGGGCCATCGAGTCCGTGATTTTGTCCGCATACATGTGGACCTGGCCGGAGACATTGCGGGCGGCACGCCCGATGGTCTGGATCAGCGACGTGGAGGAGCGCAGGAAGCCTTCCTTGTCGGCGTCGAGGATGCTGACCAGCGAGACCTCGGGGAGGTCAAGGCCTTCCCGGAGCAAGTTGATGCCGACCAGGACGTCGAAGACCCCCATCCGTAGTTCGCGCAGCAGCTCCACGCGGCGCAGCGTGTCGACGTCGGAGTGCAGGTATTCGACCTTCACACCGTGGCCCAGCAGGTAGTCGGTGAGGTCCTCGGCCATCCGTTTGGTCAGCGTGGTGACGAGGACGCGTTCGTTCTTCGCGGTGCGGGTGCGGATTTCGCCCAGCAGGTCGTCGATCTGGCCCTTGGTGGGCTTGACAATGACCTCGGGGTCGATCAGGCCGGTGGGCCGGATGATCTGCTGGACGAACCCGTCCGCTTTGCCGAGTTCGTACTTGCCCGGGGTCGCGGACAGGTACACGGTCTGGCCCACGCGGTCCTGGAACTCGTCCCACTTGAGCGGGCGGTTGTCCATCGCCGAGGGCAGCCGGAAGCCGTGGTCCACGAGGTTCCGTTTGCGCGACATGTCGCCCTCGTACATGGCGCCGATCTGCGGCACGGTGACGTGGGATTCATCGATAACCAGGAGGAAGTCGTCCGGGAAGTAGTCGATGAGGCAGTGCGGCGCGGTCCCGCGGGCACGGCCGTCAATGTGCGAGGAATAGTTCTCAATGCCGTTGCAGAATCCCATCTGCTGCATCATTTCCAGGTCGTACGTGGTGCGCATCCGCAGCCGCTGGGCCTCGACGAGCTTGTTCTGGCTCTCGAGGACCTTGAGGCGGTCGGCGAGTTCGTCCTCGATCCGCTTGATCGCGCGGGCCATTCGCTCGGGACCGGCCACGTAGTGGGAAGCCGGGAAGACATACATCTCGGTCTCGTCCCGGATCACCTCGCCGGTCAGCGGGTGCAGGGTGTAGATGTTCTCGATCTCGTCGCCGAAGAACTCGACGCGGATCGCCAGTTCCTCATACATGGGGATGATTTCCACGGTGTCCCCGCGGACCCGGAACGTGCCGCGGTGGAAGTCCATGTCGTTGCGGGTGTATTGCATGGAGACGAACTTCCGGAGCAGGTCGTCGCGGTTCATCTCGGCGCCCTTGCGGAGCGTCACCATGCCGGCGATGTATTCTTCCGGGGTGCCGAGGCCGTAGATGCAGGACACGGTGGCCACGACGATTACGTCGCGGCGGGTCAGCAGCGCGTTGGTGGCCGAGTGCCGGAGCCGTTCGACTTCCTCGTTGACGGAGGAGTCCTTCTCGATGAAGGTGTCCGTCTGCGCCACGTAGGCCTCGGGCTGGTAGTAGTCGTAGTAAGAGACGAAGTACTCCACGGCGTTGTTCGGGAGCAGTTCCCGGAATTCGTTCGCGAGCTGCGCGGCGAGGGTCTTGTTCTGCACCATCACCAGGGTGGGCCGCTGGACCTGCTCGATCAGCCACGCCGTCGTCGCGCTCTTACCGGTACCGGTGGCGCCGAGGAGCACCACGTCCTTCTCGCCGTTCTGGATGCGCTCGGTCAGTTCGGCGATCGCGGCGGGCTGGTCCCCGGCGGGCTTGAACTCGCTGATGACCTCGAAGGGCGCCACAACACGGTTGATTTCCTGGGCAAGGCTCATGCTACTAATCTACCGCCGCCCTCGGACAGGTTGCCCTGATTCAGCTTTGGGCTGTACCGCCCGGTCCGGAGGCGGCGTACGACGGCGGATGCCAGCCGGTGCGCCTGGCCCAGTCGTCCATCCGCGGGGCGGCGTAGGCCGTGAACCACTCTTCCTTGTCCGCGGCGTAGGCAGCGGTGGACTTGTCCACGCCGTGCCGCCGCGCCGCGCGCCGCTTTTCCGCCAGATAGTCGGTGCGGGCTGCGGCGTCGTCGCGCAGCCAGTCACGGAAGCACAACGCGTACCGCCAGCCCGGCGATCCCGCGGCCCGGACATGCAGGTTCACGGGACGGCCGGGGTCTGCGCTGCCGTGCACCCGCTTGTCCCAGTCGGCCGGGTCGGGGTGCGCGGGTTTGGGGTTGTCAGCGCCGATTCCCGGCCAGCGCGGGAACCCCGCCGCGGCCAGCAGCGGCTCCAGGCGGTCCGCCGTCGCCAGGTCCCGGACGGTGAGCTGGAGGTCCAGCACGTCCTTCGCGGCCAGGCCCGGGACGGCCGTGGAGCCGATGTGGTCCACCGCGAGGATGTCCCGGGGCGCAACGGCCTGCAGCCGGGCGGCCAGCCGGGAGGCCTGGGCGGGCCAGTCGGGGTTCGCGGGGCTCAGCACCGGTCCGCCGACGCGCGGGGCCATCCGGTGCTTGGCCAGGTTCTCCGCATACGGCAGCAGCCGGCGCTGCCAGAGCCGGTCCACCGCGTCCCGGAGCTCGTCCTTGGAACCGGAGTTGTCCAGCACGACGTCGGCCGCGGCCAGCCGGTCCGCGCGCGTGGCCTGGGCTGCCATGCGGGAGCGCGCCTCCTCGACGGTCATCTTGCGGTGCTCCACCATCCGCCGCACCCTGAGGTCCTCCGGGGCGTCCACGACCACCACGAGGTGGAAGTTCGCGCCCTGGCCGGTCTCGACCAGGAGCGGTATGTCCTGGACCACGACGGCACCTTTCGGGGCTGCGGCGGCCAGGGCTGCGGCGCGTTCCCTGACCAAGGGGTGGATGATGCCGTTCAGCACGGCGAGCCGTTCCGGGTTGCCGAACACCAGGGCGCCGAGGCGGGCGCGGTCCAGGGCGCCGTCCGGTCCCAGGATGGCGGAGCTGAAGGCTTCCACCACCCGCGCGAGTCCGGGCGTGCCCGGCTCCACCACCTCACGGGCCAGCGCGTCGGCGTCCACCAGCACCGCGCCCAGCTCGCGCAGCCGCGACGCCACCACCGACTTTCCTGAGGCGATGCCGCCCGTCAAACCAATCTTCAGCACCCCACCAGACTAAACTGAAGCCGTGCCAGTCGACGCGGTTTCCCCGGAAAGCAGGGCCACCGTGTACACCACGCTGGCGGCCGGCGGCGGCTTCCGCCACGAGCTGGAGATCAAACGCTCCCGCTTCATCACGGTGCTCCAGCGCACCGCCGACGAGGACAGCGCAAGGTCCCTGGTCAACGGGTTGCGCCGGGAATTCCACGACGCGCGGCACCACTGCTCGGCGTTCGTGCTCGGCCCTGACCGCGGGGTGCAGCGCTCCAGCGACGACGGCGAACCCTCCGGCACGGCGGGCATCCCGATGCTGGAGGCCCTGCTGAAACGCGAAACCGCGCCCGGCGTGACCGACCTCAGCGACGTGACCGCCGTCGTCGTCCGGTATTTCGGCGGCATCCTGCTCGGTGCCGGCGGACTGGTCCGGGCCTATTCCGAATCCGTGTCCGCCGCGCTGGAACTCGCGCCGCTGGTGCGTCGGCAGCGGCTGCGGATCTGCGCCGTGCCGGTGCCGCACGCGTCCGCCGGCAGGCTCGAGAATGAACTGCGCTCGGCCGGCTATGTAATGGCCGGCACCAGCTATGATGCGCAGACGACAGTCCTTCGGCTGGCGCTGCCGGACGACCCGGCAGTGCTGGCGCAGGCCGCTGTCCGACTCGCGGCCCTCTCGGCCGGAAGCGCCGCGCTGCAGCCCGGAGAAACGGAGTGGATCGATGTTGCCATCAACTGAGCCGGTGCCAGTCGTCGCGCTGGTCGACGTGACGGAGCCGGTGCTGGAGGGGCGGCTGGCGGTCGCGCTGCACGACGCCGACGCCGACGAGGTCACGCCGCCGCTGGGCACCGCCGTGGGTTGGAATACCGAACGGATCAGCTGGTTCCGGGACTACCACCGCGCCGCCGCGGCAGGGCTCGACGGACCGGCGCGGCAGAAAACCTGGGCGATCACGGCCGACGGCGAGCTGGCCGGTTCCATCCGGCTCCTGCGGGTCCCGGCTGCCGCGCCCGGGCCGTCCCCCGACGGCGGCGCCCTGGAGACCGGCATCTGGCTGGGCCGCAGTTTCCGCGGACGCGGCATCGGCCGGGAGGCACTGCGGCTGGTCAAGGCCGAAGCCGCCGCGGCCGGGGCGGACCTGCTGCTGGCCGAAACGACCGCCGGCAACGGCGCCGCGCAGGCCCTGCTTCGTTCCGCCGGCGCCGAGCTGGCAACGGACGGCCACCGGGTAGGCGCGCGCCTCAGGCTCGGCTAGCCCCGTGTGCCCGGATGACCTTCCGCTCCGCCCTCTCCAGGGGACATGCCCCGTGCCCGCACCGGGAAATGAGCATAAGGCCACTATGTCCACCGGCTGCGCCCAAGGATGGACGTGCTCCTCCCGGTGAGGCCGGAACAGTGGTTGGATGAAGGATAGGCCCCGGCGAGCGAACAAGGAGAACAGACGTGGACGACCCTTTTAACCTCGCGCGCTTCTTGGAAGCCCAGGACGCGGCGGCCACCTACCAGCGGGCACTATCGGAGCTCCGCGCCGGGGCCAAGCGAAGCCATTGGATGTGGTTCATCTTCCCGCAGACCGCAGGCCTCGGACTGAGCCCCACCTCGCGGAAGTATGCCATTTCCTCCTTGGATGAGGCGCAGGCCTATCTTGACCATCCGCTCCTGGGCGCCCGCCTCCTGGAATGTTTCCGGGCGGTCCTGGCTGTCGAGGATCGCAGCGCGGACCAGATTTTCGGCAGCATCGACGCACGCAAGCTGCACTCGTCGTCGACCCTGTTCCTTCGGGCGGCACCCGACGAGCCGGTGTTCCGGGACATCCTGGACAAATACTTCGGCGGAGTCCCCGATGAAGCCACGGACCGGCTCCTGGCCCCACTCGCCTGAGCACCCCTGCCTGGCCGGCGCAGGGACATGCTCCGCGGCGCCGCCGGCGAGTGGACATAACCCCGCTATGCCCACTCCTGGCGACCAGGAGTGGGCGTGTCCCCAGGACCGGTATAGCCCGGCTTAAACCCAAAGCGGGCCCCTGCACGTAGCAGGGACCCGCTGTAGTTGGCCCGGAGCAACCCGGGCCGGTGGCAATTAGTTGCCGGTCAGCTTCTCGCGCAGAGCGGCAAGGGCTTCGTCCGACGCAAGCGTGCCTGCACCGGTCTCGGCTGCGGCCGGCTCGGAGGAGTAGCTGGTCGTGCCGGAGTCGCTGTCGCCGGACGTTGCAGCGGCAGCGTCGTCGGCAGCGTGCTGGGCAACCTGCTTCTTGTGGGCTTCCCAGCGGGTCTGGGCGTCAGCGTACTGCTGCTCCCAGGCGGCGCGCTGCGTTTCGTAGCCTTCAAGCCACTCGTTGGACTCCGGATCGAAGCCCTCCGGGTACTTGTAGTTACCCTCTTCGTCGTACTCAGCGGCCATGCCGTAGAGCGCCGGATCGAATTCGGTGGACTCGGCGTCGACGCCCTCGTTGGCCTGCTTGAGGGACAGCGAGATGCGGCGGCGCTCGAGGTCGATGTCGATGACCTTGACGAACAGTTCGTCACCAACGGAGACAACCTGCTCGGCCAGCTCAACGTGGCGCACGGCGAGCTCGGAGATGTGGACCAGGCCTTCGATGCCGTCTTCAACGCGAACGAACGCGCCGAACGGAACCAGCTTCGTGACCTTACCCGGAACAACCTGGCCGAGGGCGTGGGTGCGGGCGAAGGTCTGCCACGGATCTTCCTGCGTAGCCTTGAGCGACAGGGAGACGCGCTCGCGGTCCAGGTCGACCTCGAGAACCTCGACGGTGACTTCCTGGCCAACTTCGACAACCTCGGACGGGTGGTCGATGTGCTTCCAGGACAGCTCGGAAACGTGAACGAGGCCGTCTACGCCGCCCAGGTCCACGAAGGCACCGAAGTTGACGATGGAGGAAACGACGCCGGGACGAACCTGGCCCTTTTCCAGCTTGTTGAGGAACGTGGAGCGGACCTCGGACTGGGTCTGCTCGAGCCAGGCACGGCGGGACAGCACAACGTTGTTGCGGTTCTTGTCCAGCTCGATGATCTTGGCTTCGATCTGCTGACCGATGTACGGAGCAAGGTCGCGCACACGGCGCATCTCGACGAGGGATGCCGGCAGGAAGCCGCGCAGGCCGATGTCGAGGATAAGACCACCCTTGACAACCTCGATGACGGTACCGGTGACGACACCGTCTTCTTCCTTGACCTTCTCGATGTCGCCCCAGGCACGCTCGTACTGAGCACGCTTCTTGGAGAGGATCAGACGGCCTTCTTTGTCTTCCTTGGTGAGCACCAGGGCTTCGACCTGATCGCCAACGGAGACGACGTCTCCGGGATCAACGTCGTGCTTGATGGAAAGCTCGCGGGAGGGAATGACACCTTCGGTCTTGTAACCGATGTCGAGCAGAACTTCGTCGCGGTCGACCTTGACGACGGTACCTTCGACGAGGTCTCCGTCATTGAAGTACTTGATGGTCGCGTCGACTGCTGCGAGGAAGTCCTCAGCGGTACCAATGTCGTTAATCGCGACGACGGGGGTACCGGGCTTCTCGGTGGAGGTGATGGTCATGTAGTAGGGGCTCCGTTGTGGATAGTTAGTCGGTCAGGCAAACCGTCCAGGCCGCGTCGGCGACACGGCCTGAGAACACGGAAGATCAAAGGCGATCCGCCGGGTCATCCTGATTCTGTGGATTTGGTTGCGCGCACGTAGTACACGCCCGTTTAGTCTAGTCGTTTACAGCAACGCCGGTCAAAGCGCAACGGTGCCCGCGGCAGCGGCCTAGAAGTGCGTGAGGCAGTGCGGTGCGCGTTCGACGGCGAACAGGCGGGCAGCGAGAAACGCGGCTCCCGGCGTTTGCTCGCGGATCCGGCCTGAGGCAGCGAGCGTGACCGGGTGCACGCCGCCGAGGTAGATCGACGACAGCGCCGCCACGTCCAGTTCGAGGTCGACGCCGGCGTCCCCCGTTTCCGTGACGACGGCAGCGCCCCCGTTGACGGCCAGGGCGAACGTCCCGCCGGTCAAGCCGAGCGGATCAGCCACTTTCAGCACCAGCCGGCCGTCGGCCGGGTAGTGGCGCGCCTCCAGGGCCTTTTGCACGTCCAGTATCCGCAGCCAGAGCATGTCCCGGGCCTCCGAGGCGTCAACGCAGCGCGGATCCCTGAGCGCCCAGGGCAGCGGATCGTCAACCGGCGCCTCGTCCCAGGTGACGCGTTCGACGAGGTCAATGGCGCCAAGGTATTGCCACAGTTCGAGGTAGGCGTGCCGGGTGGTCGCCACCAGGTCGATGACCTCCATGGTGTACGGGGTGCTGGACCAGCCGCCGAATTTGTAGGACACGTAACCGTCCACGTCGCCGCCGGGGCCGTAGTGGAGCGCGACCTTGACCTTGGGGTCCTCGCCGTCGTCCCGGCTGACAGAGCCGGAGGCGAACTGCCGGTAGAACTCGTGCCGGCCAATGGAGCCCGGCGTGAGGCGGTGCAGGCGGTCGAAGACCGCCGGAGCCAGCTCAAGGAGGACCTTGGGATCGGCCACCTCGACACTGCCCTCCGGGGTGTGGTCCACCACGAAGCGGGCACTGGTGTCGACCTTGATCGACTGTTCCGACGTCGCGACGCCGTACCCGAAACGGCCGTAAATGGACGCTTCCGAGGCGGTCAGGGCCGCCATCGCCAGGCCCTCCTGCTGTGCCAGCCCGAGTTCCCCGGCCATCATGCGGCGCAGCAGCCCGCGGCGGCGGTGCGAGGTCCGCACGGTCACGGCGGTCACGAGCCGGGTGTCCAGGAACCGCCCGAAGCCAATGTTGAGCGTCTTGGTCATCGTCCCGAACGTCGCCACCGGCACGTCGGCGCCGAGTGAATGGTCCGCGACGGGCCCGGTCTGGTAGGCGCCGGTCATGACGCGCCCGTCCGTGCGCTGCATCGCGATGCCCCTGTCGACCCGCTCGTCACTGCGCCGGGCGTCGTGGAAGCCGAAGGCTACGGCCCGCATCCAGGCGACGGCCTCCGGGTACGCCGGGTCGTCCTTGGCTGCGGGTTGGAAACGCCTGATTTCGTACTGCTCTGCCACGTGCTGCTCCCCCTGGAATCCCTGCAAACCTGAACCGCCTAGTGCCCTGCCTCGAACCAGCTGGAGCCGATGCCGATCTGGACCTCGAGCGGAACCGACAACTGCGCCGCAGCGCCCATCTGTTCCGTCACGAGCTTTTCGACTGCCGCGCGTTCGCCCTCGGCGACTTCGAGGACCAGTTCATCATGGACCTGCAGCAGCATGCGTGATTTCAGGCCCTGCTCGGCCAGCGCGCCGGAGACGCCCAGCATGGCCCGCTTGATGATGTCCGCCGCGGAGCCCTGGATCGGCGAGTTGAGCGCGATCCGCTCGGCATTCTCCCGCAGTTGGCGGTCCGTGCTGGTCAGGTCCGGAAGGTACCGGCGGCGCCCCTCGATGGTGGCGGTGTACCCGTCGATCCGGGCCTGGTCGACGACGCCGCGCAGATAGTCGCGGACGGCGCCGAACCGGTCGAAGTAGTCCTTCATGAGGGTCCGCGCCTCGTCGACGGAAATTTCCAGCTGCTTGGACAGGCCGAACGAGGTCAGCCCGTACGCCAGGCCGTAGGACATCGCCTTGACCTTGGAACGCATCGCACTCGTCACCTGGTCCGTGGGCACGTGGAAGATGTTGGACCCCACGAAACGGTGCAGGTCTTCGCCGTCCTTGTACGCCTGGATCAGGCCGGCGTCGCCCGAAAGGTGGGCCATGATGCGCATTTCGATCTGCGAGTAGTCCGCGGAAAGCAGGCACTCGTAACCGTCGCTGACCACAAAGATGCCGCGGACCCGGCGGCCTTCCTCGCTGCGGATGGGGATGTTCTGCAGGTTCGGGTTGTTGGAGGAGATCCGGCCGGTGGCGGCGACGTTCTGCGCGTAGGTGGTGTGGATCCGGCCGTCTTCCGCCACGGATTTCTTCAGCGACTCCAGCATCTGGCGGAGCTTCGAGGACTCCCGGTGCGCCATCAGCTGGACCAGGAACTCGTGCCCGGTCTTTTCCAGCAGGTTCTTGAGCGAGGCGGCGTCGGTTGTGTAGCCGGACTTGATTTTCTTGGTCTTGGGCAGGCCCAGCTCGTCGAACAGGACGGTCTGGAGCTGCTTGGGCGAGCCGAGGTTGACCTCGTGGCCGATCGCCGCGAACGCCTGCTCCTGTGCGTTGTCGATCACCTTGGCGAGGTCCGCCAGCTGCTCGTCCATGCGCGGCATGTCGATGGCGATGCCCGCGAGTTCCATGTCGGCGAGGACCCGGCTGACCGGCAGTTCCAGGGTAGTCAGCAGGTCCTGGGCCTTGCGTTCCTTCAGCTCGGATTCGAAGTAGCGGCTCAGGGCCTGGACGACGGCGGCGACGTGCACCAGCTCCCCGGCGGCCGCGGTGTCGCCGTCGAACGCCAGCTCAAGCTGGCCTTCCTTGGCGGCCTCCTTGGAGACCGCGATGTTGAGGTGGTGCTGGGCCAGCTCGGCGAGCTCGTAGCTGCGGCGGTCGGGCTGGATGAGGTAGCCGGAGATGGAGGTGTCATCCACCACGCCCTCCAGTTCCAGGCCGCGGGCGGTCAGCGCCTTCAGGGCGGCTTTGAACCCGTGCATCACCTTGGGTGCCTTACCGTCGCGCAGCCACGCTGCCAGGATGTTTTCGGTGGCGGCGTCCAGGCGGGTGAGGTCGAGGTAAGCGGCGGCGTCGTCGCGCACGATCGCCAGCGCGGAGGCGTCCTCGCCGATCCGTCCGGGCACCAGGTCGACCGCCAGGGCCGCACGTGTCCCGGCACCGGCGGCAAGGAAGGCGTCCAGGGCGGCGGCGTCCGAGGGGATCAGGAAGTCCGGGGTGTCGAGGCTCTCCCGCTCGGCCTCGGTCACTTCACTGCCGTAGAGGGCGAAGAGGCGGGTGCGGATGGTCTTGAACTCGAGGGCGTCGAACAGTTCCTCGAGCGCTGCCTGGTCCGGCCGCGGGTCGGCGAGGTCCTCCAGCGTGACGGGCAGTTCGAGATCGGTGCGGAGCCGGTTGAGCCGCCGGTTGCGCTTGACTTCCTCAACATTTTCGCGGAGCGCGTCGCCCACTTTCCCGCCGATCGCGTCGAGGTTCTCCAGGACTCCCTCGAGGCCGCCGTACAGGTTGATCCACTTGGCTGCCGTCTTGGGGCCGACGCCGGGAACGCCGGGCAGGTTGTCCGCGCTCTCGCCCACCAGGGCGGCGAGGTCCGAGTACTGGGCCGGGCTGACGAAGTACTTCTCCTGGATGGCGTCCGCGTCCATCCGGGGAATATCGCTGACGCCCTTCTTGGGGTACAGCACAAAAACGTTGTCGGTAATGAGCTGGAAGGCGTCGCGGTCGCCCGAGACCAGCAGCACCTCGTAGCCTGCCTTCTCCCCCATCGCGGCGAGCGTGGCCAGGATGTCGTCAGCTTCCCAGCCGGGCATCTTGATGGTCTTGATGCCCCACGCGCCCATGACCTTGTCGATCAGGTCGATCTGGCCGCTCATTTCCCGCGGGGTCTCGTTGCGTCCGCCCTTGTAGCCGTCATACTCGGCCTTGCGGTGGGTGGTGTCATCGGAGACGTCGAAGGCCACGGCCACGTGGGTCGGCTTTTGTGCCTTGATCAGGTTGATCAGCATGGACGTAAAGCCGTGCACGGCGTTGGTGTGCTGCCCGGTGGAGGTGGAGAACTTGTCCGCCGGCAGGGCGAAGAACGCCCGGAACGCCATCGAGTGTCCGTCCAGCACCAGGAGCCGGGGCTGGTCCGTGATCGGGACGACCGGCGCTTCGGTGGCGGAGACCTCCGCGGTGCTGCGGCGGGGCTTCTTCACCGGTTCGGCCACGAGCACGGAACCGCCGGCTGCGGCAGCGGTGTCAGTCATTGCGCCGGTGGTGTTGTCAGTCATGGTGCCTGCGGCTGAAGGGGAAGGGGCCGGTTTGGTAGTTTCGCTCACAGGTGCCAGCCTAGTTCCCATGATCGACAATTTCACGCCCACTCCGTTCGCCGCCGAACTGGAAGCCGCCGGCGTTCCCGCCGAACTGCACGGCTGGCTGGGCCAGATGGGGGTGGGCGCCCTGGTGGTCAAGATGGGGATCCACTTCCTGGAAATGAGCCCCGAACGCACAGTCGCGACGATGCCGGTGGAGGGCAACACCCAGGTGGCAGGCATCCTGCACGGCGGCGCGCACGTGGTGCTGGCCGAAACGCTGGGTTCCTTTGCCGCCGGCATGCACGCCGGACCGGGCCGGCAGGCGTTGGGGATCGACGTCGGCGCGACGCACCACCGCGCGGTCTCCTCCGGCACCGTCACCGGGACCTGCACGGCGATCCACCTGGGCCGTACGCTCACGACCCACGAGATTGTGATGACTGATGAACAGGGCCGCCGGCTTTCCACCGCAAGGATCACGAACCTGCTCCGCGATGTGGCCGAGTAGCCGGCCGGTCGCCGGCAGGCAGTCAGCCCGCAGTCAGGCGCCGCCGGCGAGGCGGTAACGGAGTTCGACGATGCCGCGGCCCATGGTCCGCGAAGCACGCAGCTCCAGCGGAGCGGTCGGGCGGGCCAGCGGAAGCAGCGGCTTTCCGCCGCCGAGCACCACCGGGATAACCGAGAGGATCAGCTCGTCCAGCAGTCCGGCGTCGGCGAATTGGGCGGCGAGTACCCCGCCGCCCACCACCCAGACGCTCCGGCCTGCGGCAGCGTCTTTCAGGTCACCGGCGAATTCGGTTACTG
Source organism: Arthrobacter sp. SD1074B (assembly GCF_056780195.1). Lineage (NCBI taxonomy): Bacteria > Bacillati > Actinomycetota > Actinomycetes > Micrococcales > Micrococcaceae > Arthrobacter > Arthrobacter sp. SD1074B. Next base: position 1,869,266 of record NZ_JBRAZT010000001.1, on the reverse strand, counting down.
CTCCGCGGACGAAGGTGATGTCCGTGCCTTTCGGGGCCGCCAGTTCGTGGTGTGTGAAGACCCAGCACGGGGTGCCGGGATACGGCCAGCTGGCGGGTTCGTGCTCCCGCAGCCAGCCGTACGTCTCTCCGCCCATCACGATGCATCCGACGTCGGCCATAAACTCGTCGTAGCTTTCCTTGCCGCCGGCGAAGCCGTCGAACTGGAGCAGCCAGTCAAGGTTGTCGTCCGCGGTGGCGATGAAGCCGTCGAGGGAGGCCGCTACGAAGTACTGGAAACCCGGCATGGGGCCAGCGTAGCCACCCGCGGAGGCTTTTCCCAGAGCGCCGGAACCCCCGCAGCGGTTTCCGCGCTGTTGTCCGTTGCGGCGCCGCCGGGGCTGGCTACTGGAGGCTACTTGCTGAAGTAGGGAATGATCAGGTACAGCCCGAAGAGCACGGCAAGGCCGCAAAGCCCGAAGCACACGTACGAGAGCGGCCGGATCCAGCCGGGCTGGGTGGTCCGCACGTCCCCGGCGATCGCGGTGAGCCGGACGCCCAGCGCGTAAAGGACGGTGACGGTCACGGCGGCAGCGAGGGTGGCCCCCGCTACCTGGACGAGTTCGAGCCACTTCATTTCAGGCCACCCTTGGAGTTGTTGCTGCGGCTGACCGCAGCCGCCTTCTTCTTAGCGAAGCGGATGGCCTGGCCGGCCTCTTCGACCTCGACGGCGTTGTGGTGGCCGACGTGGGATTTCCGCGACGCGATGAACATGTAGATCACGGCCGCGGTGCCGGCGACCGCGGCGATGATGAAGCCGACAGTCCCGGTGTGCACCAGCATCGCCGTCAGGGCGCCGACGATCCCGGCGGCCGGGAGGGTGAAGAGCCAGCCGACGACGATCTTCCCGGCGGTTCCCCAGCGCACCGTGGTGCCGCGCCGGCCCATCCCCGAGCCGATGACCGAGCCCGAGGCCACGTGCGTGGTGGACAGGGCGAAGCCCAGGTGGGATGAGGCGAGGATGGCTGCGGCGGTGCTGGTCTCGGCGGCGAAGCCCTGGGCGGGCTTGACGTCGGTGAGGCCGGAACCCATGGTCCGGATGATCCGCCAGCCGCCGGAGTACGTACCGACAGCGATGGCCAGGGCACAGGCCGCGATGACCCAGAGCTGCGGGCCGGAGCCGGGGGCCTGGCTGCCGGCCGAAATCAGGACCAGGGTGATGATGCCCATGGTCTTCTGCGCGTCGTTCGTGCCGTGCGCGAGGGCCACCAGGCTGGACGTGAAGATCTGCCCGGTGCGGAACCCGCCGCGCTTCTGCGTGAGCTTGCTGCCGGTTTCGGGATCGTGCCGCGAGGTCAGCGCGTAGGCGAGCCGGGTGCAGACGTAGGCCACGACGGCTGCGATGACCGGGGCGAAAACCGCGGGCAGGAGGACTTTCTGAAGCACCGAGCTGAAGTTCACCGAGTTCAGGCCGATGCCGGCGATGGCGGCGCCGATCAGGCCGCCGAACAGCGCATGCGAGGAACTGGAGGGCAGGCCCTTGAGCCAGGTGACCATGTTCCAGAGAATCGCGCCCATCAGGCCGGCGAAGATGATGTCCGGGGTGATCTGGATGCCGTCGGAGCCTTCCCGGATGATGCCGCCGGAGACCGTCTTCGCCACTTCAGTGGACAGGAAGGCACCCACGAGGTTCAGCACTGCCGCGAGGGCGACGGCGGTTTTCGGCTTGATGGCACCGGTCGCGATGGGCGTCGCCATCGCGTTGGCGGTGTCGTGAAATCCGTTAGTGAAGTCGAAAAACAGCGCCAGCGATATGACTAGCGCCACCATTACGGTGATTTCCACCTGTTGCCCAATCTGCAGAGTCGACGGTCAGCAGTTTCATTCCCCGTGGCGGCCTGGATGGTCGATGTTCAACGGCTGTTTAGCCGGAGTTACTTGCGCAGTTCACCAAAGCTGTCTTGAAACCTTATAGATCGTACGTGCGAATGGGTGTTGGGCAAAACATGGGCATTGGACCCCACGGACAGCAGCGCTCCGGCGGTGCGCCGCACCGACTCAGCTGGACGGCGCCCCCCGCGCCGGCCCGGCGTCGAGTACGCCTGCGAGCTTTTCCTCCAGGGCGGCCAGCGTTTCATCCGGCAGCACTATCAAGCCGTCCAGCTCGCGCCGCGCCCGTTTGTATGCCGTCTGCCGCTCGGCCGGGGTGGCCGCCGTGTCGGAGGCTATCCGCAGCAGCTTCCGGGCCGTCGCAAGCCGCTCACGTTCGGGACCGGTGAAGTTACTGTCCCGGATCCGCCGCGCTTCGCGCTCGGCGACGTCAAAGGCCAGCTCAAAGCTGCGCACGGCGGCCCGGTACTCCACCAGCCGGTCCGCCGTCGTGATCTGTCCGGGGTCGGCTGGACGCAGCCCGTCGGCTTCACGCTTGGCGCGCAGGAACGCCACGGTGAGGGGCTCCCGCACATCGGTCATGAGGGGAAAATCGATGAGTTTGCCGACGTCCAGTTCGTAGTCCAGCCAGCGCCGGTTGACGGCGTCGTGGGCCTCAACGAGGGCCTCCACCTCGCTCCGGGCCGCCTGTTCCAACCCGGCCCGGTGGTTCCTGAGCCGGTACAGCTCCACCTTCCGGCGGTGGCGGCGTTCGGCAGCCTTGCTCCAGGACCGGGCCCAGTTGGCGATTAGCGCACTCAACGGGAACACAAGCCACCAGTTGTGACCGAAAAAATTGAACACGGAATCCACGGCAACATCCTCCCACCGGGCCCGGGCAGCGGGAAGCCCCTTCCGCGAAGGGGGCTTCCCTGATTACTGGCCTGCTTACCGCGTCAGTCCTCGTGCTTGACCTTGTGCAGCCGGGTCACCACCGTGGGGCACGGCACGTTCAGCAGCACCGCATGGGCCGTGGACCCGAGCACAAGCCGGGAGAAACCGCCGCGGCCGCGGCTGCCGACGACCAGCAGGCGCGCCTCCCGGGCGATGTCAACGAGGGCCTTCGCCGGCTCGGTGTCGGTTTCGAGGCGCTGGTGGACCACCAGGTCCGGGTATTTGTCACCGAGGCCGGCCACCGACTCGGACAGGACCACCCGGTCTTCCTCGACGATCGTCTCGGCGAGACCGCTTTCGGGCAACTGGTGCTCAACCCAGCGGGCCGGGCTGCGGAAGGCCAGGACCACGGTCAGCTCGTCGCCGCCGCGATCGGCTTCGGCAGCGGCGAACGCCACGGCCTGGAGCGACTCTTCGGACCCGTCCACGCCGACCACCACGCCTCGCTTGCCGGTGCTGCCTGCGCTGGGGATGACAGCCACCGGACTGTCGGAGGCGGAAACGATCTGGAGCGCGCGGTCGGTCATGGGTCCGCCGTCCATCCAGTGCTTGTCGTGGCACCCAACGACAATCATCGAGGCTTCCTTGGATACTTCCCGCAGCGCTGAGCCGGGGCTGCCGTGCCGCAGCTGGACGTCCACGTCGACGTCCGGGGCCAGGTTTTTCGCGTTGGCCTTGGCCTTCTCCAATAGTTCCATCCCGGATTCGCGGATGAGCTCGTGGTACTGGAAGTCCGGTGACATCCAGCGGTCATCAACGGCGTGGACGCACAGGACCGGGAGTTTGTGCCGGGCAGCGCGCTCCAGCGCCCACGCAAGCGCGGCTTCGCTGCCCGCCGAGCCGTTGATGCCGACGACAATTGGTTTACTCATGCTGAATCCTGCTCTTTTCCATAGCGTGAACGTGTTCGCGACCCCTACGGTGGCCCCCGCAGCGCACCGTCCTGTGACCACTGCTGAGACCGCTGTTGGCGGCCGCTGCTGTTGGCATGAATCGCCGGCAGCACCGAGGCTCTACCGACACTTCAGTGTGCCCCGGCGCCGGGCCGCCGGTTAGGGCCTTAAGCCCCTCACACCAGGTCCTAGAAGCCGGTTGGTTCGGTCTCGAACTCCGGCTCCCGGGGCGGCCCTTCATGGTGCACCGGGCGCAGCGCTGCCGTCTGCTCGAGCCAGATCAAGGCGTCGTAGCGTTCGCCCATCCGGGTCGGAACGTAGTTCCCGTGCTCCCGCTCCGGGTGGTAGACCACCCCGATGGCGCGGTGCCCGAGCCAGCTGGAAAGCCACGGGCCGGTCCGGTCGTCGCCGAACTCGAGCACCGACGGCACGCCCAGGGCCTCGTGCAGGAAATCCTCGTGGCTGCCCGGCCGCGCCGCGGGCACGGGCAGGATCCGCTCCGGCGTCCCCCAGGCATCCGCGGCGATGACCGTCCCTCGGTGGGCGGCGAAGCCAACGAGCAGGACCCCCTCCGGGGCGTGCCGCTCGCGCAGCAACTGGCCCACGTTGACCAGCCCGTCCTGCGCCATGTCCGTGGCCCGGGCATCCCCCACATGCGTGTTGTGCTCCCAGATGATGCCCTTGGAGCCGGCCCCCAGGTGCCGGCCCAGCCGGTCGATCGTGTCCGCCATGTGGTGGTCCCGGACGTTCCAGGACTGCCGGTCACCGCGGACCATGATGCGGTAGTAGTGCTCGGCGTTGGCCGCCACCTCGGCGTTTTGGACGGCGTCGAACGCCTCCTCGTCGTGGTCGCCCGGGCTGAACACCCGGCTCCGCACTTCGCTGAGCAGGGCAACGACGTCGGCCTCGCAGGAGTTCGGGACCAGCCGCGTACTCCAGGCATACTGGTGCGGGTCTTCATGGTGCGGCAGGAAGCACTGCCAGGCCCGCATGGCGGCGGGCACGGCGGCGGGCTGGTGTTCCCGGAGCCAGGCGATGATCTCGCGCAGCGAATCCCAGAGCGAGTAGACGTCCAGGCCGTAGAAGCCCACCCGTTCGGTCAGCGGCCGGCGCGAGTTCCAGGTCCGCAGCCAGTCCAGGAACCCGGCGACTTCCTCGTTCGCCCACATCCAGGTTGGCCAGCGCTGGAATCCGGCGAGCAGCGCATGGACGCCTTGGTCCTGTCCGCTCTGGCCCCGGACCCACTGGTTGATCCGCCAGCAGTCGGGCCAGTCCCCCTCCACGCCGATCCAGGTGTAGCCCTGCTCCTCAATCAGTCGGCGGCTCAGCGTGGCACGCCAGGTGTAGAACTCGTGGGTGCCGTGCGAGGCTTCCCCGATGGCCGTGAAGCGGCACTCACCCGCGCGCCGTACCAGCCCGTCCAGGTCCCGGTCGCTGCGGAGCTGCCGCGCAAGGGAGTGGATTTCGCCCAGGACGGCGGCCTTGGTGACGCTACCCGGGTTCACCGCGGGTCCCCGATGTCGATCCGTTCCAGGTGTTCCGGGACCCTGGCCCGCCAGCCCAGTTCGCGCTTGATCCGGACCCGCAGCGCGTCCGCGGCGTCCGGCTCGCCGTGCGTGATGTAGGTCATCCGCGGCGCCTGCGGTGCGTCCTTCATCCAGTTGATGATGCCGTCCGAGTCGGCGTGCGCGGACAGGTTCTCCATCTGGATGACTTCGGCCCGGATCACCACGTCCTCGCCGTAAATGCGGACCTCACGCTCACCCGCAGCCAGTGCGGCGCCGCGGGTGCCGCCGGCCTGGTAGCCGCTGAGGATGATGGCATTTTTGGGGTCGGTGCCGTACGCGGCGAGGTGGTGCAGGATCCTTCCCCCGGTGAGCATGCCGCTGGCCGAGATGATGATCATCGGTCCGCCGCGCAGGTTCAGCAGCTTGGAGTCGTCCACGCTGCGGGTGAGCTTGGCGATGCTGTACATGTGCTCGTAGTCGTCACGTTTGAGCCGGTGCTCCTCGGGATGCCGCTGATACATATCCGAGGCGTCGATGGCCATCGGGCTGTTGAGGTACACCGGAATGTCCGGGATGGCGTTCTTTCGGCGGAGCCGGGAAAGATACAGCATGAGCGTCTCGGCCCGCCCGACGGCGAAGGCGGCAAACATCACCACCCCGCCGCGCTTGGCTACCCGTGTGATGATCTCCCCGATCTGCTTCTCAGGGTCCAGGGTGGAGTGCTTGCGGTTGCCATAGGTGGACTCCGTGACCAGCACGTCAACGGCGCCCAGCGGCCGCGGCGGGAACATGAACGGATCATCGGCGCGGCCCAGGTCGCCGGTGAAGTGCACCGACTGGGAGCCAAACCTCACGTGGACCTGCGCCGCCCCCAGGATGTGACCGGCAGGGACGAAGGTCATTTCCATGCCGCCGCCAAGATCCAGCGGGGCGTCGAAGTCGCGGACCTTAAAGCTGTTCAGCGACCTGACGGCGTCCGCGGCGGTGTACAGGGGCAGGGCCGGGCTGTGCCGGGTGGAACCGCGGTGCGTCGCGTAACGTGCCTCTTCCTCCTGCAGGTAGCCGCTGTCCGGCAGGATCAGTTTGCACAGCTCCGTGGTGCCGTCGGTGGCGTGGACCGGTCCGGCGAAGCCGTCCCGGACCAGCGCCGGGACGTAGCCGGTATGGTCCAGGTGCGCATGGGTGAGGACGATGGCGTCGATTGAGCGGGGTGGCACCGGGAACGGCATGCGGTTGCGTTCGCGGCTGCGTTTGTAACCCTGGAACAACCCGCAGTCGACCAGCACCCGGCGTCCGCCGGCTTCGAGCAAATAGCGCGAACCGGTCACGGTGTCCGTGGCACCGAAGAACCGGAGGCTCGGCCGCTCGTGTTTCATAGGGCTTCCGTTCCCGAGTCCGTTCAACCCCACCTTCCGCGCAATCCGGTCCCCCACCTAGGGCCGAAAGTCACGGGCACGGGCCGGGACCGGCACGCGCTCAGGCCGGGCGGCGGCGCCGGCCCGGTAGGCTTTTTCCGGCAGGCTCTCCGGGCAGGCCTTCGGGCCGGGAGGGAAACCCGGGTCCGCAGACCACAGTGGCAAGGACAACGGCATGAACAAGAGATCCCCCCGCGGCGCCCCGGTTCCCGGCCTCCCCTGGGCAGACCGTCCCTGGACCAGGCACTACAGCCCGGGAGTTCCCGCCGACCTGAAGCTGCCCGCAGGCTCCCTCGTGGACCTGATGGACTCCTCCGTCCGGCGCTTCGGCGCGAAGACGGCACTGGAATTCTTCGGGGCACGGACCAGCTACCGGGAACTGGGAGCAATGATCAGCCGGGCGGCCGCAGGGTTGAAGAAACTCGGTGTGAAGCGCGGCGACCGGGTGGCCTTGGTCCTGCCGAACTGCCCGCAGCACGTGGTTGCGTTCCACGCCGCGCTGCGCCTCGGCGCCGTGGTGGTGGAACACAACCCGCTCTACACGGACCGGGAACTGCGCCACCAGTTCGAGGACCACGGCGCCACTGTCGCCGTCGTCTGGGACAAAGCGGTGGACCGGGTGCTGCAGTTGCCGGCCGACGTCGGGCTGCGCAGCATTGTGTCAGTGGATCTGACCGCGGCGATGCCGCTGGGCAAACGCCTCGCGCTGCGGCTGCCGCTGCCCGCGGCCCGCAAGGCGCGCGCCGCGCTGGCCGCCGGCAAAGCCTCACCCCGGGCCCGCGCCGGGACGCGGCGCACCGTGCTGCCCTGGCGGGACCTCCTCGGCGCCGGCGAGCTGAAGAAACGCCACCCGCGCCCCGCGCCGGAAGACCTGGCGGTGCTGCAATACACGAGCGGCACAACCGGCGAGCCCAAGGGCGCCATGCTCACGCATGCGAACCTGCAGGCCAACGCGGCCCAGGGCCGGGCCTGGGTTCCCGGGCTCAAGGACGGACGCGAAACCGTGTACGCGGTGCTGCCCATGTTCCACGCCTACGGCCTGACCCTGTGCATGACCTTCGCGCTGAGCATCGGCGCCCGGCTGGTGCTCTTTCCCAAGTTCGACGTCGACCTGGTGCTCAAGGCGTACCGGAAGTCCCCGGCGACCTTCCTGCCGGCGGTGCCTCCGATCTATGACCGGATCGCGGCCGCAGCGGCCCGGCAGGGCATCAGCCTGAAGGGCATCCGCTTCTCCATTTCCGGCGCCATGAACCTGCCGGCCGCGACCGTGGAGACCTGGGAGAACGCGACCGGCGGCTACCTGATCGAGGGCTACGGCCTGACCGAGACTTCCCCCATCTCCGTGGGCAACCCGTTCGGACCCAGCCGCAAGCCGGGCACCGTGGGCGTGCCGTTCCCGTTGACCGACATCCGCGTGGTGGACCCGCAGAACGTCCGGATCGACCGTGCCCCGGGCGAAGCGGGCGAGCTGCTGATCCGCGGGCCGCAGGTCTTCGCCGGCTACTGGAACCGGCCGAAGGAAACCGAGGAAGCGCTCCTGGAGGGCGGCTGGTTCCGCACCGGCGACATTGTCTCGGTGGATAAGGACTACTTCGTCACCATCCGGGACCGGATCAAGGAATTGATCATCACCGGCGGCTTCAACGTCTCACCCACCGAAGTGGAGGACATCCTGGCCGGATACCCCGGCGTCGCCGAAGTCTCGGTGGTAGGGCTCCCCCGGACGGGCGGCGGCGAGGACGTCGTCGCCGCGGTCGTGACCGCCCCGGGAAGCACCGTCGACCCGGCGGCCCTGCTGGCGTTCGCGCGCGGGGAGCTGGCGGCCTACAAGGTCCCCCGCCGGGTGGTGGTGATGGACGTACTGCCGCGCTCGCTGATCGGCAAGGTCCTGCGCCGGGAGATCCGGGACATGCTGGTGGCCGACATCCCGGCCGGTCCTGCCGGCCGCTGACGGTGGCGGGGCCGGCTGCCGGGTCGCTGGGAACCCGACAGCCAGCAATCCCATCGCACGCTCCCGGGACGCGGCCCTGGCTGTTGTTCCGCGTCGGGACGTCGGCAGTTCCGCTAACGGGCCGTCGTCCCCGGACATTGATGGTGGTGCAAGGATGCGGCACGGACCTTGTAAAAATCTGGAACGCCGCCCGTCGTCGATGCCGTCCAATTGCGTGCGGCGCTCCGGGCAGGCTGATAGGCCTGCCATAAGAGGGCAGGTAGGGTGCCTAGAGGTAGTTGTGCCCGCCGCCGGGTTCCCGGCGGCGTCTGCAGAAGGGAAATTGTCGTGACTCGTAAGACTCCGCGCGTTGAAGAACCTAACGAAAAGGACCTGGAGGTCGGCGACGGGCCGAAGCACTGGGCGGCCGGCGTGCCGGGCGTTTACCATTCCATGAAACCGGCCTTGGAACATATGGGCCCGAACCGGACCCGCAAGACGGTTCTGAAAATGAACCAGAAGGACGGCTTCGACTGCCCCAGCTGCGCCTGGCCGGACCCGCACCACCGGAAAGCCTTCGAGTTCTGCGAGAACGGCGCCAAGGCCGTCACCTGGGAAGCGACGCCGGTAGTCATCGCGTCCGACTTCTGGGCGGAGCACTCCGTGAGTGAACTTCGCAACCACTCCGATTACTGGCTGGGCATGCAGGGCCGGCTGACCGAGCCGGTCTACAAGCCCGCCGGCGAGGACCACTACAAGCCGGTCAGCTGGGACGAGGCCATCCGGAGGATCACGGACAAGCTCAAGGGCCTCGCGTCCCCGGACGAGGCGTCCTTCTACACCAGCGGTCGCACCTCCAACGAGGCGGCTTTCCTCTACCAGCTGCTGGTCCGCGGTTACGGCACCAACAACCTCCCGGACTGCTCCAACATGTGCCACGAATCCTCCGGCTGGGCCATGGGCCAGACCATCGGCATCGGCAAGGCAACCGTCAACTTCGACGACTACGCGGATGCCGACCTGATCATCATCATGGGCCAGAACCCCGGCACCAACCATCCCCGGATGCTCACCGAACTGGAGAACTGCAAAGAGAACGGCGGCGAAATTGTCGCCGTCAACCCGCTTCCGGAGGCAGGCCTGCACCGGTACAAGAACCCGCAGAAGGTCAAGGGCATCATCGGCCGCGGCACCTCGATCGCCGACCAGTTCCTGCACATCCGGATCGGCGGGGACATGGCCCTGCTGCAGGCCGTCTCCAAGCGCGTGCTCGAGGCCGAGGCGAAAAACCCCGGCACCGTGCTGGACCACGCCTTCCTCGCCGAGCACTGCGAAGGCCTCGAGGAACTCAAGGAGCATCTTGCCCTGCTGGACGAGGCCGCGGTGCTGGAAGCGACCGGGCTGCGCACCGAGGAAATCGACGAACTTGCCGCCCGCTACCTGAAGGCCGACAAGGTCATCATCACCTGGGCCATGGGCATCACGCAGCAGAAGAAGGGCGTGGCAACCATCAAGGAAATCATCAACCTGCTCCTGCTGCGCGGCAACATCGGCAAGCCCGGCGCGGGCGCGTCGCCGATCCGCGGCCACAGCAACGTCCAGGGCGACCGGACCATGGGCATCTGGGAACAAATGCCGCAGTCCTTCATGGAAGCCCTCGGCGAGGAGTTCGACTTCGAGCCGCCCCGCGAGCACGGCGTGGACGCGGTGGAGACGATCAACAGGATGCAGGAAGGCGAGATCAAGGTATTCATGGCCGTCGGCGGCAACTTCGTCGGCGCCATCTCGGACACCAATGCCGCGGAAGCGGCCTTGGCGGGGACGGAAATGTCCATCCAGGTATCCACCAAGCTGAACCGCTCGCACGTGGTCACCGGCGCGGAGGCCCTGATCCTGCCCACCATGGGCCGGTCCGAGATCGATATCCAGGAATCCGGCGAGCAGTTCGTCTCGGTAGAGGACACGGTCTGCGCCGTGCACCCTTCGTGGGGCAGCGTGGAACCGGTGTCGCACCATCTGCTCTCCGAGCCCGCCATCCTCAGCCGGCTGGGCAAAGCCCTCGTGGGCGACAAGATCAGGGCGGACTGGGATGGCTACGAGAAGAACTACGACCTGATCCGGGACCACATCTCACGGGTCGTGGGCGGCTGCGAGGACTACAACACCCGGATCCGCCAGGAAGGCGGCTTCATCCTCGAAAACGGTCCGCGGGACTCCCGCACCTTCCCGACGCCGACCGGCAAGGCCGTGCTCACCGTGAACGAACTCGAACACGTGGAGCGTCCGGAAGGCACCCTGATCCTGCAGAGCATGCGCTCGCACGACCAGTTCAACACCACCATCTACGGCCACAACGACCGCTACCGGGGCATCAAGAAGGGCCGCCACGTGGTGTTCGTGAATCCGGAGGACCTGACCGAGCTCGGCCTCACCGACGGGCTCTTCGTGGACATCCACGGCGAGTACCAGGACGGCGTGGAGCGCGTGCTGCGCAAATTCCGGGTGGTCTCCTACCCGACGGCCCGCGGCTGTGCCGCCGCTTACTACCCGGAGGCCAACGTGCTCGTCCCGCTGAACCACACGGCCGAGGGCAGCAACACTCCGATCTCGAAGGCTGTCATCGTGCGCCTCGAGCCCAGCCTGGACCAGTCGCCGGATAGTCCGGCCCGGCTCCATGCAGCCCCCGGAGTCACATTGCCGGTCTAAGCCGGTGCGCTCAACCTGACACAAACAGGCCGGGTCCCCGTCGGGGACCCGGCCTGTTTGTGTCCGGTTGCTGCTCGGCGCTACTGGGCCCGCTTGGCCCAGCCCTCCTCGTCCGGGCCGCCGGTCTCGCCGTGCTCGCACAGTTCGATGACCTTGTTGGCAGCCGCGGTCACTGCTTCGTCGGTGCCCTTCCGGCCGTTGGTGGACGCCGTTCCCGCCGCGTAGCCAAGGATGAACGCGCTGATGGCGTCCGCGTGCGGCCCGACGGACTTGAGTGACTCGTCCGCGACCTGGACGATCTTCTCGTGGTCGACTTCCAGGTCCAGGATCTGCAGGGCCTGGATCAGGCGGGCGCTCCAGTGCCGCAGCGTGCTGTCTTCATCTCGGGGCAAAGTCATGTGTTAATCCTCATCGTCAGGTGCTTCGGTAGATCGGCTATCCCTCAAGGGGTAGCACCGTTTCCGGCCAATGTGCAACGCGACACAAGCAACCCCCGCCATTAACCCGCCGACCGCCCGGTCAGCTCCACAAGGCAACATGGAACTTTGGGCCGCGGCGCTCCAGACCGCGCGAACCGCCGCGGGCGACCATGGCCGCCGTGGCATCGGCAGTGCCGACGAACCGCAGCAGGGTGTGGGCCATGGTCGTGGTCCTGTGTTGGCCCAGCGTGCTGGCCCACCACAGGCCCGCTACCGGGGTTCCGGCCACGGGCAGCCGCACCAGCGCACCGCTGTGGACTTCGGCCCGGACGATGTGCGCCAGGGCCAGCATGGTCCCCTCCCCTGCCCGCACCGCCGCAAGGGCCTCGGTCTCGCTGCTGAGCCGGATGATGTCCGGCGCGACGCCCAACGACGCAAGCCAGCGTCCCTCCTCCGAACCCGCCAGGATGCCCGCCGGGCCGGCGAACCACCGCCGGCCCAGCAGGCGCTCGATGGCGAGCGGGCCTTGCAGCCGGGCCAGGGGGTCAGCCGCCGCCGCCACAAAGAGCCGCTGGTAGCGCAGGAACGGGACCGATTCCAGGCCGGAATCGGCGGTCTGGCCACCGGCGGGCGCCGGAGGCCGCGCTCCCAGGGCAATGTCGTAGGCGCGCTCCAGGAGGAGCCCGGCCAGGTCTTCGGCGGCTTCGGCGACCACATCCACCGAGGCGCCTGGAACACGTTTGGTAAACAGGTCCAGCAGCCGGCCGGCCGCGTGCTCGGCAAACGGTGCGGTGGCCGCAATCTTGAGCCGTCCGGCGTCGTTCTTGGCGTTGCCGACCTCCCAGCGGGCCTGGTCCGCGAGCCCGACAATATCTTGCGCATAGTCCGCCAGCGCCCGGCCGCCCGGCGTCAGGGTGATCCCGCCGGAGGCCCGCACAAACAAGGGGTCGCCCAGATCCTGCCGCAGCGCCGCGAGGGCCGCGGACACGGCGGGCTCGCTGACCCCCAGGACGGCCGCCGCGGCGTGAAGTGAGCCCAGGCGTGCGACCAGCGCGAACGTCCGCAGCTGGCTCAACGTCATCGACACGGCTTCATAACCTTTCGCTTATGTCGATGTTGACACCCCCGCGGGGGCGGGGCAACACTTGCGTTAAATCGGCACCGGGCGACGATGCCCGCGCCTTGGAGTGAGGTGGACTATGCAGATTCCGGCTCCATTCGACTACGTTCGGGCCACCACGGTAGAGGACGCACTCGAGCTCCTGGCACGCCACGGACCTGAATCCCGGGTCGTCGCCGGCGGCCACAGCCTCCTTCCGATGATGAAGCTCCGGCTCTCTCGGCCCGAATGGCTGATCGACATCAACGACCTCTTCGAACTTGACTTCATCCTTCGCGACGGCGGGGAGCTGCGCATCGGCGCCCTGACCCGCCACAGCACGCTGCTGGAGTCCGAGGAGATCGCCGGACAGTTCCCGATTGTCCGGGACGCCGAACAGGTGATCGCCGACCCGGTGGTTCGCAACCGCGGCACCATCGGGGGCTCGCTGTGCCAGGCCGACCCGGCCGAGGACCTCTCCACGGTCTGCGACGTCCTCGGTGCCGTGGCCGTGATCCGCGGCCCCGGCGGCGAGCGCACCCTGGCGATGCAGGACTTCCACCGCGGCCCGTACCAGACCGCCGTGGGCCAGGACGAACTGCTGTGCGAGGTCCGCCTTCCCATCCGGCCCCGCTCCGGCAGCGCTTACGAGAAGGTGGAGCGGCGAGTGGGCGACTGGGCCGTCGGGGCTGCGGGCGCGGCGGTGACGCTCGCGGCGGACGGGAGCATTGCCGAGGCCGCCGTCGGGCTGACGGCGCTGGGCCTGGACCACACCGTCGTGGAAGCCGCCGGACTGCTGCGCGGCAAGCACCCCTCCGAGGAGCTGTTCTCCGACGCCGGTCGGCTGGCCGCCGAGGCCTGCGACCCCGTGGCGGACCAGCGCGGACCGGTCGACTACAAACGGCACCTCGCCGACGAACTCACCCGGCGGGTCCTGCGGCAGGCTTGCGCCCGCGCCGCCCGGACAGCCGCCCAGACGCAGGAAGGCTGAAGCGCATGCAGATCAGCATGACCGTGAACGGCAACGACGTCAGCAGCGACATTGAGCCGCGCGTGCTCCTGGTCCACTACATCCGCGAGGTGCTCGGGCTGACCGGCACCCACTGGGGCTGCGATACCAGCAACTGTGGGACCTGCGTCGTCCTGATCGACGGCCAGCCGGTGAAGTCCTGCACGGTCCTCGCGGCGATGGCCGCCGGGCACGACATCCGCACCGTCGAAGGGCTCGCCACCGGGGCGACGCTTGACCCGGTGCAGCAGGGGTTCATGGAGGAACACGGGCTGCAGTGCGGATTCTGCACGCCGGGCATGATGCTCACCGCCCGGGCCCTGCTGGACAAGAACCCGCACCCGGACGACGCCGAAATCCGGCAGGCCATCTCCGGGCAGATTTGCCGGTGCACCGGCTACGCGACGATTGTCCGCTCGGTGCAGTGGGCCGCCGCCCACCCCGCTGCCGCCGTCGGCGGCGGCGAGGGAGCCGACGAAGTCCTCGACGGGACCGACACCGTGGTGGCGGACGTCGCCACGGAAACCCAGGACGCAGAGGTGAAGGCATGACTGTCATCCATGAGCGGGAGAGCAACCCCGCTGCCGGCGACGCGGACCGGCCGATCGGCTACGGCCGCATCCAGCGCAAGGAGGACCCCCGCTTCGTCCGCGGCAAGGGACACTATCTCGACGACCTGGTGCTGCCCGGCATGCTGCACGGCGCGATCCTGCGCGCGCCGGTGGCGCACGCCCGGCTGGTCTCGATCGACACCACCAACGCCCTGGCCCACCCCAAGGTGCTCGCCGTCATCACCGGCAAGGACCTGGAGGGCCTCAAGCTGGCGTGGGCGCCGACCCTCTCCGCCGACGTGCAGGCGGTGCTGGTCACTGACAAGGTCCGGTTCCAGGGGCAGGAGGTCGCGTTCGTCGTGGCCGAGGACCGCTACGCCGCCCGCGACGCGCTGGAACTGATCGACGTCGAATACGACGTGCTGCCGCCGCTGGTCGACGCCCGCAAGGCCCTCGACGCCGACGCTCCCCTCATCCGGGACGAAATCGAGGGCAGGACGGACAACAAAATCTTCGACTGGGAAATGGGCAGCGCGGCGGAGACGGAAGCCGTTTTCGCGGGCGCCGACGTCGTGGTCAGCCAGGAGATGGTGTACCCGCGCGTGCACCCGGCCCCGATGGAGACCTGCGGCGCCGTCGCCGATTTTGATTCCGTGGACGGCAAGCTCACCCTCTACGAGACCACCCAGGCTCCGCACGCGCACCGCACACTCTTCGCGATCGTGGCCGGCATCCCCGAGCACAAGATCCGGATCGTCTCACCGGACATCGGCGGCGGCTTCGGCAACAAGGTCGGCATCTACCCGGGCTATATCCTGGCCGTCGTCGGCTCCATCGTCACGGGCCGGCCGGTCAAATGGATGGAGGACCGCTCCGAGAACCTCATGTCCACCTCCTTCGCCCGCGACTACATCATGAAGGGCGAGATCGCCGCGACCAAGGACGGCAAGATCCTGGCCCTGCGCACCGACGTGCTGGCCGACCACGGCGCGTTCAACGCCACCGCCCAGCCCACCAAGAACCCGGCCGGCTTCTTCTCCATTTTCACCGGCAGCTACGACCTGCAGGCCGCCTACTGCAAGGTGACCGGCGTCTACACCAACAAGGCTCCCGGCGGCGTGGCCTACGCCTGCTCCTTCCGCGTCACCGAAGCCGTGTACCTGGTGGAGCGCATGGTCGACATCCTGGCCCGGAAGCTGGACATGGACCCCGCGGAGCTGCGGCTGAAGAACTTCATCAAGCCGGAACAGTTCCCCTACGCCAACAAAACCGGCTGGGTCTACGACTCGGGTAACTACGAGGCGGCTATGCGGCTGTCCATGCAGCTGGCCGGCTACGAGGACCTGAGGCGCGAACAGAGCCAGAAACGCGCCAAGGGCGAGCTGATGGGCATTGGCATCTCCTTCTTCACCGAAGTCGTCGGCGCCGGGCCGCGCAAGCACTTCGACATCGTCGGCCTGGGCATGGCGGACGGCGCCGAGCTGCGGGTGCACCCCACCGGCAAGGCCGTCGTGCGGCTATCCGTGCAAAGCCAGGGCCAGGGCCACGAAACCACCTTCGCCCAGATCGTCGCGGAGGAACTCGGCATCCCGCCGGAGAACATCGACGTCGTGCACGGCGACACCGACCAGACGCCGTTCGGCCTCGGCACCTACGGAAGCCGCTCGACGCCGGTCAGCGGCGGCGCCGTGGCGCTCGTGGCGCGCAAGGTGCGGGAGAAAGCGAAGCTGATCGCCGCGGCCATGCTGGAGACCCGCCCGGAGGACCTGGAATGGGAGAAAGGCCGCTGGTTCGTAAAGGGCGATCCCACCGCGGGGAAGACCATCGAGGACATCGCGATGGCCGCCCACGGCACCATGACGCTGCCCGAAGGCGTGGACGGGAACCTCGACGCGGAAGTCACCTACGACCCGCCCAACCTGACCTTCCCGTTCGGCGCCTACATCTGCGTCGTCGACGTCGATCCCGGCACCGGGCGCGTCTTGGTGCGGCGCTTCATCGCGGTGGACGACTGCGGGACCCGGATCAACCCGATGATCATCGAAGGCCAGGTCCACGGCGGCCTGACCGACGGTGTCGGGATGGCCCTGATGGAGATCATCGAGTTCGACGCGGACGGCAACAACCTGGGTGGCTCCTTTATGGACTACCTGATCCCCACAGCCATGGAAGTCCCGGACTGGGAGACCGGCTTCACGGTCACGCCCTCCCCGCACCACCCCATCGGCGCCAAAGGGATCGGCGAGTCCGCCACCGTCGGCTCGCCGCCGGCGATCGTGAACGCGGTGGTCGACGCGCTGGCGCCGTTCGGGGTCACCCACATGGACATGCCGTGCACACCGGCCAGGGTGTGGGCCGCCATGCAGGGCCGGGCAAGGCCCCCGATCTAAAATGGCCACCCCCGCAGACCCCCTCGCCGCCCGGGCCGGCGAACTCACAGCCCGCCGCGATCCGTTCGTGCACGCCACGGTGGTCCGCGCCCAGCATCCCACCAGCGCCCGCGCCGGGGACACCGCCCTGGTGCTGCCCGGCGGCGAGATCCAGGGCTTCGTCGGCGGCAACTGCGTCGAATCCTCGGTCCGGGAGTACGGCCTGCAGGTGCTGGCCTCCGGCGAACCCCTGCTGCTGCGCGTGTTGCCCGGGGAGCCGTCCCGCCGGGCCGAGGAAGGCGCCGTCGAGGTGTCCAACCCGTGCCTGAGCGGCGGCGCGATTGAAATCTTCCTCCAGCCGCGCCTGCCCGCGCCGCGGGTGGTGGTGGTGGGGTCGACGCCGGTGGCGCAGGCCCTCGGCACGCTGGGGTCCGGCGTGGGTTTCGACGTCGAACTCGCCGACGGCGGGGCGGCCGAACCCCGCGCGGACGACGCCGCACTGATCGTCGCCTCGCACGGCAAGGCCGAGGAGGGCGCCCTGGAAGCCGCGCTGCGCGCCGGCGTGCCCTACGTCGCGCTGGTGGCGAGCGAATCCCGCGGCGCCGCCGTGCTGGACTCCCTGGACGTGGACGACGCGCTGCGCTCCCGGGTGTACACCCCGGCGGGCCTGCAGCTGGGCGCCCGCAACCCCGGGGAAATCGCCCTGTCCATCCTCGCCCAACTGGTCCAGGAGAGGGCCGCGGCCCGTGCCGGCGCTCAGAACAGCGCGCAGGCCGGCGGGGTTCCGGCGCCGTCCGCCCCGCCGCCGGAAACCGCGGTGGACCCCGTGTGCGGCATGTCCGTGCCGGGGGTCGAGTCCTCGCTGCAGCTTGAGCACAACGGCGTCACGGTGTACTTCTGCTCCCCCGGCTGCCGCGCGGCCTTCCGCAAGGATCCGGAGCGCTATGCCCTCAGCAGCTGAAGCACCGCGCATGGCCGGCACCGCGGCCGTCATCCTGGCGGCCGGGGCGTCGGCGCGCCTGGGCCGGCCCAAACAGTTGCTGCCCTTCGGCGACGGCGTGCTGCTGGACGCCGTGCTCGCGACGGCGAGGCGCTGCGGGTTCGCGCAGACCGTGCTGGCGCTGGGCGGGTCGGCCGAGGAGGTGCTTGGCGCCGTGGACACCACGGGCTGCGAGGTGGCGCTCAACCCGGATTACGGACAGGGCTGCGCGTCCTCGATCGCCGCGGCGATGGCCGTGCTGCGGCCGGGCACCGAGGCGGTGGTGCTGCTGCTGGGCGACCAGCCGGGCGTCCGGGCTGAGAGCGTGGCACCGCTGCTGCGGGCGCTGGCCCGGCCGGACGGTCCCGGGGCGGCGGTGTGCCGCTACGACGACGGACCCGGCCATCCCCTCGCGTTCAGCCGGCGACTCTTCCCGGACCTGGCGTCGCTGCACGGGGACAAGGCCGTGTGGAAGCTGCTGGAGCAGCGGGCAGACGACGTGGTCCAGGTTCCCACGCCAGGTGCCGTCCCCCTGGACGTCGACACCGAGGAGGATTACCGGCGGGTGCTGGCCGAGCTGCAGGGGGCCGGGTGAACACGGCGGCCCGGACCGGGGCGGAGGAAGAGGTGCAGCGGCGGATCCCCGACGTGGCCTCGCTGATGGCGGCCCTGGACAAACACGACTACCTGGCCGACACCGGGCTCGCCACCGCCTTGTTCCTCGCGGTGCGGCTCCCCCAGCCCATCCTGCTCGAGGGCGAGGCCGGGGTCGGCAAGACCGAGGCCGCCAAGACGCTGGCGAAGCTGCTGGACACACCGCTGTACCGGCTGCAGTGCTACGAGGGGATCGACGCCGGCGAAGCGCTCTACGAGTGGAACCACCAGCGCCAGCTGCTGGGGATCCGGCTGGCCGAGGCGCGCGACGCCGAGGTCAGCGAGGCCGAGTTGTTCGGCCCCCAGTACCTGCTGCGCCGGCCCCTGCTGCAGGCCATCGAGCACCCGGGTCCGCGGCCGGCCGTGCTGCTGCTGGACGAGATCGACCGCGCCGACGCCGAGTTCGAGGCGTTCACCTTTGAGCTGCTGGCCGAGGCCTCGGTCACCATCCCGGAGCTGGGCACCATCCGCGCCACGCATCCGCCGATCGTGGTGCTGACTTCCAACCGCACCCGGGACCTGCACGACGCGCTGACCCGGCGCTGTCTCTACCACTGGATCGACTACCCCGGACCGGCCCGGATTGCCGAGATTGTGCGCCGGCGGGTGCCCGCCAGCAGCGGCCCGCTGGCGCTGCAGGCCGCTGCCGTGATCACGCGGCTGCGGACCCTGGACCTGGCCAAGCCGCCCGGGATTTCAGAGGCCATCGACTGGGTCTCGGCGCTCGCGGTGCTGGGCATTGAGCGGATCGACGCCGCGACGGCCGAACAGACCTGGGGTTCGATCGTGAAGAACCGGGACGACCTGGAGCTGGTGGGCTCCCGCGGCGCGGCCTGGCTGGTGGGCGGGACCGATGACTGAATCGGCGCCGGTGCCTATCGAAGCTGCCTCGCTGGCCGCGGCCTTCATCACTGCCCTGCGCGGCGCCGGCCTTTCGTGCTCGCCGGACCGGGCGGCCCGGCTGGCTGAGGCGCTGGCGTTGGTCCCGCCCAGCGACCTGGACCGGCTCTACTGGGCCCTGCGGGTGGTCCTGGTCTCGGGGCACGGCCAGTTGCCGGTGTTCGACGCCGTCTTCGGTGCCGTGTTCCGGGGCGGTTTCGATCCCGCCGCCGCGCTGGACCGCCACGCCGGGGAACCGGTCCCCGTCCCGGCAGCGCCGCCGCCCGCCGACGGATCGCGCACCCGGCCCGCCACGGAGAGTGGACGCCCCGCCGAGCCCGGCAGCACCGCACCGCGGCCGCCCGCGCTGACTGCCGGCACCGACGACGCCGGTGACCGGCCCGGACCGGAGCGGGAAGCCGTCCTCACGATGGCGTCCACGGAAGAGCACCTGCACGGGATGAACTTTGCCGCCCTGACCGAGGCGGAAGCCGCCGAAGTCCGCCGGTTGGCGGCGAGGATCCTGTTGGCCACGCCCCAGCGCCTGAGCCGGCGCACGCACAAATCCCCGCACAGCAGCGCACGCCTGGACATCAGGGCCACCGTGCGGGCGGCCCGCCGCTCCGGCGCCGACTCCCCCCGGCTCCTGTACGCCCGGCGCCGGGAGCTGAGGCGCAAGCTGGTGCTGCTGTGCGACGTTTCCGGATCGATGGAACCCTACTCCCGGATCTTCCTGGCGCTGCTGCAGTCCGCCGTCGCCACCGCCGGAGCGGAAGCCTTCGTGTTCTCCACCCGGCTGACGCGCCTGACCCGGCAACTGGCCCACCGCGACCCGGACCTGGCCCTGGCGCAGGCCGCCGCGACCGCCCCGGACTGGGCCGGCGGCACCCGGATCGCCGAAAGCCTCCGCCGCTTCGTGGATGAACACGGCCGCCGCGGACTCGCCCGGGGCGCCGTGGTGGTGGTCTTCTCCGACGGCTGGGCGCAGGAGGATCCGGAACAGGTCGCGGCCCAGATGGCCCGGCTGCGCAGGCTGGCGCACCGGGTGGTCTGGGTGAACCCGCGGAAGGCCGCGCCGCAGTATCAACCGCTGGCCGGCGGCATCGCGGCCGCGTTGCCGTACTGCGACGCCTTTGTCAGCGGGCACAGCTACACGGCGCTGGCGGAAGTGGCGGCCGCGATCCGCGGCGACGGGTCCTCCACGGCCGGCGGACGCGCAGTTGGCGGACGCGCAGTTGGCGGACGCGCAGTTGGCGGACGCGCAGTTGGAAGACGGGCAGTTGGAAGACGGGCAGTTGGAAGACAAGGGAGCAGCTAATGCAGATAGACAGCAGTTTTGCGGTGGTCGCACCGATCGGCAAGGTCTGGGACACCCTGATGGATTTTGAACGGGTGGCAGGCTGCCTCCCGGGCGCCCAGATCCTCAACAAGCTCTCCGACGACGCCTACCAGGTGGGCATGACGGTGAAGCTGGGCCCGGTCAACATGCAGTACCGGGGCCTGCTCAACGTCCTGGAGCGGGACGCCGCCGAGCACCGGGCCGTGCTGGGAGGCAAGGCAAAGGAAACCCGCGGCCAGGGTACCGCCGAAGCCACGGTGACGCTGGCGCTGACCGAAGAGGGGACCACAACGCACGGAACGGTCAGTGCCGATCTGGCGCTCTCCGGCAAGGCCGCGGCGATGGGCAAGAGCGTGATCGGCAGCGTCACCGAACAGATGATGGGGCTCTTTGCCGGCAACCTGCAGGCCATGCTGGCCGAATCGGGGACGCCAACGGCCGCCGCCCCCGCACCGGCCGCCCCCGCGCCGGCACCGGCCGAACAGGCGCCGGCCCCAGCCCCAGCACCAGCCACCCCCGCCGTCCCCTCCCCTGCGGGGCCGGGGCCGCTTCCCGCGCCGCCGTCGGGCAGCCTCGACGCCTTCAGCCTCGCCAAGGGCATCGCCGCCGACCAGCTCTCCAGCCCCGGCAAGGTCCTCGGCCTGCTCATGGCGGTGGCCTGCCTGGCCTACTGGGCTGGCCGCCGGTCGGCGTTCCGGATGCTCCGGCTCTGCGGACGGCTTTAGGGGCACTCCATGCGGGACGTCTTGGCGGCCATCATGCCGGACTGGCGGCAGGGCAGAACCGCCGGACTGGCCACGGTGGTGAACACGTTCCAGTCCGCCCCCCGCCTTCCGGGCGCGTCCATGCTGGTCACCGCCGGCGGCGCCGCCGTCGGCTCGGTGTCAGGCGGCTGCGTCGAGGGCGCGGTGTACGAGCTGGCCACCCAGGTACGGGACGACGGCGTCCCGGTGCTGGTGCGGTACGGGATCAGCGACGACGACGCGTTCGCCGTCGGCCTCACCTGCGGCGGGATCATCGACATCTTCGTTGAGCCGGTCTCGCCGCAGCGCTTCGCGGAGCTCGACGGCGTGCGGCAGGACATCGAGGACGGGAAGCGGGTGGGCGTTGCCACGGTGATCGAGCATCCGGACAGCAGCTGGCTGGGGCGGCACCTCGTGGTGCGGCCGGACGGCTTCGAGGGCAACCTGGGCTCCGAGCGCGCGCATCTCGCCGTGGGCGACGACTGCCAGGGGTACTTGGCCGCGGGCCGGACCGGCATCCTGAGCTACGGCCCGGACGGGGAGCGGCTGGACAGCGGGATGCGGATCTTCTTCACCAGCTACGCCCCGCCACCGCGGATGCTCGTGTTCGGGGCGATCGACTTCGCCTCGGCGCTCGCACGGCTCGGGACGTTTTTGGGCTTCCGGGTGACCGTCTGCGACGCCCGGGCCGTCTTCGCCACGCCGGCCAGGTTTCCCGAGGCTGCCGAGGTGGTCAACGAATGGCCGCACCGCTACCTGGCCGGGCAGCAGGGGCTGGGCCTGGTCGATGAGCGGACCGTCATCTGCGTCCTCACGCACGATCCGAAGTTCGACATTCCGCTGCTGGAGGTGGCCCTGCGCGGCAGCCCGGTGGCCTTTATCGGGGCCATGGGGTCGCGGCGCACCCACCAAGACCGGCTTCGGCGGCTGCGCGAGGCGGGGCTGGGCGGGACCGAGCTGTCCCGGCTGCACAGCCCCGTGGGCCTGGACCTCGGCGCCCGGACGCCGGAGGAGACGGCGGTGTCCATCGCCGCGGAAATCATCGCCACGCAGTGGAGCGGCAGCGGTGAGCCGCTGCGGCAGCTGGACGAACGGATCCACCACGACGAGCAGCTCCGTGGGCAGCAGGCCTAACGGCGGGACCCCCGGCGTCGGGCGTAAGCTCGTGCCATGGCGAGATATTTCGATGTGCACCCCGACAACCCGCAGCCGCGATCCATCACGCAGGTGGTGGACATGGTGAAGTCCGGCGGCCTGATCGCCTATCCGACTGACTCCTGCTACGCGCTCGGAGCGCAGCTTGGGAACCGGGACGCGCTGGACCGGATCCGCGCCATCCGGCACCTCGATGACAAGCACCACTTCACGCTGGTCTGCAGGGACTTCGCCCAGCTCGGGCAGTTTGTCCAGATCGACAACGACGTTTTCCGCAGCATCAAGGCGGTGACGCCGGGCAGCTACACCTTCATCCTTCCGGCCACCAAGGAGGTGCCGAAGCGGCTGCTGCACCCCAAGAAGAAGACGGTGGGTGTGCGCATCCCTGACAACAAGGTGGTCCAGGCGCTGCTGGCGGAACTCGGCGAGCCTCTGCTCTCCAGCACGCTGCTGCTCCCGGACGAGGACGAGCCGCTGACCCAGGGCTGGGAAATCAAGGAACGGCTGGACCACGTGGTGGACGCCGTGATTGATTCCGGTGACTGCGGGGCGGAGCCGACGACGGTCATCGACTTCTCCAGCGGTGTCGCCGAGGTTGTCCGCCACGGCATGGGCGACCCGTCGCGGTTTGAATAGTCCGGCTGGCGCCCCTGGGATACGATCCTGGGATGCCTCGCCTCACCGTGCCTGACGTCAGTTTCCACTCCTCCTGGCTGGAAGGTTCCGGAGAGTTCGGGCGCGCGCGCCGGGACGGCGGAGGCGCGGAGGACTGGCCCCTGGAAGACCTCAGGGACGCCGGGTCGTTCCGGCGTTTCGTGGACGCCCTTGTCAAGGACGCTTTGCGGGAGACACCGCGGAAGCCGGGTTACGTGCCCTGCACGTATTTGTGGATCGTGGAGCGGGACACGTTCCTGGGCTCACTTGCCATCAGGCACGAACTGAACGAATTCCTGCTCAATGAGGGCGGGCACATCGGCTACAGCGTGAGGCCCTCAGCCAGGCGCCGCGGCCATGCGGCGAAAGCGCTGGCTGACGCCCTTCCGATATCGCGGGAGCTGGGAATACCGCGGGTCCTCCTGACCTGCGATGAGGACAACGCCGGCTCGCGGGCGACCATCGAAAAGAACGGCGGTGTCTACGAAGACACCCGCAACGGCAAGCGGCGCTACTGGATCGAGACCGTCCAGCCGGAGCGGGGAATGGTCTAGGAGATTTCTTTCTGGGGGCGGTCGCTTTCCGGGGTTGCTGCTCCTGCTGAAGGCTTGTGACGAGCGGGAATACACGGGATGCTGGCGCCGGAGCATGGCACGCAATCGACCGCTAAAGCTCGACGCCAGAGCCTTCCCCCGCTCGAAGTCGAAGCAATTGGTAGACCAGCCAAATCGTTCCGACGATTGGCAAAAGGGGAAACGTGGGTCGGCCCGTAGCGACGAGGAATGCGAAAACGACCCAGAGAACAGCAGTGATGACAGCGATGGAAATAAGTGACTTGCGGGTGACCGGATAGGACGGCAGGACGATGCCTTCGGCCCGGAGCTGGCGGGCTTCAATCATGGCCCCACGGATCAATGGACCGAAGAGCGCAGCTAAACCAGCGGTGGCCAATAAAGTACGCCAGGGTTGCGGAACATTCGCAGCGTCCAAAACACTACCCAGCAGCACGCCTAGGACGAGGAACCACCACAGACCCCATACAACAAGTCGCCGTCGCTTCGGCGGCATGCCCTCCAGCGAATCGGCAGGCCAGGATTGCCAGTCATACTTGTTGCCACTCTTACCTTCCTCCGGGTCCATTCGCTTAGCCTAGCCTCCTGACTCACGGCAGGACCTCGGGTAGTTGGCCGGAGTGCCGCGGATCATCCCGGGCTGAGCTGCGCCTTCCTTCCTGCGCTGAACATCCAAGGGCCTCTTCTCAACCCGGTCCGGTACTCGGCCTAGCTTCCGGGCGCCAGCATCTACCGGGCCCTCCCCGGCGTCAAACGGGTTGCGACACGCCGTTCCAGCCAGGACTGCTCGAACCCTCGACGGCGGCACTCGTGTCCTACGGTAGACGTAAACCAGCGAGAGGTGACCCCTGTATGGCATGCGACGGCTGCACTACATCTTCAAAACTTGACTTCGATTTCAGCATGGCCTTCCAGCCGATCTACGACGCTGCTGCACATCGCGTATGGGGCTACGAGGCGCTGGTCAGGGGCCTGTCGGGCGAGGGTGCTTTCGAAGTTTTATCAAAGGTGTCGCCGGAGCAGAAGTACCGCTTCGACCAGGACTGCCGCGTCAAGGCCATCGAGCTGGCGTCGCGCCTGTTTCCGGCAGGTGAGGATTTGATGCTGTCGATCAACTTCATGCCGAACGCAGTTTACGAACCGGCCGCATGCCTTCGTGCGACGCTGCTCGCAGCCACGCGATGCAGTTTTCCGACGTCGTCGATCATGTTCGAGTTCACGGAGAACGAGGAGGTCTCGGACACCGCCCACCTTACGAACATCATCACCGAATACCGCAGGCATGGTTTTACCACCGCCATCGACGACTTCGGCGCCGGTCATGCGGGGCTGGGACTCCTGGTCGATTTCCAGCCGGACCTGATCAAGATCGACATGAAGCTCATCCGGGGGATCGACACCAGCCCGGCCCGCCAGGCCGTCGTCGCCGGCATCGTCGACATCGCCAAGGAGCTCAACATCACGGTGCTGGCAGAAGGTATCGAAACTGAGGCGGAGTTCCTGGCGCTGAAGGCAGCCGGCATCCGGCTGTTCCAGGGATACTGGCTGGGGAAGCCGGCATTCGAGAAGCTCCCCCAGCTAAACGCGGATGCCAGGTCCGTTCTCGGCGTCAGCGCTTTCGCGTAGCCGCAGCGGCCCCCGCCACGCCTGCCAACCGGGGTCCGGGCGGCAGGTGCCACCCGGCGGCGTCGGTCAAAAGTCAGCCCCGGGCGTTACACTTTAATTCGAACATATATTCGAAAAAGGGTGTGTTGTGGGCGTAATCATCGGGCCCCGCGTGGTAGATGCGGGCTCTTCCCTCCTGTCGGTCCTCATCTCGCCGGTGCCGGTCGCTGCCGGCTATCCGTCGCCGGCGCAGGACTACTTTGACGGCCGGATCGACCTCAACGAGCACCTGATCAAGGACATCACCAGCACCTACGTCGTCAGGGTCTCAGGGGACTCCATGGAGGGCGCCGGCATCAGCGACGGGGACGAGTTGATCGTCAACCGGGCGCTCGAGCCGCGCGACGGGTGCGTCGTCGTCGCCGTCCTCGACGGCGAGCTCACCGTCAAGCGCCTCCGCCTCACCGCCTCCGGGGTGGTCCTGCAGGCTGACAACCCGCGCTATCCGGACATCCGGGTGCCTGCCCTCTCCGACCTCGTCATTTGGGGCGTCGCCACCCGGTGCCTGCACCATGTCTAGGCCAAGGCCCGAGCCGCGGCCCGGCGGCAGTATTGCCCTCGTGGACGTGAACTGCTTTTACGCCAGCGCCGAACGGGCGTTCGACCCCTCGCTGGAGGGCAGGCCGGTGGTGGTGCTGTCCAACAACGACGGCTGCGCGGTCACCCGCTCGCCGGAAGCAAAGGCCCTGGGCATCCCCCTTGGCGAGCCCTGGTTCAAGCTCGCCCCGCGGGCCAGGGAATGGGGTCTGGTGGCCAGGTCCAGCAACTACGAGCTCTACGGAGACATCAGCGCCCGGGTGATGGAGCTCCTGGGCCGGCATTCGGCGTGGCTGGAGGTCTACAGCATCGACGAAGCCTTCCTTGGCGTCCGCGGCAGCCCGGAAGAGCTGCTGCGGCTTGGGCACGCCATGAAGACGTCGGTCCGCCGGAATGTCGGCGTTCCGGTGTGCGTCGGGATCGCCGCCACCAAGACCCTGGCGAAACTGGCCAACAAGTGGGCCAAGCACAACCCGGCGTTCGACGGCGTCTGCCACTGGGACGCCGTTCCCGCAGACCGCCAGGAGCAACTCATGGCCGGCCTGTCCGTCATCGAGCTCTGGGGCGTCTCCACGCGGCTGACCAAACGCCTGAACGGGTTGGGGATCCGGAGCGTCCTTGACTTGGCCCGGGCGGACCCGGTCACGATCAGGGACCGCTTCTCGGTGGTGCTGATGCGCACTGTCCTGGAACTGCGGGGGACGCCCTGCATCCCGCTCGAAGAGGAACGCATCGGCCGCGACCAGCTGATCTTCAGCCGGTCCTTCGCCACCCCCATCAGCACCCCGGCCGCAATGCGCCAGGTCCTCGGGATCTACGCGCAGCAGGCCAGCGCCCGGCTCGCCCGGCACGGCCTGCAGGCCAAAGTCCTGAGTGCTTTTGCCGCCACATCCCGCTACAACCCCCGGGACAGCTCCCATCCATCGGCGTGCGTTTCGCTGCCGATGCCCACCGCGGACCCGGTACTGCTGGCCAGGGCGGCTCACGCCCTGCTCCCCCGGATCGTCGACGGCGTCAACTATGCGCGGGCCGGCATCATGGTCACCGACCTGCGCCCGACAGCCGACCAGGCTCCGCTGGCCGTATTTGAGAATCCGCACGAGGAACGGGGCATCGGCCCGCTGCTGGATGAAGTCAGCCGCAAGCACGGCAGGGGTTCCATCGGCCTGGGTTACGCAGGCATCCGCGGCGGACCCGACTGGACGATGAAGCGCGACATGCTGTCCCCGCGCTACACGACCCACTGGGACGAACTCCCCGTGGTCAAGGCCGCCTGACACGCCCCAAGGCCCCACCCACGGCACGATTGTGCAAGAAATTGTGCAAGAAGAGGTCAGCGACTTCGAGCTGGACCGACCCAGCCACCGGGCCGGTGTGGACGAGCCGATGTATGTCGTGGAGTCCAGAGCTCCGTCATGCCAGACGGCGTGGAGTGGCTCCGCGACAGCCCAGCGGACATCGACCCGGGGCGGATACCCGTCAGAATGCGGCCCGGACGCGCTGGAGGAAGGAGTCCAGGATCCTTCCGGCGTTCTCCCGGAGCCTGTCGTCGGCAGCCGGGCTCTTCGGCCCCGATCCGTGCAGCCGTTCGCCGAGGAGCAGCAGCGCCGCCAGCACTTCGGAGAGCTCCGTGTTCTCCTCTGCACGCTGCCGCAGCAGCCGCAGGTGCGCGGCCTGGAGGGCCGGTCCCGGCGGGCAGGCCAGGGCGCGGTCAAAGAGACGGCGGCACCGGTCATACGCGGACAGTCCCTCCACCGGCAGGCCGGCATGTTCATACGCCGTCACCAGCACCGTCCAGGCCCGCTCGTTCAGCGGTTCCGACCGGACGGCTGAATGCGCCCAGAGAACCGCGTCGCCAGGCCGTTCGAGGAGCATCGCCGCCTCCGCGGCTGAGGTCATTGCGGCGACGCGGTCTGCGGCGTGGCGGGCGCGGGCCGCGTCTGCCCAGTCGGCGACGAGTTCGAAGCCGAGGAGAGGCTCGGCGGAGAGCTCCAGCGCTTGGACCAGGAGCGCGTATGCCTCGGCCGGCGCGGCACCGACCGCCGCGCGCAACAGGCCGTGGAAGCGCGAGAGGTCCAGGTCCACCAGCCGGGGCTCCAGGACGTATCCGCTGTTGGCCGTCCTGAGCGGCCCTGTCTTGGTTTGTCCCGGCTGGATCGCCCGCCGGATGCCGCTGACGTAGCTTTCCAGCGTGGCCACGGCTCCGTCGCTGGCATGTGACCCCCAAAGGATTTCGATGAGTCGCGCCTTTGAGACCGGCGTGCCCAGGTTCAGCAGGAGAAGCTCAAGAATATGCCGTGGCTTGCTCCCGCCCAGATCCGCGGCGGTGAGGGCCACGCCGTCGCGGCGGATCTCCAAAGGTCCGAAGAGCTGAACAGCGATGGACGGTGATACCCCCGGCGGTTTGTGCACGATGTTCTCCGATTCCCCAGGCAAGAAATACAAATCGTGTTTATTCACATCGAGTTCTTCGAAAACACCACGGTCAGAGACTGCGGGGCCGTGTCCAAAGAGCAAGACCGGGAAGAAGTGCCGAATATGGCCGGCTGACACCGTATTCCGCTGCTTCCCCCGGAGCCACGGTGACACGGCCCTTTGGGGGCGGCAAGCGCGGGAACTACCCGATTTGGCGCACGGCAAAAGTCGGGTACAGCGACCGGGAACGTCGAGTACGGTCCCGCGAAGAAATACAGGTAGCCGGGGTGTTGGCCAAGTAGGTCCCTGCGTCAACCGAGGGGCCGTCACGTAGCGTGGCAACCTCACGCGCATCGGTTGCCTACCCGTCGGAGTTCCCGCGGCCCGGTCCCTGCCCGTCCGCCTGTCTCCTCTCCGCCCGGGTGAACGGCCCCACGCCCCATTCCCCCAGCGCATCGACGGACTACGCCGCGAAACCGGCAATCCCGCTCAACGCCGGCAGATTTACCGGCGCCACGGGTGCGGAACGGGAGCAGAATTGAAGGAGGCAGCTTCACTGTTATCGCAAGGTCAAAGCGGGGAGGATGCGCTATGAACACCGGGAACGCGCGGGTCACGCTGCTGCTGGCGGCGGTCCTGCTGGGTGCCTCGGGATGTTCCCCGGGAGGCGGGACCACGGCTGCGCCGACTGCCACCGCTCCCCCGGCAAGCGCGCCCGCGACCAGGAGCATGGACATGGGTAGCGGTGCGTCCGGCACGCCCTCCGGCGGGTCTGCCCCAGCAAGTTCCGCAGCGGCGATCACGATTCGGGACTTTGCATACGGCCCGCCGCTGGTGGTCTCCGCCGGGGCCGCCGTGACCGTAACCAACATGGATGGTGCCGAGCACACGGTCACGGCCGACGACGGCCCGGCATTCGACGTCGACGTCAAGGGCAGCGGCGGCACGGCCACCTTCACGGCGCCGTCAACTCCGGGAACGTATGCCTTCCACTGCACCTTCCACCCCGGCATGCACGGAACGCTGACGGTCAAGTGAGCGCGCCGGTCCGCAGCGCCACACCCGCCCGGGCCCGGGGCTGGGACCTGGCCCTGCGGTTGCTGACGGCCGCGGCCCTGCTGGTCGACGCCGGCGTCCACCTCCATCTCGCCCCCGGCTACCAGGCCGGGTCGCCGCAGGGCATCGGCCAGGGCACCCTGTTCCTGCTCGAATCCGCGGTGGCCGGGCTGGCAGCACTGGCCGTGCTGCTGAACGGGGGCCGGACCGCCTACGCCTGCGCACTCCTCGTGGCGTTCAGCGCCTTCGCCGCCGTTGTGCTCTACCGCTACGTGGACCTGCCGGCATTCGGCCCGGTTCCGGCCATGTACGAGCCTGTCTGGTACTTCGAGAAGGCTCTCAGCGCGGTCGCGGAGGGAGCCGCCGCGGTGCTGGCCGGCTTAGGGCTGGCCGGGAGCCGAAAGCGGAACCACGGACGCCTTCATTAGCGGTCGGGCCGGTGCTACGTTGCAGTGATGGACACACCAACCGCATCAATCCCGGTGCTGGACCTGGCCGAGGCAAGAAACGAGGATGGGTCCTTCAACCCCGCTTTCATCGAGGCCCTCCGCGACGCCACCCACCGGGTGGGTTTCTTCCAGTTGGCAGGCCACGGCGCCACCGCCGCCCAAGTCGCTGAGCTTTTCGAGGTCACCCGCCGGTTCTTCGCTTTGCCGGAAGCGGAGCGGCTTGCCTTGGACAACCGCAAGTCGCCGCATTTCCGCGGTTACACGAGGCTCGGCCACGAAGTGACCCAGGGGCGGCCGGACGCCCGGGAGCAACTGGACTTCGGTCCCGACCGGCCCGCCCTGCGCGACTACCCGGCGGACCAGCCGTACTGGCTGATCCAAGGCCCCAACCTCTGGCCGGACGAGGCTCTCCCGGAGCTGCGCTCCGTCGCGACGGCCTGGGCCGAACACATGTGCCGGGTCGGCGTAGAGCTGCTGGGGGCGATAGCGGTGTCGCTGGAGCTGCCGGAAGACCACTTCGCCGCCGCCTTCGAGGGGACACCGGCGTGGATGGCGAAACTCACGCACTACGTCGGCGGCGTGGTCCGGGCGGCGGGGAACCAGGGCGTCGGCGCGCACGCCGATTACGGCTTCGTCACTCTCCTGCTGCAGGACCAGGTGGGCGGACTGGAAGTGCGGCCGCACGGCAGCGATGAGTGGATTCCCGTGGCGCCCATCGACGGGGCCTTGGTGGTGAATCTCGGCGAAATGCTGGAAGTTGCGACCCGCGGGTATCTCTCGGCGACGATCCACCGGGTCCAGGCGCCGCCGCCGGGCGTGGACCGCTACACGGTCCCGTTCTTCTGGTCGCCGCGACTGGACGCGGTGATCGAGCCGGTTCCGCTGCCGCCGGCCCTGGCAGCCCAGTCCCGCGGGCTCACGGACGATCCCGCCAACCCGATGCTCGCGTCCTACGGGGCGAACGCGCTCAAGGGCTGGCTCCGTGCCCACCCCGAGGTCGCCAGGCTGCACCACCCCGGGCTGGTCCAGTAAGACGGGCCGGACCTAGTCCTTGCTCCGGGCCCGGCTGGGCTGCACCCGCGGCGGTTCTCCCGGCATTTTCGGGAAGTCCGGGGGGAAAGGAAGCTCGCCGAGGCCCGCGGCCAGGTCCCGCTCCCACCACCCGAGCAGGGCCTCGATGGAGCCGGGGCGCGAATGCATGTCCGCCCAGGGATCCCCGGTGGCCTTGAGCCGGCCCGGGACCGTGGCCACGGTGAAGTCCTTCGGGTCCGCGGCATCAAGCTCATCCCATTCCAGCGGGCAGGACACGGTAGCGGCCGGCAGGGCGCGCGGGCTGTAGGCCCCCGCCATGGTGCGGTCACGGTTGGCCTGGTTGAAGTCGATGAAGACCCGCGTGCCGCGCTCCTCCTTCCACCAGGCGGTGGTGACCTGTTCCGGCATCCGGCGTTCGAGTTCACGCGCGGCCGCGATGACGGCGTGCCGCACCTCCAGGAACTCATGCGCGGGCTCGATCGGCGCGAAGACGTGGAGTCCGCGGTTGCCGGAGGTCTTGATGAAGGCGGTCAGCCCCGCCTCGGCCAGCACGTTGCGCAGTTCCCGGGCGGCCGGCACGGCGTCGCGGAATCCGGTGCCGGGCTGCGGGTCGAGGTCGATCCGCAGCTGGTCCGGGTTGTCCGGGTTCGCCGCCCGCGACGCCCAGGGGTGGAAGACCACCGTGTTCATCTGCACCGCCCAGACCGCTGCGGCGATCTCGTCGATCACCAACTGGGGATGGGACCGGCCGCTGGGATAGACCACGTCCACTGCCTGCACGAAGTCCGGGGCGCCCTTGGGCGGGTTCTTGGAGAAGAACTGTTCGCCGTCGACGTCGCCGGCGAACCGCTGCAGCGTGATGGGGCGTCCGCCGTTGGCGGCCAGGAACGCGTCCCCGACGGCGACCAGGTAGTGGGCAAGGTCCAGCTTGCTTAGGCCCGCTTCGGGCCAGAGCAGCCTGCTGGGACTGGAGATCCTGACGTCCCTGCTGCCGTGTGGTCCCTCGACGGAGACCGTGGTTTCTTCCCGAGCCATGAGGATCAAGCTACCCCGGGACGCTATCCAAAGAAAGGAGGCAGCGTCAGGACCGGCGGACGGTCTTGTAAATTTCAAACCAGGCCACTCCGGCGGCACCGGCGGCGACGGCCAGCCCCCAGTCCCCCGGGGCCAGCGGCCCCAGATTGAAGGCGCCGCGCAGTGCGGGAACGTTCAGCAGCACCACCAGGAACAGGGCCGCGCCGCCGACCACCCACTTCAGCGTCCGGTTCCGGCGCTCGCGGAAGGTCCGCCAGACCGGCAGCCGCCAGGACCGGTTCACCAGGATCAGCGACAGGTTGCCGATCACCAAGGTGGCGAACGAAAGCGACCGGACGACGTCGTCCGCTTTGCCGCTGCCGATGCTCCAGAGGTAGACGCCGACGACGGCCGCCAGCACGGAGAGCCCCTGGCAGGCGGCGATGGCCAGCACCCGCCGGCTGAAGAGGCCCTGGCCGGCGCGGCGCGGCGGCTGGTCCATGATCGCCGGGTCGATTTCCTCGGCTTCGAAGACCACCGAGCAGGCCGGGTCGATGATGAGTTCCAGGAACGCGATCTGGACCGGCAGCAGCACGAGCGGCCACCCGCTGACGAAGACCGGCAGCAGGGACATGCCGACGATCGGCACGTGCACCGCGATGGTGTACGCCAGGGCCTTGCGCAGGTTGTCGAAGATGCCGCGGCCCTGCCTGATGCCCCCGGCAATCGAGCTGAAGTCGTCGTCGGTAATGACCAGGTCAGCGGATTCCCGGGCCACGTCCGTGCCGCGCGCGCCCATGGCGATGCCGATGTCCGCGGCGCGGAGCGCGGGGGCGTCGTTGACCCCGTCGCCGGTCATGCCGACCACCTCGCCGTTGACCTTGAGGGCGCGGATCAGCCGAAGTTTCTGCTCCGGCACCATCCGCGCGAACACGCTGACGGTGCGGATCCGCCGGGCCAGCTCATCGTCGGTCATGGCTTCAAGCTCGGGGCCCGTGATGACGCCGGCGCCGTGGTCCAGCCCGATTTCGCGGGCGATCGCCAGCGCCGTTCCCGGGTAGTCCCCCGTGATCATCACGGTCCGGACCCCCGCCCGGGCGCAGGCCGCCACGGAGTCTGCCGCGCCGGGCCGCAGTGGATCGTGCAGGCCGACGAGGCCGAGGTACTCGAAATCGAAGTCGAACTGGCGGTCCGGCAGGCTCCCGGTCCGGTCGAAGGAGGCGCGCGCCACGGCGAGGACCCGCTGGCCGCCGGCCGTGGCCGTCTCCACGTCCGCCATCAGGACCGCGACGTGGGCCGGGTCCAGGCGGCACAGCCTGGCGATCGCCTCCGGGGCGCCCTTGGCGGCCACCACGTAGTGGCTGCCGTCCGGCGCGCGCCAGACGTGCGAGAGGGCAAGCAGGCCTTCGGAGAGCGGGTATTCCCGGACCAGTTCCCAGTCGGCGTGCAGGTGTACGGTCTCGCCAAGGTACTTGCCGCCCACCGCCTTAAAGGCCTTGTCCATCGGGTCGAAGGGGTCCACCGGGGAGGCCAGCACGCCAAACTCGGCGAGGGTGTGGAAGACCTCGGGCAGCGGCCCTTCATCGATGGTGAAGCTCTGGTTCCCCACCACCAGCTGGCGTACGGTCATGCTGTTCAGGGTCAGGGTGCCGGTCTTGTCCACGCAGATGACCGTCGCCGATCCGAGGGCCTCGATCACCGGCGCGCGCCGGGTCAGCACGTGCTTTTGCGACATCCGCCAGGCCCCCAGGGCCAGGAACACGGTCAGCACCACGGGGAACTCCTCGGGCAGCATCGCCATCGCGGTCGCGATCCCGGCCAGCAGGCCCTCCAGCCAGTTGCCGCGGGTCAGCCCGTACACCACCACGACGACGGCGGCCGCCGCCAGGCCGAAGACGGCCAGGTACCGGACCAGCCGATCGATTTCCCGCTGCAGCGGGGTGGGTTCCTGCTCGATGGACCGCAGGGCAGAGCCGATCCGGCCCAGTTCTGTCCCGGCCCCGGTTTCCTTGACCAGCGCCAGGCCGTGGCCCTTCACCACCAGGGTGCCCGAGAAGACCCAGGGCGTCGCGTCCCCGCCGGGCCTGCCCATCGTTTCCGCCGCGGTACCGGCCGCGCCCGGCGCCTTGCGCACCGGAACGGACTCACCCGTCAGCGCGGATTCGTCCGCGGAAAAGTTGCGCGCCTGAAGCAGCACCGCGTCCGCGGGCACCCGGTCGCCCTCGGCCAGCACCGCGAGGTCCCCGCGCACCACCTCGCGCCCGGGGATCCGTAGCTGGTTCCCGTCCCGGACCACGAGGGCGCGGGGCGAGGACAGGTCCCGGAGCGCCGCGAGGGCGTTCTCCGTCTTGCGCTCCTGGTAGATGGAAATGCCGATCACCACAACGACGAACGACATCAGCAGCACGCCGTCGAGCAGTTCGGCCAGCAGGAAGTTCACGGTCCCGGCGACCAGCAGCAGGAGCAGCATGGGCTGGCGGATCACGGCCCAGCTCTGCTGCAGGAGGTTGCGCGGCTTCGCCGTCGGAAGCTCATTGGGCCCGTCGGCCGCCAGCCGCCGGGCCGCCTCCGCCGCGGAGAGCCCCTCCGCGACGGCTGCGCCCGGTCCGGGGGCCATCAGAGCCAGGCGGTGCGGCGCAGCGGAGGTTCGGCGCCGCCGGCGCGCTGCACCAGCACCTGGTTGACGCCGGTGGTTCCGGCTTCGAATCCCAGCGCACTGGCGGCCATGTAAAGCCGCCATACCCTGGCCCGACCCAGGCTGCTGGCCTGCACGGCCTCGTCCCAGTGGTTTTCCAGGTTCCGCACCCAGGCCCGCAGGGTCAGCGCGTAGTGCGGGCGCAGCGCCTCGACGTCGAGCACCTCCAGTCCGCCGGCCTCCAGCGCGCCGACCATCTCGGCGAGGCTGAGCATCTCCCCGTCCGGGAAGACGTAGCGCGGAATGAACGAATCGGGATCCGGGTCGGTCGGGCCGGCATTCCAGGAAATGGCGTGGTTCAGGAGCCGGCCGCCGGGGCGCAGCAGCCCGTGCAACCTGGAGACGTAGTGGCCGATCTGTTCGCGGCCCACATGCTCGGACATCCCGATGGAGCTGATCGCGTCGAAGGGACCGTCGTCCACGTCGCGGTAGTCCTGGATCCTGATCTCGACCCGGTCCGTCAGCCCCGCTTCCGCTGCCCGTTTCCGGGCCAGTTCCGCCTGCTCGGCGGACAAGGTGACGCCCACGACGTCGGCCCCGTAGTGTTCGGCGGCGTGGATGGCGAAGCTGCCCCAGCCGCAGCCAACGTCCAACACCCGCATGCCGGGCCGGAGTCCGAGTTTGCGGCAGACCAGGTCGAGTTTGGCTTCCTGCGCGGCGTCCAGGCCCGTCTCCGGGGTTTCCCAGACCGCGCAGGAGTAGACCAGGGACGGGCCGAGGACAAGGGCGTAGAAGCTGTTGCCGACGTCGTAGTGGTGCGAGATGGCGGCGGCGTCGCGCTTCCGGGAATGCCGCCGGCCCTTGCGCGCCACCCGGGCCTCCTCCGGGGGCGGAGCAGGGTTCGGCCCCAGCGCACCGAGCCGCACCGCGGCCGCGGCCAGGGTCCCCAGTTCCCGGACCGTGGGCCGCCGGAACGGCCCGGGCTCGGCGAACTTCCCCGCCGAGCTGAGCGCGGCGAAGCTGGCGAAAATGTCCCCCGGCGCCTCAATTTCGCCAGCGACGTAGGCCCGGCTGAGTCCCAGCTGGCCGGGCGAGAAGAGGATCCGCCGCAGCGCGCGGCGCGAGTGGAAGACCAGCAGCGGGGCGCCTTCCGGTCCGGCCTCCGAGCCGTCCCAGGCGCGCAGCCGGAGCGGGATGTCCTTGGTACCGAGCACAATGGCCAGTGCCCCGGCCAGCCGCGAGGCGGCTCCAACAGTGGTTGACATGCTAACTTTTCCTCTCAGCCGGTGGCTTGCCCCAGCCCCAATCTATTGGCAACGGGTGCGCCGGAACAGGGGCCGGACGTCCCG
Source organism: Arthrobacter sp. SD1074B (assembly GCF_056780195.1). NCBI lineage: Bacteria > Bacillati > Actinomycetota > Actinomycetes > Micrococcales > Micrococcaceae > Arthrobacter > Arthrobacter sp. SD1074B. Next base: position 1,833,439 of record NZ_JBRAZT010000001.1, on the reverse strand, counting down.
GGCGCAACGTTTCGGCGGCGCACGGCGGGCCTTCTAGTGATCCCCGCGACAGCTGGTTAGGGTGGCTGACATGTCTGAGGCATCTTCCGCTGAGCTCCCGCTGGCCATCGACGTCGGCGGCACGGCAGTTTCCGGGGTTTACGCCCGGCCGGCGAGCCCCGCCGCGACTCTCGTGGTCGCCCACGGGGCAGGCGCCGGGATGGAGCACCCGTTCCTGCGCGGTTTCACCGCGGCCCTGAACGACGCCGGCGTCGCAACGCTGCGGTTCAACTTCCCCTACCGCGAGGCGGGCCGGAAGTTCCCGGACCGGCCGCCGGTGGCCATCGCTGCCTGGCGGGCGGCGATGGCCGCGGCCGCGGCCCGTTCTCAGGGCGAACCGCTCTGGGCCGCCGGGAAGTCCTTCGGCGGACGGATGGCGTCCATGGCGGTGGCGGAGGGCATGCCCGCGGCGGGCCTGGTGTACCTCGGTTATCCCCTGCATCCGCCGGGCAAGCCGGAGAAGCTGCGGGACGAGCATCTCTACAGCCTCACCGTGCCGATGCTGTTCCTGCAGGGCACCAGGGACACGTTCGCCACCGGCGGGCTGCTGGAGGCCGTAGTGGCGCGCATCGGCCCCGCCGCGACGCTGCAGTGGTGTGAGGGCGGCGACCACTCCTTCGCCGTGGCCGGGAAGAAGCGGGCACCGGAAGACATCGGGGCCGGCCTCGCGGCGGCCGTGGCGGAATTCATCAGGCTGCACAGCGCGGACCGGCCCGCCGACATCGCCCGGTCGAAGGATCCCCGGTGACGGGGCGGCGCACCGGCCCGGCGGCAGCACTGGCGGACGACGGCGTCCCGGCCTGGTGGGAGCGGCTGGGGCTGCCGGGGCTGATCGACATCCACACGCATTTCCTCCCCGAGCGGATGCTGCGGCGGGTCTGGGCGCATTTCGATGCGGCCGGGCCGCTGGTGGGCAGGCCGTGGCCGATCACCTACCGTACGGACCAGGACAGCAGGCTGGCCCGGCTCCGGGCACTGGGGGTCCGCCGCTTCACCGCGCTCACCTACGCGCACCGGCCCGGGATGGCGGCCGATCTGACCGACTTTGCCCTGGACCTCGCCGCGGCCGAGCCGGACTGCGTCCCCAGCGCCACGTTCTACCCCGAGGAGGGCGTGCTGGGGCACGTCGAGTCGGCCCTCGACCGGGGCGCGCGGGTCTTCAAGGTCCACGCCCAGGTAGGCGGCTTCGACCTGCGCGAGCCGGTCCTGGACCCGGTGTGGGGCCTCCTTGCGGATGCGGCCGTTCCCGTGGTGGTGCATGTGGGCAGCGGCCCGGTACCGAGGGCGGGGTTCACCGGACCGGACAAGCTCGCGGGTGTGCTGCGCCGGCATCCGGGGCTCACCGCCGTCGTCGCGCATCTGGGCACGCCGGAGTACGGCGAGTTCCTGGCCCTGGCCGAGAAGTACCCGAGGGTCCATCTGGACACCACCATGGCGTTCACCGATTTCTTCGAAGACGTCGCCCCGTTCCCCGCCGGGTTGTTGCCCAGGCTGGTGGAGTTTGCGGACCGGATTGTGCTCGGCAGCGACTTCCCCAATATCCCCTACCCCTACGCGCACCAGCTTGAGTCGCTCGAACGGCTCCGCGACAAGGACCCCCGGCTCGACGACGACTGGCTGCGCGCGGTCTGCTGGTTCAACGGCGAACGGCTCGTGGGACGCTGAGCCGGCCGCGCCAATCGCTGGGGGTGGTTCCCATAACGCCGCCCAGGCTGAATGATGGTGCCCATGAGCAAACCATACGAAGCGTCCCGCCGCGTCGAATCCGACAACCCCGAAGCAGTGGTTACAGCCGTCCGTGAGGCCACCAGCGAACTCCGCGACGAGCTCCAGCGGGACGGGATCGAGGTCAGCTTCCAGGACCTGGCCCTGCTGGGCCATTCGGAATCCTGGGACGGCGAGGGCCAGCGTTGGGTCCACGTCGCCTGGGAGGGCGCGGAGGCCGGGTAGCGCCCACCCCGTGGGCCGCCGCGTCCCGCCGTCCGGCCTTCACATCCGGCTCTTGAGCTTGGCCGTCGGCGGGGCGGTCCACGGATCCTCCGGCCAGGGATGCTTCGGGTAGCGGCCGCGCATCTCCGCCCGGACCTGGGCGTAAGGCCCTGACCAGAACGAAGCCAGGTCATCCGTCACGGCCAGCGGCCGCCTGGCCGGCGACAGCAGATGGAACAGCACCGGAACCCTGCCGCCCACCAGCCGCGGCGTCTGGTCCCAGCCGAAGCACTCCTGCAGCTTGACCGCGACCACCGGCCGGCCGTCACCGTCCCCCGCCTCGGGATAGTCGATCCGGACGCGCGTGCCGCTCGGCACCTCCAGCGCCTCCGGAGCCAGCTCCCCCAGCCGGGCCGCGTCCGGCCAGGGCAGGAGCCGCCGGAGCGGTTCGGCCAGGCCGATTCCGCTGGTCGGGGCACCGGCGGCCAGGGCCTCGAGTTCCGGCGCCAGCCACTCGTCCAGCCGGGCCAGCAGGGCGGGCTCGGACATATCCGGCCAGGGTTCGCCCAGTTCGCGGTGCAGCAGGGCGAGGCGCCGGCGCAGGGCGTCCGCCGCCGCCGACCAGCCGATCGTCGCCAGCCCGGATTGCGCCAAGGCACGGGCCACCGCGGCGCGGCCCTCCGCCGGGGACGGCCGCACCGGCGTCGTGGAGAGCACGATCGCACCGAGCCGGCGTTCCCGGCGCGCGGTGACCCGCCCCTGGCCGAAGGCCGCCTCCACTGTGTCGCTGAGCAGATGCTGCGCGGCGGCCTCTGCGGCGTCCGCCGACAGCGGGGCAGCTGAACGGATGACGGCACCGGTGCCCGCCGCGTCCCGCCCTTCGGCGCGCGACACCTCCGCGACGGCCAGCCACTCGTGGCCGGCCAGGCGGCTGCCGGCCGGGAGCCCGGCCCGGGTGCCGGAGGACAGCAAGTACCGTTCCCCCGGTCCCGGGACCCGGCGCGCCACCCGGTCCGGGAAGGCGAGGGCGACGACGAATCCGATGCCTTCCGTGCCGGCTGCGGCTCCCCCTGGCGCTGGCGGCGGGGACGCTTCGCGGCCGGACCGGGCCTGACGCGCGATCGCCCCCATCCGCCGGACGTCGTCGGCCCAGCGCCGGGACCCCGGATCTGTGCCGGACCGCAGGGCGCTCAGGAGTCCGGGCAGGTCGGCGCCGGGGGCGCGCTGTCCGCCAGCGACGACGGCGACGGCCTCCGCCGCAGTGCGGGGCCCGACGGCGGCCGCGCCGTCCAACAGGGCGCGGGCCAGGCGCGGATCTGCCGGGACCCGGGCCAGCGTCTTGCCGAGCGCCGTTGCGAGGCCGTCCGGTCCCACGGCGCCGAGTTCGCGCAGCACTTCGACGGCCTCATCCATCGCCGCCCGGGGCGGCGCGTCCGGCAGGGCCAGTCCGCGGCCGCCCGGCGAGCCCCAGCAGGCCAGCACCAGGGCCGCGCCGGTGAGGTCGGCGACGGTGATCTCCGGGGTCTGGTGTGCCGGGGCGGCGCCGAAGCTCTTCTGGTCATAGCAGCGCACCACCCGTCCCGGGCCCAGGCGGGCGGCCCGTCCGGCGCGCTGATCGGCTGAGGCCCGGGAACAGGACACGGTCACGAGGCCGGTCATGCCGCGCCCTGCGTCCCGCCGCGGCTCGCGGGAGAGGCCGGAATCGACCACCAGCCGGACGCCCGGGACGGTCAGGGAGGACTCGGCGAGCGCCGTTGAGACGATGATCCGTGCGCGTTCGCCGGGGCCGCGTCCGGAGACGGCCCGGTCCTGCATGGCCGGGCCGACCTGGCCGTGCAGTTCCAGCACCTCGGCCCCCGTCCGGCCGCGCAACCGGACCGCAACGTCCGAGACCTCCCGGGCTCCCGGAAGGAAGACCAGCGCATCGATGTCCTCCCCGGCGGCAAGCGCTGCGGTATGGGCGTCCGCGGCCGTGTCCGCCACATGGTCCAGGAAGGCGCGGGTCACGCCCCGGGCGTCCAGGCGCGGGACCGCCGCGGGCGTCCATTGGACCTCGAGCGGGTACAGCGCGGAAGGGCAGCCGACGACGGGAGCCGTGCCGCCGCCGTCGTGCGCGGTCTGCCCGGGCTGCGTCTGCACCGCAGTCTCCCCCCGCGCGTCCCCGAGCAGGGCGGCAAACCGGGGGGCGTCCAGGGTGGCTGACATGGCGACCAGGGTGAGGTCGCCGCGGAGCTGGCGGACCTCGGCGAGCATACCGAGGAGCAGGTCGGTCTCCAGCCCCCGTTCGTGGACTTCATCGAGCACCACTGCGCCGGTGCCCTCCAGCCCGGGATCGGCCAGCAGGCGGCGCAGCAGGATGCCGGGCGTCACGAATTCCACCCAGGTGCCGGGCCCGGCCTGGCGGTCGCCGCGCACCGTGTATCCCACGCGGGCGCCCAGCGGGCTGCCGTCCAGGGCGGCCAGGCGCCGGGCCGCGGACCGCGCGGCGACGCGGCGCGGCTGCGTCACCACAATGCGCGGGGTCTGCCCGGCGGCCCGCTGCAGGGCCAGATTGGCCAGCAGCGGGGGCACCAGCGTGGTCTTGCCCGTGCCCGGCGGCGCCTCGACCACCGCGGCACCGGCCGGACCCTCCGCGCGCAGCGCCGCCGCGAGCCGGTCCAGCGAGCCTGCGAAGACCAGGCCGGCCCCGACGGAGGCGAGATCGAACGGCCGGGGGTCCGGGGTCTGCGGGGTCGGCGAAAAAGTCACCTCTCCATTGTCCCCCGCCGCTCGTGCCGGCGGTCCTGTCCGCCCCGCCATGGCCTTGCCCGGCCCGCCGCGGCGTGGGGGCCGCGGAAACTACGGAAGACTGGGACTTCCCAATCACAAAGGTGGAACCCCCTTGATCAATCTCCAGCAGGACGCCGAAGGCTTCATCCGGATGCACCGGCATTTCCCCGCGAGCACGCCCATCACCATCACCTTCGCCGACGGTTCCACCGAAGAAGTCACCGGCCGGCAGCTGAACGCCGCCTACGACGACGCGCTCGCCGAGTACCGGGCGCAGAACCACCTGGACGCCAAAGGCTTTTCCCGCGCGCCCAAGAAGCGGGTCGACCCGGGTAACAAGATCGAATTCGTGCGCGTCCACCCCGGCATGGCCGGCTAGCTGCACTGCCCAGGGAGGGAGCCCTGCCAGTACCTGTACCAGCAGGCACTCCCTCCCCGCCGCAACAGGCACTTGAATGGAACCATGAGCCCGCCGCCCGGCGCTGGAGCACTCCCTTCCGGACCGGTGACGAAAAGCTGGACCAGAAACAAGTGTCCAGCTGCGGAACAATCCGGGCCGGCAGGCTGTTGGCTCATACTGTGGCCCGGCCGGCATGCCGTCCGGGCACCGCGCCATCGTGGGCCAACAGGTTCCGAGACGCCCCCAAGCCCCCGGAACCTCCTCCTCTCCCCCGCGACCGCGACTTTCGAACCGACCCTTACTGGAGAAGAATGCTTACCGTAAACGCTTACGCCGCCCCGTCCGCCACCGAGGACCTCGTCCCCACCACCATCGAGCGCCGCGACGTCGGCCCGCACGACGTCCTGATCGAGATCAAGTTCGCCGGGATCTGCCACTCCGACATCCACACGGTCCGCGGCGACTGGGGACCGCAGTCCTACCCGCTCGCCCCCGGCCACGAGATCGCCGGCATCGTCACCGAGGTCGGCTCGGCCGTCACCAAGCACGTCGTTGGTGACCGCGTCGGCGTCGGCTGCATGGTGAATTCCTGCGGCGAGTGCGCCAACTGCCAGGCCGGCGAGGAACAGTACTGCCTCAAGGGCAACACCGGCACCTACGGCGCCGTGGACCGCGACGGCACCATCACCCAGGGCGGCTACTCCACCCACGTCGTCGTCACCGAAGACTTCGTGGTGCGGATCCCCGAGGGCATCGAGCTCGACGTCGCCGCACCGTTGCTGTGCGCCGGCATCACCACCTACTCGCCGCTGCGCCACTGGAACGCCGGCCCCGGCAAGAAGGTCGCCGTCGTCGGGCTCGGCGGCCTCGGCCACATGGCTGTCAAGATCGCCCACGCCATGGGCGCCGAGGTCACGGTCCTCTCCCAGTCGCTCAAGAAGCAGGAAGACGGCCTGCGCCTCGGCGCGGACCACTACTTCGCCACGAGCGACGAAAACACCTTCACCGAGCTCGCCGGGACGTTCGACCTGATCATCAACACGGTCAGCGCCTCAATCGACATCAGCTCATACCTGCAGCTGCTGCGCCTCGACGGAACCATGGTCAACGTGGGCGCACCGGCCGAGCCGCTGCCGGTGAACGCGTTTGCCCTGATCGGCGGCCGGCGCTCCTTCGCCGGCTCGATGATCGGCGGCATCCGCCAGACGCAGGAAATGCTGGACTTCTGCGCCGAGCACCACCTGGGCGCCGAAATCGAGGTCATCCCGGCCGAGAAGATCAACGAGGCGTACGAGCGTGTGCTGGCCTCTGACGTCCGGTACCGGTTCGTGATCGATACCGCGACCCTGGTCTAGCCTCCGCGACTGCCGTTCCGCGCGGCGGATGCGGACGGACGACACGCAAACGGCCCGGCGCTACGGGGATCCCCGTAGCGCCGGGCCGTTTCCGTATCCCGGGACCGAAACCGCCGCGGAATCCGTCGCCACCCCTTGCCCGGGTATGGCTTTGGGAGGAGGATTCGGTTGATCCCCGGTGACCCCGGGCGGAAAGGAACTGTTCACCTTCGGCACGCCTTCCGGACGCCTGGATATCACCATCCGGAAACGCCGGCGCAACACGGCGGGTGCAAGCTGGCTGGAAGGGACGCCAGAAGGTGTCGTCGCTGCAAGAGAGAGCAGGGTTGTTATGAATCCCTTGATCATCCTGACCGCAGTCACCGGCCCTGACGACGGCGGCCGTCCGGGCACCGCCATCCGGCCCATCCAAGCCGCTGACGTCGCCGAGCTCTCCGTGATGTACCGGGACTCCTACGCCGACAGCCTGCCGCAACCTCCCGACCGCGCCGACAGCTGGATCGACACCCTGCTCGGCGGGGCCAGGGGCCGGCACCTTCCGGAAGCCTCCGCGGTCAAAGCGGCCCCGGACGGACAGCTGGCGGCCGCCATCATCGTCACGGAGCCCGCTCCGGGCAGTGAAGGCGACTGGGACAGCGAGATCGCTGAACTGTTCACCCACCCCGACCACCGCCGCCAGGGGCTGGCCGAGGAACTGCTGGGCCATTGCCTGCACGTGCTGCACGCCCTGGGCCGGAAACGGGTCGCAGTCACCGTGGACAGCGGAAATTCGGCCGCGCTGGCCCTCTACCTGTCCAGGGACTTCCGCCGGCTGCCTGACGACGGCGACTGAGCGCGTCGGCGGGTCCCTTCCCGCCCTGCGTCGCCGGTGCTAGCTTGTCCGGATGGACGTCCTCGACTGGCTGCTCGACTCCGATCCCGCGATCCGCTGGCAGGTCCTGCGTGACCTCACGGACGCGCCGCCGGAAGAGGTGGCCGCCGAACGTGTCCGGGTCGCAGAGCAGGGGTGGGGCGCCCGCCTGCTCGGGCTGCAGGCCGACGACGGGCAGTGGGACGGCGGCACGTACTTCCCGGCGCCATTCGATGAATCCGAGCCGGGCCAGCCCTGGACCGCGACTACCTACAGCCTGCTGCTGCTCCGCGAGTTCGGGCTCGACCCCGGCAGCGAGGCAGCGCGCAACGCCGTCGCGCGTGTCCGGCAGAAGAGCCGCTGGGAGGAAGCCGGCCAGCCGTTCTTCGAGGGCGAAGTGGAGCCCTGCATCAATGGGATGACCGTCGCGCTCGGTGCCTACTTCGGCGAGGACGTCGATGGCGTCGTGGCGCGGCTGCTGGGGGAACAGCTCGACGACGGCGGCTGGAACTGTGAGGCGGAACGCGGGTCCACGCGATCCTCGTTCGACACCACCATCAACGTCCTGGAAGGGCTTCTGGAGTACGGGCATGCAACCGGCGGCACTCCCGAGGTCACCGCGGCGCGGCGGCGCGGCGAGGAATATCTGCTCGAACGCGGCCTCCTCCGCCGCAAGAGCACCGGCGGGTTGATCGACCCGGCGTGGCTGCAGTTCTCCCACCCGGTCCGTTGGCACTACGACGTGCTCCGCGGCCTGGACTACTTCCGGGCCGCCGGGGCTGCCGTGGATGAGCGGACGGCCGAGGCAGTGGGCGTGGTGCGGTCCAAGCGGCAACCCGACGGGACCTGGCACCTGGAGAACAGCCATCCGGGGCGGATCCACTTCCCGCTGGACGAGGGTGACGACCGCCCGAGCCGCTGGAACACCCTGCGGGCCATGCGAGTCCTGGACTGGGCCGAACGCTCCTAAGGTGTTTGTAACTTCGATGGAATTATGGCTAAATTTGGGTGTAGGCATCGGAGTTTTTTGGGGGAAGCATGAACAAGGCGCAACGACGCGCTCATATGGAACCGCCCTGCCCGGCGTGCGGTTCACGGGTGGTTCCGATCTGGAAAGACGTACGTCCCGTGGCGGCGCGCCAGCCGGACTGGCAGGTCAGCGCCAGGCAGTGCAGCAGCCAGGGCTGCAGCATGAACGATCCACAGAACTGGTAAAACCTTCCGCACGGACGCCTCGGCGAAGAAGCTGCGGGGACGAAGGGCTGGAGGCCGCATGAGCGTTCTGAGTGCCGGCCTGCTGCTGTACCGGCGGGGTCCGCAGTCGCGGCTGGAAGTCTGGATCGGACACATGGGCGGGCCGTTCTGGGCGCGGAAGGATGCCGCGGCCTGGTCCATCCCCAAGGGCGAATACACCGAGGACGAAGACGCCCTGGCGGCCGCGCGCCGCGAGTTCGCGGAGGAAATCGGCACCGCCCCGCCCGACGTCGATTACTTCCCGCTGGGCAGCTTCCGGCAGGCCTCGGGCAAGATTGTCACCGTCTTCGCCGCCGAATGTGACTTCCGGCCGGAAAGGATCGTGAGCAACACCTTCTCGCTGGAGTGGCCAAGGGGATCGGGCATCGTCCGCAGCTACCCGGAGATCGACGACGCCGCGTGGTTCCGCGAGTCCGAGGCCCGCACGAAGCTGGTGCGCGGCCAGCTTCCGGTCCTGGACGCGCTCCTGGCGCACCTGCGGGAGGCAGGCTAGCCGCGGCCGCCAGCCACCGGTGTGACAGGATGCTGCATTGAATGTCACAATGGGCGCGGGTAGTGTGACAGAAACTGTCAGTTCACACGACGCTAGCCCGGGAGCAGCCATGCAACATGTAGGACGTCGACTGTCCGCCGTCACCGCGGCACTGGCCCTGAGCGTGGCGGGCGGCGCCGTCGCCGGCCCCGCCTCCGCGGCACCGCGCGAGACTGAAAAGACCGCGACGGCCATCGGCCACGGCGGCGCGGTGAGCACGGTGGACCCGGAGGCCTCGGCCGCCGCGATCGAGGTGCTCCGCAAGGGCGGCAACGCGGCAGACGCCGCCGTCGCCGCAGCCGCGACCCTGGGCGTGACCGAGCCGTACAGCGCCGGCATCGGCGGCGGCGGCTACTTCGTCTACTACGACGCAAAGACCGGCAAGGTCGGCACGGTCGACGGACGCGAGACTGCTCCCGCCGGGATGCCGCACGATGCGTTCATTGACCCGGCGACGGGCCAGCCCTACCGCTTCACCCCCGAGCTCGTAACCAGCGGCGTCGCCGTCGGCGTCCCTGGCACCCCCGCCACCTGGGAACGGGCACTCGAGCGCTGGGGCAGCCTGGGCCTTAGCGAGGCCCTCAAACCGGCCATCAAGGTGGCCACCCGAGGCTTCGTCGTGGACGGAACGTTCCGGCAGCAGACCCTCGACAACAAGGCCCGCTTCGCCGCATTCCCCGCGACCAGCAGCCTGTACCTGCCCGGCGGGGACGCTCCCGTCGTCGGCAGCATTTTCCAAAACCACGACCTGGCCGCGACGTACCGGCTCCTCGCGAAGCAGGGCACGCGCGGCTTCTACAGCGGGCCGCTCGCTGCGGAAATCGCGGCCACCGTCCAGGCTCCGGCGAAGGCCGCCGGCACCAAGCTGCCCGTCCCGGCCGGATTCATGACAACGGCGGATCTCGCCGCCTACCGTGCGCTGGACCAGGATCCCACCCACGTGGACTACCGCGGCCTGGACGTCTACGGCATGGCGCCCTCAAGCAGCGGCGGCACCACTGTCGGCGAGGCGCTGAACATCCTGGACCCGTCCAATCTCTCCGGGATGTCCCGGGCTGGCGCCCTGCACCACTACCTGGAAGCCAGTGCCCTGGCGTTCGCCGACCGCGGCAAGTACGTCGGCGATCCGGCGCAGGTCGACGTGCCAACGGCCGCACTCACCGACCCGCTCTTCGGCAAGGAACGCGCCTGCCGGATCGACCCGCAGCACGCCGCGGCCAAGCCGGTCGCACCGGGAAATGTGTCAGCATACGATGGCGTGTGCCCGGCCGCCGCAGTGGCACCCGCCGACGAGAAGGACACCGAGAACATCTCGACGACGAATCTGACGGTCGCGGACAAGTGGGGCAACGTGGCTGAGTACACCCTCACGATCGAGCAGACCGGCGGATCCGGCATGGTGGTGCCCGGCCGCGGGTTCCTGCTCAACAACGAAATGACCGACTTCTCCACCGTGTACGACCCCAAGGATCCGAACCGGATCGAGCCGGGGAAGCGTCCGCGCTCCTCGATGGCGCCAACCATCATCCTGAAAGACGGGGCGCCGTTCCTCGCGCTCGGCTCCCCCGGCGGATCGACCATCATTACTACAGTGCTGCAGACCATCCTGAACCGGGTGGATCTAGGCATGACGATCTCCGAGGCGATTGCGGCACCGCGTGCGTCCCAGCGGAACACGGCCAAGGTCACGGCCGAGCCGTCGTTCATCGCCGCGTACGGCACCGGGCTGGCGCCGTACGGCCATCAGTTCACACCGTCCGGGGATGCGTTCACCTCGGCGGCGGAGATCGGCGCGGCAACCGCGATCGAGTTCGGTCCGGGCGGGCGCCTGGTCGCGGCCGCCGAGCCGGTCCGGCGCGGCGGCGGTTCGGCCATGGTGCTCAACCGGTCGCGGTAACGGCGCCTTTCACGTATGCGGCCTGTCCCGCGTGCTGGAGGCAATCGGCGAGAATGCTGACCAGCCGCACCCCGAGCGTGACCGGCGGCTTCCAGCGGGTGTCCACGACGCGGTCGAGCTCCTCGTCGCTGAGGGATTCCAGGAACCCGACAGTCTGCCGGTGGACGGCGTCGTAATAGTCCCGCAGCAACTCAGGCGGAGCCTGTACCGCGTCGACCTGCTCGGACGTGTGCCCGTAGCCGGTGTCCTGGACGGGCAGTGACAGACCAAAACGTCCGGCGAAGCCCTGCGACGTCCACACCTGCTCCAAGCCGGCGGCGGGGGCGATCTGGGCGTCCTCCCCGCGGCTGAGGTGCCAGACCAGCCACGCAATCGGGTTTGCCTGGTCCGCCACCCGCCGGACCAGCAGCTCCGGGTCTATGTCTTCTAGGGTGGCGGCCACGATCTCGTGGATCCTGCCAAACCCGTCAAGCAGCAGTTCGTTGGCCTTCATGGCAGTCCCCTCCCGGCGCACTTTCGCTGAGCCCCCATGCTGGCACGGCCGGAACCGGTTGCGCTATCACTTTTGGTTGTTCTGGGCGTGGCAGAGGGACCATAGGGTAAAGAGCATCCCCTACACCTTCCGGTGGATCGACTTGTAGCTGAGGTAGGCGTTGAGGCCCTCGACGCCATATTCGGTGCCGAGGCCGGAATCGTGCCGGCCGCCAAAGGGCGCCGCATGGTTGGAGGCGAAGAAGTTGATGCCCACCGATCCGGTATCCATCTGCTCCGCCACCGCCATCGCGGTCCCGGGGTCGGAGCCGAACACCAACCCGCCCAGGCCGAACTCGGTGTTGTTGGCCAACGCGACCGCTGCATCGGCGCTGCCTCCCGCGTCGTCGTACTTCAGGATGCAGATGACCGGTCCAAAGATCTCCTCGCGCGAGATCCGCATGTCGGGGGTGACGTCGGCGAACACGGTCGGCTCGACAAAGTAGCCGCCTTCCAGCCCGCCGCCCAGCGACACGGCGCGGCCTCCGGTCGTGGCACGGGCGCCTTCGGCCAGGCCGGACTCCACGTATTCCAGAACGGTCCGGTACTGGGATTCCGTGGCGCACGGGCCAAACACGGTGTCAGGCTCCAGCGGGTCGCCCTGCTTGGCTGCCGCGATCGTGGCGGTGACAATGTCCACCACCTCCTCGTACCTGCTGGCGGGTGCCAGGATCCGGGTCGAGATGTAGCAGGTCTGCCCGGTGTTGCGCAGGCAGGAGCGGATCAGCACCTTGGACATGGCGTCCAGGTCCGCGTCCGGCAGTACAATCGCACTGGATTTTCCGCCAAGTTCGAGGGTGACAGGGCGCAACAGTTCGCCGCACGCCGCCGCGATCTTTCGGCCCACCGGCGTGGAACCCGTGAACGCCACCTTGTCCACGCCGGGGTGCTTCACCAGCTGATCCCCCAGCCGGCCGGATCCGGTGACAAGGTTGACGACGCCGGCCGGGACACCGGCCGCGGCCACCGCGTCAATGACCACCCGGAGGGACAACGGGGTGGGAGACGCCGGCTTGATCACCACGGTGCAGCCGGCCAACAGCGCCGGGGCCAGCTTGATGACCACGAGGTTGATCGGAAAGTTCCACGGTGCGATCAGGGCGCACACGCCCACCGGATCGCGCCGGACAACAGATTCCCCGCCGCCCTTCGGGAAGGCCCGTACGTCCTCACGCTCCAGGTACTCGGCCAGGGTGGCGAAGTAGCGGAGGATCCCCGCGGCGTTGGCGGCGGCCCCGGCGGATTCGGATACCGGCGAGCCGTTCTCGCGGGTGTTCGTCAGGGACAGCTCCCCGGCCCGCTTCTCCACTTCCTCGGCGATGCGCAGCAGGTACGCGGCGCGGACCGACGGCGCCAGCCGCGGCCACTCGCCGGCGTCGAAAGCCCGGCGTGCGGAGGCGACGGCGGCGTCGACGTCTTCGGCGGTGCCGTCCGGCACGGAGCCCCAGGCTTCGCCGGTGGCGGGGTCCGTGACCGTGTTGCGGCCGGTACCGCGTGCCGGGATCCAGGCGCCGTCGATGAAGAGGTCGTCGACGTGGGTGTAGGGCAGTTTGAGCGCGGCGCGGGCGGCCACGGCGGGGGCCTCGTGGGTGGCGGCGGTCATCGGATGACCGCCGTCTTGAGCAGCGCGGTGGAGCGATCCAGGTCGGCGATGGCCATCTCGAACGCGGCCTGGGTGATGAGCTCGGGCACGATTTCCGAGGTCAGCCGCTCGGTGTAGGTCGCCGGGTCCATCTTGAACCAGGAGGAGGCCAGGGCGATCCCAGCCTGGTCGAAGCGCCACAGCCGGTCGGCGTCGCGCATCAGTGCGTCCTCCAGCGAATAGGCCACCGGGCGGGTGTCATGCCCGTCAATGATCGCGCAGACGCGCTCGATGAATTCAGCGTCGTAGCCCAGGTCCGGTAGTACCCGGCGGGCGACGTCGCAGCCCTGCTTTTCGTGTTCATACCGGATGGCGGCCTTGCGCCAGTCCCCGGCGAAGCCCTCGGAGATGATCCGGGATTCGTCCACGTGGGCCCAGCCGGTGTCGTGCAGCACGGTGGCCACCCGGACCAATTCGGCGTCGGCATCCGGATAGGCCCGGCAAAGCCGCTCCGCGTAGGCGAGCGAGATCGGCAGGTGAATGTCATTGCCGCGGGTGCGGGTCTCGTGCACTACTGCCCGCCAGAGCCCGTCCAGTTCTCCTAGGGCCGCGGGGGTAGTGGCGATCGGGGCCGTGTCCACCGGTCCCGGCGCCGGAATCGGCCGGACCGGATAAGCGGCGGCGAAGTCCGCGGCCGCGGGGTGGGCAGGGGCGATAGTGGTAGTCCCGGCTGCGGCAGTGCCGGCGTCGGCGACCGGGGTCTTGGGGGTGGTCATAGTGCTCCTTCGGGTGGGGCTGGCCGGAGGCGGCTAGCTGTCCGTGGTGATCGTCTTGAGGGGTGTAGCCGGGTCCGCGGCGGCGTCGGCGGGGATGTTCTGGCCTTTGGCGAGGGCGTTCTTGACCGCCATGAAGTCCAGCGGCGCGTTGACGCAGTCCGCGGCGATGATGCGGCCCTGCCGGTAGTAGAGGACGCTGAACTTGCCCCGTTCCTGGTCCTGCCGCAGAACCGTCTGGTCGTAGCCGCTGCAGAGTCCGGCGATCTGGAGCTTGAGGTCGGCCTGGTTGGACCAGAACCACGGGATGCCGGCATATTCCTCGCGCCGCCCGGTGAGCGAATAGGCGGCCACCTTGGCGTGCTCGATCGCGTTGTTGACACTCTCGAGCCGGATCCGCTCCCCCGGTTCCGAGCCGGGGACCGGGTTGGGCATGTTGGCACAGTCGCCGATGGCCACCGTGGTCCCGTCCGAGGCCAGCGCGAAGCGGTCCACGACGATCCCGTTGTCCACGGCCAGGCCAAGCTGTTCGGCCAGCTGGGTGTTCGGGATGACGCCGATGCCGACCAGTACGATCTGCGCGGGCAGCACCGTGCCGTCCTGGAGTTCGACGCCGGCGACCCTGCGGCCGTCGCCCGGGGCGTTGTCACCGGCGCCGGCTGCGGTGAAGCGCTTGGCGCTTGTGTTCAGCCGGATGTCCAGGCCCCGGGCACGGTGGGCCTGGAGGAAGTACTCGGCGGTTTCCTCGCCGACGGCGCGGCCCACCAGCCGCGGACCGAATTCGAGCACGGTGACGTTCTTGCCCATCTTTTGCAGGCTGGACGCGGCTTCGAGGCCGATGAATCCGCCGCCGATCACCACCACGTCGGTGGCGTCCCCCACCCGGGCCTTGAGCGCCAGGGCGTCGTCGGCGTTGCGCAGGTAGAGGACGCCGTCGAGGTCCCCGCCCTCGATCTCCAGTTTTCGGGCGCGGGCGCCCACGGTGAGGGCGAGCCGCGTGAAGGGGAACTGCCGGCCGGAGGAGGAATGCGCCACCCCGGACCCGTCGGCTTCCTTCTCGATCCGGACGATGTATTCGCCCTTGACCAGCTCCACGTTGTGCTCGGCCCAGTACTCGTTGGAACGGAAGATCAGGGATTCGCTCTCCACCGTGCCCTGCAGGAACTCCTTGGACAGGGCCGGGCGCTGGTAGGGCCGGTGGTCCTCGTCGCCGAGCAGGGTGATGTGCTCGTCGAAGCCGAGCGCGCGCAGCGACACCGCGAGCTGCACGCCGGACTGGCTGGCGCCGATGATCAGCAGGCCGGTGCGGGTGGGGCTTGCAGTGTCGGGACCGGCTGCGCCGGCCGTTTCGGCCGACGTCTGCTGCGCCGCGGCAACGTGGGTTTCCACGGCTACACCTGGGTTTCCGGGGTGGTGACAAACAGTTCGATCTCGTCCGTCAGGCGCAACTGGCAGGACAGCCGCGAGTTGTCCTCGCGGTCCACGGCCGTGCCGTAGAGCATCTCGTCCTCCATGTCCTCCATCGGTGGAAACTCCGCGAGGCAGTCCTCGCGGACAAAGACGTGGCAGGTGGCGCAGGACAGCGAGCCGCCGCATTCGGCCACGATGCCGGGGACGCCGTTGCGCACCGCGGTCTCCATGACGGAATCCCCGGGGTTGCCCTGCACGTCGCGGACGGCGCCGTCGGCGTCGGTGAAATGAACCGTTGGCATTGGTCCTCCTTGGGTAGAAAGTCGCTTGGAAAGTTGGAGCGGGCGCTCAGATGAACTGGCGGCCGCCGTCGACCACCATGGTCTGGCCGGTGTAGTAGGAACTGTCCGGGCCGGCCAGGAAAAGCGCCGCACCCACGATGTCCTCCGGCTGGCTGGCCCGCTTGATGGCACCCCGGTCCACGCCGTAGTTCTCGGCGTTCTCCATCAGCCCATAGCTGGCTTCGGTGAGGGTGAAGCCGGGGGCGATCGCGTTGACGGTAATCCCCCGGCGGCCCAGTTCCTTGGCCAGCACCCGGGTCAGGGCCACCACACCGCCTTTCGAGGCGACGTAGTGCAGCCACTGCTCCGAGCCGCTGAAGATCGTGGCACTGGAGAGGTTGATGACGCGCCCGCCCTCGGGCAGGAACGGGCTCGCCGCCCGGGTGACGAGCCAGGGGCCCTTGAGGTTGACGTTCATCACCAGGTCCCATTCGGCCGGGTCAATGTCCTCGAACGGGCTGCGGGTCACCCCGGCGTACACCGCCGCGTTGTTGAGCACGACGTCGATGCTTCCGCTACCGAAGTCCGCGCAGTCTTTCGCGAGGGCCTCGGTGGAGTCGACGCTCGTGACGTCGGCGTGGAAGGCGGCCGCTTCGGCCCCAGTATCCAGGACCAGTTTGGCTGTTTCCTCAGCGCCCGCCAGGTTCACGTCCGCCACCGCCACGCGGTAGCCGCGGCGGGCGAAGCCGAGCGCGAACGCCCGGCCCAGCCCGCCGGCGGCACCGGTAATCAGGACAGTGCGGGCCGGCTGGTCCGTGCGCCCGTCTTCTGCGGGGTTCATCGTCGCATCAGACATGGCTGTGGCTGTGCGCCCCGGGTCCGGTGACCGCCAGTTCGTCTTCGGCGTCGAGGATCTGCACGGTCCCCTTGGTGCCGTCCACCCGCAGCCGCTGTCCGGTCTTGATCGTGGTGGACGCGGAGCCGGTCCCGGTCACGGCCGGGAGGCCGTATTCCCGGCAGACGATCGCCGCGTGGCTCATCATGCCGCCGATGTCCGTGACCGTTGCCTTGATCTTGCCGAAGATCGGGCCCCAGGACGGTGCCGTGACGGTCGCGACCAGGATTTCGCCCTGCTGCACTTCGGAGAGCTGGTCGGCGTCGGTGACGACGCGGGCCAGGCCCTCGACGACGCCGGGTGAGGCCGCCATGCCGCGCAGGCCGCCGCCCTCCACCGCTTCGCCCTCACCCAGCCACTGCTGGACCTGCTCGGTGGTGATGCCCCAGAGCATCCGGGTGAACGGTTCGGTGATGATTTCCGGCGGGGTGTTCAGCGCGGGCGCCGGCCGCGCCGTCTTCAGCGCGTCCACGATCCCGCGGCGGCGTTCGGTCTCCTCCGGCCAGTAGTCCGGGCCGATGGGCTTCGCGCCGACGCCCCAGCCCGTGACGAGGTCGAAGAGCGCGTCGCGGACCTCGTTGCGGCCCAGGTAGAGCAGGTCGTCCGGCTCGGTCCAGAAGCCCTCGCCCTGCATCATGCGGCTGAGCTCGCGGATTTTGCGCCAGAAGACGCCCATGGTCCAGTGCTCGATGTAGAAGTTGTGGTTCTCCACGTACGGGTAGGCGGTCGCGGCGAGCCCGCGCTTGGCGTCGAACAGTGCCTGGTTTTCGCCTTCCAGCAGCTCCCGGTATTCCTCGATGATGCGGTCGCGTTCGAGGATCAGGGCCTCGACCGGACGCATGATTTCCTGGCCCTCGTCCACGCGGCGGATGTAGTCCGCGATGTAGCCGAGCGGGATTTCCTGGTGTTCGTTCCAGTACTTGTCGTGGCCGTAGAAGCCATTGCCGACGGTGAAGTTGAACCACGGGTCCTTGGCGGCCTCGTACTGGGCAATCCAGCGGTCCCCGCCGGGGGCGACCGCGATCGCAGCGAGGGTGGCCTCGACGTCGTCGGTGTTGCCGAAGCGGGATTGCAGCCCGAGTTCGACGGCGAGCTTGGCGAGCTGCTTGAGCTCGTCATCCGGACGGAACAGCTCCATGTCCACGCCCTGCACCATGGTGGCGATCGACTGGTCCGGGATGTTGGGGAAGACCTGCTTGCAGAAGTTGAAGAAGTCCAGGTAGGCGATGTAGCCGAGGTTGAGGAACTCGAAGTGGTACTGCCAGTTCTGGTAGGCCAGCTGGATGAGCCGGTCGTAGCTTTCCAGCAGCTTCTCGGAGCCGTCCTTGCCCTTGCCGGAGAGGATATCCTCCATCGGGACCACGTCCGGGAGCTTGGGGAAGGAGATGGTTTCCATCTCGTCGATGGTGCCCTTGACCTTGACGTGCCACTGCTTGAGGAGCTGGTCCCAGTTCTGGAAGTAGTGGCCGACGCGCTGCTCGAACAGGGGGACCCGCGCGGCGATCTGGTCCTCGGGGACCGGGATGGGCGACATGTACAGGTAGCCCAGGTGCACCCTGAATTCGATGCCGTTGGCGTTCGGGATCATCAGATGCCGGGCGTTGTACTGGCCCAGGCACTTGACCGCGAATTCGCCGCCGATGGTCTCGAAGGGCTTGAACACTGTGGGCCAGTGCTGGCTGTCGCAGAACCAGAACTTGGCGTCCTCCTGCTCTTTGAGCTTGTCCTGGAAGACCAGGTAATACGGGTAGATCTTTTCCCAGCCCTCGGCGCCGGCGGGGACCGCGAGCTCGGAGGGTTTGGGGAAGGACTTCAGGGACATGGCGGTCCTTTCAAGGCGGGCTCATCGTTGAGCCGTGGTGGGAGGGCGGAACGGGGGGCAATAGCGGGTACTAGGCGGACGCCTTGGGCGTCCCGGCGCTGAATCCGCTGAATCCGCTGAAGAAGCCTCCAGCGACCACCGGTTGCGGGGCCGTGACGACGGCGGGCTTGGAGGAGTGGACGGTTTCCGGGCGGGACTGCAGCAGGAGCAGGTTCGCGCCGTCCGGCAGGTCCGTGTCAAGGGCCCACTCGATGTCCTGCGGGCACTTGTAGTGTTTCTCCGCGCGCTTGGCCATCAGCGCAACGGCGCTGAGTTCAGCGTCGCTGAGGCTGCGCCGGCCGCGGCGTTCGGCGTCGATTTCCCGCTCCACCAGGCGGCCGGCAACGGCGTCCGGGACGAGTTCGGCGTGCTTGTCGCCGAGGTGTTCGGAGATGACGGCCAGGGTGACTTTGTCCAGCATGATGTTGTCCGGGGTGACCTGGCCCGAGACCACCATCTCGCCGACGCCGTAAGAGGAGTCGACGGTGATCTTGGAGCGGTCGCCGTTGGTGGGGTCCATGGTGATCGCGACGCCGGAGACGCGGGCGTTGACCATCTTCTGCACCACGACGGCCATCGAGAGGCCCTCGTTGGGGATGTTGTTCTTCAGCCGGTAAATGATGGCGCGGGAGGTGAACAGCGATGCCCAGCACTGCCGGATGTGATCGGTGACGGCCTTGACGCCGTGCAGCCAGAGATAGGTGTCCTGCTGGCCGGCGAAGGAGGCGTCCGGGAGGTCCTCGGCGGTGGCGCTGGAGCGCACGGCCACCGGCACGGGCGCCTCGAAGCGCGACATCAGGGCCTCGTAGGCGCCGACGGTGAGCTCGCGCAGCGCTTGCGGCACCGGGCGGGAGCAAATGTCCTCGCGGATGGCGGCCGAGACCCTATCCACCTGGCCCATGTCCTCGGGGTCGAGGTCGGCCAGGAGCTGGTGAATATGCCGGGTGATGCCGGCTTCCTGCATAAAGGCGTCAAACTGCGCGGTGGTGACCACGAAGCCGGGCGGGACGGGCATGCCGGCGGAAGTCATGGTGACCAGGGACGCGCCCTTGCCGCCAAGGTTGTCGAGCTTCGGTTCGATGCCGCCGTCGAAGAACTGGATGTATTCGTTGCTTTGCATATTCCTTAGGCCTTCCAGCTGACGGGGACGGTCTCGGGGACGCGGAAGGACAGGTTTTCGCGGAAGGTGATGGCTTCCGGGTTCTCCAGCTGCAGTTCCGGGGCGAGCCGGGCCACTTCCTCAAGGGCGATCTTGGCCTGGAGCTTGGCGAGCATGTTGCCCAGGCAGTAGTGGATGCCGAACCCGAAGGAGAGGTGCTCGCGCGCGTTGGGACGGCTGATGTCGAAGTCCTCGCCGGCGTCGAACTTGTTCTCGTCACGGTTGGCAGAGCCCATCAGGAGCAGCAGCTGCGCGCCTTCCTCGATGGGGATGCCGCCGACTTCCGTGTCTTTGAGCGCCTTGCGCCGCCAGCCGACGATCGAGCCGGCGTAGCGGAGCACCTCGTCGATTGCGGCGGGGATCTTCTTGGGGTCCTCGACCAGCTGCTTCCACTGGCCGGGGCGGGCCAGGAGCTCGCGGAGGGCGTTGGAGATCAGCGTGGTGGTGGTCTCGTGGCCGGCGAAAAGCAGGCTGTACAGGACGGAGGCGATCTCATGGTCGGAGATCTCGGCACCCTCCTGCTGCGCCTTCACCAGGTCCGCGGTGAGGTTGTCGCCGCCCTCCTTGTGGGCCACCTTGACCAGGCGGAGGCATTCCTGCCAGTACTCCACCAGGTTGCGGGCGTGCGGGATCTGTTCCTCGTCGCTGAGGTCGCCCCAGGTCATCGCCGCGCGGGAATCGCTCCAGCGCTTGAAGGTGTCCACCTGGGAGACATCCGCGCCGATCAGGGTGAGGATGGTGATGGTGGGGACGTCGTAGGCGAGATCCTTGACCATGTCGCCGCGGTGTTCCGGGTGGGCCAGCATCTTCTCCAGCAGGTCGACGACGTTCTGCCGGATGAATGGTTCCAGCGCCTTGTAGCGGCGCGGCGTGAAGGCTTTCTGGACCACGGCGCGGATGCGGGTGTGCTCCGGCGGGCGCCGGGCCGACAGGCCCGAGTAGGCGGTGAACCCGCCCTCTTCCATGATCTTCTTCGCCGCAGCGCCGCGCTCGCGGACCGGGGCCTGGGCATTTTCGCTGGAAAAGGTCTCCCAGTCCTCAAAGACGGCCTTGATGTCGTCATAGCGGGAGACGACGTAGAGGCCCACCCGCTCGTCGAACATCACGGGCTGCTCGGCCCGGAGTTCAGCGTATGCGGGAAACGGATCCTTCATCTGGAACGGCTCATAGCCGTGGTGCCCTGCGGGGGCTTCGGCGCCGTGTCCAAAGGGACAGCGGCCGGCCGTTTCCGTCGAGGGTGACATCTAAGCTCCTAGGTTTTCGGTCCCGCCGGCAGCGCCAGTGCATGCCGGGGTTCTTATCTCCCAGTGTGGCCCCGGTCACTCCCCGCGGATAGCGTGTGCTTCCACTGGGTGGAAAGGACTTGTTCTAGGGCCGGGCCCGGCCGATCCCCCTGGACAGCGTCAGGCCGGGGGTGCGGGGTGCGGCCCGCGGTGCGGGGGCACTTCGACGCGGCCACGCCGCCAACACAGCGGCCGACATCGAAGATTGCCGTCAAAGTGCATGCCGTCAAAGCTCCCCCGGACGGACCCTCCGGCGCCGGGAGCAGACAGCACCCGGGGCGTGCCCGGCTCAGTCCGTGCCGGCGACGTGGCTGCCCAGCAGCGTCTCCAGCGGGATCCTCGCGGTGGCACGCTCAATCTGGGCTGCGATGCCCCGCAGGACGGGCAGGTGCCGGGTCATTGTGGCGGCCTGGCTGGTGGGAAGCACCAGGCCGATGGAGGCGCCGATCCTGCCGGTGTGGAAGACAGGGACCGCGATCGAGCAGGAGCCCAGCCGCACTTCCTCCAGCGTGGTGGCGTACCCCTGCTCCCGGATCTGGACCAGTTCCGCGGCCAGCTTTTTGGGGTCCACATGGGTGTGGGCGGTGTGCCGCTCCAGCTGCCGGTTCAGGTACGCGTCCCGGACCCAGTCCTGCTCGTAAGCCAGGATCACCTTGCCGACGGCGGTCGCGTGCATGGGCAGCCGGCCGCCGACCCGGGAGGCCCTCGGCACCCGTTTTGAACCGTAAACGCGGTCGATATAGAGCACCTCGTGGCCGGCCCGGACCGCAAGGTGCGCGGTTTCCCCCGTGAGCGAGAACAAGTCCTGCACGTAGGGCCTGGCCGCGTCACGCAGCTGCCTCCCCGTGTTCTGCGCCAGCTCCCACAGCCGGATGCCCAGCTGGTAGCGCCCGTTCGGTTCCCGGGACAGGAATCCCCACGCGGTGAGTTCGGTGACCAGCCGGTGGGCGGTACTCAGCGGCAGCCCGGATTTCTCGGCGATCCCGGTCAGGCTGAGGGCACCACGGGATGTTTCGAAGGCTTCCAGGATGGCGAGGACCTTCGAGGTAACGGTCCTGCCGGGTTCGCTGCTGCCTCCAGCCATCCTGACCTCCTTGTCGAGGGCTCGCCTAGCCCTTCTGTTCAAAAAGCTCCAGTCCCTTTTCGAGCAACAGCCTGCTGGTCATCTGCTTCTGAGCTTCTCGGATGCTTTCCACTCCCCAGATTAGCGCCGTCAGGCTACATAGCCGCCGTGTCCGCACCGGCTGCGGGCGGCTCCCGGCGCGCTCCCGCCCGGTTTTAGCCGGAATCAACGACGCCGGCCCGGAGACGCGCCGGACTGTTCCGCGTGTCGGAATTAACAACCGGGCAGGAGCGCGGCCCGAGGCTCCCGGCGCGGATCCGGCACCCGCCGCTGTGCTACATTTCGGCCCATGACCTCGCACCCGCCCAGCCACCATGCCGACGCGCCCGCTGCCGCCGCGATCAGGCTCCTGGCGCGGCAGGGCTTTGACGCAACGTCGGTCGACGACCTGGCGGACGCCGCCGGCATGAGCCGCAGCACCTTCTTTCGGAAGTTCGGTTCCAAGGAGGACGTGGTTTTCGCCGACCACGAGCGGATCCTTCGCCAGGTGACCGAGAGCCTGGCGGAAACGATGCAGGAACCGCTGGCTGCGATCGAGGACGCCGCGCTGCTGGTGTTCAACCACCACGTGCGCAACCCGGAGACGTCCCGGGCGCGATACGAGCTGATGCAGGCCGTGCCGGCACTCCGCGACCGCGAACTGGTCACCTCCCACCGCTACGAAAG
The DNA here is from genome assembly GCF_056780195.1 of Arthrobacter sp. SD1074B. Classification (NCBI taxonomy): domain Bacteria; kingdom Bacillati; phylum Actinomycetota; class Actinomycetes; order Micrococcales; family Micrococcaceae; genus Arthrobacter; species Arthrobacter sp. SD1074B. Next base: position 1,810,850 of record NZ_JBRAZT010000001.1, on the reverse strand, counting down.
GGCCTTCCTGCAGCACCTGCTGGAAACGCTGCCCGACGTCGAGCACCGCGAATACCAGGCCGTGTCCTTCGCCGCGGCAGTGGTCGCGGTCCACAACGCCTTCCTCCGCCGCTGGCTCCGCACGGCAGCGGGTGCCGCAGAAGAAACGGCGGACCGCAGCAGGTCCACTGCGCTGGCGAACGAGCTCCGCGCCCTCTCCGACATCTTCCGGCCGGCGTTGCTCGGTACCGCCGCCCCGGCGCAGCCGTCCCCGGCCGTCGTGGTGACTGTCCTGACGTCGGGCGCGGACCGGGAGGCCGTGGTGCAGGCAGTCCGCGACGCCCTGCCCTGATCACCACCCGCCCTGACACTTAGTGTCTTGACGTGGAACTAAGTTTCAATGCATTCTTAGTCGATGTGGCCTGAGCCACAGCATGCGGGCGGAAGGCCTGCCGCCGAGACAGAGGACAAACACATGACGACGACGTCGCCCGGTACCGAGCGTGCCGCCCCAGCGGCCGCTGGCCAGTTCCCGGCTGGAACGGTGGAACCCGACTATGTCCTGACCGAGGCCCTGGGCACAGACCCCGCGTCAGTCTTCGCCGGCATCAGCGACGAGGACCGCGGCTACTGGGAACGCGCCCGGCACTTCGTCCAGGACGAGGTCCTTCCCGTGATCGACGGCTACTGGGAGCGCGCGGACTACCCCGTGCACCTGCTGCGGCGCCTGGGCGAGCTGGACCTGCTGCGCGACGGCGTCCCGGTGGACGGGTTCGCCCCGATGAGCAGCATGGCCGCCGGCCTGGTGAACATGGAAATCAGCCGCGGCGACGGCTCCGTGGCAACCATGATCGCGGTCCAGGGCGGCCTTGCGCTGCGGTCCATCGCGGAGTGCGGGTCTGCCGCACAGCAGGAGCAGTGGCTGCCGGCGATCGCCGCCGGCAAAGAATTCGCCGCGTTCGCGTTGACCGAGCCCACGCACGGCTCGGACTCGGTGGCCCTCGAATCCACGGCCACCGGCACGGACGGCGGCTTCCTGCTCAACGGCGAGAAGAAGTGGATCGGCAACGGCTCGATCGGCGGAGTCAGCGTGGTGTGGGCCCGGGGCGAGGACGGCCAGGTACACGGCTACCTGGTACCGCAGGACTCCCCCGGCTACGCCGCGACGAAGATTGAGGGCAAGCTGGCCCTGCGCGCCATCTGGCAGGCCCACATCCGGCTGGAGAACGTCTTTGTCCCGCAGGAGAACGTGCTGCCGGGGGCCCGGTCCTTCAAGGACACCGCCCGGGTGCTGCTGGCCACCAGGCTCGGAGTCGCCTGGTCCGCCGTCGGACATGCCACCGCCTGCTACGAGACCGCGGTCCAGTATGCCAAGCAGCGCCAGCAGTTCGGCCGCCCGCTGGCCGCCTCCCAGATTGTGCAGGAAAGGCTCGCCCGGATGCTCAGCGAACTGGCGACCATGCAGCTGATGGTCGTCCAGATGACCCGCCTGGACGAGCAGGGCTCGCTCACCCCGGAGCAGGCCTCGCTGGCGAAGTACACCTGCACCCGCACTGCCCGCGGCATTGCCTCCAATGCCCGGGACCTCCTCGGCGGCAACGGCATCCTGCTGGCAAACCGCGTCGCCCGGCACCTCGCCGACATCGAGGCCATCCACACCTACGAGGGCACCGAAACGATGCAGGCCCTCATCATCGGGCGCGGAATCACCGGCACCTCCGCCTTCGCCTGACCTGCGCCGCGCCTGTTCCCCCGAAAGGATTCCCTTGAACCAGAACGTGAACCAGAACGCCAACATCCCCGTCATCCTGGGCGGTGCCCGCACCCCCTTCGGCCGCTTCCGCGGCGGCCTTACCCCCTTATCCTCCAGCGAACTGGGCGCCCACGCCATCCGGGCGGCCCTGGAACGGTCCGGCGTCGGCCCCGAACAGATCGAAGCCGTCATCGTCGGCCAGGTTATCCAGGCCGGAGCAGGCCAGGGGCCCGCCCGGCAGGCCAGCCTGGCGGCCGGAATCGGCTGGGACGTGCCCACTGTCACGATCAACAAGCTCTGCCTGTCCGGGCTCACGGCCGTGATCGACGCGGCCCGGATGATCCGCGCGGGCGAAGCCGACTTCATCGTCGCGGCCGGGCAGGAATCCATGACCAACGCCCCGCACCTGGTGCCCGGGCTCCGCGCCGGCGTCGTGATCGGGGACGCGCCGATGCTCGACTCGCTGAACCGGGACGGGCTGCAGGATCCGGTCAGCGGCCAGCTGATGGGCGAAGCCACGGACGCGGGCAACGCCGAGCGCGGCATCACCCGGGCGGAGCAGGACGCCGTCGCGGCCCGGTCCCACCAACGGGCCGAAGCGGCACGTTCCGCCGGTGTGTATGCCGAGGAAATCGCCCCGATCGACGTTCCGCAGCGCAAAGGGCCAGCCCTGACGCTGGAGCACGACGAGGGAATCCGGCCGGAGACCACCGCCGCATCCCTGGCCCAGCTGCGCCCTGCCTTCTCGAAGGACGAAGCGGCCACCATTACCGCCGGGTCCTCGTCCCCGCTCTCCGACGGCGCGGCGGCCCTGGTGATCGCCAGCAAGGCGGCTGCGGAGGCTGCCGGGCTGGAATGGGTCGCCGAAATCGGCGCCCACGGCCAGACGGCGGGGCCGGACGGATCCCTGCACTCCCAACCGGCGCGTGCCGTCGAACTCGCCCTCAAGCGTGAGGGCCTCTCCGTCCAGGACCTTGACCTGGTCGAGATCAACGAAGCCTTCGCCTCCGTACTCATCCAGTCCGCCAAGGACCTGGGCATCGAGCCCGAGGACGTGAACGCGGACGGCGGCGCGATCGCCCTCGGCCACCCGGTGGGAGCCTCGGGCGCACGCCTGGTCCTGCACCAGGCGCTCGCGCTGAAACGCCGCGGCGGCGGCACCGGCGTCGTCGCCTTGTGCGGCGGCGGCGGCCAGGGCGACGCCCTAATCCTCAAAGCATGACCATCCCAACGAAGAAGCAGGCCATGAACACCATCAATCCCGAAGAAGGTTTCGGCACCATCTCCGTCGCGGCCATCCTGGCCGAATCCGCCCGCAGGACCCCGGACAGCATCGCGCTGATCGTCGGGGAGGACGAAACCAGCTACGGCAAGCTTTGGCGCGGGACCCGCGCCTACGCCGGGGCGCTGCGGGCACGCGGCATCGGGCCCGGAGATGCTGTCGCGGTCCTGATTCCCAACGTTCCGGACTTCGCGCGGGTGTATTACGCCATCCTGTCACTCGGAGCCATTGTGGTTCCGGTGCACGCCCTGCTCAAGGCGCGCGAAATCGAATACGTCCTTCAGGACAGCGGCGCCAGGATGTTGATCTGCGCCGCCGCACTGCTGCCAGAGGGAGCCGCCGGCGCCGCCGCCACCGGCGTCGATGTCCTGACCGTGATGGCGTCCGACGACGGGCTGCCGCGGCTCGAAGCCGAGGCCGCCGCGGCCGAGCCCATCCGCAGCTATATCCCCTGCCGGCCGTCGGACACCGCCACGATCCTCTACACCTCCGGCACCACCGGCAAGCCGAAGGGCGCCCTCGGCACACACTTCGCCCTGGTGGAACAGACGTCCGTGCTGCTGACGAGCGTCATGGACTTCAAACGGGGCGACGTCCTCTTCGGCGGCCTGCCGCTCTTCCATACCTTCGGCCAGACCGTCGTCCTCAACGCCGGGCTGCGCGCCGGCGCCACGATCGTGATGATGCCCCGGTTCAGCGGCGCCGGAGCCCTCGACCTGATGACCCGGCACAACGTCAACATCTTCCTCGGCGTGCCGACCATGTATGTGGCCCTGCTGGAAGCGGCCAAGGCCGGCGCCGCCCTGCCGCCGGGCCTCCGCTACGGGATTTCCGGCGGGGCGTCCCTCCCCCTGGCGGTGATGGATAAGTTCCGCGACGTCTTCGGGATCGATATCCACGAGGGCTACGGCCTCACCGAGACATCCCCCGTCGCCGCCTTCAACCACGTCGGGACGCCGCCCCGGCCCGGCACCATCGGGGTCCCGATCTGGGGCGTTGACATCGAGATTGCCCGCGCCGAGACGGTCGAAAGCATCGAGCTGCTGCCCGCCGGGGAACTCGGCGAGCTCGTCATCCGCGGCCACCTGCTGATGAAGGGCTACCTCAACCGGCCGGAGGCGACCGCCGAAGCGATCGTCGACGGCTGGTTCCGCACCGGGGACCTTGGCACCAAGGACGAGGACGGGTACCTGCGGATCGTGGACCGCAAAAAGGACATGATCATCCGCAACGGCTACAACGTCTATCCCCGCGAGGTCGAGGAAATCCTGCTGTCCCACCCGCAGGTGGTCAGCGCCGCCGTCTACGGCATCCCGCACGATGTCCACGGCCAGGAGATCGCGGCCGCGATCGTGCTCGACGCAGGATCCTCCGCCACCGAGGCCGAGCTGATCGAGTTTGCGAGCGGCCAGCTGGCGGCATACAAGTACCCGCGCGTCGTCAGGCTGCTCGCGGAGCTCCCCCTCGGGCCCAGCGGGAAAATCCTCAAACGAAACCTGGCCACCGAGTCCGCCGGAGCCCAGTAGGACGGGGGCGGGCTGCGCTGGGCCCGGGCGGGCCGGCCCGCCTGCTGGCATTGACGCTTATCGATATACTGGCGGTAAGTGCCGCAGTCACGCCGGTTAGTATCCCGCCCGGGACAGCGCCGATTGAAGAGCCAAGGGAGAACGCTATGCCCGCCGTCCGGGACTTCCAGTCGCCGAGCCGCTTCGGCTTCACGTGCTGCCAGGTGCCGGCGTGAAGTTTCTCCAGGACCCGCCCCGGTTCCTGTTCTTCACGGGCAAGGGCGGCGTGGGAAAGACGTCCATAGCGTGCGCAACAGCGCTTTCCCTGGCGAGGACGGGCAAGAAGATCCTGCTGGTCAGCACCGATCCCGCCTCCAATGTGGGCCAGGTCTTCGGGGTGGGCATCGGGAACACCCTGACGGCCATCCCGGGGGTGCCGGGACTTTTTGCGCTCGAAATCGACCCGGAGCAGGCCGTCGAGGCCTACCGCGAACGGATCCTCGCGCCCGTCCGCGGACTCCTGCCGGCGGCTGAACTGGCCGGCATCGCCGAGAGCCTCTCAGGTTCCTGCACCACGGAGATCGCCTCCTTCGACGAGTTCACCAACCTGCTCGCCGACGAAGGCTCCTATGGGGAGTACGACCATATCGTCTTCGACACCGCCCCGACGGGCCACACGCTGCGCCTGCTGCAGCTGCCGGGCTCGTGGACAGACTTCCTGGCTGCCGGCAAGGGCGACCCCTCCTGCCTGGGTCCGCTGTCAGGGCTCGAGAAGCACAAACAGGTGTACGCCAAGGCAGTCGAGGCCCTTACCGACCCGGCGAGGACCCGGCTCGTCCTGGTCAGCCGCGCGCAGACGTCGGCGCTGGCCGAGATCGAGCGGACCTATTTCGAACTCAACCAGATCGGGATCGGGGGCGCCTACGTCGTCGTCAACGGCGTCCTGCCTGAAGCCGCCGGCGGGGAGGAGTTGGCGCGTGCCCTGCGCGCCCGGGAGGCTGCAGCCATAGCGGCCATTCCGGCGGCGGTCGCCGGGCTGCCGCGCGATGTCCTGGAACTGAAGCCGGGCAACATGGTCGGCATTCCGGCCCTTGAGACCCTGTTCGCAGTTACGTCCGACGCCGGCGACGCGGCGGACGCGGGGCTGGTCCCTGCAGCCAAGGACGCCCGGATCGAGGACGCTCCGCTGGCCGCGCTGGTGAACGAGATGGAGGCCGGTGGCCACGGCCTCGTGCTGTGCATGGGCAAGGGCGGGGTCGGGAAGACCACGGTCGCCGCCGCGATCGCCGTCGCCCTGGCGAGACGCGGCCATGCGGTCCACCTCACCACGACCGATCCCGCAGCGCACCTCACCGAAACACTCCACGGTTCCGTGGACGGCCTGACCGTCTCGCGGATCGATCCGGAGGCGGCGATCGAGGCGTACCGCAGCCACGTGATGGCGACCAAGGGCCGGAGCATGGACGACGCAGGACGTGCGGCGCTGGCCGAGGATCTGCTCTCCCCGTGCACCGACGAGGTGGCCGTGTTCCGGCAGTTCTCCCGGGTGGTGCAGGAGTCCCGCCGGCGCTTCGTGGTGATCGACACGGCACCCACCGGCCACACGCTGCTGCTTCTGGATGCTACCGGTTCCTACCACCGCGAGATCGCCCGCCAGGTGGGCGCCACGATGGGGTTCGTGACGCCGCTGATGCGGCTCCAGGATCCGGCGCAGACCAAGGTGGTCCTGGTCACGCTGGCTGAGCCAACCCCCGTGCTCGAAGCGGAAGAACTGCAGGCCGACCTGGAAAGGGCCGGGATCCACCCGTGGGCGTGGGTGGTCAACAACTCGATCGCCGCCGCGCACCCCCAGACGCCGTTCCTGCGGGCCCGCGCCGTGGGCGAACTGGAACAGATCACGAAGGTACATGCCCTGGCGGACCGGGTTGCCCTCATTCCGCTGCTGCCCGAAGAGCCCACCGGCGAAGAAAAGCTCACGGCACTGACGGCCCTCAGCTCCCAGCCGGCCTGACGCGCAGCCCGCGGAACGGGTGCCGCCGGGAGCGGTGCGTTGTTAGCCCGGGCGCTGGGCCAGCAGCGCCTCGAGGTCCCGGGCCGTGGCCTCCAGCCTGGCGATCGTGTCCCGCTGGATCGCCCGCAGGTATTCGGCGTCGGACTCACCGTCCTGCACCCAGTTCTCGTCACCCGGCGAGTCCATCATCTGACGGGTGTTCGCGGTTGCGGTCCTGATGTTGTCCAGCATCGCCCGCAACCGGTCCCCAGGGGCGGGGGTCTCGGCATTCATGGTGTCCTCCTTGGTCGCGGCGGCAACAGTAGCTCCCTGGGACTACCCTTGCCGCCGGCGCACGGACAGCACAAGACCTAAAGGACCCGTGTTCGCCGTTCGATCAGGACAGTGTCCCGCCATTGGCCCGCAGCCGGACCGTACGCCATACGGGCGATCTTCTGCCGGCGTCCCACCACCCTGAAGCCGTGGGCGAGGTGGAGCCTCAGGCTCGGCCCGTTCTCCGGAAAGACGCTCGCCTGGATGGTCCAAATGCCGTCTTCTTCGGTCGCGGCAATCAGGGACCGGAGCAGCTTGGCGCCTATCCGCCGGCCGCGCGCTGCCTCGGAAACATAAATGGAGTGTTCAACGACACCGGCGTAGACCGGGCGGTCGGAGACAGCGGAGACCGCCGCCCAGCCAAGAATCCCGGCGTCGGGACCCTCCGCCACCAGGCGGTGGGACGCCAGCCGCGAAGCGTCGAAACGGCGCCAGTCCGGCGCCTCGACCTCGAACGTGGCCTGCCCGGTCGCGATCCCCTCCTGGTAGATCCGCCGGACCCCGGGCCAGTCGGATTCCTGCATTGGCCGGACGGTGACGCCGGCGGCGGTGCCCGCCGCGGCGCCGGCGGCGGTGCCCCGGCTCACAGGGACGCCAGGAGCCCGGCCGTCTGCTCGATCGCGCCGGGCACCAGCGAGTAGTACGCCCAGGTGCCGCGCTTTTCGCGGTGCAGCAGACCGGCGTCGACCAGGATTTTGAGGTGGTGCGACACGGTGGGCTGGCCCAGGTCCAACGGTTCGGTCAGATCGCAGACACAGGCTTCCCCGCCCCCGGCGCCCTTCACGATGGAGAGCAGCCGCAGCCTGTTCGGATCGGACAGGGCCTTGAACACGAGCGCCTTGCGCTGGGCATCCTCGGCGCTGAGGACAGCCTGGGCGGTCGGCGCGCAGCAGGACGCGTCGAGAGCCGGTTCGAGAGTTTCCACAGAGTTCATGTGTCTATTATGCACATGGATTGACATTCATCGATATAGTTGGAACTATCTCATATCGACAAGCATCAATCTTTTCCGAGCAGCTTCACAAGAGCAGCGCCAACGCAGCACAGGAGTCCCGTGAGCATCCAGACCGACCCGTCCCCCGGCCTTGAAAGCGACGCTGCTGTCGCCGTCAAGCTCTCCACCCTGGACCGCTTCCTGCCGGTCTGGATCATCGCCGCCATGGCGGTCGGCCTGCTGCTGGGCAGCTTCTTTCCGGGACTGGACACAGCGCTGGAGGCCGTCAAGGTCGGAGAAATCTCGCTGCCGATCGCTGTCGGCCTGCTGGTGATGATGTACCCGGTGCTCGCCAAGGTCCGCTATGACCAGACGCACCGGGTGATCGGCGACCGCAGACTGATGGTGACCTCCCTGGTCCTCAACTGGGTGCTGGCTCCGGCGTTCATGTTCGCCCTGGCCTGGATCTTCATCCCGGACCTGCCGGAGTACCGGACCGGCCTGATCATCGTGGGGCTGGCCCGGTGCATCGCCATGGTGATGATCTGGAACGACCTCGCCTGCGGAGACCGGGAAGCCGCCGCCGTCCTGGTGGCCATCAATTCCGTCTTCCAGGTCATCGCGTTCGGAGCCCTCGGGTGGTTCTACCTGCAGCTGCTGCCGTCCTGGCTGGGCCTGCCGACTACCAGCGCGGATTTCTCCTTCTGGTCCATCACGGCGTCCGTGCTGGTGTTCCTGGGAATCCCGCTGCTGGCCGGGTTCCTCACCCGCACCCTCGGCGAAAAAGCCAAGGGCCGCGACTGGTACGAAGCGACGTTCCTCCCCCGGCTCGGCCCGTGGGCCCTGTACGGCCTGCTCTTCACCATCACGCTGCTCTTCGCACTGCAGGGCGGCACCATCACGTCCCGGCCGCTGGACGTGGCCCGGATCGCGCTGCCGCTGCTGGTCTACTTCCTGGTCGTGTTCGGCGCCGGCATGCTGATCGGCAAGTGGCTGGACCTGGGCTACGCCAAAACCACCACCCTGGCGTTCACCGCCGCGGGCAATAATTTCGAACTCGCCATCGCCGTGGCGATCGGCACCTTCGGCGTCACTTCCGGTCAGGCCCTGGCCGGCGTCGTCGGCCCCTTGATCGAAGTCCCGGTCCTTGTTGCACTGGTTTACGTGGCCCTCTGGGCCCGCAAACGCCACTTCGCCGCCAGCTCCCTTTCCGCCTAACCCGAAAAGCTTCAGGAGAACACCATGAGCACCGACACCGCCAAGAAACCCTCCGTCCTCTTCGTCTGCGTCCACAACGCCGGCCGGTCCCAGATGGCCGCCGCCTTCCTGACCACCCTCGGCAAGGGTGAGATTGAGGTCCGCTCCGCCGGCTCCCAGCCCGCCGAGAAGGTCAACCCGGCCGCCGTCGAGGCCATGGCCGAGCTCGGCATCGACATGTCCGCCGAAATCCCCAAGGTGCTGACCACCGAAGCCGTCAAGGAGTCCGACGTCGTGATCACCATGGGTTGCGGCGATACCTGCCCGATCTTCCCCGGGAAGCGCTACGAGGACTGGGAACTCGAAGACCCGGCCGGCCAGGGCGTCGACGCCGTCCGTCCCATCCGCGACGAGATCAAGTCCCGTATCGAGGACCTCATCGCCTCCCTCACCCCCGCCGCCAAGTAACCAGGACCAGGAGCCTTCCGTGAGCAACCAACAACTGATCATCATCGGATCCGGGCCCGCCGGCTACACCGCCGCGATCTACGCAGCCCGGGCCGGGCTCGCACCGCTCCTCATCGCCGGGGCCGTCACTGCGGGAGGCGCCCTGATGAACACCACCGAGGTGGAGAACTTCCCCGGCTTCCCCGCCGGCGTCCAGGGCCCGGAGCTGATGGACGGACTCCAGCAGCAGGCCGAGAAATTCGGCACGCAGGTGGTGTTCGACGACGTCACCGAGGTCCAGCTCACCGGCCACCTCAAGCGGGTCGCCACCGGAGCCGGCGAGACGCACGAGGCGCCTGCCGTCATCCTCGCCACCGGGTCCGCCTACAAGGAGCTCGGCCTGCCGGAGGAGAAGAGGTTCAGCGGCCACGGTGTCTCCTGGTGCGCCACCTGCGACGGCTTCTTTTTCCGCGACCAGGACATCATCGTGGTCGGCGGCGGCGACTCCGCGATGGAGGAAGCGACGTTCCTGACCCGCTTCGGCAAGACCGTGACCGTCGTCGTGCGCAAGAACGAGCTGCGGGCCTCCCGGATCATGGCCCAGAGGGCCAAGGACAACGCCAAGATCCGTTTCGCCTGGAACTCGGCCGTCACCGCGATCCACGGCGACGGCAAGGTCACCGGCGTTACCTTGACGGACACCATCACCGGGCAAACCCGCGAGCAGGCGGCCACCGGCATCTTCGTCGCGATCGGCCACGTGCCGCGCACCGAACTGCTGACCGGCCAGGTGGAGCTCGACGCCGAGGGCTACATCAAGGTCGACTCCCCCACCACCGTCACCAACCTCAGCGGCGTCTTCGCCTGCGGGGACGCCGTGGACCACCGCTACCGGCAGGCCATCACCGCCGCCGGCACCGGTTGCGCCGCGGCCCTCGACGCCGAACGCTACCTCGCCGCCCTCGACGACGCGGACAGCATCGCCACCGCCCTGGTCGAGGACCCCACCCACGCCTGACCGACGCGGCCCCGGTCTTCCCAACTAACTCGCAGCAGGGGCCGTTTTGAGCCCTCAAAACGCCCCCAACTGTCAGCTCGTTGGGCACCGAACCCACCCCACCGGATGAAACAGAGGACACCATGGCTGTACCCAACACCCTTCCCGTAGTTGTCATCGGAGCCGGACCCATCGGCCTCGCCGCGGCAGCACACCTGCTCGAACGCGGCCTGGAACCGCTGATCCTCGAGGCCGGCCCCGTCCCGGCCGCGGCGATCGAACAGTGGCGCCACATCCGGTTGTTCTCCCCGTGGCAGTACAACACCGACGCCGCCGCGGTCCGCCTGCTCGCCGCGACCGGCTGGGAGTCACCGGAGCCGTCCGCGCTGCCCGCCGGCGGTGAACTGATCGACCGGTACCTCACCCCGCTCGCGTCGCTGCCCGCCATCGCGTCCCGCCTGCACACCGGCGCCCGCGTGGTCGCAGTGACCCGCCTCGGGATGGACAAAACCCACTCGCGCAACCGCAACACAACCCCTTTTGTGGTCCGGGTCGAACACACCGACGGCGAAGTCCGCGACTACCGGGCAGCAGCTGTGATTGACGCGTCCGGCACGTGGTCCATCCGCAACCCGCTCGGAACCTCGGGCCTGCGTGCCGTGGGCGAAGCCGCCGCGGCCGGCCACATCTCCTCGCCCCTGCCGGACGTCCTGGGACGCGACCGTGCAGCGTTTGCCGGCCGCACCGCTGTCGTGGTCGGCGCCGGCCACTCGGCTGCCAATACCCTGATCAACCTCTCCGAACTCGCGGCCCAGGTGCCTGGAACGAAGATCGTCTGGGCGATCCGCGGCGCCTCGGCCGCCAAGGTCTACGGCGGCGGCGACGCCGACGGCCTCGCCGCCCGCGGCCAGCTCGGCAGCCAGCTCCGCTCGCTCGTTGAGGACGGCACCGTGGAACTGCACACCGGCTTCGGGATCGCCGGCTTCGGGATCGCCGGCTTCGGGATCGCCGGCCTCGCGGCGGACCGCGGGGCCGCGGACGACGGCGTCATACTGACCGCCACCGACGGCCGCACCATCGGCGCCGACATCGTGGTCCCGGCCACCGGGTTCCGCCCGAACCTGGACATGCTTCGTGAACTCCGGCTCGAACTCGACCCCGGTGTCGAGGCTCCGCACGAACTTGGCCCGCTGATCGACCCCGAGTTTCACTCCTGCGGCACCGTGGAGCCGCACGGCGCCCGGATGCTGGCCCACCCGGAGCAGGACTTCTACATTGTCGGCATGAAGTCTTACGGCCGGGCCCCCACCTTCCTGCTCGCCACGGGTTACGAACAGGTCCGCTCCGTCGCGGCCGCCCTGGCCGGAGACCGTGAGGCCGCCGACACCGTCCAGCTTGAGCTGCCGGAAACCGGCGTCTGCTCCTCGGACATCGGCAGCAGCTGCGACGCTCCTGCCGTGGCCGACGTGGCCTCCGCGGGATTCGTAGCGGAAGCCTCCGGCGGCTGCTGCGGGGCGCCTGAACCTGTGCTCGTGGGATTCCCCACCGGGCTGGCCCACGGCCGCTCCGGCGGGAACTGACCTCCCGGGCAGGGGCGTCCGCTGTGCCTACGCACGCTCCCACCCGGGTCCTCTCCGCGGAGGGTGCACCGCGCGGCGGCCTGGCCGCGCTGTGCATTACCCAGACGACCGGGTGGGGCGTGCTCTACTACGCGCTGATCGCGGCGGTCCGGCCGATCAGCGAGGACACCGGCTGGGACCCGGCCCTCGTAACAGGGGCTTTCTCTGCAGGGCTGCTGCTCTCCGCGGTGGCCGGCATCTTCGTCGGCAGGATCCTCGACCGGACCGGGCCGCGCACCCTGATGGTCGGCGGATCCCTCATAGGAGTGCTGGCCCTGGTCCTGGTGGCGGCAGCGCCGAACCTGCCCCTGTTCTTCGCAGCCTGGTTGCTGGCCGGCGGTGCGCAGGCCGCAGTGCTGTACCAGCCGGCCTTCACGGTGATCAGCCGCTGGTACGGACCGGCCCGGCTGCGGCCCCTCACCATCCTGACCCTCGCCGGCGGATTCGCGTCCACCATCTTCGCCCCCGTCACCGCCGCCCTGACTGCCCAGTTCGGCTGGCGGGCCGCCTTTGTCATCCTCGCCGGGACCATGGCACTCATCACGGTTCCGCTGCATGCCCGCTTCCTGAACCGGAGCTGGTCCGCGTCAGCCGGCTGCACCGATGCCGGGGGCAAAACCGGCGGCACCAACGCCGGAGAGCACCGCGCGCTGGCGCGGGCTGTCCGGCGAAGCCCGGAATTCCTTGGCATGCAGGCACTCATGGTCCTCTCGGGCCTGGGCCTGTACACCGTGACGCTGAACATCATTCCGCTGCTGCTCGAAAAGGGCGCCGACTACACCACTGCCGCACTGGGGCTTGGCCTCGTGGGTGCCGGGCAGGTGGGCGGCCGGCTGCTGTTCGCCGCCATCCCGTCCGGTACCCGGCTGCCCGTCATCACCGGCACGGCGGCGGTCGCCCTGCTGATCCTGGCGACCCTGCCGGGTCCGGTGCCGGTACTGGTCGCCGCCGGAATGCTCGCCGGTGCGGTCCGCGGGGGCCAGACCCTGCTGCAGGCAACTGTTGTGGCCGACCGCTGGGGCAGCCGGAACCTGGGCACGCTGCAGGGGATCTTCTCGGCCCCGCTGACAGCGGTGATCGCCGTAGCCCCGGCTGCGGGCCCCGTGCTGGCGGCCTGGCTGGGAACCTACACCGCGATGACGTACGCCATGGCCGCAGCAGCAGGAACCGCGGCCGTCCTCGCCGCCGTCGGGGGCCTGCGGGCTGCCCAGCCGCGATAATGAGGGCATGGACATCCGCCTGCTGACCGTCCCCGGTTGCCCCCATGGCGCCTCAGCCCGCGAACTGTTCGCCGCGGCCCTGGAGCTGGAGAGCATCGATCCGGCACTGCACACGGTCACGGACATCACCACCACGGGGAGTGAAGCGGAAGCAGCGTCCTTCCATGGATCGCCGTCCTTCATCATTGACGGGACGGATCTCTTCCGCTCAAGCGCGGACCCGGCTGTCAGCTGCCGGGTGTACCGGAGCCGGAACGGATTGTCCGGCCAGCCGGACCTGGAATCCCTCCGCACCGCGGTCCGCGACCGCGGGCCCGTCGGACGCCCGGGGTCGTGAGCCATGGGACCGCGTCCCGTCGCGCCGACGAAGGATGAGATCACCGCCGGATACCGGCGCGCCATCCACGACCTCGACACCTGGCTGGAGGGCGCCACTCCTGCGGAACTCGACCGGACCAGCAATGGAACGCGCTGGACCAACGAGCAGCTGCTGTTCCACATGGTGTTCGGCTACATGGTCGTCCGCGCCCTGCTGCCCCTGGTCCGGACGGTCAGCCGCCTTCCCGCACCCGCCGGTTCCGCGTTCGCCGCGGGATTGAACGCCGCCACCGTCCCCTTCAATGCGGTGAACTACTGGGGCTCGCGCGCCGCCGCGCTCGTCTACAACCGGCGCAGGATGGCCAGGAAACTGGACAAGACCATCACCGCGCTGACCCGGCGGCTGGAACGCGAGAGCTCCGCCTCCTTGGCCAGGCCCATGCCGTTCCCGGACAGGTGGGACCCGTTCTTCAAGCCGGTCATGACGCTCAACGACGTTTACGCCTACCCCACCCTGCACTTTGATTTCCACGCCAGGCAGCTGGACCTACCTGACGCGGGAGTGACTGCCGCCACCGAGGAGGAAGGTTGACCCGGTCGGCGGCTCCGGGCGGATTCCGGACCGGCCGGCGCGTACCCTGATACAAGCCCCCTGTAGTCCCGGGGTGGTTCCACTTCGGCACCTCCGGGACGGCAGCAGACTTGGGGGAGGGTAGATTCCGGCGCTAGGAGAACACATGACCACCAGCAGGCCAGTCATTGTCTTTGATGTTAACGAGACCCTCTCCGACATGTCCCCGATGGGTGAACGGTTCAGCGCGGTCGGAGCGCCGGCCGCACTGGCCAAGCTCTGGTTCGCTTCGCTGTTGCGCGATGGTTTTGCACTCACGGCCACCCGAGACAACCCATCGTTCGCTGCTATCGGAGCAGACGTGCTCCGTGGCCTGCTGGGCACTGTGGACCTCAACCGCCCGCTTAGCGCTGCGGTCGACCATGTCATGTCTGGAATGGGCGCACTCGGGCTGCACCCGGACGTCCCCGAGGGCATCAAGGCCCTCGCCGATGCCGGGTACCGCCTGATCACGCTCAGCAACGGCTCGGCCGGGATCGCCGCGAATCTGTTCAACAACGCCGGGATCCGCGACCGGTTCGAGTCACTGCTCTCGGTTGAAGACGCGCCTGCTTGGAAGCCAGCCCCGGCAGCCTACAACTACGCTGCCGCTAGTTCCGGGGCAGAGCCGTCCGGCATGCTGCTGGTCGCCGTCCACCCCTGGGACATTCACGGCGCCGCCCGCGCCGGGCTCCGTACAGCCTGGGTGAACCGGGCCGGGGGAAGCTACCCAGGGCACTTCGAGGCACCGGAGTTCACGGTCACCGCGCTGACCGAACTCCCCGCAGCCCTGGAATCCGCCTTCTGATCTGGCTGCCGGCCGGCAACGGAATCCTGCTGGAAAACCACTCGGAGCCGGCTTGCCGGAGGCCGGACTGTGTTAAAGGAGGCTGGCGAGGGCCAGGCCGGCGGCCGCGGCGCCGACCGCGGCCGCCGCGGTCCCGATTCCGTTCAGCAGGGCCAGCCCGGTGCGGCCGGACTGGATCAGCCGGACCGTCTCGAAACTTGCGGTGCTGAAG
Organism: Arthrobacter sp. SD1074B; assembly: GCF_056780195.1. Classification (NCBI taxonomy): domain Bacteria; kingdom Bacillati; phylum Actinomycetota; class Actinomycetes; order Micrococcales; family Micrococcaceae; genus Arthrobacter; species Arthrobacter sp. SD1074B. Next base: position 1,795,647 of record NZ_JBRAZT010000001.1, on the reverse strand, counting down.
GTGGTGTAGCCGCCCAGGAAGCCGGTGCCGGCGATCGCCTGCAGCTCGGCGGGGGCTGCGTGGCCGATGACCGCTCCGGCAACCAGTCCCAGGAAGAAGGACCCGGTGATGTTGATGGCGATGGTGCCCACCGGCAGGGCGGTCCGGAGCTTGGAACGGACCAGCCCGTCCACCACGAAGCGGGTACCGGCGCCCAGCCCGCCGGCGAGACCGAGCAACAGAATAGTCAGGACGTTCACCGCTGGCCCTCCTGCCGGTCACGCCGGAGGGCTGATTCGCGGCGTCGGGCCGTGAACCGGGAGTGCTGAGCCGCGGCGGCCCGGATCCCCGCGACCGTGGCCACGGCTCCGCCGAGCAGCGTGGCGGCGAGATAAGCCACAGCATCGCTGGTCCGCCCTGCGCCGAGCAGGTTGGTGGCCTCCAGGGCCAGGGTGCTGTAGGTGGTGAAAGCACCCATAAACCCGGTGCCGGCGAGTAGGCGGACGATCCTCAGCCGCCCGGCGTCGGGGCCGCGGCGGACCAGTGCCTCCAGCAGGACCCCGAGCAGGAACGCTCCGGCCAGGTTGATGACCAGGGTGGGGAGCGGCCAGCCCCCGGGGGACGGCAGGACGGTGCTCAGACCGTACCGCGCCATCGCCCCGACGGTTCCGCCAGCTATCACGACCAGGACGAACGCGGGGTGCAGGTGGACAGGGCGGTGGGCGCGCATCTCCCCCAGGGACCCCTCGTCAGCGCCGCCGGGTGGGGCGGTTGTTGTGGTGTCGGGGGCGGCCGGTTCCGTCACTGGCCCTCCTTCGGATGATGTTTGGCCTGCGGGGCGAGCGGGACAACCAGGACGGGCCGGTGCTGGCGGTGGGTGAGATGGACGGCGACGGAACCGACCAGCAACTCCTCGAAGCGGGCTCCGAGCCCGCGCTCGCGGGTGCCGACGACGATCACGGACGCATCCGTTGACTCGGCCAGCCGTCCCAGCGCCCGGGCGGGTTCCCCGGACAGGGTCACGAACGACCAGCCCACCCCGCTCGCGTCCAGCGCTTCCCGGAGGTGGTCCCTGATGCCGGCGCTGATCCCCTCTATATCGTCGTCGATCCCGTCCGGATCAATCGGCCGCGCTTCGGCCCGCCCGTCTGGTTCTTCGGCGAGGTAAGTCGTCACATCCACGTAGGCGCAGACCAGCTTGACGTCCAGGCTGAACGCCAGTTCAGCGGCCCGGTGCGCGACCGCCAGCGGCTGGCCGGGTACGACCCCCATCAGCACAGGACCGGTGATCCGGCGGGGGCTATAGGGCAACGGCCCGGCAGCGGGGCGGCTTTCCTTGCCTGGTTCGTTCATGGGCGCTCCTGTCGGTCCCGGCGCAATCCATCACCGTCATGACAAGGCTAAACCCGCCGGCAGCTTTCGCGTTTCACTGCTCGCTGACCGAGCGGACGACGGCGGTCCCCGCCGTCGTCCGCTCGGCCTCTTTGCGGGCGCGGGCCGCTCCCCTCCTGACGTCGCAGCGGGCGTCGGCTAAAATCAGGGTCCCGGGATCAAACGGCCCGGGCCCCGGCGGTGCGGCCAGGCCGCTTAGCCACCGGGCTGAGCAGAGAGGCCAGCCATGGACTTCGCCGCGGCCAGTGAGCATCCGCTTGACCCCTTTCCGTCCTACCAGAGAATGCGGGAAGCGGCGCCAGTCTTCCACGACGAACAGTCGGGGAGCTGGCATGTCTTCCGCTATGACGACGTTCAGCGGGTCCTTTCCGAACACGAGAGGTTCTCCTCCCGGATGCGCGGCGACGATCCCTCCGAGACCAGCCATCTGTTTTCGTCCAGCCTGATTACCACAGACCCGCCGCGGCACCGTCAATTACGCTCCCTGGTCACGCAGGCGTTCACGCCTAAAGCGGTGGAGGCTCTCGCACCCCGCATCGCCGAACTCACGGACGAGCTGCTGGAGGGGATCGCCGCGCTCGGCACAGCAGACCTGGTCGAGGCCCTCGCGTACCCGCTGCCGGTCATCGTGATCTCCGAACTCATGGGCGTCCCGGCCGGGGACCGGGACCGTTTCAAGCAGTGGTCCGACGTGATCGTCAGCCAAACGCGGACCGGCGCGCAGACGGAGGAGCACCAGGCCATCAACCAGGAGATGACGCAGTACTTCCTGGACCTGATCGAACAGCGCCGGAGCCGCCCCGGCAGCGACTTGATCAGCAGCCTGCTCGCTGCCGAGATCGACGGGCAGAAATTGAGCGTCGGCGAACTGCTGGGGTTCTGCAGTTTGCTGTTGGTGGCCGGCAATGAAACAACCACCAACCTGATAGGCAACGCGGTTCTTTGCTTCACCGAAGCGCCCGGCACCGTCGAGAGGCTGCGGCGGGAACCAGCACTGCTTCCCCCCGCCATCGAAGAAGTGCTTCGTTTCCGCTCCCCAGTCCAGTCCATGTACCGGATCGCGGTTGCCGACACCACCCTGGGCGGCGTTCGGATCCCGGCCGGCGCTCCGCTGGTGGCCTGGATCGGCTCGGCGAACCGTGACGAGCGGCAATTCCAACGGGCCGCCGAATTCGACATCGACCGGGACCAGCTCCGGCACCTGGCGTTCGGCCACGGCATCCACTTCTGCCTTGGCGCCCCGCTGGCGCGCCTCGAAGCCAGGACAGCGCTGCAGGCCATCCTGTCCCGGCTGCCGGGCCTGACCCTCGTCCCGGGGGCGGACCTCGAACGCATGGACAGCACCATCGTTTACGGACTGAAGTCGCTCCCGGTCAGCTGGCAGGCAGCCTGACGGCAGTGTGCCCGCAGGCGGCGCAGCGGCTCTGGCCGGGATCTGCGATCGTTGCTAGCGTGGCGGAATGAACCCGTCGAAGACCCCAGCGGAGCTCCTCACCATTGCCGGGAGCGAGGTTCGCATCTCGAGCCCGGACAAGGTGGTATTCCCTGAACCGGGGCTGACCAAGCTCGACGTCGTCCGCTACTACCTCGCCGTCGCCGATGGTGCGTTGCGCGGCGCCGGCGGACGGCCCATGGTGCTCAAGCGCTTCCCCAAAGGGATCGACGCCGAGCCTTTCTTCCAGAAGCGTGTACCGGAAAACCACCCGGACTTCATCGATACGACGACGCTGCACTACGCGTCGGGGACGTCGGCCGAAGAGGCCGTCATCCGGGACGCTGCGGGCCTGGCTTGGGTCGTGAACCTCGGATGCCTGGACCTCAACCCCCACCCCGTCCGCGCCGAGGACCTGGAGCACCCAGACGAGCTAAGGGTCGACCTGGACCCGATGCCAGGAGTCGACTGGTCCCAAATCGTTGACGTCGCCTATGTCGCGCGGGAGGTGCTCGACGACGTCGGGCTGGTGGGCTGGCCGAAAACCAGCGGTTCGCGGGGACTCCACGTCCTGGTACGGATCGCGCCCCGGTGGTCGTACCGCGACGTCCGGCTCGCCGCCGAGACCCTCGCCCGCGAGATCGAGAACCGTGCTCCGGGCCTCGCCACCGCGCGGTGGTGGAAGGAGGAGCGCGGAGAGAGTGTCTTCGTGGACTTCAACCAGAACGCCAAGGACCGCACCGTGGCATCGGCGTACTCCATCCGGCCGCTGCCCGACGCGCGGGTCTCGGCGCCCCTGGCCTGGGACGAAGTCCGGTCGACCCGGCCGGAACACTTCACGGTCCTGACTGTTCCCGGGCGGTTCGCCGATGTCGGGGACCCCCACGAAGGCATCGGCGAAGCGGTCGGCTCACTCGACGGGCTGCTGGCACTGGCTGCTGAGCTCGGCCCCGCCGAGAAGCCGCCCCGCGGCGTCGACGGCTCCGGCCGCCGGCAGTCGGTGATGCCACTGATCGAGGTGGCGCGCACCAAGACCAAACCGGAGGCGCTGGCGGCGCTGGCTGAGTGGAAGACCCTGCACGCGGGTCTCGTGCCGGATCTGCATCCGGCCGACATTCTTGTGGACGGGATGCGCGGCTCGAGTTCGCTCTGGTACCGGGTGCGGGTGAACCTCCAGCACGTCCCGGAAAGCAATCGGCCGCCGCAGGAGCTGATCGCTGACTACGACCCCTGGGCGGGCAAGGAATGGCCAAAGCGGCCCGGGTCCTGAGGCTGCTGCCTCCCGACAAAGGAAACAGGTCGCCTACCGTGGCCGCGGAGTCGAGCCGAGTTCGAAGCGGTCGCCGTAGACAGACCAGTTGAACGGTGGCACAAGCTCCAGGTTGCCGGCCTCCAGGAGCCCCTTGTGGATGTCCTGCCGGCCGTGCCGCTGGTAGTCGCCCCAGGCCTTGAGGACCGCCACCCGGGTCTCCACCACGGCGGCGAGGTACTTCGCCTCGTCCCCGCCCTGGGCCGGGGGGCGGTGCGCCTTCCGGGCGGCGGTCAAAATGCCGCCGAATGATTCGTCGTCGTCCCCGGGTCCGTGATTGACCGAGACGTCGTAGTAGATCGCAAGCCCCAGCGGCCCGACCCCGTCCCGGAGGGCTTCCTCCAGCGCCGGCCCCCAGTAGACGCGGTCCCGCTCCTCCTGCTGGGCCCGCTGGAAAGCAGGGTCATTCGCCGCCGTTTTCCAGTCCCCCGGAAAGGACGGATCCAGCAGCCGGTGGCTCAGCGCAGGACGGTCCTTGTAGGGCGCATCCATGATCTGTTCCAACGGCTGCAGGTACTGCGCCAGCGGATTCCCCGGGGCGGCCTTGGCGTAGGCCCGCAGAAGCTCGAGCATGTCGCCGGTGCCGCTGCACCAGCCCACCAGCCCACCGGTGTAGCCCCTCCCGTCATCGATGTCCTCGATGTAGCCGAAGGAGGTGGTCCAGTCAGGAGTGGAGTTCTCGGCGGTGGACGTGAGCTGGAGCGCTATCTCCTTGTACGCCGGGTCGCCGATGTCACCCCGGGCCCGGGTCTCAGGGCTGGCCTGCTTGCCGTGCCGTCCCCGCAGTCGATCCCACATCAGGCCTCCCGAAGTCGTCGTGACCCGAGACTAACAGCCCGCCGGCCACCGAAACAGGGACCGTCCGGCACTGTGCAGCGAGGCCGGGGGCCGTGTGTCTTGGCCTGCCGTCCAGCACCCGGAGTGGGGATCACGGACCTTTTGCGGCCCCGGCGGCGTTTGTAGACTGATCGGGGATCCACCTCTTCAGTGGCTCTTACGTGGGCACGGGACGGGAGTATCAATGACTACTTTTCGGGAACTCCACCACACGACGGAGCCACTCCTGCTTCCCAACGCGTGGGACGTCGGATCCGCCCTGGCCTTTGCATCGGCGGGATTCACAGCCGTCGGCACCACCAGCTTCGGCATCGCGGCAAGTGCCGGCCTCCCGGACGGAGGCCGGTCCAGCGAGGCGGTAACCGCCGCACTGGCGGCGCAGCTGTGCAGGCTGCCCGTCCACATCACGGCGGACATCGAGGACGGTTACTCCGATGACCCGGCCGAGGTCGCCGAACTCGTGGCCCGGCTGGCCGGCCTTGGGGTTGCCGGGGTCAACCTGGAGGACAGCACGGACGGGCACCTGGTCGACCCGGCAGCCTTCGCCGAGAAGGTGGCCGCCGTCAAACGGCGCAGCCCGGCCATCTTCCTCAATGCCCGGGTGGACAACATCTGGTTCGGCGAACAGGCCACCGTGGATGCCGTCCTGCACCGTGCCGGGGTGTACGCCGACGCCGGCGCGGACGGGATCTTCGTCCCCGGGCTCGTGGTTCCGGAGGACATCCGGGCCGTCACCGCCGGCATAGGGCTGCCGGTCAACCTGCTGGCACATCCCTCGCTGACTGTTCCCGAGCTGGGCGACCTGGGGGTCCGGCGGGTGAGTTCCGGTTCCCTGCCGTACCGGGCAGCCGTTGACGCGGCCGTGAATGTGGTCAGCGCCCTGCGCGACGGCCAGCAGGCGCCGGCCGCTACCCCGTACTGGGAGATGCAAGCGCGCCTGGTGTCCTTCAGCCGGAGCCGCGCGGATTGACTGCCGGCCCGCGGGCCCGGCTGTCAGTGGTTACCGGCCACAGCGCGGATTTCGTCCGCGATGGCCCGGCCCAGCAGTTCGGTGCTGCCGCTGCCACCCAGGTCGGGGGTGAGGGATTCGCCGCCCTTTGCCAGGACGTTCTCGAAGGCCCGCACGACCGTGGCAGCCGCGGCATCTTCGCCGAGGTGCTGCAGCATCATTGCTGCGCTCCAGATCTGCCCCACGGGATTGGCGATGCCCTTGCCGGCGATGTCCGGAGCGGATCCGTGGACCGGTTCGAAGAGACTAGGGAACCGGCGTTCGGGGTTGATGTTGCCACTCGGTGCGATGCCGATGGTTCCCGTACAGGCAGGTCCCAGGTCGGACAGAATGTCTCCGAAGAGGTTGCTGGCCACGACCACGTCGAACCTCTCGGGATGCAGGACGAAGTTCGCCGTCAAGATGTCGATGTGATAGCTGTCGGTCCTGACGTCGCTGAAGTTTTGCGCCATCGCTTCGACCCGCTCGTCCCAGTACGGCATGGTGATCGAGATCCCGTTGCTTTTGGTGGCAGAAGTCAGGTGCTTCTTGGGACGGCTGTCGGCGAGGGTGAACGCATACTTCAGGATGCGGTCCACTCCCGTCCTGGTCATGACGGTTTCCTGGATGACTGTTTCCCTGTCGGTCCCCTCGAACATCCGGCCGCCGATGCTGGAGTATTCACCCTCGGTGTTTTCCCGGACAACGTAGAAGTCAATGTCCCCGGGAACCCGGTCCGCCAGCGGACTCTTGACGCCGGCCAGCAGCTTCACCGGCCGCAGGTTGACGTACTGGTCAAAGTGGCGCCGGAACTGCAGCAGGCTTCCCCACAGCGATATATGGTCCGGGACGGTTTCCGGGGAGCCGACCGCACCGAAGAAAATGGCGTCGAAGCCGCTGAGCTGATCGAACCAGTTGTCTGGCAGCATCTGCCCGTGCTTGAGGTAGTAGTCGCCGTTGGCAAAGTCGAAGGCGGTGGCCTGCAACCTAAAGTCAAAGGCTTCCGCCGCCGCTTCCAATGCCCGGATGCCTTCCGGGACAACTTCCTGTCCGATTCCGTCTCCGGCAATGACGGCAATCTTGTGCGTCCGGGTCATGGGGAGACTTCCTTGTTGGGCGTGGCGCTTCGGTCAGGTTCGTCGGGCGAGCCCAGGTCCTGCTCAGTACTGGCGAAGTAGGTGGCAGCCATGTCGTGCTTGGAGCGGCCCTGGGCGGCGACCCGTTCAAGGCGGGAGGCGGACGACTCGGCACCGTCAAGCCGAAGACCGTGTTCACGGGCGGCGTCGAGGATCAGATGGGCATCTTTTAGCGAGGTGTCAACCGCAAAGGACGCCGGTTCCAGCCGGTCCTCAAGGATCAGGCCGGCTTTGGTTCGCAGGAACGGCAGGTCGAGGCCGCCACCGGCGATCAGGTCGAAGAACTGCCGCGGATCCACCCCGAGCGCCTTGGCGAGGGCCAGGATCTCACCGGCGGCATTCGAGGCGGCGATGACCCAGCTGTTCACGACGAGCTTCAACCTGGTCGCCGAGCCCGCGGCCGGGTCCTGGCCAGTCCAGAGAGTGCGCGCGCCGATCGCGTCCAGAACCGGTGCCACACGCTCGCGCACAGCATCCGGCCCCGCCGCGATCACCAGGAGCTGGCCGGCTTCAGCAGGCTCACGGGTGCCGGAGACAGGCGCTTCGACCAAGTCGAGACCGACTTCCTTCGCCAGGTCTGCAAGGGTTGCTACGTCGGGCACGCCGACGGTCGTGGACTGCACCCAGGCGGTGCCCGGCTGGACTCCCGCGGCTGCCTGTCGGATCACGTCGGTCACAGCGGCAGCATCAAAGAGCATGGTCAGCACCACGTCCGCGCCCGCGACCGCCTGTGCCGGGGACAAGGCTACCTGCGCTCCGGCGTCGGCGAGCGGGACGGTCTTGGACCGGTCTCGGTTCCAGACGCGGACCTCGTGTCCGGCCCGGAGCAGATTGCGGGCCATCGCGGCCCCCATGATGCCGGTGCCCAGCACTGCCACCTTGCGCTTCGTGTCCATCCTGTCGTCCTCTCGATCGTTGTACAGGCGGCCTTAACGATCCACGTCCGTGTAGCTGCCCTGCCTGCCCCACGCAGACATCCTACCCACGACGGTGTGGACGTCGGCGTAGCTGCCCGGGCGACCGTCGGACGCGGTCTTTCCCTTGGCCAGGACATCGATGTCGGTGTAATTGCCCGGCACCTTTTTCACCGCATGCGCCGTGCGTCGAAGCGTGTTGGTGTCGGTGTAAGCGGCCGTTGCGGTCTGACCGCGCAGGGGCTGGGGAACAGTAAGAGTAGTCAAGGTCATCTCCGTTGGTTGGGCGTTCATAGAGTCCCGCCGGGGATTGCAGCGTCCGGGCTTTACCGGATTCCGGCGGCTCATACCCACTCTTCGCCCACTTGCGATAGCTTTCAAAGAAGTACGATGCATCGCCTGATAGGGGTTGTTTATTGCGGCTGGTCAGCTGGCTGGTTCTCCAGGAAGGTGAGATCCGTCCCATGCGCCACCGCGGTCAGCGCCCGGGCAAGGACGGCCTCAGGTTCCCGGGAGAGCGTGGCGAGCCCGATCTGCGCCCGCCGCTCCGGCCTTACCAGGCGGAGGGCGCGCAGGCCGCGGGGAACTGGGAACACGTGCAGCCATGCCGCCGGGACAATCGTGGCCCACGGCCCTGCCGTCATCTGGGCCAGCAGGGAAGCGACCGAGTCCGTTTCAAGCCGCGGCGCAGCCGTCAGACCGACCTCCCGGAGAGCGTCATCCACCTGCCGGCGCCCCTGCATCGAGCGGTCCAACAGACACAGCGGCAGCGCTGCCGCGTCCGACCAGCCGACGCTGGCGCCCCCGTACGCCCCGTGTTCCTCCGCCGTGAGCAGCACGTACTTCTCGAAGTACAACCCGGTCACCCGAAAGCCGTCCGGTACCGGGTCTGAGACGTAGGTGATCCCGGCGTCGATCTCGTAGTCTGCCAGCAGGCGCAGCACGTCCTCGGACCTGAGATCGGAGGCGACATGGACGTCGGCTAAGGGATGCGCCGCACAAAACGCGGCGGTCAGCACGGACACGGCTGGGGACGCGGTCGGGATGGAGCCGATGCGCAGCTGCCCGCTCACGCCGGACCGCATGGCGCTGATCTGCTCTGTCAGGGCCGAGCGGTCCGCCAGGATGCGCCGCGCCCACACCACAATCTGCTCACCCTCGGCGGTGAGACCTTCGAACCGGTTCCCCCGCCGGATCAAGGGAACGTCCAGTTCAACTTCAAGTTTCCTGATCCCTTCGGACAAAGCGGGCTGGGAAACGGAGCAACTCTCGGCCGCCCGTGCGAAATGACGCTCGCGGGCCAGGGCGACCATGTATTCAAGTTGGCTGAAGATCATAGCCTCTGGTTTACCGCACGCGGGAGATCACGGCGATAGGGGAACACCGTACAGCCGCCGCGAGGACAACAGGGTCGAGCTGGAACCCTCGCCACCCCGGACAGTCCGGGCTGCTAACCCCGGTCGGAACCAGCACCGCTCTGAGCCTCTTTGGAAGACCGCCCCGGCTTCCCACAAAATGCTGGTTTTCGTGTATATCGGAATGTATCGTTGAGTATCGTTCGCGATCCACCAAAGGAGACCAGCATGCGTAATTCGTACCCGGCCGGCGGCTTCGGCGCCCCCAACATCGACGGCATGTGGCAGGCGGTTGAAGAACTGCGTTCAAGGTTTGAGAAGCGCGCGGGCAGCCGCGCGGGACGGGGCGAAGTGCGGTCGGCGGTGCTTGCCCTGCTCGCGGAACGGCCAATGCACGGTTATCAGATCATCCGGGAGATCGAGCAGCGCAGCAGCGGCAGCTGGAAGCCGAGCGCCGGCTCCGTCTACCCCACGCTGCAGCTGCTGGCCGATGAGGGGCTGATCCGGGCCGAGGAGTCCAACGGCCGCAAGATCTACTCGCTGACCGAGGCCGGCCGGGAAGTTGTCGCGGGTGCCGATGCGTCGGCGCCATGGGAGTCTGCCGGCCCGGCGGCCGGCCCTGGGTTCGCGGCACTGCCCAAGGCCGGCGTCGAGCTGGCCCAGGCCGCGGCCCAGGTAGGTCGGACCGGCTCGCCGGAGCAGGTGAAGCAGGCCGTTGCGGTGCTCGACGAGGCACGTCGTCGGCTGTATTCGATCCTCGCCCAGGACTGACGCGGGTGACATCGGTCCGTCGGGACCGGACAGCTCCGGTACCCGGCACCGGGGACACCCGCGCCCGTTACCGCCGCATCCTGCGCTTCGCCGCGTGGCATCTTGCGGTGACCTGGTGGTTCGAGCTGTTCCTCCCCCGTATTGGGCTGGGCAGCATTGCCCGGCGCACCCGGACGAAGCGGATGCAGCGCTTCGCACAGCGCTTCCACGTGCTCGCGGTAGAGCTGGGCGGCCTGATGATCAAGGTCGGCCAGTTCCTGTCCTCCAGGCTCGACGTGCTTCCGCCCGAGATCACCAAGGAGCTCGAAGGACTGCAGGACGAGGTGCCCCCCGTCCCGTTCCCAGCAATCCGGGCACTTGCCGAGGCGGAGCTGGGCGTGGCGTTGGACCAGGTCTTCGCCTCCGTCGACGAGACGCCGATCGCCGCCGCGTCCTTGGGGCAGGCTCACCGCGCGCTACTGTTGCCCGCCAATGCCGCCGACGCCGGGCTGCACAATGTGGTGTTGAAGGTGCAGCGGCCCGGCATCGACGCGATTGTCGACGTCGACCTGGCAGCGCTGCGCAAGGTGGGTGGCTGGCTCAGCCGGGTGCGCCTGGTGTCCGACCGTGCGGACATGCCCGCCCTGGTGGAGGAGTTCGCACAAATCAGCCTTGAGGAGATCGACTACCTGCATGAGGCGGCGAACGCAGAGCGCTTCGCGGCCGACTTCGGGGACGACAGCCGGGTGGCTGTGCCCGACGTCGCCTGGGAGTGGAGCACCCGCCGCGTTCTGACCCTTGAAAACGTGACGGCGATCAAGATCACGGACGCGGAGGCACTGCTGGCGGCGGGCATTGATCCGGCGCAGGTTGCCCCGGTGTTCGCGTCGGTCATGTTCGACCAGATGTTCACCAACGGCTTCTTCCATGCCGACCCGCACCCCGGCAACATCTTCGTCACCCCGGCTACCGATCCATCCGCAGGGCGCCCCTGGAAGCTGACGTTCATCGATTTCGGCATGATGGGCGAGGTTCCTCCCACGACCCGCAGCGGCCTGCGGAAGCTACTGATCGCGGCCGCCTCGCGTGACGGCAACGGCCTCGTGAGCGCGATCAGGGATGTTGGCGTGCTGGTGCCGTCGGCCGACACTGCCGAGCTTGAGCGGGCGTTGACGCACCTCTTTGCCCGGTTTGGCGGGATGGGCTTCGCGGAGCTGCGCGAGGTGGACCCGCGGGAATTCCTTGATTTCGCGGTGGAGTTCGGCGACCTGGTCCGCTCGTTGCCGTTCCAGCTGCCGGAGAACTTCCTCCTCATCATCCGGGCGATGTCACTGACCTCAGGAGTGTGCAGCTCGCTGGATCCCCGGTTCAATCTGTGGGACGCGGTGGAACCCTATGCGGCGCAGCTGCTGCGCGACGAGCGTGGCAACATCGTCCAGGACGTGGCCCAGCAGGCGCTGGACGCCGCCGGGCTGGCGCTGGGCCTGCCGAAGCGCCTGGACCGGCTTCTCACCCGCATCGAGGACGGCTCGCTATCCGTGGCGAATCCGCGTCTGGAACGGCACATGGCACGGCTGGACCGCACGGCGCAGCGAACGGCATCGGCGCTGGTTTTCGGCGCCCTGCTCATCGCAGGGTCCCTGGTCCGGGCGGACGACGTGGTACTCGGCGGCGTGCTGATGATCGCGTCGGTGGTGCCGCTGCTGCACGGGCTCTGGGTGGGGCGCCGCGGCCTCTGAGTGGCCTCTGCGTGGCCTCTGGGAACAGCGGAGTGGGGCGGTGCCGCTACCTGCGCAGGGCACTCACGCCAGGCGGGTCCGGACAATCTCGCTGACGGTCTTGCCGTCAAAACGGCCGGCCACCTTGGCGGTGACTGGTTTCATCACGGCGCCGATGGAGCGCATGGAGAGTTCCTGGCCGTCGGCCTTCAGCGCGGCGATTGCCTCGTCGACGATCGCTTCGACTTCCGCACGGGTGAGCGCCTTCGGCAGGTACGCCTCGATGATTTCCGCTTCGGCCGATTCGGCTGCGGCGCGGCCGGGTTCACCGGCTTCGGTGTAGATGCGGGCGGTGTCGCGGCGCTTGGCGGCTTCCTTTTGCAGCAGCGACGTCACCTGGGCGTCGTCGAGTTCTATAGGGGCCTTGCCGGACTTTTCCCGGGTGCTGATTTCGCCCAGCACGTTCCGGACGGTGGTCAATGCGGCCTTGTTGCCAGCCTTCATGTGGGCCACAACGTCGTCTTTCAGTCGTTCCTTGAGTGTCATGGTGCTCATCATTCCACCGCTGGGGTGCCGCGACCTACTAGCTTTCTTCCCGGCGGGAGAGTTCGCGTGAGGCGACTTCGATGCCCAGGGCTGTCGCGGCAATATCCTCAACGGCATCCTGTATCCACAACACCGCGTTCTCATTGAGCCGCTCCCCCACCTCGGCGGAGCGTCGGTTTGCCAGTAACGCGGAGTATCGGACAAGCTTCGCCTTGAGCATCTCCGTCAGGTCTTCGATCTCTGCCAACACCTGTTCCCGCCGAACGCACGAGTCGTGGACCCACGTGCCTGCTGTGGTCGACGAAGGCACAGAGCCATCATCCGCTTGCGGGCGGCTCCACGAGGAACTGTCAAGGTCGGCAGACCCCACCTCCAGTTGGAAGGTTTGGGGCTGCGGCGCCAAGTACGGTTGGCCGTCGTCCAGTTGTTCGATTTGTTGCTCGATCTGTTGCTCGATGTCGTTCGAGCCTCCAGGGTACGAATCATCAGTGATGACGGCGGAACGGTGAAACGGGTGTACAGACTCCGGCCTCAGGTTCGGGTTGCCTCGCATGGTGGACTCCTCCAGGATAGTGCGCACATTAACGGCGCTACCGGGGTCCGGGGCAACAGGCTCACTCTAGCTGAAATCGAACCAGGACGGTAGGGCGCTCAGCAAGGGGTCCACGCCGGCGTCCCGGCGAGAGCCGCAAACGTAAATGGCGGCGCCGTCGAACAGAGCGGGTGGCGGGCATAAACTAAAACAAACCTTGAGCAGTTCCACCGTGCTTGATGGCGTCCCGACCAGACCGAGGAGGCGTGACCCATGGCCAGAGTTCGATGTTCGAGAATCGTGCGGCATGTGCCTCCACTGGCTGGACGTTTCGCCTTCCGGGGCAAGGCCCATCCGGATGCCCGCCATGGGTGACGGCAATGACGCCATGGCTGAGGGTCTTGATAGGAGCATTTGCAGAGAGTTCCTGGAATTACCGGTTACCGGCGCGGCGATCTCAGTCTTCGCCGGAATGGCGCCGGAGACGATTCTGTGCGCCAGCGACGGTGTCTCGGCAAGGATCGAGGAGCTACAGTTCGATCTGGGGGAAGGGCCGCGCTGGGAAGCCCTCAAGAGCCGCAGACCGGTGCTTGTCCCCCACGTGCGCAGGGGCCCGCACACCGATTGGCCGGTCTTTGCGAAGTCGCTGCTGGACCTGGATGTTGCGGCCCTTTTCGTTTTCCCCCTCGCGCTCGGCGCGCTGGATATTGGCGTCGTGGAGCTCTACAGTACCCACCCCGGCCCCCTCAGCCCGGCAGGGCATTCCAGGGCCCTGGAGCTAGCCGACGGGGCGACCTGGCGGCTACTGAGCCAGCTCCTGACCCTTGACCCGGGAGCCCACCCCGACGTCCCGTCAGGTGATTCTCCGCTGTCACGCCGGGAGGTCCATCAGGCCACGGGGATGATCCTGGCTCAGGCGGGGACCTCCGCCCGGGACGCCCTGCTCCTGATGCGGGCGCACGCCTTTGCCCGTGGACGCACCGTACGGGAGGTCGCCCGGGACGTTGTCAACAGGACCCTTGACTTCACCCCCGAGGGCGACTGACGTGGACGCATACAGTAGAATTCGGGTATGGCGATGATAAGCCGCGCTGGCCGCGTGAGTGCGGCCTTTGTCAAGATTGCAGACACACTCGTGGCCGATTACGACGTCTTCGACCTGCTCCATACCCTGGTTGATGAATCGGTTGGCATCCTCGACGCAGCTGCCGCAGGACTGGTGCTGGTCGATCCCGCCGGCGATCTCCAAGTCATGGCCTCAACCAGCGAAGAAAGCCAACTGGTGGAAGTCCTCCAACTTGAGGCGGGTGCGGGCCCGTGCGTGGACTGCTACCGGACCGGAGCTGTCGTTGCCATTGATGACATCGAAGCCCAGGGCGACCGCTGGCCGCTGTTCCAGTCCTCCGCCCTGTCCCAGGGATTCAGGTCCCTGCACGCCGTTCCGATGCGGCTGCGTAACCGGACCATCGGTGCTTTGAACCTCTTCGGCCATGAGACCGGCGCTCTCCCGGCCGACGACGCCGCGATTGCCCAGGCGTTCGCTGACGTGGCCACCATCACCCTGCTGCAGGAACGCGCCGCGAGGGAAACCGCCCTGGTCAACGAACAGCTGCAGCGCGCGCTGAACAGCCGCATCCTGATTGAGCAAGCCAAGGGCGTCATCGCGCACACCTCGAACGCTGACATGAATGCGGCGTTCTCACTCTTGCGTGGCTATGCCCGCGCCCACAACCAAACCCTCTACGAAACCGCCGACAAGGTCATCAACCGCAGGGTTACGCTCTAGCCCGCGAGCGACGGCGAATCCACACGGTGCCCCGGCGCCTTCATTCGGCTGGCCGGTGTTGCGCCGTCCGCGCGTCTGTAGTGTCCACGGTGGTCTCCCGCCGGAACGTGGCACCATGGGAACATGACTCCCGCTCACGGTGTTTCCGGCTTCTTCCGGCGTCCGCAGCCCATCAAACCCAGGGCCGGTCAGGAATCGGTGTGGGACTATCCGCGGCCGCCAAGGGTGGAACCGCGATCCGAACGGGTGATCGTGCGGCTTGGCGGCGAGGTGATTGCCGATACCACCGATGCAGTGCGAGTGCTGGAGACAAGTCATCCCCCCGTCTACTACTTGCCGTTGGACTCATTCCGTGCCGGTGTTCTGGTCCCGGTCGAAGGCACCAGCTTCTGTGAGTTCAAGGGAGAAGCGCACTACTTCGACGTCGTCGCCGGCGGAGTCGCCGTTCCCCACGGCGGGTGGACCTACCCGGAGCCCACCCGCGGGTTCGAGGCGCTCAGGACCCGGGTCGCCCTGTACCCGGGCCACATGGACTCCTGCGAGGTCGACGGCGAACGGGTCACCTCCCAGGCAGGGGACTTTTACGGCGGCTGGATCACCACGAACATCGTTGGTCCGTTCAAGGGCGGCCCGGGCACGTCCGGGTGGTGAGCACTGTGGCCTCGCGCCGGCAATGACTTCGTCCTGCTCCGGCCGGTCTCAGCCCGCCGCAGGTGCTAGTGTTCGGTGGCTGCCGCTGCAGCCTTTTTGGCGTCTTTCTCCGCGTCCTTCTCGGCGCGCAAAGCCTCCGTCTCGTGCTGTTCCTCGGCTTTTTCCTGGTGGATGACTTCAGCGAAAAGCTTCTCCATCTCCTTGGCCACCCCCGCGGCTGACGCCGGGTTCTGCCCGGTCACCAGCCGGTCATCGACTACGACCTTCTCCTCAAAGACGCCAGCGGAGACGTGTGTTGCGCCTTGTTCCTCCAACCGGTCTGCCAGGAAGAACGGGATGACCTTGTCCTTCCCGGCCGCCACCTCCTCCTCGTTGGTGAAGGCAGCTACCTTCCTGCCCTCGACGAGGCGCAGTCCGTTCTCCAATTCCACGTTCAGCAGGCCGGCCGGTCCGTGGCAGACCGCTCCTACCAGGCCGCCGGCGTTGTAGACACTGGCTACCAGCTTCTGCAGGCCGTCACTGTCCGGGAAATCCCACATGGTGCCGTGGCCGCCCACGAGGAACACAGCGTCGTACTGGTCGGGATCAACTACGTCGACCCGGGCAGTGTTGTAGAGGCCGGCGCGCGTGGCCTCGTCCTCCGTGAAGGCAACCTGGATTGGATCTGCCGGGTCCACCTCGTCGCGCGGGGGTTGGCCGCCGT
The DNA here is from genome assembly GCF_056780195.1 of Arthrobacter sp. SD1074B. Classification (NCBI taxonomy): domain Bacteria; kingdom Bacillati; phylum Actinomycetota; class Actinomycetes; order Micrococcales; family Micrococcaceae; genus Arthrobacter; species Arthrobacter sp. SD1074B. Next base: position 1,779,619 of record NZ_JBRAZT010000001.1, on the reverse strand, counting down.
GGATGGACGCGAAGTCGACGAAATGCCCGGAATCCTTGAAGACCTTCCAGGGATGTGCCGCTTCGGCTACGTTGTAGCCGGTCTTCTCCCCCGTATCGCCGATCTCGGAAACGCTGGTCAGTACCATGAGAATTTTTTTCATGAAGTGCTCCTTCTGTCTCACCCCACCCTACGCCCGGCCCCTCCGCCGCAGAGGGACCAGGGGCCGGAGCGGGCCTAATCCTGTGAAGCTGCCGTACTGGGTTCGGACTCCGCCGCGGAGTCCCTGGTCGAGGGGGCGGCGGCCTTGTTGTCGGTGGCGGGCATCGCGATAACGGCAACGACGGTGAGGACGGCACCGGCGAGGACGGCCAGGAAAACAGCCCCGGACGCCGTGACGACGGTGTGCGGATCCGTATGGCCGCCCGGAGTGCCTGCATAGATCGCGTTGGCAACCGCGCCGAACACCGCGACACCGATGGAACTGCCGATTGACCGCGCGAAAAGGTTGGTGCCGGTGACAACTCCGCGCTCATTCCAGTCGACGCTTGACTGGGCGGCAATCAGGCTCGGGGTGGCCACCAGTCCGAGTCCGAGTCCCACGATGAAGCAACTCGCCGCCACCAGGAGAACGTTGGGCGTGGAGGCGGTGAGGGCAAGTACTGCCGTACCGATGACCGTGATCGTGATGCCGATCAGCGCGGTCTTCCGGAACCCCATCCGCAGATAGAACCGGCCCGATTGCGAAGCACTGATCGGCCAGCCGATCGTCAACGCCGCCAGCGCGAGACCAGCCAGGATCGGGGAGGTCGAGAGGGCTCCTTCGAGGAACGTGGGAACGTAAGAAGTGAGGCCAAGCATGACCGCTCCCACGCCAAAGGAGATCAGCGCTGTCGTCGCCAGCAGCCGGCGGGAGATCACCCACGGCGGCAGGACCGGCTCGGCAGCCCGCCGCTCAACGAGGATGAACGCGGCGAACAAGAGTGCCCCGCCGGCGAACACCGAAACGCTGATGGCGGAAGTCCAGCCCCATGCCTGTCCGCCTTCGAGGGCACCAAGAATAATCAGGGTCAGCGCGACAGTCAGCAGGCCCGCCCCCAGGTAATCGACCCGGTGCTTCGTGCGCTCGACATTCTCGTGGAAAGTTCGGAGCAGCATCCACCCCCCCAGGAGGCACAGTGGGATGTTCACGAAGAAGATCCCGCGCCAGAAGCCCAGCGCGGAAAACACGCCGCCGAGCGTCGGGCCAACCACGGAGGACACCGCCCACACGCTCGCAAGGTACCCTTGCACTTTCGCCCGCTCGGTCAACGTATAGATATCGCCGGCGATCGTGATCGCCACGGGCTGGACGGCTCCGGCGCCCAGGCCCTGCAGCACACGGAACGCAATGAGGGCCGGCATGCTCCATGCCACCCCGCAGAGGATCGAGCCGAGGAGGAACAAACCGATGCCGATCAGGATGATCGGTTTACGGCCGACGACGTCGGAAAGCTTTGCGTAGACCGGCACGGACACGGCCTGCGCCAACAGGTAGGCAGAGAAGAGCCACGGAAAAGACGCGAACCCGCCAATGTCGTGCACGATCGACGGCACCGCAGTGGCGACGATCGTCGAATCGATCGCGACCAGACCCGTCGAGAGCATCAAGGAAATCAGTATGGGGCCGCGCTTCGAGCGGAAGCCGACTCCCTCTGCAGGCGTTGCCGTCACGTCATCTCATTCCAGTCGTCATCAAAGCGCAGCGCGCAGACCAGGTTCGGTTCCTGCTGCATAACTGCCTGGTTCAACGAAATAGTCCCGGTCCCGGCGAGGAATTCCACGGCAGTGATGGCCGCACCCCCTTGGATTCACCGGGCCCCCTCACCGCTCGGGGCCGGGGGCCCGGGGACTTAGTCGGCGGTACCCGCCTTCGCGGCGTAGGCGGTGGCTTGGGTCCGCACCTGGCGGATGTAGGGACCGGACTGGTTGTAGGCGTAGATGGCGTCGGTCCAGCCTTGCGCGGTGGAGAGGTCCGGGCCGTGGGCGCACAGATACGTCGCCGCGCTGAGGGCGGCGTCGTCGATATTGAACGGGTCCGCCGTTCCATCCCCGTTCCCGTCCCGCCCGGCAAGCTGCCAGGTGGAGGGAATGAACTGCATGGGCCCGACGGCGTGGTCCCAGCGGGAATCGCCGTCCAGGGCACCTGCATCCGTGTCCGCGATGGCGGCGAACCCGGCGCCATTGAGGCTCGGGCCCACGATGGGGCCGCTCGCCTGTCCTGCGGAGTTAAGGCTGCCACCGCCGTACGTTCCGTGCGCTGATTCGACGGAGCCGACAGCCGCCACCGTGTTCCAGCCGATTCCGCACGTCGGAGCGGAATCGTTGGCCGTGGCGGCCGCAGCAACGTAGGCGCGGAGCGCGCGGGGAGGGATCCCGGTCTGCGCGGCAGCACGGATGAGCCACTGGGCATCCGGGCTGCGGGTGACGTTCACGGCGGTAGTGATGCCGGCGGAGGACAGGTCCATTTTCGCCCCTGCGCGCGGCGGTGCGGGATGGACCCCGCTGGCTGCGCCGGGCTGCCGGGTTACCCAGAACGAGAAGGCGGCGATGACGCACAGTGCGAACAGGCCGAAAACTAGAAAGCGTCGTAGACGGAGCACTGACTAATCAAACCATCCATGTCAGTAACCGGTTGACGAAACGGACCGCGCTGGGAGCAAGGAGGTCGCCGGGCCGGTCGCGGTTGCTTGGCCGGATCGCCCCCAATGGCTTACTGCCGAACAGGGCGGAGACGGGGAAACAGTGCCTCGGCGTTTCCGCGGTCAATCGCGGCGCGGAGTACGGGATCCAGCGGGTAATTCTCATACTTCATGTCCAGGAAATCGATCGCCGCGGAGGGGGCGAAGGGAAAGTCAGTGCCGTAGGTGATGCGGCCCGGGTCAGCAACCTCGAGCAGGCTGGGCAGCGCCGCCGGGCTGGCGGACAGCGCGACGTCGTAGTAGAAACGCCGCAGGATGGACTGATTCTTATCTCCCAACGCCGCCAAGGCGCCGAGAGCCAGATCCGCGTCGAGGAGCATCGTCAACAGGATCCTGTAGGCAATGTCAGGGAACGAAACCTCCTGCGTGGGCCAGGACGAACTTGATCCCGGAGAACTTCTCCATCGCCCCGGACAGGATCAGGCTGATCGCAGAGCGGGTGGTGTCGAGCAAGAAATCCGCGGCAAAAGAGGGTATGCCCGGCACCGCCGGAGCCGGGAGGTCACCGGGGTGGACGAAGACCACGGCCCGGCGGTGGTGCAGGAACGCCAGCAGAGGTTCAAACCCCGGATCTCCGAGGTAGCGGCCGTCATTGTTGGCCAGAAGTACGATCCCGTCCGCGAAGAGTGTGTCCAGGGCGTACCGGGCCTCCGCAAGGGCACCTTCCACGTCCGGCAGTGTGAGCGTCGCAAAGAACCCGAATCGATCCGGCCGGTGGGCCACCACCCCCGCACAGAACTCGTTGACCTCCCGCGCCTTCAGCCGCGCTTCCATCGCATCCCCGAAGTAGACGCCGGGCGTGGACAGGGAAAGGATGCCAGTCTGCACCTCGTGCCTGTCCATGAACTTCAACGCGGAGCGCTCGGACCACGGCGGCAGGCCCATCCCATCGGGGTGTATCCCCTTGTCACGCATCCACCGCGCATACGCAGGCGGAAGGATGTGCTGGTGAGTGTCGATGCGGTACGGCGGGCCCATCCGAGTCCCCTGCCAACAGGTTGTATCACTGATCTGCGGGCGACCAGCGCATGCTAACAATCTACTCGCAGAACGGGTCCGGGAGCAGACCACGGGACGCTTTACGGAGTTCGGTCCGGTCGGGCAGTTCCAGACGTTTCCCGCCTACAGCAACGTCTCACCCAACAAGAGCATCGTGGGGCCACGCCAACGCGCATCAACGAAAATCGACCCCGAAGGGGTCCATCGGGGTCAGAACCAATTCCTGCGGTCATAGCAGCTGACTTATCAGCGCAGCCGCTCCCTTCGCTGCGGCGGCGTGTTGCCTCAGTACTGACGCCCCACCGCGGTCGGCCGGGACACTGACAGCCAAGGACGCCAAGACTCTTCCCGCGGGATTGCTTACCCAAACTGCAACGGCGTGGAGCCCATCGAGACTTTCACCCAAGTTGAGGGCGTAGCCCTGCCGCGCCACGTCACCTAGTTCCTCCAGGAGCGTCTTCATACTGGTGTTGGTGTGCTCGGTCATTCGGGTCAAACCGGACGAAAAAAGTGCCCGGACGTCTGCCGGTTCCATTGCCGCGAGCAACATCTTGCCACCGGCAGTTGCGTGTGCTGGCAGCAGCGCTCCGGTCCGGCCCGTAACCCGCACCGGCCGCTCGCACTCAACACTCTCAATGAACCTGGCACTGCGGCCCTCCAACACAATCAACTGAACTGTCTCGTTGAGGGTGGCGGACAAGTCCCTCATCAATGGTTGCGCTGCCAGCCGCAGTTCGGGTGTACCCGCGGAAGAAAAGGCAAATTCGAGCAGCGCGGGTCCTGGCCGGTATGCACGGGAGTTTCGTTCCTGCTGTACAAAGCCTTCGTGGGCGAGCGTCATGAGCAGACGATGGGCGGTGGAACGTGCCACTCCCAGCTCCCTGCTCGCGTCCGTTACTCGCACGACGTCCATCTCACGAAAGAGCGTCAAGAGGCGTAAGGCGTTGGAGACGGACTCGATGGCATACGGTGGCAAGGCCGATTCGTTCTGCATGGAAGAAAGTTTTGCATACCGGTTCTTCAGATCGCAACAAGCGCTTACGTTGGTTCCGATGTCGACAGCGGGGCCAGGTCCCTCAGCCCCAAGGAGGAGAAAAGCGTGAACGTAAACAATGCAGGCGACCGGAACGACGGAGATCCGGCAACTGAATCCGGCTCCGGGAAACAATTGCAGGTGGCCATCATCGGCGCCGGAATCGGCGGCTTGGTGCTGGCTCTGGAGCTGCACCGGGCGGGTATTTCGTGTCGGGTGTTCGAGGCCGCTCCCGAAATTCGGCCCCTCGGTGTAGGAATCAACGTGTTGCCCCACGCCACGGCAATCCTGGCCGGTCTCGGGTTGGAAGCGTCACTGGACAAGGTGGCGGTCCCCACTCGGGAGGCGGTTTTCTACAACCGGTTCGGACAGTTTATTCACGCCGAGCCGTCTGGACGCTACGCCGGTTACAACACCCCGCAATACTCCATTCACCGCGGCGATCTTCAAAGGATTCTGATGGACGCGGTTGCGGAGAGGCTGGGTACGGACGCCATTGTCACGGACCATCACTGCGACTCGGTGGACCAAGATGACGCCGCAGCATCGGCAAGCTTCACCCGTGTCAGCGACGGCACGCCTTTGCCGTCGGTCCGGGCGAACGCCGTTATTGCCTGCGATGGAGTTCACTCAGCGATTAGGAAGCAGTTCTACCCGGACGAAGGTGAACCTCGGTACTCCGGTGTCACGATGTGGCGCGGAGTCACCGTGGCCAAACAGTTCCTCACGGGAGCAAGCATGGTGCGGGCCGGCTGGCTGGCCAGCGGGAAGATGGTTATCTACCCCATCCGCAACAACGTTGACGCCGAGGGCAACCAGCTCATCAACTGGGTGGCGGAGATTGAAACGCCCCAGCGGGCGCGGCGGGACTGGACACGGGAAGGCCAGTTGGAGGACTTCTTCGATGCGTTCAAAGATTGGCGATTCGACTGGCTTGACGTTCCAGCCTTGATTCGGGGCGCCGAGAGTGTGCTTGAGTACCCGATGGTGGATCAAGATCCGCTGCCGCGGTGGACCTTCGGCCGCGTGACCCTTCTTGGGGATGCGGCGCACCCGATGGTTCCTCGGGGGTCCAATGGTGCAGGGCAGGCGATTATCGACGCGCACCGGCTCGCTGCCCTGATGGCAGACGGACGCGAGCCGGCCCAAGCACTACGTGCATACGAGGCCGAACGCTTGCCACGTACCTCTGCCGTGGTGCTGGCGAACCGCGCTGCCCCGCCGGACACAATCATCCGCGAGGTTTGGGAGCGAACCGGAGACCAGCCCTTCGACCGGATCGAAAACGTAATTAGCGGCCAGGAGATCGCCGCCATTTCGCGCCGATACCAGCAGATCGCGGGATACAGCCTCGAGGAGTTGAAGGCCGCCGCAAGCCCCGCCAACTAGGAACAGGCAGCTGGATCTTGTGCCCTCCCGTTCAGGTCCCGCCCCCGGGTCCTGCAGAATCAGAAGGAAAGTCATCCCATGCCCGAAGTGCCCTTTCGCTACGATCCCCTACATACGGCCCTCGTCATCATCGACGTGCAGAACGATTTTTGTTCGCCAGCCGGCTCGCTGGCCCGATTAGGCTTCGATGTCACCACAGCACAGCAGATCATCCCCGGCCTCTTGGAGCTCGTAACCGCCGCCCGCCGAATTGGGCTGCCCGTGTTCTTCGTAAAAACGCTCCACGACGAAAGCACGGATTCGCCGCAATGGTTGGGCCGCGTCGGCGATGGACCCGGAACCGAGCGCACCGGCCAGACCTGTAGGACCGGAACATGGGGCAGCGCATTCTTCGAGATTGAGCCCATCCCAGGGGAATCCGTGGTGACCAAAAACCGCTTCAGTGCCTTCGTTGGCACGAACCTCGACCTCCTCCTGCGTGCCCGCGATATTCGGTCGCTCCTCTTCACCGGGGTGACGACCGAAACTTGCGTGGAATCAACCCTTCGCGATGGCCTGTTCCGGGAGTATTACGTGAGTTTGGTCGAAGACTGCGCCGCCTCCTACAACGAGGATGCCCATGCGGCATCGGTGGACATCGTCGCAGCCAACTTCGGGACCGTGGTTCGGCGCGATCAGCTGCTGGGCTTCTGGCAGGACTCACAGCTACGACGGCGCACAACTCCGATGCAGGAGACGGCCCACGGGCGCCCTATGTCACCTGCGGTTATCCCACCTAGCAGAATTACCATCGACTAATGTTCTGGACCACGGCCTAACAGTAACGTGATCCACGTCTCAACCTATGAAAATGGAGTTACCATGAAACGGATTTCCCTGGCTGGCGGCCTCGCCGGCCTTGCCCTGGTGCTGTCGGCGTGCGGCGGCTCGAACGCAGCGGCGGGACAGAACCCCACCTCAAGTTCCCCGGTGAAGATCAATGTGGCCGAGACCGCCGGCATCCCCTCCGCGTTTCTGAGCTACGGCGTCCAAAAGGGTTTCTTCAAAGATGAAGGGCTTGAAGTCAGTGTAGACACCAGCACGGGCGGTGCCGCCGCTGTCCCCGGACTCGTCAGCGGCGGCCTCCAGCTCGCCGGCTCCAACACTGTGAGCGCGATCCTGGCCGCAAGCAAGGGGCTGCCCATCAGTATCGTTGCCCCCGGAACGTTCGCTTCGGAAACGCCCGAGAAGGACTTCTCCGCCGTGCTTGTCGCCAAAGGCAGCAGCATCAAGGAGCCGGCCGACCTCGCGGGCAAGACAATCGCAGTCAACACTCTCGAGAACATCGGTGACGTGTCCATTACCGCAGCCCTCAAAAAAAGGGGTGTGGACGTGAGCGGCATCAAATTCGTCGAGGTCGGATTTCCTGACATGCTCGCGGCGGTTGAAAGGGGCCAAGTCGACGCCGCATGGGAGATCGAGCCCTTCGTAGCCATCGGCACCGCAGCGGGAGACCGCCCAGTCCTGTGGCCCTACGTAGACGCGCATCCAGGCCTGATGGTCGGTTCCTTCCTTGCAACAAACGAATACCGCAAGCAGAACCCCAAGGTCATCGAAGCTTTTAAGAAGGGAATCAGCAAGACCGTTCAAGCAGTTTCCCAGGACCCCGACGCGTTCCGTTCGGCACTGCCGAAGCTAGCGAAGGTCAAGCCGGAAGCGGCAAAGTCCATGGTTTTGCCGGTCTGGAAGGTAGACGTCGACCCTGAATCCCTGAAGTTCATCGAACAACAGATGCGTGAGCAGGGCGTCAGCAGCAAATCCGTCGATATCTCAGCTCTTGTTGCTGGCTAGGACCCCTGATGTCACCCAGCAACCGGAAGCGGTAATGGCCGTGACGGACGGAGACGGAAAGGGACCCGGCGTGAAGACGAAAACTACCACCGCGAGCACTACTGCTGCGGGTCCGGCCGGCGGAAGGAAGGGTATCACGCAGCTTCAAGGGGCAGCGGGCGTGCTGGGCTTTCTCCTAGTGTGGGAGCTCACGTCGCGCCTGGGTATCGTCGAACAGCGATTTCTCCCCCCAGCCTCGGAAGTAGTTGCGACGCTCTTCGCCGATATAGGCCTGACGTCCTACTGGATGGCGGTGGCCGACACCATGCTGGCGTGGTCCCTCGGGCTCACAGTAGCCACCGTGCTGGCCGTGGCGCTCGGCTTCATCATCGGATCTTCGAACTTTTTACGTAATTCCACCCATTCCACAGTCGAATTCCTACGCCCCATACCCTCAGTGGCGCTTATCCCGTTGGCTGTGCTGCTTTTCGGCGTCAAGCTCGAGTCCTCATTGATGTTGATCGTCTACGCCTCGTTCTGGCAGGTATTTATCCAGGTTCTATATGGGGTTGCAGATGTGGATAACGTCGCAATGCAGACGGCCAAGTCCTACGGCTTGGGTACTATCGCCCGCGTTCGCCATGTGGTGTTTCCGACCGCCCTCCCGTATCTGATGACCGGTTTACGCCTGGCAGCCTCTGTTGCACTGATTCTGGCCATCACAGCCGAGCTCATTGTCGGGTCCCCCGGACTGGGCCGCGAAATCGCGCTGGCCCAGTCCGGCGGCGCAGTCTCGGGGATGTACGCCCTCGTACTGGCGACTGGCCTGATCGGCGTGCTCATTAATGTGGTCATGCGATTGGTCGAGCGTAAAACTCTGTCCTGGCATTCCTCCGTTCGATCCGAGGTGATCGTGTGAAAGTCCTTCACGGAATCTTGTATGCAGCGACGCTGCCAGCTGTCCTGATTCTCACGTGGTGGGCCGCGACGGTCGGCACCACGAGCTTCTTTGTACCGACGCCCTCAATCCTGGCTACCGCGTTCGCCGATACGTGGTTCGGTGACCGTATAGCTACCGACGTACTACCCAGCCTTGGCCGCCTTCTCATAGGCGTCCTCTGTGCAATCATGCTTGGAATCGTCGCAGGCCTGCTCATCGGATCGCTCAAGTGGCTGCGGGCTTTCACGGAACCGGTGCTGGAGTTCTTCCGCGCAGTGCCGCCACCTGTGCTGGTGCCCGTGTTGATGTTGCTGATGGGCATCACGGATTCGATGAAGATCGTCGTCATCATCTCCGGCTGCATCTGGCCGGTCCTGCTGAACACGATCGAAGGTGTGCGGGCCATCGATTCCGTTCTCTCCGACTCGTCTCATACTTACGGAATCACCGGCGCCGCGAGGATCCGATACCTCATACTCCCTTCCGCCGCCCCGCAAATCATGGCCGGCGTACGCCAATGCCTTTCCATCGGCCTGATCCTGATGGTGGTTTCCGAAATGTTCGCATCCTCGTCAGGGCTCGGATTCACGATCGTGCAATTCCAACGCTCGTTCGCCATCCCCGAAATGTGGTCCGGCATCGTAATCCTCGGCTTGATCGGCGTCGCCCTGTCCTTAATCTTTCAATTCACCGAACGCCGCATCCTGCGTTGGTACCACGGCTTGCGAGAGGTAGAAAATGCCGTCTGAAATCACCGAAATGAACGTCGTCCCGAGCGGGGCTGCGGCCCCCAGCGGCCGTACCCTGCCGGACGGGCAGGCCGTGCTCTCCGTCCGGGACCTAAAGAAGGTATACCAGACCGACGGCGGCCCCGTAGAGGCGGTACGCAACCTCACATTCGACCTCCGTGCAGGGGAGCTTGCTTGCCTCGTCGGCCCCTCGGGCTCCGGCAAGACGACCCTGCTCAAATGCATCTCAGGCTTGATGACGCCCACGGAAGGCGAGGTCCGCCTTGACGGCGCGAAAGTATCGGGTCCCCCGAAGAAGATGGCGGTTGTGTTCCAGGAATATGGCCGATCACTTTTCCCTTGGATGCGGGTCCGCGAAAACGTCGAGCTGCCGTTGAAAAATCAGGGCACGCCCAAGCCCGAGCGGGACCGGCTTGTCGACGAAGCACTGGACGCCGTGGGCTTGTCGCACGTACCCAGATCCTACCCTTGGCAGCTCTCCGGCGGCATGCAGCAACGCGTGGCGATCGCACGTGCGGTCGCCTACCAGCCCGAAGTATTGCTGATGGACGAGCCCTTTGCTGCCGTGGACGCACAGACCCGCGCGGACTTGGAAGACCTGATCCGGAGTGTCTGGATGAAGCTCGGTATCACGGTCCTCTTTGTCACCCACGACATCGACGAATCAATCTATCTGGGCCAGCGCGTTATTATCCTCTCCAGCTCGCCCACGGTCATCCAGGAGGACCTCATCATTGACCTCCCGGACGAACGCGACCAGCTCAACACCCGCGCCCTGCCCCGCTTCACCGAGCTGCGCCATCATGTCTACGAGCAGATTCAGCTCGCCAAGCAGGGCCACCGCCCCGCGGCAGCAGCTGTATAGCGTCGTCAACGCAATAGGGAACAACGAATCTTAGGAGTCGAAAGAATGGCTGAGAACCAGATGGTCGCCGCTGAGCCGACGCCCGAAGAGGCTGCCCAGCTCAAGGAGCTGTACCGCGACTTTGACCGCGAGAACCTGATTCCGCTCTGGACCGAGATCGCGGACCTGATGCCGATGGTCCCGAGCCCAAAGGCGGTCCCCCACGTCTGGCGGTGGAGCGATCTGTACCCGCTGGCGGCCCGTGCCGGCGACCTCGTCCCGGTGGGCCGCGGCGGTGAACGGCGCGCCATTGCCCTGGCCAACCCCGGCCTGGCGGGCACCCCGTATGCCACGCCCACGCTGTGGGCGGCCATCCAGTACCTCGGTGCCCGCGAGACCGCCCCGGAGCACCGCCACTCGCAGAACGCGTTCCGCTTCGTGGTCGAGGGTGAAGGGGTCTGGACCGTCGTCAACGGCGACCCGGTCCGGATGTCCCGCGGCGACTTCCTGCTGACCCCGGGTTGGAACTTCCACGGCCACCACAACGACACCGACGAGCCGATGGCCTGGATCGACGGCCTGGACATCCCCTTCGTGCACTACGCCGACGCCGGTTTCTTCGAGTTCGGCACCGAGCGCGTCACCGACGAAGCCACCCCGGACTTCTCCCGCTCCGAGCGGCTCTGGGCCCACCCGGGCCTGCGCCCGCTCTCCGGCCTGGACGACACCACCAGCTCCCCCATCGCCGCGTACCGCTGGGAATACACGGACCGGGCACTGCGCGAGCAGCTGCTGCTCGAGGACGAGGGGCACCCCGCCACCGTGTCCCAGGGCCACGCGGCCGTCCGGTACACCAACCCGACCACCGGCGGCGACGTGATGCCGACCATCCGGGCCGAATTCCACCGCCTGCGTGCCGGCGCCACCACCGAAGCCCTCCACGAGGTGGGCTCGAGCGTCTGGCAGGTCTTCGAAGGCTCCGGCTCCGTGGTCCTGAACGGTGAAACCCGGACCCTGGCGAAGGGCGACCTCTTCGTTGTCCCGTCCTGGGCGGCGTGGTCGCTGCAGGCCGAGACTGAGTTTGACCTCTTCCGGTTCAGCGACGCCCCGATTTTCGAACGACTGAACTTCAGCCGCACCTACACCGAAGGACGCAAGAACGCATGAGACTCCTCACCCTCCGCACCGGCAACGCCACCGGCACTTCCACCGTGGCCGTCCGCCAGGACGGCGACACCCTGACTGAGATTGACGGCTTCGCCAACGTCGGAACGCTGCTCCGCTCCGCTGACTGGGAAGCGATCGCGCGGAACGCGGCTGGCGCCACCCACCCGCTCGACGGCGCGGACCTCGACGCCGTCGTCCCCGCCCCGGGCAAGATCATCTGCGTGGGCCACAACTACCGCAACCACATCAAGGAAATGGGCCGGGAAGTCCCCGAGTTTCCGACCCTGTTCGCCAAGTACGCCGAATCCCTGATCGGCCCGAACGATGATCTGGCCCTTCCGCAGGAGTCCGACGCCGTCGACTGGGAAGCCGAGCTCGCCGTCGTGATCGGCAAGGCCGGCCGCCGGATCAGCGAAGCCGACGCGAAAGACCACATCGCCGGCTACGCCGTGCTGAACGACGTGTCCATGCGCGACTACCAGTTCCGCACCATCCAGTGGCTGCAGGGCAAGACCTGGGAGAAGTCCACCCCGTTCGGTCCCGCCCTGGTCACCAAGGACGAATTCAGCGCCGGCCCTCTGATGACCTCCGAGGTCGACGGCGAGGTCCAGCAGAGCACCCCCACCGGCGACCTGGTCTTCACTCCGGAATTCTTGGTCTCCTACATCTCCACCATCATCACGCTGAACCCCGGCGATGTGATCGCCACCGGCACACCCGGCGGCGTGGGCCACGCCCAGGACCCCAAGCGTTACCTGCAGGAGGGCCAGCTCCTGGTCACCACCATCGAGGGACTGGGACAGCTGGAAAACCGCGTGGTCAAGGAAGCCTGATGGTTGCCCGCCACGACCAGACGACGGACCCGGAGCTGCTGGCGGCTCTTCTGCAGGCGCGCCGGGGCACGGCGTTCTTCGCCCGCAAGCTCAACGAACTGTCCGACGCGGAGCTCGATGGGGACTCGCTGCTGCCGGGCTGGACCCGCCGCCACATAACGGCGCACGTCGGCTACAACGCCCGGGCCATCGCCCGGCTGGTCGAGTGGGCGGCCACCGGGGTGGAAACCCCGATGTACCCCTCCACCGAGGTCCGCGACCACGAGATCGACTTCGGCGCCACGCTGAGCCCGATCGCGCTTCGGCACCTGTTCGAACACTCCGCCGTGCACCTGAACGTCGAATGGCGCGACCTCCCCGAGGACGCCTGGCACCACAGAGTCCGCACCATCCAGGGCCGGGAAGTCCCGGCCACAGAAACAGTCTGGATGCGCAGCCGGGAAGTCTGGATGCACGCTGTGGACCTGGCCAACGGCGCCGTCTTCCGCGACCTCCCCGCACCCGTCCTGGAACGCCTACTCAACGACATCACCGGCGCCTGGCACACCCGCGGCACAGACAAGAACCTCGTCGTCAAGGTCACCGACCGGGACCTCAACTACGGGGACACCTCATCAGACTCCCCCACGGTGGTCTCCGGGCCGCTGCCCGCCGTCGTCGAATGGGCCGCCGGCCGCGGCAACAGCGGCGTCACCGCCACCGGGCCCGGCGCCGAATCCATCGACGGCGGCGTTCCAGCCGCCCCGAAATGGATCTAACTCGGAAGCTACCACGAAGCAGCAGTGGAGGATGGCACTCGGCCGCAAGCTAAAGAAAATCGTGGGCCAACATCTGTACCTCGCAACCGCCCTCGAGCTTGCAAGAGCGCCAAACGGCCCCGGCACAGAGCCTGACTTCGATGACCCGGATTGGAAGCCTTATCTTGCGGAACGGTGCTCGCCAAGCACCTCTACAGGTACACGGTTCCAAGGATCTTCTGCCGGGTAAGTCGGGTCAACTACTCGTACAGCTGCTGTGGCTCCCCCGCCGGGTTGCGCCATTTAGCCTCGGCGCCAGTACTCGCCGCACCACACCACCGAATGGGGGACCCCTCCCCTGTCTGGATGACGCCGCTTACCACCTCGCCCGATCTATTTCGCACACCATTTCAGAGTTGGCCTCACCCCCTTTAGATGACGGAAGATCCGTTTTCGGGGCTCAGAGACGAGACGCAGCGGAAGGCACATTGTGGTTTGGGGTGTACATCGGCTTCCGGGTTTAGCCGGCGTAGGGGTCGGCGATGCCGATGTACTGGGTGTAGAGGTATTCCTCGATCCCTTCGAGGCCGCCCTCTCGTCCCAGCCCGGACTGCTTGACTCCGCCGAACGGGGCGGCCGCGTTGGACACGACGCCGGCGTTCAGGCCCAGCATGCCGGTCTCCAGGCGTTCGCCCATCCGGATGCCCCGGTTGAGGTCCCGGGTGAAGACGTACGCCACCAGGCCGTATTCGGTGTTGTTCGCGAGCCGGACGGCCTCGTCCTCGGTGTCGAAGGTGATGATCGGGGCGACGGGGCCGAAGATTTCCTCGGTCAGGATCCTGGTGCCTTCCCGCACGTCGAGGAGAAGGGTGGGTTCGTAGAAGTATCCCGGACCGTCCACCGGCGCCCCGCCCATGATGAGGACAGCCCCTTCGCTCACGGCGTCGGTGACGAGTTCGTGGACCTTGTCCCGGCTCTTGGCATCGATCAGCGGACCGACCTTGGACTCCGGTTCGGTGCCCCGGGCCGTGGTCATCTCCATCATCTTCGCGGCGAACTTCTTAGCGAACTCCTGCGCGACGGACTCGTGCACGATAAACCGGTTCGCGGCGGTGCAGGCCTCGCCCATGTTCCGCAGCTTCGCCAGCATCGCCCCGGCCACGGCCGCGTCGACGTCGGCGTCCTCGAACACCACAAACGGTGCGTTGCCGCCAAGCTCCATCGAGGTCCGCAGCACAGTCTCCGAAGCGTCCGCCAGCAACCGCCGGCCGACCTCCGTGGAACCGGTGAAGGAGAGCTTGCGCAGCCTCGAATCCTTGATCAGCGGCCCGGTCGTGGCACCGGCGGTGGAGGTCGGGATCAGGTTCAGCACACCGGCGGGCAGGCCAGCTTCGACCATCACGGCGGCGAACAGCTGCGAGGTCAGCGGCGTCAGGTTCGCGGACTTCAGCACCATCGTGCAGCCAGCCGCGACAGCCGGGGCGACCTTGCGGGTCGCCATGGCCAGCGGGAAATTCCACGGCGTGATCAGCAGGCAGGGCCCCACCGGCTTCTTCGTCACCAGGAGCCGGGACTTGCCGTCCGGGGACACCGAGTAACGCCCAAACGCACGAACGGCCTCCTCGGAGAACCAGCGCAGGAACTCCGCCCCGTACGTCACTTCACCCCGGGCCTCGGCCAGCGGCTTGCCCATCTCCAGGGTCATCAGCAGCGCGAAGTCCTCAGCCCGTTCAGTGACGAGCTCGAAGGCCCGGCGCAGGATCTCGCCGCGCTCCCGCGGCGGGACCTTGGCCCAGGACTCCTGCGCCGCGGCGGCAGCATCCAGGGCGGCAGCACCATCCTCCGGACCGGCGTCCGCAAGGCTCAACAGGACCTTACCGGTCGCGGGATCCTCGACGTCGAACGTCTTGCCGGACGCAGCCGGACGCCACTGCCCGTCAATCAGCAGGCCTGTCGGCACGGTGGCCAGCAGCGCGGCCTCACGCTCGGTGTTTATTGACATCGTTCTAACTCCAAAGAGGCTTGAAGGCAGCCGTGGCGGTGCACAGACCGCCTTCAGCAGTTTGGCACGGCCCGGCTGCCAGAGGCAGGGCATGAGGACGTTGAATCTATGTGTCTGTCACCATTGAGGTGGCAGCGTCGGTGCCGGTCCTACCGGGCCGGCACCGACGCCTTGAATGAGAACCGGCTAAGCTCGGACGCTGGTCTTGGTGCGGATGAGGTCCAGAGCCTGAACGAGGTATCCCTTGAAGACCGGGTAGTTTTCGCTCATCGGAAAGTGACCGATGGCCTTCATCTCGATGAACTCGGCACCCGGGATCTGGCGGGCCGTGCGGGCTCCGTCTTCAGGTGTGGTGAGGTAGTCGTACTCGCCGGTCATCAGGACCACCGCGCATTTATCGGTCTGGATTTCGCCCAGTTTGCCGCGCAGATCGTGGTCCACGGAGTAGAAGTACAAATCACCCTTGAACGCCTCGGAACCCTGGGTGTAGTAGAACCACGTCTTCCAACGGTCCGCCTCCGGCGATTGCGGGGCCATGAGATCCCAGGTGCCGCTGCCGCACACCTGCGCGGCATTTGCATGCGGGTGCTGCCACCAGTCGAGGTAGAAGCCCGGTGAGTAGTCCGCTCCCTCCACGGGGATGACGGCGCCAAACCTCTCCGGGAAGCGGTGGGCGAGCTGCAGCGCAATGTTGCCGCCGAAGGAGGATCCCATGAAGATGGGGTCGACCAGTTCCAGTGCATCAACGAGGGCGACGATGAAGTTGGCGAAGTGGTCCGCGCTGAGCTGGTACTCCTCAGTCCACCATTGGGTGTTTTCCGGCGGGTCGGACTTGCCGTGGCGGGGGAGGTCGTAGGCGATGACGCGGTAGTTGGCGGTGATTTCCGGGTCCTCCAGCAGGCCGCGCCACTGGTGGTTATGGGCGCCGGCGGTGTGCTGGCACACCAGGGGCTGGCCCTGGCCGTTCTCGAGGTAGAAAACCTTGTATTCAAGACCGTCCACGTCGACGGTGACGTAATGGCCGGTGACGGGTGAAATTTTGCTCATGTCAGGAACTCCTATGGTCTAGACGGGTGCGCCGGTGGAGCGCAGCAGTTCGATCTGGCGGGTGAGGCAGCGCAGGTTCTGCATCAGGACCAGGACGTCGCCCTCCAGCTTCATGTCGCGTTGGAAAGTGGCGGCCCAGATGCCGTGGTACATCGGAGCCGGGACCGGCTTGCCGAATTCACTCCAGGTGTTGGCGCTGGCCCGGATGGCGAACTGGTACGGCACCTCGATGGGCCCCGGGTTCACGGAAATCTGGGCGATGGTGCCCGACACCACCCGGACAACAAAGGTGTGATCTTCCATATCCAGCAGATAGGAGCAGGTGAAGTACTTGCCGTGGGCCTGAATTTCCGGGTCCTGGTTGTTGGCCTCGGTGAAGCTCTGAACCCAGGATTCTACAGAAGGGGCACGTGTTGCGACCGTCATTTCATTGTTCCTCTCATTGGTCTCACGGAGGGTCGGGCTTCTCTGTCCGACCCTCGAAAGCGGGGTTCCTGGAGCGCATGGCGGCTGTCTCCGTTGGCAACCCTTCGCTGTTTCCATTGCAGCCCCCGCGACCGCAAACGGTCCAATACCTGTGCCCTATCCACCGATAGGCCGAACCTATTGGACCGCGATTGTGGCGGAGCTTACAGTTGAACGATGCAGCAGCCACAGCTAGACCTGCGCGTCCTGCAGTACTTCGTTGCCGTTGCGGAAGAATTGCACTTTGGTCGAGCCGCTGCGCGGCTCCACATCGCGCAGCCATCCCTCAGCGTCCAAATACGGAAGCTTGAACACTCGCTGGGCACTCCCCTGTTGATCCGGACCAGCCGAAGCGTCTCCCTGACCAGCGCAGGGGACGTCCTGTTGGGTGAAGCTAAGCGTCTTTTATCCGCCGCGGAGCGAGCCGTTTCGTTGACGCGCGAGGTAGCCAGCGGCGTACGGGGCACCCTGATAGTTGGCTTTCAGGCAAACGCGGCGGCTGAACTGACCCCTCGGATCCTCGCCGCGTTCAAGAACAACCACCCGGAAATTCACGTCCAGATGAGGTCCTTCGATTTCGCCGATCCAACCGCCGGGTTGGCCGATGGAAGCGCTGACGTGGCCTTTGTGCGGCCGCCCCTGCCGGCGGCTGACTGGCTCGCCATGGAGACACTGTTCATAGAGCCGCGGGTCCTGGTAGTTGCCAGCAGTTCCCGCTTTGCCGGTCTGTCCGAGGTCTCGGTGGAACAGGTCGTTGATGAATCCTTCGTCGCCCGCAAGGCTCCAGATAAATGGAGGGATTTCTGGCTCGCCACCCAGGCCCGCGGCGGGCAGCCCGTCCGTCTGGGCACTCAAGTAGCCACCGTCGACGAGTGTTTCGAAGCCATCATGGGTGAGCGGGGCATTGCGTTCACTCAGGCCTCGACCCAACGTTTCTATGACCGTCCCGGGCTGTCTTTCATCCCCGTCAGAGACGTCCCACCCTCTCCGCTGTCGATTGCGTGGCGCACTGACGTCAACGACGGGCTGGCACGCGAGTTCGTGGAGACGGCCCGGACCCTGGCCTCCTTCGGAGGCGTACCAAACCTCATCGACTCCCCGCTGCCTGACTCGTTATCCACTTCGCTCCAGTCCTATTAGCGTCACCGAGGATGGCGGAAAACCGCCCTAGGGCGTCCGCTTTTTGCTGCCTACTTCGTGAGTGCTTTCTCCAGCCACGACCTCAGCACGGGGGCGGGCGCTGCGCCGGCCTGCCGTGCGACGATCTTGCCGTCCACGATGACCATCAACGTTGGCACCGCCTGAATGGCAAACCTGGCGGAGAGCTGCGGCGAGCGATCCACATCGACCTTCACCAGTTTGATGTGCCCCGCGCGTTCGTGCGCCAACTGGTCCAGCACCGGGCTCACCATTCTGCAGGGTCCGCACCACACCGCCCAGAAGTCCACCATCACCGGAACGTCGGACCGTTCAGCGATTTCGCCGAAGTCATCGTCCCCCGCTTCAACCACCCAGGGAAGCTCCCGGTGGCAACTCCCGCAGTGCGGCAGGCCCTTGGCGACAGCCGGGACGCGGTTGGACTTGCCGCAATGCGGACATTTGATGATGGCCTTGTTCATAAAGTTCCAGCCCCCTCCAGCTCCATCGTGCTGTAGTCAACCACTAATTCCCCACCGGATGTCGTCACAGTGACCACGCCGCCTTCCGCGATGCTGCCACGGAGCAGGGCCCGCCCCACCTGCGTTTCCACCACATGGGAAATGTAGCGGCGCAGCGGTCGCGCTCCGTAGACCGGATCGAAGCCGCGTTCGGCTATCAGAAGGCGCGCTTCCTCAGTCAGGTGCAGCTCTATTTGCTGCTCTGCCAGCCGCTGCCGCAGCTGGTGGAACTGCAGATCAACGATGCGCTCGATTTGCGGCAGCCCGAGGGGTGCGAACAGGACCGTGTCGTCCACGCGGTTGAGGAACTCGGGGCGGAAATGCGCCCGGAGCTCGCCCATCACCATGCCCCGCGCCTCCTCGGTGATCTCCCCGCCTTCGGTGGAACCCTCCAAAAGATACTGGGAACCGATATTGGAGGTCATGATAATGACGGTGTTGCGGAAATCAACGGTCCGGCCCTGAGAATCCGTAATCCGCCCGTCGTCGAGCACCTGCAGCAAGGTGTTGAAAATATCCGGATGGGCCTTTTCCACCTCATCGAACAGCACCACCGAGTATGTCTTCCGGCGTACCGCTTCAGTGAGCTGTCCCCCTTCGTCGTAACCGATGTAGCCGGGAGGCGCCCCCAGCAGGCGGCTCACGGTGTGGCGCTCCTGGTACTCACTCATGTCCAGCCGGATCATGGCGTTCTCGCTGTCGAAGAGCGCCGCAGCCAGAGCCTTTGCAAGCTCGGTCTTCCCTACTCCGGTCGGGCCGAGGAAGATGAAGGAGCCGATGGGCCGGCGGGGATCCCGGATACCGGAGCGGGCGCGGATGATGGCGTCGGACACAGCACCGATAGCTTCTTCCTGCCCCACCACGCGGGCGCGCAGGATTTCGTCCAGGTGTAGGACTTTCTCACGTTCGCCCTGCTTCAGCCGTGCGACCGGTATGCCTGTCCAAGCCGCAACGATGTCGGCAATCTCGTCCTCCGTCACCACCTCGCGGAGTAGGCGCTCTTCACCCTGTTTCGCGGTCAACCGTTCCTCCTCGGCGGCCAGCCGTCGTTCAAGGTCTGCAAGCCGTCCGTAGCGTAGCTCCGCCGCCCGATTGAGGTCATAATTCCGCTCGGCTTCCTCCGCCTCCTGCCGAGTCCGCTCCAGCTCACTGCGGATGTCCTGCAGTTTGTGGATCGCTTGGCGCTCGGCTTCCCATTGGGCCCTCTTCGCGTCGGCCTCACCGCGCAGGTCCGCCAATTCACGCCTCAGCTCCTCAAGCCGTGCCTTGCTTGCCGGGTCGGTCTCCTTGGAGAGTGCCGCGTCTTCGATTTCGAGCCGGGTGACTTTCCGTGTGAGTTCATCCAGTTCGGCGGGCATCGAATCGATTTCCGTCCGCAGGCGGGCGCACGCCTCATCCACAAGGTCAATCGCCTTGTCCGGAAGGAAACGATCAGTGATGTACCGGTGGGAGAGGGTAGCCGCAGCCACCAAAGCACTGTCTTGGATCCGCACACCGTGGAAGACCTCGAGCCGCTCCCGCAGCCCGCGAAGAATGGAAATAGCATCCTCGACGTCGGGCTCGTCCACCGTGACCGGCTGGAAACGGCGTTCCAAAGCCGGATCCGACTCGATGTGTTTGCGGTATTCGTCAAGGGTGGTCGCGCCGATCATGTGCAGCTCCCCGCGGGCCAGCATCGGCTTGAGCATGTTCCCGGCGTCCATCGACCCCTCGGACGCGCCCGCCCCGACGACGGTGTGCAGCTCGTCCACGAAGAGCAGGATCCTGCCTTCTGCCGCCAGCACCTCGGCCAGCACCGCCTTCAGCCGCTCCTCGAATTCTCCGCGGTACTTGGCACCGGCCACGAGGGCGCTTATGTCGAGCGAGAAGATGGTCTTGTTCTTCAGCCCTTCCGGCACGTCCTGCCGGACGATCCGCTGGGCCAGCCCCTCCACGATGGCGGTCTTGCCGACTCCAGGCTCGCCTATCAGCACCGGATTATTTTTCGTTTTGCGCGAAAGTATCTGGACGACCCGGCGGATTTCCGCGTCGCGGCCGATGACCGGATCCAGTTTTCCACTGCGGGCG
Source organism: Arthrobacter sp. SD1074B (assembly GCF_056780195.1). Taxonomy (NCBI): domain Bacteria; kingdom Bacillati; phylum Actinomycetota; class Actinomycetes; order Micrococcales; family Micrococcaceae; genus Arthrobacter; species Arthrobacter sp. SD1074B. Next base: position 1,759,160 of record NZ_JBRAZT010000001.1, on the reverse strand, counting down.
TCCGCGACCAGGTCGCGTCCGTACTTCTCCAGAGCCTCGTAGGTCTGCTCCGGCGTTGCCGAGGTGACGCGCTGGTTTCCCCTGACCTGTGTCAGGACCGAGAGAAACGCCTCGCGGGTGATGCCATGCTCGGCCAGCACCCTGCCGGACGCGGTGGACCGACCTTCCTCAGCCAGCGCGACCAGAAGGTGTTCCACCGAGACGTATTCGTCTTTGAGCCGTTTGGCTTCACGTTCGGCTGCATCGAGGAGTGTGCCGAGCCTGCGGCTCACGTACACCTGCCCCGGCGCCGCCCCCGGGCCGGTGACCTTCGGCTTCCGCTGCAGCTCGGCTTCGACCGCTCTATTCAGCTCGTCCACGTCAACTTGCATGCCCACGAGCAGCCGCGGAACGAGGCCCCCCTCCTGCTCCAGCAGTGCCGCCAGCAGATGCTCCCCGTCCGTTTCGGTGTGGCCGTGTTGCTGGGCGATCCGCTGGGCCGCGGCCAAGGCTTCCTGCGACTTCTGCGTCAAACTCTCCATATTCATCGCGAAGTAGTCCTTTCCACCTTTGTGATTTCAACCAAACGTCGTTCCAGCGCGTCCACCCGCGCTTGGAGGTCCAGAACCAGCGGGATTGCCGCATAATTCAGCGCCAGCTCCGCGTGCAGCCGCAGGACACGCGCGATCAGTTCCGGGGTTCGCGGACTGAACCAGGGGCCGCCGGGAGCATCACCGCCTAGCGGTCGAATCAAATCCAGCTCCACGAACCGCCTGACAATGTCGGGGTGGACGCCACTGCTGCGCGCCACCGCCTCGAGATTCAGGCGCCACGGGTAGGCGAGCGCATACGTCTTGCTCATTGTTCCCCCCGTGGATTGAAGTCGGAGACGCTGCCGAGTTTCTGGTACAGCTTGCGTTCCTCTTTGTTAAGGCTCGCCGGCACCATGATCTTGAGCTCCGCATATAGGTGCCCCGGCAATCCCCGCGGGTTGGGCATGCCCTGCCCTCGCAGCCGCAGCCTGCGGCCGCTAGAGGAGCCCTCAGGCACGGTGATCGTGACTGTCCCGGTGGGAGCCTCGGTCTTGATCTTGGCTCCTAGGGCCGCCTCTGAGGGCGATACCGGAAGGTCGAGGTAGATATCCCGGCCCTTTAGCCGGTACCTGCTGTCGGGCAGGAGCCGGACGGTCAACTGAAGGTCGCCCGGTGGTCCCCCTTCGCGGCCCGCCGCGCCTTCCCCAGCCAGACGGATGCGCTGCCCGTCGAGCACACCGGGAGGCACGTCGACGTCATAATCGCGGGTATCCCCGTCCGGCTGAGCCAACCTGACGGCGCGCCTTCCGCCGCGGACGGCTTCCGCAACGGTCAGCCATAGCTCGGCTTCGTGGTCCGCCCCCCGCGACGGGCCACCCGCCTGCTGCCGGAACCAGCCTCCGAGCAGATCCTCCCAATCGACGTCGCCGCCCATGTCGACGTGGGCATTGCCGTACGGGGCGCGTCCCGGACGCGGGCCCGGCCGGGGGCCGGGGCGCGGCCCCCCCGGCGCCCCCCGCGCGCCGCCGCCTCCCGGGCCTGCGCCGCTGCCGGCGTACTGCCGGAAATCGGCGCCGAAACGGTCGTAGCGCGCCCTGTTTTCGGGATCCGACAAAATATCGTAAGCCTCGCCGATCTCCTTGAACCTATCGCCGGCATCCGGCTCCCGGTTCACGTCCGGATGGTATTTTCTGGCCAGTTTGCGGTAGGCGCGCTGGATTTCGTCAGGCTCCGCCGTGCGCGGGACGCCGAGAACGGAGTAGTGATCCTTAGCCACGGTCCGGGGTCACCGCCCGGCTCACCACAACGGCGGCTGGCCTGAGGACAGTGTCCGTGCTGCCGTAGCCCGGTCGCAGAACGGTCAGCACGGTCCCGGGGGGAGCCTCGTCCGTTTCCGCTACACTGACCACCTCGTGAATCCGGGGGTCGAAGGGGACGTTCTCACCGTCGATCCGCGGGTAGCCCAGACGGGCCAGAGTATCGATCGCCTGGGATCGGATAGCGGCGATGCCCTCCACGAGCGGATCCCCCGCGGAGGGTGCGTGGGCCATGGCCAGTTCCAGGTTGTCCAGCACAGGCAGCCATTCCAAAGAGACGGCGGCGCGTTCCTGTGCCCTCACTCGGGCGCCGTCACGGGCGGCGCGCTTGCGAACGTTATCCGCATCAGCCAGCGCACGGCGCCACAGATCTTCCATTTTGGCCAGCTCACCGGCCTGCGCCGCCGCTTCGGGTTCCCTCTCATCGGCTGCGGAGGCCTCTGCCTCCTCACCTCCTGGATGGGCCTGTCCAGCAGGGCCCGCACGGTCGCTCATGGCCGTTCCTAGCCACGATCGAATTCTGCATCGACGATGTCATCTGCATCGTCGGGGGCTCCGGGCTGGGATGCGGATGCCTGGTCTGCCCCTGCTGTGGCCGCGGCGGCTGTCGACGCACTCAGCGCCGACTGTAACTGCTGAAGCTCGGAAATTAGTTCCCTCGCGGTGCCAACGTCCGCCTGGTTGCTGACCGCGTCGCGCGCCTGCCCTATCAGGAGTTCCGCGCGGGCCTTGTCATGCACCGGCGCTGCGTCACCCAGTTCATTGATAGCCCGCTCAACACGGTAGGCCACCGCATCGAGTTCGTTCAGGGTGTCAATCCGCTCCCGGTTCTGCAGGTCTTCGCCTCGGTGGGACTCGGCCTCGGCAATCATGCGCTCGACTTCCTTGGCGTCGAGGTTGGAGCCTTCGCTGATCGTGATGCCCTGTTCCTTGCCCGTGTCCTTGTCGCGAGCGGTGACGTTCAGAATGCCGTTGGCGTCCACGTCGAACGTGACCTCGACCTGCGGTTCCCCCCGGGGCGCTGGCCGAATATCGCTCAGCTGGAACCGTCCCAGCACCCGATTATCCGCTGCCAGTTCCCGCTCCCCCTGCAGGACCACCACGTCGACGGCGGGCTGGTTGTCGTCGGCGGTGGAGAACACTTCGCTGCGCCTTGCGGGGATGGTCGTGTTCCGCTCGATGATCTTTGTCATCACGCCGCCGCGGGTTTCTACACCGAGGGAAAGCGGCACAACGTCCAACAGCAGGACGTCCGAGACTTCTCCCTTGAGCACGCCGGCCTGGATCGCCGCCCCGATAGCCACCACTTCATCGGGATTGACGCTCATGTTGGGATCTTTGCCGCCGGTCAAACGCCGAACGACGCTCTGTACCGCTGGAATGCGCGTGGAGCCGCCGACCAAAATCACTTCGTCGATGTCGTTGGCCGTGACCTTGGCGTCCGTCATCGCCTGCTTTACCGGGCCCATGGTGCGTTCCACCAGGTCATGGGTGATGTCTTCAAAAACGGAGCGCCGAACGGTAGTAGTCAGATGCTTGGGTCCCGTGGCGTCGGCGGTGATGAAGGGAAGGTTCACTGGGGTCTGGGTCACAGAACTCAGCTCGACCTTCGCTTTCTCGGCAGCCTCGAACAGGCGTTGCAACGCCTGGGGGTCCGACCGGAGGTCGATGCCCGTCTCCTTCTGGAAGTCGTCAGCCAAGTAATCGACAAGCCGGCGGTCAAAATCGTCTCCGCCAAGGTGCGTGTCACCGGCCGTGGAGCGGACCTCTACAACCCCGTCCCCCACGTCCAGCAGGCTGACATCAAAAGTGCCGCCGCCAAGGTCAAAAACCAACACGGTCTCGTGCTGGCGTTTATCGATGCCGTAGGCCAGAGCCGCTGCAGTAGGTTCATTGATGATGCGCAGGACTTCCAGCCCGGCGATCCTGCCCGCGTCCTTGGTCGCTGTGCGCTGCGCGTCGTTAAAATACGCGGGAACCGTAATGACGGCCTCCGTCACCTTTTCGCCCAACTGCTTCGCGGCGTCGTCCACCAGCTTGCGGAGAACGAGCGCACTCACCTCTTCGGGCGCGACTTTCTTGCCCTGGACGTGAAACCTGGCGACCCCGTTGTCGTCCCCCACGACGTCGAAACTCACGGCCTTGGCCTCATCCGTGATCTCCTCATAGTGCCGGCCGATGAAACGCTTGGCCGACGTGATAGTCCCCTTGGGGTTGAGAATCGACTGCCGGCGGGCCAGTTGCCCCACAAGCCGTTCCCCGGAGTCCGTGTACGCCACAACCGACGGAGTGGTCCGCGCTCCTTCCGCGTTGGGTATGACGCGGGCTTCCCCGCCTTCCCAGACCGCGATCACCGAGTTGGTTGTTCCGAGATCAATTCCTACCGCTTTGGCCATGACTCACTCCGGTCCTAGAGGGCGCGACCAGTCCTGGGACGTCCGCCCGACGCTGCACCCGCATGATGTACGCCCTGGCTGGGCCACGAGGCTCAGGGTCGTGTCATGGGGCCTTGTAGGGTTGAGTCTGCCCTCGGACGGGAGCGACGGCACGACCCCAGAGGGTCAAATATGTTCCAGGTAATTCACCTCTCAGGACACGTGTCCCGCTCCGGCTCGCCTCCGGCTGTCCGACCAATGGGTTCAACCTCCCTGACGGTCTCGATCCGCTCAGCGCGCACGACGCGCCCCGGGCTGATCTGGCGGATTCAAATGGGGGCGGTTTTTAGACATCCCGGGACCATGCGCACGCGGTGCCGGCGGTGGAGACTCAACCTGCCATCTGCTTCCGCAAGCAGCCGAAGAAAGCAACGGGAATCCAATGAGTATGAGCAGGACGACGACCGCCGGGGCCACGGCCGCGCTCCAGGGTCCAGGACCCGGGAGGGCCTGGACCGCCGCACTCGGCGCGGGATTCCTGATATTCGGATCGGCGTGCACGGGGTCGCCTCCGGCTCCGGCATTACCATCCGCCAGTGCTGGCGCTTCGACTTCCACCGGGGACCTTTCAGCCGTTCCCGGGATCGTCAGAGAAGTCGAGCCCTCGGTGGTGACGATCGAGACGTCAGGGGGCATCGGAAGCGGAGTGGTCTACCGCAGCGACGGGACCATCGTCACGGACGCCCACGTGGTGGAGGACCAGCAAAAGAAGCCGTTCAAGAGCGTCCGGATCCACTTCGCGGACGGATCCCAAGCCACAGCCACTGTCGTCGGTGTCGACGACCCAACCGACGTGGCTGTGGTGAAGGCTGACCGGGGCAACCTTCCGGCCGCCAAGTTCTCGGCGGCACTCCCGGAAGTCGGGCAGCTGGCAGTCGTTATCGGCAGTCCCCTCGGGCTGGAGCAGACGGTCACGGCGGGCATAGTCTCCGCGCTTCAACGTAATATGCCACCGTCCGAGGGATCGCCCCAGGGGCTTATTGACCTTATCCAGACAGACGCCCCCATCTCGCCGGGCAACTCCGGTGGAGCCGTGGTCAACAGCAGCTCTGAGATCATCGGGCTCTCGGAAGCGTATCTCCCACCCAGCTCGGGTGCGGTATCGATCGGCTTCGTGACTCCCGCGGCTACCGTGACCCACGTAGCGGACCAGATCCTGAAGAGCGGAGTAGCCACCCATCCCGTCCTTGGCATCATCCCGACCGATATCACTCAAGAAGTCGCAAACCGCTTTGGCCTCCCCACAACCTCGGGCGCGCTGGTCATCGAAGTTGCCAAGGGAGGGCCGGCCGCCGACGCGGGATTGCAGCCAGGAGACATCATCACCCAGTTCGACGGGCAGAAGATCAGCAGTGTGACCGACCTCCTTGCCGCTGTTCGCAAGAAGGAACCGGGCCAGCAGGCGGACGTCGGGTTCCGGCGCGGGCAGGATACGAAGACAGTGAAAGTCACTTTGGGCAGCACCGCGACGGGTTAGACCTGCTCGCGGGGGCCCGGGCCCAGCAATTTTATCGACATCAACTTCCAGAGACCGCCGATTCTCAGAAACAGGGGTGTGGCCATGTCCGACCAACTGGCAGAACAATTGTTCAAGGGATCAGGAAGCGCGTTAATCGTCCGGGGTGCGGCCGCCGTTCTATTCGGCATTTTGGTCGTCCTCTGGCCCGGTGTCTCCGTCCTCGCCCTAGTGATCCTCTTCGGGATCTACGCTCTCTTCGACGGTGCAGCCAACATCGTGCACTACGCCACACGCAAGAGGCGCCGGTCGGTCTGGCAACTGCTGGGCGGCATCATTTCCGTGCTCGCGGGGATCGTCGCATTCGCCTGGCCGGGCATCACTGCCATCTCGTTGGCGTTTGTCATCGGCCTGTGGGCGGTTATTCTCGGTGTCTCCCAGATCGGGCTGGCCTTTGAAGCCAAGAGGACTGTCGGGTCATGGTGGCTCTGGCTGATCACAGGTATTATCACCACCCTCTTCGGGCTCGTCCTGGTGATTCTTCCCGGCGCAGGAATACTTAGTCTCCTGGGCCTGCTCTCGTCTTTCGCAATTCTCCTCGGAGTACTTCTGATTGCCTCCGGTGTTGGACTGCGCAGGCTGGGCAAAAGCCCTGATGCACGTCTCTCGATGGGTTAACGGTAAACCTGCCAAAGGGGCGAGGGTTCTGGCTGCGTGAGGGCTCAATCCCGATCAGCGCGGCAAGGCTCGCTTCATGGCCAGACTGATATAGGAGCCACCATGATGATTCCAGGAATTCCTGATCCGCACCTGGCGCGGATTCGGCCGGTTCGGGTGCGCACACCGCAGGGCTGCGAGGAATGTCTGGCCTTGGGCACCCCTTGGGTTCATTTGCGTTTGTGTCTCTCCTGCGGCCATGTCGGGTGTTGTGATTCCTCGCCCATGCGGCACGCCCGAGCTCACGCCAACGAGTTGCATCCGATCGTTCGTTCCTTGGAGCCTGGCGAGGACTGGCGCTGGTGCTATCCCCATGAGGCACTGGTCTAGGCGACAGGCAGGCGCAACGAGCTGATGAAACCTGTCGCAGGATCGACGCCGATCGAAACGCCGGATCTCTCCGGCGCCTATCCCCGGCTCAGCCAAGCCCAGATCGAATTGTTGGGCCGCGCCGGCACCCGCCGGTCTACCTCGGCGGGAGACGTCCTCATCCAGGAGGGGACGGTCGAGGCTGATTTCTTCGTCATACTGCGGGGCACGGTCCTGGTCGTCGAGGGGCTTCACGCCGCAGGTGGCTGGCAGACCGCTGAGCTTGACCCCGACACGCGGATCCTTGAAGTTCACGGTCCGGGACGCTTCCTAGGGGAACTGGGCCTCGTCGAGGGGCAACCGGCCTTTGTCAGCGCTGTGTCCGCCGAGGCGGGTGAAGTGCTGCAGATCAGCGGGGTCGACCTGCGCCGTGCCGTGCTGACGGACGCCGCGGTGGGCGAGACCATCCTGCGGGCATATCTTCAACGGCGTATCCTGCTGATCAGCGAGGGCGCGGGCATGCGCATCGTTGGATCACGCTTCAGCCGGGACACTCTTCGCCTGCTGGAGTTTGCAGCCGCCAACCGCCTGCCTCACCTGTTGGTCGATCTGGAGGATGACAAACAGGCGCAGGGCATCCTGGACCGGGCCGGGATACTCGCGGATGAGCTGCCGGCGGTGGTGCTAAGCCCCGCACAGGTCCTCAAGAACCCGTCGAACGCAGATCTGGCCCTGGCGATGGGCCTACGGGCGGTGAAAGAGCATTCGGCTACGTACGATCTCATGGTGATCGGAGCCGGCCCCGCCGGCCTGGCGGCTGCCGTCTACGCCGCGTCGGACGGGTTGTCGGTGGTCCTTAAAGAAGGCTTCGCGATAGGTGGGCAGGCCGGCACGTCGTCGCGGATCGAGAACTTTCTCGGCTTTCCCGCCGGGATCTCAGGCGGCGAACTTACTGAAAGGGCGATCATCCAGGCCCGTAAGTTCAGCGTTCAGATCAACGTCGCATGCCGGGCACGGAGCATCGAATTGAAAGACGGCGAGTTCCGCGCCGAGTTCAACGAGAGCGGCCCGGCCTCCTCCCGGGCAGCGCTGCTCGCGACCGGGGTTCGTTACCGCCGGCTGCCAGTCCCCGGGCTGGAGAAATTCGAAGGGATCAGCGTCTTCTACGCCGCTACTGTCCACGAAGCCAGGCTCTGCGGATTGCAGCCCGTGACCGTCGTAGGCGGTGGAAACTCAGCGGGACAGGCCGCGCTTTTCCTGGCTGGCACGGGAGCACAAGTGCGGCTGGTGGTGCGCGGGGCGGACCTCCGCAGGGACATGTCGAGATATCTCGCGGACCGGATCGAAGGGCAACCGGGCATAGAGGTACTCCTCGGGGCCAACATCGTGGCCGTAGACGGCGCCGGCGCACTTGAACGGATTGTCGTCGATCTGGGAGCCACAGGCGAACAGCGCACCCTCGACTCCCGCTACCTCTTCATTTTTATCGGGGCCGCGCCGCACACGGAATGGCTGCAGGGAACCGTCGCCCTGGATGGCCACGGCTTTGTTCTCACCGGGGCTGATCTTGAGGATCTTCCTCCTGAATTCAGCCATTTGGGGCGCATACGGCTGCCCCTGGAAACCAGCGTTCCCGGAATGTTCGCGGCCGGCGATGTCCGGCATGGATCCGTCAAACGCGTGACGGCTGCCGCCGGTGAAGGCTCAACGGCCGTGGCGATGATCCACGAGCATCTGCGTCTGCTCCGGGACGGACCCACAAGTGCGCGTTGAAGGGAGGGCCGGTGAAAGTCCAGCGGGACCGTCCACTGGCGCGACGGACGATGACTGCGGCCACCCGTTTCGCGGGTCTTTCGCAAGCCGAGTCTCCGCACGCAGCAGGAGGCCGGGAACTCTGACGATGCCGAGGAAGCGTCGACGACGTCCCCAGATGCCGTTGAGCGTCCAGCACTGACGGCAATCCGCAGGGATATGGCAAGCGCTTAACAACGGCGGCATACGGGCGTAGGTTGGTGGTGTTGGACAGCCGATCCCGGCCTTGCCGCACCAGCCGCAGAGCGGGGCCCGCCAGAGACGAGTCACCGGCATCCCGGCCAAGTACCGGGATAGCTGCCCAGAACGTTCGTATATCAGGAGGGCATACCGCGGGATCCGAAGATCAGTTGATCCTCAGTTCAGTCGTGGGACAAGCCGCTGAGCAGAATGTGGATCATAGGGGGCAAAGGATCAAGATCTGCCCGGGGTTGATCACCTGTATGTTTCCCTTTGCTGTGGACAGAGACGAGGAACAACATGTTTGATCAACGTCCGGCAGAGGAAATCCTCAACACGGCCGCGCAAGCGGTGTCGGAGATGTCGTTCTGTGAGGTCGAAGGCCGTTACCTCGCGGTGAATGGCAGGTTGAGCCCCGTGCCCGAACGCGCAGCGTTGCCCCAGGATCAAGACGTCCGGCGCCTCAATGGTAGGGACTCCGTTCTCCCGTGTGCCAGGCAGGGCTGGCGATACGCGCTGTTCACCGTTGGCGCCGGTGCCGAGCTGAGCGCGTGCCTGGTGCTGTCGGCGGCCGACCCTCCCGGTCTCCCGCAGCTGGTGCAGCTCCGGACAATTGCTGGGGCAACGACTCACACCAGGGAATCCCCCCGTGAACCCGTGAATGATGACATGGACCAGCGTCTCCTGTCCCTCTCGGCGACGGTACTTGAGCTTGAAGAGCACGACAGGATTCGGGATGCCCTCGACCAGGGCGCGACCTCGGACCTTGGGAAGAGTCACTCCAGGGAGGGACTCCTGGCGGAGGTCCTTTCTCGGCTGACGGGGCGGCCCATCTGCATTGAGGACGCGTTCGGGCATATTAGCGCGGCGGCGGGGATCGGGTCCAAACGGCCATACCCAAGGCTTGGCGCAGCGGCCAGGTCGCGGACTGCGCAGCTATGGCTTGCCTCCGGCTCACCAGTTCGCGAACCCCGAAGGCTTGTAGCCCTCGCCCTCTCGCACGGCGAGGTGTTGGGGGCTATTTGCATGCTGGAAACCGACGGGCCGGTCACAGCCGGCCATGTCTTCGCGTTGAAGTACGCTTCGCGGCTCTTGGAAGTCGAGTTGTCGCACGGCCGGGACCTGGCCCGGCTGGAACTAAGGTTGGGGCGCGACCTCGTGGACGAACTCGTGTCCGGAATGGATGGCGCGACCGCAGGCGTTCGTACGGCGGCATTGGGGTATGACATCAGTGGTCCGCAGCACGTCATCGTGGCGGAGTGGCAGCCGCCAAGAACTGACGATACCGTTGTGGTGGCCCTGCGCAGGACGTTCCTGGAACTTCGTTCATCCGCACTCGTTTCGCGGCGCTCGGACATGGCTGTTGCCGTGGTGCGTGGGGATCCATTGGGTGCCGAGGTCTTTTCAGTTGTCGCCAAGACCCTGCGGAGTGCCACCGGGGCCGTGGGCATCGGCGGGCCAAGCCTGGATGTCGCTCAGATTCCGCGCTCCTTCTCGGAAGCCCTGCACGCGCTGCACATCCGCGCCGGTTCAATCGATCGCTACGGTGTCACCCGATTTGACCAACTAGGGATCTACCGCATCTTGAACCCGGCTAGGGGCGCACCGGACCTGGTCGGCTATATCGACGAGTGGCTCGGCACCCTTCAACGCGCCGACGACAGCCGCGGGTCTGACCTGGTGCAAACCCTGGCCCAGTATCTGGACCACGGCGGCAACTACGACAGTACAGCCGAAAGCCTGATGATCCATCGAAGCACTCTGCGGTACCGCTTGAAGTCCATCCGGCAGATCACGGGTTTCGACCTTGCCGATCCCGAGACCCGGCTGAACCTCCACGTCGCGACGCGCGCGTGGCGCGTTCGTCCGCACGGTGCCCCGTTTCACGTCCCCTAGCAGGGTCCGCTGGGATAGCCGAGGTCCCGCGGTGCCGGGTGACCATTCGGGTCCGCATAAGGGCAGGTTCTGGACGCGCGGGACAACGCGGCATCCACCGCGGCCAGGCATCGGGACCCTGTGTCCACGCCGAGGGTGGCGTCCAGTTTTGCAGGTCATAGACGCGGAACCATTGGAGGCCGGGCGTGCCCGAACATTCGGACGACATTAACCCCAACAGTGCCCGTAAGCTGGGCGTGCTCGCCGAACCGGAGGTCACCGCTGAGTTCGCCGAGCGCAACGGCCGCGAAGTGGGGCATCTTCTCAATCTTGCCGATGAGCGCCACGAGTGGTCGGTGGTGGTCGAGTACCAGGATTTCACGGCCGGCGATGGGTTGGCGCCGATGCTGGGCTCTTTGGCGAAGTACCGGGCCCTCAATGCATGGGATGTCATGGTCTGCCTGACCGATCTTCCGATTCGTTTCGAGGGCCGGACCGTGGTCGCAGAAGTTGCGCTTGGAGAGCCGATTTCGCTGGTTTCCTTGCCCGCGCTCGGCGCCGTCAACATCGACCGCCGGGTCCGCACCGCCGTCGCCGATCTTGGCTGGGCGATGCACCGCCACTTCGATCCCGAAGATGATGCCGTGGAATTTGGGCCGCCCTCGCTGCACCAATCCAGGCATATTGAAACCGCTGTTCCTGACGAGGGGCCGATTGGGTTCCGCTATGTCTCGGCAACCCGCCTCGGACGTGGACGGTTGCTGGCGGGCATGTTGCGGGCGAACCGTCCCTGGCGTTTGGTCTTCGGCTTGAGAAGCGCAATGGCCGCCGCGATAGCCACAGGGGCCTTCGCGCTTGTCACGGACACCATCTGGCAGCTCGCAGACCTGCTGGGGGCGCCGAGGCTGACGTTGCTGATGGCCCTTTCGATCAGTTCTATGGTGTTCTGGATTATCACCCAACACGATCTCTGGGAAAGCCCCAGGCGCGACAGCACCCTCGAACGGTACAAGGCTTCCTTATACAACACTTCTACAGTGTGGTCGTTGATGATCGGCGTGGTGATCAGCTACCTCCTGCTGTTCGTGGCCGTGCTGCTGGCTGCGGCCTTCACTATCGACGACGCCCTGCTGGCACGGACCCTGCAACATCCGGTGACTGTATGGGACTTCATGGAAGTCGCGTGGATGACGACATCGGCGGCGCTTATTGGTGGTGCCTTGGGCTCAGGGTTCGAGTCAAAGGACGACATTCTTCGGGCGGCGTACGGCCAACGCGAACGTCATCGCCGTCAGGCGGCCGACGAAGGCGAATGATGCAGCCCCGCCGGCGACGGATTCCAGGCAGGGCGACGGGTGCGACCGGATCCATGAGGCTCTCGAGAACCGTAGGGACCGCGCCCGCCACCAGGCTCGGTGGCATCAACGTCCGAGCCCGTTCCTGACAGGAAGGACGCCATGGGACACCGCAGGACCGCGTAAGGTTAACTGCACTGGGAAGCCTCCGCCGGGGGCCGGTGTTGGCGAATCAGGGGAGTCCGTGGCAGGAGCAGCGAGGGGTAACGACGCGAAGCGGGCTACTGCCTATCCATCCAGGCCACGTAAGCCGAACATCAGTGATGTGGCTCAGAAGGCCGGAGTCTCCTACCAAACGGTCTCCCGGGTGTTGAATAACGCTCCGGATGTCAGCGCTGCAACACGCGTGCGGGTACAGCAAATCATCAAGGACTTGGGGTACCGCCGCAGCAGGGCGGCCACCGCCCTCTCCACGAGCCGTTCGACGGCCATCGGTATCCTCACCGACGGCTCCCCGCGCTTCGGTCCGGTCGGCACGCTCATGGCCCTCGAGAAAGTTGCCCGGCAGAAGGGCTACTTCACTACCGTCATCACGGTCGAAGCGCCGTACGAGGATTCCATCCCCAAAGCACTGGACACCTTGGACGAGATTGGGGTGGACGGCATCATCGTCATCGCACCGCTCCTGTCCATGGCAGCGGCCGTTAGGGACGCAACGATCCAAGTTCCGGTCGAGATGATCGCCGCTGGGGCGTCATCGACTCCAAACGTCTTCACTTACTCGGAGAACCAGGAATTGGGGGCGCGCATGGCAACCCAACACCTTATGGCCTTGGGCCACACCGACATCGCGCATTTCGCCGGGTCCATGGACTGGTTTGACGGGCGGGTGCGGAAGCGCGGCTGGGAGGCTGCACTCCGAGACGGCGGCCTCGCGCCAGGGTTGTGCCTGGAAGGCGATTGGAGCCCGGGGTGGGCCTACGAGACGGGCCTCCGGCTGATCAGGGAGAAAAGGATCCCCCAAGCGATCTTTGCAGCCAGCGACCACACCGCTTTGGGTCTGATCCGCGCCTTGGCTGAGTCCGGCATCCGCGTCCCGGACGATGTCAGCATCGTGGGATTCGATGACGTCGAAGGGTCCGACTATTTCCTGCCCCCGCTGACCACGGTGCGGCAGGACTTTGCCGCCCTGGCCCACGCGAGTATAGAGGTGCTTCTGGGCGCGATTGAGGGTCGCGAAGTGGACCCCTCCCCCAGCGAGCCGACACTCGTGGTTCGTAAGAGCGCGGCCCGGGCCAGGAACCACCGCCTCTAGCGCCCGTCCCGCCTCGGACGCCCAAAGTATTAATGACGTGAGGCTTGACACAATCTCCGTGACCGGTCACGATATAAGAGTTCCGTGACCGGTCACGGAGAAGTAACTCAACGGCGAGGAAAGAGGAACAGGTGCACAGCGATCCCCGCGCCAATCCGTTCATGCTTCACCCCGACGTGGCGGTTCATGGCATCGACGAGGCCCAATGGGACCACGCCGGACAACTCCTAGCAAGTGCAGCATGCGCGAACATTGACGTCGCACGCGCTGTCCGCGACTTCGTCCCCCCAAATTCGTCGGCCGTGGTCGGGGTCTTCGACGGCCGCGTCCTCTGGGCAAGCCTGGTCGTCGCCGTTGACCACGCTGCTGCGATCACCTCCGTGACAACCGTCGACGGCGCCGCCGTCAAGTTGCGCGGGGACATGGGCACAGTGGCCAGCGATGTCGTGGGATGGGTTCACGCCCATCACGGTCTCTGCTCGCTGGGCCTCTTCCTCGATAAACCCCACGCCGAGGAGTTCTTGAACGCTTGCGACAAGGCTGACGCAATCCGTATGGCCTCGGCCGCCGGCGGGCTCGTCCTGTCACCGGTTCCCACTCCATTGGCGACCGCCCTCGCCTAGGAACTCCCCACCAGTACACAGCTCATCGCGGCGCCCGCGGGCCCTGCGGCGCTGAAGAACACCCTTTTTGGGCTCATCACTCACATCACAGATCAGGACTGGAGAACATTATGATCCGCAGGACGACCCTATTCGCTGTGGCAGCGGCTATCGCTCTCGCCACCTCCGGCTGCAGCCCGGCGGCGAGCACCACCACAACACAGGATGCCGGCGTGTCGGCCAAAGCCGACGAAGCCTTAGCCAAAATCAAGGGCCAAGTGTTGAGCAAGGGACCGAACGGCGAGGAGCCTTCTCCCGTCTCCGTGGCTGAGCTTAGCGATGACGACATCACCAAGATCAAGGCTCTGGGAGCCAAGGCGGCCATCGTCATGCACTACGGAGGCAACGACTGGGCAAACGCACAGATCGCGGGCCTAAAGAGCGAATTCGCTCGTCTCGGGATCACCCTCATTGCCACCACGGATGCCAACTTCAAGCCGGACAAGCAGGTTTCTGACCTGGAGACGGTCATGACCCAGAAGCCCAACATCGTCGTTTCAATCCCCACCGACCCGGTCGCCACTGCGTCCGCCTTCAAGAAGGCAGCCGCGGACGGAGCGAAGCTGGTCTTCATGGACAACGTCCCCCAGGGGCTTACCGCCGGTAAGGACTATGTCTCTGTCGTATCTGCCGACAACTACGGTAACGGCGTGGTCTCGGCCCATCAGATGGCGAAGGCGCTGGGCGGCAAAGGGAAGATCGGCATGATTTTCCATGAGGCCGACTTCTTTGTCACCAAGCAGCGCTATCAGGGGTTCAAGGAAACCATCACCAAAGATTACCCGGACATCAAGATCGTCGAGGAAAAGGGCATCGCAGGTCCCGATTTCGCCGGTGACGCACAGGGCGCAGCGAACGCCATGCTGAGCAAGTACGCCGACCTCTCCGGGATCTGGGCCGTCTGGGACGTTCCTGCTGAAGGTGTCATGGCCGCAGCCCGGGCCGCGGGTCGAAGCGATCTCAAGATCGCCACCGAGGACCTGGGTAAGAACGTGGCGATTGCCCTGGCCAAGAATGAGCTGGTAGTCGGTCTCGGTGCCCAGGTGCCTTTTGATCAGGGTGTCACGGAAGCGCGGCTCGGCGCCCTGGCCCTGCTCGGAAAAACTCCGCCGGCGTACGTCGCGCTGAGTGCCGTGCCTGTTGACCACAACAACGTCCTCGAAGCGTGGAAGCAGGTTTACCACGAAGATGCTCCCAAGGATATCCAGGACTCCTTCAAAAAATAGCGGCCTGGGGCGGGCCGCAGAGCCCGCCCCAGTGCTCCGAAAAAGGAATTCACCATGAAAATAGGAGAGCCAGCCGTCGAGATGCGGTCGATCTCGAAGGGATTTAACGGCGTCAACGTCCTCAATGATGTGGACTTCGAGGTCCGCGCCGGAGAGGTGCACGCGCTTGCCGGGGGTAACGGCGCCGGCAAGTCCACTCTGATGAAGATTCTCCAGGGCGTGTATCAAACCGACTCCGGCAGTATTTTCGTCGGCGGAAAACTTGTCGAGATCAACTCGATTCAAGATGCAAAAGCGGCCGGTATCGGCATGGTCTTCCAGGAGTTCAGCTTGGTGCCGAGCTTGACCGTGGCCCAGAACATCTTCCTCGGCGCAGAGCCGCAGGGCCGGGGCGGCCTGATCGACGACCGGGAGGCTGTCCGCCGGGCCAGCGAAGTCTTCAAGGAGATGGAGGTCGAGGTCGATCCGCGCACGCACGTTTCCAAGCTGGGCACTGCGTACTGGCAGTTGACCGAAATCGCCAAGGCCCTGGCCCAAAACGCCAGGGTCCTCATCATGGACGAGCCGACGGCGAGCCTGGCCCGGCACGAAACAGAGGCCCTCTTCGACCTTGTAGCGAGGCTAAAGAAGCGGGGAATATCCATTATCTACATCTCTCACCGGATGGATGAGGTTTACCGGATTGCCGACCGCATCACCATCCTTCGCGACGGTCGCCGGCTGCTCACGGAACCCTTGAATAACGTCACCCCGGAACAGATTGTTGAAGGCATTGTCGGGAAGAAGATCGAGGGGCAACTGACCTACCAGCAACGGGAACACGATCCAGCGACGGCTTCACCCGTCCTGGAGGCCCGGAACCTCACATGCGGCAAGAGGGTACGCGACGTCTCCTTCACCCTGCACGCGGGGGAAATCCTAGGCTTGGCAGGACTCATGGGAAGCGGTCGCACCGAGCTTGCCCGGGTTCTTTTTGGAATCGATCCGCTCGAAAGGGGCGAGATCCTGATCCGGGGCAAGAAGGCCGTCATTACCAGCCCGCGACGCGCCATTGCCGCGGGGTTGGCTCTCATCCCCGAAGATCGACGGGACCAAGGGCTTGTACTCGACCATTCTGTTCGGGACAACTTGCTGCTGCCGTTGCTGGACAAGATCAAGCGCGGGCCCCTGCTCGATGCGGGGGCGGCCCGGACGCTGTCCGGCTCACTCATCAAGAGGTTCGCCGTGAAGGTTGCGCATCCAAACAAGCCAGTGCGGCTGCTCTCCGGCGGAAACCAGCAGAAGGTGGTGCTGGCCAAATGGCTCGGCACGGAACCGGACGTCCTCATTCTCGACGAGCCAACAGCCGGCGTCGATATCGGCACCAAGAGCGAGATTCTGGACATGATCAGGGAACTCGCCGACGCCGGCAAGGCCGTCATTGTCATTTCCTCCGAGTACCCCGAATTGCTCGCAGTAAGCGACAGGGTCCTGGTCCTGAGGGATGGTTCCATAACGCGTGAACTCAAGCGCAGCGAAATCGCCGACGAAGAATCACTACAACTCGCAGTTCAGGGAGTCTGATCATGAACAACACGACCATTTCAACAAAGGCTCCTAAAACCGAGGGGCCGGACGCAGTGAAACGCTGGCTGGGTGAGCTCGACTGGCGCCGCTACGTCATTTACATCGGGTTCGTCGTAGTCTTTATCTTCTTCGCCGTCCTCCTGCGCGACCAGGGATTCCTCTCCCCCGCCAACCTCCTGAACATCTTCCGGCAGACCGCAACCATCACCGTCATTGCCGTTGGTATGACGTACGTCATCGCCTGCGCTGAAATAGACCTCAGCGTTGGCTCGACTGCAGGACTATCAAGCGTCTGCACAGCAATGGCCCTCTCCCAGTGGGGCCTCGTCCCCGGCATCCTGGCGGGTCTTGCAGTCGGGCTGGTTGTCGGATCAGTCAATGGTGCCCTGGTAAGCCTTCTGGGGATTCCCTCATTCCTGGTCACACTGGGCATGCTCGGGATTGCCGTCGGTGTAGCGCAGTGGATCACTGCTTCAGCGCCGCAGCCTATCCTCAACGACACGTTCAACATGCTGTTCGGATCCGGAAACTTCGGCCCCGTTCCCGGACTGATCGTATGGAGTGCCATCTTCGTGGCAATCGGCGCCGTAGTCCTTTCCCGCACCAAATTCGGCCGCCAGGTGCTGGCCACCGGCGGCAACAGGACGGCTTCCGACTTCACCGGCATCAACACCAAACGCATTAAGTTCCAGGTTTTGCTGATCTCCGGGATGGTCGCCAGCGTCGCCGGCATGCTGTACGCAGGAAGGCTCCAGTCCGGCCGCTTCCAGTGGGGCACGGGCGACGAACTCTCCGCAATCGCTGCGGTGATTCTCGGCGGTACCAGCCTCTTCGGCGGAGCAGGCTCGGTCGTCGGGACGCTGTTCGGTGCTCTTCTTATCGGATTGATCAACAACGGCCTCATCCTGGCCGGCCTCGACAGCAGCCAACAGCAAGTGGTCCGCGGGGTCATCATCATTCTGGCCGTCGCACTGGCCCGCAAGAAATGACGTCCATCACCCGACCTCTGCGCTCAGGAATCATTGGCACCGGGTTCATGGGTTCCGTCCATGCTGCTGCAGTCCGGGCGGCGGGCGGAACCGTGACCCGCGTGGCCGGCCGAAGCCACGCCGGAGCCGTGCAGGCGCTGGCGAGGCTCGGCGGGGCAGCAGCCGCAGAATCCCCGAAGGCCCTTATCGAGGCGGATGACGTGGACGTGGTGCACATCTGCACTCCGAACGCCACCCACGCCGAGTTGGCTAGGCTGGCGATCGCCGCCGGCAAGTCCGTCATCTGCGAGAAGCCGCTGGCGACGACCGCACAGGACGCCGCCGGGCTGCACGCGGAAGCCAACCGTGCCGGCGTCGTGAACGCCGTGCCTTTCGTCTACCGCTTCTACCCTGCGGTACGGGAAGCCCGGGCACGGCTGCAGGCAGGGGAAGCCGGCCCTCTCTGGTTGCTGCATGGTTCATACCTCCAGGACTGGCTGGCCGACGCCGGTACCAGCAACTGGCGTGTCGATCCGACGCTCGGCGGCGGCTCCCGGGCATTCGGTGACATCGGCGTGCATTGGTGCGACCTGATGGAATTCGTCACTGGGCACCGAATAGAACGACTGGTGGCGCAAACGGCCCGGGCCTTCAAGGAACGGCCGCAGCCGGTTCGGGATGCCCCGCCGACGACGGCGACCGTTGGCACCGAAGACGGCGCCACGGTCATGTTCGAAACCAGCCAGGGCGCGGTCGGTTCACTGCTGGTGAGCCAGGTCAGCCCGGGCCGGAAGAATCGGCTTTGGTTTTCGTTTGAAGGTCCTGACGCCACGTTCTCCTTCAACCAGGAAAAGCCGGACAGCCTGTGGGTTGGCGGCAGCACCTTCAGCAGGACCATCTCCAGCGGTTCGGACAGCCTGTCAACCGCACAAGGGAAGCGGTACGCCTTCCTTCCTTCCGGGCACCCCCAGGGCTACCAGGACAGCTTCAACGCGTTCGTGGCCGACGTTTACGCGGCCGTCCGCGGAGAGGCTCCGGACGGATTGCCGGACTTCCGCGACGGGCTCCGGGCGGCCCTCATCACCGAGGCGGTCTTGGAGTCCGCGGCAACCGGCCGCTGGGTCGACGTGCCCGGCACGGACCACGAATCATCACCCCCGGGCGCCAGCGGCGCCGCAATTTTGGAAAGGAATTCATAATGCAACTCGGATATCACACCATCACCTGGGGTGGCGTGGTCGGCCATCCGGTCGGCGTCACGAGCATCAAGGACCTCTTCTACCAGACCAACGGTTCCATGGAAACGGCCGTGCGGGACATTGCAGCCGCGGGCTACGAGGGCACGGAAATGTTCGACGGAAATCTGGTGGAGTATGCGGACCGTCCTGAGGAGCTGCGCGAGCTGCTGGCCGAGTCGGGTGTGAAGCTCGTCTCCGTCTACTCCGGCGCCAACTTCATTTTCGCCGACATCCTCCCGGAAGAATTGCACCGCATCAACCGCGCCGCAGAGCTCGCGGCAACGTTCGGCGCCGAACGCCTGGTGGTGGGCGGCGGCGCACGCCGTGCCGCCGGAACGACGGACCGGGACTACGCGCTGCTCGGCCACGCTCTGGACCAAGTGACGGACATCGCCGAAAGTTTCGGTCTGACCGCCAGCTATCACCCGCATTTGTCCACCATGGTCGAAAGCACACCTGAGCTGGAACGCCTGATGGACAGCACCCGCATTGGCTTCTGCCCGGACACGGCTCACCTGGCCGCGGGCGGCAGCGACCCCGCCGCAGTGATCCGCAAATACCCGGACCGGATCCGCCACGTCCATCTCAAAGACTTCCGTGCAGACCCGTTCCAGTTCCTGCCCCTTGGCGAAGGCGACCTGGATTTCCCGGACATCATCCGTGCGGTGAAGGAAAGCGGCTACGACAGCTGGCTGATGGTCGAACTCGACACCTACGACGGCGACCCTCGTGTCGCCGCAGAAATCAGCAAGAAGTACCTCGACAAGCTCCTCGCCGATTCCGGCGTCTAACCCAAAGGACGATCCAATGCAGAATCTCAACGTAGGCCTCATCGGAGGCGGCTTCATGGGCAAGGCCCACTCACTCGCGTACGCCGCCATGCCGATGTTCTTTTGGCCCGCCCCGGCCATGCCCGTGCGCAAGGTTATCGCCGAAGCCACAGACGAACTCGCCAGCGAGGCTGCTCGCCGCTTCGGCTTCGAAAGTTCCACTTCCGACTGGCGCAGCATCATCGACGATCCGGACATCCATGTCGTCGACATCGCAACCCCGAACCACCTTCACGCCGAGATCGCGATCGCCGCTGCCGAGGCCGGCAAGCACATTATCTGCGAGAAGCCCCTGGCGCGGACCGGTGAGGAGTCCAAGGCAATGTACGACGCGGTGAAGAACACCGACCTCGTCCACATGGTTGCGTTCAATTACCGTCGCACGCCGGCGGTCGCCCTGGCCAAAAAATACATTGAAGAAGGTGCCATCGGCCGGATCACCAGCTTCCGTGGCACCTACCTCCAGGACTGGAGCGCCGACCCCAGCTCTCCACTGTCATGGCGCTTCCAGAAGTCGATCGCCGGATCTGGTGCGCTGGGCGACATCGGAACCCACGTGATTGACATGGCTCGATACCTCGTCGGCGAATTTAGCTCGGTCAACTCCATCATGTCCACCTGGATTCCGGAGCGGCCGCTGCAGTCCGGCGGCGCTGACAAACTCGGCAACGTCTCTGGTGGTGACGGTCCGCGCGGCGCCGTCGACGTCGATGACGAGGTCCTGACCATGGTCAAGTTCGCAAACGGCGCGATCGGATCCATCGAAGCCACACGCAACGCGCACGGCCGCAATAACTTCCTCACCTTCGAGATCCACGGTTCCGAAGGCAGCATCGTCTTCAACTACGAGCGCCGCGATGAACTCCAGGTCGCATTTGCCGGCGATCCGGCCGACCGCAGGGGTTTCCGGACTGTGTACACCGGCCCGGCGACCCCCTACGGCGAAGGGCTGTGGCCCATCCCTGCCTTGGGGATTGGCTACGGCGAAACCAAAATCATCGAAGCCTACGACTTCTTCAAGGCGATCGCCGAAGGCGGCAGCGTCAGCCCGAACTTCGCAGACGGCTATCAGACGGCGCTGATCGATGACGCCATCATCGATTCCGCTGAAACTGGCGCCTGGGTTGACGTAGCCAAAATCGACTCCTAGCAAGCCGACTGCGCGGCAGGTGCACCGCTTTGAAAAAAGGGAGGTGCTCCTGCCGCGCGGACCATTTCGACACGACGAGAGGGAACCCGGTGACTGATGCCGTACCCCGTGTGACTGACACCGCCGTCCGCCTCATTCCGGTGTTCGAAGCCAAGCCCGGCTTCGAAGATGAGCTGGCGCGGCTACTGTCTGATCTTCAAACTGCCAGCCGCCTTGACGACGGCTGCCTCGAATACTCTGTCTTCAACGACGCGGAGGCGCCGGGCACATTCGTGCTCTACGAAAAGTGGACGAGCAGTAAGGCCTTGGACGTCCACAATGAGCAGCAGCACGTCAAAGACTTTCTCATATCCGCAGAACAAGTCATGGCCCGGGAGCTCAGAGTCTTCCGCCCGGGCATTACTTCGTAGCTCTCAAGCCCGTTACCCAATCTTCGCCATCCCCGCTACCGAAGGAGCCTGACATGCCCCACCCGTACACCCTGTTCACCGGTCAGTGGGCCGATCTGCCGTTCGAGGAAGTCGCCCGGCTGGCCTCCGGCTGGGGTTACGACGGCCTGGAAATCGCCGTCTCCGGCGACCACCTGGACGCCTGGCGCTGGGACGAACCCGGCTACGTCGAGTCCAAGCTCGCGGTACTGGAAAAATACAACCTCAAGGTCTGGGCCATCTCCAACCATCTCAAGGGCCAGGCCGTGTGCGATAACCCGATCGACTTCCGGCACGAGGCGATTGTCGGGGCGCGCGTTTGGGGCGACGGCGAGCCCGAAGGCGTCCGCAGCCGCGCCGCCGAGGAAATGAAACACACCGCCCGGCTCGCCAACGCCCTCGGCGTAGACACCGTCGTCGGCTTCACAGGCTCCTCGATCTGGCAGTACGTCGCGATGTTCCCGCCCGTCCCTGAGAAGGTGATCGAGGCCGGCTACCAGGACTTCGCCGACCGCTGGAACCCCATCCTGGACGTCTTCGACGAATGCGGGGTCCGTTTTGCCCATGAGGTTCATCCCTCCGAGATCGCTTACGACTACTGGACCACCGTCCGAACCCTCGAGGCGATCGGCCACCGCGCGGCCTTCGGCCTGAACTGGGATCCGTCGCACTTCATGTGGCAGGGCATCGACCCGGTCTCGTTCATCTGGGACTTCAAGGACCGCATCTATCACGTGGACTGCAAGGACACGAAGCTACGCCCCACCGGTCGGAACACGGTCATGGGCTCGCACCTGCCCTGGGGCGACCCTCGCCGCGGCTGGGACTTTGTCTCAGCCGGCCGCGGCGACGTCCCCTGGGAATCGTCCTTCCGCGCCCTCACGGCAATCGGCTACGCCGGCCCCATCTCCATCGAATGGGAGGACGCTGGCATGGACCGGCTCCACGGCGCGCCCGAAGCCCTCGCCGCTCTCAAGAAGTACGACTTCCCGGCGTCCAACACCTCCTTCGACGCCGCCTTCAAGCAGTAAAGGCACGTCGCACGGCCCGGTTTCGCGACGTTTCCGGACACCCGCGGGGAAACCGGACCGGCGCACCGCGGATCCCCGGCGCACCGCACCGTTTGCGCAGCCTTGGTCCGATTTCGCCGCGGAAACGCCGGGGGAATCGTCGCAGTCCCCGTTCCATCGCCCGCAAAACATTCTCTTCCTGGACGTGGGCAAGACCATTGACTGTGCCGTGCTCGTTCACGGTGGGACGCTGGGGGTTCTCAGGACGCCCAAGGGGCAGGTCGGGACATACGCGACACCCTCTTAGAGGGCATCCACCTCCTTCGACCCGAGGTCCCCACTGTCAGAACCCGGTGGCCGGGTGCCACTGAGTTGCTGCTGGCCGGCTTGAAGCAACCAATATACGCCGACGGCGCACCCGCTGTGACAGAGAATCTGGTCTTGGCCAGTTCCAGGACCGGGTCTCCCGCTACGGGATTGCGCTTCGAGCCCTGGACGCCGGACTGGCGGTAGAACCAGTGGCCCGGGCCCGGCTTTCGGCACAATGCCATTCCACCGACCACCAGCGGGCGCCCCAGCTGACCGCCCGCCGGTATACTTTATTGGCGGTCGACAACCCGTTCAACACAAACACCTTTGCTTCTACGTGTTCGGCACAGTGAATCGCGGTTCAGCCGGAAGGTCCCATGCTCATGGAAAAAATATCCCGCGTAAACGTCGGTGCCGGCGGTCCGGGCGGGGCACCGCAGGACCACATCAGGCGCTACAGTGTTCCGGCCGGGGTGAGCCCCGAAGAAAAATTCGAACATTGGCGGGGCTGGTACGGCAGCGCCATTGATGCTCGTGTTCGTTTGGAAAAAACCGAAAAGTTAGTGCGGCCGGGTTTCAATCCAACCGCCTTGAGTCTCGAGTGTCCCGGGTTCAGTCTCGTTGATGTCACGAATGAACCTGCCAGTTGCTACTGGAACGGGGATCCGACGCCCAGCGACTGGCTCGTGTATTTCAGGACTTCGTGTGACAAGTTCAGCTTTTCGGGACGCTCCGAGGCCGTCTCTCCCGGAACAGTCAGGTTCTTTGACCTGTCGTTACCGGGCAACTTCCATGCGCCAGCCGGCCTAAGCGCGGTGCGGGTCCGTTTTGATCGAGGTCTCCTGGGCCTGGACGACAGATCAGTTAAACGGCTGCAGGGGTTGGCGGACATCAGGGCAAACCCCATCATGTCTGGGCTGATTCTGCCGGCCCTGTCCGGCTGGCAGCGGACGGTGATAGCGCAGGAGATGCAGCGGCTCCAACCGGTCGTCCGGTCGATGATGACGGCCCTGGTCAGCTCCTTGCTCGAGACCACGGCCGATCCCGGCGATCTCAGACTGGCCCGCATCACAATGATCAAGAAATTCATGCGCAAGAACTTCAGAAACACTGCCCTCACTGTTGACGAGGTTGTGGCCTACTCCTTCCTTTCACGCCGAGCCCTTTACCACCTCTTCGAAGACGAGGGGCTCCAGGTCAGCGGCCACATCCGCGCCCTGCGGACCACGGAAGCTCTCGAGCTCCTCGCCGAAGCAACCGCCTGGCAACGCTCCCTGACGGACATAGCGGGCGCCAGCGGATTCGGAAGCCTGCAAGCCATGCGGCGTGCCGTCAGGGAACTCACCGGGCTCTCGCTCAGGGACGCGCAGGACAACCCGGCCCTTCTGCGGCTTCGAGCCGCCGAACTAAGGAAACTTACCGCGCCGTGAGCCGGCCGGACAGAATCTCGCCTGGCATCTGGTCCGTACCACGTCTTCGCAGCCTCCCCCGCTGTCTCGATATCTGATCCCACACGACTCGTTAGCTTAGGAGGTGACCCTGCGGTCATTGGTTTCGGGAGCCCGGGGGTCAACCGGCGCCCCACCGACGCGGGGCCTAGCGGACCCGCTCCTGCTTTACGTCCTTGTAGCTTTTGACGAGGCCGTGGCCTTCGCCGTGGCCGAGTCGCGAAATCATGATCGGCCCTTGGGGCAGGACGATCCTCAGCGTCTCACCGGTGGTTCGCTTGCCCAGCGAAAGCGCTTCGATGGATCCGTGCGGGGCATCGAAGAGTGTGCGCGATCCGAGGCCCGACGCTTCGATCACGAGGAGGCGCCTGGTCGTAAGGACGATGTACCCAGCGGTCTCGTTCAGGTGCCCCCTGCCGATAGCTCGGACGGTTTCATCTCGAGCCAGCACACGAACGACGGTACGTAACTCAGTCCGCCCGTCCAGGGAGAGTCCTGCCCTCAACGCGGCGTCCTCCATCCCGTAGTAATCGATGACACCCTCGGGTAGCCTTTCCTCGATACTGGCTAGGTGCTCATGGTTCAGCGGCCCGGGATCTGCTGTCCAGACCACGTCTGCCCCGCGCGCGGCTGGCCATACGGTAGCGGTAAGCCTCGCGGCTCGGCGTCGCTTGCGGAGGGAAAATGGCACCTCGATGTAGAGGTGTTCCTCATCCCCGGACGTAGCCCTGAAACCTAATTCCAACGCAGCACCGAGGATGTGGTCCCGGGCGGCGTCCACACCTGTGAGCATCGTCCAAAGGACGGTTTCGGGAGCTGATGTCATCTGAATACTTTCCGTATCGTCGTGGCGTCGGTTCTCCACGCCGGGCAAAGCGCATGACTCGCGCCCGTCAGAAACTGGCCGGAAGACTGGCCGGCTCCGAGACCCTGATCCGTCAAGTGTCATTTGGTTCGGCATCTCCACTCCGTGACGACCGGTTCCGCTGCCTCCAACGGGACCAGTCCGCCGACAGCACAGATGGTCGCCCTAAGAGGTAGCCCTGCCCGGTCGTCACTCCCATCTCGGTAAGGGCCGTTAGTTCTGCATGGGTTTCGATTCCCTCGGCGACCAGGCCTGACCCGATTTGTGACGAGAAACTGACCATCGCCGCGCACAGCGCTCTCTGCTTCGGGTCATTGTCGATTCCCGCAACGATTGTCCGGTCAAGTTTGATCAGTTCTGGATCGAGCCTCAGGATGTGGCGCATCGACGAGAACCCGGCGCCGACGTCGTCGATGGCTACGCGTAGGCCAGCGCTTCTAAGTGGAGCCAGTGCTGCTGCGAGGCGTGCATAGTCAGCAACGGCTGAGCGCTCGGTCAGCTCTACGACGATTCGCTCAGGCTTCAGCCCGGATTTACCCACGATGTCATTCATCCTCCTGTCAAGGCATGCCGACGGGGAGAGATTGACGGCGATATAGAGGTGGGTAGGAAGATCCGCAGCCGCAAGCAAGGCTGTTTCCAAAGCGAGAAATTCCAGTTCGGGGCCACGTCCGATTGAATCCGCGTCGGCAAACCATTGATCCGGGGACATGGCAGGAGAACTGACGAAGCGAGTAAGCGCTTCGGCTCCGACAATCTCGCCGGTTCCCAGATGACAAATCGGCTGAAACGCCGTGATCAGTGTCCGGGTGGCGATCAGGTGATCGAGGCGCGCCGCGATTTCCATATTGTCCGGGCGCTGCACGGCGCAGTCTGCCGACAGGCGCGCGATCCCCTCGAATCCTGATCTCCGGCCCGCCACGTCGGACCGGCGCCACCCGACGACCTCAACGCTCCGTCGCCGCCCATCCCGGTGACGGGCGGAAAGCAAAAACCCTTCTCGGGTGGCACCTGCATCTGGTCTCCGTGCGGTCTTGAGGTCGGCAAGGTCGATGATGAGACTGCACGGGCGTCCCACCAGATCGGAGGGCTCATAGCCGAGCAGCTCCCGACTTGCCACACTGGAGAAGGTGAACCGGCCGTCTGCGCCGACAGCCCAAAGCCAGACCCGGGTAGCACTCAGGACCGTCTCCATGAGCCTGGCGGTGGTCGATGCCTCGATCCGCTCGCGGCGCTGTTGCCGGACAAGGCGCCAGGCCGCATGAAGAAGAACCGGAAGGAGCAGTATAGAGGCGAAGATGGACGATTCGGCGGGGACCCCGCGCCCGTTCCAAGGCTCCAAACCAAAAAGGAGAGGCAGAAGTATTGACAGCGCCGACACCAACCAAAGTGACAGAACGGCCAGCAACCATCGACCGCACGCTGATGTTCGAGGTTGGCCGGTGGCCGTCGGGGCTGGGGACACGCGGGCCTTCTTCCGTGCGCAATTCGGACATTGGATCATTTGGAGTCAGCATCGGCGATATCTGCCTGGGCACGCCGTGACGCGGCAGTTGCGTCGAGGATCAGTGTGGCCGGACCTCGTTCATGCCGGCACTGTTCCCGTCTTAGGCGAGATCGCATTCCTGTGTGGTTCCGTAGGGAACGTCCGGGGTCAGGTTTACTGTGAATGAGGTCGGTCCATGGCGGGTCACAAGAATTCCGTGTTTGCCTTCGATGAGCGCACGTTCCCGGGCCAATTCCTCGGCGGCATCGAGGCGTTCGGCTATCAAATGAGGCTCGTCTGCTGTGATGTGGTAAATCATCCCGGTGGCGGCGGTGGTCATAGGTCGTTCCTGTTCTGGTAGCACTCAAAGAGGCAGTCCGCTCACGCGGCCGGCATCCCGGCACGGAGCCGCTAGTGCAGCTCTGCAAGGGCTTTACGGTCGGGGCCCGGCCATAGCGAAACGAACGGCACCACGGGCCGGAGTTGCCCCGCCGAAAGCTGCGTGACCGCCTTCAAAAAAATCCTACGGTCGTTGGTCGTGCAAAAACCGGGGAGTTGTTCCAAAGCGTGCATTCTTTGATCCCGGACCTATCGATTCGTGCAGGGGTCTGCCAGCGCTGTGCGAAGTTGGGCCGATTCGTGAGGTGAAAACTGAACTACGGTGACGAAATATGCTGCCACGGAGCTCTCAGACGGCGTTCACAACCCGTACCGGGTCGCGGCTGTCCCGCGTCGCCGTCGTGCTGTGGGTAAGCACGGGCAGCGACGACTGCCCGAACACGCCAACGCTAGGAGTTCCGGAAGGGTTCGCCCGGCGCGTGCACCGATTCCCTTGCGCCGACGGAGGTGCACCGTGCACCTCTCCGGCGAGTTCCCCCTTGACTTCTCTACTGACCGTCGTCAGTCTTTCGACAACAGGAGGGGCGTCCGTCCGCTCCCAGCCGAGTGGAGGATACTCATGGTCCGTGCCAGGTCACTGATGCGTACCGCAGCCTCCGGGGGCCGGGTTACGCGGCTTGAGCTATTCTTCGATCTGGTCTTTGTCTTCGCACTGTCGCAGCTGTCCCATCACTTACTGGAGCATCCTTCGTGGGTGGTGGCCGGTGAGACCTTTGTGCTTCTTCTTGCGGTCTATAAGGTCTGGGTATATACGACCTGGGCGGCTACGTTGCTGGACACTTCGCGGTTTGAGGTGCAGTGGATGCTGCTGATCGTCATGCTTGTCACACTTTTCATGAACGCCTCAATCGGCTCGGCATTTGGCGCCTTCGGCTGGCTGTTTGCTGCGAGTTATCTCCTGGTCCAGCTGGGCCGCGGTGGCTGGTTGCTCACTGTCGGCCTTGACCGCACCACCCACAACCATTTCGTACGCACGCTGATCTGGGGGTGCATGAGCGCACCGTTTTGGATTGCTGGCGTCTTTTTCAGTCCGGAGCCCCGTCTGGTGTTCTGGGGTATCGCTGCCGCGATCGATCTGGGCGGCCATATGCTGGCTCACCGGTTGCCGGGACAGAAGACCGAAGGAAGCCGGGTCCCGCTCCCGGGAGAAAGGATCTTTGAGCGGTTCGGGCTGTTCTACCTGATCGCGCTTGGCGAGACGATCCTCTCCACCGGCCTGGCGATTGCCGGCAACCTGGAAGACGGTTTCATATTTGTGACCGGGAGCGTGAGCTTGGCCGGAAGCGTCGCGGTCTGGTGGTGCTACTTTCATGGCCTGGAGCAAGAGATTCTGGAGAAGCTTGCTTCTGTTGATGATCAGTTCCGACCCGGCATTTTGGCCGGCAACACCTTGGTCGTGCTACTGGCGGGCCTGATCCTGGTGGCGGTTGGTGATCAGCTCGTCATCAGCGATCCGGCCGCCCGCCCCGACCTGGCCACCATACTGTTTCTTTTTGGCGGGCCGGCTCTCTTCCTTGCCGGCCGTGGCTTTTTTGTCCGGCGGGTACTGGGCCACCGCCAACCAACTGACCTTGCCGGCATCGGAGCCTTGGCGGTCCTGGCATATTTGAGCCTTCTCCTCCCGGCCTTCGTGGCCGCCATGGCAGCTGTGCTCCCCCTCATTGGTGTAGCAGTTTCAGACGCCATAAACCGCCGCCGCCGAACGCAACTAGGAACGCCCCGGACCCAAGACTGACCGCAAATGGTGCGCCGCCCATTGGCTTTGCGCTCCGGCGGGCCGGAGCTGTGCGCCCTATTCCGCTCGCAGTTGAAGTACCTGCTCTTCACACTCTTCCAACCCATGTTTCTTTTCCCCGGGGCCAGCGGGATGTCTCACCGGGCAACATTTTTCCTGTGCTGGTCCGCCGCTGCGGCAGCACTCACCGTCGGCGCACGCAGCAACCCGCCAACGACCAAGTCCCCTATCCGGCCATCAACGAACACCTGACGACCACATCATCAGCGCCATGCGTAACCCTGCCTCATCGATGCGTGTTTGGGATGCTTTCGGCAGACCCCTCGACATCCTTGCGAAGCATGCTTAGCATTGTGGCTCAACGAGTTTCTCGTTCGCGTACAGACCGACCAGCTGCGGTTTCCCGGGCAGCCAGCCGTCTGAAATCCTTTGCCCTCCGAACTCTTCTGGAGGGCCTCATAGAACCCTTGTTCCCCGTTTCCTCGACCGCCAAGTCAGGCGTTTCAGTGACTCAGTGCCGCCTTCCGGTGCCTATCTCAAACGCTATGCAACACCTCAAACGTTGCTCCTGCTTGGCCTGATGGGCATGGGATTTAGAAAAGAGCGGAAAAATGAAGGCTGTCATCTACAAAGGACCCAAAGAAGTCAGCGTCGAGGACGTACCGGATGCCAAAATCGAGCACCCTGCCGATGTACTGGTGCGGATTACCTCGGCAAATATCTGCGGTTCAGACCTGCACATGTACGAAGGCCGTACCAGCTTCGACCAGGGCCGTTCCTTAGGGCACGAGAACCTCGGGGAGGTGGTCGAGACCGGCCCTGCAGTAAGCAAGGTCAAGGTCGGCGACCGGGTCGTGCTGCCGTTCAACATCGCCTGCGGATTCTGTAAAAACTGCGAACGGGGATTCACCAACTACTGCCTGACCATGCAGCCCGAGCCTCAACTCGCCGGCGCCGCCTACGGGTTCGCCGACATGGGTCCGTACCAGGGCGGGCAGGCCGAGTACCTGCGCGTGCCCTACGGGGACTTCAACTGCCTGCGCCTGGGCGAGGACTCCGTGGAGAAAGAACTGGACTACGTCATGCTCGCCGATATTTTCCCCACCGGCTGGCATGCCACCGAGCTCGCCGGGGTCTACCCGGGCGACTCTGTCGTCATTTACGGTGCGGGACCCGTGGGGCTGATGGCCGCCTACTCCGCCATCATTAGAGGCGCCGGCAAGGTCATGGTGGTGGACCGGCAGAGCGACCGCCTGAAGCTGGCGGAACAAATCGGCGCCATCCCCGTGGATGATTCAAAAGTGGACCCCGTCGAGTTCGTCAAGGATCAGACCATGGGGTTCGGGGCTGACCGGGGGTGCGAATGCGTCGGCTACCAGGCCCACGACCCCGGCGGGAACGAACAACCCAACCTGACCCTGAACCGGCTCGTGGACTCGGTCCGGTTCGTCGGCGGCCTCGGCGTCGTGGGTGTGTTCCTGCCACAGGACCCCGGCGGCCCCGACAAACTCGCCCAGCAGGGCCAGGTGGCTTTCGACTACGGAAACTACTGGTTCAAGGCACAAACCATGGGGTCGGGGCAGTGCCCGGTCAAGAAGTACAACCGTGCCCTGCGCGATCTGATCGCCGGCGGAAAGGCCAGTCCGTCGTTCGTCGTCAGCCACGAGCTGCCGCTGGATCAGGCACCGGAGGGGTACAAGAACTTCGACAACCGTGAAGACGGCTGGACCAAAGTCGTCCTCCACCCGGCCAAAGCCTGAGTGCGTCCGGGCTTACCCAGAGCACCCGCTGCGGCTCCGGCCTGCACCCGTATCACGGCATGGTGCCGGATATGCGGGTGGGGATGATGTTCGGGCACGAGTTCGTGGGCGTGGTGCATGAGGAGGGCCCGTCCGTGCAGAGCGCCGCCCCGGGCGACCGTGCGATGGTGCCTCCTGCGGCCTTTGCTCGAACTGCCACAACGTGAAACCGAACGCGACGGCGGTGGGCGGCATCTACCGCTACTCCCACACCTGCGGAGGGTACGACGGCGGACAGGCAAGTTCGTCCGGGTGCCCTTCGCGGACGTGGGGCCTTCCACGATTCCCGACTGGATGGACGAAGAGGACGCAGTCCTCCTCACCGATGCGCCGCTAATGAACGCTTGGCTTTTATCCCCCGGCGACGACAAAGAGCCCGGCGACGCCGAGCGCATAGAGCACGAGGACAACGAGGGAGTCGGTTCCCATCCCCGCTATGCGCCGTTGGGGCCGGAAGAGCAGACCCAGCAGGTATACAACAGTGAGCAGGATCGCCAGCGCTGTGAGATAGATGTCGGTGGTCCGGGCCTGTGGCAGGACCGCCTCGCCGGAAATGAGGACCGCCAGAAGGAAAAGAACCGGAAGGAAAGCGTTTCCGCCGAAAATGTCACTGACAGCCAGCTTGTAATCACCCTGCCGTACGGAGGCGAGACCGGTGGAAATCTCCGGCAGGGACGTTGCTAGAGCCAGCACGGTGGCGCCGAAGAGCACGCCGGAGAGACCGAGCTGGCTTGCTGCTGCGCTGCCGCTTTGTTCCAGTACGACGCCGGCAATCAGGGTCGCGACGGCGGCACCGGCGAAAATAGCGATAGAAGCGCCGGTGCCTTTGGCCTTTGTGGAGTCGTGCCTTGTTCTTGCTTTGCTGTGGCCCTTCGGTTCTGACTGGCTTTCCGGGGCCTCTCCCTGCTCCTGCCAGGGAAGGTGCTTCTGCGCGCGCTGGACCAGAAACAGGCCCACAACCCATACGACTGCGATCAGGATCGCACTCGGCGTCAGGCGCGCGAACACCACTCCTGACGGCATCTGACTTCCGGCGATAACCACTGCAAGCACCGCGACGACAGTCACGGCCTCTATGACAAGGGTCAAAGACGCCGCCTCATACGTCAGCGGGTGCTTTCCCTTAGTGCCGAAGACGTCCAGCACCACCAAGACGACCGTCTGCAGCGCGATGCCGCCGAGGATGTTGCCCACCGCCACGTCCAGGTCCCCGGAGACAGCGGCGCTGACCGTGATGGCAACTTCGGGGAGATTCGTCGCTATGGCCAGGAGAATCAACCCGCCTAAAGCGGAGCCGAGATGGAATCGCTTGTCCAGAATATCGGTCTTCCGGGAAAGCTGGATGCCAGCGAACCAAATCACGGCCGAGGCGCTGACGAAAATAACGATCAGAAGCCACAGAGGCAAGGACCCCATCACTAGCACGATCCAATCCGGGCTCGCCGGCCCACTCACGGAGCATTCAGTTGCGCTTACGCAGTGCGGAACGCCGGCCTTGCTCGGACCCGCGCCGCACAGTAGGCGTCCCGGGGTCCCGCGGCAAAGATGCCGCGCGAACTTATTTCCATTGCGCTTACGCAATGATAGCGTTAAAGCAAGGAACGTCCGTGCCGGCAGCCTGCCGCGTATGCCACCTTTAGAAAGGGAAAACCATGGAACAGGGTTCAACAGCCGTCATCCAGTGGCTGTGCTGGACAATCGCCATCGCCAGCGCGGGCGCCGCCCTGGTTCGGGCAGGCGTCGCGTCCACGGCGGGGCCCCGCGTCGTACGGCAGAGCAGCGGGGTCGTCGGCGTGCTCTGGATATTGTGCGCCGCCACCGCTCTCACCGGCTTTATCCTCGCCGCTGCCGCAGTTCGGGCTGGCAGCTGAACGAGTACCACGGTGTGGCGGCGGGACACGAAGCACGCGATCCAGGATTTCCATGAGGTGTTGCCGACGGAACCGCTGCACGGGCGCAGCGGTATCCGGAACACCATGAAGCAGATGCCGGCCGTGGCCACTCCCCAGTCATCCGGAGCACCCTCCCGCCTCCCGCACCCAGCGAATCCGGTACTGTCGATCGACCGGCACGAAGTAGCAGCTCGCGCCGTCGGTTACGCCGCGGCACACCCCAGGCGCCGCGAGTACGGGGGCCGCAGTGCCTCCCAACACCATGGCCTCACCGCGACCAGACTCGGAGCGGTCCCCGCTACGGCTGCAGCCACTGGCGCAGTCCATACTCTAAGGGATGACCAGTGAGGTCCCCCGAAGTGCTCCGGGCAGCCTACGGTACCGTCGCGCTCCTAGCCCCCTCGGCGGCTGAATGCCTCCTGATCGGAGGCTCCCCCGACGCCCACGCCCGCACGTTCACCCGTATCCTGGGGGCCAGGCACCTGCTGCAGGCCGCCGCCAACATCGCCTTCGGCGGCGGTGCGGCAATGAACCGGATCAGCGGCGGTGTCGACGCCCTTCATGCCTTCGCGATGCTTGTCCTAGCAGCGCTCGACCGGCGACGACGGACCGCTGCCGTCGCCAACGCGGCCATCGCCCTGGCCTTCGCGGCAGCGGAAATCCGATCAGGGACCCTCCGTGCGAGGGTACCCGGACAGTCCGCTCCGCGGCGATACCTCAGGCGCACGGGCCCGACAATTGTGACGTTCCTGACGGAATCCATCATGCAGAACGCCCCAAACCGGGCCTCCGCAGCCTTGCACCTCACATTCGAACAGCAGCGCGCGGGAAGCCTGGCATCCATCGTTTTTGTTCTGAGGAGGAATAATGCGGGCATTGACTGTAACTCCCGGTGAGAAGAATACGCTTCTCCTGCGCGACGTCCCCGGCCCTGCGGCCGAACAGGGCGAAGTGCTGGTGGAGTCCCTGGCCGTGGGGCTGTGCGGGACCGACGCGGAGATCGTTGCGGCCGAGTACGGGGAAGCCCCGCCCGGCCAGAACTACCTGGTGCTGGGACATGAGAACCTTGGCCGGGTCCTTGATTGTCCCCCGGATTCCGGATTGGCCAAGGGCGACCTGGTGGTGGGGATTGTCCGCAGGCCGGACCCTGAGCCGTGCAAGGCCTGCGCGGCCGGGGAGTGGGATATGTGCCTGAACGGCACCTACACCGAGCACGGGATTAAAGGCCTGCACGGGTTCGCCAGGGAACACTGGCGGGCGGATCCGGGGGCAATGGTTAAGCTGGATCCCGGGCTGGAGGACGTGGGCGTCCTGCTGGAGCCCACGACGATCGTGGCCAAGGCCTGGGAGCAGGTCGACAGGATCGGACAGCGGGCATTCTTCGACCCGCACACCGCCGTCGTCACCGGGGCGGGTCCGGTTGGCTTGCTCGCAGCACTGCTGGGAGTCCAGCGGGGCCTGGACGTCCATGTCTTCGACATCGTCACAGACGGCCCCAAGCCGGACCTGGTCCGGGACCTGGGCGCTACTTACCACAGCGAAACACTGCCCGAATCCGGCATTAATCCCAACGTCCTGATTGAATGCACCGGCATCACCACGGTGGTCCTTGACGCGCTCGCGTGCCGGGCCCAGGACGCCATCACATGCCTGACAGGTGTTTCCAGCACCGGGAAACAGACAAGGGTGGACGTGGGCGCGCTCAACCGTGAGGAAGTCTTGATGAATGGCGTGGTGTTCGGCAGCGTCAACGCGAACCGTCGTCACTACGACGCCGGCGCCGAGGCACTCGCCGCGGCAGACCGTGGCTGGCTACGGCGCCTCATCAGCCGGAAGCTTCCGCTGGAGGACTTCGCCCAGGCCTTCGAGCACCGACCCGACGATGTCAAGGTCGTCCTGGACCTCGCCCGTGACACTAAGGACGGGAGCACTGATGGATGAGGGCCAGGCCCGCAAGAGCTCCGCGACGGGCCACCGCCTCCCCTCGGGTCGACAGTATGAAATTTCCTCCGGCGGGCAAACGGTACTGCTGACAGAAGTCGGGGCAGCGCTGCGCGAATACCGTAAGGACGGACGACCCCTGCTGGATGGATACGGGCCGGAAGAGATGTGCACGGGCGCGCGCGGGCAGTCGCTGATTCCCTGGCCCAACAGGATCAAGGGCGGCAGTTACGAGTGGGAAGACCAGCAGCTCCAGCTTGACCTGAGCGAGCCGGAGAAGGGCGGAGCCATCCACGGGTTGACGAGGTGGCGGAACTGGGACGTACCGGTTGCGGAGCACGAAAACAGCAAGATC
Organism: Arthrobacter sp. SD1074B; assembly: GCF_056780195.1. Lineage (NCBI taxonomy): Bacteria > Bacillati > Actinomycetota > Actinomycetes > Micrococcales > Micrococcaceae > Arthrobacter > Arthrobacter sp. SD1074B. The sequence goes on along the minus strand of NZ_JBRAZT010000001.1, from coordinate 1,724,631 downwards.
TCTTTCACGTACACCCTGCACGCCTGCCAGGGATGGCCCTGGATCCTTGACTGCCGCCTGGACTACCAGCTGGGCCCCGGCGGGTTAACCGTGCGGACCACGGTGGTAAACCGAAGCGCGTCACCCTGCCCCTACGGTACGGGGGCGCACCCCTACCTCAGCACGGGCGCGGGCCGCGCGGGCGCCATCGACGCCGGCTTGGTGCAGGTGCCCGGACGCACCTTCCTGCCGGTGGATGAACGCGGCATCCCCACCGGGCATGAGCGGGTGGATGGCACAGACTACGACCTGAGGGAGCTTCAGCAGCTGGGCGGTCGGAACATCGACGTTTCCTACACGGACCTGATCCGTGACGCCGACGGTCGGGCACGGGTGAAACTCCTCCGCGCGGACGGCTCCTCCGGCGTGGAGCTGTGGGTCGACGAATCCTACCCATACCTGGAGATATTCACGGGCGACACCCTGCCGCAGACCGACCGGCGGCGCACCGGACTGGGGGTTGAACCTATGACCTGCGCGCCTGACGCGTTCAACTCAGGCGAGGGCCTGATCATCCTTGAGCCCGAGCAATCCCACACCGGCGAATGGGGCATCAAGCCGCTCTGACGGACCACGCCATCATTCAGCCCGGGACCAAACCCACTCGAGCGATCAACCAACTATTGCGCATGCGCAAGTATCGGGGTTCAATTACAACATGGCTTGCCGAAGCAGCACCCGGTCAATTCACGCGCCGGCTCCCAATGTAAACCGACCGTCAGAGGTTCCCTGGCCACCAGCGGCGGCGGCGAAAGCCTCGAGCGCCGCGGCCAGCGCGGGACGGCGACCTGACGGCATCCGCGAAATGACCTCCGCAATCGCCTGCCGCCGGTGGTCCAGCACGGAATCCACCAGCAGTCTTCCTTTTGCGGTCAGCTCAAGCCGGACGTACCGGCGGTCGGCGGGGTCTTCACGGCGCTCCAGCAAGTCAGCCGCTACCAGCCGGTCACAGATACGCGTGGCATTCGAAGCATGCACGCCCAGTTCCGCTGCCACACCACCCAGGTTCTGCGGTCCGCGGGTATGGATGAGCACCAAGACCCGCAACTGCGGAGAATTCACCACGTCCTCGACCTCAGCAACAGAGCGTGCCACTACACGCAAAAGGGTGTCAGCGGCACGCATCACCGCTTCAACTTCCCTACTTGTAGCTTCCGGGATTGACTCAGATCCACCAGCAGTATCCATGCGCACCAGTTTCCTCCAATACTTGCTCCGCCGCAAAGTTTGCCAACTTCCCTCGCCTGCTCACAGCCGACATGAAGGAGAACCATGAAGACGCAACACCCGGCTGCGCGTCTCCCCCGTCGCCGCCGCGCGCGGCCCGGAGGTCTCCGGTCCCCCCGCCCCCACCTGGGCACCTCCGGGGCGGCTGCAACGCCCAACTTCCGGCACCTGGAATGGTTCCGCGATCACGTCCGGATCGAAAACCTGTTCTTTGCCGGAACGCTTGACCCCGACGGCCGATGCGTCCGGCCCTCTGCCGCGCCCGGCAAAGGGTTGGTCTTCCGCAGCGCCGGCGCCCGCCCCTACCAGGTCCAATGAAGACGTAGAAAGCTGCCGGAGACGGCTAGACGAAGGGAAATCCATGAGCACCAGTCCAAGCAGCGTGAACCCGTCAGACGCAACGCCCCTCGACCCCGACCCCACGGGCCAGGATCCAAGCGCCCAGGACCCTGCCGCGAAGCAGAAGATGCTGCTCCAGTCGGCGATCTTCGAAGTCACCCGCGAGGCTGCCGGCAAGAGCCTGTCCGACATCAGCGACATGCTCCAGCAAGAATTTTCGCGCCGGGGCGTGGAAGCACCCACCAGCATCTGGCTGGACTCGGTGGCTTCCGCGGCGTTCTATGGCGAGCCTTACATCATCGACTATCCCGCCGCCCTGGCTGCAGAAGCCGCCGTGGACGCCCCGAATCCCGAGGTCCGGGAACGCCTGGCCTCGCGCCGGGAACTGCGAAACGAAAAGCTGCCCGCCGGCACTTTTCCTCCCGCGTCCGACTGGGTGCTGGATGGCAGTGAAGTTACCGGTCAGATGGAGGTGGCCGGCCCCGGGCCTCGCTCCCGTGCGTTGGTGGGCAGCACCCACGGGGTGCAGAGGATGCTGGCCGCCGTCGCAGTGGGGACGGCAATCCTTCTGGTAACCGCGGCGATCCGGGCAGTGCGGAACGCCCGACGCCGGACCGCCGGGCGGACGACCCCGGGCGGCGCCTGACTTACGGGCGCGAACTGAAGTCCTGGCCCGGTGCCCGCCGGTCCCGTCCTGCGTTGCGCGCTGCAGGGTGCGTTGTCATGTCTATGAAAGCGGAACTCCTTTCCAGCTCGGGCGCACCGGAGCTGGTGACCGGGACGCGCGTGCCGTCGTCGTGCATCAGACGGACCTGGCCGCGGGGGTTCACGGCGGTGCGGGAGCGTCGCCGCAGCGGAGCGGCAGTCAACGTATAAGGTCCGGGACGCCGCCCTCTCGGGGAAGACGCTGAGCAAGCCGGGCGGGCTTTTGGCCACGCAGCTGGGCGGGGCGGTTTCGGGCGGTTATCGCAACGGGAAGGTTCTGATCATCTCATTGGGGTGTGGAAGGCGAAGCGTTGGCGGGGTCTGTCATTGACCTGGTTGGCGACGTAGTCGAGGTCGGTCTGGCTGTAGACGCTCAGGTCGGGTGCCTTTGGGGAAGTACTGGCGCAGGAGGCCGTTCATGTTCTCGTTAGTGCCGCGTTGCCAGGGTGAGTGGGGATCGCAGAAGTAAATATCGATGTCGGCTGCGATCCTCACCTCCTTGTGCCGGCGCATCTCGGTGCCCTGGTCCCAGGTCCGGGAAGGGCGCAGTTTCCGGGAGTTCTGTCAATGGCCAATAGTTTGTGCCCACGGGCGGCCAGCAAAAATGCCCGCTGGTGGCCATGAAAACTGCCCACTCATGGCCACGAGATCTGCCCACCGGGTGTTCGGTGGCGTTGGCCATGTTGGGGTGTGGGTTTAGTTCATTGGGGTGACTCCTTTTCCGGCCAGTGCCTGGCTGAGGCGGATCGATTCTCCTGAGGTCTGGCAGACATGCGCGTGGTGCAGCAGCCGGTCCACGGTGGCGGTGGCGAGGGTTTTGGGCATGAGCTCGTCAAAGCCGGCCGGATGCAGGTTTGAGGAAACCGCGATGGAGCGTTTCTCGTAGGCGGCGTCGACGAGGCGGTAGAGGCCCTCGGCCGCGTCCGTGCCCACCGGCAACAGGCCGATGTCATCGACCACCACCAAATCTGCGCGCAGGATCCGGGCGACGACTCTGGTGACGCTGTCATCGGAGCGGTGGGCGCGCATCAGAGCGCCGAGGTCCTCGAGCCGGAACCACGCGACCCGCAGGCCGGCCTCGACGGCTTGCTGGCCGAGGGCTTCAAGGAAGAACGTCTTGCCCGTGCCGGAGGGGCCGCAGATCACGACGTTTTCCTTCCGCCCGATCCATTCCAGCGTCCGCAGCGCCTGCTGCGTCGGTGCCGGGATCGAGGAGGCGTCAGGGTCCCAGGTGTCGAAAGTCTTCCCGGTCGGGAAGCCCGCGGCCTTGCGCCTGGTGGCGAGCATGGACCGGGACCGGCCGGCGACTTCCTCGACAAAGAGTGCCTTGATGACCTCGGCCGGTTCCCAGCGCTGGGCGCGGGCGGTCGCGATCAGTTCCGGCGCCAGCGCCCGCGCATGGGGCATCTTCAACTGCCGCATCAACGCCTCCAGCTCCGGCGCCAGTACGGGCGCGGTGACCGGGACCGGGCTCACGCGCTTTCCTCCAGGGCGCCGTCAACACGGGCGGCAACGGGTGGTCGGCCAATCGCCGCCCACCCGGCGGTGCCCTGGGTCAAGGACCGGGTCTCCCCGGCAGCATGGGTGGTCGTTCGCGTGCTCGCGGCGTTCAGGATCGAGGCCAGGTCCTTGTTCGCGAAGCGGCCATGGATGGCCGCAGTCCCGAGGGCCTGATCGACCTCGGACTGCCCGGCGATCTTCGCCAGGGCGACCGCTTCGGCCATCTTCACGTTCATCCGGGCCGTGCCCGCCGCTGCGGCCTCGAGCAGCCAGGTCCGGGCGCCGTCGCCGATGCTAAGGAACTCCGTCTCCGCGGCCGTCCTGGCTTTCACCGTGTACTCACCCGGGATTTTCGGCCGGTGGTCAGGGAAGTGGGCGTCGTTGATCGCCGGGCTGCCGGGCCGGGCGCGCCGGTGCCGGGCGACTTCCACCGGCCCCTGGCCGCCGAGGTGGACGATGATGACCTGCTCGTCGGCTCCGGCGCCGTGGGCGCGGACGAACACCCGCGCGCCGAGCAGATACGCCGGGACGGAGTACTGCCCGTTCTCGAAGGTGACCATCGGCGTGTTCTCCGGGACACTGCGGGAGAGCCCGAACGCGACGGTGTGCGCGGTGTCCGGGATCCGGTGCAACCGCGGCGCTTCCTCGGCCAGCATCGTCACGGGTTTGCGGCGGGTGGCCCGGTGCTCACGGTGGTTGACCTCGTCCATAAACGCCTGGCAGGCCGCCTCGATCTCGGCGAAGGAAGCGTAGTCGGCACGCAGGTTGGTGTCCTTGGGCACGATGTCGGCCTTGGCGACCTTCACCGAGGCCTCCACGCCGCCCTTGGACGCCGGGTCAGCCGGCTGGCAGGTCAACACCGTCACCCCGTAGTGGCGGGCGAACTCGACCGTCTGCTGGTTGCGCACCGGGACCCCGGCAACATGGGAAACCGTTACGGTCTTCTCGTTATCGGTCAGGACGTAGGTCGGGGCGCCGCCGATGACACGGAAGCTGCGGTCCAGCGCCGCGAACACGCTCGGCGCCGTCCGGTCCCGCAGCGCGATGACAATCCTGAAGCGGGACCATGCCAGCCAGGCCACGAACAAAACGGTCTTCTTCCCCTCGATCACGGGGCCGTCGCCGAAATCGTACTGAAGCCACATGCCCGGTTCCGTGATCCAGGGCCGGTGCACCCGGACATGGCCGAGCCGCCAGGCAGCGCGGACCTGGGCGACGGCCCGGCGGGTCGAGCGCTCCGAACCCTCGTAGCCGAGGTCTCGGAGTTTCGCGTGGGCTTTGTCGGCACGGATCTTGCCCTTGGACGCTTCTATCCATTCCTCGATCTTGGGCAGGTACGCATCGGTGACCCGGCCCCGGTAGACCGGTTCGGCGATCGGCTGGCCGGCGTCGCGGGCAGCGACGTGCCTGGCGACCGTGTGGTGCGAGCAGCCGGTGAGTTCCGCGGCGGCGCGCAACGATCCGGTCAGATCATACGCAGCGAGTATTTCCATGATTTCTCCGTCAAACTTCATTAGGGCCTCTTCCCGGGCGACTTTGGTGCGACTAGACACCGTCATCAAACCCCGGGGAGAGGCTCCCGCCGCTTAAGCGGCAGGGTTCAGTAAGGAAGTGGGCAGATCTCATGGCCACCAACGGGCAGTTTTCATGGCCGTCAGTGGGCAGTTCCGTGGCCGCCTACGGGCAGTTTTTCATGGCCGCTAACAGAGTTCGTTGACGGCGACAGGCCCAACCGTCGGGCGATCTCACGGATGGATTCCTTCCCCAACAGGAGCGAAATCTCTTCTTGCTCCGGGCCTTCCACGCCCGCTTTTGTCGGTCCCCACGAGCGAATCCGGGGCACCGGAGAGAACGCGTAGCCAGCCAGAGGCTCCTTGACCGGGCGGCGCTGAAGCCCGTTCGTTGTTTACGGTCCAGGGCAGAGGTGTCATTCATTCGTCTGATCAAAGCTAAAGCCGCAGGCACACCTGTAGGTAAGCAACGCGGCCTCGCGCCCGTCGTCCCCCTCTTCCCGTTCTGAAGGTGAAGTGACGGCTGGGCTTAGGGTCATCTGTTCGCCGCAATGGACGTGTAGTGTGAGCATTCGCCGGAGGCTCGGGTCCCCCGGACGCTCCTGGCGGGTTCTCAACCTGGCGTCTCTGCGATGAGGCCCGCCAGTCCCTCGGAGCCTTCGGAAAATCTCTTAGTCACGGCACGTACTCCCTTATGCCTGGCAGCCCTTGGCCCCCCGTCCGAGCGGGTGGCTCTGTTGGCGCAATCCGCATAGCTGGCTACCGCGGTTGGACATCTGAGGCCACGATGTAGGAGTCGCCCTGCCACTGGCGGCTGAGGGACTGATCGAGATCGATCCCGGTTTCCTTTTCTACTTCGGCGACATCGAAGCCCCTATAAACGATGCCCGTGACGTTGACGCTTGCTCCCGGTTTGACTCCGGTGAGTTCGTTCTTGTGCAGAATGAGGAGGTCATCGACGGAGGGCTTGTCGGCATCTTTTATAGAGAAGGCTGAAGGGGAGATAATGGTTTTGACTCGGCCCGGCACGGTAACCCTCTTGTACTCCAGGTCCCCGTCGGGCACGACTTCCCGGATGACGTCAAGGTGGACGTCCTCTATGTCAGTTCCTTTCGCCGGCGCCGCGGAACTGCACCCGCCGGCCGACAACGCAGTAGCGAGAACGGCCACTGCCATCGCCACCCTTGGGAACATAGCTCGATAGACTGGTACGTCTTTCCTCAGTGTTGTCTTCAGGCGTGTCATGTCTCGTCCTCCCTTTGAGTGAACACCGTACGTGGAGCCAGTGGCTCGCCCCCGATCGCGGCCCTTGGGCACACCTGCTTGGCACGGGGAGGCCTGGTCTAGAAACACGGTTTACAAGGCGCAAACCTGCCGAAACCTCTGTATGCACAGTTCCGTGTGGCGCGGGCAGGTGCGAGCCTCGGGCGTGTGCCCGCGTGTAAAAAGCTGGGGGTCGGAAGCGCCGGAACGATGTCCCGTCGTGGCGCTTTTGGTTTGTTGCCCGTCTCCCACGGTAGGGGGAGCATGAGGGCAGCTCAACCCTCGTAACAGAAACGCAACAGCGACTGACCGACGTTTACCATCCTGTTATGCGGTCCGCGCCTCCGGCTGCGCGTGACGAGAACGCCGGAACATAGCCACCGGGCCGTACACCCTGGCCAACACCGCCCGCTGGCTATCCGGTCGCTGTGCAGCACGTTGCCGAGCTTACTGGAGGACGCAGCCGCTCCGCAGAGGGCCAACAGGAGAGACGCGGTGTAGAGAAACCAGGCAATAGCTGCGCGTCTCCTCGCTCTGCTCAGGGAATTCAGCTACTAGGAGCAGGGCCCGATCCAGCCCAGCAGGGAGACCAGAGTGTGCAGACCTGAGTCGGAACGCGGGTCACCTCCTTCTTCAACGTGGCTGGCGAGACTGAACACGGCCGGTGTCAGCGCCGCCGGGTGCGAATTATCCGTTGCCGGAAAAGAACAGCCGGGCGCACTCGACAGGTTCAGCGAGGACCAAGAACCGGTCGGCTGCCCTGGTGGAACCTGAAGTCATGGAAGCCCGGGGACGTCACCTGATCACGGCGGTCTTTCCGCCACCTCACTCTCTTTCTCGTAGCGGTGGATTCCTTGCAGCAGCGCTACGCGTCCAGCGTGCGGTCGCCGAGGGACCAGGAAGCGGTCACGCGAGCACACCGTTTGGCAGCACGGCGTGCACGCCCCAGACCTGGTTCGCGGCCTGGGTGACCCGCAGATCGACGACCGTGCTCGCGAGCGCGAGAGCCGTGGGCTTGTCGACCGAGTAAATCGTGGCCATCCAGATCACCATGGCATCCAGCGCATCACCCATCGCGAGGTTTAGGTCGGCGCTGAAACCGAAGGTGATTTTGCCGGCCGGCGTTTCTGCGTGAAGCGTCGCGAGCGGCCGATCCTGCGCGATGTCGACCTTGGCCTCGGTGCGCATTGGACACTCGATGGCTGTGCCTCCGACTTCACCGTCTCCCTGGGCCGCGTGACCGTCGCCAAGATATAGCAGCGCATCAATCACCGCGACAGGGATGTAGAGCGTAGAGCCTGCCACGAGCTCGCGGCAGTCGATGTTGCCGGCGTTCGCCGCGCGCGGAGGGGTAGTCGAGTGCTCGCCCTCTTCCGCGGGGGCGAGTCCCATCACTCCAAGGAACGGCGCGAGGGGACGACGGAATCCGCGGCTTTCCGTGGCCGTACCAAGCTCGGAGTCGAGGTCCCACAACAGCCAGGACGGCGCGTCCGCTCCGATGTCGAGTCGCTTCGTGATCGGCGATTCGCGGGCACCGGCGACCGTCCAGCCCCAGTCCCCCGGACGGAGATCGACCAGGTGCAGCGCCAGCATGTCGCCCGGCACCGCTCCGCGAATTGCGATGGGTCCGGTAAGGCAGTGTCCACGCCGCTCAGCGAACATCCGGGGTTGCTGCTCCCCCGGAGTCGTCTGCCGGGAGAGGTAGCCCGAAGCGTCCAGGGAACCCACGACTATCGTGTCCCCCGGGTCAACGACGAGTACCGGGCAATGGGCCCGCGAGTACACGTCGGCGGTGGTTTCGGGCGCGGCGTGGAGCTCATGGATTGCCATGGTTTCCTTCGTGAGTTGTTCGGTCGTTGTCAGTTCGACACGGATGCCGTGTTCGACTGAAGCATGTGGCGCCCATTAGCCTAGTGCGCCGGCCCGGGGCCCGGGCACGTGTCATGACCTAGGCGCCCGCCGGCCCAGGCATGCTCCGGAACCGGCGGGCGCCTGCGGCTCTGGCCGGCAGGGTATTCCGGCTGGGCGGTTCAGCCGGCCGTTCCGCTGCGGGAGCACTTTTAGTAAGGCTACTTAGTTCCTGTAGTCTTTGGTCCCATGAGCACCCCTGCGGAACCCACGAGTTCAAGACTCAAGAAGTCAATTACCGGGCCACTTCTTTTCCTGTTCATCCTCGGGGATGTTCTGGGAGCGGGCATCTACGCGCTGGTGGGCAAGGTCGCCGGCGAAGTGGGAGGGGCGATCTGGATTCCCTTGGCCCTGGCCTTGCTCCTAGCGATGCTCACAGCGGCTTCCTACGCCGAGTTAGTCACGAAGTATCCGAAGGCTGGTGGTGCCGCTGTCTTCGCTGAACGGGCTTTCAAAGTACCGTTGATTTCATTCCTCGTCGGTTTCTGCATGTTGGCCGCTGGAGTCACGAGCGCCGCCGGCTTGAGCCTGGCATTCGCCGGGGACTACCTCCGGCCGTTCCTGGACGTGCCCGCGATACCGGCAGCTTTGACCTTTCTGCTCCTGATCTCCCTGCTCAACGCACGCGGGGTCAAGGAGTCCGTCAGGGCCAACGTCGTGATGACCGTAATTGAGGTATCGGGTCTCGTACTGGTCATTGTCCTGGTCGGCATGATGTTCGGCCGCGGTGACGGCGACGCGTCCCGCGTCCTTGAGTTTAATCCGGCCGTTTCCCCGGGGGCTGGAATTCTTGCCGCCTCCTTGCTGGCGTATTACTCCTTCGTGGGTTTCGAAACATCCGCCAATGTGGCCGAGGAGGTTCGGGACGTCCATCGGGTGTACCCAAAGGCACTCTTTGGAGCGTTGTTGACCGCAGGTGGCATCTACGTTCTGATCGGACTGGCTTCGTCGGTCGCCTTGTCTCCAAGCGATCTCAATAGCTCTTCCGGCCCGTTGCTGCAGGTTGTCCAAGCCACTGGTTTCGGAGTCCCGGACTGGCTTTTTGGCCTCATCGCACTCATTGCCGTGGCCAACGGCGCGTTGCTGACGATGATTATGGCGAGTCGTTTGGCGTTCGGCATGGCCGAACAGTCGCTGCTGCCGCCGGCGCTAGGCCGGGTGCTCGCCGAGAGGGGCACTCCGTGGGTCGCCATCGTGGTAACCACGCTGGCGGCCATGGCGCTGACCGCCAGCGGAGACCTTAGTTCACTGGCTGAAACGGTAGTTCTGCTGCTGCTGTTCGTCTTCATCAGCACCAACACGGCCGTTTTGGTGCTTCGCAAGGACAAAGTGGAGCACAAACACTTCCGAGTGCCCCTTGTTATCCCGTGCCTGGCTCTGGTTTCTTGCGTGGTTTTGCTGACTCAGCAAGGAGCGGACATCTGGATACGCGCCGGGATCCTTCTGGGAGCGGGGCTGGTCCTCTTCTTCCTTTCACGATGGATCCGGACCGGAAAACGCCCCGAGGGATCCGCTGACCACCGGTCCGTTCAGCCCGGGAAGGCTCCGCTGGATTCATAAGCGCCGCAATCCGATCCTTCCCGGCTCTCTCCTTCCGCCAGCGACGGCGGGAGCCCGCCCCGCCGCAAATGGACCGCCCAGCGGCGCCGGGAAACCCCACATACGCCCACCAGGCAGTATTTTTCACATAACGTGGGTCTTGGCTGGCCGCAGCCTGGCCCGGGAACGTTTAACGGAGGAGCAAACGTGGAATACATCAAACTCGGAAATACCGGCATGGACATCTCACCCCTGGCCCTGGGGTGCATGACGTATGGAGACCCGGGGCGGGGCCCACATCCTTGGACGCTGCCAGAGGACGAGAGCCGACCGCTGATCCGCCAGGCCGCGGAGGCAGGCATCAATTTCTTTGACACTGCCAACGTTTACTCCAACGGCTCCAGCGAGGAAATAGTGGGCCGGGCACTGGCCGATTTCACCCGCCGGGAGGAAACCATCATCGCCACCAAGGTGCACGGCGTGATGAGGCAGGGCCCGAACGGGCGGGGGCTCTCGCGCAAGGCCATCTTCGCGGAACTCGATGCCAGCCTGACCCGGTTGGGGACAGACTACGTGGATCTCTACCAGATTCACCGCTGGGACCCGGCCACCCCGATCGAGGAGACCCTCGAAGCCCTCCACGACGTCGTCAAAGCCGGCAAGGCCCGCTACATTGGCGCATCATCGATGGCTGGCTGGCAGTTCAGCAAAGCGCTGTACCTCCAGCAGTTGAACGGATGGACCCGTTTCGTGACGATGCAGGACCACTACAACTTGGTCTACCGGGAGGAGGAACGGGAAATGTTCCCCCTGTGCGCCGACCAGAAGATCGGAGTGCTGCCCTGGAGCCCGCTCGCACGCGGGAAGCTCACACGGGACTGGGACGAGAAAACCAACCGGTCGGAAAAGGACGAGTTCGGCAAGACGCTCTACACCACCGAGGAAAGTGACCGCGCGGTCGCCGAGGCGGTGCGTGGCATCGCCGAACGCCGCGGGGTGCCCCGCGCCCAGGTAGCACTGGCATGGGTTCGGTCCAACAACGTGGTCAGCGCGCCGATCGTCGGCGCAAGCAAGCCGGCCCATCTCCAGGATGCCATAGCGTCACTGCAGCTGACGCTCACCCCGGAGGAAAAGGAAGAACTGGAAAGCCCCTACGTCCCACACGCCGTCGCGGGATACTAAACGCGGGGACCGGTGCAGGTGCCCCATCGCGGACGACCAGGAGCATCAGTGTGCCCGCAGGGTTCAAGCAAAAACCCCTCTGACGTGGGGGCCTGCGTGCCCGATGTAGGACTCGAACTGCATTCCAGCCCTTGAATTGCCGCCACTCCCCCGAAAACCTTAGCGATGCGGCCCAGTCCGGCACCACGACCCGATCCGAAGCCCAGGGTGTGCGCATTGTTCACCCCCGTCTTATTGACCACTTCGGCGCCTCCGGCCAGGCTGCCGCAACGGCCTCCTGGACCAGGGCAGCGATTTAACGCGTTAGGCCGGCCCTGTCAGGGGCCGGTCTTCGTCACATCAGTGGGCGGCGTCGTCCCTGCGTGTCGTTAGCCCCGTGCGGATATTTCCCCGGAAGTGTCACCGGCGGCGAGCCCGCGCCGCGTGGCCAGCAGGTCCCCCGACAACGTGGCGCTTGAACTCTTCGCCGCCGCCTGGGATGTGTTCGATCTGAGGCCTGTTGGATGTCCCGCCTAACCGCGTAGCGCTGTGCCGTCGGGGCTTTCGTAAAATGACTTTTGGCCAGATATCTTGCACCGCACCCTAGAGTGAAGTCATGCTGCACTCAACTCGGCAAGGCTCCGGTAAGCCACTCCTCCTTATCCATGGGCTCGGTTCCAGCATTGGCAACTGGCACCCAATAATCCCGGCGCTGGCCGCGGAACGCGATGTAATCGCCGTCGACCTCCCCGGCTGCGGCGAATCCGCGCCGCTTACCGGCGAAACCACCATTGCCACGCTGACCAATGCCGTTGAAGCCTTTATCCGCGACGAGGAACTGGGTGACATTGATCTGGTGGGCAGCTCCATGGGCGCCCGCATGGCAATGGAAATGGCACGGCGAGGGCACGCTGGCACCACGATCGCACTGGACCCTGGTGGCTTCTGGAATGACCGCCAGGCAGCGATCTTTGGTGCAAGCATCAAAGCATCTGTCGCACTGGTGCGCCGCATCCAACCGGCGCTCCCCTTCCTCACGGGCAACCCCGTTGGCCGCACGGCCCTGTTGGCTCAGTTCTCCGCCCGCCCCTGGAAGCTGCAGCAGGATCTGGTCCTGCATGAGCTTCGCGGGTTCAAGACATCGTCCAGTCTGGACCCGGCCCTCAACGCGCTGATTCACGGACCCCGCCAGGAAGGCGCACCGGCCGGTTCACTCAAGGGCAAAGTGGTCATCGGATGGGGGCGGAAGGACAAGGTCACCGTCCCCAGTGAGGCGGCGCGGGCCACGGAGCTGTTCCCGGATGCAACACTCCACTGGTTCGAAAACTGCGGTCACTTCCCGCACTGGGACCAACCACAGGAAGCGGCGCGCCTGATCCTCGATCGCACCGGCTGAACTGCGGGCGGCGCCATTTACTTTTAGTTGGCTCAGAAAGGTGTCGGCGCGGTGGCCGCCATCGAGCCAGGCCCCGAACACGCCTGGGCCTGGACCCGCGACTGCGTGGCGCTGGACTCGGCGATGGGACGCTACGGGCTGGACAAGCACACGAAGGTGTTGGTCGGCGCCTCCCCTTGCTGGCACGAAGCACGCCAGCTCGCCAACGCAGAATTGGCCGGCGGCCTTGTCCTGGAGCGACCGGCTGGGTGACCCGTCCTCGGCACGGACGGCGAACACATTGCTCTGGAAGCCCGGCGCGGCCGAGCCCGCCGCCTCCAGGACCACAAGTCAGCGCCCTCGGAGGACGACCAACCATCAGCAGATGCAACCAACCTGCTGGCCGGGTACAGCTAGCGCGCCTGTTGTACTAGGACTCCTTGCGGTGCCCGCCAAAGAGCATCGAGGTCAGCGCCATGACCCCGGTGACGGTGAATACTGCCGGCCACGCGCCGATCTTCTTCGCCAGGGGGTGGGACGCGCCAAAGGCCGTAATATACGTGAACGTGAGGGCGGCAGCCCGGGCCGCGCCAGCGTCGTTTTTCCAAACCGTGAAGGCGGCCAAGCCGCAGGCTGCCAAGATGGCGCCGCCTGCCTGCCTGTTGCCCGTATCGCGGGCGACCTTGTAGCCGAGCAGGAGACCGGTCTTGGCCAAGCCGGTCGAAATGATGCGAGACATTCGATTTCTCCTTCGGCGGAACGGATAAGCGTTAAACCCAAGCTTAGGTCCGGCGCTGGGAAACGTAGTCGAAGCGACGGCTGCTGCCAGCTGACGGCAGCCGCCTCGATGAGGGGCCGCCGGGGCGCGCCGGGACCATGATCAGGCGGCCTGTACACGCCGGCCGCCACGGGACTCGCGGCACAGAGGAAAGACCCTCAGCGGAGAGGCTTTCGCGGATGCCTGACCGCTGGGCGCCAGGTCGCGTGCCGCAGCAGTCGATACAGTTCCAGGATCCCGGAACCACCAAACACGGACTCCAGGTGTATCAATGGCGCCTTGCTTGAATGCACAAGTGGACGCGAAGAGGCCTACTGGTACTCAGCGACAGCGGTAACCATCATCACGCCCGCTGCAACCGCCGCCGCGAGGGCGGCCAAGATGGTCGCCCAGGTCAGCACGGAGCGTTCCTTGTGATGAATGATGCTGACCAGTCCGAGGGCTGCTGCCGCGGCTGCGGGTCCTATGCATGCCTGGCCAAGGGCGTGCCGCACCCAGGTGGCGGATGGGTAGTCCATCATGGGCAGGAGTGTGATCCATGCGATGAGGGTTGCCACCACGGTGATGGTTGCGAAGAGCAGGCTCCAGCGCCCCGAGGCTGATCGTGGTGTGATTGCCAGGGACATGTCTTCCGCCTAGGGGTGGGGTGTAAAGAGACTGATGAAAAAGGCGAGATCAAAGAAAGCCAGCTGCGCCGGACCGGCGACCAATGCGATGGCCGACAGCACCGAGCGCTCCCGGTAACTGATAATCGCCGCCAAGGCCAGGGCTGGTCCGGCCATCGCCGCCGGTGTCAGGACGGCCCACGGGCTGAACCCGAGAACCAAGCCGACCGCGAGGAAGGCCGCGGCCCACCACCCTGCGGGAGTTGTCGGCAGGAAACGAACGGCCGCTCCGTCAGCCCGGAACGCCGCGAGCATGCCCAGCACGGCCGCCACGACGAGAGCCATGGTACCGGCGGAGATCAACACGTCAGGGGTTACGGGCACCTGCATGCCCACTGAGATGCCGGCAGATGCGGCAACCATGATCGCCGCCGAAAGGATGAGGAACGCCAGAGCCCAGTAGCCAAGCCGCGTGCGGAACACGCGGTGTTTTCGCGTCTGGGCTGCGACCGCTGCGACGACACTGAGAGCAAAACAGCCGACGACGACGATAGCCCAGATGGCCTGCCCTGCTGGTGGAGGCCCAAACGGTATCGACGCCACGGTCAGGGCTGTGATGAACAGCACCACGGCCGTTCGGGTCAGCCAGACATCCGGCAGAACGCGACGCTGGGTAATCGCGGATTGGATCGGGACTGCCATCTGAAGCTCCACATCGGTCCGGAATTGCGCCTGTGAAAGGTGAACTGTGGGATGGAAATAACTGCACAAGGCACAGCCGGAGGCTGTTGGACCCATGTCTTGGCCGGCGACCATCCCCTCCTTCTGAAAGACACTGCGTTCCTATAAGAGCATCGCCTGATCGGTACGCCGGGGCTAGGGCTCAAAGTCCCGTCAGCAGACGCACAGGGGACGCGGCTGCGACGTTCCTCAGCGCCCAAGGATGGGACGCTTCTCGAGTCGACTCGGTGTGGGATCCGCGGCTCGGGCCAGGTATCCCCGCCTCATGATCGAGCAGTGCTTAGGGATGCGGTTGTCCAGCAGGCATTGCGCAACCCAGGTAGGGCGCCGGCAGCTTCCACGCCCGGGACGCTGCGGCGGGCTCACCGGAGCGCTCCTCGCCTCCGTCTGTTGCGAACTTAGGGGTCAGGTTTGATGATTATTGGAAGCCATCCAGACAAGCGCCCGTGGGCGCACCCTTGCGCGGCGCGGCCCTACATTTCAGAAACTGCGGTGAAAAGTGAGTAATCCAAGCCAGACCATTGGATTCTTGATCCACGACAACGTCACCATGGTCGACATTGCCGGGCCAGCTGATGTGTTCCACCACGCTAATGCCTTCGGGGCCCGTTACGAGACTGTTTTGGTTTCCGCCGACGGCAACGCTCAGCGCGCTTCCAACGGTCACTATCTAACCGCCGAGGCCGCCGCCGGACAGACAGGCGCCTTGGACACGGTCATCGTTCCGGGTGCTTACGGGATGGTGACGAAACCTTTCGAGCAGGTGTTGGTCGACGCGGTTTCCGATCTAACGGCTGATGCCAACAGGATTGCCTCCGTCTGTACCGGTGCTTTCCTGCTGGCGCAGAGGGGCTTGCTGAACTACCGCAACGCAACTACCCACTGGACCCAGATCGAAAGGTTCAGCAGGTCATATCCGCTGGTACATGTCGTCCCTGATGCGTTGTTCGTGCAAGACGGTTCGATCATCACTTCCGCGGGTGTCAGTTCCGGGGTCGACCTGGCCCTGTTCATAGTTGAAGACGACTACGGCCCCGACGTTGCCCGCGCCGTCGTCCGTCAAATGGTTATTTCTAATCAACGGCCGGGAGGCCAGTCCCAGCGCCCGGTCGCGGTCCGCGTGAGCGCACCCCGCGGCCACGCCCTCCGCAAACTCCTGGACAGCATCACGGCCGATCCCGCCGCAAACTACTCGATTGATGCCATGGCCGCCATGACGAATCTCAGCGCCAGTAGCCTCACCCGGCGATTTCAGGAGGCAACCAACACCACTCCTAGTCGGTACGTTGAAATGGTGCGCATCGAGGCCGCTCAGGCAATGCTCCAGAGAGGAGCCACTGTTTCGGCGGCTGCGTCCGCCAGCGGATTCGGAAGTGCCGAAACGATGAGGCGCGTCTTCACGCAGAAGATCGGAATGAGTCCATCGCTGTATCTGGAAAGTCTCCTGACACAGCCCTAATGCTTCCCAACCTCACCGCCTGCTCAGTCGCAGGCTGACGCCATCTGGGGGCTGGTTGACAGGATTCGCGGGTCCGCCGGCGCGCTCCCTCGGCAATGCTGGATGCATCCGGTGAAATCCGGAGCGTCCACAAAAGAGGAGATGGTCATGCCCTTCGTAAATGTCAAGCTCGTCGACGGCGTCTTCACGGAAGACGAAAAGCACCGGATGGCAGCTGCGTTAACTGACGTCATGGTCAAGTTTGAAGGATCCGAAGCTTTCCGCGAGGTGGTCTGGGTCCTCATAGAGGAACTGCACACCGACGGCTGGCACATCGGCGGTCTGCCCTTCAGGGGACCGGCCAGCCTGATGGATGGACTCGCCCGTTCCAAGAGCGTTTATGAGTCTATTGACGGCCACCCGGTTACCCGGCCGGAACTGGCAGAGAAAGCGCCGGTTCAAGAAAAGTAACCCCAACTTGGTACGTCATCCATGACGCCCCAATCCCCGTTCGGCGCACAGCGCGACTCCGGGCCCATTCAAGGGGACAGCGGAATTGACCCAATCCTTCCGAACCCGGACTGTGCGCAGGAAACTCCCGTACGAACAACAAATACAGGAAAGCAATCACCTCACTCCGACCGGAGTTGTGATGACGCTGCGAAAACGTTAGTTCTCAGCTTCGAGACAAGGATCAGGAATATGGGCTACATCAAAGTCGGTACCGAGAACAGCACAGACATCGAGTTCTACTACGAGGACCACGGGACGGGCCAGCCAGTTGTCCTTGTCCACGGCTACCCTTTGGATGGTGGCTCCCGGGAAAAGCAGACAGCGGCCCTCTTGAATGGCGGTTTACCGCGTCATCACGTACGACCGCCGGGGGTTCGGCAAATCCAGCAAACCGACGACAGGCTACGATTACGGCCGTCCTGGTCGGTTTCTCGATGGGCACCGGCGAAGTCGGACGCTATATCGGCTCCTACGGTCAGGCCCGCGTGGCCAAGACAGCGTTCCTTGCCTCTCTCGAACCGTTCCTTCTGCAGACCGAAGCCTGGCGGCGTTCCGTCGTCGGTGTTCGACGGCATCCGCAACGCCGCCATTGACGACCGCTACGCATGGTTCGCCGACTTCTACGACAACTTCTTCAATACCGACAAATTCCTTGGAAACCGGCTCAGCGAGGAAGCGCTGCGCAACGCACCGCACGGCATGCTCTGGACGCACGCCACCAGTATCAACGAAATCCTGCTCCGCTTCCTGGCCAAGTAACCGCCCGGGCTGGCCTCGGCGCAGGCCTCCCTGCCAGCGCAGCCTTCTATGGCTCATCACAACCTCACACCCTTGAAAGCAGAGCAGAAGATGGACAAATTCCTGAGTGAGCACGAAGCCACCCGATGGATGAATCGATACGTACAAGCGTGGAGGACAAACCGCGTCGACGCTACAGCCGGCGTTTATGCCCCAGACGCCGAATTCCACGAACGGCCGTACGAGACTGATTGGCATGGTCTGGACGAAATCATCGCGGGATGGAAATTGAGGGCGGGATGGAAGGGAACAGATTGCTGGACCTTCGACTGGAAGCTCCTGCACATTACGGGAGACACCTTCGCTGCCCAGGGTACGGGGACCTATCCCGCCCTTGGAACCTTTGACAACCTTTGGGTGGTCACTCTCAACGAGAACGGGGCAGCAACGGCGCACTGGCAGTGGAACAACCAGGTTGCACCTCCTGCCGGTGCGCCCGACCTAGGTCTGGCTCAATGATCCAGGCCGTTACATCCTCCGCCCAGACAGACAACTCCTGCCCTGTCCCTCCTCCCACCCCGAAAGGAAAACGAGAATGACAACCGCAACCCCTAAAACGCTGGTCCTTCTGGATCACCCCGACCTCAGCCGGTCCCGCGTGAATCACGCTCTGGCCGCCGCATTGGAGGATGCGCCCGGTCTTGCGGTACGTGACCTGCGCCGCCTGTACCCGGACGGCCGGATCGACCTCGCTGCTGAAAGGGCTGAAGTGGAAGCGGCGGACAACGTCGTTCTGCAATACCCGACACACTGGTACGCACCGCCCGCCTTCATCAAAAACTGGCTGGATGAGGTGCTGGTCCGAGGCTGGGCCTACGGCACCGGGGCGCCGGGGGCGCTTGCCGGTAAGACACTGCGCGTCGCCACCAGCACAGGAGGCACCAGGGATGCCTACTCCCCCGACGGCTTCCACGGATGGGACTACACCGACATCCTCATCCCTCTGCAAGCCACGGCCCGTCGGCTCGGAATGCAATGGCTCAGCCCCTTTGTCCTGCACGGGGTGCGTGACCTGACGGAAGAGCAGCTGCAGGACCTCGCCCGGGACTACCGCCGCCTACTAGAGGCAAGCTCCGTGCCCGAGCACGTGTCATGACATAGGCGCCCGCCGGCCGGAGTATGGTCCGGAGCCGGCGGGCGCCCATCACTCTGGTCGGCAGGGTGTATTCCGGCTGGGCGGTTCAGCCGACCGCGCCGCCGGGGGTCGCAGGCCTAGTGGGAGATACCTTTTGGATTCCCTTGGCCTTTGTGCCGGGCGATGCACACAGCGGCATCTACGCCGAGTTTGTCACGAAGTCCCCGAAGGCGCGCCGTTCCACCATCTTCGTCCAGGACGCACCGGGACGCACCGGAACAGCAGCTTCCAGGAGCGGCCCCCACCGGGGAGCTTACAGACGTCCCGCCGCCACAGGAAAGGACTGCTGCCGACAGCGACAGGGGCTAGCGGACAACCTAGGCGGCACGGACTGCCGCAGATCCGCTGGCCGCCGCCCTGGCGATCAAGTGTGCGGCAAACGGCAGGCCTCTGGCGCCGGCCCGTGCGTAGTCGTCGATGGCGGTGACGTCCTGGCCGAGGCTTGTCATGGCCGCGGCGAAGATGTCCATGTCAATGATCTGCAGGTCCTTGAGATGGTCGGCGTTGGTGGTGGTAACGGCACCGGTGAGCGCCTCGAGGGCAAAGCTGCGACCGGTTCCGGAGAGCAGTAGGTCCGTTAGCGCGCCGAGGTCGAGGTCCAGATTGTTCGCCAGGGCGAGGATGTCCTGGACGTTTTTCTGGTTCATCATTAGCAGGGCGTTGTTGATGAGTTTTCCTGTCTGCCCCGACCCGGCGGCGCCCATATGGGAGACCTTCCCGGAGAACGCTTCAAGGACGGGACGGGCCGTGGTCAGAGCCTGGCTGGGGCCGCCGACGATAGTCGTCAGCTGACGTGCTTCGGCTCCAGGCCGGCCACCACTGACCGGTGCATCCAGGACGAGGACCCCTGTGTCGGCGGCCCGCTCGGCCATGGCGGCGGCATAACCGGGAAGTCCGGTGCCGTGGTTGATGAGAATGGTGCCCGGCCGCATGCTTCCGAGCAGGCCGCCCGACGTAAGGACCTCCTCGATGTCGGAGTCCCCGCGAAGGCACAATCCGACCACGTCAGTGGCCATGCCGAGCGCGGCGAGGGTTTCGTGCCGGACGAAGGGGAGGCCGTCGAGAGCGGTCAAGGATGCCTCGCGACGGACCCAGACGTTCAGTTCGAAGCCAGCCTCGGCGATGGTCCGTGCCATGGGGGCTCCTTGGTCTCCGAGGCCGACCCAGCCGACGCTCAGTTCGGAGGCAGTGCCCGGGGTGATCGCTGGTGTGGTCGGTGTTGCGTCGGGTGAGGCGGCGCTGCCGGTCATGTCATTGTCTTTCTCTGTGGAGGAGTTGATGGCTTTCACGCAGTTTTCCGGGCCAGTAGTTCGATCGAGAGATCCCAGAGGCGTTCTGCGTTGGCCGGATCGAGTGCGTAGGGTGCCACTCCGGTGTAATCGGGGCCTCGGTGGTCCACGGTGCGGGCCTCATTGACGTCCTCAAAGTAGCGTCCGCCGATGCCCTCAAGCTCCGCAGAAGTCGCCACATACAGTGTGGTCGCCGCACCCTGCTGGGGAGTTTTCTGGCGTTCGACGGGAGTCCGCAACCCTCCGGTATGGCGCTGGAGCTTGGTGGCGATAGCCCCGGGCATGACGGCGTTGCAGGTGATTCCGTCCTCGGCCCAGCGCGCGGTCACGCCCACGGCGAACAAGGCTGAGGCGGTCTTGGACTGCCCGTAAGCGACAAATGCGTCATAGGAGACGAAGTTGAAATGCGGGTCATCGAATATGACCGGGGAGAACAAGTGTCCACTGGAGCTCAGGGACACGATACGGGCGTTCCCCGCCTCGGCGAGGGCTCCATGCAGTGCCTGGGCGAGGGCGAAGTGGCCCAGATAGTTCGTGGCGAACTGCATTTCCCAGCCCTCCGGTGTGCGCTCGAGTTCGGGCAGGGCCATGATTCCGGCGTTGTTGACCAGCACGTGCAGCGGGCCGGTCCACTCGTCGGCGAACGCGGTGATGGTGGACAGGTCAGCCAGGTCCATCCGGCCGAGGAAGATGTTGTTGTTGCCAGTTGACTCGCGCAATTCCTGGGCTACCGGCGTCGCGGCCTCGACGTTGCGCACCGCCAGGGTTACCTCGGCACCGATGTTGGCGAACGCGCGGGCTGTTTCGATTCCGATGCCGGAGGCGCCGCCAGTGACGACGACGCGCTTTCCGGTGAAGTCGATGCCCTCGGTGACATCCGAGGTGGTGGAGCTGAATCCGAAACCGGTGGTGATTCTTGCCATGGGGTTGGTCCTCTTTCGGCGGGTCGGGAAGTGTCTTTTCAGAAGAGCCGCCCGGCGTCCTCCGGCTGTAAGCCTGAATAAGCGCGGGGGTCTGGGCAGCTCTAGAATTCAGTGTGCTCCCGCCGGAATCGGGCAGCCAGAACCCTGCGATTCATATGAATGCCGGGGCCACCCTCGGGGGAATACAGGGCCGACGAGCGTGGAGGGGTCAGGCCATGCCCGGGAGTGTCCGGGCCAGGCGCTCCAGTGCCCGTTCGGAGGCACTGCCGGGCTCGGCGTGGTGAATGACGAGGAGGTGACCGTCCGTTCCGGGTACGGCCAGTTTTTCGTGGAAGAGCTCGAGTTCGCCTACCAGCGGGTGATGCAGCAGACGCTTGCCCGCCACCTTGGGGCGGACATCGTGGCGCCCCCAAAGCTGGAGGAAGTACGTGCTGCGCTCTGATAGCTCCATGACCAGCGCCTCGAGTTGCGGGTCGTTGATGCACTCCCCCACAGCTGCGCGGAGTCCCGCGGTCGCGTCTTCCATGACGTGTTCCCAGTCCTCGTAGAGCTCACGTTCGGCGGGATCCAAAAAAGCTGCCCGCAACACGTTCGTGCCTGGTTCGTTTCTCGGGGACAGGGCAACGGCCAGCGGATTGGCGGCGAGGACGTTCATGAAGCGGTCCTGAACAAAGGCCGGAACCTGGGCCATCGTGACCAGCAAATACGACAAGCCTTCCGCCACCCCGGCCGACGCGGGACTGGCCACGGCCTGCGGGACCGGTTGCGCGAGCCGGTGCAGATGGACGGTTGCGGGCGGGTCCAGACGCAGGGCGCGTGCGAGAGCGTCCAGTATTTGCGGGGACGGGTGGTGGTCTTTGCCCTGCTCCAGGCGCACGTAGTAATCGACACTGATGCCTGCCAGGCCTGCAACCTCTTCACGGCGAAGACCCGGAACCCGGCGCCGCCCGTAGCTGCGCAGTCCGACGTCTTCCGGCCGGATGAGCTTACGGCGGGCCTGCAGGTACTCTCCGAAAGCGACGTTCTTTGCCACGGACCAAATCTACGCCCGGCCGCCCATCAAACGCGGCACTGCCGAACTTTCATAAAAGAACTGTCCATTGCCTTAATGGTCCTTTATCGGGAGTCCAGAATGGTGGGAGGCGCTCAAGTGCCTCGGAATTCTCTGCCCAACTCATGGCCCAGTCTCACTTCCGGGAAGTCACCGAATACGCGGGCTTCGCCTCTCGGGCTCCGCCAGCGGACAAAGGATGTCGATTTATCCGATCTTCCCCGCTCCCGTTTGCCGGCCATGCCCCAATTCCAGGCCTCGCGTGCACAGAACACGAGGTTCTGTCGGAAATTGTCCGCCCTTCCTCCAATCCAGCCATGGCCGCGTAAGCGACCCGGTACCCACTCGTTGTCCGGGGCCGTGGCTGGGGCATGCTGCCACTGCATCGGCGCGCCTGTGGCGTGCAAGGCGTTCGAAAGTTCACTACTTCCAGACAACGTCGCTACTTCCAGACTCTGCAACTCTGTCGGAGGCGTCGAGAGCTATGAGTTGTCTGCCTAAGCTGACGGAGAAGCCATCCGGCTGCTGCTGGGTATGTCATGGATCCAGCAGACCTGCGGCTTAGATCGGCCGCCCACGGGCGCTCTGAGTCCGGGAGTGGGACTTTCCAGCAACGGCAAGTTGCACGGATTCAGTTTAAGTAGTCGGCGATGATTTCATGAAACCAGCGCAACGCGCGGGACCGTGGAGCCGTGCCGTTCCAGTACAGCGACACGTCGCGTGACGGAACATTAAAATTACAACCGTCTGCCCGCAGCGAAGAAACGGGGCCAAGATCCACGCGGCGGACCCACCTGCTGGCACCGACCGCCAATTCCGGCCCAAATCACCGGTTATTCCGGTCGTCCATCGCGCCCACTCTTGACGGTTCCGTCCCTACAATTAACTGTCGGCCTCCACGGCATTCACGTCGCGGGGGCGGCCAAATAAGGAGAACTACCATGGCTTTGGGTGACAAGATCCACAACGCCGCCGAGAAACTCCACGGCAAGGGCAAAGCAGCCGCCGGCGATGCCACCGGCAACGACCGGCTGAAGGCCGAGGGCAAGGGCGAGCAATTCAAAGCGGACCTGAAGCAGGCCGGCGAAAAAATCAAGGATGCCTTCAAGAAACACTAAGACACGCAGCCAAGAGGCAGAGGTGCGGTCCGGAAGACCGCACCTCTGCCGCTGCCTGGCAGCAGGAAAGATCATGCGCCCGCTCCCGAAGCCTTCTTCAAGTCCCAACATCTGTGACTGATAAGTTTCGGTTGACAGGGCATCGGGCTTCATGTGCAGGTCCCGGTCCCGGTGGACTAATTCCTCAAAAACTGGGATAGCGCAGCCGCGCGCTTTGCTGCCTCCCAGCCGTTGCTGCACTTCAGGCAGAGGCGGGTTCCGGTGGCACCGAAAACAGGGCTCGGCTGCCCACAACCGGGGACAATTCTCGAAGGGTATCCACCGCTACGGCGGCCAGGGAGCTACCCGGACGGCTCACCAATTCAGCCGTGGATAACCCGAATTGACCCCAGCATGGACAGATGAGGAGTTAGTCGGGAGTCACCGCTGGGGGGATCTACCGTCTTTCCTAACGCTGGTTCGTCTTCAATGAGCGAAAGCTCCTTTAGAGCAGGGTATGGGTCATGTCTCTACTCGCACGACGTTAAAGGGCGTCCCATAGTTTCGATCGTCGTTCGGGTTGGGGTGTCTCATTTACGGTTTTAGGCCAATACGGGGCGGCCACTGCCGCTCCGGTGACTTCGGCTGCCAATACAAAAGTGGCAGCGAGCCCCTAGACAGCGGCGACGGCACCTGCGGCCGTCGCGCCGAGCGCATGCCCCAGGACGAGGGGAACAAACAGCAGCGAGGTACCCGTTGCAGCACGACCAAAGTCGCGTTCCGGATTGAGGCCCGAACAGCCTCACGGCGTAGGAAGTGAACCGCGGTTTATACCCGCTTAACCGCATGAGTGAACGGAAATTCCTCAAAGGCTCTCCGTACCGCTACCCCCGACCAAATCCCGCACTTTACAGAACCTCCGGCGACAGTTGGAGCCCGCGTAGCTGAGCCGAGGACACCCCCATTGCGTTGGTAACGGATTGGTGTCGGTTCGGTGGGGACCCATCCGGGAGGGCGTGTGCTGCCGAAGTACTCCTGACAGACCAAGCCGGCCCCGCAGGAAAGTGTCAGCCCGTACCAGGGCGGCGGGGACGGGACACCCATTGAGCCATTTCCAAGGAGCACTCCCATGCGTACATCCATCAAGACTTTCCTCGGCGTCGCCGCTGCCGGTTCGCTCATGTTCTCCCTGGCTGCCTGCAGTCCGGCGAACAACGCTTCCTCCGCCCCGGCCACCTCGGCGTCTTCCCCGGCCGCGGCTGAAAAGCCCGAGCCGCTCGCCTCGATCCCGGCACTGACCGGCGTCTCCACCGCGGTCAAGCTCGATGCGTCCTTCGCGAAAGCCCTGGAAACCCTCAAGCTCACCCCGGGCACCGTCGGTACCGCCAAACTGACCGACGGCTCGCTGGTCTTCCCCATCACCGGCGGCAAGGTCGACTACTACGACCCGGCCAAGGACTACCGCCCCTACGTCCAGGGCCTGATCAGCCACGCCGGCTCCGGGTTCTCCCTCACCGCCGGTGACACCAAGGTCGAACTGACCAACTTCACCATCGACCCGGGCACCTCCAAGCTCTACGGCGACGTCGCAGTGAACGGCACCACCGCCGTCAAGCAGGCCTACATCTTCAACCTCGACGGCTCCACCCTCAAGCCCCTCCAGGCATCCGGTGACACCGCCGTCCTCGAAGGCACCCGCGTCCTGATCTCCGACACCGCCGCCGGCCTGCTGAACAAAACCTTCAAGACCGACGCCGTGAAGGCCGACATGCTCGTCGGCATCGCCAAGATCACCGTCAACACCAAGTAACACCCCACCAGGAAAACTCGCCGGATGCATGGTCTGCACCGGTGGGAAGTGCCACGGTTCCGCTTCTGACGGCACCGTGGCACTTTTCCTTGCCTGGACCGTGGTGCGTCCCGGCCGACGTGGGCCTTCCCCGCCGTAGCCTTGAAAGGTGACTGAAATGACCGAAGTTTTGGTTGATGTGGTTCTACCCTGTCTGAACGAGAAGGGCGCACTGCCCTGGGTACTCGCGCGCCTGCCGGAGGGGTACCGGGCAATTGTGGTCGACAACGGCTCTACGGACGGTTCCGCTGAACTCGCCACCCAACTTGGTGCCATGGTCATTCGCGAGGAACGCCGCGGTTTCGGCGCTGCGGCCCACGCGGGCCTGCTCGCCTCCACGGCCGAATACGTGGCTTTCTGCGACTGCGACGGTTCGCTGGACCCGGCACAGTTACCGGCGCTGTTCGCCCCGGTCATCGACGGCAGTGCGGATCTGGTGCTCGGCAGCCGCCAGCCGCAGCGCGGTTCCTGGCCCGCCCATGCCCGTGTCGCGAACGTCGTCCTGGCTTGGCGGCTCCGTAGGCTGACCGGGGAACGGGTGACGGACCTTGGCCCAATGCGGGCGGGCCGCCGGGTCCAGCTGCTTTCGCTGGCATTGGAGGACCGTCGCAGCGGCTACCCGCTTGAGATGTTTCTGAAGGCGAGCCTTCGCGGCTGGAGAATCCTGGAACTACCCGTTCCGTACGCCCCCCGGACTGGCAAATCGAAAGTCACCGGCACCCTCCTCGGAACAATTACCGCGGTGCGGGATATGTCGGTTCAGCTCAGGGCGGCCGCGGCCGCCGCGGGTTCAGGACCGGTCCTCAAGCGCACCGGCGACGAATCATGAGCATGCGCAACCTGAATGATCTGACGGTGGCCGTCATCGCCAAAGAGTGTCTGCCCGGACGGGTGAAGACCCGGCTTAGCCCGCCGCTATCTCCCGAAGATGCGGCCCATCTGGCGCAACTCAGCCTCAGCAGCACTCTGGAAACCGTCAGGCAACTGCCTGCGCGAGACCGACTTCTGGTTATGGACGGTGCCCCGACCGCGGGAGACGCACAAGGTTTCGTTGTGGTGCCTCAGGTTTCCGGAGGACTCGACGAACGACTCGCCGCCATCTGCGATGCCGCTTCCGGTCCGCTATTAATCATCGGCATGGACACACCACAATTCGCGCTGCACCATGTCGCGCCGTTGCTCAATGATTGGGGCACCGGAAGGGCAGTCCACGACGCGTGGCTCGGGGCCGCCTCCGACGGCGGATTCTGGGCTCTCGCGCTGCGCAAACCAACAGGCACCCTCATCCGTGGGGTGCCGATGTCCACTGACACCACCGGAGCCCACCAGTACGCCAGACTCCGTGCCGCCGGCCTCACGACCGGGATGCTACCCGAGCTGCGGGATATGGACTACTTCAGCGATGCAGTGGAGATCGCTGCCGGAATGCCCGGCACCGAATTCTCGTCGGCCGTGGCACAGGCCGCGCTCGTGCTGCAGGACCAGGCACCAATCGCTGGGGCCGGGGGATGACGGCCGTCGGCATGACGCCGCTTGCGCTTTTCGGCCAAGGCCGACGGGAACCCTATGCCCGGGCCCTTGCGAACGGCTTCGGCACTCTGACGCTGCGGCCGGACACCGAACAAGATGCTGCGCCCCCCGTTACTTTCGACGTCAGCAACTGGTGCGACGAGGCAAGCCCACTAGAGATTTCGCTGTTGAGGAACCTGCAGGGACCCGTGCTCGACGTCGGATGCGGTCCCGGCCGGCTGCTGGCCGCAGCCCAGGACATGGGCCTGACGGCCCTGGGCATCGACACGAGTGCCGAGGCTGTCCACCGGGCCCGTGGCCGCGGCGCCCGCGCCCTCGAACAGTCCATATTCGCCCCGGTTCCCCACGCCGGGCAATGGCAATCCCTGGTCCTGCTGGACGGAAACATCGGGATCGGCGGCAGCATCACGACCCTGCTGCGCCGGTGCCTGCAGCTCATCGCCCCCCAGGGGACTCTCCTGGTGGAAGTGGAAACCGATGCCGAACTGGACACCGTCTACGCGGCGGTCCTGGAAGACGCCCAAGGTAACCAAAGCGAGCCTTTTCGGTGGGCCAGAACCGGCGCCGCCGGTCTCGAATCCCGCGCACTCCGCGGAGGATGGACCATAAAGTCCGTCCACCACAGGCAGGGCCGCGTCTTTTGTCGACTCTCGCCAGCCATAGGTCCGGACGGATTCACAGCATGAGAGTCCGGCCGCAATCTGAAGGCACGCCCGGCGCGGCCCGCGCTTCCGGGCGCCGGACGGGAACCTACGCCGCTCTGGCCACCGTGCTCATCATGGCCGCGACAGTGCTTTGGTGGATGGTATTGCCGCGGAATCCCTTCGAGTCGGCTCCCATCGTCGGCACCTGCATCTCGTGGATATTGCTGATGGCGGCGGTCTTCCTGCTCAGGCGGGTGCCACGGGACCGCATTGGGGCGGTGATCATAGCGGGCACGGTTTTGCTTGGCGCGGTTGCCGTAAGCGCACCGCCACGGACCAGTAACGATTCTGCACGATACGCCTGGGACGGAATCGTTCAAAAGGCGGGAATCTCCCCGTACTCGCATGTACCGCTGGATGAGACACTTGCCGGCCTGCGGCCGGGCTGGCTGTTCGCGCCGGGCTCCTTAGACAGCGACGGCCGACCGGTTTGTGCCAAGGAGCTATTCGGCACTGAATCCGTCGCTGCCCTGGGGTATCCGTCGGGGACACCCTTGTGCTCGGCCATTAACCGCCCGCACGTGCACACCATCTATCCGCCAACCGCTGAGATTTACTTCCTCGGAGTGCGGGCGGCCGTTCCGGATTCGGTGGGGTACCTTCCTTTCCAGCTCGGCGGGCTGCTAATCAGTGTGGCCGTTGGAGTGATGCTGCTCCGCATTCTCGCCGCCCGCGGGATGCCCCTCCATCTGGCCGCAGTGTGGGGATGGAGCCCTTTCGTGCAGCTCGAGGCAATCAACAACGCCCACGTTGATCTCTTGGGCGGCGCCCTCATTCTCGCTGCAGGAATCCTTCTGACAGCAGGAAAGCCGCTCCGCTCTGGCGTTGCTTTCGGAGCCGCAGTGGCAACGAAACTCATTCCGGCCATCGCGGCCCCGGGATTACTGTTCAAGCGCCCGGCACGTTTCATCGCCGCCGCCGTGGCGACGTTCACGCTGCTCTACGTGCCTTATCTGGCGTTCGCGGGAGCGGGAGTCCTCGGATTCCTCCCCGGTTACCTCAAAGAGGAGGGCTACAGCCAAAGCGGCGGGATCCGATTCGGCCTGGCCCAGATCGTCGCGGCCGGGCCTTGGATCCCCGTACTGAGTGCGGCCGCCCTGGCTATCGTCGCTCTCGGTGTGCTTAGACGGACCACGGCGGCGAATCTCTGGGAACAGCAGACGGTCATGATCGGGCTGACCCTGCTGATCGTGAGCCCGAACTACCCGTGGTACGCACTGATGCTCATGCCGTTCATCGTCTTGAGCCGCCGCTGGGAATACATCAGCGTCATTCTGGCTCTGGACGTGATCTACATGGTTCCCTCGGCCGCCCCATACAGTGAGCCTCTTAACCAGGGCGTCCTCCTCTTGGCCGCCTCCACCGTCGCGACCGGAGCGTGGCTTCGACGCCGCCGTGGAATTGCAACGGCTGCCCACCAGCGGCTGCAGGCCGAGGCAAGTCACCTCGCGGCCGCACCCCAATGACCCCGGTGACCGACCCACAGAGACGATTTCAAGCAAGTTCCAACAATTGGCAGGATCGCGTTATGCATAACCAATTTCCCCGCATCCCCCGCGTCGGCGTCATCGGAGGTTCCGGTACTTATACTCTCCCCGGCGCAACAGTGCAGGCCGTCGTCGACGTCGACACACCCTTCGGGCGGCCTTCGGGGCCGCTGACATTTGCCGAGGTGGCCGGACAGACAGTGGCCTTCCTCCCCCGGCACGGCGGGGAGCACTCGCTTCCGCCGCAGAAGATCAACTACCGTGCCAACCTTTGGGCACTCAAGAGCGTCGGGGTCGAGGCGGTCTTCTCATCCTCCGCCGTGGGCGGGTTGCGGGAAGGCTTCGGGCCCGGGACATTCGTGGTCACGGACCAACTGATTGACCGCACCTGGGGCCGGGCCGACACGTTCTTCGACGGAACCACCGCCGACGGCGCCGCGCCGGCCGGCGTCCAGCACTTGCCGGCGTCGGACCCGTTTTGCCCGACACTTCGATCGTATCTGCACGTTGCCCTTGATCAGCTCCAGCTGCCCAGCGCCCCCCAAGGGACAGTGGTGGTCATCAACGGACCGCGATTTTCCACCAGGGCCGAGTCGCAGTGGTACGTCTCCGGCGGGGCCGACATTATCAGCATGACCCAATATCCCGAACCCGTCCTGGCCGCGGAGCTGAACATGGGCTTCGCCAATCTGGCGTTCGTCACAGACTCCGACACCGGCCACGACGGTTCCGAACCGGTCACGGCTGAAGCCGTCTTCGCGCGGCTGAAACATGCCCAGGTCAACGTCCTTGCCATCCTTGAGACAGCCCTCGCCGCCGTCGGCGCCGACTATGCCGCCAGGCCGCTCATGGACCCGGAAGCCGTGCGCCGAATCATGGCGCTCGCTCCGGTCGGCCCGTCAGCGGGTCTCTGATGAGACTCCTCGTGACCGGCGGCGCCGGCTTCATCGGATCCCACATCGTCGAAGCTGCTCTCGCCAAGGGATGGAGTGTTCGGGTCCTCGACTCCTTGGACGCTTCCCTGCACCCGCACAAACCGGCTTTTGACCGGCGCGTGGACCTCGTCACGGGAGATGTGACGGAGCCGGCTGCCGTGGAGTCGGCGTTGCAGGGAATCGATACCGTTTGCCATCAGAGCGCAAAAGTCGGCCTTGGGGTCAGCTTCGCCGACGCACCTGACTACATCCGCAACAACGATTACGGCACGGCCATCCTGCTCGCCGGGATGGAGTGCCACGGCATCACCCGCCTGATTCTCGCCTCCTCGATGGTGGTGTACGGCGAGGGCGCCTACGTCGATCCGGGAACCGGCCGACCGGTCAGGCCCGGTCCCCGCTCGGAGGAGGACCTTCGCGCCGGCATCTACGATCCACGCAACCCGGAAACCGGCGCCGTTCTGGTCCCCGCGATGGTCACCGAGGATGCCGTCATGGATCCGAGGAACGTCTACGCAGCATCGAAGCTGAGCCAGGAGCACCTCGCCTCCTCGTGGGCCCGGAGCACCGGGGGTTCGGCGATTGCCTTGCGCTACCACAATGTCTACGGACCCAGGATGCCCAAAGACACGCCGTATGCCGGGGTCGCTTCCCTGTTCCGGTCAGCCTTGGCCCGCGGTGAAGCCCCGCGTGTCTTTGAGGACGGTGCCCAGCGCCGAAGTTTCATCCACGTACGGGATGTCGCGGCAGCAAATATCGCCGCTGCCGAGTCGCTGTCCGACGACGGCGCCCCGGCCTTTCGCGCCTACAACGTCGGTGCGGACGAGGTCCACACTATCGGTGACGTGGCGGCCGCGTTGAGTGCCTTCAGCAACGGTCCGGCGCCCGTAGTCACTGGCGAGTATCGGCTCGGCGACGTCCGCCACGTCACGGCCTCCTCGGAGCGGATCAAGGCTGAACTCGGCTGGGCGCCGAACGTCGGATTCGACGAAGGCATGCGGGAATTTGCTACCTCTCCCCTGCGCGGCGACCGGATGTAAGCCACCGGCGCCGGGAGGCTTTCGGGCCCCGGGACTGCTGCCGAAAGGATCTTCCGGTCAGCGGCGGCGGACCCGCCCAGTCCCGCGGGCTCTTCGTTCCAGGGCAAAGATGGTCACGGCAGAGCCGCCCGCAAGGAAGGCCCAGAACCATGTGAGGGAGGCGGCGTAGTTGGCTTCCAGCACGGTGGTGCTCTGCGCGACGGACTGGGCCTTGACCAGAATTGCGGCAATCACGGTGATTACCGCACCACTTAGCAGCGCGCCGCGGAGCACTGCGGCCGAGAGCGGCTGGAGCTTCGACCCGGCCCTCGTCAGGCCTGCGCCTGCAAGAGTGGAGAGCGGCACAATGACGCCGTCGTGAATGAGGACGGCAACGGCCATCCACGTCAGCAGACCGATCAGCTGCTCCGGCCCTAACTGGGTGGGCAAGCCCAGCAGTCCGTAACCCAGCACGGCGATGCCGGCGGCGCCGAGGGCTGCACGTGCGGCTTTAACCGAGTTCGGCGTTTTCACAGGACCTCGATGCTTTGCAGCCATTTGGTCTGGAGGACTCCGGGCCGGCCGGGGGCGATGATGCGGGCCGGATAGCCATGATCGAGATCGAGTACGGACCCGTTCAGTTCCAGGGCCACCAGCGTTCTTTCCTCCCGGGCGTATTCCGGGGCCATGGTCATCAACCGGTAGGCGCCCTCTGGCTCCAAGCTGGTGACACGCAGGGTGGACCCGGCTGGAGCCCCCACGGCGTCCATCAGGTCCCTGACCAGGATCCCGCGCCACTGCGCAGTCTGGCTCCAGCCCTCCACGCACGCGATGGGAAGTTCGTGGGTCTGCTGGGGCATTGCCTTGAGCTGGGCAAGGCTGAAGGTCCGGCGGGAGTCACCGTTGCGTACCAGAAGGGTCCAGTTCGCGTCGTTGGCAGCCTCTGTAACGCTGGCGGCGACAGCCGTTCTGTTGACCGGTACCCCCTGCGGCCCCGTGCCCATCTTGCGCGGAGCGAAAAAGTTTAGCGGTGAAAGCACGGCAAAGGATTGTCCGGCAGTCGTCAGGACAACCGTTCCCGTCGCCGCTGCCACGCCCGTCAGGAATGCCCGCCGGGACCATCGCCCGCGGCCCGGACTCCCGGCAACGGCCACCCGCCCGTGAGAGGTCATTCCGCCGTCGACGGGCTTGCCGGCCGGCACTCCCGCGGAACGGGCACGCCAGTTGTTGGCGATGACAGGTAGCTTGACCGCGATGTGCAACAGCAGCGATCCCCAGATCACCCACGCCAACCAATAGTGCGTCTCACGAAATGGAAAGGGCCACGGATACCATTTGTAGGTGTTGATCAGCCCGGTGGTCAGTTGCACTAGAGATGAACCAAGGAACAAGGCTATCGAGGCCCGCTCGAGGCCATGCAGCAGAGACTTCACTGGCGGCCACTTGAGCAGTTCAGGGTACACGGACCACAGCTTAGCCAGAAGCAGCGGAATCGAGGCGATGCCGGCAGTTACGTGAAGTCCCTGCGTCAGTTGATAGATCCAGACCGGGTTGGTCGGAAAGAACATCCAGGACGGCGGATTCTGGAGTCCATGACTGAAGAGGCCGGTCAGGAAGCATACTGTGAAGCTGACCCCGAGCCAGCGGCCCACCACGACCGTTAGGCGTGAACTGCGGGTCGGTGATGCGAACTTTGCGGCCAAAGCTTCAGTGAGCTTCTGCGGGTTGGGCATTTGCATGTCGTTATCACTCCACCGTTCTGTGGCCCGGGGCCAGTCTAATCCTAGAGCCGAGAACGCCACGGACCCCCAAGGTCCGTGGCGTTCTCAACCATTCCTGGTGGGGTGTTACTTGGTGTTGACGGTGATCTTGGCGATGCCGACGAGCATGTCGGCCTTCACGGCGTCGGTCTTGAAGGTTTTGTTCAGCAGGCCGGCGGCGGTGTCGGAGATCAGGACGCGGGTGCCTTCGAGGACGGCGGTGTCACCGGATGCCTGGAGGGGCTTGAGGGTGGAGCCGTCGAGGTTGAAGATG
This sequence comes from Arthrobacter sp. SD1074B, assembly GCF_056780195.1. NCBI lineage: Bacteria > Bacillati > Actinomycetota > Actinomycetes > Micrococcales > Micrococcaceae > Arthrobacter > Arthrobacter sp. SD1074B. The sequence continues at coordinate 1,692,138 of NZ_JBRAZT010000001.1, read as the reverse complement.
TAGGCCTGCTTGACGGCGGTGGTGCCGTTCACTGCGACGTCGCCGTAGAGCTTGGAGGTGCCCGGGTCGATGGTGAAGTTGGTCAGTTCGACCTTGGTGTCACCGGCGGTGAGGGAGAACCCGGAGCCGGCGTGGCTGATCAGGCCCTGGACGTAGGGGCGGTAGTCCTTGGCCGGGTCGTAGTAGTCGACCTTGCCGCCGGTGATGGGGAAGACCAGCGAGCCGTCGGTCAGTTTGGCGGTACCGACGGTGCCCGGGGTGAGCTTGAGGGTTTCCAGGGCTTTCGCGAAGGACGCATCGAGCTTGACCGCGGTGGAGACGCCGGTCAGTGCCGGGATCGAGGCGAGCGGCTCGGGCTTTTCAGCCGCGGCCGGGGAAGACGCCGAGGTGGCCGGGGCGGAGGAAGCGTTGTTCGCCGGACTGCAGGCAGCCAGGGAGAACATGAGCGAACCGGCAGCGGCGACGCCGAGGAAAGTCTTGATGGATGTACGCATGGGAGTGCTCCTTGGAAATGGCTCAATGGGTGTCCCGTCCCCGCCGCCCTGGTACGGGCTGACACTTTCCTGCGGGGCCGGCTTGGTCTGTCAGGAGTACTTCGGCAGCACACGCCCTCCCGGATGGGTCCCCACCGAACCGACACCAACCCGTTACACAACGGGTGCCCCGACGTTGATGATCCCCCACCACCGGCACCCCCATGTTGACCGACCCGGTGCCCACCGGCCGGAAGCTCCCCGTCAGGTGCAGCCCGCCGGCGTCCAGTCATGCAGCTAGCGGCACTCCCGGCCATGAACGAGTAGGCAGCACCGCCGCTGCGGGAAATCAAAGGAAGGAGCCACCCGGCCACAGCAACGGACCACCAACAAAAAAATAGGCCCCCGAAGGGGCCCATCATTGATCAGTTTGTGCACACTCAGAGGCCCGCAAGCCCCTGAACAGGGAAAACACGTGCCCGAGGTGGGACTCGAACCCACACACCTTTCGATACCGCATTTTGAGTGCGGCGCGTCTGCCAATTCCGCCACTCGGGCGCGGAGTACACCGGTTGTCATATTCGCCTGCTCCACGGTGCTGTGAGCAACGCGATCACTTCCGGTGCGCGAAATTACTCTACATGCAGATAGGCTGAATTCCAGAATCGCGCCAGTGACGCCGCATCGATCCCAACCGGCCCCCAGTACACCAGCGGACTCGCCTCAGATGGTCCAGTTCCCGCCGTACCTTTACAAGGAGTACCCGTGTCAGAACAGACGGAGTCAACCCCCACCTCCCAGCCGGCGCGCCGCGTCGTGGTCGCCGAGGATGAGACCCTCATCCGCCTGGACATTATCGAAATCCTGCGCGGCGAAGGCTACGACGTCGTCGGCGAAGCGGACAACGGCGAGAAGGCCGTCCAGCTCGCGGAAGAGCTGAAGCCGGACCTCGTTCTGATGGACGTCAAGATGCCCGTCATGGACGGCATCTCCGCCGCCGAAAAGATCGTCAAGGCCCGCATCGCTCCGGTGGTGCTGCTGACCGCGTTCAGCCAGAAGGAACTCGTGGAGCGCGCCCGCGACGCCGGCGCCATGGCCTACGTGGTCAAGCCCTTCACCCCGGCCGACCTGATCCCCGCCCTGGAGATCGCCCTGTCCCGGCACGAGGAGATCAAGGCCCTTGAAAGCGAAGTCAGCGACCTGCAGGAGCAGTTCGCCACCCGCAAGCTCGTGGAGCGCGCCAAGAGCCTGCTGACCACCAAGATGGGCCTGACCGAGCCGGAGGCCTTCCGCTGGATCCAGAAGACCTCGATGGACCGCCGCCTGAGCATGCGCGAGGTCGCCGAGACCATCATCAACCAGGTCAACTAGCACCGGACCCCGCCAGCGAATCAAGAAATAAAGGGAGAGTCCCCGCCGCTGAACACCAGCGGCGGGGACCCTCCCTTTGTCATTGCCTGAAGAACTAGACCTTCGTGTTCCTCTTCTTCTTTTCCGGCCAGGGGCCGAGCTTGTCCTTGGTGACGGCGTTCTCGCCGTGGCTGCCGGCGTCGGCCAGGTCGCCTACCTTGTGGACCTTCAGCATGTTGGTGGAACCGGCCTTTCCGGGAGGCGAACCGGCCGCAATGACCACCATGTCGCCGTCCTCGACGAGGTCCATCTCGAGCAGGTTGCGGTCAACCTGGGCGGTCATCTCATCGGTGTGGCCCACCATCGGGACCAGTACCGGCTGGATGCCCCAGGTCAGCGCCAGCTGGTTCCAGACGTGCTCCACGGGGGTGAAGGCGAAGACCGGGCGCATCGGGCGCAGCCGCGAGAGTCGGCGCGCCGAGTCGCCGGACTGGGTGAAGGTACAGATGTACTTTGCTTCCAGCTGGTCGGCGATTTCGACGGCGGCCCGGGTGATGGCGCCGCCGCGGGTCTTGGGCTTGGTGCCCAGCGGGGGGACGCGCTCCAGGCCGTGGACCTCGGTGGATTCGATGATCCGGGCCATGGTCTTGACGGTTTCGATCGGGAACTTGCCCACGCTGGTCTCGCCGGAGAGCATCACGGCGTCCGCGCCGTCGAGCACGGCGTTGGCGCAGTCGGAGGCCTCGGCGCGGGTGGGGCGCGGGTTGTCGATCATGGATTCGAGCACCTGCGTGGCCACGATGACGGGCTTGGCCCAGCGGCGGGCCAGTTCGACGGCGCGCTTCTGCACGATCGGCACTTCCTCGAGCGGAAGCTCCACCCCGAGGTCGCCACGGGCCACCATGATGGCGTCGAAGGCGTCGATGATCTCGGGGAGCTGCTCCACGGCCTGCGGCTTCTCGATCTTGGCGATCACCGGCACGCGGCGGCCTTCTTCGTCCATGATCTCGTGGACGCGCTTGATGTCCGAGGCGTCGCGGACGAAGGAGAGCGCCACCATGTCCACGCCGCGGCGCATGGCCCAGCGCAGGTCGTCCTCGTCCTTCCCGCTCAGGGCGGGGACGTTGACGGCGACGCCGGGAAGGTTGATGCCCTTGTTGTTGGACACGTAGCCGCCGACGACCACCTGGGCGACGACCTTGACGTCGTCGACCTCGATGGCGCGCAGGGCAACCTTGCCGTCGTCGATCAGCAGCGCGTCGCCGGGGTTGACGTCCTCGGTGAGGCTCTTGAGCGTCGTGGAGCAGATGTCCTTGGTGCCCGGAACGTCCTCGGTGGTGATGGTGAAGGTGTCACCGACGGCGAGGAGGTGCGGGCCGTCGACGAAGCGGCCGAGGCGGATCTTCGGGCCCTGCAGGTCGGCCATAATGGCGACGGCCTTACCGAGCTGCCCGGCGGCCTTGCGGACGTTATCGTACGTGTTGTCGTGCACGGCGTAGTCTCCGTGGCTCATGTTCATGCGGGCCACGTCGACCCCGGCTTCCAGCACGGCGAGCGTGTTCTCGAAGCTCGCGATCGCCGGTCCGAAGGTGGCCACAATTTTAGCGCGTCTCATATACCTACCCTAGTTGTCTCTTGGTTGTTTTAAGTTGTCGCGGGGACGAACGGCCGGTGTCCGGCCCGGGCCCGCAAGGGGCCGGGCGAGCTACAGGACGGCGATCGCCCGGTCGGTCGGCGCTACGGGCGCCGGGAGAACGGTGCTGCCCATCAGGAACTTGTCCACCGCGGCGGCGCAGGCGCGGCCTTCGGCGATCGCCCAGACGATCAGCGACTGGCCGCGGCCGGCGTCACCGGCGACGAAGACCCCTTCGGTGTTGGTCATGTAGTAGCCGTCCCGTGCCACGTTGCCGCGGCCGTCGAATTCGGCGTGCACCTGTTCGGTGATTCCGGCCGGTTCGGCCCCGGTGAAGCCAAGCGAAAGGAAGACCAGGTCCGCCGGGATGATCCGCTCCGTGCCGGCCTTGGGCAGCCGCTTGCCGTCGACGAATTCGGTCTCCGCGACCTTGACGCCGGTCAGTTTGCCGTTCTCGCCGACGAATTCAACGGTGGACGCCAGGTATGTGCGTTCGCCGCCTTCCTCGTGGGCGCTGGCCACCTCGAACAGGGTGGGGAACGTCGGCCAGGGCTGGTGCGCGGCCCGCTCCGCGGACGGCTGCTTCCCGATCGCCAGCGTGGTCACGGAGGCGGCCTGGTGCCGGTGCGCGGTGCCGAGGCAGTCCGCGCCGGTGTCGCCGCCGCCGAGGATGACTACATGCTTGCCGGCCGCGTTGATCTGGTTCTCCACCGTCTCGCCGGCCACCACACGGTTGGCGGGGACAAGGTAATCCATCGCAAAGTGCACACCCTCGAGCTCGCGGCCCGGGATCGGCAGGTCCCGCGGTACGGTGGCGCCTGTGGCGACCACGACTGCGTCGTAGCGCCGGCGCAGCTGCTCCCAGGTCACGTCGGTGCCGACGGTCACGCCGGTCCGGAAGCGCGTGCCCTCGGCCTTCATCTGGTCCAGGCGGCGGTCCACATGCTCTTTTTCCATCTTGAAGTCCGGGATGCCGTACCGCAGCAGGCCGCCGATCTTGTCGTCGCGCTCGTACACGGCGACGGTGTGGCCCACCCGGGTCAACTGCTGCGCAACGGCGAGCCCGGCGGGGCCGGAGCCGACGACGGCGACCGTCTTGCCGGAGAGGCGTGCCGGCGGCAGCGGGGTGACCCAGCCGTTGTCGAAGGCCTGGTCCACGATCGAAACCTCAACCTGCTTGATGGTCACGGCGGGCTGGTTGATGCCCAGCACGCAGGACGCCTCGCAGGGAGCCGGGCAGAGCCGGCCGGTGAACTCGGGGAAGTTGTTGGTGGCGTGCAGACGCTCCATCGCTTCCTCGCCCTTGTCCCGCCAGACGAGGTCGTTCCACTCCGGGATGAGGTTGCCCAGCGGGCAGCCCTGATGGCAGAACGGGACGCCGCAGTCCATGCAACGGCCGGCCTGGCTTTTCAGGACACCTTTCTCCTGGGCTTCGTAAACCTCTTTCCAGTCCATGATGCGGACCGGAACGGGGCGCCGCGGCTGCGTTTCACGCTGGCGTACTTTCAGAAATCCGCGTGGATCAGCCACCGGTCACCTCCAGGATTCGAGACCAAACTTCTTCGCCGTCGGGGTCCAGGCCCTCTTCGATGGCGTCGAGACGGGTTTGCAGCACGGCCGCGTAGTCGCGCGGCAGCACCTTGGTAATGCGGGCGGCGGTGTCGTCGAAGTTCTCGAGCAGCCGGGCCGCGTGCTGCGACTCGGTTTCCTCGAGGTGCTTGACCAGCAGCCCGTGGACAATTTCGCGGTCCTCGGCGTCCAACTCGCGCAGCTGCAGCTCGCCGGCGTCCAGGGCCTGCTTGTTGACCCGTTCGGTCTGGAGGTCCAGGACGTAGGCGGTGCCGCCGGACATGCCGGCCCCGAAATTGCGGCCGGTGCGGCCGATGATGAGCGCCTGGCCGCCGGTCATGTACTCGCAGCCGTGGTCGCCGATGCCTTCGGCCACCGCAGTGGCGCCGGAATTGCGCACCATAAAGCGCTCCCCCACCTGGCCCCGGAGGAACAGCTCGCCGCTCGTGGCGCCGTAGCCGATCACGTTGCCCGCGATCACGTTCCGCTCCGCGGCAAACACGTTGGTGCGGTCCGGGCGGACGATGATGCGGCCGCCGGAGAGTCCCTTGCCGACGTAGTCGTTGGAGTCACCGAACATCCGCAGCGTGATCCCGGCCGGAAGGAACGCGCCGAGCGACTGGCCGGCCGTGCCGGTCAGCGTGATGTCGATGGTGTCCGTGGCCAGCACGTCGGTGCTGAAGGTCTTGGTGACCACGTGGCCGAGCATGGTGCCGACTGACCGGTCCGTGTTGATCACGTCGACGGCGATCTTCACCGGGGTCCGGTCGCTCAGGGCTTCGGCAGCCATCGCGATCAGGCGCTGGTCGAAGTGCTTGTCCAGCTCGTGGTTCTGGCCGGTGAGGTTGCGCAGCGGGGCGTCGTCGTCAAACTCCAGCCCGTGCAGGATGGGGTCCAGGTCCAGGCCCTCGGCCTTCCAGTGGCTGATGGCCTCCCGGGTGTCGAGCATTTCGGCGTGGCCGATTGCTTCCTCCAGGCTCCGGAACCCGAGCTCGGCGAGGATTTCGCGGACTTCCTCGGCCAGGAATTCGAAGAAGTTGACGACGAATTCCGGCTTGCCGTTGAAGCGTGAACGCAGCTCGGGGTTCTGCGTTGCGACGCCCACCGGGCAGGTGTCCAGGTGGCAGACGCGCATCATGATGCAGCCGGAAACCACCAGCGGCGCGGTGGCGAAACCGAACTCCTCGCCGCCGAGCAGCGCGGCGATCACGACGTCGCGGCCGGTCTTCAACTGGCCGTCCACCTGCACCACCACACGGTCGCGCAGGCCGTTGAGCATCAGGGTCTGCTGGGTCTCGGCGAGGCCGAGTTCCCAGGGCACCCCGGCGTGCTTGAGCGAGTTCAGCGGCGAGGCGCCGGTGCCGCCGTCGTGGCCGGAAACCAGCACGACGTCGGCCTTGGCCTTGGTGACCCCGGCGGCGACCGTGCCGATGCCGACCTCGGAGACCAGCTTGACGTGCACCCGCGCCGAGGGGTTGGCCCGCTTGGCGTCGTAAATCAGCTGTGCAAGGTCCTCGATCGAGTAGATGTCGTGGTGCGGGGGCGGGGAAATGAGTCCGACGCCGGGCGTGGAGTGCCGCGTGCGGGCCACCCACGGGTAAACCTTCTGCGCCATCAGCTGGCCGCCTTCGCCGGGCTTGGCGCCCTGCGCCATCTTGATCTGGATGTCATCGGCGTTCGTCAGATACAGGCTGGTCACACCGAAGCGGCCCGAGGCGATCTGCTTGACCGCCGAGCGCCGGGTCGGGTCCAGCAGCCGGTCCACGTCCTCGCCGCCTTCGCCGGTGTTGGACTTGCCGCCCAGCCGGTTCATGGCGATCGCGAGGGTCTCGTGGGCCTCCTGCGAGATCGAGCCGTAGCTCATCGCGCCGGTGGAGAAGCGCTTCACGATGCTGGAGACGGGCTCCACTTCCTCGAGCGGCACCGCCGGGCGCAGCCCGCCCTTGAACTTCAGCAGCCCGCGCAGGGTCATCAGGTTCTGGGACTGGTCGTCCACGCCGCGGGTGTAGGCCTTGAAGATGTCGTAGCGGCGTTCACGGGTGGCGTGCTGCAGCCGGAACACCGTTTCCGGGTTGAACAGGTGCGGTTCGCCGTCGCGGCGCCACTGGTACTCGCCGCCGCCCAGCAGGGACTGGTGCGGCAGTTCGATCCCGTTCTCCGGGTAGGCCATCCGGTGCCGCGCCGCGACCTCGGCGGCGATGACGTCCAGGCCGACGCCGCCCAGCTGCGAGTGCGTGCCGGCAAAGTATTCGTCCACCAGTTCCTGGCCGAGGCCCAGCGCTTCGAAGGTCTGGGCGCCGGTGTAGGAAGCGACCGTGGAGATGCCCATCTTGGACATGATCTTCAGGACGCCCTTGCCGAGGCCCTTGATCAGGTTGTAAACACCGTCCTGCGCGGTGACGCCGGTGACGTCGCCGGAGGAGATCAGCTGCTCCACGGATTCCATCGCCAGATAGGGGTTCACCGCGGACGCGCCGTAGCCGATCAGCACGGCGACGTGGTGCGTCTCGCGGACGTCGCCGGCCTCGACCACCAGCGCGGTCTTGGTCCGGTTGGCGCTGCGCAGCAGGTGGTGGTGCACGGCGCTGACCAGCAGCAGCGACGGGATCGGCGCCCACTGGGCGTTCGAGTCGCGGTCCGAGAGCACCACGTACTGGACGCCGCGGTTGATGGCGCCGGAGACCTGCTCGCAGATTTCGGTCAGCCGGGCGCGCAGCGCGTTTTCGCCGCCCTCGGGGCGGTACAGGCCGCGCACCTTCATGGCGACCCTGTCCCCGTCGGCGTTCTCGATGTTGGCGATCTTCGCCAGCTGGTCGTTGTTGATCACGGGGAACGGCAGCGAAACCTGCGGCTGGCGGACCTGCTTGGTGTCCAGCAGGTTGCCGTTGGGTCCGATCGCGCACGTCAGGGAGGTGACCAATTCCTCGCGGATGGCATCCAGCGGCGGGTTGGTGACTTGCGCAAAGGACTGCACGAAGTAGTCGAAGAGCAGCCGCGGCCGCTTGGAGAGCACGGCCACCGGGGTGTCCGAACCCATCGCGCCGAGGGGTTCGGCGCCGGTGCGGGCCATCGGGCCGAGCAGGATCTTCAGTTCCTCCGTGGTGTAGCCGAAGGTGCGCTGGCGGATGTTGACCGAGGCCGCGGTGTGCACCACGTGCTCGCGTTCGGGCAGGTCCGCCAGGTCGATCAGGTTGTCCTTGACCCACTCGGCCCAGGGGTTGGCCGCGGCGACCTCGGCCTTGACCTCGGCGTCGTCGATGATCCGGCCCGCCTCGGTGTCGACGAGGAACATCTTTCCGGGCGAGACACGGCCCTTCTTGACCACCTTGGACGGTTCGACGTCGATCACGCCGACCTCGGAGGCGAAGACCACGAGGCCGTCCTCGGTGATCCAGTACCGGCCCGGGCGGAGCCCGTTGCGGTCCAGGGTGGCACCGACGAGGTTGCCGTCGGTGAAGGACACGGCGGCGGGGCCGTCCCACGGTTCCATCAGCAGCGAGTGGTACTCGTAGAACGCACGCCGGGCGGGGTCCATCGTGGCGTGGTTTTCCCAGGCCTCGGGGATCATCATCATGATCGAGTGCGTGATGGGCCGGCCGGAGAGCCAGAGCAGTTCCGCGACCTCGTCGAAGGAGGCCGAGTCCGAGGCACCCGGCGTGCAGATCGGGTAGAGCTCTTCGGGGCTGTCCCCGAGCAGCGGGTTGGCCAGCTGCGACTGGCGGGCGCGCATCCAGTTCCGATTGCCCTTGACCGTGTTGATCTCGCCGTTGTGCGCGATGGTGCGGAACGGCTGGGCCAAGGGCCAGGACGGGAAGGTGTTGGTGGAGAAGCGCGAGTGGACGATCGCGAGCTTGGTTTTGAAGCGCTTGTCCGAGAGGTCCGGGTAGAACGGCTCCAGCTGGGCGGTGGTGAGCATGCCCTTGTAAACGATGGTCCGGGAGGACAGCGAAGGGAAGTACACGCCGTACTTGTTCTGGGCGCGCTTGCGGATCCGCCAGGCGCGGGAGTCGAGCTCGTTGCGGGAGAGCGTCTCCCCGGTGCTGGAGGCGAAGAACGGCTGCGCGAAGTACGGCATGCAGGCCCGGGCCATGGCTCCGACGAGGTCGGCCACGATCGGGACTTCACGCCAGCCCAGGACGGTGAGCCCCTCGTCGGCCGCGAGGCCCTCGATGCCGGCCTTGGCGGCGTCGGACTCACGCTGTTCGGCCGGCAGGAACGCGGTGCCGACCACGTACTGGCCGGCGGCCGGCAGCTCGAAGTCGGTGACCGCGCGGAAGAACTCGTCCGGGACTTGCATGAGGAGGCCGGCGCCGTCGCCGGTTCCCTCATCGGCACCGACAGCGCCGCGGTGCTCGAGGTTGCGCAGGGCGGTCAGTGCGGCGTCAACGATGTCGTAGCCGGGCTCGCCGCGCAGGGTGGCGATAATGGCCAGGCCGCAGGCGTCCTTCTCCTGCTCCGGGTTGTACAGTCCGGCGGCGTCGGGCAGTGCCGCAAAACGCTTGAACGGTGAGATAGCCGTGGCGGGCTGGTCCGGACCGGACCAGCTGGGGCTGTGCAGGGTTTGGGTCATGGGAGACGTCCTTCCTCCTGATCGTGCGTATGGGAGGGACAACATTGGCCCGTATCGGTGCGCCGGTGTGACGGGCACAACAACGTGATTTTCCTACTCGAATTGTAGGCCAGCGCCGCTTACTGTACGAACAGTTACGCGGGCCGCCAACCCGGGTTTGCATGGCGTCAAGCTGTCTGCTGTTCCATGCAAACCATCTCGCCACGACGCTGTGGACTCGGGCCCAGCCGGCGTTCGCCCTGCAGCCCGATTGCCGGTGCTGAGCTACTTGGTGCTGTCAGCTTCCGGCGCGGTCCCGGCGGCACTGCCGCCGGTTGGACCGGTGACAGGTTCTCCGCTGGCGGGTTTTGCGCCGCCGGTGGATTCGCCGTGCGCCTCGGCTGGCGCCGAAGCCCGGTCCGGACCGCTCTGGTTACCCGGGACATTATCACGCGATTCAGTATCTGAGACAGCGCTGTCCGAATGGCGGATAGCCGCGGTGGCGGCCGGCACCGTCGCCGGCTCCGCGCCAACCTCGTCAATATCGTCCGCGTCGTCGTCGTCCGCCGTCGCAGCGTCCGTCGTCACTGCCGCCGCAGGCTCCCGGCCCGGCAGGTAGGGGGTGTCCGGCACCTCGCGCTTGCGCAGGCCCAGGACGATGAAGACCGCCAGCGCGGCGACGAGCACGAAGATGCTGGTCCAGACGTTGAGCCGGGTGGTGATCCCGAAGAGGTTGATCTGCTCGGCGTCGTCGATCCGCATGGCCTCGATCCAGACCCGTCCCAGTGTGTAGTAAATGGCGTAGAGCCAGAACAGCCGGGCGCGGCGGAAGGAGAACTTCCGGTCCAGGGCGAGCAGCACCACCACTCCCACAAGGTTCCACAGGGACTCGTAGAGGAAGGTGGGGTGGAACAGCGTGTCAGCCGGCATACCGGCCGGGAAGTTGGGGTTGTCGGCGTCGACCTGCAGTCCCCACGGCAGGGTGGTGGGGCCGCCGAAGAGCTCCTGGTTGAAGTAGTTGCCCCAGCGGCCGATCGCCTGGGCCAGCAGGAGGCCGGGGGCCGCGGCGTCCATGAAGGCGCTGAGCTTGACGCCGGCGCGGCGGCAGCCGATCCAGGCGCCGACGGCGCCGAGCACCACGGCGCCCCAGATCCCGAGGCCGCCGCGCTGGATCTGCGGGATCAGGGACAGGTCCCCGGTGCCGTCGAAGCCGGGGCCGAAATAGGCGTCCGGGGAGGACACCACGTGGTAGAGCCGGCCGCCGATGATGCCGAACGGGATGGCCCAGATGGCGATGTCCCAGACGCTGCCCTCGGGCGCGCCGCGGCGGGCCCAGCGCACGGAGGTCAGCCAGAGGCCGGCGATGATGCCGGCCAGGATGCACAGTGCGTAGGCGTGGATCCGCAGGGTCCCCCAGGGCAGCGGGATGTCGAAGCCGGACCAGTCCGGGCTCGGAATGCTCGCGGGAACCATCGCCGCCGCGTGAAGGACTGACTGCATTGCTTACGCTTCTTCCCTGGTGAGGCCGGTCCTGAGCTCTTTCGTCAAGGACGCTACCGCATCGACGCCGCCCTCACCGATCGCCGCGACAAGTGCCGTGCCGACGATGACTCCGTCGGCGTAGGCGGCGATTTCCCGGACGTGGCCGGCGTTGGAGACGCCGAGGCCCACGCAGACGCGTTCGGCGCCCGCGGCGTGTGCTGCGGCGACGACGTCCTTGGCCGCGGAGCTGACCGAAGTCCGGGCGCCGGTGACGCCCATGATGGAGACGGCGTACACGAAGCCGCGGCTCGCGTCGACGGTGCGCTTCATCCGTTCCGGCGATGACGACGGTGCCACGAGGAACACCCGGTCCAGGCCGTACTTGTCCGAGGCGGCCATCCACTCCGCAGCCTCGTCCGGAATCAGGTCCGGCGTAATAAGCCCGGCTCCCCCGGCCTCGGCCAGGCGGCGGGAGAACTCGTCCACCCCCATCCGGACCACGGGGTTCCAGTACGTCATGACCAGGACGGCGGCCTCGGTTTCGCTCGTGATACCGCGGACGACGTCGAAGACCTGGCTGACGTGGAAGCCCTTGGCGAGGGCCTCGGTGGTGGCGGCCTGGATGACCTGGCCGTCCATCACGGGGTCCGAATAGGGGATGCCGATTTCGATCAGGTCGGCGCCGTTTTCGGCCAGCGCGATGCCGGCGGCGATCGTGTCCTCGACGCTCGGGTAACCCGCGGGCAGGTAGCCGATCAGGGCGGCACGGCCCTGGGCCCTGGCCCGGTCGATGGCTGCCGCGGACTTGCTGGCGAACTGCACGTTGCCTTCGGTGTTGTTGTCGTCGCGGCTCACAGCTGCTCCCCCTCCTGGGCAATCTCGTGCTCGGGTGAATCCTTGTCCAGCAGGTCGAACCATTCCGCGGCGGTGGCCACGTCCTTGTCGCCGCGGCCGGAGAGGTTCACGAGCACGATTTTGTCCGAGACGCCGCCGGTGTCGCCGGCTTCGGCGGCCAGCCGCTGTCCGATCTTGATGGCACCGGCCAGGGCGTGGGCCGACTCGATCGCGGGGATGATGCCCTCGGTGCGGCAGAGCAGGCGGAAAGCTTCCATGGCCTCGCTGTCCGTGATCGGCTCGTAGCTGACCCGGCCGATGTCCGCGAGGTAGGAGTGCTCGGGTCCGACGCCGGGGTAGTCCAGGCCCGCCGAGATGGAGTGCGACTCGATGGTCTGGCCGTCGTCGTCCTGCATGAGGTAGGAGCGGGCACCGTGCAGCACGCCGGGCTTGCCCAGCGTGATGGTCGCGGCGTGGCGACCGGTTTCGACGCCCTCGCCGCCGGCTTCGAAGCCGTAGATCTTCACCGAGGGGTCATCGAGGAAGCCGTGGAAGATGCCGATCGCGTTGGAGCCGCCGCCGATGCAGGCACACACGGCGTCGGGCAGCCGGCCGGTCTGTTCCAGGATCTGGGCGCGGGCTTCCTCGCCGATGACTTCGTGGAAGTAGCGGACCATGGCCGGGAACGGGTGCGCTCCGGCGGCAGTGCCCAGCAGGTAGTGCGTGTTGTCCACGTTGGCGACCCAGTCGCGGAGCGCCTCGTTGATGGCGTCCTTGAGCGTCTGGGAGCCATTGGTCACCGGGATGACGGTGGCCCCAAGGAGCTCCATCCGGGCCACGTTGAGGGCCTGCCGGCGGCAGTCCTCGGCGCCCATGTAGACCACGCACTCCAGGCCCAACAAGGCCGCGGCGGTGGCGCTGGCGACGCCGTGCTGGCCAGCCCCGGTCTCGGCGATCACGCGCGTCTTGCCCATGCGCTTGGCGAGCAGCGCCTGGCCCAGCACATTGTTGATCTTGTGCGAGCCGGTGTGGTTCAGGTCCTCGCGCTTGAGGAAGATCCGCACTCCCCCGGCGTGCTCAGCGAAGCGCTTGGCTTCGGTGAGCAGCGAGGGCCGTCCGGAGTAGTTCTTATTCAGCTCTGCGATCTGCGCGGTGAACTCGGGATCGGCCTTGGCCTTCTCGAAGGTGTCCTCGAGCTCGTCCAGGGCGGCGATGAGGGACTCGGGCATCCAGCGGCCGCCGTAGGAGCCGAAGTAGGGCCCCGGGGCGTGGCGCAGGGAGGGTGCACCCTGCGGCCCGTCTTCATCCGGTCGGCTGCCCTCCAGGAACGCATCCACGGGGCTGTCGTCTGAGCCGGCTGTTGGCGCATTGACCATCAGTCTCACCATCCTGTTCCACTGCTAACTAGATCTTCGGTACCGCACGGAAACGCCGCGGAGTCCGGCCGGGAACCCGGCCGGACTCAGTCAGGAACGTGCCGCGATTTCTTGGGCTCCGGCGGCCATGAATTCGGCGATCCGCTCGCGCGGGGTCGCATCGCTGACCAACGCCTCGCCCACCAGGACCGCGTTGGCGCCGCTGGCCGCGTAGTGCCGGACGTCCTCGACGCCGCGCACGCCGGATTCGCCCACCACGAGCGACCCGGCCGGGATGCCGGCGGCGAGTTCGGCGAAGACGGAACGGTCGACGTCGAGCGTCTTCAGGTTGCGAACGTTGACGCCTATGATCCGCGCTCCGGCGGCCACGGCGCGTTCGACTTCACCGGGCGTGTGGGTCTCCACGAGGACGTTCATGCCCAGCTCGCGGCTGAGCGCGCTGTATTCGCGGAGCTGCGCGTCGGACAAGGAGGCGACGATCAGCAGGATCAGGTCGGCGCCGTGGGCACGGGCTTCCCAGATCTGGTAGTCGTCGATCATGAAGTCCTTGCGCAGCAGCGGGATGTCCACGGCGGCCCGGACGGCGTCCAGGTCCGCGAGGGAGCCGCTGAAGCGCCGCTGCTCGGTGAGGACACTGATCACGGCGGCGCCGCCGTCGGCGTACTGCACCGCCAGCGAGGCCGGGTCCACGATGCTCGCCAGGTCGCCCTTGGAGGGGCTGCGCCGCTTGATTTCGGCGATCACCTTGAGCTGCGCCCGGTCCGACGGGCCGCCCAGGGCCGACCAAGCGTCGCGTGCCGGGGCAGCCGCCGCGGCACGCTCCTTCAGTTCGGCAAGCGTGACGAGGCGCTGGCGTGCCTCCATATCCTCCCTGACACCGGCATTGATGTCATCGAGAACAGTCACTCTTAGTGGCCGGAGTTCTTCAGCTTGCTGCCGCCGACGCCGTAACCGGCTTTGCGCATGACGAAGCCGATCACGAGGCCGATCAGCATGACGACCGCACCCGCGACGAAGATCGGGGTGTTGGCGATGACGAAGGCGATGGCTGCGATGAGGGCGCCGATCAGCATCACGATCACGGTGGTCCAGGCCGCCGGGCTGTTGCCGTGGCCGGTCGGCTCACTGTGGTCGACGCCGTCGTAGACGCCGGTGCCGGCGGCAGGCTTGGGTGCAGAAACAGGGGCTTTGCTCATGGAAATCTCCTCAGGATCAATACTGCTTACATTCTGCCATTTATTGGCGGCGCTATTGGCCGCGTCCGTGGCCGTGCGGCCGGCCGGTGCCACGGAAGCACCCGGGGCACCGGCTCAGGTGGGATCGTCGCCGCGGGAGAGCCGGTCCCAGCTGTCGATCTCGTCGGCCGGTTCGGCGGGGTCCGCGGCGCCGCCGGTGGCCGCGGCGTCATACTTCGTGCGGCTCTTCCAGTAGCGTCCGGCGGGCACGATCGCCAGCGCGCTGAGTCCCAGCAGGGAACCGGCGACGACGGCGAGGAGGGGAAACGCAGTGAGGGCGACCTGGACGTTGCTGCCGCTGATGCCGGTGGCAGCGGCGATGGAACCCTGCGCCGCGGCCAGCGGGTCGGCCAGCACGGTCGCCGCGGCAGCAATGATCCCGGCTGCGGCCAGCAGGATAATCGCCGTGATGACCCACCGGGCAATGCGCCCGGCGATCGAGGCGGCCAGTCCGCCAGCCAGGGCAACCAGGGCCAGCGCCGTGACCGTGGTGGCTGCCTTGCTGCCCTGGACCTGCAGTCCGTCCTGGCTGCTGACACGCTGGCCGAGCTGGCTGGGGTCCAGCTGCACGCTCAGCCAGGTCTGGGTGGTGGTGCCGAAGACCGCCAGCGCGAGTGCGGCGACGACCAGCACAAGGGTGGATTTCCTGGCCCAGCGCGGTACCACCGGGCTGCTGCTCTTGATCGTTCCCGCGGGGCCTGTCATGGCTGCTCCGTCCCGGCGCCGGGCAGCGTTTCGGCCGTGATGTTGCTCAGCGACTGGGCCGTGTGGACGGCGCGCATGGGGGCCGCGGCCTTGTTGATGGTTTCAATCGCCTCGGTGGCGTTGACGGAGTCGGCCACGATCCCGCCGCCGGCCTGCACGTAGGCGCGGCCTTCGCGGAGCAGCGCGGAACGGATGGCGATGGCCATGTCCAGGTCGCCGGCGAAGTCGAGGTAGCCCACCACCCCGCCGTAGATGCCGCGGCGGTGCGGTTCCAGCTCGTCGAGCAGGCGAAGCGCCCGGGGTTTCGGCGCGCCGGAGAGGGTGCCGGCCGGGAAGGTGGCCTTGAGCACGTCGTAGGCCGTGGCCGACGGAGCGAGCTTGCCTACCACCGTGGACACCAGGTGCATGATGTGGCTGAACCGCTCCACCTCCATGAACTGGGTGACGTCCACGGTTCCGGCCACGCAGACCTTGGAGAGGTCGTTGCGGGAAAGGTCCACAAGCATCAGGTGTTCGGCGCGTTCCTTCTCGTCGGCGAGCAGTTCCTCGGCGAGGGCCTTATCAGCTTCGATGGTCTTGCCGCGGGGCCGGGATCCGGCGATCGGGTGGGTGATGACGTCCTCTCCGGTGACCGTGACCAGGGCCTCCGGGGACGAACCCACTATCGAGTATTGGCGGCCCGAGGCATCCTCAAGGCTGAAGATGTACATGTAGGGGCTGGGGTTGGTGTTCCGCAGCACCCGGTAGACGTCGAGCGGGTCAGCTCCGCATTCCATCTCGAAGCGCCGGGAGATCACCACCTGGAAGACCTCGCCGTCGACGATTGCCTCTTTGCCGCGGTCCAGGGCGGCCAGGTAATCGTTCTCGTCCCAGCGCTCCTGCACGCTGGAGGCGAAGTCGAGGGCGGCGGGCTGCAGCACGGAGATGGGCTGTTCCGTCGGGGTGCTGACCTTGGCCAGCAGGTCTTTCACCCGGGCGACGGCGTCGTGCCAGGCCTCGTCGACGCGTTCGGAGCTGTTGTCGAAGTTGATCGCGTTGGCGATCAGCAGCACGGTGCCGTCCATGTTGTCGTGCACGGCCATGTCCGTCACAAGGTTCAGCGCCATTTCCGGCAACTGCAGGTCATCCTCCGGCGGGCTGGTCAGCTTTTCCCAATGTCGGACGGTTTCCCAGCCGAGGAAGCCGACCAGCCCGGAGGTGAAGGGCGGCAGGCCCTCGAAGCGGTCGGTGTGCAGGGCGCGCAGGGTGTCCCGGATGGCGTCCACCGGACTGCCGTCCAGGGGGACCCCGACCGGCGGCTCGCCGAGCCAGTGCGCCTGCCCGTCCTTGGTGGTCAGCGTGGCGCGGGACCTCGCGCCGATGAAGGAGTAGCGGGACCAGGCGCCGCCCACCGCGGCGGACTCCAGCAGGAATGTTCCCGGCTGGCCCTGGGCGAGTTTGCGGTACAACCCGATCGGCGTTTCCGCGTCGGCCAGCACCTTCAGCCGGACGGGAATGACGCGGCTGTGACTGGCGAGTTCCCGGAACTCGTCCAGGCTGGGGCTGATGATTCCAAGGTCCTGCATGGCTGCGTTTTTCCGCCTGTTCTCTTGGTCTAAAGCTGGTGGGGTGCCGCGGCCCGCGCCGCGGTGCGCGGCAATCAGCCGGCGTGGCCGACGACGGCGTCCAGCGCGCGTCCGTCGAAGCACGTCCGGGTGCCCGTGTGGCAGGCTGCGCCGACCTGGTCGACCCGGACCAGCAGGGCGTCGCCGTCGCAGTCGATTGCCAGGGACTTGACCCACTGGACGTGGCCGGAGGTGTCGCCCTTGCGCCAGTATTCCTGCCGGGATCGGGAGTAGAAGGTGACGCGTCCGCTGGTCATGGTGCGGTGCAGCGCCTCGTCGTCCATCCAGCCGAGCATCAGCACTTCGTTGGTGTCGTACTGCTGGACGATGGCTGCCACCAGGCCCGCGCTGTCCCGCTTCAGGGACCCGGCCAGACCGGCGGGAAGCGGACCCGCGGGGTGCGTGGAGGCGGGGTCGGCGGAACCCCGCGCCGGAGTGTCGTTGACGGAATCGTTGGCGGGTGCGGGGGCGGGCTGCTCAGACATCAGCTCAAGTCTAGTGCCTCCGGGCCGGCGGCCGCCCGGCCCGGGCGCGCACGCGCTTAACATGCGGGTCAAAAGGCCGCCGCCGCCAAAATCACGGTCCCCGCTGTGCACACGGACCGGCGTCTCGTGCTAGTTTCACAAGTGATGAATTTTGTCGATCCATCCCGAGAAGTTCTGGCCGAAACCTTGCTGGCGGCCGGTCCTGACTCCCCCACGCTCTGCAAGGGCTGGCAGACGCGGGATCTCGCCGCCCACCTGTACCTGCGGGAGCGAAAAGCCCGCGTTGGGCTGGGCCTGCTGATCAAGCGCCTGTCCAAGGCCTCGGACGAAGCCACGGCCGAACTCGCCGCCAAGATCCGGACGCCGGACGCGTACGCACGGCTGGTCAACACCTTCCGGGCCGGTCCGCCGGCGCTCTCACCCCTGCGGATCAAGGCCCTGGACGAGAGTTCCAACCTCATCGAGTACTTCGTTCACACGGAGGACGTCCGCCGGGCGGTGGACCGTTGGGCCCCGCGCGCCCTGGACGAGGCCTACTCCGATGCCCTCTGGGGCGAGCTGATCAAGCGTGCCGCCATCTTGTACCGCGGTGTGGACCTGGGCATCGTCCTGGTGCGCCCGTCCGGTCCCCGGCACGTGGCCAAGCGCGCTCCCGTCTCGGTCGCTATTGTCGGCGAACCGGGCGAACTCCTGATGCATGCGCATGGCCGGACCCGGCACGCGCTGGTGACCTTCGAGGGCCAGCCGGACGCCGTCGCACTGCTCCAGTCCGCCGAAGTCGGACTCTAGTACAAACAGCCCCGCGCGGTCCGGAAGTCCTGTTAGCGGACCTCGAAGCCGGCCTCGCGGATGGCGGTTTTGACCTGGGCGATCATGTCCAGCGGCCCGAAGTGAAACACCGAAGCTGCCAGCACGGCGTCAGCGCCGGCGGCCACCGCCGGCGGGAAGTGCTCGGGCTTGCCGGCACCGCCCGAGGCGATCAGCGGCACCTTGACGCTGGCCCGGGCCAGCCGGATCAGCTCCAGGTCAAAGCCGTCCTTGGTGCCGTCGGCGTCGATCGAGTTGAGCAGGATCTCGCCGACGCCGCGGTCGGCGGCCTCACGGGCCCAAGCGAGGGCGTCGATGCCGGTGCCCTGGCGGCCGCCGTGGGTGGTGACCTCGAATCCGGAAGGCGTCGGCTGCGAACCGGGCCGCGTGCGCCGGGCGTCCAGGGAAAGCACCAGGACCTGCGAGCCGAAGTGCCGGGTGATCTCGTCGATCACGTCCGGCCGGGCGACGGCCGCAGTGTTGATGGCCGCCTTGTCGGCGCCGTAGCGCAGCAGCTTGTCCACCTCGGCCACGCCGCGGACACCGCCGCCGACAGTCAACGGGATAAAGACTTCCTCCGCGGTGCGGCGGACGACGTCGAAGGTGGTTTCGCGGTTGCCGGAGGACGCGGTGACGTCGAGGAAGGTCAGTTCGTCGGCACCGCCATTGTCGTAGCGGTGCGCCAGCTCCACCGGGTCGCCGGCGTCGCGCAGGCCTTCGAAGTTGATCCCCTTGACCACGCGGCCGGCGTCGACGTCCAGGCACGGAATAACGCGGACGGCTACGGACATGGCTGCTCCTGTATTGGGTCTACAAAGACTGGGCCTGCAAACAACGGGCCCACGGTTGACGGCTTCACGGACGGGCCGCTAGATCCGGCAGGCGTGGATGCTGCTGACCAGGATGGCGCGGGCACCGAGGTCGTAGAGCTCGTCCATGATCCGGTTGGTTTCCTTCTTGGGCACCATGGACCGGACGGCCACCCAGTCCGAATCGCGCAGCGGCGAGACGGTGGGCGATTCCAGGCCCGGGGTGAGGGCTGCGGCCTGTTCGACGAGCTCCTTGCGGATGTCGTAGTCCATCAGCACGTACTGGCGGGCGACGAGGACACCCTGGAGGCGGCGGATCAATACTTCGGTGGCCGGGTTTTGCTCGCCTTTGCGGCCGATCAGAACCGACTCGGAGTTCAGTATCGGTTCGCCGAAGATTTCCATCCCGGCGGCTTTGAGGGTGGTACCGGTTTCCACGACGTCGGCAATTGCATCCGCGACGCCGAGCCGGACGGAGGACTCAACGGCGCCGTCGAGCCGGACGACCTTGGCGTTGATGCCGCGCTGGGCGAGGTAGCCGCGGAGCAGCCCGTCGTAGCTGGTGGCGAGGCGCTTGCCCTCCAGCTGGTCGATGGAGCTGAAGTCTCCGACGGGTCCGGCGAACCGGAACGTGGAGGCGGCAAAGCCCAGCGGGAGCAGCTCCTCGGCCTCCACCTCGGCGTCGAGCAGCAGGTCGCGGCCGGTGATGCCGACGTCGAGCGTGCCCTGGCCGACGTACACGGCGATGTCGCGCGGGCGGAGGAAGAAGAATTCAATGTCGTTGTCCGGGTCCACCATGACCAGTTCGCGGCTGTCGCGGCGCTGGCGGTATCCGGCCTCGGCGAGCATGGCGGAGGCGGCTTCGGACAGGGATCCCTTGTTCGGGACGGCAACTCTCAGCATGGGAAGCTCTTTCTGGTTAGGAAGTCATCAAGTGCAGGCACAACTGGCCACGCGGTGCGCCGGGCTGCGCGGACGGGCGTCCGCTCAGGCCGGCCCTACGTGGCTAGAGATGCTTGTAGACGTCTTCCAGGCTGAGTCCTTTGGCGAGCATCAGAACCTGAAGGTGATAAAGCAGCTGCGAAATTTCTTCCGCGGCGGCCTCATCCGATTCGTACTCGGCAGCCATCCAGACCTCGGCTGCTTCCTCCACGACTTTCTTGCCGATGCCGTGGACTCCGGACTCCAGTTCGGCGACGGTGCGGGAGCCCTCCGGGCGGGTGGCAGCCTTCTCACTCAGTTCTGCGAACAGCGACTCGAAATTCTTCACACCCTCCAGCCTACTTGTTCACGGCCGGACCACGCCCGCCGGGCCGCAGCATGACGCTCCGGATGTGAGGGAATACACAGCCTAGGAGTACTGCTTGAGCGTGACGGCGGTGGCGAGGGCGGCGGTGACTGCTTCGTGGCCCTTGTCCTCCGTGGAGCCCGGCAACCCGGCCCGGTCGATGCCTTGCTGTTCGGTGTCGCAGGTCAGCACACCGAAGCCCACCGGCACCCCGGTGCGCACGCTGACCTCGGTCAGGCCGAGGGTGGCGGCTTCGCAGACGTACTCGAAGTGCGGGGTTCCGCCGCGGATCACCACGCCCAGCGCGACGACGGCGTCGAAGTGCGGCGCCAGCCGGGCTGCCGCGACCGGCAGTTCAAAGGTCCCGGGGACGCGCAGGACGGTCGGTTCGGCGATGCCGGCGTCCTTGGCGGCGCGCAGCGCGCCGTCGAGCAGGCCGTCCATGATCCGGGTGTGCCAGCTGGCGGCCACGATGGCCAGTTTCAGCCGGGAGGTTTCGTCGGGCTGGAAGGTGGTGAGATCAATCTGGGGTGCGCCGTGGCCGCTCATGCAAGTTCCTCTGCTGTGGGGTGGGATGTCTGGTGGTGGGGCTGTCAGCCCTGGTCGTGCTCGAAGCCGAGTTGTCCCGCGGAGGGTGCCGCCGGCTCCATGTCGAGGACCAGGCGGTGGTCCATCCGGTCCTTTTTGGTCTGCAGGTAACGGAGGTTCTGCTCGCGGGACGGCACCTCGGTGGGTACCATCTCGACGACCTTGACTCCGGCCTGGGCCAGCCTGTCCTGCTTGTCCGGGTTGTTGCTCAGCAGGCGGATCTCATGCAGGCCCATCTCGGCGAGGATCTGCGCCGCAGCGTTGTAGCAGCGCGCGTCCACCGGCAGGCCCAGCTGCTCATTGGCCTCGACCGTGTCGAAGCCTGCCTCCTGCAGGGCGTAGGCCTTGATTTTGTTCGCCAGGCCGATGCCGCGGCCTTCCTGGCCGCGGAGGTAGAGCAGCGTGCCGCCGAATTCGTGGATCATTTCCAGGGCGTAGGCCAGCTGTTCGCCGCAGTCGCAGCGGTAGGAACCAAACACGTCCCCGGTGAGGCATTCGGAGTGCAGGCGTACCAGGGGGGCCTGGCCGTCCGTGGCCGGCAGCGGGGAGCTGACGGCGAGGTGTTCGGCGCCGGTGTCCAGATCGGTCCAGGCCTGCGCCACGAAGTCTCCGTAGGCGGTGGGCAACTGGACGATCGGTCCGCCGCTGACCGGATGCGGCTGCTGTCCCGGGGTGGCCGGCTGCGCTTCAGAAGTCGTCATTGTCTCTCCTCAATCCAGGGTGTCAGGCGGATTCCGCTGCGTGGCTGCCGGTGTTACCGGCCTCAAGGTACGCCACCAGATCGGCAATCGAGATCAGCGGGCAGCCGTGTTCGATCGCGAAGCCGCGAAGTCCGTCCAGCCGCATCATTTCTCCGTCGTCGTGCACCAGTTCTGCGATAACGCCCACGGGCTCCAGTCCGGCCAGCCGGCACAGCTCGACAGCCGCTTCGGTGTGGCCGGGACGCTCCCGCACACCCCCCTTAACGGCGCGGAGCGGGAAAACATGCCCGGGGCGGGTCAGGGAATTCGGCTGGCTGGTCGGATCCGCCAGGATCCGGGCCGTCAGGGCCCGGTCGGTGGCCGAGATTCCGGTACTCACGCCCACGGCCGCGTCGCAGGACACCGTGTACGCGGTGCCTTTGGAGTCCTGGTTGATGGCCACCATCGGCGGCAGCGCCAGCGCGTCCGCCCGGTCGCCCGGCAGCGGCACGCAGATGACGCCGGAGCTGTACCGGATGGTCCAGCCCATCAGCGCCGGGGTGGCGTGCTGCGCGGCGAAGATGATGTCGCCTTCGTTCTCGCGGTCCTCGTTGTCCACCACCAGCACCGGCCGGCCGGCAGCCATGGCGCGGATGGCGTCCTCGATCGGGTCCAGGACGGACGGCGCGTCGACGGCGACGCCGCGGTTCTGCTGCAGCCGGCTCATGACGCGGCCTCCTGGCGGTGCGCGGCGGGCGCGGCGGGCGCGAAGGCGAGCAGCCGTTCGGTGTACTTGGCGAGCACGTCCACTTCCAGGTTGACGCGGGCGCCGATGGACTTGGCGCCCAAGCCGGTTTCGGCCAGGGTCGTCGGGATCAGGCCGACTTCGAACCACGGGGCCGGCTCGGGCGCCGGGCTTACGGCCGTCACGGTGAGGGAGACGCCGTCGACGGCGATCGAGCCCTTCTCCGCGATATAGCGCGCCAGCGCTGCCGGCACCCCGAAGCGCAGCCGGTCCCAGTTGCCGAGCGCCTCGCGTTCCAGCAGCTCACCGACGCCGTCGACGTGCCCCTGCACGACGTGGCCGTCGAGCCGTCCGCCGGCCGGGACGCAGCGTTCAAGGTTGACCGGGTCGCCTGCGCCCAGCCCGCCGATGGTGCTGCGGACCAGGGTCTCGCCCATCACGTCGACGCTGAAGTCCGGGCCGTCGATGTCCGTGGCGGTCAGGCAGACGCCATTGACGGCGATCGAGCCGCCGTGGGCCAGGCCGGCGGTGCTGCCAGGGGCGTGCAGGCGCAGCGTGGCGCTGGTGTCGCCGTCGCGCTCGACGGACAGCACCTTCCCTTGTTCGGCGATAATTCCGGTAAACATCAGTGGCCTCCTGCGGCAGTGTCCGCGTCGTTGCGCGGGGTGGAATCGGATGAAGTGTCGGTGGCAGGGCGCAGGTGCAGCCGCAGGTCGCGGCCCAGCGTCCGGACTGCGCCGCCGGAGGCGTGGTCCCAGTCCCAGTGCTGGGCGTCGGCGAGGGTGCCGATGCCGAGGTCTTCCAGGGCGGCCGTGCCGGAGCCGAGGAGCGTCGGGGCCAGGTAGACGATCAGCTCGTCAACGAGGCCTGCGGCGAGGAATGCGCTCAGGATCCGCGAGCCGCCTTCGACCATGAGGTGCCGGACGCCGGCGTCGAACAGTTGGTCCAGGGCCTCGCCGGGGTCCCGGGTCGGCAGGTGCAGCACCTTGCCATCACTGCCGTTGACGGCGGCGCCCTCGGGAATCCCGCGCAGGCCCATGACGGCCCGCAGCGGCTGCTTATCCGCGGCTGCGCCGTCGGGGGTGCGGGCCGTGAGCCGTGGGTTGTCCACCAGGACCGTCTGCGTGCCGACCAGGATCGCGTCGATCCGGCCCCGCAGCGCGTGGTTGTCGGCGAGCGATTCGGGACTGGAAATCCACTGGCTGGTGCCGTCGCTGGCCGCGATCCGGCTGTCCAGGGTCTGCGCGATGTGCAGCGTGACGAACGGCCGTTTGGCGGCGACAGCGTCGAACCAGCGCCGGTTGAGTTCCAGGGCAGCCACGGCGCCGAGTCCGGAACGGACTCGTACCCCGGCAGCGCGCAGGGTCGCCGCTCCCCCGGCGGCCGGGTCATGCGGGTCATCGACCGCGTAGACGACGTCGGCCACGCCCGCATCGATGATTGCCTGGGCGCAGGGGCCGGTGCGGCCGCAGTGGTTGCACGGTTCGAGCGTGACCACCATGGTGGTGCCGGTCAGGTCCAGGCCGGCGGCCGC
Source organism: Arthrobacter sp. SD1074B (assembly GCF_056780195.1). Lineage (NCBI taxonomy): Bacteria > Bacillati > Actinomycetota > Actinomycetes > Micrococcales > Micrococcaceae > Arthrobacter > Arthrobacter sp. SD1074B. The sequence continues at coordinate 1,668,392 of NZ_JBRAZT010000001.1, read as the reverse complement.
GGCCTGCGCGATCGCGTCGGCCTCCGCATGCGGGGTTCCGGCGCCGCGGTGGTAGCCGGTCACCAGGGGCGCCCCGTCGGCGCCGATGACGACGGCGCCCACCAGCGGGTTTGCCCCGCGGGGGCCCTGTGCCGCCGCAGCGAGGGCAGCGGCCATAGCGGCTGTCTCGGCGGCGCTGAAGCCGGCAGCGGCCGCTACATCCGCCCTCCCCGTTTCATGGCCCGTTTCATGGGTATCTTGCGGCCCGGCGGCCGGCTGCTGAACGCTCATGCGCCGCCCGCCGGGTCCGGCTGGACCGCTGAGTCGGCGTAGAGCCATCGCAAGGGGTTCATGTCTGTCGTTCCTTCCCTCTAGAACCGCGATGGCTCCGGGGGTATACGACAGCGCAATTCCGCGGCGCCGTGAGGGCGCCGCAGTAACAGCTGTACGTGCTTCTCTCATCCAGACTTTGACTGTCGGTACCGGAGTTCCACCGGTTCAACCGTCCGCCGTCGGCCTCTCCCAGCGGGAAAGCGACGGCTCGCGGGTCGCGGACTATAACCGCCGGTTCGGACTTACACCGACCCCGGAGCACGTATGTGTGTAGCTATTCTGACACAACCGCCGGTACCGCCCCGCTATTCCCCGCGGACAGGCGGTACAAGTTTCGTCATGTTCCCGTCAGCGGCTGCCGGCGGACCGCAGCCGGGCGATCGCCTCCGCCGCGTCGTCGGCGCCGTACACCGCGGAACCGGCCACGAAGACGTCCGCGCCCGCCTCGGCGGCACGCCAGATGGTTTTTTCGGTAATGCCGCCGTCCACCTGGAGCTTGATGTCGAGGCCCGAGGCGTCAATGGCCGCCCTGGCCCGGCGGATCTTGGGCAGCGTGAGGTCCAGGAATTCCTGGCCGCCGAAGCCGGGTTCCACCGTCATGATGAGGATCATGTCCAGCTCGCCGAGCATGTCCAGGAACGGTTCCACGCCGCTGCCGGGCCGCAGCGCCAGGCCCGCCTTGGCGCCGCGCGCGCGCAGTTCGCGGGCCAATTTCACCGGCGCGATCGAGGCCTCGGCGTGGAACGTCACGGATGCCAAGCCGGCGTCGGCGTAGGCCGGCGCCCAGCGGTCGGCGTGCTCGATCATCAGGTGCGCGTCCAACGGGATCGGGCTGACTTCCTGCAGCCGCTGCACCACCGGAAGGCCGAGCGAGAGGTTGGGCACGAAGTGGTTGTCCATCACGTCCACGTGCACGGCGTCCGCGGTCCTGATCTTGTGGAGCTCGGACTGGAGGTTTGCGAAGTCCGCCGACAGGATGCTGGGGTGGATGCAGCAATGGGCCATGGATTTCCTCTTCGTTGCGCTGGTCGGAAGGTCGGGTAGCTGGTGCCAGTATGGCCCGGGGCTCAGGCTTTTTTGTGGATGAGCGCCAGGAACATGGCGTCCGTCCGGTGCCGGTGCGGCCAGAGCTGGGCGGTGAGGTCGTGGCCCGCGTCGAGGTGGCCGGTGAGGCTTACCGCGTCCAGGGCGGCGCCGGCGTCGAGCAGTTCGAGGTCATCGCGCTTGCGCAGCGCGTCGCTGACGACGGCGGTGGTCTCGGCCGGGTGCGGAGAGCAGGTCACGTACGCCACGACGCCGCCGGGCTTGACCGCGTCCAGGGCCGACTTGAGCAGTTCGCGCTGCAGCGGACCAAGGTCCACGAGGTCCTTGGGGGTGCGCCGCCAGCGGGATTCCGGGCGGCGGCGCAGCGCGCCCAGCCCGGTGCAGGGCACGTCCACGAGCACCCGGTCGAAGCTTTCCGCCATCTCGGAACCGACCTCGCGGCCGTCGCCGGTGCGGACGTGCCAGACCTCGTGCGGGACGGCGCCCAGCGCCTGCCGGACGAGCTTCGCGCGGTGCGGCGCCGGCTCGTTGGCGAGCAGGGTGGCGCCGTGCTGCCGGGCCAGCGCGCCGAGCAGGGCCGCCTTGCCGCCCGGGCCGGCGCAGAGGTCAAGCCAGCGTTCGCCGTCGGCCTGGCTGCCGGCGGTGGTTTTCGCGGTTCCCGCAGCAAGGTCCACCGATGCCAGGGCGCGGGCCACCAGCTGGGAGCCGACGTCCTGGACCCTGGTGCTGCCGTCCCGCACGGAGGCGAGCCGGCCGAGGTCCCCGCCGCTGGAAAGAGCCGAACCTTCCACCAGCTCGCCGGGGGTGGCGCCGCTTTCGAGGGCTTCGTCCAGGCTGCCGAGGCCGGGAAGGGCCACCAGGTTCACCACGGGGGCGGCGTTGTCCGCCTCCAGGAGCTCGTTGATTTCGCTGACCGGGCGGCCGTGCGCCACGAGGGACTGCCGGAAAGCGCGCACGATCCACTCGGGGTGGGCGTAGCGGACCGAGGCGACCTTGGTTTCGTCCTGCTCGTCTCTGAGCAGCAGTTCGAGCCACTCGTCGAGGGTGTGCGCGGAGACCTTGCGGAGCACTGCGTTGATCAGGCCGGACGGCCCGGCCCCAATGACGGCGCGGGCCAGGCCCACGGTTTCGTCGAGGGCGGCGTGGGCCGGGACCCGCATGGCCAGCAGCTGGTGGGCGCCGATCCGCAGCGCGTCGAGGATGGCCGGGTCCAACTGGTCCAACGGGCGGTCCACGCAGCGGGCGAGGATGGCGTCGTACGTGCCCTGACCGCGGAGCGCGCCGTAGCTGAGCTCGGTGGCGAACCCGGCGTCGCGTTTGTCCAGTCCGTGGTGGCGGATCCGGGCAGGCAGCACCAGGTTCGCGTAGGCGTCCTCGGCGGCCACTGCACGCAGCACTTCGAAGGCCACCAGCCGGGCCGGATCAGCGCGCCGGGTGCGCTGGGAGGGGGCGTTTTCGGTGAAGCCGCGCTGCGGTCCGCGGTTCCGTTCGCGCCCCTGCGCGTTCCGCTTGACGCCGCCCCCGGGGCCCTGGCCGCCGCGGCCGCCCTGGCCGCCCTTACCGGCGAAGGACGGGCCGCCGGCGGCAGCGCCGCGTCCCCGGCCGTTGCCGTTGGATCCGGATTCGCTCATTCGAAGACCACGCTTTCCAGTGTTGCCTGTCCGCGCGCCCAATCAGCGGCGGTCATCATCTTTTTGCCCGCAGGCTGGACCCGGGTGAGCTCTACGGGGTGCGAGCCGGTCCCGACCAGGACCGCCTTCCCGTCCAGGGCCAGTTGCCCCGGGGGCAGGGCCGTGGCGGCCGGGCGGAGCAGCACCGGTTCAAGTTTGACGCGTTGACCCTCCAGCGTGGTCCAGGCGCCGGGCTCCGGAGTCACGCCGCGGGACCGGCGTCCGATCGCCAGGGCCGGCTGGTGCCAGTCCAGCCGACCGTCGTCGAGGGTGAGTTTAGGGGCCAGGCTGACCTCTCCCTGCTGCGGCGCGGCGGTGGCTTTGCCCGCGTCGACGGCGGACAGAGTCTGGGTCAGCAGCACGGCGCCGCTGTGCGACAGGCGTTCCAGCAGCTCGCCGGCTGTGTCAGCTGGACGCACGGCCTCGGTCAGGGTGCCGTACACCGGTCCGGTGTCCAGGCCCTCCTCAAGCCGGAACGTCACGGCGCCGGTGATGTCATCCCCGGCGATCAGGGCGCGCTGGACCGGAGCTGCGCCGCGCCAGGCCGGCAGCAGCGAAAAATGCAGGTTGATCCAGCCGTGCCGCGGAATGTCCAGGGCCGCCCGCGGAATGAGCCCGCCGTAGGCCACAATCGCGGCGACGTCGGGTGCGGCGGCACCGATCCTGGCCGTCACGCCGGCATCGACCTTGGCGGCATGGATGACCTCGATTCCGAGTTCCGCGGCACGGGCGGCGACCGGTGAAGGCGTGAGGACCCGTTTGCGTCCCAGCGGTGCGTCCGGCCGGGTCAGCACGGCGACGACGTCGAATCCGGCCGCGATGAGGGCATCCAGCGACGGAACGGCGACGGCCGGGGTTCCCGCGAAAAGGACCCTCACTGGCCGGTTCCGAAGGCGGAACCCGCACCGAAGCTCGAGCCGACGGTCTTGGCCCGCTTCGACGTCGTCTGCTCCGTGATGGAGTCGTAGTTCGCGTTGCGGATGGCGCGCAGGGCCGCCTTGCGGTCCTCGCCTTCAAGCCGGTCGGTGAAGAGGATGCCGTCCAGGTGGTCGGTCTCGTGCTGGAAGACCCGGGCGAGCATCCCCTCGCCTTCGAGCACCACCGGGTTGCCGTGCACGTCGACGCCGGTGGCGCGGGTGGTGCGGTGCCGGCGGACCGGGAAACCGATCCCGGGAATGGACAGGCAGCCTTCCACCTCGTCCGGCTGGAAGTCATCGCTGTTTTCCAGCACCGGGTTGATGATGTGGCCCTCGACCCCGCGGATGCGGTACGTGAAGACCCGCTGGCTGATACCGACCTGAGGCGCAGCCAGGCCGGCGCCCTCCACGTCCTCCATGGTTTCGGTCATGTCGGCGACGAGCTTCTCCAGCTCAGGCCCGAATTCCGTCACGGGATCAGCAACTGTGCGCAGCACAGGGTCCCCAATGATGCGGATATTCAAGATGGCCATGGGCGGTGTGTCCTCACGGTGGGCGGCTTCGGGATCCCGTCCAGTTTAGTGGTTGCCGCGGGTTTCCGGCTCAGCGGGCTGCCGGCGGTGCGATCGGCAGCAGGGCCGGTCCGGCGGCCAGGGTGTCGGCGGACATCTCCCAGACCCGCCGCAGCGCGCAGAACTTCCACCAGTGGTGCTTGAGCACCTCCGGGTTTGCCCGTTGCGGCCGTACCTCCGTTTCGCCGATGGCCACCGCGAGGAGGATCGGGGAGTCACCGTGCTGCCAGGCTTCCCAGTCCCCTGCCACCGGGTCCACCAGGCTTTCTTCCGCTTTCATCCCGGCCACCAGCTGCATCACCACCTTGTCATCGAGCGGCTTGACCGTGCCGTCACGGCTGGTTCCCTTGGTCTTGTAGTCGATGAGGCAGGTGCGGCCGTTGATTTTCGCCACCAGGTCCAGGGTGCCGGCATAGCCCACCGTCTTGTTCCAGACCGTGATTTCCGGAGCAACCGGCTCCACCTGGAACAGCTCCCACCACTCGTCGAAGCGCGCAGCAAATGCTTCCTCGCCGTTGGCCGCCAGTGCCTCGCGGGTTTCCTTCATCTGGTGCGGACGGCCAAGCGCCCGCAGGGCCACCTGCTCGCAGTAGTTGTGGACGCGGTCGCCGCGCTTGGCGGCGTCGTCCCGGTGCGTTTCGGCTGCCTTGGCGGCACGGCTTACCGCCTGCCGCACCTTGGCCGGGCTGCCCAGGATGGCCGGGAGCGCGGGATCCGCGGCGAGGCTGTTGGCGCCCATGTAGCCGAACCAGCCATCCAGGCCGTGGGGCTGCTGGCCGATCACCGTCGTGATGGACGGGACAGAGAACTGCTCGGATGTGGAACGGGCATACATCCGGCCGTAGTCGGTGGCGTGGGCGAGAAGCGGGGCGGTCATAGAAAGACTCTTTCACAGGGGTCGGACGCTGCAGGAAAACAAAATGGCCCGCCCCGCTCTGTGAGCGGAACGGACCATTTTCCAGGTGGGCGATACTGGGTTCGAACCAGTGACCTCTTCGGTGTGAACGAAGCGCGCTACCACTGCGCCAATCGCCCCGGTGCCATTGAATGCTAGCCCACCCCGGCGGAATTTAGAAATCGGCGCTCCCGACGTCCGCGCTGCTCCCTTGTGGCCGGTCCGCAAGCGGCCCGCGGCTCCGGCCGCCGTCGTCGTCCTACCGCTCAGGCGACTGACCACCGTCGACTCCCCACCCCTCAGGCGCCCGGCCCCGACGTCGCCGAAGCCCGTCCAAATTACACCCCTGTAATTAGCAAAATCCGCTAGATTGCAGGGAAGGACGGGGGTAACACGGCGGGGAACGTGCCCCGATTTGTAAGTTCCCTGAACCTCCTATAGAGTTCTTACTCGTTGGAACGCGAGGAAATGCCGATTGCGGCAGTGAATCGCAGGCAACATTGCGGACGTAGCTCAGCTGGTAGAGCACCACCTTGCCAAGGTGGATGTCGCGAGTTCGAATCTCGTCGTCCGCTCGCAGGACACTGTCACGGATAAGGTTCCTCTGGAATCCTGTCTACACGGTGGGTTGGCCGAGAGGCGAGGCAGCGGCCTGCAAAGCCGTATACACGGGTTCGAATCCCGTACCCACCTCGGTGAAAACCCTGGTTTCCGGTTCCGGCCGGATACGAAGGGGCGATTGGCGCAGCGGTAGCGCGCTTCCCTGACACGGAAGAGGTCACTGGTTCGATCCCAGTATCGCCCACCAGAGCAAGGCAACTTGCTTGATCCAGTACCACCGGCCCAGCCGGAACGGACTAAATGCGGACGTAGCTCAGCTGGTAGAGCACCACCTTGCCAAGGTGGATGTCGCGAGTTCGAATCTCGTCGTCCGCTCTCATGTTTCACCAGATTCACACAACTCCACTCCGGATCCTTCCGGTTGCGGGCGATTGGCGCAGCGGTAGCGCGCTTCCCTGACACGGAAGAGGTCACTGGTTCGATCCCAGTATCGCCCACCACGAGAGCAGCTCCCCCGGGGCTGCTTTTTTCATGCCTATCCGCGTTCCCTCCCCAGGGTCTTTCTCCTCTGGGCGTACACCCTTGGCACGTCTCCACCTGCCGGTTAGGATCGAAAGCGCTAGGAGCGATCTGGCTCCGCGACCGAAGGGAGGTGCCCGTGGGTTTAATTGACGATCTAAAGGGCAAGGCTCAGCATCTGATTGGTGGCAACGAACAGGCCATCAAGGACGGCATCGAAAAGGCGGGTGATTTCGTCGATTCGAAGACCGGCGGAAAATATGCCGACAAAGTAGATTCCGCCCAGCGAGGCGCCTCCGACTACGTGGACAACGCGGACGGCCGGCCGGCAACGGCCCCCGCCGCAGAGCCGCATGTCGCGGGTGAGCCACCCGTCGCCGGGGAACCCCGGCAGCAGGGCCTCTGACCCAGGTACGTCAGCGAGGTGCCGGTCCCGCCGAGAGGCGGCGCCGGCACCTTCGTCGTTTAACGGCCAACGTGGACTCCCCAACTACTGCGAGTCAGTTGGGTGGCCGTCGCGCCCGGGGCTAGGAAGGCTCGTGGTTCTGGCCCTCCCGGGCCAGCGCGGTGAGCCGGGACACGGCGCGGAAGTACTTCTTCATATACCCGCCGGTCATCATTTCCTCGGTGAAGAGCTGGTCGAACGGCACGCCGCTGGCCAGGATCGGCACGTCCTTGTCGTACAGCCGGTCCGCCAGGACCACAAAGCGCAGCGCGACGGCCTGTTCGGTGATGGTCTCGACGTTGCGCCACACCACGCCGTCGATCCCGTCGATCAGCTGCCGGTAGCGGCTCGGGTGCACGCCGGCGAGGTGGTTGATCAAGGTGCTGAATTCGTCCTTGGCCACCGTCCGGCCGTCGAACTCCGCCTTCATGTGGTGCGTTAGCTCGTCATTGCGCAAGGGCGCGGGCGCCTTCGGCAGGCCGCGGTGGCGGAAGTCCTCGCCGTCGATCCGCACGACGTCGAACTGGTCTGCCAGCACCTGGATCTCGCGGGCGAAGTCGACCGCGGCAAAGCGGCCGTCGCCGAGGGAACCCGGCAGGGTGTTGGACGTCGCGGCGAGCTTGACCCCGGCGTCGGCGAGCTCGCGCATCAGCCGGGACATCAGGACCGTGTCGCCCGGATCGTCGAGTTCGAACTCATCGATGCAGACCAGCTTGTAGTGGCTGAGCGCCTCCACGGTCTTGCGGAAGGACAACGCGCCCACCAGGTTGGTGTACTCCACGAAGGTGCCAAAGGCCTTGGGCCCCGGGGCTGCGTGCCACAGCGAGGCGAGCAGGTGGGTCTTGCCGACGCCGAAGCCGCCGTCGAGGTAGATGCCCGCCCGCGAGGTGTCTTTCTTACCGAAGAGCCGCTTGAACAAGCCGTCGCCGTCCCGGGAGCCGATGCCGGCCGCGAAGCTTTGCAGGGCGTGGACCGCGTGGGCCTGGCTTGGCTGGGCCGGGTCCGGCCGGTAGCTGGCGAAGGACACCTCACCGAAGCGCGGCGACGGATAAAACCCGTTGAGGAGTTCATCGACGGAAACCGCCGGTGTTCTGGCGGCGAGCTGTTCGATCTGTACCAAGGTGGTCCGTTCTGCTGGTCTCGTGTCCCCAGAAAGAATACCGGCAAAGGCGGGTTTCCCTTCCGGGCGCGGGATCCGACGTGACCAAGGCCATATTTCCGCTCAAGAAGCCGGTTGAGCAATCCCGCCGGAGCGTGGCTAGGGTGGTAGCAGGCCCGGCGCCGCGCACCATCCATCGCCCGGTCCCATGACCGCCCAGTGAAAGGCCATCTTCATGCCCTACCCCGTTGAGCAGAACGACAAATTTGCCGCCTACGCCCACCCCGAGCGCCTGGTTTCTACCGAGTGGCTCGCGGCGGCCATCGAAGGCGGCGCGCTCGACGGCGGCAAACTGGTGGTCGTCGAGTCGGACGAGGACGTGCTGCTGTACGAAACCGGCCACATCCCGGGCGCGGTGAAGATCGACTGGCACACCGACCTGAACGATGAGGTCACCCGCGATTACGTCGACGGTGAAACCTTCGCCGCACTGGCGGCCGCGAAGGGGATCTCGCGCGACAGCACCGTGGTGATCTACGGCGACAAGTCGAACTGGTGGGCCGCCTACGCGCTGTGGGTCTTCACGCTCTTCGGCCACGAGGATGTCCGGCTGCTCGACGGCGGCCGGGACAAGTGGATCGCCGAGGGCCGCCCGATGACCACGGACCGGACGGTCCCTGCGCCGGGTGACTACCCCGTCGTCGAACGCAACGACGCCCCGATCCGCGCCTTCAAGGACGACGTGCTGGCGCACTTCGGCAAGCCGCTGATCGACGTCCGCTCGGCCGAGGAGTACACCGGCCAGCGCACGCACATGCCGGCCTACCCGGAAGAGGGCGCCCTGCGCGGGGGCCACATCCCCACCGCCGCGTCCATCCCCTGGGCCCGCGCCGCCGCGGAAGACGGCACCTACCGCAGCCGCCCCGAGCTGGAGGCCCTGTACCTGGACGAGGCCGGACTCAAGGAGGGCGACGACGTTGTGGCCTACTGCCGGATCGGCGAGCGGTCCAGCCACACCTGGTTCGCGCTCAAGTACCTGCTGGGCTTCGACACTGTCCGCAACTACGACGGTTCCTGGACGGAGTGGGGAAACGCCGTGCGTGTCCCGATCGTCAAGGGCACCGACCGCGGCACCGTGCCGGCAGGGTTCTAGCGGGCAGCCACCGGACCGGACCGGGACACATCCGCCCGCCGTGCGTAAGCTGGGAGTGATGAATACTTCTGCCCTCCCCGCCGCCTTGGCGGATATTGTTGATGATTTCCAGGCCCTCGAAGAAGCCGAGCGGCTGCAGCTGCTGCTCGAGTTTTCCCGCGAGCTGCCGGATCCCCCGGCGCGCCTGCAGGACCACCCGGAGCTGATGGAGCAGGTGGTGGAATGCCAGTCGCCGCTGTTCCTGACGATCGAGACCGAACCCGGCGACGGGCAGTCCGGCGGCGCGCCGGAGCGGGTGCGTTTGTTCTTCAAGGCGCCGCCGGAGGCTCCCACAACCCGCGGATTCGCCGGCGTGCTGCACGAGGGACTCGACGGGCTCAGCCCGGCCGAGATCCTCGCCGTTCCGGACGACATGCCCGAGCTGCTGGGCCTCACCCGGGCCATCACTCCGTTGCGGATGCGCGGAATGACGGCGATGCTCGGCCGCATTAAGCGCAAGGTTGCTGCCCTGCCGCAGCAGGCCTGAGCCGGTCCTGTGGCACGCAAACAGGCATCCCAGGGAACCCCTGCCACCGCGGCACTCGTGGCGGCAGGGGTTTCCTTCGTCGCGCACCCCTACAGCCACGACCCCGCCGCCACCAGTTACGGGATGGAGGCCGCGGAAGTGCTGGGCATTGACCCTGCCCGGGTCTTCAAGACGCTGATGGTCGACGTCGACGGGCGCCTCGCCGTCGGCGTCGTGCCGGTGAGCGGCAATCTGGACCTGAAGGCGATGGCCGCAGCCCTGGGCGGCAAGAAGGCGGCGATGGCAGACCCGGCGACGGCGGAGCGCCGCACCGGCTACGTGCTCGGCGGCATCTCGCCGCTGGGACAGCGGCAGCCCTCCCCCACCGTGGTCGACGCGAGCGCGCTGGAGCTGGAGACCATCCTCGTGTCAGGCGGCCGCCGTGGCCTGGACCTGGAACTCAGCCCGGCCGACCTGATCCGGTTGACCGGCGCCAGCACGGCCCGGATCGGCTCGCACCGCAGCTAAAGCGCGAACGTACACTTGGGGCCCGCTTTTGCGCGCGCAACGGGGCCGCAAGTGTACGTTCGCGCTCCAGGGCGGGGCCGCAAGTGAACGTTCGCGCTCCAGGGGTTAGCCGGACGGGGAGGGCCGGGGTGCGAGCTGCTGCCGCAGCCAGGCCGTGACCAGCGACTCCCAGCGCTCCGGGTCAACGTTCCATTCCTTGGTGTGCCGCGCCGTGTTGAACGCCTCGAAGGTGACCATCTCCGGATTCTTCTCCGCGAGGTCCGCGGACGGACCGTAGGGGACGTATTCGTCGTCGACGGAGTGCAGGATCAGCGTCGGCGTCCGGAGCTCGACGGCGCGGGACACCCAGTCCATCGCCTTGAGGTCCACCGGAGCTGCCAGCCCGGTCAGCCGACGGCCCAGCGGGTGGCTCATCATCAGCTGGCCGTAGCGTCCGACGGCGGAGGGGATCCGGTTCAGCTCTGCGTGGTGGGCCAGGACGTTGACCCAGTTGATCACCGGGGCATCCAGCACCATGGCCCGGATCAGGTGGTGGTAACGGGACAGGTCCGCGGTCTGCAGGCAGATGGCCCCGCCCATCGACCAGCCAAAGAGCACCACCTCATGGGCGCCCTGTTCCACCGCGTAGGCAATCGCGGCCTCCACATCGCGCCACTCGGTGGACCCCAAGCCGTAGCGGCCGTCCTCGGCGGAGGGCGCCAGACCATCGTTGCGGTAGGAAATCAGCAGGCTCGTCAGACCGAGTTCCCGGGCCACCCGGACGGCCCGCAAGCCCTCCTGCCGCGAGGCTCCGCGCCCGTGCACCATGATCGCCCACGTGTCCGACGACGGCGCATCGGCGCCCGGGACCGCGGGGACCAGCCACGCCGGCGCTGTTCCGCCGTCGACCTCGATCTGCACCTCTTCGAACGGCAGCCCGATGGCCGCAGGATCCGGGTGGACGGCCCCGCTCCAGTAGCCGCGGCGCGCCGTCGTCAGGTCGCCGCTGTAGACGGCTTCCACTTCGCGCAGGACCGTCTGCTCAGCCGGGGAATAGGACAGGATCCGGCCCAGCCGGGCGTGCCCGCGGCCGCCGTCGAAAAAGAAACCGTACACGCCCTCCACGGTGGAATCCGGGGTCGCCTTGAGGATGACCTGCTGCCGGCGGCCCTCGCGGATCACCGCCAGCACCTCCTGGTCCTCCTCGCGGACCCGGACCGGGGTGATCACACGCCGGGCAAAGTACAGGGCCAGCGCCGAGGATCCCGCGGCAAGGAGGCCAGCCGCGGCACCTCCGCCGATGATGCCTGCCACCGCCCACTTGGCGCTCCCCGGGACGGCCGTGTCCGGAGCACCGCTGTCCGGCAGCCTGGCCTGCAGGAGGCGGGAGGCCCCGCGGGCAGTCAGGGTCCGGGGCTTTTGCGGGACGAGGCGCAGGGAGGATGCCATGGCACCATTCTTACCGAACTCCCGGCCAAGCCCGGCATCCGGCGCACCGCGGCCCGATCCGCGCCGGGGCGGCAGCCGCCGGCACAATAACAGCTAGGCTGGGGGCATGAGCGACCCAATCGTCATCCTGACAGAAGAGCCCCTCGGCGCGGACGACCGCGTCAACATCGAGACCCTCGTGGCCGACAGCGACTCGCCGCTGGTCGTCCTGGTCCCGGCGAACACCGAGCGCCACCTGCTGGTGGACTTCCTGGAGAACCTTTCCATGCTGGAGATCGCCAAGGCGTTCCGGGACTTGACCGCCAAGCACCCGGATCCGGCCGTGGAACGGACGGCGGCGGCCGAAACCCTGGCGACCTCGCTCGCCGCGCTGGGCGGCCTGGGCGGCGGCGTGACCGGCGAAGTCGTTGAAGGCCGGGCCGTGGACGGCTTGGTCGCCAAGGTCAAGGAACTGAACGCCGGGCAGGCCGTAGTCATCACCCGTCCGCACGCTGTCGCGGACACCTTCCACACCGACTGGGCCAACGAGGCACAGGACAAGCTTGGCCTTCCGGTGCTGCATTTGTACGCCGGATCGGGATTTATCGGGGACTCCTGAGCGTTATTGACGTCATGAGCATCTTCAGCAACAAGCCCAAAGTCTCGCCTGTCAGCTCCTCCGCCGGTGACGCCGCCGGCAACGAGCCCACCGCCGGCAACACGGTGTCGGCCGGTCAGGCGCCGGTCGAAAAAACGGACCAGCAATGGCGCGAGGAACTGAGCCCGGAGGAGTACCGTGTGCTGCGCCAGGCCGGAACGGAACGGCCCTACACCGGCGAATACTGGGACACCCATACCGAGGGCGTGTACCAGTGCCGGGCCTGCGGCGCCGAGCTCTTTACCAGCCGGGAGAAGTTCGACTCGCATTGCGGCTGGCCCTCGTTCTTTGCGCCGCTCGCGGACGGCACCGTGCGCTACATCCACGACCGCACGATGGGGATGGACCGTATCGAGGTGCGGTGCGCCGCCTGCGACTCCCATCTTGGCCACGTCTTCGAAGGCGAGGGGTACGGCACTCCCACGGACCAGCGCTACTGCATCAACTCCGTCTCCCTGAAGCTTGTCCCCGCGGCCGGCGCCGCCCCTGCCGGCATGGAGTCCTGAGCGACCCCCGGAACCGCTGGAGCTGGAAAGCGTCCGGGCGCCCTATGACTCAGAGTTCCTTACGCTCGGCTGCTTTTTAGGTTAGAGCTGCTGTTTGCTTGCTACGCTCGCCGTAGACGTTCCAAGCAACCAGAAAGGCGACCGACGATGACCATGACCGCCCTCACCGCCCCTGCCCCGATCACCGCAGACTCCCCCGAATGGCAGCGGCTCAAGGCCGCTGCCACGGCCCTGCAGGCGCTCCAGATCCAGGACGGCTCCGTTCCGGAGGCTGCCGACCACGAGGCCGCGGCCGGGCACGTCGCCACCATCACGGCAGCTGTCGCCGCACTCGCTCCGGCCTTCCCGCATGACGCGCGCTACCTGGACTTCCTGGCTGTCGACTTCCAGCGCTGGGCCGACGGCGGATTCGGCGTTCCCGATTTCCTGGACTCGCTCCAGGCGTTCCAGCCGCAACAGCACCGCGTCAACGGCCTGCAGCACCTCGTGGTCTTCCCGATGTACACGCAGAACGGCAGCAGCAACCGCCTGGTCGAGGCCGTGCTGATCGAGGTCATCTGGCCGGAGTTTATCGCCGGCCTGGAAGCGGGCGAATACTCCAACAAGCTCTTTGTCCCGATCCGCTTCCTCGATTTCACCCCCGGCTACGACACCAACTCCGCCGTACTCTTCCCCGAGACCGTGGCCGTCCGCGAGACCCCCACCTTCACCTGGGGCGCCATCTTCGCCGACCGCGAGGCCGCCCGGTTCCGCCGCGTCCTGCGGGCCGCCGCGGACATCACCTCGCTGCAGCTGCCCGAGGACGCCGCCGGCCTGCTCGTGGACCAGGAGCTGACGCAGGAGACCTTCGTCATGTGGGACCTCATCCACGACCGCACCCACATGCGCGGGGACCTGCCGTTCGACCCGTTCATGATCAAGCAGCGCATGCCGTACTTCCTGTACTCGCTCGAGGAACTCCGCTGCGACCTCACAGCCTTCCGCGAATCCGTGAAGATCGAAAAGGACGAGGAAGCGGATCCGGAAGCGCGCCGGCACGCCAAGCTGGTCCAGTATGCCGTCATCTTCGACCGCATTTTCCGCTTCGCCATCACCGGCAGCCGCGTCCGCAACTACGACGGCCTGGGCGGGCAGCTGCTCTTCGCCTGGATGCACCAGCACCACGTACTGCACTGGACCGACAGCAAGCTCAGCATCGACTGGGACGAGGCAGCCGACGTCGTCGTGGAACTCGGCGCCCGGATCGAGGAACTGTACTGGCGCTCGATCGACCGCCCCAAGACCGCCCACTGGCTGGCCGCCTATGAACTGGTCTCCGGCACCCTGACGCCCAATCCGGCCTCGGTCTGGGCCAAGGGGCCGGGCGCCCTGCCGCTGGACGGCCCGCCGCGCGGCCTGACCGACCAGGTGCTCGACGACGAGTTCCCGCTCTCGATGTTCTACGAGGCGCTGGAAAAGAAGATGCGGACCGTGATTGAATCGACCGCCGGCATCACCGGGTCGACAGACACCCACGCGGACGCGGCCGCCAGCCAGGCGATCAACGCCGGATGAGCAGCGGACGCACGCTCAACATCCTGGTGGCCGGCGGCAGCAGCCCGTCCGGAATCGCCGTGGCCCGCGCCCTCCGAAGTGCGGGGCACGCGGTGTTCACCGTCGGTTCCGATGCCGCCCGCATCCAGGCCGCCGCCGCCGAAGCCGGCAGCGGCGTCGTGCCGCTGGCCTGCGACCTCGCCGATCCGGCGGCGGTCCGGGACCTCCACGCAGAGCTGGCCGCACGGGCCGGACCCATCGACGGCGTGATCCACCTGGTGGGTGGCTGGCGCGGCGCCAAGGGCATCACTGACCAGAGCGACGAAGACTGGGACTTTCTGGAACGCAACGCCGTCACCACGCTCCGCAACGTCAGCCGGGCCTTCTACGACGACCTCGCCGCTTCGGACACCGGACGGCTGGCCATCGTCTCGTCCACCGCGGTGGCCAGCCCGACGGCGGGCGGCGCCAGCTACGTGGCGGCCAAGGCCGCCGCGGAAGCCTGGACCCTCGCGGTGGCCGACGGCTTCCGGCGTGCCCAGTCCGGAAACTCCGGAACGACAGCAGGCCCGGTGGAGCAGCACAGCGCGGCCGTCATCTTCGTGGTGAAATCCCTCGTGGACGCCGCGATGCGCGCCGCCTCCCCGGAACGCAAATTCCCCGGCTTTACCGACGTCGAGGAGCTGGCGGCGGCCGCCGCCGGGCTTTTCCGGACCCCCGCCGGGGAACTGAACGGCCGGCGGCTTCCCCTCAACCGGTAAGCCGGCACCCCTAGACTGAAAGCGTGAGCAAAGAGATGACCAGCACGGTCGAAACAATGACGGTCGACACCAACACCACTGACGCCGCCCCCGCGAACACCGCGGTGCGGCTCCACGACCCTTCCGTCCGCGGCTTCGCCTCGGACAACTACTCCGGCGTGCACCCGGAGGTCCTCGCCGCCCTGGCTGCGGCCAACGAGGGACACCAGGTGTCCTACGGCGAGGACGACTACACCGCCCGCCTGCAGGAACTGATGGAAGAGCACTTCGGCGCGGGCATCGAGTGCTTCCCCGTTTTCAACGGGACCGGCGCGAACGTCCTGTCGCTCCAGTCGCTGCTCCCCCGCTGGGGCGCCGTCGTCTGCGCCTCCACCGCCCACATCAACATGGACGAGAACGGCGCGCCGGAGCGGATCGGCGGCATCAAGCTGCTGCAGGTCCCGACGCCGGACGGCAAGCTCACCCCCGCCCTGATCGACCAGGAAGCCTGGGGCTGGGGCGACGAGCACCGGGCCCAGCCGCTGGCCGTCTCCATCACGCAGACCACCGAGCTGGGCACCTGCTACACCCCCGACGAGGTTCGCGCCATCGCGGAGCATGTCCACTCCAAGGGCATGAAACTGCACATGGACGGCGCCCGCCTCGCCAATGCAGCGGCCCACCTGGGCGTGCCGCTGCGGGCCTTCACCCGCGACGCCGGCGTGGACATCCTTTCCTTCGGCGGCACCAAGAACGGGCTGCTCTTTGGCGAGGTGGTGGTTGCGCTGAATCCCGAGGCCGCCCACGGCCTGATCTACCTGCGCAAGATGAACATGCAGCTGGCCTCCAAGATGCGCTTTATGTCGGCACAGTTCATCGCACTGCTGGAAGGCGACCTGTGGCTGCGTTCGGCCGAGCACGCCAATGCGATGGCAGCGCGACTGCGCGCCGGCGTGGAGTCGATCCCGGGGGTCGAGCTGAGCCAGAAGACGGAGTCCAACGGCGTCTTCGCCGTCCTGCCCGCCGGGGTGGCGGACCGGCTGCGGAAGTCCTTCCGCTTCTATGACTGGAACGAAGCGGCACGCGAGGTCCGCTGGATGTGCTCCTTCGACACCACCGAGGAAGACGTTGATTCCTTTATCGCCGCGATCAAGCGCGAGCTCGCGGACGGCTAGCAGCACGCCGGTCCCGGCCCGGCGGCGAGCCTGCCGGGCCGGGACCGGCCCCATGCATAACCTTTCACTGTGAACCCCCTCGACCAGGTTCCGGCGGATTTTCTCTTCGCCCTGGGGACCCTTCGAAAAGCACGGTGCCGCAGCGAGCTGCGCCTGGACGAGATCCCGGCACCCGGGCGGCTCGCGCCCTTCGCGGTGGCGCTCGGCGCGGAAGTTGTCGTCCCCGGCGACGCCGCAACAGGCGCGGTCCACGGACCGGCGGCCGCCGCCCTGGTGCCGGCGTCCGGAAGCGACGACGTCGAACTCGCCACCGGCCGCTTCATCCTGCTGCACGACCCGGACGGCTCGGCCGTCTGGGACGGCGAATTCCGGATTGTCACCTACATCCGCGCCCAGCTGGAGCCGGATATGGGCAACGACGAGATGCTGGGTTCCGTTGCCTGGACCTGGCTCGTCGAAGCGCTGGAAAACCACCAGGCCGAGTACCGTTCCGCTGGCGGCACGGCCACCCGGGTGCTCTCCGAGAGCTTCGGCACGCTCGCCGACCGGCCCGGAACCATCGACATCGAACTCCGCGCGTCCTGGACGCCGGCCGGCAGGGACATCACCGCCCATCTGGAGGCGTGGTCGGACATGGTCTGCACCTTTGCCGGCCTGCCGCCGCTGCCCGAGGGCGTTTCCGCACTGCCCCGACGGCGTCCGCGGCAGGCATGACCTGGACCGGAGCGACGCAGCCTCGGCCTGCACGGACAGGGTTGTCGGTAAACTGGAGTCATCATGACCCCTCATAATCCGGAAAACAGCACGGCGGGCACCGCCACCAACACCGCCGCCGGCACACTCCCCTCCGCAGTGGCCAGCCCAACCGACGCCGGGGACACCGCAGCCCACATCACGGTGGAAGGCTTCGACAGCCTGGTCCCCGAGGTCATCGACCTCGACGCCCCCCGTGACGGCGTCCCGCTCGTCATCGAGACCAGGGCGGGACTGGAACGCTGCGCCGCCGCCTTGGCCGCCGGCCACGGACCCGCGGGAGTTGATGCGGAACGCGCCTCCGGATTCCGCTACGGCCAGCGCGCCTTCCTCGTACAGATCCGCCGCGAAGGCGCCGGCACCTGGCTGATCGACCCCGAGCCGTTCGGCGACCTGCGCATCATCAACGAGGCACTGCGCGGCGTTGAATGGATCCTGCACGCGGCCAGCCAGGACCTCCCCTGCCTCTCGGAACTCGGCATGTGGCCGGACAAGCTCTTCGACACCGAACTCGCCGCCCGGCTGGCCGGACTACCGCGGGTGGGCCTCGCCGCCGTGATCGAACAACTCCTGGGCTTTGGCCTGGCCAAGGAACACTCCGCCGCCGACTGGTCCACCCGGCCGTTGCCGGAACCCTGGCTGCGCTACGCCGCGCTTGACGTCGAGGTCCTCACCGAACTGCGCGAAGAGCTGATCGAGCTCCTCACCGCCGACGGCAAACTGGAGTACGCCGAGCAGGAATTCGCCGCGATCCTCGAAGCCGGCCAGGCGCCGCCGCGCGTCGATCCCTGGCGCAAGACCTCCGGGCTGCACCAGATCCGCGACCGGCGCCAGCTCGCCGCGGTCCGCGAACTCTGGCTGGAGCGCGACTCGCTGGCGCAGAAGCGTGACGTCGCCCCTGGCCGGCTTATCCCCGACTCGTCCCTCGTGGCCGCCGCCAAGGCCATGCCCAGTACCGTCCCGCAACTGCTCGGCACCAAGGGCTTCCACGGCCGGGCCGCGCAGCGCGAGGCCCCGCGCTGGCTGCGCTGCATCAGCACCGCCCGGAGTCTTGAGGAACTCCCGCCGCTGCACCTGCCCACCAACGCTCCGCCGCCGCCGCGCGTCTGGGCCGATCGGGATCCCGAGGCCGCCGCACGGCTCGCCACCGCCCGGCCCAAGCTGCAGGCCCAGGCCGAGGAGCTGAACCTGCCGGTCGAAAACCTGCTCACCCCCGATTACCTGCGCCGCGTGGCGTGGCGGCCGCCGGCGGAGATCAGCGAGGAAGGCATCGCCGAAGAGCTGCAAAACCTTGGCGCCCGGCAATGGCAGATCCAGCTCACCGCCCCGCTGATCGCGGACGCCTTCCTCAACCCGCAGCCGCTGCCCGCAAAGGACGCCAAAGCTGCTGCGGCGGACCCCGCAGCCCCGACCGACGCCGTTTCCTGACGGCCGGCCCACCCACTCCTTGCCAGCTATGTTACTCATTAGTAACATAGCTAGGGATGCCGCCTGATCAGGTCTGTCCATCCGGGCCCCCAACCGGGCGACGGAGATCCGGCACCCATGTCTCAATGAGGAGTAATACGTGAGCCAAGCCAGCACCGGAAACCACAGCGGCGCAAAGCCGAGCATCGGACGACGCAACGCCGTCCGCGACGTCGTATTTGTCGACGGCGTCCGCACCCCCTTCGGCCGGGCCGGCGAGAAGGGCATTTACGCCGGAACCCGCGCCGACGACCTGGTGGTCAAATGCATCCGCGAACTGATGCGCCGCAACCCGTCCCTGCCGGCCGAACGGATCGATGAGGTGGCCATCGCCGCCACGACCCAGACCGGCGACCAGGGCCTGACCATCGGCCGCACCGCGGCCCTGCTGGCCGGGCTGCCGCGGACGGTTCCCGGTTTCGCCATCGACCGGATGTGCGCCGGCGCCATGACCGCAGTGACGACGACGGCCAGCGGCATCGGCTTCGGCGCTTACGACGTCGTGATCGCCGGCGGCGTCGAGCACATGGGCAACCACCCGATGGGCGCCGGCGCGGACCCCAACCCGCGTTTTATGTCCGAACGGATCGTGGATCCGGCCGCGCTGAACATGGGCAACACTGCGGAAAACCTGCACGACCGTTTCCCCGCCATCACCAAGGAACGCACGGACGCTTACGCCGTGGCCTCCCAGGACAAGCTGGCCGCGGCCTACGCCAAGGAACAGATCCAGCCGGACCTGGTCCCCGTGGCCACCATGAAGCCGGGCCAGGGCTGGACCGTCAACACCGTGGACGAGCCGCCGCGGCCGGGCACCTCGCTGGAGGACCTCGCCGCACTGCGCACCCCGTTCCGGGCCCACGGCCGCGTCACCGCCGGCAACGCCGCCGGCCTCAACGACGGCGCCACCGCGGCCCTGCTCGCCTCCGCCGACGCCGCCGGGGAGCTTGGCCTGCCGGTCAAGATGCGCCTGGTCAGCTACGCCTTCGCCGGCGTCGAACCGGAGGTCATGGGGATTGGCCCGGTCCCCGCCACCGAAAAGGCGCTCAAGAACGCCGGGCTCGGCATCGGGGACATCGGGCTGTTCGAGATCAACGAGGCGTTCGCCGTGCAGGTCCTTAGCTTCCTGGACCACTTCGGCATCGCCGACGACGACCCCCGGGTCAACCGCTACGGCGGCGCGATCGCCGTGGGGCACCCGCTGGCCTCCTCCGGTGTCCGGCTGATGAACCAGCTGGCCCGGCAGTTCGAGGAGGACCCCGGGGTCCGCTTCGGCATGACCACCATGTGCATTGGCCTGGGCATGGGTGCCACCGTCATCTGGGAAAACCCGCACCACGCCGACTACGGCACCGACTACCCGACCACCGAGACTGGAGCAGCAGCATGAGCGCCGCCGATTTCCACAAGCTTGCCGAGCTGTTTCCGAACGAGACGGTGACGCATTCCTACGTCCAGGACATCCAGCTCCCCGCCGTCGACGGCAAGAGCCCCGGCACCTTCGCCCTGGTCACCCTGGACAACGGCCTGGACCACTCCAAGCCCACCACCCTGGGCCCGAACACCCTGATCGAACTCGGCACCGTGCTGGAGGGGCTGCGGGAACGTGCCGCGCGCGGCGAGATCACCGGCGTCGGCGTGACGGGCAAGCCGTACTTCCTGGTTGCCGGCGCGGACCTGTCCACGGTCAAATCGGTCAGCGGCCGCGAACAGGGCCTCTGGATGGCCCAGCTCGGCCACGACGTCTACGCCACCCTGGCCAACCTCGGCGTTCCCAGCTTCGCCTTCATCAACGGCCTGGCCCTGGGCGGCGGGCTGGAGATCGCCCTGCAGTCCACCTACCGCACCGTCTCCACCGGGGCCGGCGCGCTGGCCCTGCCGGAAGCGTTCATCGGCCTGATCCCGGGCTGGGGCGGGGTGTACATCCTGCCGCGGCTGATCGGTCCGGAAAACGCCGTCAAGGTGATGATCGAGAACCCGCTGAGCAACAACCGCACCCTGACGGGCCCGCAGGCCTACGACCTCGGCGTCGCGGACGCCATCTTCGAGCCGGCCGACTTCGTCGAGCAGTCCGTCGCCTGGGCCGCCCGGGTAATCGCCGGCGCCGCCGTCCCCGAGCGCGCCAACGCCGTCGACCCCTCCGCGCCGGACGTTGCCGAACGCTGGGCCGGCGCCGTAGCAGCCGGCCGCGCCTTCGTGGAGGCGAAGACCTCCAACGCCTCCCCCGCCCCGGCCAAGGTGCTGGACGTACTGGAGGCCAACCGCACCATGACGCAGGCCGAATCGGCAGAACTGGAATGCCGGACGCTTGCTGACCTGATGCAGACCGACGAGTTCCGCTCCACGGTGTACGCCTTCCTGGACCTCGTGCAGCGCCGTTCCAAGCGCCCCGCCGGCGCCCCGGACCGCAAGCTCGCCCGCCCGGTCACAAAGATCGGCGTCGTTGGCGCCGGCCTGATGGCCAGCCAGCTCGCGCTGCTCTTCGCACGCCAGCTCAAGGTGCCCGTGGTCCTGACGGACATCGACCAGGCACGCGTGGACAAGGGCGTGGACTACGTGCACGCCGAGGTGGACAAGCTGCTGGCGAAGAAGCGGATCAGCGCGGACGCCGCCAACCGGACCAAGGCCCTGGTCAGCGGCTCCGTGTCCAAGGAAGCCTTCGCCGACGCCGACTTCGTGATCGAGGCCGTCTTCGAGGAGCTCAACGTCAAGAAGCAGGTGTTCAAGGAGGTCGAGGCGATCGTCTCACCCGAGTGCATCCTGGCGACCAACACGTCCTCGCTGTCCGTCACCGCCATGGCGGAGGACCTGCAGAACCCTGAACGGCTGGTGGGCTTCCACTTCTTCAACCCGGTGGCCGTGATGCCGCTGCTGGAGATTGTCCGTGCGCCGAAGACCGACGACGCCGTGCTGGCCACCGCGTTCGAGCTGGCCAAGGGCCTGAAGAAGTCCGCGGTGCTGGTCAAGGACGCCGCCGCGTTCGTGGTCAACCGGCTGCTGCTGCGGCTGATGGGTGAAGTGACGGCAGCCTTTGATGAGGGCACCCCTGCCGAGGTCGCGGACAACGCACTGCGCCCGATGGGCCTGCCGATGACGCCCTTCACCCTCGGAGCCATGGTGGGGCTCCCTGTCGCGCAGCACGTCCAGGAGTCGTTGCACGCCGCTTTCGGTGACCGATTCACGGTGTCCAAGAACCTGCAGGTCCTGATCGACAACGGGATCACCTCGCTCTGGGACCCGGCCTCAGTGAAAGCCGGCAAGCCGGTGATCCCGGCGGAGACCCTGGCCCTGATGTCCTTCGGCGATTCGCCCTCCACCGCCGAGGAAGTGCTGCGCCGCACGCAGGACGCCCTCGCCGAGGAAATCGGCCTGATGCTGGCCGAAGGCGTGGTGGCCGGGCCGGAGGACATTGACCTCTGCATGATCCTCGGTGCGGGCTGGCCGATGTTCCTGGGCGGCATCACCCCCTACCTGGACCGGGTGGGCGCCTCCGAGCGGATCAACGGCAAGAAATTCCTGGCACCCGGCGTGGCGTCGGAACCGGCCGCCTAGCAGCCCAGGACGAAGGCGCCGCCGTCCCCGCCGTTATGGCGCGGGCGCCGGCGCCTTCGTTCGTTGCGCTTGGTCCGACGGAACCCCCGCTGCCGTCAGCACTCGCAGATCATCAGCACGTTGCCATCCGGGTCCTTGAAGTTGAACCACTGCCGGTGCGGATCTCCGTGACCTCCGCACCGGCGCCCTGCAGGTGGACGTGCGCTGCCTGGATGTCCCCCGTGTTGAGATGGAACGCGGGCACCCGGAAGACCGCGTCAGCGGAGAAGATTTTGCTGTCCAGGACCAGGCTGGCACCGTTCATCGGCAGCACATAGAGGTGGCCGAAGAGGATGTCGCCGTCCGCCGGGAAACCGAGCAGGCCGCTGTACCAGTCCCGGGCCTTGGCAATGTCGCTGACCGGGACGAAGACCGTCCCAATCTCGCGGGCGATCGGGTTTACCATCGATTCCTCCTGGTTGACGGCTTGGCCGCCGGGATACGGGAAAACACCAAGGAATATACAGCGCCGGGCGGTATGTGGCCGGTAACCGGCACCGTCAGAGTTCCCGCAGGCTCCCGCCGTCGAGAGCCAGGACGCGGTGGGCGTTGGTGCGCGCGTAGGCGAGGTCGTGCGTGACCAGCACGATGCCGGCTCCTCGCGCCGCCGCCGCGGCAACGGCGTGCTGCAGGCGCTCAAGGCCTTGCCGGTCCAGTCCCACGGTGGGCTCGTCCAGCGCGATGACCGCGGGCCTGCGGGCCAGGACCGTGGCCAGGGCCAGGAGCCGCTGCCGGGATGAGGGCAGCTCGGCCGGGTGCTCCTGCGCGGCGTCGGCGAGCCCGACGGCGGCCAGGGCCTCCTGCGCCCGCACGTCCGCCGCTGCGCCGAGGAGCCGGCGCAGCCCGAAGCTGACTTCCCGCAGCACCGTTCGTTCGAAGAGCTGGTCGCGCGGGTGCTGGAACAGGAGGCCGACCGAGGCTGCGATGCGGCCGGTCGGGATCCCCTGGATGCTTCTTCCGCCGACCAGCACCTCCCCGGTCCGGGGTTGCAACAGCCCGTTCAGGTGGCGCAGCAGCGTGGATTTGCCGGCACCGTTGGGACCGGTCACGGCAACGATTTCACCGGCCCGGACGGTCAGGTCCAGGTCCTGCAGCAGGGCCGCCCGGGGCGCATCCCGTGCGGGACGGCCGGGTGTATTCCTGGCGGATGCCTGCGCCGGACCGTAGCCGAAGCCAATCCTCCGCAGTTCAAGGAGCGGGGCCGCGGCGGCAGACCGAGCGGGCAGGTGCGCCGGGGTTATGGATGCGGGGCGGGCCTCCGTCACGACGCCGGCGTCGCGGACTGCGGGGCCGCCGGCCAGCTCGGCGGGCTTCCCCTCCGCTGTGGCCGTGCCGCCGTCCAGGACGATCCAGTGCCCGGCACGGCGGGCCAGCGCGCCGGCCCGCTGGCTCAGGAGGACGACGGCGGTGCCGGCGTCCAGCAACTGCTCCACCAGCTCCTCCAGCTGGCCGGCCCCTGCCGGGTCCAGGGAGGCCAGCGGATCGTCGAGGACCAGCACTTCGGGCCCGGCGATCACCGCGCAGGCGACGGCCAGCCGGCGCAGCTCACCGCCGGAAAGTTCCGCCGGGTCCCGGCCGAGCATGCCGGACAAGCCGGTCCGTTCGGCGGCGCGGGCCACCTGCCGGGTCATTTCCGGGCGGGGTACACCCCGGTTTTCCAGGCCGAAGGCCAGCTCTTCCGCCACGGTGGAGCGCACCGAGGACAGCATGGCGCCGGCATCCTGCGGCACGTAGCCCACGCGGCCGGACCAGGCAGCGGGGTTGATCCGGGGGTCACCGGGGCCGCCGTGGAACTCCAGGCGGTCAGCGCCGAGGGCCAGGCTGCCGCGCAGGGACCCGGAGTGGCCGGCCCGGATCCAGCCGGCGAGCAGCTTGCCGAGGGTCGACTTGCCGCTGCCGGAGCCGCCCAGCACGGCGGTCAGGGACCCGGGCAGGACGGAGAGCTGCACGTCCCGCAACACCGCGCCGGCGTCCCCGTGGAAGCTGAAGCTGCCGATCCGGGCTGCGGCCGCCGGCACCGCCGCGGAACTGTACTGCCCGCTGCACCGGTGCTGCCCGGGACCGGATCCGGCGGCGGCGGGGCCGGTCCCGGTCATGAGGGCATCCCTGCCGGCCAGGACGTGACCAGCCGCAGGACCACGGCGGCTGCGGCGAGCAGCAGCGCCCCGGCCCGGAAGATCCGCTGCCCGACAGGGTCCTGCACCTGCCGGTAGCTGGTCCGTGGACCGGGGGCACCGAAACCGCGCGCGTCCAGGGCCTGTGCCCGGAGTCCGGCATCTTCAACCAGGCCCAGGACCAACGGAACCGCCTGCAGCCGGGCGGCCGCGAGGCGGGACAAAAGCCCGCGGCGGACCACCAGGCCCCGCGCTTCCTGGGCCTGCCGGATCCGGGCCAGCCGGCCGGCCACGGCGGGAACCAGGGTGAGCGTGGAGGCCAGCACAAAGCTGAACTGCGGCGGGAGGCGCCGCAGTGCCAACGCCGTCGTCAGGTCCGGGACGTTGACGGTGAAGGAAAAGAGCAGAAGCGACAGGACGCACGCGGCCGTCCGCGAGGCGAGCTCCAGGGCGAACCCGAGCCCCTCGGCGGTGACGCGGGCAGGCCCCCACTGTGCCAGCACCGTGTGGCCCTCGGGGAAGAACAATCCGTGCAGCACCAGCAGGGACAGGAACAGCGGCGCCAGGATGACCGCTGCGGCCCCCAGCACCCGCCCGGCCACGCCCGCGCGTGCGGCGAGCAGCACGGCGGCCAGCGCCACCGCGGCCGACAGCAGCCAGCTGCCGGCCGCGGTCGTCAGCACGGCTGCGCAGCCGGCGGCGGTCAAGGCGGTGAGCGGGTGCAGGCGCATGGATTAGTCTTCGTGCGCCGCCGGTGCCTGGCCGGCGAGCACCCGGAAGCGGCGGACAAAGGCGAACTGGAACGTGGTGCGCCGCGGCAGGGCGTAGGCCAGCAGCGCGGCGATCGTGAAGACGATCGCCTTGTCCATCGGGTCAGAGATGAGGGCCTGCTTGGTGATGGCGGCCAGCAGGGTGTCGCCCATGGCGCGGAAGGCGCTGACGATCGCGCCGGTGCCCAGCCCCGCGGTTCCCCCGTAGACGAACGCCGCGATCGGGGCGGAGACGACGCCGGCGAGGATGCCGGTGAGGAAGCCTGCCACGGGAGCGAAGTAGAAGCGGCGGAAGAGTCCGGCGCGGGCGGCCAGCCCGGCGAGGAAGCCGATCAGCGCCGCTCCGGCAGCGAAGGGCAGCACGGTTGGGTTGAAGAAAGACCAGACGATGCTGCCGAGCACTCCGGTGGCGGCGCCGGCGGCCGGTCCGGCGAGGACGGCGA
This sequence comes from Arthrobacter sp. SD1074B, assembly GCF_056780195.1. NCBI lineage: Bacteria > Bacillati > Actinomycetota > Actinomycetes > Micrococcales > Micrococcaceae > Arthrobacter > Arthrobacter sp. SD1074B. The sequence goes on along the minus strand of NZ_JBRAZT010000001.1, from coordinate 1,643,015 downwards.
TCAGGACCGTGCCGATCGCGTCGAGGTAGAAGGGCAACCCGGTGCTGCCCATCAGCTGGCCGAGAACCACGTTGAGCACGATTGCCACCGGCATCAGCACCAGGGTGGAGGTGGGCAGGACGGGCAGCACGGCCACGAGCAGCAGCACCGCGCCAAGCAGGAAGCCGCCAAGCGCCACCAGGGCGGAGAAGCTGGCCGGACCGTTGGCGATGTCCGCAGGCTGGCCGAGGACGAGGAAAACGTAGGTGGCGGCGATGGCCGCGGCACCGGCAAGTTCGAGCAGCCGGCGGCGGCCCGGAGCCATGCCGGAGCGGGCGTCGGCGTCGGGCAGGGTCAGGGGTTGCTGTGACACGGGAGAAGTCCTTCGGCTGGGGTTTGCTTTCGTCCGCCTCATGTCACCTCGGCGCAGCTATCATCTTAGCGATCCGGCGGGCCCGCCTGGACCACGGGCGCCCCGGGCGCGGCCGGCGGCCGCCGCTAGCGGGCGGCGAGGGAGCGCGCCAGCTTGCCCACGGAGGAGATCAGCTCGTCGAAGCATTGCCCGGGGTCGTTGCCGGTGACGATCCTGGCGTTCGGCGGCAGTCCCCAGAGGCCGCGGAAGTCGGCCACCGTGGTGCCGGCCAACAGCGGGGACTCTGTCTCGACGTCGACCGTCGCCAGCCGGGTGCTGAAGGGGGTGCGTCCGACGGCGGCGCAGGCGGCGAACGCGTCGTGCATGTGCGCCACATAGCCCTGGTCGTAGAGCCGGTGGAACTCCATGTAGAAACGGATCGCGTCCGACAGGCACGCGACCAGCGGGCTGCTGGAGCGGCTGCGCAGCCCTTCGGGCTGGTCCGGGAGCACCAGTTCGGGTTCCGGCGCCCCGGCGGCCTTGCCGAGCCGCCGCAGGTGCTCCGGCAGCATCTCGATCCGCTCCGTGGTCTCCAACGCGCAGACCACCGGCAGCTTGTCCTCGGGCAACCCGCGGTAGGCCGCGTAGACCTCCTTGGCGGCGTGCGGGTCCACGGCGGTGTTCCACTCCGCCGTCGGCGTGGTGTTGCCCTGGTAGTAGAAGCTGCCGCCCATGATCACCAGGCCCTTGAGCAGCCTCGGCAGCTCAGGTTCGCGGCGCAGGGCCAGGGCAAAGTTGGTCAAAGGTCCGGTGATCAGTCCGGTGATTTCCCCCGGATGCGCCCTGGCTTCCTCCACCCAGACGTCCACGGCGTGCCGGGCCGAGATCGCCTGGCCGGGTGCCGGCAATTCGGCGTGACCAATCCCCTGCGGGCCGTGGGTTTCCTCGGTCGTGACGAGCGGAATCTGCAGCGGGACCTCGGCGCCGACGGCGACCTCGACTCCTTCCCGCCTGCACAGCTCCAGCAGGGACAGGCTGTTCAGCGCCACCTGGCGGGCCCCGACGTTGCCGGCGGTGCAGGTAATGGCCTGCAACCGGACCTCGGGCCGGGACAGCAGGTACACGATGGCCAGGGCGTCGTCGATTCCGGTATCGACGTCCATCAGGACGCGTTGCATGGCGGCCCCCGCCCCGGGCGGTGAAGCGTTCAACACGGTAGGGCTCACAGCAGTGCGGCTCAGAACAGGGCGACCTTCGGCGTGCGCGGGAAGATCTCATCGAGTTCTGCCAGCTCTGCGGCGTCCGGCACCCAGGCGACGGCGGCGGCGTTCTGGCGGACCTGTTCGGGACGTGTGGCGCCGGCGATCACGCTGCTGACGGAGGGCTGGGCGGCGAGCCAGGAGAACGCGACCTGGATCTCGGTGAGGTTCCGTTCGGCGGCGAAGGCGGAGAAGGCGCCCAGCTGTTTCCAGTCGGCGTCGTGGACAAGGTTGGTCCGGGTGTGGCTCAGCCGGGATCCTTCCGGCGCCTCCCCCTCGGAGTACTTGCCGGTGAGCAGGCCGTTGGCCAGCGGGAAGTAGGGCAGCACGCCCAGGCCGTACGCCTCGGCGGCCGGGGTGACCTCCAGCTCGGCGCGGCGGTCCAGCAGGTTGTAGTGGTTCTGGCTCGAGATGAAGCGTGCTCCGCCGCGGCTGCGGGCGACGAACTCGGCCTCCGCTATCTGCCAGCCGGCCCGGTTGGAGTGGCCGATGTAGCGGACCTTGCCGCTGGTCACGAGCTCGTCGAGGGCGGCGAGGGTCTCGTCGATGGGCGTCATCGGATCCGGCGTGTGGAACTGGTAGAGGTCGATCCAGTCCGTTCCCAGGCGGCGCAAGGAGGCCTCGGCAGCCTTGATGATGTAGCGGCGTGAGCCGCGGGCACCGAAGTCGTTGCCGTTGGAGCCGCGCATGTCCATGCCGAACTTGGTGCCGATCACGGCGTCACCCCGGCGCCCGCCGAGCGCCTTCCCCAGCATGGTTTCGCTGAGCCCGGGCTCCCGGCCGTAGGCGTCGGCGACGTCGAAGAAGGTGATCCCGGCGTCCAGGGCCGCATGCACGACGGCGTCGGTCCCCTCCTGCGTCTCGGTGGCCGTGTTGGCCCGGCCCAGATTGTTGCAGCCAAGCCCCACCACGGAGACGGTCAGTCCGGAATTTCCTACGCGTCGGTATTCAGTCATGGGAAGTAGCCTACAACGGCCCGGGACTGCTCCCGGTCAGGCTCCCTGGCGCCGCTACCGGACGCCGCTACCTGGCGTTGCTATCCCGCGGGCAGTTCCAGCCCGTGTTCGTCCATGGCGTCCTGGAGTTGCGCTAGGGTGCGCGGGCAGACGCCCGGCATCCCGGCCAGCCGGCGGCGGCCCAGCTGCACCAGGTGCTCCAGGGTTTCCACCCCCGCGTGCGCCAGGGACTTGCGTGCCGGCGCCGCCAGCCCTGCGGGAAGTGGAGTGCTGCCTGGTCGAGGAGATTTACGCGTCATTGCTTTACCTTCCAGTCGCTTGCCCCCAAAACTGATGTGAGCCGTGCCCGGCTCCTAACAGGTGGTGCCCGGAGCAGGTGGTGCCTGCCAGGTGCCTAGAGCGTGAAGCTGTTGGCCGGTTTGGCCGAGTGCTTGAGCGCGAAGTCAGTGCTGCCGAACGGGGCGGCGCCGATGCTCAGCTTGGTGAAGTCGAGGTCCTCACCGCGGATGCAGACCTTGATCGCATTGACGGTCTTGTTGACGTCCGGAGTGAGGCAGAAAATGTTGAGCTTGGCGTCGGCGAACTCGGAGCGGTCCACCACGCCGAGGCCGCGCCAGGCAAGGTGGCTGATCAAGGCGTCCTTGGCTTTTTCCTCAAGGTAGCGGTCGCGGCTGGTGCCGTCCTTGGTCTTCAGCGCGTACTGCGCCACCACCCAGAACTGTTCCTCGTCCGGGATCTCCGCGTAGCCGTCCTCGGCGCACTGCGCCGCGAAGGCCTCCATCAGTCCCTCCCCCGCGGCGGCGTCGGCAGCCTCGGTCTCCTCGGTTTTGCTCTGGTGGCCGACGACGCCGTGGTTCATCACGAACTCGTGGTAGTCCTCGTCGATCCAGGCCTCCCTGAAGTGCAGGACTCCTTCTTCGTCGCGCTTGTAGACCCGGATGATGCCGCTCATGCTAAATCCCTTCGTAAACCGTCCGCGGTCAGTGCCGTCGAAGGGTGGTTGCTGTGCCTTGACGGCCTGGTCAAGCTCTTGGGGCGCCGCGTCCCGATCACAGGATTGGCAGGCTGCCGGTGCTGGGGTGCTGCTGGCCGGGCAGCGGCCGCGCGAACGGCACCTTGGTCCCGAGGACCTGCGCGACGACGTCGTGGGTGATTTGCTGGGCGGTCAGCCCGACCCGCTCCAGCACCTGGCTGCGGGTGCCATGGTCGAGGAACTCCACCGGCAGGCCCACCTCGTTGAGCGCGGTGTCCACTCCGGCGCCCCGCATTTCCTGCCGGATGCGGGAGCCGACGCCGCCGGCCCGGACGCCGTCCTCGATGCAGATCACGAGGCGGTGGTGTGAGGCGAGGGCGATGACGGACTTGGGCACCGGGAGGACCCAGCGCGGGTCCACCACCGTGGAGCTGATGCCCTGGGCGCCGAGCCGGTTGGAGACGTCCAGCGCGAGTTCGGACATGGCGCCGACGCTGACGATCAGCACATCGTTGTCGCTTGATCCGGCCGGGCGGCGGGCCAGCACATCCACGCCGTCGCTGAGCCGTTCGAGGGCTTCGACTTCCGCGCCGACGGTGCCCTTCGAGTAGCGGATCACGGTGGGGGCGTCTTCGACGGCGACGGCCTCGCGCAGTTCCTCGCGCAGCCGGGAGGCGTCGCGCGGCGCTGCCAGGTGCAGGCCGGGAACGATCTGGACCATCGCCATGTCCCACATGCCGTGGTGGCTGGCGCCGTCGGGCCCGGTAACCCCGGCCCGGTCCAGCACCACGGTGACGCCGGCCTTGTGCAGGGCGACGTCCATCAGCAGCTGGTCGAACGCGCGGTTCAGGAAGGTCGCGTAGACGGCCACCACCGGGTGCAGTCCCCCGAACGCCATGCCGGCCGCGGAGGTGAGGGCGTGCTGCTCGGCGATGCCGACGTCGAATACACGCTCCGGGTGGCGGGCGGCGAACTTGTGCAGTCCCACCGGGATCAGCATGGCCCCGGTGATGCCGACAATGTCCTTGCGTTCATCGGCGATGTCGGCAATCTCGTCCGCGAAGACGGCGGTCCAGGACTTCGCGCCGCCGGCCTCGGTGGGTTCGCCGGTTTCCGGATCGATGATCCCGACGGCGTGGAACTGGTCCGCCTCGTGGGCGCGGGCAGGGGCGTAGCCGTGGCCCTTTTCGGTCATGGCGTGGACGATCACGGGTCCGGCGTAATTCTTGGCCGTGGCCAGCGCATTTTCCATGGCCTGGAGGTTGTGGCCGTCCACCGGGCCGATGTACTTCATGCCCAGGTCCTCGAACATGCCCTGGGGCGCCCACCAGTCCTTGATGCCCTTCTTCATGGCATGCAGGCTCTTGTAGGTGAACTGCCCGGCGGGGCCGCCGCTCTGCAGCCGCTTCTTCCACCAGTCCAGGGCGCCTTCGTAGGCCGGCGCGGCCCGGAGCGAATCGATCGTGGGGCGCAGGGACGCGAGATAGTCGGCGACGCCGCCCACGGTCGGGGCGTAGGAGCGGCCGTTGTCGTTCACCACGATCACGACGCGGCGCTTCTTGTCAGCGGCGATGTTGTTGATGGCTTCCCAGGCCATGCCGCCGGTCAGCGCGCCGTCCCCGACGACGGCGATCACGTAGCGGTCCCCGTCGCCGGTCAGCTGCCGGGCACGGGAGATGCCGTCGGCCCAAGACAGTGAGGACGAGGCGTGCGAACTTTCGACGATGTCGTGCTCGGACTCTGCCCGGTCCGGGTAGCCGGACATGCCGCCCTGCTGGCGGAGCGTGCTGAAGTCCTGGCGCCCGGTGAGGAGCTTGTGCACGTAGGACTGGTGGCCGGTATCGAAGACGATGCTGTCGCGGGGGGAATCGAAGATCCGGTGCACCGCAATGGTCAGTTCAACGACGCCGAGGTTCGGCCCGAGGTGTCCTCCCGTCTGGGAGACGTTGCCGATCAGGAACTCCCTGACCTCGGCTGCCAGCTGGTCCAGCTGCGCCGGTGACAACTTGCTCAGGTCCTGCGGATTCCGGATGGTCTCCAAAATTCCCAACGGCCCCTCCTTGCGGGTAGTAGACATGCCTTTTAACTCTAACGCCTCTTCGGCGCGGCCTGGTGCCGGGCGGGTGCGGTAAAACGAAAGCCCCGGTCCGTCAGGGACGGACCGGGGCTTTCGCGGGATGCTGCCGGAAGGCCGTTAGTTAGCGGAGATCTGGCGCAGCACGTACTGCAGGATGCCACCGTTGCGGTAGTAGTCGGCTTCGCCCGGAGTATCGATGCGGAGGACCGCATCGAAGGACGTGACGGTGCCGTCTTCGGCCGTGGCGGTGACCTTGAGGGTCTTCGGCGTGGTGCCTTCGTTGAGGGCGGTAACGCCCTCGACTGCGAAGGTTTCCGTGCCGGTCAGGCCCAGGCTGGCGGCGTTCTGGCCGGCCGGGTACTGCAGCGGCAGGACGCCCATGCCGATCAGGTTGGAGCGGTGGATGCGCTCGTAGCTCTCCGCGATGACAGCCTTGACACCCAGCAGTGCGGTGCCCTTGGCGGCCCAGTCACGGGACGAGCCGGAGCCGTACTCCTTGCCGGCCAGGACGACCAGGGGGGTGCCGGCGGCCTGGTAGTTCTGCGCGGCGTCGTAGACGTAGGCCTGCGGGCCGTCGGCCTGGGTGAAGTCACGGGTGAAGCCGCCCTCGACGCCGTCGAGGAGCTGGTTCTTGATCCGGATGTTGGCGAAGGTGCCGCGGATCATGACTTCGTGGTTGCCACGGCGCGAGCCGTAGGAGTTGAAGTCCTTGCGTTCCACACCGTTGGCCAGCAGGTACTGGCCGGCCGGGGTGTCCGACTTGAACGATCCGGCCGGGGAAATGTGGTCGGTGGTGACCGAATCGCCGAGCTTCAGCAGCACACGGGCCGCGGTGATGTCCTGGACGGGCTCCGGCTTCGCTTTCATGCCCTCGAAGTACGGGGGCTTCCGGACGTAGGTGGACTTCTCGTCCCAGGCGAAGGTGTCGCCGGCCGGGGTGTCGAGCGCCTTCCAGCGGTCGTCGCCTTCGAAGACACCCTCGTAGCCGCGGGCGAACATGCCCTTGTCAATCGAGGAGTCGATGACCTGCTGGACCTCGACCGGGTTCGGCCAAATGTCCTTCAGGAAGACGTCGTTGCCGGCCTCGTCCTGGCCCAGGGCGTCGTTCTCGAAATCGAAGTCCATCGTGCCGGCCAGGGCGTACGCGATGACCAGCGGCGGGGAAGCCAAGTAGTTCATCTTGACGTCCGGGTTGATCCGGCCTTCGAAGTTGCGGTTGCCGGAGAGCACGGCAGTGACGGAAAGGTCGTTGGCCTGGATGGCCTCGGAAATCTCCGCGTCGAGCGGACCGGAGTTGCCGATGCAGGTCGCACAGCCGTAGCCGACGATGTAGAAGCCGAGCTTCTCCAGGTACGGGGTCAGGCCCGACTTGTTGTAGTAGTCCGTGACGACCTTGGAACCCGGGGCCACGGAGGTCTTGACCCACGGCTTCGAGGTGAGGCCCTTGTCCACGGCGTTGCGGGCCAGTAGTGCGGCGGCCAGCATCACGGACGGGTTGGACGTGTTGGTGCAGGAGGTGATCGATGCGATCGAAACCGCGCCGTGGTCCAGCTCGAACTCGCGGCCGTCGGCGGTCTTGACGGTCACCGTCTTGGACGGCCGGCCGTTGGACTTGGGACCGTGGCCGTGCGGGGCCTGCTCCGTGAGGTGGGTCGCGGAGGCGGTGAACGAGGGCGAATCCGAGGCCGGGAAGCTTTCGTCGATTGCTTCGTCCAGGCTGCCGTCCGGGAGCTCTTCCTTCACGTAGTTCCGCAGGTCCTCGCGGAACTGGGCCTTGGATTCGGTGAGGATGATGCGGTCCTGCGGGCGCTTCGGGCCGGAGATCGACGGGACGACCGTCGACAGGTCCAGCTCGAGGTACTCGGAGAACTTGATCTCGCGGGAGGGATCGTGCCAGAGGCCCTGTTCCTTCGCGTAGGCCTCCACGAGGGCCACGTTCTCGTCCGAGCGGCCGGTGAGGCGCAGGTAGTCGAGGGTGACGTCGTCGATCGGGAACATCGCGGCGGTGGAGCCGAACTCGGGGCTCATGTTGCCGATGGTGGCGCGGTTCGCCAGCGGCACTGCCGCGACGCCCTCGCCGTAGAACTCCACGAACTTGCCGACCACGCCGTGCTGGCGCAGCTGCTCGGTGATGGTGAGCACAACGTCGGTGGCGGTGGCGCCGGCCGGGATGGACCCGGTCAGCTTGAAGCCGACCACGCGCGGGATCAGCATGGAGACGGGCTGGCCCAGCATGGCCGCCTCGGCTTCGATGCCGCCGACGCCCCAGCCGAGCACGCCCAGGCCGTTGACCATCGTGGTGTGCGAGTCGGTGCCGACGCAGGTGTCCGGGTAGGCGCGGAGCGCGCCGTCGATTTCGCGGGTCATGACCGTGCGGGCCAGGTACTCGATGTTGACCTGGTGCACGATGCCGGTGCCCGGCGGAACGACCTTGAAGTCATCGAACGCGGTCTGGCCCCAACGCAGGAACTGGTACCGCTCCCCGTTGCGCTGGTATTCGATCTCCATGTTGCGCTCCAGTGCGCCGGAGTTACCGAAGGCGTCGATCTGGACGGAGTGGTCGATGACCATTTCCGCCGGCGCCAGCGGGTTGACCCGCTTGGGGTCGCCGCCGAGTTCCTTGACGGCCTCACGCATGGTGGCCAGGTCGACAACGCAGGGCACGCCAGTGAAGTCCTGCATGATCACGCGCGCCGGCGTGAACTGGATTTCAGTGTCGGGCTCGGCGTTGGGATCCCAACCGGCCAATGCGCGGACGTGATCGGCCGTGATGTTGGCGCCGTCCTCGGTCCTCAACAGGTTTTCAAGCAATACCTTGAGGCTGAACGGAAGGTTTTCTGCACCTTCAACGGAGTTCAACCGGAAAATTTCGTATTCGGTACCGGCTACATTAAGTTTGCCTTTTGAACCGAAGCTGTCCACAATGCTCATCGCAGGACTCCTCTCGCAACAGTTTCATCTTTGTCGCGCCGCAGACCCCTTGCTAGTTAGGTCAACCTAACTAGCACTTTTCCTTGTTCGCACAAGGATCGGTACTTGGGTGCAGGAGGTCAGCCGTAATTACGGAGCGCGACGTCGGACTACTCCGCCCATCCTAGTGGCCTCAGCCCCGGGGAGTCAGTAACGCCACAGTCTCCATGTGGTGGGTGTGCGGGTACAGGTCGAAGGCGCGCAACTCCTGAAGCCCCCAGCCGGCCTGCTGGAAGTAGCCCACGTCGCGGGCGAAGGACGCCGGATCGCAGGAAACGTAAGCGATCGCGCGGGGTCCGGCCGCGACCAGCTGGTTCACGACCGCCTTGCCGGCGCCTGCCCGGGGCGGGTCCAGGACGAGGGCGTCGAAGTTGCGCGGTTTCTGCCGCAGTACCCGCTCCACTTTCCCCTGGATGATTTCAACCTGGGCGGCGCCGTGCAGGTTCTTGCGGGCGTCCCGGCTGGTGCCGGGTGCGCCCTCCACGGACAGGACAGAGCCGGTGACGCCGACGGCGTCGGCGAGCGGTGCGGTGAAGAGTCCGGCGCCGGCGTAGAGGTCCGCCACCACGGACCCGGCGGCGAGGTAGCCGCCGTCGTGCAGCAAGCCGGTGACGGCCCCCACCAGGGTGTCCGGGGCGTCGCGGTGGATCTGCCAGAACCCGTCGCCGGTGACGCGGTAGTCGTGGCCGGCCGCGGTTTCCTGCACCCAGGTGCGGCCGCGCAGCTGGGTCACGGCGCCGGTACCGGGGTCCGCCTGCGCCACCGAGACGTCGCCGGGCAGCTGGGCGACGATGGCGCTGAGCCGTTTGGCACGGGTGCCGGCGGCCGGGACCAGGAGCACCAGCGGCCGCGAGCCGTTGGCCGGAGCCGCGACCTCCACCCGCTCGATCCCCTGCAAGTCGATGTCCCAGAGCCTCAGCGCGTTGATGCCCTCGACGGCCAGCGGCATCTCGCGGACCGGGAAGACCGCGTCGGAGCGGTGGGCGTGCATGCCGAGTTTTCCCCCGGGCGTCACGGCGAATCCGGCGCGGGTCCGCCAGGCCAGTCCGGTCGCGGTGCCGCCGGTGCCGGCCGCTTCCCCCACGGCTTCGACCGTGATGGGCATGTCGATCCCGGCCAGCCGGCGCAGTTGTTCGGCCAGGACGTCGGCCTTGAGGCCGCGCTGGCGCTCCAGCGTGATGTGGCCCAGTTCGGCGCCGCCCACGGGCGGATGGCCGTGGGACCAAGAGCGCTGCGCGTCGGCCGCGTGCCAGAAGTGGTCCACCCGGTCCGGGGAGGGCTCCAGGACCTCGACGACGTCGGCGCGCCAGAACTTGGCAGACTCGCCGTCGTCGGTTAGCCGGATCCGGACCTTTTCGCCGGGGATGGCGTGCCGGACAAAGATCACCCGGCCCTCGTGCCGGGCCACGCAGTGGCCGCCGTGGGCGACGGGGCCGACGTCGACGACGAGCTCGGTGCGGGCGGGGGTCCGGGTGTCGGTGCTCATTGGATATCCTGCAGTTTCTTGGCTTCTTCGGACGATTTCAGCTGCCACGGCACGCTGGCGACCATAACGCCGGGTTCAAAGTGCAGCCGGGTCTTGATCCGCAGCGCCGTCTGGTTGTGGACCAGCTGCTCCCACCACTTGCCGACGACGTATTCGGGGATGTACACGACGATCAGGTCGCGCGGCGAGTCGCGCCGCATGTTCTTGATGTACTCCATGATCGGCGTGACCGTCTCACGGAACGGGCTGGCCAGCACCGTCAGCGGCACCGGGATCTCCAGTTTTTCCCAGTCCGCCAGCGTCTGCTCGGTCTCCTCCGGGCTGATGTCCACCGTGATGGCGTCCAGCCGGGAGGGCCGGGAGGCGCGGGCGTAGGCCAGCGCCCGGAGCACGGGCTTGCGCACGTGCGAGACGAGCAGCACGGCGTGCACCCGGGTGGGCAGCGCTCGGGGCGAGGAGTCCTCGTCGACGGCGAGCTCCTTGGCCACGTTGTCGTAGTGCGCGCGGATGCTCCACATGATCAGGAAGAGGATGAACATGGCCAGCAGGGCGATCCAGGCGCCCTGCTCGAACTTGGTGATCAGCACAATCACAAGGACCAGCGCCGTCATGCCGAAGCCGATCGTGTTGATGGTGCGCGATTTGATCATCCGCAGTTTCGCTGCCGGGTCCTTGGCGAGCTTCAGCTCGCGGCCCCAGTGCCGGACCATACCCAGCTGGCTGAGGGTAAAGGAGATGAAGACGCCCACGATGTAGAGCTGGATGAGCTTGGTGACGTCGGCGTCGAACGCGATGATCAGTACCAGCGCGCCGGCGGCCAGCGCCAGCACACCATTGCTGAACGCGAGCCGGTCACCGCGGGTGCGGAGCTGGCGCGGCAGGTAACCGTCCTGGGCGAGGATCGAGCCGAGGACCGGGAAGCCGTTGAACGCGGTGTTGGAGGCGAACACCAGGATCACGCCGGTGGCGGCGACCACGATGTAGAACGGGATGGAACCGGCGCCGAAGACCGTCTGCGCGATCTGGCTGATGGCCGGGTTCTGGATGTAGCCCTCGTCCAGCGGCTTCCCGTTGAGCAGGAATTCGGTCGCCGGGTCCTGCACAATGTGCACCTTGGTGGCGTTGGCGAGGTAGATGATGCCGGCCAGCATGCTGGCGGCAATCACCCCGAGCAGCAGCAGCGTGGTGGCCGCGTTCTTGCTCTTGGGCTTCTGGAAATTCGGCACGCCGTTGCTGATGGCCTCGACACCGGTCAGGGCGGCTGCACCGGAGGAGAACGCGCGCAGCAGCAGGAACGCCCCCGCCAGACCCACCAGCCCCTCGTCGAAACCGGCAGCAGGGACAATCTCAAACGCCGCCGAGGGCGCCCGGCCGAGCTGGCCGGTGACGGCCTGGAAAATGCCCACGGCGGTCATGCCGAGGATCGAGAACATAAAGATATAGGTAGGGACTGCGAAGACGCTGCCGGCCTCGCGGATGCCGCGCAGGTTCACGAGGGCCAGGATCACGACGCCGATCGTGGCGATCGCGGCCTGCTGGCCGTGCAGCGACGGGACGGCGGTGGTGAGGTACGCGGCGGCCGAGGACATCGACACCGCGACGGTCAGCACATAGTCCACCAGCAGCGCCGAGGCTACCGTGAGGCCGGCGTACTTGCCGAGGTTGACGTTGGCGATCTCGTAGTCGCCGCCGCCGGAGGGGTAGGCGTGGACGTTCTGGCGGTACGAGGCCACCACGGTGAGCAGCACCACCATCACGGCGAGCCCCACCCAGGGCGAGAACGCCACAGCGCTCACGCCGGCCAGCGCCAGGGTCAGCAGGATTTCATCCGGGGCGTATGCCACCGAGGAGAGCGCGTCGGAGGCGAAAATGGGGAGCGCAATCCGCTTGGGCAGCAGGGTGTGGGCCAGACGGTCGTTCCGGAAGGGCCTGCCTACCAGCACCCGCTTCACGGCGTTGAAAATTGTCAGCACCAGACAAAGCTAGTCTGATTCGGACGCGATGTCATGACGACAGAACAGGCCTGACGGCCGCCGCCTTGCCGCGCCGCCGCCGGACCGGCTCCGGACCCCCGGTGGCCGGTAGAGTTTTACGCAGCAACAGACACAGAAAGCTTGAGGAGGCACGGGTGGCGCACTTCGTGATCATGGGTTGTGGCCGCGTTGGGGCAACCCTGGCGCACACACTGGAGGACGCCGGCCATTCGGTCGCGATCATCGACCAGGACGACCGTGCCTTCCGACGGCTCCGGACCGGCTTCTCCGGCCGCAAAGTCACCGGCGTCGGCTTCGACCGGGAGACGCTCAAGCAGGCCGGGGTCGAAGAGGCCTACGCCTTCGCCGCCGTGTCCAGCGGCGACAACTCGAATATCCTGGCCACCCGCGTGGCCCGCGAGACCTTCCATGTGCCGCACGTCGTGGCGCGGATCTACGATCCGGGGCGCGCCGAGATCTACCAGCGCCTGGGCATTCCCACGGTCGCGGCGGTGCGCTGGAGCGCGGACCAGGTGCTGCGCAGGATCCTCCCGGAGCAGCACCTCGCCGGCGACTTCCGCGACCCTTCCGGCCGGCTGGTGCTGGCCGAGGTGGACGTGGAGTCCGGCTGGATCGGGCACCCGGTCACCGCACTCGAAAAGGCCGCCGACATCCGCGTCGCTTACCTCACCCGTTTCGGCGAGGGCATCCTCCCGGGCCCCGGAACGTTGTACCAGGACGGTGACACCGTGCACGCCATGCTCAGCGTGGACCGCACCTCCGAGGTCGCCCACATTCTTGCCCAGTCCCCCGCCAAGGAGTCCTAAGTGAAAGTTGTTATCGTCGGGGCGGGCAGTGTCGGTTCCTCGATCGCCCGTGAGCTGCTGGCCCACAAACACGAGATCCTGTTGATCGACCTCAAGCCCGAGGTGATCGGCCGCAGCGGGCTGCGCGGCGCGCACTGGCTGGTCGGCGACGCCTGCGAGCTCAGCACGCTCAAGGACGCCCGGCTGGAGGACGCCGACGTCGTGGTCTCCGCCACGGGCGACGACAAGGTGAACCTGGTGGTGTCGCTGCTCGCCAAGACCGAGTTCGGCGTGGGACGGACCGTGGGCCGGGTCAACAACCCGAAGAACGACTGGATGTTCGACGATTCCTGGGGCGTCGACGTCGCGGTGAACACCCCGCAGCTAATGACCGCCCTGGTCGAGGAAGCCGTGGAGATCGGTGACCTGGTCCGGCTGCTGACCCTGCAGACCGGGGTGTCCTCGCTGGTTGAGTTCACCGTTCCGCACGATTCGCATGTGATCGGCCTGACCGTGGGTGATATCGACTGGCCTGAGGACGCGACGCTGGTCGCGATCCTGCGGGACCAGGCGCCCATCACGCCCAGCCGGGACGACGTGATCGACGGCGGCGACGAGCTCTTCTTCGTCACCACGATCGCCGCGGAGGACGGGCTGCGGGCACTGCTCTCGGCGCCGGATTCCGGCATCGACGCTGCCAGCGAGTCAACCGGGGCCGGGCAACTGGCCGGCGCGGACCAACACGGCCGCGAGACCCAGCCCGCCGGCGACGACGGTTTCGACGGCTGATCCGCCCAAACCAGCTCGCAGTTGTTGTCGTTTTGAGCCTCAAAGCGACAACAACTGCGAGTTAGTTGGGCCCGGCAGACCCCTCAGCCGACGCCGGGGCCGGGCGGGTGAGCAGCCACGCCACCCACATGCCAAGGATGTACAGCGGCGCGCCCATGATGAGCCGGGTGGTCGCGAGGCCGGCGAGGCCCTGTTCCCCCATCAGGTACAGCGGTACCTGGACGAGCAGGCGCAGGGCGAGGACCGAGATGATCACCCAGGTGCCGATACGGTACGCCTTCACCCGGGACGGGTGCTTGCGCCAGTCCAGGCCTTCGTTCCGGATAAATCCGAACAGCAGCCCGGCGAAAGGCCAGCGCACGGCGATCGAGACGGACATCGCGAGGATGTAGCCGAGGTTGGTGAAGAACCCCAGGACGTAGAAGTCCTCCGCCTTGCCGGTGGAGTTCGCCAGCCAGGCTGACAGCCCGACGCCGACGATGCCGGCCAGCGCCTGTGTCAGCGGCTTGCGCTGGACCAGCCGCGCGACGGTGAACGCCGCGGCCACGGCCAGCGCGCCGATCAGGGCCAGCGGGAGCTCCCGGGTGAGCGTGAACGCAATCAGGAACACCAGGCCGGGGAGGATACTTTCGGCGATGCCCTGGACACCGCCGGCGCTCTTGAGCACGTCGATATTTCCGTTGCTGGAGCGGTGCAGGCCCGCCTTGGCCGCGTAGCCTTCGGCGAGCTGGGCCACGGTGGGCTGCGGGTCTTCGGGCGTGCTCATTGCTCCTCCTTGCGGGAGAGTATTTCGTAGCGCGGGTTGAACATGGTGGGCAGACCGTCCCGGACCGTGACCATGCCCTCAAGCCGGACCTCCAGTCCGGCGTTGACGCCGGGGATGCGGCGCCGTCCCAGCCAGACCACCCGGAGCCGGTCAGCGGCCACGGCGGGCCGTTTGCGGCCGGCCCGGGGCTGGGCGGTCTGGACGGAGGACGCCGCCGGCCGCGCCTTGGCAGGCGGGGCGTCGTGGTCGGTCACGATCGCGGTGAAGGCGGCCACCTCACTGGCCGGGGCGTACGTCACGGACTCAATGAAGCCGCGGCACAGCACCCGTCCGCGCTCCGGCAGCCCCCGCACGGGGACGGCGTCGGCGGGCTTCCTGCCGGGGGCATCAACCAATCTGGGTAGTCTCCGGTCCGCGCTCGGGCTGTTCGAACTCCGGGGCGCCCTGCGGCGCCGAGACGCCGGAATCCCGGGGAAGGCGGAGCTGGAGCAGGTCGCGCGGCGGCATGGGGTTCTCGCCCCGCACCACAACGATCTGGCGGAAAAGCTCTTCAAGGCCGGCGGCGGCAGCACGGTCCAGTGCCGCGTCGCCGCCGAGCACACCGCGGAGGAACCAGCGGGGGCCGTCGACGCCGATGAAGCGGGCCACCCGGTAGCTGTCGCTGCCGTCACCGGCGGGCAGCTTGGCTACGAGCTCGATGCCGAAGTGGCCCTCGATCTCTTCAACCTGTCCGCCCTGGCTGCCGACGGACTGGCCGATCTGCTCGCGGATTTCGTCCCAGAGGCCCTCGGAACGGGGCGCGGCGAACGCCTGAAGCTGGAGGCTTGAGCTGTCCAGGTCCATGGTCACGGCCACCACGCGCTGGGTGGCCTCCTCGACCTCCAGCCGGAGCTGCAGTCCTTCGCGCGGGGCAATCAGCAGGGCGCCGAGGTCCACGTAGCCGTCCTGGTTGTCAATTTCCGAGACGTCGTAGGGACCGGCGCTGCGGAGTGCGCCGTCGTTTGCCTCGTCCGACGCAGCGGTTCCCACAATTGCGTCGTCCGGGGTCTCCCCGGTGTCCGTCATCTGCTCCTGCTTGGCTTTTCTGCCACGCCCAAAAACCATGGGGTTTGTCTCCTTAGTTGTGATCCTGCGCGAAAGGCCCGACGGCCGCGCAGGGAACAGCTGCGTCAAGCGGACGGGGCTCAGGCCCCGGGGGCGCCGAACCCGCCGGTGGAGCCGAAACCGCCGCCGCCGCGGACTGAGTCGCCGAGCTCCTGGACGGGCACAAACTCCGCGTACTCCACCCGCTGGATGACCATTTGTGCAATTCTATCGCCGCGCCGCAGTTCAATCGCCTCGTCGCGGTCGGTATTCAGCAGTGTCACGGCGATCTCTCCGCGGTAACCCGCGTCCACCGTGCCTGGCGCGTTGACCACGGTCAGTCCGTGCTTGGTGGCGAGGCCGGAGCGCGGGTGGATGAGGGCAACGAAACCGTCGGGCAGTGCGATGGACACACCGGTCGGCACCAGCCGCCGCTCCCCCGGCGCGAGGACCACGTCCTCGCGGGCGCGAAGGTCCGCGCCGGCGTCGCCCGGGTGGGCATACGACGGCGGCTGCAGGCCGTCGTCGAGCATTTTCAGCTGCACGGTCAGGGTGGGGGCTCCGTACGCGGGAAGGTGGCCGGCTGCGGGCTCTGCCGGCGCGGTGTTCACGGCAGTGGTTTCTTCAATCACAGTTCCCCACTGTAACGCCCGCGGGGAGGATAGGCCTACCGCACGGCCCTCCCCGGGCGGCCGGGCGACGGCGGGCTGGCCACGGCGAACGGCGAAGGTGAAATGGCCCGGGAAAAGTGGAAAGCTGGGCTCATGCCCGAATCCACTGCAGCCGTGCCTGCCTCCAACAGCACCCCCAACGACGCCACCGTCCTGTTCAGCGAAAAGCTGTGGCCGAATTTCTGGATCTGGCTGGTGGCTGCCGGGCTGGCCGGAGCCGGGATCCTGGTGTTCGCGCCGATCAGTATCGCCGCCGGTATCACCGCGGCCGTGGTGCTCTTTGCGATTCAGGCGGTGTTGCTGGTCGTGTCCACGCCGTCCATCTCGGTCACGGCCGCCACCTTGCGCGTCGGGCGGGCGACAATCGAGCGCCGCTTCGTCGGCACCGCCCGGGCTTTCCGCGGCGCCGAGGCCACGGCGGAGCGCGGCACCCGGCTCAACGGGCTCGCCTTTATGTGCATCCGCGGCTGGATCGACCCGGTGGTCCGGATCGAAATCACCGACCCCTCGGACCGGACCCCTTACTGGCTGACGTCCACCCGGCACCCGGACGAACTCGTCGCCGCTCTGTCCCGCTGATCGCCGAGCTGCCCGCGCTGACCGCAAGCCCTTACCGGGCTCAGGGCCCCCTGCGGAGCCGTCAGCCCTCGCAATCCTTGCAGTACTTCAGGCCGTCCTTTTCGCGGGCGATCTGCGAACGGTGGCGGACGAGGAAGCAGGAGGCACAGGTGAATTCGTCTGCCTGGGCGGGCAGCACCCGCACCAGCAGCTCCTCGCCGGACAGGTCGGCGCCCGGGAGTTCGTAGCCTTCAGCGAGGTCGGTCTCGTCTTCATCGACCACCGCGGAGGGCTTGTCCGTACGCCGCGACTTCAGCTCCTCGATGGAATCCTCGTTGAGGTCTTCCTCGGTCTTGCGCGGCGCATCGTAGTCTGTCGCCATTAGTAGTTGCTCACACTCCGCATTCGTTGGGTTGGATCGCCGCCTCCGCGCCGGCGGGGCTGGTAGCCCCGGTGCGGCCCGGGTTTGGTTCACCGATGTCAACGCCGGACAAGTGCTTTTTGTGCCCGATGTCGGGTCATTTTTGCGCACATCCCCTGCCAAACACCAGAGGCCAGTGGTCCGGCGGCAGCCCGGCCGGGCCGGGACGGGACAAATGGGCCGGAAAGTCGCGGAAAATCACGGCGCGCCCTCCCTCCTAACCCGAATTGCGGCCCATCGGTGGCAGAGTTTCGAATGTTAGTAATGCCAGGGTGGAGGATTTGTATGCAGGATCTACGGCTTGTAGGCGTCCACGACGACGGAGAGCATCTCCTGTTGAGTGGCACCGGCGGCGAGATGTTCCAGCTGCCGATCGATGAGGCACTTCGGGCGGCTGCCAGCCGGACGCCGGCGAGGGCCGCTTCCGGCGTGGGCGCCGAACCCATTGCCATGTCCCCCCGCGATATCCAGGCCAGGATACGCAACGGCGCCACCGCGGCCGAGGTGGCTGAGCTCTCCGGCATTCCGCTGGCCAAGGTGCAGCGCTACGAGGGCCCCGTGCTCGCCGAGCGCGAATACGTGGCCCAGCAGGCCCGCAAGGTCGAGGTGGCGGCCCCGTCCGCAGGCCATGACAGCTACCGTTCCTTCTTCGGCGACCAGCCTGCCAGCCTGGATGACATGGTCACGCACAGGCTCCGGGCGCACGGGATCGAGCCCTCCTCCGTGGAGTGGGATTCCTGGCGCCGGCCGGACGGAAGCTGGAATGTGGTGGCGCGGTTCGAAACGCAGCCCGGCGCCCACGCGGCTATCGGTGAAGAGCCGCCGGCCATGTGGACGTTCAGCCCGGCGCGCAAGTCGTTGCAGAACGCCAACCGCTGGGCGCAACAGCTCAGCGAACTTGAACCGATGGACGGCCCGGTCCCGGCCCGCCGCCTCTCGGCCGTTTCGGACCGACCCTTTGACTTCGAAACTGACGCGGACGCAGCCGCGCGCAGCGCCACCGCGCAACTGAGCGTCGTCCAGCAAAACGGCATCCAGCAGGAAAACGACGCCGACGGGCTGCTGGACATGCTCCGTACCCGCCGCGGCCAGCGCCTCGGCCTGGACGAAGACGCCGACGACGCCCTGGCGCTGTTGCTGACCAACGGGGTGCCCGCAGCCCACCCTCGGCCCTCCGAAGTCCCGTCGCTTGACGAGGCCGGGGATGACGCGGCGGAGATTGAAGCGACCGCCGAGGACGCCCCGGCGGAGAAAGCTGCCCCGCCCGCGGCGTCAGCCGAACCGCACTCGATTCCCAACCCCGACGTCCTTTCCCGTCGCAGGGATGCGCGGCCGTCCATGCTGTCCCGCCTGAGCCTTGCGCCGCGGCACCAGGACACCAGCGACGACGATGCGCTGAAGCTTCACGACGGGGTCAGCACCGAAACCCGTGAAATCACCATCGCTGCCTCACAATTGCGACCGGTGCGGACCGGCCCCACGTCCAGTCCTGGATTGGATGAACTCCTGGGCGGTGGACCGTCGCGGCGCGCGCAGCACGACTCCGTGGCGGCTCCCGGCCCGGACGCATCCCGCGCCGAATTATCCCGCGCCGACCGGGAGCCCGAAACGCCGGAACGCCAGCCGTCCAAGCCCAAGCGCTCCAGCGTGCCCAGCTGGGATGAAATCGTCTTCGGGACCCGCAGCGACTAAGGCCGCTGCCCGCCGGGACGATCCGGCTTAGCGGCGCGCAGCCTTCCCGGCAGCTTTTCCGCCGGCGGCCCTGGCGCCCGATTTCCCCTCGGCTTTGAAGCACAACAGCGGCACCTCCCGCTCCGCTTTGGTCAGCGAGCCGTGCTGCCCAACCACCTCGAGCGCCCTGGCCTGGACCCGGCGGGTGTCGTAGAAAGCCATCGCGTCACGCGCGGCGATCATCACATCACCGATCCGCGGTCCAACCCCGCTACGGAGCTCACCGAACAGTCCGGCGGCCACGGCTTCGTCCCGGGTGAAGGCCCAGATCCGGTCGCCGAAGCGCGACCGCCAGGCCTCCAGCAGCCGGTGCCGGGCGGCGTCGTCCGCTCCGTCAAGGTAGAGATGCACCATGCGCGGCTCCCCCGCCGTGTGCCGGACCCCTGCGATAAGGTCCGCCTCGGCGGAATAGTCGATCCGCTGGGATGCCGGCACATCCAGCATGCCGTGGTCTCCCGTGACCAGCACGGTGGTGCCGGCCGGCAGGGTGGCATTGAGCCGGCGTACGGTGGCGTCGAGCTCTTCGAGCTGGTGTTCCCACTGAGGCGACTGGCAGCCGTACCGGTGCCCGGCCTTGTCCAGTTCGTGGACGTAGAAGTACATCAGCGATCGCTCCGCGCCGGCCATGGCTTCCGCGGCCGCCGCGGTCCGGGCGTGCGAGGTGGTGCCGGCCACGAACCGGCCGCCCCTCAGCGCTGCCCGGGTCATGGCCGAATCACTGAACCGCGGCAGGGCGACGGTGCTGACATCGACGTGCCTGGCGGCCCGTTCGAAGACGGTGGGCAGGGGCTGCCATCGCAGCGGGTCGACGCCGTCGTCCCAGTTGCCCAGCATGTTGACCACCCGGTCCTGGTCCGGGTCCAGGACGTCGTAGCCGACCATCCCGTGTTGCCCGGCCGGCTGCCCGGTTCCGAAACTGGCCAGCGACGCGGCCGTGGTGGAAGGGAAGGCCGCGTCGAGCCAGACCGGCACGGCGCCCTGGCCGGCTTGCAGCACGGTGCGCAGGAACGGGGTGTGCGCGGTCTTCTGCTTGAGCAGCTGGCGGCCCAGGCCGTCGGCCAGCACGACGCAGACGTGCTTCGCGGCGGGTAGGTTCAGCCGGTTGTCGAAACCGGGGACGCCCAGGCTGGCCGCGGCACTGCTAAGCACCTCCGCGATGGAACGTTCCCCGTAGGCCGGGGGCGAGGGCAGCCCGGCCGGGGCGCCGGTCGGCGGGGCAGGCGGCTGCGGGGAGGCTACCGGGGACTCTGCGGCTCGGTCCGGCCCCATCTCAGCGCTGGTGGCCGCGGCTGAGGCGGTTGCCGAAAACGCCGCTGCGGGGGCGCTGAGGAAGGGCGGAGACCCCATGCGGGACGGCAGCGGTCGATCCAGTGTTCACGGCACGGAGCGCCCGGGCGAAGAGCTTGGCGTCCTGGACAGCCTGCAGGCCGTCCGCTTCGGCGCTGATCCGCAGGACGATGTCCTCTTGCGCGATCGTACCGCTGTAACCGTGGTCGGCCTCGCATTGCGGATCGCCGCAGCTGGCGGGGCCCATGTCGAGGCGCTGCCCGCCGGACCAGGCGATCGAGAGGGTCAACTCACGCACCGGGTCCGAGGGCTTATAGTCCTGCGGCTGGGCGTACACGTAACTGAGCACCACCGAACGGATTTGCGTCACGGGAACGGATTCGGTGGAGACCTGGGCGACGATCTGCTCACCGGCTTCGTCAAGCTGTTGGTCGTCGACGTGGGTGATGACCAGCATGTCCTCGGTCAGCACCAGCACGGTGATGTGCCGGCGCACCTCGGCCCGGTCGAAGTGCGTCTCCAGGTGGACCAGGTGGGCGACGCAGTCGCGGCCGTCCAGGGCGTCGGCGACGACATCGGCCACCAGGCGGGGGTAGAAGCCTGCCTGCTGGAGGGCGCCTTCCAGGCTCTGGCCCTGCGCGCTGTGGTCGTGCAGGCCGTGGTGCGGCGAGCCGTGGCGGCCGGGGACGGACGCCTGGGGCTTGGATGCTGGAGGCTGGGAACTCATGGCTTCCATTTTCACAGATCGGCCGGGGACATGCTAACTGCGCCGCTAGCTGCGCATCGCGCGGCGGGCCGTGTCGGTGCGCTGCGCGGCGTTGGCAATCCGGACGTCGGCAGCGAGGATGACCGCACCGTCGGGGCCGGCCAGGACCGGGTTGAACTCGACCAAAACGATCTCCGGGTGGTTGTCCTTGAGCCGGGTCAGCCGGGCCGCGAGGTCCTCGAGCGCGCCGGCGTCGACGGCGGGCAGGCCCTGGTAGCCGAAGAGCTTGCGGGAGGCGCGTGGCGCGCGGATGAAGTCGTGGACATCGGAGCCGGAGAGCGGGGGGACGCGGTGCGCCCAATCATCGAGAAGGTTGACGGCGTCGCCGGCCAGCCCGAACGACACCACCGGGCCCAGCAGCGGGTCCTCGATGGCGCGGAAGGTACAGGCCTGGCCCACCGGGGCCATGGACTGGACCTCCAGCGACGGCGAGCCGTAGCGCTGCAGCGATTTCCGCATCTGGGCGATGTTGCGGCGGAGCGAGTCGGCGTCCTGGATGTCCAGGCGCACCCCGCCGAGGTCCAGCCGGTGCCGCAGCGCCGGGTCTGTGGTCTTGAGCGCCACCGGCCAGCCGAACCGGTCCGCTGCCGCGACGGCGTCGTCCTCACTCTCGAAGCCCTCGGAGGGCAGCACGCGGATGCCGTAGCGGCCCAGCAGCTTCGCGGCGGAGCCGGGGTCCAGCCGGACCAGCTGCTCGCCGCCCACGGGCCGGAGCAGTTCCTCGAGGTCCTCGTGGGCGCCCTCTGGGTCGCAGCCCTCCGGTTCCACGAAGAGCCCCTGGTCGCGGACCACCCACTGCGCGTAGCGGACCACGGCCGCGAGGGCGGCGACGGCGGCCCCCGGGTTTGAGTAGCAGGGCACGCCGGGGGCGGCCTCCGGCGCGGCGTCGTCGGCCGCTGCCCCGACCATGCCCTCCACGTAGATGGAGGGGTCAAGGAGGCCGGTGAACGCCGCGACCACCGGTTTCCCCGCCGCCGCCGAACACTCGGCCAGCACCGCGCCGATCTTTTCGACGGTGAGTCCGCGGGCCGGCAGCAGGGCCACCACGACGGCGTGGACCGACTCGACGGTCAGCGTTTCCTGCAGGCTGCGCCGCAGCGCCGGCAGCGCCCGGGACATGCCGGCATCCAGGTCGACGTCGGCGACAACGCGTTCCACGCCCAGGCCGGCCGCGGCGGCGCTGTCCGCCACCACCTTGCCCAGCGCGCGGGAGTTGCTGAACACGGCCACGCCCGGGCCCTGGGGCAGCGGCTGGCTGGAGACAATCTGCGCCACGTCCATCAGCTGTTCGATCGTTTCCACCCGGATCACCCCGGCCTGGCGCATCATGGCGTCCAGGGCTTCGGGAGGCGCCTGCGTGGTGCGCACGGCGTGCCCTGGGGGCAGGTTCAGGCCCATGGCGTCCGACTTGGCCACGATCACCGGTTTGGTCCGCGCCAGCCGCCGGGCCAGCCGGGAGAATTTGCGCGGGTTGCCGATGGATTCGAGGTAGAGCCCGACGGCGGTCGTGTCGGCGTCGTCTTCCCAGAACTGCATCATGTCGTTGCCGGACACGTCGGCGCGGTTGCCGGCCGAGAGGAAGGTCGAGATGCCCACCCGGCGGCGGCTGGAGGCTGCGTAGAGCGAGATGCCGATCGCCGCGGACTGGCTGAACAAGCCGAGGCCGCCGCGGCGCGCCAGCGACGGCGCCATCGAGGCGTTAAGGGACACGGCGGGGTTGGTGTTGACGATGCCCAGCGAGGCAGGGCCGATCACGCGCATGCCGTTGGAGCGGGCCTGGCGGACCAGGTCGCGCTGCCGGGCGAGGCCGCGTTCGCCGTCGTCCGCGTAGCCGGCGGTGGCCACCACAATTCCCTTGACCCCGGCCTCCCCGCACTCCTGGACCACCTTGGGCACCTCGTCGTACGGGACCGCGATGATGGCGAGCTTGACCGGGCCAGGGACCTCCGAGAGTTTGGCGAAGGACAGCATGCCGGCGAGTTCGAGTGCCTCGGGGTTGATCGCGTAGACCGGGCCGGTGAAGCCGCCTTCGATGATGTGTTCCAGCAGCTGGTAGCCGACGGTGCCCCATTTACGGCTGGCGCCGATCACGGCCACGGAGGACGGGGCCAGCAATTCCTGGATGCTGCGCGCCTCGGCGCGGTGCTCGCGGGATTCCATCACGGCCCGCGACTTGTCCGTGGGGTCGATGTTGAACTCAAGGCTGACGACGCCGTCGTCGAAGTGCCGCTTGACGTCGTAGCCGGCGTCCGAGAAGACCATCAGCATCTTGCGGTTCTCCGGCAGCACCTCGGCGCTGAACTTGCGGATGCCGTTTTCCCGGGCCGCGGCGGCCAGGTGTTCGAGCAGGATCGAGCCGATGCCGCGCCCCTGGTGCGCGTCGGCGATGTTGAAGGCGACCTCCGCCTCTTCGGGGTCGTCGAGCCGGTCGTAGCGGCCGATGCCCATGATTTCGCCGCCGATGGTGATCACCAGGGCAACCCGGTCCTTGTAGTCGACCTCGGTGAAGCGCTTGAGTTCCTTGGCGGAGAGCTTGGACTTGAACGCGAAGAAGCGCATGTAGATGGACTTCTGCGACTGGCCCACGTGGAAGGCCTGTACCGCGTCGGAGTCGGCAGGGTGGATGGGGCGCAGGTGCGCTGTCCCGCCGTCGCGCAGCACGACATCGGCTTCCCAATGTTCCGGATATACGCCGTCCGCGGGCTGATCCACCATAGGCTTAGCCTAGCCATAAACTTGAGCTGCCCGCCGTCATCGCGCCTCAACAGCCACGCAACATCAACTGAGTAACCCGTAGAAGGACCCACCAGCCTCATGGCACGCCGCCAAACCACGCCCCCGGCAGGGGAAGCCAGCCCGGATTTCACCGAAAATATCGTCGACATCGACGTCACTTCCGAAATGGAAGGCTCGTTCCTGGAGTACGCCTACTCGGTGATCTACTCCCGGGCCCTCCCCGACGCCCGCGACGGCCTCAAGCCCGTGCAGCGGCGCATCCTGTACATGATGAGTGAGATGGGCCTGCGCCCGGACCGCGGCCATGTCAAGAGCGCCCGCGTGGTGGGCGAAGTGATGGGCAAGCTACACCCGCACGGCGATACCGCGATCTACGACGCCATGGTGCGGATGGCGCAGGACTTCTCCCTGCGGCTGCCACTGATCGACGGGCACGGCAACTTCGGCTCGCTCGACGACGGCCCGGCCGCGCCGCGGTACACCGAGGCCCGGCTGGCGG
This sequence comes from Arthrobacter sp. SD1074B, assembly GCF_056780195.1. Classification (NCBI taxonomy): domain Bacteria; kingdom Bacillati; phylum Actinomycetota; class Actinomycetes; order Micrococcales; family Micrococcaceae; genus Arthrobacter; species Arthrobacter sp. SD1074B. The sequence goes on along the minus strand of NZ_JBRAZT010000001.1, from coordinate 1,618,877 downwards.
CGGCGGCGCTGACCCTGACGGACCACCTCGACGAGGACGTGGTGGACTTCGTCCCGAACTACGACAATCAGCTCACCCAGCCGGACGTGCTCCCGGCCGCGTTCCCGAACCTCTTGGTCAATGGCGCCACCGGCATCGCCGTCGGCATGGCCACCAACATGGCCCCGCACAACCTCGGTGAAGTGGTGGCGGCGGCCCGGCACCTGATTGCGCACCCGGACGCCTCACTCGAGGACATCATGAAGTTCGTCCCCGGCCCCGACCTGCCCACCGGCGGCCGGATCGTCGGCCTGGACGGCATCCGTGACGCGTACGCCACCGGCCGCGGATCCTTCAAGACCCGGGCCAAGGTCGAGGTCGAACAGCTTTCGGCACGCCGCACCGGCCTGGTGGTCACCGAACTGCCGTACATGGTGGGCCCGGAAAAGGTGATCGAGAAGATCAAGGACGCGGTCAACGGCAAGAAGCTGACTGGCATTAGTGACATCGTGGACCTCACCGACCGCAAGCACGGCCTGCGGCTCGTTATCGAGCTGAAGAACGGCTTCAACCCGAACGCCGTGCTCCAGCAGCTCTACCGCTTCACGCCGATGGAGGACTCGTTCGGCATCAACAACGTCACGCTCGTCGACGGGCAGCCGCAGACCCTGGGCCTGCTGGAACTGCTCTCCGTCTACGTCAACCACCGCATCAACGTGGTGCGCCGCCGCACCGCTTTCCGCCTGGGCAAGAAGAAGGACCGCCTGCACCTGGTCGAGGGTATGCTCATCGCGATCGTGGACATCGACGAGGTGATCCAGATCATCCGGTCCTCTGACGAGGCCGCCGCCGCCCGCACCCGGCTGATGTCCATCTACGACCTGTCGGAGATCCAGGCCAATTACATCCTGGAACTCCGGCTGCGGCAGCTGACCAAGTATTCCCGGATCGAGCTGGAGAAGGAACAGGACGAGCTGCGCCGCGAGATCGCGGAGCTCCAGGCCATCCTGGACTCCCCCGAGCTGCTGCGCGGGCTGGTCTCCGACGAGCTCGGCGAGCTCGCGGACAAATACGGCACCCCGCGCCGGACTGTGCTGCTCGAATCCGAGGCCGTCTCCCCCACAATCGCCGCGGCCCTCACCGCCGCGCCGGGTGCCAAGGGCAAGGCGGCGCCGCTGGCCCTGGAGATCGCGGATGACCCCTGCTGGGCGATCCTGACGGCGTCAGGGCAGATCGCGCGCACGGCCAACCAGGACAGCCTCGCCGAATCCGGCCCGCGGGCCAAACACGATGTCTTCCGTTCGGTGGTCAAGACCTCGGCGCGCGGCGAGATCGCCGCGATCACGTCCCAGGGCCGGATGCTGCGGCTCCAGGTGATGGACATGCCGGTGCTTCCGCCCACGTCCGGGACGCCCAACATGGCCGGCGGCGTCCCGGCCAAGGACTTCATCACGCTGCTCAAGAACGAGTCGCTCGTGGCGTTCGCGCCGCTGGACCAGGTCCTCGCGATCGGAACCGCGCAGGGTGTGGTCAAGCGCGTCCAGCCGGACTACCCGTTGAACCGCGAGGACTGGGAAGTGATCGCGCTCAAGGACAAGGACACCGTGGTGGGCGTCGAGCCCGCCGCCGCCGATGACGTAGAGCTGGTCTTTGTGACGCGCCAGGCCCAGCTGCTGCACTTCAGCGCCTCGGCGGTCCGCCCGCAGGGCCGCACCGCTGGCGGCATGGCCGGGATCAAACTGGCCGCCGGCGACAGGGTGCTGCACTTCGGCACGGCACGCTCCGACGACGCCGCCGCCGTGGTGGTCACCATCGCCGGCACCGAAGGGGCACTGCCCGGCACCGCTCCCGGCGCGGCCAAGGTCACCGCGCTGGCTGAGTACCCGGCCAAGGGCCGCGGCACCGCCGGCGTCCGCGCGCACCGCTTCCTCAAGGGCGAGGACACGCTGCTGCTCGCCTGGGCCGGGCACGGCCCGGCGAAGGCGTCCTCGCTGGCCGGGGTGGCGCGCTCGCTGCCGGGCGAGCACGGCCGCCGCGACGGCTCAGGCATCCCGCTCTCCCAGGCCATCGACGCGGTCGGCCCGAGCATGGCCTGGTCCGCGGAGGATGCCTCGGACAGCTGACCATGCGGTACCCGGCCCGCAACGAATCCCGGGCCGCCGCTCCTACGCGGCCGCCCGGGATCAGTTCAGAACGCTACATCCCGGAGTTGATGTTCAGGATGTTGCCCTCACTGTCCAGGAACCACGCCGCGGTGCTTCCGTCCGGCAGGGTGGCAATGCCGTCCTCGGTCTTCAGGCCCGGGAAATCGTAGTCCTCGAAGACGACCCCGGCGGCGCGGAGCTCGGCGACGGCGGCCCGAACGTCGGGAACCATCCAGCCCATCTGGGTATTTTTGGCAGATCCCGCGTTGGGCGTCAGGTACACCAGGAATCTGCTGCCGGATCCGCAGGTGTACTGCAGGTTGTCCTCGGCACCCGGATTATCCGGTTCGAGTCCGAGTTTGTCGCGGTAGAAACCGCGTGCGCGGGCGATGTCCGCGGCCGGCAAGACGGCGCCGACCGGCTGGTCCTTGAGCATGGCAATGTCCCTTTCCAGGCCCTTCCCCCGGATCGAATTTTACTCCTTCGCTTAGACTGCTCACATGCCTATCGTGCCCGATCAAAAGGACTGGACCTGGGTGCTGTCACGGCCGTGCCCCGAGTGCGGTTTTGACATCTCCGCCTGCACCCCCGCCACGGCCCCGGGACGGGTGACAAGTATGCTGCCGCGCTGGCGCGCCGTGCTGCGTCGCCCGGATGCGGCGGTCCGCCCGGACGAGGACACCTGGTCGGCGCTGGAGTACGCCTGCCACGTCCGGGACGTCTTCACCCTTTTCGACCACCGGCTCAATCTGATGCTCAGCCACGACGACGCCCGCTTCGAGGACTGGGACCAGGACCGGGCCGCGGTCGAGCTGGACTACGCCGGCGCCGACCCCGCCGAGGTGAGCGCCGCGCTGACGGCCGAGGGCGAGCAAATCGCCGCGTCCTTCGTCCGCGTCCCGGAGCAGGACTGGGGCCGCAAGGGCACCCGCAGCAACGGCTCGGAGTTCACGGTGCTGAGCTTCGCGCAGTATTTCCTGCACGACGTCGTGCACCACCTCCACGATGTGGATGGCTAGCGCGTAGTCCGCTGGCGCGTCGACGGACAGGCGGGTTGTCCGTCGACGCGCCGAGCGCTGGAGCCTAGTCAGTCATCGATGCGACGAAGTCCTCGTTCTCAGCCATCCACTTTTTCACGGCCGGACCGTAGTTATCCGTCTTCTCACCGTTGAACATGGCGTTCTCAAGCGAGTAGAGCTCCTTGGAATCCATCTTGAACTCCTTGAGCCAGCCGGAGAGCGCAGGGAAGTCCTTGTCGAAGGACTTGCTGGCGTAGCTGTGGATCCCTTCAGCCTTGCCGAGGGCTCCCTTCGGATCTGCGAGATCCTTGAGCGGGAAGGCGTCGTAGGCCCAGTGCGGCCGCCAGAGCGTTACCGCGATGTTCTCGCCGTCGGCGGTGGCCGCTTTCAGCTCGGAGAGCATGGCGGGCGTGGACGACGTGAGGTAGTCCATCTTCTGCAGGCCGTATTCGGGGATGACCTTCTTGGTGGTGGCTTCAGTCAGTCCGGCGCCGGGCTCAATTCCGACCAGCCGGTTTCCGAACTTGTCCGCGTTTGCCGCGAGCTCGTCCAGGGAATCCACCGGTGCATCTTTGTTGACCGCAATGGTCAGCTTCGCTTCGTCGTTCCAAGCGCCGAGGTCGACCATGTCGGCGCCGTACTTGTCGATGTAGCTCTTGTGCGTGATGGGCAGCCACGTGTCCAGGGTGACGTCGTAGTCGCCCGTTGACAGCCCGGAATACACCGGTGCGGGCGCTGCGTACTCAAGGGAGACGTTGTAGCCCTTCTTTTCGAGCGCCGCTTTCCACAGCTCGGAGGCGGCGATTCCCTCGTCCCAGCCATTGAAAACGGCGATTTTGAGGTCTTTTTTGTCGCCGTTGTCGGGTCCGTCGGCGGAGTCGGCCGACGCGTTCGATGAACCTCCGGTACCGCAGCCGGAGAGGGTCAGCAGCGCGGCTGCGCTGAAGGCGGTGAGAAGCATCAGGGGTGATGATTTCATGATTTCCTTTCGATCCTGCGCCGGGGCGCAGTCTGGCAACCCGCAGCAGAGTGTCTGCGGCGGATGGACGGATTATGGGTCAAACGGGACGGCGCTCAGCGGCCGGTGGTCTCGGACCGGCGTCCGAGGCTGGCGGTCACCCGGTCCAGGAAGATGGCCAGGATGACCACCGAGATGCCGGCTTCGAAGCCGAGCGCCGCGTCGATCCGGCTCAGGCTCTTGACGACGTCGCCGCCGAGCCCGCCGGCGCCGACCATGCCCGCGATGACAACCATGGACAGGGAGAGCATGATGACTTGGTTGATCCCCGCCATGATTGTCGGAGTGGCGAGCGGCAGTTGGATCTGGGTGAGGATTTTTCCTGGGCTGGCTCCGAAGGCGTGGCCGGCCTCGACGACTTCGCGGTCAACACCGCGGATGCCGAGTTCGGTGAAACGGACGCCGGGTGCCATGGCGAAGATGATGGTGGCGACGATCCCGGGGACAACGCCGACCCGGAACAACAGCAGTGCGGGGATGAGATAGACAAAGGCCGGCATGGTCTGCATGAAGTCGAGCACGGGCTTTATCCCGGCTGACGCGGCAGCTGACCTGGCCGCCAGGATACCGAGCGGGACGCTGACTGCGATGGCAACGGCGCTGGCCACGAGTACGAGCGCCAGCGAGGCCATCGCGTTCTCCCACTGCCCCACCCCGTAGATCACCAGGAAACCGAGCGCCGCCCCGGCGGCCAGCTTCCATCCGCGGGCGAAAAAGGCGATGGCACACAGGACCAGAATCACTGCCCAAAACGGCGGGGAAACGAGCAGCCAGCTGACGCCGTCGAAAAATGCCAGGAACATCGACCGCAGGACGGAAAAGAATCCGCCAAAGGACTCGATGATCCATTCCAGGCCGCTGTCCACCCAGGCGCCCAGGGGAATTCTGAAGAGCGTTGAGTCCATGGTTGTTATTCGCCTCCGAGTGTTGCGGCAGTATCGGCCGACGTCGATTCAAGCGTGGCTGTGACGATCTGTTCCGGGATCGGGGCCGGGGTGCCCTCAACGAGCGGGATCCCCGTGGTGCTGGACGGCACATTGCCCAGTGCGGCAAGCAAGGTCACCCGCGGGATGGCGCCTACCAGCCGGCCGTCGTCGCCGACAACGGCAAGCGGGATCGGGCTCTCGACAGCCAGCCCGAACAGATCCGCCAGGGCGGTCTCAGGAGAGACGAAGTCGGAGGAGTTTCGGACGACGGAGGAGAGCTCGGGGCTCCGGTTTTCTACCAGCTTCATCACGTCCCGGTCGCGGATGGTGCCGTGGTACTTGCGCTTCTTGTCCACGACGAACGCGGCGGAGGTCTGCAGGTCCCGCATGGTCCGCAGGGCGTTACGCGGACCGCCGGTGAGGTTCACGACCGCCCGGGCAGGTTCCATGACGGAGCCCGCCGTGAGGACCCGGGTACGGTCGACGTCCTTGACGAAGTGCGCAACGTAGTCGTTGGCTGGATGCGTCAGGATCTCGTCGGGCGTTCCGATCTGGACAATCTCGCCATCACGCATCACCGCGACCCTGTCGCCAAGGAACATGGCTTCGTTCAGGTCATGGGTGATGAAGATGATGGTTTTACCGAGATCTGCCTGAAGGCCCAGCAGTTGCTCCTGCATTTCCCGGCGGATCAGCGGATCGAGCGCGGAAAAGGCCTCGTCCATGAGGAGGATATCCGTCTCGGCGCAGAGCGCCCGTGCCAGTCCGACGCGCTGCTGCATGCCCCCGGAGAGCTGGGACGGGTACTTGTCTTCCCAGCCCGCCAGGCCGACAAGGGAGAGGGTGTGTTCGGCTTTTGCCTGCCGGTCATTCTTGGCGACTCCCTGGACCTCCAGGCCGTAGGCGGCGTTCTCAAGAATTGTGCGGTGCGGCATCAGCGCGAAATGCTGGAATACCATGGAGATTTTCTTTTGCCGGACGTTGCGGAGGGCCGCGCCGGACAATTCCGATATGTCTGTGCCGTCCACCACAACGGAACCGGCCGAGGGCGGCAAAAGCCCGTTCAACATTCGAATTAGCGTCGATTTGCCGGAGCCTGAAAGGCCCATCACAACAAAGATCTCGCCGGTCTTGACCTCGAATGAGGCATCAACCACGGCGGCTGTGCCCAAGGTTGCCACATCGTCCCGGGTCTGACCTGATTTAAGGCGCCTTACGGCTTCGAGGGACTTCTTGCCGAAAACTTTGTAGACGCCCTTGGCGCTTACTGCTATTGAATCGCTCACTTTTGACCTGTCTACGCCGCCCTGCCCGGTCATGCGGCAGGCAGTGGCGCGTGTGGATGCTTCGTTGGCGGTGGCTGGTCGAAGCGTCCGGTGCCGGCCTCTGGCGCCAGCGAAATCGCAGGCCCCGCGCCTGTCCGGCGGTTCTGCCAGGCATGGGGAGGCTTCCCGACTTTCCGGGATCCGGGCTGTCGTCCGGGCCGGCATCGACGGATGCGCTTCGACTCATTCACACTAACAACGGCGTGTTCGCTAAGCGCGTAATTCGGCAGCTATTGCCCTAATCCAGCGTGGTTCTGAACCCTCTGTGGCCTGCAACGGCGCGGTGGAAACGGAGTTATGGCATTGTGACTCAAGGCCACCGAATCCGGCCTGTTGCAGGTCAAAGGCAGGTTTATCCGACGCTGCGGGATTTTATTTAGCCCGCGCAGCCTGCCTGGATACCGCGCGGGCAACGGAAATGCCGAGGCGGATTAGGAAAAGTGCGGCATCGACGTGACAGCCAAACGGACGTGCTCATACTTTTCGGCCAGCGCCCGTTGTTCTGCGCTGCTGTATTCGTGGTGTTCGATACTCTCCCGCAGTTCCGAGAGCCGGGTTTCCAGGGCGGCGCGCAGGGCACCCCGGCGGTCGCACCAGCTGACTTCTTCGAAGAGCGCCAGCAGACGTTTCCCGACGTCGGCGTCCTGCATGCCGTAGTGCCGGATCTGGGAAACGGCCAGGGAGAGGAAATGCTCGAAGCCGGGCTTGGCGAGGATGGCGCGGACCACGCCGTCGCCGTCTGTGGCCGCCTCGTCGCTCAGTTCCCGCTCCGCCAGCACGCAGAGCAGGCTGGAGAGGTGGCCTATGACGTGCACCGCCGTCGTCGGGTCGTTCGTCCCGGGCGACAGGGCGCGGGCCCCCACGTCGGCCAACTGACGGAACCCGAAGGCCGGGTCCTGCTCGTTCGTGCGCTCAAATCCAATCGTAACGGCGCCGCCTATAAGTCCGGCGAGTTCCTTGAGTTCGGCAGCCGTAAATGTTCTGCGCTCCCCGGCGGCCCAGACCGTGGCAAAGGGGACACCGGCAATAAGTGACTCCCCCGGCCATGCATCGATCCGGACCACGGCGCCTGCTTCCCGTGCGGCCCGGACCAGCCGTGAACTGTCGACCGAATTGAGGAATCCGGAGGAGACCGCCGCCACCCGTTGCCCGTCCGGCGGCGCGGTGTGGTCCGGCTGCGGGGACCGGTCCCGCGGGATCAGCCGCTCAATCGTGGCGGCGGTCTCCGCGTGCACATTCTTCATCATGGTCTCGACCCGGATTTCCCGGGTTAGGTGGGCGAGGAACAGCACAAGACCGATGACGCTGGCCAAGGCAAGCGCCAAGGCCACAGTGACCGCAAGGGCCGGTACAAACTCGTGGTTGCCCGCCGCGTCGCTCCGGACGCTCCGGAGGACCGTGAGGGCGTAGGAGAAGGTTCCCAGGAACAACGCCAGGGTCCAGTGGACAAAGCGGTCGCTGGTAAAGGTCCGGAGCAACCGGGGGGAAAACTGGCTGCTTGCCAGCTGCAGGGTTACGACCGTGAGCGAGAAAGTCAGCGAAGTGACCGTGATAAGGGATCCGGAAATGGCCTGCAGGACAGCCCGCGCCGCGTCCGGGCCGCCGCTGAAGACGTAAACCTGCAGCAGGCCGGGGACGCGCCGGTCCAGGAAGTCATCGAGCGCGGGCAACCCGACACCCAGCGCCACGGCCACTACCACCGCCAGTACCGGCAGGGGCCACAGGCGGGCGCGGAAAGCGGCCCGGAGTCGTGAAATCATGCTCTGGAGGCCTCCGGTTTGGCGGTGTCCCCGCTGCCGTCGCGGCGTTTCACAGCCCACCACTGGGTCCCGAAGATCGCCGCGGCCAGGGCTGCGGCAACGCCCAGCGTCAGCAAATCCTGCCCGGCCTTGACGGTCACAAACGCGGCCAGCACCACGACGTCGAGGATGATCGCGACAACGGGGACCCACCGGCGCGCTTCGATATCGTGGTGCAGGTGCCGGATGACGCCCAAGTGGACGGCGATGTCCATGCTGATATACAGCAGGGCGCCGAGGGACGCTATCTGGCTCAGGTCGAAGAACACGGTAACCAGGATCGCCAGGCCGGCAGTGATGAGCAGGGGCTGGTGTTTGACCTTTCCCGGAAGCGCCGGAGCCTGCTTCATGTCCTGGAGCATCGCATAGAGCCTGGACACCGAATAGAGGCTGGCGAGCAGGCCGGAGAGCGTGGCGACAACGGCCAATGCGATAGTCAGCCCAACCCCCCAGGTGCCGAAGAGCGGCTCAGCGGCCCGTGCCAGGGCGTAATCCCGCGCCTTCAGGATCTCCGGGACGCTCAGGCTGCCCGTGACCGACACCGTGAGCAGCAGGTAAATGACCGTGCACAGCACGAGGGAAATGATGATGGACCTGCCGATATTCTTTTTCGGCTTCTTGATGTCACCGCCCTGGTTGGTGATGGTGGTGAACCCCTTGTACGCCAGGATGCAGAGCGTTGTGCCGGCCAGGAAGCCGAGGATGCCCTGCTGGGGAGGTTCACCCGATCCGCCGGTGAGCGCACTCCCCAGCGATGACCAGCCCGAGGCCAGCAGGCCCGCGATCGCCAGCGCAGCTATGCCGATGATCTTGGCCGCGGCCGTGACGGTCGCCGACCGCTCCACCAAGGTATTGCCGAACACGTTGACCAGGGCGGCGGCGGCAATCGCCGCCACACCCAGGGCCGGCACCAGCAGCGCGGAGCCCTGCAGGCCGAAGGGCCGAAGCATGTAGGTGCCAAAGGTCCGGGCCAGGAGACTCTCCGCAACCACCATGGACACGTACATAAACATGGAGAACGCCCCTGCAATGACCCCTGGACCGTAAGCGGCCTTGAGCAGCATGGCGATACCGCCGGAGGACGGGTTGGCTCCGGAGTATTTCACGTAGGAGTAGGAACTGAAGGCGACCACGACTGCTCCGGCAAGAAACGCCGCCGGCACCAGCCCGCCCGCGAGGCCGGCGACCTGGCCAACCAGGGCGAAAATCCCTGCGCCCACCATCACCCCCGTCCCTAGGGAGACGGAACCGGCGAGGGACAACTTCTTGGAATCATCAGCCATGACGACGAGTCTAGCCGCGGCGGTGGAACCGCCGCCCGCACCGGGCCTGGCCCGGATGGTTGCCAGGCGAGGTCTTTGGAGCAAAGAATGAACCAGCGGGTCCCGGAAATCGACGGCGCTGCCTGTGCCGCTTCCCGGGCCCGGCCGAACCGGTTCGCGGTGGAGGCGCGCCATGAAGGCTGTGGTTGTAGGGGCTGGCATTGCGGGCCTCGTCGTGGCGCGCCAGCTGGGTATGGCCGGCTGGGACGTCGAGGTCCTCGAAAAATCGGCCGCTCCGCGTCCCGACGGCTACATGATGGACTTCTTTGGTCCGGGCGTGGAGGCCGCGGAGAGGATCGGCCTGTACCCGCGCCTCGCCGCCGTCGCCTACCACGTCCAGGCGGCTGAATATGTCGATGTGGCGGGACGCCCCACGGCCAGCCTCGACTTCGACCAGTTCGCCCGGCTCGCCGGCGGCAAAGTACTCAGCCTGCTGCGCCCCGACATGGAGCGCGCCGCGCTCGCCGCGCTCGACGACGTACCCGCCGGCCGGGTACAGCTGCGGTACGGGGCGCCGGTTTCCCGGGCGTGGGAGGACGACGACGGCGGGGTGGGCGTCGCCGTCGGAGGCCAGCCGGAACAGACCCTCAGCGCGGACGTCCTCATCGGGGCGGACGGAATCCACTCCAGCGTCCGGGCCCTCATGTTCGGGCCGGAAGACGGGTACCTGCACCCGTTGGGCATGCGCGCCGCCGCCTTCATCGTGACCGACCCGGCCCTGAATGCCCGGTTCCGGAACCGGTTCGTCCTCACCGACAGCATCGGCCGGCTCGCCGGGCTCTACGGCCTTCGCTCGGACGAGATGGCAGCGTTCCTGGTTTACCGGCATGTCGCGGGGGCGGCAGGGCAACTGCGGTCCGAGTCTCCGAGGGAGCGGCTGCGTCGTGAGTTCACCGGACTGGGCTATGCGGTGGAGAGGCTACTGGAACTCTGCCCCGAACACCCGTACGACGATCTCGTGGCACAGATTGTGATGCCGGGCTGGACGCGTGGACGTACCGTCTTGGTAGGAGACGCCTGCGGGGCGGTGTCGCTGCTGGCGGGCCAGGGCGGTTCGCTCGCCATCGCCGGATCGGCGTTGCTGGCTGACCTGCTAGGGCCGGTGACCGCGCCAGGGGGAATCAGTCCTGCCCTTGCTCGCTTCGAACGGCGCTGGAGGCCGGTGGTCGAGGAAGCCCAGGCCGCCGGCAGGCGCGCCGCCGCCTCGTTCCTGCCCGCGAACCGGGCCCAGCGCCTGTTGCGTCGCTGGATCATCCGGGCCAGCCATCTGCCCGCTATCGATCGGCTGGTGGCCCGCCAGATCGTGGGCCGGATCGCCAAGTGAGCCGTTCTTGACCGCTCACCTATGACGGGACAGACTGGGCCTGCGCGGCTCCGCACCTGCGGCCAGGCTCCGGCGTACCGATAGGGTGGTGGCGATGGTCCCGATGCTGACGCTCGTTTTTGCCTTGCTCCTGCTTGCAGGTGTGCTTATTTCCGAACGTGCCAGCCGGACCGTGCTCTCCACGGCCGTGCTGTTTCTCCTCGGCGGATTTGTCATCGGCCAAGGCGTGACCGGCCTCGTTCCCCTGCAACCCCGCGATCAGGTCGTTGGAGTGTTGGCGCAGCTGGCGCTGTTTTCCGTCCTGTTCACAGACGGAATGAAAGTGGGCTGGTCCGACCTGCGAAGCGCCTGGCGGCTGCCCGGCCGGGCGCTCGTGCTGGGGCTGCCGCTGACACTCATCGTCACGGCTCTCCTGGCCCGCTATGTTGCCGGGCTCCCCTGGCTGCAGTGCTTCTTGATCGGAGCCGTACTTGCACCGACCGATCCGGTGTTCGCGGCAGCCATTGTGGGGCGTAAGGAAGTCCCCGGGCGCCTGCGGCATTTGCTGAATGTCGAATCCGGACTCAATGACGGGCTGGCGCTCCCCCTGGTCCTCGTGTTGCTGGCCCTGGGCGGCGGAACGGACGTTGGAGCCACGGTTCTTGCCGAGGAAATCGTCCTGGGCCTGCTCGTCGGCGTGTTCGTACCGCTGCTGGTCATCTGGCTGGAACGCCTGCCGTTCCTGAAGGCGACGAAGGGCCTCCAACCCCTGGTTGCGGTTTCCATCGGTCTGCTCGTGCTCTCGATCTGCCTGGTCACGGGTGCCAACCTCTTCCTCGCCGCGTTTTCTGCCGGCATCACGGTAGCGACCGCGGGCCCGGGCTTCCGGGAAGAGTTCGAACAATTCGGCGAACTGGTCTCAGAGCTGCTCAAGCTGGCGGCCATTCTGGTCTTCGGGGCCTTGATCACGCCGACATTCCTCTTTGGCGAGATCGCCTGGACGGGCTGGGTTTTCGCCGTCCTCGCCATCGTGGCAGCCCGCCCGTTGGCGTTGCTCCTCTCTTTCCTCGGCACGGGGCTCCCGGCCAAGGAACAACTGGCAGCCATGTGGTTCGGCCCGAAAGGTTTTGCCTCCGTGGTCTATGGGCTTCTTGTCCTTGAATCAGGAATTGAGCGCTCTGATGAGCTCTTTCATCTCATCGCCCTGGTCATACTGCTGTCCATCTTGGCCCACTCGTCGACGGATGTTCTGGTCGCCAGGCAATTTGAGAAAATGCCGCGCGCCGGGCGTCGGGCTTCGGCTGCTGCCGACGAGCCCCTATGACCCGTGCCGGGCATCCGGGCCCGCAGCGGAATTGACCACAAGGACGGGACACGGTGCGTGGTTAACGATCTGAGTGGAGACCGAACCGAGGCTCAAACCCGAAAATCCGCCGTGCCCGCGGGAACCAACGACGACGAGATCGGCATCCGAGGCAGCGTCGAGGATGGCCGATGCCGGTGAATCGCTGTGCACAACCTGCCCGCTGGCGGCAATCCCCTCCGCGGAGACGGACTCCAGTGCCTGGGCCTGGACAGCGGCCGCCATTTGCTCCGGAGACTCCTCGGTGGCAATTTCACCCGCCGCCGTTTCCAGCACAGCCGGGAACCACGCCATCAAGGGCTTGCTCCAGGCCGTCACCAGCCTGAGCTGTCCGTTGCGTTGGCGGGCCTCGTCGACGGCCCAGTTCAGTGCCCACTGGGAATGCTCGGAACCGTCAAAACCCACCACGATGATGAATGCGCCGTTGTTCGTCATTGGACTTTCCTTCCCTCGCCTTACGGGCATCCTAGACCTCAGCACCTGTGCCAATCAGGGCCAGTTGCCCTACAGTGACGGCGACCGCGCGGCTATTTCAGATTCACTCAGATCCCCGGTGCCTTGCGGGACAGCAACGTCTCCGACTGCCGGCCCTACCTCCGCGCCGTAACCGGCACGGCCTGCCGGAGCCCGGCCAGGTCCAGGTCCAGCCGGCTGTCCTCCGGACTGATGTCCTCAGGGTTGTGTGTCACCAGGATTACAGTGCGGCTGGCCAGCCCGCGCCGCAGCTCGGCCAGCATGCTCCGGCCCGCCTCCGCATCCAGGTGGGCTGTGGGCTCGTCGAGCAGGATGACGTCGGCGCCGGTCAGCAACGTGCGGGCCACCGCCAGGCGTTGCCGCTCGCCGCCGCTGAGGAACGCTCCGCCGGGCCCGATGGGCGTGTCCAGGCCGCGGTCGAGCCGCTGCAGCAGCGGTTCCAGGCCGACGGCGGACAGCGCAACAGCCAGCTGCCGGTCGAGCCCGGCGGCCGCGGCCACGTCCGTTGCTCCGTCCGAGGGGCGACCGCCCTGGGGCAGGCCCAGCATCAGGTTGCCGCGGATGGTGGAGTCAAAGAGGTGCGCCTCCTGCGGGCACCAGGCGGCCCGGCCGGTCAGGAAGAGCTGGCCCCCCGAGGGTGGCAGGAAGCCGAGCATCACTGCCAGCAGGGTGGACTTACCGGATCCGGAGGCTCCGGTCACGGCCAGCCAGCGGCCGGGTTCGGCGCTGCCGGTCAGCGAGCTGAACACCTCTTCGCCGCCGGGCCAGGCGGCGGCTAAGTGATCGAGTTTCACGCCGGGCTCCCTGCCCGGCCGCGCCGCCACGGGCACGGGTCCGCCGGACGCTTCGGGCGCCTCCGCATCCAGGACCCCGGACACGTTGATGCGCCGCAGCACGGAGCGCAGCGCCGGGTACTGGCGGACCGCCGTCGTGATGGCCGAGTAGGGTTCCACGAGCGCCAGTTGGAGCAGCACCACGACGGCGACGGTCGCCGGCTCGGCGGCGCCGCCGAGGGCCAGGGGTGCGGCGAGGACCGTGCTGGCCAGGGCAGCGGAGCCGCACGCCAGCACGGTGAGCGCCTGCCCGAGCCCCTCGGCCAGGGCCGAACGCTGCGACGCCGCTGTCGCGGCGCGGTCGGCCGCGTGGATGCCGGCCAGGACCGGGGAGCCCACGCCATTGGCGTGGAGTTCTGCACGAGCATCCAGGGCCGCGGCGACCCTGCGCAGCACACCGGAGCGCAGTTGCTGTTCGGTTCCGGCGGACATCCGGTCCGCGAGCAGCGCCAGTGCCGGCGCGGCTGCGAGGCTGACGAATGCGGCGGCGATCACGGCCGGCAGCGCTGCCGGGAGCAGCAGCCCGGTGGCTGTGACCGCGGCAGCGCCCACGGCCACGGCGGTGAGCGGCGGCAGCACGACGCGCGGCAGCAGCTCCCGGACGGTGTCGACGTCATCCACCACCGCGCCCAGCACGTTCCCGCCCTGCAGGAGCCGCCGTAGCGACAGTGCCCGCCGGCTCAACGACTCCCACAACCGGCCGCGGAGGCGCGTCAGCGCGGTGAAAATGGCGTCGTGCAGGAGCAGGCGTTCGGTGTAGCGCAGTGCGGCGCGGCCGACGCCGAAGAAGCGCACCCCCACGATGGCGGTGAGCAGGTACAGGATGGGCGGCTGCTCGCTGGCGCGGATAATGAGCCAGCCGGACAGCCCGGCCAGGGCGACGGCGAACAGCGCGGCCAGGACTCCGACCGCGCCGGCGGCGGCAAACTTCCCGGCGACCGGCGCGAGCAGCCGCCGCAACAGGGCGGCAGCAGTTCCAAAGTGCGCAGTTCCGGCGGCCGAAGTCACGGCCACGGCAGGAGTGCCCGCGGCGTCGAGAGCAGCCGCGTCGGCTGATACCGGCGGGAAGTCTTGCCCGTCCGGGGTGCGGTGTCCGCTAGCCGAAGACGGCGCAACGTCTGTGACGGCCGGCGCGACGCTGGCGTCGGTGCGGCCGCCGACGCTCACCAGCCGGTCCGCAAGTTCGCGGGTTTGCCGGTCGTGGGCAACCAACAGCACGGTGACCTTGCCCCGGAGCCCGGCGATGGTGCGGCTGACCGCGTCCGCGGACGACCGGTCCAGGTGCGCCGTGGGCTCGTCCAGCAGTAGTACCGTGGCGCCGGCGGCAATCCGGGCCAGTCCGCGGGCGACGGCCACCCGGCGCAGCTCCCCCGGGCTGAGCTCGGCAGGATGCTTTGCGGCGAGGTGTTCCGCGGCGCACGCGGCAAGGCAACGCCGGGCCTCGGCGTCGTTCTGTGCCGGGGACCGGTCCGGGGGCGTGCCCAGGTACAGCAGGACTTCCGCGAGCACCGTGGGTTCGACCAGCACGGGGTGCTGCGGCACCCAGGCGAGGTCATCCCTGCTGAACCCCTTCAGCTGCCCGGTGAGCTCCGTGCCGCCGCCGGCGCCGATGGTGCCGGCCAGCACACCCAGGACACTGCTCTTGCCGGCCCCGCTGGGGCCGGCAAGGGCAGTGACCTGACCTGGGGCGGCGGTGAAACTCAGCGGCCCGACGGCGGGTTCCGCGCGGCCGGCGTAGCGCACCGCCAGTCCGTGAACCGTGACGGCCGGCGGGACGGACGCGCCGTCCCGGCGGTCCGGGGCGGGGACGAGCGGCAGGGACTCGGCGGCGTCGAGGACGTCCGTGGTGTCCGCGAGCGCGGCGCGGCCTTCGTCGCTGGCGTGGTGGGCGGTGCCGAGTTCGCGCAGCGGGAGGTAGCAGTCCGGGGCCAGGATCAGGGCCAGGAGCCCCGCCTCGAGGGCCATGTCCCCGTGCACCAGCCGGACGCCGATGAAGACGGCGACCACGGCGACCGAGATCGTGGCGATGAGCTCCAGTGCCAGGGCGGAGAGGAAGGCGGTGCGCAGGGTCCCCATGGTCTTGGCGCGGTATTCCTCCGAGATATCCTCGAGGGCCTTGCGCTGGGCGGCGGCGCGGCCCAGGCCCACCAGTACGGGCAGGCCTTTGGCGAGTTCCAGCATGTGCCCCGAGAGCCGGGACAGCGCCGACTGGGCTTCCCGGACCCGGTCCTCGGTGTAGCGGCCGATCAGGACCATGAACAGCGGCACGAGCGGGACGGTCAGGACGATCACCACGGCGCTGATCCAGTCTGCGAAGAGGATTCTGGCCCCCAGCAGCAGCGGGATGGCGGCGCAGTTCACCAGCGCGGGCAAGAACTGCGTGTAGTAGTTGTCCAGGGCGTCCAGTCCCCGCGTCGCCAGGACCGCGAGTCCGCCGTCGGCCGGCCCGGCGGTGCGGGTGCCGGTGTGCAGGGCCCGGTCCAGCAGCCGTGAGCGCAGCTCCTCCTTGACCCCCAGCGCGGCGCGGCGGGATGCCACGGCCTGCGCCCACACGGTGAGCGAGCGCAGCACCACCCCGGCCAGGCCCCAGCCGAGCTGCTCGGCCCAGGCGGGGTTGTGCCCCATCAGACCGGCCAGCATGGCGGCGACAGCCTGACCCATCAGCACGAGGGACAGCGCCTTGAGGGCGGCCAGCAGCCCCAGCAGGTAGAGCGCCGAGCGGGTAGCCGCTCCCGTCGGGAACTGCGGTCTCATGGCCGGCTAGTCCTTCGGCGCCAGGGCCTTGGCGGCAATCGCGGGCAGGAAGCTGTGCGCCTCGGGGATGTGGGCCGCACTCACCCGGCGGCGGAACACCCAGTAGGTCCAGGCTTGGTAGGCGAGGACGAGCGGGAGCCCGATGCAGGCCACGATCGTCATCAGGCCCAGGGTGTAGTCCGAGGATGAGGCGTTGCTGACCGTCAGGTTGAAGGCCGGATTGAGGGTCGAGGGCAGCACCACCGGGAAGGCGGCGCCGAAGATTGAGGCGCTGCCCAGCAGCAGGAAAACGCCCAGGGACAGGAAGGCCCTGCCTTCCGCCCCGCCGCGGGCAAAGTTCCACGCCAGGGCGGCGGCCACGACGGCGGCGGCGACGGCGGCCACGGTCCAGGCCTTTCCGCTCTGCAGCTGCAGCGCAATCGCCCAGCCGGCAATCGGCAGGAGCAGCGCCGGCAGCAGCCGGACGAACCACTGCCGCGCGCGGTGCCGGACCTCGCCGTCTGTCTTCAGGGCCAGGAACGCCAGCGCGTGCAGCAGCGAAAAGCCAACGACGGCGAGTCCGCCCAGCACGGCGTAGGCGCTGAACCAGGCGAACGGGCCGCCCTCGCGGTCACCGTTGGCGTTCAGCGGAAGCCCCGTGGTGGTCAGTGCCAGGGCCGCGCCGACACCGAACGCGGCCACCAGGGAGCCCAGCGCGATGGCCCAGTCCCAGCGCGCACGCCATTGCGGGGTGTCCACCTTGCCCCGGTACTCGAAGGCCACGGCGCGGAAGATCAGCGCCACCAGGACCAGCAGCAGCGGCAGGTAGAGGGCGGAGAACAGGGAGGCGTACCAGAGCGGGAACGCCGCGAAGGTGGCGCCGCCCGCGGTGAGCAGCCACACCTCATTGCCGTCCCAGACCGGGCCGATCGTGTTGAGCAGGACCCTGCGTTCGGTGTTGTTCCTGGCGAAGCCCTTCATGAGCATGCCGACGCCGAGGTCGAAGCCCTCCAGGAAGAGGTAGCCCGTCCACAGCACCGCGATGGCAATGAACCAGATGGTGGGTAACAGTTCCATACTGAATATCCTCTGCAGCTTGTTTTCGGGGCCGTTAGTAGGCGAAGGCCAGGACGTCGTCCGCTTCGGGCTTGCCGGGGGTACCGCCGGGCGGGGTCTGATCCTCGTTTTCTTCCGCCGCTGCGTGGGCCAGCTCGGGCATCGCGGAGACGACGCCGCCGCGGACGTACTTCACCAGCAGCTTCACCTCGACCACCAGCAGCACCGCGTAGACGGCGGTCAGCACCACCAGGGAGGTCAGCAGCTCCCCGGCAGAGACCCCCGGGGAGACCGCCGCGGCGGTGAACATAAAGACCTGGTCGATGCCGCTGGGGTCCGGGTTGGGGGCGACCACGAAGGGCTGGCGGCCCATTTCGGTGAAGATCCAGCCGGCGGCGTTCGCGCCGAAGGGAGCCAGGATGCCGAAGACGGCGAGCCGCATCAGGCCGCGGGAGGCCGGGACCGTGCCCTTGCGGGTGATCCAGAGCGCCACGAGGGCGGCCAGGGCTGCCACACCGCCGAAGCCGATCATCATCCGGAAGCCCCAGTAGGTGACTTCCATGACCGGGACGTACTGGATTTCCTGGCCGGCGCGCTCCCCGTAGATCGGGTTGTCCGGCAGGTGCGTGCCGTAATCGGCTTTGTACTGATCCAGCAGGCTGTTGACGCCCTTGATCTCGGTGGTGAAGTCGCCCTTGGCCAGGAAGGACAGGATGCCGGGGACCTCGATCACGGCAACGACGTCGTCGCAGTTCTTGGAGCCGATGTTGCCCACGCTCAGGATGGAAAAACCGGTGCCGTCGTGGCAGGCGGCCTCGGCGGCGGCCATCTTCATGGGCTGCTGTTCGAACATCAGCTTGCCCTGCAGGTCGCCCGTGATGGCGGTGCCGGCGAAGGAGATCATCGCGACGACGGCGCCGATCCGCAGCGAGCGGATCCAGACGGCGTGGTCCGCACGGTCGCGGCCGGGAATCCGGGACTCGCCCGGAACGACGTTGCCGTCCGCCCCCACCGTGTCGATGCCGTCGTGGCGGCGGCGCCACAGGTGGTACCAGGCGATGCCGAGGAGGAAGGACCCGGCGACGGCGAGGGCGCCGAAGAGGGTGTGCGGCACGGCCACGAGGGCGGTGTTGTTGGTGAAAACGGCCCAGGCGTCGGTCATCACCGGCCGCCCGTCAATCATCTCGACGCCCACCGGGTGCTGCATCCAGCTGTTGGCCACAATGATGAAGTAGGCGGAGAAGACCGAGCCGATCACGGCAATCCAGAGGCAGGCCAGGTGCACGCCGCGTTTGAGCTGCTTCCAGCCGAAGATCCAGAGGCCAAGGAAGGTGGACTCCACGAAGAAGGCCAGCAGCGCCTCCATGGCGAGCGGGGCGCCGAAGACGTCGCCGACGAAGCGGCTGTACTCGCTCCAGGCCATGCCGAACTGGAACTCCTGCACAATGCCGGTGGCGACGCCCATGATGAAGTTGATCAGGAAGAGCTTGCCCCAGAACTTGGTCATCCGGAGGTATTCGGGCTTGCCGGTCCGGTACCAGAGCGTCTGGATCACTGCCACCACCAGGCCCAGGCCGATGGTGAGCGGCACCATCATGAAGTGGTAGACGGTGGTGATACCGAATTGCCAGCGTGCGATTTCCAAGGCGTCCAAGGCAGTCCCTTTGGCTAGGTTCCCGAGAGTTTTCTACGATGCGTAGAACTACTACTTCTACAGAGTGTAGAACAAGTCCGCACCCTCCCGCACCCAGCGTGGCACGGCACGCAGCACCCCGCAATGGAGCAGCCGTCCGCCGCCGGTCCCACCGCGCACACCTCGGGGGCGCCGCGGCCGACACGCCGTGGCGCCCATGTTCTACCTCATGTAGAAACTGCGCGCAAAACGCGGTAAATTTAAGGCTGAAGCAATCGGCACACCATCCCCCGCGGAACAACCGCCTCAAGGGGCACTCACGAAGGATGTACGGAATGGCAAGTCTCGGCGAACTGGAACGGGCAGTGATGGACCTGCTCTGGGCGGGCCAGGAGGCTGCGACGGCGAACACCCTGCGGGACCTGCTAGCGCAGAGCACCCGAGCGGCGGGCGGCACGGCCGGCCACGAGGGCAAGGACCTGGCCGTCACCACTGTGCTGACCGTCCTGTCCCGGCTTGAGCGCAAGGGCCTCGTGGAGCGTGAACGCGGCACCCGTCCGCACCGCTACCAGGCCGTTTCCAGCCGCGCGGACCACACTGCGGAATTGATGCACGAGGTGCTGGGCTCCGCGCCCGACCGCGAGGCCGTGCTGGCCCGCTTCATTGGCTCCGTGTCCGCCACCGAGGCGGAGACGCTGCGCAAACTGCTGGGCCACAGCTAACACCGGTGTTCTGGACCTCATATTTTCTGGCGGTCCTGGCGATAGCACTGGCATGGCCGGTGCCTATCCTTCTTTCCCGCGCCCAATGGCCGGCGAGCTCCCCCTCGACGGCGATGCTGCTCTGGCAGGCAATCGCCCTTGCCGGCGGCCTGTCCATGATCGGAGCCATGCTGGTGTACGGCCTGGAGCCGGCCGGGGACAACCTCCTGGCGGGCCTGCGGTCACTGGCCGGGATGGTCTTCCGCGATGAGCCCACCACCGCGCTGGGCTTCTGGCACATCTTCGCACTCTCGGCCGCGGCGTTGCTGAGCGCCCATCTGGTCTTCACCCTGCTGCTCACGTATTACAAGATCCAGCGCCAGCGGCGGCGGCACCGCGAGCTGCTCGCCCTCCTTGCCTCCCCCTCGGCCGACGGCCCCCGGACCATGGTGATCAGCCACGACTCGCCCGTGGCCTACTGCCTGCCCGGCGGCGCCCGCTCCGTCACCGTGCTCTCGGACGGGCTGATGGCGGCGCTCGAGCCGGACGAACTGCGCGCGGTGCTGATACACGAAAACGCCCACCTGAGCCAGCGCCACCACCTGCTGCTGTGGGCGTTCGCGGCGTGGCGGCAGGCCTTGCCCTGGCTGCCGACCACCCGGCTGGCGCAGGAGGCGGTGAATTCGCTGATCGAGATGCTGGCCGACGACGTCGCCCTGAAGACCGAAAGCAAAGCCACGCTGATCAAGGCGATCGCGATCGTCGCGAGCGGTTCCGCCGGCCCTGCCAACACCACGGCGGCGCCGGCGGCCCGGATGGCGTTCGGCGACGCCGGCACCGAGGCCGACGCCGGCCAGCCCGGCGCCACCGGAGGTGCCGGTTCGGCGGTGACGACAGCCTCGCGGGTCAGCCGGCTGCTCTCCCCACAGCCGCCGCTGCCGGAGGTCCTTCGCTACGCCGTGCTGGGCGCCTGCGTGCTGCTGCTGGCGGTGCCGACGGCGCTGCTGATCGTGCCGGGCCTGCTCGGCTGAGCCGGCTTCCCTTCCCGCGGGACGGGTTGCGCCCGGTCAGGCGTCGATGCGTTCCCGGTCCAGGCTCGCCGCCCCGGCGATGATGAAGTCCTTGCGCGGCGCGACGTCGGAGCCCATCAGCAGGTCGAAGGTCTCCTCGGCCTGCTTCGCGTTTTCGATCCCGACCTTGCGCAGGGTGCGGTGCCGCGGGTCCATCGTGGTCTCCGCGAGCTGCTCCGCGTCCATTTCACCCAGGCCCTTGTAGCGCTGGATCGGTTCCTTGTACCGCTTGCCTTCCTTGGCGAGGCGGTCCAGCAGCACGTGCAGCTCCGCCTCGGAGTACGTGTAGATCATCTCGTTGGCCTTCTGCCCCGCGTTGATGACCTCCACCCGGTGCAGCGGCGGGACGGCGGCGAAGACGCGGCCCTCGTCAATCATCGGGCGCATGTAGCGGAAGAACAGCGTCAGCAGCAGGGTCCGAATGTGGGCGCCGTCGACGTCGGCGTCGGTCATCAGGATCACCTTGCCGTAGCGGGCGGCGCCGATGTCGAAGCTGCGGCCCGAGCCGGCACCGACCACCTGGATCAGGGCTGCACATTCGGCGTTGGAGAGCATGTCCCCTACCGAGGCCTTCTGGACGTTCAGGATCTTGCCACGGATCGGCAGCAGCGCCTGGAAGTCCGAGGAACGGGCCAGCTTGGCGGTGCCGAGGGCGGAGTCGCCTTCCACGATGAACAGTTCGGACCGCGCGACGTCGTCGGTGCGGCAGTCCGCGAGCTTGGTGGGCATCGAGGAGGTCTCCAGGGCGTTCTTGCGCCGCTGGGTCTCCTTGTGCACGCGCGCCGAGATGCGCGACTTCATCTCGCTGACGACCTTTTCCAGCAGCAGTGCCGACTGGGCCTTGTCGTTCCGGTTGGATGAGGTGAGCTTGGCGTTGATCTCCCGTTCGACCACCTTCGCCACGATGGCGCGGACGGCGGAGGTCCCCAGGATCTCCTTGGTCTGGCCCTCGAACTGCGGTTCGGCGAGGCGGACCGTCAGCACGGCCGTGAGCCCGGCGAAGATGTCGTCCTTTTCGATCTTGTCGTTGCCGGCCTTGAGCTTGCGGGCGTTGGTTTCCACGGCCTTGCGGAACGTCTTGACCAGGGCCTGCTCGAAGCCGGACTGGTGCGTCCCGCCCTTGGGGGTGGAGATGATGTTCACAAAGCTGCGCACGGTGCTGTCATAGCCGATGCCCCAGCGCAGGGCGACGTCCACCTCGCAGTCGCGTTCCACTTCGGCCAGCTGGCTGTGGCCGCGCTCGTCCAGGACGGGGACCGTTTCCTTGAACTTGCCGGCGCCGTGCAGCCGCCAGACGTCGGTGACGGCCGGATCGGCGGCGAGGAATTCGACGAACTCGGAGATGCCGCCGTCGTGGTGGAAGACCTCCTCGTGCGGGCCCGACTCCCCCGGGGTGCCGGCGACCCTGCGTTCGTCCCGGACAGTGAGCTTCAGCCCGGGGACCAGGAACGAGGTCTGCCGGGCGCGGGCCGCGAGCTCGTCATAGGAGAACTTCGCGTCCGGGGTAAAGATCTGCCGGTCGGCCCAGTAGCGGATCCGGGTGCCGGTGACGCCGCGCTTGGCCTTGCCGACGACGTCGAGCACGGACCCGTCGACAAAAGGCTCGAACACGGCAGCCGGGTCCGGCTTGGTGCCGGGGTCCTTGAAGCGGCCGGGCTCCCCGCGGCGGAAGGACATTTTGTACGTCTTGCCGCCACGGTCCACCTCGACGTCCAGGCGGGAGGACAGGGCGTTGACCACGGAGGCGCCGACGCCGTGCAGGCCGCCCGAGGCCGTGTAGGAACCCCCGCCGAACTTGCCGCCGGCGTGCAGTTTGGTGAAGACCACCTCGACGCCGGTGAGCCCGGTCTTGGGCTCGACGTCGATCGGGATGCCTCGGCCGTCGTCGTGGATCTCGACCGAATTATCCGCGTGCAGGATGATCTTGATGTCGTGGCCGAAGCCGGCGAGGGCTTCGTCCACGGAGTTGTCGATGATCTCCCAGAGGCAGTGCATCAGGCCGCGCGAGTCGGTGGATCCGATGTACATGCCCGGGCGCTTGCGGACGGCCTCGAGGCCTTCCAGCACGGAGAGATGCCGGGCTGTGTAATCAGAACTTGGTGCCACGGGTCGGAAACTCCTTAGGGATGGATCGTAAAGACGCTCTTCCTAGGTTAGTCGTCCTGCCGCCCGAAGCCGGGTTGCCACTCCCCCGGAGGGACAAGCCGCCGGCCAAGACCTGGGCGCCGTTACTGAGCCGTGATACGCGGACAGCGAAAGTGTCCCATCCTTGCCATGGAACGGCGGCGAATGCTGGTTATATAGATGTATCGATCTACCAAGGAGGCCGAACATGACAACAGCAGTTGCGGACCGCACACTCACCACCGTTGACCGGTGCGACCGTTGCGGAGCCCAGGCATACGTCCGGGTTGTTCTCGGAGCCTCCGGCGGTGAGCTTCTCTTCTGCGCTCACCACGCACGCGCCGTAGAACCGAACCTTCGCCCGCTCAGTTCCGACTGGCACGACGAGACGGGCCGCCTTCACGAGAAGGCGCCGGTTCCGGTCGACTAGACGTCCACACAAGAAGGGCTCCTCCGTTGCGGAGGGGCCCTTCTGCGTTAACCGCCGGGGTGACACACACCCGGGCTTGCGCTGGCGCTTAAAACTGCGGCTTAAACAGGAACGCGGGGCGTTTCCCGCCCGTGAAATCCGAAGATCACGGGCGGGAAACGCCCCGCGTTGCCTGAACCGGTGCTTAGTCCAGGTAGTCGCGCAGGACCTGGGAGCGGGACGGGTGGCGCAGCTTGGACATCGTCTTCGATTCGATCTGGCGGATGCGTTCGCGCGTCACGCCGTAGACCTTTCCGATTTCGTCTAAAGTCTTCGGCTGTCCGTCGGTCAGCCCGAAGCGCATCGCCACGACACCGGCCTCGCGCTCGGAGAGCGTGTCCAGGACCGAGTGCAGCTGTTCCTGCAGCAGCGTGAAGCTCACCGCGTCGGCCGGAACCACCGCTTCGGAGTCCTCGATCAGGTCGCCGAACTCGGAGTCGCCATCCTCGCCGAGCGGGGTGTGCAGCGAGATCGGTTCGCGGCCGTACTTCTGGACCTCGACGACCTTTTCCGGAGTCATGTCCAGCTCGAGTGCCAGCTCTTCCGGGGTGGGTTCGCGCCCGAGGTCCTGCAGCATCTGGCGCTGGACACGAGCCAGCTTGTTGATGACTTCCACCATGTGCACCGGGATACGGATGGTGCGGGCCTGGTCGGCCATGGCGCGGGTGATGGCCTGGCGGATCCACCAGGTGGCGTAGGTGGAGAACTTGAAGCCCTTGGTGTAGTCGAACTTCTCGACCGCACGGATCAGGCCCAGGTTGCCTTCCTGGATGAGGTCCAGGAACAGCATGCCGCGGCCGGTGTAACGCTTGGCCAGCGAGACGACGAGGCGGAGGTTGGCCTCCAGCAGGTGGTTCTTGGCGCGCTTGCCGTCGTGGATGACGAACTCGAGTTCGCGCTTGAGCTTCGGATCCATGGAGCCGTCGTCCGCCGCGATCTTCTCCTCGGCGAACAGCCCGGCCTCGATCCGCAGGGCCAGGTCGACTTCCTGCTCGGCGTTCAGCAGGGCGACCTTGCCGATCTGCTTCAGGTAGTCCTTAACCGGGTCGGCGGTGGCGCCGGCGGACATGACTTGCTGCACGGGGGCGTCATCGTCGTCGGCATCGGAGTAGACGAAGCCGGAGCCGGTAGTGGCTGCTGCCGCCTTGGCTACCTCTTCTCCGTCTTCACCGAGCTCGACGGCGTCGGGGGTCACCTCATCGAGGTCCTCTTCGACCTCGACGTCGTCGGAATCTTCGTCCCGGGACTTGCTTGCGGCTTCGGCCGCGGCTTTGGCGCCGGGCTTGGGCCCGCGCTTCTTGGGCTCAGGCTTGGCGACTGCCGAGGCGGTCTCATCACCCGAAGCTGCGTCTTTTGCAGCCTTGTTGGCTGCACGCGTGGCGGCACGCTTGGCGTTAGCCGCCGCCTTCTTCTCCTCGGGGGACAATACGGCCTGGTCGGCGGGTTCCTTCTTCGCGGAAGACGGGGTCACAGAAAACCTTTCTAGCGGCGGTCTGTGGAATCACCATACGGGCAACACCACTATGACCCTGTCAAGTCCGTGTTTTACATCAGGCGCAATCACGTCCAGCAGAGCCACTTAGTAGAACTGCCGGGGCGACCGTAATGTTCCCCGTTTCCAAGGTTCGCTACACGCACTCGATACACGGACCCAACCGGGTCTCGCCAACCATTGTCTCACGATTTTTGCGGATCGGGGCCCCGAGCCCGTGCCTCCGCGCAATGTGGCGGCGCCCGCCGCCGGGGTTCAGGCTGCATCCGGACCGAACTTTTGCCAGGCGGCCTCCTTCCTGCGCGCCCAGCCGCAGAGCGTGCCGCGGCGCCCCAGCTCGGCCAACAGCTCCGCGAGCCGGTAGCCCGGATGTTCCGCCGCGGCGGCGGTAAACAGGGCGTCAGCGAACGACCCGCGGCCACGGCACCATTCGATCCAGCCCCGGGCTGTGAGCGCCGCGGCCCGGGCTTCGCCGCCGCCGCAGTCGCCCAGGCGGGCAAGGACCCGGTCGAGTTGGGCCAGGCGGACCCAGTCGGGCACCGGGGGTTCGAGGCCCAGGAGCACGTCCCCGTAGCCCGGGGTGCCGCCGGTTGCGGCCCGGGTGGTCCCGGCTGCCGGTGCCGGTGCCGTTTCTGGCGCCACGGCCGGGAGCCTGTCCAGTTCCGGCAGCGGGGCAGGCCTGCCCGGACCGCCGTCAAACATGCCGAACTCCTCGGCACCGGCAACGGCTGCGTCCCGGCCGGCGGCCGCCATCACGAGAACCGCGTCGCGCCACGCCGCCACGCACAGCGTGGCCCGCGGGTAGCCGGCGAGGCGTACCGGCAGGGCGGCCGGCGTGTTCCCTGCCGCGGATGCCGCCCCGCCCGGCGGGGGCGTTGCCTGGGGGCCGGCGGCCACGGGCCTGGCAGCGGAAAGCACACGCTCCCAGATGTCCAACACCGCGTCGAACTGCGCCCGGTTCCGCCACCGGCCGGAGAATTCCCGGGCCCAGGCTTGCTGGGCTTCCAGTACCTCCGGCCCGCGCTGGTCCGGCGGTACGGCCGGTGCGGACACCCCCGGGGCGGCGCCGACGCTGCTGCCGCGGAAGACGAGCTCGGCATTCAGGCGGCTGTTCCTGATCTCTTCGACCGGCCGGCCGGGCGGCGCGCAGCATGCGGGGTCCAAGCAATGGGCGTTGCGCCAGTACCGTTCCCCGACCAGCCAGGCGTCCCGCACCGGCAGTCCCGCTTCACCGAGGGTGCGCTCCAGTTCGCCCAGCAGCCTGGCCAGCGCGGCGCCGTCCGGGTCAATACCGCCCGGGTCAGGGCCGCCAGGGTCCGCGCCGTCGTCTGCCGCGCCCCCGGCGGTCTCCTCCGCAGGGGGGCCGGCGAAAAGGGCGAGCAGTGTGCCGTCCGCCTCCTCGTCTGCCTCGAGGTAATCGCGGACAGTCCGGGCGAAGGCCGCCAGCGCGGACCCGCGGCAGCGGGACGCGTCCGGAAGATCGATGCGCAAGGTGGCTCCAAGCCGGTTCCCCTGCATGGTCATTACTACGAGGCTGTTGGCCGGCCAATAGCCCAGCGAGTGCGGGATGAAGCCGAGGATGTCTTCAGGGCCGGTGATTGTCAGGTGGTCGGGAGCTGTCATAGTGCAAGCTTCATCCGCGCCGGGCCCAGGGTGTCAGCCCCTGGTGCTCCTATGTGGATAAGCGGTCAGGGCGTGCGGCGGCGCTGCGCAACGACCCTGCGCTGCTGGGCCAGCGCCTTGAGCAGCGGCGGCACGACAACTCCCTGCGCCGCCATCTGCCGGCGCACCTTCCGCCGCGTGATGAGGATGGCGGCGGCGCCGAAAGCCAGCAGCACGAACTGCACGCTCAGCGCGATCCGGAAAGCGCCGAGGCTGTACAGGCCGCCCGGCGAGGCCCCGGCCAGGTGCAGCGCGTCCAGGGCCAGCCCGATCAGGTAGATGGACAACAGCGCGGCGATGAAGCCGCCCACATTCACGATTCCGGTTGCCGTCCCGATCCGGTGGGCCGGGTTGAAGGTCCGGGCGAAGTCGAAGCCGATCATCGAGCCTGGGCCGCCGATCGCCAGGACCACCACGAGGCCGGCCAGCAACCAGAGGGGCGACCGGTCCGGCTGGAGCAGCACCGCGGCCCAGGCTGCCGCCGTGGCCCCGGAGATCAGCAGCACCATGGTGGACCGGCGCAGGGGGTGGCGGGCCACGAAGCTGCCCATCAGCGGCCCGGCGGCGATCGCAGCTGCCACGTAGAGGGCCATCAGGGCCGACACGGTGCCGGGGTCCAGCCCCTGGGCTGAGATCAGGAACGGGTAGCCCCAGGTCATCGCGAAGACGGTCCCGCTGAACTGCACGGTGAAATGGCTCCACAGCCCCAGCCGGGTGCCCGGCTGCTGCCAGGCCCGGGACAGTGAAACGCCGGTGGCGCGCAGCCCCTGGGACGGCTCCGGTGCCGGGTGGCCCGGCGGCAGGTCCTGCAGCAACAGCACGGTCAGCACGACGGCGAGCCCGGACATGCCGGCCAGGGTCAGGAACGCCGGGGTCCAGCCGGCCGAGTGCAGGATCATCGCGAACGGCACCACGGAAAAGAGCTGGCCCAGCTGGCCGGACATGCCGGTCAGCTGGGTCAGCAGCGGCACCCGGGACGGGGCAAACCACAACGGGATCAGGCGGATAACGGAGATGAAGGTCATGGCGTCGCCGGCCCCCACGAGCACGCGGCCCAGGACACCGCCCGGGATGCTCTCGGCGAACGCGAGCTGGAGCTGGCCCAGGCCCATCAGCAGGGCACCGCCGGCAATCATGGCCCGCGAGCCGAAGCGGTCCACGAGGACCCCGACCGGGATCTGCAGGCCCGCGTAGACCAGCAGCTGCAGCACGGTAAAGAAGGAGATTTCGGCGGCGCTGGCGTGGAACCTTGCGGTGGCTTCCAGACCCACGACGCCGAAGGAGGTGCGCTGGCTGACCGCCACCAGATACGCGAAGATCCCGATGATCCAGATCAGCCAGGCGCGGGGGGATGTCACTCCCCCATTATGCCCCGGCCGTCATAAATAGTATTTATTCGCCGGGTTCTTTACGGGCGAGGTAGGCCTCGACGGCGGCGCCGAGCGCGTCCGCGTTCGGCAACTGGTCGTTCTCGTCGGCGAGCAGCGAGCGGCGCACCGTACCTTCAGCCTTCTCGTCGTACCGCGTTTCCAGCCGGGAAACGACCTGCTGGACCTCCTCGGAGGCATCGATCTGCTCTGCGATCTGCCTGCCGACCTCCCGGCCGGCCTCGCGGAGCCGGTCCGTGGGCAGCATCAGCGAGGTGGCCGCGCCCAGGTATTCCAGTCCCGCGACGGCGGCTGTCGGGTATTCGGCCTCGGCCAGGTAGTGCGGGACATGGATCACGTAACCGGCGATGTTCCGGCCGGCCTCAACGAGGCGGAGTTCCAGGATGTGGCCGACGGCGGCGGGCACTTCCACAGTAGGTTTCCAGACCGAGATGCCCTCGATCAGCTCCGGCCTGTTGCCGTGCACGGTGACGCCGACCGGCCGGGTGTGCGGCACCGGCATCGGAATGGAGTGGATCCAGGCCGCCAGGTTGACGTCCAGTTCCTCCACGATTCCCACCACGGCGCGGGCGAACCGCTCCCACTGCAGGTCCGGCTCGAACCCGGCCAGCAGTAGAAACGGGTTTCCCAGTCCGTCGCTGAGCCGGTAGAGGGCCAGGCGCGGGGCCTGGTAGTCCTGCAGGTGGTCCTCGACGAAGCTCACCTGCGGACGCCGGGAGCGGTAGTCGATCAGCTGGTCGGCGTCGAACTCGGCCACCAGCTCGTGGTCCAGGGTGTCGAGCAGTTCCGTGGTGATCTGCCTGACGACGTGGCCGGCGTCGGCGAAACCGGTGAAGCCCATCAACAGGTTCAGCCCGCGCAGTTCAGGACTGCGGAACAGCGCGTCATCACGGACGTAAAGAGTTTCGGGGTCCAGCAGGGAGCCGGAAATCCGTTCCATCACGGCATGTTCCTTTCGCAGTAGCAGGACGGGTGGGGCGGCGGTGCCCGCGGCCAACCACCGGGCGGGACCGTCGGGACCCAACGCGGGGCGCCGGAGTGCCGATACCAGCTACAACGCACCGCCGGCCGGGGTAATTCCTGCCCCGGGTGTGTGCCAGCTCTCATTAAATTGAACTCCGGCGCCGGGGAGAGACTACGATCGGAACTGGCCTCATAGATGGCCTTGCAGACACCAGGTTGCATGCAATACCGATGGTGGCTCAGGTACCCGTGGCAGGGCGCCGAACATGCAGTTCCTGCCGAAAAATCACAGAGAATTGAGGATTGTCCTCGTGGTCAAGAATACCGAAGTCAAACTGAGTGCGGTCGCCGGAGACTTGAAGAAGTCCCCGTCCGACGCCCTCGTCGTGGGCGTGGGACAGGGCACCGATGGCCCCGTGCTGCTGGAGAACCCGCTGACGGCCAAGGCGGCCGAGGCGCTGGCCGAGTCACTGGGCGTTCTGGGCCTCACCGGCGCCGCGGACCAGGCGCACCGCCTGCCCGGCCTGCCCGAAGCCGGCGCCTCCGTCCTGGTGCTCGCCGGCGTCGGCAAGGTTACCGCGGGCACCCCCCTCTCCGGGGAGGCGCTGCGCCGCGCGGCCGGCTCGGCAGTCCGCCAGCTCGCCGGGGTCAGCACCGTCACCCTGGCCCTCCCGACGCCGGACCTCGCCGCGGTGGCTGCCGTCGCCGAGGGCGCCGCGATGGGCGCCTACTCCTTCAGCGAGTACCGCTCCGCCAAGGACGGGCTCAAGGACCCGGTCAAGAACGTCCGCATCCTCACCGACTTCGCGACCGACAAGGCGCTGGCGCCCGTGCTGGAGCGCGCCGCCCTGGTCGGCAAGGCCGTCAACGCCACCCGTACCCTGGTCAACCAGCCGCCGAGCCACCTCTACCCCGAAACGTTCGCCGACGCAGCCAGGGATCTGGCTAAAGGCCTGCCGGTCAAGGTGACTGTCTGGGACGAGAAGCGCCTCGAGAAGGACGGCTTCGGCGGTATCCTGGGCGTCGGTAAAGGCTCCACCCGGCAGCCGCGCCTGGTCAAGGTCGAATACGCCCCCGCCAAGGCCACCGCGAAGATCGCCCTGGTCGGCAAGGGCATCACCTTCGACACCGGCGGAATCTCGCTCAAGCCGCACCTGGGCATGGGCGACATGAAGAGCGACATGGCCGGTGCCGCCGTCGTCCTTAACACCGTCCTTGCCCTCGCCGAGCTGGGCCTGCCGGTGAAGGCGACCGCCTGGCTCTGCATCGCGGAAAACATGCCCTCCGGTGCCGCCCAGCGGCCCGCCGACGTGCTCACCATCTTCGGCGGCAAGACCGTCGAGGTCCTGAACACCGACGCAGAGGGCCGCCTGGTCATGGCCGACGGCATCGTCGCCGCCAGCCAGGAGTATCCGGACGCAATCATCGACGTCGCCACCCTCACCGGGGCACAGCTGATCGCCCTGGGCGACCGGACCGCCGGCGTGATGGGCTCCGACTCCGTTACCGGGGCGCTCAAGGCCGCGGCGGACCGCGCCGGTGAACTCGTCTGGCCGATGCCGCTGCCTGAGGAGCTGCGCCCCAGCCTGGACTCGCAGGTCGCGGATATCGCCAACATCGGCGAACGCCACGGCGGCATGATGACCGCGGCCGTGTTCCTGCGCGAGTTCGTGGGCAAGGGCAAGGACGGCGAGCAGATCCCGTGGGCCCACATCGACATCGCCGGGCCGTCCTTCAACAACGGCAGCCCCTACGGCTACAACCACAAGCAGGGCACCGGCTGCACCGTGCGCACCCTGGTGGCCTATGTGGAGGACATCCTCGCCAAGGCCGTCTGACCGCGCACTCCTTAAGTACTGTCTTCGGCAGCCACTTAAGGACCGTCCGTTGTCGCGCGGCCCTGCGGCCCGGGGCTGATACCCCGGCCACAAGGCCGCGTGACACTGGACACAAGCGCTCCACAAACGCCACGGCAAGGTGGAGCATGTATTAGTGGTTCGCTAAGGTGAACCGTAGTTTCAAAGCAAACAGCTTCACGGAAGTAATTCCAAACGAAAGGGAACCTGCCTGCTGGCACAATCACGGCAGACAGTTCCAAGACCAGATGATGCGTACTCCCGTGTCATCGTTCACGCGAGGGAGCGTTTTAGTGGCCGATCAGGCAACTGCGCAAGAATTCGACATCCTGGTACTCGGCGGCGGCAGCGGCGGCTACGCAACTGCGCTCCGTGCCGTCCAGCTTGGCCTTACCGTCGGCCTCATCGAAAAGGGAAAGCTCGGCGGCACCTGCCTGCACAACGGCTGCATCCCCACCAAGGCCCTGCTGCACTCGGCGGAACTGGCCGACCACGCCCGGGACTCCGCGAAGTACGGCGTCAACGTGACCCTGGACGGCATCGACATCAACGCCGTCAACGCCTACAAGGACGGCATCGTCGCCGGCAAGTTCAAGGGCCTCCAGGGACTCATCAAGGCCAAGAAGGGCATCACCGTCATCGAGGGTGAGGGCAAGCTCCAGGGCACCGACACCGTCGTCGTCAACGGCACCGCCTACAAGGGCAAGAACATCGTCCTCGCGACCGGCTCCTACTCCCGCACGCTGCCGGGGCTGGAAATCGGCGGCAAGGTCATCACCTCCGACGAAGCCCTCACCATGGACTTCATCCCCAAGAGCGCGATCATCCTTGGCGGCGGCGTCATTGGCGTCGAGTTCGCCTCGGTGTGGAAGTCCTTCGGCGTTGACGTCACCATCATCGAAGGCCTGCCGTCGCTCGTCCCGAACGAGGACGCGACCATCGTCAAGGCCTTCGAGCGTGCCTTCAAGAAGCGCGGCATCAAATTCTCCACCGGCACCTTCTTCCAGGGCGTTGAGCAGAACAACGACGGCGTCAAGGTCACCCTTGTCGACGGCAAGACCTTTGAGGCGGACCTCATGCTGGTCGCCGTCGGCCGCGGCCCGGTCACGGCCAACCTCGGCTACGAGGAAGCCGGCCTGACGATCGACCGCGGCTTCGTCATCACCAACGAGCGCCTCCACACCGGTATCGGCAACATCTACGCCGTGGGCGACATTGTCCCCGGCGTCCAGCTCGCACACCGCGGCTACCAGCAGGGCATCTTTGTGGCCGAGGAAATCGCCGGCCTCAAGCCGGTCGTCGTCGAAGACGTCAACATCCCCAAGGTCACCTATTCCGAGCCGGAAATCGCGACCGTCGGCTACTCGGAGAAGGCCGCCAAGGCCAAGTTCGGTGACGACCAGATCGAAACCCAGGAATACAACCTCGCCGGCAACGGCAAGAGCTCCATCCTGGGAACCAGCGGCCTGGTCAAGCTGGTCCGCCAGAAGGACGGCCCCGTCGTCGGCGTCCACATGATCGGCGCCCGCATGGGCGAGCAGATCGGCGAGGCCCAGCTGATCGTGAACTGGGAAGCCTACCCGGAGGACGTGGCCCAGCTGGTCCACGCGCACCCGACGCAGAACGAGTCCCTGGGCGAAGCGCACCTCGCCCTAGCCGGGAAGCCCCTGCACGGCTAACAGCCCCGCATCACCGCAAGAACCTCCGTGCTTAGTGCGCCCGGCCCCAAATCCCGGGTGCACTAAGCTCGAACAAGGCAGCAACCATCCGCACTAAAGATCAATAAGGAGAACGGGGACGACATGTCTGAATCCGTTAACTTGCCCGCCCTCGGTGAGAGCGTCACCGAAGGAACCGTCACCCGCTGGCTCAAGCAGGTAGGTGACCGGGTAGAGGTGGACGAGCCCCTGCTCGAAGTTTCCACCGACAAAGTAGACACCGAGATCCCCTCTCCGATCGCCGGCGTGATCGAGGAAATCCTCGTCGCCGAAGACGAGACCGCTGAAGTCGGCGCCCCGCTGGTCCGCATCGGCGACGGCTCCGGCTCCGCAGAGGCTGCCGCCCCGGCCGCCGAAGAGGCCCCCGCACAGGAGGCGCCCGCCGAGTCGCCGTCCGGTGCCGAGGCTCCGGCGCCCGAAGCTGAGACCCCCGCCGCCGAGCCGGCCGCCGCGGCCCCCGCCGCCGAGGCTGCGCCCGCCGGTGAGAGCCACGAAGTCACCCTCCCGGCCCTGGGTGAGAGCGTCACCGAGGGCACCGTCACCCGCTGGCTGAAGAGCGTCGGTGACACCGTCGAGGTGGACGAGCCGCTGCTGGAGGTTTCCACCGACAAGGTCGACACCGAGATCCCGTCCCCGGTTGCGGGCACGCTGCAGGAAATCCGCGTTGCCGAGGATGAAACGGCCGAGGTGGGCTCCGTCCTCGCCGTGATCGGCGCCGGCGCGGCCGCGCCCGCCGCCGCTCCGGCCCCCGAGGCGCCCAAGCAGGAAGCTCCGAAGCAGGAAGCACCGGCTCCGGCCCAGGCTCCCCAGCAGGAGTCCCCGAAGCAGGAAGCACCCGCGCAGGAAGCTGCCCCGGCCGAGTCCGGCTACGTCACTCCCCTGGTCCGCAAGCTCGCGAACCAGCAGGGCGTGGACATCTCTTCGCTGACCGGCACCGGCGTCGGCGGCCGGATCCGCAAGCAGGACGTGCTGGCCGCGGCCGAGGCCAAGGCCGCTCCGGCAGCCGCAGCCGCACCGGCTGCGTCCCCCGCCGCCCCGGCAGCAGCCCCGGCAGCCGTGTCGGACGCGGCCGCCTCGCTGCGCGGCACCGTGCAGAAGGCTCCTCGGATCCGCCAGGTCATCGCCCGCCGGATGCGCGAGTCGCTGGATATCTCCACCCAGCTGACCCAGGTGCACGAGGTCGACATGACCAAGGTCGCCAAGCTCCGTGCCAAGGCCAAGAACTCCTTCCAGGCGCAGAACGGCTCCAAGCTGACTTTCCTGCCCTTCATTGCCAAGGCTGTTGCCGAAGCCCTGAAGCAGCACCCGAAGGTCAACGCCTCCTACGATGAGGACAAGCAGGAGATCACCTACCACAACGCCGAGCACCTGGCGATTGCGGTGGACACCGACAAGGGCCTGCTGGTTCCGGTCATCGCCGACGCGGGCAACCTGAACCTGGCCGGCCTGGCCGGCAAGATCGCCGACGTCGCCGACCGCACCCGCAACGGCAAGATCGGTCCGGACGAGCTCTCCGGCGGAACCTTCAGCATCACCAACATCGGTTCCGTGGGCGCCCTCTTCGATACCCCGATCATCAACCAGCCGCAGGTCGCCATCCTGGGCACCGGCGCCATCGTCAAGCGCGCCGTGGTCGTCTCGGACGAAAACGGCGACGACTCGATCGCGATCCGTTCGATGATGTACCTCTCGCTGACGTACGACCACCGCCTGGTGGACGGCGCCGACGCGGGACGCTTCCTGCAGACGCTCAAGGCGCGCCTTGAAGAAGGCGCGTTCGAGGCCGACCTCGGTCTCTAGCCGCTAGCTCATCCGATCGGGTGAGAGAAGGGCACCTCCCCGTAGGGGAAGGTGCCCTTCGCTATTTGTGGACACTTTGTCGCTAAGCTAGGTCTCATGAACATCGTCTATAACATCATGGTTTTCCTGCACATCATCGGCGCCGCCATGATCGTGGGTATCTGGATCGTCCAGATGAAGCAGCCCACCGTCCACCCCCGCCAGTTCGATGGTGCTGCCCTGCAGCTCATCACCGGCATTGTCATGATGGGCCTGATCCCGGCCCTCGACCTGGACGCCAATTACACCAAGCTCGGCATCAAGTTTGGGATCGCCGCCGTGGTGGCTGTGCTCGCGTTTATCGGCAGCCGCAAGTACAAGAAGGACCAGCCGGTCAGCAAGGGTCTCGCCCATGCGGTCGGCGGCCTCGCACTGCTCAACGTGGCCATCGCCACCCTCTGGCAGTAAGTCCAGAACTCCCCAACGACGACGGCGACGCACCCCGCGCGGGTGCGTCGCCGTCGTCGTTTCGCATCAGGTCTCCGCGCCGGCCGCGTTCGGGTGCTGAACCCGCAGGCGGCGCGCCCATCGGTGGATGTCCGGAGAAATCCTCTGACAGCGGACACCGGGTGCGGCGGCCGGACCGAGTCCCTAGGATGGGACTCGGCAGGATCGGCTTACCTGGCCGGATCGCTGACTCAACGACGCTGAGGAGTGGACATGGCAACAACACGCACCGCACACACTGTATGGAACGGCGACCTGATGTCGGGGGCGGGCAACACCAGCCTGGACAGCTCCGGGCTCGGCAACTTCGACGTCACTTGGAAGGCCCGCGCCGAAGCGGCCGAGGGCAAGACCAGCCCGGAAGAACTGATTGCCGCCGCGCACTCGGCATGTTTCTCGATGGCCTTCAGCCACGCCCTGGCGCAGGCCGGCCACACGCCGGAGGAAGTCAACACCAAGGCCGACGTCACGTTTGAACCCGGTACCGGCATCACCGGCAGCCACCTCACCCTGAATGCCCGGGTGCCCGGCATCTCCGAGGAGGACTTCCAGCGCATCGCCGGGGAAGCCAAGACCGGCTGCCCGGTCTCCGCGGCCCTGACCGGCATCAAGATCACCCTGGACGCCACCCTGGCCGCCTAGCAGCCAGTACCCGCCGACCACGCGAAGGCCCCCGCTCCGGATCTTCCGGGGCGGGGGCCTCCTTGCTGGTCGCTAGTTGCCCGTCCCGCGGGCCGGCAGCGGGGCGGGCCGCACCGTCCGGTACCCCTCGCGGAGCGGCGGACGGTCGGTGGGGAGCTCCTGGATCATTTCTTTGAGCGCGCCGATGCCGTACTCCAGCTGCGGGTCCACCCCGGCCGCATAGGCGTGCGGCGGGAAGGCCACCTCGATGTCGGGTGCAACACCATAGTTTTCAACGCCCCAACCCACGCCGCCGGTAAACCAGGTGGCGTAGCGCGGCTGGGTGACCCCGGTGCCGTCCGCCAGTGCGAACCGGTTGTCGATGCCGACGACCCCGCCCCAGGTCCGGGTGCCGATGACCGGCCCGATCCCGCGGAGCTTGGAGACCTGGGTGATGATGTCGCCGTCGGAGCCGGCGAATTCATCGGTAAGGATGATGACCGGGCCGCGCGGCGCGTGGTGCGGGTAGGTGCGCGGACGCTCGCCCCGGGGCATGCTCCAGCCGGTCACCTTGCGACCGATCAGCTCCGCCACTAGCTGTGAGGTGTGGCCGCCGCGGTTGCGGCGGACATCCACGATCAGGCCGTCGAGGGACGTCTCGGTATCCAGGTCGCGGTGCAGCTGCGCCCAGCCGTTGGCCATCATGTCCGGGATATGCAAGTAACCAAAGGTCCCCTGCGAGGCTTCCCGCACGGTGCGGCGGTTCGACGCGACCCATTCCTGGTAGCGCAGCCGTTCCTCGTCCTTGACCGGCACGACGGCGACGCGGCGCTGCTTGCCTGCGGCGGAGCCGTGCCCGGCGCCGTTGCGCAGGGTCAGCTCGACGGCGCGGCCGGCGGCTCCGGCCAGCTGGACCGCCGGCGTCAGCGACGCCGAAAGTTCGACGCCGTCAATGGCCAGCAGTACGTCCCCGGGCCGTGCGTCCACGCCCGGCCGGGTCAGCGGCGAGGTGGCCAGCGGATCGGAGGATTCGCCGGCCAGGATGCGGGTGATTTCCCAGCCCTCACCGGTGAACGCGAGGTCGGCGCCGAGGCGGCCCTGGCCGTTGCTGCCGTTCTCCGTCACCATGGCGGGGCGGACGTAGGCGTGCGAGGTTCCCAGCTCGCCGTGGAGTTCCCAGAGCAGGTCCACGAGGTCATCGTGCGAGCCGAGCCGGTCCACGATCGGCCGGTACCGGGCGTGCACGGAATCCCAGTCCTGGCCGGCCATGTCCGCGGTCCAGAAGAAGTCGCGCTGCAGGCGCCAGGCCTCGTCGAAGGCCTGGCCCCAGACGCTGACCGGATCCAGCCGGACCCGGATCCGGTTCAGGTCCACTTTGACCAGCTGCCCGGATTCTTCGTCGGCTTTCGACGCGGCGGGCGCAACGCGGATCTGCTTGTCCTGGAGCAGGACCACCTTTTCGCCGTCGCCGGTAAGCCGGTAGCTGTCCAGCGCGTCAACAATGGTGGTGGTTCGGCATTTGGCCAGGTCGAAGCGGACCAGGCTCGGGGCCGCGTCCTTGTCCTCCAGGCTGGCCCGGCCGTCACCGGTCACCCCGGCCAGTTCGTGGTCGAGCCAGAGCAGGGCGCCGGCGGTGGCAGCAAGGTGCGAGTAGTTGCCCTGCGGGACCGGGACGCTGATGACCCGGTGCGCAAGGCCCTCGGCGTCAACCTTGACCGTCACGGCCTTTTCGGTGCCGGAACCATCCCCGGCATCGTCGGCTGCCACGGTGTCTTCGGGGAGCGCGACGCTGGGGCCAAACGGGGACGGCGTGTCCGCAGCCAGTGCCACGAGGTAGGGCTTAATCGGGCTCGGGAAGGACAGGTCGAAGGAGTGTCCGTCGTAGACCGGGTCGAAGCTGCGGTTGGACAGGAAGGCCAGGAATTTGCCGTCCGGGGTGAACGCGGGGGAATCATCCCGGAAGCGGCCGTCGGTGACGTCGATGATCGTGGCCCCGCCGGCCGGGTCCGCGGCCGGGGAGTCCGTGGCCGCGGACCCGGAGATCCGGGCCAGCCGCAGCCGGGTGCGGGAACCGAAGGAGGTCACCGGCTCGGCCCAGCCCAACCACGCCGAGTCGGGCGACCAGCTGAAGCCGTCGATGCTGCCCTCGCCGATGCTGCTCAGCAGGGTCAGGGTACCGGCGCGCGTGTCTGCCAGGTAGATATCACCGAAGGAGGTGCCGACGGCCAGCCAGTTGCCGTCCGGGCTGGCTTCCATGGCGCTGGCACGGCTCGGCTTCGGGAAGTCAATCCGGGTCGTGTCCCCGGCGCCGGCACGCTCCGGTGCGGAGGCGGCACCGGAAGGGGCGCTGCCGGACCCGGCCTGGCCTGCGCCGGTCTGGCCTGCACCAGCACCAGCACCGGCGCCGGGCGCCGCATCCGCGGCAGTGACGGAGGCCGGCGCGGGGACGGGGGCGGAGGCAGCGTCCTGCCGGGTCAGGGCGGCTGCCGAGACGGGGCTGGGCAGCGGCGTTCCGCCGTCGGCGTCCTGGGGTGCCTTAATGTTCGCCGGCGCGGCCGCTGCCGTTTCGGCGCTGCGCGGCTGACCGGACCCGTGGCCGCCCTGCAGCGGCGCGGCGATGGCCTTCAGGTAGAGCGCCTCGGCGCCTTCGTGGTCCGCGACGTAGGCGATCCGGCCGGCACCGAAGGGGCGCGGCAGCCGTGCCCGGACCCCCGGGGTTGCCTCGAGGATGCGGGACGGTCCGTCCTTGTGACGCAGCCAGTGCAGGGTGCCGTGGGCCTCCACGGCACTGGAGTCACCGGTGTGGTCCGGGACGACGTCGCCGAGGTGCCGGGAGGGCTTCAGCGCCGACGAGCGCCGCGCCTGCGAGGCGGAACCCAGCGTGATGTCGAGTTTGACCGCATCGGCGTCAAGCCCGGCGAGGAGCCAGAGTTCGCCGGCGGATTCGAAGACCACCCGTTCGCCGTCGGTGGCCGCGTGCCGGACGTAGAAGTCCTCGTGGTCCGTGTGGCGGCGAAGATCGGTGCCGTTAGGCAGGACGGAATAAAGGTTGCCGTAGCCCTCGTGGTCGGAGAGGAAGGCGATCCGGCCCTCGACCCACATGGGGTCGGTGAGGTTGCCGTCGAGTTCGGGCGCGAGCCGCTCGAACTCGCCGTTGCCGTCCGCGTCGATCCACAGCTTACCGGCGGTGCCGCCGCGGTAGCGCTTCCACCAGGCCGGTTCGCGGGAGAGCACACTGGCCAGGACCACGGGCCGTTCGTCCCCGACGACGGTGCCGAAGGCAACGGACTCGACCGGCCCGAACGGAAGCTCCTCGGCCCAGCCGCCGCCGACCGGCAGACTGTAGGCGTGCGTCAGGCGGCTGTCCGCCTGCCGGAAGGCGCTCGTGACCACCACGTCGCCGTCGGGCGTGAAACCCTTGACCCGGGTGGAGCTGTGGCCGAAGTAGCTGAGCTGGCGGTACCCGCCGCCGTCAACGTCCGCCGTGACAACCTCCGGCGCCGTGCCCTGGATGACCGTCCAGACCAGGCGTTGCCCGTCGGGGGTGAAACGGGGGTTGCGGGCGGGCAGCTGCAGCGAGGAAACCCGCCAGGCGCGGCCTCCGGCGAGGGGCGCGATCCACACGTCGTCCTCGGCCACGAAGGTGACCAGGTCGCCGTGCAGATGCGGGAAACGGAGGTAACTCGAAGAGGTCATCGTTCGATCATAGTCAAAACCGCCCGGGCGCCGGGGAGGTTTCCCTGCCGTGCCGGGCGTGGTGAGATGGATCATGCGAATCCTCCTTGCCGGCGCCTCCGGGCTGATCGGAACCGCCCTTTCCAGCACGCTGCGCGGCAGCGGCCACGACGTCGCCAGCCTGGTCCGGCGGCCGCCGGCCTCCGCCGACGAGTTCCGCTGGGATCCCGCCGAGGGACGCATCGACGACACGGCCCTTAAGGGCGCCAGCGCCGTCATCAACCTTTCCGGTGCAGGGATCGGCGACCGGCCCTGGACGCGGCGCCGGATCAACGAGCTCACCGCCTCGCGCCTGGGCCCGACGCGGACCCTGACAGCGGCGATGGCCCGGATGGACACCCCGCCGCCGGTTTTCCTGAGCCAGTCCGCCTCCGGCTACTACGGCAACGCCGGGCCTGCGGTGCTGCGCGAAGGCGCCCCGGCCGGCAGCGGTGTCCTGGCCCGGATCTGCGTCGATTGGGAAGCTGCCGCCCACGAGGCGCCGGCCGGGGTCCGTGTGGTCACTACCCGGACCGGCGTCGTCCTGAGCCGCAGCGGGGGCGCCCTTGGCAGGCTCCTGCCGCTGCTGCGCCTGGGGGTTGGCGGCCCGCTGGGCAACGGCCGGCAGTTCTGGCCGTGGATCACGCTTCCGGACGTGGCAGGCGCGTTTGAATTCCTGCTGACGGCGCCGCTGGCCGGACCGGTCAATGTCTGCGCCCCGGAGAGCGCGGACGTGAACTCGCTGATCGCCCGGCTGGCCGAGGCACTCCACCGGCCGGCGCTGCTGCGGGTACCCGCGCCCGTGCTGCGCCTCGTGATGGGGAAATTGGCCAACGAACTGCTGCTCGCGAGCCAGCGGATGGAGCCCGCGGCCCTGGCCGGGGCCGGGTTCCAGTGGCAGCACCCCTCGCTCGCCCAGGCCGCGGCCTGGGTAGTGGACCGCAGCTAAGCGGCACCGCAGGTCGCCGTCGGGTTAGCCCCCGGCGGCGGGCAGGATCTCCTGGATGCGCCATTTGCCGTCCACCGGCACCAGCACAAGGCGAAGCCGCTGCTCCCCGACGGCGGCCGCCTCGGCGACCACTGTTCCCGCGGCGTCCCTTTCGCGGTACGGCGGCGAGGCCACACTGAGCGAGACGACCGCCCGCGCCGCAGTGCTTTCGGGCTGGCGCTCCACCAGGCTCAGGCGCGCTTCGAAGCCGTCCAGCACGTGCCCGGTCTCCGCCAGCCGGGAACCGACGCCGGCGTCGGCGGCGGCCGCCGGCGACGCCGGCGCGTTGACCTGGTCGAGAAGCCCGAGGTTCCCGGTGGAGAGCGCGTAGGAGCGCAACCCTGCGAGCCCGCGGACGGCGTCTTCCGGCTCCGCTGCGGCGAGCAGCTCCTGCAATCCTGCCGGCACGGCCCCGGCCGTGCCGGAACCCGGAGACTCTGCGGGAACCGAAGTCCTGGCGGGAACTGAAGCCGTCGCGGGGACCGAAGCCGTCGCGTGCCGGGCTGACGGTACGGACGGCGGCCGGACCTCCGGCGCCCATTCCCCGGCCGCCAGCCGCCCGGCCAGCAGCAGCGTCCCGAAAATGCCTGCCGCCGCTACTCCCACGGTTGTGACAAGCGCGGCGGCCGCCCGCCGGAGGCCCGGGCGGGTCGGGCCACGGTCAGGCCACGCGCCGTGCCGCGCACGTCGGGCCGCCGGTGCCGGGGGTGCACTCCGGCGTTTCCGGTCCCGCTGCCGTGCTGCCCGGCGTTCCCGTGGACTCGCGGGGACGGAGCGCCGGGTCAATAGCTGCGGCACCACGGTCGGATGCACGGACACAGAGAGGTCTACGGGCACCGGCGATGCGCTGCGGAATATTGCAGCGGCCAACTCCCCCGCGGAGGGACGCTGGCGGCGGTCGGCACGAAGTCCCGCTTCGAGCGCGTCGGCGAGCCCGGCCGGAACCGTCGGGACCAGCAGCGGCAGCGGCGGACGTTGCGGCTCCGGCTCGGGTGCCCTGCCGGTGAGGCAGAACCAGCCCAGCGCGGCCAGGGAGTAGACGTCGCGTTCAGGCTGGAGGCCGGCGCGGACGGCGTCAACCGGGGCAGGGTCATGGAACCCGTCCGTGCCGGCCCGCCCGGACTCCTGCGGGTCCGCCAGCATCCGTGCCACGCCCAAGTCGGCCAGCAGCGGCTTGCCCTGGCCGGTGAACAGCACGTTTCCCGGTGACACATCGCCGTGGGTGAAGCCGCTGGCATGCAGGTAGGCCAGGGCCTGCGCGAGCGGGGTCAGGATGGTGACGGCCTCTCCCGCTGCCAGGCTGCCGCGGGCCAGGAGGAGCTGGCCCAGCGATCCCCCTGCGGCGTAGTCCAGCACGAGCCCCAGCCCGGCGCACCCGTCCGGGTAGCCCACCCGCACCACGGTGTGCGCCTTGACGAGGTGCTCGTGGTCGAGGGCGGAGAGGACGCGCACTTCGCGCCGCAGGGCTTCCTCGGCATCCGCAGCCCGCCGCGGATCCGCCGGCTCCTCCCCCGGCGGCCCGACGAAGCACTTCAACGCGACGTCACGTTGCGTGGTCCGGTCCGTGGCGAGCCAGACGGCGGCGCTGCCGCCGCGTCCCAGCAGCCGTCCGACGTCGTAACCGGCGACCTCCGGCGCCGGTGCGTAACCAGATGCGGAATTAGGGTATGCGGACCGTTCGTCATCATCCATGGTTCAGGAATAGCGGATCTTCGGAATCCCCGCAGAAGTTATCCACAGGCATGAGAGGTTCACCACAGAATCGGTGAGCGCGACGGCCGAGGACTAAGCTGGATGCCATGACTCTTGAGTTCTCCCAGCTGGGTCTGGCTCCCGAATTCGTCGACTACGCCCGCGGCTGGGACATCCAGCGCGAACTCCACGGGAACGTCGTCGCCGGAACCGCCCCCAGTACCGTTCTGCTGCTCGAACATTCCCCGGTCTACACCGCAGGTAAACGCACCGAGGACCACGAACGCCCCTTCGACGGGACCCCCGTGGTACCCGTGGACCGCGGCGGAAAGCTGACCTGGCACGGCCCCGGCCAGCTGGTGGGCTATCCCATCATCAAACTGAAGAACCCGGCCGGCATCCGCGACTACGTCGAGCGCCTCGAAGCCGTCATCATCGCCGTCCTGGCCGACTACGGCATCGACGCCGTCCGGATCAAGGGCCGGGCCGGCGTCTGGATCGACCAGGATGCCAAGGGCCCGGCGCGCAAGATTGCCGCGATCGGCATCCGGGTACACGAAGGCGTGACCATGCACGGCTTCGCCATCAACTGCAACAACGACCTGGCGCCGTACGGCCAGATCATTGCGTGCGGCATCACCGACGCCGGCGTCACCACGATCGCGCAGGAGACCGGCCGCGACGTCACCCCGGCGGACCTCGTGTCGCGGATCACCGAGGAACTGCGCAACAATGAAGAAGCCCTAGTTGCAACCCATGAAGGAGCCCTACTGTGACACTGGCACCAGAAGGCCGGAAGATGCTGCGCATTGAGCAGCGAAATGCGGCCACCCCGGTGGAACGTAAGCCCGAATGGATCAAGGCCAAGGTCCAGATGGGGCCGGAGTTCGTCCAGCTCAAGAACCTGGTCAAGAAGGAAGGCCTCCACACGGTGTGT
Organism: Arthrobacter sp. SD1074B; assembly: GCF_056780195.1. Lineage (NCBI taxonomy): Bacteria > Bacillati > Actinomycetota > Actinomycetes > Micrococcales > Micrococcaceae > Arthrobacter > Arthrobacter sp. SD1074B. Next base: position 1,576,269 of record NZ_JBRAZT010000001.1, on the reverse strand, counting down.
GAGGAGGCCGGCTGCCCCAACATCTTCGAGTGCTGGGAAGACAAGGAAGCGACGTTCCTGATCGGCGGCTCCGAGTGCACCCGGCGCTGCGACTTCTGCCAGATCGACACCGGCAAGCCCTCCCCCGTGGACATGTTCGAGCCCACCAAGGTGGCCCGCTCGGTCCAGGCCATGCAGCTTCGCTACGCCACCGTCACCGGTGTGGCCCGCGATGACCTCGCCGACGAGGGCGTCTGGCTCTACGCCGAAACGGTCCGCAAGATCCACGAACTGAACCCGGGTACCGGCGTCGAACTCCTGATCCCGGACTTCTCCGGCAAGCCCGAGCACATCGCCGCGATCTGCGACTCCAAGCCCGAAGTCTTCGCGCACAACGTCGAGACGGTGCCCCGGATCTTCAAGCGCATCCGGCCCGCCTTCCGCTACGAGCGCTCGCTGGACGTCATCACGCAGGGCCGCAAGCTTGGCATGGTCACCAAGTCCAACCTGATCCTGGGCATGGGCGAAACGCGTGAGGAGATCTCCGAGGCCCTGCGCGACCTGCACGAAGCCGGATGTGACCTGATCACCATCACCCAGTACCTGCGCCCGTCCGAACGCCACCTCCCGGTGGACCGCTGGGTCAAGCCCCAGGAATTCGTGGACCTGCAGCACGAAGCTGACGAAATCGGTTTCCTCGGCGTCATGTCCGGACCGCTGGTGCGCTCGTCCTACCGCGCCGGCCGGCTCTGGGCCACTGCGATGCGCAAGAAGGGCTGGCAAATCCCCGCAGCCCTCGCGCACATCGAAAGCTCCGGCAGTACCCGGCAGGAAGCCAGCTCGCTGCTCGCAGCGCATTCCTGAATCACCCCGCACCCCCTTGCCGCCCAGGGCCGGCACCGGAGCAATCCGGTGTCCGGCCCTGAGCCGTGCATCACGTAGAATTAAGGCACTATGGCGAATTTCCCTGACTCCAGCACGTCCCCTTCTTCAGCCGGTGAGCCGAAGCGTGGCCTTTTCTCCCGCAAGCCCAAGGAAGCAAAGGCCAAGAAGCCAAGCCGGCTGAAGCAAATCAGGGAAGTCTTCCAGATGACCCGGCGTCACGATCCGATGGTGCCGTGGCTCATGCTGTTGGCCTTCCTCGGCGTCGTCGCGGTCAGCTTCCTGGTCGGTTTCCTGCTGGATAACTGGATCACCGGCCTGATCATCGGCATTCCGCTGGGCATCTTGGCCGCCACACTGATCCTGTCCCGCCGCGCCGAGCGTGCCGCGTTCGCGCAGATCGAGAACCAGCCGGGCGCCTCCGGCGCCGCGCTGGGCACCCTGCGCCGCGGCTGGATCACCGAGGACCAGCCTGTCGCCGTGAACCCGCGCACGCAGGACGCCGTCTTCCGCGCCATCGGACGCCCCGGCGTCGTGCTGGTAAGCGAGGGCCCCAGCCACCGGGTCAAGCCGCTGCTCGACGCCGAACGCAAGCGCCTCGCCCGTATCCTGCCCAACGTCACCATCCACGTGATCGAGAGCGGACGGGGCGAGGGCCAGGTGCCGATCAGCCAGGTCGCTAAGAAGATGGGCAAGATGAAGAACGAACTGACCAAGACTGAGGTCAGCACCGTTTCGAAGCGCATTTCCTCGCTCGGCAACCGCCTGCCGATCCCGAAGGGCATCGATCCGTATAAGGCTCGCCCGGACCGCAAGGCGGCCCGCGGCCGCTAGGCGCCCGAGCCTGGCGATAAGTTTTCCGGGACGCCCCGGTTACCGGCTCTCCGCCGGCAGCCGGGGCGTTCCACTTTAAGCCGCGCCGGCGCCACCGCTCTGACTAACACCGCGACGCCGACGCACGAGCCGCCCCGACGACCTACACCGGAGGACTACCCCCATGAGAATTCCCTCGAAGACCGCCGTGACCAGGATTTTCCGGATCCTGGCAGTAGCCGAAGCCTGCAGTTGGGCGGCCCTGCTGGTGGGGATGTTCCTCAAGTGGGTGCTACGGACCACCGAGCTGGGCGTGGAGATTGCCGGGCCGGTGCACGGGGCGTTCTTCATCGGCTACGGCCTGGCCGCCCTCTCGCTGTGGCGGCTGCAACGCTGGCCGTTCCGGGTGGCATTCTTCGCCGGGCTCGCAGCGGTCCTGCCGTTTGCCACCATCTGGTTCGAACGCTGGGCCGGCCGCCGCGGGTACCTCAGCATCCGGGGTGATGGGGTCGCGTCGGCGCCGGCGGAGCCGGCAGTGGGGAAGGCGTCCGGCGAGAGGGCCCGGGTCTAGCCCCCACGGGCCGACCAGGGCCGCGGGGTCTACATCCGGACGAGGACTGTATTCATGGCCTTGTCATGCAGGCCGCGGTGGTCCGGATCGAAGATGACCGCAGGGACCACCAGGCAAAGCAGCACGCTGCGGACCAGGGCCGGTAGCGGGCCGGCCGGACCGCCGTCGAGCCGGACGACGTGGATCCCCATGATGCGATGGCCGATGCTGTAGCCCAGTGTTCCGACCAGCAGGGCCTGTTCGACGGCGAAGACCGCAAGGTTCGCCCAGGGGTTTCCGGCGAAGGCGAAGTTGCTGATCAGCAGGGCAATCCCCCAGTCGATGCAGATGGCCAGGATCCGGCGGCCTGCCCGGGCGATGGAGCCCGGTCCGGACTCGGGCAGGCCCAGCCGCTCCCCCGGGTACTTGGAGATGCCGGACGTGTCCGGTCCGCTGAGCCAGGAGCCAATATCTTTGCGATCAACCACCCACCAAGCCTATCGGCTCCGGGGCCAGGCCATGAGCTGTTCACCATATGGACGCTTCCCGGTCACAGAGCGGACCCGGATAGGCCACACTGTGGACAGCGACTAGCGTTAACAGGTCAGCGCATTCTGTAACCTGCCCGAAACAAAGCGGACACCGTGGGGAAATCCCGTGTCCCTAGGGTGGTAACAGTTGCTAGCGGCATCGTGGGCGGGGTGGACACTGCGTTTTCCCCGCCGTTGGACTGCGCTGGACCACACGGCCTGACGGCCAGATCTTTCATATGCGTAAGGAGCATAGATGTTCAAGACTGCGGACGAAGTCCTCAAGTTCATCAAAGACGAAGACATCAAATTCGTTGATATCCGCTTCACCGACCTCCCGGGCGTTCAGCAGCACTTCAACGTCCCTGCCAAGAGCGTTGACGCGGACTTCTTCGTCAACGGCCAGCTCTTCGACGGATCCTCGATCCGCGGCTTCCAGGGCATCGCCGAGTCGGACATGCAGCTCATCCCGGACGTCACGACGGCGTTCGTCGACACCTTCCGCATCGAGAAGACGCTCGCGCTGAACTTCTCCATCGTGAACCCCCGTACGGGTGACCCGTACCACCGCGATCCCCGCGGCGTGGCCGAGAAGGCCGAGGCTTACCTGGCCTCCACCGGCATTGCCGACACCGCGTTCTTCGCCCCGGAGGCCGAGTTCTTCGTCTTCGACAACGTCCAGTACCAGTCCTCCCCGCAGGGCAGCTTCTACAAGATCGACTCCGAGGAAGCCCACTGGAACACCGGCCGCGAGGAAGAGGGCGGAAACCTCGGCTACAAGACCCCGGTCAAGGGCGGTTACTTCCCGGTCTCCCCGACCGACAAGCAGGCCGACCTGCGCGACGCCATGTGCATCGCGCTGGACGAGGCCGGCCTTGAGGTCGAGCGCAGCCACCACGAGGTCGGTTCGGCCGGCCAGGCGGAGATCAACTACAAGTTCACCACGCTGACCCACGCGGCTGATGACCTGCAGAAGTTCAAGTACGTCATCAAGAACACGGCGGACGCATGGGGCAAGTCGGTCACCTTCATGCCGAAGCCGGTCTTCGGTGACAACGGCTCGGGCATGCACTGCCACCAGTCGCTGTGGACCGGTGGCGAGCCGCTGTTCTACGACGAGAAGGGCTACGCCGGCCTGTCCGACACCGCGCGCTGGTACATCGGCGGCCTGCTGAAGCACTCCTCCGCCGTCCTGGCCTTCACTAACCCGACGGTCAACTCCTACCGCCGCCTGGTCAAGGGCTTCGAAGCTCCGGTCAACATGGTCTACTCGCAGGGCAACCGCTCCGCCGGTATCCGCATCCCGATCACGGGCTCGAACCCGAAGGCCAAGCGTATTGAGTTCCGCGCGCCGGACCCCTCCTCCAACCCGTACCTGGCATTCGCTGCCCAGCTGATGGCCGGCATCGACGGCATCCGCAACCGTATCGAACCCCCGGCTCCGATCGACAAGGACCTCTACGAGCTCCCCGCCGAGGAAGCCAAGGACATCCCCAAGGCCCCGGGCACGCTCGAGGAAGCCTTGGAGGCCCTGGCCGAGGACAACGAGTTCCTGCAGGCCGGCGGGGTCTTCACCCAGGACCTGATCGACACCTGGATCGAGTACAAGTACGAGAACGAGATCCGTCCGCTCTCGCTGCGCCCGAACCCGTACGAGTTCGAGCTCTACTACGGCGTCTAACTAGATCACTGGGCTAAACGGGGTTTAGTCCGCAGAGAGTCCGCACGAGCAGCCAGCACTTCGGCAATGGCAGCTCGTGCGGACTCTTCTTTGTCTGGCTACATGTGCCCGTAAACGTCGAGCGTCGCAGGCCAGGCCGAACGCTACCAAACGTGGGCACAAGCCAACTTCCTACTGGCATGCGGATGGCAACACGGGCGATGAGTACGCGATGCTGACCGCCAGGCCATCTACGAACGCGATGCATGGACCTGCCTTTTCTGCGTCCCAGCAACCTGCGCACTGGCCACATGTGGTGCAATGCGGTCCGCGGGGACGAGAGACTCACTGCATCCTGTGGAAATCCGGAATAGGGCTTTTCCTTATCCCAGACCCCATGCCAAAGGGGTGGGGGAACACCACTCCCGCCCCTCCGCCCCTAGCCCTCCCCGAGCATAGGGCAAAAATATCACCCCGAACTCCCCACCGCGAAGCGCTGGGCCCCTTTGCCCGTACGCTGGAGTTGCCGTGACGGATGCACTGCTTGCCTGGCAGTGCTTTCGACCGTCAAAGCATCTGGTTCCGTCGCCATCGTGGCTGGTCGGGTCCCCAAGTAGGAGTCCCGTGTTTGTGTGAGTTTCGTGTCCGAGAATGCACACAGGAGCAGACTCACGAATCATGGCGCACAGACCCACCCCCGAGCAGGTCACCGCCAGGGTCCGGCAGGGCCAGAAAGTGCTCAAGCAGGAGCTCTTGACGACGCTCACGGCGCGGACAGACAATAAATAACCTTAACAACGGTCTCAGTCTGGCAGCACTAGGAGGCTGGCCTGTGACCATCATTCGACGCAGCATCGTGGGTATGTTGACGGTAGCTCTCATGCTCGCCCCCACGGTCACCGCATCAGCGGCTGGCCGTACGACCTACGGGCCCATGACCGCACCCAACCATATAGGTCAGCCGGCATGGTACACCGCCTCGGAGTGGAACGGAATGAAGCCCGCGCAGTACGGGACGACCGACTGGTGGATCACCGGCGCACCCGCTGACGCGACGCCTGACCTAAAGCGCCGCAGCGAGATCAAGGTCGGAGCGTCGCAAGCGGCTGCGACGCTGTCTGCGCCCGGGAAGACGACGCAGTGGAAGGGCTGGCTCAAGCCGGTCCTTGGCCCTGCGAAGAACGACGGGAGGTCATGGCACTCCCTGGTCCAGCTGCACGGTCCCGACAAGGATGGTGGTTGGCGCTACGCCCAGGTCGCGCTCCGCGTGGAGAACGGATACTGGCGCCTGTGGGGCGACGACGGCTCCAATGTCAACGCATGGAGCATTCCACTCATGCCGTACGTGGACGGCTCCGCAACGTACGCGATGGTGACGTACCGTGCTGGCGCAGTACAGTCCCTTGCGTGCGTCAGCCTCGACCCTGCGGGCGTTGAGATCGGCAAGCAGACGTGGTGTCACGACGCCGAAGCGTGGGACTCCCAGTGGGTCGTCTGGCACAGCGGGCTCTACCGCGGCTCGGGTAGCAGCACGCTCCAGCCGACGTACGAGCAGCGCGTGTATATCAAGGAACCGGTGGTTACCATCTACTGACCTCAGTCCGAGGCGCCCAGGGCATCGTCCGCCGGCGCAGGTCTCGGCTTTGTCCTGCATCACGGCATCGGCTGCATCGAGTTTGGCCATTGCTTCGACGGCCGGGTGCTGGCCGGCTGGGCTTCCGAGTGCATCCGGTTGGTGACTGAACTGGTGGTCGACGAAGAGGTGAACACCTTCCCCGGACTCGGACACCTCGGCGAAGATCGAACGATAAGCGGCCGGCTCGCTGATGTGCCGTCGGGCCATGACCGCTTCCCCGACGAGGATCCAGAAGCCGACCATAAGTTCCGGGAACAAGCGGACTACTGGCCAAGCTCTTGCCACTGATCAACAGGGTTGGCATTTCGGCTGTCATGGAGAATAACTGAATGGAAGCTGACGAGATTTGGGCCTACCGCACGCCCAATAATGTCTGTTTAGTTCGAGCTCTACTACGGCGTCTGACCAGGCAACAAGGCCGGTCCGAGGTTTCAAGCCTCGGGCCGGCCTATTGCTGTGCCAGGATCCGCTTGGCCGCGCTGTCCGTTCCGCGGGTCACGCCGCTGCGTGCCACTATTGGAGTTAATGAGCCGACCGTCTCCCGCGTTCGAGACTACGCTTGGTTCTAGGAGCTACATCGAGGAGCGGTGATGTCCCGGTTCCGAAGCTTTATACGCCAACACCTTGTGGCCGACGACCCGGCACCCGGGTACTCCCGCCTGGACCGCTTCGATGGCCTGGGGGAAACGTCGGCCGGCGGGGCCGCGCCGGGCAGTGAAGCAGGACCAGCACCCAGCGGCGCGGACTCCCACGACGCGGCTCTCGCCTCCATTGAGGAGAGGCTCGCGGCCGACGAGAACGAATTTGCCGGCGGCGTGGCCGACCAGTCTGCCCGGGACAGGCGCTACCTCCTCAACCTCGTAGAGGAGCAGCAGGCCCGGAGTGAGCGGGTGGAGGAACTGGCTTCCTACCTGGACCGCCTCGCTCCCCATGACCGGCACTACTCCCGGCTCATCCGGGCAGCCCTCGCCTCGGCGGATGATAATGGGCCCCCGGACGACGAAATCTCCCATCCGGCATAGGGGCGTGGCACAATCCGAAGTGTGGATATTGTGGAGTTTCTGGAAGCTCGAATCGACGAAGAAGAAGCAGAGCTCCGGCACGCCCCTTTTCCGGACCACTCGGCGTCTCCCCCGCTTGCCGCGCCCATGCGCGCAGAGTGTGCCCAAAAGCGGGAGATCCTTGCGCGCTGGAAGCGGGCCGCCGCGGGCCTCTTTGACAGTACGGACGCCCAGGGCGAGCTGGCCATGGCCCGCCGCGCCATGCTCAACATCCTCGCCGCAGGCTACGAAGACCATCCGGACTTCGAGCCGGAGTGGGCCACGGCCCAGGCGTGAGCGGCGCGCCCTTCAGGCGCCTCCCGCCCACGACAGTCCGGCGGACTCGTTCGTGCGCCGGTCAAAACTCCCGGTACATGATCCGCTGCGGGCCGGCGTCTCCGCCCAGGTATTGCCCGCGGTCCTCGAAGCCGGCCTTGAGGTAGGCAGCCTGCCCGGCGGGATTGGCTTCATTGACGGACAGGACGACGCCGCGCTGCCCGCCGCCCAGCGCGGCCGTCAGCCGGGCGGCCTCCCGCACGGCCGCAGCCGCCGCGGCGGCACCGAATCCCTTGCCCTGCTGCCGCCGGTCGACAAGGAAGCCGCGGAGCAGCCAGACCGATTCGTCGTCGGCCCAGCCGGCGGCGCGTGCAGCCCCGGTTTGCAACGTGGCCACGCCGACAGCCGAGCCGTTGGAATCCATCACGTAGGGGAAGCGGGAGTCCTCTTCGAGGCCCGTCAGCATCATCCGGAGCGGATCACCGACGAACATCCGCTGCCCCTCGCCCAGCTCCAGGCCGGCGACCTCCGCCAGCTTGATGGCCCGGGCGTCGTCGTCGAGGTTCTTCAAGGCGATCAGCCACACGTGTTCAGACATGTCAGAAGCGTACCCAAAGCCGGGCTGCCCCGGCGTCGGGACAGCCCGGGGGCAGACGCCTAGAGCACCTTGGAGAGGAACTCCCGGGTCCGCGGCTGCTGCGGGTTGCCGAACAGCTCCTCCGGGGCGCCCTGCTCGCAAATCACGCCGTCTGCCATGAACAGCACCCGGTCGGCCACTTCACGGGCGAAGCCCATCTCGTGGGTCACCAGCACCATCGTCATGCCATCGCGGGCGAGGTCCTTGATCACCTGCAGCACCTCGCCCACCATTTCCGGGTCCAGCGCGGACGTGGCCTCGTCGAAGAGCATGATGTCCGGGTTCATAGCCAACGCCCGGGCAATGGCGACGCGCTGCTTCTGGCCGCCGGAGAGCGAGGCGGGCCGGGCATCGGCCTTCTCGGCAAGTCCGACGCGGTCCAGCAGTTTCAGGGCGCTGGCACGTGCTTCGTCCTTGCCCTGCTTCTTGGACTCCACCGGCGCCAGCATGATGTTCTCGATCACCGACATGTGCGGGAACAGGTTGAAGTGCTGGAAGACCATGCCGATGTGCCGGCGGACCTCGTTGATGTCCACCTTGGGGTCCGTCACGTCGAAGCCGTCCACCGTTACGTGGCCGGCGGTGATCTCCTCGAGCTTGTTCAGGCAGCGCAGGAAGGTGGATTTGCCGGAACCCGAGGGCCCGATGACGCACACCACCTCGCCTTCGGCGACCTCGGCGTTGATGCCCTTGAGGACCTCGTTGGAGCCAAAGGACTTCTTCAGTTCCCGGACGGAAATCTTGCTGGGTGCAGTGACTGCCGTGCTCATTTGTTGAACCTCTTATCCGCAACGTTGGCCAGCTTGGTCAGCAGCATGATCACCACGAAGTACAGGACCGCGACGATCAGCAGGGTTTCAGTGATCCGGAAGTTCCCGGCGTAAATCTGCTGGCCCTGGTAGAGCAGTTCGGCGAAGCCGATGGCGAGCAGCAGCGAGCTGTCCTTGAGCATGATGATCAGCTGGTTTATCAGCGACGGCGTCATGATCTTGAAAGCCTGCGGGACCACGACTTTCTGCATGGACTTGGAGTAGCCCAGTCCCAGGCTGCGGCTGGCTTCGAGCTGGCCAGGGTCCACGGACTGGATGGAGCCCCGGACGATTTCAGTGATGTACGCGCCGGCGTTGAGGCTGAGGGTCAGCACGCCGGCCACCCAGATGTCGATCGGCTGCCCGGTCAGCTGCGGGATGCCGAAGTAGAAGAAGAAGGCCCAGACCAGCAGCGGGGTTCCGCGGAAGATGCTGACGAAGGTGGTGGCGATCCCGCGCAGCAGCGCGCTCGTGGAGATCTTCAGGAACCCCATGAAAAGGCCGATCAGCATGGCGAGGGCGAAGGAGATCGCGGTGACCAGCACGGTGTTCCCGAGGCCCTTCATCAGGGCGGGGAAGCTGGTGGCCAGAAGGTCCCAGAAGCTGGACGTGGCAGCCTGCGTGGGGTCCTTGAGGTATTTGTCCAGGATTTCCTGGTATTTGCCGTTGGACTTCAGTTCGGCCAGTCCGGTGTTGAACGCCTTGAGCAGTTCCGGGTTCTTGCCCTTGTTCACGGCGAAGCCGTAGGAGCCGCCTTTTTCCTTCTCGGACACGGCCTTGAGGCCGTTGTTTTGGCTGATGCCGTATGCCAGCACCGGGTAGTCGTCAAAGACGGCGACGGCGTTCCCGGACTTGACGAGCTCGTACATGGTGGCGGACTGGTCCAGGGACTTGACCGTGAAGCCGTACTTGCCGGCGATCGACTTGGCGAACGCTTCGCCCTCGCTGCCGGTCTTGGCGGTGACCGTCTTGCCCCGCAGGTCCTCGTAACCCTTGATCTCCGTGTTGGACTTGGCGACGGCCATCTGGACGCCCGACTCGAAGTAGGGGTCGGAGAAGTCGTAGATCTTCTTGCGCGGTTCCGTGATGGACATACCGGCGATCACGCCGTCCACCTGGTTGGAGGACAGCGCCTGCAGGGCGGCGTTGAAGCCGAGCGACTTGATCTCGACGGAGAAGCCCTGGTTCTTGGCGATCTCGCGGATAAGGTCCATGTCGATGCCGGTCAGCTCGCCGCCGGCGTCACGGAATTCGAACGGGGCGAACGTGGTGTCCGTGCCGATGACGAAGGTTTTTCCGGACAGGCTCGACGGCGCGGCGGCTGGCTGCGCTGCCCCGGCGGACTGGACCTTGGCGCCTGGGGCGGGCGGCGCGTCCGCGGGGGCCGCGGCAGCGCCTGAGGCACCGAGGAACATCGCGGCGAAGGCAAGCAACGCTCCGATGACCGTGGCCGTCCGCGGCCGGGCGGCCCCGGTCTGCTGGAGTCTGGGCAAGGTAAACAACCCCTAGGTGAGTGCGGTAGCCGGCCTCGAGGACCGGCAAAGTACCCCTCGAGGCTACCCGCATTTCCGCGTTGGTACCCAGAGCGGCCGCAGAGTCCGGCTATTGGCCGTAAAAGACACGCTCGAAGACGGCGCGTGCCCGCCGGCTGAGCCGCAGGTAGTCCTCCTCAAGCTCGGCGGCGTTCCCGTGGCCGTAGCCGCACCAGCGGGCCACGGCTTCCAGGTCGCGGCGTGAGGACGGCAGCAGGTCCGAGGCGCGCCCGGTCCAGATCACGTTGGCCGAACGGATCCGGCTCGCGAGCCGCCAGGCCCGGAGCAGCAGTACCACTTCCCCGGCCTCCAGCAGTTCCAGGCCGGCCGCCGCCTCGAGGGCCTGGACGGTGGAGGTGGTCCGCAGTTCCGGATGCCGGCCGGCGTGCCGCAGCTGCAGCAGCTGGGCGAGCCATTCGACGTCACTCAGGCCCCCGCGGCCCAGTTTGAGGTGCCGCGCCGGGTCCGCGCCGCGGGGCAGCCGCTCGGCTTCCATCCGGGCCTTGATGCGCCGGACCTCGCGGACGTCCTGGTCCGCCACGGTGTCCGGGTAGCGGATGGGATCGATCAGCGCCAGGAAGTCGGCGGCGAGTTCGTCGTCGCCGGCCATCGGGCGGGCCCGCAGCAGCGCCTGGGCCTCCCAAATCAGGGACCAGCGCCGGTAGTACTCGGCGTAGGACTCCAGCGACCGCACCATCGGTCCGTTCTTGCCCTCCGGTCGCAGGTCGGCATCCACCGCCAGCACCCGTTCGGCGAGGATCGCGGGTTTCAGCGGCTGGGTCAGCAGGCTGGAGAGTTTGCCGACGATCCGGGCGGCCTGCTGCTGCGCCTCGTCTTCCGGCACGCCGGGCAGGCCGCGGTGCACGTACATGACGTCGGCATCGGAGCCGTAGCCGATCTCCCGGCCGCCCTGCCGCCCCATCGCCACCACCAGGACCTTGGTCTTGAGCGGCTCCCGGGCCGTGACCACCGTCTCGGCCACCCGGAGTGCGCCGAGCATGGCGGCGCGGTCCGTGTCGGCCAGGGCGGCACCCACCTGGTCCTGGTCCAGCAGTCCGGCGCTGTCCGCGATGGCGATCCGCAGGATTTCGCGCCGCCGGATCAGCCGGATCAGGCGCATGGCGCTTTCCGGGTCCGAGTGCCGGGACATCTTGGAGGTGATCTCCAGCCACTGCGCCTCGTAGCTGAGCGGGACCAGGTCCTTGTCCGAGCCGAGCCAGGCCACCGATTCCGGCGAGACCTCCAGCAGGTCTGAGATGAGCCGGGAATTGGAGAGCACGTGGCAGAGCCGTTCGGCTGCCGCCGTCGAATCCCGCAGCAGGCCCAGGTACCAGTGCGTGGTGCCCAGCGCCTCGCTGACCCGGCGGAACGCGAGCAGCCCGCCGTCGGGGTCCACCCCGTCGGCGAGCCAGCCGAGCAGGATGGGCAGCAGCTGGCGCTGCAGCGCGGCGCGGCGGCTGACCCCGCCGGTGAGCGCCTCGATGTGCCGCATGGCGCCGGGCGGATCGAGGTAGCCGAGGGCGGCGAGCCGTCCCTGCGCGGCCTCCGGGGTGAGCTTCGCCTCCTCGCTGCTCAGCGCGGCTGCGGTGTTCAGCAGCGGCCGGTAAAAGATGCGTTCGTGGAGTTCCCGCACCGAGCGCTTGGTCTTGCGCCATGCCGCCAGCAGCGCGTCGGGGTGCGGGCGCTCGTCCGAGAACGGTCCCAGCACGGCCTTGGCCAGGGAACGCAGCGAGGCTTCCTTAACCGGCATGAGGTGGGTGCGGCGCAGCTGGAAGAGCTGGATCCGGTGCTCAAGCAGCCGCAGGTACCGGTAGTCACGGTCGAATTCCTTGGCGTCGGCGCGTCCGATGTAGCCGCCGGCGGAAAGCGCCGCGATCGCCGAGGTGGTGTCCCGGCATCGGAGCGTTTCATCGGACTTGCCGTGCACCAGCTGGAGCAGCTGGACGGTGAACTCGACGTCGCGCAGGCCGCCGCGGCCCAGTTTGATCTGCCGCTGCTCCTCCTCCGCCGGGATGTGTTCGGTAACCCGGCGGCGCATCGACCGCACCGACTCGACAAACCCTTCCCGCCCTGCCGAGGACCAGATCAGCGGCGCAACGGCGGCCTCGTACAGGGCGCCGAGCGCGGCGTCGCCGGCAATGGTGCGGGCCTTCAGCAGCGCCTGGAATTCCCAGCTCTCGGCCCAGCGCGCGTAGTAGCTCTCGTGCGAGGCCAGGGTGCGCACCAGCGGCCCGGATTTCCCCTCGGGGCGGAGGTTGGCGTCGACCTCCCACAGTCCCGGCTCACGGCAAGTGGACATGATGGCGCGCGAAATCCCCGAGGCCAGGGCCGTCCCAATAGTGTTCGCCCGGGAGTCCTCCAGCGCGCCGGGATCGATCACATAAATGACATCGACGTCCGAGATGTAGTTGAGCTCGCGGGCGCCGCACTTGCCCATCCCGATCACGGCCAGTCCGACGTCGGCGACGTCCGCGGCGCTGAACTGCTCCGCCGCTTCGGCTCGGGACACGGCCAGGGCGGCTTCGATCGCGGCGCCGGCCAAGTCCGCCAGTTCGGCTCCGACGGCGGGCATGAAGTCCAGCGGGTCGGCGGCGCAGAGGTCCTTGACGGCGAGCTCCACCAGGCCGCGCCGGTAGGCGGTGCGGAGGGCGGCGTAGCCCTCCTGCCCGGTGAGGGCCGCGACCGGCCGGGCAGCTTTGGGATCGGCGCGGACGGACTGCAGCAGCCGGGTGCGCAGCTCACCGGCGTCGGCAGCCTGCGGCTCCGGACTGGCGGTCGCGTGCAAGGCATCCAGGTGTTCGGGGTGCCGGATGAGGAACTCACCCAGCGCCTCGGACGCGCCCAGTACCCGGTACAACGGTTCGCTGCGGTCCGGCTCGGCCTTGGCCAGCGTCCGGAGGTCCGGGTGCTTCTCAATCAGCCGGACCAGCGACTGCAGCGCCGTGTCCGGGTTGGCGGCCAGCTGCAGCCCGGCGAACAGGGCGTCCTCATCCAGGCCCGCGAGTTCCGGGGCAGCGAGGAACCGCTCGCCCTTCTCGAGGTCATTGAAACCTGCGGCGATGAGGCGCCGTGCCAGGCTCACCGCAGCCGCCTAAAGGATGGCCAGGTTGCGCTGCAGCTCGTAGGGCGTCACCTGGAGGCGGTAGTCCTGCCACTCGGCGCGCTTGTTGCGCAGGAAGTGCTCGAAAACCTGCTCGCCCAGGATCTGCGGCATCAGCTCGGAATCCTCCATGGTGCGGATCGCGTCGTGCAGGCTGGCCGGCAGCGGATCGTGGCCCATGGCGCGGCGCTCGGCCGAGCTCAGCGACCAGATGTCATCCTCGGCGGCGGCGGGCAGCTGGTAGCCCTCCTCGATGCCCTTCAGCCCGGCACCCAGCAGCACGGCGTAGGCGAGGTACGGGTTGGCGGCGGAGTCGATGCCGCGGTACTCGATCCGCGCGGACTGGCCCTTGCCGGGCTTGTAGAGCGGGACCCGGACCAGGGCCGATCGGTTGTTGTGGCCCCAGCTCAGGTAGCTGGGGGCTTCTCCCCCGCCCCAGAGGCGCTTGTAGGAGTTCACGAACTGGTTGGTCACGGCGGTGAACTCGGGGGCGTGCTTGAGGATGCCGGCGATGAACTGCCGGGCGGTTTCGGAGAGCTGGAACTCGGCGCCGGCCTCGTAGAAGGCGTTGGTGTCGCCCTCGAACAGCGAGAAGTGGGTGTGCATGCCGGAGCCGGGGTGCGCTGTGAACGGCTTCGGCATAAAGGTCGCGTAGGTTCCCTGCTGCAGCGCGACCTCCTTGATCACGGTGCGGAAAGTCATGATGTTGTCCGCTGTCTGCAGGGCATCCGCGTAGCGGAGGTCGATCTCGTTCTGGCCCGGCCCGGCCTCGTGGTGGCTGAACTCGACCGAGATGCCCACGGATTCCAGCATGGTCACGGCGGTCCGCCGGAAGTCCTGCGCCACGCCGCCGGGCACATGATCGAAGTAGCCGCCCTCGTCCACCGGAACCGGGGCACCGTCCGGGCCGGGCTGCTGGGACTTGAGCAGGTAGAACTCGATTTCGGGGTGGGTGTAGCAGGTGAAGCCCATGTCCGCGGCCTTGGCGAGGTTGCGCTTGAGGACGTTGCGCGGATCCGCCGCGGAGGGCTCACCGTCGGGCGTCAGGATGTCGCAGAACATCCGCGACGTCGCTTCCGTCTCACCGCGCCACGGCAGGATCTGGAAGGTGGAGGGGTCCGGCTGGGCCAGCATGTCGGATTCGAAGACGCGGGCCAGGCCCTCGATCGAGGAGCCGTCGAAGCCCAGGCCCTCCTCGAACGCGCCTTCCACTTCGGCCGGGGCGAGCGCCACAGACTTTAGCGATCCCACGACGTCGGTGAACCACAGGCGCACAAAGCGCACGTCACGCTCTTCGATCGTCCGCAGGACAAACTCTTGCTGGCGGTCCATGGTGCCTCTTTCCGGGTTTACGTCCATGCCCCGGACCCGTCCCGACTACTCGTCTTGGCTGGCGCCCGCAGCTGCTCTCGAATCACTCTACTAAGCATTCGGGGCGATTGCTGGCGTAGCGCACGTGCGTAACACGCCGTTAACACAACGGCCGCCGAACCGGCCTCCTGGCGGCAACCCGGCCCTGTACGGCGGCCTTGTTTGTGACGGCTTTCACCGGGCCGCCGGGCCCGCCCGGTAGCTAGGACCCCGGGTATCGCACTACGCTCGTGGCATGGCCCCCAGCAACAGCCCCGATTCCAGCATGTCCGCAGAACTCGCCGCCCCGTATGGCAGCGGCCCCGCGTCCGGCGTCGCGGCGGAGTCCGGCGCAGCCCAGGTTCCGGCGCCGGACCGCGCCGCCAAACCGGCCGCCCGGATCCGCACGCACCACCTGCGGCAGGCCAAGCTCAACGGTGAGCGCTTCGCCATGCTGACGGCCTACGACCAATACACCGCCGAGATCTTCGATCAGGCCGGCATTGAGGTGCTCCTGGTGGGAGACTCCGCGTCCAACAATGTGTTCGGCAACGAAACGAGCTTGCCCGTCACCGTGGACGAGCTGATCCCGCTGTGCCGGGCGGTGACGCGTTCCGCGCGGCGCGCGCTGGTGGTGGCAGACCTGCCGTTTGGCAGCTACGAGGTGTCCGCCCAGCAAGCGGTCGCTACGGGCGTGCGGTTCCTCAAGGAGGGGCTTGCGCATGCGGTCAAGATCGAAGGTGGCAAATTCTACGCGGAGACCGTCCGGGCCATGGTCCAGGCCGGCATCCCGGTGATGGCGCACATCGGCTTCACCCCGCAAAGCGAACACGCCCTCGGCGGTTACCGCGTCCAGGGCCGCGGCGACGACGCCGAACGGCTCATCGAGGACGCCGTCGCGCTGGCCGACGCCGGCGCGTTCTGCGTGCTGATGGAAATGGTTCCCGCGGCGACGGCGGCAGCCGTGGACGCCGCCGTCGAGGTCCCGACCATCGGTATCGGCGCCGGCAAGGCGACCACCGGCCAGGTGCTGGTCTGGCAGGACATGGCTGGGCTGCGGGGCGGAAAGATGGCCAAATTCGTCAAGCAGTACGCCGATCTGCGGACCACGCTGAGCGACGCCGCGAAAGCCTACCGCGACGACGTCCGCTCCGGCCACTTCCCAGGCCCGGAGCATTCCTTCTAGCGGGCGTCTGCGCTAGTCCTCGTCGCCCTTTTCCCAGGCCTCGTTGCGGGCCTTGACCTTTTCAAGGGCGTGTTCGGCTTCCTCGCGGGTCTTGTAGGGGCCGATCAGCTGGCTCCAGTCGGACATCGCGTCTTCCTCGATCTCGTGGGTGTTGACGTTGTACCAGTATTCGGTCATCGGTGATTCCTTCCAGGTGTGTCCGGTTGCCGGCTGTATTTCCAGCGGCATTTTCCGGCGTTCGGCCGGGTACTTATAGAATCAATCTATGCCTTCCCTCACCTCGACTGCACCCATCGGCACCCTCGTCCCGGGAACAGTCAGCCCCCAACTTGCCGTGCCGGCGTCCATCCCGCGCCCCGAATACGTCGGCAAGCCCGCACCGGCCAAGTTCACCGGCTCAGAGGTCAAGTCCGCAGAGACTATCGAGAAGATCCGGATCGCGTCGCGGATCGCAGCCCAGGCGATCGTCGAGGTCGGCAAGCACATTGCCCCCGGCGTGACAACGGACGAGCTGGACAGGGTGGGGCACGAATTCCTGCTTGATCACCACGCCTACCCGTCCACCCTGGGCTACCGCGGGTTCCCCAAATCCCTGTGCTCCTCGCTCAACGAGGTCATCTGCCACGGCATCCCGGACAGCACCGTGGTTCAGGACGGCGACATCCTCAACATCGACATCACCGCCTTCATCGGCGGCGTGCACGGCGACACCAACTACACCTTCCTGGTGGGCGACGTCGATGAGGAGTCCCGGCTGCTGGTCGAACGCACCGAAGAGTCGCTCCGCCGCGCCATCCGGGCAGTGGCCCCGGGCCGCCAAATCAATGTGATCGGCCGGACCATCGAGTCCTACGCCAAGCGCTTCGGCTACGGCGTCGTCCGGGACTTCACCGGCCATGGGGTCGGCGAGGCCTTCCACACCGGCCTGATCATCCCGCACTACGATGCCGCTCCGGCCTACAACACCGTCATTGAGGCCGGCATGGTCTTCACGATCGAGCCCATGCTGACGCTGGGCACGGTCGACTGGGACATGTGGGCCGACGACTGGACAGTCGTGACACGGGACCGCAAACGGACCGCACAGTTCGAGCACACGCTGCTGGTCACGGAGTCCGGCGCTGAGGTCCTGACCCTCCCCTGATCCCCGCAACATCTCCGCAAGATCCCAGAAGACCCACCCCGCCCCTGCCACGAACGGAAGCCCATTGGCCAAGAAGGACGAGAAGTCGAAGAAGAACGCACCGCTGATCGGCATCGACATCGGTGGCACCGGCATCAAGGGCGGAATTGTTGATCTGAAAAAGGGCAAACTCGTGGGCGACCGGCTCCGCGTGCCCACCCCGCAGCCGTCCACCCCGGAAGCCGTGGCTGAAGTTGTCGCGCAGGTCGTCACGGAGCTCTCCAAACGTCCCGACGCCCCGGCGCCGGACTCGCCGGTCGGTGTGACCTTCCCGGGAATCATCCAGCACGGCGTCGTCCACTCGACGGCGAACGTGGATAACTCCTGGCTGAACCTGGACATCGACGCCCTGCTGACTGCCCGGCTCGGGCGCCCGGTCGAAGTTATCAATGACGCCGACGCCGCAGGCCTGGCCGAAGCCCGCTACGGTGCCGGCGAAGGCATCTCCGGCACCGTCCTGGTCATCACCTTGGGTACCGGCATCGGCTCCGCCTTCATCTTCGACGGCAAGCTCGTTCCGAACGCCGAACTGGGCCACCTCGAAATCGACGGCTTCGACGCCGAAAGCAAGGCCTCCGCCGTCGCCCGGGAACGTGACGGCCTGAGCTGGGCCGAATACAGCGTGCTGCTGCAGCGCTACTTCTCCCACGTCGAGTTCCTGTTCTCCCCGGAACTGTTCATCGTGGGGGGCGGCATCTCCAAGCGCGCGGACGAGTACCTGCCGCACATGTCGCTGCGCACGCCCATCGTCCCGGCCGAACTGAAGAACGACGCCGGCATCGTGGGCGCGGCCATCGAGGTCGCCCTGACACACAAACTGGCCAAGTAGTCCCGGACGTGAAATAACCCAACTGACTGGCAGCACTTGTCGTCTTGAGCGGGCGGTTTCAGGCGGTCAAAGCGACAACAACTGCGAGTCAGTTGGGTTGGAGCCGGTGGTGGCCGCGGCTTCCCCTCCGCTGCCACCACCGGAGCTTGGCTGAGCCTAGAGCGGGCTCTTCTGCGAGTTCTTGCCTTCCAGCCCCTTGGACTCCGCCTCGTGGCGAAGCAGGGCGATGGCGGACTCGAAGTCTTCCAGCGATTCGAAGGCCTGGTACACGCTCGCGAAGCGCAGGTAGGCCACCTCGTCAAGGCGCTGCAGGGGGTTGAGGATCGCCAGGCCCACCTCGTGGGCGTCGATTTCGGCCGCGCCAGAGGCCCGGATGGTCTCCTCGACTTCCTGGGCCAGCATGGCCAGGTCGTCTTCCGTGACGGGGCGGCCCTGGCAGGCCTTGCGCACGCCGTTGATGACCTTGCTGCGGCTGAACGGTTCGCCGACGCCGGAGCGCTTGATCACCGTCAGGCTGGTGGTCTCCACGGTGGTGAAGCGGCGCCCGCATTCGGGGCACTGCCGGCGGCGCCGGATGGCGGAACCGTCGTCGGCGATGCGGCTGTCCACCACACGCGAATCAGGGTTACGACAGAACGGGCAATACACGTCGGTTCCTCCCTGCCGCAAGCCTGGTCATCATCACAGCGCCGGAGCGCCGCAATAGTGCTCCCGGAATCAGTTTACGACTAGATGTTGCTGAATAACAAGCCTGTAATTACTACATGTTGTGGTCAGACGCTGTTCCGGCCGGGTGCCCGCCGCGCGGTTTATGCCCCTGGGGCGAACCGTGCCGTGACGGCCTCGCCGTGGGCCGGCAGGTCCTCGGCCCGGGAGAGGCTGACAATGTGCCCGCTGACCTCCTCCAGCGCGCTCCGACTGTAGTTGATCACCTGGATGGCGCGCAGGAAGGTGGTCACGTTCAACCCGGAGGAGAACGCGGCCGTCCCGCTGGTGGGCAGCACGTGGTTGGAGCCCGCGCAATAGTCCCCCAGGCTGACCGGGCTGTAGTCGCCTACGAAGATGGCGCCGGCGTTCCGGATCCGGGCGGCCACGGCGGCGGCGTCCGCGGTCATGATTTCAAGGTGCTCGGCGGCATAGGCGTCGCAGGCGGCGATGCCCTGCTCCAGGCCCTCGACCAGGACGACGCCGGATTGCGGACCGGACAGGGCCTGGCACACGCGGTCGCTGTGCTTGGTCGCGGCCGCCTGGACGCCGAGTTCGCGGCGGACGGCGGCTGCCAACTCCTCGGAGTCGGTGATCAGCACGGACGCGGCCTGCGGATCGTGCTCGGCCTGGCTGATCAGGTCGGCCGCGACCAGACCGGGCCGGGCCGTGGCGTCGGCCAGGATGGCGATCTCGGTGGTTCCGGCCTCGGAGTCGATGCCCACGACGCCCTTGACCAGCCGCTTGGCGGTGGCCACGAAGATGTTTCCGGGCCCGGTGACGACGTCGACCGGATCGAGGCCCCGCGAGCCCCCGGCCTCGCCGGGGATGCCGTAGGCGAACGCGGCAATGGCCTGGGCGCCGCCGATGGCATAAACCTCCTCGATACCCAGCAGGCACGCGGCTGCCAGGATCGTGGGGTGCGGCATGCCGGCAAAGTCCTTCTGCGGCGGCGAGGCCAGGGCGATGGACTGCACGCCGGCGGCCAGCGCCGGGACGACGTTCATGATGACGGACGAGGGATAGACGGCCAGGCCGCCCGGGACGTACAGCCCCACCCGGGCCACCGGGACCCAGTTCTGGCTGACCACGGCGCCTTCGCCGAGTTCGACGTCGGTATTGGCCGGCCGCTGCGCGTCGGCGAAGCGGCGTGCCCGGCGGATGGACTCCTCCAGGGCGGCGCGCACGTCCGGGTCCAGCCCGTCCAGCGCGGCCTTGAGCGCCTCGGCCGGGACCCGGGGGTGGTCCTGGTCGACGCCGTCGAAGGTCAGCGCCAGCTCACGCAACGCCTCGAAGCCGCGCGTCCGGACCGCCGAAATGATGTCCAGGACCTTCTGCTCGGCGTCGGCCACGGTGCCGTGCTGCGCCCGCGGGACGGCTGCGCGGAGCCCGGCGAGGGAAAGCCGCTGTCCGCGCACGTCCACGGTGCGGAAGTTGAGGGTGGCGGGTGCGGGGGCCATGGGCAGGAAGGTGGACGGTACGGGGCTGTCAGCAGTGGGGGTCACGCGTCCATTTTACTCGCCGGCAGGACCGGCCCCGGACGCTGTTGCGCCGCGCCCCGCACGGGGCACCTGGAGCGTCCGGAGCGTCCGGGGCGCGTGGGGTTAGGCGTGCGGCCCGGGTGCCCGGTCCGGCTCGGAGTGGCCGAAGACCGTGGCGAAGAAGATCGCCAGCGCCACGGCGGCCGGCCAGATGGCCAGCATGGCGTAGGCGCGCAGCGAAAAGGCGATGCTGGTGCTGGCCGAGGTGTCCACCGCGGCGCCCCACACGCTGCCCGCGAACACGCCGGTCCCCCACGCCAGCAGGGCAGCCGCGGCACCTGCGGCGACGGCCAGGACCACCGTCGCGGTCCCCAGCCGCGCGGGCCGGTTGCCGGCAATGAGGACGCCGGAAAGGCAGCCGGCCAGCAGGAACAGCCCGGCCAGGACGAGGTCCCGGGGCAGCCAGGTCTCGGGGTTGCTGCCGGCGGCGAGGGCGGGGTCCCGGGTGAGGAGGTTAAGCCCGGTCGGCGCCAGGAGCCACCACAGCAGCCCGACGGGAAGGCCTGCCGCCGCGATCACGGCCAGTCCCCTCCACGGCACCGCGGGCCCGGGCCGCCGGGGGTCGGCGTGCGCTGGGCCGCCGTTATGGTCAACGGGCAGGTGCACCGCGGGTTGTGTCATGCAACAAACCTTAACAAAGGATCGGGCGCCGACGGACATGACGCCGCGCGACACGTGACGCCGGGATGACCAATTGGCGGGGTGCGAATACCGCGGGCCGGGCCTGCGGGAATACGCTGGCTGTAAGCCCCAGGTAAGTACCAGACGCAACAGCAGGGAGATGACCCACCTTGGCCTCAGCCGAAGACGCATTCGAAGGAACGTTCAAGGAGATGTTCCGCCGGCACGCAGCCGGCGTCGCGATCATCACCGCGAACTACAACGGTGTTCCCTACGGTTTCACCGCCACTTCCGTGGCGTCGCTGTCGGCCAAGCCGCCGCGGTTCACCTTCAACATGGCCCGCACCTCCCGGTCGTGGCCGGCCGTGGCCAACACCGGCTACATCGGCGTGCACATGCTGGGGCTGGCTAACCAGGGGCTGGCGGACCGCTTCGCCCGCGGCCAGGACCGCTTCGAGGGTGACCACTGGGAGCTCGGTCCGCACGAGGTCCCAATCCTCAGGGACGTCTCGGGCTGGCTGATCGGCAAGATCCAGATGCGGCTCTCCTTCGAGAACAACGCGGTGGTGGTCGTGGAGGTCATCGACGGCGCCATCGGCGGCGAGGGCGCGCCGCTGCTCTACCACGGCGGCAGTTACGGCCAACCGGTGCCGCTCGACTACGAGATCTAGCCAGCCGACGGCCGGGCCCTGGCCGGCCCGGCACCGGTGCTAGACCTGGCTGTCCAGGCAGGTCGGGCCCAGCAGCACCTTGAGATCCCCGAACAGGGACGGGCTGGGATTGACGCGCAGGTGCACCGGCAGCCCCATGACCTCCACCCGTGAATCTCCGTGCAGGTGCAGCCGCACCTCGGACTTGCCGCGGTGCGTCTTGAGCACTTCGCCGAGTTCGTTGACGACGGCCTCGGTGGCCTTGTGCGTCGGCATGGTGATCACCAGCGGCCCGTCCAGGCCCTCGCTGAGGTCGGGGACTGAGAGTTCCATGCAATTCAGCGCCACGGCACCGTCGTCGCGGCGCTGCAGCCGGCCCTTGACGACCACAATGAGGTCCTCGGCGAGCACTGAGGCAATCGGTCCGTAGACCTGGCCGAAGAACATCACTTCCACCGAGCCGCCAAGGTCCTCGATCTCGGCGCGGGCATAAGCGTTGCCGCTGGCCTTGGCGATCCGCCGGCTGAGCGAGGTGATCATGCCCGCGATGGTGATGATCGCGCCGTCGTGGGGCCCGTCCTCGGCGATGATCGAGGTAATGGACTGGTCCGCGTGCTGGGTCAGCACGCCTTCCAGGCCCTGCAGCGGGTGGTCCGAGACGTACAGCCCCAGCATGTCCCGTTCGAAGGAGAGCTTGTCCTTCTTCTCCCATTCGGGCAGATCGGGGATCTCGATGCTCAGCGAGGACTCCGACTCGGTGTCATCGATGCCGGCGAACAGATCGAACTGTCCGATCGCCTCGTTGCGCTTAAGCGTGATGACCGAGTCGATGGCTTCTTCGTGGATCATGGCCAGGGCGCGGCGGTGGTGGCCCAGCGAGTCGAAGGCGCCGGCCTTGATCAGGGATTCGATGGTGCGCTTGTTGCAGACCACCGCCGGGACCTTCATCAGGTAGTCCTTGAAGGACGTGTAGGCGCCTTCGCGTTCGCGTGCGGCCACCATCGCGTCGACCGCATTCGCGCCGACGTTGCGGATGGCACCCATGCCGAAGCGGATGTCGTTGCCGACCGGGGTGAAGTTGAGCGCTGACTCATTGACGTCCGGCGGCAGCACCGTGATGCCCATGCGGCGACATTCGTTGAGGTAGATCGCCGACTTGTCCTTATCGTCGCCCACGCTGGTCAGCAGCGCGGCCATGTATTCCGGCGCGTAGTGCGCCTTCAGGTAGGCGGTCCAGTAGGAAATCACGCCGTACGCTGCGGAGTGCGCCTTGTTGAAGGCGTAGTCGGAGAAGGGCAGCAGGATGTCCCAGAGGGTCTTGACCGCGGCCATCGAGTAGCCGTTGTCCTGCATGCCTTGGGAGAAGCCGGCGAACTGCTTGTCCAGCTCTGATTTCTTCTTCTTGCCCATGGCGCGGCGCAGGATGTCGGCCTGGCCCAGGGTGTAGCCGGCGAGCTTCTGCGCCACGGCCATCACCTGCTCCTGGTACACGATCAGGCCGTAGGTGCCGCCGAGGATCTCGGCGAGCGGCTCCTCGAGTTCGGGGTGGATCGGGATGACGTCCTGGATCTTGTTCTTGCGCAGCGCGTAGTCTGTGTGCGCGTTGGCGCCCATCGGTCCCGGACGGTAGAGCGCCAGCACGGCGGAGATGTCCTCGAAGTTGTCAGGCTTCATGAGCTTGAGCAGGGACCGCATGGGGCCGCCGTCGAGCTGGAACACACCGAGCGTATCGCCCCGGGCCAGCAGCTCGTAGGAGGCGGCGTCGTCGAGGGCGAGGGATTCGAGGTCCAGGTCGATCCCGCGGTTCATTTTGATGTTTTCCAGGGCGTCGGAAATGATCGTCAGGTTCCGCAGGCCCAGGAAGTCCATCTTGATCAGGCCGAGGCCCTCGGAGGTCGGGTAGTCGAACTGGGTGATGACCTGGCCGTCCTGGAAGCGGCGCATGATCGGGATGACGTCGATGATGGGGTCCGAGGACATGATGACGCCGGCGGCGTGGACGCCCCACTGCCGCTTCAGGCCCTCAATGCCCAGGGCGGTTTCGAAGACTTTCGCGGCTTCCGGGTCGGTACTGATCAGTTGCCGGAAGTCCCCGGCCTCGCCGTAGCGCTTGGCCTCGGGGTTCTGGATGTCCGCCAGCGGGATGTCCTTGGCCATCACGGCCGGCGGCAGGGCCTTGGTCAGCTGCTCGCCCATGCTGAAGGGGTAGCCCAGCACGCGGGAGGAGTCCTTGAGGGCCTGCTTGGTCTTGATGGTGCCGTAGGTGACGATCATGGCGACGCGTTCGTCGCCGTACTTGCGTGTCACGTAGTCGATCACTTCCGAGCGGCGCCGGTCATCGAAGTCGACGTCGAAGTCGGGCATGGAGACGCGGTCCGGGTTCAGGAAGCGCTCGAAGATCAGGCCGTGGTGCAGCGGGTCCAGGTCGGTGATGCGCATGGCGTACGCCACCATGGAGCCTGCACCCGAGCCACGTCCGGGACCCACCCGGATGCCATTGTTCTTGGCCCAGTTGATGAAGTCGGCCACCACCAGGAAGTAGCCCGGGAAGCCCATCGAGGTGATGACTTCCAGCTCGTAATCGGCCTGTTGGCGGACCTTGTCCGGGATCCCCGCGGGGTACCGGTATTGGAGGCCCTTGTCCACTTCCTTGACCAACCAGGATGTTTCGTCCTCCCCCTCCGGGCAGGGGAACCGGGGCATGTAGTTCGCGCCGGTGTTGAAGGACACCTCGCAGCGTTCGGCGATCAGCAGTGTGTTGTCGCAGGCCTCCGGATGGTCGCGGAACAGTTCCCGCATTTCCTGCGGGGACTTCAGGTAGTAGCCGCTGCCGGAGAACGCGAAGCGCGACCCGCCGTTGTCGTAGGTGGGCTCCAGCAGGGTAGAACCGGACTGGATCGCCAGCAGCGCCTCGTGCGCCTTGGCGTCGTGCTCGTGCGTGTAGTGCAGGTCGTTCGTCGCCACCAGCGGGAGGTTCAGTTCCTTGGCCAGGCGCAGCAGGTCGCCGGTAACGCGGCGTTCGATGTCCAGGCCGTGGTCCATGAGTTCGCAGAAGTAGTTCTCGGCGCCGAAGATGTCGCGGAACTCGGCCGCGGCTTCGAGGGCTTCGCGGTACTGCCCGAGCCGCAGCCTCGTCTGGACTTCGCCGGAGGGGCACCCGGTGGTGGCGATGAGCCCTTCCGAGTAGGTGTTCAGCAGCTCGCGGTCCAGGCGGGGCCACTTGCCGAAAACCGAGTCCAGGGAGGCGATCGAGGAGGCGCGGAACAGGTTGCGCATGCCCACGTTGTTGTAGCTGAGCAGGGTCATGTGGGTGTAGGCGCCGCCGCCGGAGATGTCGTCCTTGCGCTGGTTCTCTTCGCCCCAGCGCACCCTGGTCTTGTCGGTGCGCGCGGTGCCCGGCGTGACATAAGCCTCGACGCCGATGATTGGTTTGATGCCCTTGTCCGTGGCCCGCTTCCAAAAGTCGAACGCCCCGAAGAGGTAGCCGTGGTCAGTGGTAGCCAGGGCCGGCATGCCCAGCCGCTCGGTCTCATCGAAGAGTTCCCCGAGGCGCGCCGCACCGTCCAACATGGAGTATTCGGTGTGGTTGTGGAGGTGGACGAACGAGTTGTTGCTGGAAGTCACCGAATCATTCTAGTGCCGGGCACGGACACAGACGTGCCCGGCACGACGGCGGCGGACCTCCGCTTAGGCGTTGCCGGACTCCAGCACCTCGAGGGCGTACTTGAGGTCCTGCGGGTACTCGCTGGTCACGGTCACCCGTTCACCCGTCCGCGGGTGGTCGAAGGACAACTGCCTGGCGTGCAGCCACTGGCGGGTGAGGCCCAGGGTGGCGGCCAGCCGGGGATCGGCCCCGTAGGTCAGGTCGCCGGCGCAGGGGTGGCGCAGCGCGGAGAAATGCACCCGGATCTGGTGGGTGCGGCCGGTTTCCAGGTGCACCTCCACGAGCGAGGCCTTACCGAAGGCTTCGAGCACCTCGTAGTGGGTCACGGAGTCGCGGCCGTCCTCGATCACGGCGAAACGCCAGTCGTGGCCGGGATGCCGGCCGATCGGTGCATCGATGGTACCGGCCAGCGGGTCGGGCAGGCCCTGTACGACGGCGTGGTAGACCTTGTCCACGGTGCGTTCTTTGAAGGCCCGCTTGAGCGCCGTGTAGGCGTTCTCGGTCTTCGCGACCACCATCACGCCGGAGGTGCCGACGTCGAGCCGGTGCACGATCCCGGCGCGTTCGGGTGACCCCGAAGTGGAGATCCGGTAGCCGGCGCCGGCGAGGCCGCCGACGACGGTGGGCCCGACCCAGCCGGGCGAGGGGTGGGCGGCCACCCCGACGGGTTTGTCGACGACGACGAACTCGTCGTCGTCGAGCAGGATCTTCAGACCTTCCACAACTTCCTCCACAACTTCCAGCGGGTCCCGGCGTTCCGGGACGACGACGTCGAGCTCGCCGCCGGCGCTGAGCTTGAGGGACTTCCCCACGGGTTTGCCGTGGCTGCTGACGTTGCCCTCGGCGATCAGAGTCGCAGCCTGCGACCGCGAGATCTCCATCAGTTGCGCCAGGCCCGCGTCCACCCGGGTGCCGGCGAGTTCGGCCGGGACGGTGAAGTGCCGGGGCGCCTGCTCCCCTGCCGGACCGGGCTCAGACATTGTGGCCGTTCCCGGTGTGGTCCCGTTCGGTAGGATCCGGCGCGGCCGCGCCGGCAGCTGCCGTGTCCCGACGCTGGTTCAGGTGGGAGCCGTCGAGGGCGATGCCGCGAAGCGTGAGCAGGCAAATGATCACCACCGAGGACACCACGGCCGAATCGGCAATGTTGAAGATCGCGAAGTTGGGCAACTGGATGAAGTCCACCACGTGGCCCATCGCGAACGAGGGTTCGCGGAACAGCCGGTCGGTCAGGTTGCCCAGCGCGCCGCCGAGCAGCAGTCCGAGCGCCAGCGCCCACCAAAGCGACCCGAGCTTACGCAGCTGGAGCAGGATCGCGATGGATACGGCCGCCATGATGATGGTGAACACCCAGGTGACGTTTTCGCCGATCGAGAAAGCGGCGCCGGAGTTCCGGATGTAGTACCAGTGCAGCAGAGGCGGCAGCACCGGGATGCGTTCACCCTCGGTCATGGTGGCCGTGACCCAGAGTTTGGTCAGCTGGTCGAACACGTAGGCGAACACCGCGAATCCGGCGAACAGGGTCAGCAGCAGGGCGCGCCGCGGTTTGCCCGCCCGCGGCCGCACGGCGGCCGCGGGCTGGGCGGTGTGGGCGGCCTGCACGGCGTCCGCGGGCTGGGCGGCGTCTGGGGTTGGTGCGTCAGTCATAGTGCTTTCGTTCCGGTACCGGTGGTGGCGGGGGCTTACTGGCCGGGCGCGCCCGGGTGACAGCGACGGAGGGGACTTAATGCCAAAAGCCGGCGGCCGAGGAGTCCTCAGCCACCGGCTTTCAGAATACGTGCAAAACGTCCTAGCTGGCTTCGACCTCGGGGGCCGCCACCGAACCACGGGCATCCAGGTCACGCAGCTGGCCTTCGATGTAGGCCTTCAGGCGGGACCGGTAGTCGCGCTCGAAGCCGCGCAGCTGCTCGACCTTGCGTTCCAGCACGGAGCGCTGCTGCTCGAGGGCACCGAGGATCTTGCGGGACTTTTCCTGCGCGTCGTTGACGAGGCTGCTGGCTTCGATCTGCGCCTCGGCGATGATCTTGTCGCGCTGCTGTTCACCGTCGGCGACGTGCTTGTCATGCATCTGCTGCGCCATGGCCAGCAGGCCGGCGGCGGACTCGGCGGAAGCGGTGGGGGCGACGGGTGCCGGGGCGGGTGCCGGAGCGGGAGCCTTTTCGGCTTCCTTCTTCTTGGCAGCTTCGGCGGCTTTGGCCTCGGCTTCTGCCTTGGCGCGGTCTTCCTTCTCGGCCTTGACGGGTGCCGGCACCTTCTCCACGACGGGAGCGC
This sequence comes from Arthrobacter sp. SD1074B, assembly GCF_056780195.1. NCBI lineage: Bacteria > Bacillati > Actinomycetota > Actinomycetes > Micrococcales > Micrococcaceae > Arthrobacter > Arthrobacter sp. SD1074B. The sequence goes on along the minus strand of NZ_JBRAZT010000001.1, from coordinate 1,548,828 downwards.
CAGCAGCGGAGCTGGCGGCCGTGCCGGAACCGGCTTCGGCGAGCTTCTTGCGCAGCTCGTCGTTCTCCTGGTTCAGGCGTCGCAGTTCGACGACGATCTCGTCCAGGAAGTCATCAACTTCGTCCTGGTCGTAGCCTTCGCGGAACTTGGTCGGCTGAAAGCGCTTGTTGACAACGTCTTCTGGCGTCAAAGCCATCTGGTCACCTCGTTGGTCTAGTTAGTCAGGAGGCCTTCCGGCCGTCAAAACTACGGTACCTAAATATGGTCTGGTTCCTCTAATTCAACACCGCAGTGTCAAACCGGAGTTTTTATCTTTTGGGCGGCGGAACTGGTCCGGCCGCGCGGGTTATGCGGCGATCGGCTGCGCGTAGGTGAAGTACCTGGCAATGCCCATGGCCACCGAGACGGCAAGGAACAGCACCAGGAACGCGAGGTCCAGCGAGATTCCGCCGAGCCGCAGCGGCGGGAGGACCCGGCCGAGCAGTTTGAGGGGCTTATCTGTGACGGAGTACACAGCATGCGCGGTGACAAGCGCCACGCCGTGGGGACGCCAGCTGCGGGCGAACATCTGCACCCAGTCGAAGATCAGGCGGATGATCAGCGCGACAAAAAAGAGCAGCAGGGCGATATAGACAAGTCCGAAAACAATTCCCATGAGTTAACCCATATCTCCATGATCATTCCGGATACCGCAGTAGCCTGGCAGGTGGTGGCGCATCTAATCCAATACGTCTATTCCAACACGGATTCCCCAGCACGGATGCCAGGCAGGTGTTCCCTGCCTGGCATCCGTGAGGTCTCCTGGATTAGCTCTGGTTGAAGAAGCTGGCCTGCGTCTCGCTGACCTTCTTGTCGTCGCCGATCACTTCGACATACGACGGCGAGAGCAGGAATACCTTGTTGGTCACCCGTTCGATGCTGCCGCGCAGGCCGAACACCAGGCCGGCGGAGAAGTCAACGAGGCGCTTGGCATCCGCTTCGCCCATGTCGGTGACGTTCATGATGACGGGGATGCCGTCACGGAAGCTTTCGCCGATGAGCTTGGCGTCGTTGTAGGACCGCGGGTGGATCGTCGTGATCTGCCGCAGGCCTGTGGTTTCTTCGCGGCTCGAGGCCGCTCGCTTAATGGGTGTCACGGGTGCGCGGTATTCCTCTTCAGCGGCGTAGGGCTCTTCCCTGGGGACTTCGCGGACAGGCGCCGGGCCGCGGCGCTCCTCGCGGTCGTGCTCCATGGATTCGTCCTCATCCTTGTGCGGTGTGTGATGCTCGGACTCGTAGTGTTCGTCGCCGTCAGCGAGCCCAAGATAGATCATTGTCTTGCGCAGAGCGCCAGCCATGGTCGACTCCTAATCGTGTCCGTATGCGGGCCGCTCAGTGACGTGACCGTGTTGGAGTCACTGCTTTGGATTCACTGCATTGGAATCCCCGCCATTACCTTCCAATACGTTGAACCTACCGCAACGCCGGGCGCGGACCGAGAATATCGGAGCCAATTCGAAGGTGTGTCGCCCCGAACCGGATGGCTGCTTCCAGGTCCTGGCTCATTCCGGCGGAAATGCCCGTAGCGTGCGGGTGGTCGGCGCGGAGCCGGGCGGAGATCTCCGCCAGTTTTTGGAACGCCGCCTCCGGAGCCGCACCAAGGGGCGCCACCGCCATCACGCCGGCCAGCCGGAGTCCGGCGGCCGCTGAGAGCTGTGCGGCCAGTTCCGGGACGTCTGCCGGCAGGGCGCCGCCGCGGTGGCCGTCGGCGTCGTCGTCGAGGCTGACCTGGATAAAGCATTCGAGGTCCGCGCGGGCGGCACGCTCCTGCTCCGCGCGTACTGCTTTGGCCAGGGCAGCGATCAGCTGGGGCCGGTCCACGGAGTGCACGGCGTGGGCGTACTTCACGACGGATTTGGCTTTGTTGCTTTGCAGCTGGCCGATGAAGTGCCAGCGCAGCTGCAGCCCCTGCAGCCCGGCAGCTTTTTCGGCCGCTTCCTGGTCCCGGTTTTCGCCGACATCGGTGACGCCGAGCGCAGCCAGCCGCGCGATGTCCTCGGCCGGGTGGAATTTAGTGACCACGATCAGCTCCGGCGTGGATGCGCGCCCGGCGGCGGACACGGCCTGGTCGATCCGGTGCCGGACCGCGGCCAGTCGTTCGCCGAGCTGGGCGGCCCTGGGGTCCGGCGACGCACCGGCCGCTGCGGGCACCGTCATTTGGCTGCCCCGGCGGCGGCCGGCGACGCTGCAGGGGTCAACGTCGCGTCGCATGCGGGGCCGGCGGTCCAGACCAGGCCCGCAAACCGGCCGGTACGGTTGTCGCGCCGGTATGAGTACAGCTCCATGTCCTCCCGGGTGCAACCGCCGGAGTACTCGACGGGGACACCCTCGGCCTCAAGCTGGCTGCGGACGCCGGCCGGCAGGTCCAGCCCGGGCGTTCCCTGGGCCGTGGTGCACCAGGCCGCCGGAACAGACTCCGCCACCTCCGCACGCATGCTGTCCGGGACCTCGTAGCACTTCCCGCAGATGGACGGGCCGATCCACGCGCTGATCCCGGTGGCTCCGTGTGCACGCAGCTGCGCCACTGCGGCGGGAACCACCCCGGCGGCCAGGCCCGGCCGGCCGGCGTGGACGACGCCGAATACCGGCGTCTCGGTACCGTCCGCGGCGCGCTCCCCCACCAGTACGATCGGCACGCAGTCCGCCACCATGACCGCCAGCGCCCCGCCGGCAGACACCATGGCATCGGCGGTGGGAGCATCGGCGGTGGGCGCGTCAGTGGGCCGCTCGTCCGGGTCCCCCGCCGATGCGGCGGCCGGGGCGCCGTCGCCAACGACTGCTACGTCCTTGCCGTGCACCTGGTTCATGAACTGGAAGCTCCGGGGGCTGAGCCCGGCGGCTTGTTCGAGCAGTTCCCGGCGGCGGCGCACCGCGGCCGGATCGTCGCCGACATGGAGCGCCAGATTGCCCGCCGCTACGTTGGTGAACGCCACCCAAATGCCGGGCCGCACCTCAGCTCGCCAGGAAAACACTCAGCACACCGCCACTTCGGGAAACGCAACCATTGAAAAACCCATAACAACTACCGTAGGCCCCGCCAAAGCACCATGGCACCGCCGTCAAGGCAGTGCCATGGTGCTTAGTGCTGGTTTGTGACAGCGACGGCCTACTTCAAGAAGTCCGGCACGTCGAGGTCGTCGGTGTGGCGGCCGGACAGGTCCGGCTCGACGACGGAGGGCAGATCCACATCAAAACCCGAGTCCGCCGGCACGGCGGACGGGCGCTGCTGGCCCCAGTTGCTGAGCCCGGATGCGCCGACCCCGGCGTGCAGCGGCTGGACCGGCGCCGAGGCGGGAGCCTGGGCCGGAGCCGGCGCGGGTGCGGCAGGACGGGCCGGGACCGGCTGGGACTGGTCCATCGAGGGCGAGGTGGCCTTGACGTCGTCGAATCCGGCGGCGATCACGGTCACGCGGGCCTCGTCACCGAGGGCGTCGTCAATCACGGCGCCGAAGATGATGTTGGCCTCGGGGTGGGCCACTTCCTGCACCAGGCGGGCGGCCTCGTTGATTTCGAAGAGCCCGAGGTCCGAGCCGCCCTGGATGGAGAGCAGGACGCCATGGGCGCCGTCGATGGAAGCTTCCAGCAGCGGCGAGGCGATGGCCAGTTCCGCAGCCTTGACGGCGCGGTCTTCACCGCGGGCCGAGCCGATACCCATCAGCGCCGAGCCGGCGCCCTGCATCACGGACTTGACGTCCGCGAAGTCGAGGTTGATCAGGCCCGGGGTGGTGATCAGGTCGGTGATGCCCTGGACGCCGGACAGCAGGACCTGGTCGGCCGAGCGGAAGGCGTCCAGTACGGAGACGTTGCGGTCGCTGATGGACAGCAGCCGGTCGTTCGGGATGACGATGAGGGTGTCGACCTCGTCGCGCAGGGCGTCGATGCCGGCTTCGGCGGAGCCGGCGCGGCGGCGCCCCTCGAAGGTGAAGGGGCGGGTGACGACGCCGATGGTCAGCGCACCCAGCGAGCGGGCGATGCGTGCCACGACGGGCGCGCCGCCGGTGCCGGTGCCGCCGCCTTCGCCGGCGGTGACGAAGACCATGTCAGCGCCACGGATGACCTCTTCGATCTCGTCTGCGTGGTCCTCCGCCGCCTGCCGGCCGACCTCAGGATTCGCACCGGCTCCCAGGCCGCGGGTCAGCTCCCGTCCGACGTCGAGCTTGACGTCTGCGTCGGACATCAACAGCGCCTGGGCGTCCGTGTTGATGGCGATGAATTCGACGCCGCGAAGACCCACCTCGATCATGCGGTTGACTGCGTTCACGCCACCGCCGCCGATGCCGACGACCTTGATGACGGCCAAGTAATTCTGCGGAGCTGCCACGTTACGTGTCCCTTGTTCGTGTTCTATTGCGAAAACTGATGGAGTCGAGCTTGAGGCTTTGAACCTTAACCTTCCAGTTGAAGGTTATAGTTATGTCAAGTAACTCATGTCTGTGACGCTATTTCCTATGCAGAGGACATTCAATAACCGGCTCCGCGTGTCGCGGGAATACCGGGGAAATGCCGCCTGTTTCGACTTTTTTGCTGCTGATCGGCACCGCCGCGTCCCCGCGGAGGCACCATCTTGACTATCGCCCGTGCCCTGCCCGGGGTAAGTGATGGGGAGCTACCGGGTAACCGGGTGGCGCGGCACGCTGACGTCGTAGACCGCCACCGGATTCTTCGGATCCGCGGGTGCTTTCAGCAGGGCCGAGAGCACCCTGGCCTTGAGCTCCTTGTCCCCGGCGTTGCCCCAGACAATCGTCCGGCCGTCCACGAGCTTGAGTTCGACCGCGTCCGCCGATTTGGCCGAGGCATCGGAAAGCCGGGCCAGGACATCGGGCGGGAGCGCTCCGAGCACCGCGGTGACGGCGTGGAACAGGTCCTTGGGCAGCGCGCCCCGGCCGCCGTCGATCACTGGAAGTTTGATCGACGCGGGGTCCTTGGTGGTGCTGAGCTGGACGCCGTCGACGTCTACCAGCTGGTAGACCGTTCCCTGCTTGACCAGCGCCACCGGCACCCGCTCGGTGATCCGCACCTGCAGCGTTGAGGGCGGCCTGGCCTGCGTGGTGACCGCCTTGACCTGCACCAGCGGCCGCAACAGCCGGTCCACCTCGTCGTCGCTGATCTGCGGCAGGGGCTTGCCTTGCAGCGGCGCCAGGGCCGTCTTGACCTGGTCCGCGGTGAGCATCCGGGTGCCCTGCACGGTGACAGTGTGGACCGCGAGCCACGGCGAGTAGATGGCCGCCGCCACGATCGCTGCGGTCAGCGCAGCGATCACCGCGACCGTGCTGAGGATGATCCGGCGCCGCCGCTTCGCCTTCGGTTCGGGGAATGCGAGGACGTTGCCGCGCTGCGGGTCTGTTGGGCCAGCCGCGGCCTGGTCGGCGGCCGAGGGTGCCGGGGCCGACGGGTTGGGAGCCAACGGATCTGCCTTGGACGCCGAGATGACGTCATCCTGCCCGGCTGCCTGCTGCCCGGAGGAGGATCCGCCCGGGCCGGAGGGATAGGTGGGTCGGCGCGTGCTAGACATCCGGCATCCCGAGGGCCAACGCTTCGACGATGCGCGGGCCGTAGGCGGTCACGTCGCCCGCGCCGGCCGTGAGCACGATGTCCCCCGGCGAGGCGGCCTCGAGCACGGCGCGGACGGCCTCCTCGCCGGGGCCGACCAGCCGTCCGCCGGAGCCCAAATGGTCGGCGATGAGCTGGCTGGTAACGCCGGGAAGGGGGTCCTCGCGGGCCGGGTAGATGTCGAGCAGCAGGGCTGTGTCCGCAGCGTTCAGGGCGTCAGCGAACTCGTGCGCGAATTCCCGGGTCCGGGAAAACAGGTGCGGCTGGAAGAGCACGTGGACCCGGTGGTCGCCGGCCACCGAGCGGGCCGCGGCGAGGGCCGCCCGCACCTCGGTGGGGTGGTGGGCGTAATCGTCGTAGACGCGCACGCCGCGTCCGGCACCCTTGAATTCGAAGCGGCGCGAGGCGCCGGAGAAGTTGGCCAGCGCGCCGGCGGCAGTTTCAGGGGCGACGCCGAGCTCCAGCGCCACCGCGAACGCCGCGGCGGCATTCAGTGCGTTGTGCCGGCCAGGGACCTGGAGTTCGACGGCGAACTTCCCCGCCGCGGTGGAGATCCAGACGTCGCCCGGGCCGCCGTCGTGCAGCGCCACGTCCGCGTCCGCCGCCGTGCCGTACAGGACCACCCGGGTGTTGCCCCGTTGCCGGGTGCGCAGGGCAAGCGCGCGGGCGCCGTCGTCGTCCGCGCAGGCGACCAACAAGCCGTCCGCGGGGAGGAGTTCGGTGAAGCGGTCGAAGGAGGCGTAGACGGCCTCGGCCGTGCCGTAGAAGTCCAGGTGGTCCGGCTCGACGTTGGTCACGACCGCGATCTGCGGGCGGTAGTTCAGGAAGGAGCCGTCTGATTCGTCGGCCTCCGCAATGAAGACCGGGGATGTTCCGGAGGCCGCGTTGACGCCCAGGGCCGGGACGTTGGCGCCGATCGCGAACGACGGGTCCAGGCCGGCGCCCTGCAGGAGCACCGTGATCATTGATGTCGTGGTGGACTTGCCGTGCGTGCCGGCGACCGTGACGGCCGTGTCCTGCGCCATGGTGGCGGCGAGGGCTTCGGAGCGGTGCAGCACCGGCAGCCCGGCGGAGCGCGCCGCGGCAAGCTCGGGGTTGTCCGGGCGGATGGCTGAGCCGGCGACGACGGTCTGGGCGTCGGCCAGGTTGGCCGCGTCGTAGCCCACTGCGATCCGTGCGCCGGCCGCGGCGAGCTCGGCCATGACCGGGAGGTCCTTGGCGTCGGAGCCGCTCACCGACATACCGCGGGCCACCATGATGCGGGCCACTGCGGACATTCCCACCCCGCCGATGCCGATGAAGTGCACGCGGCCCAGGGAGTCCTGGGTTCGGGCCGCCGCCGTGGTGCCGTTGTGGGCCTGGGTCATTGCTTTACCGCTTCCTGCCTGATGTTCAGTGTCGCTGCTGGGTCCTTGCCCTGGGGCTGCGCCTCCCTGGTCATGGCTGCTCGGTCGTTGAGGGCCCGGGTGTGCGGCCGGTCGTGGTGTGCGCGGCTTCGAGGACCAGTGCGGCCATCCGCCGGTCCGCGTCCCGGATGCCGAGCTGTTCGGCGGCAGCGGCCATCGCATCAAGCCGGGCGCTGTCGCGCAGCAGCGCGATGATGTGGCCGCTGACCCAGGCGGCGTCGAACGCGCTGTCCTCGACCAGGAGAGCCGCGCCGGCGTTGACCAGGCCGGCCGCGTTGAGCGCCTGTTCACCGTTGCCGATCGGGAGCGGGACAAAGACGGCGGGTAGGCCGACGGCGGCGACTTCGCAGACGGTCGCGGCGCCGGAGCGGGCCAGGAGCAGGTCGGCGGCGGCGTAAACCAGCTCCATTCCGTCCACGTACTCGACCTGCCGGTAGCCCGGCGCTGCCAGTGGCTTGCCTTGGGCGTCGTGGACGGTCTTGCCGCGCCCGGTGATGTGCAGGGTCTGGATCCCGGCTGCGGCCAGGGCGGCGACCGAGGCGGCGATGGCGCGGTTGATGCTCTGCGCACCGGACGAGCCGCCGGTGACGATCAGGGTGGGCTTGTCCTGGTCGAGGCCGAGCGCGGTGCGCGCGGCCGCCCGGGCAGCGGCCCGGTCCAGGCCCGAGATTTCGCGGCGCATTGGCATGCCGACGTGCCGTGCCCCGCGCAGCTTGGTCTCAGCGAACGCCACGGCCACGTGACGGCTCAGCCGGGCGCCGACGCGGTTGGCGAGCCCGGGCCGGGTGTTGGCCTCGTGCACCACGATCGGGATCCTGCGGCGCCACGCGGCAAGGTAGAGCGGGGTGCAGACGTAGCCGCCGACGCCGACGAGCACATCAGCCCGGGCGTCGTCGAGGATGGAGCCGGCCTGCCGGACGGCGGCGGCGAGCTTGCCCGGGAGCCGCAGCAGCTCCATCGAGGGCTTACGCGGAAACGGCACCCGGCTGACCGTGGCCAGTTCCAGCCCGGCGGCGGGCACCAGCCGGGCCTCCATGCCGCCCGGGGTCCCAACGGCGAGCAGCCGCGCGCCGGGGCTGACCTCACGCAGGGCGTTGGCGATGGCGAGGAGCGGGCTGATGTGCCCGGCGGTGCCGCCGCCGGCAAGGACGACGGACAGGGGGGACTCGGTCTTCATGGCGGGCTAGGTACGCTTTCGTGCGGGGTTCTTGGGGGCGGGTGTCCGGGTGCCGGGCCGCCGGACGGCAGTGCTGCCGGCGGGGGGCCGGGCCGCAGGGGCCCGGTCGTTGGGTGCCTGGGCTGTGGGCGCGTGGGCGGTGGGCGCGTGGGCTGTGGGCGCCTGGGCCTTCGGGGATTGGGGGCGGGTACCGGCCGGCCGCTTGGCGTCCCGCCGCGCGGCCGCCTGCTTGCGGAGTACCTTGGCGAAGCCGGCGGGCCCGAACCTGAACATCCCCTTCGGCTGCATGTCCGGTTCCATTTGGGCCCGGGCCAAGGACAACACTACTCCGATGGCACACAGCGACATGAGCAGGGCCGAGCCGCCGTAGGAAATGAAGGGCAGCGGGATGCCGACCACGGGGAGCAGTCCGGTGACCACCGCCATGTTGACGGAGGCCTGGCCGAGCAGCCACACCATGATCGCCCCGGCGAGGACCCGGTGGAACAGGCCCTGCTGCGCCACCACAACGCGGTAGATGGCCGTGCCCAGGATCGCGAACAGGACCAGGACGACGATGGTGCCGATCAGGCCGAGCTCCTCGCCGATGATGGCGAAGATGAAGTCGTTGTGGGCTTCCGGGATCCAGCTGTATTTCTGCCGGCTCTGGCCCAGTCCCACGCCGAACCAGCCGCCGGACGCCAGGGCGTAGAGGCCGTTGGTGGACTGGTAGTTGACGTCCGAGCCGTCCGCGCAGGTCTGGCCGGTCCAGGACAGGATGCGGCAGACCCGGTTGGGGCTGGTGATGGCGAGCACCGCGGTGCCGACGGCCAGGACCACCCCGGCGATGCCGAACAGGTAGAGCCGAACCCCGGCGAAGTAAAGCGCGGCGGCCGTGATCAGCATAACGATCATCGCCGTACCAAGGTCGTTACCCATCAGGATCAGGCCGATCACCCCGGCCGCTCCCGGGATCACGACCGGGATCAGGGCGTGTTTGGCTTGGTGCAGGAGCTTGGCCTTGGCGTTCAACACCGTCGCCATCCAGAGGGCAAGTGCCAGCTTGGCCGCCTCGGAAGGCTGGAAGGTAAAGGGTCCGACGTCGATCCAGTTCTGGTTGCCGAGCGCGCTGCGGCCCACCAGGAGCACCAGGACCAGCAGGACAAAGGCAACCAGGATCGCAGCCCAGGCGCCGCGCTTAAGCCAGACGACGTTGACACGGGAGAGCACGAACATGCAGAACAGGCCGATGCCGGCGAAGAGGCTCTGCTTGCCGGCCGCAGTGTAGGCCGACTCCCCCGCGGCGATCGCCTCCACGCTTGAGGCGGACAGCACCATCAGGATCCCGATCGCTGTCAACGCGAGGGTCGAACCCAGGATCAGGTAATAGGTGGAGCCGTTCCGCGACCTGCCGGTCCCCTCCAGCGCGGACCAGAACCCGCGGTACCATCCGCGGACCTTGGCTACTGGCCCCGCATCGGCTGGCGTGCCGTCTGCCGTGCTGCCTACTTTGCTGCCGGGTTTTCGTGCTGGCTTTCCACCTGCGGCGGGGGTCGTCCGTGCCGCGGCGGGACGGGTGGGCGTGCTGACCATTGCTACTCCTCGGTGGTCTGAGCCTGCCCTTCCACGAGCTCGCGGACAGCTTCGATGAAGGCGTCGCCACGGTGAGCATAGGAAGAGAACTGATCCATGGATGCAGCTGCCGGGGCCAGCAGCACAGTGTCCCCCGGGGCGGCCAGCTGCGCCGCCGATGCTACGGCCCGTGCCATCACAGTCTCACCGAAGATCGGTGAGGGGCCTGCGTGGGCGGAGGCCGTTTCGGCAGTCTGCACGTCTTCAGTTTCGCCCTTGGCCGGGCCGATCACGGGGACATCCGGCGCGTGTCGCTGGAGCGAGGCCAGCAGGTCCGACGAGTCCGCGCCGATCAGCACCACGGCCTTGAGCCGGGCGGCGTTGTCCCGGACCAGTGAGTCGTAATTCACACCCTTGGACAGCCCTCCGGCGATCCAGACCACGTGCTGGAACGCCGACAGCGAGGCCGCGGCGGCGTGCGGGTTGGTGGCCTTGGAGTCGTTGATCCAGAGCACACCCTCGTGCCGGGCGACCGGCTGGATGCGGTGGTCTCCGGGCAGGTAGTTCTGCAGCCCCTGGCGGACGGCGGACGGTTCCACGCCGTAGGCCCGCACCAGGGCGGCCGCGGCCAGGGCGTTGGCGACCATGTGCCGGGGCGCTACCGGACCCAGGTCGGACATCGCGGCCAGTTCGGCGGCCCTGTCCTTGCGCTCGGGGATGAACGCCCGGTCCACCAGCAGGCCCTCGACGACGCCCAGCATGCTGATCGCCGGGGTGACCGTGGTGAAGCCCACCGCGCGGCAGCCCTCCACCACGTCGGCGTCTTCGACCATCCGCTCGGTTTCGATCTGCTCGGCGTTGTAAATGCACGCCTTCTGCGTACGCTCGTAGACCTTGGCCTTGTCCGCCAGGTAGGAGTCGTAGGAGCCGTGCCAGTCCACGTGGTCTTCGGCGACGTTGAGGCACACGCTGGCGACCGGTGACACGGAGTGGCTCCAGTGCAGCTGGAAGCTGGAAAGTTCGACGGCGAAGACGTCGTAGTCCACCGGGTCGCGGAGGGCGTCCAGGATCGGGGTGCCGACGTTGCCGACCGCGATCGCCTTGAGGCCCGCGGCCTGAAGCATCGATTCGGTGAGGCCGACGGTGGTGGTCTTGCCGTTGGTTCCGGTGATCGTGAGCCAGTCCGCGGTCTTGCGGCCCTTGCGTTCGCGCACCCGCCAGGCGAGTTCGACGTCGCCCCAGACCGGGATGTGCGCCCGGGCGGCAGCGGCGAGGAGGGCCTGATCGGGCCGCCAGCCGGGTGAGGTGACGATCAGGTCGGGCTTTTCGCCGTCGACCCTGGGCACCGTGATCACGGCGTCCTCGCCGAGGAGCACCTCGGCGGCGCCGACAATCCGGAGGGTGTCCGCCTGGGCGCGCGCCTTGGCGCTGTCCGCGGCGTCCACCACAACTACACAGGCGCCCAGCTCGATCAGGGTGTCGGCGGCCGCGAAGCCGGAGATGCCGATGCCGGTGACGACCACGCGGAGCCCCGCCCAGTCCGAGTCCCAGCTGGTGAGGTGCTCCAGCCGCGGGGAGCTGGACAGCGGTTCGGGAATGGTGCCGCTCACAGCAGCACCACCCACTCGGCGTAGAAGATGCCCAGGCCGGCGGCGACGAAGAGCCCGCAGAGGATCCAGAACCGGACCACGACAGTGACTTCCGCCCAGCCCTTGAGCTCGAAGTGGTGCTGCAAAGGGGCCATCTTGAAGAAGCGCTTTCCCTTGGTGATCTTGAAGTAGCCGACCTGGATGATCACCGAGAGGGTGATCAGCACGAAGAGGCCGCCGATGAAGGCGAGCAGCAGTTCGGTCCGGGACAGGATCGCGAAGCCGGCGACGGCGCCGCCGATGGCCAGTGACCCGGTGTCGCCCATGAAGATCTTCGCCGGGGACGTGTTCCACCAGAGGAAGCCGACCAGCGCGGCGCTGAGGATGGCCGCAAGGAGCGCGAGGTCGAGGGGATCGCGGACGGTGTAGCAGCCGCTGCCGGCCTGGCGCGGCGAGCCGCAGGCCTGGTTGCTCTGCCAGATCCCGATGATCGTGTAGGCGCCGAACACCATCACGGACGCGCCGGCGGCCAGGCCGTCAAGGCCGTCCGTGAGGTTCACCCCGTTGGTCGCGGCGGTAACGATCAGGTTGGACCAGAGCACGAACAGGATGGCGCCCAGCACGGTGCCGCCGAACGCGAGGTTCAGCCACGGGATGTCGCGGACCAGGGAGATCTGGTAGGACGCCGGCGTGACGTTGTTCTCGTCCGGGAAGTTCAGCGCGAGGACGGCGAAGATGATGCCGACCGCGGCCTGCAGGATCAGTTTGGCCTTGGCGTTGAGGCCCAGGCTGCGCTGGGCGGAAATCTTGATGAAGTCGTCCAGGAAGCCGACAAGGCCCATGCCGACCATCAGGAAGAGCAGCAGCAGCGCGGAGGCGGACGGGCCCGGCGAACGGGGGTTCATCATCCACATCACGAGGTGCGTGATGCCGTAGCTGACCAGTACCGCGACCACGACCACGGTGCCGCCCATGGTGGGCGTGCCGCGCTTGGTGTGGTGCGACGTGGGTCCGTCGTCCCGGATGAACTGTCCGTAGCTCTTGCGGACCAGGAAGCGGATAAAGAGCGGGGTGCCCAGGAAGGAGAGCAGCAGGGCCAGGCCGGAGCCCATCAGCAGTGCGATCACGGCAGCGTGCTCCATTCAGCGGCGGTCCCCGCGGTGGATTCAGCAGGGTTCCCGGCGGGATCCCCGGCAGCCGCGTCCGGCGCCAGTGGGGGTAATGCTATCCGATCCCCCAAATGGCGCAGGCCGATGCTGTTGGAGGACTTGAAGAGGACAAGGTCGCCGGGCTCGAGTTCGGAGCGCAGGATCTCGTAGGCCTCGTCCGCGGTTTCGGCGAAAAGGCATTCGTCGCCCCAGGATCCCTCGTTGACCGCGGAGACGTAGAGGGCGCGGGCCTGGCGCCCGATCACCAGCAGCCGGGAGATGTTGAGCCGGACCACCTGGGTTCCCACGGCGGTGTGCTCGCGGATGGAATCCTCGCCAAGTTCCAGCATGGCGCCGAGCACGGCCCAAGTCCGGCGGCCGCGGCCCAGGTCCGCGAGCGTCCGCAGGGCGGCGCGCATGGACTCCGGGTTTGCGTTGTAAGCGTCGTTGATGATGGTCACGCCGTCGGGCCGCTCGGTGCGTTCCATCCGCCAGCGGCTCGCCGCTGCCTGGGCGCTCAGCGACGCGGCGATCTGCGCGCCGGGAATTCCGGCGGCGTGTGCCGCGCCCGCCGCGGCCAGCAGGTTGCCCACGTGGTGGGCCCCGATCAGCTTCGCTGCGACGTGGTGGCCGGCGCCGTCGCCGGCAAGCACGAGGTCGAATTCCGGGTTGCCTGCGGCGTTTAACTCGACGTCCGTGGCCTGGATGGCGGCGTCCTGTCCGGCCCGCGCGGGCTGCGCGGAGAAGCCGAGGACGGTTGCGGACGTGCGGACGGCCATGGCGGCCACCCGGGCGTCATCCAGGTTCAGCACGGCCGTGCCGTCGGCGGGCAGGGCTTCGACCAGTTCGCCCTTGGCCAGGGCGATGTTCTCGACTCCGCCGAACTCGCCGGCGTGCGCGGTGCCGACGCAGAGCACAACGCCGATCTCCGGGCGGACCATGTCCGCGAGGTAGCGGATGTGGCCGATGCCGGTGGCGCCCATCTCGATCACGAGGTAGCGGGTCTCGAACCCGGCCTTGAAGACGGTCAGCGGGACGCCGACTTCGCCGTTGTAGGAACCCTGCGGCGCGACCGTTTCGCCGTCTTCGGCGAGGATTCCGGCCAGCAGGTCCTTGGTGGTGGTCTTGCCCGCGGACCCGGTGATGCCGATCACGGTGAACGCCGCTCCCCCGGCTGCGCGGCGGGCGCGGATCCGGCGGACGGCCTCGGCGGCAAGGGCGCCCATGGCCAGCACGGAGTCCTCGACGACGACGGCCGGGTAGTTGCGCCCGTCGGCGGCGGCGACATCCCGCTGCACGAGGGCCAGCACGGCTCCGCGGTCGAACGCGGCGGCCACGAAATCGTGCCCGTCGGCGGCTTCGCCCGGCTTGGCCACATAGAGGGAACCCGCCGTGGCTTCGCGGGAGTCGGTCACCACGGAGCCGGGCGTGATCCCCGGTTCGGCGGCCAGCCGGCCGTTGGTTATTTCGGCGATTTCCGCCGCGGTAAATGCAATCATCTCGGTTTAGGACTCTATCCGCTGGTCATCGAGAACGGTGAATCCTCGTGCTGTCAAGGAGGAACGCAGCTCCACCCGGTCATCGAGCGCCAGGTTGACGCCCTTCACCTCCTGCCAGACCTCGTGGCCGCGGCCGGCAACCAGGATGGTGTCCTCCGGTCCGGCCAGTTCCACCGCCTTGCGGATGGCTGCGTCGCGGGGGAAAACCTCCAGGACGGTGCAGTCAAGGTGTTCGCTGGCCTTGGCCTCGAGGGCTCCAGCCAGCACGTCGGCGCGGATCGCCGCCGCGTCCTCATCGTGCGGGTCATCGTCGCTGACAATCACCACGTCCGCGAGCCGGGCCGCGATGGCCCCCATCGCGGGGCGCTTGCCCTGGTCGCGCTGGCCGGTGGCGCCAAAGACGATAATCACTTTCGAGCCCGGCTGCGCGGGGCGGACGGCCTCAAGCGCACGGGCGAGGGCGTCCGGGTTGTGGGCGAAATCGACCACGGCGGCCGGAGCCGTGGCCACGAGCTGCATGCGGCCGGGGACGGCCACGGTGAAGGGGTCCGCACTGTCAAGGGCGGCCTGCACCTCGGCCGGAGCGGCGCCGCCGGCCAGGACCATGGCGGTGGCCAGGGCGGCGTTGGCCACGTTGAAGCTTCCGGGCAGGCCGGTGTGCACGCGCAGTTCGGTGCCGCCCCGGTGCCGCAGGCCGAACTCGGTGCCGAGTCCGCGCTGCCGCGGATGGACCACAGTCCAGTCAGCGGCCAGGTCCGCAGCGTCGCCGGAGGCCGCGGCCGTGTTCGTGGCGAGGGTTGTGACGGGGATACCGGCGCCGTCGGCGAGCTTCCGGCCCCACTCGTCGTCGACCGTCACGACGGCGGCGCGGGCGCGCTGCGCCGTGAAGAGCCGGGCCTTGGTCTCGAAGTACTCGTCCATGGTCCCGTGCAGGTCCAGATGGTCCTGCGTCAGGTTGGTGAAGCCGGCCACGTCGAACACTACGCCGTCGACCCGGTGGAAGGAGATGGCGTGCGAGGACACCTCCATCGACGCGGTATCCAGGCCGCGTTCGCGCATGAGCGCCAGCAGGGCGTGCACGTCCGTCGATTCAGGGGTGGTGAGCAGGCTCGGGATTGCTTCGGCGCCGGCGAGGATCTCGATGGTTCCGATCAGCCCGGTCTTCTGGCCCAGCGCCTGCAGCAGGGAGTTGATGAAGTAGGTAGTCGTGGTCTTGCCGTTGGTCCCGGTGACGCCGAAGAGGGCCGGCGACGCCCCGTCCTCCGGCCGGTTCCGGTAGATCAGTGCGGAGAGCCGCCCCACGAGGCTGCGCGGCTCCGCGGCCAGCAGCACGGGCACCGGGATGTCGCTGGAGAGCGCCAGCAGGCGCGCCCCGGCGTCGTCGGTCAGGACGGCGACGGCGCCGGCGTCCACCGCCTGGGAGACGAAATCCGCGCCGTGCCGGGTGGCGCCGGGGAGCGCTACGTACAGGTCCCCCGGCAGGACCGCCCGGGAGTTCAGCGAGATCCCGGTCACCGGGACGGCGGCGGAGGCGCCGGGAACGACGACGCCGATCCACTCGCCGATGGTTTCGAGCGGCACCGCGGCGACCGCCGTGGGCCGGAACGCCGAGGTGGAGTCCTGGCCGGACGGTGCGGCTGCCGCGTCCTGGGCATTGAGCTCTGACAAGGGGATCTCCGTTGCGGTGCTGGGGCATCGGGCGCCGCGCACGGGAAAGGACCCCGCACGCAGGCCGTGCTGCGTGGAACTGGTTGGTGCTGCTGACTCGTGGTGCTGGGTGCTATTTGGCGTACTGCGGCAGCCTGACCGGCTTCCCGGTGGACGGCTCGACGTTGTAGGTGCGCAGCGTCTGGCTCATCACCGAACGGAAGACGGGCCCGTTGGTAATGCCGTAGATGCTGCCCTTGGGCCGTTGCAGGACCACTTCAACAATAAACCGCGGATCGTCCATCGGCGCCATCCCCACCATTGAGGCGGTGTAGCCGCAGAAGCCGGACTTGCCGTCGTCGCACGGTGATTCGGAGGTGCCGGTCTTGGCTCCCACGCGGTAGCCGTCAATTGCGGCGTCCTTGATTTCGCCCTCGGTGACTGCGCTTTCCAGGATGTCGCGCACCTGCCGTGCGGTGTCCTTGGACACAATCTGCCGGCTGGGCTTGGCCGGGACCTTCTCCTCGGTGCCGTCGGGGCTGATGTAGCTGTCGATCAGGCGCGGCTGGAGCATCACGCCGCCGTTGGCGATGCTCTGGTAGGCGCGGACGGTTTGCAGGGTCGACTGCGCAACGCCCTGGCCGAACAGCACGGTGTACTGCTGGCGGCCGTCCCACTGGTCGGCGGGCGTCAGGATGCCCTTGGACTCGGCCGGCAGGCCGATGTCCGGCGCTTCGCCGATGCCGAACTTCTGCAGCCAGTCGTGCCGCTTTTGCTTGCTGAGCCGCTGGCCCACCATGACCGTGCCCGTGTTCATCGAATAGCCGACGATGCCCGCCAGGGTGCGCTGCTCGGTGCCATGCTCGAAGGCATCGGTAAACGTCTGGCCATCCACGGTGTACGTCGGCGGAATGGTGAATTTGTCCAGCGGGCGGGCGGTGCCTTCCTCGATCGCGGACGCGGCGGTGATCATCTTCTCCACCGAGCCCGGCTCATAGGCTGCCGTCACTGCACGCACGCCGCGGTCCTTGGCGGCCACCTTGCCGGGGTCATTGGGGTCCGGCGCGTCAGTGTCCGCCATCGCGATGATGTTGCCGTTCTTCACGTCGGCGACGATGATGATGCCCCACTCGGCGCTGAGTTTGTCCTTCTGGCTCTGGATGGCTTGCTGGGCGAAGTACTGCAGGTCCGAGTTCAGGGTGAGCTTGATGTCCTTGCCGTTGACGGCCGGGGTGAACTGGTCCACGCCCACAGGGATCCGCAGCCCGTCGGCGCCGATTTCGAAGAGCCGCTTACCCGCGGTGCCCCTGAGCACCTCGTCCTGGGTTTGTTCGAGGCCGGCCTGGCCGGTGGTGCCGTCCTTGAGGAAGCCGACGATCCCGCCGGCGACGGAGCCGTTGGGATAGACACGCTTGCTGGTGCCCTCAGTCACGATGCCGGGGATCTGGAGTTTGGAAATGCGGTCCTCAACGTCGGGCCGGATGTCCTTGGCCACGATGTAGTAGCGCTGCGTGCCGGTCAGCGCCGCCTTGAGGTCGTCCTTTTTCATGCCCAGCACGGCGGCGAGTTCTTCGATGCCCTGCTCGCGCGGGATTTTGACGACGGTGTCCTTGCCGTCGACCTTTTCGAGCCGCGGGAAGGATTCCGTGTTGGTATTCACGGTCTGGTCCACCACGACGTTGTAACGGATCACGCTGCTGGCCAGGACAGTGCCACGGGAGTCCAGGATGCTGCCGCGTTCCGCGGGCAGCTCGATCGGCTTGAGCCGGTTCTGCAGTGCCGCCTCGGCCATACCGCCGACGTCGAGGCCCTGGACCAGGAAGAGCTTCCCCCCGACCACCAGCAGGAGCGAGAGCATAATGCCCAGCCCTAGCCGCAGCCGCCGCGTGGCGCTCGGCGTCTTGCCTGTCCGTGCCTTGCCGGTGTTCTGCGCCACGATGATTCCTTGCTGCTTGCCGGGCTGGTCGTTTGGTCCCCTCTGCTACTTACCGGGGGCCTTCTGCGCAGGGGCGGGGACGGATCCGCCGTGCAGGTCCACGGCCGGCGCGGGCGCCTTGGCGGCCGGGGACGGTGCAGCCGGTGCAGCGGCGGGGGCCGTGGTGGGCTCGGCCGGCTTGCGGTTGAGCAACGGCTCGTCCTCCGACACGGAGGGGACCACGTTGACCTGGCCCGCAACTGCCGGCGCGGCAATGACGGCGCCGGGGGCGTCGCCCTTGACTGCCGGTTTGGCCTGCCCGGTGACGGACAAGGTGGACAGGTCGATCTGGCCCTTGCCTGCGGAGGCCACCATGCCCAGTTCCGTGGCCTTGGCGGCCAGGTTCTGCGGGGCGTCGAAGTTCTGTACCTGCTGGGTGAGGTCCTGGTTCTGCTTGGTCAGCGTGGACTGTTTGGCCCTCAGCTCCACCAGCTGGTACTGCGCCGACGAGACGGAGATGTTGAGGACCAGCACGGCCATCAGCGCCAATGCCAGGATTCCGAAGCACATCACGACGAACGGTGCCCGGCGTTTGCGCGGGACCGTCCGGACCACGGAGAGCGGGGTGCGGGACTTGCGGACAGGCGCAGCCGGGTGCAGGTCCGGGAGGGCACGGGCCGTGGCAGCGGTGGCAACGGGGAAGCTGTTGACGGCGGCGGTGCTCATGCGACTCTCCTGGCTTTGATGCGTTCCACGGCGCGGAGCCTGGCGGAAGCGGCGCGTGGGTTTTCTGCGATTTCTGCGGCGGTGGGCACCTCGGTGCCCTTTGTCAGGGTCTTGAGTTCGGCCTTGTGTTCCTCGAGTTCCACCGGGAAGCCGAGCGGCGCCGAGGACCTGGAGCCGGCCTGGAAGACCCCTTTGACGATCTTGTCTTCCAGCGAGTGGTAGGACATCACCACGACGCGGCCACCCAGGGCGATCGCGGCCACGGCCGCCGGGATCGCACGCTCCAGGACTTCGAGTTCCTCATTGACCTCGATCCGGAGAGCCTGGAAGGTCCGCTTCGCGGGGTGCCCGCCGCTCTTGGCAGCACCGGCGGGCACGACAGCGCGGATGGTCTCGACGAGTTCCCCGGTGGTGGTGAAAGGCTTCTCCGCCCGGGCCGCCACAATCCGGTTGGCGATCCGGCCGGCGAACTTCTCCTCGCCCCACTTCCGGATGATCCGGACGAGGTCCTCTTCGCTGTAGTTGTTGACGACGTCGGCGGCGGTCTGGCCGCGGCTGGTGTCCATCCGCATGTCCAGCGGCGCGTCGAACGAATAGGCGAAGCCGCGTTCCCGCTCATCCAGCTGCAGCGAGGAGACGCCAAGGTCCATCAGGATGCCGTGGACCTCGCGGAAGCCCAGGTCCTCCAGGACGTCGGGGATCTCGTCGTACACCGCGTGGACCAGATCGATCCGGTCGGCGAAGGGCGCCAGGCGTTCCCCGGCCAGGGCGAGCGCCTCCTCGTCACGGTCGATGCCGATCAGGTGCAGGTCCGGGAACCGCTGCAGCATGGCCTCGGAATGTCCGCCCATGCCGAGCGTGGCGTCGACGACGACGGGCGTCTCGCCGCGGCGTCGGGCTTCTTCGAAAGCCGGTGCCAACAAATTGATGCACCGGTCCTTGAGGACCGGTACATGGCGTTCGGACGTAGGCTTCGCCTGGTTGGAGTCGTCACTCATGCCTGCGTCCTTTCATTTGCTGGAGTGGCTGTCGGTCCTGCTGCGGGATCGTGCTGTGCGGCTTTACTGCTTCTTGATCCAGATCCCCATCCGCGCCTACCCTGCGGTCCGCCTGGCTCCGGGGAAGTGAGCCAGGTGAACTGCCGGATGGGCGGCTGGAGATCTCGGTCAAGAAACGGGTGGTGCTGGTGGTGCGGGCGCCTGCCGGGTTTCAGAGAATTCCCGGGATGGCGTCGTCGGTTTCCGAGAAGGCGGTTTCCTTTTCGGCCAGGTACTCGTTCCAGGCCTGGGCGTCCCAGATCTCAGCCCGGGTGCCGGCGCCGATGACGGCCAACTCCCTGCCGAGACCTGCGTACTCCCGGAGCGCCGGCGGAATCGTCACGCGCCCCTGCTTGTCAGGTACCTCGTCGGATGCTCCAGAGAGGAAAACGCGGATGTAGTCGCGAGCCTGCTTGGAGGAGATTGGAGCCTCCCGCATTTGCTCGTGAACCCGGCCGAATTCCGCCTCACTGAAGACGTAGATGCAACGTTCCTGGCCCCGTGTGAGAACCAGGCCGCTGGCAAGTTCCTCACGGAACTTCGCTGGGAGGATGATGCGACCCTTCTCATCCAGACGCGGCGAATGTGTGCCGAGAAACACGGCCCACCGCCTGTCTGTTGTAGGAAGTCCAACGTCCCCTGTGCTGCCACTACCCTCTTACGTCCTCCACATTACTCCACTTCGCTCCCCCGTCAACGACATCCGGTGTTTTTTTGACCAATTTCGGGTGCTTTTTCGGCCGGATGTTCCTTGGAAATAAAGGGAAGCGGGAAAAGTGGGGCGCAGTGGAGGGACCCGCGCCGAACCGGCCGCGCGTCGGCTGCTCCATAACCGCCGTTTAGGCACGCCAAAAGGGCCGCAACGGAGCAACCGATCCGGTGAACCCGGGTGACGGACGGCTTATAACGGCACAAACGGCAAAAGACCCGCCGAAGCGGGTCTTTTGTGGCCTTAGGAAGTCTTAGTGGTGCGGAATGGAGGATCAGGGGCGGCTGCGGAAGCAGTCGGGGCCTCAGGAGTCCCCGCGGTGCCGTTCCTCCCAGCGCTCCTCAAGGTTGCTCATAAACGAACTGCGCGGTTTGCCGGGTTTTCCGCCGGCGGCACCTGCCCTGGCCTTGCCGCCCGAGCTGCGCATCGTGGCGAAGTACACCCCGGCGCCCATAACGACGAAGCCAAGCACACCCACCAGGATGCTCTGCAACGAGACGCCCAGCAACAGCAGCAGGATGCCCCCGAGGGCGCCGAGGACGCCGATGACCAGATGACGGGTGGACCAGGAACGACCCGGATCCGATCCCATCGAGCTGGCAAACTTGGGATCGTCCTCGTGCAGCTGCTTCTCAAGTTGCTCCAGCAACTTCTGTTCGTGCTCCGAGAGCGGCATCACGACCTCCTTAAGTCGGCCAACGTCCGGACTTGACGCGGCCCTTGTCCCTAAACCCCTAACGACCGGGCTTCCCGGCTGGTTCCCAGTTCCCGGTCCCATTTCCCGCCATTGGTGAAATGTGGATCCGCGGTTCCCCGTGAGGTGTTTAGTTGGCTGGCCGGCAATCCGAACGTTTGATCCGGTCGTTCGAAAACTACGTATATCTAAGGATAGTTTGTTGCGCCCTGTTCTGAAAGACGCCAGCCCGGCTCCGAGGGGGTCGGCGGGCCCTTCACCGCAGCCGGATGCGCACCCCACCCGCAACGGCCTGGTTCCGCAGGACGGCGGCTCAGCCGGGACCGGGTCCCGGGTCCAGCAACCGGGCCGGAAGGACCGATTTGTTGCCGAACTTGCGGGTCACGCGGTCCAGCGCCTGCTCGGCCGCGCGCCAGTTGTCGTCCCGGCGGTCCAGGCTGAGCTGCAGCGGCGCCTGGGCGGCTTCCTCGAGCTGCTCCGCGCGGATTCCGACGAGGCGCACGGTCATGGGCCGCTGGCCCACGGACTCCAGCAATTGGACCGCGACGCCGTAGAGCAGCTGGGCGCTGTCTATCGGGGTGCTGACGGTGCGGCTGCGGGTGATCGTGGAGAAATCCGCGTAGCGCAGCTTCAGCGCCACGGTCCGGGCGTGCATGCCGGCGCTCCGCAACCGTTCCGCCGTGCGGTGCGAGAGCCGCAGCAACTCGCGGTGCAGCAGTGCGTCATCGGCCGTGTCCACCGCAAAGGTCTCTTCCGCTCCGATGCTCTTTTCCAGCCGGACGGGGGTCACCGGGCGGGGATCGATCCCCCAGGACAGTCGGTAGACGTGCTCCCCCGTGGCGCCGAGGATCTTCCGCAGGGACGGCAGCGGCGTCGCGGCGACATCGGCGACGGTCCGGATGCCCATCCGGGCGAGCACCTCCACGGTCTTGGCGCCGACGCCCCACAGCGCGTTGACCGGCAGGGTGTGCAGGTACGGCACCGTCTCGTCCGGACCAATCAACAGCAGGCCGTCCGGTTTGCACCGGGTCGACGCGATCTTGGCGACGAACTTACTGGCTGCGATCCCCACCGACGCCGTGATGCCCAGTTCACCCTCCACCCTGCGGCGGATCAGTTCGCCGATTTCCCGCGGCGGTCCGAGGCGCCGGATGGCACCGCCGACGTCGAGGAAGGCCTCGTCGACGCTTAGCGGTTCCACAAGGTCGGTGATGGATCCGAAGATGGCCATAATCTGGCCGGAAACCTCGTAGTAGAGCTTGTGGCGGGGTTCGATGATGATCGCCGACGGGCACATCCGCGACGCGACCGCCATCGGCATCGCGGATTTAACGCCGAACTTGCGGGCTTCGTAGGAGGCCGACAGCACCACGGACCGGTCCGCGGGGTAACCGACGATCACGGGCCGTCCCTTGAGCCCGGGCCGGCTGCGGAGTTCCACCGAGACAAAGAAGGCGTCCATGTCCACGTGCAGGATGCTGCTGCGGCGGAGTTCGCGAAGCCTGGCTTCGCTGTCTTGTTCCCCTCGCTGATTTTCGCTGTCCGGCCCCACGCATCAATCCTATCCGCAGCGACTGACTAAACTGGAGGCTGAATCCGGCGTCAACACCAGGAGGAATACCCCCGTGAAGGTTATTGGAGAGCGCAACCGCGCCGTGGCGGCCTTGGCCGCCGCCGGCGCTTTGCTGGCCCTGGCCGCGTGTACCCCCGCCCCCGGAGCCACGGCGGCATCGTCGCCTACGGCCTCGGAGTCAACGTCCGCGGCACAGTCCACCGCCCAGGCCTCCACCACGGCCCCTCCCAGCCCCTCAGCCGAACCCGGCACTTCCGCCACCGTGGGCGCCCTGGTGGAGGGTTTCCCGAAGACCCTGCTGCCGGTCATGCCGGGCGCCCAGGTGGAATCCAGCAGTTTCGACAAGACCGGCACCCCGGCCACGGTTGCCCTGGTGGCAAAGATCACCTCGCCGGCTGCCGGTGTCGTGGCGTTCTACAGCAAGAAGTTGGAGAGCCAGGGATTCAAAGCCGTCCCAGGCGAGAAGGTCGGATCGGTGGCGTCCAAGGACTTCCTGCGAGGCGGCACTGAAACCGTGAACCTCGCCGTCGTGGAGACTGCCGGCGTCTCCACCTACACCATCGGCGCCAACGTCGCCGCAAAGTCCGTCAAGTGAGCCTGGCCGAACAACTCCGGGTGGAGCAGACCGGCTTCGTGGCCGCCGTCGCCGGTAAGCTGACCGATTTCCTGGCCGCGCGCACCACTGTCATGTCCGCCATTTCCCCGGACATTGATCCCCTGATGGGGTCTATTTCCAACCTTGTCACCGGCGGCAAGCGCCTTCGCGCCCTGATGTGCTACTGGGGCTGGCGCGGCGCGGGCGGCGACGCCGGCGCCGGTGAAGTGGTCACGGCCGGCTCGGCGCTGGAGCTGTTCCAGGCCGCCGCCCTGATCCACGACGACATCATTGACCGGTCGGACACCCGCCGGGGCGGCCCCAGCGTGCACCGCCGCTTCACCGAGCTGCACGCGAGCCAGGGCTGGGCCCTGGATCCGGAACGCTTCGGCCACGCTGCCGCAATCCTGACCGGCGACCTCTGCCTGTCCTTCAGCGAGGAATCGTTTACCGAAATCGGCGATCGGGCGGCTTCCGGCAGCCAGGCCCGGCTCATCTTCAACCTGATGCGCGCCGAGGTCATGGCCGGCCAGTACCTGGACATCCTCGAAGAGGTGGCCGGGCCGCACCGCGACCGCGCCGGCGCGGTCAGCCGGGCCCAGTCCATCATCCGCTTCAAGTCTGCCAAGTACTCCACCGAGCACCCGCTCGCATTGGGCGGTGCCCTGGCCGGCGCCTCGGACGAGCTGCTGCGCGGCTACTCGGCCTTCGCTCTGCCTCTCGGCGAGGCCTTCCAGCTTCGCGACGACGTGCTGGGGGTCTTCGGTGACCCGGTCACCACCGGCAAGCCGGCCGGCGACGACCTACGGGAGGGCAAGCGCACGGTGCTGGTGGCCTTCGCCCTCGACCAGGCCGCGCCGGCGGAATCGAGCTTCATTGACGCCAGGCTCGGCAGCCCGGACCTGACCACCGGGGAGGTCGAGGAAATCCGCCGGATCATCGTCGACTGCGGTGCGCTGCAGGCCACCGAGGTCCTGATCGAGGAATTCGGCCGGGCCGCTTTCGAGGCCCTGGACCTGCTGCCGCTGGATGAACTGCCCAAGACAGCCCTGCGCAAGCTGGCCGAGGCCGCGGTCAGCCGGACTGCTTAGCCGATCCGCATAGCCGGCCGGCGGCGGACCCGGGTACAGAAAGGCCGTGCACAGCGCCAAGCGCCGTGCACGGCCTTCATCGTGCCATCAGGAAGGGCCTACCAGGCCATGGTCTGCGCGCGCCGCCGGATTTCCGTCTTGCGTCCTTCGCGCAGCGCGTCGATCGGACGCCCGCGCAGGGACTCGTCCGGGGTGAACAGCCAGGTGATAAGTTCTTCGTCCGAATAGCCGGCGTCGGAGAGGACAACGATCGTGCCCTTCAGGCTCTCCACGGCGTGGCCATCCTGGATGAACGCCGCCGGCACGGAGCGGATCCGCCGGTCACCGACCCGGATAGCCGCCAACGCGCGCTCGTCCAGCAGGGCATGAACCTTGGTGATGGAAACGTTCAGCAGCTGGGCTACGTCGGGCAGGGGCAGCCATTCGCCTACAAGGCTTTCTACAGTACTCACGGATCAAGATTGCCATGCCGGACCGGAATGCGCCTAGTCGGCAACGACCTGCAACCGCGGCCTCCTCATGAACCCGTCCTTATATACCTCCCTACCTTCCCGAAATGGCCCCCCGGGGTTCCACCATGGCCGTCCCGGCCCTCCCCGCCGTCGCGCCGGCCCGGGCGGGCCGTCATGCCCCGGCGACACGCACCGATGTCGCCGATTGCAGAATGTCAAACAGTTCTTGTGCTAATTCGCAATTCATGAGACATTCGCTTAGATCACATTTGTAACTGCAGTACCTTTAGTCACACTGTTAACACCAGTAACACCGGCCTGAACTGCAGCGTCCGCCGCTGAGAAGAGGATTTTTCCCATGACGACGTCACGTTCGCCAAAAACCAACCCGAGGCACGGCCTCCCGCTGATTGCGGCGACGACGGCGGCGCTGCCCGCCGTCGTGCTTTCCTCTCTGGCGATCGCCCAGCCGGCCGCTGCGGAGCCCCGCCCCCGGGCGATCCCGGCGACGCTTGCGGCAGCCATGAAGGCCCAGGGCCAGGCCGCCGCCTCCCAGCCGTCCGCGCTGATTCCGTCCGGTTCCGTCCCCGCCGCCCTTCCCAGCGGGCTCCGTCCGGCGAAAGTCTCGGCCCCGGCGCAGTACACGATTGTGCGCGGCGATACGATCAGCGCGATCGCCGCCAGGTACGGCCTGAACTCCCAGTCCGTCCTGACGCTGAACAAGCTGCGGGCGAATTCGGTGATCTACCCGGGCCAGAAGATCAGGCTCACCGGCACGGCAACCGCCCCGGCCAAAGCGGTGACGGCAAAGCCCGCGCCCGTCCGGGCCAGCGTCAGCGGCGGCAGCGTTTACACGGTCAAGTCCGGCGACACCCTGAGCGGCATCGCAGCCCGTCACGGCGTCAAGCTGTCCGACGTCTTCAGCCGTAACGGGCTGAACATGCGCTCCATCATCTACCCCGGCCAGAAGATCAAGATCGGCGCCGGAGCAGCCGCACCTGCCCCTACCGCTGCACCGAAGCCCGCACCGGCCCGGCCCGCGGCTCCGAAGCCCGCCAGCTCTGGTTCCTACACGATCAAGTCCGGCGACACTCTCTCCGGCATCGCTGCCCGGCACGGGGTGAAGCTCTCGGCCGTCCTGTCGGCGAACCGGCTGACCATGAGCAGCATCATCTACCCCGGCAACAAGCTCGTCATTCCTGGCGCCGGAACCGGGACCATCAAGCCGGCCTCCAGCAAGCCGGTCACCCCGGTGACCCCCGCCGCCCCGCTGGTGCCCAGCTCGTTCCTGGGCTTCCACTACCCGAAGGCTGTCGTCAGCTCCGCCAACCAGAACAAGGCGCTGCTCAACGCTGCACCGGTTCCCACGCGCGAGCAGATGAAGCAGATTGTGGCTGACACCGCGCGCCGGATGGGCGTGGAACCGTCACTGGCCTTGGCCTTCGCCTACCAGGAGTCCGGCTTCAACCACCGCTCCGTGTCCCCGGCGAACGCCATCGGCACCATGCAGGTCATCCCCTCCTCCGGCGGGTGGGCCTCTGACCTTGTGGGCCGCAAGCTGAACCTGCTGGACCCGTACGACAACGCCACAGCAGGCGTTGCCATCATCCGCCAGCTGGTCAGCACCAGCAAGAACCTGGACTACGCGATCGCTGGCTACTACCAGGGCCAGTACTCGGTCAACACCCGGGGCATGTACGAGGATACAAAGGCCTACGTGGCTTCGATCAAGAGCCTGAAGAAGAGCTTCAGCTAGAACAGCCGCGCGGGGGCAAAGCCTCCGCCGCGTAACGATACGGGCCCGGGTTGCATGTCGATCCGGGCCCGTTTCCGTGCAGAGCTTAGGATCAAAGGGTGCAGGAATACACATCGGACGCTCTCGTCGGGACCCTGGTGGACAACCGGTACCTGATTCGCTCAAAGCTGGCCCGCGGCGGGATGTCCACCGTCTACCTCGCCACCGACCGGCGGCTCGAGCGGGATGTGGCCCTCAAAGTCCTGCACCCGCACATGGCCGGAGACCCGCAGTTCCTGGACCGGCTGGGCCGCGAAGCCAAGGCGGCCGCCCGGCTCTCGCACCCGCACGTCGTTGGGGTCCTGGACCAGGGTGACGACGGCCCGCTGGCCTACCTGGTGATGGAATTCATCAAGGGGCACACCCTGCGGGATGTGATCAAGGAAAAGGGCGCCCTCACCCCCCGGCTTGCCCTGGCGCTGATCGATCCCGTCGTCGAAGGCCTCGGAGCCGCCCACGCCGCCGGCCTCATCCACCGGGACGTCAAGCCGGAAAACGTGCTGATCGCCGAGGACGGCCGGATCAAGATCGGGGACTTTGGACTGGCCCGGGCGATCACCACGACCACCAGTACCGGCGCGCTGATCGGGACCGTCGCCTACCTCTCCCCCGAGCTCGTGATGGGTAAGCAGGCGGATGCCCGCAGCGACATCTACTCGCTCGGGATCATGCTCTACGAGATGCTCACCGGACGGCAGCCGTTCGACGGCGAAGTGCCCATCCAAGTGGCCTACCAGCATGTGAACTCCACCGTGGGACCGCCGTCGGCGCTGGTCCCGGGGCTGGCCGAAGAGCTCGACGAGCTCGTCCAATGGTGCACCGCCAACGACCCCGACAAGCGTCCCGTCGA
The DNA here is from genome assembly GCF_056780195.1 of Arthrobacter sp. SD1074B. Lineage (NCBI taxonomy): Bacteria > Bacillati > Actinomycetota > Actinomycetes > Micrococcales > Micrococcaceae > Arthrobacter > Arthrobacter sp. SD1074B. The sequence continues at coordinate 1,521,785 of NZ_JBRAZT010000001.1, read as the reverse complement.
CGGCAACGCACTGCTCTCGGAGCTCCGGCATATCCGGACTAACCTCAACGACGCCGAGCTGGACCTGCGGCCCCCGGCCGCACTGCCTTCATCCGCCGCCGCCGTTGCGGCGGCCGGAGCCGGGCCCGCAGCCGGGGAAGGACACACCGAACTGCTCGGCGGCCTCCAGCAGCCCACCGAAGTCATCAGCCGCGGCAGCAACCCGACCACCGTGCTTTCCGGCCCGCCGCGGCCGGGCGCCTACGGCCCGCTCGCTGCTCCCGGGGAACACGAGGTCAGCGCCTACTCGGAGGACGCAGAGGACGACCGGCAGGAACCCGCCAGCAAGCGGGCCCGGCGCAAGCAGGACCGCGACGAGGAAAAGGCGCGGCAGCGCGCGGCAGCGACTCCCAGCCGCAGCCTGCGGACCGGCAACCCGCGGCGGCGAGGCCTGGCCTGGATCCTGGTGCTGGTCCTGGTAGCGCTGCTCGCGGCCGGCGCCGGCTGGTTCTTCGGCATGGGGCCCGGGTCCCCCGGGACCATTCCGCAGCTGGCCAATAAGACCGTGGCCGAGGCGCAGCAGTTGCTCCGGACGGCCGGGTTCGAGTCGACCACCCGTGATGTCTTCGATGACAACGTGTCGCCGGGGCTGGTGGTGGGCTCGGAGCCGCCCGCCGGTCAGGTGGTCCGCAAGTTCCAGACGGTCTCGCTCGCCGTTTCCAAAGGCCCGGAACTGTTTCCCCTCCCGGACCTGAGCGGCAAAGCGCTTGACGTGGCGAAGACTGCCCTCAACGGCGCCGGGATGGCACTTGGCCCCGTCACGGAACGCTACGACGAGGCCGCCAAAGCCGGAACCGTGCTGGCGCAGAAGCCCGGGAAAGGCACTCCGGCCAAGCACGGCACGCCCGTCGCGTTGACGGTCTCCAAGGGGCCGCAGCCTATCCCGGTGCCCGATCTGCGCGGCAAAGACCAGGAGACCGCGGTGAAAACGCTAGAAGCAGCCGGGCTCAAAGCCGTCGTCGCTCCGGAACCCGTTTTCGACCGGGACGTGCCCAAGGGAGCGGTCGCCAGCCAGGAACCGGCCACCGGGAACCTCACCAAGGGCGGTGCCGTGGCGCTGACGATCTCCAAGGGGCCGAAATTCGTCCAGGTCCCGGACGTGTTCCGCAAGTCGGAGGAGGAGGCGGTGAAGGCCCTCAAGGATGCCGGCTTCGAGGTGAAGGTCAACTACGCCTTCGGCTCATCGGTGCTGGGCCTGGTCGCCGGCCAGGACAAGACCGGGCAGCAGCCCGAAGGCTCGCTCGTCACAATCACCGTCACCTGAGGCCGGCGCGGCCGCCGGCCTGCACGTCCTCCAAAAACAGCACCGCCCCGGCTGGACCCAGCCGGGGCGGTGCCGTTTTTGCCGGCCGAGGTGGCCGGCCGACGCCTAGCGCTTGGAGAGGGCGCCCGCCACCAGGAACGCCATTTCGAGGGACTGCATGTGGTTCAGGCGCGGATCGCAGACCGACTCGTAGCGGTCGAGGAATGCGTCCTGGTCGATCGGGTCGGCGCCGCCAAGGCATTCGGCCACGTCGTCGCCGGTCATTTCCACGTGCAGGCCGCCCGGGACGGTGCCGAGGCCGTGGTGGACCTCGAAGAAGCCGCGCACCTCGTCAATGACGTCGTCGAAGTTGCGGGTCTTGTAGCCGTTCGGCGAGGTGACCGTGTTGCCGTGCATCGGGTCCGTGACCCAGAGGACCTGCGCGCCGGAGTCGGTGACCCGTTCGACGATGGGCGGCAGCTTCTCGCGGATGTTGCCGGCACCCATCCGGGTGATGAAGGTCAGCCGGCCCGGCTCCCGGTTCGGATCCAGCTTGTCGATCAGGCGCAGGGCGTCCTCGCCCGTCGTTGACGGGCCCAGCTTGACGCCGATCGGGTTGCGGACGCGGGAGAGGAAGTCGACGTGTGCGTGGTCCAGTTCCCGGGTGCGCTCCCCGATCCAGAGGAAGTGCGCCGAGGTGTCATACGGCAGCCCGGTCCGCGAGTCGATGCGGGTCAGGGCGCGTTCGTAGTCCAGCAGCAGGGCCTCGTGGCTGGCGTAGAACTCCACACGCTTGAGCGCTTCGAAGTCCGCCCCGCAGGAGGCCATGAACTTGATGGCCCGGTCGATGTCGCGCGCCAGCGACTCGTAGCGTGCGTGCGCCGGGTTCTCCGTGAAGCCCTTGTTCCACTGGTGGACGAGGCGCAGGTCGGCGAAGCCGCCCTGCGTAAAGGCACGGATCAGGTTCAGGGTCGACGCCGAGGTGTGGTACGCCTTGAGCATCCGGCTGGCGTCGTGGGCGCGGGACTCCGGGGTGAAGTCGTAGCCGTTGACGATGTCGCCGCGGTAGGCCGGCAGCGTGACGCCTTCGCGCGTTTCATCGTTGGAGGAGCGGGGCTTGGCGAACTGCCCCGCCATCCGGCCCATTTTGATCACGGGCATCGCCGCGCCGTAGGTCAGGACAACGGCCATCTGCAGGATCGTCTTGACCCGGGCGCTGATCTTGTCCGCCGTCGCCGCTTCAAAGGTTTCCGCGCAGTCACCGCCCTGGAGCAGGAAGGCCTTGCCTTGCGCCGCAGCGGCGAGCCGTTCGCGCAGGATGTCCACCTCGCCGGCGAAAACGAGCGGCGGCAGGACCGAGAGTTCCTTCACCGAGGCTTCAAAGACTGCGGGATCGGACCAGCTGGGCTGTTGCGAGGCCGGCAGTTCCCGCCAGTGGTCCAGCCCCGGATAATTCGCGGCACCGCTCTGGGCCGTGCTGGTCAGCGAGCCCAGGGAGGAGCCGGTCAGGGCAGAACCGGCCAGCTTGGAGTTGTTGAGGGACGTTGAAGGCGCAGATAGCTCAGTCACCCTCTAAGGATAGTTGCCCCGGCAGTGAACGGCGGCCCCCGGCGTCATTGACCGCCGGCGTCCCGTCACACAGTTCCGGGCGTCTCCGGACCCTGGCCGGTGCCGGCTTCCGGCTGCCCGCTGGCTTTCCCGGCGAGCCGAAGTTTGACCACGGCAGCATACTCGTCGACGTACTCCTGGCCGGAGAGCCGCATCAGTTCGTACATGATTTCATCGGTCACGGAGCGCTGGATCAGGCGGTCATCTTCCATGCCGTAGTAGCGGCTGAAGTCCAGCGGTTCCCCGAAGATCATCCCGATCCGCCGGATATTGGGCATCCGCTTGCCGATGGGCTGGACCTTGTCGGTGCCGATCATCGCGACCGGGATCACCGGAACCCGGGCCTGCAGGGCGAGCCTGGCGACCCCGACCTTCCCGCGGTACAGGCGGGAATCCGGGCTGCGGGTACCCTCGGGGTAGATGCCCAGGAGCGAGCCGTTCTTCAGCACGTCCATCCCGGCGTCGAGCGAGCGGGCGGACGCCGCTCCCCCGGACCGGTCCATCGGCAGCTGGTTGGTCAGGCGGAAAAAGGCGGCGGTCAGTTTGCCTTTGACTCCCTTGCCGGTGAAGTACTCGGACTTGGCCAGGAACACCACGGGCCGCGGCACCATCAGCGGCATGAAGATGGAGTCGGAGAACGAGAGGTGGTTGGAGGCAAGGATCGCGGCGCCCTCTGCCGGAACATTGTCCAGCCCCTTGACCCAGGGCCGGAACAGCGACTTCAGGACCGGCCCAAGAACGAACGTCTTCATGAACCAATAAAACACGTGGTGTACCTCTCCGGCAGGCGTCCGGCCGGCCCTTCCTCGGGCCCGGCCGGGACTTCAATGACACCCTACTCTAGTGAGTTTTGCCACGAACAGTGACACGATGGGCTCATGAGCGAAAGCAGCACTCCGATGACGCCTGCCGCTTTCAGCTACCCCGGCCACGGCGCCAACGCGGGCACCGGAGTCGCCATCTGCCACGGCTTCACGGGCAGCCCCCTCAGCGTCCTGCCCTGGGCAGACCACCTGGCCGCCCTCGGCTTTGCGGTCTCCGTGCCGCTGCTGCCCGGACACGGCACCGACTGGCGGGACCTCGCCCGGCACGGCTGGCAGGACTGGTACGGCGCCTTCGAGTCCGCCTACCTGGACCTGGCCGCCGGAACCCGCTCCTGCTTCGTGGCCGGACTTTCCATGGGCGGGACCATCGCGCTGCGGACCGCGGCCCGGCACCGCGTCGCCGGCGTCGCCGTCGTCAATCCCGGGCTCAGCTTCTACGACCGCCGGGTGCGCTACATCGGGCTGCTTAAATACCTGCAGCGCACCACGGTCCCGCTCCGGGAGGCGGAGTCCACGGCGGCAACAACCCAGGACGGCGACTATTCGCTGACCCCGCTGGCGGCCGTCCACCAGCTGCGCAAGCTTTTCACCGCGACCCTGCGCGAGCTGCCCGCCGTCGCCGCACCGGCGCTGGTGTTCAAGTCCGACGCCGACTCGGTGGTGCCGCCGTCCTCGCTGGCGCTGCTCCGCGAACGCCTTGGATCGCGGGACCTCTCCGTAGTGCCGCTGCCGGACAGCGGCCACGTCGCAACCCTCGACGTCGACGCCCCCACGATTTTCTCGCAGTCCGCCCACTTCTTCCAGCAGCACGCAGCCGGGTCCGCAGTCCAGTACCCCGTCCGGTCCACCGTCCCTTCCGGCCGTGGGCCGGGAGACACAGAGCAACCACGAAAGCCGGAGCACCCATGAGCGCAGCCCCCGACCACTCGCCGTTCAGCAGCCCGTTCACCGGATCCGGCCCCCGGACCGGAGTGGTGGTATCGCACGGTTTCACCGGCAGCCCGCACGGCGTCCGGGCGTGGGCCGAGTTCCTTGCCGGGGCCGGCTACGCCGTACGGATGCCGCTTCTGCCCGGGCACGGCACCAGCTGGCAGGAGCTGGCCCGGACGCGCTGGCAGGACTGGCACGCGGGCATCGACGCCGCCTACCAGGAACTGGCCGCCGAGTGCGACCACGTTTTCGTGGCCGGGCTTTCCATGGGTGGGGCCCTGGCGCTGCGGCTCGCCGCCACCCGCCCGGTGGCGGGGGCAGTACTGGTGAATCCCGGGCTGGTCATTGACGACCCTCGAGCGCCGCTTGCGGGGATCCTGAAGTTCGTGCTCAAGAGCACCCCGGCCATTGCCAACGACATCCTCAAGGAAGGCGTGGATGAAGGCGCCTACCCGCGGACTCCGGTCGCGGCCGCCCACGAGCTGAACAAGATGTTCAAGGACACCGTGCGGCTGCTGCCCAGGGTCACCGCCCCGGTCCGGGTCTACCGCTCCGCGGTGGACCACGTCGTCTCCGACACCAGCGTGGCCGCGCTGCGCCGCGGACTGAGCAACGCCCCGCTGGAGGTCATCCGGCTGGAGAACAGCTACCACGTGGCTACCATGGACAACGACGCGCCCCGGATCTTCCGCGGCACGGCCGAATTCATCCGGTCGGTGGTGGAAGGCCACAACCCGGGTGCCCCCAGCGCCAGCCAGAAAGAAACGGCAGATGACTAGATCCGATCCCGGCTCCCCCGATCCTGAGTCCCCGGACCCGGGCGCCAACCAGGACGACGCCGTCTGGCTGGATCTGGTCGCCCGGCTCGAGGGCACCGATGCCGGCCCCGTTGCCGGAGTCCCTGACTCCCGGTCCTTCCGCGACTTCGACCCGCTGGGCCTCGCCGCTCCGCAGCCGCCGGAACCCCCGGCCGCGCGTCGGCCGGGCCCCCCGGACGTCGCGGGCGACGCCGCGGCGGGCCGGAATCCCCCGGCCGGCCCGCGGGACTACGAGCCCGATGACGACGACGGCGCATTCGTCCCCGAGGAACCGCCCAGCCTGGCCGGGTCCGATCCCCTGACGGTGCTGGCCTGGCTGGGCGCCGTCGGCGGCCCGATCGCGCTGTTGCTCTGCGTCATCTTCTGGCGGTCCGCACCGCTGCTGGCAATCGTCGGCATGGTGGCCGCATTCGCGGCCTCGGTGGTCTTCCTGATCACGAAGCTGCCGCAGGAAAAGGACGAGGACGACGACGGGGCCCGCGTCTAGCTGTACTGAGCCGGCACGTGTCCAGCCAGCCGCGGGCCGGCGCTAGCTGCGCATCCGGCTGCTGACCCGGGAGAGGTCCGCGGCGCCGATCAATCCGGCGTTCGGACCCAGGGCCGCAAGCTCGATCTTGGCTGCCGGGCGGAAACCGCGGCCGGTCAGGTTGCGGGCGAACGCCTTCCGCGCCGGGGCCACGAGCAGTTCGCCGGCGTCGCAGAGTCCGCCGCCGATCACGAAGGTGCCCGGGTCCAGGGCCGCTGCCAGGTTCGCGAGCCCAAGCCCCAGCCACTCCCCTACCTCTTCGAGCAATTCACGGGCGGTGGGGTCGCCGGCCTTGGCGAGCTCGGTGACGGTCACGCCGGTGATCCGTTCGGCGTGGCCGTCCACTGCCTTCAGCAGCTCCTGCGCCACCGGCGAGTTCGCCGCCGCCAGTTCCCGGGCCTCCCGTCCGAGCGCGTTGCCTGAGGCGTACTGTTCCCAGCAGCCGCGGTTGCCGCACTCGCAGCGGTGCCCGCCGGGCATGATGATCTGGTGGCCGAATTCGCCGGCGACGCCGAAACGTCCGCGCTCCAGCCGGCCGTCCATCACCATGGCCCCGCCAATGCCGGTGCCCAGGGTGATGCAGACCAGCCGGCTCTCGCCCCGGCCGGCGCCAAAGCGCCACTCCGCCCAGCCGGCAGCATCAGCGTCGTTGGTCAGCAACACCGGCCGGCGGAGCAGCCGCTGCAGGTTTTCCCGCAGCGGCTCATTGCGCCAGGCCAGGTGCGGGCTGAACAGCACGGTGGCGCCGTCCAGGTCCATCCAGCCGGCCGCGCCGATCCCGACCGACCAGATGCGGTGGCCGCGGCCCAGCTCCGCTACGAGCTCAACGATCACCTGCTCGACGGCACGCGGATCGTTACCGGGAGTTGACCGCCTGGCCTGGCTGAGGATGCGACCTTCGGCGTCCACCACACCGGCCGCCACCTTGGTGCCGCCAATGTCGACGCCGATCGCCAGGCCCTTGCGTCCGAGCCGCAGGTGTCCGCGGAAGGCGCCTGCCTCCGCCGCGCCGGGGAAGGCCCGCGCCCTGCGCCGCCAGGCGGCCGTCCTGCGCTGCGGTGCGGGCTGCTGCCCGGGTGTTGGTGTTTGCATCGTGTCCCATTCTAGGGCCCGCAGATGGAGGCTCGGCCGGGCTTCCGGCACCGCCGCGAAGTGGCGCAAGCGGGCCCCTGACCGTAAAGTTACTCGCCAGTAGGTGAAGTGCAACACACCCCGCGGGGGCCACATACTACTGTTAGTCGTACCCCCTTGCGGGTCTATGGATATCAAAGGAGCTATCGTGCGAGAAATCAGTGTCCCGCCCCTGGTCACCGTCCCACCGGAAACGAACATCACCGACCTGGTGCTGCGCCAAGCCGCCAAGGCGTCCAACCCGGCCCTGTTCTCACGGCTCGACGCCACAGGACAGTGGCAGGACGTCCGGGCCACCGCTTTCCTCGCCGACGTTTCCCTGCTCGCCAAGGGCCTGATGGCCAGCGGCGTGGCGGCCGGCGACCGCGTCGGCATCATGTCCCGCACCCGGTACGAATGGGCCCTGATCGACTTCGCGATTTGGTTCGCCGGGGGCGTCTCGGTCCCGATCTACGAGACGTCCTCCCCCTCGCAGGTGGCCTGGAACCTCGGTGACTCTGGCGCGGTCGCCGCGTTCGGCGAATCAGCCCACCACGAGGACATCATCCGGCAGGCAGCGAGCTCGGAGGGCCTGACCGGCCTGAGGCACGTCTGGCAGCTGGAAGGCGACGCCCTCGACGAGGTACGCGCCGCCGGCGCCGGCATCAGCGACGAAGAGCTCGAGGAACGCCGCCGCCAGGCCTCACTCAAGGACCTGGCCACGATCATCTACACCTCCGGCACCACCGGCCGGCCCAAGGGTTGCGAACTCACGCACGGCAATTTCGTCGAGCTCTCCGACAACGTGCTGGCCACGTCCCTGGGCCAGATCGTCCACGAGCAGGCCAGGACCATCATGTTCCTCCCGCTGGCACACGTCTTCGCCCGGTTCATCTCGGTGCTGGCGGTGGCCGCCGGCGTTACCGTCGCGCACACCCCGGACATCAAGAATCTGCTGCCTGACCTGCAGAGCTACAAGCCGACTTTCATCCTCGCAGTGCCGCGGGTCTTCGAAAAGGTCTACAACTCCGCCCTGACCAAGGCCGAGGACGGCGGCAAGGGTGCCATCTTCCACCGCGCCGCGGAAACCGCCATCGCCTATTCGCGGGCACGGCAGGCCGGCAAGGTGGGGCTGGGCCTGCGGCTCAAGCACACATTGTTCGACAAGCTGGTCTACGGCAAACTCCGTGACGCCATGGGCGGCCAGGTCGCGCACGCGGTGTCCGGCGGCGGCCCGCTCGGCGCCCGTCTCGGCCACTTCTTCCAGGGCATCGGCTTGCAGATCCTCGAAGGCTACGGCCTGACCGAAACCACCGCCCCGATCACGGTCAACACGCCTTCGCTGATCAAGATCGGCACCGTCGGCGCACCGATCCCCGGCAACGCCGTGAAAATCGCCGACGACGGCGAGATCCTCGCCAAGGGAGTCTGCGTGATGCGGGGCTACTTCAACCGCGAGGACCTCACGGCCGAGACCTTCGAGGACGGCTGGTTCCGCACCGGCGACATCGGCCAGCTGGACGAGCAGGGATTCCTGACCATCACCGGCCGGAAGAAGGAAATCATCGTCACCGCCGGCGGCAAGAACGTGGTGCCGGCGCTGCTCGAGGACCAGATCCGCGCCGACGCGCTGGTCTCGCAGGTCCTCGTGGTGGGCGACAACCGCCCCTTCATCGGCGCGCTCGTCACGCTCGATGAGGAGGCACTGCCGGGCTGGCTACAGCGCCACGGCCTCCCGGCATCGACCACCGTCGCCGAGGCAACCGGGAACCCGGCCGTCACCGCCGCGGTCCAGGAGCTCATCAACCGCGCGAACCAGTCCGTGTCGCAGGCCGAGGCCATCAAGTCCTTCCGGATCGTGGCCTCCGACTTCACCGAAGCGTCCGGCCACCTGACGCCGTCCATGAAGGTCAAGCGCGCCCAGGTGATGAAGGACTTCGAGAACGTGATCGAGGAGATGTACTCCGCGAAGCGAACCACCCACGCCTAACTCCCGGCGCTACAAAGCAACGCAGAAAGGGCTCCCCCGGCCGAAGCCGGAGGAGCCCTTTCTGCTATGACTTAACCAGCCGCGCTATTCGACGACCAGCAGCAGGTCCCCGCCCTGGACCTGTTCGACCGCGCCGACGGCGAGCCGCGACACGGTGCCGGCCACCGGCGTCGTGATGGAGGCTTCCATCTTCATGGCCTCGATGGTTGCGACCGTGTCCCCGGCCTTGACCGCGTCGCCGGCCTTGACGGTCAGGGTGACGGCGCCGGCGAACGGCGCCGCGACCTGGCCCGGCTGGGAGGAATCGGCCCGCTCGGCGGCCTTGACGTTGCTGACGACGGACCGGTCACGGACCACCACAGGCCTTGACTGTCCGTTGAGCGTGCACATCACGGTGCGCATGCCCTTCTCGTCCGGTTCCGAGACGGCCTCCAGCGAGGCGATCAGACGGACGCCCTTCTCCAGTTCGATCTCGTGTTCGGCACCGCGCTGCAGGCCGAAGAGGTAGTCGCGGGTGTCCAGCACGGAGAGGTTGCCGTAGGTCTCGACACTCTTCTGGTAGTCCTTGGTGGGCCCGGCGAAGAGCAGGCGGTTGAGGGTCTGCTGGACCGTCCTGGAGTCGCCCTTGAGCGCCGCGCTGTCCTCGGCGCTGAGCTCGACGTCGCGGACCTTGACGCTGCGGCCCTGCAGGGCCTTGGTCCGGAACGGTTCCGGCCAGCCGCCGGGAGGGTCGCCCAGTTCGCCGGAGAGGAATCCGATCACGGAGTCCGGGATGTCGTACTTCTGCGGGTTCTCGTTGAAGTCCGCCGGGTCCGCGTTGAGTCCCACCAGGTGCAGCGCCAGGTCGCCCACCACCTTGGAAGAGGGGGTGACCTTCACCAGCCGGCCGAGGATGCGGTCCGCGGCGGTGTACATGTCCTCGATGGCTTCGAAACGTTCGCCCAGTCCCAGCGCGATCGCCTGCTGGCGAAGGTTGGAGAGCTGGCCGCCGGGGATCTCGTGCTGGTACACCCGGCCGGTGGGGCCCGGCAGTCCCGACTCGAACGGGGCGTAGACGCGGCGCACCGCCTCCCAGTAAGGCTCCAGGGCGCACACATGGGCCAGGTTCAGTCCGGTGTCGCGCGGGGTGTGCGCCAGCGCCGCGACGAGTGCCGATGCGGACGGCTGGCTTGTGGTGCCTGCCAGCGAGGCGGACGCCACGTCGACGGCGTCCACGCCGGCGTCCACGGCAGCCAGCAGGGTGGCCAGCTGGCCGCCTGCGGTGTCGTGGGTGTGCAGGTGGACCGGCAGGTCGAACTTCTCCCGCAGGGCCGCGACAAGGCGGGCGGCGGCCGCGGGGCGCAGCAGGCCTGCCATGTCCTTGATCGCGAGGATGTGCGCGCCGGCGTCGACGATCTTCTGGGCGAGGTCCAGGTAGTACTCGAGGGTGTACAGCTTTTCGTCCGGATCGAGCATGTCCGCGGTGTAGCAGAGGGCGACCTCGGCCACGGCGGTGCCCGTTTCGCGGACGGCGCGGATCGCCGGGGCCATCTGGTTGACGTCGTTGAGGGCGTCGAAGATGCGGAAGATGTCGATGCCGGTCGCGGCGGCCTCGTTGACGAAGGCCACCGTGACCTCCTCCGGGTACGGCGTGTAGCCCACGGTGTTCCGGCCGCGGAGCAGCATCTGCAGGCAGGTGTTCGGCAGCGCCTTGCGCAGCGCAGCCAGGCGGTCCCACGGGTCCTCGCCCAGGAAGCGCAGGGCGACGTCGTACGTCGCGCCGCCCCAGGCCTCGACCGAGAGCAGTTCCGGGAGCAGCTTGGACACGGCCGGCCCGGCCGCCACGAGGTCGCGGGTCCGGACCCGGGTGGCCAGGAGGGACTGGTGCGCGTCGCGGAAGGTGGTGTCGGTGACAGCGACGGCGTCCTGGCCACGGAGCGCCTTGGCAAAGCCCTCCGGCCCGAGCTCGAGCAGCCGCTGCCGGGAGCCGGCGGGAGCCTCGCCCTCCGGCAGGGGCGGCAGCTTGTCGGCCGGGTCGGTGTGCACCGTGAGCTCGCCGTTGGGCTTGTTGACCGTGACCTCGGCGAGCCAGGTCAACAGCTTGGTACCGCGGTCCGCGGAGACGCGTGCCTTGAGCAGTTCGGGGCGTTCGTCGATGAACGAGGTGGCCACGTCGCCGGCAATGAAGTCCGGATCGTCCAGGACGGCCTGGAGGAAGGAGATGTTGGTGGACACGCCGCGGATCCGGAACTCCGCGAGGGCGCGCCGGGCACGGGCGACGGCGGTCGGGTAGTCGCGCCCGCGGCAGGTCAACTTGACCAGCATCGAGTCGAAGTGGGGGCTGATCTCGGCGCCGGAGTACACGGTGCCGCCGTCGAGCCGGACGCCGGCGCCGCCGGCGGAACGGTAGCCGGTGATCTTTCCGACGTCGGGCCGGAAACCGTTGGCGGGATCCTCGGTGGTGATGCGGGACTGCAGCGCGGCGCCGTTGAGCTTGACGGTCTCCTGCGACAGGCCCAGGTCGGCGAGAGTCTCCCCCGAGGCGATGCGCAGCTGCGCCTGGACGAGGTCGACGTCGGTGACTTCCTCGGTGACAGTGTGCTCGACCTGGATGCGCGGGTTCATCTCGATGAAGACGTGTTGGCCGGCCCGCTCGCCCACGGTGTCCACCAGGAACTCCACGGTGCCGGCGTTGACGTAGTTCAGCGCCTTCGCGAATTTCACGGCGTCCCGGTACAGCGCCTGGCGGATGCCCTCGTCGAGGTTCGGAGCGGGGGCGATCTCGATCACCTTCTGGTGCCGGCGCTGGATGGAGCAGTCGCGCTCGAAGAGGTGCATGACATTGCCCTCGGCGTCGGCGAGGATCTGAACTTCGATGTGGCGCGGGCGCAGTACTGCCTGCTCCAGGAACATGGTGGGATCGCCGAAGGCGGCGTCAGCCTCGCGCATGGCGGCCTGCAGGGCCTCCGGCAGCGCCTCCCGGGTGTCCACCCGCCGCATGCCGCGGCCGCCTCCGCCGGCGACAGCCTTTGCGAAGATGGGGAAGCCGATCTCGTCCGCGGCGGCGATGAGTTCGTCCAGGTCCTTGGACGGCTGGCTGGACCTGAGCACCGGGACGCCGGCCTTGCGGGCGGCCTCGAGCGCGGCGACCTTGTTGCCGGCGAGCTCCAGGACCTCGGCCGGCGGCCCGACGAAGGTGATGCCGGCCGCAGCGGCGGCGCGGGCCAGGTCGGGGTTCTCCGAGAGGAAGCCGTACCCGGGGTAGATCGCGTCGGCGCCGGCCTCCTTCGCCACCCGGACGACCTCGTTGACATCGAGGTACGCCCGGACCGGGTGGCCCTCTTCGCCGATCAGGTACGCCTCATCCGCCTTCTGGCGGTGGATCGAGTTACGGTCCTCGGTAGGGAACACGGCAACGGTCTTGGCGCCCAGCTCGTAGCTGGCGCGGAAGGCGCGGATCGCGATTTCGCCGCGGTTGGCCACCAGAATCTTGGAAAACATACTTCTCCTGCATCATTGCGGGTGGTTCGGTAAGTCGTCACAGTTTCTAAGACCGGTGTGCGCAAACACAAATCATTGTGGCGCCCGTCACAGCATTATGCGTCATTTCGCCCGCAATAGGCAGATCACTGCGGTTGCGGCGGCGGTGCGGCGGTCCGGGCGGCCGCCGCGCGGCCGCCGGGCCGGACGGGACGGGTCGATGAGAAAGGTTTCGGCGGCGCATCAACATATGATGAGTTGGTGGGTGGCGCACGCACGCCCCGGCCCGAAGGAACGCACGGGCCGGCACGACCCAGTCCCGGCAACCGGCGTTAGGTATTGGTTTTTCAAGTGCAAGTAGTCAGCATCAGCAGCCTCAAAGGCGGTGTCGGCAAGACCTCGGTGACAACCGGGCTGGCCTCGGCAGCCCTCGCAGCCGGAATTCCCACCCTCGTGGTCGATCTTGACCCGCACGCGGACGCGAGCACGGCCCTCGGCGTCCGGCCCGGCGACCAGCTGGACATCGGCCGCATGCTCAAGGCCCCGCGCCGGGCCCGCCTGGCCGAGAACGTCGTGCCCAGCGGCTGGGTGGATCGTGCCGACGGCACGTCCTCCCGCGCTGCCTCGGTACCAGTTCTGGACGTGGCCGTCGGCTCCGCGTACACCGGGATCTACGACCGGCCCGACCTTGGCCGCCGCGACCTGCGCAGGCTTTCCACGGTGCTGGCTGGTGCCGGTCACTATGAGCTCGTGCTCGTCGACTGCCCGCCCTCGCTTAACGGGCTGACCCGGATGGCTTGGTCGGCCAGCGACAAGGTGGCCCTGGTTGCCGAGCCCGGGCTATTCTCCGTCGCGGGCACTGAGCGCACCATGCGGGCGATCCAGCTCTTCCGGCAGGAATTCGCACCCGGCCTTTCGCCCGCCGGCATCGTGGCCAACCGGGTGCGCAGCGGCTCCGCGGAGCACAGCTTCCGCCTCGCCGAGATGCAGTCCATGTTCGGCGAACTGCTGCTGAGCCCGCACATCCCGGAGCAGGCCAACTGGCAGCAGATCCAAGGCGCGGCCCATTCGGTTCATCACTGGCCCGGCGACTCGGCGAAGAATGCCGCAGCGCTGTTCGACTCCCTGCTGGCCAACCTGATGGGGAGCGGCCGCACCGGGGAGCTGGTGTCCGCCGGAATGGTCCGCAACCGCAACCAGCGCTAGCCGGCCGGCGCGCCCGGGTTCGGGAGCCCGGCAAAGAAAAACAACGCGGGGCCACGTCGTGGCCCCGCGTTGTGTGTTTAGGTCTGATTGCTTGTTGGATCTGCCCGTGCCCTGCTAGCCGATCTTGCGGGCCGCGCGGCGTTTGCTGAGTTCATCGTCCGGGAAGGACTGGTCCGCGGCGTGTTCGCTCGGAAGGGACGCGAGGCTTCCTTCCACTTCGCGCCAGACCCGGCCGACGGCGATGCCGAAGACACCCTGGCCGCCCTGGACCAGGTCAATGACCTCATCCGCCGAGGTGCACTCGTAGACGCTGGCGCCGTCGCTCATGAGGGTGATCTGGGCGAGGTCCTCGACCCCGCGCTCGCGGAGGTGTTCCACTGCGGAGCGGATCTGCTGCAACGAGACGCCGGTGTCGAGGAGCCGCTTGACCACTTTGAGGACAAGGATGTCGCGGAAGCCGTAGAGACGCTGTGAGCCGGAACCGGCGGCACCGCGCACGGCAGGCTCCACGAGCCCGGTGCGTGCCCAGTAGTCCAGCTGGCGGTAGGTGATCCCGGCCGCCTTGCAGGCCGTCGGGCCGCGGTAGCCCGCGTCTTCGTCCAGGACAGGAAGATCCTCGGTGAAGAGCAGGCCCTGCGCACCGCTAGCGGGCACGGCAACGCTTGCCGTCGAGGCCTGCTTGAGCTCGCCTGCTTCGCCTTTCGGACTCACGTGGATCCTCCTTGTCATGAGTTCCCGCGGGAACTTGCAGCAACAACACGCGGTCCGGGACCGGCCTTGGACCGAGAAGGCACGAAAATCATTCGTGTAATTTCGGATCCGGCTGCACTGTCCAGTGTGACTTGCGCTGGTGTTGTATGCAATGGGAACTTGTACCTCCGACGTTAGGCCTGCCAGGGCCCAAGGTCAAAGACGTTGGGGGTATTGCCAGGGCGTGTCGAAACTTTCGACCACAACTTTAAGCTTGGGCCGCTCTCAGCCGGCAAAATCCTCGGGTTCGACGTCGTCCAGGAACTCCCGGAAGCGGCGCAGCTCGCCCTCTTCGTCGACGGCGGGCCCGGGCTGGGCCTCCTCGCCGTCGTCGTGCTCGGTGATCCGCACGCCGGCTTCTTCCATGACGGAATCCGCGCACCAGATCCGGCATTTTGCCCGCAGGGCAAGGGCCAGCGCGTCCGAGGCCCGGGAGCTGACCGTGGTGCCGTCCTCGAACTGCAACTGGCCGTAGAAGATGTTGTCCTCGACCGCCACGATGTTCACGCTGACGATCGTGTGGCCCAGTGCCTCGACGACGTCCACGAGCAGATCGTGCGTCATCGGCCGCGGCGGGACGACGCCCTGCTGGGCCAGGGCGATGGCGCTGGCCTCCGGGGTGCCGATCCAGATCGGGACGTGGCGCTCACCGTGCATCTCCTTGAGCAGCACTAGCGGCTGGTTGGACGGCAGTTCAATCCGCACGCCTACGATCTCCACCTCAATCATCAGATGTCCATCCTCGAGATACGGTCCTGGACCAGGGCGCGGTGCAGCGACAGGCACAGTTCGCTGATTTCGCGGGCGGCCTCTGCGGCGCGGGCGTGCGAGGCGGCGTCCTTGCGCGAGGTCAGGGTGGCCACGGCGCGTTCCACCAACCCGAATTCGCGCTCCGCGGCGGCCTGGAAGGGCCGCAGGTGGCGCGGTTCCAGGCCGTGACCCTCCAGTTGCACACAGGCGCGGGCAACCTGCAGGGCGTGTTCGTCGAATTTGCCGTTGACGTGGCCGATCAGGCCAAAGCTCAGCAGGGACTCGAGCAACGGGATGCTGGCCCCGGACTCAGTGCGGAGCTGTTCCTCGCTGAGCAGGCGCACCCGGTTGTTCAGTTCCGCGGCGAGCTGATCCGAGACGATCCGCGGCGAGACCGTGACGCCGGGCGGCAGGTTGTCCGGCCGTTCGCCGCGGTCGATCGCATCGAGGTAGTCCTTGATGACTTTCAGCGGCAGGTACTGGTCCCGCTGCAGGGCCAGCACGAAGCGGAGCCGTTCGACGTCGCTCTCCGAGTACTGCCGGTAGCCCGCGGGGGTCCGCTGCGGATTGATGAGTCCCTTTTCTTCAAGGAACCTGATTTTCGACGCGGTCATGTTGGGGAAGTCGTCGCTCAGTTGAGCCAGGACCTCCCCGATGTTCAGGACCTGGGGTCCGCGCCGTTCGGCTTGTGCCATGGCCACAGGCAACTACCCCGAAATCAGACGTTGCCTGCGGTACGGGCGGGGCTGAGGTAGAAGGTCAGCCGGAACTTGCCGATCTGCACCTCGTTACCGGACTTCAGCTCCACGCTGTCGACACGGTCGTGGTTGACGTAGGTGCCGTTCAGGCTCCCGGTGTCCACCACCTCGAAGCTGCGCGCCGTGCGGCGGAATTCGACGTGGCGGCGCGAGACCGTCACGTCGTCAAGGAAAATGTCGGCGTCGGGGTGGCGGCCCGCCGTCGTGACGTCCGAGTCGAGCAGGAAACGGGCGCCGGCGTTGGGGCCGCTGTGCGCCACCAGCAGGGCGGAGCCGGCCGGCAGCGACTCGATCGCCGAACGTTCCTCGACCGAGACCTTCGGGGTGATGGCGGGTTCATCGCGCACGGGAGTGAGATGGATCGATGTGGTCTCCGAGGCTTTCACTCCACCCGTGCCGTAGTCACCGGTGTCGTTCTGTCCGTGCCGAACCATTGAGTCCTCCTCATTCGTTGCAGGTGTCCCCCCTGCAAACAACGCATGCCGTCCGGAAAAGCCTGGCAGATCCGGTAGTCAGTCCACCCGGCCGGCCACTGTGTCCAACATTGCTGTGTCCAGTGACACGGCCCGGAGACCTTCCCTTTAGCCTACCTGTTGTTCGTACTCCGATGCACTGAGCAATGACTCCACGGCATCGGCTTCGGCGAGCTTGATTTCGATCAGCCAGCCCTCGCCGTAAGGATCGGAGTTGATCAGCGCGGAATCGGTGTCCAGCGCCTCGTTGCGGGCCACGACTTCGCCGCTGACCGGCGCGTAGATGTCGCTGACGCTTTTGGTGGATTCGACTTCCCCGACGACGTCGTTGGCCTTGATGTCGGTGCCGACTTCCGGCATCTGGGCGTAAACAACGTCCCCCAGCGCGTCCTGGGCAAAATCCGTGATCCCCACGCGCACGACGCCGTCGGCATTCGGGGCGGAAACCCATTCGTGTTCGGCGGTGTAGGACAGCTCTTCGGGAATGATGCTCATGACGGGCCTTTCGTCGGGTCAATCACCAAGGTCGACGGCGGCCGATCGGACAGGCCGCCGCTGAAAGTATAGGCATATCCGGCCGGGCCCCGGGAGGACTCTGGCATGATGGGGCCATGGCAGCACATGCACCCGTTCCGGTCGGATTTGGCCATGCCTGAGCTACCCGAAGTGGCGGCCTTGGCGGACTTCCTGGACACGCGCCTGCGCGGCGCGGTCCTAACGAAAGTCCAGATCGTCTCCTTCGCAGTGCTGAAAACGGCGGATCCTCCCCTCGCCGAACTCGAGGGCAGGACCGTGACCGGGGTGCGCCGGCACGGCAAGTTCGTGGACCTGGAGGCCGGCGGGCTGCATCTCGTTTTCCACCTGGCCCGGGCCGGCTGGGTACGGTTCACGGACGCGCCCACCGGTGCGGTGCTGAAAATGGGCAGCGGCCATCTCGCAGCCCGGCTTTCGTTTTCCAGCGGGGCCGGACCGCTCGACCTGGACCTGACCGAGGCCGGCACGAAGAAGAGCCTGGCGGTCTACCTGGTCCGCAGCCCCTCCGACGTGCCCGGAATCGCAGCTCTTGGTCCGGATCCCTTCAGCTCCGGTTTCGACGTCGACGCACTGGCCGGGATCCTGGCGGCCAGCAACCAGCAGATCAAGGGGCTGCTGCGCAGCCAGAGCGTGATCGCCGGGATCGGCAACGCCTACAGCGATGAGATTCTGCACGCGGCCCGGACGTCCCCGTTCGCTATCGCCGGTTCCCTGGACCGGCCAGCAGTGCAGCGCCTCTATGACGCGATCCATGAGGTGCTGGGGACGGCAGTGGCGGAGGCCAGCGGCAAACCGCCCAGCGAACTGAAGGATACGAAGCGGAGCCACATGCGGGTGCATGGCCGGACGGGCGAAGCGTGCCCGGTCTGCGGAGCCACGGTTCGCGAGGTTTCCTTTGCCGATACCGCGCTGCAGTACTGCCCGGGCTGCCAGACGAAGGGCAAGATCCTGGCCGACCGCCGGACGTCGCGCTTTCTGAAGTGAGCGGCTTCCACCGCGGGCCGGCGGGCAGCGCCTGCGGGTTAAAACAGAAAACCCCGCCATTCCGTTGCCGGAAGGGCGGGGTACTTTCTGTTGGTCGGGCTGACAGGATTTGAACCTGCGACCCCTTGACCCCCAGTCAAGTGCGCTACCAAGCTGCGCTACAGCCCGCTGGTTCTGCCGTTCTCCGCTCTTGATGATCTCTTGCGAGTCCATCCGAGCAGTCCGGCCGAACCACCTCCAAAAGCTTACACGATTCCGGAGGGTGCCCGTGACACTTCGACTCGCGCCACGGGCCACATGTGTCGAAATTAACGCTTCTTGCCGCGCTTTTCCCGGACCCGCATGTTGACCTCGATCGGGGTGCCCTCGAAGCCGAAGGTTTCGCGCAGCCGGCGGGTGATGAAGCGGCGGTAGCCGGGGTCCAGGAAGCCGGTGGTGAAGAGCACGAACTTCGGCGGCCGGCTCGAGGCCTGGGTGCCGAAGAGGATGCGGGGCTGCTTGCCGCCGCGGACCGGGTGCGGGTGCGCCGCGACCAGTTCGCCGAGGAACGCGTTAAGGCGTCCGGTGGGAATGCGCTTGTCCCAGCTCTCCAGCGCGGTGTCCAGGGCCGGGACCAGCCGGTCCTTGTGCCAGCCGGTCTTGGCCGAGATGTTCACCCGCGGTGCCCACGCCACGTGGGCGAGGTCCTGCTCGATCTCGCGTTCCAGGTAGGTGCGGCGTTCGTCGTCGAGCAGGTCCCACTTGTTGAACGCGAGTACCAGCGCGCGGCCGGACTCGATCGCCAGCTGCAGGATGCGGACGTCTTGCTCGCTGAGCACCTCGTCCACGGCGAGGAGCACGACGGCGACTTCGGCCTTTTCGAGCGCGCTCTGGGTGCGCAGTGAGGCGTAGAAGTCCGCGCCCTGGGCCATGTGCTGGCGGCGGCGGATGCCTGCCGTGTCCACGAAGCGCCAGGTGCGGCCGCCGAGTTCGATGAATTCATCGACCGGGTCGCGGGTGGTACCGGCGGTGTTGTCCACGACGACGCGTTCGGAGCCGGCGAGCTTGTTCAGCAGCGAGGACTTGCCGACGTTCGGCCGGCCGATCAGCGCGATCCGGCGGGGTCCGCCGCTGCGCTCGAGGCCTTCGATGGTGGAGAACTCCGGCAGCGTGTCCATTACGTGGTCGAGCAGGTCGGCCACGCCGCGGCCGTGCAGGGCCGAGACCGGGTAGGGCTCGCCGAAGCCAAGGCCCCAGAGCGCGGCCGAATCGGCTTCCTGGGCGAAGTCGTCGACCTTGTTGGCCACCATGATGACCGGCTTCTTGGACTTGCGCAGCATCTTCATGACGCCCTCGTCCGTGGCGGTCGCGCCGACGGCGGAGTCCACCACGAAAAGCACGGCGTCGGCGAGTTCCACGGCCATCTCGGCCTGCTCGGCGACGCGGGCGTGGATGCCGCGGGCGTCGTGCTCCCAGCCGCCGGTGTCGACGACGGTGAAGTTCCGGCCGTTCCAGTGCGCCGAGTACATGACGCGGTCACGGGTGACGCCGGGGGTGTCCTCGACGACGGCCTCACGGCGGCCCAGGATGCGGTTGACCAGGGTGGACTTGCCGACGTTCGGGCGGCCGATGATGGCCAGCACCGGGTCAAGCTTGACCGGGCCGTCGAAGTCCTCGTCCTCGTAGCGGCCGCTCAGCAGGGCCGCGTCTTCCTCGTCCAGCTCGTAGTCGTCCAGGCCGGCCCGGAGCGAGGCCGCGCGGAGCTCGGCTTCCTCGTCGTCCAGGGCGGCAAGATTCTCCGCCACCTGGTCCGTGCCGGTGGGCGTGTATTCGTCTTCGCCGGCGCCAAAATGGCCGGGGGTTTGAGTCGTATCGCTCATTGCACTTTCCTTTGGTGGTGATCTGCCGGCGTCCCGGCTACTGCTGTTTGTCGTTCTTGCGGGGAATCCGCGTCGGGCAGTCCCTGCCCGCTGTACTGAATTGTGTCCTGGACGTGGCGCGCCAGTGCGGCACGGATCTCGGTTCCCACCCTGTCCATTGAAGCACGCCCGGTCTCCCCGGGCCTGCGGCTGACGGTAAGGGCACCGCCGAAGCTGACCTGCAGCCGCCGGCCCGGGCGGGGAACGGCGTCGAGGTGCTCGCCGCTGACCCTGGTCCCCAGGATGGCCACCGGGATGACGGTCGCCCCCGAGTTCAGCGCGAGCCAGGCCACGCCGTTGTTGATCGTCGCGGCCTCTCCGCTCCCCCGCGTTCCTTCGGGCAGGATCCCGACGCACCGTCCGGCGTCGAGGACTCTTTTTGCCCGCTCCAGCGCCGTCCGGTCCCCCGAGCGGTCCACCGGCAGCTGGCCGGAGGCCCGCAGGACCAGGCCCAGGAACCCCTTGAACATCTCCTTCTTGACGAAGATGTGCATGGGCCGGGGCGCGGCGCCGAACATGACCGGGCCGTCCAGGAAACTGATGTGGTTCCCGGCGAAGATCACCGGGCCTGCTGCCGGAACGTTGGCGCGGCCCCTGACCGTGGTCCGGTAGACCAGGTGGTCCAGCAGCCAGCCGACCGGACGGCTCCAGGCCATGGTCCCGAACAGGTACCAGCGGCCGGGAAGCTGCGCCCCGGCTGCGGCCTCAGTCACGGTTGCCGGCCGGGGGGTTGATGGCGGTGTGGTTGATGACCCGGTGCACGATCCCGAGGGCCGCGTCGACGGTCTGGGCGAAGTCCAGGTCCGAGGAGTCCAGGGTGACCACGCCGTCGGCGGCCTGGGTGAAGTTCACCACGGTGGAGTCCTTGGCGTCCCGCGCCGTGACCTGCGCCGCGAGCTGTTCGGCGTTCTGGCTGCCGCCGAGCTGGATGCCGCGGCGGCGAAGCCGGGCCTCCTCGCTGGCGGTGAGCAGCATCCGGACCTCAGCGGCCGGCGCGACGACGGTGGTGATGTCGCGGCCCTCCACCACCATGCGGCGGTGGTGCTTTTCGATCAGTTCGCGCTGTCGGCGGATCAGCTCGGTCCGGGCGCCGAGGGTGGTGGCGACGGCGCTGACGGCCGCGGAGATGGCGGGTTCGCGGATCGCCTCGGTGATGTCGGCGCCCGCAACCCGGACATACTCTTCCTGCGGGCTGGTGCTGATCTCCAGCTGGAGGGCCTCGGCAGCGGCTTCGATGGCTTCGCCGTCGGCGAGGTCCATGCCGCTGTCGAGGCAGAACCAGGTCAGCGCACGGTACATGGCGCCGGTGTCGAGGTAGGCCAGCCGGAGCCGGCGCGCCACCTCTTTGCTGACGCTGGACTTGCCGGAGCCGGAGGGGCCGTCGATTGCGACGACAAGGCTCTTGCCGGGGCGGACGACGTCCACCGTTTCAATTAATTCCTGGGTCATTACTGGAGTACCCGCCATCCACGGTCGTTGAGGGCTTCGATGAGCAGTTCATGCTTGTTGGGCAGCACGGAGATTTCCACCATGCCGACATTCTGTCCTGAAGAGTGGTCCAGGCGGAGGTCCTCGAGGTTAACGCCGATCTCGCCGATCTCCGTCAGGAGCTTGGCGATCTGTCCGGGCGTGTCGTCCACCAGGACGGTCAGCCACGAGTAGGCCTGCGGCGGCCCGCCGTGCTTGCCCGGAATCCGGGACTGGCCGGCGTTGCCTTCGCTGATCAGCTGGGCCAGGTCCAGCCGGGCGCCCGGCGCTGTCGGGTCCTCAAGGGTTCCGATCAGCCGGTTGAGGTCATCGCGGACGCCGTAGAGGATCTCGACGACCTTGTCCGCGTTGGCGCCCAGGATCTGCACCCAAAGCGTGGGGTCGCTTGCGGCGATCCTGGTCACGTCCCGCAGCCCGTTGCCGGCCAGCGACAGCGCGTGCAGCGGCGTTCCCTGCAGGCGGCTGGCCACCAGCGAGGACATGACCTGCGGCAGGTGCGAGACCAGCGCCACGGCTTCGTCGTGTTCCTCGGCCCCGAATTCGGAGACAACGGCGCCCAGGTCCCCGGCCAGCGACCGTGCCGCCTGCAGGGCCTCGGGCCGGGTTTCCGGTGAGGGGCACAGCACCCACGGCATCGAGGTGAACAGTTCGCCGCGGGCGGCGACCGGCCCGGATTTCTCCCGGCCCGCCATCGGGTGGGTGCCCACGTAGCGGCCCAGGTCGGCGCCGCGCCCGCGCAGCTCCGCCTGGATGCCGGCCTTGACGCTGGCGATGTCCACGACGACAGCCTGCGGGTAGTCCGCAAGGGCCCGGGCGACGACGTCGGCCGTGACGTCCGGCGGCGCGGCGACCACCACGAGTTCCGGCCTTTCGCCGTCCAGGCGCGCCAAGGGCAGGCCGGCACCGATGTCGACGGCGACGGCCTGGTTGGTGGGCGAGGGATCGGAAAGGAACACGGCGACGCCGCGGCCCCGCAGCCCCAGCCCGATGCTGGTGCCCAGCAGCCCGGTGCCGACCACCACAACCGGCCCGTTCAGGTGGCCGCGGCCGTGGGTGCGAAATGCGGACATGCCTTACAGCCCCACGGATGCCAGCAGGTGGCCGACTTCCTGCTTGCCGAGGTTGCGGATGCTGCCCTGGCGCTGGTCGCCCAGGCCGATGGGGCCGACCTTGACGCGGACCAGGCGCAGCACCGGGAAGCCAACGGCGTCAAAGAGGCGCCGCACAATGCGGTTTTTGCCCGAGTGCAGCACGACCTCGATCAGCACGTGGCCCGGGGTCGAGTCGACGAGCTTGAAGGAGTCGACCGAGGCGATGCCGTCTTCGAGTTCGACGCCGGCCTTGAGCTGCGCGCCGACGCCCTGCGGGAACGGCCCGCGGACTTGGACGAGGTAGGTCTTGGGCACCTCGTAGGACGGGTGCGTCAGCCGGTTGGCGAGTTCGCCGTCGTTGGTCAGCAGCAGCAGGCCCTCGGTGGCGACGTCAAGCCGGCCGACGTGGAAGAGTCGTTCGCCGTGGTGGTTGCGGACGAAGTCGCTGATGCACGGGCGACCGTCCGGGTCCTCCATCGTGGAGACGACACCCTTGGGCTTGTTGAACACCATGTAGACCATGTTCTCGTCCAGCTGGATGCGCAGGCCGTCCACGTGGATCACCGAGGTCTTGGGGTCGACGCGGACGCCGAGCTCCGTGACGACCTGGCCGTCGACCTCGACGCGGCCCTCGGCGATCATTTCCTCGCAGACACGCCGTGAGGCGACGCCGGCGGAGGCCATGACCTTCTGCAGCCGGATGCCGTCGGCGTCGTGCAGCTCAGACTGCGGCACCTCGGCACGCGGGCCGCGCTTGCGGGCAGGCTTGCGGACCGGGCCAAGGTTTTGGCCGAAGCGCTCGCTGCCGAAGGCGCGGGAGCCGGTGGCCTTAGCGGCTCCGGCGCCGATGCGCGGCTTGGGCTTGAGTGCGCCCGGCGTGCCGGGAACCTTGCCGGCGCCGGGCTTGCGTGCTGCCGGCTTGCGTGCGGCCGGCTTGGCGCCCTTCCGGTCGCCCTGGTCCGGGGCTTCGCCGCTGGCGGTGCCCGGGTTGAGGTCCGGATCGACGAATGCTTCTTCGCGCGGCTTGGGCCGCTTGAACGGGCGGTCGCCGCCACCCTTGGTGAAGTCGCGCTGGCCCCGGCCGGCGCCGCCCGCACCCTGGGTGCGAGCTGATTGGTGTCCGGCGCTGGTGCGTCCCGAACCGTTACGTGGTGAACCCTGGCGTCCCGCCTGTGTCATGACCCGTCCTTCGTTTGTTGGCCGGTGACGGCTGCCCCACGGCAGTCCCCCACCGGCCGGGCAAATGGTTCTGCCCTGGTGGATACTCGTTACGCAGGCAGCATTCCTGCCTACATTCTTCCTGCGTCGTAAAACTCTGCTATGCCTTCAAGCCCTGGAAGATGGGGTGAAAGCTGAGGCAACTCAGCCACCGAGCCGATTCCCATGCGTTCAAGGAAATACGACGTCGTGCGGTACAGGATGGCCCCGGAGTCGGGATCGTGTCCCGAATCCTCGATCAGTCCGCGCTGGGTCAGCGTCCGCACGACAGAGTCAACATTGACCCCTCGAATTGCAGACACCCGCGCCCTAGAGACGGGCTGGCGGTAGGCGATGACGGCGAGCGTTTCCAGCGCCGCCTGCGTCAGCCTGGTTGTCTGTCCTTCCAGCACGAATCCGCCAACGACGTCGGCGAACTCAGCGCGGGAATAGATCCGCCAGCCTCCGGCGATATTCCGCAATTCAAAACCCCGGGGGGCGGCACTGAAAGCAGTATTTTCAGGTGTACTGCCGGCGTCGTCCGCATCCGGGGCATTAACAGTATAGCCGTTATACTCCCGCTGCAGTTCCCCGAGCAGGCGCTCGACGACGTCGACGGTCAGGTTCAGTCCGCTGGCCAGCTCCGTGGCAGTCGCCGGTTCATCAATCACCATCAGCACGGCTTCGAGGGCGGTGCGGGCACCGCCGGGCAGGTCCGCGACGTCCGGACCGGTGTCAGACCCGGCCTCCGGCGCGGTGTCAGGCGCGGTGTCAGGCAATCGTTCGGTCACGGCTGTTCCTCGTATTCTTCGCTGAGATTCTCGCTGCTCCAGTCCGTGTCGTCGGCGGTCCAGTGCACGGACAGCTCGCCAAGGGGCAGCAGCTGGTCGAAGGCCACCGCCTTGTCCCGGAACATTTCCAGCAGGGCCAGGAAACGGGCCACCACCACAAGGGTGGATTCGGCGTCGGCGATCAGGGCCCGGAAGGTGAGCGCCTTGCCGAGCCGCAGCCGGTGGCCGATGATTTCGGCCTGTTCCTTCACGCTCACCGGCGTCCCGTGCAGGTGCGCCAGGCCCACCTCGGTGGGGGCCGCCGCCTTGGGTTTCAGGGCCGCTTCAGCCAGGGCCGCGAACTGCTGCGGGGTGTGCTTCCAGACCAGTTCCGGCAGCAGGGCCGCGAAGTGGCTTTCCAGCGCGACCTGCCGTGGGTAGCGCCGGGCTTCCAGTTCCAGGGTTGAGCCGATGAGACCGGCAACCTGCTTGAAAGCCTTGTACTGCAGCAGCCGGGCGAAGAGCAGATCGCGGGCCTCAAGCAGCGCAATGTCCTCGTCGTCCTCGACCTCGCCGGCGGGCAGCAGCCGTGCGGCCTTGAGGTCCAGCAGGGTGGCGGCGATCACCAGGAACTCGCTGGCCTCGTCCAGCGCCCAGTCTTCGCCCAGCCGCTGCAGACCCTTGATGTACTTGATGAACTCATCGGTGACCGTGGCCAGGGCCACCTCGGTGATGTCCAGCTGGTGCTTGGAGATCAGGCCCAGCAGCAGGTCGAACGGCCCGGTGAAGTTGGCGAGCCGGACCTCGAAGCCGGGCTTTTTCCCGGCTGGCGATACCTCCGCCGTCGGGGTCCCTGTGGCCGCCATAGCCCTGGCTAGGGCGCGCCGCCGCGCGAAATCAGCTCTTTGGCCAGGCGGCGGTAGGCATCGGCGCCGGCGTGGCTGCCGGCGTAGCTGGTGATGGGTTCGGCCGCCACGGTGGCGTCCGCGAACTTGATGGAGCGCTTGATGACGGTCTCGAAGACTTTGTCGCCGAATGCTTCCACGAGCCGGGCGATGACTTCGCGGCCGTGCAGGGTGCGGGCGTCGTACATTGTGGCCAGCACCCCGTCGACCTGCAGGCGCGGGTTGAGCCGGTCCTGGACCTTGTCGATCGTCTCGACCAGCAGCGCGACGGCGCGCAGGGCGAAGAATTCGCAGATCAGCGGGATGATCACGCCGTGCGCTGCGGTCAGCGCATTGACCGTGAGCAGGCCAAGGGAGGGCTGGCAGTCGATCAGGACGACATCGTAGTCGTCCTCGACTTTCTTCAGTGCCCGGTCCAGGACCTGTTCACGGGCGACCTCGTTCACCAGCTGGACTTCCGCGGCGGAGAGGTCGATGTTGGCCGGCAGCAGGTCCACGTTCTCGACGCCGGTCTTCTGGATAGCGTCGCGGATGTCGACCTTGCGGTCCATCAGCACGTTGTAGACCGTGAGGTCGAGTTCGTGCGGGTTGGTGCCCAGGCCGGCGGACAGGGCGCCCTGCGGGTCGAAGTCGACCAGCAGCACGCGGCGGCCGTATTCGGCCAGGGCGGCGGCCAAGTTGATGGTGGACGTGGTCTTGCCCACGCCGCCCTTCTGGTTGACCATGGCGATGACCCGGGCCGGACCGTGGGATGACAGCGGCGCGGGCTCCGGGAAGTCGCGTAGGGGGCGTCCGGTGGGGCCCATGATGGCGTCGTCCAAGTCGAGTTCGGTGCCTTCCAGAGTGGCTGAACCCTGTTCGCTGCTCACGTATCTATCCACACTTTCGATGACGGTGATTTAGTGCTTGATCCGGCTGGCTTGGTGTCGCTGGTTGGTACTGCCGGCTTGCTGCTGTTGACTGCTTTTCCTGCTGGCGGCCCGCCAGACGCGGATCGCCGTTCCTCCCAAGGTTACAGCGCCCGACACGGTATTCGACGGACCTTGACAACCGCCGTTCCGCGCGCCTTGACCCTCTGGTAGAGGTCGAGGGTTGCCCCGGCGGCGACGCCCACGTGCACACGAAACCGCCCGGACGCGGGGGGCGCGTCCGGGCGGTTTCAGGGCGTTCGGGGTGGTGCTCAGGCGTTGGCCGGCACCGGTTGGGCGGTCTGGCCGCCCGGTTCAACTGCGGTCTCGTGCACGGTGTGGCCGGCGATCATCGTCTGCTCGTCGAAGGGCTCGGCGCCGGAGAGGACACGCTCAACCTGTCCGCCGTCGATCTCCTTGACCCAGGTACCGATCAGGACCGTCGCCACGGCATTGCCGGTGAAGTTGGTCAGTGCGCGGGCCTCGGACATGAAGCGGTCGATGCCCACGATCATGCCTACGCCGCCGAGCAGTTCCGGACGGTGTGCCTGCAGGCCGGCAGCCAGGGTGGCGAGGCCGGCGCCGGTGACACCGGCAGCGCCCTTGGAGGCGATGATCATGAAGATCAGCAGCGAGATCTGTGCGCCCAGGTCCAGCGGGGTGCCCATTGCGTTGGCAACGAACAGGGAGGCCATGGTCAGGTAGATGGCCGTGCCGTCGAGGTTGAAGGAGTAGCCGGTGGGGACGGTGACGCCGACGACGGGCTTGGACACACCGAGGTGTTCCATCTTCGCGATCAGGCGGGGCAGGGCCGACTCCGAGGACGAGGTGGAGAAGATCAGCAGGTATTCGCGGCCCAGGTACTTCATCAGGCGGAAGATGCTGACGCCGGTGACCACCTTGAGCACACCACCCAGGATCACGACGATGAACACGGCGCAGGTGATGTAAAAAGCGACCATGAGGGTGGCCATGCTGATGATGGCCTGCACCCCGGTGGCACCGACGACGGTGGCGATCGCACCGAATGCACCCACCGGCGCAAGCCACATGATCATGATGAGCAGGCGGAACACGAGGACCTGGCCGTGGCCGACGGCCTTGAGGATCGGGGTCCCCTGCGGGCCCATCTTCTGCAGCGCGAAACCAATGAGGATGGCCGCAAAGAGTGTGGGCAGCACGGGGATGTCACCCGGGATGATGCCTAGCAGGAAGTCGACGGTGCTGTCCGTCGCGGCCTTCTTGTTCGGATCGTAGGGGGCGAGCTTGAGGCCCTCGCCCGGGTGGATCAGGTTGCCGACGACGAGGCCGACGGCCAGGGCAAAGGTCGACATGACGATGAAGTAGCCGAGGGCCAGGCCGCCGACCTTACCGACCGTGGCCGCCTTGGCGATGGAGCCGATGCCCAGCACGATGGTGCAGAAAATGACGGGGGCGATCAACATCTTGATGAGCTTGATGAAACCGTCGCCCAGCGGCTTGAGGGACTTGCCGAACTCGGGGAAGATCAACCCGACCAGGGCCCCGAGAACTACAGCGATAATGACGGCCATGTACAGGTAGTGGGACTTGTCCAGCCCCTTGCGCTTCTTGACCGGCGCAGCGGCCTGTGCCGCTGACTCTCCTCTTTGAGAGGCCATGGTGTTCTCCTTGGATAGGCTGGACTTCGATGCGGCTTGGGGTGCGCATCACGTCCGTTCTGCGTGTTCCTCCATCATTGGGGATGAAGTGATGCGCATCACCGTTGCGTTCATATTGGTCATGGAAGGCGCAGTTGATCCATCACTGGAGCATTGCCCGCAGGCTGTTTGTGGCCCATTTGCTGTTCATGCTGGCCCTGACGGCCATTGTTGGTACGGCCACTTTCGTGGACGCGCGCGACCACGCTTACGAGGAGGCCGGACGGCGGATGGCCGGAATCGCCACGGCGGTTGCGGACAACCCCCTGGTCCTGCAGGCGGCGAGCGCCCCGGATCCGTCCGCGCAGCTTCAGCCCTACGCCCAAAAGGTGATGCGGGATGCCCGGGCGGACTTCATCACCATCATGGCGCCGGACCGGACCCGGTGGACCCATCCCCGCGACGAGGAGCTGGGCAAGCCGTACATCGGTTCCATCGACGCCGCCCTGAAAGGCGAGGTCTTCACCGAGATCATGGCCGGCACCCTCGGCCCGTCGGTGCGCACGATCGCCCCGGTCAAGGACGCGGACGGCAAGGTCCGGGCCCTGGTGGCCGCCGGCGTGACCGTGGGGACGGTGGATGTCGCGTTTTCCGGCCGCCTGCCCGCCCTGCTCGCGATCGCTGTGGCGTTGCTGGCGGCCGGCTCGGTGGCCTCGTGGCTACTGGGGCGCTATCTCCGCCGGGTGACCCGCGGCTGGGGTCCGGAGCAGCTGGCGCAGCTGTTCGCCTACTACGAGTCGGTGCTCCACTCGGTCCGCGAGGGCGTGATCCTCATTGACCCGCGCGGCAAGGTGGTGATATACAACGACCAGGCGGCGGCGCTGATGGGGGTGCCGCCCCGCACGGTCGACGGCGGTTCCTCCGACGGCCGGGCCGGGGAGTCGCCGTCGCTGGCGGAACTGCCGCTGGCGCCCAGCCTGAAGGAGCTTTTTGAATCCGGCCGGACCGCCCAGGACGAGATCCACCTGACGGGCGCACGGGTGCTGGTGGTGAACCAGGGCCCGGCAGTGGGTCCCCGCTCCGCCGCGGGCCGCCAGCGGCTGGCGCCGTCCGGCGCCCCGGTCTACGGCACCGTGGCCACCATCCGGGACCGCACCGAGATCGAGTCGCTCGGCAGTGAGCTCGAAACCATGCGGACGCTCTCCGACGCTCTCCGCGCGCAGACCCATGAGCACGCCAACCGGCTGCACACGATGGTGTCCTTGATGGAGCTGGGCCGGAGCGCCGAGGCGCTGGACTTCGCCACCAGGGACCTGGAGCTGAGCCAGCGGCTGACGGACGACCTGGTCAGCTCGCTTGAGGAGCCGGTGCTCGGCGCCCTGGTCATGGGTAAGGCGGCCGAAGCGCACGAACGCGGCGTCGAACTCATCCTCTCCGCGGGCGGCTCCGCGGGCGTGACCGGGCTGGCCGTCCAGGATCTCGTCACTATCCTGGGGAACCTGCTGGACAACGCGATCGACGCCGCGGCCGACGCCCCGCCGCCACGGCTGGTGGAGCTCTCCGTTGCGGCAGAGGGCGGAGCCCTGGTGATCTCGGTGGAAGACAGCGGCCCGGGCATCGATCCGGACGCGGTGGAGGACGTGTTCCGGCACGGCTTCAGCACCAAGGCGGCGGGGCGCTTCGGGCGCGGGCTCGGGCTGGCGCTGGTCCGCCAGGCAGTGCAGCGCCTGGGCGGTAGCATGACAATCACCAGCCCGGCCGGGGCACTGTTCCGGGTCATCCTGCCGGCGGTTCCGGCTGCAGCGACAGGCACGCCGGCAGGGACCGCCGAAGGCTCCAAGGAAGACTCCCCGGTGGAAGCAGCCCGGACAGCAGAGGAACAGCAATGAGCGACATCCGCGTACTCGTCGTCGAGGACGAGCCCATCGCGGCCGCGGCCCACGCCGCGTACATCGGCCGGCTGGACGGCTTCACCCTGGCCGGGTCCGCCCCGGACGGGCAGTCCGCCTTGCGCCTGATGACGGAGCTGGCAGCCGCCGGCCAGCCCGTGGAACTGGTGTTGCTGGATATGAACCTGCCGGACCTACACGGGCTGGACATCGCCCGCCGGATGCGGGCCGCCGGCCTTTTTGCCGACATCATCGCGATCACGGCCGTGCGCGAACTGACCATTGTCCGCAGCGCCGTGGCAACCGGCGTCGTGCAGTACCTGATCAAACCGTTCACCTATGCGACGTTTGCGGACAAATTGCGCAGCTACCGGCTGTTCCGTGAGCAGCTGGCCTCCCCCGGTCCGGGCGGCGCCGGGACCGGCGCGTCGCAGAGCGATGTGGACCAGGCCTTTGCAAGCCTGCGGGCACCCTCCGAGCTGCCGCTGCCCAAGGGCCTGTCCGCCTCCACCCTGGACTCGGTGCAGGACTTCATGAAGCTGCAAACCGGGGCGGTGTCGGCCAGCGAGGTGATGGAGGCGCTGGGCATGTCCCGGGTCACCGCGCGCCGCTACCTGGAGTACCTCGCCGACGCCGGCACGGTCACCCGGACCGCCCGCTACGGCGCGCCGGGCCGGCCGGAAAACGAATACCGCTGGGGCAGGCCGGGGTCCTAGCTGTACACCGGGCCAGGCCTCTCCCCCGCGGCGTCACCTCATCGAGTTGGCACTTCGCGGCAATGATTCCGCGGAACATTGCCGCGACGTGTCACCCCGGCGCGGATCAGGACGACGTTGACGGGCCGGTGCCCACGGCGCCGGGGCGGAGCACACCCACCAGCTGGTCGATCACCCCGGCGTCCTCGATCGTGGACGGCACCACGTAATCGTCGCCGTCCGCGATCTGGCGCATGGTCTTGCGCAGGATCTTGCCGGACCGGGTCTTCGGCAGAGCCTCCACGACCGTCACGTGCTTGAAGTCCGCCACCGCGCCGATGTCGCGCCGGACCAGGGCGATCAGGTCCTTGACCAGGATCTCCTCCGGCACGTCCACCCCGGACTTGAGGACCACGTAGCCGCTGGGGCGCTGGCCCTTCAACGGATCCGCGAGTCCGATCACAGCGCATTCGGCGACGGCCGGGTGCTGGCCGATCACCTGCTCCATGGCGCCGGTGGAGAGCCGGTGGCCGGCCACGTTGATGATGTCGTCGGTGCGGCCCATCACGAAGAGGTAGCCGTCCTCGTCCCGGTAGCCGGAGTCGCCGGTGGCGTAGCTGCCCTCGAAGGCCTGCAGGTAGGAGGAGATGTAGCGTTCGTCGTTGCGCCAGAGGGTGGCCAGGGTGCCCGGTGGCAGCGGCAGGTCCAGGACAATGTTGCCCTCCGTGCCGGGCTCCACCTCGTCGCCCGCGCCGTCGAGGATCCGCAGTCTGAAGCCGGGCATCGGCACACTCGGCGAGCCGGCCTTGATCGGCAGCGCGTCCAGGCCGCGCGGGTTGGCGCAGATGGCCCAGCCGGTCTCGGTCTGCCACCAGTGGTCCACCACCGGGACGCCCAGGATCCGGGAGGCCCAGTGGAAGGTGTCCGTGTCCAGCCGTTCGCCCGCGGCAAAGAGCGTGCGGAGGCTGGAAATGTCGTACCGTTCGAGCAGCTTCGCCTCGGGGTCGGCCTTCCGGATGGCCCGCAGCGCCGTCGGTGCAGTGAACAGCACGTTGACCTTGTGGTCCTGGACGACCCGCCAGAAGGCGCCCGCGTCCGGGGTGCCCACCGGCTTGCCCTCATAGATCACGGTAGTGGCGCCGGCCAGCAGCGGGCCGTACACGATGTAGGAGTGGCCCACCACCCAGCCGACGTCGGATGCGGTCCACATGACGTCGCCGGGGCCGACGTCGTAGATGTTTTCCAGCGTCCAGCGCAGGGCGACGGCGTGGCCGCCGTTGTCCCGCACCACGCCCTTGGGCGCCCCGGTGGTACCCGAGGTGTAGAGGATGTACAGCGGGTCCGTGGCCTTGACGTCGACCGGGGCGGCCGGTTCGGCGGACGCCATCGCCGTGTCCCAGTCCAGCCAGCCGTGGTCGGCCGCCGATGCCGTGAAGCCGTCCCGCGCCTTAACCAGGACGGGTGTCTCCTGGGCGCCGGCCAGCTCCAGCGCCTCGGCGACGGCGGGCAGGTACTCGATCCGGCGGGAGGGTTCGATTCCGCCGGATGCGGTAACCACCGCTGCGGGGGCAGCGTCCCGGATGCGGGCGGCGAGTTCCTTGGGCGCGAAGCCGCCGAACACCACCGAATGGATGGCGCCGAGCCGGGCGGTGGCCAGCATGGCGATGGCGGCCTCCGGGATCATCGGCATGTAGATCACCACACGGTCGCCCTTGCCCACGCCGTTGCTGCGCAGCACCCCGGCGAAGTGGGAGACAAGGTTGGTGAGCTCGGCATAGCTGAAGCGCTGCTGCGTGCCCAGCATGGCGGAGTCGTAGATCAGGGCGTCCTGGTCGCCGCGGCCTGCCGCCACGTGGCGGTCCAAGGCGTTGTAGCAGGTGTTCAGCACACCCTCGGGAAACCAGCCGTACAGCGGTGCCCGGCTGGAGTCGAGGGCCCGGCCGGGTGGCGTGCTCCAGGCCACCTTTTCCGCCGCCTCGAGCCAGAAGTCCTCCGGCTGCTCAACGCTGCGCTGGTAGCTGTCCCGGTAGGTTTTGGTGACCATGAAGTAATCCCGTCCACGACGTTGTGATGCAGCTCATGGTAGTCCGCGGCGGGTCCCACCACAAGGGCTCTGTATACAGAGGAACCTAAGGGAAGCCCCTTTTTGCCGAATTTGCTAGCCCAAGTGCAGTCCTGTGTATACACTGATGACGTCAGCAGAGGAGGGAGAGCAGCATGCGCGCCAGCGACAAGGCCTACGCGGCCCTGCGTGAGGACATCATCGAATGGCGCCTGCTGCCCGGTACGGTGCTCGCGGAGGTCGAACAGTCCGAGCGCCTGGGCATCTCGCGCACCCCGCTCCGGGAGGCGCTCAGCCGACTCACCGCTGAGGGGCTGACGACGACGGCCGGCGGCCGCGGCGTCGTCGTCACCGACATCTCGCTCGAGGACATCGACGAGCTCTTCGAACTGCGCGAAACCCTGGAAGGCAGGGCCGCGGCGTTGGCCGCCGAACGAGGCGACGCCGGGACGTTCGAGCAGCTGCGGCATGAACTCCTGCGCGCGCCCGAGCTGATCAACGGCGCCGACCCCGCACGGCATGACTACTACAGCCTGGTTGGCCGGCTGGACTCGGCCATTGACGCCGCGATCTCCAACTCCTACCTGGCCCAGGCCATGCGCAGCCTGCGCGTGCATCTGGTTCGGGTGCGCCGGCTCGCGGCCGACGACGCCGAGCGCCTCACCGCGGCCGCTGCCGAGCACGCCGCCATCGCCGAGGCGATCGCCGCCGGCAACCCGCGGCTGGCCGAGGCCGCCACCACGCTGCATCTGCACCGAAGTCTTTCCCACGTCAAAGCAACCCACGTACCTCACTAAAAGGAGCAACATGGTCAAGGAACACCACGTCCGCGTTTACAAGAGCGAAGAAAACCTGGCCCGCGAGGACCAGCTTGCCTACAAGATCGCCAAGGTCGCCGCGGATCCGGTCGCGGTCTCAGACGAGGTCACCGACATGGTGATCAACCGTGTCATCGACAACGCATCAGTGGCCATCGCCTCGCTGAACCGTGCCCCCATCGTCGCGGCCCGCGCGCAGGCGCTCACCCACGGCCCCAGCACCGGCGGCAAGGGCTCGAAGGTCTTCGGCATCGAGGAACGCGTCGCACCGGAGTGGGCTGCCTGGGCCAACGGCGTCGCCGTCCGCGAACTCGACTACCACGACACCTTCCTCGCCGCGGACTACTCCCACCCGGGCGACAACATCCCGCCGATCCTCGCCGTCGCCCAGCACGTCGGTTCCAGCGGCAAGGACCTGATCCGCGGCATCGCGACCGGCTACGAGATCCAGGTCAACCTGGTCAAGGCCATCTGCCTGCACAAGCACAAGATCGACCACGTGGCCCACCTGGGCCCATCCGCCGCCGCCGGCATCGGCACACTGCTGGGCCTCGACGTCGAGACCATCTTCCAGTCCGTCGGCCAGGCGCTGCACACCACCACCGCCACCCGCCAGTCCCGCAAGGGCGAGATCTCCACCTGGAAGGCCCACGCCCCCGCCTTCGCGGGCAAGATGGCCGTCGAATCCGCAGACCGGGCCATGCGCGGCCAGACCTCCCCGGTGCCGATCTACGAAGGTGAAGACGGCGTCATCGCCTGGATGCTCGACGGCCCCGACGCCGACTACACGGTGCCGCTGCCCGAGGACGGCGAAGCCAAACGCGCCATCCTGGACACCTATACCAAGGAACACTCCGCCGAGTACCAGGCCCAGGCGTGGATCGACCTGGCCCGCAAGCTGCACGGCGAGCACCCGGAGGTCACCGACCCGGCCAACGTCGAATCCGTACTGATCAAGACCAGCCACCACACGCACTACGTGATCGGCTCCGGCGCCAACGACCCGCAGAAGTACAGCCCCACGGCGAGCCGGGAAACCCTGGACCATTCCATCCCGTACATCTTCACCGTGGCTCTGCAGGACGGGGCCTGGCACCACGTCGATTCCTACGCTCCGGAACGTGCCGGCCGGCCCGACACGGTGGAACTCTGGCACAAGGTGACCACCGTCGAGGACCCGGAATGGACCCGCCGCTACCACTCGCTGGACATCGCGGAGAAGGCGTTCGGCGGCTCGGTGGAAATCACGCTCAAGAACGGCACCGTCATCACCGACCAGATCGCCGTCGCCGACGCGCACCCCCTGGGCGCCCGACCGTTCGCCCGCGAGCAGTACGTGAACAAGTTCCGCACCCTCGCCGCCGGCCTCGTGGCCGAGGACGAGATCGAGCGCTTCCTCGCCGCCGCCGCGCGGCTTCCCGAGCTGGCTGCCGGCGAGCTGGACCAGCTGAACATCAAGGCAGCCGACGGCGTGATCGACCTGGCGGCCGCACCGAAGGGACTCTTCTAATGCTGTATTCGAAGACCACGCCGGAGCAGAAGCGGATCCGGTTCCGGGAACTGCTTGCCTCCGGCACCATCGCGCAGTTCCCCGGTGCGTTCAATCCGCTCTCCGCCCGGCTGATCGAGGAAAAGGGATTCGCCGGGGTCTACATCTCCGGCGCCGTCCTCGCGAACGACCTCGGCCTGCCGGATATCGGGTTGACCACGCTCACCGAGGTGGCCACCCGGGCCGGGCAGATCGCCCGGATGACGGACCTGCCCTCGATCGTCGACGCCGACACCGGCTTCGGCGAGCCGATGAACGTGGCGCGCACCGTGCAGGAACTCGAGAACGCCGGCCTGGCCGGCTTGCACATCGAGGACCAGTTCAACCCAAAGCGCTGCGGCCACCTCGACGGCAAGAACGTCGTGGACCTGGAGACCGCCACCAAGCGGATCCGGGCCGCGGCCGACGCACGCCGGGACCCCAACTTCCTGATCATGGCCCGGACCGACATCCGGGCCACGGATGGCCTCGAGGCGGCACAGCAGCGCGCCAAGGCCCTCGTGGAAGCGGGCGCAGACGCGATTTTCCCGGAAGCCATGAAGGACCTCAGCGAATTCCAGGCCATCCGCGACGCCGTCGACGTGCCGATCCTCGCGAACATGACCGAGTTCGGCAAGAGCGCGCTGTTCACGGTGGACGAGCTGGCCGGCGTCGGGGTCAACATGATCATCTACCCGGTGACGCTGCTCCGTAGTGCCATGGGCGCTGCTGAGCGTACTCTGGAATCGATCAAATCCGACGGCACCCAGGAGGCCCAGGTTTCGAGCATGCTGACCCGTGCGCGTCTCTACGACCTCGTCGACTACGAGGCCTACAACCGCTTTGACACCGGGGTCTTCAACTTCCAGATCCTCGGTATCTGACACCCCACCGGACTGCCGGCCCCGGCCGGTCAACAGGCGTTAGGAACAAAGGAGTTTCAGCATGGCTGAAAATGAGATCAAAAAGGGCCTTGCCGGCGTCGTGGTGGACTACACCGCGGTGTCCAAGGTCAACCCGGACACCAATTCCCTGCTGTACCGCGGCTACCCCGTCCAGGAGCTGGCCGCCAAGTGCAGTTTCGAGGAAGTGGCCTACCTGCTCTGGAACGGTGAGCTGCCGACGCCGGAGCAACTGGCGGAGCTAACCGCCGCCGAGCGCGCGGGACGTACCCTGGATCCGGTGGTCAAGCAGGTCATCGACGCACTGCCCGTGACCTCGCACCCGATGGATGTCTGCCGGACGGCGGCTTCAGTAATGGGTGCCCGGCACCCGCTCGCCGAGGACTCCTCGCGCGAGGCCAACATGGCCAAGGCCCTGGACCTGTTCGCGGCGATGCCGGCGGTGGTGGCCTACGACCAGCGCCGCCGCCATGGGCAGGAGCTCGTGGATCCGCGGGAGGACCTGGGCTATTCGGCAAACTTCCTCTGGATGGCCTTCGGCGAGGAGCAGGTTCCGGAAGTCGTCGAGGCCTTCAACGTCTCGATGATCCTGTACGCGGAGCACTCCTTCAACGCCTCGACCTTCACGGCCCGCGTGATCACCTCGACGCTCTCGGACCTGCACTCGGCCGTGACCGGGGCGATCGGAGCGCTGAAGGGACCGCTGCACGGCGGTGCGAACGAGGCCGTGATGCACACCTTTGACGAGATCGGCATCCGGCAGGAGGAGTCGCTCGAGGAGGCGGCGGTGCGGGCGAAGGCTTGGATGGAAGACGCCCTGGCGCAGAAGAAAAAGGTCATGGGCTTCGGCCACCGTGTGTACAAGCACGGCGACTCCCGGGTTCCGACCATGAAGGCCGCCCTGGACAAGATGATTGCGCACTACGGCCGTCCGGAACTGCTGGGGCTCTACAACGGACTCGAGGCGGCCATGGACGAGGCGAAGGCCATCAAGCCGAACCTCGACTACCCGGCCGGACCCACGTACCACCTGATGGGCTTCGACACCCCCACCTTCACTCCCCTGTTCGTGGCCAGCCGGATCACCGGCTGGACCGCGCACATCATGGAGCAGCTGGCCTCGAACTCGCTGATCCGCCCGCTGAGCGAATACAACGGCGTTGAGGAACGGCACGTGCCGTAAGCCTTTCGCGGCGACAAAAAGCGCGGGCCGGCCACCTTTTCGAAGGTGGCCGGCCCGCGCTTTTTGTTGTTCTCGTTGCTAGCCTTCGTCGATCTTCAGCGAGGTGATCATGCGCTTCGCCTTCAAGTACTCCGGGGTCTGCATGTAGGCCCGGGCCGCGTCCATCGAGGGGAACGTCTTGGCACCCTTGTGGCCCGGGGCTGACTCCGTGCTCCCCGCGGTGATCTGGAACGCGTCCGCGAAGGAGAACAGCGGCGATTCCTCCGGCCCGGTTACGACGTTGTAGAACATGCATGTCATGTTGTTTGGCACGGCCGGGGAGTCCGTCAGCCCGAACGACGCCGTCACTTTGTCTGATTCCTGGAGCGCCCGGAAGGCGAATCTTGGCGTGACGGAGCCCTTGGCGGGCCGGTGCGGAAGATTGACTTCGACTGAATCGAGCACGGTGTAGGGAACGGGGCCTTGGCACGCGCCGCCAATGCCGCCCGAAGGACCGAAGGACAGGGTCGCGATTACCACACCGGTTTCGTCCGCCACATCGACGAGGATCCCCTCGAAGTCTGTGCTTACCGGGGCCTTTTGAGTGGCTTGCCAATCGGCCGGATAGTCGAAACTGATTTTCGAATTGGAAGTGGTGAAGGTTCTCCAGGCGCCGGCGGATGGAGCCGCGGTGGAGGTTGCGGCCGACGCCGACGCGGACGGGCCTGCCGCTTCAGATGTCGCATCGGTGGGCGACGGCGTCGTCGCCAGGGAAGCGGACTCGGTTGGCGCCACCACAGCAGCTGTCGAGGCTGCAACCGGTACGGGGTCTGCGGACCGGAAGTTGCCGGCCACGGCAATACCCCCGGCGACGGCCGCCAGGGCGACTATAACGACGGCAGCCGCCAGCGGCCAGCGCCGGCGTGCGCCGGGTCCGGCCGGCGGCTCCTCGTCGTGCAGCGCCACGCCGTTCAGGTCGTGATTGTTTGAGTCCATGCCGTTCCCCCAAGTTGGTCCGTCTGCCGCTTGCTGGTGAGCTACAGCAGTGCCCCGATCACCGCTGGGCACTGCTCGAAGCTTAGGCTACCGGGCGCAAGCCGGCATCGACCGCAGCTCGGGTTCGAGTCGCCGACTTATTCGGGCGGGGGCGCGGACTCAGCCCTGGGTGGAGGGATAGCGGATCGACGCCACCGTCTCGTTGTCCTCATTGAGGACAACAACGACGTCGATCGTCTCGCCTGCCAGCGCCGGCGGAAGCCAGTGCTCAGCGTCCTGCCACATACGATGCAGCGGGAGCGCTTCGACGCTGAACCACTCGGGCGTGATTTCCCGGCTCTCAGCGGCTTCGCCGCGCCATTGCCGGGCGGTAAAGAGGCGGCAGGACATGTTCCATTCGGGCCGGGCGGGAAAGATGAATTCGACGACGCCGGCGTGGTCCAGGTCCTCCCGGTCCACCTCCAGGCCGACTTCTTCCCACACCTCGCGAACGACGGCTTCCGCGTCGGTTTCCCCCGGCTCCACGTGACCGCCAATGCCGACAATCTTCCCGATGCCGAAGCCGGTCCGCTTCAGGCCCAGCAGCACCTCGGTGCTGCCGGGGCGGTCGCGGAGCAGGAAGCAGAGAGTGACCGGCGTAAGCTGCATGTGCTCCAGCCTATAGCCGGCACCGGACGCTCCGGCTACTTGGCTGCCGGTCCGTCGCCGACCAGCTTGGGCCGGAGTTTGGCCGGGATGCCTTTGGCGGCGAGTTCTTTGTCCATGGCTTGCTGGGGCGTAAGTCCCTGGTTGTTCGTTGCTTGGAACTCCCAGTTGAAGACGCTGGACCAGGCTTGCCGGTAGTCGCAGAGGAAACGCCCGTTCTGCAGTTTCGCGATGTTGTACCAGGCGTTGCCGCCGTCGAGGTGGAGAGCCTTAGCCCCCTCATCGGAGGTGGAGTATGCGAGCCAGCCGTCGGCGCAGCCCAGCACCGTGTAATAGCGCTGCTCGGCGGCGGGGATGGACTTGATTTCCCGGACCTGGTCGTTGCGCTGCTGGTCCACGTTGGCCATGGTGCAGGCGACGCCACCGGTGGTCAAGGCCCCGGCTGCGGTCCCGGACTGGGAGGGGGTGGCACTTGGAGTTGCGGGCGTCGCAGCAGTGGAGGGACTGGAGGGGGTTGGTAACGCCGGCGAGGCGCTGGCGGAGACTGTCGGAACCGCGCTGCCCGACTGCGCAGGTCCGGGCGAGGGCGGCGGCATCAGGTTGCCGCCGACAACCACTGCAGCGGCAACAGCGGCGACCGCCAGGACCGTCGCGGCTGCTGTCCGAGCGGCACTGCGCCGTGGAGCGTGACTTGGAGTGCGTCCAGGAGCACGTCGTGCCGGCGTGCGCTCCGCCAGGTGGACGACGTTCGGATCCGTGGACGAGACGATCGAGCCGGCGGAGTGGCTTTCGGTGGCTGCACCTGGCGCTCCGACCCGTGGCTTGGCATTCTTCATGAGCTGTTCGATGCGGTCCATGGCTAGTCCTTCCGTTCGTTCATGAGATGGGAGGGTGCGGCTTTCGCGAATGCCCGACGCGCCCGGTGCAGGCGGACCGCGGCGGCTGACGTGGAACATCCGAGCACCTGTGCCAGTTCAGCGGTGGGGAGTTCATCCCAGTAGCTGAGCATAAGCACCTCGCGGTCCCGCTCCCTGAGCTGGACCAGGACATCCGCCACTGCCGACCGCTCTTCAGTGTCCGGACCGGGGAGTTGGCTGCGGGCCTCGTCCTGGAGCCGCTCGAGAAGTTCTTGTCGGCGCCGTCGGCCTTTGTACTCATTGCCAAGCACATTCCGGGCCGTCGCTAACAGCCAGCCGATGCCCGGCGGTTCCGAGAGCTGCTTTTCCCACGCAATCCTGAAGACGTCAGCGGCCAGCTCTTCGGCGCGGTGCCGGTCGGCTATCCGATAGGCAATATAGCGGTAGACCTGCGCGGAGTG
Source organism: Arthrobacter sp. SD1074B (assembly GCF_056780195.1). Taxonomy (NCBI): domain Bacteria; kingdom Bacillati; phylum Actinomycetota; class Actinomycetes; order Micrococcales; family Micrococcaceae; genus Arthrobacter; species Arthrobacter sp. SD1074B. The sequence continues at coordinate 1,481,892 of NZ_JBRAZT010000001.1, read as the reverse complement.
CTGAGTGTGCAGGTCAATAAACGCTTGTTCTTTAGCCGCCAACATAGTGCTCCCCCGGACATCGGATGACTTCTTTCTGATCTTCTTCCTGAAGACTAAGTGTCCCGTGAAGGGTCTTTTCTTACCCGGACCGACAAGGAAACCTCCCGGATGCGGGGACGCTTGGGCCATCGAAACCATTGGGGCATGAACCGGCAGGACTCCCAGTACGCCGGTCAGGCGTATTCATGGCGGAGCGGATCCGGGAACGGAGCCGGGGGCGTGTCCGACCGGGTGTGGTCGTCCGGGTCTTGGTCTGTTGGTTCGTCCAGGGCGGTGAAGTGGTACCAGTCCGGGAAGGGGTCCGGGGGCAGGTCCGGGTCGGGGTTGCCGCCGGGGTCCCGGGGGTGGGGGTGGTCCGGGCCGGTCCTGGTCGAGGTGGTGCCCGGGGGCGGGTTGGTGTCGGTGAAGGGGAGGCCGTTGGGCCAGTGGGGTGGTTCCCAGTCCTGTTGTTCGCTGGCGTAGTGCCGGCCGGTAGGTGATGTCCAGCCGGGTGGGCCGGTGGTGGTGGCCGGGGTGGGGGTCCAGGCGGTGGTGTGTTTGAGGTAGTGGTGTTTGTGGCAGGGCTGGCCCAGGTTGCTGATCCCGGTGGTGCCGCCGTCGGCCCAGGCCAGGAGGTGGTCCGCGTCGTTGTCCAGTGACGGGTTGTTACAGCCCGGGAACGGGCATTTCCCGTCCCGCAGCCGCAGCCATTGCCGCATTGCTTTGGGGAGCCGGTAGCTGGTCCGGCCGATCTCCAGCGGGGCCCCGTCGCGCGGGTCGGTCAGGACCCGGTAGAACGACCCGGCCCCCTCGGCGACCAGCCGCCGGGCCATCGAGGGCGGGATCGGCCCGTACCCGTCCAGCATCGCCGGCTCTTCACTCACACCCAGCAACGACAGCACCGGGACGGTGACCAGGACCTGCGCCCGCGGAACCGGCACACCCCCGGACAAGCCAACGCCGGTAGCGTCGCCGCTGGCGTCGTCGCGGGTGCCTTGGCGGCTGGTGTTGGTGGCGGTGGCGGGGAGGTTGTTGGTCAGGAGCAGGGTCGCGGCGATGTCGGCGCGGAGCTGGGTGAGGGTCCGGGTCTCGGCCGGGCCCTGCAGCGCCCGGGCCGCCGTGGTGGTCCGTTCCCAGATCCCGGCCGCGGTGTCCGCGGGCAGGTACGCGCGCAGCCAGGCCATACCGTCCCGGTCCGGGACAAACTCCACCCGCCGGTCCGTCGCGCACTTGACGTGGCGTGTTTCGATGCTGACCGGGTGGTGGCGTTCGCGCCAGGTGCGCGCTTTCGCCCGGAACCGGCCCGGCACGAGTTCCCCGGCCGGGCAGCCGCGGGCCGGGGCCGGTGCGTCCGGGTCCAGGAAATGCGCTTCCAGCGCCGCCGCGCCGGCCGCATCCAGGTTCGCGACCTCATCGACCATGACCCGGGCGTGCTGCCACGACAGCCCACCTGCACCCAGCGCGGCGAGGGTCAGCGGGAGTACCTCCGTCAGGGCCAGGGCATCGCAGATCAACGCCCCGGCGGCGCGTTCACTGACCGTCAACACACACGCGATTTCCGCGACCGTTGACATCTCCTGCACCGCAGCGTCCCGCAGGTTCGCCGCCGGCCCCGCCAGGGCCTGGGAGGAGCGCACGTATCCGGCGGTCAGCAAAGCCTTCAACGCCGCGAGCCGGGACTCACACCGGGCCACCTCCGCCAACCCGTCCAGGCACGCATCCGCCACCTCACGCAACGGATCAACACCGCGGAGCCCGCCCAGACCAGCCGAATCACCGCCCGTCCCGATGCCCTCCAACAGGGCAGCCAACACGGCAGAAGACGCCGCGACAGCCGCCGCCGCCGCACCAATCTCCGCACTCAAAGCCACCCCGCTGCTCATACCCAAACCCTAAAGGCGGGCACCGACAATATAGGTGAGATAGTCGCACTTGACATGGTTACATGGCCGGTCGGAGCAGTGGTGGCGGTCGGAGCACCGGACACGGCAACGCCAGCTGCCGCCCCGCCATCCGCCTTCCACGCCGCAACGCTTTCATACCCATATGGCATCACCAACCACCGACAATCTTGGTGTCGCCAGGTTGATGAGGCCGCGATGGGGTTCCACGCTCCGGCAGTCCAGCGCCGCCAGCCCAGCTGCCTCAGTCCAGCGCCGCCACCCCAGCTACCTCAGCCCAGTGCCCTCGGATGAGCGGCGGCGTAGATTTCACGCAGGGTGTCGGCGGTGACCAGGGTGTACACCTGCGTGGTGGTCACAGAAGCGTGCCCCAACAGTTCCTGCACCACGCGCACATCCGCACCGCCCTCCAGCAGGTGCGTGGCGAAGGAGTGCCGCAGGGTGTGGGGCGACACATCCTTGGTGATGTTGGCCTTCTCGGCGGCGGCCTTGAGGATAGTCCAAGCGCTTTGCCGGCTGATCCGGCCGCCGCGGGCGTTCAGGAAGAGCGCAGGAGTTCCTTTGCCTTTGGCCGCCAGCAGCGGCCGGCCGCGGACCAGGTAGGCGTCCAGGGCGCGGGCCCCGTAGGACCCCAGCGGTACCAGCCGTTCCTTGGAGCCCTTGCCGAAGAGCCGAACGATCGCCGGGCCGTCGGCGCCTGGCCCGGCGGCCCCTGGCTCGTCGCCGCCGGGTTCATCGTCACCCTGCAATGAGATGTCGTCGACGTCGAGGCCCACGGCTTCGCTGATGCGCGCCCCGGTGGAGTAGAGGAACTCGAGCAGGGCACGGTCGCGGAGCCCGGTGGCGGTATCCGTTCCGGCTGCTTCCAGGATGCGGGTCACCTCGTCAACGCTGATCGCTTTGGGTAGCCGCTTTCCGGGCATCGGCGGGTGCACATCGCTGGCGGGGTCGGTGGGCGTTATGCCTTCCAACGCCCAGAATTTGTGCAGTCCGCGGACCGCCACCACGGTCCGGGCTGCCGAGCGCACGCCCAGGGCGGAACCGCCGTCGGACCCGTCCGAGAGGGCCTGAACGAAGCCGGTCACGTCGCGCCGGGTGATCTCCTCCGGCCGCCGGCGCCCGGCGTTGGCGAGGTGCCGCGCGTAGCGGGCGAGGTCGCGCCGGTACGCGGAGAGAGTGTTGGCGGCCAGTCCGCGCTCCACCCCCATGTGCTGCAGATAGTCGGTGATGGCCCGGTCGACGGCGGTCAGCGGGCGGGCGGGCACGGCCTCGGCGGGAGGTTCGACGGCGGAAGGTTCGACGGCGGGTGGCTCGGCCGCCAGCAGTCCGGTCATCAGCGCTGGCTGGGGTGCGCCGGCCACGGGGCATTGGCCGGACGGAGTCCTTGGAACCCGTCCCCGCGGGCCGCGGCGGCGGCGAGGATCCCGACGACGGCGGAGGGGTTGTGCAGGCGCCCCTCCAGCACCGCCGCGACAGCCGCGTCGAGCGGGATCCAGTGCAGCTCGATTTCCGCTTCCTCGTCGGTGCGGACGTGCAGTTCGTGGCCGGGCACGTCGCTCAGGTCCCGGGCCAGATAAATGCGGATGGCCTCGCTGGAGGACCCGGGCGAGTTGAAGAAGTCGGCCAGCACGTTCCACGTGCCCGCCACGAGGTCCGCTTCTTCTGCGAGCTCCCGGGCCGCGCCGGCCACGAAGTCCTCGCCCTCGACGTCGAGCAGTCCGGCCGGGATTTCCCAGAGGGCCATCCCGACCGGGTGGCGGTACTGCTTGATCAGCAGGATCTCGCCGTCCTCGTTCATCGGCAGCACGGCCACTGCCCCGGGGTGGTCGATATAGTCGCGGACCAGGGGCTCGCCGTCGTCGCTCAGTTGAAAACTGTCGCTGACCACGTCCCAGATCCGGCCTTCGTAGACCTTCTCGGAAGACAAAAGACGGCGCGGGCTCGGCTCATCCGAAACCTGCCGTGCAGCATTGGGGGTCTCAGACTTACCGGGCATCGCGCCGTCCTTTGATTCAGTTGGGAGTTACTTTGACTCTGCCGGAGTCGACTTGGCAGCAACAGCCTTGCCCGTAGCCGCGGCCGGCTGGCCGGAGCCGTGCTGGTGATCCAAGGCGGCCTTGACCAGGCCCGCGAACAGCGGGTGCGGGCGGGTGGGCCGTGAGCTGAGCTCCGGGTGCGCCTGCGTGGCCACATAGTACGGGTGGACTTCACGGGGAAGCTCGACGTATTCGACCAGCTTGCCGTCCGGCGAGGTACCGGAGAACACCAGGCCCTGGGCTGCGATCTGCTCGCGGTACTTGTTGTTGACCTCGTAGCGGTGCCGGTGCCGTTCGCTGACCGTGGTGGTGCCGTAGGTCTCGGCGACGACCGACCCCTCGTCCAGCTTCGCCTCGTACAGGCCCAGGCGCATGGTGCCGCCCAGGTCGCCCTTGCCGTCAACGATGTCGAGCTGTTCTTCCATCGTGGCGATGACCGGGTACTTGGAGTCCGGTTCGAACTCGGACGAGGACGCGCCCTCGAGGCCGACCACGTTCCGGGCATACTCGATCACCATGCACTGCAGGCCCAGGCAGAGGCCCAGGACCGGAAGCTTGGATTCGCGGGCGTACTTCAGGGCGCCGAGCTTGCCCTCGAGGCCGCGGATACCGAAGCCACCGGGGACGCAGATCGCGTCCACGCCGGCCAGGGCCTTAACGGCACCCTCGTGGGTTTCACATTCGTCCGAGGGGACCCAGCGGATCTTGACCTTGGTGTCGTTGGCGAAGCCGCCGGCACGCAGTGCCTCGGTCACGGAAAGGTAGGCGTCCGGCAGGTCGATGTACTTGCCGACGAGGGCGATCTCAACCTCGTGCTTGGGGTTGTGGACGGCTTCGAGGAGCTTGTCCCAGCTGGTCCAGTCGACGTCCTTGAACGGCAGGTCCAGGGCGCGGACGATGTAGGAGTCCAGTCCCTGGGAATGCAGCGTCTTGGGGATGTCGTAGATGCTCGGTGCGTCGGGGCAGCCGATCACGGCGTCGATGTCGACGTCGCACATCCGGCCGATCTTGTCGCGCATGGCCTGCGGCACTTCGCGGTCCGAGCGGATCACGATCGCCTCGGGCTGGATGCCGATGGAGCGCAACGCGGCGACTGAGTGCTGCGTCGGCTTGGTCTTGAGCTCCTGGGAAGGCCCGATGTACGGCACCAGCGACACGTGCAGGAAGAACACGTTGTTCCGGCCGACGTCCTGGCGGACCTGGCGGGCGGATTCGAGGAACGGCTGGGACTCGATGTCGCCGACGGTGCCGCCGATTTCGGTGATGATGACGTCGGGGGCGTTTTTGCCCTCGGCGGGAAGCCGCATGCGCCGCTTGATCTCATCCGTGATGTGCGGGATGACCTGGACGGTGTCACCGAGGTACTCGCCGCGGCGCTCCTTGGCGATGACCGTGGAGTAGACCTGGCCGGTCGTGACGTTGGCCGAACCCTCGAGGTTTTCATCGAGGAAGCGCTCGTAGTGGCCGACGTCGAGGTCCGTCTCGGCGCCGTCGTCGGTCACGAAGACTTCGCCGTGCTGGAAGGGGTTCATCGTGCCCGGATCCACGTTCAGATAGGGATCGAGCTTTTGCATAGTTACAGACAGGCCGCGTGCCCGCAGGAGGTGACCGAGGCTCGAAGCCGTCAGTCCCTTACCGAGCGAGGACGCCACACCACCGGTTACGAAGATGTGTTTGGTCGTCTTGGACGAGCCCGGGAACCGGGAATTTACACGGGAATTTGATCGCTGCACCACGGAATTTGAGCCTATCATCTATTCGGTCTCTCTAGGATCGGTAAAACGCCGCTGTGATGGTCATCCCAGTGCCCTGCGCCGGAAGGCCGTTCAAGCCTGCGGCAGCAGCTTGGCGTCGTCCAACAGCTCCTGGGCGTGTGCCCGTGCGGATTCGGAGTCTTCCTGCCCGGCCAGCATGCGGGCCAGCTCGCGGACCCGTTCCGCCTCGTCGAGCAGCTGGACGTCGCTGGAAGTGAAGCCGGTCGCCGTCGCGCCGTCGGAACCACGCACCGAGGTCTTGGTGACGCGGATGTGCTGGTCGGCGAAGGCCGCCACCTGCGGCAGGTGCGTGACCACGAGGACCTGGACGTGCCGGGCGAGCATGGCCAGCCGGCGGCCGATCTCGACGGCGGCACGGCCGCCGACACCGGCGTCGACCTCGTCGAAGACGAACGTCGGCACCGGGTCGACGGCGGCCAGCACCACTTCTATGGCGAGCATCACACGGGAGAGTTCACCGCCGGAGGCACCCTTGCCCAGCGGCCGGGCCGGCGCTCCGGAGTGGGGTTGCAGCAGGAAGGAAATCTCGTCGGTGCCGAACGGGCCCAACTGCTCGCCGGGGTCCACGTTGATGACCAGGGTCGCGTCCGCCATCGCCAGCGCGGTCAGCTCGGCGCTGACCCGGGCGGAAAGGTCCTTGGCGGCCTTCTTCCGCGTCTTGCTGATGGCCGCGGCCTGCTTGCGAAGGTCCGTCTCGGCGCGGGCTACCTCGGCCTCCAGCGCCTCGATCCGGGTGGAGTCGTCCTGGAGTTCCTCGTAGCGTCCCCGGGCCTGGTCCGCCCAGACCAGCACCTCGTCGATGCTGGGCGCGTATTTGCGCACGAGCTTGGCCAGCGCGGCGCGACGGTCCTCAATCTCTGCCAACCGTTCCGGGCCCTCGGTGTCGAGGGAGGCCTGGTAGCTGGCCAGATCGCCGGCAATGTCGTTCAGCAGGAAGCCGACTTCGGCCAGCCGGGCGGCGGCGGAACCCAGTTCGCCGTCGTGTTCGGCGACGTGCTCCAGGGTGCGCTTTGCGGCGTCCACCAGTGTGGTGGCGTCGGCGTCCTCGCCGAAGTCCTCGGAGATGAGGGCCTGATGCGCGGTGCTGGCGGCGATCCGGAGCTCTTCGACGTTGGCGAGCTTGACGGCCTCAGCCTTGAGTGATTCGTCCTCGCCCGGCTGCGGGTCGACGGCGTCAATCTCGGCGAGGGCGGCTTCGAGGGATTCCGCCTCGCGCAGCCGTTCGCGGGCGGCGCTGCGGAGTTCGTCCAGTTCGGTCTGGCTGGCCTTCCAGTGCCCGTGCAGTTCCTGATAGGCGGCCAGCGAACCGGCGAGGCCCTCCCCCGCGAACTTGTCCAGGGCTTCGCGCTGGGCGACGGGGCTCTTGAGCCGGATCTGGTCCGACTGTCCGTGGACCACCACCAACGTCCCGCCGATCTCGGCAAGGACTCCGACCGGCGCGGCGCGTCCGCCGAGGTAGGCGCGGCTGCGTCCGTCGGAACCGACGCTGCGGGCGAGGAGCAGTTCGGCGCCGCCGTCGAACTCCTCCACCTCCGCGCCGGCCTCGCGGGCACGGGTCACCGCGGCGTGCCCGGAATCGAGCTTCAGCACGGCTTCCGCGGAGGCGCTTTTCGCGCCGCTGCGGACGGCACCGGCGTCGGACCGTGCGCCCAGCAGCAGCCCGACGGCGGTGACCACCATCGTCTTGCCGGCGCCGGTCTCGCCGGTCACCACGCTCAGGCCGGGGCCCAGCGGCAGCGTCGCGTCGGTAATGACGCCAAGGTCGCGGATTCTCAGTTCTTCAAGCATGGGTCACTTCGCAGTCGAGGGATCAGTTGGCGCACCCGGGCCCGCGCCCGGATCCGCATGGCGGGGTGCGGGCAGCGGCGGCATAGGTCGCGGGGTGCGCACCACCGGCAGGGGCCCGGTGTGGATGGCGTCGGTCTGCGGAACGGGTCCGCGCCAGCCCTGGATGGGGAGTTCAAATTTGCGGACCAGGCGGCCGGAGAACGGGGTCTGGTGGGTACGCGCCAGTCGGACCGGGGTGGCCGAGCGGGTGACTTCCACGCGGGCACCGGGCGGCAGGTCCACCGAGCGACGGCCGTCGCACCACAACACGCCCTGGGCGTCGGTGCGATTCAGGATTTCGACGGCCAGCCGGGACCGCGGCGAGACCACGAGCGGCTTGGCGAAGAGGGCGTGGGCGCTGATCGGCACGATCAGCAGCGCCTCGACCTCCGGCCACACCACGGGCCCGCCGGCGGAAAACGCGTAGGCGGTGGAGCCGGTGGGAGTGGCGAGAACGACGCCGTCGCAGCCGAAAGACGTGAGCGGGCGTTCGTCGACCTCGGTGACCACCTCAAGCATCCGTTCCCGATTGCCCTTTTCAATTGCGGCCTCGTTCAGCGCCCAGGTGTGCCAGATCTTCTGCCCGCGGACCCACACCTGCACGTCGATGGTCATCCGCTCCTCCACCGTGTACTGGCGGCTGGCGATCCACTCCACGGTCTGGGCAAGGTCCGCCCGTTCGCTCTCGGCGAGGAAGCCGACGTGGCCGAGGTTGACGCCGAGCAGCGGCACGTCCACCTCGCGCACCAGCTCCGCAGCGCGCAGGATGGTGCCGTCGCCGCCGAGCACCATGACGAGTTCAACGTCCGGCAGTTTGACGTGGTCGTGCAGGACTTCGACGGGCTGATCCAGCCGGCCAAAGAACCTGACCATGTCGCTGAGCTCGGATTTCTGCATCACGGCGACAAGGCCGGAGTCGTGCAGCTGGGCGCACGCTTCCCAGGCGGCCTTGAGGGACTCCTCGCGGCCGGTGTGGGCAAGGATGAGGACACGCCTGCTCATCGGTTTCCACCTTCTAGTGCTTCTCGTGCTGCTTGTGCTTTCAGGGCTACGACCAGATCGTTCCGAGTAACGCAGCAACGGCTGCGTCCCGCTCCTCGATCTTAGGCAGGTCTGTCCGGATCCCGCGTTTTATCCACAGGAAGTACTCCACGTTTCCGTCCTGGCCGGGCAGCGGGCTCTGCGCCAGGCCCGCCAGGTCCAGGCCTGCGTCCATCGCGGCGGACGCTACCTTGGCGACGGCCAGGCGGCGTTCCCGCTCGGAGGTGACCACGCCGGTGCGGCCCAGCCGGTCCTTGCCGATCTCGAATTGCGGCTTGACCATCAGGACCAGGTCCCCGCCCGGCTCGGTGCATGCCGCCAGCGAAGCCACCACGAGGGTCAGCGAGATAAAGGACAGGTCCGCCACGGTCACCGCCGCAGGGCCGCCGATCAGGTCAGGGGTCATGTACCGGACGTTGAGCCCTTCGTGGACCGAGACCCGCGCGTCGTTGCGGATTTGCGGTACCAGCTGGTCATGCCCGACGTCGACAGCTACGACATGCGCGGCGCCGCGCCGCAACAGCACCTCGGTGAAGCCGCCGGTGGAGGCTCCGGCGTCGAGGCAGCGTTTGCCGGCCACGCCGACGGCGGGAAAGGCGTCCAGGGCGCCGGCCAGTTTGTGGGCGGCGCGGCTGACGTAGTCGTCCTCGGCCCCGGCGGCGACGTCCAGGGCCATGCTGTCCTGGACCTGCACCGAGGCCTTGGCCAGCACCTCACCTCCGGAACTGACTTTGCCTTCGCCGATCAGGCGCGCGGCATGTGTGCGTGACCTCGCCAGCCCGCGGCTGACCAGGGCCTGGTCAAGCCTGGTCATCGTGGCGGGTCCCCCGCAGGTTGCCCGGCCACGTCCTCGTTGAGGGCCGCCACCAGCCCGTCGTGCAGGCCGGCATAGACCTCGCCGTGGTGCGCGACCGGCAGCTCCGGCAACGTGCCGAGCTGTGCCAGCAGCGCGTCAACGGCAGGGTCTCCAACGGGGGTTTCCGCCGGGGGCTCGGGCCAGTCAACCCGCGCGGCGTCGCTGTCCGGGCGGGCGTCAAGGGAAGCGTTTGGCTCGGTCATGCTTCCCAGTCTAGTGATCCAACCATTCAAGGCCGGGTGCCTGGGCGCGGGAGGCCTCCGGGTTCGCGGCCCACCACGCGGCGCAGGCTGCCCGCCAGGCGTCGAGGTCCGCGGGGTCTCCGCTCACGCGCACTGTCGAGCCGTCCACGATGGCGGAGGCGGCACCGCAGCGGTAGCGTCCCCCGCCGTCGTGCTCCACCGCGGGGTATGGGCGGTAGAGGTCGGTGAGGTCATTGATCAGGAAAGTGGGCCGTTCCAAGGTACGCGCGGCGAGGATGGATTCGCGGGTGTCGACGCCGGTCAGCACGGCCACGGTGGCGAAGCCGGCGTTGTTGCCGCCGAGGATGTCGGTATCCAGCCGGTCGCCGACCACCAGCGGGCGGTCGGCGGCCAGCCGCTTGGCGGCGGCGTGGAACAGGGGAGCTTCCGGTTTGCCCGCGACCTGCGGCTGCCGGCCCGTTGCGGCCGCGACGGCGGCGACAAGGGTGCCGTTGCCGGGCGCCATGCCGCGGGCCTGCGGAATGGACATGTCCGTGTTCGTGGCCACCCATAGGGCGCCGGCGGCGACGACGTAGGACGCCTCCGCGAGGTCCTTCCAGCCCAGTTCGGGGTGGAATCCCTGCACGACGGCGACGGGGTCCTCGGCTTCACTGCGGACCGGCACCAGCCCGGCGAGTTCGATTTCGCGGGCCAGGGCGTCACCGCCAGTGATCAGGACCCGGGCACCGGCAGGCAGCAACGAGGCAAGCAGCTCACCGGCGGCCTGTGAGGAGCTCACCACCTGCTGGTCTTCGGCGGGGGCGCCGAGGTCACGAAGGTGCTGCGCCACCTCGGCCGGCGTGCGTGAGGCGTTGTTGGTCACGTAGCCCAGTCCGACGCCGATGCCGGCGAGCCGGCGGAGGGACTCCACCGCGCCGGGAATGGCGTGCGGACCGGCGTAGACGACACCGTCCAAATCGGACAGGAGCGCGTCGAACCGGGAAATCAGCTCAGCTTCGGCCATGAGCGACTAGTCCTCAGCGCGTTCCGGACGGTGGGACTCATCGGCGTGGGCGTCCCCGGCTTCGAGATCGTCGGCTTCCACCCCGTCGCTTTCCAACTCGTCGGCTTCCACGGAGTCCTCGTCGGACTCGGCGTCGTCGGATTCAAAGAAGTCCGGCTCTTCGTCGTCGGTGCCGGCTTCCAGATCGTGAGCCGAAGACTGCGCAGCGGCGGCTTCCGGCAGGCCGGCTACGGCTTCGGCGCCGGCGGCTCGGGGCGCGGACTCGCCGGACGCTGCGGCCGCCTGCTGCTCGGACTGCTGCTGCAGGACCCGGCGGCGCTGCGCTTCCTCGCGGGCTTCTTCTTCCTCGTCCCAGCCGAGGTCGATGATGTCCGGTTCCTCGTCGATGCCCAGGCCCAGTGCCTTCTCGGCGACGACGGCCTGCCGCTGCCATTTTCCGGCTTCGGCTTCGCGGCCGGCTGCGGTCAGGGCATCTGCGTAGGCGCGGAAGAGCCGCGGGCTGTAGGAGAAGGCACGGTTGATGTCCAGCTGCGCGATTTCCAGTTCGGAGACCGCGGCGTCGAACTGTCCCAGGTCGGTGCGGGCGCCTGCCGCGACGATCGCCAGTTCCACCTTGCCCGGAGCATCGAGGTCCTTGGCTTCTTCGGAGCGGGCCATGTCCAGAGCGCGGTCCGGGCGTCCGAGGCCACGCTCGCAGTCGGCCATCATCGGCAGATGCATGTTGGATCCGCTGATCCGGCGGTAGGTGCGGAATTCACGCAGCGCCTCGCCGTAGTGACCTGCCGCGTACGCGGTCAGGCCAACGGCTTCGCGGACCGCTGCGAGGCGGCCGCCGCGGCGGCTGGCCGCCAGCGCATGCTGGAAAGCGAGTTCCGGCTCTTCATCGAGGAGGCGGCCGGCCATGACAAGGTGGCGCGCCACCCATTCCGCGCTGTTGTCCTCGAGCGTCTTGATCTGGTGCTGCGTGGCGCGGTCGAGTTCCTTGCCGGTGACGTCCTCGTCGATCTGCGGTGAACGCTCGCGGTCCGGGCGGTTGGCGCTGCGCAAATCCCTGGCGTTCGGTTCGCGCACGGGACGGTCTTCGGCGCGGTCGCGGCCAAAGGTGCGGGCGCCCGAGTCGCTGCGGTCAAAGCTGCGGGCCGGACGATCGTCCCGGTTGCCGAACGGCTTGCGGTCACGATCGCCACCGAAGCTACGACGCTCCCCACCCTCACGCGACGGACGGTCACCAAACGGCTTACGATCCCGATCCCCACCACCGGCGAACGGCTTGCGGTCACGATCGCCACCGAAGCTACGACGCTCCCCACCCTCACGCGACGGACGGTCACCAAACGGCTTACGATCCCGATCCCCACCACCGGCGAACGGCTTGCGGTCACGATCGCCACCGAAGCTACGACGCTCCCCACCCTCACGCGACGGACGGTCACCAAACGGCTTACGATCCCGATCCCCACCACCGCTGAACGGCTTGCGGTCACGATCGCCACCACCGCTGAACGGCTTACGGTCACGATCGCCGCCGAAGCTACGACGCTCCCCGCCCTCACGCGACGGACGGTCACCAAACGGCTTACGATCCCGATCCCCACCACCGGCGAACGGCTTGCGGTCACGATCGCCACCACCGCTGAACGGCTTACGGTCACGATCGCCGCCGAAGCTACGACGCTCCCCGCCCTCACGTGACGGACGGTCACCAAACGGCTTACGATCCCGATCCCCACCACCGGCGAACGGCTTGCGGTCACGATCGCCACCACCGCTGAACGGCTTACGGTCACGATCGCCACCACCGGCGAACGGCTTACGGTCACGATCCCCACCACCAGCGAACGGCTTACGATCCCGATCAGCGCCCTCACGTGACGGACGATCACCAAACGGCTTGCGATCATCCCTGGCCCGGAACCCACGAGGGTCTCCCCCGGAGTTATTCGTGCCGCGGAAACCGCCGCCGCCGGAATTACGTCCCCCGCCGAAGTTGCCGCGGTCGTTGCCGCCGCGGTTGCCGTCATTGTGCTCAGCCATGGTGGATTCCTCCTGTTATGAGCTGACCACTGGCGCAATCGCAGCCGCTCTGTTTCCGTGTTTCGTTCCCTACGCAACCCGAAATCAAGCGCTTCGAAGTCCGTACATCTCAATCAATTCTAGGCGAGACGCCCCCGCCCGGCTAACGGCGGGGACGCTGCCGGCGGCCGCGGTGGCGAGTCTCACAAGCCGGCCCGGAACGACTGCGGGAGGGTTCCCGTTTTGGGCGGCTCTGCTGCGGGAGGGTTGCGGTGGTGGGCGCCGGTGGTGCGGGAGGGTTCCGGTTTTGGGCGTCTCTTGTGCGGGAGGGTGTGGGCGCGGGTGCCGGGGGTTTGGTGGTGGTGTGGGTGGTTAAAGAGCTCAGGCCCCGACACGTGTGTGTCGGGGCCTGGCTGTAATGGTTGTCCGGCGGTGACCTACTCTCCCACACCCTCCCGGGTGCAGTACCATCGGCGCTGTGGGTCTTAGCTTCCGGGTTCGGAATGGGACCGGGCGTTTCCCCCACGCTATGACCGCCGTAACCCTGTGTCCGCGCCCTGGTCCGGCCCGTGTAAGGGGCGTTTCCGGGGTGGGAAATCTGGTGGTTACAACATGTTCGCTGCACTTGGTGGTGCAGTTGTGGTGTTGTTATTCAGTTGTGGGTTTCCGTGCAACGTGCCCGTGGCGGGTTTGTTGGTTGGGAACCACATAGTGGACGCAAGCAGTCTTGTTTCTTTGTACTTCTCCGCTGGTGTGAACGTCTTTTGAATCCGTTCACGCGGGGAAGTGTGTGGTGTAAGTTATCGGCCTATTAGTACCGGTCAGCTTCACGAGTCGTTAGTCCTCGCTTCCACATCCGGCCTATCAACCCAGTGGTCTGGCTGGGGGCCTCTCACACACAAGGTGTATGGAAATCTCATCTCGAAGCGAGCTTCCCGCTTAGATGCTTTCAGCGGTTATCCCATCCGAACGTAGCTAATCAGCGGTGCACTTGGCAGTACAACTGACACACCAGAGGTTCGTCCGTCCCGGTCCTCTCGTACTAAGGACAGCCCTTCTCAAATTTCCTGCGCGCGCAGCGGATAGGGACCGAACTGTCTCACGACGTTCTAAACCCAGCTCGCGTACCGCTTTAATGGGCGAACAGCCCAACCCTTGGGACCTACTCCAGCCCCAGGATGCGACGAGCCGACATCGAGGTGCCAAACCATGCCGTCGATATGGACTCTTGGGCAAGATCAGCCTGTTATCCCCGAGGTACCTTTTATCCGTTGAGCGACGGCCATTCCACAATGTACCGCCGGATCACTAGTCCCGACTTTCGTCCCTGCTCGAGATGTCTCTCTCACAGTCAAGCTCCCTTGTGCACTTACACTCGACACCTGATTGCCAACCAGGCTGAGGGAACCTTTGGGCGCCTCCGTTACTTTTTAGGAGGCAACCGCCCCAGTTAAACTACCCATCAGGCACTGTCCCTGACCCGGATTACGGGCCGAAGTTAGATGTCCAAAGTGACCAGAGTGGTATTTCAACGATGACTCCACCCGAACTGGCGTCCGGGCTTCAACGTCTCCCACCTATCCTACACAAGCCACTCCGAACACCAATACCAAACTATAGTAAAGGTCTCGGGGTCTTTCCGTCCTGCTGCGCGTAACGAGCATCTTTACTCGTACTGCAATTTCGCCGAGTTTATGGTTGAGACAGCGGGGAAGTCGTTACTCCATTCGTGCAGGTCGGAACTTACCCGACAAGGAATTTCGCTACCTTAGGATGGTTATAGTTACCACCGCCGTTTACTGGGGCTTAAATTCTCAGCTTCGCCTTGCGGCTAACCGGTCCTCTTAACCTTCCAGCACCGGGCAGGAGTCAGTCCGTATACATCGTCTTGCGACTTCGCACGGACCTGTGTTTTTAGTAAACAGTCGCTTCCCCCTGGTCTCTGCGGCCCCTGCACGCTCCGGACAGCTAGTGTCCATCACGATGGGGGCCCCCCTTCTCCCGAAGTTACGGGGGCATTTTGCCGAGTTCCTTAACCATAATTCTCTCGATCGCCTTAGTATTCTCTACCTGATCACCTGTGTCGGTTTGGGGTACGGGCGGCTAAAACCTCGCGTCGATGCTTTTCTAGGCAGCATAGGATCACCGAATCCCCCCATACGGGGGTCCCGTCGGGTCTCAGGCATCATGAACGGCGGATTTGCCTACCGTTCGCCCTACATCCTTAGACCGGGACAACCATCGCCCGGCTCGGCTACCTTCCTGCGTCACACCTGTTAATACGCTTGCCTCCCAGGATCAGGTCCCGCGCTCCACCAAAACCCTCACACCACAAGGGTGATCGGGCAGGTCTCGGGCGGTTAGTATCCCCTGTTCAGCATGGGCGGTTTTTCGCCGGTACGGGAATATCAACCCGTTGTCCATCGACTACGCCTGTCGGCCTCGCCTTAGGTCCCGACTTACCCAGGGCAGATTAGCTTGACCCTGGAACCCTTGATCATTCGGCGGACGGGTTTCTCACCCGTCTTTCGCTACTCATGCCTGCATTCTCACTCGTGTAGGCTCCACCGCTGGTTTACACCGCGACTTCACTGCCCACACGACGCTCCCCTACCCATCCAGACGCCTGAACCACAAGGGCTTAGCTAATATCTGAATGCCACAACTTCGGCGGTGTACTTGAGCCCCGCTACATTGTCGGCGCGGAATCACTTGACCAGTGAGCTATTACGCACTCTTTTAAGGATGGCTGCTTCTAAGCCAACCTCCTGGTTGTCTTCGCAACTCCACATCCTTTCCCACTTAGCACACGCTTAGGGGCCTTAGTTGGTGGTCTGGGCTGTTTCCCTCTCGACTATGAAGCTTATCCCCCACAGTCTCACTGCTGCGCTCTCACTTACCGGCATTCGGAGTTTGGCTGACGTCAGTAACCTTGTAGGGCCCATTAGCCATCCAGTAGCTCTACCTCCGGTAAGAAACACGCAACGCTGCACCTAAATGCATTTCGGGGAGAACCAGCTATCACGAAGTTTGATTGGCCTTTCACCCCTACCCACAGCTCATCCCCTCCATTTTCAACTGAAGTGGGTTCGGTCCTCCACGACGTCTTACCGTCGCTTCAACCTGGCCATGGGTAGATCACTTCGCTTCGGGTCTAGATCACGCCACTGCAACGCCCTGTTCAGACTCGCTTTCGCTACGGCTTCCCCACACGGGTTAACCTCGCGACGTAACACTAACTCGCAGGCTCATTCTTCAAAAGGCACGCCGTCACAACTACACAGCAAGCTGCGGTTGCTCCGACGGATTGTAAGCACACGGTTTCAGGTACTGTTTCACTCCCCTCCCGGGGTACTTTTCACCTTTCCCTCACGGTACTGGTCCGCTATCGGTCATTAGGGAGTATTTAGGCTTATCAGGTGGTCCTGACAGATTCGCACGGGATTTCTCGGGCCCCGTGCTACTTGGGATACTTCCCAGGCGGCACACTACATTTCGGTTACGGGGCTCACACCCTCTCTGGCCGGCCTTTCAAGACCGTTCACCTATGCACATGCTCTCACCCCACTGTCCCGGCAGAGACAGAACGGAAAGTCCCACAACCCCGACCATGCAACGCCCGCCGGCTATCACACATGGAACGGTTTAGCCTGATCCGCGTTCGCTCGCCACTACTAACGGAATCACTATTGTTTTCTCTTCCTGCGGGTACTGAGATGTTTCACTTCCCCGCGTTCCCTCCACGCACCCTATGTGTTCAGATGCGGGTCACCAGATCACTCGCGCGTCTGGCGGGGTTTCCCCATTCGGACACCCTGGGATCACAGTCCGGTTATCGACTCCCCCAGGCTTATCGCAGATTCCTACGTCCTTCTTCGGCTCCTAATGCCAAGGCATCCACCGTGTGCTCTTAAAAACTTGACCACAAAAGATCAAGGAGTAATTTTCGAGAAAACCACGGAAACCACACCATCACCACAACAACACCCAAACAGGGCACCACCGCAGCAACAGCACAGATCCAGGTTCATATTTCTTGGAAATTGCTTCTTATAAAAGATGCTCGCGTCCACTATGTAGTTCTCAAACAACAACCCCATACCACACACCCCACACACCCGGACCCCCGAAAGGACCCACCAGTGCATGCTCGCTGCAGCCGGGAAACCAGAAACACAAGTCCCACACCCCGCACCCCGGACACCCTCCCCAAAGGGAAGAACACCCGGAACGCCGGCCATGGTCCTGTTGCCTCAGGACCCAACAGTGTGCCAAACACTAAACCGCACAACCCCCGCCCCCGCCGTTCCAGGACACTCAAGAGCATCCGTACTGGGCAAGAACAAAACCATGCGGCCGCTATTTGCTGATATTCCACCCGTGAGCACCCGCCGCAGAACAAACGCCTGCGCAACGGGCCTACTCCTGACAACACCACCACACCCGCATACACGGGGCAGGGTTGCTGTAGGTGCTCCTTAGAAAGGAGGTGATCCAGCCGCACCTTCCGGTACGGCTACCTTGTTACGACTTAGTCCCAATCGCCAGTCCCACCTTCGACAGCTCCCTCCCACAAGGGGTTAGGCCACCGGCTTCGGGTGTTACCAACTTTCGTGACTTGACGGGCGGTGTGTACAAGGCCCGGGAACGTATTCACCGCAGCGTTGCTGATCTGCGATTACTAGCGACTCCGACTTCATGGGGTCGAGTTGCAGACCCCAATCCGAACTGAGACCGGCTTTTTGGGATTAGCTCCACCTCACAGTATCGCAACCCTTTGTACCGGCCATTGTAGCATGCGTGAAGCCCAAGACATAAGGGGCATGATGATTTGACGTCGTCCCCACCTTCCTCCGAGTTGACCCCGGCAGTCTCCCATGAGTCCCCGCCATTACGCGCTGGCAACATGGAACGAGGGTTGCGCTCGTTGCGGGACTTAACCCAACATCTCACGACACGAGCTGACGACAACCATGCACCACCTGTGAACCGGCCCCAAAGGGGAAGGACTGTTTCCAGCCCGGTCCGGTCCATGTCAAGCCTTGGTAAGGTTCTTCGCGTTGCATCGAATTAATCCGCATGCTCCGCCGCTTGTGCGGGCCCCCGTCAATTCCTTTGAGTTTTAGCCTTGCGGCCGTACTCCCCAGGCGGGGCACTTAATGCGTTAGCTACGGCGCGGAAAACGTGGAATGTCCCCCACACCTAGTGCCCAACGTTTACGGCATGGACTACCAGGGTATCTAATCCTGTTCGCTCCCCATGCTTTCGCTCCTCAGCGTCAGTTAATGCCCAGAGACCTGCCTTCGCCATCGGTGTTCCTCCTGATATCTGCGCATTTCACCGCTACACCAGGAATTCCAGTCTCCCCTACATCACTCTAGTCTGCCCGTACCCACCGCAGATCCGGAGTTGAGCCCCGGACTTTCACGGCAGACGCGACAAACCGCCTACGAGCTCTTTACGCCCAATAATTCCGGATAACGCTTGCGCCCTACGTATTACCGCGGCTGCTGGCACGTAGTTAGCCGGCGCTTCTTCTGCAGGTACCGTCACTTTCGCTTCTTCCCTACTGAAAGAGGTTTACAACCCGAAGGCCGTCATCCCTCACGCGGCGTCGCTGCATCAGGCTTGCGCCCATTGTGCAATATTCCCCACTGCTGCCTCCCGTAGGAGTCTGGGCCGTGTCTCAGTCCCAGTGTGGCCGGTCACCCTCTCAGGCCGGCTACCCGTCGTCGCCTTGGTGAGCCATTACCTCACCAACAAGCTGATAGGCCGCGAGTCCATCCAAAACCACAATAAAGCTTTCCACCCCCCACCATGCGATGAGGAGTCATATCCGGTATTAGACCCAGTTTCCCAGGCTTATCCCAGAGTTAAGGGCAGGTTACTCACGTGTTACTCACCCGTTCGCCACTAATCCCCCAGCAAGCTGGGATCATCGTTCGACTTGCATGTGTTAAGCACGCCGCCAGCGTTCATCCTGAGCCAGGATCAAACTCTCCGTTGAAGAAAAACAGACACAACCAGGCACCACGGGAAAACGCGGAACCAGGCTGCACAAAATTTGAAACCAGCTAAAAACACCGAACCCAACCACGGGGTGGCAGATCCGGCACAATCAACCAATTCAATACAAAATTGGTATCAACAAACTTGGCACACTATTGAGTTCTCAAACAACAGACACATTCGAATACTTCTCGAAACAATTCACTCGGTGAATTTCTTTTTGTTCCGCATTTCTTCGCTGCGATGTATTTAGCTTATTTCATTCATTTCCACTTTGCAAACCCGGAAGTTCTTCCGGAATTCACTCCGAGGAAGCGAATCCGCCCAGCAAAATGTGAAGCAATTTCGCTTTCCCACGCCTTGCGCAGGAAGAATCGCTTCTTTTTGTTGGGGGTTGGTCACCACTCAACGGCGGCGACTCAGAAAACAATACACGCTCCCCTGCGGCCGTGCAAATCGGCCGGAGGGGAGCGTGCAGGAGGCCGAGGGCCGGCCCAGGTAGAGGAGCCGGCTAGCCTCCCGAAACCTCCACGGTTGCCAGGTTCTTCTTGCCGCGGCGCAGCAACAGGTAGCGCCCGTGCAGCAGTTCGTCGGGCGCTATGACGGCGTCGGGGTCGGAGATCTTCGTGTTGTTCACGTAAGCCCCGCCCTCCCCCACGGTCCGCCGGGCGGCGGACTTGCTGTCGGAGAGCCCGGTAGCCACGAGCAGGTCAATAATGCCGAGTCCAGAGCCGTCCACAGTGGCGGAAGGAAGTTCCGCCGTCGCGGCCCGGAGACTCTCGGCATCCAGGGCGGTCAGGTCTCCGCCGCCGAACACGGCTGCCGAGGCGGCGATAACCTTCTCCGTGGCCTCGACGCCGTGCACCAGTGAGGTGACCTCGTAGGCAAGCTTGCGCTGGCCTTCCCGGGCAAACGGCCGTTCGGAGACCGAGGTTTCGAGGGCTTCGATTTCGGCGCGGCTGAGGAAGGTGAAGACCTTAAGCCGGGCGGCGACGTCGGCGTCGGCGGTGTTGAGCCAGAACTGGTAGAAGGCGTAAGGGCTGCACATCTCTGCGTCCAGCCAGATGGCGTTGCCCTCGCTCTTGCCGAACTTGGTGCCGTCCGAATTGGTGATCAGCGGTGTGCCCAGCGCATGGACGTGCTTGCCCTCCACCTTGCGGATCAGATCGGTGCCGCTGGTGAGGTTGCCCCACTGGTCGGATCCGCCGGTCTGCAGCACGCAGCCGTAGTCGCGGAACAGCTGCAGGTAGTCCATGCCCTGCAGGATCTGGTAGCTGAATTCGGTGTAGCTGATTCCCTCGTCAGAGTTCAGGCGGGTGGCGACAATGTCCTTCTTGATCATCGTGCCGACGCGGAAGTGCTTTCCAATGCCGCGCAGGAAATCGATGGCGCTCAGCGGGGCGGTCCAGTCGAGGTTGTTGACCATCCGTGCCGCGTTGTCGCCATCGAAGCTGAGGAAGCGCTGGACCTGGCCCTGCAGCCGGCCGACCCATTCCGCCACGGTCTCCGGGGTGTTGAGCACCCGTTCGGCGGTCTGCCGGGGGTCTCCGATCAGTCCGGTGGACCCTCCCACCAGGCCGAGGGGCTTGTGGCCTGCCAGCTGGAGCCGGCGCATCAGCAGCAGCTGCACGAGGTTGCCGAGGTGCAGGCTGGGCGCGGTGGGATCGAAGCCGCAATAGTACGTCGCCGGAGCGCCGGCAAGCAGTTTCTCCAGCTCTGCCTCATCCGTGGAGACGTGGACGAGGCCGCGCCATTTCAGCTCCTGCCAGATGTTGGCGAAGCCGGGGTCGTTCTGCTGGGACTGAAGATCATTTAGCTGGGACACGGAATCTAAGTTAGCAGGATCGCCGGTGCCGGACCGCCCCGCAGCTGCGCGTGACGGAACCGCACCCGCCGCCGTGTCACGGCGGCACGGCGGCGGCCCGCGGTCCTACTCTTCGATGCCGGCCGGCACGGGGGCGGCGGCGATGAGACGCAGACGCTGGGTGGGGCGGGTCATCGCGACGTACAGGTCGCCCACCCGGCCGTGCTCATGGTTGAGCATGGCGGACGGTTCCAGCACTACGACGCCGTCGAACTCCAGCCCCTTGGCCTCGCGGGGGCTGATCACCACAATGTCCTGCTCGTAGCTGCCGGCGCCGGTGCCGACGCGGCGGCCGTACGCAGCGCGCAGCGCTGCGGTGGCCTCCGGCAGGAGCCCGCCGTCGGCAATCACGGCCAGCAGGCCGCCGTCGAGCGCGTCCAGTTCCTCGGGGAGGACCTCGAGGAGCCGGCCGACGATCGCGCCGGGCTCGACCCGGTCAATGACCGGCGACCAGCGGCCCTCACGGACGGCCTTGGGCGCCGAGACCACGAGTCCTGCCGCGTTGGCCATGCGCGCTGCCGCCTCGGCGATCTGCGACGGAGTGCGGTAGTTGACGGTGAGTTCCTCAAGCTGCCAGCGGTCCCCGAACATCGGGGCCAGGGCGCTCTGCCAGGACTTCGCCCCGGCGACCGAGCTGGTCTGGGCGATGTCACCGACGATCGTGAAGGACTTCAGCGGGCAGCGCCGGACCAGTAGCCGCCACTGCATGGGCGAGAGTTCCTGCGCCTCGTCCACCACAATGTGCCCGAAGGCCCAGGTGCGGTCGCTGGTGGCGCGCTCGGCTGCGGTCAGCCGCGCCTCGCGTTCCTGGTTCTGATCCACCAACTCCTCGGCCGAGATGAGGACATCCACACCGGCCGTTTCCATGTTGACCAGCGTCTGTTTCGCGTTGGCCAGGTCGCGTGCGCGGTCATGCTCCTGCTGGGCCAGTCCCCGGCCGGCGGCCGGATCCAGTTCGCCAAGCAGTTCGGCGGCCTCGTCCAGCAGCGGGACGTCGGCCTCGGTCCACGGCGATCCGGCAGGCCGGAGCAGCAGGGCGCGTTCGGCGTCACTGAGGTTCGGGGTGCACGCTGCCAGGATGGCGGGCTTGCTGAGCAGCTCCCCTACCAGTTTTTCCGGGGTCATCGGCATCCAGCACAGGTTCAGGGCAACCCGGACGTCCCTCGCCGAGCGGACGTCCTCGGCGAGGTAGGAGCGGTCCGCGTTGTTTCCGATGCTGCCGGCCTCGACGAGTTCGGTCATCTGCTCGGTCAATTCGCGCAGCAGGATCTTAACGAAGGAGACCCGTGCCTCGTTGTGCGGCTTCCCGGTGGCGCGCGCCTTCTCCCGGGCCCGGCGGACCTGCCGCGGGGTCAGGACGAGCTTGCGGCCGTCCACTTCGAGGATGCGGTTCTCGGCCGGGACCCGCTGCCGGTTGGCGACGGCGTTCGCCACCACCTCGGCCATGTCGAGCCGGCCCTTGATGGCCGCGACGTCGGAGTCGTCTTCGGCGACAGCGTGGATGCCGGGCATCAGGCGGCCCAGGCTGGCCATCACCACGCCGGTTTCGCCCAGGGACGGCAGCACCCGCTCGATGTAGTTCATGAAGGACGACGACGGTCCCACCAGCAGCACACCGGCGGTCTTGAGCCGGTCGCGGTGGGTGTAGAGCAGGTAGGCGGCACGGTGCAGGGCAACCGCGGTCTTGCCGGTGCCGGGTCCGCCCTGGACCACGAGGGCGCCGGACATGGACGAGCGGATGATCCGGTCCTGTTCGGACTGGATGGTTCCCACGATGTCCGACATCCGGCCGGTGCGCTTGGAATTCAGCGCGGCCAGCAGTGCACCCTCGCCCTGCAGCGAGTCGTTGTCGGCCAGCAGGTCGGCGTCGAGCACGTCATCCTCGATCGCCTTTACCTGGCGGCCCTGCAGGATCAGGTGCCGGCGGCGGCGGACGCCCTGCCGGTCGAAGGCAGTGGCCTGGTAGAAGTGGCCCGCTTCGGGCGCCCGCCAGTCCACCATCAGCCGCTGCAGGTCCTCGGTGGTCAGGCCGATGCGGCCGATGTACTGGGCCTCTCCAGAGTCGAGGTCGAGGCGGCCGAACACGAGGCGGTCATCGACGGCGTCGAGCTGGGCGAGGCGGTCCTCGTAAAGTGCGGCAAAGGCGTCCCGCTCGGAGACATTCTGCATGGTGCCCACGGCACCTGCGCGGCGGACCTGGGCGAGCTGGGCGCGCTTTTCCGCCCGCAGCTCATCCAGCCGGGCATAAAGTCCGGCTACATAGTCGCGTTCATGGGCCAAATCAGCGTCGTGCATCGAACGTTCCCCTATCGAAAAAGACAGACCAACCATTCTACAGCGATTTCGCGTATCGCTCCCCAAATATGTCGGTTTTCTTCGGGCCTCGCTTTTGTCAGGCATTCTACCGAGGCCGCCACCACCGTCCAGCCTGCGGCACAGCCGCCGGCTCATCTGCCGGCGACGGGATCCCTACAGGTTCAACAGCGAGTGGATGCGGTGTCCGGCGAGGGCCGCCCGGCCGTTCAAATCGCCCAGTTCCATCACCACGCCGACGCCGGCCACCTCGACGCCGCAGCGTTCGAACAGCCGTGCGGCCGCGCCCAGGGTGCCGCCGGTGGCGAGGACGTCGTCGAGAAGGAGCACCCGGGTACCCGGGACCAGATCCGCGCTGTGCAGCTCCAGGGTGGCAGTACCGTACTCCAGCGAGTAGTGCTCCGAAACCACTTCGCGGGGCAGCTTGCCGGCCTTGCGGACGGTGACGACGCCGGTGTCTGTGGCGTAGGCGGCAGCCGCGGCCAGCAGGAACCCGCGGGCTTCCACCCCGGCGACGGCGTCGAACCGGCCGCGGAACGGCTCCACCAGCGCGTCGACCACGGCCTTGAGGGCGGCCCCGTCGGCGAAGACGGGGGTCAGGTCCTTGAAGACAATCCCCGGCTTGGGGTAGTCCGGGACGGTGGCACACAGGCTGGTGATCAGCTCGTCCACCGGAACGGTGTTCTTCGTCTGGGGCAGGTCCTGCTCGCTTTGTTTCACCGGTCAATCTTACTGGCTGGTACCAAACGGGTGGTCCCGGTTACCGGCCGGCCCCGGCGGCCCGGAGCCCCCGCCCTCCGCGTGCGGGGACTGCAAAAGGTTATTGGCGAATCCGTACCGGACCAGCTCCAGTGCTTTTCCGAGCGCGCGCTCCGCGTCGAACCGGCCCGCTGCCGCAGCACTCAGACGGAGGGCGTCGTTGGCCCACGCGGAGCGGTGAAAGCGGTCCGCGTCGCCATGCAGGAGCCGTCCGTAGAGCACGTCCTCGACGCGGTCCGTCCAGGTGCCCGCCACGTCGTCCGGGCCGTCGACCGGGTCAGGTTCGTTGTCCGGGCCAGGGACTTCGTCCGGCGCCGGTCCCGGCACATGCTGGCGGCCTCGGACCATCTCCGCGGTGAACAGCGCGACCACGCCGTCGGCCCCTTCTGCGAGGCGGCGGTCCGCCGAGTAGTTGCAGAGGCGGAGTGCCCGCACCACGAGTTTGAGCGAAACGTGTTCATCGCGGACGATGAACTTGCGCAGCAGGGCCGCCCTGAAGAGCTCGAGCCAGCGCCTGCGCTGCGCCTCTGCGGAGTGCACCGGAGGTTGCTCCCCGTCGGGCTCAAAAAGGGCCACCATCGAAAAGTAGTCGGTGGCCAGCTCCTGGAAGATCTCCAGCCTCTCGAGCTCACTGCCCGGTTTCCCGCGTTTGCCTTCGCCCATGAGCTGTCATCCCTTCCACCGCCGGTGCCACGCCTCGGATTGCCGTGTCCCGGATTGCCGGTTATGCCGTCCGCACCTTCGCCGCCTTGTAGCGGGAGACAGTCGGGTCGCCGCTGAGCCAGAAGCGCCACGGGTAGTCGTCGGTGCCGCCCGCGCCGGAGACGCCCACCCGCGGCCCGGAACTGATCGCCGTTGCCGGCTCGGCCGGGAGCTCGAGCCGGAACGGCGCACTGAGCGCGTCGCGGCCGCTATCCGCCGTCGTCAGCCCCAGGGCGGTGGCGAAGCGGGCCGGACCGCTGGCGAGGTCCTTCGGGGCTTTCGACGTGGGCCGCCGCGCGAGGGCCAGTTCCTCGCCGGCCACCACCTCGCCGGCGCGCAGCAGGAGGGCGCAGGCCACTCCCTCGGGACCGCAGACAATGTTGGCGCAGTGGTGCATGCCGTAGGTGAAGTAGACGTAGAGGTGCCCGGCCGGGCCGAACATCGGCGCGTTCCGCCGGGTCTGGCCGCGGAACGTGTGCGAGCCGGGATCCGGGTGCAGTGAGTCCTCCGGCCCCAGGTAGGCCTCGACCTCGGTAATGCGCACGGCTACCGGCCCGGCGTGGCTGCTGTGCGTCAGCACGGCGCCGAGCAGCAGCGGTGCAACGGTGCGCGCATCGGCGGACAGCAGCCCGCGCAGGGCCTCGGGCGTCACGCTGGAATCCATCCCCCGACTTTAACAAACCCTTCCATCACCGGGGTAGCGGCCCGCACGGCGGTGTCCGATTTCCGCTAGCGGCGGGCGGCGGCAAGCTGGCAGGATGGAGCCATGGACTTCTGGCAGCGCTACCGGGCAATCGATGCCCGGGACCCCCGTTTCGACGGGCAGTTCTACACCGCTGTCCGCACCACCGGCATCTACTGCCGGCCTTCCTGCCCGGCGCGGACGCCCAAGGCCGGCAACGTCACCTTTTACGAGACGTCCGCCGCCGCGCATGACGCGGGCTACCGGGCGTGCAAGCGCTGCCTGCCCGAGGCGGTGCCGGGCACTCCGGCATGGAATGTCCGCTCCGACGTCGCCGGCCGGGCCATGCGGCTGATCAACGACGGGGTGATTGACCGCGACGGCGTGCAGGGGCTCGCCGCACGGCTCGGCTATTCCTCGCGCCAGCTCAACCGGATCCTCAGCCACGAACTCGGCGCCGGTCCCCTGTCGCTGGCACGGGCCAGCCGCGCCCAGACCGCCCGGACGCTGCTGGTCTCCACCACGATGAAGGCCGCCGACATCGCGTTCGCTGCGGGCTTCAGCAGCGTCCGCCAGTTCAACGAGACCATCGCCGAGGTCTTCGCCATGACCCCGTCGGCGCTGCGGGCCACGGCGCGGCACCAGCAGGCGCCGGCCCGCACCGCGGTGTCCTCCGCGGCGCTGACGTTGAACCTGCCGTACCGGGAGCCGTTCGATCCGGGGGTGTTTGCGTTCCTGGCAGTCCGCGCCATCCCCGGCATCGAGGAAGGAACCTCCGTTTCGTACGCACGGACCCTGCGGCTGTCCCACGGGGACGCGCGCTTCCGGGTGGACTACGACGTCGACTCCCCGGGCCGGCCCCTGAGACTGACGATCGGTGCCGTGGACCTGCGGGACCTGGCCTCGCTGCTCAGCCGGGTCCGGCGCCTGCTGGATCTCGACGCCGACCCGGTCGCCATCGATACGTCCCTCGCCGCCGATGCGCGGCTGGCGTCCAGCGTTGCAGCCGCCCCCGGCATGCGGATGCCCGGGGCCGTGGACCCGCGGGAGCTGCTGATCCGCGCCATGATCGGCCAACAGATCACCGTCTCGGCTGCGAGGACAACCCTGGTCCAGCTTTCCGCGTGCGGCAACGAGAGCCTGGTCCCGGCGGACGGCCTGCACCGGCTCTTCCCGACGGCGGCGGACATCGCGGACACCGGGTTCCAGTTGCTGCGCGGACCTCAGCGACGCATCGACTCCATCCGCGCCGCCGCCGCGGCAATGGCCGCGGGTGAACTGGATTTTGGCTACGGCGACGACCTGGCCGGGCTGCAGGCCAAGCTCTTGCCGCTGGCCGGCGTCGGGCCCTGGACCGTGGGCTATGTCGCGATGCGCGTGATCGGCGCCCCGGACGTTTTCCTGGCCAACGACGCCGCGGTCCGCAACGGTATCCGCTCGCTGGCGCAGGAACCGGACGATAACGCCGGTGGCGCCGCCGCGGCTGCGGATGGCCTGTCCCCTGACCCGATCTCCCGCGATTCGCTCTCTCCCGATTTTCGGGAGGTCAGTCCCTGGCGCTCCTACGCCACCATGCACCTCTGGCGTGCGGCCGCAGCGGCCCAGTCCGCAGCGCGGACCGAGTCGGCCGGCATCAAAACAACAGCCTCGAAGAAAGTGACGCAATGAAAGCGCAGCTCCTCACCCTGTCCACCCCGGATGGTCCGTTCACCATCATTGCCCGTGACGGCGCCGTCCTGGCGTCGGGCTGGACCGCGATGCCCGGCGAACTCACCGGCCAGATCCACCCTGACCTGCTGCCCGAGGGTTACGAAAAGGTCCCGGACCTGGGCAGGATCTCAGCCGCGGTCGAGCACTTCTATGCCGGCGATCCCGGGGCTGTGATGGAGGTGCCGGTGCTGCAGAAATCCGGCCCCTTCCGCAGCCATGCCTGGGACATGCTCCGGACCGTGGCCCCGGGCCATCCGGTGACCTACACCGAATACGCGGAACTCTCCGGCAACGCCAAAGCGGTCCGGGCGGCCGCCAGCGCCTGCGCCTTCAACGCGGCCGCCCTGTTCGTGCCTTGTCACCGGGTGATCCGCACCGACGGGAGCCTGGGCGGCTTCCGCTGGGGGCTCGCCATCAAGGAAAGCCTGCTGAACCGCGAGCGGCAGCTCGCCCTGGCGGTACAGGCTTAGGTGTCCTGCTAGTTCGTCGCCTCGTTCGTCACCGGCACGCCCGCGGGCCAGGGCAGCAGTGCGGGCAGTTCGACGCCGTCGGCCGCTGCGGTGGCACGCAGGCTCCCCAGGGTGGGCGTGCGGCCGGCCAGCCACGCCGCGATGTCGGTGAGCATGCCGTTGATGGCCGTCGAGCGGCCGCCCGCAGCGCCGATCGCGACGGAGGGCAGTCCCAGCGGCTGCAGCACGAACCGCTCCCCCTCGGGCACCCGGGCAGCCAGGAAGTCGAAGAGGTGTTCGCAGAACGGCCTGCTCCATGTTTCGGGGCCGCGTCCGGTGCCGAGGTCGCTGGCGTGGATCGTCAGTTCGCGCCAGAGCGCCAGCCCGCCGTCCAGGACGACGCCGCCGCGGTAGCTGATGGGTTCCTGCCAACCTGCGGGAGCAAGTGCCCCGAACGCCTTGAGTGCGCGCTTGAACGCGGCGGCCACGGCCGTGCGGTGCTCCTCGGCGCTGTGGCCGGCCGCCAAGTCGATGGCGCGGGTGCGCCCCTCGAAGCCGCCGTCGTAGAGTTCGATGCTTTCGCCGCGGGCGGCGTATTCGGCCTGGCGGGCCATCGCATTGCCGATTCCGGCAAGGTGGGCCAGCACGTGTCCCCGGGTCCAGCCTGGGAGTTCGGACGGGGCCTGGACATCCTGGTCGTTGAGTTTGGCGGCGATTCCGGTCACGACGTCGGCGGCGCGGCGGAGTTCCTCCAGCAGGTCTTCAGGGGTGATTGAGGTCATGGCGCCCATCCTAACGGAGCGACCGGATTAACCGCGGCTAACTGGACCGCCGCCCTGGCCGGGCCCGTAGCGGTGCCGGATGTGCCGGCGGTCGTGCCGGGCCTGCCAGAATTCGAGTTCGCGGGGGCGGAGCGCGTAGAGCTGCCAGCTGTTGTTCGCGCTGCCGTCGGCGCCAGGCCGATCGTGCCAATCGGCGGCGGAAGCTTCCGCGGAGAGCTCCACCACGTCGCCGGCCACGCGGACCTGGCGGCCCTGCTGCTGCCAGAAGAAGTTCAGGGCGGCGCTCGGGTTCTCCGCCAGTTCCCGGCCTTTGCGCGACTGGCGGGACGTGGCGAAGTGCCAGCCGTCGTCGTCGATGTCCTTGAGGATCAGCATCCGCGCGGACGGCCGGCCCTGCCCGTCCGCTGTGGCCAGGCTGCAGGCGTTCGGCTGCGGAACTCCGGCTGCAAGGGCCTCCGCGAGCCACTTCCGGAAGAGCTCGGCGGGATCCGCGGGGGCCAGCTTCGGGTCGAAGTCCGGAAGGTCGTCGGGGAAGTCGGGCAGGGCGCGCAAGAGTTGGCGGAACGATTCGCTCATGCCGCCATGCTATCGAGGACTGTTCGGCGGCCAACGCCCAACGCTCCCCCACTTCTGGCGGAAAATCCGCCGACGCTCCTGCAACGAGTGCAGGAGCGTCGGCAGAATCAGTGCCAGATGTGAGGGAGCGTCTGGTTGCTAGACGGCGTACGCGCGCACGCCCACAACCTCCGCCTCGAGCGCCAGCAGCTGGCGCTCGACGGCGGCCGGTGCGGTGCCGCCCTGCGAGTTTC
Source organism: Arthrobacter sp. SD1074B (assembly GCF_056780195.1). NCBI lineage: Bacteria > Bacillati > Actinomycetota > Actinomycetes > Micrococcales > Micrococcaceae > Arthrobacter > Arthrobacter sp. SD1074B. The sequence continues at coordinate 1,453,137 of NZ_JBRAZT010000001.1, read as the reverse complement.
GGCTGTTGAGCGAGCCTTCGGTGGACAGTACGGTGCGGACCTCCGGCGTCAGGTGCTCCGAGATGGCGGCGTATTCCTCGTCGGTCAAGTCCCAAAGTTCGACGTCGCGGCTTTCGGCCTGCTTCACCGCGGCGCCGGACAGCTCATGCGCCTCGCGGAACGGAACGCCCTGCCGGACCAGCCATTCGGCGATGTCCGTGGCCAGCGCGAATCCCTGGGGTGCCAGTGATTCCATCCGTTCGGTGTTGAACTTCAGCGTCGCGATCATGCCGGAGACGGCCGGGAGCAGCAGCTCCAGGGTGTCGGCGGCGTCGAACACCGGTTCCTTGTCCTCCTGCAGGTCGCGGTTGTACGCGAGCGGCAGGCCCTTGAGCGTGGCGAGCAGACCGGTGAGGTCGCCGATCAGCCGGCCGGCCTTGCCACGGGCCAGCTCGGCCACATCAGGGTTCTTCTTCTGCGGCATGATCGAGGAGCCGGTGGAGTAGGAATCGTGCAGGGTCACGAAGGAGAACTCCTTGGTGGCCCACAGGATCACTTCCTCGGACACCCGGGACAGGTCCACGCCGATCATGGCCGATACCCAGGCGAACTCGGCAAAGACATCGCGGGAAGCGGTGCCGTCGATCGAGTTGTGCGTGGCCGAGAAGAAGCCAAGGTCTGCCGCGACTGCCTCCGGGTCCAGGCCCAGCGAAGAGCCGGCGAGGGCGCCGGAGCCGTAGGGGGAAACGCCGGCACGCTTGTCCCAGTCCTGGAGCCGCTGCACATCGCGCAGCAGCGCCCAGGCGTGGGCCAGCAGGTGGTGGCTGAGCAGGACCGGCTGGGCGTGCTGGAGGTGGGTGCGGCCTGGCATGGCCACCCCGCGGTGGGCCTTGGCCTGGCCGACCAGCGCGTCGATCGTGGCGAGCACGCCGCGGGCGATGATCCGGGCGTGATCACGCAGGAACATCCTGCCCAGGGTGGCGACCTGGTCGTTGCGGGACCGGCCGGCGCGGAGTTTGCCGCCCAGCTGGGTGCCGGCGCGTTCGATCAGGCCGCGTTCCAGCGAGCCGTGCACGTCCTCGTCGGACTCCGCCGGGGTGTACGCCCCCGATGCCACGTCCGCATCCAGCCGGTCCAGGGCGTCCAGCATGCCCTCCAGCTCGGCGTCGTCGAGCAGGCCGGCCTTGTGCAGCACGCGGGCGTGCGCCTTGGACCCGGCAATGTCATAGCGGGCCAGCCGCCAGTCAAAGTGCGTGGATTTGCTCAGGGCGGCCAGGGCGTCCGCGGGACCGCCGGCGAACCGGCCGCCCCACAGCGCACCCGTATTGGTAGCTTCGGACTTTTGCTCAGCCACAGAGGCTACTTTCCGTCGACGCGGATGTCGCGGCGGGCCGCGACCTTAGCGGACATGCCCCACAGCTCGATGAAGCCGCGCGCCATCGACTGGTCGAAGGTGTCGCCTGTGTCGTAGGTGGCGAGGTCGAAGTCGTAGAGCGAGGTCTCGGAGCGGCGCCCGTTGACGATCGCCTGGCCGCCGTGCAGGACCATACGGATGTCGCCGGAGACGTAGCGCTGGGTGTCCTCGATGAAGGCGTCCAGGGAGCGCTTGAGCGGGGAGAACCACTGGCCGTCGTAGACCAGCTCGGACCAGCGCTGGCCAACCGTGGCCTTGAAGCGGGCCTGCTCGCGCTCGATCGTGATGTCCTCGAGGTGCTTGTGCGCGGTGAGCAGAGCCATCGCGCCCGGGGCCTCGTAGATTTCGCGGGACTTGATGCCGACGAGGCGGTCTTCGACGACGTCGATCCGGCCCACGCCCTGGGCGCCGGCGCGGCGGTTCAGTTCCTTGATGGCCTGCAGCGGGGTGACCTTGACGCCGTCGATCGCGACCGGCACGCCGGCTTCGAAGGAGATGGTGACCTCGTCCGGGGCCGGCGGGAATTCCGGGGTGGCGGTGTAGTCGTAGATGTCCTTGGTGGGGGCGTTCCAGATGTCCTCGAGGTAGCCGGTCTCGACGGCGCGGCCCCAGACGTTCTGGTCGATCGAGTACGGGTTCTTCTTGGTGGTCTCGATCGGCAGTCCCTTTTCCTCGGCGAAGGCGATGGCCTTGTCGCGGGTCAGGGCGAGGTCGCGGACCGGGGCGATGCACTTCAGGTCCGGGCCGAGGGTCTGGATGCCGACCTCAAAGCGGACCTGGTCGTTGCCCTTGCCGGTGCAGCCGTGGGCCACGGTGGTGGCGCCGAATTCGCGGGCGGCCTTGACCAGGTGCTTGACGATCACCGGGCGGGAGATCGCGGAAACCAGCGGGTAGTGGCCCTGGTAGAGGGCATTGGCCTTCAGGGTGGGCATGCAGTATTCGTTCGCGAACTCATCCGACGCGTCGGCCACGTAGGCTTCGACGGCGCCGCAGCCGAGGGCGCGCTGGCGGATGGTTTCCAGCGACTCGCCACCCTGTCCGACGTCGACCGCCACGGCAATAACCTCGGCGCCGGTCGCTTCGCCGATCCAGCCGATGGCTACGGAAGTATCCAGGCCACCGGAGTAGGCCAGCACAATACGCTCAGTCACTTCAAATGCTCCTTAGTTGTTGGTTCTTGGGGTCTCTGGTGAAAGTTCATGGGTTGGTCTTACTGGCCGGCTTCTTCGGCCAGCTGCAGGAAGCGGGCGGCGACGGCGGCCCCGCCGGCCGGGTCGCGGGTGACCAGCAGCACGGTGTCGTCGCCGGCGATGGTGCCGAGGATCGAGGGCATCACCGAGTGGTCGATCGCGAGGGCCAGGAAGTTCGCGGCGCCCGGCGGGGTCCGGAGCACCACCAGGTTTGCGGACGCCTCCGCCGTGACCAGCAGTTCGCCGCAGAGCCGCGCGAGCCGGGCGTCGAGGATTTCCTGGGTGACACCGCTTTTGGCCGCGCGTTCCCCGCCCTCCCCCGGCACGGCGTACACCAGCACGCCGTCCTTGCCTCGGACCCGGACGGCGCCGAGTTCCACGAGGTCGCGGGACAGCGTGGCCTGGGTGACCTGGACGCCGTCGTCCGCGAGCAGGGCGGCCAGCTCGGCCTGCGAGCGGACGGATTCTCCGGTGAGGATTGCGGTGATCCGCGCCTGCCGGGCCGTTTTGGTGGCCGGGCTGGCCCCCTGGGCGGCGGGCTGGACGGACACTATCCGAGAGCCTTTGGTGTCAGCGCCGGATTCGGCGCCAGCCCGTCAACCACAGCCAGGCCGGAGCGGTGCATAAGCCAGGCCATCAGGGCCTTCTGCGCGTGCAGCCGGTTCTCGGCCTCGTCCCAGACCACGGACTGCGGTCCGTCGATCACGCCGGCGGAGATTTCGTAGCCCCGGTAGGCCGGGAGGCAGTGCAGCACGACGGCGTCCGGCGCGGCGAGCTGCATCGCGGCCTCGTCTACGGAGTAGTCGCGGAACAGCTGCAGCCGGGCTTCCTTTTCGTCTTCCTGGCCCATCGACACCCAGGTGTCGGTGGCGACGACGTCGGCTCCGCGGAGCGCCTCGGCCGCGTCAACCGTGACCAGCACGGAGCCGCCGGTTTCCGCGGCGCGCTCTTCCGCGGCGGCAACGATCTCCGCGGCGGGGAGGTAGCCCTCCGGGCCGGAGATGCGCACGTGCATGCCGGCCGTCACGCCGGCCAGCAGGTAGGAGTTGGCCATGTTGTTGGCGGAGTCGCCGAGGTAGCTCATGGTAAGGCCCGCCAGCGTGCCCTTGTGCTCCTTGACGGTCAGCAGGTCGGCGAGGAGCTGGCAGGGGTGGTAGTCGTCGCACAGGGCGTTAATGACCGGAACGTGCGCGTTGTCGGCCATCGCGACGAGGCCGGCGTGCGCGCCGGTCCGCCACACGATGGTGGAGACCATGCGTTCGAGCACCCTGGCGGTGTCCTCGACCGACTCCTTGTGGCCGATCTGGGCCTCACCCGGGTTGATGATCAAAGCGTTGCCGCCCATGTCCGCGATGCCGGTGGCGAAGGAGACCCGGGTGCGGGTGGAGGTCTTGTCGAAGATCACGGCTACGGTTTTGCGTCCGCTGCCCTCCGCGGCGAAGGGCTGGACGCTGTACGGGGCAGCTTTCATCCGGAGTGCGAGGTCCAGGACCTCGGCCTGCTCGGCCGGGCTGAGGTCCGTGTCCTTGAGGAAGTGGCGGGTGGCCACGGATGGAGTCATGGGGGCGGTCACTGGGCGTCCTTTGCGGTCTGGAGGAGGGCCGGCAGCGCGGCGAGGAAGCGGTCGGCCTGGGCTGCGGTCAGGATCAGCGGGGGTGCGAGGCGGATGGTGTGCGGGCCGGGGCTGTTGACGATGAACCCTGCGTCGAGTCCGGCGCCGACGACGGCGGGGGCCACGTCGGCGTCGAGGTCGAAACCGATCAGCAGTCCTTCGCCGCGGACGTCAGTGACGCCGTCGATTCCGGCGAGGCCGGAGCGCAGGTGCTCCCCCACCTCCCGGACGTGGGCCAGCACGTGCTGGTTTTCCAGCACGTGCAGGGTGGCCAGGGCCGCGGCGGTGGCGACCGGGTTCCCGCCGAAGGTCGTGCCGTGCTGGCCGGCGGACAGCAGCGAGGAAACCTCGGGGCCGAAGGTGAGCAGGGCGCCGATCGGGAAGCCACCGCCCAGGCCCTTGGCGAGGGTCACGGCGTCGGGGACGATCCCGGCGTCTTCGCAGGCCAGCCACTTGCCGGTGCGGCCGATGCCGGTCTGGACCTCGTCCAGGATCAGCAGGGCGCCGGCGGCGCTGGTGGCTTCGCGGGCCGCCCGGAGGTAGCCGGCCGGCAGCGGCCGGACGCCCGCCTCACCCTGGATCGGTTCGAGGAAGACGGCGGCGGTGGTGTCGTCAACCGCGGCGCGGAGGGCGTCGATGTCACCGAAGGGCACGTGCACGACGCCGCCGGGCAGCGGCGCGAACGGCGCCCGGTAGGCCTCCTTCGAGGTCAGCGCCAAGGCCCCCATGGTGCGGCCGTGGAAGGCGCCTTCGAGGGCGATGATCTTGGTTCGCGGCGACTCCTGCGACCCGGCATTCCGCCGGGCCAACTTGAACGCTGCCTCGACGGCCTCGGTTCCGGAGTTGGCGAAAAACACCTTGGAACCGGCCGGCGCCTTGGAAAGTTCCAACAGTTTCTCGGCCAGGGCAATCTGGGTGGGGCTGGTGAAGAAGTTGGAGACGTGGCCCAGGGTGGAGAGCTGGCTGGAGATCACCGAGGTGACGAAGGGGTGGGCGTGGCCCAGTGCGTTGACCGCGATGCCGCCGAGCAGGTCCAGGTATTCTTTCCCGTCGGCGTCCCAGACGAGGCAGCCGGCGCCGCGCACCAGCACCCGCTGCGGCGTGCCGAAGACGCCCAGCAGCGACGACGAGTAGCGGGACAGCCAGTCGGCTCCGCTGCCCATTCCGGTCATAACAGAAGCTGTGGGGGCCCCATCGCCGGCCGGACTCACGCCTACGGTTTCGTTCATGCGTTCACTTCCTCGTCGGGGACGACCTGGGTGCCGATGCCGGCGGTCGTAAAGGTCTCCAGCAGCATCGAGTGCGGCAGCCTGCCGTCCACGATGTGTGCCCGTTCCACGCCGCCGTCGACGGCTTTCAGGCACGCTTCCATTTTGGGGATCATGCCCGACTGCAGGCTCGGCAGCAGTTCGCGCAGTTCCGAAGCCGTCAGCGACGAGATGAGCGACGAGCGGTCCGGCCAGTTGGCATAGAGGCCCTCAACGTCGGTCAGGATCACGAGTTTGGAGGCAGTGAGCGCTTCAGCGAGGGCAGCTGCAGCGGTGTCCGCGTTGACGTTGAGTACCTGCCCGGTGGTGGAACCGTCTGGGGAGATCTCCGGCGCGACGGTGGAGATCACCGGGATCCGGCCGGCCGCCACGATGTCCAGGATGCCTTCCGGGTTCACCCCCACCACTTCACCGACCAGGCCCAGGTCCACCTCTTCGCCGTCCACCACGGTGCCGGTGCGGACGGCCCGCAGCAGCCCACCGTCTTCGCCGGACATCCCGACGGCGTAGGGGCCGTGCGAGTTGATCAGGCCCACGAGTTCACGGCCCACCTGGCCGGTGAGGACCATCCGGACCACGTCCATGGCCTCTGGCGTGGTGACGCGCAGGCCGCCCTTGAACTCGGATTCGATGCCGAGCCGGCTGAGCATGGCGTTGATCTGCGGGCCGCCGCCATGAACCACCACGGGGTGGATGCCGACGTGGTGCAGGAAGACGACGTCTTCCGCGAAGGCGCGGCGGAGCTCGTCGTTAACCATCGCGTTGCCGCCGTACTTGATCACCATGGTCGTGCCGGCGAAGCGCTGGATCCAGGGCAGCGCCTCGATCAGCGTGCCGGCTTTGCTCTGCGCGTCGGCCGTGGAAGTGGTCTCGCGGGTCTGGGTGTTCATGGTGTGCGTCTTTCTGTTCGTCCCTTACCAGCAGGCCTAGCTGGAGTAGGCACTGTTTTCGTGGACGTACTCGTGCGTCAGGTCGTTGGTCCAGATCGTGGCCTCGGCGGCGCCCGCCTGCAGGTCAATCTCGACCAGGACCTCGCGCGGCTCGAGGTCCACCAGGCCGCGGTCCTCGCCGATGCTGCCGTTACGGCAGATCTGCACGCCGTTCATCGCAACGTTGAGCTGGTCCGGTTCGAAGGCAGCGTCGGTGGTGCCGACGGCGGACAGCACCCGGCCCCAGTTCGGGTCCTTGCCGAAGATGGCGGTCTTGAAGAGGTTGGAGCGCGCGACGGCGCGGCTGACCACTTCGGCGTCCTTTTCGCTTGCGGCGTTGAAAGTGCGGATGGCGATGTCGTGGCTGGCCCCTTCGGCGTCGCCGATCAGTTTGCGGGCCAGTTCCGCGCACACCCGCGTGAGGCCCTTGCCGAAGTCGACGGCGGACGGGACGGCGCCCGAGGCGCCGGAGGCGAGCAGCACCACGGTGTCGTTGGTGGACATGCAGCCGTCCGAGTCGGCCCGGTCGAAGGTGACGCGGGTGGCGTCGCGGAGTGCGACGTCGAGCAGTTCGGGCTGGACCTCCGCGTCCGTGGTGAGGACCACGAGCATGGTGGCCAGGCCCGGGGCGAGCATGCCGGCGCCCTTGGCCATGCCGCCGATGGTGAACTCCTTACCCTCGGCGTCGGTGCCGGTGAAGACCGCCTGCTTGGAGACCGAGTCGGTGGTCATGATCGCGGTGGCCGCTGCCGGGCCGCCGTCGGCGTCCAGCGCCGCCGCAGCAGCACCGATCGCCGGGAGCAGCTTGTCCATCGGAAGCTGCTCGCCGATCAGCCCGGTGGAGCAGACGAAGACGTCCGTCGCGGATGCCCCGAGTGCTTCGGCGGTCTTCTCCGCGGTGGTGTGCGTGTTTTGGAAGCCCTGCGGCCCGGTGCAGGCGTTGGCGCCGCCGGAATTGAGAATGACGGCGTCTACCCGGCCGTCCTTGATGACCTCGCGGGACCAGTGCACCGGTGCTGCGGCCACCCGGTTGGAGGTGAAGACGGCGGCGGCTGCCTTGTTGGGCCCGTCGTTGACAACGAGGGCCAGGTCAGGGTTTCCGGAGGCCTTGAGGCCGGCCTTGACGCCGGCAGCCCGAAATCCTTGGGGTGCGGTGATGCTCACGGAGCGACTCCCTGCAGGTCGAGGCCGGCGGTTTCCGCCAGGCCGAGGGCAATGTTCATGGACTGCACGGCGCCGCCGGCCGTCCCCTTGGTGAGGTTGTCGATGGCGCAGGTGACGATCACGCGGCCCGTGTGCCCGTCCAGGGCCAGTTGCATGACGGCGTGGTTGGAACCCTGCACGGACTTGGTGGAGGGCCACTGGCCCTCCGGCAGCAGGTGGACGAACGGTTCCTCGTCGTACGTCCCGGCCCAGGCGTGGCGCAGTTCCTCAGCCGTCACACCCGGCCGGATCTTCGCGGTCGCCGTGGTGAGGATACCGCGGCTCATCGGCGCCAGCGTGGGGGTGAAGGACACGGTGACGGGCGCGTTGAGCGCCTTGGACAGTCCCTGTTCGATCTCCGGGGTGTGCCGGTGTCCGCCGCCGACGCCGTAGGGGCTCATCGAGCCCATCACTTCGGCGCCGATCAGGTTCACCTTCGCGGCCTTGCCGGCCCCGGAGGTACCGGAGGCAGAGACGATCACGACGTCGTCGGCCTGGAGCAGGTGGTTGCTGAAGCCCGGGGTAAGGGCCAGCAGGGCCGACGTCGGGTAGCAGCCCGGCACCGCGATCCGGGTGGCGCCGCGCAGTGCCTCGCGCTGGCCGGGAAGCTCCGGCAGGCCGTACGGCCAGGTGCCGGCGTGCGGCGAGCCGTAGAACTTCTCCCAGGCCGCCGGGTCCTCGAGCCGGTGGTCCGCGCCGGCGTCGATCACGACCGTGCCGGCGGGCAGCTGCGCCGCGATTTCCGCGGATGCCCCGTGCGGCAGCGCGAGGAATACGACGTCGTGGCCGGCGAGGTTCTCCACGGTGGTGTCTTCAAGGATGCGTCCGGCCAGGCCATGGAGATGCGGCTGCAATTCCCCTAGTCTGGAACCGGCGTTGCTGTGCGCGGTGATGGCGCCGATCGTAACGTCGGGATGACCGGCCAGGAGCCTCAGCACCTCGCCGCCGGCGTAGCCGCTAGCGCCGGAGACGGCAACAGAAATAGTCATAGCCACGAGTATACAGCAAGACTATGCATAGATCCCGATATTTATGCATAGATCTGCCCGTGTCCGGAAGCGGCTGGACGGGTCAGCGTATGCTGGATAGAGGGTGATCCAGACCGTGCCGCTGCAAATGCCAGCTGCAGCGTTGCCCGTAACAGTTTCGAGGCATGCGTTTCATGACCCCCACCACCACACTTTCCGCGGAAACGCCGGCGCGCCCGCAAGCGCGCGTCCGTCAGCCCAACGCCGTCGTCCTGAGCTACTCGGAGCTGCTGAAGAGCGTCAAGGCCGCCGGCCTGCTGGAACGCCGCACCGGGTTCTACATCACGGTGTTCTCCGTTCTGGTCCTGCTCATGGCCGCCACCTGGTTCGGCTTCGCACTGATCGGCGACAGCTGGTTCCAGCTACTCATTGCCGCCGCGCTGGGCATTCTCTGCACCCAGTTGAGCTTCCTGGCCCACGAGGCCGGGCACCGCCAGATCTTCGCCTCGCGCCGCGCCAACGACTGGGCAGCGCGGCTGCTTGCAACCTCCGTGGCCGGCATCAGCTACTCCTGGTGGGAGCAGAAGCACGGCGCGCACCACAACCACCCGAACGTCATCTCCAAGGACCCGGACATCGCCACCGGCGCGATTGCCTTCTTCCCCGAAGCCGCGGCCACCCGGCAGGGACGGTTCTCCTTCCTGACCCGCAAGCAGGGCTGGTTCTTCTTCCCGCTGCTGTTCCTCGTGGGCCTGGGCCTGCAGATCGATTCGGTCAAGTTCATCGTCCGCCGCGCCAAGGTCACGCACCGCTGGGTGGAGATCCCGATCCTCGCGGCCCGGCTGAGCCTGTTGCCCGTGCTCGCCTTCGCGTTCCTGCCCTGGGGCATGGCACTGGCGTTTATCGGCGTGCAGCTCGCCGTCTTCGGCTTCTACATGGGCGCCTCGTTCGCGCCGAACCACAAGGGCATGCCCGTCCTGCCCGCGGACAGCCGGGTGGACTTCTTCAGCCGACAGGTCCTGACCTCCCGGAACATTTCCGGCGGCCGCTTTATGGACATCCTGCTCGGCGGCCTCAACCGCCAGGCCGAGCACCACCTCTTCCCGGACATGGCCCGGCCCCAGCTGGACAAGGCTGCCGTGATCGTCCGCGAGTTCTGCGCCAAGCACCAGGTTCCGTACACGGAAACCACCCTGCTGCAGTCGTACGGCATCATCGTGCGCTACCTCAACGACGTCGGCCTCGCCGCGGGCCGCCACTTCGAATGCCCGATGGCCACCGTGACCCGCCGTTACTAGCGGCACGCCCGGCACGCTGCGCCCTCCGCGCCGGTGTCCCTAGGATGGTCTCAGGATCCGGGCCAGGAATTCTCCTCCCCGGAGCGGAGACCTTTCAGAAGGAGACACATGACGCACGCAATCCTCGCCCGGCAGTCCGGCGGACCCGAGGTCCTCGAGCTGGCCGAAGTCGACCGCCCGGTCCCGGGTCCCGGCCAGCTGTTGATCAAGGTCGCCGCCGTGGGCGTGAACTTCATTGACACCTACAAGCGCAGCGGCGCCTACAAGGTGCAGTACCCGTTCATCCCGGGCTCCGAAGCCTCCGGAACCGTGGAGGATCTCGGCGACGGCGTGACCGGATTCTCCGCCGGGGACCGGATCGCCACGGCAGAGGGCGTCAACTGCTACGCCGGCTACGCCCTCGTGGACGCGGACAAGGCCCTGCCGGTGCCCCGCGGCGTCGACGACTTCACCGCGGCCGCGCTCCCCCTGCAGGGCATCACCGCGCACTACCTGATCAACTCCTGCTTCAAGGTGGAAGAGGGCCAGACCGTGCTGCTGCACGCGGGCGCCGGCGGAGTGGGCCTGCTGCTGATCCAGCTGCTCAAGGCCAGGGGCGCGCACGTCATCACCACCGTCTCCACCGAGGAGAAGGAGGCGCTGGCCCGCGGCGCCGGCGCGGACCACGTGCTGCGCTACGACGGCTTCGCCGCAAAGGTGCGCGAGCTGACCGACGGTGCGGGCGCGCACGTGGTGTACGACGGCGTCGGAAAAGATACCTTCGACGGTTCGCTGGCAGCGCTCCGGATCCGCGGCACCCTGGTGCTCTTCGGCGCCGCGTCCGGTCCCGTGCCGCCGTTCGATCCGCAGCGGCTCAACGCCGGCGGTTCGCTCTACCTGACCCGGCCGACCATCAACCACTTCCTCCGGGACGCGCAGGAGCGCCGCTGGCGCTCCGACGAGCTCTTCGCCGCCGTGGCGGACGGCAGCCTGAAGGTCCGGATCGGGGCCCGCTACGACCTCGCCGACGCCGCCGCGGCCCACACCGACCTGGAGCAGCGCCGCACCACCGGCAAGGTCATCCTGGTCCCCTGATCCGCGCTGGAGCGGCACCGATGTCTTCCGTTCATCTGCTGCGAGGAGAATCACCAGGTGATTGAGCAGCAACCGCAGGCTGACGGCGTTCCCTTGGCCGGCGGTCCCCCGTTCGGACCCGTCTATCAGCCGCAGCTGCCGGGCGCCTTCGCCGCGCCGCCGGTGCGGACGCTGATCGACGTCCTGCAGGACACCGCCGCCCGCTTCCCGGACGCGTCCGCGCTCGACGACGGCCATCGTTCGCTCAGCTACGCCCAGCTGATGGACGAGGTCCGCGCCGCTGCCCGGACGCTGCACCTGGCCGGGCTGGGCGCCGGGGACAAAATCGGCGTCCGGATCCCGTCGGGCACCAACGAGCTGTATATCTCCATCCTGGCCGTGCTGTTCGTCGGAGCCGCTTACGTGCCGGTGGATGCGGACGACCCGGATGAGCGGGCCAAGCTGGTGTTCAGCGAGGCCCGGGTTTCCGGGATCCTGCGCGCGGGCGGCACCATCGTCACGGATTCCGGCCGGCCCCGGCCCTTCCCGGCCGCCCGGCCGCCGGTCCCCGGCGACGATGCCTGGGTGATCTTCACCTCCGGCTCCACCGGCACGCCCAAGGGCGTCGCGGTCCGGCACCGCTCGGCGGCGGCCTTCGTGGACGCCGAGGCGCGGATCTTCCTCCAGGCCGACCCGGTCGGTCCACAGGACCGGGTGCTGGCCGGACTCTCGGTGGCCTTCGACGCGTCCTGCGAGGAAATCTGGCTGGCCTGGCGGCACGGCGCGTGCCTGGTCCCGGCGCCCCGCGCCCTGGTCCGGACCGGCATGGACCTAGGACCCTGGCTCATCAACCACGGCATCACGGTGGTCTCCACGGTGCCCACCCTCGCAGCGCTGTGGCCCGTCGAGTCGCTGGAAAGCGTCCGGCTGCTGATTTTCGGCGGCGAGGCCTGCCCTCCCGAGCTGGCCGGACGCCTCGCCGTCGACGGACGGGAAGTCTGGAACACCTACGGGCCCACGGAGGCCACCGTCGTCGCCTGCGCGGCGCCGCTGGGCGGCCCGGGCCCGGTCCGGATCGGACTGCCGCTCGACGGCTGGGACCTCGCCGTCGTGGGCTCCGACGGGGTGCCGGTCGCCGAAGGCGGGATCGGGGAGCTGATCATCGGCGGGGTCGGGCTCGCCCGCTATCTTGATCCGGTCAAGGACGCGGAAAAGTACGCTCCGCTGCCGGCGCTGGGCTGGTCGCGCGCCTACCGCTCCGGCGACCTGGTCCGGTACGAGCGGGCCGGCCTGCTCTTTGTGGGCCGCGCCGACGAACAGGTCAAACTGGGCGGCCGCCGGATCGAGCTCGGCGAAATCGACGCCGCACTCCAGTCGCTGCCCGACGTCGCCGGCGCGGCGGCGGCGGTACGGACGACGGCGGCCGGGAACCAGGTGTTGGTCGGCTACCTCGCGCCGGCCGACGGCAGGACACTGGACCTTGCGGCCGCGCGGGAGATGCTCGGGGCGAGCCTGCCCGCGCCGCTGATTCCGCTCCTCACCGTGGTGGACGCCATGCCGACGAAGACCAGCGGCAAGGTGGACCGGCACGCCCTGCCGTGGCCGCTGGCCGGAACGGGCGCCGCCGATGCCGCGGCGGCGCCGTTGAACCTGCCCGATGACGCACGCTGGATCGTGGAACAGTGGAGCGCGGTGCTCGGCGGCAGCGTCGCGGACCTCGACGCCGACTTCTTTGCCTTCGGCGGCGGCTCGCTGGCCGCGGCCCAGCTAGTCTCCGCCCTGCGGGTCCGCTACCCCACGATCACGGTGGCGGACATCTATGCCACGCCCCGGATCGGGGCCCTGATCGACACGGCGCGACAGTCCCTGCCGGACGGTGCCGCCCCCGAGGCCGGCGAGCGTTCCGTGCGCCCCACCTCCCGCCGGGCCCAGTGGGTGCAGACACTGCTGGGTGTCCCGCTGCACATCCTCGTCGGGATGCGCTGGCTGACCTACCTGATGGTAGCGAACAACCTGCTGGCTTCCCTGGCCGGTTTCACCGCGGCCCCGACGGTGTCGTGGTGGTGGGTGGGCGCGTCATGGCTGGTGTTCGTCAGCCCGGCCGGCCGGATGGCGATCTCAGTGGCCGCCGCGCGGTTGCTGCTGCGCAACGTGGCCCCGGGAAGCTACCCGCGCTCCGGCCGGGTGCATCTGCGCCTGTGGCTGGCCGAACAGATCCAGGACCTGGCCGGTGCCGTCAGCCTCGCCAGCGCCCCGTGGGTGCCGTACTACGCCAGGGCCCTCGGCGCCAGGATCGGCCACAACGTCCAGCTCCACTCGCTGCCGCCGGTCACGGGACTGCTCTCGCTCGGCAGCGGTTGCAACATCGAGCCCGAAGTGGATCTCTCCGGCTGGTGGATCGACGGCGACGCTGTCCACATCGGCGCGGTCCACATCGGCGCCGGGGCAGTCGTCGGCGCCCGCAGCACGCTCATGCCCGGGGCCAGCGTCGGCGCCGGCGCGCAGGTGGAACCGGGCTCCGCCGTGCTCGGACGGGTCAAATCCGGCCACCTGGTGGCCGGATCGCCGGCAGAACGGCGGGGCAAGGCCAAACACGGCTGGCCCGACACCCCGGCGGAGCACCACCTGATCGGCAGGCTGTGGTTTGCCGGCTTCGCCTTCGCCTCGGCCGTCCTGGCCCTGATCCCCTACCTGTCCGCCGCGGCGGCAGCCCTGGTGATGTTCCTGTTCATCCAGGGACGCGACTCCCTGCTCGACGCCGTGCCGCAGCTGGCCGTCTCCCTCCCGCTGGCCGCCCTCGCGTGGTTCGGCACCAACCTGCTGCTCATCCTCGGTACCACGCGTCTGCTTGGCGTAGGGCTGCGCGCCGGCTACTACCGGGTGCGCAGCCGGATCGGCTGGCAGGTCTGGGCAACCGAACGTGTCCTCGACCTGGCCCGCGACCTGCTCTTCCCCGTCTATGCCAGCCTCTTCACGCCCGTCTGGCTGCGCCTGCTCGGCGCCAGGATCGGCCGGAACGTGGAGGCGTCCACGGTGCTGCTGATCCCGAAGATGACGACCGTGGGCGAGGGCGCCTTCCTGGCCGACGACACCATGATCGCCTCCTACGAACTCGGCGGCGGCTGGATGAAGATCGCACCGGCCAAGGTGGGCAAACGCTCGTTCCTGGGCAACTCCGGCATGACCGCCGCGGGCCGCAGCGTTCCCAAGAACTCCCTCGTCGCGGTGCTCTCCGCGACGCCGGCCAAGGCGAAAGCCGGCACTTCCTGGCTGGGCAGCCCGCCGGTGCGGCTGCGCCGGACCGCCATCGCCTCCGACGACACCCGCACCTTCCAGCCGCCACTGCGGCTCAAACTGGCCCGGGCGCTGTGGGAGCTTTGCCGCTTCGTGCCGGTGGTGCTGACCGTGGCCGTTGCCGCCGGCGTGCTGGTGGCGCTCGACTGGCTGGCAGGCCGCTTCAATTACGCGGTGGCGGCCCTGGCGTGCGGCGTCGTGGTCCTGCTGGCCGGTGCGGCTGCCGCCGGCATCTCCGTCGTCGCCAAGTGGCTCCTGGTGGGCCGCATCCGCCCGGGTGAACACCCGCTCTGGAGCTCGTTCATCTGGCGGAACGAAGTGGTGGACACGTTCATCGAGATGGTCAGCGCCCCCTGGTTCGCGCGCGCGGCGTCCGGCACCCCTGCCCTCGTCTGGTGGCTGCGCGCCCTGGGAGCCCGGATCGGGGCCGGCACCTGGTGCGAAAGCTACTGGCTGCCGGAGGCGGACCTCGTCGCCCTGGGCCGCAGCGCCACGGTCAACCGCGGCTGCGTGGTCCAGACCCATCTGTTCCACGACCGGGTCATGAGCATCGACACTGTTACGCTCGAGGACGGGGCCACGATGGGCCCGCACGGGGTCATCCTGCCGCGGGCCCGGATCGGCAACGGAGGCACGGTGGGGCCGGCATCACTCGTGATGAGGGGTGAAACGGTACCCGCCGCGACGTATTGGATGGGAAATCCGGTCAGCCCGTGGGGCGGCCCGGATGTTCCGGCGCCCAAGCCGAAGTAGTCCCGCACCGTCCGTCTGCCGCCCGGAAGGCGCAGCCCGCCAACCGCAACCCCCGAAGGCCGTCCCATGAGTCGTACCGCATCCGCCGCCGGAGAGCTGCCTGCCGAAGCGCCTCCGGCTGCCCCGGACCCCTACATGCCCGGCCACGGCACCGACGTCTACCGTGTCACCCGCTACGAGCTGGACCTCGACTACCGGATCAACAGCAACCACTTGAGCGGCAGGGCGACGCTGCAGGCGGTCGCCCTGCGCCAGAGCTCCGCCATCGTCCTGGACCTGACCGGGCTGCGCGCCACGAAGGTGCTGATGCCAGGGAAGAAGGTGCGCAAGTTCAACCAGCGGGCCGAGCGGCTGGTCGTGGTGCCGGACACGGCGCTGCGGCCCGGTGACGAGTTCACCCTGGACATCCGCTACGAGGGCAACCCGGCGCCCCGGCGCGGGCTCTGGGGAGAGGTGGGCTGGGAGGAACTGAGCGACGGCGTCCTGGTCGCCGGGCAGCCCAACGGCGCGGCGTCGTGGTTCCCGTGCAACGACCATCCGCGGGACAAGGCCAGCTACCGCATCGCGGTCACCACCGACGCAAACTACCGGGCCGTCTGCAACGGCGTGCTGGTCTCGCACCAGGCCCGCTCCAGCCGCGAAACTTGGGTCTACGAGCAGGCCGAGCCGATGGCCAGCTACCTCGCCACGGTCCAGATTGGCCGGTACGAACTGTTGCAGCTCAACCCGGACCGGGGGCCCGGCGACGTCGCCCAGACCGCCGCGGTGCCGGCCGAGCTGTCGGCCGAGGCCCGCGCCGGGCTCGCCGGCCAGCCGCAGATGATGCGTACCTTCACCAGCTGCTTCGGGCCCTATCCGTTCGCCGGCTACACCGTGGTGGTGACCGAGGACGTCCTGGAGATCCCGCTGGAGGCCCAGTCCCTGTCCATCTTCGGCCGCAACCACCTGGCGCCGGACTGGGAATCACAGCGGCTGATCGCGCACGAGCTCTCCCACCAATGGTTCGGGAATTCGCTGACGGCATCCTCGTGGAAGGACATTTGGCTGCACGAAGGCTTCGCCTGCTACGCGGAGTGGATCTGGTCCGAGGAGGCCGGCATCATGAGTGTGGCCGACCGCGCCCGGGCGGCCTGGCGGATGCTCGACCGCGAGGGCCAGGACCTGCTGGTCGGTGACCCCGGCCCGGAATTGATGTTCGATGACCGCGTCTACAAGCGCGGCGCCCTCGCCCTGCACGCCGTGCGCCTGCGCTGCGGCGATCCCGCCTTCTTCGCCCTCCTGCACGAGTGGACCGGCAGCCACCGGCACGGCTCCGTCACCACGGAGGACTTCATCCTGGCAGCGGTCCGGGTGACCGGAATCGACGCCGAAGCCGTGTTGCACCCCTGGCTTTATCAAGAGGCGCTGCCGCCGCTGCCGGCCAGCTGACCGCCGGAAAGCTGACCGCCTGAAAGCTGACCCTGGGACCGCGCTAGTCCCGGTCCGGGAGCGCGGAAAGGGCGACGGCGGCAGCGAACTGCGCGGGCAGTCCGGATTCATCGGGTGGCAGGTCCCGGATGCCGGGCTGGTGCAGCACCTCCACGGCCTCGGGCGCGGTGCGCAACCCGGTGCCGCACAGCTTGAGCCAGGCCTCCTTGCGGGCCCAGAGCCGGGCACGTTCGTGCAGCAGGGCACCGCCGGAAAGACCGCGAAGACTCCCCCGTTCCGCCGGGCCCAGCGCCACCTGATCGAAGCCGTCAAAATCAGCACCCGCCGGGTCCTGCACGTCGACGCCAAGGCGCAGCCCCGCGTCAGGATCCAGCACGGCGGCCAGCAGGACCCAGCCCGCGCTGCGGGACAGGCTGAGTAGCAGCGGAGCCGGCGCGCCGGCCAGGGTGTAGCCGGGCCTGCCGTGCGGGCTTCCGGGACCGCACTGCGGACAGTCGTAGGCGGCCGTGAGCTCCGACGGCGGCACCTCCAGCAGTTCGGCGGCAAGCTGCCGCTGTGCCAGCCGGCCGGCGAGGAACGCCGCCCGCGGACGGGGCTCCAGGCCCAAGGCACGCCCGAGCTCGACGTCGTCCAGCTGTTCGCGGGCGGCGGCGTCCGGTAACCCGGGTGCGTCAGGTACGCCAAAGGGCGGGACCGACCGCACAATCAGCTGTGATGCCATGGTCCCGCCCTCCTGTATTTCCGGCTCTCCCGCCAGGGGCTTCCCTCCGGGCGCTAGCGCTGCACGGCGCCGAAACGCTCGTGGGCGGCAGCGACAGCGCTGTCGCGGGCGGCCGAGGCCTCGTCCGCGGTCAGCGTCCGGTCGTCGGCCCGGAAGCGCAGGTTGAAGGCGAGCGACTTCTTGCCCTCCTCGATGCCCTTGCCGGCGTAGACGTCGAACAAGGACACCTCCTCGAGCAACTCCCCCGCGCCCTCGCGCAGGGCGGCCAGCACCTCGTCCGCCGCAACGTCTGCCGCGACGACGAGGGCGACGTCCTGGGTCGCCACGGGGTAGCTGGAGATGTGCCGGGCGACGATCACGTCGGCGGCGGCTTCGAAGAGCGCATCGGCGTTCAGCTCCAGCGCCACCGAGCGGGCCGGCATGTCCTGCGCCGCGAGCAGCTTCGGGTGCAGTTCGCCGGCGTAGCCCACGACCTCGCCGCTGCGGAGCGCCAGCTGCGCGGCACGGCCCGGGTGGAATGCCTGGTGCTGGCCCTTGCTGGCCACGAGTTCGACGCCGAGCACATCGCCGGCGAGCCGGGCGATGTCCAGCGCGTCGGCCCAGTCCCAGGCGCGGGGCGTGTGTGCCGGCGCGGCGGGGGAATCGTGGCCGGTCAGCACGGCGGCGAGGTGCAGCGGCTGGTCGGGAACGCCGTCGTACAGGGCGTCCAGCACCTCATCGGAGGGCTTGGCACCCAGCGGCGGAATCGAGGCGGTTCCCAGCGTGTCGCCGGGCAGGAAGACCAGCCCGGATTCGAAGAGCGCGAGGTCGCGGAAACCGCGGGAGTGGTTGCGCTTGGCGACCTCGATCAGGCCCGGCAGGATGGAGGTCCGCAGGTAGCCGTGCTCTTCGCTGATCGGGTTGGCCAGTTTGAGCGCCTTGCGCTCCGCGCCGGCTACGGGGACCCCGAAGGTGTCGTTGGCGGCCTTGGAGACGAACGGGTACGCCATCACCTCGGTGAGGCCGGCATCGGCCAGGGCCTGCACGAGCCGGCGGCGCTGCTGCTGGACTCGGGTCAGGCCGCGTCCAGGGGGCGCCACCGGGAGGGTCGCGGGGATCTTGTCGTAGCCGACCAGCCGGGCGATTTCCTCGGAAAGGTCTTCCTTCGTTTCCAGGTCGTTGCGCCAGCTCGGGGCCGTGACGCTGTAGCCGGTGGCGGTCTTTTCGACGATGGCGCCGAGGTCCTGGAGCGAGGTCAGGATCTGTTCCTCGGTGAAGTCGATGCCGATCCGCTCGGCGGCGAAGGCCGCCGGCAACTGCACGGTCACCGGAGCGGGCGCGATGCCGACGTCGGTGCCGGCCTCGTCCGCCGTGCCTCCGGCGAGTTCAACGAGGAGATCGACGGCGCGCTGGGCGGCCACGTGGGCGACGTGCCAGTCCACGCCGCGCTCGAAGCGCTTGGACGCCTCGGAGGGCAGCTTGTGGCGGCGGCGCGAACGGGCAATCGAGACTTCCTCGAAGTGCGCGGCCTCGATCAGGATGGTCGAGGTCGCGTCGCTGACCTCAGTGGCGGCGCCGCCCATCACGCCGGCGACGCCGATCGGGCCGGAGCCATCCGTGATCAGGAGGTCTTCGGCGTCGAGCGTGCGCTCCTTCCCGTCCAGGGTCTTGAGCTTTTCGCCGGCAACGGCGCGGCGGACCACGATCCCGCCGGAGAGCTTGTCCTGGTCGTAGAAGTGCAGCGGCTGGCCGAGCTCCAGCATGACGTAGTTGGAGATGTCCACCGGCAGCGAGATGGAGCGGATGCCGGCGAGCCGGAGCCGGGCGGCCATCCACGGCGGGGTGGGGCGGGCGGCGTCCACGCCGTGCACGGTGCGGGCCACGAAGCGGTCGCAGCCCGGCTTGCCGTAAATCGGGGCGTCGTCGTTGAGCTTGACCGGGTATCGCCCGGACAACTCGGCGGGGGCCTGGACCTTGGACGCCGGGTCGGTGAAGGGCGTGCCGGTGGCGTGGGCGTACTCGCGGGCGACGCCGCGGATCGAGAACGCGTAGCCGCGGTCCGGGGTGACGTTGATTTCCGCGGCCTCGTCGTAGAGGCCGAGCAGCTCCATGGCGTCGGTGCCGATTTCCGGGTCCAGCCCGATCCGGGACAGCACCAGGATGCCGTCGTGGTCTTCGCCGATGCCCAGTTCGCGGACGGAGGCGATCATGCCGGCGGAGAGGTGCCCGTAGGTTTTGCGGGCGGAGATCCGGAAGTCGCCGGGCAGGACGGCGCCCGGAAGCGTGACCACCACCTTGTCGCCCTCCACGAAGTTGTGCGCGCCGCAGATGATGCCTTGCACGCCGGAGGGGTCGATGCCCTCGCCGGTGAGCGTCTGCGCCTGGCCTTCGGGGACCACCCGGACCTGGCACCAGTTGATGGTCTTGCCGTTGGTCTGGGCTTCCTTTTCGATGCTCAGGACCTGGCCCACCACGATCGGGCCCTGGAGGGCATCCGTCGGACGGTGGACTGCTTCCTCTTCAAAACCGACCTTGACCAGGTCCGCCATGACGTCTTCGGCCGTCGCTCCGGCCGGTACCGCCGCGAATTCACGCAGCCAGGAAAGTGGGATACGCACTGTTAGATCTCCATCCCGAAGTGCTCGCTGAAACGTACATCGCCTTCGATCATGTCGCGCATGTCGCCAACCTCATTACGGAACATGAGGGTGCGTTCGATGCCCATGCCGAAGGCAAAACCTGAATAGACGTCCGGATCGATGCCGGCGGCGCGCAGCACGTTGGGGTTGACCATGCCGCAGCCGCCCCACTCGATCCAGCGCGGGCCACCCTTGGCCCCAGGGTGCCAGATGTCCAGCTCCGCGGACGGCTCGGTGAACGGGAAGTAGTTGGGGCGCAACCGGATCTGGGCCTCGTCGCCAAACATCTGGCGGGCGAAGTGCTCCAGGGTTCCGCGCAGGTCCGCCATGGACAGGCCCTTGTCGATCGCGAGGCCCTCGAACTGGTGGAAGACCGGGGTGTGCGTGGCGTCCAGTTCGTCGGTGCGGAACACCTTGCCCGGGCACAGCACGTAGATCGGCACTTCGCGTTCCAGCATGGAGCGGACCTGCACCGGGGAGGTGTGGGTGCGCATCAGCAGGTGGGCCTCGGGCGGCTCCACGAAGAAGGTGTCCTGCATCTCGCGGGCCGGGTGGTCCGGCTTGAAGTTCAGCGCATCGAAGTTGAACCACTCCGACTCGACCTCGGGGCCCTCGGCGATCTCCCAGCCCATACCGACGAAGATGTCCGCGACGCGGTCCTGCAGCGTGGACAGCGGGTGGCGGGCACCGGCACGACGGCGGCGCGGAGCGGCCGTGACGTCCACGGTTTCCTCGACCAGGATGCGGGCGTCGTTCTCCGCCTCGAGTTCGGCGGTGCGGTCCGCGAGCGCCTTGTTGACGCGTCCACGGGAGGCACCCATGAGCTTGCCGGCGGCCGCCTTCTGGTCCTTGGGCAGGGCGCCAATCTCACGGTTGGCCAGGCTCAGCGCGGATTTTTCCCCCGTGTGGGCGAGGCGCACGGCCTTGAGCTCATCGAGCGTCGAGGCCGCGGCAATGGCGGCGACGGCCTGGTCTACGGCGGCGGTGATGGCGGCTTCATCCAGAGGGTTCGGGACGGCGGCGCCCGGCAAAGTTTCAGTCATCTACTGTTCTTAGCTACGAGTCGGGTGATGCCAACGCACGCAGGGCCTCAACGGGTGCAGGGACCGGTGCATTGACAAAGGGCAGGGCTCGCCAAAATGGCTCCGGCGGGCACTCCCGTCCAGTCTAGTTGAACCCGTCCGGCCGCCCGAACGTGACGGGCGGTCCTCTCCAGGCAGGACGGCTGTCACGGGCGGCCTCCCGGCAGCACGGCTCCCGGCTAGCATGGCCTCATGACGTCCGGACAGCGGCTGCGGCAGCTCGCCAACGTAGTGAATGCCTCAACCCCACTGGGGTTGCTGCTGGCTGTCTGCGCCCGGGCCAGGATCCGCCGCGGCCCCCGCGGCCTCATCCTCGCCACGAGCTACCGCTGGCGCCTGCCGTGGGCAGCGGCATTCACCGTGGGCAACGTGGTGCTGTTCCGCGCGGGCCCGGCGGAGGCCCTGGGCAACCCGGTACTGCTGGGGCACGAGGAACGCCACAGCACCCAGTACGCCTGGTGCCTGGGGGTTCCGTTCCTGCCGCTGTATTTCCTAGCGGCCGGCTGGTCCCAGTGGCGCACGGGCAACCCCGGATCGGCCAACCCCTTTGAACGCCACGCCGGGCTCCAGGCCGGCGGCTACCCGCCGGCCTGGACCGGGCCCCCTCCCGGGACCTCCCGACCGACCACGGCCGGCACAGCCCCCAAGCAGAACGAGGCATGACATGACGGAACATCCCAGGTCGATTGCGGTCACCGGATCCGGAACCGCGGAAGCGGTCCCTGACCTGCTGACGCTTAGCATCGGCGTCGAATGCCGGCGCGCCGGCGTGGAAGCGGCGTACGGGGACGCCGCCCGCGCCTCGTCCGCGATCACGGAGGTGCTGCGCGGGCACGGTGTGGCGAACGCGGACATCACTACCTCGGGGCTGGACGTCCGGGCAGAGCTCAGTTGGCAGGAGGGCCGCGGGCAACTGGTCTCCGGCTATCTGGCGTCCGGCACGCTGCGTGTGCGGCTCCGCGACCTGGCCGCGTCCTCCGGCCTAATCGCCGCCGCGGTCGCGGCCGGCGGGGACGATGTCCGCCTCAACGGCCTGGAGCTGGGATTCGCGGACCCCGCCGCGGTCGAAGCCGCCGCCCGGGAGGCGGCGTGGAACGATGCCCGCGGCACGGCCGAACACTTTGCCTCGCTGGCCGGCGCCCGGCTGGGCAAGGCCCTCTCAGTCAGCCGGCGGCCGGGCTCCGCCCCGCCCATCCCGCTGGCCGGGATGCAGCGCGCCGTGGCGTCCGAGCCGTTGACCGTCGAAGCCGGCAGCACCAGCGTCAGCGCCGACGTGGACGTGGTCTGGGAGCTGCTCGACTGACCCTGCCTGCGCCAGGCTCCGCCGACGGACGCCCGGGATGGCGCTGACCGGCGCTAGTGGGTGGCGCCGGCGGCGAGCTTGGCGTCCGCCGTCGTCGCCAGCGCGGTCCGGACGACGACGGCGAGCGCCTGCGTCATCTGTTCCAGCGGCAGCGAGGCGAGCCCGCTTCCGGCCGGGACCTGGTCCGGCCCGTAGGGGACGTGGACAAAGCCGCCGCGAACCCCGGGGCTAAGCCGCAAGGCGTGCATCAGGCCGTAAAAGACGTGGTTGCAGACGTAGGTCCCGGCCGTCTGGGACACTTCGGCGGGGATCCCGGCTGTTCCCAGTGCCGCCAGCGCCGCCTTCACCGGCAGGGTGCTGAAGTAGGCGGCCGGAGCGCCGGGAACCACAGGCTCATCGACGGGGGCGTTCCCGGCGTTATCCGTGATCCGGGCGTCATCGCAGTTGATGGCAATCCGCTCCAGCGAGACAGCGCGCCTGCCGCCGGCCTGGCCTGCACAGACCACCAGCGCCGGGCGGTGCTCTGCCAGCGCCGCGTGCAGGACCCCGATGGCGTCGCCGAAGACGCAGGGCAGCTCAACGGCAGCCACCTCGTACCCCTCGGCCTTCAGTAGGTCGGCCGCAGCGCGCGCCGCGGTCCAGGACGGATTGGTGCTCTCGCCGCCAAACGGTTCGAAGCCGGTCAGGAGAATCATGGGCCCAGCCTAGCAACGCCGCGGGGGCGCCAGCCCTGTGTTTGGGCCTGCGGTCCTTGACTTAAGATCGAACATATATTCGAATGTATCCATGAGGTGGGACGCGCAAGCACTTAAGCCAACCGGCGGGGCAGCCGCCGGCCAGGCCGCGGCCGGGGGCGCAACCGGCGGTGCCCCGGTCGGCGCCGGCCCGGCTGTCGAGGCCCTACTGCCGCTGGCGGGCCTGGTGCGGTCCGTCTCCACCCCCGAGTTTGCCGGAGTCACTTTCCACGAGGTCACCGCCAAATCGGTGCTCAACAAGGTGGTCGCCGGGTCCCGCATGCCGTTCGACTGGACCGTCAATCCCTACCGCGGCTGCAGCCACGCCTGCGTCTACTGCTTCGCCCGCAAGAGCCACACCTACCTGGACTTCGACGCCGGCCTGGACTTTGACAGCCAGGTGGTGGTCAAGATCAACGCCGCCGAGGTGCTGCGCAAGGAGCTGGCCAAACCCTCCTGGCAGCGCCAGCACGTAGCGCTGGGCACCAACACGGACCCTTACCAGCGCGCCGAGGGCCGGTACCAGCTGATGCCCGGCATCATTGGCGCCCTTGCCGACTCCGGCACCCCCCTGTCCATCCTCACCAAGGGCACGCTGCTGGCCCGGGACATCCCGCTGCTCAAGCACGCCGCCGCCCAGGTACCGGTGGGCGTCGGTATCTCGCTGGCCATGACGGACGAGCGGCTCTCCGAGGCTGTCGAGCCGGGTACCCCCGGCCCGCGGGCCCGGCTCAAGCTCGTGTCCCGGCTGCGGGACGCAGGGCTTCCCTGCGGCGTGATGGCGATGCCCATCCTGCCTTGGCTCTCCGACTCCGACGAAGCCCTCGATTCCCTCTTCGGCTCGCTCGCGGCGGCCGGTGCCACCGGTGTCACCGCGGGGGCGCTCTACCTCAAGCCGGGCACCCGCGAGTGGTTCATGCAATGGCTCGCCCGGGAGCACCCCCAGCTCGCCGGCAAATATCGCCGGCTGTACGGCAGCGGCTCCTACGCTTCCAAGGATTACCGGGCCTGGCTGGCCGGCCGGATCCGGTATTTCAAGTCCCGGCACGGCTTCCTCGGCTCCTCGGGCTTCAGCCACCGGGACCTCAACGAGGACCCGCGGGAAGAGGAAGCCCAGTACCCGGCGGGCAGCATCCCCGAGCCGGTTGCTCCGCGGGCCACAACTGTCGCTGCGGGGGCGGAGGCAGCCCAGCCCACGCTCTTCTGACGGACACCGTTCCGACAGGGACCGTTTTGACAGACCCTGTTCCTCACCTGTTCCCGCGCCCTAGAGAATCTTGACAGCGCCAAGGACCTTGGAGAGCGAATCCTTGGCGTCGCCGAAGAGCAGGGTTGTCTTGGGGTCGTGCAGGAGTTCATTCTCGATGCCGGCGAAGCCCGGGCGCATCGAGCGCTTCAGGAAGACCACCTGCTGGGCCTGGACCACCTCGAGGATCGGCATCCCGTAGATCGGCGAGCCCGGGGACGACTTCGCCGCCGGGTTGACGACGTCGTTTGCCCCCACCACCAGGGCGATGTCCGTGTTGGCGAATTCGGGGTTGACCTCTTCCAGTTCGCGCAGTGATTCATAGGGCACATTCGCTTCCGCCAGCAGTACGTTCATGTGTCCGGGCATCCGGCCGGCGACGGGGTGGATGGCGAACACGACGTCGACTCCCCTGGCGGTGAGGGCGGTGGCGAGTTCAGCCACGGTGTGCTGGCCCTGGGCGACGGCGAGGCCGTAGCCGGGCACGATCACGACGCGCTGGGCGTAGCCGAGCTGGACGGCGACGTCCTCGGCCGAGGAGGAGCGCACAGGCCGGTCGCTGAGGGTGGTTGAACCGGCCGTGGACCCGCCCCGGAAGGCGCCGAACATGATGCCGGCGACGCCGCGGCCCATCGCGGAGGCCATCACCTTGGTGAGGATGGTACCGCTCGCCCCCACCAGCGTCCCGGCGACGAGCAGCAGCACGTTGCCCAGCACGATCCCGGATGCCGCTACGGCGAGGCCGGTGAACGCGTTCAGCAGCGAGATCACGATCGGCACGTCCGCGCCCCCGACCGGGAGCACCAGCAGCAGCCCGGCGGCCAGGCCCAGCACCAGCAGGGCGCCGGCCCAGCCGGGCGAACCGGTCAGCACCACGAGGCCGCCGGCGGTGAGCGCGCCCGCCAGGACGAGCACCATCACGGCCGGCATGCCCGGGAACAGCAACGGGCGGGTGCTGATCAGCTCCTGCAGCTTCCCCACCGTAACGGCCGACCCGGCAAAGGACACGGCGCCGACCAGCATCGTGAACACAACGGCCAACCGGACCCAGGACTCCCCGCTGTGGCCGAGTTCCAACACCGCGACCAGGGCGGCCGCGCCGCCGCCGACGCCGTTGAACAGTGCCACGAGTTGCGGCATCTGGGTCATTTGCACACGCCGGGCGACCGGAACGGCGAGTCCGGCGCCGACGGCGATCGCGGCAAGGATCAGCGGTATGTTCTCCAGCCGGGCGGAGAGGAACACGGTCAGTACCGCCACCGCGGCTCCGGCGGCGCCGATGGCGTTGCCGCGCCGGGCCGTCCGGGGCGAGCTGAGGCCCTTCAGGGCGAGGATGAAGCAGATGGCCGCCACGAGGTAGAGCAGCGCGGTCCAGGCCGGGGCAAGGATGCTCATGCGCGCTCCTCCGGTGCGTTGCCGGGACCGGCGCCGGGCGGGGCGGCGGGAGGGGCGGCCCTGCGCGGGCCGAACATTTCCAGCATCCGGTCGGTGACGACGAAGCCGCCGACCAGGTTGACGGTCGCGAGGACCACCGCGAGCAGGGCGACCGCGAGCAGCCAGGGGTCGCCGGCCTGGCCTGCCACAATGACCGCACCGACCAGGATGATGCCGTGGATGGCGTTGGCGCCGGACATCAGCGGGGTGTGCAGCTTGCTGGTGACCTTGGAGACCACTTCGAAGCCGACGAAGACGGCGAGCACCACCACCGTGAGTAACGTAACCGGATCCATTAGTTGTGGGCCTCCATAGCTGCCGCGGTGCCGGCGTGACGAACGGCGCCGTCATGGGTCAGGCACGCTCCGGCGACGACGTCGTCAGTAAAGTCCGGGGTTACCGTGCCGTCCGTGGTCATCAGGGCGAGCAGGTTGGCGACATTCTTCGCGTACAGGCGGGACGCGTCGGAGGCGAGGGCCGAGGCCGCGTCCTGCATCCCGACCAGCGTCACGGCGCCTCCCGGGACCGGAACCAGGACGTCCCGCCCGGCGATGACGCCCTCGACGTTGCCGCCGGATTCCGCGGCGAGGTCCACGACGACGGACCCGGCCCGCATCCCGGCCACCATGTCGGTGGTGACCAGCAGGGGGGCGGCGCGGCCCGGGATCGCCGCGGTCGTGATGAGCACGTCCGCGGCGGCGACGTGCGGCGCCAGCAGGGCCCGCTGCCGGGCGGCACGGTCCTCGCCGAGCTCGCGGGCGTAGCCGCCGGTGCCCTCGGCGGACGTGCCCGCAGCCCGGCTGTCGAGTTCCAGGTTGATGAAGCTGCCGCCCATCGAGGCGACCTCGTCGGCGGAGGCGGCGCGGATGTCGTTGGCCGAGACCCGGGCACCGAGCCGTTTCGCGGTGCCGATGGCCTGCAGGCCCGCGACGCCGGCGCCGAGGACCAGTACCCGGGCGGGCGGGATGGTTCCTGCAGCTGTCATGTACAGCGGGAAAAACCTCGGGTAGCGCAAAGCCGCCTCCAGCACGGCGCGGTAGCCGGCGACCAGGGACTGGGAGCTCAGAGCGTCCATGGACTGGGCGCGGGAGATCCGCGGCACGAGTTCCAGTGCGAAGGACGTCACGCCCGC
The DNA here is from genome assembly GCF_056780195.1 of Arthrobacter sp. SD1074B. Taxonomy (NCBI): domain Bacteria; kingdom Bacillati; phylum Actinomycetota; class Actinomycetes; order Micrococcales; family Micrococcaceae; genus Arthrobacter; species Arthrobacter sp. SD1074B. Next base: position 1,426,478 of record NZ_JBRAZT010000001.1, on the reverse strand, counting down.
GGCGGCGAGGGCGCCGACGGCGGCCAGTTCCGAGGCGGGCGAGGCGAAACCGATGGTGATGGTGCCCGGCCGCAGCGCGGCGGCGGTCTCCGGCGTGAGCGGGCGGACGTGCAACAGGACATCCAGGGCGTCCAGGGGCAGTTCCGGGGTGAGGCCGGCACCAGCCTCCGCATAGTCGGCGTCGCCGTAGCCGGATTCGACGCCGGCACCGGATTCGACCAGCAGCGACAGGCCAAGGCCCGTGAGCTGCCGCACCGTCTCGGGGGTGGCCGCGACCCTGCGCTCCCCCGCACGCTCTTCCCGCCTGACCCCGACCTGCACGCCCAGCTCCTCCCGGTTGGCCCCAGCGTAGCCACACCGGGCTCAGTTTGGCGAGGGTTCCGCCGCGACAGCCGCCAGGAGCGCTTCGACGATCGGCAGGTCCGCCGGGATCCACGGCAGCGCCAGGACTTCCGCCGGGTCCGCCAGCGCCACCCAGCGCAGTTCGTCATGGTCTTCGAGCGGCTGCGGCGTACCGGCCGCCAGTTCGGCGAACCAGACCCGCATCGCGGCCCGGTTGTTGAGCGGCCAGCCGGACGGTGCCGACCCGGGCAGTTCCAGCCCCAGCCGGACCTCCACCCCCAGTTCCTCCAGCAGTTCACGGTGCAGGGCGCGTTCCGGCGTCTCGCCGGGATCCACCTTTCCGCCGGGAAACTCCCACATGCCGGCAAACTGCGGCGGCGCCGTCCGCCTCGCCACCAGGAGGGTCCGGGGGGCGGACAGGGAATCAACTACTGCGCCGCCGACGACGTTGATGAGTTCAGTCACGTCCACCAGTCTAGGGGCGCCGGGGCGTCCCTTCCGGGGGACAATGATGACAGACCCGGCGTCCGGCGCGGGAATACCAGGGCAGGCGCCCCGCGTTCCCTGCCCCGGAGACCTCAAACGGCCAAGCGCCTCATCAGTAGGCCCATTCCCCTGGCTTCCGCCGGGATCAATTCCGAAAAGCAGGCAGATGACAACCACCAAAGACGCCCCCGCGACGGCGAAAACCGGCTCCCGCCACCTTGCCCTCGCCATCATTTCCCTGGCCATGGGCGGATTCGGCATCGGCACCACCGAATTCACCATGATGGGCCTGCTCAAGGAGGTGGAGCAGGGGCTCGGCGTCAGCACCCCGGAGGCCGGGCACCTGATCTCCGCCTACGCCCTGGGTGTGGTGGTCGGCGCGCCGGCGCTGGCCGCCGTCGGGGCCAAACTGCCGCGCAAGTACCTGGCGTTGGGACTGATGCTGTTCTTCAGCCTCGCGAACCTCAGCTCCTTTATCGCCCCCGACTACGGCACCATGCTGGTCTCCCGCTTTGCTGCGGGGCTGCCGCACGGCGCCTTCTTCGGGGTCGCCGCGGTCATTGCCTCCTCCCTGGTCGCGCCGACCAAACGCGGCTGGGCCATCTCAATGGTGATGGCCGGACTCACGGTCGCCAATGTGATCGGGGTGCCGTTCGGGACCTGGCTGGGACAGGCCTTCGGCTGGCGCCTGCTCTTCCTGCTGGTCGGCCTGATTGGAATAGCCACCATGGTGATGCTCTGGAAATTCGTGCCGTTCCAGAAACCCCATGCCGACGCCAGCATCCGCCGTGAACTCGGTGCGCTTAAGCGGCTGCAGGTCTGGCTCGCCCTCCTGATCGGCGTTGTCGGCTTCGGCGGGTTCTTCGCCACGTACACCTACATCGCGCACACCATGACCTCCGTGGCCGGCATCGCCTCGGAATGGCTGCCGCTGGTCGTCGCCCTCTACGGCGTGGGCATGGTGGTAGGCAACATCGTCGGCGGGCGGATCGCGGACAGATCCGTAATGGGCACCATCTACTGGGTGCTGCCCGGCGTTGCTGTGGCGCTGGTGGTCTACGCGGTGGCCGTGCACTGGCCGTGGTCCGCCTACGTGATGGTGTTCGTGGTGGGCGCAGCCGGCTCCATGCTGGTGCCGGCACTGCAGACCCGGCTCCTCGACGCCTCCCCGGACGCGCCGTCCCTGGCGTCCTCGCTGAACCATGCCGCCCTCAACGTGGCAAACGCCCTCGGCGCATTCCTCGGCGGCCTCGTCATCGCCTGGGGCTGGGGCTACGTGGCCCCCGCCCTGGTAGGGGCGGCGCTGGCCATCCTGGGCCTGGGCGTCGCGGCCCTGAGCGGGGCGGTGGAACGCAGGAGGCCGCTGGTCCGGTAGCCGCGCAAGGCGGTACCGGCCCAGCGGCCCCGGCGTCCCGCCGCTTTAGCGGGCGCTGACGCGTTGCACGTCCGGTTCCAGGTAGATCACCCGTGCGGTCGGCACCGCCTCCCGGATGCGGACTTCGGCGGAGTCAATGGCCGCCGCGATGTCCCGGCCCGAATCGGCCGCGCCGACGCTGATCTTGGCTGCCACCAGTAGTTCCTCCGGACCCAGGTGCATGGTCTTGATGTGGATGATGCTGGTGCCGTCCGCCTCGATGGCGCCGCGGATCTTAGCGACGTCGGCCTTGGTCGCGGATTCGCCCAGCAGCAGGGACTTGGTTTCCACCGCCAGGACCCCCGCGATCGCCACCAGCAGCAGGCCGATCATGGCGGTTCCGAGGGCGTCCCAGATGCCGTTGCCGGTGACCAGCGTCAGGCTGACGCCGAAGAGGGCGAAAAGCAAGCCCAGCAGGGCGCCGAAGTCCTCCAGCAGGATGACGGGCAGTTCGGGCTGCTTGGCGTTGCGGATGAAGTGGACCCAGCTCTGCTTGCCGCGCAGCGGGTTGGACTCGCGGATGGCTGTCCGGAAGGAGAAAGACTCGGCGACGGCGGCGCCGATCAGCACAGCCAGCGGAACCCACCAAAAGTCCCCCTCGATGCCGTGCGGGTGCTGGATTTTGCCCCAGGCCTCGTAGAGGGCGAACAGGCCGCCGACGGAGAAGAGCACGATCGAGACGATGAAGGCGTATATGTAACGTTCCCGGCCGTAGCCGAAGGGGTGTTCGGGGCTCGCCTTCTTCTTGGCACGCTTGCCGCCGACCAGCAGGAGCAGCTGGTTCCCGGAGTCGGCGAGCGAGTGGATGGCCTCCGCGAGCATCGACGAGGAGAGCGTCAGAATGAACGCGATGAACTTGAGGACTGCGATCGTCAGGTTGGCGGCCAACGCCGCGACGATCGCCTTGGTACCGCCGTTTGCAGCCAAGAGAGCTTCTCCTTTGGAGGTTTTTCTTCGGTGGACGCGCGAACCGCCGGGTGCCCGTGTCCGGAAGGAACACCGTACCTGTTTTAGGGCCCGCTGCCGCACCGCAGCGGGGCCGCCGGCGGTACGTAACGATTGAGTGTGATGCTGCTGACACGGGAACACGCCTGTGTTAGCTTGAAGCCATAATCGGGATTCCTAAGGTGAATGCCGACGAATATGTAGGAGGAGACATGGGCTTTCTAGGCTGGATCATTCTCGGACTCATTGTAGGTGCAATCGTTAAGGCAATCATGCCTGGCAAAGTCGGCGGCGGCTGGGTCACCAGCCTCGTGCTCGGCGTCGTCGGGGCCATTGTCGGCGGCTGGATCGGCGACCTGCTGTTCGGCGGCGGCAAGATGGAATTCTGGAACCTCGGTTCCTGGATCCTGGCCATTGTCGGCGGCCTCGTCGTGGCCGGCATTTACGGTGCGGTCACGGGCCGCAACCGGACCACTTAATTCTCTCAAGTCAGCGCCCCGGCAGCAGTGCCGCAGCGCTGAAAGCACGACGGCGGGGGCTCACCGATAGGTGGGCCCCCGCCGTCGTTGGTTCTCCAGGAGGTTTTGCAGACTAGGCGCCGTGCTGCGACCGCGCGCTCGCGTACAGGCAGACCGTGGCCGCGGTGCCGAGGTTGAGGCTCTCGGCCGCGCCGTAGACCGGGACGGCGACCCGGTGGTCCGCCAGGGCGAGTTCGTCCTCGGACAGCCCCTGGGCCTCGTTGCCGAACAGCCAGGCCGTGGGGTTCTCCAGCGAATAGACCGATTCGGCCGCGGATGCCCCCAGGCGGCGGGCCGCATTCTCGTCTTGCAGCCGGTCCAGGTTCAGCTGGCCCTGGCCGTCCGCCGCGAGGACTCCGACGCCGCGTTCCTTGCAGCGGGCCACCAGGTCCTCGACGTCGGCGCCGAGCACCACTGGCAGGTGGAAAAGGGACCCGGCCGTGGACCGCACGGCTTTGGGGTTGTAGATGTCAACGCTCGACGCGGTCAGGATGACCGCGTCCGCGCCGGCCGCGTCGGCTGCCCGCAGCACGGTTCCGGCGTTGCCGGGGTCGCGGACCTGGCAGAGGACGGCGACCAGACGCGGAGCCGCGTCGAGGACCTGGTCGAGGCCGACGTCCAGGAATCCGCAGACCGCGAGGATGCCCTGCGGGGTGACGGTGTCCGCCATCGCGGCCAGGACTTCATCAGTGGCAAGGTAGGCGGCGGTGCCCTCGGCGAGTGCCTCCAGGTCCGGGTGGCGGTCGAGGCAGGACTCGCTGGCGTAGACCTCGTAGACGATGCCGGGCTCCCCCGCGGCGATCCGCTTCCGGTGCAGCAGCAGGGCCTCACGGACCGCCTGGGGGCCCTCGGCCAGGAACTCGCTGCGCTTTAAACGGGCCGGGCGCCCGGCAAGCTGTGCCACCTTCCTCACTCGATCGGCTCGAGGATTGGAAAGTGGAAAGTCTTGCGGGCGCCCGGTTTCGTTCATATAAGAACCTTAGTTGCTCTCGCGAGCAGTTCTCGAACGACGCTGTCTTTCGACGGCGGCAGGAACTACTTTGCGGCCTCGGCGTCAGCCTTCTTGGCAGCAGGCTTCTTCGCGGCAGGCTTCTTCGCAGCCTTCGGGGCCGCAGCAGCCTCGACCTGGACGGCCGGAGCGGACGTGTCGGCGGGCAGCGAGTCCTTGGCGACCTTGACCAGCGCGGCGAACGCGTTGGCGTCGGAGACGGCCAGCTCGGCCAGCATACGGCGGTCAACCTCGACCTCAGCGGCCTTAAGGCCCTGGATCAGACGGTTGTAGGTCAGGCCGTTGGCGCGGGATGCAGCGTTGATGCGCTGGATCCAGAGGCGGCGGAAGTCGCCCTTCTTCTTCTTGCGGTCACCGTAGCTGTACACAAACGAGTGCAGCAGCTGCTCTTTGGCCTTGCGGTACAGGCGTGAACGCTGTCCACGGTAGCCCTTTGCGCGTTCGAGGATAACCCTGCGCTTCTTGTGGGCGTTGACCGCCCTCTTCACACGTGCCACGTGCGTACTCCTTCGAAAATTCTGATCCCAAGCATCTACTGCCGGAAAACCGGCCGGCCTGAGAAGCCTTTTTGGTAGTGGACCGCCGCCAGGTGGCTATCGGTCCGTGAACTTGGAACTTAGATGCCGAGCATCTTCCGGATGACCTTGGCGTCGCCCTTGAAGACGATCTTGTCGCCGGCAAGGCGGCGGGTCAGCCTGGAGGACTTGTGCTCGAGGTAGTGACGGCGGTTGGCCTGCTGGCGGCGCAGCTTGCCGCTACCGGTCAGCTTGAAGCGCTTCTTAGCACCGCTGTGGGTCTTCATCTTCGGCATGGGAACCGATCTCCTTACGTATCCGCAGACGGGTCTGCAGTCTTTCGTGCAGCCACCCCTGCGGGCGGCGTGCTGGTTGCCTGCTGCCGGACATTGCGGTCCGGCAGCCGTGAACTAGTTGGTCTTCTTGCTGCCCGGCTTGGCGGCGGCCTTAGGCGCGGCCGGCCGAGCGGCAGGCTTCGGCGCCGCTGGACGCGGAACCGGCTTCGGGGCAGCAACGGGCTTCGGCGCCGCGGCGGGGGCGGCCTTTTCAGCCTCGGGGGCCTGAGCGGCAACCGGGGCCTTGTCAGCGGCCTTCGGCGCTGCGGGCGCCTTGGCTGTTGCCGGCCTGGCAGCGGCCTTGGGCGCCTCAGCCTTGGCGGCTTCACGCTTCGGAGCGGCCTTGGGCGCCTTGGCGGCTTCCTGCTTCGGCTCTTCCTGGACGGGAGCCTTCGCAGCCGGGGCGTCCGCGGCAACGGCTGCTTCGGCGGGAGCCTCCGTGGCGGGAGCTTCCGTTGCCGGAGCCTCCGTCGCCGGAGCCTCCGTCGCCGGAGCCTCCGTTGCGGGTGCTTCGGTCCGGACCTGGTAGCCCTCCGGAAGAAGATCGGCGAGCGACTGCGTCAGGGGCGCCTCGGGGCCGGACGTGTCCACGCGGCCTCCGCCCGAAGCCTTGGCTTCGTTCTCGGCCTTGGCGTCGGCACGCTGCGATGCGCGGCGCGCCTCTGCCTTGGCTTCTGCCTTGTTCTTCAGGGGACCGACCACCATGACCATGTTGCGGCCGTCGATCCGCGGGCTGGACTCCACGACGCCAACTTCGGCGACGTCGTCCGCGAAGCGCTGGAGCAGGCGGATGCCCATCTCCGGACGCTGCTGCTCACGGCCGCGGAACTGGATCATGGCCTTGACCTTGTCACCGGCGCCGAGGAAGCGGAGCGCGTGGCCGCGCTTCGTCTCGTAGTCGTGGGTGTCGATCTTCAGACGGAAGCGGATTTCCTTCAGGACCGTGTTGGTCTGGTTCTTCCGGGCTTCGCGTGCTTTGACGGCAGCTTCGTACTTGTACTTGCCGAAGTCCATCAGCTTGCACACCGGAGGCTTGGCCTGCGGTGCAACTTCAACGAGATCAAGGTCGGACTCGGCAGCCAAACGCAGGGCATCCTCAATACGGACAACGCCTACCTGTTCGCCTGCAGGGCCGACCAGCCGCACCTCGGGGACGCGGATACGCTCATTGATTCTTGGCTCGCTAATGTTAAAGCTCCTGTGTTCGTGAGGGGTATTCCACCGGCAAAAAGAGAAGGCCCCCAATTGCCGGAGCAATCGAAGGCCTCGAAGATCGGAGCTGCGCGCCTCTGACAAGAGACGGCATACACCCTACCGGGCTGGCGCCCGGGAGAATGCCCGACCAGGTACCCGGCAACCTTGCTTCTTGCGAAGCTTCCCGAAGGAGAGCGGCTGACGCGGGTGGGAGAGAACTCCGCTTGCAAACTGAAAGCCTATTCTACAGAAAGATACCCGTTACAGCGCACATGGGCGCCGGCGGGTTTCCGTGCTGTTTCTCAACATCTGCAGAAATAACGGCATTCAGTCGGTCTGTGACAAGCTTACCAGCATGAGCACATCAGATAGTAATTCACACGTTTACCAGCCGGCGGGCGCCCAGGGCGACGTCTCCCAGCAGATCCGCGACATCTCAGAGGTCCCCGCGATCGAAGTCATCACGACCGCCGCCGTTCACCTCATGAGCGCCGCCGCAGTGAAGCTTGGCCTCGCCGCCGAGGACAACGCCGAAGAGCTCAAGGATCTGGACGAGGCGCGCAAACTCATCACTGCCCTGGCCGGACTGGTCACGGCCGCAGCCCCCGAGATCGGCTCCCAGCACGCCGGACCGTTGCGTGACGGGCTGCGTTCCCTGCAGCTTGCGTTCCGCGAGGAATCAGTTATCCCGGACGCGCCGGGCAAGGGTCCGGGCGAGAAGTACACCGGCGCCGTCAACTAGACCCCCACCTCACGGGACACGCCGGGCATCCACGGCCAGCAGGCAACGACGACGACGACGGCGGCGGCGGGCGGACCACATCAGTCCGCCCGCCGCCGTCGTTAACTCTTCCGTTGTCAGGGTTGCGGCAGGTCAGGCTGCGGCGAGCCGGCGCCGGCGGCGGTGCTGCAGGACCAGGCCGATGAGGCACAGCATTACGCCGGCCAAACCCACGGCGACGAACCCCGCGCCCGGACCCACACCGTCGATGAAGAGTCCGGCCAGCGGGGCGCCCAGTGCCACGCCGCCGGTAAGCGCCGAACCGTACCAGCCCATCGCCTCGCCACGGCGGCCTTCCTCGACCAGTTCGGCCACCTTCTCCGACGCGGCCGAGAGCACCGGCGCGCAGAGCAGCCCCGGGAGCAGCGACAGCAGGGCCAGCGTCCACGTGTCCTGCGCGAACGCCATCGGAAGCGTCAGCGCGGACATCCCCAAAAGGAGCAGGATCGGTGACACGGGCCGGTGCATGGCGCCGTAGACGAGGCCGCCCAGCACCGACGCGGCGCACCAGAACAAAAAGACGATGCCGATTTCGGCCTGGTGGCCGCCCGTCTGCAGAGCGGCGACGATTCCGACGTCGGTCCCGCTGAGCACCATGCCGGCACCGGCCGCGACGGCGAAGACGGCCGCCACGGCGGCGGTGAACCAGGCGAAGCTGTGGCGGACCTTGTGCCGCAAGCCAGGGCGGCCCTGCCGCCGCTGTTCAGCGGCCGCCAGGGGTGCCAGCTCGGACGCGGCCTCCTGCAGGTGGGCGGGTGCCGCGGCCACCAGGGCGGTTTCCGCACCCTCCTGCTGGCATGCCTCGAATGCCGGATCCGGGGCCAGGCCGGACACAGCGCTGCGGGTGGGCGGGTTGATCCACATCAGGAACAGGCCGGAGAGGGATGTCGCGACGCCCACAACCGTCAGGCCCAGCACGGAGAAACCAGCGGTGGCGACCAGGGCGCCGGCGGCGGGCCCGATCATAAAGACCAGTTCGGTGCTGATCGCGTCCAGGGCGAACGCCGTCCGGCGCTGCTCCCCGGTAGCGAGGATGCCCAGCGACTGACGAACGACGCTGAAGATCGGCAGGGTGAGCAGGCCGCCCACGAAGACCAAAGGCAGCAGCAGCTGGTAGCCGACGTGCGGCACGATCGACCAGATGACTGTCTCGGAGACGACGGACGGGATCAGCGCCCGGCGGAGGCCGACGGTGTCCACGCGGCGGCCGCGCCACGGGGCGCCCACGGCGATGCCGATCGTCATGACCGCGGCGGCCGCCCCCGCGGCGGCATAGCCCTGCCCCAGGGTCAGGACGATGTGCAGGGTGAGCAACACACCGGCGGCGGAGTGCGGGATGCGGGCGACCATGCCCACGAGCAGGAGATTCCTGATGGGCCTCACGGCCAGCAGGTCCCGGTAAAGCGCGAAATTCACGAAACTGGATTCCTTTGTGTACTGCCCTCGGCAGCACCGGAAGGTCTCCGTGCCGGTCCCCGGCTACTGTGCTGCGCGCTGCAACTTGATTTCGATCGAGTCAACCCGCTCGGCAAACGTTTCATTCCGGGCCCAGGCGTGGTTGAGTCCGCCCACGATGGCCTGCACCGCGGCGGGGTCGAGCCCGTCTTCAAGGTACAGCACCACCCGCAGCTCCGGGCCCGCACCACCGCCGGGAAGCCTCCCGCCGCCAGCCTGCGCCGAGGCAACACCGCCGCCGGGATGGATCTCCACCCGGCGCAGTGCCGGAATGCCGGCCGCAGCCGCGCCCACCGCTTCCGCCACCGCCTGGTCGCTGTAGCTGGGTATCCAGGCCTGCTGCCGGGCCAGCGCCCAGACGGCGGGGCGGCGCACCACGAAGGTGGTCGCCGAGCCGGGATCCAGCACCAGCAGTTCGGCGCCCTCGGCGACGGCGGACAGGGCGGCGCGGGCGGCGTACACCGCCACGGGCCGCGCCCCGGAGTGCCAGGCGGCGAGGGCCCCGGCGGAGGTGAAGACCGGCAGCGCCGTCCTGCCGTCGGCTGCCTTGAGGGTCACCAGGGCCATGTCCGCCTGCTTGTCGCCATGCACTTCGCCGCCGTGCGCGCCCGCCACGGCGTCTCCTTCTACGGCAAGGCTCGCGAGGATGGGCACAAAGACCCGCGCCGCCGCCAGGGACGCCACGACGGCTGCCTCGTTGACTTCGCCGGCCGCCAGGGCGGCAAGCGCCGCGAGGTAGCCGGCGTCCGCCGTGCCGTCGTCGTCCTCGAAGTTGTGGATCCTGGCGTCGTCACCGCTAAGGCTGCGCCCGGCCCAGGGCTGTCCCGCGGAGTCCGTCGCTCCGCCGGCGCCGGCGAGAGCGGCAGCGATATGGCCGGGCAGAGGGCGCCCGCCGGGCTGGGTGGTGTGCTCCATCGCTGGGACGTGCCTAGCGGCGGCCGGCGACATCGAGGGCCTCGGGCAGCGTGAAGTTGCCGTTGTAGAGGGCCTTGCCAACGATCGCGCCCTCGACGCCGAGCGGCACGAGGGAGCGCAGGACTTTGAGGTCTTCGAGGCTGGAGATGCCGCCGGAGGCCACGACGGGCTTGCCGGTCTTTTCCACCATCTGGCGCAGCAGCTCGACGTTGGGGCCCTGCAGGGTGCCGTCCTTGGTGACGTCGGTGACGACGTAGCGTGCGCAGCCGGCTTCTTCGAGGCGGCCCAGCACCTCCCAGAGATCGCCGCCTTCCTTGGTCCAGCCGCGGCCGGCGAGGGTGGTGCCGCGGACGTCGAGGCCGACGGCGATCTTGTCGCCGAAGCGCTCGATCACCCGGCGCGTCCACTCGGGGTTCTCCAGCGCCGCGGTGCCCAGGTTCACCCGGGCGACGCCGAGGTCCAGGGCTTTTTCAAGGGACTCGTCGTCTCGCAAGCCGCCGGAAAGTTCGACCTTGATGTCCAGCCGGCCGACGACCTCGCGCAGCAGGTCGGCGTTGGACCCGCGACCGAAGGCTGCATCCAGGTCGACGAGGTGGACCCATTCGGCGCCCTGTTGCTGCCAGTTCAGCGCGGCCTCCAGCGGCGTGCCGTAGCTGGTTTCGCTGCCGGCCTCGCCCTGGACCAGGCGCACGGCCTGGCCGTTCACGACGTCGACGGCGGGGAGCAGCTCGAGTACCGGCAGCGGGGTTTCGGTGGTCATCGGAAAGTCCTCACGGTGTTGGGGCGGCGGGTCGGGAAAGGTGCGCGTTTACGGTCCGGCCGGTTGCCGGGCAGGGTCAGGTGCCGGGCAGGGTCAGGAGCCAGGCGGCCAGCAGTGCCATGCCGGCCAGGAAGTAGAACACGACCTGGACCCACAGAGGACTCTTCTGCTGCCGGAAGGAGAGGCCGCCGCCAACCAGCAGGCCGGCGAGGCCCATCAGCACTATGGACCACATCTAGGCGGTCTGTTCCGGTGTGGCGGTCTGGCCGGCTCCGGCTTGGGCGCCGCCGCGGAGGCTGTCCACCCAGTTGCGGAGCAGGCGCGCACCGGCGTCGCCGGACTTTTCGGGGTGGAACTGGGTGGCGCACAACGGGCCGTTTTCGACCGCGGCGATAAACGGGGCGCCGTGCTCGGACCAGGTCACGAGCGGGGCCGCCATCCGCGGCTGGATCACGTCGAAGTCCCAGTGCTGGACGCCGTAGGAGTGCACGAAGTAGAAGCGCTCGTTTTCGATGCCGGCGAAGAGCCGGGAGCCCTCCGGCACGGCGACCGTGTTCCAGCCCATGTGCGGCACGACCTCGGCAGGCAGGAGTTCGACCTTGCCGGGCCACTCCCCCATGCCTTCGGCGACGGTGCCGTGTTCCACGCCGGCTTCGAACAGGACCTGCAGCCCGACGCAGATCGCAAGGACGGGCCGGCCGCCGGCGACACGGCGGCCGATCATGCGGACGGCGTCAACGGCCTTGAGCTCGTTCATGACGGTTTCGAAGGCGCCGACGCCGGGGACTACCAGGCCGTCCGCGTTGAGGACATCCTCGGGCTTGGAGCTGAGGATGACCTCGGCCCCGGCGCGTTCGAGGGCGCGGACGGCGGAACGGACATTTCCGGAACCGTAGTCGAGCACGGTGACGGTCGGCTTACCCTCGGGCGACACCGGCTTCCTGGCGGCGTCGGGGTTGATAATGGCCCCGTCCCGGAGCACCTTGCCGGTCACAGCGCGCCCTTGGTGGAGGGGATGCCTTCGACCCGAGGGTCCGGCTCCACGGCGGCCCGGAGCGCGCGCGCGAAGGCCTTGAACTGGGCCTCGACGATGTGGTGCGGGTCGCGGCCGGCAGTGACGTTCATGTGCAGGCAGATCCCGGCGTGCAGTGTGATCGCCTCGAAGACGTGCCGGGTCAGGGATCCGGTGAAGTGTCCGCCGATGAGGTGGTATTCCTGCCCGGCAGGTTCGCCGGCGTGCACCAGGTAGGGCCGGCCGGACACGTCGACGACGGCCTGTGCCAGCGCCTCATCGAGCGGGACGGTTGCCTCGCCGAAGCGGCGGATGCCGGCCTTGGTGCCCAACGCCGTGCGAAGGACCTCGCCGAAGGTGATGGCGACGTCTTCCACGGTGTGGTGGACGTCGATGTGGGTGTCGCCGGTGGCCTTGACCGTCATGTCGATCAGGGAGTGCTTGCTCAGTGCCGTCAGCATGTGGTCGTAGAACGGTACCGAGGTGCTGATGTCCGAGACGCCGGTGCCGTCCAGGTTGATCTCGACCAGGACGGAGGATTCGCTGGTGGTCCGCTCCAGGCGTGCGGTCCGGGCAGCGGCTGATCCGGTGTTGCTCATGTGGGGGTCCTTTGGATGAGGCGGGCGCCCGGCGAACGGGGCGGTGTGCGTGGGTCCTGGCTTAAGTCTAGGCGGACTGCACTTCGTGGCCGGTCAGGATCCGTTCGAGGGCTTCGAGAAACGCTGTGGTTTCCGTCTCAGTTCCGGCGGTCACGCGCAGGTGGCCCGGAATGCCGACGTCACGGATGAGCACGCCGGCGTCCAGCAGCCCCTGCCAGGTCTCGTGCGGGTTGTCGAGGCCGCCGAAGAAGACATAGTCCGAATCGGAGGCGGCGGGCTTAAGGCCCATCCGGGTTAACTCCGTCACGATCCGGTCGCGCTGGCGCTTGATGTCCTCCACGTCGGCCATCAGTGCCACGCGGTGGCGCAGGGCGGCCAGCGCCGTCGCCTGGGTGATGGCGGAGAGGTGGTACGGCAGCCGGACCAGGCGCAGGGCGTCGGTGACCTCCGGGGCCGCCGCCATGTACCCGAGCCGGGCGCCGGCCAGGGCGAAGGCCTTGCTCATGGTGCGCGAAACGATCAGCCGCTCCCGGCCGGGCAGCAGCGTCAGGGCGCTGGGTGTGCCGTCGTGGGCGAACTCGTGGTAGGCCTCGTCGACGATGACCACGGTCTGGCTTTCTTCGCCGGCTTCATAGACGGCCTCGACGACGTCGAGGCCCAGGCCGGTGCCGGTGGGGTTGTTCGGCGAGCAGAGGAAAACGACGTTGGGCTTCAGTTCCCGGACCTGGCCGGCCGCCGATTCGGCAGTGAGTCCGTAGTCCCCGGCGCGCACTCCGACGATGTATTCGGTGTCCGTGCCGGCGGCCAGCAAGGGGTACATCGAGTACGTCGGAGGGAAGCCGAGTGCGGTTCGGCCAGGGCCGCCGAAGGCCTGGAGGATCTGCTGCAGCACTTCGTTTGAGCCGTTGGCCGCCCAGATATTGCCGGCGTCCAATCCGTGGCCGAGGTACTCGGCGAGGGCTTCGCGCAATTCGGTGAACTCGCGGTCCGGGTAGCGGTTTAGTCCCGCCGCGGCCTCCGTCACGGCCTCGGCGATGGCCGCACGGACATCGTCCGGCACCCCATGGGTGTTCTCGTTGACGTTCAGCAGGATCGGGACATCCAGCTGGGGAGCGCCGTAGGGGCGCAACCCCCGCAAATTCGTCCGGAGGGGCAGTCGGTTGAGGCGCTCTAGCTGGTCAGTCACTTGTCCAGTTTAAGTGAGACCGGGCCCGGCCCCGAAACTGTGACCGCGGGGGGCGCCTAGACGGAACCGTCCGCCCGGCGTGCGCCGCCTATTTGGTGGGTACGTAGAGCTGCTGGCCGGGGATGACGCGCGGGGCTTCGAGGTTGTTCAGCTGCACGATGTCGGCGACCACGTCGCGGGGGTCCCGTTTCGGGTCGACGGCACCGGCGATGGCCCAGAGCGACTCCCCCGGCTGGACCGTGACCGAGACAGTGGGTGTGAGCGAGAGCTCCGCGGCCGAGTCGGCGGCTTTGGCTGGAGCGTTCAGGAAGCCCGCCAGCGAGAGGACCAGGGCGGCCAGCAGGATCAGCGGCAGTCCGAAGAAGACGAACCGTCCGCGGCGGGTCAGCCTCAGCGGAGCCTGCCGGGTGGCAGCAGCGGGTGCCGCCTCCCGATCGGGAGCGGAAACCAACGAACCGGAAATAGCGCTTACTGCTGACATGAGCTGAGCCCTCCTGGACTTATCTGTGCCGCCCGGCGTACTCCACGTACCTGCCGCCAACCGGCCGAACCATCGAACGCATTACCTTCGATCGCGAACCCTCGAACACGAAACTTCGAACATAAGACCGAGCCCGGCAATCCGACCCGCCCCCAAAGCTTCGAACACATATTCGAACTTTGCTCTTCCTGTTTTAGCACTTATGAACGAACATTGTCGAGACTCGCTAGAACAAATGTTTGAAAAACCCTGTTGGCTGCCCTACTTTTGAAGCACAGGACAACCACTTGGGTTGGTCAGCAACAGTTGATCAGCGGGGTCTGACATTGTTCGGACCGAAGGGTCCCGGCAGCTACGGCGGCCGGGCGGAATGGAAAGGCATGGCGAACATGGCAGCACAAGCCGCCGGCGGGAGGGCCGCGCAGCGGAGCCCCCAGACCGGCCGGGCGCCGAGAAGCCTTACCGTCCGTCAGAAGAAAATCCTGGAGACCATCCAGCGTTCCGTGACGGACAACGGTTACCCGCCCTCGATGCGTGAGATCGGCGACACTGTCGGGCTCGCCAGCCTATCCAGCGTCACCCACCAGCTTTCGCAGCTGGAAAAGCTCGGCTACCTGCGGCGGGACCCCAAACGTCCCCGCGCCATGGAAGTTCTGATGCCGCTGACCCTCGATGAGGGTGCGACCACGATATCCGGCGTGGAGAAGTCCAGCGGCCTGCGGGCCGTTGGCGGCCAGGCCGTCTCTGAGCTCGCCAGCGCCACGGACACCGCGATGGTCCCGTTTGTCGGCCGCATCGCCGCCGGCGGCCCGATCCTGGCCGACCAGGTTGTGGAGGACGTGATGCCGCTGCCGCGCCAGCTGGTGGGCCACGGCGAACTGTTTATGCTCCGGGTGGCCGGTGATTCGATGATCGACGCCGCCATCTGCGACGGCGACTGGGTCGTCGTGCGGCGCCAGAACGATGCCGTCAACGGGGACATTGTTGCCGCACTGCTCGATGACGAGGCAACGGTCAAGACGTTCCGCCAGCGCGACGGCCACACCTGGCTGCTGCCGCAAAACACCCAGTACGAGCCGATCCTCGGCGACCATGCCGTCATTATGGGCAAGGTCGTGTCGGTGCTGCGCTCCCTGTAGCCCCGGCCGGGCTCCCCACTGGCCCGCCTCCCGGCAGCACCCCACCGGCAGCCCGAAGGCCCCCTCCGCAGTCCCGGACGGGGCTTTCGGCGTTCCAGCCCGGTTATCGGCGCCATGACGGCGAGTGCGTCCGCCTAAGCCGCGGGAACAGGGCACCGCCGACACCGGTGAGCGGAAGAACCGGGCGGGAATGCCAGGCACGTCGTTGCCCGGCCGGCCCCGCGGCAGCCCACGCGGCGGACTGCTTGGCCGGGGCGCCTGTTACTTGGCCGGCGGCTCTTTGGCGAGGCGTTCGAGGGCAGCCAGCGCCACGGACGGGTCGGTGGTAGGCCAGAACGGCGGCAGCGCGGCCCGGAGGAACGCGCCGTACCGTTCGGTGGACAGCCTGGAATCCAGGACCGCCACCACCCCCTTGTCCGACGTCGAACGGATCAGCCGGCCGGCGCCCTGGGCGAGTCGGATCGCTGCGTGGGTCGCCGATACGCTCATAAAACCGTTGCCGCCGGACTGGGCCACAGCCCGGGAACGGGCCGTCATCAGCGGATCATCGGGCCGCGGGAACGGGATCCGGTCGATCACCACAAGCCGGCAGGAGTTTCCGGGCACGTCGACGCCCTGCCAGAGCGACATGGTGCCGAAGAGGCAGGTGTCCGGCTCATCGGCGAATTGCTTCACGAGCGCGGTCATGGTTGATTCGCCCTGGCAGAGAATGCTCAACCCCAGCCGGGGCCGCATCGCCTCGGCTGCCTCTTCGGCCGCGCGCCGGGACGAGAAGAGGCACAGGGCGCCGCCGCCGGAGGCGCGGATCAGCTTCTCGAGTTCGTCGAGGGCTTCCGGGGAGGTCCCCCGGCCCGGCTTGGGCAGGTGCTTGGCAACGTAGAGGATGCCTTGTTTGGGATATTCGAACGGGGATCCGACGTCGACGCCGGTCCAGCTGGGCGCGCCGGGGCCCACCAGGCCGAGGCCTCCCGCCGCCGGCTCGAAGGCCGAACCGATCGCCAGGGTTGCCGAGGTCAGGACAACTGTGTGGTCGGCGAACAGTCCCTCGCGGAGCCGTCCGGCGACGCTGAGCGGGGCGATGTTGATCAGGGCGGGCGCGGAGTCGTCCGGCTGCGAGTAGCCCTGCTGCGGGTCGAAGCTGCTGTTGCGGGAGAACCAGACTACTTCCCGGTTCTCCTTGGCGGCCAGGAGCCGTTCGCAGAGCTCCAGGATCACCATCAGCCGGGACCGCGCGAGCTGCCGGCCGCCGTCGGCCGTGTTGGCGCTGTCGCCCTTGGAGTCCGAGAGCGCTGCGCGGCAGGCGTCGCGCAGCTGGTCCACGCAGTCGAGCTGTTCGCTGTTCAGCCCGTTCGGCATCAGCCCACTGGGGACGCCCTCAATGGCGAGCTCGAGGTTGGACGCGGCGTTGTTGAGCGCGTCCACGGTGATCCCGGTGTTCTTGCGGGCGCCGGAGGCGGCGGCGTGCACCATGGCCACGGACAGCTGGCCGGACACGGCACCCGTGACCCGGTCTTGGAGTTCGTGCGCCTCATCCACCACCACTACGTCGTATTCGGGCAGCACGGCGAGGCCCTCGAAGGCGCTGACTGCCAGCATGGCGTGGTTGGTGACCACCACATCGGCGTCGGCGGCATTTTGCCGGGCCAGTTCGCTGAAGCATTCCGCGGCGAGCGGGCACTTCTGCGCGCCGAGGCACTCCATCGAGGTGACGGAGACCTGCCGCCAGGCGCGGTCGGTCACGCCGGGCAGCAGCTCGTCACGGTCCCCGGTCTGGGTGTCCTCGGCCCATTCGCGGAGCCGGACGACCTCCTTGCCCAGCTGCGAGGAAGGGCCGCCCATCGCGGCGGCAAAGTGCGGCACGGAGGTGTCCTCGCCGAGGGAGAACAACTGGCCCTCGGACGGTTCCTCGGAAGGGAAGCCGCCTTCGAGTTTGTGGCGGCAGACATAGTTGGAGCGGCCCTTGACCAGCGCGACCTTCACCGGCCGCTCCAGGGCCGGGGTGATGGTCTTGAGCAGCCGGGGCAGGTCCCTGCCGACGATCTGGGTCTGCAGTGCCAGGGTTGCGGTGGAGACCAAGGTGGGTTTGTCGCTGACCAGCGAGTGCGCAATGAGCGGGATCAGGTAGGCCAGCGACTTGCCGGTGCCGGTGCCGGCCTGGACCAGCAGGTGGTCGCCGGTGTCGATCGCGCGCGCCACCTGCCGGGCCATTTCGTGCTGGCCGTCGCGGCTCTGGCCGCCCATGCCGGCGACCGCCCGGTCGAGCAGTTCAACCACGAACTGCTCGCCGGACGGGCCGCTTCGAGGCTTGCTTTTGGCCTTGCTTTTTGCCGGGCTGCTTTCGGACGGGCCGCTGTCCGACGGCGCGGCCGCCCCCTCGGCCACCGCTGGTTCAGTCATTGCTGACGAAGGCATCCAGTTCGGCCGCGAGCCCCTCGCGGACCATCACCACGGCACGGGTGCCGGTCTCCTCATGGTCGAGGCTGAGGATCTCGGCGTCGGTCTCGTGCAGCTTGCTGAGCAGGTCTCCGCGGTTGTACGGGATCATCAATTCCAGCTTCACGCTGGGCCGCGGGATGCCCTCGCTGATGGCCTTGAGCAGCTCCGGGATGCCTTCCCCGGTGCGGGCCGAGACCACGACGTGGCGCGGTTCGCGCTGCTTGAGCCGTTCGATCACAAACGGGTCGGCGGCGTCGGCCTTGTTCAGAACGATGATTTCCGGCACCTTGCGGGCATCGACTTCGCTGAACACGGCGCGGACGGCCGCGATCTGGCCCTCCGGATCGGGGTGGGAGACGTCGACGACGTGCAGGATCAGGTCCGAATCGGCGACCTCTTCCAGGGTGGAGCGGAACGCCTCCACCAGCTGGGTCGGCAGCGAGCGGACAAAACCCACTGTGTCGGCGAGTGTGTAACCCAGCCCGTCCGAGGTTTCGGCCCTGCGGACCGTCGGGTCCAGCGTGGCGAACAGCGCGTTCTCCACCAGGACGCCGGCGTCGGTCAGGCGGTTCAGCAGCGAAGACTTGCCGGCGTTGGTGTAGCCGGCGATCGCCACGGACGGCACGGCATTACGACGGCGGTTGGCCCGCTTGGTTTCCCGGGCCGGCTTCATGGCGGCGATTTCGCGCCGCAGCTTGGCCATCCGGGTGCGGATCCGGCGTCGGTCCAGCTCGATTTTGGTCTCGCCGGGGCCGCGCGAACCCATGCCCGCTCCGGCGCCGCCAACCTGGCCGCCGGCCTGCCGGGACATCGACTCACCCCAGCCGCGCAGGCGCGGTAGCAGGTATTCGAGCTGGGCCAGTTCCACTTGGGCCTTGCCTTCGCGGCTCTTGGCGTGCTGGGCGAAGATGTCCAGGATCAGGGCCGTACGGTCGATGACCTTGACCTTGACGATGTCTTCGAGGCCGCGCCGTTGGGACGGGGCGAGCTCGGCGTCGACCACCACGGTGTCCGCGCCGGTGGACATGACGATGTCCTTGAGCTCCTGGGCCTTGCCGGAGCCCAGGAAGGTGCCGGGGTCCGGCTTCGCTCGGCGCTGGACGAGCCCGTCCAGCACCTCGGACCCGGCGGTTTCGGCCAGGGCCGCCAGCTCGCGCAGGGAGTTCTCGGCGTCGGCCAGGGTGCCTTCGGTCCAGAGCCCCGCGAGCACCACGCGCTCAAGGCGCAGCTGCCGGTATTCGACTTCGGTGACGTCCTCAAGTTCGGTCGACAGACCCGCGGTGCGGCGCAGGGCGTGGCGTTCCTCGAGGTCCTGCTGGTCGCCGTCGTAGCTGCTGTGTTCCTCATCCAGCCGTGAAATGGCCTGGGCCTTGCCGAACACGGCCCTGGGTTCACCGGTGGGCCCGGTGCCGGTACTGCGTCCGGACTTCGGAGCGGGAGCGTCTTTGGAGAGGATCCGGTCGATGACAGCCTGGATTTCCGCAGGGCTCATGTCCTGGGCGGCTGAATCGGGTCCGGTGTTGGGCTGACTGGTCATGGTCTCCTTTGAAGGGTCTACATCTTCAGAATAGTGCTGATCGGTGTTTCGTGGCGCGGTATTCGCGCTGGGCTGACGACTGGTGGTCATCCGTGCCTCCTGGGATGCCTGGCGGCTGCGGTGCCGCGGGCAGGACGGGCTCCGTGCGGGAGCGGTGAATGAGGGAGGGGTCCGGCGATGGGCGCCGTGGGGCGGGAGGTACGTTCCGTCCAGCGCTCCCCGGCGGCTGCTGCCGGGCAGTGTTGGGTTTAAGGCCCTGTGGCTTGATGCCTTGACTCCAAGTGGATCTGGCGCCGGCGGGCGATGCATGGCATCACGGAGGGGGCGCACTGAGCGGAAGGTAACAACCTGCGTCGCTGCGGGGACGGGACTTTCGCCAAAGATAACGAAGGCCCGTGCCGGCTACTTGAAGTTCAAGATCATGTCTTTAAGACTAGCAGACCGTTCCCCCGCCCCGGCGCTGCCTGGCGGCACCGGTTGCAGACGCGTCCGGGCAGTACCCCGGCCGGTTTCCCATAGCGCCTGGCCGCCAACTAATCTGGCCAGTTATGGAGTCTGCACACTATTTCAGCGCCCAGCCGGCCGGGCCGTTCACCCGCAAGCCACTGACCGTGGAGCTTGCCGGCGAACGCCGGCAGCTGCAGACGTCCTCCGGGATTTTCAGCCCGGACGGGATCGACAAGGGGACCGCCGTGCTGCTGGCGGACGTCCCTGCCCCGGCGCCGCAGGGGAACCTGCTGGACATCGGGTGCGGTTGGGGGCCGATCGCCTTGACCATGGCCCTGCGGGCGCCGCACGCCCGGGTCTTCGCCGTGGATGTCAATGAGCGCTGCGTGGCGCTGACGAACGAAAATGCAGCCCTGCTGGGGCTGGAGAATGTCACCGCCAGCACACCCGGGGACGTCGACCCGGAGCTGCGCTTCGACACGATCTGGTCCAACCCGCCCATCCGGATCGGCAAGGACGAACTCCACGCCCTGCTGCTGCTGTGGCTGCCCCGGCTCGCCCCGGGCGGGTCGGCCTGGCTGGTGGTGCAGAAAAACCTGGGTTCGGATTCGCTTCAGCGCTGGCTTGCGGCGGAACTGGACGCCAGCTTTGCCGTCACGCGCGAGAGCACCTCGAAGGCGTTCCGAATCCTGAAGGTCAGGAAAGCGTCCCGCTAGCGACGATCACGGCGGGTCCGCTGAGCTCCACGTGCTCGTGGCCGTCCGCTGAGAGGAAGAACTTCACGCCAACGACTCCGCCGGGCACCGTCACGTTCCAGGCGTCCGGCGCGCCCTGGCCGGCCCAGTGCCGGATCGCGACGGCGGCAGCACAGGCGCCGGTCCCGCAGGACAGCGTCTCCCCCACTCCCCTCTCGTGCACGCGCATGGTGATGGTTCCGACGCCGTCGTGAACGAGCGGTTCTGACGGCACGACGAACTCGACGTTGGTGCCGTGCGGCGGTGTCGGGTCGACCCGGGGCGCCGTGAACAGTTGGGTGGCGTCGAGTTCCGCGAGTTCGGCCAGCGCGACGACGGTGTGCGGGTTGCCCATGCTGACGGACAGCGCCGGCCTGGCCACCTCCAACCCTTCGGCGCTGACCAGTGAATCCATGGCGCGCGCGGTGGCTTCGCCCGGGAAGATGAACTCCCACGGCCCCATGTCCACGGCATAGCCGCCGGCAGTGCGGACGATCGTCTTCACGCCGCCGCGGGTTCCGATGGCCAGCGATTCGCCGGCCGGAAGGTCGACGAGTCCCTCATTGATGAGGAAGTGGACGAAAACCCGGACGCCGTTGCCGCACATCTCCGAAAGGGAGCCGTCAGCGTTGTGGTAGTCCATAAACCATTCGGCCGCGGGGTGCTCGGCGAGCAGCCGTTGGCCTTCCGGGAGCAGCCGCGAGGGTACGGCCCGGATCAGTCCGTCGCCTCCGATGCCGCGGTGCCGGTCGCAGAGGGCCGCCACCTGCTCCGGGGTGACGGAGAGCGCGCCGTTCGGGTCCGCGATCAGGACAAAGTCGTTGCCCGTTCCATGGCCCTTCGAGAACTTCAGGCCGGCGAGGGCGGCGGTGACTGAAGCAGCGGGGTGGTCAACGGCTGCGGCAAGGGTTTCGTCCATGCTCCAAGGTTACCGTTCCGTCCGGGCCGGGACGGAACCCGCGGCTTAGGTGAAACGGGAATGCGGCAGGGCAGGCTCAGCGGGGTTCAGCGGCGGGCGCCTGTTGGCGGCGGACCTTTAGCGGCACAGAGCGGCGGCCTTGGCCGGCAGCCCGGGGTCCTGCCAGTCAAGCCAGTTGATCCGGGGGTCGGCGCGGAACCAGGTGAGCTGGCGCCGGGCGAACCGCCGGGTCGCGACAATGGTCTCTTCAGCCGCCTGTTCCAGATCCGCTTCGCCGTCGAGAACCTTGAGGAACTGCGCATAGCCCAGGGCACGGGACGCGGTCCTGCCGCGGCGCAGTCCTTGGCCGTCGAGTCGCTGCACTTCCGCCAGCAGTCCGCGCTCCACCATCGCGTGGACGCGGGCGGCGAGCCGCTCCCGCAGTTGGTCGCGGTCCACTTCGAGCCCGATCTGGACCGCTGGCTGGAAGTACTCACGGATGGGCATGAAGGAGCTGAAGGGACGTCCCGTCAGTTCAAAGACCTCCAGGGCGCGGATGACACGGCGCGCGTCACCCAGGCGCCCGGCGGAGACCGGATCCACGAGCTCCAGCCGCGCCCGCAGCGGGGCAAGGCCCGCCGCTTCCTCCTCGGCTTCGAGGCGGCGCCGGATGGCCGGGTCGGTGCCGGGAAATTCAAGTACGTCCAGGGCGGCTCGGACGTACAGGCCTGAACCGCCGGCGAGGATGGCCCGTTTCCCCCGGGCGTGGATATCCGCGATCACGGCCCGCGCCTGCTGCTGGAAGTCCGAAACGCTGGCTTCCTCGGTCACCTCGAGAACGTCCAGGAGATGGTGGGGCACTCCCCTGCGCTCGGCCAGCGTGATCTTGGCCGTGCCGATGTCCATGCCGCGGTAGAACTGCATGGCATCGGCGTTCACGACCTCGCCGTCGAGGGCCAGCGCCAGCGAGACGGCCAGGTCCGACTTCCCGGATCCCGTGGGCCCCACGACGGCGACGACCGGCGGGGCGGATCCGGCGGCACCGGGACTTCCCGGCGCCGCGGAAGCGTCAGGTGTGCCGGCGGCGCCGGGGCCGTCGTACGGGGCGCGGGCGGCCACGGCGCTAGCGGGCGCGGACGGGAAGGGGTGGCATGCCCAGTGAGACACCGGTCGTGCCGCCACCCCTGGCCGGGGCCGGGGCGCCGCAGGAATCGGCCTGGGAACGGTCCCAGGCGTCGCCGGCGCGGGAACGGCGCAGGCTGTAATCGTCCGCGGTCGCCGGGTCGGCGACGAGGTGGAATGCCGCGGCTTCGGTGATCGTCACCGTGACGAGGTCTCCGGGGCGCGGCGTCTCGGCACCGGCGGGCACGGAGAAGTGCACCAGGCGCTGGTCCTGTGCCCGGCCCGAGAGGCGGTGCGTTTCCCCTGCTTTCCGGCCCGGCTGTGCGGTCACCATGACCTCGACGCGGCGGCCGAGCTGGCGTGCGTTCTCCTCGGCGGCGATCCGGTCCTGCAGGGCGGTAAGCCGTTCGAAGCGTTCCTGGACCACGGCTTTGGGGAGCTGGTCCGGGAGTTCAGCGGCAGGCGTGCCGGGCCGCTTGGAGTACTGGAAAGTGAAGGCGGTGGCGAAGCGGGACTTTTCCACGACGTCGAGGGTGGCCTGGAAGTCTTCCTCGGTCTCGCCCGGGAAGCCCACGATGATGTCGGTGGAGATGGCGGCGTGCGGGATCTTTTCACGGACCTTGTCCAGGATGCCGAGGAATTTGGCGGAACGGTAGGACCGTTTCATCTCCCGGAGGACCTTGTCCGAGCCTGACTGCAGCGGCATGTGCAGTTGCGGCATCACATTGGGCGTCTCCGCCATGGCGTCGATGACGTCGTCGGTGAAGGCGGCCGGGTGCGGGCTGGTGAACCGGACGCGCTCCAGGCCGGGGATGTCGCCACAGGCGCGCAGCAGTTTAGAGAAGGCCTGCCGGTCACCGAACTCGACGCCGTAGGAGTTCACGTTCTGGCCCAGCAGCGTGACCTCGATGGCGCCGTCGTCGACGAGGGCCTGGATTTCGGCGAGGATGTCGCCGGGCCGGCGGTCCTTTTCCTTGCCGCGCAGGGCGGGGACGATGCAGAACGTGCAGGTGTTGTTGCAGCCGACCGAGATGGAGACCCAGCCGGAATAGACGGAGTCCCGTTTGGTGGGCAGCGTCGAAGGGAACACGTCGAGCGATTCCAGGATTTCCAGCTGCGCCTCGTCGTTGTGCCGTGCGCGGTCCAGCAGGGCGGGCAGTGCACCGACGTTGTGAGTTCCAAAGACCGCGTCGACCCAGGGCGCCTTCTTGAGGATGGTCTCGCGGTCTTTCTGCGCCAGGCAGCCGCCAACGGCGATCTGCATGCCCGGGTTGGCTTCCTTGACCGGGCGGAGGATGCCGAGGTTGCCGTAGAGCTTGTTGTCGGCGTTTTCCCGCACCGCGCAGGTGTTGAAGACGACGACGTCGGCCAGTTCGCCTTCGGAGCGGACGTAGCCGGCGGCTTCGAGCATGCCGGACATCCGCTCGGAGTCATGCACGTTCATTTGGCAGCCGAAGGTCCGCACCTGGTAGGTGCGGGCAGCGGCCGTCTCGTCCGGATAGGGGGCTCCGCCGGCGGCGGGGGAAGGAATGGTCAAACTCACGTGTTAAGGGTACCGGCTTGGCGCGGCTGCGTTCGCAGAGGCAGCGTTTCCGGGGCGGGACTGGCCTCGCGTCAGGCTTCGCTGTCCTGCACATCGAGGGCTGCGTCCAGGACCTCGCCAACGATGCGGAAGGCCTGCGAGGGCTGGTAGCCCTTGCGCGCGAGCATTGCGGCCAGCCGGCGGACCGTCTTGTCCCGCTCGGCACGGTCCTGAAATTCCCGCACGTTCCGCAGCCTGCGTCCCACGAGTTCCCGCGCGGCGGTTTCCTCGTCCTGGTCACTGAGTTGTTCGAGGGCGCCGGCCGCGGTCTGCTCATCGATGCCCTTCTCGGCCAGCTCCCGGCGCAGGGCGCCCTTGGCCAGCTTCCGGGTCTGGGACCGGCTCCGCACCCACATGTCGGCGAACTCGGCGTCGTCGATGAGGCGGACCTCTTCGAAGCGGTCGAGGACGGCTTCGGCGACGTCGTCCGGAATGTTCCGCTCGGCCAGCTTGCGCGCCAGCTGCAGCCGGCTCTTGGGCGAGTTGGTCAGCTGCCGCAGTACTACGGCGCG
The DNA here is from genome assembly GCF_056780195.1 of Arthrobacter sp. SD1074B. Lineage (NCBI taxonomy): Bacteria > Bacillati > Actinomycetota > Actinomycetes > Micrococcales > Micrococcaceae > Arthrobacter > Arthrobacter sp. SD1074B. The sequence goes on along the minus strand of NZ_JBRAZT010000001.1, from coordinate 1,402,124 downwards.
TGCGACGGCGGCGGGATCAGCGTCCGGGTCGACCTCCGGCGCGGGCGGCGCGGACCGTCCGGGGTCTCCAGTGCCGTCAACGACGCCGGGGCCAGGATTCCGGGACGGGAATCCTGACCCCTTGCGGCGTCGTGCGGCGGAGGCCCGGCTGTTAGAAGCCGTCAACGGCCTTCAGCTTCGGTGATTCCTCCGGGTCGGCTGCCTTGACGCCGACGCCGAGCTTTTCCTTGATCAGGCGCTCGAGTTCGGCGGCGAGTTCCGGGTTGTCGCGCAGGAAGCGGCGGGAGTTCTCCATGCCCTGGCCCAGCTGGTCGCCGTCATACGTGAACCACGAGCCGGACTTCTTGATCAGGCCGTGCTCGACACCCATGTCGATGATGCCGCCTTCGCGGGAAATGCCCTGGCCGTAGATGATGTCGAATTCGGCGATCTTGAAGGGCGGGGCCATCTTGTTCTTGACGATCTTCGCCTTGGTCCGGTTGCCGACGGAATCTGCGCCCTCCTTGAGGGTCTGGATACGGCGGACGTCGATGCGGATCGAGGCGTAGAACTTCAGCGCCTTACCGCCGGTGGTGGTTTCCGGGGAGCCGAAGAACACACCGATCTTCTCGCGCAGCTGGTTGATGAAGATGGCGGTGGTCTTGGTCTGGCTCAGCCGGCCGGTGATCTTACGCAGCGCCTGGCTCATCAACCGGGCCTGCAGGCCAACGTGGCTGTCGCCCATGTCGCCTTCGATTTCGGCACGGGGTACCAGTGCGGCGACGGAGTCGATGACGATGACATCAAGTGAGCCGGAGCCGATCAGCATGTCCATGATTTCGAGCGCTTGCTCGCCGGTGTCCGGCTGGGAGACCAGGAGCGCGTCGGTGTCGACGCCGAGCTTGGCGGCGTACTCGGGATCGAGGGCGTGTTCGGCGTCGATGAAGGCGGCGATGCCGCCCTGGCGCTGGGCGTTGGCCACGGCGTGCAGCGCGACCGTGGTCTTACCGGAAGATTCAGGGCCGTAAATCTCAACGACGCGGCCGCGGGGCAGGCCGCCAATGCCGAGGGCCACGTCCAGCGCGATGGAGCCGGTCGGGATGACCTCGATGGGCGCGCGGACTTCGTCGCCCAGGCGCATGACCGAGCCTTTGCCGAACTGCTTGTCAATCTGGGCAAGCGCTGCGTCGAGCGCCTTCTGGCGATCCGGGGCTGCGGCCATGATTCACACCTCTAATACTTTCTCGCTGGAGAGTGGCCGTCGTGGCCGTTGTTATGTCATCACTGACGCTAGTGGGAGGCACTGACAAAGTTGGCGCCGCCGCCGCGTATGTGGAAAACGCTCTGCAAAAAGCATAGCCCGACCCGAACAGATATTCGAACAATCGGACGGCGTGTCAGGGCCGGATACGGTCCCGGGACCGGGCCGGGCACTGCCCGTGACCGCCTGTCAGCGGGGCTTGACGTCGCGGCCAAGCCGCCGTTCGGCGGGGACATCCTGGACATCGCAGAGTGCCAGCCAGACCTGCTTGGGCGGCACCCCGGCGGAGAGGGCCTGGTCCGCGGTGCGGCCGCCCACACCGGCCAGCACCAGGGAACTACTGAGCACGCGGGAGTATCCCGCGCCGAACTCGTCGTCCATAAGCCGCCAGAAGTCACTGATTCTCACGGATAAAGTCTCTCACGGGCACGGCCCCTAGAATGGTTGCTATGAGCAACCCACGCGACGCCGCCCCGGATCCGGCGCCAATTTCCGGGACCGGTGACCCGTCCGCGGAGGAGGCGCTGGCCGCCGTCGAGCGCCAGTTGAGCCTGCTCTGGCGGCGGGCCCGCTCCATGTCGCAGCAGCTTTCCCGCCAGGTCCATCCCGAGATGGAACCGGCCGCCTACGGACTGCTGTCCGTGGTCCGGGCGAAGGGGCCCATCCGGCTGACCGAACTGGCGTCGTGCATCGGCGTCGGCAAGCCCTCGGTGAGCCGCCAGATCGCATTCCTCGAGGGCCTGGGGCTGGTAGCGAAGGAAGCCGACCCGTTGGACGGCCGGGCCCAGGCCATCAGCCTGACAGCCAAGGGCGAGGAGAAAATGCACCTGGTCCAGGATGCGCGGCGCGAGGTCTTCCGCGAACGGCTGGCGGAGTGGCCGGCCGGGGAACTGGAAGCCTTCGCCGGCTACATGGCGAAGCTCAATGCCACGTACGAGCGTGACGGTTTCCCCCGCGACGAAGGCCTCTAGGCCGCTGCTCCGGGGCACGAAAAAGGTCCCCGGCACCGCCGGGGACCTTTTCCTTGACTTGGAAGCTTGGGACTAACGCGCCCCGGAGAGCAGGCCGGTGGCCAGCTCATCGTTCAGATCGGTGTTGAGCTCACGGTCAAGGTCGCGACCGTAGCGCTGGGCGAATTCCTGGGGGACGGTGTCCGGTACCGCGACGCCCTCGGCCACGGCGACCCGGTCGCTGACTTCGCGGAGCATGCTGGACAACGGGACGTCAAGGGCCGAGCAGATCGAGGAGAGCAGCTCCGAGGAGGCTTCCTTCTGGCCGCGTTCCACTTCACTCAGGTAGCCCAGGGACACACGGGCGCTGTGCGAAACTTCGCGGAGGGTACGGCCTTGGCGTTGGCGGACATCGCGCAGGACATCACCAATTTCGTGACGAAGTACAACCATCTTGCGCTCCTTCTGTTCGCTCTTTGCCTGATCGGCGAGGCCCACATCCTTCCAGCGGACAACGCCGTTTACGGATACGGGCTGCTTTACCATCTGTATCGCCTTGCTCCCTCGTATGTCTAGTTCGCAGTGGACTGCGAACGTTGTGATGATTTCATCCTAGGCGCCACCCTTATTCCGGGCGACACAATGTAACAACTATTCGGAATCAACTTTTGTTCCCGGCAACTTTACCCGCGGTAGCTTGTCGCGGACAGGGCTTCGAGCAGGCGTTCCAGGGCCGCACCGCAGGCCAGCGCCCGGATCTCCTGGCGGCTTCCGTCGAAGTGGTAAGCGAACGACGTCGCGCCTTCTGCCGTGGAGAGGCCGATGTAGACCGTGCCCACAGCCTTGCCGTCGTGCGGCTCCGGGCCGGCCACCCCGGTGGTGGCGACGCCGACGGCGGCGCCGCACGCGGCGCGCGCACCTGAGGCCATGGCCGCGGCGACCTGCCCGTCCACCGAACCCACGGCGTCGAGGACGTCCCGGGACACGCCGAGGATGTCCGCCTTGACCGTGTTCGCGTAGGCGACCACGCCGCCCTGCAGCATGGCGGACGCGCCGGGGGTATCGGCCAGCACGGCCGCCACCATCCCGGCGGTGAGGGACTCCGCGGTGGCCACGGTCAGTCCGCGCTCAATGGCACGGCCCACGGCCTGTTCGGCGAGGCGGTGCAGGTTCGGGTGCAGCCCCGGGTGGGTGGTGGGCTGGACGTTGCTCATGGTGTTCCCTCCTGGACCTGCTGTTTCCTGGCCCGGATGCCGCTGGCGCGCAGCTTGAGGGCCGCCACGACGTATTCGACGCCGGTCCAGACCGTAATCGCCAGGGCGGCCATCATGACCGCGAAGGCCACGAATCCCAGCCACGGTGCGATCGAGGCGAGCGGCATGACGTAAAGGAAGATCGCCGCGGTCTGCACCACGGTCTTGAGCTTGCCGCCGCGGGACGCGGGGATCACCCCGTAGCGGATGACGAAGAAGCGCAGCGCCGTGACGCCCCACTCGCGGACCAGGATCAGGACGGTGACCCACCATGGCAGTTCGTCGAGCAGTGAGAGCATGACCAGGGCGGAACCGATCAGGAGCTTGTCCGCGATCGGGTCCGCGATCTTGCCGAAGTCGGTGATGAGGCCGCGACTGCGGGCAATGTCGCCGTCGAGCTTGTCCGTGTAGATTGCCACCGCGAAGACGACGACGGCGGCCCAGCGCCAGGGGCCGTTCTGCGCGTCCAGGCCCGGGGCGTCGGCGACGAGGCACCAGACGAAGAAAGGCACCAGCGCGATCCGCAGCATCGTCAGGATGTTGGGCAGGTTCCAGATCCGCGGGGCGGACCCGGCGTTGGTTTCGGCGCTAGTCACCTTCCTAGGCTACCGTCTCCGCCGGCTACCGTCCGGTGAGCGACCAGGCGTCCTCGGAGCCGTCCTCGCCGTCCGAACCGCCGTCGGCGCCGTCGTGGTACTCGATGGCCTGGGTGCGGTTGTCGAGGTCGGCGGCTACCAGGTCCTCGGCGTAGCCGCCCTGGCCGATGTTGGCGTTGGCGTTGTCGCTAAGCGCGGCCGTCTGTGAATCGATGGCGACCGGTCCGTCCTGGCCCTTCATCGCGGCCAGCACCGCGGCCAGGTCGTCCGGCTTGACCAGCACGTCGCGGGCCTTGGAACCTTCAGACGGGCCCACCACTCCCCTGGACTCCAGCAGGTCCATCAGCCGGCCGGCCTTGGCGAAGCCGACCCGCAACTTGCGCTGCAGCATCGAGGTCGAGCCGAACTGCGTGGTGACAACGAGCTCGGTGGCCTGCAGCAGGACCTCAAGGTCGTCTCCGATGTCGTCGTCGATCTGCTTCTTTTGCGTCTCGGGGGCGACGTCGTCACGGTAGACGGCCTTGAGCTGGCCCTTGACGTGTTCAACAACCCTGTGGATCTCGGACTCGGTGACCCAGGCTCCCTGCACGCGCATCGCCTTGGAGGCGCCCATCGGCAGGAAGAGCGCGTCGCCCTGGCCGATCAGCTTTTCAGCTCCCGGCTGGTCCAGGACCACGCGGGAGTCGGTCACCGAGGACGTTGCGAACGCCATCCGGGACGGGACGTTGGCCTTGATCAGGCCGGTGACGACGTCGACGGAGGGCCGCTGCGTGGCGAGCACCAGGTGGATGCCGGCCGCGCGGGCCAGCTGGGTGATGCGCACGATGGAGTCTTCGACGTCGCGCGGGGCCACCATCATGAGGTCGGCGAGTTCGTCCACGATCACCAGCAGGTACGGGTACGGGCGGATGACGCGCTTGGAATCGACGGGAGGGTGGACCTTGCCGGCCCGGACGGCCTTGTTGAAGTCGTCGATGTGCTTGAAGCCGTAATTCGCAAGGTCGTCGTAGCGGGCGTCCATTTCGCGGACCACCCACTGCAGTGCCTCGGCGGCCTTTTTGGGGTTGGTGATGATCGGGGTGATCAGGTGCGGGACACCTTCGTAGGCGGTGAGCTCTACGCGTTTGGGGTCCACCATGACCATCCGGACCTCGTCCGGGGTGGCGCGCATCAGGATCGAGGTGATCATCGAGTTCACGAAGGAGGACTTGCCGGCGCCGGTGGCGCCGGCGACAAGCAGGTGCGGCATCTTCGCGAGGTTGGCCACGACGTAGCCGCCTTCGACGTCCTTGCCGACGCCCATGACCATGGGGTGGTCGGTGCGGCGGGCGTTCTGGCTGCGCAGCACGTCCCCGAGCGAGACGGTTTCACGGTCCGTGTTGGGGATTTCGATGCCGATGGCCGATTTGCCCGGAATGGGGCTCAGGATGCGTACATCGGAGCTCGCGACGGCGTAGGAGATGTTCTTGGACAGGGCGGTGACGCGTTCCACCTTGGTGCCCGGGGACAGCTCGATCTCGTAGCGGGTCACGGTCGGCCCGCGGCTGAACCCGGTGACCTGCGCGTCCACGTTGAACTGGGTCAGTGTCTCGGTCAGCGAAGCGACGATCGCGTCATTGGCCTCGGTGCGTTCCTTGGGGATGGAGCCGGGGGTGAGCATGTCCGAGGACGGCAGCGTGTAGGTGACGTCGCCGGCGAGCGAAAGCTGTTCGGTGCGCTGCGGGATCGGCGTAGGCAGCGGCGCCGGGGCGACCGGGTTCGCAGGGACCTTGGGAGCGGCCGCGCCGGGGTTCGGGGCCGGGTTCAGCGATCCTGCGGCGACCATGCCAGGGGTGACGAGCGGGATCGCCTCGGTGGCGTTCTCCGCCGCGGCGCCGGCCGTGGTGCTGCCCAGCCCCTGGGCGGCTTTGATCTTCTCGACGGCAATCTCGGCCTGGGTGGGCCGCCGCACGCCCGGTGCCACGGCCTTGGACCCTTTGCCGGATCCCTTGGTGCCGGCAGCGCCGGCGGCTGTTTCGGCATCGTCGTCGACGACGGCGTGCTCGAAAGCTTCGTCGCCGACATAGCCTTCCAGCCGGGCGTCGGCGTCGTCGTCCTTGCCGAAGAGGCGCTTGCGCTTCTTCTTCGGCGCGGGGCCGTCATTCTCGTACAGGTAGCTGCGGTCGTGGGAGTCCTGGCCGGCCTGGGTGTCGTGGTCCTGCAGGTCGACGCCCATCAGGTGTTCATAGGCGCCGCGCAGCCGGGACGGGATGGCGCCGAAGGGGGTGGCCGTGACGATGAGGAGCGAGGTGAAGGCCAGCAGGCTGTAGAGGGCGATCGGAACGGCGGCATGGATGGTTGCCAGCGGCGCGGCGGCGAGGTAGCCGAGCATGCCGCCGGCGCGCCGGAGCCCGTCGAAGCCGTCGGCGACCGTGGGCTGGCCGCCGATGATGTGGGCCAGGCCGGAGCCGGCGAAGGTCATGATCAAAAAGCCGATGCCGATGCGGTTGTTGCCGCGGCCATCGACCGGCTGGCGGAACAGCCGGAAAGCACAGACAAACAGCATGAGCGGCAGCAGCAGGGACATCCAGCCGAAGGTGCCGTTGACGATTGCGAAGACAGTGTCCGGGAACCAGCCCTGGAAGCCCCACCAGGCGAAGGTGGCGATAAAGACGCCGAGCGCGAGGTTGAACAGGGCGGCTCCGTCGCGGCGGTCCGCCGGGTCGAGGTCACTGACGTCATGGCCGATCCGGCGGACGCCCGCGCCCACCACATGGCCGATTCCCAGCCACGCACCAGCCACCACCCGCACCAGCCAGGGCTGCCGGGGTTCGACGGCGGGAAGCTGCCGGGTACGCGCGGTCCCCTGGGAGCGTCCGGTCTTGGACGCAGCTGCGCCGGAGCCCCTGCCCGGAGAGCTGCCGGTGTTGCCCTTTGAGCTGCCGCTTGAGTTGCCTCTAGGCGCGGAGGAGATGCGTGTCGCCATACCCGCAACGGTACCCGACGCCGGTCGGAAAACCGCGGATTTCCGGGCCGGGCGGGGATCATGTTCGGCGACGGCGGCCGCCCGGGTACGGCGTGGACGGCCGCGTTGCGGCTGCGAGACGGAGTCCTTTGCGGGGAACGGAAGAGGCCTCCCCCGCCGGCCGCCTGGAGGCGGGTCCGGCGGGGAAGGCCCCTTCGGTGCAGCTGGTGTGCTGGCTCGTGGCCGGGGCGTGCTGCCCTGGTGCGGGCCTACGCTTCCAGGACCACCGGGATAATCATGGGCTTGCGGCGCAGTTTGCGGTTGACCCAGGTGCCGACGACGCGGCGGACAACCTGCTGGAGCTGCTGCGAGGTGTGGTCCCGGTTCTGCACGGCTTCCTCGAGCGCGGCGTTGATCTTCGGGATGATCTCGTCGAAGACCGAGTCGTCCTCCGCCACGCCGCGGGCGTGGATTTCCGGCCCGGAGACCACCTTGCCGGTGGCGCGGTGGATGACCGTGATGATGGAGATAAAGCCCTCGTCGCCGAGGGTCTGGCGGTCCTTGAGGTCGGCTTCGGTCACTTCGCCGACGCTGGAGCCGTCCACATAGACAAAGCCGACTTCAACCTGGCCCACGACATCGGCCTGGTGGTCGTGGAGGTCGATGACGGTGCCGTTGTCCGCCAGCAGGATGCTCTCCTCGGGAACGCCCGATTCGAGGGCGATCTTGCCGTTGGCAATGAGGTGGCGCGTCTCGCCGTGCACCGGCATGGCGTTGAGCGGCTCGAGGATGTTGTAGCAGTACAGGAGCTCGCCGGCGGCCGCGTGGCCGGAGACGTGGACCTTGGCGTTGCCCTTGTGGATGACGTCGGCGCCAAGCTTGAGCAAGCCGTTGATGATGCGGAAGACGGCGTTCTCATTGCCCGGGATAAGGCTCGAAGCGAGGATCACGGTGTCGCCCTGGCCGACGATGACGCGGTGGTCCCCGTTGGCCATGCGCGACAGCGCCGCCATCGGTTCGCCCTGGGAGCCGGTGGACATCAGGACCACGCGGTTGTCCGGCAGGTTGTCGATGTTCTTGATGTCGACGAGGATGCCCGCCGGAACTTCGAGGTAGCCGAGTTTCGCGGCGATGGCCATGTTGCGGACCATCGAGCGGCCGACGAAGGCCACCTTGCGGTTGTGGTTGGCGGCGGCGTCGAGGACCTGCTGGACGCGGTGCACATGCGAGGAGAAGGAGGCCACGATGATGCGCTTGGAAGCCTGGCCGAAAAGCCGGTCCAGGGTGGGGCCGATTTCCTTTTCCGCGGTGGTGAAGCCGGGGACGTCGGCGTTCGTGGAGTCGGACATGAACAGATCCACGCCTTCTTCGCCGAGCTTGGCGAAGTGGCGCAGGTCGGTGATCCGCCCGTCGAGGGGAAGCTGGTCCATCTTGAAGTCGCCGGTGTGCAGCACGGTGCCGCCGGACGTGCGCAGGAAGACGGCCAGGGCGTCGGGGATCGAGTGGTTGACGGCCACGAATTCGCATTCGAAGGGACCGAGCTTCTGGACTTGGCCCTCGCTCACGATCTGGGTGTTCGGCTTGATCCGGTGTTCCTGGAGCTTCGCTTCGATCAGGGCCAGCGTCAGCTGGGAGCCGACGACGGGGATGTCGTTGCGCAGGCGCAGCAGGTACGGGACGGCACCAATGTGGTCCTCGTGGCCGTGGGTGAGGATGACGGCGACGATGTCGTCCATACGGTTCTCGATGTAGGAGAAATCGGGCAGGATCAGGTCGACGCCGGGCTGGGTCTCCTCCGGGAAGAGGACACCGCAGTCAACGATCAGTAGCTTGCCGTCGATTTCGAAGACGGTCATGTTGCGGCCGATCTCCCCGAGGCCGCCGAGCGGAACGATCCGCAGGGTGTTCTTGGGCAGTTTCGGGGGCGTGACAAGGCCGGGAAGGGCGGTTTGGGTCATAGTGCACTACTTTCCAGGCGGAGCAGGAGGGGTCTTCTGTTCGATCGGGCGGGGGCCGGATCAGGAGAAGACGAGTCCTGCTTCCGCCAAGTCCTCGCGGATCGTTTCGATCTCGGCGTCGCCCGGCTCCACGAGGGGCAAACGGACAACCGAGTTGGGCAGGACTCCCTGCCACTTAAGAACTTGCTTCGCAGCAACAGCACCCTGGATATGGGTCATCACTGCACGGACCACTGGGTCCAGTTCGAAATGTATGGTGCGGGCGGTAGCAAAATCGCCTGCAAGTGCGGCATCGATCATCGCACGAAACCGCTTGCTGGCCACGTGCGCCGAGACGCTGACCAGGCCAACGGCGCCGGCCGCCATCCACGGAAGGGTCAGCCCGTCGTCCCCGGAGTAGACATCCAGGTCGGTGTTCGCCATCACGCGGGTGACGGCGGCGAAGTCTGCCTTGGCGTCCTTGAGTGCGATCACGCGGGGGTGGTCCGCGAGCCGGATCATGGTTTCGGGCAGGATCGGAACACCGGCACGGCCCGGAATGTCGTAGACCATGACTGGCAGGTCCGCGGCGTCGGCAACGGCTTCGATGTGGGCCTGGATTCCGGCCTGGCTCGGCTTGTTGTAGTACGGGGTGACGATCAGCTGGCCGTGGGCGCCTGCTTTTGCGGCGCGCTTGGCCATCTCGATCGAGTGCGAGGTGTGGTTGGTGCCGGTCCCGGCGATGACCTTGGCGCGGTCCCCCACGGCCTCGACGATGACACGGAAAAGCTTTTCCTTTTCGTCGTCTTCCAGAGTGGAAGTTTCGCCGGTGGTGCCGGAGATAACGAGGGCGTCGTTGCCGTCGTCGACGAGCTTGTTGGCCAGCTCTGCGGACTGCTGATAGTCGACCTCACCGTCGTTGGTGAACGGAGTGACCATGGCGGTCACAAGGGTTCCAAACGTGTAAGAGCGAATGTCAGAGTCAGCCATAGGAAAAACGTTACCCTGTCCCCGGCTTGTTAGGACAATGGCGAGGCAGTGATGCGCGTCAAATTAGGCCCTCACGTGTGGTGTCGGCCGACGTTCCGGGTCGGTCCGGCGGCCCGGCACAATAGCGGCCCAGGGCGTCCTCGCGCAGCCCCTCTGCCCAGGCGGACAGCCGCTGCGCCGCCCGGACGTAGTGGAAGAGTTCGGTGGGGGTGAGCGCCTCGAGGTCCGTCTCCGCCAGCCGGCGGGCCAACTCGGCGCCGGGTGCCTGCGCAGACAGTGAGGTGCCCTCCTGGTGCCACTGGACGTCCTCCGCCGACTCCCTGGCGACCAGCCGCCGGAAGAGGAAGTCCACCACGCCCGGGCTCATGGCCTTGAGGACACCGGCCGGGTTGAGCCCGCTGGCCACCGCATCAGCTGCCCCGCCGGTTGTCGGGCCGGCCGCCCGCCCGACGGCCCTGCCGGCCGCCCCGCCCGGTGTCGAACAGGCTGCCCGGCCGACGGCCCGGTCGGCTGGAAGGGAAGGAGCGGATCGAACCGGCTCTGATGCGTTGTTCATGCCGTTCATGTTATTCGAACATATATTCGAATACAAGGTCTAGGCGGATGCTGCCTGCACCAGAGGGTCCGGCAGCGGCGAACCCGGCGGACACCCGGCGGCCAGCCGGGCGGACCCCGCGGCCTGCCGTTCTTCGGCGGCCCTGGGCCGGCCGGACGTGAGACGATCTGAGAATGACCTCGCGCGGTATGGCAACGACTTCAAAGACCGCCGGGAACAGGGCGGTCCCGCCCCGGTTGACCGGCGTGGACGCGGCCCGCGGACTGGCGCTGCTGGGCATGATGGCGACCCATGTGCTCCCCACCTTTGGATCCGACGCGCAGCTCACCCCCACCTGGGTAGGCCTGGCGTTCTCCGGCCGCGCGGCCGCGCTCTTTGCCGTGCTGGCGGGGATCGGCCTGGCGCTGTCCACCGGGAAGGAGCGGCCGCTGGAGGGTCAGGAATTATGGGCCGCCCGCCGGGGGGTCGCACTCCGGGCACTGGTGGTGGCCGCGGTGGGGCTCAGCCTCGGCGGCCTGGAAGTCAATATCGCGGTCATCCTGGTCCACTACGCCGTGCTGTTTCTGTGCGTGCTGCCCTTCCTGGGACTTCCCGCGAAACGCCTCTGGGGGCTGGCGGCGGCGTGGCTGCTGGCCACCCCGGCCCTGGCCTATCTCCTGCGTCCGTGGCTGTTGGCGGCAGAGCCGCCGCTCCGGCTCGGCCACAACCCCGGCTGGGAGGACCTGGCCACGCCGGCCCGGCTGCTCGGCGACGTGTTCCTGACCGGCTACTACCCGGTGCTGCAGTGGCTCGCCTACCTGCTCATCGGCCTGGCGATCGGCCGGCTGGCGCTGGCTAAGGCTGCCGCTCCCTGGCTGCTGCTGGCCGCCGGGACCGTCGCCGCGGTGCTCGCCAGGTGGCTGAGCCTGGTCCTGATGGAGGACTGGGGCGGCCGGGCAGCGCTGCAGGAGCAGCTGGGCGATCCGGCGTACCCGCTGGCGAGCCTGCTGCAGGTAAACCTCGCGGGCATTGACCAGTCCGGTTCCGCGTGGTGGTTGGCCTCAAGTGCCCCGCATTCGGGGACCACGCTGGACCTGCTGCACACCTCCGGGGTCGCTGCCGCGGTGGTGGGTCTCTGCCTGCTGCTGGGGCGGCTCGCCGACTGGGTGCAGCTGGACCTGCTGCTCCCGTTGCGCGGCGCCGGCGCCCTTACCCTGAGCCTGTACACAGCGCACGTGTGGCTGATGGCTTCCCTGCACGGCCGCCCGCTCCCTGCCGGCTGGAGCGTGGAAGGCGTGTACTGGGCGCAGGCGGTAGCCGCACTGGCCATCGGCGGCGTCTTCGCGGCACTGTCATGGCGCGGGCCGCTGGAGTGGGCGGGCCACAGTGCTAACCAGCTGGGCCGCGGCCGGCGGTACCGGTCCCGCTAAGCGCCAGGCGCTGAGCGCTGGTCGCCGGCGTCGGGCGAATCGGCGCGGAACAGGCGGACGGCGTCGCGCATCGAGGCGCGGGCGCGCTTGCGGTCCCCGGCGGCGTCGTACGCGCAGCTGAGCCGGAACCAGGAGCGCCAGTCCCCGGGGGCGGCCTCCGCTTCCGCCCGATACTTCTCAAACTCCAGATCCGCGGCCTCGCGGATGATCCGGCCCGCGGGCGTGCGCGGCAAGGTGTCCTCCGGCAGGCCGCCTTCGGCTTCCAGGATCCTGGCCAGCCGTTCGGTCCGGGCGCCGAACAGCAGCTCCCGCACCAGCGCCCAGGCCCCCACCACGGGCAGCACCAGGTAGGCCAGGCCAAGGGCTTTGGCCACCGGGTTGGGATCGGAGAGCAACAAGACCGAACGCTGCAGGGACACCACCAGGTAGAACACCAGCAACAGCGTCACCGCGCCCACCCAGATCTTGGTCCGGTTGGCCTTTAAGGCAGCCAGGAGGTTGGTCATCAGAGGCCCAGGTCCAGATAACCGTCCAGGCCCACAGTGAGCCCCGGATGCGCGGCGATGTTGCGCACGCCCAGCAGGACGCCGGGCATAAAGGAGGCGCGGTCGAACGAATCGTGCCGGAAGGTCAGCTGCTCCCCCGGCCCGCCCAGCAGGACCTCCTGGTGCGCCACGAGGCCGCGGAGACGGACGCTGTGGACGCGGACGCCGTCGACCTCGCAGCCGCGCGCTCCGGGGCGCTCGCTGGTGGTGGCATCCGGACTGGCCGCGACGCCGGCGCCGGCCCGCTCCGCGGCGATCAGCTGGGCGGTGCGCACGGCGGTACCGGAGGGAGCGTCCACCTTGTCCGGGTGGTGCAGCTCAATAATTTCGACCGATTCGAAGTAGCGGGACGCTTTCGCGGCGAAAGCCGACGCCAGGACCGAGCCGAGGGCGAAGTTGGGGGCGATGAGGACGCCGACGCCGGGCTGTCCGGCGAGGTGCTCCTCAAGCCGTTCCAGCCGTTCCGCATCCCAGCCGGTGGTGCCGACGACGGCGTGCATGCCGTGCTCGACGGCGAAGCGGACATTCGCTTCGGTGCTTCCAGGTACCGTCAGGTCCACCACGATACGGGCGCCGGAGTCCACCAAGGTGTCGAGGGAATCGCCCCGGCCCAGGGCCGCAACGAGGGACAGGTCTTCGGCGGCTTCCACGGCTTTAACGGCCTCGGCGCCCATGCGCCCGTTGGCGCCCAGGACGGCGACGGCGAGTTGTTCGGTCATGGCATCAACCCTACCGCCGGGGCGCGTCCGGGCTGGAACCGGGGCCCCTTGCGTTACCCTGCCCGCAGGGGCGGTGCCTACTCCCCCGCCCCCACCCACTCGACCGTGCCGTCGGCGAAGAATTGTTCCTTCCAGATCGGAACCTGGTCCTTGATCCGGTCCACCAGCTCGGAGCACACCGCGAAGGCCTGCCCGCGGTGTGCGGCCGAAACTGCGCAGACCAGGGCGGGATCGCCGATCTCCAGCGGCCCGGTGCGGTGCGCGGCCCAGATCCGTACCGGCTGGTCCGGCCCGTCCGCCCCGGCCTTCGTGTGCTCGGCAACCAGCTGCGCGACGACGTCGGCCAGCACCTGGTGCGCCGTGGGGTGCGCGCTGTAGCTGAGCCGTTGCACCGGTTTGCCGCCGTCGTGGTTGCGGACGACGCCGCTGAAGCTCACCACGGCGCCGGCCGTGTCGGATTCGACCGCGGCGATGGCTTGGTCCACCGAGATGGGCTCGGCGCTGAGGACGGCGTGTACGACTTCAAATGCGGATTCAGTGCCCATGGCTGCCTTCCAGCTGGTCGCAGAGGTGTCCAATGATCGGATCCAGTACGCCCAGGCCGTCCATGACGCCTTTCGGGGATCCGGGGAGGTTGACGATGAAGGTACTGCCGGCGGCGCCGGCGTGGCCGCGGCTCAGCATCGCCGTCGGGGTCTTGGCCGTGCCCGCGCTGCGCAGGCCTTCCATGATGCCGGGGATTTCGCGGTCCAGCAGCGGCAGCGTCTGTTCGGGGGTGGCGTCGGTGGGGCTGAGGCCGGTGCCGCCGCTGGTGATGATCACGGCGGGGTGCTGGGTCAGCAGCGCGCGCAGGGCGGAACCGACCGGCTCGCCGTCGGGAACCACCAGGGCGGGAAATGGCTCGAAACCGTGCTCGGTCAGCCAGTCAGCGATGACGGGGCCGGTGAGGTCTTCATACACCCCGGCGGCGGCGCGGGTGGAGGCGATCACGATGCCGGCCTTCCGGCCGGTGGCTTCGCCATGGCGGTGCGGTTCGGTGACGCTCACAGTGTCCAGTCCCCGCTCTTGCCGCCGCTTTTGGCCAGCACTTTGATGTCCGTCAGCACCGCGTGCTTGTCCACGGCCTTGATCATGTCGTACACGCTCAGGGCCGCCACGGACGCCGCGGTGAGCGCCTCCATCTCCACCCCGGTCACGCCGCGGGTCTTGACGGTGGCGAAGACCGTGACCGACTCGGCATCGAGCTCGAAGTCGACCGTGACCTTGGTGATCGGCAGCGGGTGGCAGAGCGGAATGAGGTCCGGGGTCTTCTTGGCTGCCAGGATGCCGGCGACCCGCGCGACGGCCAGCGCGTCGCCCTTGGGCAGTTCGCCGGCACCGAGCAGGGCCAGGACCTCGGCGGTGCTGTTCACGGTGGCGGTGGCGGTGGCTTCCCGGGTGGTCTCGGCCTTGTTGGACACGTCGACCATCTGGGCGGTGCCGTCTTGCCGGAGATGGGTCAGCACGGGCTTGTCCGGCTCTGCTGTTTGGTTCTCTGCTGTTTGGTTCTCTGCTGCGTTCACAGGATCCATACTTCCACCTCGTCGCCCCCGGCGAGCGCCGCTGTTCCCACCGGGATATGCACCAAGGCGTTGGAGTGCGCCAGGGCGTGCATCAGATGGGATCCCGCGCCGCCCTCCAGCCGGACGGTGCCGTCCGGGCCGAGGCTACCGCGCCGGACCTGGTGTTTGGCTTCCGGGGAGGCCAGGGCTTCGGCCAGCCGGCCGCGGACCACGGTACGCGGCGCCGGCGAGCCGAACAGGTCCGCCAGCACGGGCCTGAGGAACATTTCGAAGGAGACAAGGCAACTGACCGGGTTCCCGGGGAAGCCGAGGACCGGTACGCCGTCGAAGGTGCCGATGCCCTGCGGGCCGCCCGGCTGCATGGCCACCCCGCCGAACTCGACGTCGTGGCCCGCCAGTGCCTGCCGGACCACCTCGTAGGCGCCCTTGCTGACTCCCCCGGTGGTGACGATCAGGTCCACATCGGGCGCGTGGCGGCGCAACAGTTGCTCCAGTTCCCCGGGGTTGTCGGCCGAAATGCCGGAGCGGGTGACGTGGAGGCCGGCCTGGCGCAGGGCGGATTCGAGCAGGGTGCCGTTGGCGTCGTAGATCTTGCCGGGCCGCAGCGGACTGCCGGGTTCCACCACCTCGTCCCCGGTGGTGACCAGCAGGACCCTCGGCACGGCGTGCACCGGCACCCGCGCCAGGCCCAGCGCAGCCAGCAGCCCCAGCTGGCCGGGCCCAAGGAAGGTGCCGGCGTCGAGAGCGGTTTCCCCGGCCGCGATGTCGCTGCCGGCCTCCCGCACGTAGCTGCCCGCCGCAGTGGCGGGCAGCCGGACGGTGGCCGCCGCCCCGGGCGCCGGGAAGGAATCGGGGAGAGCCCGTTCAATGGGGACGACGGCGTCGGCCCCGGCCGGGATCATGGCGCCGGTCATGATGGGCGCGGCGGTGCCGGGAGCCAGTCCGGCGGGCTCCGCGCCGGCCGGAACGGGCGCTGCGACCCGGAGTTCAGCGCCGCCGTCGGGCACTTCGGCGCTGCGGATCGCGAAGCCGTCCATTTGCGAGTTGGCGAAGGGCGGGAGGTCCAGCGGGGCCACGACGTCGGAGGCCAGTCCGCGGCCCAGGGCTTCACCGAGCGGCACCGTCTCGATGCGGGCGGCGAGCGGTGCCAGCAGTGCGCGGACCTTGTCCCGGTGCGCTTCCACGGTGACGGGCCTGTTCGCGGTGCGGTGCATGGGTTCTTGACCTTCGACTCGGCGGGCTAGGACTTCACGTCCACTGTAACCGTGTGGTAGCCGGTGGCCCCGCTTGGCGCCGCGGGGGCGCGGTCCTCCACCTGCGGGACGCCGGCGAGGTCGGTGGCCCGGACCTGCACCTCGTACCGTCCCGGGCCCAGCGGCAGGGTGAGCCGCCATTGGCGCCAGGTGTCCGTGGAGATCGCGGGCGCCAGCTCGGCCCGTCTCCAGTCGCCGCGGTTGACACGCACCTCCACCGCGCCGATGCCGCGGTGCTGGGCCCAGGCCACACCGCCGAAGTCCACCGCTCCCGCGTTCACGCTCCGGCCGGCCCGCGGCACGTCGATCCGCGACGACGTCTTAATCGGTCCGCGCTCGCTCCAGCCCCGCGGCGTCCAGTAGGCGACGTCGTCCGCGAACCGGGTGACCTTCAGTTCGGTGACCCACTTGGTCGCCGAGACGTAGCCGTAAAGCCCCGGCACGACTAGCCGGACCGGGAAACCGTGTTCCAGCGGCAGCGGCTCGCCGTTCATGCCCACCGCCAGCAGGGCGTCCCGGGTGTCCGTGAGCACTTCCAGCGGGGTTCCCGCGGTCCAGCCGTCGGCGCTGCGCGAGAGCACCATGTCCGCTCCCGGCTGCGGGCCGGCCTGGGCCAGCAGCTCCCGGACCGGCCACCCGAGCCAGCGGGCGTTGCCGATCAGGTCGCCGCCCACGTCATTGGAGACGCAGGCGATGGTGATGTACCGCTCGGTCAGGGGCTTCGCCAGCAGGGCGTTGAAGTCGAGTTCGATTTCGCGCTCCACCAGGCCCGTGACTTTGACCTTCCACTCGCGCGGATCCACCAGCGGGACGCGCAGGGCGGTGTCGATCCGGTAGAAGTCTTTGTTCGGGGTGACCAGGGGATCCATTCCAGCGAGCCCAAGCTCGGCTCCGGCGGGTACCGGCTGCGCACGGGACGACGGGACGGGCAGGACCAGCTTGCCGCGCAGCTCCACCACGGCCGCCGCCGCGCCGCGCAGGGTAGACGCCAGCACCCCGCCGACGCCCGCGATGGCCGCCGTAACCGCAAGGGACTGCAAGAAGCGGCGGCGGGCAGGGCGGCCGGGCGGTTGGCCCATGCTGCCCTTGGCCGGTTCGCCCTCTGCGGCGCTTGCCTCTGCGGGGGCTGCCGGGGCCGGTGCTGCGGAGCCTGCGTCGAACCAGTCTTTGAGCCGGCGGACCAGCCAGCGCAGCAGCACCATGCCCAGCGTGGCGGCCAGCAGCGACCCGGGGACGGCGTTGGCAGCCCCCTCGGCCCTGGTCAGCACGGCGGCGACGCCGACCAGCCCGAAGACGGCGATCACGGCCAGCCCGGCGAAGCGGCGGCGCCATTCCAGCACGCCTGCCATTGCGGCCAGCGCCGCGATCACCAGTGCCATGCCGCCGAGCAGGGCCAGTTTGTCCGCCGTGCCGAAAAGCGAAATTGCCCAGTCTTTGACTCCCGGCGGGACGGCGTCGATCACCGCTCCGCCGACGGCCGTCACTGGAGACACCGACGGACTCAGCAGCCCGGCGGCCAGTTCGCCGGCGACGACGCCGGCACCCACGGCCGCCACCCCGGCCGCGGCAGCCCACCGCACGGGGCGTCGCGTGACGTGATGCGGTGTTCCGCCGGGAGCCGCTGCCGGAGCGGCCGGAGACGTGTTCACGCCTCCAGCATAAGTTCGTTGGGGCCGGTTCGCTGTCGCCGGGGCGTGATGCCCGGCCCGCAGTGGCGTAGCCTGACAGTATGAGTGTTCAGCTTGGCATGCCCCAGCCCCGCGCGGAAGGCGGCCCCGGCGCGGGCGTCCCGGCGCCGCAGCCGGCCGGGCGCCCGGCCGGAATGCCCGCCGGGCTGGTGGACCGCTACGGCCGCCGCGCCACCGACATGCGGCTTTCACTGACGGACAAGTGCAACCTGCGCTGCACCTACTGCATGCCGGCTGAGGGCCTCGAGTGGCTGGCCAAGCAGGCTGTTATGTCCGCAGCGGAAATCGTACGGATCGTGCGGATCGGTGTCGAGCAGCTGGGCGTCCGCGAGCTCCGTCTTACCGGCGGCGAGCCGCTGGTCCGGGCAGACCTGCTGGACATCATCTCCGCCCTCCGCCAGGCGCACCCTGACCTGCCGATCTCGATGACCACCAACGCCGTCGGCCTGGATAAAAAAGCGGCCGGCCTGAAGGCCGCCGGCCTCACCCGGATCAACGTCTCACTGGATTCGCTACACGAGGAAACCTTCACCAAGCTGACCCGGCGCCCTTTCCTGGACCGCGTCCTCGCCGGCGTGGACGCTGCCTGGGCCGCCGGGCTAGGGCCGGTGAAGCTGAACGCGGTGCTGATGCGCGGCATCAACGACGCCGAGTCCCCCTCCCTGCTGGCCTGGGCCCTGGACCGCGGCTACGAATTGCGCTTCATTGAACAGATGCCACTCGACGCCGACCATGGCTGGACCCGCCGGAACATGATCACCGCCGCGGAAATCCGGGGGCTGCTCTCCGTCGACTACGTCCTCAGCGCCGATCCGCGGGAGCGCGACGGCGCCCCGGCCGAACGTTTTGAGGTCCGTGCCCGGGTGCCCGGCACGGACCAGGCCGCCGGCCCCGTGCTGGGCACGGTGGGAATCATCGCCTCGGTCACGGAACCGTTCTGCGCAGACTGCCGCCGGACGCGGATCACCGCGGAAGGCAAGATCATGAGCTGCCTGTTCTCGCGCGAGGAGACCGACCTGCTGGGGCTGCTGCGCGGCGGTGCCACGGACGAACAGCTGGCCGAACGCTGGCAGGACGCCATGTGGCTCAAGCCCAAGGCGCACGGTATGGACCACGTCGGACTGGACGCCCCGGACTTCGTCCAGCCGGACCGCAGCATGAGCGCCATCGGAGGCTGAACCACCCGTGAACGTACGTTACTTCGCTGCCGCGCGCGCAGCCGCCGGCGTCGACGAGGAAAAGTTCGAGCTGCCCGACGGCGCCACGCTCGCGGAGCTGCTGGCGGCGATCCTCGCCGTCGAACGCCCCGAGCCGCCGGCCGGCACCCCGCCGCTGGCCCGCCTCCTGTCCCGCTCCAGCTTCCTGCTCAACGAAGTGGCGGTGCGGAACTCCTCGCCGGTGCTGACCGCGGACGACGTCGTCGACGTGCTGCCGCCGTTCGCCGGCGGCTAGGCACTCCGGCTGGTCCTCACCGCCCTCAGATGCTGCTGCGGCGGGAGGCGACACGGCCGCGGCTCCAAGAGCCGGCCCAGCAGCGCGCCCCGGCTCCGTACACCGCAGGCCACGAAGAGAGCCTTGAATATGTCTTGAACGGTGTAGGGGCGGATCTGCAGGTCAGCTGCCAGCTCAGAGGTGCTGAGCCGCCGACGGAGAGCCCCAGCAGCCCCAGCCAGTCGGCGGCCGTCGCGGTCTGGCTCGTCACGGCGGGCCAGCACTTCCCTCACCTGCCCGCCAGGGCCTCCCGTACGCTGTCCGCCACGGCGCCGGCCCCGGCCGCGCCCATCACGATCGTGTAGTGGTTCACGTCCGGCACCTCACGGACCCGCAGGGACGGAAGTCTCGCGGCCCAGTCGTCCAGGTAGCCGGGGGCGTAGAGGGCGGCCGGCTCGTTGAGCAGCCCGCGCGGTGCCCGCAGGACCACGGTGTCTACCGCGAGCTCCTCCAGCGCCTTCAGCAGCGAGGCACCGCGGTGCAGCTCGGCGGTGTCCTCGGCCATGGCCTGGTAACGCGTGGCGGGCCGCAGTTCCGGCTCGTCGCCAGTGAGGTCATAGTCCACGTAGGCCTCCACGAACGGTCCCCAGTCGGCGCTGAACGCAGGATGCTGCCGCCAGAACGAGCGGTACACCTCACGGCTGGGGAATGTGGCGTTGAGTCGCTCGGCGGCCGGGCCCAGCACCGAGGAGATGACCTCCGCGTCGGAGATCCCCTCCGGGACCTGGAGCGGCAGGCCGCCGTCCACCAACACGAGCGAGCGGACACGTTCCGGGAACAGGTTCGCGAGGACGAGCGAGGCGAAGGCGCCCATCGAGTGCCCCACCACGACCACCGGCGCCGGGGCCAGCGCCGCGAGCACCGCGGCGAGGTCTTCGGCGTGTGAGGGCATCCCGTACGGGGCGGGCAGGGCGTTGCTCCGGCCGCGTCCGCGCAGGTCCGGGGCGATGATCCGGACGTCCGGCAGCGCCTCGGCCAGGTACGGCCAGGCCTTGTGCGAGGCGGTGACCCCGTGGACGGCGAGGATGGTCGGGGCGCCGGGGTCGTCCGGACCCCAGATCGCGGTGTGCAGCCTGCCGCCGCGGACCTCCACTTCGGTGGTGCGGTACGTGTCCTTGCTGGCTGTCTGGGTCATGGGGCTGTCCCTTCCTGGGGCGGGGTGGGGTCCGCGGTGGTTGCCGGGGTGGAACCGGGGGCGGGCGCAAGCGCCCGTTCGATGAACTGCATCATTTCCTCAAAGACCTCTTCGGGCACGTCGGGCCGGGCGCCGGCGGCGGGTTCGGCGCCTTCCTCGTCCCAGAGGACCCAGCGCATGCCGATCAGCTCGCCAATGCCCATCAGCGCCCAGGCCGCCACGGTGGGGTCCATCTCCCGAACCTCTCCGCTGAGCTGGGCCGCCTTCAGGCCCTCGATGTAGCCGTTGACGATCCGGGTGTAGTGCAGCCGCAGCGCGCCGGGCGAGACGAACTCGGCCTGCCGGATGATCCGGTACAGTGCGGGGTGCTCGGCGGTGAAGCGGAAGAAGGCCCGGAAGCCGGCCCGTTCCGCCTCAAGCCGGGTGCCGGCGCTCCTGGCGGCGTCGGTCATGGCGTGCCGGACCCGCCGGTTCAGGTCCTCGACCACTTCGTCGAAGATGGCCTGCTTGCCGTCGAAGTACAGGTAGAAGGTGCCGAGGCCAACGCCGGCCGCTTCGGTGATCTTGACGATCGAAGCCTCGTGATAGCCCACCGAGGCGAAGACCGACTCCGCGGCCTCGAGCAGTTTGGCCCGGGTGCGCGTTCCCCGGGCGGTGCGCGGCGCGGTGCTCATGCCCGGCCCCCTGCCGCAGGAGCGGCCGCAGGCGCCGGCCGTCCGGCGAGTTCCTGGCGCAGCTTGGCGCGGAGCACCTTGTTCAGTGCCGTGCGGGGCAGCGCCGCGACCATTTCGACCCGGGCCGGGACCTTGAAGCGGGCCAGCTGGGAGGCGCAGTGCTCCAGCAGTTCCTGTTCGTCGGTGGCCATGCCGGGGCGGACCACCACGAACGCCAAGCCGCTTTCGCCCCAGTGCGCGTCCTCCACCCCGACGACGGCGGCCTGCGCCACTGCGGGATGGGCCAGCAGGGCGGCCTCGACCTCGGCCGGGGCCACGTTCTCGCCGCCGGAGATGTAGATGTCCTTGAGCCGGTCCACCACCTTGATGTATCCCTCGGCGTCGCGCTCCACGAGGTCGCCGGTGCGCAGCCAGCCGCCGGTGAGGACGGCCGCCGTGGCGGCCGGGTCGCGGAAGTAGCCGGCAAACACGCCCGGGCCGCCCACCAGCAGCTCGCCGCTGGCGGCGCCGTCGAGGATTTCACCGGTGGCCGGATCCGCCACCGCGACGGCGACATGCGGATAGGGCTTGCCGGAATAGCCCACCATCCTTTCGGCGTCCTCGTTCGGCAGGCACAGCACATTCGGCGAGGCCTCGGTCAGCCCGTACCCCTGGCTCAGCGCGACTCCCCGCCGATGCCAGATCCGCAGCAGGGGTGCCGGCATGGGCGCCCCGCCGACCACCGCGTGGCGCAGGCTGCCCAGCTCGGCGTGGGCAAAGTCGGGGTGTTCGGCCAGCATCAGGTACTGGGTAGGCACGCCCATCAGCATGGTCACGCCGCGCTCGGCGATGAGCTGGAGGACGCGGCCCGGATCGAATCCGCGCTCCAGCACCACGGTGGCCCCGACCCACCAGGCCAGCAGCGGCTGGATGTTCCAGCCGCCCACGTGGAACTGTGGCAGTACGGCCAGCACGACGTCGCTGCTGCCCATGTCCAGGGTCCGAGAGAGCGAGAGGTTGTTCCAGAAGCAGTTGGCGTGGGTCAGGATGGCGGCCTTGCTGGCGCCCTCGGTGCCGGAGGTGAAAATCATCAGCAGGGCGTCGTCGTCGCGCACTTCCCGGCGGGACGTGCCGGCTGCGGCGGGCGCTGCCGGGTGCAGGTGCGAGGGCAGCGGTACCGACCTTTCGACGCCGCCGGGGCCCAGGGCAGCCGTCCGCGGCCGGTGCGGCAGCAGGGCGCACGCTGCGGCGGCAAGGGCATCGAGGTCGCCTTCCACCAGCAGCAGCTGCGGTTCGGCTAGCCCGAGCTGGGCCGCGAGCTCCTTGGGCGAGAGCCGCCAGGACAGCGGCACCAGGACCAGCCCTGCCTTGGCGCAGGCGAAGAACGCCACCACGTGGTCCGAACTGTTGCCGGTCAGGCTGGCGATCCGGTCCCCGACCCGGTAGCCGGCGGTACGGAACCCGTCGGCCAAGGCGGAGGCGCGGCGTTCCAGCTCGCTGTACAGCAGGGTGCAGCCGCGGTCGTCGATCGCGACCCGATGCGGGGTCGTAAGGCTGCGGTCAGTGGACCAGCGGCCCAGGGTGTGCAGGCCGTCGGCCTGGTGCCCGCCCGTTGTGCTGCTCATGCGGCTTCCTCCAGTATGTCGCGCGACGTTTCCGTGCGATGGCCACCGGCGCGCTGCCCCCGCCGGTTGCGGCGCTGCGCCAGCCGCTCGGCTGTTCCGGTGAGGCCGCCGGGCAGGAAGAGCACCACCAGGACGAAGAGCGTGCCGAGGATGAACAACGGTTCGGACAACGGTACACGCAGGACGTCCGGAAGTGACTTGATCGCCTCGGAGTTGGCCAGCGTGGTGAGCCGCTGGTCGAGAATCGTGTAAAACGCGCCGCCGATCACGGCACCCCAGCGCGAGCCGACACCGCCGAGGACCACCATCACGAGCAAGGTGACCGTGAGGTCAGCGGAAACCGCCCGGGGTACGGCGCCGCTCTGCAACAGCAGGAAGACCATGCCGATGATGCAGACCAGCACGGCGGAGACCACGAAGATCAGCAGCTTCACGAGGTAGGGCTGCAGGCCCAGGACGCGGACCCGCAATTCGTTCTCTCGCACGGCCGCCGCGGTATGGCCGGCCCGCGAGGACTGAACCCAGGTGACGATGACAAAAACGGCCACGAGCACGGCCAGGGCCAGCCAGTACAGGTTGCGGGTGTTGACCACTCCCACGAGGAACTCGGGCAGGTTGTCGGTGCGCAGGGTCAGGCCTTCGTCGCCGCCGGTTTTGCCCTCGGGGTTCCGGCCCACGATCACCGACCCGGCCTGCGCGAAGGCGAGCGTGACCATGGCGAAGGGGATACCGCTGACGCGCAGGCTGATGCTGCCCACCACGTGGGCCAGCACGACCACGATCAGCAGGGTCAGGCCCATCGCCGGCAGCAGCGGGATGTCGAAGTTCTGCAGGATGATCGCGAGCCCGTAGACGCCGGCGCCGAAGTAGAGGGCGTGCCCGAAGGACAGCAGTCCGGCCACGCCCAGCAGCAGGTGGTAGGTCAGGGCCGCGGCTGCCATCAGCATGGACATGGCCAGCAGCTGCAGCGACCCTGGGGTGTAGCTGGGGCCGGGCAGCACGCCGGGCAGCGAGATGTCCAGCAGCGGGAGCAGGACCAGGAGCAGGACCCCTGCCACGCCTGCGGCCAGCACCGCGGGCCCGCGGCCCGCCGGGCGGGCACGTGCACCGTGCGGGGCGCTGCCGGGCACCGCTCGCGCGGCGTCTTTCCGGCGCCGGGCGGTGTTCCCGCCGTCGACCGCCGGCTGGTCGGCGTTGGTGCCGTCGGCGTTGGTGCCGTCGGCGTTGGTGTCGTCGGCGTTGGTGTCGTCGGCGTTGGAGGTGTCGGTGTCGGTGGTCATGAGGTTCTCCCGAGCAGGCCGGTGGGACGGAGCAGCAGCACGAGCGCCAGGGCCAGCACGACGACGAAGTCGCCGGTGCCGCCGAGGTAGAAATTGGCGAACTGCTGCAGGACGGCGACGGCGACGGCGGCGATGGCCGCTCCGGTCAGCGAACCGAGCCCGCCGATCACCGTGACGATGAAGGCGAAGATCAGCAGCGAGCCGCCGAGCATGGGCGAGACGTAGCCGAAGTAGTGCGAAGCGAGAACCCCGCCGAGGCCGGCCGCCGCCCCGCCGATGGTGAAGACGAGGGTGAAGGCCTTGCGCACGTCGATCCCCAGGGCTGTAACCATGGATCGGTTTTCCACGCCGGCGCGGATGATCATGCCGTAGCGGGTTTTCTTCAGGAAGAACACCAGGGCCAGCAGCACCAGGAGCGCGGCGATGATACAGATGAAGCGGTCGTTGGGGATCCGGGCGCCGAGGATTTCGGTGGTGTCCTTGAACCAGGCCGGCCCCTTGATGAACACCGGGTCGGTGCCCCAGATGCCGTCGAAGAGCGCCACGGCGGCGAGCGAGAGGCCCACGGTGACGAGCACTTGTTCGATGTGGCGCTGGTAGAGGCGGCGGATCAGCACGAGTTCGGTGAAGGCGGCGAAGGCAGCTCCGGCGGCGGCACCGATCACTAGGGACAGCAGGAAGGTCCCCCAGCTTTCGGAGCCGGTGCGGCGGGCAATTTCCCAGCCGGTGAAGGCGCCCAGGGTCAGGAAGGCGCCGTGCGCGAAGTTGAGCACGCCCATCAGCCCGTAGATCAGGGACAGCCCCGCGGCGACGAGGAAGTACAGTGCACCGAGGCCGAGTCCGGTGAACATCAGCAGGACGAGGGTGCTCACAGGGCGGCGCCTTTCTCGGCTGGATTCCCGGCCGGCGTTCCGGTCGGATTCCCGGCGGGGACCGGGTCGCTGGACACACCCAGATGCCGCTGGATCAGGGCCGCGTCGTCGAGCAAGTCAAGCGCACGCCCGGTATGGACCACCCGCCCGCCGGAGAGCACAACGGCGCCCCCGGCCAGCTGGCGGACGACTTGCAGGTTCTGCTCGACGAGCAGGATCGGGACGGTCCTGGCTGCCTCGGCAAGGGTCTCCGCCACCTCGCCGACGATCTTGGGCGCAAGGCCCTTGGTGGGCTCGTCGACCAGCAGGATCTTGTTCGTGTTCAGCAGGGCACGGGCGAGCGACACCATCTGCTGCTGCCCGCCGGAGAGCGTTCCGGCCATCTGACCGGAGCGCGCCAGCAGGTCCGGGAAGAGCTCCTCGACGAGCTGGCGGCGGGGCGCGGCATCGCGTTCCGCGAGCCGGAGGTTCTCCGCGACGGTCAGCTTGGAAAAGACCTCGCGGTCTTCAGGGACGTAGCCCACGCCGCTGCGGATGATTTTGTAGGTGGCTTCCTTCTCGATCCGTTCCCCGTCCAGTTCCACGGTGCCGGCGCGGTCGATCAGGCCGATGATGGCTCTGATGGTGCTGGTCTTACCGACGCCGTTGCGGCCCAGCAGCGCAGTGATCCCGGTGGCGGGGACCGTGAAGGAGACATCTTCCACCACCTGCTGGCCGGCGATAGACGCGAACAGGGACTCGACCCGCAGGATGGGACGGGCTTCGGTGGCGCGGTTGTCCGCTGCGGTGCTCATACGGGTTCTCCGAGGTAGGCGCTTTGCACGGTGGGATCGGCCATAACGGCGTCCGGACTGTCCAGAGCCAGCAGGCTGCCGTGGTGCATCACGGCGACCCGGTCGACCAGGCCCAGGACGACGTCCATGTGGTGCTCCACCATCAGGACGGTGCAGCCGCGGTCCCGGTGCATACTGCGGATGATGGACGTGAGGGACGGGACGTCCCCCGACGCCACCCCGGCCATCGGTTCGTCGAGCAGTACGACGGCGGGGTCCGTCGCCAGCAGCACGGCGATTTCCACCTTGCGCTTCTCCCCGTGCGAGAGGTCTCCCGCCGCCGTCGTGAGTTTGTCGGTGAGCCCGACTTCCGCAAGGGTGCCGCGGGCGATTCGGGTGGCCTCGTCCGAGGCCGACGGGAAGCGCAAGAGGCTGAAGCTGCCGCCAAGTTTCGCCTGCGCGGCGAGCCGGACGTTTTCCAGCACGCTGAGCCGGGGAAACAGGTTGGAGGTCTGGAAGGTCCGTCCCAGCCCTGCCCGGGACCGGCGGTGGATGGGCGCGGCCGTGATCTCCCTGCCGTTCAGCGTGATGCTGCCCGCGGTGGGTCGCAGCACGCCGGAAATCAGGTTGAACAAGGTGGTCTTGCCGGCCCCGTTGGGGCCGATCACGCCGATCATTTCGCCGGCGCCGACCGCGAAGCCCACACCCTGCAGGATGCGCGCACCACCGATCTGCAAGCTGAGGCCGTCCACCGCAAGGGCGGGCAGGGCTGGGGTCTTCATACGGGTCCTTCGTTCGCTGGCTGGTCCGGGTGGCGTGCCTGGCGAAGCGCCTGGCGGCTACTTCTTTTCCGGTGGGGCGACGGTGTCGCCGGGAACCACCTTGACGAGCTCGGGAGCCCAGGTGCCGCCCTTCTGGACCAGCTTGGCCTGGTACATGTCCTGGATCAGGGCGTGGTCCGAAGCGCGGACCGTTTCCTTGCCCTTGGGACCGTCGAAGCTGAAGCCCTCGAGGGCCTTGACCATGGCATCGGGGTCGGAGCCGCCCTCCTTGACCGCCTGGACGATGAGCTGGCCGGCGACGAAGCCGTCCGGGGTGAAGAGGTCCGCCTTGTGCCCGGCCTTCTCGACGGCGGCAATCATCTTCTTTTCCACCTCGTTGCCGGCGGCGCCGGGGAAATAGTGGTTGAGAAAGCTGATCTTGGAGCTTGCCGCGCCGTAGGCACCGAAGCTGGCCGCGTCCCCGAGGCCTGTGACGACGGGGGCGGCATCGAAGACGCCCTGCTGGCTCAGCGCCTGCCACATACTGCCGGTCGTGGCGCCGGCCCAGGCCACGAAGACCATATCCGGCTTCGCGTCGAGCAGCTGCCGGGCGAAGGGGGTGAGCTCCTGGCCTTCCGCTACAAGGATGGATTCCACCGTGGCGCCCTTGGCGCCGAGGACGGCCTTGACCGCGGCGACGTTGCCCTGGCCGAAGGCGTTGTCCTGCGCGAACACCATGACCTTCTTGCCCTTGATGTCGATGAAGGTACCCGCGGTGGCGACGTCCTGCAGGCTCTGCCGGCCGGAACGGAAGGTGTACTTGTTGATGCCCTGGATCGCGTCGGTCGCGGCCGGCCCGGAGATGTACAGGACCTTGTTCTGCTGGGCCTGCTCGGCGAGCTTCAGGGCGATGCCGGAGGAAGCGGTGCCGCCGATGACCTTATAGCCCTTGCCGATCAGGTCCTTGGCGGCGGTGACGGCTTTATCAGGGTCGCCTCCGTCGTCGGCGTACGTGAGGTTGATCTTGGCGCCGTTGATCTCGCCGGTGCCGCCGGTGGCGTAGTCGATGCCGGCCTGGAGGCCCTCGTAGTAGGTGGCGCCGTAGGCCGCGAGCGGTCCGGTCTTGGAATAGATGATGCCGACGTTGACGGGCTCGGCACCCTTGCCGGCACCGCCGGAGCCCGCCGGCGCAGCCGACCCGGCGGTGGGGGCGCAGGCGCTGAGGGCGAGCCCGGTGGCCATCACGGCGGCCATCAGGTACTTCTTTGTATCCTTCACGGGATGCCTTTCGTTGAGTCCGCGGAATCCGGGCAGGAGATCCGGCAGGAGATCTGACAGGAAATTGCAGCTGAACCTGAAAGGTGATTCAGATTACGGCAAACCTATGACGCAGCTCACACGGTGTCAACGGGATTCGATGGCCGCCCGGTAACGAAACGGCAACTTTCCGGCGCTGCGAACGCCCGCGGCCTAACCGATGCTCCCCCAAATCCGGAGCGGCACCAACCAGCCCTCCCTCAGATCCGGAGCGGCACCAACCAGCCCTCCCTGAGATCCGGAGCGGCACCAACCAGCCCTCCCCCGGATCCGGACGAGACCCCCTCCTTTACAGCCGCGGGACAGGGCGTGATGATGGTGCCAGCCCCACACGGAGGGAATCCCACTCGGAGGAAGCATGGATCGACCGCTGCCAGGCAGCGCACACGAGGCCCTTGAGTCATTTCTGGGGCGATGGAGCGGCACGACCCGGTGGGAAGCCACCGCCTGGGGCCCGGCCCGGGCCGCCGCGGCCGAGGTCGTTTTCGCCCGCGCCGCAGCCGGCCTGGCCGTGACCATGAGCTACCGCCACACCGACGCCGACGGCGTCAAGACCGAGGGTGTCGGCGTTTTTACTATGGACCCGGACCATCCCGACACGCTCTGGTACCACGTCAACAGCATGGGCCTGCCCCCGGAGGCGCCCGCCCGCGCCAGCTGGCAGGATGGCACCCTGACCATCGAACGGCGCAGCGACCGGGGTACCGCCCGGCACACACTGCGCGTTGCGGACGGCCAGCTAACCCACGCCGCCGGGCTGAGGCTAGGGAGCGCGAGCGAGTTCAGCCCTTTCATGACCACGGTGTGCCGCCGCGTCCCCGAGCCGGCGCCCGTCGCTGCATGATCTGAGGGAGGATCAGCAGTTCCCGCCCCCTGATCTGAGGGAGGATCAGCAGTTCCCACCCCTGACCTGAGGGAGGATCAGCAGTTCCCGCCCCTGACCTGAGGGAGGACTGCGGGGGTCAGAGGCCGAAAGTCTCGGCTTCCTCGAAGGGACCTACCACGGTGACAGTCCGCGGGGCCGCCGCAAGCTCGCGCGCCAGCTCCTGGACCTCGGCCGCGGTGACGGCCTTGATCTGCCGCAGCGTCTCGTCGATGTCCTGGTATTCGCCGGACACCAGCTCGGCGCGGCCCAGCCGGGACATCCGCGAACCGGTGTCCTCGAGCGCCAGGACAATGCCGCCGCTGAGCTGGCCCACGGCCTTGCGCAGCTCCTCCTCGGAGATGCCGCCCTCGGCCAGCTTGTCCAGCTCGGCACCCAGGAGCTCCAGGACCTGCCGGACCTTCGACGGAGTGCAGCCGGCGTACATGCCGAAGTATCCGGCGTCCGCGTAGGAAGATGCGAAGGAGTAGGTCGAGTAGACGAGGCCGCGCTTCTCGCGGACCTCCTGGAACAGCCGGGAAGACATGCCGCCGCCCAGGACGGCATTGAGCACGCTCATGACGAAGCGCCGGTCATCGGTGGCAACCAGGGACGGGCAGCCCATGATGATGTTGGCCTGTTCCACCGGGCGCTTGACCACGTGCAGCCCCGCGGTCCCGGTGATGGCGGCGCGTTCGGTGGAGCGGCGCTGCACCGGGGCGGCGTCGTGCTCCAGCTCCCAGCCAGCGGAGTCCAGGGCTCCCACCACGAGCTCGCAGACGACGTCGTGGTCCAGTCCCCCGGCGGCGGTGATAACGAGCTCGTCCGGGCGGTAGTAGCGGCGGTAGTGGTCCCAGACCGAATCGCGGGCCACGGCACGGATGGCATCCGGTGTGCCGCCGATCGGGCGGCCCAGCGGGTGTGTGCCCAGCACGGCGGCGACAAAGTGTTCGTGGGCGACGTCGGTGGGGTCATCGCTGTCCATGGCGATTTCCTCGAGGATGACGTCGCGCTCCTGCTCCATCTCCTGCGGGTCCAGCACGGCGCCGGTGATCATGTCCGCGATCACGTCGATTGCCATCGGCAGGTCCGTGTCCAGCACCCGGGCGAAGTAGCAGGTGCTCTCCTTGGCGGTGGCGGCGTTCGATTCTCCGCCCACCTCGTCGAACGCAGAGGCAATTTCCAGCGCGGTGCGCCGCTTGGTGCCCTTGAACAGCAGGTGCTCCAGGAAGTGGGTGGAGCCGTGCTGCCCCGGGGCCTCGTCGCGCGAGCCGACGCCCACCCAGAAACCGATCGTTGCGGAGCGCTGCCCCGGCATCGCCTCGGTCAGCACCCGGACACCGCCGGGCAGCACCGAGCGCCGCACCTGCGAGCCCCCGTCGGCGCCATGGATGAGGGTGTCAGCGTGCTGGTTCTGCTCAAGCGGCAGGGGTACGACAGTCATTAAGGCCTTTCCATCAAACCGTTCCAAAAACGTGCCAAATCTGCCTGCAATCCTACCTGCCTTTAACGGCAGCGGGGCCGGTGGACGAATCCACCGGCCCCGCTGCGCGAGTCAGGAAACTACTCTGCGGACTCCTCGGAGACCTCAGTGTCGGCAGCGTCAGCAGGCGCTTCCTCGTCGGCCACGACGGGCGAGAGGGAGAGCTTTCCGCGGTCGTCGATCTTGGTGATTTCCACCTGGATCTTCTGGCCCACGGAGACGACGTCGTCGACGTTGTCCACGCGCTTGCCGCCGGCGATCTTGCGCAGCTCGGAGATGTGCAGCAGACCGTCCTTGCCCGGGGTCAGGGAAACGAAGGCGCCGAAGGTCGTGGTCTTGACGACCGTGCCCAAATAGCGCTCGCCGATTTCCGGCACCTGCGGGTTGGCGATGGCGTTGATCGCGGACCGTGCTGCGTCGGCAGACGGGCCGTTGGTGGCGCCAATGTAAACGGTGCCGTCGTCCTCGATCGAGATGTCCGCTCCGGTGTCTTCCTGGATCTGGTTGATCATCTTGCCCTTCGGGCCGATGACCTCGCCGATCTTGTCTACCGGGATCTTGACCGCGATGACGCGCGGAGCGAACTCGGAGAGCTCGTCCGGGGTGTCGATCGCGGAGTTCAGCACGTCCAGGATGTGCAGGCGGGCTTCGCGGGCCTGCTTCAGGGCCGCGGCCAGGACCGAAGCCGGGATACCGTCGAGCTTGGTGTCCAGCTGGATGGCCGTGACGAACTCGGAGGTACCGGCAACCTTGAAGTCCATGTCGCCGAAGGCGTCTTCGGCGCCAAGGATGTCGGTCAGCGCCGCGTAGCGGGTCTGGCCGTCAACCTGGTCGGAGACCAGGCCCATGGCGATACCGGCAACGGCGGCCTTCAGCGGCACGCCTGCGTTGAGCAGGGACAGCGTGGAGGCGCAGACGGAACCCATCGACGTCGAACCGTTGGAGCTGAGGGCTTCAGACACCTGGCGGATGGCGTAGGGGAATTCCTCGCGGGACGGCAGCACCGGCATGATGGCGCGCTCTGCAAGGGCGCCGTGACCGATTTCGCGACGCTTCGGGGAGCCGACGCGGCCGGTCTCGCCGGTGGAGTACGGCGGGAAGTTGTAGTTGTGCATGTAGCGCTTGCGCGTCACGGGAGACAGCGAGTCGATCTGCTGTTCCATCTTGAGCATGTTCAGCGTGGTGACACCCATGATCTGGGTCTCGCCGCGTTCGAAGATGGCCGAGCCGTGGACGCGGGGCAGGACTTCGACCTCGGCGGTGAGCTGGCGGATGTCCGTCAGGCCACGGCCGTCGATGCGGATCTGGTCCTTGAGGATGCGCTGGCGCACGACCTGCTTGGTGACGGAGCGGAAGGCTGCGGACAGTTCCTTCTCGCGGCCTTCGAACTGGCCGGCCAGGGAAGAGGTGACCTCGGCCTTGAGCTCGTCGGAGGCGGTGTCGCGCTCCTGCTTGTCGGCGATCTGGAAGACAGCGGCCAGCTTATCGGCGGCAGCGGACTCAACCGCGGCGTAGACGTCGTCCTGGTAGTCCAGGAAGACCGGGAACTCGACGGTCGGCTTGGCGGCGCGCGCTGCCAGGTCCGACTGCGCTTCGCAGAGGGCCTTGATGAACGGCTTGGCAGCCTCGAGGCCTTCGGACACAACCTCTTCGGTGGGGGCTGTGGCGCCCTGTTCCTTGATCAGGTTCCAGGAGTTGTCCGTGGCTTCGGCTTCGACCATCATGATGGCGACGTCATCGCCGGCGATGCGGCCGGCAACGACCATGTTGAAGACGGCGTTCTCCAGCTGCGAGTGCTTCGGGAACGCAACCCACTGGGAGCCGTGCTCATCGGCGACGAGGGCAACGCGGACGCCGCCGATCGGGCCGGAGAAGGGCAGGCCGGAGAGCTGGGTGGACATCGAGGACGCGTTGATCGCGACGACGTCGTAGAGCTCGTCCGGGTTGATGGAGAGCACGGTGACGACGATCTGGACCTCGTTGCGGAGGCCCTTCACGAAGGCGGGGCGCAGCGGACGGTCCATCAGGCGGCAGGCCAGGATGGCTTCCGTCGAGGGGCGGCCTTCGCGGCGGAAGAACGAGCCCGGGATGCGGCCCGCGGCGTACATGCGCTCTTCGACGTCGACCGTCAGCGGGAAGAAGTCGAAGCCTTCACGCGGGTGCTTGCCTGCGGTCGTGGCGGACAGCAGCGCGGTCTCTTCATCGATGTAGACCATGGCTGCGCCGGCTGCCTGCTTGGCAAGACGGCCGGTTTCAAAGCGGATAACGCGCTTGCCGAAGCGGCCATTGTCAATGACGGCTTCTGAGAACTGGATTTCGGGACCCTCCATAGAGAGTCACCTCCGTTTCTTGTTTCACGGAGTCCAGCCGCATCAACCCAGTCCAGCATCTGTCTACTGGCCTGCACTGCACCCGGTCATCGATCGAGACCCACGGGCTAAGGCTTCACTCGTTGAAGCCGTTCCCGGAGATCACTACCGAAGACCGCGAATGCGTGATGCGGTTGATCCTCCTGTTGAGTTTTTTTGAAGAAGGCGGCCCTTTCCCGTTGGAAAGGGCCGCCCCTTAAAGCTGACTAGCGGCGCAGGCCGAGGCGCTCGATGAGCGCACGGTAGCGGTTGATGTCAGTGTTCTTGAGGTAGGTGAGCATACGCTTGCGACGACCAACCATGGCCAGCAGACCGCGCTGGGTGTGGTAATCGTGCTTGTGCACCTTCATGTGCTCAGTCAGATCCTTGATCCGCTGGGTCAGGACTGCAACCTGGACCTCCGGCGAACCGGTGTCGCCCTCGGACGTTGCGAAATCCTTCATGATGGACTGCTTTACAGCGGCTTCAAGTGCCACGTTAACTCCTAGAGATGTGCCGTGAGGCCCGAAACAGTAATTCACTGCCGGGGGTGCCGCGCCGGAATCCTTATCCCAGTGGGACGAGATTCCTACACAACAAGAGCCAGCCGCCACGGACTGCAGCCGGATCCAACGTTTAGTTTACTGGCACGCCGCGGAAGTTGTCTAAACCGCCCGGCGCGGCGGCCGCTTACCCGGCATCGGCCAACAGCCCGCGGATCGCCGCGACGCCCCGGTACAGCTCCGCAAAGGAGGTGCTCAGCGGCGACAGGCCGATCCGGATGCCTTCCGGCGCCCGGAAGTCCGGGATCACATCCTGCTCCCACAGAGCCGCCGTCATTTCGCGGAACGCCGGGTGGTCCACCGTGATGTGGCTGCCGCGCCGCTCCGGGTCCCGCGGAGTTGACAGCCGCACCCCGGCCGGGCCGAGCCAGGCATCGTGGAGTTCGACGGCGAATGCGGTCAGCAGCCGGGACTTCTCCCGGACGGCGGCCATGCCGACTTCCTCCAGCAGGTCCAGCGTGCCGCGCATGGCGAGCATGCCGAAGACGGCGGGGGTGCCGCTGAGAAACCCGCGGATGCCGGGAGCGGGCTCGTAGCCCGGCCCCATTTCGAAGGCGTCCTTGCGCCCCATCCAGCCCCAGATCGGCTGCTGCAGGCCGGGCAGATGGCGGGTGTTGACGTAGGCGAAAGCGGGCGAGCCCGGTCCCCCGTTGAGGTATTTGTAGGTGCAGCCGGCGGCGAAGTCCACGTCCGCGGCGTCCAGGCCGATCTCCACTGAACCGGCGGAGTGGCACAGGTCCCACACCACCAGGGCACCGGCGTCGTGCACGGCGGCGGTGATAGCGGGAAGGTCCGCGAGGAATCCGGAGCGGTAGGCGATCTGGCTCAGGACCACGACGGCGGTGGCCGGGCCGGTAGCGGCGCGCACCTGTTCCACTGTCACGCCGGAGGCCGGGTCGGCGTCGATCCATCGCAGCGTGAGGCCCTCTTCGCGGGCGATGCCCTCGACAAGGTAGCGGTCGGTCGGGAAGTTGTCGGTATCCAGCACGATCTCGGTGCGGTCCGGGTCGGTTACGGCGGCCAGTGCGGCGCGGATCAGCTTGTAGAGCACCACGGTGGTGGAATCCGCGATGATGGTCTGGCCCGCGGCAGCGCCGAGCACGGCGCGGCCCAGCTGGTCGCCGATGGCCTGCGGCAGTTCCAGCCATTCCTCGTCCCAGCCGCGGATCAGGCGCCCGCCCCAGCTGTCCTGGATGAAGCTGCTGATGTCCGTGACCGTGCGTTTGAGCGGGCGGCCGAGTGAGTTGCCGTCGAGGTAGGACAGGTCCGTGTCGGTGCCGACGAAGTGGCCGCGGTAGGAAGCGAGAGGGTCCGCGGCGTCGAGGTCGAGGGCACGCTGCCAGAGGACGTCAGTGCCCGCCTGGGCCGCCGGTTCGGCGCTCACTGGCCGATCTCCGTACGGACCGCGAACAGCTCGGGGAAGAAGGTCAGCTCGAGGGCCTTCTGCAGGAAGGCGGCGCCGCTGGATCCACCGGTGCCGGCCTTCATGCCGATGGTGCGCTGCACGGTCCGCAGATGGCGGAAACGCCAAAGCTGGAAGTTGTCCTCCAGGTCCACAAGTTCCTCGCAGGCCTCGTAGGCGCCCCAGTTGGCGGCCGCGTTTTCGTAGATGTACTTGAAGACCGGGACCAGTTCCGGGCAAAACTCGTGGGCCTGGCTCACGTCGCGGTTCAGAACCGAAGCCGGCACGTCGAAGCCCTGGCGCTTGAGGTAGGCGAGGAAGTCGTCGTAGATGCTCGGGGATTCGAGCAGCTCCAGCAGCATCCCGTGGGCTTCGGGGTCCGACTCGAACACCGGGAGCATCTTGCGGTTCTTGTTGCCGAGCAGGAATTCCACCGCCCGGTACTGGCTGGACTGGAAGCCGGAGGAGTTGCCGAGGAAGCCGCGGAACTGGGAGTACTCGGTGGGCGTCAGAGTGGCCAGCACGGACCACTGCTCGGTCAGGGTCTTTTGGATGTGCTTGACCCGGGCGATCGCCTTGAGCGCGGAGCCGAGGTCGTCGGTGCGGAGCCAGGCGGCCGCGCTGCGGAGTTCGTGCAACACGAGCTTGAGCCACAGTTCCGTGGTCTGGTGCTGGATGATGAACAGCATCTCGTCGTGGTGCTCCGGTGCGCTGACCGGCTGCTGGGCGCTGAGCAGGGTCGGCAACTGCAGGTACGAGGCGTAGCTCATCCGGGAGCTGAAGTCGCGGACAATTTCCTTGTCCAGCTCCCGCGTGTTCTTCTCAATCGTCACTACTGGCCTTCCTTGCCAAACGCTGCAGCCTAACCGGCGAACAGGATGTCGTGCGCCTGGACGACGTCCAGCCGCATCTGCTCAACCAGTGCTTCAGGGCCACGGTACGCGACCATACCGCGCAAACGGGCCACGAATTCGACAACGACTGTCTGGCCGTACAGATCGAAGTCCTCGACGGCCTCTTCCGGGCGGTCGATCACGTGGGCTTCGACCTGCCGGCTGACGCCGTCGAAGGTCGGGTTGGAACCGACGGAGATGGCGGCCGGCCAGCGCGTGCCGGCCTGGTCCACGAGCCAGCCGGCGTAGATGCCGTCCGCCGGGATGTAGCCGCTCGCGGCGGAGGAGAGATTGGCCGTGGGGAAGCCGAGATCGCGGCCGCGGGCAGCCCCGTGGACCACTTCGCCGCGCATTCGGTGCGGCCGGCCCAGGACGGCGGCGGCGGTGGCGACATCGCCCTCCCGCAGTGCTTCGCGGACCCAAGTTGAGGAGCAGCGCCGGTCCCCCGCACCGCCGTCGTCGGTGTCGTCGCTGCGGTGCAGCGGGTAGCCCTCGGAACCAAACTCGCTGATGACCTGAACCTCGAAGCCGAACTTCTCCCCCAGCTCCTTCATGGTGTCCAGATCTCCGGAATTTCCGCGGCCAAAGCGGGCGTCGTGGCCGATCACCACGTGGCTGGCCTTGAGCGCATCGACGAGCACGGAGGAAACAAATTCCTCGGGGGTGAGGCTGGCCAGTTCCAGCGAATACTTCATCACCAGGACGGCGTCCAGGCCCACCTCGCCGAGGGCAACGAGCTTGTCCTCCAGGCCCATGATCAGCTCGGGGGCCGATTCGGGGCGGTGGACCTGCGCCGGGTGCGGGTCAAAGGTAATGGCAACGGCGCGGGCATGATTCAGGCGGGCGGTGCGGATGAGCTGCGAGAGTACCTGCTGGTGGCCGCGGTGCACGCCGTCGAAGTTGCCGAACGTGACCACGGACGGGCCGAAGTCCGCCGGGACTTCGGACGGATCGTTCCAGATGTGGACCATCTACCTCGCCTTTTGCTGCCTGCCATGAACTCCTCCGGAGGGTTGGGCCGGCTCCGGAACTCTCTAAGATTACCCGCTATCTGCCCTGTTCCTGGACGGCACCCAGGGCCTCGGCCGCGGCCTTTCCGGCTCCGACGCCCCGGGCTACGATGCTAGGGCACCAGTTCGGCGACGGCCAGGCGGCCGCCGCCGCCATCAATGCACGCCGCGCGGCCCGCGGCTGAAGGAGAACGCCATGACTGAGCTTCAGGACATCCTCAGGCAGATCCCGGTAGACCAGATCGCCGACATGCTCGGGACCGACCGGAAGACGGCCCAAACCGCGGTGGAAGCCGCCGTGCCCGCACTCCTTGCCGGGATGCACAGCAACTCACAGGCGCCGGAGGGTGCAGCCTCGCTGGAATCGGCCCTCGGCCAGCACCACGACGGGCTGGTCGACGGCGGAGTGGATGCTGCGCAGGTAGATACTGCCGACGGCGAAAAAATCGTGAACCATGTCTTCGGCGGCCAGCAGGACCAGGTCGCCAATCAGCTGGCGGGTACCGCACAGCTGGGCGGGGTGGGTGGGGACCTGGTCCGCAAGCTCCTCCCCCTGCTCGCACCGATCGTCATGTCCTACCTCGCCAACAAGGTTCTGGGCGGACGCAGCCAGGCGGACGGCCAGGGTGGTGCCGGCGGCGGCGCACTCGGGGGCGGCCAGGGCGGCGGGGGCATCGACCTCGGCGGCATCCTCGGAGGAATTCTTGGCGGCGCGGGCGGTGCCGGGGGCGGCCTGGGCGACATCCTCGGCGGCATGCTTGGCGGCGGGCAGCAGCGAACGGCTCATGAGGCGGTAGCCCCCGACGCCGGCGGTCCGAACAATGCCGGCGAGCCTGAGCTGCAGCCCCAGGCTGTCCCGCAGGGCCAGCCGTCCGGCAACGAACCACGCCCGGGCGAGCTGATCGACATCGACCTCCCCGGACAGCAGGAAGACGTTCCGCAGGACACGCAGGGCGATGCGCAGAAGAACGACGGCGGCCTCGGCGGCCTGCTGGGCGGACTGTTCGGGAAGAAATAGCGTCCGCGTACCCGCGGTCCGGCGGTCCGGCGTCGGGCCGTTGACGACGGGGCAGCAGCCGTCTGACTGGCGGCAGCCGGCCCGGCGGCAGGCTGCCGTCCAAGCCGGAGCCGGAGCAGGCTGGACCTTGGTGACCTGCTACAGTCGGCGGAAAGTTCGGACCGATGTTGGGGGACATTATCAAGAACAAACTCATAGCCGCAGTCGGGCTGGCCCTGTTGACTGCCGTAGCGCCAGGCGTTGCTGCCGCTCAGTCCGTCCCCGCGGATCACACCCGGCCATCCCTGCCCGGGACGTCGCGGTCCGAAGGGCCGGTCGGCGGTTACGAAGGCTGGTGGAACGCGACGCCGAGAACAGGCGACAGCGCGGCGCTGCCGCAGGAAACCGTCGCCGTCAATACGGAAACGCACAAGCTGGTGGACGCCTTTAGCCGCGCAATCAACGACGCGGGCAGGTCTACGGAACTCACCGACGTGAACTATACGGTCGAGCCTGACCCGGGGTGGTCGGATCACTCCGTGGTCATCATCGACACGGCCACGAATCGTGTGATTGCCGACTTCCGGGTAGACGAGCGGGGTGAACCGATCCGCTGACGCGGGCCGGCGACGTCCGGAGCTGCACGCCGGCCCTACCGGGCAGGCTGCGGGTCCCCGTCCGGGAGGCCCCGGAGCCACGCGTCGAGTTCGCGGGGATGGCGGAAGATGAGGACCTCAGCGGTGCCCGGAGAGCTCTCCAGTTCCCGCATGACCCTCCGTTTGCGGCTGAACGAGCGGAAATGCCAGCCGATAATCGAGTCGGGAGCGAACAGGCGGCCGAGCGTTTCCCGGTTTCCGTTGCAGACTTCCTCCCGGGCGACGATCCGGCGAAGTGAGCGCCGGATCAACCGAAGAAGTGAAAGCCACCGCGGATAGTCCAGGCCTACGATCAGCTCCGCACGCGGGACAACGAGGTCGCGCCAGACTCCGTAGGCACTGTCGAGGACCCACTGATCCTGGCCGGCGATGCGCGCCGCGAGCTCCCGCTGCTCGGCGGTGTCCGGCTGCCGCCAGCCCGGGAGCCAGCCGATGTCGTCGTCGGCGGAGAACTCCGGGAGCCCCGTTCTCGCAGCATAGGCTCGGGCAGCGGAGGACTTGCCGCTGCCGGTGACGCCGTAGAACAGGACCCGCGACGGTGCAGTGGTTGAGTTTCGGGGAGGCACGAAATTCAGCATGCCACACTGGTCCGATACCGCAGTTCTCTATCGTGGCCAGCGCAGAGGTGTCCGACCCCGAGGTCCTGCCCCCCCCTACGCTTAGATCGGGTGGGCCGCCTGCACCCGGGACCCCGCACTGCTGGTGCGGGCCATCCGGAGTTCGTGGTCACCGCTCGCAGTGCCGGCGGGCCTTCTACGAGGACCTTGGTTTCACGGAGGGCGCTGACTTGAGGCTTGGACCGCTGCACGCTTTCCCGCTGTTCCGCTGCCGCACCGCCGGCCGTTCCCCGTAGACCTTGTTCCCAGACGGCGGTTAGGGTCTGAGCATGCGCAGAATGGCGGGGACAGCAGGGCTGGTAGTGCTGCTGGCCGTGCTGCTTTGCGGCTGCTGGCTGGTGCCGGTTGCGCGCACGGAGGTTTGCGTCGACTGGGTCCGCTTCGAGACAATGCAGCAGCGCTTTGACCATGCCAGTGCGGTACTGGTCGGCAAGCCGCTGAAGAAGGACGGCGAGGTCCGGATCTACGGTTACCAGGCCAACGTCCACGTGGTGGAAATAGAGAAAGTACTCAAGGGCAACGTCGGACACGGTACCGTCCGCATCGCGTTCCATGCCGGTCACCTGCGGAAACGCCTACCCCGACGGCGATCCACTTGACGTCGGGAACAGGTTGCTTTTCTTCCTGACGGAGCAGAACGACCAGTGGTTCACGATGACCCCGGAGCAGGGCGCCGTCCCGTTCCCGGCTGGTACGCCGCTTCCGTTCAGTGACAGGTGAGCCGGGCGCCAGCGAGCGGTCAGCCGGTACACCGACACATGGCGCTGGGATTCCCCGGTGACTTTGCTCTCGTCACTGGCCTCCCCACTGGATTCCAGCTCAAAACCGACCGTCCGCGGCCGCCCCATGGAATACTGCAGCCCCGTCGTCGCCGGAGTCACGACCGGCCGCGGCCGTCCTGCACGACTCCGCCGCCTCATATCCGCTGGGATTCCGGTCAGTGGGCGTGGTGGTTCAGCATTTGAAGTAGTGGTTTCTTTGGGGTGTTTGGCGGGGGTCGAGGTGGGGTGGCGGGATGAACCAGGGGATTCCGGCGCGGTTGTGGATGGTCCATTGTTCTTTGTGGATGAGGTGGTGGTGGTGGGAGCAGAGGAGGACGCCGTTGTCGGTGCTGGTGGTGCCGCCGCGGGACCAGTAGGTGATGTGGTGGGCTTCGCACCAGGTGGCGGGGATGGTGCAGTTGGGGAAGGCGCAGCCTTGGTCGCGGGCGGTGATGGCTTTGCGGATGTGGGGCGGGAAGATCCGGGTGGTGCGGCCGATGTCGAGGATGCGGCCCTGGCTGCCGAGCAGGACGGGGATGATGTCGGCGTCGCAGGCGATTTTGCGGATGGTCCCGGCGGTGACGGGGCCGGTGAAGGCCAGGGTCCCGGTGCCGGTGAACCCGAACGGGCCGGTCCCGGCGCCGGGGGTGCGTCTGCCGGCGCTTGCGTCCCCGGCCCGGGTGCCCCCGGCGCCGCCGGTGTCCCCGCTGTCGAATCCGTAGGGGCGGGCGCCGTCCCTGGTTCGTCCGCCGGCGTTCCCGGTCCCGGACGGGCCTGCCTGGGTGTCCGTATCCGTGTCGGTGTTGGTGGCGTTTAGGAGGTGTTCGAGGAGGTCGCGGTGGTCGATGGTGACCATGATCTGGGGCCGGAGGCCTCCGGTGGCGGGCAGCCCGCCGGATGCGAGGGCTATTGTGCAGGCGCCGACCAGGCCGTCGAGGGATTTCTGCGGCCGGGACCGCCAGTCCAGCCCGCCCGGCACGAACCCGCCCGCCCCGTCACCGTCGCCGGGCCCGGCCTCTTCGCCGGGGCCGGCGGTTGCGGACAAGGCTCCTCCGCCGACTCCGGTACCCGCGCTCCCGGTACCCGCGTCGCCGGTGGCCGTGTCAGCGGGGTCTTGGGTGCCGGGGGTGGTGCCGGGGGTGTTGCGGGGGTTGGTGGCGGTGTTCATCACGGTGAGGAGGTGTTCGAATTGTTCGGTGGTGGCGAAGATTTCCAG
The DNA here is from genome assembly GCF_056780195.1 of Arthrobacter sp. SD1074B. NCBI lineage: Bacteria > Bacillati > Actinomycetota > Actinomycetes > Micrococcales > Micrococcaceae > Arthrobacter > Arthrobacter sp. SD1074B. The sequence goes on along the minus strand of NZ_JBRAZT010000001.1, from coordinate 1,361,767 downwards.
GTGGTGCAGGCCGTGGCGGGGGCGGCGGATGAACGCGCCCTGTAACTGGCGCAGGACTTCCTCGGAAGGTTCGGCGCCGTCCTGGTCGATGGCGTCCATCCAGCGCCGGGCGATCCGGGCCAGGAAGTCCGGGTCGTGCCCGGCCGCGGTGGCCGTGAGGGAGTGTTCCATCCGGGCGGTCGTGTCCGCGCCGCACAGGGGCCGGACCCGGTCCAGGGCCTGGGCGATGATGGTCGCGGACCGGGACGGGACACTCCCGGCGGCCACGGCGGCGGCGAGTTCCTCGTGCAGGGGCGGGAGGGCCTGGCCGGTGATCCCGGTGCGCGGCAGGACCGCGGTGGTCAGTGACAGGCGGCGGTGGGCTTCGGTGCCGGTGATCTGCAGCCGGTCACGCAGGAAGTCCCCGCTCTTGCGGTAGCCGTCATCCAGGGCCGGGGAGTTGCCGGCGGCGGCTTCCTTGCGGGTGCGGTCCACCGCGGCGGCGCCGACGAGCTGCAGGTACTCCACGGCCCGGGCGAGTTCCTCGATCCCGGCGGCGTACTCCGCGGCCTCTCCGACCCCGAACAGCGCCGCGTCCCCCACCGCCGTCGCGCACAACTCCCGCAACTTCCCCAGAACACCCCCCAGCGACGGAACCCCGCGCGCAGCACCCCCGGCCCGGGCCGCCGGAGAAACGCTGAGAGCTGCGCTGGTTCCCATGAATCAATCCTGCCGCGGACCTACGACACTATTGCCCGCACCGCCGGCCTCGACGGAACAGCCGGCACCATCGCCGCACTGGAGCAGCACGCCCCGCCCCACCGACTTCCGGCAGACAGCACCACCAAGCCGGATGACCGGAGAAAAGGTGACTGCTCCACGGGTTCCCATGAACCTATCCAAGCAGGCGGGTATGACACTTTGAGAAACAGGCTGGACGCGGCCGGGATCCCCCAGACGACGGCATGACAGACTATCCAGATGGACAGCTCAGTCTCCCCGCAGCCAGCTCAAGTGAACCCAGCCGACGATCCGACGAGCGCGGACTCACAGCCGGAAGGGCAGGAAGCGGCGCTACGGAGCCCCTATCACGATCCCCGCCGGCCTCTTGGGCCGCGGGATCCCGGCGATGCCTGGGTGGAAGGCGAGCACGGCCGCTTCTGGGGCCGCTTCGGCTCCGCGGGCCTGCTGGTGCATGATGCCGCAAAAGGCGTGCTGCTGCAGCACCGCGCCACGTGGAGCGACCACGGTGGAACGTGGGGGCTTCCCGGCGGCGCCCTGCACCAGGGCGAAGATGCCGTCAACGGCGCTCTCCGCGAAGCCAAAGAAGAGGCCGCTGTCCCGCCCGGATCCGTCCGCGTACTCTTCACGACGGTGTTCGACGTCGGGTACTGGTCCTATACGACGGTGGCCGCGCAAGTCGTGGAGCCGTTTGAACCCGCCATCAGTGATCCGGAAAGTCTCGAGCTGCAATGGGTCAGCCTTGAGGGCGTCAGTGACAAGGAGCTGCATCCGGGCTTCGCCGCCGCTTGGCCCGCCCTGCGACGCAGGCTACAGACTCCGGACGCGCGGCACGCAAGCGGCGAATAACCAACACGACGTCGACGTCGCCTGCGCCCCTCGCGTCGGCGACGAGAGTCGCGACGGACGTCGAGCTGGGCCCCATGGGCGCCCGCTGTGCCGGATCTATGACGGTTCGGGGCTCAGGAGCTTCCGGGGACCTCGAATGCGGCCAGTATCCTGGCCAGGTCGTGTTGCAGGTGGGTCCAGCCTTCCAGGTCCTCGGGCAGCGCATTGCGTTCGATCTCATGCGCAGTTGCCAGCGCCGCGCTGCCGGAAGCTGTCAGGGCCACCGAAAATTGCCGGCGGTCATGCTCGTCTTTGGTTCGTGTGACGAGTCCCGACTCTTCAAGCCGGCCCAGGACCTTCCCTAAGGACTGGCTCTGCACGGCGATCCGGCGCGCCAGCTGCTCCTGATTTAGCGGCCCGGTGGCAAGCCCCTGCAGGGCGATGACGCCGGCATGGGTCAGGCCCAACGCCGCCAGTGCCTGGTCCTTGCGGCGCTCGACCACTCGCGCGGCCATGGACAAAAGCTGATCAGTCCGCCACTTCTTTGACTCCCGGCCTGGGCTCATCCGCGGCACCCGGTCCGGCGCCCCTCGCCTGCTGTTTTCGGTTCCCATGTTGCTCGGGGAACGGCGTTCACAATGCTCATGATGCCTCCCTCGCTCCGGTGGACAAACGGTGGGAGCAGGCTGTCGCTGGCTGCACCCTGATACTACAATAAGCATGCTTACTATACGTTTGGCAAGTTTGCTTACTATTGGGCCCCGCGGGGCACGCCAAAGGGCCCCGTCGGGGCTGAGGGGGCGTAGAGTGGCCGGGTTGGTTGACCGGGAGGCGGAGTCAGGCCTGCCGGGGCGCCGGGCGCCGGCGATACAGCCAGATCAGGCCAAGGACGGGCAGCAACAGCGGGATGAAGCCGTAGCCGCGTCCGAACAAGGACCAAACAGTCTCGTGCGGGAAGTTGACCGCATCGAAAAGGCTAAGCGCGCCGACCACCAGGACCCCGACGAGCTCAACCAGAACCGCCGTTACCGACACCTTGAACCAGGTGCGGCCGGCCTTCGCGAGGGAGATAGTCGCCACGATGTAGACGACCGCGGCGAAAGCGGACAGCAGGTACGCGAGCGGCGCCTCGGAGAACTTGGTGAGGATTTGGTAGCCGGCCCGAGCGGTGGCTGAGAGGGCGAACACAGCGTAGACAGCAATCAGCAGCCGGCCGGGCCCGGTGTTGCGGGTGTCCTTCGACGCCGGGCGGTCCTGCCTTGTGGTCCCGGCGGCGCTGTGCCCTGTGGTCCCGGCGGCGTCGCCGGTGTCCTGCTGTGAAGCCGTCATGTTCTTCTTTGCCTCTTCCACTTCAGTACCAGATCTGGTTCATTCGGGCCGCCATCACCAGCGCGGTGACGCCGACGGCCGCCAGCACGAAATTGCTCCACCGGGTGCGTTCCAGGATGGCCCAGTACACCGCGCCTATCGGCAGCATCAGGGCAGTGACGAGGTAACCCCAAAACTCCCAGGGTTCCCCCGCGATCTGCTCCCCCGACGCGATCCGGACGATGGATCCGACGAGATAGACCAACAGGGACAGCTCGACGGCGGCCACGGACAGGATGGTGGCATCGTTAGGCGCCTTCTTCAGCACGCCGGCGCCAACGCAAAGGAGCGTAGAGAGCAGGCCCACCACCAGGATGATGTAGAAATACGCGTCCACGGCTAGCTTTCCGGCTCTGCGGCGGCAGGCTTTGCGGCGGCAGGCTTTGCGACGGCGGACGGCTTCCCGGCAGCAGGCTTCTCGTTGTCCGGCGCGAAGACCAGCACCGGTTTCGCGTAGCTTCCGGCGTCGGCCAGCAAGGCCACGAGTGAGCCATCCGGCGCGAAGGCTGCCGCAGGCTGCTCCGCCGTCGCCGCATCCGGCGTGCCGGCGGCGGCGCCCGCCGCGATCCGGCGGCCGAAGGACAGTTCCGTGGTTTCCTCCGGGGTGAGCTCGCGATTGGGCATCAGCGCCCGGGCAGCCTGTGACATCTCCAGGACCTCCAGCTCTTCGGCCAGCTGCTCCAGGGTCCGGGCCTGATCCAGGGTATAGGGCCCCACCTGGGTCCGGCGCAGCGCAGTCAAGTGGCCGCCCACGCCCAGGGCGTCGCCAAGATCGCGGGCAAGAGCGCGGATGTAGGTTCCGGAGGAGCACTCCACGGTCACATCCAAATCCAGGGCCTCCCCGTCCTTCGAGCGGCGGAGTTCGTGGATTTCGAAGCGGTGGATCGTCACCGGCCGTGCGGCAAGTTTCACGTCCTCGCCGGAGCGGACCCGGGCGTAGGCACGTTCGCCGTTGACCTTGATGGCGCTGACGCTGCTGGGCACCTGCTGGATCTCGCCGGTGAGGGCGGCGACGCCGGCCCGGACGCCGGCCTCGGTGACCGCGGCGGCACTGCGGGTGGCAGTGACCTCGCCCTCGGCGTCGTCCGTGACGGTCGACTCGCCAAGGCGGATGGTGGCGGTGTAGGTCTTGGAGGTGCCCACGATGTAGGTCAGAAGGCGGGTGGCCTTGTTGATACCAAGCACCAGCACCCCCGTTGCCATGGGGTCCAGGGTGCCGGCGTGGCCCACCTTTCGGGTACCGGCGATCCGCCGCATCCGTCCAACCACATCGTGGCTGGTCCAGCCTTGCGGCTTGTCCACTATCACCAGTCCAGAAAGCACGCCTCCCAGTATATCCGCGACGGGACCGGCCCCGGCGCGGATGCCCGGGCCCGGACACCGCCGGCGGCTAGGATGGCAGACATGCCTGAGCTTGCCGCCCACGTCCGCAACGTTCCCGTCAACCAGATCCGCGAGATCACCGAAGCCGCCTGGCACACCCCCGGCGCCATCGTGTTGAGCATCGGCGAGCCGGGCTTCGCCCTCCCCCGCCACATCCTCGAGGCGGGAATGGCGTGCCTTGACCGGGACGAGACCAATTACACCCCCAACGCCGGCATCCCGGCGCTGCGGGAAGCCTTCGCGGCCAGGTTCCGGGAGCACAACGCGACGCCGGTCGGCGCAGACCGCGTCTACGTCGTCGACGGCGCCCAGCAGGGATTGCACTTCGCGATGACCTTGTTGCTCTCCCCCGGCGACGAGATCCTGATTCCCAATCCCGGCTATCCGACGTTTGCGATGACCAGCCGGCTGCTGCACGCCGTGCCCGTCGAGTACCCGCTCTACCCGGACCACGACTTCCAGCCGCGGATCCAGGACATCGAGGCGCTGATCACGCCGCGGACCAAGGTCCTGATGCTGAACTCTCCATCCAACCCGCTCGGCGCCGTGCTGGGCGCGGAACTCACCCGCAGCCTCGTGGAACTGGCCCGGCGGCACGACCTGTGGATCGTCTCGGACGAATGCTACGAGGCCTTCACCTACGACGTCCCGCACGTCAGCCCGGTACGCTTCGACAGCGATGTTCCCGGCGAGGCCCGCGTGTTCACGTCGCTGACCCTGTCCAAGACCTATGGGCTCACCGGGCTGCGGATCGGGGCGCTGATTTGCCCGCCCGGCCTCGAGCAGCAGATGAACAACGTGATGGAGGCGATCGTTTCCTGTGTCGCGTCGCCCTCGCAATACGCGGCCCTGGCGGCCTTGACCGGTCCGCAGGACTACGTCAGCCACGCCCGCGCCCACTACCGCGCCAACCGCGACGCCGCCTCCGCCGTGCTGGAATCCAAAAGCATCCCCTTCCTCAGCGCGCAGGGCGCCTTCTACCTCTGGGCGGACGTCTCGCACGTCAGCGGCGGCGACGTCCGTGCCTGGGTACGGCGCTTCCTCGCCGACTCCGGGGTGTCCTTCGCCCCGGGCACCGCCTTCGGCTCGATCGGCGAGGGCTGGATCCGGGTTGCCCTGTGCGGCAGCCAAGTGGACCTCGTGGAAGGCCTGGGCCGGCTTCCCGCCCGCGCCGGGGACCTTTAGTCCTACCGCCCGCCCGCGCCAGGCAGTAGCCTGACCGGACGCGGGTGCGGGCGGATCCATTGCGGGTGCGCGGCCGGCCCTGGAGGAGGACCTCATGTGGTGGCAGGACTTGTTGTGGGGCATCTGGAACGGGCTCACGGCCTGGATCGTGCTGATTGCCCACGTCTTCGGAGCCTGGCGGGAGTTTCCTTTTTACAACACGGGACGGGCCGGCAACTGGTATGACTTCGGCTTCCTGTTGGGGATGGGTTCCCCGTTGCTGGGTGGTTTGGGCGCCCGACGGCGGCGCTAGGCAGTGGTGCGGGCAGCGCCCCCGGAGCGGGGCGCGGGCCGGGCGGCCCGGATTGGCTGACTGATTGTGCGGAACGGGTTCAGAGCTGTATTTCGTCATCCGGCAGCGCCGGCTGAGACACCGGCGCGGTGAAGGACATCTTGACGATGAAGTGCCCTTCGGAGCAGTTCCTCGCGATGATGGCTCCAGCCTCGCCAGCCAACTTCACGCCGAACTGGAGTTCCAAGTGCTCCGGAGCGAGTTCCCGCATGACATCGGCGGCTGCCCTGGCGGCCGGCCGCACGGCGGCCAGCGCGTCCTCCAGCCGACGCCCCGCGTCGAGGATACCCAGCTCATTGCGGGCCGGCCGTTCGACCCCGAAGCTGCCTTCGTCGACCTCGACCAGAACCGTTCCGGACCCCACTTCGTAGCGCAGGATTTCAGTCATTGCCTGACCTGGCCCGCCCGTTCGCCGCCATTCCGCTCGCCCGCAGTCATGCCTCCATGGGACGCTTCCCGGCCTCCCTGGCATAGAGTCCAAAGTCCCCGGAGCCCTGATACAAAACTGGCCGGCCCCTTCCCGGGGTCCGGCCAGTTTTGCTCGAGACTTATTTGTTGCGGTCCTCGTCGATGTCCTTATCGGCGCTGAGGTCCTTGTTTTCTTCGTCAAAGTCGTCTTCGTCGAAGTCGTCATCATCGAGCTCGACGTCCTCGGGGATGTCGCTCTTGTACGGATCTGCATCACCGGCGTGCTTGGCGCTGGCAGCCAGCGCCGCAACCTCGGCGTCGCGCTTCTTGGCCTCGCGCAGCAGTTCCTCAAGGTTCGAGGCCACCACGGGGATCTGGTCGGCCACGAATTCCAGCGTCGGCGTCAGCCGGACGGTGACGTTGCGGCCGACTTCCTGGCGCAGCACGCCCTTGGCCTTCTCCAGGCCCTTGGCCGCGTCGGCCTGGGCCACCTGGTCGCCGAAGACGGTGTAGTAGACCGTGGCATGCTGCAGGTCATTGGTCACGCGCGCGTCGGTCACCGTCACGCCTTCCAACCGGGGATCCTTCACCCTCCGGCCCAAGGCCTCAGCGACGACAACCTTAATCCGCTGCGCCAACTTGGCAGCCCGTGCGGGATCAGCCATTTCCACTCCTAAAAAATTTGGATGTACGACGACGCGCTAGCGGTCCACATACACCTTGGGTTTTGGTGCCACACGCCTAAGGCGAGTCTACGACGGACTCCCGTTGGATTTTTTCCGGCGGCCAGGGAGTGGCATCGGGCCTGCCGGAGCGGGGCGGCTGACGTCGTCAGACGTTGGCCGCCCAGCGCAGGGGCGGGGCCGCCGGAAAAAATCCAACGGCCCCGCACACCTGTAACGCTAAACCGACTTAGACGCGCGGCTTTTCGCGCATCTCGAAGGTCTCGATGATGTCACCTTCGTTGATGTCGTTGAAGGAGCCAAGACCGATACCACACTCGAAGTCCGTGCGGACCTCGGTGACGTCGTCCTTGAAGCGCTTAAGCGTCTCAACGGTGAGGTTGTCGCCGATGATCTTGCCGTCGCGGCTGACGCGTGCCTTGGCGTTGCGCCGGATAACACCGGAGCGGACGATCGAGCCTGCAATGTTGCCGAACTTGGAAGAACGGAACACTTCACGGACCTCGGCGGTACCAAGCTGGACCTCTTCGTACTCCGGCTTGAGCATGCCCTTGAGGGCTGCTTCGATGTCATCGATTGCTGCGTAGATGACGGAGTAGAAGCGCATGTCCACGCCTTCGCGGTCTGCCAGTTCGGCAACACGCTCGGCGGGCTTGACGTTGAAGCCGATGATGACGGCGGAGTCGACCGTTGCCAGGTTGACGTCGTTCTGCGTGATCGCACCGACACCGCGGTGGATAACGCGGAGCTGGACACCCTCGCCGACGTCGATCTTGAGCAGCGCGTCCTCGAGGGCTTCCACGGCACCGGACACGTCACCCTTGAGGATGAGGTTGAGGGTGTCGATCTTTCCATCGGCGACGGCCTGATCGAAGTCTTCCAGGCTGATGCGCTTGCGGCGCTTGGCCAGGGCGGCGTTGCGGTCTGCGGCTTCACGCTTCTCGGCGATCTGGCGGGCGGTGCGCTCGTCAGCGGTCACGAAGAAGGTGTCACCGGCGCGCGGGACGTTGGACAGACCCAGCACCTGCACGGGGCGGGACGGGCCAGCCTCGGTCAGCGCACTGCCGTCGTCGTCGAACATGGCGCGGACGCGGCCGTGGGCCGTGCCTGCCACAATCGTGTCGCCGACGTGGAGCGTACCGGACTGGACCAGGACGGTAGCGACCGCGCCGCGGCCCTTGTCCAGGTTGGCTTCAATCGCGATACCGCGGGCGTCCTTGTTCGGGTTGGCTCGCATGTCCAGGGCTGCGTCTGCGGTGAGCAGGACAGCCTCGAGCAGCTCGTCGATGTTGAGGTTCTGGCGGGCAGAGACCTCCACGAACATGGTGTCGCCACCGTACTCTTCCGGAACCAGGCCGTACTCGGTCAGCTGGCCGCGGACCTTCTCCGGGTTGGCGCCTTCCTTGTCGATCTTGTTCACGGCCACGACGATCGGCACGTTGGCCGCCTGGGCGTGGTTGAGGGCTTCAATGGTCTGCGGCATAACGCCGTCGTCGGCCGCCACCACGAGGATGGCGATGTCGGTGACCTTCGCACCACGGGCACGCATGGCGGTGAACGCCTCGTGGCCCGGGGTATCGATGAAGGTGATCTTGCGATCGGTGCCCTCGTGGTTGTGCGTGACCTGGTAAGCACCGATGTGCTGCGTGATGCCGCCGTGCTCGCCCGCCATAACGTCGGACTTGCGGATGGCATCGAGCAGCCGGGTCTTACCGTGGTCAACGTGACCCATGACGGTGACGACCGGAGGACGCGCCTCGAGCTCTTCGTCGCCTTCGGCTTCCAGCTCTGCTTCGAAGTCAATGTCGAAGCCGGAGAGCAGCTCGCGCTCCTCGTCCTCCGGCGAGACGACCTGGAGCTTGTAGCCAAGCTCCTCGCCCAGCAGGGCAAAGGTTTCCTCGTCCAGCGACTGCGTGGCCGTAGCCATTTCGCCGAGGTGGAACAGAACCGTCACCAGCGCTGCGGGGTTTGCCTCGATCTTGTCGGCGAAGTCCGTAATGGACGAGCCGCGGCGGAGCCGGACAATGGTGTTGCCGTCGCCGCGGGGTACGCTCACGCCACCCAGCGACGGGGCACTCATCTGCTCAAGTTCCTGGCGCTTGGCACGCTTCGACTTGCGCTGCTTGCCGCGGCCTGCGCCGCCCTTGCCGAAGGCACCCTGGGTGCCGCCGCGTCCGCGGCCACCCTTGCCGAAGCCACCGCCGGCCGGAGCACCGCCGCCGGCGCCGGGACCACCGGTGCCGGGAGCGCCACCCGGACGGCCCGGGCCACGGCCGCCGCCGCCGGGACGGCCTGCACCAGCGGGTGCGGGACGTTCGGTGCGGTTGGGCATCATGCCCGGAGTCGGACGGTTTCCGCCGGCTCCCGGACGGGCACCGGGAGCGCCTGCCGGACGCGGAGCGCCCGGACGGGCACCGGCCGCGCCTGCCGGACGCGGTGCGCCCGGACGGGGACCACCGGCGCCTGCTGCGGGACGGGGGCCGCCGGGGCGTTCGCCCTCGGTGCGGCTTCCGCCCGGACGAGGCATGCCCTGGGAGGGAGCGAACGGGTTGTTGCCCGGACGGGAGGTGCGTTCGTTGTCGCCGCCGCGGCCGCGGGGCATGCCCTGGGACGGGGCGAACGGGTTGTTGCCCGGACGCGGGCCGCCCGGACGAGGTGCCGAGCCGCCCTGGCGTGCCGGAGCAGCCGGGGTTTCAGCCTTCGGTGCCGGACGTGCGCCGGGCTTGGCGCCGGCGGACGGAGCCGCCGGGGCCTCGGCAACCGGAGCAGGAGCCGGAGCGGCGGGTGCCTGCTCGGCGGCAGGTGCCGGAGCCGACGGAGCCGGAGCTTCAGTCTTGGTTTCAGCGGCCTTCGGCGCAGCCGGAGCCGGCGCGGGCGCCGGACGAGTCGCTGCGGGGCTGGCCTTGGGGACGGACGCGGGCGCTTCGGACTTCGGAGCGGCAGCTGCGTCGGGGTAGGCGTTGCGGAGTTTTCGCACAACGGGGGCCTCAATGGTGGAAGAGGCGGAGCGAACGAATTCGCCCAGTTCCTGCAGTTTGGTTACTGCATCTTTGGAAGTAATACCGAGCTCTTTAGCAAGCTCGTGTACGCGGACCTTGGCCACATTTCTCCTGTCTCGGTCCGCACCGAGCCAGGCACGAACCGTCTACTTCTTACTGCGGGCCTCCGCCGCGAGTGCAGCTGAAAGGCCCATTGCAGAGCGCAACAAAGTTGTCATCGTTGCGCACTCATCGCTGGGAACTCATCGGGTTTCCATCAGTTTTCTGACCCGCTTTCAGGTTGGACGGTTGTTGCTGCGGCCACCGGGGCGCCCGCTGCTTGCGTGCCTGCCGTGATCCGGCGTTCGACGTCGGCGGTCCCGGCTGCGCCGTTGAGGGCGCGTCCGAATGCACGGCGTTTGACCGCCAGTGCCAGGCACTGTTCGCTGGGGTGCAGCCATGCTCCCCGGCCGGCCATCCGGCGTCGTTCATCCACTACGACAGCGGATGAACCACTGGCGTCGGCGACGAGCCGGAGTAGCACCGACCGCGGACCCTTCTTCCGGCATCCGATGCAGGTGCGCTGCGGCTGATTCCCGAGGTGTTGCACTTCTGCCACTACGAGTATCTTCCTGCCAGTACGCATCTGCGGGCCCCGTGGCGTCCGGCTCAAAACCGGATGTGCCGGGGGCACGCGGATACCGGCCGTTAGGCGCGGTCATGTCTATTCTAGCCCCTCCGGCGCCCGGTGCCCGAAACGGGGCATGAATCGGGGAATTGGACGGCCCGGGGCGAGGACGCCGCGGGCCTGGCCCGCGGCGAGGCTATTTGTCGCGGTTCTCCGCGGCGTCGGAGACGATGTCGATCCGCCAACCGGTGAGCTTGGCGGCCAGACGCGCGTTCTGGCCTTCCTTGCCGATCGCGAGGGACAACTGGTAGTCCGGCACAACCACCCGTGCGGACCGTGTGGCCTCGTCCGTGATGGTGACGGAATTCACGCGCGACGGCGAGAGTGCACTGGCGATGAAGGTTGCCGGATCGTCGCTGTAGTCGACGATGTCGATCTTTTCGTCGTTCAACTCAGTCATCACGGCGCGGACGCGCGAACCCATTTCGCCGATGCAGGCGCCTTTGGCGTTGATGCCGGGGGTGTTCGCCTTTACCGCGATCTTGGTGCGGTGGCCGGCCTCGCGGGCCAGTGCCACGATCTCGACCGAACGGTCCGCGATCTCCGGGACTTCCAGTTCGAACAGCTTCCTGACCAGCCCCGGGTGGGATCGGGACAGCGTGATGGAGGGACCCTTGGTGCCGCGGTGCACGTCGATCACGAAAGCGCGCAGCCGGTTGCCATGGGTGTACTTCTCGCCGGGAACCTGCTCGGGCGGCGGCAGCAGTGCCTCCACCGTCCCGAGGTTGACCTGGATCATGTGCGGGTTGTTGCCCTGCTGGATGGTGCCCGCGACGAGTTCGCCCTCACGCCCCTTGAACTGGCCCAGCACGTTGTCGTCCTCGGCGTCGCGGAGGCGCTGCAGGATGATCTGCCGCGCGGTGCTCGCCGCAATGCGGCCGAAGCCGGCAGGGGTGTCCTCGAACTCGCCGATCGGCGCGCCGTCGTCGTCGATTTCGGTGGCCCAGATGGTCACGTGGCCGCTCTTGCGGTCCAGCTCCGCGCGGGCCTTTTCGAAGGCCCCCGGCGTCTTGTGGTAGGCCACCAGCAGGGCCTGCTCGATGGTCGGAATCAGGAGATCCAGCGGGATTTCACGCTCACGCTCCAGGAGTCTCAGTGCGCTCATGTCAATATCCATTAGGCCTCCTCGGAAGGTCCATTGTCGTTCTCCAGACCGGCCTCTTCGAGGTGGCTGAACTCTATCTCGACTTTTCCACTACGGATCCTGTCGAAAGGAAGCTTCACGGGATCGCCCTGCTTGGGCTTCATTCCCTTTTTGACCGTCAATTCCGGGACCAGGGTCACGCCGCCGTCGTCCACGGACTGGATGCGGCCGGTGACGTTGTCGCCCTGGATCACGTTGACCGTGACGAGGCGTCCCCGGGCACGGTGCCAGTGCCGTTCCTCGGTGAGCGGCCGCCCGACGCCGGGCGAGGACACCTCGAGGTCGTAGGGGCGCGAGTCGGTGCTGGGATCGTTGTCCAGAATGTCCGAGAGGGTCTTGGAAATTTCGGCGATGACGTCAAGGCTGACGCCGCCGGTCTCCTCCTGCGGCAGGTCCACCACTACGTGGACCACCCGGTTGGCGCCGGCGATGTGGATGGAAACGTCCTCCAGGTACAGCCGGTTCGCCAGGACTGCAGGCTCAAGAAGCGCGTGCAGGCGCTCGGCCTCCAGATTGTGAGCGGGCGCGGCGTCAGCCTTCCCCGTTCCGGTCCGGTCTGTCGAAGTCGTGGCTTCTGCGTTGGTCATGATGCCGCCCGCCTCCCGCTAGATGATGTTGTGTGTACTAGCCTAGCGATATTCCCGGCGCCGTGGTGCACTTCAGTTCCCGGCTGGCATGCCAACCATGACAACATGGTCTGTTGTGAAAGACGACAGCGGGGAAGAACGGCGGCGGGTCCGGGCGCCCCGACACCTCTCCCGGCTTGCCCTCCTCGTCTGCCTGGCCGTCGTGGTGGTGAGCCTGGGCATTGCGTTTAAGCCCGGAGCTCCGCCGAAACCCCCGGAACCGCCCTTTTCGGAGCAGGCGCGCTCCGCTGCCCTGGCCGCTGCCCTGCAGTTGCGGACGGCCGGCGAACAGCTAGGCGCCGCCCCCTCCGGCACCGCGGGCGCCGCTGCAACGGCCGCCGTCCGGCCCGCCGTGACACGTACTGTGAGTTTGCTGACAACGCAGGCCCGGGCCTTGCTGCGCCCCGGCCGGACGCCTTCTGCCACGCCGTCTCCGACGGATTCACCGACGCGCCCCGTCCCGGGCTCCGCCGCCGGGCTCGCCGCGGACCTCGCAGCAAGCGGCCGGCAACGGCTTGCCGATGCTGCCGCGGCCGACGGCGGAATGGCCAGGCTGCTGGCCGCCGTCGGGACCGCCCAGCTGGTTCAGTCATCCTCCCTCGCCGCCGCTGCCGGCGCCCCCGACCCTGCCGCGGCGTCCGCTGGCCCGGTCCCGGCGGTCCAGTCCCCCGCAGTCGGGTCCTGTCCCGCCGTGCCCGCGTCGCCGTCGGCCGCTCCCTTCCGCAGCAGCGCATCCGCCGCGGCGGACGCTGGCCGGCCGGACTCCGGCCTGCCGGGCGCCGACCTTCCGGACGCCCTGGCCGCCCTGATCCGCACCGAGCTGGAAGCTGTCTACGGCTACCAGGTCGCGCTGACCCGCTTGGACGGCGCAGCGGCAAAATCGGCCGCCGCCCAATTGATCCGGCACGAAGCCCTTCTCGCAGGAGCCGAAGCCCTCAGCCGGTCGCACTGCGCCCCCGTGCCGCACCGGGAACCCGGGTACGCCCTTGACCCGTCCTTCCTGGCCGCCCCGGGGCCCGGACTGGCAGCGCTGGAGGCCGCGTCGCTGCCCGCGTACGGGGATCTGGTCTCCCTCAGCGACGGCGAAACCCGGAAATGGGCCATCTCGGGGCTGCTCGGTGCCGCCCGCCGGTCCGTCCTCTGGGGCGCAAATCCCGGGCCGGTGCCGGGGCTGGCCGCCGATCCTGCGTCGTTCCCCACCCTGCCGCCGGACTGACGCCCGCCGCCCCGCTGGCCCGGCAAGGGCGGACTTACCTTGCTTAGCCTTCCAATACTGGTCAGCCGCGGCCGCCGGTGATTTGCTGTAGGCATGGAAACCAGCAGCGCAGCAGCCCTTCATGACAACGAGCCCCACCGCAACGACATCGCGCACCGCCTCAACTGGCTCCGCGCCGGCGTCCTGGGCGCGAACGACGGCATCGTCTCGGTCGCCGCGATCGTTGTCGGCGTCGCCGGTGTCACCACGGATTCCGGTCCGATCCTCATCGCGGGCGCCGCGGGCGTCGTGGGCGGCGCCATCTCCATGGCCCTGGGCGAGTACGTCTCGGTCAGCAGCCAGAAGGACAGCCAGCAGGCGCTGATCGAAAAGGAACGCCGCGAACTGGCCGAACAGCCGGAGGAAGAACTGGCCGAACTCGCCGCCATCTACCAGGGCAAGGGCCTCAGCGCGGATACCGCCCACCGGGTTGCCACCGAGCTGACCGCCCATGACGCCCTGGGCGCGCACCTGTCGGCCGAGCTGCACATTGACGAGACGGATATCGTCAGCCCCTGGCACGCCGCATTCGCCTCCGCCATTGCTTTCCTGGTCGGCGCCATCCTGCCGATGCTGGCCATCCTGCTGCCGCCGGAAAACATCCGCGTCCCGCTGACGTTCGCGGCCGTCCTCGTGGCGCTGGCCGCGACCGGAGCCATCGGCGCCTGGATCGGCGGAGGATCCAAGGCCCAGGCCGCGATCCGGGTGGTCATCGGCGGCGCCGCGGCACTTGTGGCGACCTTCCTGATCGGCAGCTGGCTGGGCGCCAGCGGCATCACCGCCTAAGCCCGGCAACTAGGCTGGAGGCGATGAGAAGCCCAGCAGCCGTCCCGATTCCGCCCGGACTCACCCGCCGCTACGGCAACAGTGCCGGGGGCCGCGCCTGGTTGGCGTCGCTCCCCCGGCTGATCGAGCAGTCCCTCGGCCAATGGCAGCTCAAGCCTGGCCTCGCTCCCGGCGCGCTGCCGTGGAACGGCCACGGCGCCGTCGTGATTCCGGTCTGCCGGGACGCCGGCCCCGGACCCGGGGAAGCTGCCGGGACAGCTGCCGTCCTCAAAATTGCCTATCCGCACGACGAAGCGCTCGTGGAACCGCAGGCCCTTGCCCTCTGGAACGGGCACGGGGCGGTCCGGCTGCTGGCCAACGACCCCGAGGCCGGTGCCTTGCTGCTGGAGCGGCTCGACGCCGGACGCTCCTTGCAGGATGTGCCGCTGGACGCCGCGGCCGCGGTGTGGGGCTCGGTGGTCCGCCAGCTGAGCCTGGCGCCGGACGCACGGCCGGAGTGGCGGAAATTCGAGCACGTGGCGGCCCGCGCCGAGCAATGGAGCGACGAGCTCCCGGAACGCTGGGAGCTGCTGGGCCGGCCCTTCCCGCGCTGGCTGTTGGAAGCAGCCCTGGAGGTCTGCCAGACCCGCGGCGCCGTCGGCCGGCGCTCCGGGACGGACGTACTGGTCCACACCGACCTGCATTTTCTCAACATCCTCGCCCGCTACGGCGCTCCGGCGCTGTCCAGTTCAGGAGGCGTCATGGCAGGCGGATTCAAGGCGATAGACCCTCAGCCCGCGGTCGGCGAAGCAGAGTTCGCGGTGGCCCCGCTGTTGTGGAACCGGCTGGCCGAGCTGCCCCGATCCGGCGCCGGAGAGGCCCTGCTGGAGCGCTGCTTCGACTTCAGCGCCGCCGCCGGCCTCGACGGCGAGACCGCCCGGCAGTGGACGGTGGCCCGCGAAGTGGAGAATGCCTTGGGGTACGCAGCCAAACGCAACCACGGCGGTGACGTCGCCCGCTCGCTCTGGGTCGCCAGCACCCTCGCCGGGAGGACCCTCGCCGGGCTGCCGGCCCCGCAGGAGCTGCCCGCGCCCGGGCAGGCCGTCAACCCCGCAGACTAGCCGTTCTGCCCTGCCCGGACGGCAGCCACGGCATCCCGCACGGCGTCGACGGCTGCTGCGACGTCGGCGTCGTCCGTGCTCCAGTTGCTCACGGAGATCCGCAGGATGTCGCGGTCCTGCCAGCGTGAGCCGGACATCCAGACCCGTCCCTCCGCGATGATCCGGGCCGTCACCGCACGGGTGGTGGCGTCGTCGCCAAATGCCAGCGAAACCTGGGTGTAGTCGACGTCGTTGAGCACTTCCACGCCGTCGAGGGCCGCCAGCCGCTCCGCCAGTTGCCTAGCGTTCAGTACGAGCCCCCGGACCTGGCCGGCGACCCCTTCCCGGCCCAGCGATTTCAGCGCGGCCCACACCGGCACGCCCCGCGCCCGGCGGGACAGCTCCGGAACGGACTCGAACGGATCGGCCGCGCCGTCCGCGTCCTGGATCAGGTAGCTGGTGTGCACGCCCATGGCCGAGCGCAGGGCCTGCGTATCGCGGACGACCGCGATCCCGCAGTCGTAGGGCACGTTGAGGGTTTTGTGCGCGTCGGTGCCCCAGGAGTCGGCGCCCGCTACCCCCGCGGTCAGGGCGGCGAGCTCCGGCACCGCGGCGGCCCAGAGTCCGAAGGCGCCGTCCACGTGGACCCAGGCGCCGTGGGCCTTTGCGACGGCGATGGCTTCCTTGAAGGGGTCAAACGCGCCGGAGTGCAGGTTCCCGGCCTGCAGGCAGACCAGCAGCGGGGCCCGGGCCGGTCCTCCGGCACCGTCTGGGGCGCCTCCTGGGGCGCCGGCCAGGGCGCGGTCGAGGGCGCAGTCGAGTTCGGCCGGGTCAATCCGGCCCTGCCGGTCCGCGGGGACCACCATGGGCCGGCCCAGCCCCAGGTACCGCAGGCCGAGGTCGATCGTGTCATGCCGTTCCTGGCCCACAAAGCAGTGGATGCGGGGTGCGCCGGCGAGGCCGTCGGCGTCGAGGTCCCAGCCGGCGTCGGCCATTAGCCGCCACCGCGCGGCGGCCAGGCCGGTGAAGTTGGCCATGGTGGCGCCGGTGGCGAAGCCGACGTCGGCCTCTTTGGGAAGGCCCAGCAGTTCGAGCAGCCAGTTGCCGGCGGCTTCCTCGATGGCTGCCGTGGCGGGGGTGGCGAACCGCAACCCGGCGTTCTGGTCCCAGGCGCTGACCAGCCAGTCCGCGGCCAGCGCGGCCGGCAGGGTGCCGCCGATGACCCAGCCGAAGAACCTCCCGGAGGGCATGGCCATCAGCCCGGGTTCGGCTTTCGTCGCGAGGTAGTCCACCACGTCGGCGGCCGGCGTCCCGGTCTCCGGCAGCGGGCCGCCGAAGTCGGAGGCCAGGCCGGCCGCGGTCAGCCGGGGGCCGACATGCCGTGTTTGCTGGCTCTCCAGCCACTGGCGTGCGTGCCGGGACGCGGCTGCCAGGGCATCACCGTAGCGTTCAACAGGTGCTGACATAGCTGCATGCTACGCCGGCTGCCGGTCAAGGGGCAGCCCCTCCGGGCAGTCCTTCGGGTCCGGCGCCGGGCGGGATCGGGCAGGACCGGCCCTCAGGCGAACGCGTCGTGCCAGACGTCGGAGCCGAGCTTGATGATCAGCGCTCCCACCACCACTAGGAACACGATCCGGATGAACTTGCTGCCCCGGCTCACGGCGGTCCGGGCACCGAGGTAGCCGCCGGCCATGTTAGCGGCGCCCAGGACCAGCCCCAGGCCCCACAGCAGCGAGCCATGCGGCAGGAAGAAGAGCAGGGCGCCTGCGTTGGTGGCCATGTTGACAATTTTGGCCTTGGCGCTGGCTTCCAGGAAGGCGTAGCCCATCGCGGACACCAGCGCGATGATCAGGAAGGATCCAGTGCCCGGGCCGATCATGCCGTCGTAAAAGCCGATTACGGCCCCGATCAGGCAGGCCACGACGTAGTGCCGGTGCCCGTCGTGCCGGAGTTTGGTCAGCTCCCCCACGTTGGGACGGAACGCGGTGAAGAGCGCGACGGCGACCAGCGCCGCCACGATGATCGGCTTGAACACGCTGGCCGGCAGGGATGCTGCCAGCACCGCCCCGCCGAAGCTGCCGGTCAGCGCGATTACCGCCATCGGCACCGCGGTGCGCAGGTCCGGGTGGACCCGCCGGTAGAAGGTGACGGCGCTGGTGGTGGTGCCGAAGATGGATCCCATCTTGTTCGTCGCCAGCGCCTGCACCGGGCTGATCCCGGGGATCAGCAACATGACCGGGAGCTGGATCAATCCGCCGCCGCCCACCACGGCATCCACCCAGCCGGCGGCGAACCCGGCCACCACCACCAGGATCAGCGTGGCGAGCTGGATCGACTCAAGTCCGGAGACCATCCCCTGCAACGCCGGCCGCGGTCAGTTGTTGCGGACGGCGTTGACCACGTAATCAACAGCCTTGTCCACGGGCACGTTCTCGGCGTTGCCGCTGCGGCGGTCCTTGATCTCCACGACGCCGTCCACCAGTCCGCGCCCGACGGCGAGGATGGTGGGGACGCCCACGAGCTCGGCGTCACCGAACTTGACGCCCGGGGACACCTTGGGGCGGTCGTCGTAGATGACCTCAAGGCCTGCGGCCTCCAGCTCAAGGGACAGCCGCTCGGCAGCCGCAAAGATCTCCTCGCCGCGGCCCACCGCGACGACGTGGACGTCCGCCGGCGCGACGGCGCGCGGCCAGACCAGGCCCTTGTCATCGTGGTTGGATTCGGCCAGGGCGGCCACCGCGCGGGTGACGCCGACGCCGTAGGAACCCATGGTCACGACGACCTGCTTGCCGTTCTGGTCCAGGACCTTCAAGTCCAGTGCCTCGGCGTACTTGCGGCCCAGCTGGAAGATATGCCCCATCTCGATGCCGCGGGCGGTTTCCAGCGGGCCGGAACCGTCCGGGGCCTCGTCGCCTGCGCGCACCTCGGTGCACTCGATCACGCCGTCCCAGCCGAAGTCGCGGCCGGCGACGAGGCCGAAAACGTGCTTGCCGGCCTCATTCGCGCCGGTGACCCAGGCGGAGCCGCTGACGACGCGGGGGTCAACCAGGAACAGCAGCTTCGAGGCACCTTCGGCACCGAGCAGCGGCTTGTCCAGGGACAAACCCGGGCCGATGTAGCCCTTGACCAGCAGGGGCTGCTTCTTGAGGTCTTCCTCGTTGGCTGCCTCGAGCGTGATTTCGCCGCCCATGGGCAGGAAGGCGCCGATGTTCGCTTCGACGCGCTTGAGGTCCACGCCGCGGTCGCCGGGCACGCCGATGACGACGAGCTGGCGTTCGCCGGTGGGCAGGGTGACGGCAAGGACCACGTTCTTGAGCGTGTCGGCGGCGGTCCAGGCGCCGCCGTCGGCGTCGCTGCGGGGCGCCAGCGTGTTGGCGGCGTCGACGAGCGTTTCGATCGTGGGTGTGTCCGGGGTGTCCCGCACCTCGGCGGCGGGGGCATTGGAAAAGTCGATGTCCGCGGGCACCACCGTGGTGACGGCCTCGACGTTGGCGGCGTAGCCTCCGGCGGAGCGCACGAAGGTGTCCTCGCCGATCTCGGTCGGGTGCAGGAATTCCTCGCTCTTGGATCCGCCCATGGCCCCGGCGGTGGCGGTGACCGGGACGACTTCGAGGCCGAGGCGCTCAAAGATCTTCAGGTACGCGCTGCGGTGCGCGGCGTAGCTGGCGTCCAGTCCGGCGTCGTCGACGTCGAAGGAGTAGGAGTCCTTCATGATGAATTCGCGGCCGCGCAGCAGGCCGGCCCGGGGACGGGCCTCGTCGCGGTACTTGTTCTGGATCTGGTAGATGCTCAGCGGCAGGTCCTTGTACGAGGAGTACAGGTCCTTGACCAGGAGGGTGAACATTTCCTCGTGCGTGGGGGCCAGCAGGTAGTCGTTGCCTTTGCGGTCCTTGAGCCGGAAGATGCCCTCGCCGTACTCGGTCCAGCGGTTGGTCGCCTCATAGGGCTCCTTGGGCAGCAGCGCCGGGAAGTGGACTTCCTGGGCACCGATCGCGGTCATTTCCTCGCGGATGATCTGCTCCACCCGGCGCAGCACGCTCAGCCCCAGCGGCAGCCAGGTGTAGATGCCCGGGGCCGCGCGGCGGATGTAGCCGGCCCGGACCAGCAGCCGGTGGCTGGCGACCTCGGCGTCGGCGGGGTCTTCACGCAGGGTGCGCAGGAACAGCTTGGAAAGTCGAAGGACCACTGGAAGGTATCCGTTTCTGAGGAAGTGCGGTGCGAACTGGGCATGACGAAAAATGTCCAGACACTAATCTACCGCCAAGCCGCGGGCCGGATTCCCGGCCGGCATGGGAAGAGCCACGCCATGACACGGAAGCCCCTGGCCGTTTCCGGCTGGTCATCCTGTGATGGCGTGGCCCCCGCGACCCCAGTGCCGCTAAATCCAGTGCTGCTGGTATACCTGATCCTGCCCTCTCGGGCGGTACCGGCAGCCACTGGTTGGTTCACCCCTGAGACCGCTCGCGCCTGCTCGGCGCGGCTAGCTAGAACCTATGTGATCCACGTCGCCAAAACAAGAGTCTGCAACCAGTTTTCTGTCAAAACTGCCTGTCAAGATCGTGTCTAGTAGAGCACGGTCGCGAAAGTTCCCACCTGGTGGAAACCGACGCGTTCGTAGCTGGCGCGGGCCCGGGTATTGAAGTCGTTCACGTACAGGCTGGTGACCGGCGCCAGGGTCTGGGCATGGACCACAACGGCGGCCATGTACCCGGCGCTCAGGCCCAGCCCGCGGTACGCGGGATTCATCCAGACCCCCTGGACCTGGGTAACGTCCGCTGTGACCGCCCCGAGCTCGGCCTTGAACACCACCTCGCCGTCCGTGCCCAAATGGACCAGCGAGTGGCCCGCCCGGATCAGTCCCCTAACCCGGCGGCTGTAGTAGTCGCGGCCGCCGAGGTACGGCGAGTAGCCGACTTCTTCCTCAAACATGGCTGCGCAGGCGGGGAGGATCCGGTCGAAGTCCGCGAGGTGGCCGAAGCCGAGGGCGGGGTTGGGCTCAATGTCAGGGGGGCCGTCGATGGTTAGGAGCGGCTGGTCCCCGCGGATTTCCTGGGCGGAGTGGCCCAGGTGTTCCAGCGCTGCGTGGAGCGCCAGGACCGTTCCGGCCGGGCCGAAGATCGATGCGAAGCGGCGCCCTGTCCGGTGCGCGGCGCCGGCCACCACGGCCGCCAGGTCCGGATCCAGCTGCACAGGCACGAGGTTGGCGCCGGCCCAGCACGCGCCCAGCAGCGCATCGCCGTCGAACACTCCGAAGATGCTGGCGCCGCCCGCGGTGGGCGACGCCGTTCCGGCGGTCTCGAGGTGGGAGAGGATGAAGACGTTGGCGACGGCGTCCTGCCGCGCCAGGTCCAGCAGGCCAGTTGTGTCCGCACCCGTGAGGACCCGGACAGTGGTGCCGGCGCCGTCCCTACGAGACGCTAACCACGGGGCTACCCGGGACAGCATCTTCGCCATCGGACTCCCCCATCTCTTCAGCGAGACGCATGGCCTCTTCGATCAGTGTCTCAACAATCTGGTCTTCCGGGACAGTCTTGATGACCTCGCCCTTGACGAAGATCTGGCCCTTGCCGTTGCCGGAGGCCACGCCAAGATCTGCCTCCCGCGCCTCGCCGGGGCCGTTCACCACGCAGCCCATCACGGCGACGCGCAGCGGGACCTCCATGCCCTCCAGGCCCGCAGTAACCTGCTCGGCCAGCGTGTAGACGTCCACCTGGGCGCGGCCGCAGGACGGGCAGGAGACAATCTCGAGCTTGCGCGGGCGCAGGTTCAGCGACTGCAGGATCTGGTTCCCCACCTTGATCTCCTCCACCGGCGGGGCGGAGAGGGAGACCCTGATGGTGTCGCCGATGCCGCGGGAAAGCAACGCGCCGAAGGCGGTGGCGGACTTGATGGTGCCCTGGAACGCCGGACCTGCCTCGGTCACGCCGAGGTGCAGCGGCCAGTCGCCCTTTTCGGCCAGCATCTCGTAGGCGGCCACCATGATGACGGGGTCGTTGTGCTTGACCGAGATCTTGAAGTCGTGGAAGCCGTGCTCTTCGAACAGCGAGGCTTCCCAGACGGCGGATTCCACCAGGGCTTCCGGGGTCGCCTTGCCGTACTTCTTGAGGATGCCCGGCTCCAGCGAGCCGGCATTGACGCCGATCCGGATCGAGGTGCCGTGGTCCTTGGCTGCGCGGGCGATTTCCTTGACCTGGTCATCGAACTTGCGGATGTTGCCCGGGTTGACGCGGACCGCGGCACATCCGGCCTCGATCGCTGCGAAGACGTACTTCGGCTGGAAGTGGATGTCGGCGATCACCGGGATCTGCGACTTCCTGGCGATGATCGGCAGGGCCTCGGCGTCGTCGGCGGAGGGGCACGCCACCCGGACAATGTCGCAGCCGGAGGCCGTCAGTTCGGCGATCTGCTGCAGGGTGGCGTTGATGTCCGTGGTCGGAGTGGTGGTCATCGACTGCACGCTGATCGGCGAGTCGGATCCGACCCCGACCGAGCCGACCTTGATCTGGCGGGTCTTCCGGCGCGGGGCGAGAACGGGGGGCGGTGCCGACGGCATTCCCAGGCTGACCGAGGTCACGTGGACTCCTCTGTGTGTGTAATTCTAAGTCGAACGATCGATGGGGGCAGGCGGTGCGGGCTAGGCGGAGTGCCCGGCGAGCAGGCCGGTCACCGGCGCCCAGACCATCGTGCGGGTGCCGGAGATGGCGCCGGCGCCGGCGAAGGGGTCCTGCTTGAGGAGGTCGTTCAGGGCCTGCTCGTCGGCCGCCTTGAAGATGAGCAGGGCGCCGGCACCGTCCGTGTAGGGGCCGCTGGCGAGGAGTGTGCCGTTCTGCGCAAGTTCCGCGGTCCATTCGCGGTGGGCCGGGCGGGCGGCGTCGCGGGTTTCGGCGGATTCGGCGTCGTATACGTACTCAACAGCAAAAACAGTCATACGGATACCCTATCCCCTGTCCGGCGCGTCAGCCGAGCAGGAGCACCTTGACCAGGGCCGCGACGCCGGCCGCCCACAGCAGCGAGGTGAGGGTGCCGATGATGAACCGTTCCGCGGCCACCGGCGTTTCCTTCAGTTCGGCGAAGCGTCCGAGGCCTTTGATGGCGACGACGTAGGCGATGGCGACGGGCTGGCCGGTCAGGATGGCCAGGCAGACGGCCAGCCGTTCGAGCACGCCGATGATCGCGCCGCCGCGCAGGATGCGGGTACCGGCTTCCGGCGCCGCCGGAACCTGCCCCGGCCCGCCGGCACCGGCTTCGACGGGGGCCGCCGGCCGGGTGATTTCGCCGTCGACCGTTCCGTCCGGCGTTGCGTCGGCCGCGGGGCCGCCGCCGGCGGTACTGGCGGCGCCTGCGGCGTCGGCCCGGGTGTCCGAGCGGTCATCGATGGTCCGGGCGAGCCGGAACACCAGGGCGGTGACCGGCCAGCCGACGAACCCGGCGACCAGCAGGGCCAGCGTGATCCAGAGGGCGTTCACCGGTCTCCTTCGTTACGTTTCTGCCCGGCGGCGTTCTGCCGGGCGGCGTTGTCCGGCCCGGCGGCCAGGCCGTGGGCCAGGTCCAGCAGCATTTCCGCCGCGGGCCTCGCCGCCCATTCTTCCTGCCAGCCCGAGCGGAGCAGCGCACGGCTCACCGATTGTTCTGTGATTCCCAGTTGCCGGGCGGCGATCTTCTGCGTCCCGTGGGCAGCGGCGTGCCCCTTCCGGAGGCCGCGCAGCACGTCGACCACCTTCCATTGCGCAGCGGTCCGGTCCTGGACGAGGCGTCCGATCAGCCGCAGCACTGCTTCGGCGGCAGAACATTCCCGGGCTCCCGGCGGACCCCCGGCCGGGTTGTTGTCCGGGTTGGCGGCCGGGGCTCCGGCGCCCGGCCCTCGCTGGCTGCCGGCGGCGACCACCGCGAGCGGCACGTGCGGGGCAGCGGATTTGGCTCTTTCCACCGCGAGGCGGGCCGCAACGAAAGCCGGTCCCGACCCCTCCCGCGGGCTGGCCGGCAGCGGGAGGTCCACCGGGCCCACCCCAATGCCCACGTACCAGCGGCCGCTGCGGAGGGCGTGCAGGGCGATCGCCACGACGTCTTCCGGGTGCTCCGGCACACCCTGGAGCTCGTCGCCCACGGTGCGCTCGAAGCGCGTGCGGGGGCACAGCTCCGCCAGTTCCGCCAGCAGCGCCGGAACGCGGTCGACGTCGGCGGTGCTGCCGCGCTGGTCGATGGTCATTACGTACATAGACCAACCCTAGGCGGCTGATTCCCATAGATCAACCATTTATAACTGATTATTGAAAATCAGCCGAAATAAGCTAAATCACGATGGTCAGCCCGTTCCGGTTAACTGGACCGGATCCGGCGTCGTCCACGGGCGACGTTCCCGCCCGGTTGTTGCGAACCGGGACGCCCGGCGCCCCCGGAGTTCCGCGGCTCAATGGCGCGGAGCCGACGTCCTGCCGGGTTTAACCGGGCGGGAACGTCTACCCGGCGGGGCCTAGCCGAAGAGGTCGACCGGTTTGACGATGTCCGCATAGATCAGCAGCGCGCCCATCCCCATCAGCAGCGCGGCCACCACGTAGGTCACCGGCAGCAGCTTGGCGATGTCGAACGCGCCCGGGTCCGGCCGGCCCAACAGCTTGGCGATCCGGCGTCGGGCGCCCTCGTAAAGTGCCCCGGCAACGTGGCCGCCGTCGAGCGGCAACAGCGGGACGAGGTTGAAGACGGCCAGCGCGAAATTGAGCCCGGCGAGCAGCCCGACCAGGGCGGCCAGGCGGCTCTGCAGCGGAATTTGTTCCATGGCGGCGACTTCGCCGGCCACCCGGCCCACCCCGACAACGCTGATGGGGCCGTTGGGGTCGCGGGGCTCTTCGCTGAAGGCGGCCTGCGCCACCCCGGCCACCCGGGCCGGGAGGTTCAGGACGACGCCGGCGATCTGCTGGATGTTCTCTCCGGCCATGGGCAGCACGGCCGACGCCGGCTGCTGCACCAGGGCGGTCTGGGCACCGATGCCGAGGAATCCGACGTCCTGGTACTGGAGCTTGCCCTCGGCATCCTTGGCCTGCCGGCCGTCCGCGCCGACGACCGGGCGCGCGGACAGCACCGGGGTGACGGTGGTGGTGACCGGCGAGCCGTCGCGCTCCACCGTGATGCTGACCTGCCTGCCGGCGGAGGAGCGGATCCAGCCGGTCAGTTCTTCCCAGCTGGTGACGGCCTTGCCGTCAAAGGACGTGATGCGGTCGTTGGGCTTGAGCCCGGCGGCGGCCGCGGGGGTGGGCTTGCAGTCGGCGGAGTTGGGATCCACCGTCTCGCCTGCTTTGACCTGGCACTTGGACACGTCGGCGATGGTGGTGGTGGACGCGGACACGCCGAACCCCATCAACAGCACGGCGGTCAGGATGACGCCGATCAGCAGGTTCATCGCCGGGCCGCCGAGCATGATGATGATCTTTTTCCAGACCGGGAGCCGGTAGAAGACCCGGTTTCCGTCCTCGGGGCCGATTTCCTCATGCGCCAGGGAACGGGCGTCGGCCGCGAGGGACTGGAACATCCCGGTGCTGGAGGGCCGGACGCTGCCGTCGGTCTTGTTGGGCGGGTACATGCCGATCATGGATACAAAGCCGCCCAGCGGGATCGCCTTGATGCCGTACTCGGTCTCGCCCCGGCGCTTGGACCAGAGGGTGGGGCCGAAGCCGATCATGTACTTGGTGACACGCACCTTGAAGAGCTTGGCCGGGACGAGATGCCCCACCTCGTGCAGGGCGATGGACACGGCAATGCCGATCACGACGAAGACGACGCCGAGGATAAAGAGGACAACGGGGCTCATGCTGGGTTTTGCTACTTCCTGGGCATTGGTCGGCTACTTCTTAGGCACTTCCCACGGCCAAACGCTCGAGGGTCCGCGCGCGTGCCCACTGTTCAGCATCCAGCACGGATTCGACCGTCAACCCGGAGGATCCTGAGTGCTCGCTGAGGACGGCTTCGATCGTATCGACAATATCGGTGAAGCGGATCCGGCCGGCATGGAAGGCCGTCACGGCTTCCTCGTTGGCGGCGTTGAAGACGGCCGGGAACGTGCTCCCCCGCCGGGCCGCTTCCTTGGCGAGGCCGACGGCGGGGAACGCCCGGGTGTCCAGCGGTTCAAAGGTCCAGCTGGTGGCCTGGCTCCAGTCGCAGGGCCGCGCGGCCCCGGCCACCCGGTCCGGCCAGCCCAGGCCCAAGGCGATAGGCAGGCGCATGTCCGGCGGCGAGGCCTGGGCGATGGTGGACCCGTCCACGAACTGGACCATGGAGTGCACCACCGACTGCGGATGGACCACGACGTCGATCCGCTCCAGCGGGATATCGAAGAGCAGGTGGGCCTCGATGACTTCCAGGCCCTTGTTGACCAGGCTCGCCGAGTTGGTGGTGACCATCAGGCCCATGTCCCAGGTGGGGTGCGCCAAGGCATCGCGGGGCGTGACGTCGCGGAGCTGTTCGCGCGTCATGCCGCGGAAGGGGCCGCCGGAGGCTGTCAGCACCAGTCGGTCCACCTCGGCGGCGGTGCCGGAGCGCAGGCACTGCGCAATGGCGGAGTGTTCGGAGTCGACCGGGACGATCTGGCCTTCGCGGGCGGCCGCCTTGACCAGGGCGCCGCCCACGATCAGGGATTCCTTGTTCGCCAGGGCCAGGGTGGCACCGGACTTCAGCGCGGCGAGGGTGGGGGCGAGTCCGATCGAGCCGGTGATGCCGTTGAGCACCACGTCGGCGGGGATTTCCGCGATCCGGGTGGAGGCGTCCGGACCGGTGATGATCTCCGGACGGTAGCCGGAGACACCGGCCGCACGGGCAGCGTCGTCGATCAGCTGCTGGAGGGTCGCCGCGTCCCCGCTGGCGACGCCGACGGCCCGGGCCCGGGTGTGCACGGCCTGCCCGGCGAGGAGTTCGAGGTTGCCGCCGCCGGCACTGAGGGCCACGATCTCAAAGAGGTGCGGGGCGCCGTCGACGACGTCGATGGCCTGGGTGCCGATGGACCCCGTGGATCCGAGGAGGACGATTGTGCGCGGCTGCATGGCTTAAGTATCCCGCACCGCGGACCCTGCCCGGGGCGGTGCCCGAGGCGGCAGCTCGCGGCAGTGTGGGGGCTGCGCATCCCCGCGAAGTGCCACTTCGACGCCCGCGGCCCGGAGCGCAGGCGTAACGTGGTGACCGTGGAGTGGACGGCCTGGTTTGACGCGCCGGAGTATGAGTTCGCCCGGCAGGTGCTTCAGCGCGGCGTCGCCGCCGTGTACTTCGTGGCGTTTCTGTCCTCGCTCAACCAGTTTCCGGCTCTCCTCGGCGAGCGCGGGCTGCTGCCTGTCCCGGACTTCCTGGCGCGTTCGCGCCGCCTGCGCCGGCCGACCCTGTTCAGCTGGCGCTATTCGGACCGGCTGCTGCGGGCGGTCTGCGTGGCCGGCCTGCTGATGGCCGCCGCGCTCGTGGCTGGCCTGCCGCAGCAGGGGCCGCCGTGGGTTCCCCTGCTGGCGTTCCTGGCGCTGTGGCTGCTGTACATGTCAATCGTCAACGTGGGACAGACGTTCTACGGCTTCGGCTGGGAGATGCTGCTGCTGGAGGCCGGCTTCATCGTGGCGTTCCTCGGCTCCGACCAGATTCCTCCGCCAAGGACCATCCTGATCATGCTGGCGTGGCTGCTCTTCCGGCTTGAGTTCGGCGCGGGCATGATCAAAATCCGCGGCGGCCAGGAATGGCGCGACCTGACAGCCCTGTACTACCACCACGAGACCCAGCCGATGCCCGGCCCGCTCAGCAGGCAGGCCCACCTGCTGCCCAAGGCCTGGCACCGGCTCGAGGTCCTCGGCAACCATTTCGCCCAGCTGGTGGTGCCGTTCTTCCTCTTTGCACCGCAGCCGCTGGCCAGCGCGGCGGCGGCCATCATTATCTTCACCCAGCTCTGGCTGGTGGCGAGCGGAAATTTCGCGTGGCTCAACTGGATGGCGATCCTGCTCGCCTTCGCCGCGGTCAGCGACCCGGTGGCGCACGCCCTGGTCCCCGCCCTTCCGCTCGACCGGCCATGGCCCGTGGTGGCCGGCGCTGGCCCGGGCGGCGGCAGCCAGGCGCCGGTGGCGTGGCTAGTGGCCGTCCTCCTGGCCACCGTCTTGTTGCTGGTACTCAGCTACCGCCCGGCCGCGAACCTTTTCTCCCGCGACCAGCTGATGAATGCGGCCTTCAACCGGTGGCAGCTCGGGAACACCTACGGCGCGTTCGGCTCGGTCACCCGGCACCGGATCGAGATCGTGGTGGAAGGAACTCTCGCCCCGGAGCCGGACTCGGCTGCGGACTGGCGGGAATACGGCTTCCGGGGCAAGCCGGGCGATGTCCGCCGGATTCCCCGGCAGTGGGCCCCCTACCACCTGCGCCTTGACTGGCTGATGTGGTTCCTCCCGCTGCGGACCGTCCACGAGCAGTGGTTTTACGCCTTCCTGGCGAAGCTGCTGGAGGCGGACCGCGCCACCCTGAAGCTGTTGCGGCACGATCCATTCGCCGGAGCCCGTCCGCACTGGGTCCGTGCCGTCAGCTATCTGTACCGTTTCGCGACCCGGGCCGAGTTCCGGGAAACGGGCCAGCGCTGGATCCGGATCCCGCTGGGAGAGTCCATTCCGCCGCTGGCGCTGCCCCCGGAGGGCCGGGGTGGGCAGGACAGCCCAGGACGCTGACACCCCGTCGGACGCCATTGGCCGAATGGTGGTTCCCATTCCGGCCAATGGCGTCGAATCAATACGGACCCCGCCTAAACGGAGAGGGATTCCCTTTCCGGAGCCGCTTCCAGGGCGGCCTGCCGGCGGCGCAGCCACCAGGATGCCAGGAAGATCAGCGCCATGGTCGTGTAGACCACAACGGCGAACGGCGTGGAGAACAGGGCCGAGGGGTCGTTCTGGGAGAGCTGCAGCGAGCGCCGCAGCTGTACCTCGAACATCGGCCCGAGGATCATCGCCACCACCATGGGCGCCACCGGGTACCCGTAGCGGCGCATGAAGTAGCCCAGGATGCCCACCACCAGCAGGACGCCGACGTCGCTCGGCGAGAAGTTCACCGAGAACGCGCCCAGCGCGGCGAAGACCAGGATGCCGGAGTAAAGGTAGGGCCGCGGGATCTGCAGGATCTTCACCCAGAGGCCCACTAGGGGCAGGTTGAGCACCAGCAGCATCAGGTTGCCCACGTACAACGAGGCGATCAGCGTCCAGACCAGGGCCCCCTGGTTTTCAAACAGGAGCGGCCCGGGCTGGATCTGGTAACGCTGGAAAGCCGTCAGCATCATGGCTGCGGTGGCCGTCGTCGGGATGCCCAGGGTCAGCAGCGGCACCAGGACGCCGGCGGCGGCAGCGTTGTTGGCCGCCTCCGGTCCGGCGACGCCCTCAATCGCGCCCTTGCCGAACTGCGCCTTGTTGGCGCCCTTCGCGAGCTTCCGCTCGGCCGCGTAGGACAGGAAGGTGGACACGTCCGCGCCGCCGGCCGGCACGGTACCGATGGGGAAGCCGATGAAGGTTCCGCGCAGCCACGGCTTCCAGGACCGCTTCCAGTCCTCCTTGGACAGCCAGGCGTTCTTGCCCTTGCTGACCGGGATGACTTCGACCGGGCCGTGCCGCAGCTTGGACGCGACGTACAGCGCCTCGCCGAGGGCGAAGAGGCCCACCGCCACCAGGACCATATCGATGCCGTCCACCAGGTTGGGATTGTCGAAGGTGAACCGCTGCTGGGCCGTGCTGTCATCGATGCCGATCAGGCCGATGAAAAGCCCGAGGGCCAGGGACGCCAGTCCGCGGAGCACCGAGGCCCCCAGCAGCGCGCCCACGGTCAAAAAGGCCACCACCATCAGCGCGACGTAGTCCACCGGGCCGAGTCCGACGGCGAGTTCGGCCACCACCGGGGCGAGGAAGGACAGCAGCACGGTGGCGATGGTGCCGGCGATGAACGAGCCAATCGCCGCCGTCGCCAGCGCCGCAGCACCCCTGCCGGCCTTCGCCATCTTGTTGCCCTCGAGCGCGGTGACGATCGAGGAGGACTCGCCCGGGGTGTTGAGCAGGATGGACGTGGTGGAGCCGCCGTACATGCCGCCGTAGTAGATTCCGGCGAAGACGATCAGGGCCGCCGCAGGGTCCAGGGCGTAGGTGATCGGCATCAGCAGGGCCACCGTCATGGCGGGGCCGATGCCAGGCAGCACGCCGACGGCGGTGCCGACGAAGACGCCGCCCAGCGCGTACAGCAGGTAGACCGGCTGGAGCGCCGTCGCGAACCCTTCGAGCAGGAGCATAAAACTATCCATGGAAGAAGGGCACCTCCTCGAGCAGCGGGCCCGGCGGAAGCGAGACGCCCAACAGGCCGCCGAAAACGTACTGCAGCACGAGGGCCATGATCAACGAGACCATGATGGCCTTCCACAGCGGCTTCGCTTCCAGGGTCCAGGCGGCACCGCTGAACAGCACGGCCGCTGCCACGGGCCAGCCCGCAGGTTCGATCAGGAAGATATGCAGCACCACAAAGCCGACGAGCTTGGCCAGGGCGGTCCAGTCCGTCTTGGCCGTGACGTCGAGGTCTTCGCCTTCCTCGGCCTGCCCGACCTTGCCGCGCAGGACCTGGACGACGATTCCGGCGCCGACCAGCACCAGCATGCTGCAGACGATGTAAGGGAAGGCCCGCGGGCCGATGCCGGTCTCCGACGGCGGGATCGGGATGGATCCCGCCGTCAGGAGCCCTGCCGCGCCCACGCTGACGAACAACAGGGCGAAGAGGATCTCCCCCGTCGGCCGCCTGGCGGGCGTAACAACGTGCGAAGACATTGTTACTTGACCAGGCCGATCTGCGTCAGGGTGGTCTTGACCTTGGTGATGTCGTCGGTCAGGAAGGTCTTGAAGCCATCGCCGGCGAGGAACGCGTCGTCCCAGTTGTTCTTCTTCAGCGTGGACTTCCAGGCTTCGGACTCGTGCAGCTTGGTGACGAGTTCGGTCAGCTTGGTGCGCTGCGCATCATCGATCGAGCCGGGCGCCACGACACCGCGCCAGTTGGTCAGCACGACGTCGACCCCCTGGTCCTTGAGCGGCTTGACGCCGGGCAGCGCGGGAGCCTCGGCCTTGCCCGAGACGGCGAGCGCCCGGACCTTGCCGGCCTTGACCTGCTCGGCGTACTCGCCGACGCCGGAGATGCCGGCCTGGACCTTGTTGCCGAGCAGCGCCGCGAGGGATTCGCCGCCGCCGGAGTAGCCGATGTAGTTCAGCTTGTCCGGCTCGACGCCCTGGGACTTCAGGATCTGGCCGGCCAGGATGTGATCGGCTCCGCCGGCGGAGCCGCCGGTGATGGAAACGCCCTTGCCGTTGGCCTTGATGTCCGCCACGAGGTCCTGTACGGACTGGTACTTCGACGACGCCGGCACCACCAGCACCAGCGGCTCTTCGGTCAGGCGTGCGATCGGGGTGGTGTCTTCGAGCCGGGTCTTCGCGCCGTTGGTCTCCACGGCGCCGACCATGACGTAGCCCATCACCATGAGCGTGTTGGCGTCCTTTTCGGTGGCGAGCTTGGCAAGGCCGTTGGTTCCGCCGCCGCCGCCGATGTTGGTGACCTGGGCCGAGGAGACGAGCTTGTTGGATTGCAGGTCCGCCTGGATGGCGCGGCCGGTCTGGTCCCATCCGCCGCCGGGATTGGCGGGAACGATGATGCTGAGCTTCTTGATCGAGTCCGCGCTGGGCCCGGCAGCGGCGCCGCCGCCGGCACAGGCGGACATGGCGAGCACAAGGCCGGCTGCCCCGGCGGTGAGCGCGGCCCGGCGGGTGAAGTTGAGGTGGGACGACATTATCTCTCCTTGAACGAATGTGATGCACATCATTGGAATCACTTCCCCGACCCTAGGAGCGGGCACCGGCCGCGAACAGTATTCGGACGTAGAGGTAGTAGTGGTCATATTGGTCACGGCGGGAAGCCCGAATCCGTCCGGGCCGCGCGCCGCCAAATGGGACACTTGTGACATGGTTCACAGGATTCCGCTGCGCTTCCAGCTGGTCGCCCTCCAGCTCGCCATTGTCCTGGCCGTGCTCACGGTCGTGGGCGCCGTCACCATCCGGATGCAGGAACAGCAGCTTCGCGACGCCTACAAGGGACGCCTGATCGGCGTGGCCGAAAGCGTGGCGCGGCTGCCGTCCGTGGTCGACGCCTTCGGCACCGGATCCCCCGCGCAGACCATCCAGCCGATCGCCGAAGTCATCCGCCAGGCCTCGAACGTCACCTACGTGGTGGTGACGGACCGCAACGGCGTCCGGCAGTCCCACCCGAACCCGGAGGAGATCGGCAAGCACGTTTCCACCGACCCCTCGGTGCCCCTCTCCGGCGACATCTACGTGGGCACCCAGACAGGGACGCTCGGCGAGTCCTGGCGGGTGAAAGTCCCAATCTTTGACCGCGCCGGCACGGTGATCGGCTCCGCGTCGGTGGGGGTGCTGGAAAGTACCCTGGCGGCGGACCTGAATGAAGACCTCCCGCTCCTGTTCGGCTGGCTGCTCGGGGCCGCGCTGCTGAGTTCCCTGGGCGCCATGTACGTTTCAAAACTCGTCTGGCGCCGGATCTACAAACTCGAGCCCGAGGACATCGCCGCCCTGCTCGAAACCCGCGACGCCATGCTCCACGGCCTCGGTGAAGGCCTTGTGGCGGTCGACGCCGAAGGCAAGGTGGCGCTCGTGAACGACGAGGCCCGCCGGCTGCTCGGCGTCGGCGAGGAGATCACCGGATCGCTGGCGACGGCGTCGCTGGAACCGGGCATCCACCGCCTGCTCTCGGCTGGCTCCAGCACCGAGGAACTGGTGCTGTCCGGTGAGCGGATCCTGCTGGGCAAGGTCAACGCGGCCACCGTGGACGGGCGGGAAGTGGGCAAGGTCCTGATCCTGCGCGATCGGACGGAGCTGCACACCATGCTGCGCGACCGCGACGGCGCCCTGGACGTCACCCAGGCGCTCCGGGCACAGGCCCACGAGTTCGCCAACAAACTGCATGTGATTTCGGGCCTGCTGGAGTTGGGTGAGCAGTCGAAGGCGGTGGAGTACCTGGGCCGCAGCCACAGCGACGCGGCCTTCGTCAACCGGCCCCTCGCCCCGGGGATCACCGACGACGGCGTCCGCGCGCTGCTGATCGCGAAGTCCACGGTGTGCGCCGAGCGCGGCATCGACATCGTGGTGGCGGAAGACTCCGCCTGCTCACCCGATGGCACCGACGACGTCCTCACCGTGCTGGGCAACCTGATCGACAACGCCGTGGACGCCGCCGGTTACGACAGCACGATCGCCGTCGTCCTGGCCGAGGGCCCGGGAGGCCAGCGGACCCTGACCGTGGACGACGACGGGCCCGGGGTTCCGGAAGCGGACGGGGAGGCGGTATTCGAGGCCGGGGTGACCAGCAAGAAGCCGGACGGGATCAACACCCGCGGCCTTGGCCTGGCGCTGGTCCGGCGGGTGGCCCGGCGCCGGGAAGGCACCGCCACTGTCACCCGTTCGGAGCTCGGCGGCGCCTGCTTTACCGTTGTTTTCAGGACAGCGGGGCAACCGGCGGCCGGGCCCAACACGACAAAGGCGGTACTGGAACGACTATGAGCGGCATACGCACCCTCATCATTGACGATGACGTGGCAGTAGCGGGCATCCACCACGGCTTCCTGCTGGCCCGCGGCGGCTTCGACGTCGTCGGCACAGCCCACACCGGGCAGCAGGGCCTGGACCTCGCGGCCGAGCTGCTGCCGGAGCTGGTCCTGCTGGACATCCACCTGCCGGACATGTCCGGGCTGGACGTGCTCCAGGGGCTTCGCAACCGGCCGAGCCAGACCGTGGATGTTCTCGTCATTACGGCGTCGCGGGAACTGGAGACGGTGCGCTCGGCGATGGCCGGCGGTGTGCTGCACTACCTCGTCAAGCCTTTCACGTCGCAGGCCCTGAACGAGCGGCTGGACGGCTACGTCGCGCTGCGCGACGAGTTGGCCGCCGGGTCATCGGCCGGCCCGCTGGACCAGGAACGGATCGACCGGCTGGTGGCACCGCCCCGCCGGGCCGTGCAGGCGGACTCCGTCCCGGAGGGGCCCGGGGCACGCCGGGCGGGCGAGCCCGTAGCCAGGTTGCCCAAGGGGCTCTCGCGCCCCACCCTCGACGCGGTCATGGAGGCGTTGCAGGCCAGCCCGGGGGACGTTTCCGCGGCCGGCATGGCGCTGCGGCTGGGCCTGTCCAGGGTCAGCGCCCGCCGCTACCTGGAGTACCTGGTGGTCAACGGGTTTGCCCGCCTGACCCCGCGGTACGGAGCCGCCGGCCGGCCAGAGAACAGGTACCTGTGGCTCCACTGAGCCCGAGATGACACTTGGCGGCAGTGCCAGGGTAAAACACTGCCGCGACCTGCCTTCCCGCGAGGGCCGGGGTCAGGAGCGGGCCGCGCGGCGCAGCGTGGCCTCAGCGTGCCTGAGGATGGGCCCGTCGATCATCTTTCCCTGGTACTGGAACACCCCGGAGCCGGCGGCAGCGGCGGCCTCGAGCAGCTCGTTGGCCGCGGCGACCTCGGTCTCGGACGGGGCGTAGGCGTCGCGGACCACGGCGACCTGGTTCGGGTGGATGCAGGCCTTGGAGCCGAACCCGGAGGCAACGGCGTCCCGGGCCTCGGCGGCGAGGCCGTCCAGATCGGGGATATTGACATAGACGGAGTCGATCGCCTCCTTGCCGAACGCCCGGGCGGCCAGCAGCACGGTGGAGCGGGCGTGCAGTGCGACGGCGCGGTAGCCGCCGTCGTCGTCGCCCCGGCTGGAGGTGCCCCCCAGTGAAGCGAGCAGGTCCTCGGCGCCCCACATCAGGCCCACCACATTGGGCTCCGCGGCGATGGCTGCGGCGTTGACGATGCCGGCGGCCGTCTCGCACAACGCGATGACGCTGTAGCCCTCAAGCTCCTTGAGCTGGGCGGCACCTTCGGCCTTGGCGAGCATCACGTGCCGGTACGGGGTGTGCTTGAGGCAGTGCAGGTCCTTGTCGAACTCCTCCGTGCCGGCCGGGTTGATCCGGACGATCGTGCGGCTCGGGTCCAGCTCGGGGACGTCCCCGGCGGAGCCCAGCTGGGCGAGGATCGCGCCGCGGGCGCGTTGCTTGTCCGCGGGTGCGACGGCGTCCTCGAGGTCCACGATCACGGCGTCCGAGCGCTCGGCAGCCTTCTGGTAGCGCTCGGGGCGGTCGGCAGGGCAAAACAGCAGGGCGGGGCCCATCAGGAAACTCATGCTTCGATTGTCCCCTTTTCGGCGGTTCCGTGCCGCCCGGGTTCCTGGTGCCCGGGTTGCTGCTGAAGGGCATGCGCCTCCTGCGTCCACATCAGGCAGCTGCGGGTTGCCAGCGCCACGACGGCGCCGTCCTGGTTCCGGCCGGTGTGCTGCATGGTCACGATTCCCTGGCCGGGCCGGGAGGAGGAGAGCCGCTTACCGGTCACCACGGTCTCTGTGTACAGCGTGTCCCCGTGGTACAGCGGGTGCGGGAAGGACACGTCCGTCAGCCCCAGCTGCGCGATGATAGTGCCCTGGGTCAGCTGCGCGACGGACTGGCCCACCAGGGTCGCGAGGGTGAACATGGAGTTCACCAGCCGCTGGCCGAACGGCTGCCCGGCGCTCCAAGCCGCGTCCAGGTGCAGCGCCTGGGTGTTCATGGTCATGGTGGTGAAGAGGACGTTGTCCGTCTCCGTGACGGTCCGGCCCGGCCGGTGCGCGTAAACGACCTCCTCTTCGAGTTCGTCGAAGTAGAGGCCGCGCTGCTCGATGACCCGGCGGCTGCTTCCCGGCCCGGGCGTCGCATTCGTGGTCATACGGTGAGTTCCTGGTCTTCCTCGAAGAGTTCGGCGCCGGTGGCCGCGGCCACTTCCTCCGCGGTGACGTTGGGGGCCAGTTCCCGCAGCACGAGCCGGGAGCTGCCGCCGTCGGTCACCACGTCGATCACGGCCAGGTCGGTGATGATCCGGTCGACGCAGGCCTTGCCGGTGAGCGGCAGGGTGCAGCGCTCCACGATTTTCGGGTTGCCGTTGCGGTCCACATGCTCCATCATCACGATCACCTTCTTGGCCCCGAAGACCAGGTCCATTGCCCCGCCCATGCCCTTGACCATCTTGCCGGGAATCATCCAGTTGGCGAGGTCCCCGTTCTGTGCCACTTCCATGGCTCCGAGGACCGCCACGTCGACGTGGCCGCCGCGGATCATGCCGAAGGAGGCTGCGGAGTCGAAGAACGCGGCGCCCTTGTTGACAGTGACGGTTTCCTTGCCCGCGTTGATCAGGTCCGGGTCCACCTGGTCCTCGGCCGGGTACGGCCCGACGCCGAGGATGCCGTTCTCCGAGTGCAGCACCACTTCGACGCCGGCCGGAATGTAGTTGGGGATCAAGGTGGGCATCCCGATGCCGAGGTTGACGTACTGGCCGTTGTGCAGTTCCTGCGCCACCCGGGCGGCCAGCTCGTTGCGGGTCCAGCCCTTGCCGCCTTCACCGCCGGCGTGCCCGACGGCGGAGCGCCGGTATTCGTGGCGGACCGCTTCGGGCCGGGGCGGCGAGCCCTGCGAGTTGTTCGTCTCCACGGCTAGGCTCCTGGCTGCTCGGTGATGGTGGTGGACGTGGAAGCAGGTCCGGCGGCGGGCACGGCGACGGTGCGCTTTTCGATGCGTTTTTCCGCCTGCGGCGCGAGGACCACCCGCTGGACGAAGATCCCGGGGACGTGGACGTGCTCCGGGTCCAGCTCCCCCGGCTCCACGAGCTCCTCCACCTCGGCGATCGTGATCCTGCCGGCCATGGCGCAAAGCGGATTGAAGTTCATCGCGGTGGCGTGGAACACGAGGTTGCCGTGCCGGTCGCCCTTCCAGGCGTGCACCAGCCCGAAGTCCGGGGTCAGGGCCTCCTCCAGCACATAGTCGGTGCCGTGGAAGCTGCGGACCTCCTTGGCCGCGGAGGCGACCGCAACGTTCCCGTCGGCGTCGTATTTCTGCGGCAGGCCACCGTCGGAGACCTGGGTGCCGACGCCGGCGGGCGTGTAGAAGGCGGGAATGCCGGCCCCGCCGGCCCGCAGCTTCTCGGCCAGCGTGCCCTGCGGGGTGAGGACGACCTCGAGTTCCCCGGCCAGGTACTGGCGCGCGAATTCCTTGTTCTCCCCCACGTAGGAGCTGATGGTGCGGCGGATCCGGCCGTCCTTGAGCAGGATGCCGAGCCCCCAGTCGTCCACGCCGCAGTTGTTGCTCACAGTTTCCAAGTCTGCCGCACCGCCCTCGTGCAGGGCATCGATCAGGGCCACCGGGATGCCGCACAGCCCGAAACCGCCGACGGCGAGCGAGGCGCCGTCGTGGATGTCCGCGACGGCCTCGGCGGCGCTGGCAACAACTTTGTTGATCATCTGGGAATCCTTCCGGCCGGCTACAGTCCCAGTTCGCGGGCGATCAGCATCAGCTGGACCTCCGTGGTGCCCTCGCCGACTTCAAGGATCTTGGAGTCGCGGTAGTGGCGCGCCACGGTGAATTCGTTGATGAAGCCATAGCCGCCGAACACCTGGGTGGCGTCCCGCGCGTTGTCCATGGCTGCCTCGCCTGCGACCATCTTAGCGATGGCGGCCTGGGTCTTGAACGGCTTGCCGGCGAGCATCCGGGCGGCCGCGTCGTAGTAGGCCAGCCGGGCCGTGTGGGCGCGTGCTTCCATCCGGGCGATCTTGAACGCGATGGCCTGGTACTTGCCGATGTTTTGGCCGAAGGCGCTGCGCTCCTTGGCGTATTTGACGGCCTGGTCCACGCAGCCCTGAGCGGCACCCACTGCCAGCGCGGCGATCGCGATCCGGCCCTCGTCCAGGATGGAGAGGAAGTTCGCGTAGCCGCGGCCCCGGCTGCCGAGCAGGTTCGCTTCCGGAACGCGTACATCCGCAAGGGTCAGCGGGTGCGTGTCCGAAGCGTTCCAGCCGACCTTGTTGTAGGCCTTCTCCGCCGTGAAGCCGGGTGTGTTCGTGGGCACCAGGATGGTGGATATTTCCTTCTTGATGCTGCCGTCCGCGCGTTCCTCCTGGCCGGTCACCGCAGTGACCGTGACGAGCCTGGTGATGTCGGTGCCGGAGTTGGTGATGAACTCCTTGTTGCCGTTGATGACCCACTCCCCGCCTTCCAGGCGGGCGGTGGTCTTGGTGCCGCCGGCGTCGGAGCCGGCTTCCGGCTCGGTCAGGCCAAAGCCGGCGAGCGCCTTTCCGGAGGCCAGCAGCGGCAGCCATTCCTGCTTCTGCGCGTCGGTGCCGAAGCGGTGGATCGGCATGGCGCCAAGGGAGACGCCGGCCTCGAGGGTGATGGCGACCGACTGGTCCACGCGGCCGAGCTGTTCGAGCGCCAGGGCGAGGGCGAAGTAATCCCCGCCCATGCCGCCGACCTCTTCCGGGAACGGCAGGCCGAACAGGCCCATATCCGCCATCTGGGAGACGACGTCGTAGGGGAAGCTGTGCTCTTCGTCGTGCTTGGCGGAGACCGGGGCCACCACCTGGTCGGCGAATTCGCGGACGGTGTCGCTGAGGTCCTGGTAGTCCTCGCTGAGTTCAAAATCTGGCATGGTGGTGGCTCCTGTGTCTGGGGTGGCTGTGGTGAGGTGCTGAAGCGGTGGGGGTGCTAGTCCGCCGCGCCCATGGCGATGACGGCTTCTTCGATGGTGTCTTCGGCCTTTGAGGGTTCGGCGGGAACGGCGGGGTGGATGGTGGCGAGGACCTGGTCCGCCTTGACGAGATCTCCGGTGCCGGCGCTGATGTGGACGGTGCCGTCCAGCGGCGCCACGAGCTGGTGCTCCATCTTCATGGCCTCCACCGAGAGCAGGACCTGGCCGGCTGTCACGGTGTCGCCGTTTTCGACAGACACGGACACCACGGTGCCGGGCATCGGCGAGCGCACCGCCGGGTCGGCGGCGCCTTCTTCGCGTTCGACGGCGGCCAGCATCCGGGCGAGCCGGGCTTCGCGGCTGAGCACCTCGAGCCGGCAGGACCAGCCCCCGCTGCCAAGGAATATGTCGGTGGGTGCCGGGCTGTCGGGCCCCGGGCGGTGGGGTCCGGCGGACACCTGTGCGAGTGAGAACCGTCGGGATTCGCCGCCGAGGGTGACCTCGGCCTGATTGCGCCGGGCGGAGCCGAACGAGACCGGGCGTCGAGGACCGCCATTGACTGCCACCTCCGCACTCCCCTGCGCCAACGAGCCAAATACCTCAACCGTGGCGATACCGCCGTCGGGCATGCCCAGGCTGATCCGGCGCGGGGCTGCTGCGCCGAGCCTCCAGCCGTCACGCAGCTGCCATGGTCCTTTTCCGGCTTCCTGCGGTTCAGTTTCCTGCATCGCGGCGGTGAAGACGGCGGCAGCGGCCACCTCGAAGTCGCCCGCATGCCGGAACGTGAACTCGGGCATCTTGCGTTCGATCAGGCCGGTGTCGAGCCGCCCGGCGCGGACATCGGCGTCATTGATCAGCAGCCGCAGGTACTCGACGTTGGTGTCGATGCCCAGCGCGGTGTACCCGGCGAGCGCCCGGTCCAGGGTGTCCAGGGCCTCCGCCCGGTCCTCGCCCCACGCGATGACCTTGGAGACCATCGGGTCGTAGCTGCTGGAGATTTGGAGGCCCTCCAGCAGGGCCGAGTCGACACGGACGCGGCCCGCTGCGGTGTCCGGCATTTCGTCCAGCAGCACGACCCGTCCGATGGAGGGGAGGAAGTTCTTCTCCGGTACCTCGGCGTACACCCGGGCCTCCACCGCGTGTCCGGTGAGCGCGACGTCGTCCTGGCGGACGGTGAGTTCTTCGCCGGCGGCGATCCGGACCTGCCATTCGACCAGGTCGACGCCGGTGACCATCTCGGTGACCGGGTGCTCGACCTGCAGGCGGGTGTTCATCTCCATAAAGAAGAACTTGTCCGGGGCGTTGTCCGAGACGAGGAACTCCACGGTTCCGGCGCCGCTGTACTTGACGCTGCGCGCGGCCTGGCAGGCGGCCTCGCCTATCCGGGCCCGGATCTCCGCGCCGTCGGGCAGGGACTCCAGCAGCGGCGAGGGGGCTTCCTCGATGACCTTCTGGTGGCGGCGCTGCAGCGAGCACTCGCGCTCACCCAGGTGGATGACGTTGCCGTGGTTGTCCGCGAGGACCTGGACCTCGATGTGCCGGGGCGTGGTGACGAGCCGTTCCAGGAAGAGGGTGTCGTCACCGAACGCACTGGCCGCGACCCGGCGGGCGGTGGCCAGGGTCGCTTCCAGGTCCTCGGGGCGTTCGACGATGTGCATGCCCTTCCCGCCGCCGCCGGCGGAGGGCTTGATCAGCAGCGGGAAGCCGACGCCGGCCGCTGCCTGGATCAGCTGCGCGTCGCTCATGCCGGGTTCCGCGATACCCGGCACGACCGGGACGCCGTAGCCGGTGACGTGGTTCTTGGAGCGGATCTTGTCGCCCATGACGTTCAGGGATTCGACGCCGGGGCCAATGAAGGTGATCCCCGCCTTTTCCAGGGCGCGGGCGAAGTCGACGTTTTCGCTCAGGAAACCGTACCCGGGGTGCACGGCTTCGGCGCCGGTGTCGCGGCAGGCCCGGATGATGGCGTCGATCTTGAGGTAGCTCTCGGTCGCGGCCGCGGGGCCGATCCTGACGGCGACGTCGGCCTCGCGCACATGGCGGGCGTCGGCGTCGGCGTCGGAATAGACGGCGACGGAACGGATGCCGAGGGCGCGCAGGGTGCGGATCACGCGGCAGGCGATCTCGCCGCGGTTGGCGACCAGGACGGTGCGGAACAACGGCTTGGAGGGTGCTGCAGGAGCAGTAGTCGAGGAAGAAGGAATCATGGGTGGCTCACATCCGGAACAGGCCGAAGGAGGTCTCCGGCAGCGGGGTGCGGGAGACGACGTCGAGCGCCAGCCCCAGAACGGTGCGGGTGTCCGCGGGGTCGATCACGCCGTCGTCCCAGAGGCGGGCGGTGGAGTAGTAGGGGCTGCCCTGGTCCTCATATTGCTGCTTGATGGGGGCCTTGAAGGCTTCCTCGTCCGCGGCGGACCACTCCTCGCCGCGGGCCTCGTACTGGTCCCGCTTCACCGTGGCGAGCACGCTGGAGGCCTGGTTGCCGCCCATCACCGAGATCCGGGAGGCCGGCCACATCCAGAGAAAGCGCGGCGAATAGGCCCGGCCGCACATCGAGTAGTTCCCCGCGCCGAAGGACCCGCCGATCACCACGGTCAGCTTGGGCACGCGGGCGGTGGCGACGGCAGTGACCATCTTGGCGCCGTTCTTGGCGATGCCGCCCTGCTCGTAGTCCTTACCGACCATAAAGCCGGAGAGGTTCTGCAGGAAGATCAGCGGAATGCCGCGCTGGTCGCAGAGTTCAATGAAGTGCGCGCCCTTGAGCGAGGACTCGCTGAACAGCACGCCGTTGTTCGCCACGATGCCCACGGGGTGGCCGTGCAGCGTCGCGAAGCCGGTGACCAGGGTGGTCCCGTAGTTCTTCTTGAACTCATGGAAGCGGCTGCCGTCCACCAGCCGGGCGATGACCTCGCGGACGTCGTACTGGGCGTTGACGTCGGTGGGCACCGCTCCGTACAGCTCGTCCGGGTCGGCCAGGGGTTCGACGGCGGTGTCCACGTCCCAGACGGGGGCTGCCGGCTTCGGCAGGGTGGAGACGATGTCCCGGACAATCTGCAGGGCGTGTTCATCGTTCTCGGCGAGGTGGTCGGTGACGCCGGAGATCCTGGAGTGCACGTCCCCGCCGCCGAGTTCCTCGGCCGTGACGATCTCGCCGATCGCGGCCTTCACCAGGGGCGGCCCGCCGAGGAAGATGGTGCCCTGGTTGCGGAC
The DNA here is from genome assembly GCF_056780195.1 of Arthrobacter sp. SD1074B. Lineage (NCBI taxonomy): Bacteria > Bacillati > Actinomycetota > Actinomycetes > Micrococcales > Micrococcaceae > Arthrobacter > Arthrobacter sp. SD1074B. Next base: position 1,320,505 of record NZ_JBRAZT010000001.1, on the reverse strand, counting down.
GATCACGGTCTCGTCGCTCATCGCGGGAACGTAGGCGCCGCCGGCGGTGCAGGAGCCCATCACCGAGGCGATCTGCGGGATCTTGGCTGCGGACATCCTGGCCTGGTTGAAGAAGATCCGGCCGAAGTGCTCCTTGTCCGGGAAGACCTCGTCCTGCTTTGGCAGGAAGGCGCCGCCGGAGTCCACGAGGTAGATGCAGGGCAGCCGGTTCTCCAGCGCGATTTCCTGCGCCCGGAGGTGCTTCTTCACCGTCATCGGATAGTAGGTGCCGCCCTTGACGGTGGCGTCGTTGGAGATGACCAGGACCTGGCGGCCGTGGACCAGGCCGATCCCGGCAATCACCCCGGCGCCCGGCGAGTCGCCGTCGTACATGCCCTCGGCCGCCAATGGGGCGATCTCCAGGAAGGGGCTGCCGTCGTCGAGCAGCCGGTCGATGCGCTCGCGCGGCAGCAGCTTGCCGCGGGCGACGTGGCGTTCCCGGGACTTCGCCGGGCCGCCCAGCGCCGCGGCGGCGAGGCGTTCTTTCAGCTCCCGGGCCAGCCGGAGCTGCGCCTCGCGGTTCGCCGCGAAGCCGGGGCTGCCGGCATCCACCTGGCTGGCGATTGTCTCCATTGACTGTTTCCGTCCTCGGTCCGTAGCGCCGGCGCACGCCCTGACGGGGAGCCCGGCCATTTCGGTTAGTACCGCATAACTGAGATTTAGGTTAGTCTCTATTAACTGTGATGTCCAACACAGGACAGCGTCAGCACGGGACATTCGAAAAGAGGGACGCGCCGGTGACCGAGTCCAGCCAGACAACCCAGCGAAGCCAGGCCAAGGAGAACCGCCGCAAAGCGCTGCTTACTGCGGCCGCCGCCCTCTTCGCCGCCGAGGGTTTCAACCGTGTCTCGCTGGAGGACCTGGGTGCCGCCGCTGGCGTCAGCGGCCCCGCCGTTTACCGCCACTTCGCCGGCAAGCAGGCCGTCCTGGGCGCCCTGCTGCTCAGCGTCAGCCAGGACCTGCTGGAAGGCGGCCGCAACGTGGTGGAAGGGTCCGACGGCGCCGCAGCGGCCCTCGCTGGCCTGGTCGAGTTCCACGTGGACTTTGCCCTGAGCAACCCGGATGTCATCCGGGTCCAGGACCAGGACTTCAGCAACCTTGAGGCCGAGGACGAGGCCGAGGTCCGCACCCTCCAGCGCAACTATGTGGAGCTCTGGGTGGACGTCCTGGCCGGGGTGCATCCGGACACCGATCCGGCCGAGTTGCGGATGCGCGCACACGCCACCTTCGGCCTGATCAACTCCACGCCGCACTCGGTGCGGAACCACGGCCGCCGGATGGCCCTCAAGCGGGCCCGGCCGCTGCTCGAAAGCATGGCCCGGGCCGCCCTGATGGCACCGGCGGCTCCCCCGCCCCTCGGCTGACGGCCTGGCACCTGCCCGTCCGCGGCTCACACCCGCGGCGCTCCGGGGGCACTTTGGCGCGGACACGCCGACCCCCAGCGCCCCGGCGTCGAATATTGGTACCAAAGTGCCCCCGGACGGCAGACGGCCGGGTACCCACAACGTGGATGCCCGGCCTTCTCTCCGCCGGCTAAACCATGGCCAGCGCCATTCCGGGGTCGGCGAGGATGGCGCCCAGGTCCTGCAGGAAGCGGGAGCCCTGTTCGCCGTCGACCAGCCGGTGGTCGAAGGACAGGCTCAGCGTCATGACCTGGCGCAGCGCCACTTCGTCCTGGTATTCCCACGGCATCTTCCGCACCGCGCCGAGCGCCAGGATGGCGGCCTCGCCCGGGTTGAGGATGGGCGTGCCGGCGTCGATGCCGAAGACGCCGATGTTTGTGATGGACATGGTCCCGCCGGAAAGGTCCGCCGGGGCCGTCTTGCCCGCCCGCGCGGTCTCGGTGAGCTCCGTCAGCGCCGTGGACAGCTGCAAAAGGGACATCCGGTCCGCGTCCTTGATGTTCGGCACGGTCAGCCCCCGCGGCGTGGCGGCCGCGATGCCGAGGTTGACGTAGTTGAACTGGACGATCTCCTGGTTGGCCTCGTCCCACCGGGCGTTGAGCGTCGGGTGGTTGCGCAGCGCGATCAGCACGGCCTTGGACACCAGCGTCAGCGGCGTCAGCTTATAGCCGGCAAAGGGGCGGCTGGCCCTGAGCCGGCCCAGCAGTTCCATGGTGGGTGTGACATCGAGGGTCAGGAACTCGGTGACGTGCGGCGCCGTGAAGGCGCTGGACACCATGGCCGCCGCGGTGAACTTCCGCACGCCCTTGATCGGGGTCCGGGTTTCCCGCCCGCCCTGCGCGGGTGCCGGTGCAAAGGTCTGGCCGCCGGCCAGTTCCTGGGGTGCCACCGGGAGGTCGCCGCCGCCAACGAAGTTCCGCACGTCGTCGCGGGTGATGAGCCCGCGCTCCCCTGTTCCGGTGATGGCCGCGAGGTCAACGCCGAGGTCCTTGGCCAGTTTGCGCACCGGCGGCGTGGAGCGCGGACGCTCGGCCGGATGGGCGACGGCGGACTTTGGGGCAGCCGGGGTCTCGGCCGGAACGGTCGCCGGAGCCGGAGCCGGGGCATGCTCGACGACGGGCGCGACTGCCGCTGCCTCGGCCGGAGCCGGGGCAGTCGCAGCGGCGAAGCTGCGGGCGCGGCGGGCCGGACGGCCGGAGCCTTCCAGCACCGCGCCGTAGCCGACCAGGTTCGGTTCCCGCTTCGCGGGGGGTTCACCGGAATCAGCGGCGCCGGCGTCGCCCTCGATCTCGAAGGAAACGATCGGCTTGCCGACCTCCACCACGGTGCCCGGCTGCTCATGCAGCGCCGTCACGACGCCGGCGAACGGCGAGGGCAGTTCGACGACGGCCTTGGCGGTTTCCACCTCGGCGATGATCTGGTTGAGCGTAACGGTGTCCCCGACGCCGACCTTCCAGGCGACGATTTCTGATTCCGTCAGGCCTTCGCCGAGGTCCGGGAGCCGGAATTCCTTGATCATGGTGGCGCTCATCCTTCCAGCCCGCTCAGGGAGTTGGGGCGGCCCAGGGCCCGGTCGACGCCGTCGAGGATCCTGTCCAGGCCCGGCAGGTGGTGCATTTCAAGCTTTGAGTACGGGTACGGAACGTCGAAGCCGGTCACCCGGACGGGGGCGGCTTCAAGGTGGTAGAAGCAGCGCTCGGTGATGCTGGCGGCCACCTCGGCGCCGAGGCCGCCGGACTGGCTGGCTTCGTGCGTGATGACCAGCCGGCCGGTCTTCCGGACCGAGGCCTCCAGGGTCGCGAAGTCCAGCGGGGCCAGCGAGCGCAGGTCGATCACCTCGACGGAGACGCCTTCATCCGCGGCAGCGAGCGCGGCGTCGCGGGCGGTCTTCACCAGCGGACCGTAGGCGACCAGCGTCACGTCGGTGCCCTCCGTGACCACGCGCGCCTTCTCCATGGACAGGGCGGCGGCGAGGTCGAGCGACTCGTCGACTTCGCCCTTGTCGTGGTAGCGGCGCTTGGGCTCGAAGTAGAGCACCGGATCGTCCGAGGCGATGGCCTGCTGGATCATGGTGTGGGCGTCCTGCGGGTTGGACACGCTGACCACGCGCAGGCCCGAGGTGTGGGTGAAGTAGGCCTCAGGCGATTCGGAGTGGTGTTCCGGTGAGCCGATACCGCCGCCGAAGGGGACGCGGATGGTGATGGGCATCGTCACCGCGCCCTGCGTGCGGTAGTGCATCTTGGCGACCTGGCTGACGATCTGGTCGAACGCCGGGTAGATGAAGCCGTCGAACTGGATCTCCACCACCGGGCGGTAGCCGCGGTAGGCGAGGCCGACTGCGGTGCCGAGGATGCCGGATTCGGCGAGCGGGGTGTCCACCACGCGGTGCTTTCCGAAGTCTTTTTGCAGGCCGTCGGTGACGCGGAAGACACCGCCGAGGGTGCCGATGTCCTCGCCCATCAGGATCACCTTGGGATCGTTTTCCAGGGACTTGCGCAGGCCCGAATTAATGGCTCGGGCAAAGGTCATCTGCGTCATCAGCGTGCACCTTCTTCGGAAGCGGCCTCTGCGGGATCGCCGAAGGAAGCCAGGTAACGGGCGTAGTGGTCCTGCTGGCGCTCCAGCGAGGAGTTGGGCGTGCTGTAGACGTGCTTGAAGATGTCCAGCGGCTGCGGTTCGGGCATGTTAATCGTGCCGGAACGCAGTTCCTTGGCCACGGCGTCGGCCGTGGCGGCGACGGCGGCTTCCAGCTCTGCGGTCAGCAGCCCCTTGCGGTCCAGCAGGGTCTTGAGCCTGGCGATCGGGTCTTTCGCGGCCCAGTCCTCGAGTTCGTTGGCATCCCGGTAGCGGGTGGGGTCGTCCGCCGTCGTGTGCGGGCCCATCCGGTAGGTGACGGCCTCGATGAAGGTGGGTCCGCCGCCGTGGCGGGCCCGGTCGATGGCGATCCGGGTGGCGGCCATGACGGCCAGCACGTCGTTGCCGTCCACGCGCATGCTCGGAATGCCGAAGCCGGAGGCGCGGTCCGCGATCTGGATGTGGGACTGCAGCATCACGGGCTCGGAGATGGCCCAGTGGTTGTTCTGGCAGATGAACACCACCGGCGCCTGGAAACTCGCCGCGAAGACCATGGCTTCGTTGACGTCACCTTCGCTGGTGGCACCGTCCCCGAAGTAGGCCACGGCCACCGAGTCGGCACCGTCGTTCTGGATTCCCATCGCGTACCCGGTGGCGTGCAGCGACTGGGCGCCGATGATGATCTGCTGCGTCGCCACGTTCACCGTGTAGGGATCCCAGCCGGCCAGGGCGTTGCCGCGCCAGGCTTTCACGAGGTCCGCGGGCCGTACCCCGCGGCAGAAGGCGACGCCGTTGTCCCGGTAGCTGGGAAAAACGAAGTCGTCGTCGCGGAGCGCGCGCGCCGAGCCGATCTGGGACGCTTCCTGCCCCAACAGCGGGGGCCAGAGGGCGAGTTCGCCCTGGCGCTGCAGGGCGGTGGCCTCGGCGTCGATCCGGCGGATGGCGACCATGTCCTCGTAGAGCGAGGCGAGCTGTTCGTCGCTGACGTCCTGGACCCAGGAGTCGAACTCCGGATGGCTTATGCGTTCACCCCCCGGGGTGATGAGCTGGACGAGATCGCCGCCCGAGCGCCTGTTTGATTCTGCACTGTTCCCGGGGCCGCCGGCGGCAATGCCGCCCTTGCCCGCGTCGTCGGTAAACACAGTTTGTCCGCAACCTTCTGACGTCGTCTGACCCTGCCCGCGGGACTCGTGATCCCTACGCGCGACGGCCACCCGGGCGCCGTTGCCCCGGATAATTGTGACCCTACTCACAACTGCCATTGGGTACAACCACTAGCTATAAAGTTGAGCATTCTGCCCTGCCGCTGGTTCTGTGACCGTGCTAACGTTGCGCATTATGCAAGCTTTGGATGGCACTGACACCCGCCTGCTCTCGGCCATGGCGCGGGATCCCCGCCGCACCGTGGTGGCCCTGGCGCAGAAGCTGGGCCTGTCCCGCAATACGGTGCAGGCCCGGATGGCCCAGCTGGAGAAAAAGCACGTCTTCCTCTCCTTCGAACGCCGGATCAACCCGGCCGCCCTCGGCTATCCCCTGATGGCCTTCATCTCCGTCCACGTCCAGCAGCAGAAGCTGGGCCAGCTGGCGGTGGAACTGGCCGGTATCCCGGAGATCCTGGAGGGCTACGGCCTCACCGGTTCGGCCGACCTGCTGCTCCGCGTGGTCGCCCTCGACGCCGAGGACCTGTTCCGGATCAACGGCAAGATCCTTGCCTGCGACGGGGTGGACCGCACCGACACCGCGCTGGCCATGGGCGAACTGATCCCGTTCCGGATCCAGCCGCTGCTCGAACGAGGCCCCTCGGATTCCTGAGCAGCTGACCCGGCGACGCGGGAACCCCGGGTACACACAAGGAACCCCCGTGCTGATGCACAGGGGTTCCTCTTCATTGCGGCCGACCGGGCCGGCAGGATTTTCTTTCCCTGCTGGCGCGGGCGGTTAGTGGTTGGTGGCCTTTTCGGCGCCCACCCCGGTCAGGGAGCGGACCTCCATCTCGGCCTGCTTCGTGGTGTCTTCGAGCTTCTTGTCCAGGACCGTGCCCAGCCAGCCCAGGAAGAAGGCGAGCGGGATGGAGACGATGCCGGGGTTGCTCAGCGGGAAGATCGCGAAGTTGGCTCCCGGGATCATCGACGTCTTGGCGCCGGAGACCACCGGGGAGAGCGCGATCAGGAGGATGGCGGAGCCGAGGCCGCCGTACATGCTCCAGATTGCGCCCTGGGTGGTGAACTTCCGCCAGAACAGCGAGTAGATGATGGTCGGAAGGTTGGCCGAGGCCGCCACCGCGAACGCCAGCGCAACGAGGAACGCGACGTTCTGGCCATTGGCGAAGATACCGCCGATGATCGCGAGGATCCCGATCACGACGACCGTGCGGCGGGCAACCTTGACCTCGGTGTTGGCGTCTGCCTTGCCCTTCGCGATGACGCTTGCGTAGATGTCATGAGCGAAGGACGCCGCCGCGGTGATGGTGAGGCCGGCGACCACGGCCAGGATGGTAGCGAACGCCACCGCCGAGATGAAGCCAAGCAGCAGCGGACCGCCCAAGTGGAAGGCCAGCAGCGGCGCCGCCGAGTTGACCCCGCCCGGAGCTCCCTTGATCGTGTCGGCACCAACGAGCGCCGCGGCGCCGTAGCCCAGGACCAGGGTGAACAGGTAGAAGATGCCGATCAGCCAGATGGACCACACCACGGATTTGCGGGCTTCCTTGGCGGTCGGAACCGTGTAGAAGCGCATCAGCACGTGCGGCAGTGCCGCCGTGCCGAGGACGAGCGCCAGGCCCAGGGACATGAAGTCGAGCTTCGAGGTCTCGGTCTTGCCATACTGCAGGCCCGGGTTCAAGATGCTCGGGTTTTTGGAGGTTTCCACCGCGCCGCCGAGCAGATCGGAGAGGTTGAAGCCGTAGATGGCCAGGACCCAGAAGGTCATCACGGCCGCGCCGGCAATGAGCAGCATGGCCTTGATGATCTGGACCCAGGTGGTGCCCTTCATGCCGCCGATCAGTACATACATGATCATCAGTGCGCCGACGACGATGATCACCAGCGCCTGTCCGCCCCAGTCGCTGATGCCCAGCAGCAGCGAGATCAGGCTGCCGGCTCCCGCCATCTGGGCCAGCAGGTAGAAGAAGCAGACGGCCAGAGTCGAGATGGCCGCGGCGATGCGCACGGGACGCTGCTTGAGCCGGAAGGACAGCACGTCGGCCATGGTGAACTTGCCCGTGTTGCGGAGCAGCTCGGCCACCAGGAGCAGCGCGACGAGCCAGGCCACAAGGAAGCCGATGGAGTACATGAAGCCGTCGTAGCCGTTAATGGCGATGGCCCCGGTGATGCCGAGGAAGGAAGCAGCGGAGAGGTAGTCGCCGGCGATCGCGGTACCGTTTTGCGGGCCGGTGAAGGAACGGCCGGCGGCGTAGTAGTCCGCCGCGGTCTTATTGTTTCGGCTGGCCCTGATGACGATCACCATGGTGATCGCGACGAACAAGGCGAAGATGCCCATGTTCAGTGCGGTGGTGTCCTTGAGATCCGCAACGTTGACTGCGGGAACCATAAAACTCATTTTGTTTCTCCGCTCACTCGGTTGCCGTGCTTGTCGAACTCGTGGCCTTCGATTCCGTGGCGGATGTCGGAGGCGATCGGGTCCAGTTTCCGGTTCGAGTAGCTGACGTACCAGCCCGTGATGGCGAACGTGGTGACGAACTGCAGCAGGCCCAGGATCAGGCCGATATTGATGTTGCCCCAGACTTTCGTGGACATGAAGCCCACCGCGTAGTCGGCCAGCAGGACGTAGGCGAAGTACCACAGCAGGAATGCGATGGCCATCGGAAAGACAAAGCTGCGGTGACGTTTGCGCAGTTCCTGGAACTGCTCCGTGGATTGGACTTCCTTGAAGTCCACGAACGCCGGTGCGTCCGTTTCTTGGGCTTCGTGACCCATCGTTCCTCCTCATTGAGACTGGCGAGCCACCGCCGGTTACCCGGGCTCCGGTAAGCATGCGTCCGGCACGTGTGACTGCAATCACTGTGCACCGTGATGCGTGTTACATTCCACCACCGCCGTGTTTCCTGTCGCTCAACGGTGGAAATGCTGCGCCCAACGGCACCGTGCGGCCGTTCGCCGCGGCTGCCCCGCCGACGACGGGCCGCCGACGGGCGGGCCGCCGCGCTACGCTGGCAGCATGCCGGACTCTCCCCTGTTCACCGCCGCGGCCATCGCCCTGATTGCCCTGGCGATCGCCGTCGTCGTGGCCGTTGGCCTGAAGGTCCTGCGCTCCTTCCGCGAGCTGGGGACCGACGTGGAACGCGCCACGTACAAGACGCTGCACGCCGCTTCGCGCGCCGGCCAGTATCTGCGCACCGGGCTAAACCCGGCCGGCGCGGCCAAGGCCAGCCGCCAGCTCCGCAGCCTGCTGGGCTGTGACGCCCTGGCGATCACCGACACCACCGGCGTGCTGGCGTGGGACGGGGCCGCGGAAGAGCTGAAACCGGCCCTGATGGGCCTTGCCGCCAAGGTGCTGGAGGGCGGCCATACCGCCGTGATCCCGGCGGGCGAGCTGCAGCTGCTCGCCAACGGAAAGGCAGCCGGGCCGCTGGTTGCGGGGACGGAGCGGGCCGTGGTGATCGCCCCGATCAAGGCCAGCACCCGGGTGGTGGGAGTGGTGGCGGCCTTCGCCCCGGCGGCCGGCGCCGGACTGGTCCGGGCCACCAGCGAGGTTGCCGACTGGGTGGCGACGCAGGTGGAACTGGCCGAGCTCGATGCCTCCCGGACGCTGCTGATGGAGGCCGAAGTCCGTGCGCTGCGGGCGCAGATCAGCCCGCACTTCATCTACAACTCGCTGAATGCGATCGCCTCGTTCATCAACACCGACCCGGTCCGGGCCCGTGAACTGGTGGTGGAGTTCGCCGACTTCACCCGCTACTCCTTCCGCCGGCACGGCGACTTCACCACCCTGGCCGAGGAACTGCGCTGCATTGACCGCTACCTGCTCCTGGAGCGCGCGCGCTTCGGCGACCGGGTCCAGGTGAGCCTGCGGATCGCCCCGGAGGTGCTCAGCACCGTCATCCCGTTCCTGAGCCTGCAGCCGCTGGTGGAGAACGCGGTCCGGCACGGGCTGGAAGCCAAGGAGGGGCCGGGGCACATCAGCATCACTGCCAACGATTCCGGCGCCTTCGCCGAGGTGACAATCGAGGACGACGGCGTCGGCATGGATCCGGAGAACCTCCGCGCCGTGCTGGCCGGGCACAGCGACGGCGAACACGTCGGCCTGCACAACGTCGATGCACGGCTGCGGCAGGTCTACGGCGAAGACAACGGCCTGGTCATCGAGACCGCTCCCGGCGAGGGCACCCTGATCACCATGCGGGTGCCCAAGTCACAGCCGCGGCACGACGCCTAAACCCGGTGCGGGGCCTGAACCCCGCGCGGCGCCTGGCGGGGCGCGCCGGGCCGCACAGTGGCCCCCTCGCCGCCGATTTCTGGCGCGGCAGTACGCTAGAACCATGATTAACGTCCTCGTCGCCGATGACGAGCTGCCCGCTGTCGAGGAGTTGGCCTTCCTGCTCGGCCGGGACGAACGGATCGGGGCCATCCACCGCGCGTCCTCCGGCGCAGAGGCGCTGCGCGCCCTGGAAGCCGAGGAGGTCGACGCCGTTTTCCTGGACATCCACATGCCGGCCCTCTCCGGGCTGGACATCGCCCGGGTCATCTCCCGCAGCGCCAAGCCGCCCGCCGTCGTCTTTGTCACCGCCGACGAGGACTGCGCGCTGGAAGCGTTCGAGCTGGCAGCCGTCGATTACCTGCTCAAGCCCGTCCGCGCCGAGCGGCTGGCCCGGTCGATCGGCCGGATCAGCGAGCTGATCCGCGAGGGCGCGCCGGCTCCGGAGATGATTACGGTGGATCTGGGCGGGACCACCAAGATGATCCGGCGCGACGACGTCACCTACGTCCAGGCGCAGGGCGACTACGCCCGGTTGCACACCGCGGACGCGAGCTACCTCATCCGCGTGCCGCTGGCGGACCTGGAACAGCAGTGGGCCGACGCCGGTTTCCTCCGCATCCACCGCTCCTACCTGATCGCCCTGAGCCACGTCAGCCACCTGAAGCTGGCTGCCGCCCGCCCCAGCGTGACCGTGGCGGGCGCGGAATTGCCGATTAGCCGCCGGCACCTGCCGCCGGTCCGGGAGAAGCTCGAGGCGACCCGGATCCGGCCGCAGGCATGACCCGGGTCCGTGTCACAGCACCGCGCAGCGTGGCCGCCGGACGTTCCGCCGCCGACACCCGCGAGGCTGCCGAGGAGTCCGACGCCGGGCAGGTGTTCGTCCGCTCACTGATCCGTTCCCAACTGCGGCTCGGCATTGTAGTGGCCGCCGGGTTCCTGCTGATCCTGCTCGCCTTCGCACTGATGCTCGGACTGGTGCCGGGCCTGGCCGAACTGCGGATCGCCGGGCTGCCCTTCGACTGGGTGTTGCTGGGCGCCGGGATCTACCCGGTGATCGGTCTGAGTGCCTGGCTGTACGTCCGGACGGCGGCTCGGAACGAATCCCGCTACCGTGACCTGGCCGGGGACAAGTGAGGCGCAGGTGAATCCTGTCGTCGGTGTCGCGGCCTTCGCGGCCGTCTCGCTGGCCACCGCGGTGATCGGTTTCTACGGGTTGCGGGTCTCGCGGACCACCGGCGACTTCTACGTCGCCTCCCGCACGGTGCGGCCTTGGTGGAACGCTTCGGCGATCGGCGGGGAGTACCTGTCGGCTGCCAGTTTCCTTGGCGTTGCCGGGCTCATCCTGCTCTCCGGCACCGACGCCCTGTGGTACCCGGTCGGCTACACAGCCGGGTACCTGATGCTGCTGTTGTTCGTCGCCGCCCCGCTGCGGCGTTCCGGCGCGTACACGATTCCCGATTTCACCGAGGCCCGGCTGGATTCCCGGGCGGTGCGCCGGGTCACGAGCTTCGTGGTGGTGGTGGTCGGTTGGCTCTACATCGTCCCGCAGCTCCACGGCGCGGCGCTGGCCATCCGGATCACCACCGGCCTGCCGGCCTGGGTGGGGCAGGTAGCGGTGGTCGCCGTCGTCTGTGTGACCGTGGTGTCCGGCGGGATGCGGTCCATCACCTTCGTCCAGGCGTTCCAGTACTGGCTGAAACTGACCGCACTGGCCATGCCTGCGCTGTTCATCCTGTTCGTCCTGGCGGGCACCGGGTCCCCCGCCGTCGCCGAGCCAGCCGTGAACCCGACGGCCCTGGCGCCGGCGGGCCCGTACCAGAACATCTCACTGCTGGTGGCGCTGCTGTTCGGGACGCTGGGGCTGCCGCACGTGCTGGTGCGTTTCTATACCAACCCGGACGGCCAGTCGGCGCGCCGCACCACGCTGATTGTGCTGGGACTGCTCTCGGTGTTCTACCTCTTCCCCACGGCGTACGGCCTGATTGGGCGGACGTTTGCCCCCGGCCTGGCGAAAAGCGGCCAGGCCGACGCCCTGGTGCTGCTGCTGCCGGGACGGATGGTCGGCGGCACCGCCGGGGACCTGCTCTCGGCCCTGGTGGTGGCAGGGGCCTTCGCGGCCTTCCTGTCGACCACCTCGGGCCTGGTGGTGTCACTGGCGGGAGTCATCAGCCAGGACGTCCTGGGTGGCAGCGTCCGCGGCTTCCGGCTCGCCGCCGTGATCTCGGCGGTAGTGCCGCTGGGAATTGCGACCATGACGGACTCCACGGCCCTGGCCGGGAGCGTGGGCCTGGTGTTCGCCTTTACGGCCTCGACCATCTGCCCGGTGCTGCTGCTGGGCATCTGGTGGCGGGGGCTGACTGACACCGGCGCCATCGCAGGGATGCTGACCGGGGCGGTGTTCTGCGGCGGTTCCATGATGGTCGGCGCGGTGCTGGGCGCCGCCGGCACACCGCCGTGGCTCGCGCAGCCGGCCGCGTGGACGGTGCCGGCCGCCTTCACGGTGATGGTGCTGGTGTCCCGGGCCACCCAGGGCCGCGTTCCGCGGACCATCACCCGGCTGATGACCAGGCTGCACACCCCCGAGCGGCCGCTCGCGACCGAACGGTGACGCTCCGTCGCCGAAGGCGCTGCGCGCCGGTATAGGGCGCGTCAGTCGATGGCGGCCATGAGTTCGACGACGCGGTCCAGGAACGCGTCGACCTGGTTTTCCTCGTAGCCTTCGCGTCCGACGGCGGGGCGGAAGACGGCGCGGCGGATGTTGTCCACGCTGAGCGGCTGGTCCTCTTCGAGGTAGCCGATCAGCTCGTGGCACAGCTCGTCGACGTCGGCGGTGTTGTAGCTGCGCACCTTTGCCTTGGCAGGGCGGCGGAAGCGTTCCCCGTCGGGGCGGTGCAGGCGGCCCCGGAGCAGGCCGGCGAGCCGGCCGATCTCCCGCAGCCAGGCCTCCTCGCCACGCTCCCCGATCAGTTCGTCGCGTTCCCGCCGGGCCAGGGCGTCCTCGAGTCGGTCCAGGGCGGCGTCCACACCGGCGGCCGCGTACCCGCCCTTAACCGGGTCGAAGGAGACGGCCCGGACGTCGGCGCTCTTGACCGACCGGCCCGCACCGTCCGGCGACTCGAACGACACCCGCGCGCGCTGCAGGAACTGGTCCACCTGCTTGGCGTTGTAGCCGTACTGGTTCCGCTCTACGCGGTCAAAGGAGGCCGGAATCTGCCGTTGAATGTCCACTGTAACTATGTTTCCTTCGATGCCGTTCGGCTCTGGTTGCGCCAACTTCAGGCGTAGTTGCCCGGCACCATTCTAGGCACCGAGGGGGCGGGGCGCTGCTTTAGCCGCCGGCGCCGGCGGAGAAGATCATGAAGGCCACCGGGGACGCGAACACGATGGAGTCCAGGCGGTCCATCACTCCCCCGTGGCCGGGAAGGATGCTGCTCATGTCCTTGATGCCGAGTTCGCGCTTGACCATGGATTCGGCCAGGTCGCCGGCGGTTGCCGCGGCGACCATGCCCACCGCGAGGGCGGCGCCGAACCACCAGGGTTCGCCCAGCACGTAGATGCTGGCGAGGATGCCGACCAGCACGGCGCCGGCGATCGATCCGCCGAAGCCCTCCCAGGATTTCTTCGGACTGATCTTCGGGGCCATCGGGTGTTTACCCAGGGAGGCACCCACGAGGTAGCCGAAGGTGTCGTTGGAGACCACCAGCAGCAGCAGGGTGCCGATCTGCCAGGCCCCGAGCGGCACCACGCCGCCGGGCCAGGGGCCGATCGGGGTGACGCCGCCGGAGGCATGCAGCGGCAGCACGGCGAAGCTGATCAGGAAAGGAACCCAGGCCATGGTGAAGACGCCGGCGAAGATGCTGCGGGCGGATCCGGCCGCGCCTTCCAGGGAGCGCCACAGCAGCACCGCGACGCTGCTGAGCAGCAGGGTAAACAGCAGGCTCTCTGGGCCGCCGAAGTAGGCCGCGGCCGGCATCGCCACGGTGCCCGTCATTGTGGGGATGATGGGCAGCCGGGTGCCGGAGGCCTCCAGCGCCCGGAACACCTCCCAGACGCCGAAAACGGCGAAGGCGGTGACGATCAGCACGAAGGCCAGGGGCAGGAACAGCAGGCCGCCGAGCACGGCGAAGAGCATGGCAAGGCCAACCGCCGTGGCGGCAGGAAGATTCCTGCCGGCTTTGGGCGTCGGGTTGTTCCGCTCTTTCCCCCGCACCCGGACACGCGGTCCGGGGGCCTGCTGTTCGTCCGCCATCAGACCTCGAGCAGCTCGGCTTCCTTGCGTTTGAGCAGCTCGTCAATGCCGTCGACGTGGGCCTTGGTGAGCGCGTCCAGTTCCTTTTCGCCGCGGGTTCCCTCATCCTCGCCGGCTTCGCCGTCCTTGACCAGCTTGTCCAGGGTTTCCTTGGCCTTGCGGCGGATGTTGCGGATGGACACCTTGGCGTCCTCGCCCTTGGCCTTGACGATCTTGACGTATTCCTTGCGGCGTTCCTTGGTCAGTTCCGGGATGGTGATCCGGATGACGTTGCCGTCGTTGGAGGGGTTCGCGCCGACCTCGGAGTCACTCAGGGCGCGTTCGATGTCCCGCAGTGCGGTCTTGTCGAACGGGGTGATGAGGATGGTGCGGGCGTCCGGCACAGCGAAAGAGGCCAGCTGCTGGAGCGGCGTCGGCGAACCGTAATAGTCCACCAGGACCTTGTTGTACAGGCCCGGGGTGGCACGTCCGGTGCGGATCGAGGCGAAGTCTTCCTTGGCTACCTCAACCGCCTTGTCCATCTTGTCCCCGGCTTCGAGCAAGGTTTCTTCGATCACGTTCTCTCCTCAGAAATTGGTGCGCACCCCATGACCCGGGGAACGGAACTGTCCTAAAAAATATCCTAGCCGCAGCTAGGGGGTGACCACGGTGCCGAGGTCCTCGCCGCGGATGGCCCGGGTGACGTTGCCTTCGCCTTCCATGCCGAACACCACCATGGTCAGGTTGTTGTCCTTGCACATGGTCATCGCCGTCTGGTCCATGACGCGGATATCGCGGCGCAGCGCCTCGTCGTAGCTGAGCCGGTGCAGCTTCTCGGCCGAGGGATCCTTCTTCGGGTCGGCGGTGTAGACGCCGTCGACCCCGCTCTTGGCCATCAGGACGACGTCGGCGTGCACCTCCATGGCGCGCTGCGCGGCGACGGTGTCGGTGGAGAAGTACGGCAGTCCGGCGCCGGCGCCGAAGATCACGACGCGGCCCTTCTCCATGTGGCGGATGGCGCGGCGCGGGATGTAGGCTTCCGCGACCTGGCCCATGGTGATGGCGCTCTGGACCCGGGTCTCCACGCCGGCCTGCTCCAGGAAGTCCTGGAGGGCCAGGCAGTTCATCACGGTGCCGAGCATGCCCATGTAGTCGGCGCGGGAGCGGTCCATGCCGCTCTGCGACAGTTCAGCACCGCGGAAGAAGTTTCCGCCGCCGACCACGATGGCAACCTCGACGTCGGGCACGGCGGCCGCGATCTGCTTGGCTACCCCGCGCACGGTGTCCGGGTCAACGCCGAGTTTGCCGCCGCCGAAGACCTCGCCGGAAAGTTTCAGGAGTACGCGGCGCCTGGTCTTCTTTGGCTGGGCTGAATTGTTGACGGTATCCATGGTGCCTTCCCGTTGGTGAGCTCTGAAAAAGGTTATCGTGCCGGGGGCCAAAGGATGCATTCCGCCCCGGGGCCCGCGTCCTGCGGGTGCATGCAAAAGGGGTGGCCACCGCAGTGACCACCCCCTCAGCGTGTCTTACTTAGGAACCGACGCGGAAACGCGTGAAAGCGGTTGCCTTGACGCCAGCCTCTTCGAGGACCTGCGCCACGGACTTCTTGGCATCCTTGGCGAATGCCTGGTCGACGAGGACCTCGCCCTTGTAGAAGCCGGTAACGCGGCCTTCCACAATCTTGGTCATCGCTGCCTCGGGCTTGCCCTCGGCCTTCGCGGTTTCCTCGGCGATGCGGCGCTCGGACTCGACCAGGTCGGACGGGACGTCCTCGCGGGTCAGGTAGTTCGGGGCCATCGCGGCGATGTGCACGGCGACGTCGTGGGCTGCGGTGGCCGCAGCTTCGCCTTCGCCGTCAACGGCGAACAGCACGCCGACCTGGGCAGGGAGGTCCTTGGAGGTCTTGTGCAGGTACGCGTCGACCGTCGGGGCCTCGATGCGGGCAATGCGGCGGACGACGACCTTCTCGCCCAGGATGGCGCCTTCTTCGACGACGACCTCGGAGAGCGGCTTGCCGTCAACGTCGGTGGCCAGCAGGGCGTCGAGGTCGGCAGCGCCGGACTCAACAGCAACAGCGAGCACCTTGTCGGCGAGCTGAATGAACTTGTCAGCCTTGGCGACGAAGTCGGTCTCGCAGTTGACCTCGATCATCACGCCGACGCCGCCGTCGACCTTGGCAGCAACCAGGCCTTCTGCGGTGGAGCGGCCTTCACGCTTGGTAGCGCCCTTGAGGCCCTTGATGCGGATGATTTCGATGGCCTTCTCGGCGTCACCGTTGGCTTCGTCAAGAGCCTTCTTGACATCCATCATGCCGGCGCCGGTGCGCTCGCGCAGAGCCTTGATATCAGCGGCAGTGTAGTTCGCCATGTGAACCCCTCTGTCTAGAAATTTGTGTGGTGTACGGACCGACAGGACGGCTGCTCACCTTCAGTGAGCGGCCATCCTGTCAGTACCCCTTACGCAGCGGACTGCGCGCGGGGAGATCCAGATTTACTTGTCTGACTACTTGGCTTCGTCGGCGGCCGGAGCAGCTTCGGCAGCTTCAGCGGCCGGAGCGGCTTCAGCAGCTTCAGCGGCCGGAGCGGCTTCAGCGGCGGGAGCCTCTGCGGCTTCCGGGGCAGCAGCCTCGGCGGCGGCCGGAGCGGCAGCCTCTTCAGCCTTGCTGCCTTCGAGGAGCTCGCGCTCCCACTCGGCCAGCGGCTCTTCCGGAGCTTCCGTGGTGCCGGTGGCGCGCTGGTTGCGGGCGATCAGGCCCTCAGCGACGGCGTCGGCGACAACGCGGGTCAGCAGGTTGACGGAGCGGATGGCGTCGTCGTTGCCCGGGATCGGGAAGTCGACTTCGTCCGGATCGCAGTTGGTGTCCAGGATGGCCACCACCGGGATGTTCAGCTTCTTGGCCTCGTCAACGGCGAGGTGTTCCTTCTTGGTGTCGACAACCCAGAGGAGCGAAGGCGCCTTGGTCAGGTTGCGGATACCGCCGAGGTTGGTCTCCAGCTTGGTCAGCTCGCGGCGAAGGAGCAGCAGTTCCTTCTTCGTGTAAGCGGAACCGGCGACGTCGTCGAAGTCGATCTCTTCGAGTTCCTTCATGCGCTGGATGCGCTTGGAAACCGTCTGGAAGTTGGTCAGCATGCCGCCGAGCCAACGCTGGTTGACGTACGGCTGGCCAACGCGGGTGGCCTGCTCGGCAATGGCTTCCTGTGCCTGCTTCTTGGTGCCGACGAAGAGTACGGTGCCGCCGTGTGCAACGGTAGCCTTCACGAACTCGTAGGCACGGTCGATGTAGGACAGCGACTGCTGCAGGTCGATGATGTAGATGCCGTTGCGCTCCGTGAAGATGAAACGCTTCATCTTCGGGTTCCAACGACGGGTCTGGTGTCCAAAGTGGACGCCGCTGTCAAGCAGCTGGCGCATAGTTACGACGGGCATGCCGACGCTCCTTCCGGCAGGTCATTCATGAGAGAGCCCTGGGCTCTCTTACCCTGCCAATAGTTGACGGTTATTTAGCAACACCCAGGCGGGTGTTCCTCCTGGTATCCACCGCACCACTCATCCGGACCCTGGGGCCGGACCGTAAGAGGCGCAGTCCTCCGCACCCGGAAGCCGGGCTTCGGACAGGGAGGGCTGGATACGCGTAGTCAGCCGCTGCACCCGCACTCCTGAATGAGACGTGCTGCCCGGCCAGGGACCTGCCGCATACATCGGCAAATACTTGGAACTGGGCATGAGGGCACAGCAAACTGCTCCACCAAGTGTACTACAGCGGACCCCCGGGAATGGACCGGTTCCGGGCAGGCGTCCCGACCGTAATCCAAGGGAAAACCGGGCGGAAAGCCCGGCTGGAACTTGGCGTGAAAGCCGGCCCGGTATCCGGGCAGATATCCACATAGCCGCCCCGGGGACTTCCGCGGTCCGGCAGGCCGGCGGAGGCTGGCGGCATGAAGGTTTCCAACGCGCCAGCCGCAACCTCGATGGCACAATTGACGGCGCTGCTGATCGCCCTGGTTCCAATTCCGGGGGCGGCGCCGGCGGCGGCGGCCGGCAGCTGGAGCTGGCCGCTCTCCCCCAGACCGGCCGTGCTGCGTGTGTTCGACCCGCCGGACCGGCCCTGGCTCAGCGGCCACCGCGGCGTGGACCTCCAGGCGGCGTCCGACGGCGTGCCGGTCAGGGCGCCGGCTGCAGGCAAGGTCAGTTTCGTAGGCTTTGTGGTGGACCGCCCGGTGGTCACCATCGATCATGGCAACGGCCTGCGCAGCAGCTTCGAGCCTGTCGAGAGTGTGCTGCGGACCGGCGATGCCATCGGCGAGGGGGCGGTGCTGGGGCGAGCGCTGCCCGGCCATTGCGGCGGAACGCCGTGCATCCACTGGGGCGTGCGGCGCGGCGACCAGTACCTCAATCCGCTGGCCTTCGTGATGGACCTGCGGCCCTCCATCCTGCTTCCGCCCGTGAATCCCGGTTCGGGACAGGGCGGCTCCGGTTGAAGGGCCGCTGCGATGCTGCGCGGCAGGTTCCTTGCGTGCAGGGCCTGTCGCGGAGCGGCTAGACGATGGCCGAGATCCCGGTGATCGCCCGGCCGGTGACGAGCGTGTTGATCTCGTGGGTGCCCTCGTAGGAGTAGACCGCCTCGGCGTCGGAGAAGATCTTGGCCATCTCGTAGTCCGTGACAATGCCGTTGCCGCCCAGCAGGCTGCGGCCGATGGCGACGCTTTCGCGCATCCGCGCCGTGGTGAAGGCTTTGGCCAGGGCCGACTGCTCGTCCTTGGCCTCGCCGGCATCCTCGAGCTGGGACAGGCGGACCATCATGCCCATCGAGCTGACGGCGTTGCCGAGGATCTGCACGAGCTGGTGCTGGACCAGCTGGAAGGAGGCGATCGGGCGGCCGAACTGGCTGCGCTCGACGGCGTAGCGGCGGGCGACGTCAAACGCCGCCAGCTGCTGGCCGACGGCCTGCCAGGCGACGGACAGGCGGGTGACCCTGAGGACCTTGTTGGTGTCCCGGAAGCTGTTGGCGTTGGCCAGCTTGAAGAAGTCGGGTACCACGACGTTCTCAAGGGTGATGTCGGCGTTCTGCACGGTGCGAAGCGAAATCTTGTTCTCGATCTTGGTGGCGGTGTAGCCCTCGGTCTTGGTATCCACGAGGAAACCCTTGACCTGGTTGTCGGCCAGGTCGCGGGCGTAGATGACAACCCAGTCGGAGAAGGTGGCGTTGCCGATCCAGCGCTTCGCGCCGTTGAGGACCCAGCTGTCGCCCTCGCGCCGGGCCGTGGTGCGCGTGCCACCGGCGACATCGGAGCCGCCCAGCGGCTCGGTCAGGCCGAAGGCACCGATCTTCTTCAACGAGTAGATGTCCGGCAGCCACGCGTCTTGCTGCTCCTGCGACGCGAGCGCCTCGATGGAGCCGGTGAATAGCCCGTCGTGCACGCCCAGGAACGTGGCGATCGAGGTGTCGGCGCGGGTCGCCTCGGCGTGCAGGATGCCGGCGAAGAGATTGGAGTAGCCCTGGCGCCTGACCGGACTGACCAGGTCGATCTCCGCCAGTTTGGGTATCAGCTCCATCGGGAATTCGCCGCGGTTCCAGCAATCCACCGCGATCGGCTTGACCTCGCGGTCCAGGAACTCGCGTACCTCCGCCAGCCGGTCCCGTTCCTTGCCGCTGAGCAGCTGCTCGAAGGCGAAGAAGTCGCCGTCGGCGTAAGGGAGATCGTTGATGTCGATTGCAGCTTTAGACATGTTGTTCCTTTACTTGTGGTCGGCAGCGACCAAAAGGGCGAAGTCTTCGCGCCACTCGGAAATGTTACTCATGAGTAACATATCGCAGCCGTTTACCCGCTGGCAAGTATCCGGAGACTCTGTACGCCCCCTGCGTCAGTCCGGGCCTCAACGCAAACGGGCCGTAAACGGGCCGCAGCCGACGCAGACGGCTGGTGGGCGCCCGAGGGGGTGCGGCGGATGCCGGCTGCCTTCTAGATGCCTGCGGCGTTGGCGTAGAACTGTTGGTCCTCACGCCATCCGCCCATGCCGAGGCCGACCTCCTCGACGTCGGTGACGAATTCGATGCCCTGGATCCACTTGACCATTTTGAAACCGAGCTGGGTTTCAAGCCGGAGCCGCAGTGGGGCGCCGTGTTCGATGGGCAGCGGGGCGCCGTTCATCTCCAGGGCCAAAAGAGTCTGCTGGTGTCCCGCCAGGTGGATCGGGATGGAACCATAGAAGAAGCCGTAGCGGCCTTCGCCTTCTGTCAGGCCCTTGTCGTCCATACCGTAAAACACAACATATTTGGCCTCCGCATGGGGCTTGACTCTTTGCATCACGTCGGCAAGCGGAATCCCCGCCCATTCCGCGATCGCGGTCCAGCCTTGGATGCAGTTGTGTTTGGTGATCTGCCGCTGCTCGCCCAGCTCCCGCAATTCGGCCAACGAGAACGTCATCGGTTCTGCTACCAGGCCGCCGACGGCGAGCCTGTAGTCACGGAAGTTATCCGCCGCCATCTGCCTGTAGGCCTCGCTGGGCGGCGGGAAACCGTTGACACGGAAGTAGGGGGAAATGTCCTTGCGGGCGAAGCTCTGGCGGGAAGTGAAGACGCGGGAGATGGCGCATTCAAAGGGGTTCACCATCCGGCCCAGGAGCCGCTGGGTGCGGCGGCGGTAACGCAGCGAGAACCAGGTGATTACCACGTGGAAAATCACGATGGCCAGAAGCCCTGCCAGACCGATGCCGGTGGCCAGCCGCCGGTCCCCGCCTGGGTCTCCGAGAACGATGGCGGCGAACTCCTGCGGCAAGCCGTGGATGATGACCATGAACACGTGGACGACGATAAACGCTGCGAAGGCGCACATAATCAAGAAGTGCAGGCTGCGCGCTCCCTGCTTACCGCCGAAAAGCTTTCCGTAACGCGGGAAGCGGGCAAGCACGGATGGCGACATGGCCGCACCGGTCAGAATCTGCAGCGGTGCCAGCACGAAAATCACCCCGAAATAGGCAAGTTTCTGGGCCGGTTCGAATGGTTGGCCAGGGATCTTGGCCGGAAACTGGAACTGCAGATAGGTTCCGATCGCGTTGATTGAGTCGGGGATGATGGACCAACGGGTGGGCACGATGTACTGCCAGTAGCCGGTGGCGAACATCGTGACGATATAGACCACCCCGGTGAGGATCCAGAACTGGATCGTCATGAAGTGCCAGTGCCGTCCCAGGCCAAGATTCTTCCTGCCTGGCAGGGCAATCACCGGAGACCACGACTCCTCCTCATCCAGTGAAGACCAGGGTTTTCGCGGGTCTGCGCCGAAATTCTTCTTGGACAAGAGCAGCCATTGACGGCCCGGCGGGCAGTCATCATTCCAGTACAGCTTCGGAAATGCCGCCAGCACCTCGATGCCGGACCGGAAGAGCATCAGCATCAGGGCAAGATTTAGGAAGTGGGTAATCACGACCCAGAACGGAAAAAATTCAGGCATCGGTACTCCTCACGAAATCCGCGGCCGAGCGCATGATTGGCCTCGGCTGGCGAAAATGCTGCGCCGCGAGGAGACTGTGGCCATGGCCGGCCAGAGGGCAAACGCAACCCAACAGGAACTTGCGCGCCTGCGCAACGGGCTCATGAGCGGCCGTGGGCCCGGAGCGTCCAGCAGCGAGGTCGATGCCCGCACCCGCGACCGAGCGTGGCTGGGAGGAGTACCAACTCCTGCTGCGCCGGAATCCGCAGCCAAACAGGCGCAGCTCGCAAGAAGCAGCGCGACGCTCCGATCGCCCCGGGTCCCCGGACGGAACGCCGGACGGCGCCCCGGGCACTGGGCTGGCCTTGCCGCCTCCGCCTGCGCTGCTCTCGTAGCCGTGGCACTGCTCCGTAAGATACGCCACCGCATGCGGTCCACATCCGGCATGTGAGGCCTGCCCGATGAGGCTCGGCGGATCAAACAGGTGCATCTTTACCTCGGCTTCTCTTAGGGCCAGGTTTTTCTGGGCTGCAAGGTCGCTTCCCCGATCTCGGCGTCGATCCGTTGGCGGCTCGGCCATGGCCCCTGCGGCCAGGCCGAAAGCGGTCAAGGAGGCGACGCCCCCGGATTGTGACGACCGGCGAAGGAAAACGCAGGCCGCGCTGCCGAATTAGGTCACTTGACCAAAAGCTACCATTGCGACGAAGCAATGAAAAGAGGCCACAAGCCCCTCCGGGCAATCAGGCTTCTTTCAGATATTTCATTGCGTAGTCGCAATTGTTGCACTTAAAGTAGCTAGTATGTTGAACCCTTCACCTACGGACTTTCCTCCCCACGTTTTGAGGGAGTACGCGATGGTTGCCGATGGGGCCCGCGCAGCGCTGGTCGGACCGGGCGGAGACGTGGTGTGGATGTGCGCACCGCAATGGCAGGATGATGCCGTGTTCTCGGGCCTGTTGGGCGGTCCTGGAACTTTTGCCGTGACGCCGACCGATCCAGGCAACGTCTGGGGCGGCCAATACGAAGACGGAACACTGATCTGGGTGAGCCGGTGGGTGACCGGATCGGGGATCGTTGAATGCCGGGAAGCTCTGGCTTATCCGGGGGATCCCCAGCGTGCTGTGTTGCTGCGCCGGATCCGGGCTGTGCGGGGCAGCGCCTCGGTGCGGGTGACATTGGACGCGAGAGCGAACTTCGGCAAGCACAAGATGGGCAGGCTCTCCTGCCACGGCGGCGTCTGGACCGCCAGCTCCGGAGACCTCAAGATACGGCTGGGCGGCGCGGCGCAGGCGAAGGCCGGGGAACGGGGACTCGTAGCGGTTCTCGAGCTGTCCCAAGGTGAACACCACGATCTGGTGCTGGAAATCTCCAACTGTCAACTGCCCGATGAGCCGGTGCAGGCCGCCCTGGCCTGGAGCGCAACAGAGAATGCGTGGCATTCGGCGGTCCCCCGCTTCGACAACACCATCTCCGCTGACGACTGCCGGCAGTCCTACGCCGTTCTTCGAGGCATGACGGGAGTGGGAGGAGCCATGGTAGCTGCGTCGACCATGGGCTTGCCGGAGCGGGCCGGGCAGAAAAGGAACTACGACTACCGGTACGCGTGGATCCGGGATCAGTGCTTTGTCGGCCAGGCCGTGGCGGCCTGCAAGACGTTTCCGCTCCTGGATGACGCGGTCAGTTTCGTTGCAGCGAGGCTGCTTTCGGACGGCCCGGACATGAGGCCTGCCTACACCACGGACGGAGGCCGGGTCCCGTATGAGTGGGATGTCGGGCTGCCCGGCTACCCGGGCGGATCCGGCAAAGCCGGGAACTGGGTCAACGACCAGTTCCAACTGGACGCGTTCGGGGAGTCGCTGCTGCTCTTCGCCGCCGCCGCCGAGAATGACCGGTTGAACCTTGAGCATTGGAAGGCAGCGGAGGTCTGCGCGGACGCCATCATGGCACGTTGGCAGGAACCAGACGCAGGCATGTGGGAACTGGACAACAAAAGATGGGCGCATTCCCGGCTCATTTGCGCTGCCGGATTGCGGGCCATAGGCCGCAATGCCCCGTCCCAGCAGGGAGCCAGGTGGACCTCGCAGGCGGACACCCTGATCACCGACGTAGCAAACGACTGCCTGCACTCCACCGGGCGGTGGCAGCGGGCCCCCGACGACGGGCGGGTCGACGCGTCCCTGCTGCTCCCGGTGATCCGGGGGGCGCTTCCGGCCGACGACCCGCGATCCCAGGCTACTCTCAAAGCCGTCCGCGACGACCTGGCCCGGGACGGGTACCTGTACCGCTTCCGCCAGGACGGACGTCCCCTGGA
Source organism: Arthrobacter sp. SD1074B (assembly GCF_056780195.1). Taxonomy (NCBI): domain Bacteria; kingdom Bacillati; phylum Actinomycetota; class Actinomycetes; order Micrococcales; family Micrococcaceae; genus Arthrobacter; species Arthrobacter sp. SD1074B. The sequence goes on along the minus strand of NZ_JBRAZT010000001.1, from coordinate 1,297,087 downwards.
CAAGTCTGAGGGTGCCTTCCTGCTGTGCGGTTTCGACATGGCCATGGCCCTGCATCAAACCGGCGAGACAACTGAAGCGGCCCGCTGGTTCGAAAGGAACCGGGCGGCCTGCGGCTCCCCGGGACTCTTCACCGAGGAGTACGACATTGAGCAGCGCCAGCTCCGGGGCAACTTTCCCCAGGCCTTTGTGCACGCCGCCATGTTGGAAACATCCCGGCGGCTGGCCGACCCCCCGCCCCCGTGGCGCGGACTGAATTCTTAGCACTGAGCACCGCCATCACCTATCTCCCGGGCGAACCCGGGCCAAGACGAGGAGCACGGATGAACAGCTTTAAGGACAAGACGATCGTTGTAACGGGCGCCAGCGGCGGCATCGGCCGGGCGACCGCCATTGGCTTCGGCCGGCATGGGGCCGGGGTCGCCCTGCTGGCCCGCGGCGAAGCAGGGCTTGCGAGCGCGGCCAAAGAAGTCGAAGACGCGGGAGGGCGGGCTTTGACCATAGCGGTGGACACCTCCGACCATGGGGCCCTCGAAGCGGCAGCAACCCGCGTCGAACAAGAACTGGGACCGATTGATGTCTGGGTCAACGTCGCCTTCACTTCCGTTTTCTCCCCCCTCACTGAGATCAAGCCGGAGGAGTACAAACGCGTCACCGACGTCAGCTACCTCGGCTACGTCTACGGGACCATGATTGCGCTGGACCGGATGAAGCAACGCAACCGCGGCACCATCGTCCAGGTCGGCTCTGCCCTGGCCTACCGGGGCATCCCCCTCCAGTCCGCCTACTGCGGCGCCAAACACGCGATCCAGGGCTTCAATGAATCGCTGCGCTGCGAATTGCTCCACGACAGAAGTCCGATCAAAACGACTATGGTGCAAATGCCCGCAGTCAATACGCCGCAGTTCAGCTGGGTGCTGTCCCGCCTGCCGAACAAGGCCCAGCCGGTACCGCCGATTTACCAGCCGGAGGTCGCCGCCCGCGGCGTGCTCTTTGCCGCAGCCCACCCGCAGCGCCGGGAGTACTGGGTAGGGGGCAGCACCGCTGCCACCCTCATGGCCAACGCCGTCGCCCCCGGGCTTCTTGACCGGTACCTGGCCCGGACAGGGTTCTCGGCCCAGCAAAGACCGCAGCCCCGCGACCCCGAACAGCCCGTGAACCTCTGGGAACCGGCTGACATTGACCGCGACTTCGGCACGCACGGCGCATTTGATGGGCGCTCCGCAACACGAAGCCCTCAGCTGTGGGCCTCCCACCACCACGGACCCGTCTTTGCGGCAGCCGGAGCGACCGCACTGGGCCTGCTGGCATTCGGCGCTTCCATGCTGGGAAAGTCGAGGCAGCGGTGAGGGCGGTGGAAGCCACCCGGGCAGCCTACGGACTGTGCCAGCTGGCTTTTCCGAGCTTGATCTTCCGTGCGGCCCTCGGACATGAGCCGGACCGCCGCGTCCGCGTCGTCGCCCGCATTCTCGGCGCCAGGCACCTCCTGCAGGCCCTGGTGACCGGCGCGGCACCCGGCTCCCGCACCCTGCACCTCGGCGGCGGGTTGGTGGACTCATTGCACTCCGCCAGCATGGCCGGGCTTGCGTTTACGGATCGCCGCCGCCGCAGGGCCGCCGCTCTGGACGCCGTGGTTGCAGGCGTGTTCGCCGGCACCGAATTCAGCCGGAGCAGCCGGAGCAAGCCTCTTCGGCCCTCAACGGTTCCGCCGCCGGGCCACGGGAAACGGGGGTGAACTCATGCGGATTCAGCGTGCAGCGTCAGCGCGACGCGCCCGTCTTCGGTTTCTGCTTCCCGGAGGCGGAGGCCCACGCGACCGTGTCCATGGCCTCAGTCGGCCGAAGCCCGGGTGCGGCGGCGGCCGCTCCAGCACGGCCGCTGCTGCTTCACGGCGGTGCTCCACGACCTGGTCCACAACCGGCGGCCCGTCTCGGTGAGGACCCATCCATCCACAGGTGGCGCAAATGCAGTGTTTGCGTCATGGCCGAAGCAGTTTGATGACAAGGAGCGGCATGAAGACACCAATTACGCCCGAGGCAACGGTTCACGGGATAGACCGGATGATCCGCAACGTGGAGACCGGGCGCTTTGAGCGGTCCCTTTCCGGGCTGACGGCAATCGGTGCGCTGGTGACGGCGGCGGAAATCTACTTCGAACACGACAAGGCAAGCTTTGGCAACAAGCTGATGTGGATTCCGGTTGCCCTGGGCCCGGTCGGAGCGGCTGCCGGGGTCGCCGGAGTGTTCAGCAAGCGAATGGCCAAAACCGCGCTCCCTGTTGCCTCTGCAGCGATTGTCGCCAACGGCCTGCAGGGAACTTACCTCCACGCCCGGGGCATCGCGCAGAAGCCCGGCGGGTTTTCCAACCTGATGTACAACATGGAGATGGGTCCGCCGCTGCTGGCCCCCCTGCTGGTGACCTTGGTCGGCGGGATGGGTCTGCTCGCAGCAGTGCTGAGGAGGGAAAAGTGACGGCGCTGCCGCTGCCCGCGAAGGACGGCGGCGGGCGCTTCCCGGCCTTCGATGCGCAGGGGCAGTCCCGCCACTGGGACCAGGTGACCCAGGGGGTCGTCCTGGCACGCCTGGGCCGGCCGGCAGACCTGCGGTTCTTCACCGTAGCCGAGGAAGCAGCGGCGAGGGCGCTATTTGATCAGCTGCTGAACCAGCGACAAGAGCCCAGGGTCCCGGTGGTCAACATGGTGGACTCACGCCTCGCCGAGGGCCAGACCGACGGCTGGCACTACGAGGACATGGAAGCGGACCCGGTGGCCTGGCGCAGCACACTCGCGGAGCTGGACGCCGAATCCCGGGCACGGAAGGGAAGCCCGTTCGCCGAACTTCCCTGGCAGGAGCAGAAGGACCTTCTGACGGACATTCACGACGCCGAGATCTGGCGCGGGCTGAAGGCATCCCAGGTTTGGAGTCTCTGGACCCGGTACGCGTGCACCGCCTTCTACTCTCACCCTTCGGCCTGGAACGAAATAGGTTTTGCCGGGCCTGCGTATCCGCGCGGATACAAGAATCTAGGGCTGGACGCTCGGGAGCCCTTCGAGGTGGCAGATGCCCGTCCCGGCCAGGACCCCGCCACCCCCAAGACAATGCCCGGTAAAGACAGGGCCGCCGGAGACAAGCCAGCGAGAGACAAGCTAAGTAAAGGGAGGCGGCACTGATGACGCGGGTAAAGGATCGGAATGCCTCTGCTTGGCTGCTGCCTCCGGTGCCCGGAACGAACCATGCCATGCGCACCGACATGGCGCAGTTCCGGGATGAGGAAGAGGTGGACATAGTGATCGTCGGCTGCGGCGCCGGGGGTTCCACTCTGTTGCAGCGTCTGGCCAGGGCCGGCTGGAAGGCCGTTGCCTTGGACGCGGGCCCGTTTTGGGACCCGGAACGCGACTGGGTCAGCGACGAGGCCGGCTCCCATCATTTGTACTGGACCGAACCGCGCGTGGTTTCCGGGGATGATCCGGTGCCGCTGGGCTCGAACAACTCGGGCCGGGGCGTGGGCGGATCGATGGTGCATTACGCTGGCTACACGCCCAGGTTCCACCCAAGTGACTTCCACACCCAACGCACGGACGGCGTGGGTGCCGATTGGCCCTTCGAATACGAGGACCTCAAGTCCTACTACGAGGACATCGAGGGAGAACTGCCGGTAGCCGGGGAACACTGGCCGTGGGGTGATCCGCATTCCTATCCGCACAGCCCGCACCCCGTCTCCGGCAACGGCGAACTCTTCCTGCGCGGCGCACTGGCTGCCGGGATCACGGCCAAGGTCGGCCCGGTCGCGATCTCCAACGGCCGCTTCGGCAACCGGCCACACTGCATCTACCGCGGTTTCTGCCTGCAGGGCTGCAAGGTGAACGCAAAAGCTTCCCCGCTGATCACCCACATCCCGGATGCCCTGCACCATGGCGGGGAAGTTCGGGCCGACTCGATGGTGACCAGGATCGAAGTCGACGACAAGACGGGCAAAGCCACCGGCGTGCATTATGTCCGCCATGGCCGGGCACGTTTCCAGCGCGCCCGGATCGTCGCCGTCGCCGGCTATTCCATCGAAACTCCCCGCCTGCTGCTCAATTCCACGTCTCAGCGTTTCCCGCAGGGGCTGTGCAATGACTTCGACCAGGTGGGCCGGTACCTGATGGTCCAGGGAGCACCCCAGACGGCCGGCAGGTTCGACTCCGAGGTGCGGATGTGGAAGGCGCCGCCGCCGGAGGTCAGCTCGGAGGAGTTTTACGAGACAGACCCGACCAAGCCCTACAAACGCGGGTTCTCCGTGCAGACGGTGTCGCCGCTGCCGATCACCTGGGCCGAACACGTTGCTGCCCAGGGCCACTGGGGGGCGAAGCTGCGCGAATACATGAGCGACTACGTGCACTGGGCCTGCCTGGGGGCGCTCTGCGAATTCCTGCCGCAGGCCGAAAACCGCGTCACGCTGGCGCAGGAGAAGGACCGGAACGGGATGCCGATTGCGCATTTCCATTACTCCCAGTGCGACAACGACCGCCAGCTCATGGGCGCCGCGCAGACAGTGATGGAAAAGATCTTGAAGGGCGCCGGCGCCGACGAGGTCATCACCATCAAGCGCTACGCCCACTTGGTGGGCGGCGCCCGGATGTCCGCCGACGAACGGCACGGCGTCGTTGACGCCGATTGCCGAAGCTTCGCCGTGCCCAATCTCTACATCACCGACGGCAGCGTGCTGCCCACCCAGGGAAGCGCCAACCCGGCACTGACCATCATGGCCGTCGCGGCCCGCGCCGCTGACCGGCTGATCGCAGGCGGTGCCAGCACGGCCGCCTGAGCCTACCCAACCACGGGCCACGTATCCGGCCCCAGCTACCAAAGGAACGAGCCATGGCAAAAGAACTTATCTCGGATTACCTCCTGAACCGGCTCCGGGACTGGGGCGTGGAGAACGTCTTCGCCTTCCCTGGCGACGGCATCAACGGCATCATCTCCGCCTTCGGCCGGGCCAACAACGAGCCTAAGTTCGTCCAGGCAAGACACGAGGAGATGGCAGCGTTCGAGGCAGTCGGCTTCGCCAAGTTCACCGGCCGCACGGCAGTCTGCCTGGCCACTTCCGGCCCCGGCGCCATCCACCTGCTCAACGGTCTTTACGACGCCAAAATGGACCACGTTCCGGTCGTCGCCATCGTCGGCCAGACGGCCCAGAGCGCGATGGGAGGCTCCTATCAGCAGGAAGTGGATTTGGTAACCCTCTTCAAGGATGTTGCCAGCGAGTACCTCCAGACCGTCACGGTCCCGCAGCAACTGCCCAATGTCCTGGACCGGGCCATCCGCATCGCCACCGCCAATCGCACCGTGACAGCCATCATCATCCCCTCCGACGTCCAGGAAATGGAATACGCGCCTCCGACCCATGCCTTCAAGATGGTGCCCTCCAGCATTGGTGTGCAGTGGCCCACGGTGTCTCCCGACGACGCTGCGGTTCGCCGGGCCGCCGACCTGCTCAATGCCGGCCGCAAAGTCGCCATCCTGGTCGGCCAGGGGGCCCGGGGGGCGAAGGCCGAAGTGGAACAGGTAGCCGGACTGCTGGGAGCCGGCGTGGCCAAAGCGCTGCTGGGTAAGGACGCCTTGTCCGACGAACTGCCTTTCGTCACAGGGTCCATCGGTCTGCTGGGGACGCGGCCCAGCTACGAGATGATGATGGACTGCGATACGTTGCTGACCGTCGGCTCAAGTTTCCCGTACACACAGTTCATGCCCGAACCCGGACAGGCCAGGGCGGTGCAGATCGACATCGATCCGAACATGATCGGCATGCGCTATGACTATGAGCTCAACATCGTCGGGGACGCCGCCGCCACCCTGCGCGCGCTGATCCCGCTGCTGCAACACAAGGAGGACCGGAGCTGGCAGGAGAAGATCGAAGCCAATGTGGCCCGGTGGTGGAAGACGATGAAGATGGAGGCCATGGTCGAGGCCAAACCGATCAACCCGCAGCGACTTTTCCACGAGCTCTCACCGTTACTGCCTGAAAACGCCATGCTGATGGCAGACTCGGGGTCCTCTGCCGACTGGTACGCCCGCCAGCTGAAGTTCCGCGGAAACATCCGCGGCTCCCTCTCCGGGAATCTGGCCACCATGGGCCCGGGGGTGCCCTACGCCATCGGAGCGAAGTTCGGCTGCCCCGACCGGCCCGCCATCGCGTTCGTCGGCGACGGCGCCATGCAGATGAACGGCCTGGCCGAACTCATCACCATCAAGCACTACTGGCAGGAATGGTCGGATCCGCGCCTGATCGTTGCTGTGCTGCACAACAACGACCTGAACCAGGTCACCTGGGAGTTGCGTGCAATGGCAGGCAGCCCCGTCTTCACGGAATCCCAAACGCTGCCCGACGTTGACTACGCCGCGTTTGCCCGGAGCCTTGGCCTGCAAGGAATCGCCGTCACTGACCCGGACGACGTGGCAGGGGCGTGGACCAGCGCCCTGGCCGCCGACAGGCCCACCGTGCTGGACTTCCACACCAATGCGGACGTGCCTCCGATCCCGCCGCACGCCACCTTCGAGCAGGCGAAGAAATCAGCGGAGGCGATGCTCAAGGGCGACCCGGATGCCCTGGGCATTATTGCCGAGGGAGCCAAAACCAAAGTGCAAGAATTCCTGCCGCACAGGAAGGGCTGACCATGGCCGCCACGTCAACCTCCTCCGATCCGGTCGTCAGCGGCCTGGATGTCAGCACGTACACGATTCCCACCGACAGCCCGGAGGCGGACGGGACCTTCGCCTGGGACGCGACGACAATGGTGCTGGTCCGGGCCCGCGCCGGCGACCGGGAGGGCATCGGCTGGACCTACGCCCCGTCCTCCTGTGCCCAGCTGATCGCAGGGACGCTGGGGCCGGCTGTTTCCGGACGCTGCGCGTGGGACACTGCCGGCGCGGCGCTGTCGATGCTGCAGGCCGTTCGCAATACCGGCCGCAGCGGGCTGGCCGGGTACGCCATTTCCGCGGTGGACTGCGCCCTGTGGGACCTGAAGGCTCGCCTGCTCGACCTCCCGTTGTACAGGCTCCTGGGCGCGGTGCGCGGCGAGGTCGCCATTTACGGCAGCGGCGGGTTCACCACCTACTCCCGCCAGCAGCTGGAGGACCAGCTGGGAGGCTGGGTCCACGACCAGCACATTCCGCGAGTCAAGATAAAGATCGGGCAGGACCGCGGAGCCGGTGTCCCCCGGGATGTGGAACGCATCGGTCAGGCGCGGGCCGTCATCGGTGACAGCGCCGAGCTGTACGTCGACGCCAACGGCGCCTACACGGCCAAACAAGCCGTCAGGGCATTCGAAGCAGCCCAGGAACTGCGGCCCGCATGGTTCGAAGAGCCTGTCTCGGCCGACCACCTGGACGGGCTGCGGACTGTCAGGGAGGCAGTATCCGCCGATGTCGCCGCGGGTGAATACGGCACCGACCTGTTCTACTTCCAGCGCCTGTGCCAGGCCGACGCCGTCGACTGCGTGCAGGTGGACGTCTCCCGCTGCGGTGGCATCACCCAATGGCTGCGCATCGCGGCCCTGGTGGCAGCCTACGGGCTCCAAGTGTCCGGCCACTGCGCGCCGCACTTGAGCGCGCATGCCGCCGCCGCGACGGAAAACTTTCGGCATCTGGAGTGGTTCCACGACCACGTCCGGATCGAACGGAAGTTTTTCGACGGGACCCTGGACCCGGCCGGCGGGGCGATTGCGCCGGACGCCCATACGCCAGGTAACGGTCTCAGCCTTCGCACAGCTGACACGGAAAAGTACCGGGTCGGCTAGGCCCCGGACATCAGGTCGGAAGAGAGGATCATCGCCATGAGTAACGTCCAAGCAAGACCGGATGTCTTTACCCGGTTCACCAGCAAAGCGTCCAAGGTCCTAGGCCACGCCTGGGTGTTTGCGGGCGCCATCAGCATCCTTGTCCTCTGGGCTATTAGCGGCCCGTTCCTGGGCTTTTCCAATAGATGGCAGCTGGTCATCAACACGGGAACGACCATCATCACGTTCCTGATGGTCTTCATAATCCAGAACACGCAAAACCGTGATTCAGCTGCCCTGCACCTAAAGATCGATGCCCTCATGCTTGAACTGCAAGTCAGCAACGCCAAGCTCTACGCCGCCGAGGACGAAGGTGAGCAGCAGCTTGAAAGCCAGCGCCACAGCATCAAACACCAGGCCGACCAGGCCGGCCAAAACGGCCCGGCGCACTGAACCCGGCAAGGAAAGACGCCCCCGCATGCAGCTGGGGTCCCGGGCCTCTGAGCCGTGCGCTGCGAAAGTTTGCCAGCGGCCCGCCTGGGGCGTCCGTAAGCGTGCGACGGCGGTCACGGTTGTTGTCGTGGCCGCGGCTCTGCTGATTGGAGCGTTCCTGCTGCTGGTGCTGCTGCACCACTCGCTCATTTCCGCCACCGAGGCCGCCGCCCGCCGCCGGGCGTCGGACGTCGCGGCGGTCATCAGCAGCCGGGGCCTGTCCGAGGCCGGCCAGTCGCTGAGCACGACGGCGCACGTCGGACAGTACGTGCAGATTATCGCTCCGGGCGGTGCGGTATCCGCCTCTTCTGTGCCGTCGGCGTCCGGCTCCGCACTGTCTGCGCTCACGCCGGCAGCGGGCCACGTGCTCACCGAAACTGTCTCCGGGCTTACGAAGGTGGCCGATCCCGACGCTTTCCTTGTGGTGGCACTCGGCGCCGAGGTCGGCGGCAAACCATATACGGTCCTTGTTGCCTCCACCATCCAGGTGCAGCTGGACACCGTCATGACCGTCGCCTCCTTCGCTCTGGGCGCAGGGCCGGTACTCCTCGTTGTCGTTGGTGTGAGCGCCTGGATCCTGGTCGGAAGGTCGCTTCGGCAGGTGGAAAGGATCCGCGGCCAGGTGGCACGGATCAACGCGTCACGCCTCGGCGACCGGGTCGAGGTGCCGCCCACGAACGACGAGATCGAGGAGCTGGCCCGGACCATGAACGGCATGCTCGACCGGCTGGAACAGTCCGGCCATGAGCAGCGCCGTTTCCTTTCCGATGCCAGCCATGAGCTGCGCAGTCCGCTGGCTACCCTGAACGCCGGGCTGGAAATTGCGTCTTCGGACCCGACCGGCGACACGTGGACGCAACTGCGGGACCTCTTGACGGAGGAAGCGTCCCGGATGGGATATCTGGTCGATGACCTGCTGACGCTGGCAAAGTCCGATGACGAAGGGATCCGGGTCCACGCCACAGACGTCGATCTGGACGACGTCCTCGATGCCGAGGTCCGCCGCCTCCGCGCGTTCACGGCCCGTCGGGTGCTGGCCCGGCTGGCGCCAGTGCGGATCACCGGTGATCCGCACCGGTTGAGCCAGGTGGTGCGGAACGTGCTGGACAATTCGAACAGGCATGCGCGGTCATCGGTCCGGGTGAGCCTGTCGACGTTGCCTGGCGGTGCACTGATCGTCATAGAAAACGACGGCGACCCGGTGGCGGAGGACGACCGGGCACGTATTTTCGACCGGTTTGTTCGCCTGGACGAAAGCAGGTCGCGGGAGAGCGGCGGCAGTGGCTTGGGGCTGGCGATCGCCGCCCGAATCATGCAGGCACACCGCGGGACGATTACCGCCACGGAGTCCGACGACGGCTGGTGCCGCTTCGAGTTGCGTCTGCCTGCTGCACCCGTGGAGGTGGATCAGATCAGCTCCGGAGCAGCCGCTGCGCCGCCGTCCTCGGGGCGGTCCGCGCTGAGTTGATAGCCCATCCCCCGGACGGTCGTAAGCGTCTGCAAACCGAACGGAGCGTCGATTTTCCGGCGCAGATATCCGATGTAAACCTCGACGACGTTGTCCCCGCCTTCGAAGTCCGGATCCCACACGTTTTCCAGGATTTCCGCTTTGGATACCACCTGACCCTGCCGTCGCATCAGGAACTGCAGCAAACCGTACTCTCGTGCGGTGAGGGTGACCGGGGTGCCCGCCCGTGCCACCCTCCGCTTGAGCGGATCCAGAGTCAGCGTGCCCAGCCGGAGCACGACGGGGCGTTCCGGGGCGCCGCGCCGGATTAGCGCACGCAACCGGGCGACCAGGACCAGGAAACTAAAGGGCTTGGTCAGATAATCGTCCGCCCCCAGGTCGAGTGCGTCGGTCTGGTCATATTCCCCGTCCTTGGCGGTCAGCATCATGACAGGCGTCCAGATCCGCCGGCACCGCAGTTCCCTGAGGACGTCGTAGCCGTTCTTCAGCGGCAGCATCAGATCCAGAATGATGACGTCGTAGAGGTTCTCCGTCGCCGCGCTCAGCCCGCTCACGCCGTCAGCGGCCAGATCAACAACGAAACCCTGGTTGGACAGCCCGCGCCGCACGGTCTCAGCCAACAGCTTTTCGTCCTCGACAATCAGAACCCGCATCCGCACCACCTCCTGATCAGGGCCCATTGAGCCACCCTCGGCATTATCACTGCGCGCTCGGACCCGCAGCGCCTTCCTGAGACGAACCTGAGGGCCGGTGGGTCACGGCGCCTGACAGATTTATCGTTGAAAAGAGCCCGCTCCCCGGCGGACCGCCTCAAGGAGGAGACATCATATGAAGTTTTTCCGACTCTACACGGCGGCCGGAGTGACCGCAGCGGCACTGACGCTGACGGGCTGCACAGGCAGCCCGGCGACGGGATCCGGTTCATCCACGGCGTCCCCGGGCGCTTCGGCTCCCGCAACAGCCCTCCCCGCGGGAGCCGGGCTGCCCGCGGTCCCCGGCGTCGTCAAGAATGTGGAACCGTCCGTCGTCACGATCCTGACACCCGTTGGTCTCGGCAGCGGGGTGGTCTATCGCAGCGATGGCACCATCGTCACTGACGCGCACGTGGTGGAGGACCAGCAGAAGCAGGCCTTCAAGAACGTGCAGGTCCAGTTTGCGGACGGCTCGCAGAGCCGGGCCGATGTCATCGGCGTCGACGACGTCACCGACGTGGCCGTCCTGAAGTCCGACCGGACGGGCCTCCCGGCCGCAAAGTTTGCCTCATCCGCGCCGGAGGTCGGATCGATGACTGTGGTGATTGGCAGCCCGCTCGGGCTGAAGGAGACCGTCACCGCCGGGATCGTGTCCAGCCTGCACCGGAACATGCCGCCCTCCAAGGAGTCACCGCACGGCGCCATCGACCTGCTCCAGACGGATGCGCCGATTTCCCCCGGCAACTCCGGCGGCGCGGTGGCCGACTCCTCCGGGCAGATCATCGGACTCTCGGAGGCTTACCTCCCGCCCAGTTCCGGGGCTGTGGCGATCGGCTTCGTCACGCCCTCGTCCACAGTCACCGAAGTTGCCGACCAGTTGCTGAAGAACGGGTCGGTGAAACACGCCGCCCTCGGCGTGGTTCCCACCGACATTACCCCGCAGATCGCCCAGCGCTTCTCCGTGCCGACGACCTCCGGCGCGTTGGTCATCAATGTCGCAGCGAACAGCCCCGCCGAGAAGGCTGGCATGAAAGCCGGGGACATCATCACCAAGTTCGCCGGAACGCCGGTGGCAAACGTCACGGACCTTCTCGCCGCCCTCCGGAAGCAGGATCCGGGCCAGCAGGTCGACGTCGAGGTGCAGCGCGATAAGACTTCGCAGACCCTGCACGTCACCCTCGGTGACTTGGCCACGCAACAGTGATGCGGCGTCCGCTGGTTGCCTTCGTCCTGGCAGGGGTTATCTGCGGGGTGCTGCTGGCCGGCCTGCTGATGCCAGCCGTGGCGGTAGCAGGCACCACGGCCGCCGGCTCTCTCACCTTCTTCGACCGCCTCCCGGCACAGCTTGACATCAATGCGCCGGCGCAGAAGACCAGCGTGGTGGCCAACGACGGCTCACTCATCGCCACCTTCTACGCAGAAGACCGGGTCAAGGTCAACCTGGACCAGATGTCGCCCTTCATGAAGGACAGCATCATCGCCATCGAGGATGCCCGGTTCTACCAGCACGGAGGCATCGATCCGGTGGGCATCCTGCGGGCCCTGGCGGCCACCGCCCGCGGCGGACGGCAGGGCGCCTCCACTATCACGCAGCAATACGTCAACAACGTCATCATTGAGGCCCAGGTCGCCAACGGCAACGCAGACCAAGTGAAACTGGGGGCCGAAAAAACGGTCGGAGACAAGCTCCGCGAGGTAAAGCTGGCCATCGCGCTGGAAAAGAAATACTCCAAGGACGACATCCTCAAGGGGTACCTGAACATCGTCTATTTCGACAACAACGTCTATGGAGTCGAGGCGGCGTCGAACTTCTATTTCGGTGTCCATGCCAAGGAACTCTCCCTGTCGCAGGCGGCGACGCTCGCCGCCGTCGTGAACGACCCCGCCTACTACGACCCGATCGCGCACCCGGACCACGCCGTCAGCAGGCGGAACACGGTGCTGGATAAAATGCTCGAACAAAGCATGATCAGCCGGACCCAGCACGACGCCGCCACTAAAGCGCCCATCGGGCTCAAGATCCACGACACCGCCCAGGGCTGTGTGGCGGCGAAAACCGCCCCGTACTTCTGCGATTACGTGCAACGGCTGATCCTGAACAACGCCCACTACGGCGCCACCGAAAAGGAACGGCGACAGTTCCTCTACCGCGGCGGCCTCACCATCAAGACCACACTCGATCCGCACCTGCAGCGGGTGGCGCAGGATCAGGTCAACGCCTCCATCTCCGGAGCCGACCCGCTTCAGCGAGGTAGCGACGTGACCAGCATCCAGCCGGGGACCGGTCACGTGCTCACCATGGCCCAAAACACCACATACAGTCCGGACGACCGGCCAGGCAACTACATGGGCAACTTCGCCCTCCCCGAAACGGACCTCAACGGGAACCCGCTCCACGGCGCCGGCGGTTTCCAGATCGGTTCCACCATGAAGCCCTTCGTCTTCGCCCAATGGCTGAATTCAGGCAGATCCATGAACACCGTGCTGGACGGCGCTGTGCGGATTTACAAAGCGGGGTTCCCCTGGAAGAACTCCTGCGGGACGACCACCGGATCGTACGACCCGGCGCTGGGCCAGGAACCGCTGCCCAACGACGACAGCCACCACTACTATCCGATGACCGTGCTCCAGGGCCTGTACCACTCGATCAACACGATGACCTTCCAGTCAGCTGTGCCACTGGACTTCTGCAAAATCCAGCAAATGACCAGCGCGGCGGGGATACGCGACGGCCACACTAACAAGCCCTACGACCTCTCCAAGATTTCAAACCTGATCGGCTCGGTCGACGTCGCACCCCTCACCATGGCCAACGCCTACGCCACGTTCGCCAGCGGCGGAACCTACTGCACCCCCACCGCCATCCTGTCGGTCACCGACAGCCAGGGCAGGCAATATCCCGTCCCCGGCGCAGATTGCCACCAGGCCATCAGCCCGGACGTGGCCGCCGGCGTCGTCTATGCCCTCAAGCGTGTGCTGACCAGGGGCTCGGGTTACTACATTCCGGTCAGCAAGGGAAACCCCGACATCTTCGCCAAAACCGGCACCACCGACTACAACGTCAACACCTGGACGGTGGGCGCGACGTCCGCCATTGCGACTGCCTCATGGTTCGGCAGCTACAAGGGAACCGGCCCCGTCTGGGCCAACCAGAACATCACCGTCAATGGCCGCTACTACCCCGTCGTCAATGGCGCCGACCTGGCCGGGACCCAGTGGGCAACGGTGATGAACGCGGCCACGGCGGATTACCCGCCCCACGGCTTCCCCGCGCCGCCGGCCTGGATGCTTGCGGCCGACCCTCAGCACGGCCCGGGGACCTCGGGCCGGGTCGGTCCGCCGTCGTAACCAGCATCAGAAACACCGGAGGACCTGGCCTGCATTGCTGCAGCTCAGGTCCTCTTGTCGGGTAGGGCTACTCGGACTTGAACCGAGGACCTTAGGATTATGAGTCCCGCGCTCTAACCAGCTGAGCTATAGCCCCGAGGGCCCGGACGGCCGGGCCCGGGCGGGGCCGGACCGTTCCGGGCAAAAACACTCTAACAATAGTAGTCGCCCCGGCTCAGGCAACTGGCGCCGGGCGCCTTAGACGACGAGGTCGTCGTAGCTGGCCCCCCGGTAGATGTCCTCAAAGGTCTGGAGCGTGCGCTCAATGCTGTGGCTTTCCACCATGCTCCGGCTTGCCTTGCCCATGGCCGCCCGCTCGTCGGCGGGCAGCGTCAGCACGCGTTCGATCTTGGCGGCCAGGTCGTCGCTGTCGTTGGGCGTGAACAGGTAACCGTTCTCGCCCTCGTGCACCAGGTGCGGGAGGGCCATCGCGTCGGCCAGCACCACCGGGGTGGACGCGGACATCGCCTCAAGCGTCACGAGCGACTGGAGCTCGGCCGTGCCGGGCATGCAGAACAGGTCGGCGCTCAAGTAGGCCCGGCGCAATTCCTCGTCGCTGGCCAGGCCAAGGAACTTCACCCGGTCCTGCAGGCCGAGGCGTTGGACCTGCGCCTCGAGTGCGGGACGCACCTCGCCTCCGCCGACGATTTCCAGATGGATGTCCAGCCCGGCCGGGGTCTTGGAGACGGCGTCGATCAGCACATCGATGTGCTTTTCCTCGGCCAGGCGTCCCACGAACAGCACCGTGGGGCTGGCATGGTGCACCGCTTCCTCGCCAGGCTTCAGCTCGTAGGCTGCGGCATCAATGCCGTTGGACAGCGGCAATACTTTGCGCAGGAAGGCGTGTTGGTGCATGGCCTTGGCGGCGAGCGGAGTCGGCGTCGTGACGACGTCGGCCTGGCCCATGACCTTGCCCATGTCGCGCCAGGACACGCGGCCCACAATGTCCTTGAACCACTGCGGGAAGGGCAGGAACGGGTTGAGGTTCTCCGGCATGAAATGGTTGGTCGCGACGATCCTGATCCCGCGTTTCACCGCCTCGTAGAGGACGTGCTCACCGATCATGTAGTGGCTCTGGATGTGCACGACGTCCGGCTGGATCCGGTCGAACAGCAGGCTGATTTCCTTCTTGATCTCCCACGGGAAGGTGATCCTGAAGTACTCGTGGGTCGGCACAGAGTGTGAGCGCAGGCGGTGCACGGTGGCCTCGTCACGGAATTCGCTGAAGCTCTTGCCCTTCCCGGGCCGGCACGCCAGGACGTGGACATCGTGCCCGCGCCCCGTCATGCCCTTGGCCAGGCGGTAGCCGAACTGCGCGGCACCGTTGACGTGCGGCGGGTATGTGTCCGCCGCAACGAGGATGGTCAGCTTTTTGTCGGGTTGGGCGTTCTGGGGCATGGTCACGGGGATAGCTCCTGGTGGTCACGGTGCGGTCAGCGGGGCTGTGGTGGCCGGCTGGCCGTCGGCGCTGGCGCGGTGCCTGTGCCTGAAGTCTGCGGCGCCGCCCTAGGACAGCCGTCCCGCGGCCTTCCGCGCATCCTTCTTGCGCTTGGTGACCTCGGGGTGGTGCCGGGAAAGAGCGATCACTCCCACGATAGCAAGGAGTGCAGCCGTGGCCATGGCAATTGCCGTCACGGCGTGGACGTCGGACCGCAGTTCCCCCAGGATCACGATGCCGATCGCGATGCCGATAATCGGGTCGATGACGGTGAGGCCGGCGATCACGAGGTCAGGCGGTCCCCCGGAGTACGCGCTCTGTACAAACCAGGAGCCCAGGCCGCCGGCGGCCAGGATCGCGACCAGCGTGTACCACTGGACATTGAGCAGGAACTGTCCGTTCGGGTCCAGCAGGTGCTTGCCGATGATGCGGGTCAGGACGGCCACGAAGCCGAACAGCACACCGGCGCCAAGGATGTACACAAAGGCGCTCATCCGGTGTCTGAAGAGCAGCGCCAGCGTGCCGAACAGGCCCACGGCCAGGGCCAGCAACAGCACGATGGTCAGTTCGTCCGAGCCGCTGACGTGGTGGTTCTCCTGGGTGACGTTGACGGCGAGCACGACGAAAAGTGCCGAGCCGGTGACGCAGGCGCTGATGGCCACGACGGTGGCCCGGTTCATGCTGAGCCCCTGGTCCTTGGCATTGATGATCGTGGTGATCACCAGGGCGATCGCCCCGATCGGCTGAACTACGGTGAGGGGCGCCGAGACCAGCGCCACGGCATTCATCGCCGTACCGATGCCGAGCAGCAGCAGGCCGAGGACCCAGCGCGGGTTGCGGATCAGGCGGAGCAAACCGTGCGAGCTGAGCGCCAGCCCTCCGGTGTCCGCCTTGACGGCACTGCCCTGCCGTTGGGCGCCGAAGGCCAGGAAGAAGGCGCCAAGGACCGCCAGTACAACTGCCAACCAGACCATCAGCGCAGGCCGCCGTCGTCAGTGCCGCCGTCGCCGGTTCCGCTTGCGGTGCTGCCGCCGTCGTCAACGGGCTGTCCGCCGGGATTCGCGGTGGCGGTGCGGGACCTGAGCTCCGTGCCCTTGCGGATGATGGCCCAGAAGTAGTTGTAGGCGGCGATCCAGTGCCCCACCAGGCCCAGCCCGAGGAAGATCCAGGCTGCCACGAAGTAGCTATCTGTCCCCGGAAGAGGCAGCTTGGAAAGCACCAGCAGCGGCGTTCCCACCAGCAGCAATGCGGTGCGGATCTTGCCAACCCGGCTCACGGGCAGGTCCGGGTGGCTGTGGAAATAGAAGAGAGACATGGAGAGCAGCACCAGGTCCGGAACGAGCAGGGCCGTGAGGTACCACCATTCGACGACGCCGGCGATCACAAGCGTCACGGCGACGGCAATGAGGGACAGCCGGTCCGCGATCGGATCCATGATGCGGCCCAGCTTTGACATCTGGTTGAAGCGGCGGGCGATGTAGCCGTCCACCCAGTCTGTGCTGCCCATGATGGCCAGCACCAGCGCGGCGGTGCCGTACTCCTGCTCGGCAAGGACCAGCCAGATAAACAGAGGGACGCCAAGAAACCGGACCACGGTCAGCAGGTTGGGAACGGTAAAGACCAGGTCATGATGGATCTGGGGCTGCCCCGGCCGCGTGCCAGCGCCGATGAACCTCATCCGTTCCCCCTTTCCACAGCCGGCAACGAGTTAGCGTCGGAGTTCAGGGTGCGGCCTAGCCCTTGAGCAGTCGGCGCAGCATGACGACGAGGGCAGCCGTCGAGGCAGCGAGCGCCGCCAGGGGCCTCCAGCGCTTGCCGAGCTCGGCCGCCACGGCGGATACGCCCGTGTTAACGGTCGCTCCCGGCGATCCGGCGGGGGCGGCTGCACCGGGCGTGCCGGCGGCCTTGGCGTGGCTGCGGAAACTGGCGATTTTGTCGTCCATGAGCTCCTTGCCTTCCTCCAGCTTGTGCTGGGTGGCGGCGAGGAGGATCTGGGCCTGGGTCTTGACGTCGAGTTCCTGCCCAAGCTCGTCGCGGACGCCGGTGAGGTGCTGGCGGCGCTGATCGAGGCGGCGGCGCAGCTCTGCCTCGGTGGGGGCAGGGCCGAGATCGGGCTGTTCGGCTGCTTTCTTGGCTTCCTTCTCGGCCTTGGCCTTGGCCGCGGCTTCGTCCTTGGCTGCCTTCGCTGCCTTGGCCTGGGGGGAATTGGGGTCCAGGACGGCGGCGTCGAAGGACGAACCTTCCTTCGCGATGCCAAGATCGTACTTAAGGCCGCGGATCGTCTCCTCGGGGAGCAGCGGCATCGCCTTCTTGAACCGGCTATAGCCAATCAAGCCCACGATCAGGGCAATCACCAGGAAGGCGGCGCAGACCAGCAGGGCCGCGAGCCAGGCCGGCATGACCGTGGCCAGGCCCATGATGGCAGCTACGATGAGCCCGATCACCAGGAACACGACAAAGACGAGCGCGACGGCCAGGAAAGCCGCCGCGACGCCGAGCTGGATGCCCTTGCGCTTGAGCTCTGCCTTGGCAAAGGCAATCTCGTCATTGAGCTGCCGGGGCGCCAGTTTGAAGATCAGCTTCACGGTCTTGGGCAGCGCGGATAGGCGCAGTCCCCCGTTTGTCCTGCCGGTGTGCCGTCCGCTCATCGGTTCCGCCTAACTGGTTCCATCTGTGATTCCGCTTCCGCTGGATTGCCGGGCCGGCGCGGTTTCCCGCACGCCCTGGTGTCAAAACTACCATTCAGGGTCCTGACGGCGCGGCGCGGGTGGCCGCAGCGGGGTGTGGCGTGCTGGCGCACCGCGTTTACGGGGCCGCGGTGCGCGACGGCGGGTGGGCGGCTTGTATTGCACGGCGCGGGCCTAGGATTGACCTCTGTGCAGACACCCAGCAATCCCGGCGATTCCCTGACCCGTCGTCGCAAGCTCCTCTACATCCTGATGCTCGGCGCTTTGACGGCGCTTGGGCCGTTCACGGTGGACCTCTACCTCCCGGCGTTTCCAGCCCTGGAGGCGAGCCTTGGCGTCACCGAGGCTGCGGTGCAGCTGACGCTGACCGGCACAACCGTCGGCTTCGCCCTGGGCCAGCTGGTGGTGGGTCCGTTGAGCGACAAGTTCGGGCGGCGGAGTCCGCTGATCCTGGCCACGGCAGTGCACATCGGCGCCTCGCTCGGCGCTGCCCTGTCCACGGACATCGCCACGCTGGGCCTGTTCCGGGTGCTGATGGGAATCGGCGCCGCCGGCGGAGGCGTGGTGGCGATGGCGATGGTGCGCGACCTCTTCAGTGGCTACGCGATGGTCCGGATGTTTTCCCGGATGGCGCTGGTGAACGGGCTGGCCCCCATTTTGGCTCCGGTGATCGGATCCCAGTTGCTGCTGCTCATGCCCTGGCCCGGCATCTTCTTCTTCCTCGCCGGCTACGGTACCTGCGTGATCATCGCGGCCCTCTTCGTGGTGCGCGAGACCTTGCCGCGTGAACTGCGGGGCACCACCGGCCTGACAGTCCGCCAACGTTACGGCGTCCTCTTCGCCGACCGGATCTTCGTGGGCATGCTGTTGCTGGGCGGCATGAACTTTGGCGGCCTCTTTACCTACCTCTCGGCTTCGCCGTTCCTCTTCCAGGACGTGTACGGCTTCTCGCCGCAACAGTACGGCCTGCTGTTCGGTATCAACTCGCTCGGGATCGTGGCCGGTGTCCAGACCAGTTCCCGGCTGATCAAGCGTGTCCCGCCGCAGTGGATCCTCGCCTGCTCAACGGCGTGGATGTTCATGATGGCGCTGCTGATCGTAATCTTCGACCAGCTTGGCTTCGGCCTGTGGGGCGTCATGGTGCCGCTCTGGTTCTACATCCTGGGCGCCGGGTTCACCTTCCCCTGCGTCCAGGTGCTGGCCCTCGCCAACCACGGCGCGCAGGCGGGAACCGCGGCCTCCCTGCTCGGCGCCGCGACCTTCCTGATGGCCGGCATCATTTCGCCCGTGGTCGGCTGGCTTGGCCTGGGCTCAGCAACACCGATGGGAGCCGTCCAGGCCGGCTGCATCCTGTTGGCTGCAGCGTCCCTCTGGTTCGTGGTCCGGCCGCGGACCGTGCCCTCGATCCACTAGCGCGGTCCGCTGGCGCCGGGGCATGCACGGGGCATGTCCCGTGGAGCAGGAGTGCGTGGGGCCCTGCTGCCCTGTTCGCGGCCCATGGCTGGCGATAAAGTTGTTGTGTGCCTGACTGGCAGGACCCTCCTCCCCTACCGGCCACGTGGCAGCGGTGCGACGACGGTATTCTGCCTCTGTGGTGGGAGCGGCTGTGCTCCCAGACCAGCCCCCAGTCCGCGGCCCTCTATGCGGCCGGACTTTTCACCGAGGACCGGCGTCGACCGATCGCCCAGTGGTACAACCCCGCCTACGATTCAGCCCTCCTGGTCGCCCCCGAGACGTCCCCCGAGTGGCCCGTGCAGCGTTTCGGCATCTTCTACGCGCCGCCGCGCGGCGGGTTCACCCGCGTGCACTCCTCCGCCCACGAGTGGCATCCGCGGGAACCCCGGCAGTCCCCTACCGAGGACGAGGCCTTCCAAGCGGCGGTCACCGAGGCGGAGCGATTCCTGCAGGTCGAGATGTTCTTCGTCTGACGTGCCGTGCCGGGTCCCGGTGGACACAAGAAATGCAGCAAGAAAAAAGGCCCCGCAGCCGGTTGTTCACCGGCCGCGGGGCCCGTCCGCTCCTCCTGCTGGACTTGAACCAGCAACCCTTCGATTAACAGTCGAATGCTCTGCCAATTGAGCTAAGGAGGAATGAAGCAGGTACGACATTAGCAAAGGTTTTACCGCTAAGGAAATCGGGGGCGCCGGTGGCAGGGCACCCGCACCCCGAACCGCCCGCATACCCCCGCCGGGTATAGAAAAAGTCCCCGTCCCGGTGACCCGGAACGGGGACTGCGCGCTCCTCCTGCTGGACTTGAACCAGCAACCCTTCGATTAACAGTCGAATGCTCTGCCAATTGAGCTAAGGAGGAATGAAGCGGATATAAGCCTAGCAAACACCGCGCCGGGAAGTGAAATTGGCCCCGGCGGGACGCTGCGAAAAAGACTCAGGAGTCCATCCGGAGGGAACGCCGCTGCATCTCCAGCTCCATCAGCTCCCGGTTCAGCCGCTGGAACTCCTCGGGGTCCGCCGAGGCGTCCAGGCGCTGCAACTGGCCCATCTTGTCGGCCTTCACCCTGGTGATCTGCAGCTCGAACAGCCGCGCCAGAATGTCGCGGCAGTACCGCTGGACCGCTTCGGCGGTGCTTGCGGGCAGCGGCACGACGGCGAGTTCGGACACCAGCGGCCGGAGTGGCTCGGGGACTTCCTGACGCAGCTGTTCGACCCAGCGCAAGGGGTCGCCGGTGAAACCAAGTCCGGTAGCCCGGATGGCTTCGTGGATGGCCAGGTAGGCAGGGGTGGAGAACCGCGCCTCGGAGAAGCGCTGCCAGGTTGCCCCTTCGAGGATTGCCGGCTCCTGCAGGACCACTTCGAGCGCCTGGCGCTCCATCGCGGCTACCGGATCGCGCGGGTCCGGCCGGTTGAAGGCCGGGAGCATGGCCGACGGCGGCAGCGGCGCCACGCCGGGCGCGGCCCCGGGGCCCGGTCCGCCCCCGTGGCCCATCCCGACGGCCCTGGTGTGGTTCTGGCCAGAGCCCTGGCCAGAACCCTGGCCATAGCCCTGCCCGGAGCTCCCGGGCGGGGCCTGGGCGGCACGCTTGGCTGCGGCGCCAACGGCCCGGCTGACTTCTTCGACCGGCATGCCGAGCCAGCCGGCCAGCTCGCGGGCATAGGCGGGCCGGATGCCGGCGTCCCGGATCTGCGCGACCACGGGAGCCGATTCCCGCAGCGCCGCGATGCGTCCCTCCACGGTGTCCAGGTTGTGCCGCTTCAGGGCGGCACGGATGGCGAACTCGAACAGCGGCCGCCGGGTAGAAATGAGGTCACGGACAGCGGAGTCGCCCTTGGCCTGGCGCAGCTCGCACGGGTCGGACCCGCCGGGTTCCACCGCGACATAGGTCTGCGCCACGAAGCGCTGGTCTTCTTCGAAGGCGCGCAGCGCCGCCTTCTGGCCGGCGGCGTCGCCGTCGAAGGTGAAGATGACTTCTCCCCCGCTGCCGTCGTCGGAGAGCAGCCGGCGGGCGATCTTGATGTGTTCGGTGCCGAACGCCGTGCCGCAGGTGGCGACCGCCGTCGGGATCCCGGCCAGGTGGCAGGCCATCACGTCGGTGTAGCCCTCGACCACCACCAGCTGGCGGTCCTTGGCGATGTTCCGTTTGGCGAGGTCGATTCCGTAGAGGACCTGCGACTTCTTATAGAGCGCGGTCTCCGGGGTGTTCAGGTACTTGGGGCCCTGGTCGTCCTCGTAGAGCTTGCGCGCGCCGAAGCCGATGGTGTCCCCGGCAATGTCGCGGATGGGCCAGATCAGCCGGCCGCGGAAACGGTCGTAGATCCCCCGGCCGCCTTCGGAAAACATGCCGGTGAGCTTGAGTTCCGCGTCGGTGTAGCCGCGGCCCCTGAGGTGCTTGAGCAGCGAGTCCCAGCCCTGGGGTGCGTAGCCGACGCCGAACTGTTCTGCCGCGGCCCGGTCGAAGCCGCGGCCGTAAAGGAAGTTCCGGCCCTCGGTGGCGCCGGGGGTCAGCAGTTGGGCGCGGAAGAATTCATCGGCGATCTTGTGCGCGTCGAGCAGGCGCTGGCGGCGGCCGATTTCCTCGCGGTTCGGGCCCGAGCCGCCGTCCTCGTAGCGAAGTTCGTAGCCGATCCGGGCCGCGAGCTTCTCCACTGCCTCGTGGAAGGTGGTGTGGTCCAGTTTCTGCACAAAGGAGATGACGTCGCCGTCTTCGCCGCAACCGAAGCAGTGGTAGCGGCCCACCTGGGGGCGCACGGTGAACGAGGGCGATCGTTCGTCATGGAAGGGGCACAGGCCCTTGTAGGACCCCAGGCCGGCACCCTTGAGGGTCACATAGCCGTCGACGACTTCCTTGATGTCGGTGCGCTGGCGTACTTCGTCGATATCTTCACGTTTGATCAGGCCGGCCACAGTGACATCCTAGTCCGCGGATGCGGCGCCGGGACGCGGCTGGTGGTGCCCGTCACCACAGCGACGGCAGGCTGCCGACGAGGCGTTCGTACATGGCCAGCGCGGAGCCGTCGGTCAGCGAGGCGACCTGGTCGATGACGACGCGCAGCCGTGCGCCGTCATCCGGGGCGGCCCGCCAGTCGGCGGCGAACATGGGCTCCAGGTGGCGGTCGCCGCTGGCGCTGAGCGCGGTCACCAGCGCGTGCAGCACCTCGCGCTGGCGTTCGTAAATGGGCTGCCGGTGTTCGGTGGTCATCACAAATGTGGTGGCCAGGCCCTTCATCACGGCGATCTCCATGACGGTCTCGTCCGGGACGATCAGTTCGGCGTTGTACCGGGTCAGGTTCTCCGGGCCGTAGACGGCACGGGTGGTCTCGAGCGCGCTCTGGCAGAACCGGCCGATCAGCTGGCTGGTCATGTCCTTCAGCGCGGCCATGGACTTGCGGCTCCCGTCGGCCTCGCGGACCCACACGCTGGTGGCTTCGAGCCGGGCCAGGGCGGCGTCGATGGCGGCGGGATCATTGTGCGGCAGGTACCACTGCTTGGCGTAGCCCACCACCCGGGCCCGGTGGTCCGGGTTGTCCATCCAGCGCAGCTGGAAGTGCCCGGCGACAATCGCGTCCTCGACGTCGTGCACCGAGTAGGAGATGTCGTCCGCCAAGTCCATGACCTGGGCCTCGAGGCAGGAGCGGCGCTCGGGCGCGCCTTCGCGGATCCAGTCGAAGATCGGCAGGTCGTCCTCATAGGCGCCGAACTTGCTGGTCCGCTGGCCATGGATCACCGGGGCGTCCTCCGCCGACCACGGGTATTTCGCGGCGGCGTCGAGACTGGCGCGGGTCAGGTTGAGGCCTGCAGGGCGGCCGTCCGGGGCCAGGACCTTGGGTTCCAGCCGGGTCAGCAGGCGCAGGGTCTGGGCATTGCCTTCGAAGCCGCCGATCGCGTGCGCCACCTCGTTCAGGGCCGACTCGCCGTTGTGGCCGAACGGCGGGTGCCCGAGGTCGTGGCTCAGGCACGCCGTGTCCACCACGTCCGGGTCGCAGCCCAGGGCGCGGCCCAGTTCACGGCCCACCTGCGCGACCTCGAGGCTGTGGGTCAGCCGGGTTCGGACGAAATCATCCGTGTCCGGGGCGACCACCTGAGTCTTGGCGCCCAGCCGGCGCAGCGCCGAGGAGTGCAGCACCCGGGCGCGGTCCCGTTCGAAGTCGGACCGGTAGGTGCTCTTGGGCGGTTCCTCGACCCAGCGGGCGCAGTCGCGGTCCACGTAGCCGTCCAGCACGGGCGCGGAGGTCCTGGTTTCAGCCACCGGAGACGTCCAGTTCGGCGAAGGAGATGTCCCGGGACTGCTCCGAGTCCAGGCTGCGGTTGAGCAGCCAGTCCTTGGGCAGTGCGGGCTTCTTGGGTGAACCGGCTCGACCGCGGGGGCCCTCGGCGTCGGCGCCCGGGTAGGGCGAATCGAGGTCCAGTTCGTCGAGGGTTCCGCGGAGCACTTCAAGGCTGGTCACGAGTGCCAGCCGGTTGCGCAGTTCGCTGCCCACGACGTAGCCCTTGAGGTACCAGGCCATGTGCTTGCGGATCTCGCGCAGGGCCTTGCCCTCGTCGCCGAAGGTCTCCACCATGAGCTCGGCGTGGCGGTAAATGCTTTCGGCCACCTGGCGCAGCGCCGGCGTGTGCCGGGCGTCGCTGCCCTCGAAGGCCGCCATAAGGTCCCCGAACAGCCACGGCCGGCCCTGGCAGCCGCGGCCCACCACCACGCCGTCCACGCCGGTTTCGCGGACCATCCGCACCGCGTCTTCGGCGGACCAGATGTCGCCGTTGCCGAGGACCGGGATGTCCGGGAGCGCTTCGCGCAGCCGTGCGATGGCGGACCAGTCGGCCTTGCCGGAGTAGAACTGCGCGGCGGTGCGGCCGTGCAGGGCGACGGCGGCGACGCCGGAATCGCGGGCGATGCGCCCGGCGTCGAGGTAGGTGAGGTGGTCGTCGTCGATGCCCTTGCGCATCTTGATGGTCAGCGGGATGTTGCCCTTCGACGCTTCCTTGACCGCAGTCTGGACGATCGAGGTGAAGAGGTCGGTCTTCCAGGGCAGCGCGGAGCCGCCGCCGCGCCGGGTCACCTTGGGCACCGGGCAGCCGAAGTTGAGGTCGATGTGGTCGGCGCGGTCCTCCTCGACCAGCATCCGGACGGCTTGGCCGACCGTGACGGGATCCACGCCGTAGAGCTGGACGGATCGGACCGACTCGTCCTCGTCGTGCGAAATGATGCGCAGCGACTCGGGCGTGCGCTCCACGAGGGCACGGGACGTGACCATCTCCGCCACGTACAGGCCGCCGCCGTATTCACGGCAGAGCCTGCGGAAGGCAGAGTTGGTGATACCCGCCATCGGGGCCAGGATCACGGGGGTGTCCACCGTGAGGGGGCCCAGTTTCAGGGGCGGGAGTTCCAGCTTGGGGGCGGGAGGCGTTGCTACAACAGTCACCCGTCTATTGTCTCAAAGCCGGGCAAATCGGCCGGATCCCGGCCCTGCTATGTGGAAATCGCCGCGTGCACCGGACGGCGCGGAGCGGCCCGGTCAGCCGGGCACGGCGGCCCGCCGGCCGCGGCGGGCCACCGGCGCGGGCCCGGCTCCGCCGTCTGGGGCGCCGCCGTCTGGGGCGCCGTGGTCGTCCGCAGCGGCGGCGATGTCGGCGGTTGCCTGGCCGCCGTCGTCCGCCACAGCCCGGGGGCCCTTGGGTGCGCCGCCCGCGTCGCCCTTCAGCCCGGTGGCTTTGACCACGAGGACGGCAATCAGCGTGGTGACCGGAATCGCCAGGACCAGGCCGATGGAGCCGACGAGCGTGCGGATCACTTCCTCGGAGAGCTCCGCGCTGGTGAGCGTGTCGCCCAAGGGCCGCTCGTAGAGCATCACGATGATCAGGATCGGCAGGGCCGCCCCGGCGTAGGCGAAGGCAATGGTGTACACGGTGGAGGCAATGTGATCCCGGCCGATCCGCATCGCCGCGGCGAAGAGCTTCCGCGCCGGCGTCCCGGGGGCGAGTTCCCAGAGCTCCCACACCGCGGAGGACTGGGTGATCGTGACGTCGTTGAGCACGCCGAGGCCGGAGATGATGAGCCCGCACAGGATGATTCCCGAGATGGAAATGTGGTCGGAGACGTTCGCGAGCGTGGCGGCGTCGTGGCTGCCCACCCCGGCCAGGTTCGCCGCATCGGTAGCCCAGGCCGCGAGCGCGGCGGTGATGCCCAGGCCGAACATGGTTCCCAGCAGCGCCGTCGAGGTGCGGGCGGTGAAGCCGTGGGCGAAGTACAGCACGCCGATCATGATCACCGTGGACCCGACGAGCGCCAGCAGCAGCGGCGGTTTGCCTTCGACCAGGCCGGGGAGCATAAACGAGACCAGCACCGCGTACGCGCCGACAAGCCCGATGAGGGCGCGCAGCCCGCGCCAGCGCGCCACCGCGATCACCACGACGGCGTAGAGCACGGCGAGCAGGATGATCGGGAGTGTCCGGACGAAGTCGACGAACACGTAGGCCGGTGTGCCCTGCGCGGCGGCGCCCTGGGCCTTGGAGAGGTTCAGGTAGCGGATATTGTCGCCGACCTTGACGCCGTGGGACTTGGCGACGTCGGGGTTGATCACCACCTTGACCGGGTTCCCCCCTTTGTCCGGTTCGGTGTAGGCGAAGGTGCACTGCGAACCCTGCCCCGCACCGGCGGCGGCGTCCGGCTGGGCGCCCATGCAGCCTTCGACGACGACGCGCTGGATCCTTCCGGTGTCGAAGCTCACGCCCGGCGCGGCAGCATAGGGGCTGGACAGCTTGATGCCGTCCTTGCTGCCGGACGGCCAGAGGGACACCATCGCGGCAAGCGTCAGCAGGGTCAGCGGAACCAGGACGGCGGCGAGGATCCAGTTGGCCTTCTTCCGTGCCGCGAGCGCCCGGGGCGTGGGGTCGAGGTGCCCGCCGGTGGTGTGTGAATGTCCGGCGCCCATCAGCAGTTCAACCTCATGCCGAAAACTTTACGGCGTCGGCGGCGTCGGCGGTGTCAGGGGACTCTGCGGCGTCAGCTTAGGCCGGGGCGATGTTTTGGTTGACGTGGAAGAGGTTCTGCGGATCGTACTTGGCCTTGACCTCCCTCAGCCTGGCGTAGTTCGGGCCGTAATTATCCGGGACCCGGTTCAGGTCATCGCCGTCCATGAAGTTGATGTAGCCGGCGGTCTCGGAGAAGGGCTGCAGCGCCGCTGCGTAGTCCCGCACCCAGGCGATGTTTGCTTCGCTGTCCGCCGGGTCCTCCCAGTGGCAGGCGATCACCGGGGAGAACTTGGCTTTCCGGTTCGGAAACGCCGTGTCCGTGACGCCCACCCGGTGCACCGCCCCGTCGATCGGGTAGATGTGCACGGCGGTCTGCAGGCTGGGTACCCGGCGCCCGTACTCCAGATGGGCGTCGATGGCTCCGTCGTTGAGCTCGGACAGGAAAGCCGCCTTCCAGTAGGCCAGGAGCCCCTTGGGATACATCCCGTCGAAGGCCGAGTTCAAGGCCGGATACGGCATCGGCCCCACCATGGATCCGGCCACCGGCGCCGCGTCGAGGAACGGCTGCCACCGGGCCGGGCCCTCGGCGGGGTCACCGGTCCACATGCCGACCACAATGCAGACCGGCTTCCCGTGCCACTGCTCAGGGAGGAACGGTACGGGCGGACCCTGGTGGAAGGCGAGGAAGGCACCGAACTCTTCCGGGGCTGCCGCCAGTTGCTCCCGGTAGAACTTCGCGACGGTTTCGGCGTGCTCCGCCGGGAAGATGATGATGCCGGCGTGGACCATGTCCACGGGGTGCATGCGGAATTCCAGCGAGGTCACGACGCCGAAATTCCCCCCGCCGCCGCGCAGCGCCCAGAAGAGATCAGCATGCTCGGTTTCGCTCGCCGTGACGAACTTGCCTTCCGCGGTGACGACGTCGGCCGAGAGGAGGTTGTCGCAGCTAAGCCCGTATTTCCGGTCGAGGTACCCGATGCCTCCGCCGAGGGTCAGCCCCGACACCCCGGTGGAGCCGACGACGCCGCCGGTGGTCGCCAGCCCGAAGGCATGGGTGGCGTGGTTAAAGTCCGCCCAGGTTGCGCCGGCCTCGGTCCGGGCCGTTTTGGCCCCAGGATCAACCCGCACACCCCGGGTGTTGGCAAAATCAATGACCAGCGCGTCATCCGCCGTGCCAAAGCCCGGTCCGCTGTGGCCGCCGCCGCGGACTGCCAGCGCCAGGCTGTTGTCCCGGGCGAAGTTGACGGCCGCGATGACGTCCGCCACCTGGGAGACGCGGACCACTGCTGCGGGCCGCTTGTTGATCATGCCGTTCTGCACCGCCCGCGCCTCGTCATAACCCGCGTCGCCGGCCGTGATGACTTGCCCGCGGACTAGCCCGCGCAGGCTGTCGAAGTCGGTTCCATCCATTTTTTGTACCGCCGATTTCGTCGTGGTTTCCGACCCGGACGGTGATCTGTGCTCCCAGCCGGCATGGCGTCCGGAGGTTTACGAGCACAGGCCTACTCCTCCGCCCGGACCGCGTCAAGGGGTCCGGCGGCGTCCGTCGGTGCAGGGCCCATCCCGCGGCGGCACCGCTGCGAATGTCCTGAGGGAAGACGTGTACAACCAGCGGGTAAACGCTGACGGGAACGCCGGCGGGCAACTTATTGTTGGTAAGTGCAGGGACCAAACGAGGTGGAGGGCACAAACGTGGCCAGACGCAAGACAGACGACCGGGAGCACCAGGCGGCCGGAGCCGGCCCGGCGGCCCGGGCCGAGATCAGCATTGCCGACGCGTCCGGGCAGACCCGGGGCGTCGCCTTGGTGCTGCACGGCGGCCGCGCGGACAGTTTTGAGGCGGTCCGTGCACGTCACCTCAGCCCCGCCAGGATGCTGCCCTTTGCGCAGGCTCTCCGGAACGAAGGCGGACCGCACGGCCTGGCCGTCTGGACGCTGAGAAACCGATACCGGGGCTGGAACGGGCCGGACATGTCACCGGTCCAGGACGCCCGTTGGGCACTCGCCCAGATCAGCCGCGAGCACCCCGGCGTGCCTGTCTACCTGCTGGGCCACTCGATGGGCGGCCTCACGGCGCTCTGTGTCGCTGATGACCCGCAGGTGCAAGCCGTCGTCGCCCTGGCCCCGTGGCTGGACCGGTCCACCCCGGTGGAACCCGTCGCCGGGCGCCGCGTGCTGATTGTGCACGGCAGCGAGGACCGCTGGACCAGCCCCACGAACTCGCTGGCCTTTGCCCGGCGCGCGGAGGGCGTGGCCGGCTCAATCGACTACGTGTCACTCACCGGCGCCGGCCACTTCATGTTCCGCCGGGTCCGGCTCTGGAACTCACTCGCCAACGGGTTCATCCTCGACTCCTTCGCCAGCAGTGCCGGCACCGCGCTCCGCGGCACGGACACCCTCCGCCAGGTCCTCCCCGCGGCGGCCGACCTCCCGGTGGTGCTCTGATGCCGGCCTTCCCGCTGGACGCTTTCCTGGCCAGCCTGCCCTGGGTCGTCCTGGGACTAGTGGCAATGCTGGCCGTGACTTTCGCCATCGCCGTGCGCCAGAGCCGCCACTCGGTCATCGACACGGTGTGGGGCCTGGGCTTCGTGGTGGCAGCCGCCGTGTCCTGGCTGCTGTCCGCGGGCTACGGCGACGGCGGCCGCCGCCTGCTGCTGCTGGCCCTCGTGGCGGTGTGGGGCATGAGGCTGGCCGTCCACATCGGCCTCCGAGCCCGCGGCGGCCATGAGGACCCGCGCTACGTGGACATGCTCTCCTCGGCGCCGGGCTCCCGCAACACCTACGCCCTGCGCCGCGTGTACCTCCCGCAGGGCATCGTGATGTTCTTCGTTTCGCTCACCATCCAGGTCGGTATGTTCAGCACCGGCGCCCTGGGCTGGCTGGCGCTGTTGGGCGTGGTGCTGTGGATTGTCGGCTTCGTCTTCGAGACGGTCGGCGACTGGCAGCTGGCACAGTTCAAGGCGGATCCGGCCAGGCGCGGCACCGTCCTGGACACCGGGCTCTGGCGTTACACGCGGCATCCGAACTACTTCGGCGACGCCGCCGTGTGGGCCGGGCTGTTCCTCGTTGCCGCAGACTCCTGGCCCGGTGTGCTGACCATCCTCTCCCCCGCCCTGATGATCTGGACACTGGCCGGCAAGACCGGCAAGCCGCTGACTGAAAAGGCCATGTCCGCCCGGCCCGGCTATAAGGAGTACATCGAATCGACGTCCGGCTTCCTGCCCTGGCCGCCGCGCCAGCCCAGCGCGCAGAAGCCGGGCCGGCAGCACTCCGGCGGCCGCTGACATGCCCGCGGCCGGACGCGCCTGGCGGCCGCAGCCGAACGACCGCTTCTACCGGCTGATCGTCCGCACCGGCCAGGCGCTGCGCTGGCTGTTCCGGATCCGGGTCATCGTCACCGGCGCCGAACACCTTCCCCCGGCGCAGTCGGACGCCCGGCAGGGCAGCCGGCCGGACGCCCTGCCCGGCAACCTGCCGCGCAGGGCCTCGCGGCGCCCCACTCCGGGGACGGGCGCCGTCGTCGCGGTCACCCATTTCGGCTACCTCGATTTCGCCGTCGCCGAGCTGCTGCTGTGGTGGCACAACAAAGCCCAGATGCGGTTCCTGATCACCCAGGGCGCGGCCGACCACTGGTTCGCCGGACCGGCCGTCAGCGCCGCCGGGCACGTCGTCGTGGGCTACGACACCGGGGCGCACGCCTACGACGCTGCCGTGCAGAAGCTCCGCGACGGGGAATACATCGCGATCCTGCCCGAGGCCGGGGTCAGCCGCAGCTTCACCGTGCGCGAGTGCAAAACCGGTGCCGTCCGGATGGCCGCAGAGGCCGGGGTACCCATCATCCCTGTCTCGGTCTGGGGAGCCCACCGGATCATGACCCGGCACCACGGCTTCTCGCCGCTGCGCGCCTGGCGCGCGCCGGTCCGGGTCCACGTCGGCGAGCCTTTCACGCCGGGCCCCGGACTGGACGTCCAGGCGGCCACCGAGGCGTTGCGCGAAGCGCTCCAGCGCGGGATCGACGTCGGCATCGCCGACTTCCCGCTCACGCCCGGACGTGGCGCATGGTGGATGCCCGCCGCGCTCGGCGGCGGCGCCCCCACCGAGGAGGAACGGCAGCGGCTGGACCGGGCCGAGGGCCCGCGGCGGGCGCGCAGCCGGCGCCGATGAGCCCGTTCTCCGCCCGTTAAAACGGACTGACCCGCAGTTGTTGTCGCGTCCGGATGACAACAGCTGCGGGTCAGTTGCGTTGTAAGGCTTAGGCGGGGTCCGAGACGATCAGCGTGTCCGCGCCGGCCTGCCGGGCCTTGCCGCTGTCCAGCAGCGGTTCGACGACGGCGCGCAGGGCGGTCATGGAATCGTCCAGTTCCAGCAGCACCGGGTACTGGTACGCAATCAGCGCCAGCAGGTCCCGGACCGCGGCCTGTGCCTCGTCGTCGGACAGCTCCGGGTCGTGGCCCACGAACACGTCCGACGGATCGCCGGCTTTCGTGGCGTGGCCCTCTTCGGGACCGCCCATGTCCGGGCCGCCCTGTGCGTAGCTGACGGCGAAGGCCTGGAGCCGGCCTTTCTTGCTGGCGGGCACGCCCGCGCCGAAGGCACTGGCCCTGGGGGCGCGCAGCACGATCGCGCCATGGGCTCCGCTCAGGTCGTCCAGGAAGAGCCGCTGCACGGTGGCGATGCTGAGCTCGCCGGGGCTGTCCCAGCCGTGCACGGCCGTGTAGTACCGGCCCACGACGTCGCTCAGCTCCACCGAGCCGGTGGCCAGGTCCTCCACCTGCTCCGACGCCGCGGCCTCGGAGCCGTCGCCGAAGACCGGAAGCTTCAGCGCACCGGGCTCAACGACCACGAGGCGGGAACGCTGGATCGGGGCCAGGCCCGCCGACTCGGCGAAGGCGGCGCCGGGTGTGCCCGGCTCCACCTTGGTCCGGAGCCGGGAAACGCCCGACGGCGCCCGCCCGGCCTCGTGCCGGAGCATGGCCAGCAGCGTGGAGCCGATGCCGGTGCGGCGGTGGTCGCGGGCGACCTCGACGTACGCCCAGAGGCGTTCGGGGTGCAGCGAGGCCTCGTGGACCACGCCGGCCGCGACGGGGATGGCGACGCCGTCAACGACGTCCTCGGCCACGATGCAGCGGCGCCACGGGGCGTTGCCCGAGGGTGCGAGGGTGCCGCGGAACTGCCGGGCCAGCTCCGTTTCCGGTCCGCCCCAGATCTCCAGCAGTGCGAGGTCGTCGCCCTCGCGCCACTCGCGGTATTCGATCGCCATGCTCAGGCGCCGATCAGCCGTGTGGCCAGGTAGCCCTCCACCTTGTCCAGGGAGACGCGTTCCTGGCTCATGGTGTCGCGTTCGCGGATGGTGACGGCCTGGTCCTCGAGCGTGTCGAAGTCCACCGTGATGCAGAACGGCGTGCCGATCTCGTCCTGCCGGCGGTAGCGGCGGCCGATCGCGCCGGCGTCGTCGAACTCGATGTTCCAGTTCTTGCGCAGCTGCGCTGCGAGGTCCTTGGCCTTCGGGGACAGGTCCTCGTTGCGGCTCAACGGGAGGACCGCCGCCTTGACCGGCGCCAGCCGGGGATCGAGCTTGAGCACGGTGCGGACGTCGACGCCGCCCTTGGCGTTGGGTGCCTCATCCTCGGTGTACGCGTCGATCATGAACGCCATGAAGGAACGGGTGAGGCCGGCGGCGGGCTCGATCACGTACGGGGTGTAGCGCTCGTTGGTGGCCTGGTTGAAGTAGCTCAGGTCCTGTCCGGAGGCCTTCGAGTGCGTGGAGAGGTCGAAGTCGGTGCGGTTGGCTATGCCCTCAAGCTCGCCCCACTCGGAGCCGTGGAAGCCGAAGCGGTACTCGATGTCCGTGGTGCCCTTGGAGTAGTGGCTGAGCTTCTCCAGCGGGTGCTCGAAGAACCGCAGGTTCTCCTCACGGATGCCCAGGCCGGTGTACCAGGCCATGCGCTCCTTCATCCAGTACTGGTGCCACTGCTCGTCGGTGCCGGGTTCGACGAAGAATTCCATCTCCATCTGTTCGAACTCGCGGGTGCGGAAGATGAAGTTGCCCGGCGTGATCTCGTTGCGGAAGGACTTGCCGATCTGGCCGATGCCGAACGGCGGCTTCTTCCGCGAGGTGGTGAGCACGTTGTTGAAGTTCACGAAGATGCCCTGCGCGGTTTCGGGGCGCAGGTAGTGCAGGCCCTCTTCGCTGGCCACCGGGCCCAGGTAGGTCTTGAGCAGGCCGGAGAATTCCTGCGGCTCGGTCCACTGGCCGCGGGTGCCGCAGTTGGCACAGACAATGTCCTTGAGGCCGTTCTCGGCGGGGCGGCCCTTCTTCTCCTCGTACTCTTCCTCGAGGTGGTCGGCGCGGTAGCGCTTGTGGCAGGAGAGGCACTCGACCAGCGGGTCGGAGAAGACCTCGACGTGGCCGGAGGCTTCCCAGACCTGGCGGGGAAGGATCACCGAGGAGTCAAGGCCGACGACGTCTTCACGGCCGCGGACCACGGACTGCCACCACTGGCGCTTGATGTTTTCCTTCAGCTCGGCACCGAGGGGACCGTAGTCCCAGGCAGAACGGGAGCCACCGTAGATTTCACCGGCCTGGAAGACGAAACCCCGTCGCTTCGCGAGGGAAATGATCTGGTCGAGTACGGATTTTGCTGCCATGGGAACTCCAATTTCTACAGGGCCGCTGGGTGCGGTCCGTGCTGTCAGCCCCGGTCACCGGCTGGTTGCCGGGCGGGGTAGTGCGGACGGTGTGATGCAAACTCCTAGCCTACCCGCGCTGCTGCCTCTTCAGGGCGCCGCGGGACCAGGGCAGGCTGGCCAGCACAATGGCGGCCAGCGTCAACAATGTGCCCAGCACGGTGGGCAGCGCGATGACGGTGCCGGGCGCAGGCAGCACCAGGTCAAGGCCGAGCGAGCCCAGCAGCTGCCCCGCGATCATGCCAAGCCCGGTGACCAGGACCCCCAGGCTGCGGACCAGGAGGGCTGCGACGCCGATGAAAATGCAGCCCATGGGGCCGCCCAGGTAGTACCACCACTCGCCGGGCAAGGCGTGGCCGGGCCCGGCGACGGCCAGTTTGATAAGCCAGGCGAGCCACAGCACCACGCTGCCGGCAATGAAGTTCACCAAGGTGGCGGTGATGGGCGTGCGGTAGCTCACGGTGGCCGTGCCGTTCATCGCCTGCTGGAAACTCATCAGGAACCCGGCCAGGACCGGCAATAGCACCGGAACCAGCAGTTGCAGCGGGCTGGCCTCCGCTCCGGAAGAGGCGCCTGCGCCGCCCGCCGCGCTGCCGTCGAAACGTGGCGATACGGCCCAGGCGACGGCTGCGACGGTCAGCACGCTGCCGAGCACCCGGATGCCGGTGACCGGACGCTTACCCGCCGGGCCGATCCCCATCCGGTCCACCAGCAAGCCGCTGAGGGTCTGCCCGGTAACCGCCGCGACCGTGAACAAGGCGACGCCAAGCAGCCCGACCGTGAAGGACTGGGCGAAGACGAAGAACGCGCCGATGGCTCCGGCCAGCACGTAATAGCGCGGGAAACGGCGCTCCCGCAGCGCCGGGAGGACTTGGGCGAACCCGGCGCGCCCCTTCGGCAGCACCAGCGAGACCACGATCATCAGCGCAAGCCCAACACTGAAGCTGACCACCGCGGCGGCGAGGCCGTCGGCCAGGACGGTTCCCAGGGCGCCGTTGATCCGGCCCTGGACGGGGACGAAGAGTCCGGCCGAAACGGCAAGGAGCAGTCCGACGGGCAGTGGAATCCGCGGTGCGTGGGTCATTGGTGCCACCTTTGGTCAGGCATTATTGCTTGTATGAGCAACCCGGAAATTGAAGACATTCCCATCCGCGACGACATGATCCGGCTGGGCCAGCTGCTGAAGCTGGCCAACCTGGTCGAGGACGGGGTGGAGGCCGCGGAACTGGTTAAGAACGGCCTGGTCAAGGTCAACGGCGAGATCGACGACCGCCGCGGACGCCAGCTCCACCACGGCGACACCGTCACCGTGAACGGGCGGACCGTGCGGATCGTCACCCCGAACGGAGCCTAACAGCCCCTGGCAGCGCCGCGCGGCGCCGTCCCGTCCGGCTTACTTGTTGAGTACCTCATGGGTCAGGAACTCGCCGACGTGGCCGACCTCCTGCTGGTTGATGCCATGCCACATGCCGGTGTAAAGCACCTTGGTGAGCTTGACGTGCTTGCGGACCCAGCCCATGGTGAACTCGATTTTGTCCGGCGTGATCACGGGATCCTGCTGGTCCCGGCCCCAGAACATCGGCACGGTTCCGTCCAGTTCCGCGTCGCGGAAGCTGGGGTCCCCGCCGGCGTCGACGGCGAACCCGGAGAGGCCGACGACGGCGGCGTAGCCGTCCGGCCGCTGCCGCAGCAGTGTGGTGGCCATGGCCATGCCCATCGAGAAGCCGAGCAGGGTGACCGAGGGGTGGTTCGCCCTGACCGAGTCGACCCAGTCCTGCACGTAGGCGGCGGCGTGCTTGACGGCATCGAGCGAATACTCAATGGATGCGGTCAGCGGGAACCACGTGAAGCCCGGCCCGGAAACCAGCGGGGCCCGCAGCGAGGCGACCACAAACTCCTCCGGCAGCATGTCCGCCAGGCTGAGCAGGTCCTGCTCATTGGCTC
This sequence comes from Arthrobacter sp. SD1074B, assembly GCF_056780195.1. Classification (NCBI taxonomy): domain Bacteria; kingdom Bacillati; phylum Actinomycetota; class Actinomycetes; order Micrococcales; family Micrococcaceae; genus Arthrobacter; species Arthrobacter sp. SD1074B. Next base: position 1,262,116 of record NZ_JBRAZT010000001.1, on the reverse strand, counting down.
CGTAGCCGTGCAGCAGCACCAGCAGAGGCTTGCCGGCGCGCGCCTCCTCGGGCCGGGACCACAGGACAACGGGGGCGGGAAAGGCAGCAGGAAAAGACGGGGCTTCAGTCATGGCTCCATTCTTACAGTTACCTAGGAGTAACAAGGTACGGTGGCGCAGCTTCACGGGAACGGTGCAGGATATGAAGGTGAGCGAAACAGAAGCGATGGAGAATTACCCGGACCGGACCGTCAACCACCCCTGGACCCGCTACGTCGCCATGGGCGACTCCTTCACGGAAGGCATCGGCGATCCGGAACCGGCCAGCCCGGGCGGGCACCGCGGCTGGGCCGACCGGGTGGCCGAGGAACTGAGCCGCGGCCACGACGGTTTTGCCTACGCCAACCTCGCCGTCCGCGGCCGGCTGCTGCAGCAGATCGTGGACCAGCAACTGGCCCATTGCCTGTCGCTGAAGCCGGACCTGGTGACCCTGTCCGCGGGCGGGAACGACTTGATCCGGCCCGGCGGGGACCCCGATGTCCTCGCCGAGCGGCTGGACTCCGTGGTGCAGATCCTGAGCATGGGCGGCGCCACCGTGGTCCTGTTCAACGGCCCCGACACGGGCTCGTCGGTGCTGGGCCGGATCCGCAGCAAGGTGGCCATCTACAACGAGAACCTGCGCACCGTGGCGGCCCGGCACGACGCAGTCATCGCGGACATGTGGTCACTGCGGCAGCTCAACGACCCGCAGATGTGGGACGCCGACCGGCTGCACTTCTCGCCGCTGGGCCACCACACGATCGCGGCCATGGTGCTGGATTCGCTGAATGTGCAGCACACCCTGGAGCCCCTCTCCCCCAAGCCGCTGCCGCAGCGCAGCTGGCGGGAGGCCCGCACGGGGGATCTGATCTGGGCCCGGGAGCACTTTGTCCCGTGGGTGGTCCGCCGGCTCCGGCACCGATCCTCGGGCGACGGGATCACGGCCAAGCGCCCGCTGGCCGGACCGGTGTTCGGCCCCGGAGTGCCGCTCGGCTCGGGCGAGGGCCCGCCCGGCGCCGAGGACGCGCTGCGGCCCTGAACGGCCGGGACCGATGCCGGTCCCGGCACCCGGCCGGCGGCCCTCCAACCCTTTCGGCACCCGGGGCTGGCCCTGCGCGTTAAGCTGGGAAGACACCTTTTGAGAGGCCCGGTACCGTGAGTATTTTCTTTTGGATCATCCTGTTGTCCTTCCTGGTTCCGGCGGCGATGCGCCTGTACCGGAAATCCGTCCGCGGACGAAACCAGGACCCGGGCATGCCGGGCCGGTTCCCGGGACAGTTTCCCGGCCAGCAGAGCAACCAGCCCCGGGACGGTTTCACGCAGCGGGACTACTTCGGCGGATTCGGCCAGCTGGGCGCCCCGCAGCCCCCGGCCAACCAGCCGCCCGCGAACCCGCAGTACCCCGTCCCCTACGAGGACAGTCCGGAGTACCTGGACAACCCGCCGCAGCCCACCGGGCAGCAGTGGCAGCAGCCGTGGCAGCCGCCGGCCCGGGCCCAGGCCCCTGCTCCTTCGCCGGCCCCCGTCCCGGAGGTTCCGCCGGCGCCGTCGGGGCCCCAGGGCTACCGCGCACGCAAGCTCGCCGAGCTGGACCAGAAGTACAGCAACGGCGAGCTCGCCATGGAGGACTACATGGCCCAGCGCGCGGAGATCATGAAGGGTTAAGCACCGAAATAAGAGCAACGCGGGGCCACTTGCCGCCCATCATCGATGGGCCGCAAGTGACCCCGCGTTGCCGTTGTCGCGGAGGGTGCGGCAGCCCTAGTCGACCTGCGGGAAGCCGAGGTCGATCACCGAGGTGGACGGATCCGGCCAGCGGGTGGTGACCACCTTGCCGCGGGTGTAGAAGCGGATGCTTTCCGGTCCGTACATGTGCGTGTCGCCGAAGAGCGAGTTCTTCCAGCCGCCGAAGGAGAAGGTGCCCACCGGCACCGGGATCGGCACGTTGACGCCCACCATGCCGGCCTCGACGTCGAACTCGAACTGCCGGGCAGCGCCGCCGTCGCGGGTGAAGATCGCCACGCCGTTGCCGAACTCGTTGTCGTTGACCAGCTTCACGGCGTCGGCGTAGCTCTCAACGCGGACCACCGAGAGCACGGGGCCGAAGATCTCATCGTCGTAGACCTTCATACCCGGCTTGACGTGGTCGATCAGGCTGACGCCGATGAAGAAGCCGTTGGAGTCGAACTCCTGCTCCCGGCCGTCGACCACCACGGAGGCGCCCTCGTCCGCGGCGCCCGCCACATAGGAGGCGACCTTGTCGCGGTGCTCGGCCGTGATCAGCGGACCCATCTGGGAGGCCGGGTCCGTGCCGGGGCCGATCTTGAGAGTGGCCATCCGGGTCTTGATCGCGTCCACGAGCCCGTCCGCGATGTTCCCGACCGCCACCAGGACGCTGACAGCCATGCAGCGCTCGCCCGCGGAGCCGTAGGCGGCGGAGATGGCGGCGTCGGCGGCCATGTCCAAGTCCGCGTCCGGGAGCACCACCATGTGGTTCTTGGCCCCGCCGAGGGCCTGGACACGCTTGCCGTGGTCGGCGGCGCGCTTGTAGATGGACTGGGCAATCGGCGTCGAGCCAACAAAGCTGACAGCCTTCACGTCCGGGTGCTCAAGCAGCACGTCCACTGCTTCCTTGTCGCCGTGGACGACGTTGAGGACGCCGGCGGGCAGGCCTGCCTCGGCGAAGACCTGGGCGATGAGGACCGCGGAGGAGGGGTCCTTCTCGCTCGGCTTGAGCAGCACGGTGTTGCCGCAGGCCAGGGCGCTGCCGATCATCCACAGCGGCACCATGGCCGGGAAGTTGAACGGCGTGATGCAGGCGACGACGCCGACCGGCTGGCGGACGGAGTGGACGTCGACGCCGCCGGAGACCTGCTCGGAGCGTTCGCCCTTGAGCGCGTGGGACAGGCCGGTGGCGAACTCGATATTCTCCAGGCCGCGGGTGATCTCGCCCTCGGCGTCGGAGAGGACCTTGCCGTGTTCGCTGGTCAGCAGGGCGGCCAGCTCGGGCCGGCGCTGCATCAGCAATTCGCGGACCTTGAAGAAGATGGCGGTGCGCTTGGCCAGGCTGGTGGCGCGCCAGCCGGGCAGCGCGGCGCGGGCGGCGGCGACGGCTTCCTCAACGCGGGCGGCGGAGGCGAGGGCCACTTCCTTTTCCTGTTCGCCGGTGGCGGGGTTGAAGACAGGGCCGTAGCGTTCGGCGTCGGGCACCAGGGCGCCGTTGATGAAGTGCGGGATGCGTTCCATGGGGAGGATCTCTCTCTAAAAGGGTTTGGCTGCTAGTTGGCGGACTCGAACGAGCCGTCAACCAGCTTGACGATGGCGGAGCAGTCCGTGCCGGACTGGCCGCCGTCGATGAGCCGCTGGAAAAGCTGCTGGACGTGCTCGCCGATCTCCAGCGGCGTGCCGGTGTCCCGGGCGGCGCTGATGGCCAGGCCGATGTCCTTGTTGGCGAGCTCGGCGGTGAACGTCGGTGCGAAGTCGTTGTTCGAGGCGGCGGTGGGCACCACCCCGGCTACCGGGTACCAGGTGCGCAGCGCCCAGCTGTCACCGGAGGAGACGGAGGCGATGTCCCAAAAGACCTGCTTGTCCAGGCCGAGGCGGTCTGCGAGCACCGCGCCTTCTGCGGTGGACGCAAGGTTGATGAAGAGCATCAAGTTGTTGCAGATTTTGGCGGCCTGCCCGGTGGTGGCGCCGCCGGTGGGGATGGTATTTCCGGCCATCGGGCGGATGTATTCGGTGGCGTCGGCGACGGCGCCGGCTTCCCCGCCGATCATGAAGGTCAAGGTGGCGGCCTTGGCACCGCTCATGCCGCCCGAGACGGGCGCGTCGACAAAGCGGAAACCGGCCTCCGCGGCGGCGTCGTGCAGGGCCTGGGCCGAGGCGATATCGATAGTGGAGGAGTCCACCAGCAGGGTCTTCGTGTCGGCGTGCGCCAGGACGCCGTCTTCGCCCAGGTAGACGGCACGGGCATGTTCGCCCTTGGGGAGCATGGTGAAGACGACGTCGGCGCCATTGACTGCTTCAGCAATGCTGCCGGCGGGCTTGACTCCCCCGGCCTCGGCTGCCGCCACGGCCTCGGGGTTGAGGTCGAAGCCGCGGACCTCGTTTCCGGCTTTGGCGAGGTTCACGGACATGGACCCGCCCATGTTTCCCAGTCCAATCCAGGCGACAACTGCCATGGCGTAAGCTCCTTTGCTTTGCATTGTGTCCGGCGCAATTGCCGGAGGTTCCGTGTCAACCATCACACCCTGTTACAGTGCAATCAAGGGGAAAAAGTGAAGATGCCATGTGCAGCGATGCACATTGATCCGAAGAATGCGCTGCTACGAAAGGCCAACGGTGGACTTGAAACGGCTCCCCAGTCCGGACGACCTGCTGATCCTGCTGACGGTTGCCCGGCTCGGCCGGTTCAACGCTGTCGCGGAGACCCTGGGCACCACGCACACCACGATCTCGCGCCGGATCCTCGCCCTGGACAAGCAGCTGGGCGGACGGACGCTGGAACGCAGCCCGCACGGCTGGGAGCTCACCGAGCTTGGGTCCCAGGCGGTAACGGCCGCCGAGGCCATCGAGAACACCCTCGGGGCGCTGTCCGGCCGGATCGCGCGGACCGAGGACGTGCTCTCCGGCCTGGTCCGGATCAGCACCCCGGACGGCTTCGGCGCGGAATTCGTCGCCCCGGCCCTGGTACGGCTGCAGCAGGACCATCCGTTGCTGAACGTGGAGATGCTCAGCGCCACCCGCAAGGTCAGCCAAAACCGCTCCGGTGTGGACCTGGAGGTGGTGGTCGGCAATCTGGAGGTCAGCAACGCACAGACCATCTTCCTGTCCAACTACTTCCTGCGGCTATACGCCAGCCCGGAGTACGCGCGCGACCACGGGCTGCCCGAGACGCTCGACGACGTCCGGCAGCACGGCTTCGTCTCCTACGTGGAATCGGCACTGCAGGTCGCCGAACTCGGCCACCGCTCCACCCAGCTGCCGATGCCGCGGTCCAGCTTCCAGGCCACCAGCATTTTCGCCCAGCTTGAGGCCGTCCGCCGGGCCGCCGGGATCGGGTTGCTGCCCAACTTCCTCGTGGTCGGGAAGCCCGGGTTCCTGCCGGTGCTGCCGGACGACTTCCAGCGGCAGCTCCCGATCTGGGCCGTAGCCAGGGCGGAATCGCTGCGCTCCGCGCCGGTGCAGGCGGTAATGGCTGCGGTCCGGGCTGAGGTCGCCGAGCGCCAGGACGTGCTCGCCGGCTGATGGGGTTCGTTGCGGTTACGGCGGTCCCGCCTTAACGCACGCTGCCCGTGCCCGCAGGAATGCGGGCACGGGCAGCGTGGTAACGGTGGAGCTTACTTCTTTCCGGCGGCGAGCAGGTCGGCAGTTCCCTGGGCGTCGGCGGCGTCGACGTCGTGGAGCGAGATGCCCCGGGTTTCCTTCAGGAAGTAGACCGCCACCATGGTGACCAGGCAGGCGCCCAACAGGTAGATGGCCACCGGGGTGGAGGACTTGTACTGGCCCAGCAGCGAACTGGCGATGATCGGGGCAAGCGATCCGGCCACGATCGAGGTGACCTGGTAGCCCAGGGAAACACCGGAGTAGCGCATCCGGGTCGGGAACATCTCGGCCATGATGGCCGGCTGGCCGGCATACATCAGGGCGTGGAAGAGAAGGCCGATGGTGATGGCGGCCAGGATGATGAAGTCGTTCTTGGTGTCCATCATCGGGAAGGCGAAGAAGCCCCACGTTCCGCCGAGCACAGCGCCGGCCATGTAGACCGGCTTGCGGCCCAGGCGGTCGGACAGCCGGCCGACCATCGGCACCACGGAGAAGTGGATGGCGTGGGCGACGAGCAGCAGCAGCAGGATGCGCGAGGTGTCCGTCTGGACAACCACCTTCAGGTAGGTGATGGAGAAAGTGACCACGAGGTAGTACAGGACGTTTTCAGCGAAACGCAGGCCCATGGCGGTGAAGACTCCGCGGGGGTAGCGGCGGAAAACCTCGGCCACGCCGTAGCCTTTGTTCTCAACGACAACTTCCTTCTGGGCCTCGAGGAAGATCGGGGCGTCCTGGACCTTGGTGCGGATGTAGTAGCCAATGACCACGATGACGGCGGAGAGCCAGAACGCGATGCGCCAGCCCCAGCCCAGGAAGTCTGCGGAGGACAGTACCGATGACAGGATGAACAGCACGGCAGTGGCGAGCAGGTTGCCCATCGGGACCGCCGACTGCGGCCAGCTGGCCCAGAAGCCACGGGACTTGCTGGGGCTGTGCTCAGCGACGAGCAGGACGGCGCCGCCCCACTCACCGCCGACGGCGAAGCCCTGGGCGAAGCGCAGGAACACCAGCAGCGCCGGAGCCCAGTAGCCGATCTGCTGGAAGCTCGGCAGGCAGCCCATCAGGAAGGTGGACACGCCGACCAGGATGATGCTGAGTTGCAACAGCTGTTTGCGGCCGAACTTGTCGCCGAAGTGGCCAAAGACAATGCCGCCGATGGGGCGGGCAACGAAGCCCACCGCGTAGGTGAGGAACGCGGCGATGATGCCGTCCAGTTCCGTTCCGGAGTTGGGGAAGAACATCTTGCCAAAGACCAGCGTCGCCGCTGAGGCGTAGAGGAAGAATTCATACCACTCCACTACCGTGCCGGCCATCGAGGCGGCCACTACTTTCTTGAGACCCGAGGACTTGACGTCCGTCTCCTCTGCGCGCCTCGCGGCGGCGTTTTCCGTGCTCATGCGAACTCCTTCGATGTCGCCTTCGACACCCTGTGGACCATTGGGCTGACTAACGTGTGTGTGAGTTGGGACACACGGCGTCATTCTCCACGAGTATGGACTGCGGGCGGGCGAGGCTCAACGACCAATCGCGCAGAGGGCGTCTGCAAAAATGCACACAGCTCGGTCCCGGCTAGGCGAAGAAGTTGCCTCTGAGCTGCTCACTGAGCTGGCCGATTTCGGTCAGGAAGCCGTCGTGGCCGATCGGGGCTTCAATGAGGTGCACCGGCACCTCCCCCGGCAGGGCGCCGGCGAGTTCGCGGGACTGGGCCGGGAAGTACAAGCGGTCCGAGTCCACGGCCGCCACGAAGAATTCCGCGGTGGCCAGCGCAACAGCCTGTTCCAGGCTTCCCCGGCCGCGGCTGACGTCGTGGCTCATCAAAGCCTCGGTGATGGCGATGTAGCTGTTGGCATCGAAGCGGCGCACCAGCTTGTTGCCCTGGTGGTCCAGATAGCTCTCCACCTGGTAGCGGCCCCTGCCGGCCAGCGACCCGGCTTCCAGCGTGGCCTCGGCCGCCTGGGCCTTCCGGCCAAAGCGGCCGTCCAGCTCGGCGGCGGAACGGTAGGTGATGTGGGCGATCCGTCGGGCAAGGGCCAGGCCGGCGTCCGGTTCCGGGCCGCCGTAGTAGTCGCCGCCGTTGAAGTTGGGGTCCTGGCGGATCGCCAGGGTCTGGGCCTGGGCGAACGCGATCTGCTCGGCAGTGCTGCTGGCGCCTACCGAAATCACGGCGCAGCGCCGGACCCGGTCCGGGTAGCTGACCGCCCACTCGAGCGCACGTGCTCCCCCCAGCGAGCCGCCCAGCACGGCATACCAGCTGCTGATCCCCAGGGCGTCGGCGAGCCGCGCCTCGGCGGCAGTGCTGTCGCGGAGGGTGACCAGCGGGAAGCGCGAGCCCCAGGGCCGTCCGTCCGGGGCCGGCGTCGACGGTCCGGTGGAGCCGTAGCAGCCGCCGAGGATGTTGATCGACACCACGAAGTACTTGTCCGTGTCCACCGGGGCGCCCGGGCCGGCCAGCTGTTCCCACCAGCCCGGCTCCTCGCCGGCGCCGCGGGTGACGTGGGTGTCCCCGGTCAGGGCGTGCTCGATCAGCACGGCATTGGACGCGTCGGCGTTCAGCGTGCCCCAGGTCTCGTAGGCGAGGGTGACCTCCGGCAGGGTGGCGCCGGATTCAAGGGCCAGCGAACCGATGGGGAGGTACTGCACCGTCCCATCGGGAACAGCGGAGGTTTTGCTTTCGGGGACACCTGTACGGGTGACGGCAATCGTCATGTGAGGACCTAACTTCGCGCTTGCCCGCCGTCAGCTGACCGGCAGGCCAGGTCTTCACCCGGGGCACCCCGCCGCAAATGGAGGGTTGCCGGCCAGCAAGCCGGGGCTGTCACTGGCACTCATGACCTGCCTCGATTCTACGAAACCTGGCGGCGCAAGCGCGAAGATTGTGACGGCTGTGTGACCTCAGGCGTTTTTGGCTGCCCGGAAGCCGGCGTCGAGGTCCGCGATGATGTCGTCGATGTGTTCGAGTCCCACCGAGAGCCGGACCAGGCCGGGGTTGACGCCGGCCACGGTCTGCTGTTCCGGCGAGAGCTGGCTGTGCGTGGTCGACGCCGGGTGGATGACCAGGGACCGCACGTCGCCGATGTTCGCCACGTGCGAGTGCAGCTCGAGGGCGTCGACGAAACGCTTGCCGGCCTCCGCTCCCCCGGCCAGGTTGAAGGAAACGACGGCGCCGGTACCCTTCGGACCGTACTTGCGGCCACGCTCGTACCAGGGGCTGGAGGGCAGCCCGGCGTAGGCGACGGATTCGACGTCGGCCCTGGCCTCCAGCCATTCGGCGACCCTGAGGGCGTTGGCGACGTGCCGTTCCATCCGCAGGCTCAGTGTCTCGATGCCCTGGGCGATCAGGAAAGCGTTGAACGGCGAGACGGCGGAGCCGAGGTCGCGCAGCAGCTGGACCCGGGCCTTGAGGATGAAGGAGAGGTTGGCGCCCAGCGCCCCGTCCGCCCCGAGGTCCCGGGCGTAGACCAGGCCGTTGTAGGTGGGGTCCGGGGTGTTGAAGCCAGGGAAGCGCTCCGGGTCCTTGCCGAAGTCGAAGTTGCCGGAGTCGACAATCACGCCGGCGATCGCGGTGCCGTGCCCGCCGAGGTACTTGGTGGCCGAGTGGACCACAATGTCGGCACCCCACTCGATCGGCCGGATCAGGAACGGGGTGGAGAGCGTGTTGTCCACGATCAGCGGCACCCCGGCCCGGTGCGCCACTTCCGCGACGCCCTCGATGTCCAGCACGTCCTGCCGGGGGTTGGACACGACCTCGCCGAAGAACAGCTTGGTATTCGGCTGCACGGCATCGCGCCACTGCTCCAGGTCGTCCGGATCCGCGACGAAGGTCACCGAGATGCCGAATTTCTTCAGCGTGTGGGCCAGCAGGTTGTACGTGCCGCCATAGAGGCTGGGGCTGGCCACCACATGGTCCCCGGCCTCGGCGATGTTGAGGATCGCCAAGGTTTCGGCGGCCTGCCCGGAGCTGAGCAGGAGCGCCCCGAGGCCGCCCTCGAGGCTGGCAACCCGCTGCTCCACCGCGTCCTGGGTGGGGTTGCCGATCCGGGTGTAGATGGGGGCGAGCTCGGCGAGCGCGAAGCGGTTGGCGGCGCTTTCCGCGCTGGGGAAGACGAACGACGTCGTCTGGTAGATCGGCAGCGACCGCGCGCCGGTCGCGGAATCCGGCTCCTGGCCGGCGTGGATCTGGCGGGTTTCAAAGGACCAGGCGTTGGACATCGGAAGACTCCTGAATGACTGGGCACAGGCCGTTCCCGTCCTTCCGGGACCGGAACGGCTCTGGCGCCGCGCTTGCCTCCCGGCGGGCGCCGGAGGGCCAGGTCTTCACCCGGGGCACCCCACCGCGCAAGGAGGGTTGCCGGCCAGCAAGCCGGGGCTTGGTGCTGGCACTCATGACCTTGCTCCAGTTTAGGAAGGTTCGACGGCGGCTGGGTAGCTTTGTGACGAATATGAATTGTGGCCCGTCGGCCGGCCGTGCAGCCCTGGAAAATGACATCCCTTGTGGGTTAGGACACCCTAAGCTGAGAGCTCCATCACAAAGTGCCAAGATGAGGGCATGCGCATGGATCACGTCTCTTACGCCTGTGAACAAGATGGCCTCGCTGCCACCACCGAACGTATCGCGTCCGCCCTCGGGGTCGAAGCCGTCAAGGGCGGAGTACACCCCCGATTCGGGACCCGCAACATGATTATCCCGCTCGCCGGGCACAAGTACCTGGAGGTCGTGGAGGTCCTGGACCACCCTGCCTCGGACAAGGCGCCGTTCGGTCAGGCCGTCCGGGCCCGTTCTGCTGCCGGCGGCGGCTGGATGGGCTGGTGCGTCGAGGTTGACGACCTGGCACCCTTCGAGGAGCGCCTGGGCCGTTCGGCCGTCAACGGCAACCGCAAGTTCCCCGACGGCCGCGAACTGGTCTGGAAGCAGATCGGCATCCTGGGCCTGATCGCGGATCCGCAGGTCCCCTACATGCTCAAGTGGGAGGGCGACCCCGCCCTGCACCCGTCCAACGCCTACGAGAGCAGCGTCAAAATGTCTGCCCTCACCATCGCTGGCTCCGCCGAGCGTGTCACCGAGTGGCTGGGCGAACCGGTGGAGAAACCGTTGGAGGATGTGGACGTGAACTGGCTGGCCCCGCACGGGACGCCGGGCATCCTGTCCGTTACCTTCGAAACCGATTCCGGAGCCGTCACCATCTGACGCTTCCTGCCCGAAAAACTTCGGCCGCCAGCAGCGGGTGCCAACGATGCCACCTACCGCCGGCGGCCGAAACCCTTTAAACCGGTCGGCCGGCCGGCCCGTCAGCCCTTCAGCAGGTCCGGGTGGTGGACTTCGGCGACGTTGGGGTGCGCCCGGATCCGGTAGCGCAGGGCGTTGTCCCCATAAGTTTCCAGGATGGGGCTGTTAGTCGGGTCCACCGACAGGCCGCGGGCCTTGGCCTGGAAATCCTGGCTCACCGCGAGCCGGGGCATGGTCGCATCCAGTGCAGGGTTGTAGAAGAACGGCAAGGAAATCCTGTCAGTGCCGCGGAGCGGCGAGATCACCCGGTGCAAGGTGGCCTTGAGGTAACCGTTGGTGGCCAGCTCCAGCATCTCCCCGATATTCACAACGAAGGTTCCGGGCACCTGAGGCGCGTCGATCCACTTGCCTTGGTATTCGACCTGCAGCCCGCCCTTGCCGGGTTCGACAAGGAGAAGTGTCAGGACCCCGCCGTCGCGGTGGGATCCGACGCCCTGCATCGGTTCCGGATCTGACTCCCCCGGGTACCGCACGATCTTGAGAAGCGGGAAGGCCTGGTCGGCAAACGCCGCGTCGAAGGTATCCTCGGGCGCACCGAGGGACACCGCGAGTGCCCTCAGGAGGTCCAGGGAGATGGCGCTGAGGCGCTCGGTCCATTCGGTGACGATCTTCCGCATCTCAGGCAGGCATTCCGGCCACAGGTTGGGCCCCTCCAGCCGCCAGAAGTCAGCGACGCCCGGGCCGGGCTCCACGGTGTCGCGCTCGACGCCGATGTCGATCTGTTCGCGCCAGTCGACGGCGCCGTCCGTTATTTCGCCGCCAACGCGGGTGTAACCGCGGAACTGCGGGCTGTGGATGTTTTCGATCGCGAGCTTCTGGCTCTCGGGCAGCTCGAAGAAGCGGCGGGAGATATCGAGCATGGCGTCCGTGAGCTGCTGCGGGACGCCGTGACCGGCCAGATAGATGAATCCGACCTCGTGCATGGCGTCGCGCAACTCGTCCCGGAACCGGGAGGCCTTCTCAGGGCCCGCAGCCAGAAGCGAGATATCCAAAATGGGCAATGATTCGAGCGACAACTTCACATAATCCTTTGCAGCGAGTCTGGCAAGCCGAAGCCTGGACTAGCTCCAATGTTACGGACATGGCTTCGGCGGTGGTGAGTCTCGTGTCGAAATAAGTCACTTGGCTTGCGGCACCCGCGCAAGCGTCGGTCTCAGCCGAGGCCGATTGCCTTACCGAAGAGGCTGAAGCCGACGAAGGCCACGATGTCCAGCAGCGCGTGGGCGATCACCAGCGGCATCACGCGGCGCGTCTTCGTGTAGACCAGGGCGAAGATGACGCCCATGATGGCGTTGCCGATGAAGGGCCCGAAGCCCTGGTAGAGGTGGTAGCTGCCCCGCAGCATGGAACTGGCGAAGATGGCCAGCGGCATTCCCCAGCCGAACTTGCCGAGCCGGTCCAGCAGGTAGCCCACCACGATGACTTCCTCCACGATCCCGTGCCGGATCGCGGAAAGAATCAGCACCGGAACGGTCCACCAGTAGGAGTCCAGCGCGCTGGGAATGATCGCCGTCGTGATCCCCAGCGCCCGGCCGGCCGCGTACAGCCCCAGCGACGGTATGCCGATCAGCGCGGCGAGTCCGACGCCCTGGAGCAGGTCCTTGGCGGGCCGGGCGAAGTTGAAGCCCAGCTTCCGGAACGCCGAGGTCCCGGTGCCGGCGGCCAGGCCGGCGGGCCGGTGCTCGGTCAGGAAATAGATCACCAGCACCACGGGAACCAGGGCAAAGATAATGTCCAGCAGCTGGTAGGTGAGGTCGAAGTACTCGCGGCTGCTCTGCGAGCGGTTCAGCGTCGAGGTGCCCTGCGCCAGCGGCGCACGGGTCAGTTTGTCCAGCAACTGCACCACCGAGTACACCGCCGACTGCCCAAGCGACAGTCCCAGGACAATCCAAACTTCTAGCCGCAGCCGACGGCGGGAGGGAACCAACATGTTCCTATCTTGCCTGCCGTTGCCGGGAGTTGACTGCACGTGCCTATGCTGGGGCTGTGAGTGCGCCCGGGAGAATTTTTATGATCCGGCATGGCCAGTCCGCCGCCAACGCCGACACCTCGATCTACAACCGGGTGCCCGATTACCGGATCCCGCTGACGCCGCTGGGCGTCGAGCAGGCCACGGCCGCCGGCGAGCAGCTGCGCCGGCAGCTGGACGGGCAGCGGGTGTGCGTGTATGTCTCCCCATATTTGCGGGCCTACCAGACCCTGGAGGCACTGCAGCTGGGCTCGCTCACCGAACGCGTCATCGAAGAGCCGCGGCTGCGGGAGCAGGACTGGGCGAACTTCCAGATCGCCGGCGACATCGAGGACCAGAAGGAGCTTCGCAACGCCTACGGGCACTTCTTCTACCGGTTCCGGGAAGGCGAGTCCGGCTCGGACGTCTATGACCGGATCTCCTCGTTCATGGAGACCCTGTACCGGCACTGGTCCAAGCCGAACTACGCACCGAACGCGCTGTTCGTGACGCACGGGCTGACCATGCGGCTGTTCTGTATGCGCTGGTTCCACTGGTCGGTGGAGTACTTCGAGTCGCTGAACAACCCGGACAATGCCGAGATCCGCACCCTGCTGCGGACCAGGCAGGGCAAGTACGAGCTGGACAAGCCGTTTAGCCAGTGGGAGGACCGCCGGGTGGATGAGACCGTGCTGGACGCCCCGCCGATGTTTTTCTAAGCGCCGTCCGGGGCGCGCTTGAGCGCGATGACCTGGTGGAACTTGCCGCTCGGTCCGGTCTGTTCCGGCGCCTCACCGGCCCGGACCAGGTCCACGTTCGCCAGGCCCTGGCCGGCCAGGAACCCGGCGAGCTTGGCTGCCACGTCCTGCCACACCTCGTCCGCCCCGGCGCCGGGCTCCAGCTGCAGCCGGACCCGCAGTTCCGCCGGGCCGGACTGGACCAGCTGGCAACGGTGCATTCCGGGCGCGTCGTCGATCGGGGCGGTGATGGCCAGCGGCAGGACATTCACCGTTCCGCCGCGGGCGTTATCCAGGTGCAGCACGTCGTCGTGCCGGCCGGCGACCCGGACCGCCGGCAGCGGGTTGCCGCATTCGCAGGGGCCGGGCTTGGCGAGGACGGAATCGCCCAGGTCGTAGCGGATCAGCGGCTGGACCCGGTTGGCGAGGTTGGTCAACAGCACCGTGTGGGATGCCTTCCCTGGAGGCGTGGGCCGGTAGTCATCCTCCACCGGTTCCAGGATGACCCAGTCGCTGTTGACATGCAGCCAGCCGCGGGGACAGTCCAGGGCGATCGGACTGAACTCCGAAGCGGCGTACACGTTGTGCACCCTGCAGCCCAGCGCAGCGGCCAGCCGGGCCTGGTCGCCGAGGGACTCGCCGCTGGACTCCACCACCACGGGCCGGATTCGCAGGCGTCCCGCGTCCTGCTCCCCGGCCAGGAGTTCGAGCGCGCTGGGATAGCCCACAACAAGGGCCGGGTCGAAGTCGTTGAGCGCCTGCACCAGCGCCTCCAGCGGCTGCTGCACGGGAAACAGGCGGTAGGCGCGGCGGCGGCCCCGGCTGCGGCGCCGTTCGGACTCGAGCCACACGGCGCCGGCGAAATGGCCGCCGGCGCCGACCACCACGGCGGCACGGATTCCGCGCCGCAGCACGGCCAGCAGCACAGCCAGCGGCCGGCTGTCGGCCAGGGCGGTCCCGAAGGCCCGGATGCCCAGCGCCCGGTAGCAGGCGACGGCGGCGGGGTCGTGCACGAACAGTCCCGGATGCCCGGTGGTCCCGGAGCTGGTGCAGGCCAGATACCGGCCGCGGTAGCGGCTGCCGACCAGGGATGGGTCGGCCACGAAGGCTTCAAGGTCCGCCCGGGTCACGGCCGGATCGGTGACCCAGTCGTCGAACCGGGCCATCAGTTGCGGTTTGGTGACCGTCGGCAGGTCCCCCAGCGGGACATCCCCGAGCAGGAGGTCCCCGCGCAGGACGTCCCCGGCGGGCAGACCGCGGTAGAGCTCGCGGTAGAACGGGGAGCTGGTGCGGGCGTGGGCCACGAGGGCTGCGAGCCGGGCGTCCCGGCGACGGGACAGGGCGCGGGGGCCGCCGCGTTTGGCCAGCAGCAGATCGAGCACGATGCCCAGCTCCCTGGCGAACCCGGCCATGCTGTTTCCCCTCGCCCTCGGACGGTGGTCCGTCAGCGGGCGCGCACCCCGGCGCGCCAGACCGCGTGGGTGAGCGGCATGCCAGGCCGGTAGGCCAGGTGGGTTGCCGAGGGGGCGTTGAGCAGCTGCAGGTCAGCCCGGTGCCCGACGGCGATCGAGCCGACCGCGCGCTGCCCGTCGACGTCGTTGCCGGACTCCCGGCCCAGCGCCAGCGCACCGCCGAACGTCGCGGCGCGGACAGCCTCGTGCACGCTGAGCCGCATCTGCAGCACCGCGGTGGTGACGCAGAACGCCATCGAGCTCGTGTAGGAGGTGCCGGGGTTGCAGTTGGAGGCGAGGGCCACCTGCACCCCGGCGTCGAGCAGTTCCCGGGCCGGGGCCAACGGCTGCCGGGTGGACAGGTCGCAGGCCGGCAGGCAGGTCGCGACGGTGCCGCGCTCGCCCGCGCCGGCCGCCGATTCCCAGCCGGACCAGCTGTCGGCGAGGGCGTGGACGTCGTCGCGGGAGAGGTAGTTCACGTGGTCAACGCTCGCGGCCCCGAACTCGACCGCCAGCCGCACGCCGGGGCCCTCGCCGAGTTGGTTGCCGTGCACGCGCAGGCCCAGCCCCGCGTCCCGGCAGGCCGTCAGCACGCGGCGGGACTGGTCCTCGTTGAAGGCGCCGCGCTCGCAGAAGACGTCGGCCCAGCGGACATAGGGCAGGACGGCGGACAGCATCGGTCCGCAGACCAGGTCCGTGTACTCCTCGGCGTCCAGGCCCCCGGGGACCAGGTGCGCGCCGAGGTAGGTCACCTCATCTGCGACGGTGGAGGCGATCCGGGCGCTGCGGGCTTCGTTCTCCACATCCAGTCCGTAGCCGGTTTTGGTTTCAAGATAAGTGGTGCCCTGGGAGACCGCCTCGGCGACGCGTCCGAGCGCGAGCCGGGTGAGGTCGAAGTCGCCGGTGGTCCGGGTGGCGCCGGTGGTGACGGCGATGCCGCCGGCGCTGTAGTCCTCCCCCGCCATCCTGGCCTCGAACTCCGCGGTCCGGTCGCCGGCGAAGATCAGGTGCGTGTGCGAGTCCACCCAGCCGGGCAGGAGCGCGCGGCCGGCGGCGTCTACAGCGTCGTCGGCCGCCGGGGCGTCCGCGGCAGCACCGAGCCAGGCGATGCGTTCGCCCTCGATCACCACGGCCGCGTCCATCAGAACCCGGTGCTCCGCGTCCTGGGTCATCAGTTCGGCGATGTTGGTGATGAGGGTGCTCATGGGTCCATTCTTCAGCCCCGGATCGACATCCGGGTCGCTGCCAGGGCCGCGGCTGTCCGGGATGCCGGACTGTCGGCCGGAAACGGCTCCGCGGAGCCCTGGCCGGCGAGGATCAACCCGGCGGCCAGTTCGGCGATGCCCGAGGAGGTCTGGAAGCCGTAGCCGCCCTGGCCGGCGAGCCAGAAGAAGCCGGTGGCCTCGGCGTCGAACCCCACCACCGGGACGCCGTCGGAGGCCTCGGTCCGCAGGCCGGTCCAGGCCCGGCGGACGTCACCGATGCCCATCGTGGTGACGGCATTCAGCCGGGTGATCAGCGCCTCGATGTCGCCCGGGTGCGGCCGGGCGTCCTCCGGGCCGCTGGGCACGGTTTCGGACGGCGAGATCAGGACCTGCCGCCGCCCGTCCGGCCGGAAGTAGAAGCTGCCGGCCGACGCCACCATAGGGCAGCCCGGCGGGAGCGGGTGTTCGACGTCGACGATTGCGGCGGTCCGGCGGTAGGGCTGGAGGCCGAGCTTCTCGACGCCGCTGAGCACCGCGAATTCGTCGGCCCAGGCGCCGGCGGCATTGACCACGACGGCGGCTTCGAACCCTTCCTGCCCGGCGCCGAGTTCCCAGCCGGAGCCGAGGCGCTGCGCCGAGTGGACCCTGGCGCCGGTGATGATGTCCACGCCGCCCTCGACCGCCCGCTCCCGGTGGTCCTCCAGCAGCAGGGACGCATTACAGGCGAAGGATCCGGAGTCGAGGCCGGCGGCCTCGAACGAATCCGGCTTGAGCGCGGGGCAGATGTCCAGGGCCTCGGCGTGGCTGATCCGGTGCATAAAGCCGCTGGCCTGTTCCTGGACGTCTTCCTCGCTGCCGATCAGCATGAAGCGGCGCGGCGAGAGCACGGGCTCGGGCCGTGTGCCCTCCTTGGTGCCGATAAGCTCCAGCGTGCGCATGGTGAGCTCCTGGACCACGGGCGGCCCGTAGCTGGGGATCAGCTGGCGGGCCGAGCGCGCGGACGTGTGGTAGCCCAGCGACTGCTCGGCTTCGACCAGGGCCACGCTGCATCTGCCGGCAAGGGCGGAGGCAAGGGACAGGCCGGCTATGCCGCCGCCCACAATCACGACATCGTATTTAGCTGACATGCCTCCATCCTTGCACCCGGCAGGAGGCCGCGTCAGCACTTTCCGCTGTCCCGCTCTCCGCACACGCCGCCGGCGGTCGGGCCGCGGGCGGATCCGCCGCTACGCGGCCGCGGCCACCGTCTCGCGGCTGCGCACGAAGGCCTGGACGCAGCTTTCGACGTCGTCGGCGCTGTGCGCGGCGGAGAGCTGGACGCGGATGCGCGCGGCGCCCTTCGGCACGACGGGGTAGCTGAACGCGGTGACGAAGACGCCGTTGGCGAGCATCGCGTCCGCCACCCTGGCCGCCATCACGGCGTCGCCGAACATGACCGGGACAATCGCGTGTTCGCCGTCGAGCAGTTCGAAGCCTTCCTCGGCCATCCGGCGGCGGAAGAGCTCCGCGTTGGCGAAGAGCTTGCTGCGCAGTTCGCCGGAGTTTTCCACCAGGTCCAGGGCCTTCAGCGTGGCGGCGACGATGGCCGGGGCCAGCGAGTTGGAGAACAGGTAGGGGCGCGCCTTCTGCCGGAGCATGGCGATGACCTCACGCCGTCCCGAGACGTAGCCGCCGGACGCGCCGCCCAGGGCCTTGCCGAAAGTGCCGGTGTAGATGTCCACGCGGTCCGAGACGCCGGCGTGTTCCGGGGTGCCGGCACCGGTGGCGCCCATAAAGCCGACCGCGTGCGAATCGTCCACCATGACCATGGCGTCATACTTCTCGGCGAGGTCGCAGATTGCCTCCAGCGGGGCGAGGAAGCCGTCCATCGAGAAGACGCCGTCGGTGACGATGATCTTGCGGCGGGCCGGGTTCTCCTGGGTGCTGGCCTCGATCAGCCGGGATTCGAGGTCGGCCATGTCCTGGTTGGCGTAGCGGAAGCGCTGGGCCTTGCACAGCCGGATGCCGTCGATGATCGAGGCGTGGTTCAGCGCGTCGGAGATGACCGCGTCTTCCGGGCCGAAGAGCGATTCGAAGACGCCGCCGTTGGCGTCGAAGCAGCTGGAGAACAGGATGGTGTCCTCGGTGCCGAGGAACTTCGACACGCGTTCCTCAAGGGCCAGGTGCAGGTCCTGGGTGCCGCAGATGAAGCGGACGCTGGCCATGCCGAAGCCGCGGGAGTCCATGGCTTCCTTGGCGGCGGCGATGATTTCGGGGTGGTCCGCGAGCCCCAGGTAGTTGTTGGCGCAGAAGTTCAGCACGTCCGCGCTGCCCTGTCCGAGCTGGCCGGCCTTGATGTGGCTGGCCTGCGGGGAATCGATGTGCCGTTCGGTCTTGAACAGGCCGGCGGCGCGGATCTCGTCGAGTTCGTGCTGCAGCTGGTCCTTGATGGCTGAATACATGGGTTGGGCTCCTCAGCAGGGTCGAATTTTTGTACGGTACCGGAAACGGGCGGGGGCTAGAAGCCGGTCCAGTCGAGGACCACCTTGCCGCCGACGCCGGCGCGGGCGATGTCGAAGCCCTTTTCCCAGTCGGAGGCGGGCAGGGTGTCGGTGACGACGGCGGAGATGTTGGCGTGCAGCACCGGATTGGAGGAGAGCATGGCGCTCATGGCGTACCAGGTTTCGAACATCTCTCGGCCGTAGATGCCCTTCATGGTCAGCATGTGGGTGACGACCTTGCCCCAGTCGATGTCGATCGACTGGCTGGGCAGCCCCAGCATCGCGATCCGGCCGCCGTGGTTCATGTTGTCGATCATCTCAGGCAGCGCCGTGGGGTGCCCGGACATCTCCATCCCGATGTCGAAGCCTTCGCGCATGCCCAGTTCGCGCTGTGCGTCCTTGACCCGCGTGGTGGAGACGTCGATCGCGAGGTCGACGCCAAGCCGGCGGGCCAGGTCCAGGCGCGGGGCGGAGACGTCGGTTATGGCGATTTTCCGGGCCCCGGCGTGGCGGGCGACGGCGATCGCCATCAGGCCGATGGGTCCGGCTCCGGTGATGAGCACGTCCTCGCCGACCAGCGGGAAGCTCAGCGCGGTGTGCACGGCGTTGCCGAACGGGTCGAAGATGGCGCCGAGTTCCGGGGTCACGGACTCATCGTGGTGGACCCAGACGTTGGTTTCCGGGATGACGACATACTCGGCAAAGGCGCCGTCGCGCTGGACACCGACGCTGACGGTGTTGATGCACATCTGTTTGCGGCCGGCGCGGCAGTTGCGGCAGATCCCGCAGACGATGTGGCCCTCGCCGGAGACGCGGTCGCCGACCTTGACGTCCATCACGTCCTCGCCGGTCTCCACGACTTCACCGTAGAACTCATGGCCGGCGATCAGCGGTGCAGTGATGATGCCCTGCGCCCAGGCGTCCCACGACTGGATGTGCAGGTCCGTGCCGCAGATGCCGGTGGTCATGACGCGGATCTTCACGTCCCCGGGCCCGGTTTCCGGCTCCGGGCGGTCGACCAGTTCGAATCCCGCGTGGGCGCCGGACTTGTAGAGAGCCTTCATGGGCCTGCCTAACTGTGCTGGCCGCTCCCTGGCTGCGGAGCGGTGGTGTGGGACAACTCACCTCATTAGACCGGGCGGAAAGCATTAGCACAACCGGATTCTTCTCAATCGACGATTTAGATTCCGCTTAGCTCTAGGATGGTGGTCATGGAAATCCACCAGCTCGAAATGCTCCGCGAACTCGGGGCCCTGGGCAGCGTTAAAGCCGTCGCTGAAACGCTGCTGGTCACGCCGTCCGCGGTGTCCCAGCAGCTGGCTGCCCTGCAGAAGTCCGTGGAGGTCCCGCTGACCCGGAAGGAGGGCCGGAACCTGGTCCTGACCGAGGCCGGCCAGGTGCTCGCGGACGCCGGGGCCGCGGTCGTGAGCGCGATGGCGGATGCGAGGACGGCGATCGGCGCCTACCACGGCTCGCCGGTGGCGCCGGTGACGCTGAGCGGTTTCCACAGCGCCGGCCAGGCCTTGTTCGCACCGCTGGCCCGGCTGCTGGCCGGGCCGGGGCAGCCGCGGATCCAGCTCTCCGACGAGGACGTCGCCCAGCAGGACTTCCCTGCACTGACCGCCCGTTACGACCTGGTTCTCGCGCACCGGATGGATCACAGTCCGCGGTGGCCGGAGGAACGGGTGGCGGTGATCCCGCTGGCGCATGAGCCGCTGGACGTGGCGCTGCCGGTCGGGCACCCGCTGGCCGGCCAGCGGGCGGTGACGGCTGACGATGTCGTCGGCGAACCCTGGGTGACCAGCCACACCGGCTACTCCCCCGCGGACGTGCTCTCCGCCGTCGCCGCGGTGTCCAGCCGCGAGCTGAACATCGTGCACCGGATCAACGACTACTCCACGGTGGCGGCGCTGGTGGCGACCGGGAGCGTGATCGGGCTGCTGCCGCGGCACACCGCGCGGCCGGTGCTGAACCCGGAGATTGTGTTGAGGCCGCTGGAGGGAATCAGCACCCGGCGCCGGATCGACATCCTGGCCCGGCCGGAGAACCTTAAACGCAGATCGGTCATGATGGTCTGCGAGGCGCTGCAGACCATCATGACCGATCTCATCCGTAACCCAGTTGGGCTTGGTGGGACCTAGCCTTCGACGCCGAGGCGCTGCAGGATCAGCTCCTTGACGCGGCCGGCGTCGGCCTGCCCGCGGGTAGCCTTCATCACGCCGCCGACGATCGCGCCGATCGCCTGGACCTTGCCGGCACGGATCTTGTCCGCGACGCCGGGCTGCGCGGCCAGGACCGCGTCGATGGCTTCGAGCAGCGGGCCGTCGTCGGAGACCACGGCGAGGCCGCGCTTCTCGACGATTTCCGCCGGGGTGCCCTCGCCGGCGAGCACGCCGTCCAGGACCTCGGAGGCCATCTTGTTGTTGATCTTGCCGTCCTCGACCATCGTGTTCAGTTCCACGATGGTGGCCGGGTCGACGCCGAGCTGGCCGGGGTCGACGTCGGCGTTCTTGGCGCGCCCGACGATCTCGCCCATCCACCACTTGCGGGCCACCGTGGCGGTGGCGCCGGCGGCAATGGTTTCCTCGATCTCGTCCATCACGCCGGCGTTGACGACGTCGCGGAACTCGAGGTCGGAATAGCCCCAGTCGGCCTGCAGGCGCTTGCGGCGGGCGGCCGGCGGCTCGGGCAGCGTGGCCCGGAGCTCCTCGACCCACTCGCGCGAGGCGACGATCGGCACCAGGTCCGGTTCCGGGAAGTAGCGGTAGTCGTCGGCGTCGGACTTCGGCCGTCCCGAGGTGGTGGAGCGGGTGTCCTCGTGCCAGTGCCGGGTTTCCTGGGTGACCGGCTGGCCGGACTCCAGCACGGCGGCGTGCCGCTGGATCTCGTAGCGGACGGCGTGTTCGACGGCGCGCAGCGAGTTGACGTTCTTGGTTTCCGAGCGGATGCCGAAGCGTTCGCGGCCGTGCGGGCGCAGCGAGACGTTGGCGTCGCAGCGGACGTTGCCGCGTTCCATCTTGGCATCCGAGACGCCAAGGTTCTTGACGATCTCGCGGACTGCGGCAACGTAGGCCTTGGCCAGCTCGGGCGCGCGGCTGCCGGCGCCCTCGATCGGCTTGGTCACGATCTCGACCAGCGGCACACCGGAACGGTTGTAGTCGACGAGGGAGTACTCCGCGCCCTGGATCCGGCCGGCGGCGCCGCCCATGTGGGTGAGCTTTCCGGCGTCCTCCTCCATGTGGGCGCGTTCGATCTCGACGCGGAACACGGTGCCGTCGGAGAGCTCGATGTCCAGGTAGCCGTCATACGCGATCGGCTCGTCGTACTGGGAGGTCTGGAAGTTCTTCGGGGTGTCCGGGTAGAAGTAGTTCTTCCGGGCGAAGCGGCAGGTCTCGGCGATCTTGCAGTTCAGCGCCAGGCCGATCTTGATCGAGGACTCGATCGCGGTCTTGTTCACCACGGGCAGCACGCCGGGCATCCCCAGGTCCACCTCGTTGACGTTCGTGTTCGGCTCGTCGCCAAAGACGTTCGGCGCGGAAGAGAACATCTTTGTCTTGGTGTTGAGCTCCACGTGGACCTCGAAACCCAGGACGGGGTCGTACTTCTCCATCGCCTCTTCGAAGCTGAGGGTTGCGTCAGTCATTAGTGTGAACCTCCGTGGCTCGCGGGGGCGCCGGCAGCGACGGCCGGTGCGGAATCAGTCAGGGAAGGATCCGTCAGGGAGGGGGCACGGTCCAGCAGCGGCCCGCCCCACTGCGCCTCGAGGAGCGACTCGAGCACGGCGCCGACACGGTAGAGCCGGGCGTCCTGGCGGGCCGGGGCGAGCAGCTGGACGCCCACCGGCAGTCCGTCCTCGTCGGCGAGGCCGCCGGGCAGCGAGAGCCCGGGAACCCCTGCCATGTTGGCCGGGATGGTCGCGACGTCGTTGAGGTACATCGCCAGCGGGTCGTTGAGCTTCTCGCCGAGCTTGAACGCCGTGGTCGGCGCCGTCGGGGAGATCAGCACGTCGGCCTGGGCGAAGGCGGCGTCGAAGTCGCGCTGGATCAGGGTGCGGACCTTCTGGGCCGAGCCGTAGTAGGCGTCGTAGTAGCCGGCGCTGAGCGCGTAGGTGCCCAGGATGATGCGGCGCTTGACCTCGTCGCCGAAGCCGGCGGCACGGGTGGCTCCCATCACGCGCTCGATCGTCAGCGGGCCTTCTTCGGGCAGTACCCGGAGGCCGAACCGGACGCCGTCGAACTTGGCCAGGTTGGAGGAGGCCTCGGAGGGCATGATCAGGTAGTAGGCGCCCAGGGCGTACTTGAAGTTGGGGCAGGAGACCTCAACGATCTCGGCGCCGGCGCCCTTGAGCAGCTCGAGGGCTTCGTTGAAGCGGTTCTCGACGCCGGCCTGGTAGCCCTCGCCGTGGAGCTCCTTGATGATGCCGATCTTCATGCCCTCGACGTTGCCGGTCCGCGCCGCCGCAACGAGGTCTTCCAGCGGGTCCGGCAGTGAGGTGGAGTCGCGCGGATCGTGGCCGCCGATGACCTGGTGCAGCAGGGCCGAGTCCAGCACGGTGCGGGAGACCGGGCCGATCTGGTCCAGCGAGGAGGCCATGGCGATGGCGCCGTAGCGGGAGACGCCGCCGTAGGTGGGCTTCACGCCGACGGTGCCGGTGACGGCGCCGGGCTGGCGGATGGACCCGCCGGTGTCCGTGCCGAGCGCGAGCGGGGCTTCGAAGGCCGCGACGGCGGCAGCGGAACCGCCGCCCGAGCCGCCGGGGATGCGGTCCAGGTCCCAGGGGTTGTGGGTGGGGCCGAAGGCGGAGTGCTCGGTGGAGGAGCCCATGGCGAACTCGTCCAGGTTGGTCTTGCCCAGGATCGGCATCTTGGCGGCGCGGAGGCGCTCCACCACGGTGGCGTCGTAGGGGCTGTGCCAGCCCTCGAGGATCTTGGAACCGGCTGTGGTGGGCTGGCCGACCGTGACGATCAGGTCCTTGACGGCGATCGGGACGCCGGCGAGAACGTGCAGTTCCTCGGCAGCGGCGCCGCCGGCGGCGCGGATCGCGTCCACCTCGGCGGCGACGGCGAGGGCTTCCTCGGCGTTGATGTGCAGGAAGGCGTTGACCTTGCCGTCGACGGCGGCGATCCGGTCCAGGTGCGCCTGGGTGACCTCGACTGCGGTGATCTCGCGCGCGGCGAGCTTCTCGGCGAGCGCGGCTGCGGAGAGGCGGAAGAGTTCGGGGTGGGTTTCAGTCATGGTCTTAGTCCTCATCCAGGATTGCCGGGACCTTGAAGCGGCCCTCATACGCGTCGGGGGCTCCGGAAAGCGCCTGTTCGGCCGTGAAGGTGTGGCCGACAACGTCCTCGCGGAACACGTTGGTCAGCGGGATCGGGTGGGACGTGGCCGGGACGTCATCACCGGCAGCTTCACTGACGGACTTAACCGACTCCACGATGACGGCGAGTTCGCCGGCCATCCTGTCCAGCTCTTCAGCACTCATCTCGATGTGCGCGAGACTCGCGAGATGCGCGACGTCGTCGCGGTTGATCGCAGCCATGGATCTCCCCTGCAAAGTTCGGATTATTTTCCGTCCCAGTCTACGTGTCCCAGTGTGTTGCTACCGTCCGGCGGCGGGATGACAGGTCGCGGCAATGTTTTGTGCAAACACTGCCGCGAACTGTCATCTCGTGGGTTGTCAGCCGATGCCGATGGCTCCGGTGAGGACGCCTACTCCCAGCATGACGAGGGAGATCACGGCCGTGCGCCAGAGGACCTTCTTGTGGTGGTCGCCCAGGTCCACCTTGGCGAGGGAGACGAGCAGCAGGATGGCCGGCACCAGCGGGCTCTGCAGGTGGAACGGCTGGCCGGTGATCGAGGCGCGGGCCATGTCCGCGGCGCCGACGCCGTAGTGGGCCGCCGTCTCGCTGAGGACGGGCAGGACGCCGAAGTAGAAGGCGTCGTTGCTCATGAAGAACGTCATCGGGATGCTCAGCACGCCGGTGATGACGGCCATGAACGGGCCCATGTCTGCCGGGATGATCGCCACGAGCCATTCGGACATGGCCTTGACCATGCCGGTGCCGTTGAGGACGCCGGTCAGGACGGCGGCGGCCATGACCATGCTGACCACGGCCACGATCGACGGGGCGTGCGCAACCAGCTGGGCGCTCTGGTCCTTGACCTTGGGGAAGTTGACCAGCAGGGCAATGGCGGCGCCCACCATAAAGACGAACGGCAGCGGGATGATGTTGGCGACGAGCGTCACCATGACGGCCACCGTCAGGCCGAGGTTGAACCAGAACAGCTGGGGGCGCAGGGTCTTGCGGTTGGGATCCAGCGCGGTGTCCGCCATCGCGGAATCGTGCTCGTCGACGAGGTCTTCGGTGCGTTCCAGGACCGCGACGGAGGACCCTCCGCCGGCGGCGGTCGCGCCGCCCGTCGGGGCGGTGCCCTTGCGTCCGAAGCCGAAGCGGCCGGTGCCGCCGTCGCCGGCGCCGCCGTCGAACTCAACACCCTCGGCCCAGATTTCCGGGGCGACGGCGCGCAGCCGGTTGCGTTCCTGCAGGCCCAGCAGCCAGGCGAAGGCAAACACGACGACGAGGCCGGCGACCAGCGAGGGGATCATCGGGACAAAGACGTCGGAGACGCTGATCTTCAGCGCGGAGGCGGCGCGGGCGGTGGGGCCGCCCCACGGCAGGATGTTCATGGTCCCGTTGGCCAGGCCGGCCACGCAGGTGAGGACCACGGGGCTCATCTTCAGCCGCAGGTAGACCGGGAGCAGGGCCGCGGTGGTGAGGATGAAGGTGGTGGAGCCGTCGCCGTCGAGCGAAACCGCCGCGGCGAGGATCGCGGTGCCCAGGACCACCTTGGCCGGGTCGTTCCCGAGTTTGCGCAGGATGTACCGGACCAGCGGGTCGAAGAGCCCGACGTCGATCATCAGGCCGAAGTAGATGATGGCGAACATCAGCAGCGCGGCCGTGGACGTCATCGACTTCATCGAGTCGAGGACCATGGGGCCGATGCCGAGCCCGGCGCCGGCGAACAGTCCAAAAACGGTGGGGACGATGATGAGCGCCAGCACCGGCGTCAGCTTCTTCGTCATGATCAGCACCATGAAGACCGCAATCATGGCGAATCCAAGTAATACCAGCACGGCCGGCTCCTTCTTCTGTGTTCCGCACCACTCCGCTGTGATGCGCACTACAGACGTTAGGGTGGCCTGCGTCACCGGAGTGCCTTTGGCTCAATTGATTGGCATACTGCTTGTTGGACGCATTTTGCGCATTTAGCTCACAGGCTGTTTGAGCCGCCGGATCACCAAAGGAGGGCCGCCGTGAAAGCCCTCCAACGCCGTGCTCCCCTGAGGTTCACGACCCAGACGCTGCTGCTGCAGCTGGGGGTGGTGGCCCTCGTGGTGCTGCTCAGCAGCGCCGTCCACGCGTGGCTGACCTACGAGCGGCTGGGCCGGGAGGCGGAGAACCAGGCCCTGACCCTGGCCCGGACGGTGGCCTCGGACCCGGCGGTCCGGGCCGAGGTGCAGCAGATCAGCGCCCAGCCCGGCACTCCCCCGCCCGCGGAATTGCTCGCCGGTCCGCTGATGGCCGCCGCGGAGGGTGCCCGGGCCCGCACCGGCGCGCTGTTCGTCGTCGTCACCGACGAGACCGGACTGCGGCTGGCCCACCCCGACGCCGACCGGCTGGGTGAACGGGTCAGCACCGACCCCTCCGAGGCCCTTTCCGGCCGGGAGGTCACCACCCGGAACACCGGAACCCTGGGGCCCTCGGCCGGGGCCAAGGTGCCCGTGTTCGCGCCGGGTTCCGCCACGGTGGTGGGTGAGGTCAGCGTGGGCTATTCCACCGAGACGATCGGCCAGAGCCTTGCCCGGGACATCGTCCCGATCGCCCTGACCGCGGCCGGCGCGCTGCTGGCCGGCGTCCTGGTCTCCTTCCTGCTGCGGCACCGGCTCCGGCGGCTGACTCTCGGGCTGGAGCCGGAGGAAATCAGCACCCTGGTGCACGACCAGGTGGCGGTACTGCAGGGCGTGGACGATGGCGTGATCGGCGTGTCCGCCGACGGCCGGATCAGCGTTTTCAACGCCGCGGCCCGGCGGATGCTGGAGCAGCCGGACCTGGCCGGAACCCCTTGGTCAGCGGCGCCGGTGCCGGCCCCGCTGACGGCCCTGACCCGGCCCGACGCCACCGAGGGTGACGCCGTGGAGTTCCTGGCCGGCGGCCGGGTGCTGGTGGCGAGCGCCCGCAAGGCCCTGCACGGCCGGGAGGACCTGGGTTGGGTGGTCATGCTGCGGGACCGCACCGAGCTCCAGCAGCTCACCCGCCAGCTCGACGCCGTCGGAACCATGTCCACGGCCCTGCGCGCCCAGCGCCACGAGTTCGCCAACCAGCTGCACACGATCGCCGGGTTCATGAGCATCGGGCAGCACCAGCAGGCGCGCGACTATCTGGCCCGGCTGGCCGCCACCGGGCCCTTGAAGTTCCCGGTGGACCAGGCCGAGCTGCTGCAGGACCCCTATCTCCAGGCCTTCCTCGGCGCCAAGGGGGTGGAGGCCGACGAACGCGGGGTCAGCCTGCGGCTCGGGCCCGAAACCCTGGTCCGCGGCCACGTCGTCGAGCCGCAGGAGGTGACCACCGTGCTGGGCAACCTGATCGACAACGCCGTGAACGCCGCCGTCGCCGGCGCCGCAACCGACCGCTGGGTGGAGGTCGAGGTGTTGGACGCACCTGGCGACGGCGGCGCCCCGGGCACCCTGCACATCATTGTGGGCGATTCCGGTGACGGCCTGCCCGCCGCGGAGGACGCCGCCGCCGGCACGGAGGGCGTCTTTGCAGAGGGGTTCACCACCGCCGGGCAGCCGGCCCGGGCCGGCGGCGGGCAAGGCCTGGGGCTGGCCCTGGCACGTCAGCTGGCACGGCGGCGCGGCGGCGACGTGACGGTGCTGGAACGGGGTGCACCCGGCGGGCCGGGCGCCGTGTTCATGGTGACGCTTCCCGGGACCATCGCCGGTGGAGTCGGGGACATGGCAGCAGACGTGGCAGAAGGAGACACCGATGCCTGAAGATTTCCGGGTGCTGATTGTGGACGACGACTTCCATGTCGCCAAGCTCCACGCCGCCTATGTGGACTCCGTGGCGGGGTTCCTGGCCCTGGCGCCGGCCGGCTCGGCGTCGCAGGCCCTGCAGTCCGTCCACAGCCTTCGCCCGGACCTGGTCCTGCTGGATGTCTATCTGCCGGATGCCTCCGGACTGGACCTGCTGCACCAGCTGGACGTGGACACCATGATCCTCAGCGCCGCCTCCGACGCGGCGTCGATCCGGGTCGCTTTCCGGCGCGGCGCCCTCGGGTACCTGCTCAAACCGTTCACGGCCGAGTCCCTGTCCCAGCAGCTGCGCTCGTACGCGCGTTACCGCCGGATCCTGGCCCAGCCCGGGAACTTCACGCAGGAGACGGTGGAACGGGCCAAACGGGCCCTGATCCCCGGGGACGTCACGGCCTCGGCACGGCCGCGCTCCGCCACGGAGGCGGCGGTGCTGGATTCGCTGGAACCGGGGCAGCAGTACTCGGCGGCGGAGGTGGCGGCCCGGGTGGGGGTTTCCCGGGCCACGGCGCAGCGGTACCTGTCCTCATTGGCGGACGACGGCGCCGTCGACATCCAGCTGCGCTACGGCAGCACCGGCCGGCCGGAACACCGTTACGGGGTGCCGGCGGGCGCCGGAGGGTAGGCAGTGCACGCGTTCGCGGCTAGCCGGCGATGTCGCGGCTCTTACGGAAGGCGTTGCTGCGGGCGTGCTCGTGGACGCGGTCCAGCGCTGCGATCTGGGACCGCCCGTCGGCCGTGAGTTCGGCGAACCGTGACGGATCGAGCCCGAGTTCCGGCGCCAGTTCCTCCAGCGTCTGCCAGCCGCCGATCTTGCCAAGGATCGCCGCGCGCATCAGTTCGGCTTCCAGGACCAGGGTCATGGGCGACCGGCTCAGCACCCGGCCGTTGAGCTTCAGGCGGCCGGCGCGTTCCGCCAGCCAGGCGGCGGCCTGGCGGTGCGGGCGCTGGCGGATGCCGAGCTGCCGGATCAGATCCTTGAGCAGCTCGCGCTCCCGGCCGATCTCCGCCGCCACGGTGGCCAGTTCGGCGTGGACCGGGGTGTCGGTGAAGTCCTTCGCCATCCGTTCGATCCTGCCCAGCCCGGCAGTGGAGCCGGTCAGGTGGTCCGACAGATAAAGTCCGAGCAGTTTTTCGTCAATGGTGTCGGGGATGTGCGGGGCCATGCTTCCTCCGGCTGTACTCGTGCTGTTCCCAGCGTGGGTCAGGGTGGTGCCCTGGTTGCAAACCCTACCGCAGTGCGTCACGGAAGCGGCGGCCCCGCCGCCGCCGGGGCTACGGGCCGGCCCCGTCCGGGCCGGGGCTAGCGGTCTTCGAGGTCCAGGCGGTAGACCAGCAACTTGATGTCCGTCTCAGGGACGAACCAATCGCGCTCCGGGGCGCGCTGGAAGCCGGTCTTCCGGTAGAGGCCGTGGGCGCTCTCCCAG
This sequence comes from Arthrobacter sp. SD1074B, assembly GCF_056780195.1. Taxonomy (NCBI): domain Bacteria; kingdom Bacillati; phylum Actinomycetota; class Actinomycetes; order Micrococcales; family Micrococcaceae; genus Arthrobacter; species Arthrobacter sp. SD1074B. The sequence continues at coordinate 1,233,149 of NZ_JBRAZT010000001.1, read as the reverse complement.
GTCACGCCGGTGGTCAGCGCCACGCCGGAAATCCCCGGAAGCGACCGGGCGTGCTCGATGATGGCGTGCACCATGGCCTTGCCGGCGCCGCTGCGCTGCACCGCCGGGTCTACCACGAGCATCCGGAACTCCAGCTCGTCCGGCCGGGCAATGTCCGCGTAGGGCTCCCCCGCGACGGCGAGCGTCACCGAACCCACGATCCGGCCGGCGCGCTCCGCGACCCAGATGGTGGCGTCCTCGTGCCGCTGCGCGACCTTCTGGATCTGCTGCATGTACGGGTGGTCCGCGTCCTCGAAGTGGCCGGCGGCCAGGTAGGCGTCCCTGGTGATGCGGGCGACGGCGTCGTAGTCGGCCGGGACGGCGGGTCGGATAAGGATCTGCGGATTCACCTGTCCATGGTACGGGCGCACCCGCCGGGACACACGCCAAGGGGAGGTTTCCGTGACCGAACTATCAGGGGACGATCAGGAGCCGGCCGCGCGCGTGCTGCCGGAGTCCGGCCCCGGGCGCCCATCGTCAGAGCGGGAACTTGCCGGAGAGCTCCAGGGGTCCGGCGCAGGTCCAGGCCGCGAGCCGTTCCTCGTCGGAGGGCCCGCCGTCGAGCACGCTGGTCAGCCGGGGACGGCGCACCCAGCAGCCGGCCTCTTCGGCGATCAGCGCGCCGGCCGCGAAATCGTGTTCGTTGAGCCCGCGTTCGCCGTAGGCATCGTGGGTGCCGTCCGCCACGAGGCAGAGATCCAGCGCGGCGGATCCCAGCCGGCGCATATCGGCGAAGCCGTCCATGAGCCCGCCCAGCCCGGTGGCCTGCTCGGCGCGGACCGCGGGATCGTAGCTGAAGCCCGTCGCCAGGATCTGGCCGGTCCGGCCGGGGACCGGCCCGTTCAGCGGCGTACGCCGCCCGTGCTCCTCGAGCCAGGCGCCGCGGCCGCGGGCGGCGTAGTAGACCCGTCCCAGCGCCGGGGCGTGGACGACGCCGGCCAGCCAGGCGCCGTCGGGTCCGGCCACCGCCACCGAGGTTCCGTAGTAGACGATGTTGCGGATGAAGTTGGTGGTGCCGTCGAGCGGATCAATCGACCAGCGGAAGCCGCTTGGGCTGCCGGGCAGCACAGTGCCGCCCTCCTCGCCGGTGATGGTGTCCTGCGGCCGGGCCCGGGTGATGACCTCGCGGACCGCCGCCTCGGACGCGAGGTCAAAGGACGTCACCCAATCCCCCGAGTCGCCCTTGTTGCTCACGCCCAGCTCGGCCGCGCTCCGGCCGGCCAGCACCGCGGCGCCGGCGGCGGCAGCCTCGCGGGCCAGGCCCAGGAACGCGGCCGGCGCGGGGAAATCTGCGGGGCCGGAGGTCACTCGGCTGCCTCCTGGTGGTCTTCGGCGTCGTCGTCGGCCGGTGCGCCCGGCGCTTCGCCGCCGCCGCTCGCTCCGTCGCCGCTGACGGCGCCCAGGCCGGCCGGCCCGTGGGCGAGCAGCGCGCGGAAGCCGTCCTCATCCAGGACCGGCAGGCCCAGCTGTTCTGCCTTGTCCAGTTTGGTCCCGGCGTTCTCGCCTGCCACCACGTAACTGGTGTTCTTGGAGACGGAGCCTGCGGCTTTGCCGCCCCGGACCAGGATCGCTTCCTTGGCCTCGTCCCGGCTGAACCCTTCCAGGCTGCCGGTGACCACCACGGTCAGTCCCTCCAGGGTCCGCGGCGTGGACTCGTCGCGCTCGTCCTCCATCCGGACGCCGTCGGCCGCCCAGCTGTCCACGATGTCCCGGTGCCAGTCCTCGGCGAACCATTCCTTGAGCGCCACCGCGATCACCGGGCCCACGCCGTCGACGCTGGCCAGTTCCTCCTCGGACGCCTGCCGGATGGCGTCCATGGTGCCGAAGGCGGTGGCGAGGGCGCGAGAAGCCCGCGGCCCCACGTGCCGGATGGACAGCGCCACGAGCACGCGCCAGAGCGGCTGGGTCTTGGCCTTTTCGAGTTCGCTGAAGAGTTTCTCGGTGCTGGCGGTGGGCTTGGACGGGGCCTTGGCCGTGCCCTTGGTATAGAAGTAGGGCACGAGCTCAAACTCGCCGGTGGCCACGCCCTTGCTGCGCTTTTCACGGCGGATCCGCACCCCTGCAAGGTCCTCGGGCTTGAGCCGGAACAGGTTCGCTTCGGTCGTGAGCGGCGCGACGTCGGGCTCGGCCGGCTGGGTCAGGGCGATCGCCGCTTCCCAGCCGAGCGCCTCGATGTCGAAGGCGCCGCGACCGGCCAGGTGGAAGACGCGTTCGCGCAGCTGCGCCGGGCAGGAACGGGCGTTGGGGCAGCGGATGTCCACGTCGCCTTCCTTCGCCGGGGCCAGCGGCGTGCCGCAGGCGGGGCATTCGGTGGGCATCACGAAGTCGCGCACCGGCGGGTCCTGGGCGTCGCGGAGCGCCAGAACGGGTCCGACAATTTCCGGGATCACGTCCCCGGCCTTCCGCAGCACCACAATGTCACCGATTTTGACGCCCTTGGCCTTGACGACTTCCTGGTTGTGCAGGGTGGCCATTTCCACGGTGGAGCCTGCCACCTTGACCGGCTCCATCACCCCGTAGGGGGTGACGCGGCCGGTGCGGCCCACGTTGACGGCGATGTCCAGCAGCTTGGTGTTGACCTCTTCCGGCGGGTATTTGTAGGCCACAGCCCAGCGCGGCACCCGGGAGGTGTAACCGAGGGCGCGCTGGGTGGCGAAGTCGTCTACCTTGACCACGATGCCGTCGATCTCATGGCTGAGGCTGTGCCGTTTGTCGCCGTAGCGCCGGATGAACTCCAGCACCTCCGCCAGACCGGGCAGCACCTCGAAATACGGGCTGGTGGGCAGCCCCCAGTCGGCGAGCTGGCGGTAGGTGTCCGACTGGCTGGCGGTTTCCAGGCCCTCGCGGGCGCCGATGCCGTGCACGTACATCTTGAGCGGCCTCTTCGCGGTCTCCGCCGGGTCCTTCTGCCGCAGCGAGCCGGCGGCGGCGTTGCGCGGGTTGGCCAGCGGCGCCTTGCCCGCGGCGATCAGCGCGTCGTTGAATTCCGCGAATGCCTTGGACGGGATGAAGACTTCGCCGCGGATCTCCATTTCGGCCGGGAAGCTGTCCCCCTTGAGCTGCTGCGGGATTTCCTTGATGGTCAGCACGTTGTGGGTGATGTCCTCCCCTGTGGTGCCGTCCCCGCGGGTGGCCGCCCGAATGAGCAGGCCGTCGCGGTAGAGCAGGTTCACGGCGAGGCCGTCGATCTTCAGTTCGGTGAGCCACGACGGCGGGTTGCCGCCGTTGCCCAGTTTCGCGATGCCGGCCTCGGCCTTGGCGATCCAGGCCTCGAGTTCCTCCAGCGAGAACACGTCCTCGAGGCTGTACATCCGGGTCAGGTGTTCGACGGCGGCGAAGGCGGCGGAGACCTCGCCGCCCACCTCCTGGGTGGGGGAATCGTTGGCCACCAGTTCCGGGTGCATGGCCTCGATGGTTTCCAGCCGCCGGAAGAGCTCGTCGAACTCGGCGTCGGAGATGATCGGGGCGTCCTCCTGGTAGTACGCAAAGCGGTGCTTGCGGACCGCTTCGACCAGCTCCTCGTACTCTTCGCGGACGGCCTCGGAGGGGACAAGTTCCCCGGCGGGGCTGTGGGTGTCGGTGTCTGTTGAAGTCTTCCCTGTGCTCACAGACCTATCCTGCCCTAGATCCCTGACGTTGTCCGGTCAGCAGCGCGGCCTGTCCGCACCGCCTGTTGGCAGCGCAGGTTCTGCCCGGTTACTCTCCGGTTGCTCAATCGGAAGGCCCGGACGCGGCTGCGTCCGGGCCTTCCGTGATCATGCTCCGGCTTAGTTGGAGGAGGCGCTTTCCTGGTCGGAGGCGTTGCGGCTGGCCTGCTGGCTGGCCTGCTGCAGCGCCTGGGCCGCCCGGGTGAGGTTGGCCGCGTGCTCGCCGTTCCACTCGTTGCGGAACTTCGTCGCGTCCGGCCCCATCCATTCGGTCGACGCCAGCGCCTTCGTCAGGAGCGACCTCTGGTTATCGATCTCCTGCGAACCCGCCAGCAGCTTCGACCCCAGTGCCTTGAGCTGAGTAACATCCGCGCCCCACATAGCCATTGAAAAAACTCCTTAGTTCATCGGACCCGAATACTCTCGGCATCCCCAGCGGCCCCCGGCTGTTCCGGAAGATCCAATGCCTCGAACCTACCCTGCCCCGCGAAAACCTGTCGATGGGCAGCCCTCCCCATCCCCGCACCGCGGAAAGGACCGTCAGGTGCGGTTCTACGGCGGCACGGCGCGGGCAAAGCTGCGGGAGCGCTGGCTGGAGAGCGCGATGATGAGCAGGATATCCAGCGACAAGCCCACCAGGTTGGTCTGGAAGCTGACCCCCGGGCCCCCGTTGAGGACGTCGGCCGCCTGGCTGGTGATGGCGACCGCACTCATCAGCATCGTCGCCACCCGCGACCGGTTCCCGCCGCGCAGGACAAACCAGGCCAGGACCAGTTCGGCCAGGCCGAAGACCGCGACGACGGCCACCACCGCGGGCAGCAGGTCACCGGCCCGTTCCGCCGTCGCAGCCGTGCCGGGGGCTCCGCTGAACAGGAGAGCCGCCAGGATGAGGGCGGCCAGGCCGCGCAGGCAGACCAGGAGACCGCCGAAGACGGTGGGTGCCGGCGGCCGGGCACCGCGCGCCGCGGCCGGCGGGGTCGCCCCGGCGTCGGGAATGACCCCGGTGAGGTCGACGACGGGCAGGTGGCCGTCGGTGGAGATGCTGTCTCCCCCGCCGTTGCGGGAGTGGTAGCCGGTGGAAAAATCCCGGATCATCCGGACCCCGATGCCCGGGTCTGACGCCGCCAGGGATCCCACCACAAAGTCCCGCTCCTTGTCGATGTCTTCTTCGATCTTGTGCGTGATCTGCAGGGTGAACAGGGACAACCCCACGGAACGGTCGTAGGTCCCGGCGGCAACCCAGTCCACCCTGGCCCCGCCGGGGAGGACCCAGCCCGGCGGGCACTGCCAGAAGCGGATGTGGTGGCGTTTGCCCGGGTTGCCGTCCACTTCCTGCTGGTACGCGAAATCCTGCTGGCGGCCAAAGAGGAACAACGGGCTGACCGGCGCCTCGTCGTAGCTGCGCCGGGTGAGGGTGGCCAGCACGATCCGCCGGCTGCTGGCCAGGTCGACGTCGTCGGCGAGGGTCCAGCCCGCCCGGCGCATGGCCGTATGGACCTGCGCCGGGGAGCCGAGCAGCGCCGCGTTCACCGGGTCCCCCAGCAGGCCGTCGCTGGTGCGGGCCCGCCCAATGAAGTAGTCCGGAAGGTAGATGCGCGTCAGGATCCGGTGCAACCGGGGCAAGACCAGATACGCCAGGACGACCCAGAAGACGACGGAGAACCAGAGACGGTCCCAGCGCAGGCTTTCCTCGAAGAGGATGGTGGCAAGCCAGACGGCTGCGGCCCCGCTGAAGGCAAACAGGGCGTTGTCCAGGACCGTGTCTCGGCGCGGGGTTACGTCACGGGCCGCTGCTACCCGATTCGTCACACGGGTCATGGACAAACACTACAACGGGACCCGGCACAACTGACTGGCAGTAGGTGTCGTTCTGTGGGCGCAAAACGCCACCTATTGCCAGTTAGTTGGGCGGGAGGCCGGGGGCTAGCTGCGGTTCTCCGGCGGCAGGGCGACCTGAAGTTTGCGGACCTTGCCGCGGCCCACAATGTAGCCGCGGCCCGGGATGAAGTCGCCGCTGATGCGGCCCAGCGAGGTGCTGAGCAGGCTGTCGCCCTCGATGTCGCCCGGATTGAGCAGCAGCCCGCGGCGGCCGGACTTGAACGGCTGCGCCAGCGACCAGGCCGAGGACCAGGTGGAGGTCTCGGATTCGCCCACCACCCACTGCTCGGCCTTGATGGACGCCGTGACCAGCCGGCCGATGCCGGACTCGGCCAGGGTGTCGGTGAAGTCGGTCAGGCCTTCGATGAAGATCGCCAGCTTGCCCGGCGTGCCGGTGGAGTAGTCCACCAGTTCGTCGATGGCTTCCTCGACGTCGTCCGCGCCCGCTACGGAGCGGTCCCAGAGTTTGAGCGACGCCGCCGCGGAGCGCCGCGAGCCGAGGTAGATCAGCTCCATGCCCGGGTTGGAACGGCGCAGCGCGTAGGCGAGGGTCACCAGCGCCACGGTGCGTCCGGATCCCGGCGGCCCGGCCAGCAGCAGCGGGCCCTTCGCCAGGATCTCGGCCGGCTGCAGCGTTTCGTCGTCGACGCCGATCACCGGAAGGTCCGGGCTGCCCGCGGGGAGCAGGTCCAGGTCCACCGAGTCTGGCAGGCGTTCGATCTGCGGTGCCCGCTCGACGCCCTGGCGCAGCATGGCCTCGCGGAGCTTGTGCACCTCGCGGGCCTGTACGGCCAGGTTGGAGTTGCCGCCGAGCACCGCCAGCTGCACCTCGAGGTTGCCCAGCAGTCCGCGGCCCGGCGGCGTGCCGGCCCCGAGCACGTCCTTGGGCACGTCGAGGGACAGGTAGTCGTCCTCGGAGGAGAGCCGCAGCACCAGCCGTCGCTGGATCGAGGCGAGCAGCGACGCCGGGACGGCGTTGGGCCGGTCGCCGCTGACCACGAGGTGGATGCCGAGCGGCCGGCCGTCGGTGGCCAGCTGCAGGAAGATGTCCCAGAGCGCCGACAGCTTGCTGTACTCGTAGCCCTCGCGGAACGCGGACATGCCGTCCACCAGGACGAAGATGCGCTTCTCGTCCGGCATGTTGGCCAGCTGCCGGTACTCCACGATAGTGGCGGCGCGGACCTCGGCGTAGCGGGCCGAACGGTCGTCGGCGAGGTCCCGCAGCCAGCGCAGCAGCCGGCCGACCCGTTCGACGTCGTCGCCGTTGATGATCTCTCCGACGTGCGGCAGCTCGTCGAGCATCTTCAGGCCCGAGGAGCCGCAGTCGATGCCGTAGACGTTGACCGGGCCGCCGCGCGGGGTGACGGCGGCGGCGATCGCGATGCCGCGCAGCGCGGCCGACTTGCCCGAGCCGCCGGTGCCGTAGATGGCCATGTTGCCGTCGCGGTCGGGTTCGTAGAAGACCGTCGGCTGGTCCTGGTGCGCGGGGTCATCCGCCACGCCGAGGAGAAGCCGCTCGTCGGTGCGCGGGTTCGGCAGCCGGGAGAAGTCGTAGGTGGTGGCCAGCTCATCCAGCCACGGCTTGCGCGGCGGCTCGATGGCGAGCACGTCCGCGGCGTTGATGATGTTGGCCGTCATCCGGGCGATGTCGTTAGGCCCGGCGGGTTCCTCCCGCACCGGTGCCGCGGCGGCCGGCGCGGCCCAGGCTGCGCCGGAACCGAACGCCATCTCCACGACGTCGATCCGCGGCCGCTGCGGCTTCTCCGTGGTCCAGCCGCCGGCGTAGCCGGTCTGGAAGCCCTGGATCCGGCCCGGTCCCGTCTTGGCAGCACCGCGTCCGGGGATGGAGGGGTCGAAGTACGCCGCGGTGGGAACGCCGAGGATGTCCACCGCGTCGTCCACGTCGGCCATGCGCAGTGCCACGCGCAGGTTGGTGTTGGCGCGCAGGCTGTCCTTGATGACGCCGGCGGGGCGCTGGGTGGCGAGAATCAGGTGCAGGCCCAGCGAACGGCCACGGGCGGCGACGTCCACTACCCCGTCGACGAACTCCGGCACCTCGGTGGCGAGGGCCGCGAACTCGTCCACGATGATGACCAGGTAGGGCGGCGCTTCCGGGTCCGCCTGGCGCTGGAGTTCGAGCAGGTCCTTGGCCTTCTTGCGGTTCAGCAGCCGCTCGCGGTGGTGCAGCTCGGCCCGGAGTGAGGTCAGGGCGCGGCGGACCAGGTGCTGGGAGAGGTCCGTGACCAGGCCGACCGTGTGCGGCAGGCGCAGGCAGTCCGCGAACGCGGCCCCGCCCTTGTAGTCCACGAACAGGAAGCTCACCCGGTCCGGGCTGTAGGCCGCGGCCATGCCCATCACCCAGGACTGCAGGAACTCGGACTTGCCGGCACCGGTGGTGCCGCCGACCAGGGCGTGCGGGCCCTCGTTCTTCAGGTCCAGGTAGAGCGGTTCGATGCCCTTGGACCCCACCAGGGCCCGGAGCGTGCCGTTGTCCTTGCGGTTCGGTTTGGCGGTGGCATGCACGGAGTTGTTCTCGCTCCAGCGGTCCGCGACCGCCTGCGGGTTGTCCAGGAAGTCCTTGCCGATCAGCGTCGCGTAGGACACCGCGCGGGGCAGGTCCGAATCGTCCTCGAGCGGCTTGCCGACGTCGACCACCGGGGCGAGCATGCGCGCCAGCTGCGCGGCGAGCCCGGCGTCGAGGCTTTCGCAGCTGACCGGGAAGGTGTGCCGGCCCAGCCGGACCTGGCCGGTGGTGGTCCCGTGTTCGCCGTCGACCGCCATGAAATCGCGGCAGGCAGCCGGGAGCTGCTGGACGGAGGTGGCGACCCACATGACGTGGACGCCGGAGTCCGGTCCGCGCTCCAGGACCCGGGTGAGCCGCCCGCGGTCCACCGGGGCGTCATCCTCGACCACCAGCAGCACGGTGGGCAGCTGCGGACCGGGCACGTCGGCGCCCTCGAGTTTGAGCGCGGGGCGCAGTTCCGGGCGCGGCGACTGGGCCGCGGCCTCGCGCTGGTCGATCAGGTCTTCGAGCCGGGACAGCAGGGCCGAACCGCCGGCGGGACCGGCGGCGAGGTGGTCGCCGCTGAGCGGGCTGTGCCCGGAACCTGCGTGCGGCAGCCACTGCAGCCATTCCCAGCGGTCCTTGGACTGCGCCGAGGTGATGGCCGTGAGCACCACCTCGGCCGGCGAATGCAGCCCCACGAGCTGGAGCACCATGCCGCGGGCCACGTCATCGACGAGGCCCCGGGCGCCGGCGAGGCCGAACGAGCCGGAGCTGCGCAGCTGGGAGACGACCGGCACACCCTCAATGCTGCCGAACTGGGCCATACAGTGCTGGATTTCGGCCATGTACTCGGGCTCGGTCTCGTTGCTTTGCGGCTCCTCGAACTGGATCCGGGACGGTGCCGTGCCGAGGCCGAACCGCAGCCCCAGGAAGCCGGCGTGCTCGGGCCGGTGGGTCCAGAGCAGCGGGCCGAGTTTGTAGATGGCATCCACGGTGTCGCTGACCGAGGGTGCCTCCTGCAGCCGGACGGAGCGTTCCACCTTCTGCAGCGCGGTGATGTCGGTGCGGAAAGCGGCCATGGCGGCGCGGAACGCTTTGAGCTGTTCCTTGCGTTCCCGCTTGGACTGCATTTTCTGGTCCACGTAGTGGCCCACGATGAACAGCGGCATCATCATCATGAAGATCACTGACATCATGTTCTGCGTGACGGCGAAGAGGACGGCGCCCATCATCAGCGGGGCCACCAGCATGATGTACGGGAACGGGTGGTGCTCCTGGCGTTTGGGACCGGCCGGCAGGGTTCGTTTGTGCGGTTCGAAGCGGGGCACCACGCGGGGCGAGCGGTTGAAATTGATCAGCGGCGAATTCGGCGCCGCCCCCTGGCTGCCGCCCAGGGACACCACGGACACGGTGGTGTCGCCAAGCGTGACCGCGTCCGAGGAGTTCAGCGTGGCCCGGCTGACCGGCAGGCCGTCCATCAGCAGGCCGTTGGCGGAGTTCGTGTCCACGATCTCCACGTTTTCGCCCACCGTGATGCGCGCGTGCCGCTTGGAGGTGAGCGGGTCGGTCAGCCGGATGTCCACATCACGGTCCCGGCCGATGTAGCTGGTCCCGGAGGGCAGCGAGAATTCGCGGCCGACGTCGGGGCCGGAGAGGACACGCAAGGTCGCCGCCGCGGGCCCCCGGTTCGCCCCGGGGAGGTCGAAGTGCTCGCTGACTTCGGTCAGCGAGACGATCGAGCCGGGCCGCAGCCCGGATTCGAGCAGGTTGTCCTCCCGGTTCAGGACGGTGCCGTTCAGGCCGCCGGCGGCGAAGGCCTCCTCGATGCCCAGCGAGAGGTTCGACGGCGGGGCGGTTCCGCGCCGCGCAGGGTCTGCCGCCCAGAGTTCGGTGGCGATGTCCGCCACGGTAGCGAGGCCGTCCACGGTGACGGCGAGGTCCTTGGCCTCGGCGGGCTCGCGCCGCAGGGTCAGCCGGATCCTCATGCGTTATCCCCTCCGCGCTGCGTTTCCAGCAGCACCAGGTCGGCCGCGGTGACGAGGTGGGTGGTCACGGCGTGTTCCACCAGCCGGGCGCGGCGGTTCGTTGCGAGCTTGCCGCTGCCGCCACGCAGGCCCGCGACGCCTACCCGGTCGAGTTTGTCACACACATTGTCCAGCTTTCTGTTGAACCGGGTCAGCGCCCAGCCCAGGGTCTTGGCCGCTTCTGCGGAGGAGGGGATGGCGCTGAAGCCGGTTCCTTCGCGCCGCAGCATCGGTTCGGCGAGGGCCACAATCAGCGCCTTCTGCGAGTCGGTGAAGACCACCGGGCCGATCGTGGTATCGCCGCCGCTGTCCTCGCTGCGGGACTCCTGCCGGAACGCCGGCGTCCTGAGATGGACGGCGAACTCGTAGGTGGTGGGGCCGGCAGTGAAAATGACGTTCGTCTGGCTGAAGACCAGCGGGATCCGGGCACCCGGCGCGAGCCAGGCCTGCATGCCGCCGGAGGCGTCGGCAACGGTGGCGCAGAGCATGCTGCCGACGTTGCTGAGCCACCAGATGCCGTCATAGCGGGCAATCTGCAGAAACTGCCGGTGCAGGTACGGGTTGTCGTCTACTTCGAGGTCGCCCTCGCGGCCGATGCTGAAGATGTCCTCGTCGGATGGCTCGTGCCATTCGCCGCAGAAATCTATCGCCAGGTCCCCCATTGTCCGTGTCTCCTTGTTGGGCGTTAAGCCGTGCTGTTCATGGGCCGGGCAGGGCGCCCGGGGTGTGGTGCTCAGGGGTTCCCGGCGCAGGCGATGGAGTCCTGCTCCATCGGCGAGGACGCGCCGTCGGAGCGGACGATCATCACCTGGATGCAGGTCTGCCCCTCCGGTCGGGGCTTCACGCGGACGGGCGCCTGCTTGGCGGCTTGGAATTCCCCGTTGCCGGTCGGTGAGTAGGTCCGCCACTTGTATTTATCGCCTGATTTGGGCTGCGGGTTGGTCCAGGTGAAGTAGGCGTAACCGTCTTTGTCCACTCGCCCGGCCAGGCCTTCCACATCCGGGACGGTGCCCTCATCGATGGCGTCCGCGGGCGGCCTGCTGACCTGCTCGGACGCCCTGGGGGCCGGCTCGGGCCTGGTGGTGCCCGCAATGATGCCGACGACGACGGCGACGGCCAGGACCGCGCCGCCTACGATCGAGAGCACCAGGTTCCGGCGGCCGTGGCCGGCCGGAGCGGCGTCGGCCGGTTCGGCAGGGGTTCCGCTGCCTGCCCCGTCGCGTGGCGCGACGCTGGAGCGGTTGACGGTGGCTGCGACGTCGTCGTCCGCGGCAGGGGGCGCCGCGGCAGGGAAGGATGGCGTGGCGAAGCCGGGTACGGCCGCGGGCCGCTGGACAGTGTCCCTGCCGGCGTCCCTGCCGGTCGCCCGGGTGTGCCTGTTAGCCCCGTTGTTGAAGGTCGTCGAGTCGTCTGGCACGGCTGCGCCCGGCAGCCGGGACGGGAAGGTCGGGGCGTGCCCGGTGGCGTCCGGGTCGATCGCGGCGACGCTGCGGACCCGGGTTTCCTCGAAGCTGTCATCCGGGTGCGGCTCGTCGGCGCGGGGCTCCTCGAGGACCTCGAACGGCGTCACGGAGAGGTTCAGCTCGGCCTGGATGCGCTGCATGGCGAGGGCGAACGCGTGGGCGGACGCGTACCGGGAGGCGGGCGACTTGGCCATCGCCGTGGCCAGGGCCAGTTCGAGGGACTCCGGGACGTCGGCGCGGCCCAGCTTGGGCACCGGCAGGCTGGTGATGCGAGAGATCAGCTCACGCTGGGAGTTGTCCGCGCCCGGCAGCACGAACGGGGACCGGCCGGCCAGCAGCGTGTAGAGCGTGGCGCCGAGCGCCCAGACGTCCACCAGGACGCCGTCGACCTGCCGGTCGCTGAACTGCTCCGGCGGGGACCACGGGATGGACATGCCCGCGTCCTCGTCCTGGTCCCCCGCCAGGGTGCCGGAGATGCCAAAGTCGGTCAGGGCCGGCCGGTTGTAGTCCGTGACGAGGATGTTCGCCGGCTTGATGTCGCGGTGCGCAATCCCGGCGCGGTGCGCGGTTTCAACGGCGGAGGCCACCTGGATGCCCACGGCCAGGACCTCGTCCACGCTGAAGCGCTGGCGCCGGTAGCGGACGTCCAGGCTGGGCCGGGAGCAGTACTCCATGGCCAGGTAGGAGTGGCCTGAATCGGTGATCTCCGCTTCGAAGATCGTCACGATGTACGGGTGCGAGGACAGCTGCGCCATCAGGTTCGCCTCGGATTCGAAGCGGCGGCGGGCCCCCTCGGTTTTGAGGTCCGAGAGCAGCACCTTCACCGCCACCTTGCGGCGCGGCCGGTCCTGTTCGTAGAGGTAGACGTCCGAGAATCCGCCGGAGCCGAGCAGGCTGATGTAGGTGAACCCCGGGATGCTGGGCGGCGGGGCAACAGGGCGTTTGGCGTTCATAGGAGCTCCTCAAAGCGCAGCTGGATGCCGTCGCCCAGTTCGGCGATGTCGCCGTCGAACAGGATCGCCATTTCGCCCTGGGCAAGCCGGCGCGGGGCCTGGCCCTCGCGCAGCAGCACCGTGCCGTTGGTGGCCTTGAGGTCGCACAGCATCACGTGCCAGCCCTCGAGCCGGACCTCCACGTGCGAGCGGGAGATGTCGCCGCCGGGGCTCGCAACCTGGACCAGTTTGGGCATTACCGCGCCCTGGACGCGGGACACCGAGGGTTGCCGGCCCACGATGAGCGACTGGTCAAGGTCGATCAGCTCGCCGGTGGACAGCCGCATCCGGCCCAGCCTCGGCCGCCGGACCTGGACGCCGTCGCCGGGGAGCGCCTGGCCGCAGTAGGCGCACTGGGCGTTGGTGGGCGGGTTCGCGTGGCCCTGCGGGCAGACCCTGGCCAGCACCATGGGACCGGTGCCGGGATTCCGGGCATCCGATGGCGGCGCGGCGCGCCGCCCGGCAACGCCGGGGCCGTCGAGGTCGGTTTTCATGATCGTCTGGCCGTCATGGTCCGCGTCATCGGGCGGCGGCCGGTGCGGGGCGGGGGTGTTCGGCGCTGGCGGCACCGGCGGCGGGGTAAACAGCGACGGCGGAGCATCGGGAGCGTTGCGCGGCGGGACGGGGTTTTCCGGCCGCTCACCGCCGGTCTGCCAGGGCACCGAGTCGATCAGGCCGGTGGGGACCGCCGGGCCGCGCACGGGTTCAGCCGCCGGAGCCGCGGCCGGCTCTTCCTCCGGCTCCCCGGCCGGAGCCGCCGCGGCGGCAGGCTCGGATTCTTCCGCACCGGCGGGCTCCGGCACGGCGGAAGCCGGGCCCGGTTCCGGTTCCGCTTCGGGGTCCTCGCGCACGGCTGCATCTTCGATGCTCCGCATCACCGTCTGTTCCCAGAGGTGGTCGTAGCTGCCGGTCGGCTCCTGCTCGGCGGTGTCCGGCGTTAGGGTGCCAGACGCCGGGGCCTCTACATCAGCCGGCAGGTCCGTTTCAGGGGCTCCAGCTGCAGGGGCGTCGGCCCCTGGGTCGTCGGCTCCGGGAGGATCGTCGTCCGCGGGGGCCTGCATGGTGCCCGCGAGGTCGGGCCCGGCGTCGGGGTCCTCTTGCGGGAAGTCCAGCACCGTCTCCGCGGAGCTCTCGTGGTCCGCATCCTCGGCGGCGATGTCCGCCTCGGCCGCGGCCAGCAGTTGCTCGTCCCCGGCGGCAACGGGTGCCGCGGCCACGGGCATGGCAGCGGAGGTCCCGTCGCCGGCCAGCGCGCAGTGCAGCCCCTGCAGCAGGACCACGCCCTCGCCGAGCGGCAGCGGCGCCGCGGGGGCAAACGCTGCGGTGCCCGCAGCAAAAGCGGCCTCGGGGACGGCAATGCTGAAGCCGTCCGGGGCCGCGAACCGCCGCTCGGTCCATGTGGTGACGTCACGGCCGCTGAGGGCGATGGATTCCCCGCCGTCCAGCCGGACGTCAAGGTCGATCCCGCCGCGGAGGAAGACCTGCAGGGAACCGCGGAGTCCCACGATCCCGAACCAGGGCAGCCGCGCGAGCGAACCGCCCGAGGCCGACGTCACCGCGTCCAGGACCTCAGGGATCTCCGGGTTTCCGGCCAGCAGCGTCCAGAGCGACTCGACCAGGGCGCGGTCCGTGTCCGGACGCAGCAGCACCACAATTCCGGAGCGGACCACGCCCAGCCAGGTCCCCGGCGTGTAGCTGACGGTGGCAGTGCGGCTAGCGGGCGCCATGGCGCCCCTCGCCGGGTCCGGCCGCGGACCCGCCGTCGTTCCCGCCTGCGGCGCCGGCTTCGTTCCCGCTGACGGCCCCGTCCGGGGCGACGTCCAGGACCCCGGTGCGCGGCAGGGTGTTTTCGTCTTCGGCCTCCCCCGGCGTGCGCGGTGCGGTCTGGGTCCCGTCCTCGTTGGCGACGTTGCTCGCGTCCACCACAATGCAGGTCACGTTGTCGCGGCCGCCGCTGCGCAGGGCCGCCTGGATCAGCTGGTCCACGGCGGCCTGCGGATCCGGCTCCGAAACCAGGATGCAGGCGATCTGCTCGTCGTCGAGTTCGCCGTTGAGCCCGTCCGAGCAAACCAGGATCCGGTCGCCTTCCACAACGGGCAACAGCCAGTAGTCAGCCTCCGTCTCGTCGCCGGTGCCGAGCGCCCGGGTGACGACGTGCCGGCGCGGGTGCACCGCGGCCTCGGCCGGGGTGATCTCGCCGGCGTCCACCAGCTCCTGCACCTCGGAGTGGTCCACGCTGACCTGGCTGAGCTTGCCCTGGCTGAGCCGGTAGGTGCGGGAGTCGCCGATGTTCAGCACCAACCAGTACGGGATCCCCATCTGTTCCACCACCACGACGCCGGAGAGCGTGGTGCCGGCCCGGGAGCCGGTCTCCTCGCGGATGCTGGCGTCGGCCTGCAGGAGGTACTGCTGGACGACGGCGGCGGTGGCGTCCCGCTCCCCCGTGGCGAGCTGGGGGATCTCGGACAGGGTGCGCACGCAGATGCCGCTCGCGATCTCACCGGCCTCGTGGCCGCCCATGCCGTCGGCGACCGCGAAGACCGGGTCGGCTGCGATGAAGGAGTCCTCGTTCATCTCACGGCGCAGGCCGCGGTCGGTCCCGTAGCCGCAGTTGAGCCGCAGGCTCGGAACGCTGCTGGAAGCACCGCTCGGAACGCTGCTGGGGGCGGTTCCGGGGGAAGCTGCGGAAGCCTTGGCGGGAGGAACGGAAGCCGGCTGGGATGTCATGCCTGTCCTAGGTAGAAGGAGCGGTCACCGAAGTGCACGGTGGATCCGGGGCGTACGTGAGTGGGTTCCCCGGCCGCCAGTGCGGTGCGGATGCCGTCCGGCGTCGTGACGGCGCTTCCGTTGGTGGAGTTGCGGTCCGTCACCCAGATGCCGCCGTTTCCGGCCAGCACATGGAGGTGGGTCTTGGAGATGGAGCGTCCCGGATCGGCCACGGGCAGCAGCTGGACCGCTTCCTCGCCAGGGTGGCCGGCAGGGTTGCGCCCGATCAACATGGAGCGGTCCAGTTCGACTTCCCGGCCGTCGTCGATCCTGATCCGCAGGATCGCGACGGTGACCGGGGCTGAGCTGTCGCCTTTGACCTGGGTGCGGTCGTGGTCGTCGTCCGGGTGCGGGCTGAACGCCCTGCTGTTCACGGCCTGGCTGCGGGCCGCTTCGATCGGCGCGGGGACCGGGGCCGGGCCGGGAGCGGGAGCCGGTGCGGCGGGCGCAGGCTGCGGCTGGAGCCGGGCGGCGCCCGCCACCGGCGAGGCGACCTGCTGCACCGGAGGAAGGTCCAGCGGGGCAAAGCTGTACGGTCCCTCGATGCCGCCGGTGGTGACCGGGTTCCGGCCGGCCTTGATATCGAAGACAAGGGTCTTGGCGGCCGTATCGTGCCAGCCGCGCAGCCTGCTGTTGCTGTCCCAGGTGTTGGATATCACCACCAGGACGGCCCAGCCGGCACCCAGCAGGGCGAGCGGCGCCAGGAGCACCAGTGCGGCTCCGAACCACTGGAAAACCACCACCAGCACGGCGGCGAGGGCGGCGAGCAGCACACCGGCTCCGGTGATTAGGCCGCGGAGGAAGACGGCTCCCCCGCCGGGCGCGTACCCGTCGGCGTCGGCGCTGCGGATCCCCACGATGCGGTTGCCGATCGTGGCGCCGGACCGGCCCTCAAGGACGGTCTGGACCAGGATATACACCAGTGTGGCGCCGAGCCCGATGCCCCCGTAGAGGACCAGCGAGGAGGTGTTGTAGATGATGGAGCCGCCGCTGCGTGTCTGCGTGACCCCGGCGAAGCCGACAGCGAAGAGCACCACGAGGAGCGCCACGGGACCGGTCCAGTCCAGCACCGCGGCCCCGAGCCGCTTTCCGGCGTCTGCGGGAACCAGCTCAAGCTTGTTCGGCAAAACGGTACCTCCCCCTTGTCCGCGGACCCCCTGTCCGGCGCCCGCAGGCCCCGGCGCGGACGGACCGTCCGGCCCTGGAGGCGCTACCGGGATAGTACCGGGTGTTCCGTCCGGCCGCCGGGTGCTGCGCGCCGATCGGTTGCCCAGCGGCACCCCGCAGGAGGTGCAGAACGCGGCACCCGGGCGGATCGGCTGCTGGCAGCGCGGGCAGCGCTCGACGTCGTCGGTCATGGCTCGTTCCGGTTCTTCCTGGCTGTTCCCTGCGGTTCCTCGTTCGGACCGGGCTCCACTGTACTAGCTGGAGCGTTCCGGCCCCGGCCGGGCACCACAAGGCGGAACCCGCCCAGCTTCAGCGCGGCCCGGCCGTCGGCCAGCAGCGAGCGCGGCGAGAAGCGGGCCTGCTGGCGGCGCCAGAAACCCACCGTCCCGGTCATCTCCTTCAGCGAGCCGTCCACGATCTCCCAGTATTCACGCACCTGGGCCTCGCTCGGCTGGCCCGCGCCGAAGATCGCGGCGTCCGCCCGGTGTGCGAGCAGCGTGGTGCTGCCCCGGCTTGCCGGGAAAGCCTCGCCGAGCACGGCGGCAGACTCCCGCCGGGTGGCGCGGTGGTCCACCCCGGCGCCGAGGTCGGTCGCCAGGCTCAGGACTTCGTTCCAGCCGCCGCCGACGCGCTGCGCAGGGTGCCCGTCGGTGAGGCGGGCCTTCCGGCGTCGGGCTTTCAGCAGGGCAATCAGCAGCAGCGGCAGCGCGAGGACCGCTACCGGGATCAATGCCGTGCCGATCGCAGCGAGCAGGGGCCCCCAGAACAGCCAGGGGTTGTCCTTCTTCTCGTCGGCGTCCAGTGCATCCGGCGAGGAGTCCGGCGGCAGTTCGGCCGGCTCCTGCGGCGGGGGCGGCGGTTGCAGGACCTGCGGCTTGGGCTTGGACTTGTTCTCCGGGTCCGGCGGGATCGGCACGTTGTCCTTGGGCGGGGTGGGGTCGAAGGACACCCAGCCCACCCGGTCAAACGCCACCTCGACCCAGGCGTGGACGTCCTTGCCGGTGATCTGCACCTCGCCTGCGCCGTTCCCGGGGCTCTTGGGATCCGGATAGAACCCCATCACCACCCGGGACGGGATGCCCAGGTGGCGCAGCATCAAGGACATGACCACGGCGTACTGCTCGTCGTCGCCGAGCATCTGCTTGGCCGTGAGCAGGCTGCGGATCCGGTTGGCGCTGTGGCCGGAGACGCTGGGCAGCTGCCCGTCGGCGATCAGGCCATTGCTGAACGCGCCCTGCTTTTGGAAGTGCGCCTCGATCTGGCGCACGCGGTCGATCGCGGTGGGAGCGTCCGCGGCGAGGTCGTTGGCCTGCGAGCCGACCACCGGCGGGACCTCGGCCGGGTCCGGCAGCGACACCTTGGCGAAGTCGTACTGGGTCAGCTGCCCGTGTTCGAGCATGGCCGGGTCGGCCACCTGCACGGAGTAGGCGTCGCCCTTGCCCAGCCCGCGGGTGGTCACGGCCGTGTCCGTGCCCGAGTTGAAGTACAGTCCGGACGCCGCGCCGGAGCCGTCCCGGGCAAAGCTGATGCCTGTGGTCTTGCGGCCGCCCGGGAGGAAGTACCCCTGGTAGTCCTCGATCGTGATGTCCAGCGTGTAGTTGGTGGTCGGCACAATCCCGCTGGTGTCTGCGAGGGTGTTGATGGACTTCGCATCGCCCACCTTGCTGAAGCTGCCGGAACCGTTCGGGTCCATGGCGTAGTTGGTGCCGTTGAAGGAGTCCAGGGCGGCGAGGCGGACCCGGCCGTCCTTGGGCAGGCCTTTGACCAGGAAGAGCTTGTCGTCCTTTTTGTCCTTGACGAAGTTGCGGAAGCTCGCCAGCGGGGTGACGTAGTCCTTCGGGTCGAACGGGGGCACGATCGTGTTGCGCAGTACCTTCCGGTCGTCGTCGGCGGTCACCAGCGGGGATGCGACGGCGGTGATACCGACGGCGACGGCGATCACAGCGGCGGCGGTGCCCAGCCGGCGGAGCCGCGCGGCGCCGGCCGCGGCCTGGCCGGTGTCCGGCCGGTTCACCGACACCTTGCGGGTGTCGCCGCTGCGCAGGGCGTCGCGGCGGAACGTGGCCCAGGCGATCGCGGCCACGGTCAGCGAGATGCCGCGTTCGACGGTGAGGAACCCGGCGTTGGTGCTGAACGCGATGCCGGTGATGAACAGCACCAGCACCGGCAGCAGCGGCCAGTAGGGGCTCCTGAGCCGCCAGGTCAGCAGTCCGGCCGCCAGGGCGGTCAGCAGCGAGCTCAGGAAGGGGACAATCAGGGTGCCGCCGGCGGTGCCGACCGGCACGCCGACGGTGAGCATGTCCTTCCAGGCGAACACCACGCCCGCCAGCAGCGTCCGGAGCGATTCGAGGGTGGGAAGGACCCCGGCGATCGAGGCCTCCGGGACAGCCAGGGCGGTGCCGAAGACGAGGTAGGCCCCCACCGCCAGCGCGGTGGTGATCAGCACGCCGAGCCGGAAGTGCACCTTCGCAGCGGCGACGCCCAGGCCCAGCAGGATCCCGCCAAAGCCGGCGGCCAGGTAGTACGGGTCGCCGCCGAAGCTGAGGCTGAAGCCGAGCACGCCAAGGCCCAGCAGCACGGTGAGGGCGCCGGCGTCGAGCGCGTAGTGCCAGGCCGGCTGGGTGCCCGCGAAGCCGGAACGGCCGCGGCCGGGTGCGTTGCTGCGGGGACGGAGGTCCGTGGCGGTGCTCATGCGGCCGCCTTCCTCAGCACGATGGCCAGTTCGGAGAGGTCGCCCAGGGTGAGCACGGTCAGGTCAGCGATGTTCGCGCGGGCCGGGGCGGCGCCGGCCTGGATCCGGACCGCAAGGCTGCGCACCCCCGGCGGCACCGAAGCGGAGGCGGAGCGCAGCTGGGTGGGGGTCACGTTGCTGCCCACCACGAAGAACACCACGGAGGCGTTGGGGACGGTGTCGGCGAGGGTCCGGGCCAGGTCGACGGCGTTTTTGCGCTCCGGCGCGCCGACCACCCGGGTCAGGTCATCGAGCAAGTTCCGGCCGGTCTCGCAGCGCAGCGGCCCCTTCTGGGTGAGGACGTCGAGGTTGCGCTGCTCCCGGATGGCCTGCAGGCCGATCGAGGCGGCGGCGGAGACTGCCAGCTCGAATTCCTCCTCGGAGGCGAACTCGTCCGTGTTGGTGGAGAGCGAGATGGCCAGGTGCGCCCGGCGGGTCTCCTCGAACTGGCGCACCATGAGTTTGTTGGTGCGGGCCGTGGTCTTCCAGTGGATGTGCCGCCGGTCGTCTCCAGGCAAGTAGTCGCGCAGTGCGTGGAAGGAGACGTCGGCGCTGGAAAGGTCCGTGGTGGGCATGCCCTCCAGGTCGCGGATGAAGCCGGCGGCGGAACCGGCCAGGGCCACGGTCTTCGGGTGCACAAAGAGGTCCTGCGGTTCGGTCCAGAGCACCTGGCGGCGGAGCAGGTGCAGCGGGTCGGCGCGCACCGAGCGGACCGGCCCCACAGCGATCACGGCCCGCCGGGCGGTGGGGATGGTGAAGAGGTCCTCGTGGACCTGCCCGGGCTTCATCCGGGGCAGGTGGAACACGGCCGTGGCGGCGCCCACCGGGAGTTCCAGCGCGGCGGGCAGTAGTGGGCGCGCCGAGGTGTTGGACACCGCGATGCTTCCGACGGCGCTGTCCCCCACGGCCACCCGGGTCCGGGCGAGATCCAGCAGCACGCCGTACGAAGAACGGCCCAGGATGAAGCCGACCGCCAGCACCAGCAGCACGAAACCGGCGATCGCGGCGGCCTTGGCCTCCTGCCAGCCGTAGGCCTGGCCGGCGGTCCAGAGCAGCGCCGCGGCCGCCAGCACGGACCAGCCGAGCACGCTCACCACCGAGAGCGCGGGCCAGAGGTACCGGCGGAAGCGCTCCCGGACGGCGTGACCGGCCGGCGCAAGCGCCAGGGCAACGGTACTGCGGGCTTCGGCCCAGACGGCGGACGGGTGCAGCCGGGCGGGCCTGCCGCCCCGGGAAAGGGGCTGCTTCAGGCGTTCAGCAAGCCGGGTCAACGGTGTGCTGGTGGACATAGGGTGGCCTTTGTTCGTGCATGGTCCGGGGCGCTGGGTGGGCCCGGGGGTTGGACGTGGTCGGAGCCTAGACGGCGGCCCGCTGCTGCGGGGCGGCGACGTCGGCGAGCACCCGGGCCAGGACAGCGTCGGCGGTGGCGCCGGAGAACTCGGCTTCCGGGTCCATCACCAGGCGGTGGGTCCAGACGACGGCGGCGAGGTCCTTGACGTCGTCGGGCAGGACGAAGTTCCGGCCCTGGCTGGCTGCCCAGACCTTGGCGGCGCGGACCATCGCAAGGGCGCCACGGACGGACACGCCGAGGCGGGTCTCCGGAGCGCTGCGGGTCTCCTCGCAGAGCCGGGAGATGTATTCGAGCACCGCCGTGTCCACGTGGGTGGTGGCGGCAAGGTCGGCCATGTCCGCAACGGCCTGGGTGGTAATCACGGCCGTGATGTCCTTGGAGCGGTCCCTGAGGTTGGCGCCGCCGAGCAGTTGGACGGTGGACGCGTGGTCCGGGTAGCCGATGGAGGTCTTGATCAGGAAGCGGTCCAGCTGGGCCTCGGGCAGGCGGTAGGTGCCGGCCTGCTCGATCGGGTTCTGGGTGGCCATCACCATAAAGGGGCGGCCGGCCTCGTAGGTGGCGCCGTCGACGGTGACGCGGGATTCCTCCATGACCTCCAGCAGCGCCGACTGGGTCTTCGGCGAGGCGCGGTTGATTTCGTCAGCGAGGACGATGTTGTTGAAGATCGGGCCCTTGTGGAACTCGAACTTCTGCGTCTTCTGGTCGTAGATGGTCACGCCGGTGACGTCCGAGGGGAGCAGGTCCGGGGTGAACTGGATGCGGTTGTTGGAGCCCTGGACGGTGGCAGCGAGGGCCCGGGCCAACGAGGTTTTGCCGGTGCCGGGGGCATCCTCGAAGAGGACATGTCCCTCGGCCAGCATCGCCGTGAAGGTCAGCCGGATGACGTGGGACTTGCCCAGCACGGCCTGCCCCACGTTGGCAACGAGCTTCTCAAAGGTGCCGGCAAACCATTCGGCCTGCTCAGTGGTCATAGTCATACGGTGGTTCCTCTTCCATTCGGGTAAAGCTTCAGGGGGTCCGCCGGCAGGGAGTCCCCGCGTTGTCCGGCGTTTAGTCTAGGCGACGGGATTGCGCTCACCGCTGGGGCATTCCCGGCGGCGGGGTGGAACCCAGGCTGGTGGTGTCGCCCCGGGCAAAGTTTCCGGCGGCCGGCCCGGAGGTCAGGTGGTACCAGAGCCGGCCGGACGAGCCCCAGCGGACGTAGTAGTCCGTCTGCGCCGTGATCCCGGTGTCGAACCACTTGCCCGGACCGATGCACTGGTCCGGATTGCTGTTCCGGTAGCTGTCGGTGCGGCTGTTGGGCTCGGTGCAGGTGCGCACCGGGGTGGCCCGGATCGACCAGGACGTGGGCGGCGGCGGGGTGGGGTTCTTGCCACTGGTGGCATTGGCGGAATCCGCCGGTCCGCAGACCACCGTGCAGGCCCGGACCTTGAGGTTCTTCGTGGCGCTCCAGGCGTTGGTGTCCCGGTCGTAGCGGTTGGCCAGGCCCACGCTGGTCCACCCGCCGCCCTCGTAGCTGACTTCGAAGCGCTGGAGCGGGCGGCCGTTGTTGGCCGGGTTGTTCCAGGTCCAGTGCACCTGCTGCGTGGTGGAACTTTGGGCCGAGAGGCTGGGCGCGTTGGGCGGGCCGTACGGGTTCGCCGTGCCGATGGCGGCGGCGTCGCCGGAGATGTTGTTCTTGGTGGAGGTGGCGATGATGTTGATCGTCACGTCCTGGCCGTTGGGCAGGCCCCCGATCGTGGCGCCGCCGGCGGCGATGCCCCCGGTCTTGACCACGCCGCCGGACGTGGCAGCCCGGAAGCTGTACTGGATTTCACTGGCCTGCGAGCCGTTGCGCTGGGCCGCGGTGAGCGGGGAGAACGTGGCCTTCAACTGGCCGCTGGTTCCGGTTTCCTTGACCGTCCCGCCGGAGACCGGCCCGGGCTTCCCGGCGGCCCGGATGGCAGCGGAACGGGCGCTGACGCCCGAGGTTCCGGCCTTGTTCGTGGCCGAAACCGTGAAGGTGTAATCCGCCTCCGAGTTGTCCACGGTGACGTTCTGCGAGGTTCCGGCGACCTTTTGGGTGGCCACCGCGGAGCCACCGCGCAGGGTGGTCAGGGTGTAGGAGGAGACGGCGTCGCCGTTGTTCTCCGGAGCCGTCCAGTTCACCCGGAGCTGGCTCTGGCTGCCGACAGAGGGAGCCGACGTGGCGCTCGGCGCCGCGGGGGTGGCGGGCACGCCGGCCGGGGTTTCTGCCGCCGAGTAGGCACTCCACTCCGAGGGGTCCCTGGCGTCATTGCGGGCCAGGACACGCACCTTGTACGCCACGCCGTTCTTCAGGCCCTTCCAGACGTAGCTGACTGACGTGAGGTTCTGGAGCTGGGCGTTTTGCCCGGGCGGCGCCGGGGAGATTTCCAGGTCATAGGACTTGACCGGTGAACCCTTGGAGGCCGGGGCGGTCCACGCAATGGCAAGTTGCCGGTCGCCGAACTTCACCGACGGCGCGGCAGGCGTCTCCGGCTTGACGTCCGGGCGTACCTCGGCCGACGCCGGCGACCGGTCGGATTCGTCGATGGCATTGGTGGCCGTGACCTGGAAGTGGTATTTGGTGTTGTTGGTCAGCCCGGTCAGGGTGCAGCTGTTCGCCGGGCAGTCCTGCCGGAAACCGCCGTCGCCGTAGACCGTGTACTTCGTGATGGGGGATCCCCGGTCCGCCGGCGCCGTCCAGTTCAGCAGGGCGGTGCCGTCCCCCACGCTGGCCGCCAGCGGCGTGGTGGGGGCCTGCGGGCGGTCCTTGACGGTCAGCCGGATCCGGGCGGTGGCCTGCCGGGACGGGTCGCCGGTCTTGTCCGCGACGGTGTAGGCCACCACCATGGTCCCGGAGAAGCCCGTGGCCGGGGTGACCACCACGTTGCCGCCGTCGACGGCGACGTTGCCGGAGCCGGTTTCCGTGGTCGCGGCCACGATTGTCAGCGGCGTTTCGGGGAACGGGTTGGCGTCGTTGGCGGTGGCTGGCACGGTGACGGGTTTTCCCGCGGCGGCGTTCGGTTCCAGGTCATCGTTCGCCACCGGTTTGGGCCGGTTGGAGGCGGTGACGGTGAAGCGGTAGGTGGCGGTGGATTCGAGCCCGCGTGGATCCCTGGCCTTGACCTGCACGGCGCCGTTGGTGCCGGCGGCCGTGCCGTCCCGGGCCGCGAGCTTGAGGGTCTGCCCCTCGAGGCCGGCGGTGAAGCCTGCGGGGACCTCGCCCACCAGTTCGTATTTCATGTTCTGCACGTCCCCGTCGTCCGGGTCTGTGGTGAGCCGGGCGAGGTCAATGCTGGCGGCGTCGCCGGTGGGCACGTCCACCTCGCTGCCCAGCAGTTCGGGCGGGTTGTTCCGGTTGGGGTCCGGGAGCACTCGGGTGCGGATGCTGAGCGTGGATTTCAGGCCTGCCGGGTCGTCCGGTCCGGTACCGTCGGTGACCTCGAAGCTGAGCGAGCCGGGGCCGGCGTAGTCCTTGCCGGCTGTGTAGTTCAGCGCGGTACCGCCGCTGGCCACAGGGTCCGAGCCGTCGGCGCCGATCAGCTTGATCCGGTCGGCCTGGGTGATCCGCGGCGAGCGGCCCTCGCGGACCTTGACCCACTCCTTCAGGTCCACGGTGGCGGACTGCCCGGCGATGACTTCCACGACGTCGTCCTTGGCCAGGGTGGGGACCTGCTGCCCGAGCCCGGGGACCCAGACGATCGCGGTGGACTTCTGCCCGTCGACGTCCTCCACGGTGTACGGGACCAACTGCGGCTGCTCGGTGAGTTCCACGATCAGGTTGCCGTCGGTGCCGGGCCGGGCAGTCTTCTCCTCGGTGCCGACCTTGAGGTTTTCGCCGACACCGTCGGGGTCCTCGTCGTTTTTGAGCACCGGGACGTCGACGGCAGTCTTGCCGAGCGTCTGCGCCGAGGTGACCCGGTCATCCCGGGCGATCGGCGCCCGCAGCGGCACGTCCTTTTGCACCTTGACGGCGACGGCGGCCTGCGCCGTGGCGCCGCGGTCGTCGGCGATTTTGTAGCGGACGTTGACGGTGCCTTCCTGGCCGGGGGCCAGCAGGATGATCCGGCCGCTTTGCTTGCTGACGGTGGCCTGCAGCCCGGGGGCGGCGTCAAGCCCGTTGGCCAGGATCCGGATCGGGTCTCCATCGGGGTCGGTGTCGTTGCCGGCGGCGTCGACGGCGATCTGGCGGCCGGGACGGACGGCGACGGCGTCGTCCACGGGCGTGGGTTTCTGGTTGGTCCCGCCACGCGGCGCGATGCCGATGGTGACGGTGCCGGTGTTCACGGCGCCCTGCCGGTCCACGACCTTGTAGCGGAAGGTGTCGGTTCCGGCGCCGTCGCCGGCGGCGGTGAAGTCGATGAAGGTGCTCCCGGCCGTGGCGGTGCCCATCGCGGGGGTGCTGTCGATGCCGGTGAGCTGGACCGAGTCGCCGTCCGGGTCGATTCCGTCCAGTTCCACGGGGATCCGGACCGTGCCGCCGGCCACCACGCGGGCGGTGAGGTTTTTGGGCTGCGGCCGCGAGTTCTCGGCGCCCTCCAGCGGCAGGATGTGGATGGTGACGGCGGCGGCGCTCTTTTGGCCTTGCGGGTCCACGGCGTTGTAGATCGCCCGGACGGTCTTGGGCGCGGCGCCGGCGATAAAGCGCAGCGTGTTCTCGGAGACGAAGCTCTTGCCGTCCGCGGCCGGGACGGGCTGCGGCAGCACCGGGTCCACGGTCAGTTTGGCGCCCTGCGGGTGCGTGTCGTTGGCCAGCACCGGGATGGTCACGACGTCGCCGGCACGCACGTTCACTTCGTCCGGTTTGGGCTGCGGGGCCTCGACGACGGCGGGCGCCGGGACGGGGACCACGGAGACGCTGCCGGTGGCGGACTTGGTTCCGTTGGACATGGTGTAGCGGAAGATGAACGGTTCTTTGCTGCCGCGGATGTCGGTGATCCGCAGCACGGCGTGGTCGATCACGCTGACGGAGGCGGTGGGGTTCTCCGGCAGTTGCACGGACTGCAGCACCAGCACTCCCCCGGCCGGGTCCGAGTCGTTTGCGAGCGGGTCCACGAGTACGCTGCCGCCGGCCGGGAGCAGGGCGACGTCGTGCACGGCCACGGGGTCGCCGGTGTCCTTGCCGGACTCGACGTCCACCCGGATCAGGCCCTGGGTGCTTTGCGGGCCGTTGCTGGCGATGTAGGTCAGGTACACCGGCCCCGGGGTGGCGCTGCGGAACGTGAAGGTTCCGCCGTCGGTTACGGGCCCCAGCTCGGCGGTCCCGGCGGCTTCCACCTGGGCGAGGCGCAGCGCGCCGCCGTTGGGGTCGACGTCGTTCTTCAGCGGGGCGATGACCAGGTCCTGGCCGACGACGGCGGTCACGTGGTCGGCGTTGACCACCGGCTGCAGGGCTCCGGGGGGCTGGACGTTGACGGTCACCCTGCCGGTGGTGGTGGCGCGCCCGTCCCAGACGGTGACCGTGACGGTCTTCTTGCCGGGGGCGGCGCCGGAGTCCTGGTAGCTGAGCAGGCCGTCGCGGCGGACCTTGACCTGGTCCTGGTTGTTGTCCGCCGTGGCGTCCAGCAGGACCAGGTCGTCGCCGTCGGGGTCGGTCCAGTCGGTGAGGATGTTCTGGCTGACCGATTTGCCCTGCTCCACCAGCATGGTGGTGGGCTCGCCCCGTTTGAAGAGGGGCGGTTTGTTCTCGTCCGGACCGACGACGTTGAGGGTGATGCTGCCGCCGGCGGAGAGCCCGCGGCCGTCCGCGGCGTTGTAGCCGAAGGTTTCCGTGCCGGGTTTCGCGTCGGCCGGGACGGTGACCTGGAAGGCAGTGCCGCCGTAGATGTTCTGCAGGCTGCCGGCCCGGGGGCCCGCGCCGGCGACGGAGGCGGTCAGCACGTCGCCGTCGGGGTCGGAGTCGTTGTCCAGCACGCTGAGCACCGTGGTGCGGCCCGGGCGGACGCCGACGGCGTCGGGCTTGGTTTCCGGCGGCCGGTTCGGTTTGGTGCGGTCCGGGAGGATGTTGATGGTGTTGTTGTCCGCGGACTCCTGGTCCTGGTCATCGGACTGGTTTTTGGGCGGGACGACGTCGTCCCAGTTGTTCACCAGCTGCATGTTCTGGTTCACCAGCCACACATTGCCCGAATTCACATCATTCAGGACCACCAGATCCCGGTTCACCCGAAACACATATGACGGCGACGCCGACGCCTTCGGCACCGCAACATCCCTGTCATCAGCATCATCGACGCAGTCCCGGACATACCTATTCGCCCCCGACCACGCCCCATGCACACACCCGCCCAACTGCACCGGCGCCGCAGGAACCCCCTGCCCGCCAAACGTGACCGACTTCACCGCCGCACCATCCAACGGCACCTCAACCAACGCCCCCGGCGTCGCGACCGCCACCGCATCCGCCCCCGGACCAGGCTGCTGCAGCTTCGCATCCTTCGCGTTCTCCAGCGCCACCTCACGCCCGCCCGGCAAAAACAACGTCCCCGCGCCCGCATCCAACACCACCGGCCGGTCCCCCACCACACTCAGCTGCAGATCCCCCGCACCCTTCAAACCCTCCCAGGTGCCCGCCTGCGAATCCGTCACCCGGCCCTCGGCATCCACCGCGGTCACCGTCACCAGCCCCGACCGAGGATCAGCACTATAAATCCGGTCATCAGACCCCACCACCGACACCAGCCCCGGCGCCCCCGACAGCACCGGCTCGGCACTCTCCTCATCAAAACCATTCACCGTCGACGGCGACAACGCCCACACCCGGCCCCGCGCAGCATCCGTCACCGCAATCACCTGCGACCCGAAACTCACCACCGCCGACCCCGGCAACTTCTTATCCCCACCCAACCGCATCTGCGCCGCCGACACCTGATTCAACGACCCCCCGGACGCATCATCAACAAACACCGTCCCCGCATCCTGCAACACATCAAACGACGTCGACGCCGGCGTCACCGCACCATCCAACACCCGCGACGGATAGTTCAACCGCCCCACCGCGTTCTTCGCCTTCGACACCACCCACACCCCACCGTCATTCAACTCCACCTCAGTGGTCTTGAACCCCGGATAAATCACCGCCCCCGCCACCAACACCGCCGCCACCACCGCAAACGACGTGCCGGTGACGACTTTGCGGCGCGTGTGTGAGCGCGGCTTTGTCAAACCCGGCTTCCTGGCACCCAGCGTGGCGAAAAGTCGTGTCACAGCGTTAAATTTCCTTCAAAATGGTGGTTCCCCGGGTGGATCCGAGACCGGTCCCCCACTTCCCGCGACAGCCTACCCAACCGTCCCCGGGAGTGCGATGGGGAGGACTGCCCGCCGGCACCTGCCGGCCCGGGCCTGCGCCGTCTACGGCGTGGCTCCGGTCGGGAAGGTGCACAGCGGCACGCCGCTTTGCGCCGGGGAGCCGAGGGTGGTGTGCAGCGACTGGATCCAGCGGGTCTCGTTCGGTGAGCCGCGCATGATGTAGTACCACTGTCCGTCGCCGCTGTAGGTGGTGCCGTGCGGCTTCCAGCACATGACGTCGAAGCTGTCGAAGTGCGACATCCAGGGCCGGTCGTAGCCGCCCTTGCCGTCGCAGGTGAACTTCTTCGGGTCATAGGAAGTAGCGCCGGGCAGGTCGGTGCAGCTGCGGTCCATGCCCGAGTTGAGCCGGGTGGACCAGCGCGTTTTCTCCGCCCCGGACTGGGCGGACGCCGAGGCAACCGGCCCGCCGGTACCGCGCGAGTTGACGGTCTGGACCTGGATGGTGTGCCGCTCGTTGAAGCCGCTGGTGTTCACGGTGCGGCTGCCGGAGGCGGCCACCCGTTCCCAGCCGCCGTTGTCGATCTTGATCTGGGTGTAGGCGATGTCGTGGCTTCCGGCGTCCGGAGACGCCCAGTTCAATGTCAGGTTCCGCTGGTTTTCCGCCCCGTCGCTGCCGGACGCGGACGGTGTGCCGGGCGAGCCGTACGGGTTCGCGTTGGCCCCGGCGCTGGCGTCGGAACTGGGTGCGACGGACGAGTTGGCCGTCACCGTGATGGTGGTGGCGGCACCGTTGGCGAAGCCGCCGACGGTCTGGCCCGGCTTGATCGGGCCGGTCTGGCCGGTGCTGGCACGGTAGGTGTAGCCCACCTCGGAGTAGGCCGAGCCGTTGCGTTCTGCGGCGCTGAGCTCCCGGAAGTTGACGGTGACGGCCCGCCCGGCGCCGCCGGTGTTGGCCTCGGTGGCGCTTACGCCTGAGACCTGGCTGAGTTTGCCGGTGGCGCGGCGCGGGGCGGAAGCGGCGCTGACGGCGCTCTTTCCGGCCTTGTTCTCGGCCTGGACGGTGAAGGTGTAGGAGGCTTCGGAGTTGTTGGCCGTGAAGTTCGCTGTCCGCACGGTGCCGGCGACCTTCTGGGTCTGGTCCGCCCCGCCGCCGCCGCTCATGGTGATGTAGTAGTTCTTGATCGCGTCACCGTTTGTGTACGGCTCGTCCCAGGCCACCTTGAGCTGGTTGGAGGTGCCGACGGCGGACGCCACCGACGTCGTCGGCGCGCCCGGGCCGGCCGGGACGCCTGCCGGATTGTCCTCGGCGGAGTACTGTCCCCAGTCGGAGGGGCCCAGTTCGTTGACGGCCTGGGCGCGGACCTTGTACCGCACGCCGTTGCTCAGGCCCGGCCAGGTGTAGTTCAGTCCGGCCACACCGTTCTTCACGGCGACCCCGCTGGCCGGCGGCGGCGAGATTTCCAGGTTGTAGTTCTTCACCGCGGAACCCTCGGACTTCGCCGCGGGCCAGGCGATCACCATGTTCTTGTCGCCGGCCTTGACCGTGGGGGCCTCCGGCGGCGACGGTTTTTCATCCGGCCGGATCTCGTTGGAGGCCGGCGAGGGATCGGATTCGTTGACCTCGTTCGTGGCGGTGACGGTGAAGACGTATTTCACGTCATTGGTCAGTCCGCTCAAGGTGCAGGTGGTGGTGGCGCAGTCCTGGCTGAAGCCGTTGCTGGAACGCACCGTGTACTTGGTGATGGCAGCCCCGTTGTCCGACGGCGGCGTCCATTTGAGCACCGCTGTGCGGCTGCGGACATCCGTGGCGGCCGGGGCCGACGGTGCGTCGGGCTTGTCCCGGACGGTGATCCGGACCCGGCCGTCGGTCTGCCGGGACAGGTCCCCGGTCTTGTCCATCACGGTGTAGCGCACCACCATCACGCCCTTGAAGCCGGCGGCCGGGGTGACGGTGATGGAGCCGCCGGAGACCGCCGGCTGGCCGGCTGCCGAACCGGTCTCCACTGTGGCGGAGACGACCCGCAGCGGCGTCTCCGCGAAGGGGTTGAAATCGTTGGCGAGGACGTTGACAGTCTCCGCCTTGCCGGCGTTGGCCTTCTCCACCACGTCCTCGTTGGCGACCGGAAGCGGCCGGTTGGAGGCCGTGACGGTGGCCGTGACGGTGGCGCGGACCGGCTCGGAGCGGCCGTCGGTGACCTTGAGCGGGATACTCCCCTTCCAGCCGGCGGCCTTGGCGGAGTCCGCCGTCACGGTGAGGGTGGCGCCGTTAATGCCGGCCTTAAAGCCCTCGGGCAGGGTGCCGTCGAGTTCGAACCGGAGTTTGTCCTGGTCCCCGGAGTCCACGTCCTTGGCCAGGTTGGCGAGTTCCAGGCTCGCGGACTCGGCCTTGGGCACGTCCAGGGTGGCGCCGCTGAAGGTGGGCGGGTGGTTGGCGTTGGGGTCCGGGATGACTTTGGTGATGATGCTGAGGGTGGACTTGAGTCCCGCCGGATCGTCCGGCCCGGTGCCGTCGGTGACCTCGAAGGTGACCGAGCCGGGTCCCACGTAGTCCTTGAGTGCGGCGTAGCGCAGGGCGTTGCCGCTGCCGGCCACGACGTTCTCCGGCTCCGCGCCCTGGACATTGACCTTGTCCACCTGGGTGATCCGCGGAGTGCGGCCTTCCCGGACGCGGACGTAGTCGGCCAGGTCCAGGGTGATGTCCTTGCCGGCCATCACTTCGACGGCGTCGGTCCTGGCCAGGGTGGGGTGCTGTTCGCCCTGGCCAGGGACCCAGATGACGGCGGTCGCGCTTTGGCCGTCCAGGTCGGTGACGGTGTAGGGAACCAGTTGGTCCTTCGGCGCCAGGGCCACCCGGACGGTCCCGTCGCCGGCCACCCGGGCGTTCGGATTGCCGTCGGGCAGGCCGATCTTAAGATCGGCGGCGACCCCGTCAGGGTCGGCGTCGTTCTTCAGCACGGGGACGTCGACGGCGGATTTGCCCAGCGTTTCCGCGGGGGTGACCACATCGTCCTTCGCGATCGGGCGCTTGAGCGCGGCATCCGGGCTCACCCGGACCCGGATCACGGCGCTGCCCTGGGCTTTTTTGTCGTCCTGGATCTTGTAGCTGATGCTCTCATTTCCGGCGGCGTCCGGCGCGGTGAGCAGCACCTTGCCGCCGTCGGCGGGTTCGACGGCGAGGTCCGGCCGGGCCTGGAAGCCGTTGCCCACCAGGCTGATCGGGTCCCCGTCGGGGTCCGAGTCGTTGGTGAGGGCGTCGACGGCGACCTTGCGTCCGGGCCGGACGTCCACGGCGTCATCCACCGCGATGGGCTTCTGGTTGTTCGTTTCCTGCGGCGCGATGCCGACGATCACGGTGCCGGTGTTCTCGGCGCCGATCCGGTCCCGGATCCGGTAGCTGAAGGTGTCGGTTCCGGCGGCGGTGCCGGCGGCGGTGAATTCGAGGTAGCCGTCCTTGACCACGGCCGTCCCCATGGCGGGGGCCTTGTCCACCCCCGTCAGCTGGACCGAATCGCCGTCAGTGTCCACGCCGTCGAGCGGCACCGGGATGCGGACCGTCATGCCGGCCACCACCCGGGCGGTCAGGTTCTTCGGTTCGGGACGGGTGTTGCGTTCATCGTCGCGGGCACGGATCCGGATGGAGACCTGTTGTGAGTCGGACTGGCCGGAGGCGTTGGTGACCTTGTAGATGGCGTAGACCGTTTTGGGGGTCTCGCCGGCGATGAAGCGCAGGGTCTGGCCGGAGGTGAAGATGCGGCCGTCGGCGGCATCCGGTTTTTGTGCCAGTTCCGGTTCGAGGGTGAGCTTGCCGCCGTTGGGGTCGGTGTCGTTTTCCAGGACGGGAATGGTGACGACGTCGCCCGCGCGGACGGTGGCCTCGTCGGGTTTGGCCTGCGGGGCTTGCAGCTTGGACGGCGCGGGGACCACCAGGACGGCGATCTCGCCGCTCGCGGAGGACTTGCCGTTGGAGATCGTGTACTTGACGTTGAGCTGGCCCTGGGCGCGGATATCGGTGATCCGGATGACGGAGTGGTCCAGGACGGCAACGCTCAGCGGCAGGCCGTCCGCCGCGGTCACGGACTGGACCACCAGGACGCCGCCGGAGGGATCGGAGTCGTTGCCGAGCACGTCCACCAGGACGCTGCCGCCGGAGGGCAGCAGGGCGGTGTCGCGGACTGCCACCGGAGCGCCGTCCCCGCCGCCGGGGACGACGTCGACGCGGACCAGCTGCTGGGCGCTGGCCGGCCCGTTGGTGACGAGGTAGGAGACGTAGTGGGCGCCCTGGGCGGTGGAATTGAAGGTGAACGTCTGCTGGTCAGCGCCCATGGTGGCCGTGGAGTTGCCGTCCGGGGTGACCTGCGCCAGGCGCAGCGCGCCGCCCTGCGGGTCGGAGTCATTCTTCAGCGGTGCAACCACCGTGTTCACGCCGGCGACGGCCACGAGGTGGTCCGCGTTCGCGATCGGCGGCAGGGCCCCCGGCGGGCGCACCTCGACGGTGACCTTGCCCTCGGACGTGGACCGGCCGTCCGAGACCGTGACGGTAATGGTTTTGCGGCCCGGTTCGGAGCCGGAGTCCTGGAAGCTGAGCAGGCCGTCGGGCCGGACCTTCACCTGGTCACGTGGGTCGCTGCCGGTCGCGCCGACGACAAACAGGTCGTCGCCGTCGGGGTCGGTCCAGTCCGTAAGGACGTTCTGGCTGACCGCCTTGCCGGCCTGGACCACCAGGGTGGTGTTCCGGTTGGGTTTTTGCCGCGGCGCGGAGTTTTCCCCCGGCGGGACGATGGTGAGCGTGACGTCGGCTGAGGCGGACAGGCCCCGGCCGTCGTCGACCGTGTATTTGAAGGTTTCGGTCCCGGTCTTGTCCGCGCCGACGCTGACCTGGTAGCCGGTGGCGCCGTAGATCGGCGCGAGCAGCCCGGATTTGAGCGGCTCCGGGGTGCGGACAGTGAGGATGTCGCCGTCGGGGTCGGAGTCGTTGTCCAGCACGGGAAGGATGGTGGTCTTGCCGGCGCGGACCCCGAAGGTGTCCGGTTTGGCGACGGGAGGACTGTTGGGTTTGGTGCGGTCCGGGAGGACGGTCTGCTGCACCTCGTCGGCGGAATCCTTGTCCGCGTCGTCCGAGGTCTGCTTGGGCGGGATGACGTCGTCCCAGTTGTTCACCAGCTGCATGTTCTGGTTCACCAGCCACACATTGCCCGAATTCACATCATTCAGGACCACCAGATCCCGGTTCACCCGAAACACATACGACGGCGACGCCGACGCCTTCGGCACCGCAACATCCCTGTCATCAGCATCATCGACGCAGTCCCGGACATACCTATTCGCCCCCGACCACGCCCCATGCACACACCCGCCCAACTGCACCGGCGCCGCAGGAACCCCCTGCCCGCCAAACGTGACCGACTTCACCGCCGCACCATCCAACGGCACCTCAACCAACGCCCCCGGCGTCGCGACCGCCACCGCATCCGCCCCCGGACCAGGCTGCTGCAGCTTCGCATCCTTCGCGTTCTCCAGCGCCACCTCACGCCCGCCCGGCAAAAACAACGTCCCCGCGCCCGCATCCAACACCACCGGCCGGTCCCCCACCACACTCAGCTGCAGATCCCCCGCACCCTTCAAACCCTCCCAGGTGCCCGCCTGCGAATCCGTCACCCGGCCCTCGGCATCCACCGCGGTCACCGTCACCAGCCCCGACCGAGGATCAGCACTATAAATCCGGTCATCAGACCCCACCACCGACACCAGCCCCGGCGCCCCCGACAGCACCGGCTCGGCACTCTCCTCATCAAAACCATTCACCGTCGACGGCGACAACGCCCACACCCGGCCCCGCGCAGCATCCGTCACCGCAATCACCTGCGACCCGAAACTCACCACCGCCGACCCCGGCAACTTCTTATCCCCACCCAACCGCATCTGCGCCGCCGACACCTGATTCAACGACCCCCCGGACGCATCATCAACAAACACCGTCCCCGCATCCTGCAACACATCAAACGACGTCGACGCCGGCGTCACCGCACCATCCAACACCCGCGACGGATAATTCAACCGCCCCACCGCGTTCTTCGCCTTCGACACCACCCACACCCCACCGTCATTCAACTCCACCTCAGTGGTCTTGAACCCCGGATAAATCACCGCCCCCGCCACCAACACCGCCGCCACCACCGCAAACGACGTGCCGGTCAGGTACTTCTTCCGGTCCCGGGCCTGGGCGCCGGTCCGGTTTTTGGTGGGGTTGTTTTTCCAGGCAGGGCGGAAGCCGGGGCGTGTTTTTGCCCGCACGGCATCGAGGATGCGTTTCATGTGTCCTGCTGTCCCCCAGGTGTCACGCCCGCCAGGCGTGGTGAAGTGCTTTGGCGTGGCCGGATAACCACGACTATGACATATTGACCATCGAGTTGAGAAACCCTGCCCGGCCGGCTGACGTGGGAGGCAGCGCCGTTGCCGGATCCTTAGTCCAGGACCAGGCCCTTTCCGCTGCCGCGCTGCAGCTCCACGGGGTGGATCTCGCCGAAGCCGCGGACGTTTTCTGCGTCCCGGGGCAGCAGCACAAAGCGTTCGTCGTGTTCCAGGGCGGCCGCCGTCGTGGAGTCGACCAGCACGGTGCCCGGGTCGGCCAGCGCCGTAAGGCGGGCGGCCAGGTTGACGGTGGGGCCATAGATGTCGCCCAGCCGGGAGAGGATGCGGCCCCACACCATCGCCACCCGGGCCTGCGGCAGGATTTCGTCCTCGTTGAAGGCGTGGGAGAGGGCCAGCGAGATTTCGGCGCCGGCGGCGGGTGTCTCGGCAATGTAGAGCACCTCGTCGCCGACCGTCTTGACGAGGCGTCCGCCGCCGACGGAGATGATTTCGGCGCACTTGTTCTCAAAGCGCTGCACCAGTTGCGCGAGGGTCTTTTCGTTCATCCGGCGGGACAGGCTGGTGTAGGAGACCAGGTCCGCGAAGCCGACGGCGCGCGCGAGCGGCAGCGGGGCGTCGTCCTCGTCCCCCTCGCGGCCCTCCTCGCTGGAGGCCAGGCCGGCTTCGGCGCGCACGGCGAGTCGCTGCACCCCGGCGTTGAGCTGGCGGCGCCAGGAGTAGACCAGCATTTCCTCGAGCGCGTCCACGAGGGAGGGCAGTTCGTTGACCAGCCGTTTACGGGCGACGGCGTCGGTGACACCTTGCTGGTGGACCATGTCCTCCACGAGGGCCTCGATCTGCCAGACCACCATGCGGTCCGTCATCTGGCCGATGGCGCGGGTGACGGAGATGGCGGCTTCCTCGGTGAGCTTGCCGGTGCGGACCAGGTCCACAATCGTGTTCAGCGCGGCCTGGTCCTTCTCGGTGAACGCCACGTCGTCATCGCCGAGGTTGGGAAACCCGAGGGCGCGCCAGAGTTTCCGGGCGGACAGCAGCGACAATCCGGCGCCGGCAGCCACCTCGCGGCGGCGCAGCTTGCGTTCGCCGCCGAGCAGCCGCTGTTCCAGGGCCTTGGCGGCGACGCGTTCCGCGGACATGGTGCCGGTGGGAGGAGCGGACGGCGGCTCTGGCGCAACGTCCGGGCCGGCGTCGTCCACGTCGGCCCCGTCCTCCGCCGGGTTGGCGTCGGCGCCGGCAGCGCCGGCGGGGTCGTCGTCGCCGGCAGGATCGTCGGCGCCGGCGGGGTCGTCGTCGTCGGAACCACCGGCGTCGACGTCGGAAACACCGGCGCCGGCGGCAGCGACGTCGTTGGAGGCATCCGCGTCGGAAGCGGCGACAGAGTCCAGCACGGCGGCTTCCAGGGAGGCGGTGTCGAGGACCGCTTCCGCGACGTCCGAAGGTTCGGCCGCCAGGAGTCCGGTGTCAGGGTGCACGTACTCAGCGTTCATCTCTTCCACCTTCTCTCATTTCCCATGGCCACCCGCCGGAGCCGGGCATCGTGTCGTCGGCCTCAAACAGTTCGCCCTCCGGAAGTTCGTCTATCGCGTCCAGGATGAAGTTCCGGAACGTCATGACCTCGGGGACGTCCGGAATCACCGAGCTCGAGGGGTACCCGGTATCCAAGGATATATTCCCCGAGCGCAAGGACCGTTGGAGCAGCGTCTGTTCGATGAACACATTACGGACTGCGGCCAGCGGAACCTGTTGGTCGCGCCGCCGCAACATGCCGTAACGGACAACCAGGCGCCGGCTGGTCAGCGTGTAGCGGCTGGCGTGCCAGGTCACCGCTTTGGGCAGGCAGGCGGCCAGCAACACCCACGCCGCGAGCGCCAGGCAACTGCCGATCAGCCACGGCGTCCACTCCGGGGTGACGAGCGGGAGGAGCCGGGCCGGGCCGCCTTTCAGGATCCAGGCGCAGGCGAAAGCGGTGAGGGCGCAGACCAGGATGAACAGCAGGCCCGGGACAATCAGTGTCCGCGGTTGCGGGCGGGTCATCACAATGACTTGCTCGCCCGGGAGGAGCTCCTTACGCATAGCCGCTTTCGCCGGCGGCCTCGCCGGGAGGGGTCCAGGGACGCAGGTGCACAACGTCGCCGGCGGTCACGACGTGCTCGTGCCCGGCGGAGTCGACCACCAGCAAGGAGCCGTAGTCGTCCAGCCGGGTGGCGTGGCCGATGATCTCATGGTCGCCCGGGAGCTGGGCCCGGACCTGCTTGCCGAGGGTCGTCAGCACGTGTTCCACCCGCTTGTGCAGCGACGGACCGCCGGCCATACCGGCGGCCGGGTCGCCGTCGGCGTTGCAGAAGCTGCGGTAGAGCGTGGCGAACCGGGAGAGGTAGCTCTTCAACAGCACGGTCCGGTCCAGTGTCGCGGGGTGTTCGAGCAGCACGGAGGTGGCTGTGGGCACGGGAAGCTCGGCCTCCGTGAGGGTGACGTTCAGGCCGGTGCCGAGCACCACGGGCGGCACGGCGCCGTCGCCCGTCGGGCCCAGCTGGGCGAGGATCCCGGCGATCTTCTTGCCCCGGACCAGGACGTCGTTGGGCCATTTGAGCTCGGCGGGGATCCCGGCGGTTTCCAGCAACGCCTCCCGCAGTGCGAGGGCGGCAAGCAGCGAGAGCCAGGAATAGCTTTGGGTGGGCAACGGGCGGCCCTCGGCGTTGACCGGCCGGAGCACGATCGAGACGGAAACAGAGCTGCGGGCGGGGGCTTCCCAGTGCCGGTCCAGGCGGCCGCGGGCGGCGCTTTGGTATTCGGCGGCAAGCACGGACAGATCCGGCCAGGCGCCGGGGTCGACAGTCACGCCGCGCAGCAGGTCCGCATTGGTGGAGCCGGTGGACTCCACCACGGTCAGCTGCGGGATGCCGTGGGCCGAGAGGAACACGGCGTCGCCCAGCGCCTCCTGGTCCAGGGGTGGACGGTCCGGTGTCTCGTGCGGGGCGTGCATGCTTGAATCCTACCGAGTAACCGGCTCCGCGGCGTCGCGCCCGGCGCCGGCCGGGGCGGAACGCCCCCAACTGTGGGCGCCGCTGCCGGCACGTCGGGCCGAAACGCCGCGGCATAACGGCGCCGGACCCGCAGAGGTGGGGAAAGTCGGCGGCCAGGTCCGCCCCTGAGCGGTGGGAAACCGCCGGAAACTCAGAGGAAAATGTCAGGAACGAGTTGGTCTTCCGGCGCACCCAGGCTGTATGGCGTGAAGTCCGTGACGCCCGCCGCGGCCAGCACCTGCTCGTCGGTGTAGAAGTTGCCGCTCCAGCTGCCGGATTCGGGGATGGCGTTACCGGCCGTCAGCACGGCGTGGGCGGCGTCGGCCATGATCTGCGGGCCGCGCGCGCCGCGGACAATCTGCTCGCCGCCGGGCATGTTGCGGATCGCCGCGGTGTCGATCAGGGTGCACGGCCAGAGCGAGTTCACGCTGATGCCGTCCACCTTGAGTTCCTCGGCCAGGCCCAGCGTGGTCAGGCTCATGCCGTACTTGGCCATGGTGTAGGCCAGGTGCAGACCGGCCCATTTGGGATCCAGGTTCAGCGGCGGGGAGAGCGTAAGGATCTGCCCGGCCGACGATTCGCGCAGCGCCGGCAGGGCGAGCTTGCTGAGCAGGAAGGTGCCGCGGACGTTGATGTCCTGCATCAGGTCGTAGCGCTTCATGTCCACGGCGTCGGTCTTGGACAGGTCGATCGCGGAGGCATTGTTGACCACGATATCGATCCCGCCGAAGCGTTCGACGGCGGCGGCAACCGCGCCGGCGACGTCGTCGTCGTTGCGCACATCGCCGACCAGCGGCAGCGCCTGTCCCCCGGCCGCCTCGATCTGTTCGGCGGCGGAGTAG
Organism: Arthrobacter sp. SD1074B; assembly: GCF_056780195.1. Taxonomy (NCBI): domain Bacteria; kingdom Bacillati; phylum Actinomycetota; class Actinomycetes; order Micrococcales; family Micrococcaceae; genus Arthrobacter; species Arthrobacter sp. SD1074B. The sequence goes on along the minus strand of NZ_JBRAZT010000001.1, from coordinate 1,195,103 downwards.
ACGGTGCCCTCGAGTTTGGCGTGCGGCTGGCCGGTCTTGGCCAGCAGTGCGATGTTGGCGCCGTCCCGGGCGGCGCGGGTGGCGATCGCCAGGCCGATGCCGCGGCTGCCGCCGGACATCAGGATGGTGCGGCCCGCCAGGGAACCCGAGGCCTGGTACGGCCCCTGCAGGCGGGTGTGCGGGGACGTGGCCGAAGCGTCGTTGCTTGAAGTCATAGCCCCACCTTAGCCGATGTTACTGGCCAGTAACATCCCTGTCGGCGCGCGGCGCGCGGCGTTCCCGCCCGGTTGTTGCCGGACTCGGAGTGGAAATACGACCCGCGGCCGCGGAAATCCGGGGTTCTGGCCGGGTGCCGCGGGGGTGCCCGGGGGAAGAACCGGGCGGGAACGCAACAGCTGAAGCCGGGCCGAAGCCGGGGCCGGAGGCGGGCGGTCCGGCGAGGGTCGGGGCGAAAATTGTAGGTTTTCTACAGCAGCGCGGGCGAATACCGTCACTAGACTTGCCAGCACGGCCATGTTTTTGTGTGGAATCCACTTAAGCGCCACCGCACGGGCCAGCGACAGCCGCAACGAAGAACAGCAGAGCACAACAGAGCCGGAGACATTTGATGAGCCACGATCTGACCACGACCGCGGGAAAGATTGCCGATTTCCGCGACCGCCAGGCCCGTGCCGAGCAGCCCTCCGGCCCGGAAGCGATTGAGAAACAGCACGCGCGCGGCAAAAACACCGCCCGCGAGCGCATCGACCTGCTGCTGGACGCCGGGTCCTTCGTCGAGTTCGACGCCCTCGCCGTGCACCGCTCCACCGCCTTCGGCATGGAGAAGAAAAAGCCGCTGGGCGACGGCCTGGTCTCCGGCTACGGCACGGTGGACGGGCGGCCCGTGGCCGTCTATAGCCAGGACTTCTCCGTCTACGGCGGGTCGCTGAGCCAGGTCAACGGCGAGAAGATCGTCAAGGTCCAGGAGTTCGCGCTGCGCAATGGCTGCCCCGTGGTGGGCATGCTCGACGGCGGCGGCGCCCGCATCCAGGAAGGCGTCGCCTCGCTGGCCATGTTCGCGGACATCTTCCGCAATAACGTCCACGCATCCGGCGTCGTCCCGCAGATTTCACTGATTATGGGGCCCTCCGCCGGCGGCGCGGCCTACTCCCCCGCCCTGACCGATTATGTGGTCATGGTGGACAAGACCTCGCACATGTTCATCACCGGCCCGGACGTGATCAAGACGGTCACGGGCGAAGACGTCGACATGGAGACCCTCGGCGGGGCGCGGCAGCACAACGCGAACACCGGCACCTCCACCTACCTCGCCGCCGACGAGGCGGACGCGGTGGAGTTCGTCCGTGAACTGCTGGACTTCCTGCCCTCCAACAACCTCGCCGAGGCCCCGGTGCTGGAGCACAGCCAGCAGCCGGAGCTCGACGACGACGACCTCGCCCTCGATGTGCTCATCCCCGACTCCGCCAACCAGCCGTACGACATGCGCAAGGTGATCGAGCAGATCGTCGACGACGCGCATTTCCTGGAGATGCAGTCGCTCTATGCGCCGAACGTGATCATCGGCTACGGCCGCGTCGAGGGCCACACCGTGGGGATTGTGGCCAACCAGCCGATGCAGTTCGCGGGCACCCTGGACATCGCCGCCTCGGAGAAGGCCGCCCGCTTTGTCCGGCACTGCGACGCCTTCAACATCCCCATCATCACGCTGGTGGACGTGCCGGGCTTCCTGCCGGGCAAGGACCAGGAGTTCCAGGGCATCATCCGCCGCGGCGCCAAGCTGCTCTACGCCTATGCCGAGGCCACCGTGCCGAAGCTGACCGTGATCACCCGCAAGGCCTACGGCGGGGCCTACATCGTGATGGGCTCCAAGAAGCTCGGCGCGGACCTCAACCTGGCCTGGCCCACCGCGCAGATCGGCGTGATGGGCGCCCAGGGCGCGGTCAACATCCTGTACCGCCGCGAACTCGCCGCGGTCGCGGAGGCCGGCGGCGACGTCGAGGCCAAGCGTGCCGAGGTTATCCGGCAGTACGAGGAGGAGCTGCTCAACCCGTACCAGGCCGCCCAGCTCGGCTACGTGGATGCGGTCATCGCCCCGTCCGAGACCCGGCTGCAGATCGTCAAGGGCCTGCGCGCCCTGCGCGACAAACGGGCCAGCCTGCCCGCCAAGAAGCACGGGAACATCCCGCTGTGACGCCCTTGATCGAACCCGGGACCGGGCCGGAGGCCACGCCACAGGAACAGCCGCTGCTGGCCGTCGTCAAGGGCGAGCCGACGGCGGAGGAGCTCGCGGCGCTGACCGCCGCCGTCGTCCTGTCCCTCGGCAGCGGTGAATCCGCCGCCCCGGAGAAGCCGGGCGTACGGCACTGGCTCCGCCGGCAGCAGCTGCAGCTGGCGCCGCAGCCCGGCCCCGGCTCGTGGAAGCGCAGCCGCGGCTAAGAAAAGTTCAGTAACCCTTTCATAACCGCCGCGGCCGGGCTAGTCTCGTTCGGGTGACTACCGAAACAACTGAGAACACCGCACCCGACAACCCGGCTCCGGCACGCCCGCGGACCGCGATCGACGCCGTCGCCGACGCCTTCACGGACACGCTGATCCGGCTCAACCCGAGCTTCGCCACCGAACTCGGCCTGCCCGGGCACGAGACGGAGTACCAGGACTTCTCCCCCGCCGGGCACGGGGAGTTCGCCGCCGCGGCGCGCGAAACCCTCGCCGCGCTGGAAGGGCTGGAGCCGGCCGACGACGTCGATGCCGTCACGCTGGACGCGATGCGCGAACGCCTGGGCCTGCAGCTGGAAATCCACGACTCCGGCTGGGACCTGGCCGAGCTGAACAACATCGCCTCGCCGGCCCAGGAGATCCGCGCGATCTTTGACCTGATGCCGACGGACACCGCCGCGCAGTGGGAGCACATCGCGGGCCGCGCGCACAACGTTCCGGCCGCCCTGGACGGCTACATTGATTCGCTGCGCACGGCGCGGGACGCCGGCCGCGTCTCCGCCGCCCGCCAGGTGCGGATTGTGATCGAGCAGACCACCAAGCACGCCGCAGAGGACGGGTTCTTCGCCAAGCTGGCCGCCGAGGCCAAGACCGCCGGGGGTCCGCTGCCCGAGGACGTGCAGTCCACGCTCGACGCCGGCGCTGCCACCGCCCGCGCGGCCTACGCCCGGCTGGCCGGCTTCCTGGAAGCGGAACTGCTGCCGGCAGCCCCGGAGAAGGACGCCGTGGGCCGCGAACGCTACGCCCTGGCCTCCCGCTCCTTCCTCGGCGCCTCCGTGGACCTTGAGGAGACCTACGCCTGGGGAGTCCAGGAGCTTGACCGCCTGATCGCTGAACAGGAACGGGTGGCCGAGCAGATCCGCCCCGGCGCCACGGTTGAAGAGGCCAAGGAGATCCTGGACAACGATCCGTCCCGCCAGCTCAAGGGCACCGACGCGCTCCGCGCCTGGATGCAGGAGCTGTCCGACAAGGCAGTAGCCGACCTCGCCGGCGTGCACTTCGACATCCCGGACGCGATGAAGACGCTCGAATGCAAGATCGCCCCCACCCAGGAGGGCGGCATCTACTACACCGGCCCGTCGGACGACTTCAGCCGGCCGGGCCGCATGTGGTGGTCCGTGCCGCCGGGCGAGGACACCTTCACCACCTGGGCCGAGACCACCACGGTCTACCACGAGGGCGTGCCGGGCCACCACCTGCAGGTCGCCACCGCCACCTACCGCCGCGAACTGCTGAACAAGTGGCGCCGGAACGTCTGCTGGACCTCCGGCCACGGCGAAGGGTGGGCACTGTATGCCGAGAAGCTGATGCAGGAACTCGGCTATTTGAAGGATCCGGGCGACCACATGGGCATGCTGGACATGCAGCGCATGCGGGCGGCCCGGGTGGTGTTCGACATCGGCGTGCACCTGGAGTTGGAGGTGCCCGAGCGTTGGGGGTCGGGCACCTGGACGCCGGACACGGGGTACGAATTCCTGAAGCAGAACCTCGCCATCAGCGAGGGGCAGCTGAAGTTCGAGTTCACCCGGTACCTCGGCTGGCCGGGGCAGGCGCCGTCGTACAAGGTGGGCCAGCGGCTCTGGGAACAGATCCGCGCCGAGCTCGAATCCCGTCCGGGCTTCGACCTCAAGGCCTTCCACACCAAGGCCCTCAACATGGGCTCGGTGGGGTTGGACACGCTGAAGCGGGCGCTGCTGGGGTAAGCGCACGCGCCAAGTGACAGTTCGCGGCAGTGTTCCTCGGAAACATTGCCGCGAACTGTCATTTCGACCGCCGGTCCCCCGGGCCGGGCGAGACTATCGCCACACCGCAAGCTGGAATAACTTCACACTTGGCCTGTCTGCGGCGTGATTCCGCGGTTTTCACAGACGCGGAGGAAATCAGGCCGCGTAACATTTCTCAACATCCGTTCGTCGTGTTATGTAGACCGGTCCTAGCGTATTTGGGTGACCACTCAGACAAGCACCCCCGCAACCGCAGGCAAGCCCGGTTTCCGGCTGCCCAGATGGGCCGGCTCTTTCGGCTTCCAGATCATCGCCGCCCTGATCGTCGGCCTGGGCCTCGGCCTGCTCGCGAAGTACACGGGCAGCACCAAGGCGAACCCCAACGCCCTCGGCGCGACGCTGCAGACCATCGGCTCGAGCTACGTCTCGCTGCTGCAGACCGCCGTTGTTCCCCTCATCTTCACCGCCGTCGTCAGCTCCATCTCCAACCTGCGCGCCGTCTCCAACGCGGCACGGCTGGCCTGGAACACACTGCTCTGGTTCGCGATCACCTCGCTGATCGCTGTCCTGATCGGCATGGGCCTGGGCGTATTGCTGCAGCCCGGAGCAGGCACCGGCATCACCAAGCAGGCCGAGTACACCGGCAAGTCCGGTGACTGGTGGGCTTTCCTGGTCGGTCTGTTCCCGAAGAACTTCCTGGGCCTGGGCGCCAGCACCACTGTCACTGACGGCGTCGCCACCACCGCGGTGAGCTTCAACGTGCTGCAGATCCTGGTGATCGCGATCGCCGTCGGCATCGCCGCGCTCAAGGTCGGCAAGGCTGCCGAGCCCTTCCTTAACCTCAACGCCTCGGCCCTCGCCGTGATCCAGAAGGTCCTTTGGTGGATCATCCGGATCGCCCCGCTCGGCACCGTCGGCTTGATCGGCAACGCCGTGGCCGTCTACGGCTGGGACACCATCGGCTCGCTCGGCAAGTTCACCTTCGCCATCTACGTCGGCCTGGCCCTCGTGCTGTTCGTCGTCTACCCGGTCCTGATCCGCAGCCACGGCCTGTCGATCAAGCAGTACTTCTCCGGCGTCTGGCCGGCCGTGCAGCTGGCCTTCGTTTCCCGCTCCTCGGTGGGAACCCTGCCGCTGACCCAGCGCGTGACCGAACGCTCCCTGGGCGTCCCCCGCGCCTACGCCTCCTTCGCCGTGCCGCTGGGCGCCACCACCAAGATGGACGGCTGCGCCGCGATCTACCCCGCCGTGTCCGCGATCTTCGTGGCCCAGTTCTTCGGCGTCCAGCTGGACTTCAGCCAGTACCTGCTGATCGCCCTCGTCTCCGTGCTGGGCTCCGCGGCGACCGCCGGCACTACCGGCGCCGTCGTCATGCTAACCCTGACGCTCTCCACGCTGGGACTGCCGCTGGCCGGCGTCGGCCTCCTGCTGGCGATCGACCCGATCCTGGACATGGGCCGCACCGCGGTCAACGTCGCCGGACAGGCCCTGGTCCCGACCATCGTGGCCAGGCGCCAAGGCATCCTTGACGAGTCCCTCTACAACGCCCCGCGCAACGGCGACCCGTTCAGCGACGACGTTGTGAACACCGATGTTGTGGACGCCGACGGCGACGCCCCGGCTGCCGCCGGCCGCCCGGCATCCGGGGCTTCCGACGCCCGCGAGCTGGCGGGCGCGAAGGCGTAGGCACCACTCACCGCAAAAGTAGTCCCCGGGATCATCCTCCCGGGGACTACTTTTGTGTGGCGTCAGTGCTGCGGACCCTGGTGGCCGCCGCCGATGACGCCCTTCTCAACGGCCTTGGCCACCGCGTCGGCCTCCGCCCGGGTCAGGGTGCCGTCGCTGACGGCCTTGTCCAGCCTCGTCTTCAGCTCGGCGGCGCGGTCCGCCTCTTCCGCGGTGCGGAGTTCCGTCAGGGCCGCGGTGACCTTGGCTTCGTCGATGCCCAGCGACGCTGCGAGGGACTTGGCCAGTTCCGCCTCCATCGCCGTGCGGTCCGGCCTGGTGCCTTCGGCCGGCGGGGCGGCGGGCTTGTGGGCGTCGCGGAAGGCCTTCAGCGCGTCGGTGACCTTGGCCTCGTCGACGCCGAGCTTGGCGGCGAGTTCGGACGCCTTCGCCCCGCCGAAGCCGCCGCGTTCGCCTCCGTGGCCGTGGCCGCCGCGCATGCCCATCCCCATGCCGTCACCCTGTGTGGCGCTGCCGTCCGTGGAGGCGGTGGAGCTCGGGCTGGGGGTCGGCGTCGTCGTGGCGGAAGCCATCCCGGCGACTCCGACGCCGGCACCCAGGGCCAGGGCGGCGGCCGAGATGCCGAGCGTTATTCTCTTCGTTCGTGACATGTGCTGTCTCCTGGATCTGCCGTACGGCGACGGCCTGCGTGGTCGGGAGTCTTTTTCAAGACGTGACTCCAGTGTGTGCCGCCGGCTTCGGCGGGAGCTGTTCAAAACCTTTCATCTTCCTGTGAGTGCTTCCGGCCGAACCGTTCCCTTGTCCGGGGCCGCAAAGTGGCTAGGCTCAGGTCATGCTGATCGTCACCTCGAACGACATTCCCGGCCACCGGATCGACGCCGTCTTCGGCGAAGTCATGGGACTCACTGTCCGCTCGCGGGACGTCGGCGCCCAAGTCGTGGCCGGACTCCGCTCACTGGCCGGCGGCGAGCTGCGCGAACTCACCCAGGTTCTCTACGAAAGCCGGCAGGAAGTCATGGCGCGGATGGTCGCCGAGGCCTCCCAGCGGGGCGCGAACGCGATTGTGGCGATGCGGTTCGATACCGCGCACATGGCCAACAACTGGACGGAAATCTGCGCCTACGGCACGGCGGTGTACGCCATCCCGCTGGGAGAAGGCGAGATTGGCGCCACCGGGCAGTCCATCCAGCTGACCGGCGCACGGACCGCCGACGCCGCAACTGGAGGGGGCCCTGGCGGCCCGGGTCCCGGCCGCACCGGCGGCGGCGCTGGCGCCTTCGCGACCTAAATTTGCCCGGAGTGCAAACATGCACATAGTGTAAGGACATGCCCACTCCATCCCTCTCCGGTTCCGATGACGGGGCGGCGGCGCCGTCGCGGCGCGAGCTGAACAAGGCCGCCACCCGGCAGGCCATCACCGATGCCGCGCTGGGCCTGCTCCGCGCCCAAGGGCCCGGCAACTTCACGGTGGAAGACATCGCCGAAGCAGCCGGCATCTCCCGGCGGACGTTCTTCAACTACTTCAGCAGCACCGAGGTGGTCATTGCCTCGGTAACCCACGGGTTCCTGGACACCGCGCTCCAGCAGTTCCGCCTCCGGCCCGCCGGCGAGCCCGTACTGGAATCGGCGCGAGCGGCCCTGGTGGCACTTGCCGACCCGATGACGATCGCCCCGCTGGCCGAGCTCTACAGCCTCGGCCAGTCCAACCCGCAGCTCAACCGCTCCGAGCTGGAAGCCTGGGACCACTGCACCGCCGAGATCATCGATGCGGCCCGCGAACGCTTCGCCCAGGGTTCCGGCGTCGAGATCGACGAACTGTACCTGCGCGCCCTCGCCGGCTCCGTCATCTCCTGCGGCAAGGCCGCGATGGACGTCTGGTTCGCGCGCTGCGAGGGCTCCCTCTCCCCCGAATCACTCTCCACCCTGCGCCAACTACTGATCGACTCCATGAGCCTGCTGGGCTCCGGATTCGCGTCGCCGTCGGCCGTTCCGGCCGCCAGCCCCACCGCCGCCCCTTCCCCAGATCGGTTCTGACATGGCCCTGTTGCTCTATCGTCTCGGCAAGTTCTCCTACCGCCACCGCTGGCTGGTCATCTCCCTCTGGCTCGCCGTGATGGTGGCCGTCGGCGGTGCCGCCGCGGCGTTCCACGGCACTCTGTCCAACAACTTCCAGATCCCGGGCACCGAAACCCAGCAAATGGCGGACAAGCTCAAGAAGGAACTCCCGTCCTCCTCCGGCGGCTCGGCGAGCATCGTCTTCGAAGCCAACGACGCTCAGTTCAGCCCGGCCGGCAAGGACGCGGTGTCCGCTGCGCTGGCCAAGCTGAAGACCCTCCCGGACGTCCAGGGCACGGTGGACCCGTTTGCCACCCAGGCCCAGATGGACAAGGCCGTGACGGACCTCGCCGCCGGTGAACAGAAGGCCGCCGCGGGCAAGTCCCAGCTGGACAAGGCCGCCGCGGACCTCGCCGCCGGCAAGGCCCAGCTGGCCGACGCCGAGCAGCAGATGGCCGCAGCGGGGCTCCCGCCCGCGGCCATCGAGGCCCAGCTGGGCCAGCAGAAGGCCGCCCTCGCCGCCGGGCAGGCGAAGCTCGACGCCGGCACCAAGGAACTCGACGCCGGAAACGCCAAGCTCGCGCTCGGCAAACGCCAGCTTGAGGCGTCCAAGGGCCTGCGATTTGTTTCCGAGGACGGCAAAGCCGCCATCGCCCAGGTGCAGTTCAAAACCTCGATCAACGGACTCAAGCCGGAGGTGCGGCAGGAAGTCCAGGACATCGTCAAGGAGGTCTCCGCCGCCAACGTGACCGCCCTGCCCAGTAAGGAAATCAGCGAAGACATCTCCGAGATCTTCGGCACCGCGGAGATCATCGGCATCGCCGTCGCCGCGCTGGTGCTGATCCTTATGCTCGGCACCCTCGTCGCTGCCGGACTCCCCCTGCTGATGGCCATCGTCGGCGTGGCCGTCGGCGTCGGCGGCACCTTCGCGCTCAGCAGCGCCGTGGACATGAGTTCCATTTCCCCGATGCTGGCCCTCATGCTGGGCCTGGCCGTCGGGATCGACTACTCGCTGTTCATCGTGAACCGGCACCGCGGCCAGCTGCTCGCCGGCATGGATCCCGAGGAATCGGTGGCCCTGGCCACCGGCACGTCCGGCAACGCGGTACTTTTCGCCGGCCTTACGGTGATCATCGCCCTCGCCGCCCTCGTCGTGCCGGGGCTGCCGTTCCTGGCCGTGATGGGCCTGTCCGCCGCCGCCACGGTGGCCGTCGCCGTCGTCGTCGCCCTGACCCTGACGCCGGCAGTGCTGTCTCTGGTGGGCCGCAAACTGATTTCCAAGCGGGCCTGGGCCAAGGCGGACCTGCACAACGCGGCGCCCGGCCACGAGACCGAGGACCGCGCCCGGGACGAATACCGCAGCAGCCACGGCTGGGGCGGCGTCGTCACCCGGCACCCCTGGCTGTCGCTGGTGGCCGGCGTGCTGCTGCTGGGCGTGGTGGCCCTGCCCGCCAGCCAGCTCCGGCTCGCCTTGCCGGATGCCAGTTCCGAGCCCGTCGCCTCGCAGGCGTTCAAGGCCTACGACGTCACGAAGCGGAGCTTTGGCGAGGGCATGACCGGGCCGATCATCGTGGTCGGAGATCTCCCTGCCGGGCTCAGCGCCGGGGAGGCCCAGGCCAAGCAGTTCGACGTCGCGGACATCCTGCGCAGGACGGACAACGTCACCGCCGCCGTGCCGCTGGCACTGAGCGAGGACCGCCGCACCGCCGTCTTCCAGGTCCTGCCGAAGGAGGGCCCGGCCAGCGCCAGCACCGTCGACGTGGTTTCCGAACTCCGCGCCGAAAAGGCCCGGATCAACGACACCACCGGGGTCAGCATCGGCCTCACCGGCCAGACCGCCGGCAACGTGGACGTCTCGACCAAGCTGGGCGACGCCCTGCCGCCGTACCTCGCGATCGTCGTCGGGCTCTCCCTGGTCCTGCTGCTGCTGGTGTTCCGTTCCATCGTGGTTCCGCTGCTGGCCACCGGCGGCTTCCTGCTCTCGCTTGCTGCCGCGTTCGGCGGCGTCGTGGCGGTGTACCAGTGGGGCTGGCTGGGGACCGTGTTCGGCGTCGAGAACCCCGGCGCGGTGCTGAGCTTCCTGCCTATCATCCTGATCGGCGTGCTGTTCGGCCTGGCCATGGATTACCAGGTGTTCATCGCCTCCGGCATGCGCGAGGCCTACATGCACGGCGAGACGGCCAGGCACGCGGTCCGCTCCGGCTTCAGCCACGCGGCGGCCGTGGTCACCGCGGCCGCGATCATCATGGTCAGCGTGTTCTCCGGCTTCATCTTCTCGCACCTGAACATGGTCCGGCCGCTGGGCTTCGCGATGGCCTTCGGCGTGCTGGTGGACGCCTTCGTGGTGCGCATGACGATCGTCCCGGCCGTGATGTACCTGCTTGGCCGCAGGGCCTGGTGGCTGCCGCGGTGGCTGGACCGCATCCTGCCGGACGTCGACGTCGAGGGCGCCAAGTTGCGCAAGCCCGATGCCGACGGCGGCGCGGCCGCGGCGGACGCCGGCGAGCCCGAGGAAGTCGCCGCGCGCTAAGCAGGGCAGCGCACAGCAGCGCGGGGTCACTTCGGGCCGGTTAATCCACTCCGAATGGGCGTGAAGTGGCCCGCGTTGCCGTGCCGCGTTGAACTAGGCTGAAACCGTGACCCGCCTCATTCTTGCCTCCCAGTCCCCCGCCCGCACCAAGCTGCTCAGCAACGCCGGCATCGCCCACGACGTGCTCGTCTCGGATGTCGACGAAGACGCCGTGCAGGCCCGCTACGGCGTGACCGACCCGCACGACACGGCCCTGCTGCTGGCGCGCGCCAAGGCCGAGGCGGTCGCCTCGCTGCCGGAGGCCGACGGCGCCCTGGTGATCGGCTGCGACTCGGTCTTCGAGTTCGACGGCGAGGCGCACGGTAAGCCGTACACCGCCGACGTCGCCAAGGAACGGATGCTCCGGATGAGCGGCAGCATGGGCGTGCTGCACACCGGCCACTGGCTGGTGGACTGCCGCGACACCGACCCCGGCTCCGACGCCGACCCCGGTTCCCCGGACGCCGGCACGGGCGCGACGCTCGGCGCCGTTTCCTCCGCCGAGGTGCACTTCATGGAGATGAGCGAGTGGGAGATCGACACGTACATCGCCACCGGCGAGCCGCTCCAGTGCGCCGGCTCCTTCACGATCGACGGCTACGGCGGGGCCTTCATCCGCAAGGTCGACGGCGACCCGCACACCGTCGTCGGGCTCTCCATCTCCACCCTGCGCGGCCTGCTGGGCCAGGCCAAAGTGAACGTCACCGAACTCTGGACCGGCGGCGCCGCCGACCCCTCCGACATCCGCGCCGAGTGAGCCATTTCGCACCACCTTGTAGGAACCCCACAAAGGATCGGCTGTTTACGCGCGGGATCCGCAAGTAATATCGGCGGAACCCACAAAACCGCGCTAGGCTCCCTGAAGGAAAGAAGGAGACGCCTTGTCAGCAAATTCGGAGCAGTCCGCAACGCAAGTGCCCGCAGCCACCACGCCGGGCACCCATCCCCTGAGCAAGGTGCTGATCGCCAACCGCGGCGAAATCGCCGTGCGCATCATCCGCGCCGCGCGCGATGAGGGCATCGCCTCCGTGGCGGTCTACGCGGATCCGGACCGCGACGCCCTGCACGTCAAGCTCGCCGACGAGGCCTACGCCCTGGGCGGCAACACCGCCGCCGAGTCCTACCTCGTGATGGACAAGCTGATCGAGGTCGCCCGGCGTTCGGGCGCCGACGCGATCCACCCCGGCTACGGCTTCCTCGCCGAGAACGCCGACTTTGCTTCCCAGGTGATCGCCGCCGGCATCACCTGGATCGGCCCCTCCCCCGCGGCCATCGCCGCCCTGGGCGACAAGGTCCAGGCCCGCCACATCGCCGAAAAGGTCGGCGCCCCGCAGGTCCCCGGCACCGCCGACCCCGTGCAGTCCGCCGAGGAAATCCTGGAGTTCGTCGACAAGTTCGGCCTGCCGGTCGCCATCAAGGCTGCCTTTGGCGGCGGCGGGCGCGGCATCAAGGTGGCCCGGACCCGCGAGGAAATCCCCGAACTCTTCGAATCCGCCGTCCGCGAAGCCACCGCGGCCTTCGGCCGCGGCGAGTGCTTCATCGAACGCTTCCTGGACGCCCCGCGCCACGTCGAGACCCAGTGCCTCGCCGACGCGCACGGCAACGTCGTCGTCGTGTCCACCCGCGACTGCTCGCTGCAGCGCCGCAACCAGAAGCTGGTGGAAGAGGCCCCCGCCCCGTTCCTTACCGAGGAGCAGAACCGTCGGCTCTACGAATCCTCCAAGGCCATCCTCAAGGAGGCCGGCTACCTTGGCGCCGGCACCTGCGAATTCCTCGTGGGCCAGGACGGCACCATCTCCTTCCTCGAGGTCAACACCCGCCTCCAGGTGGAGCACTGCGTCTCCGAGGAAGTCACCGGGATCGACCTGGTCCGCGAGCAGTTCCGGCTGGCCCGCGGCGAGGAGCTCGGCTACAGCGACCCCGAAGTCCGCGGCCACTCGATCGAATTCCGCATCACCGGCGAGGACCCGGGCCGGAACTTCATGCCCGCCCCTGGCACCATCACTCTGCTCAAGAACCCCACCGGCCCCGGCGTGCGGATCGACTCCGGCGTGGAGCAGGGCGACGTTATCAGCGGCAATTTCGACTCCATGCTCTCCAAGCTGATCGTCACCGGTGCCACCCGCGCCCAGGCCCTGCAGCGCTCCCGCCGCGCCCTTGAGGAAATGGTGGTGGAGGGCATCCCCACCGTCATCCCGTTCGACCTCGCCGTCGTCACCAACCCCGACTTCGCCCCCGCCGAAGGCCCGTTCAAGGTCCACACCCGCTGGATCGAGACCGCCTTCGTCAACGACATCCCCGCCTGGACTCCCACCGGCACCGCAGCGGAAGCGGCCGACGCCGGCGAACGCCAGCGCGTCGTCGTCGAGGTCGGCGGCAAGCGCCTCGAAGTGGTGCTGCCGGCCTCGCTCGGAACTATGTCCGGTGGCGGCGGCAAGCCCGCCAAGGCCAAGAAGCGCGCCCGCACCGCAGGAACGGCGGCACCGGCCGGCGGCAACGCCCTCACCTCCCCCATGCAGGGCACCATCGTGAAGGTGGCCGTCGCGGAGGGTGAGCGGGTGGCCGAAGGCGACCTGGTCGTCGTGCTCGAAGCCATGAAGATGGAACAGCCGCTCACCGCGCACCGGGCCGGCATCGTGATCGGGCTCTCCGCGTCGGCCGGCGAGACTGTCTCAGCGGGCGCCATCATCGCCATGATCGAGGACGGCGAAGCGGCCGAATAGCGGCAACGCCAGCGGCGGGGCAGACTTAGTTACGTGAAGCCATTCCTGCTCCTCGCCTCCCGCGCCGAGGACGCCGCCGCCGACGACGAATACCTCGCCTACCTGCGCTACACCGGCCTGGCCGAGGCCCAGCTGCACCGGATCCGGATGGAGGCCGCGCCGCTGCCCCGGCTGGAGCTCAGCGAATATTCCGGCGTAATTGTCGGCGGAAGCCCCTTTACTTCCAGCGACCCGGCTGAGCACAAGAGCGACATCCAGCACCGGGTGGAGCGCGAACTGTTCGCCCTGCTGGACCGGATTGTGGCGCAGGACTTTCCGTTCCTGGGCGCCTGCTACGGCGTCGGCACCCTGGGCCTGCACCAGGGCGCCGTAATCGACCGGACCTACGGCGAGGGGCTCGGCGGCGTCACCGTCAGCATGACCTCCGCCGGGCAGCAGGACCCGCTGCTGCGCGGGCTGCCGGAGCAGTTCACGGCGTTCGTGGGCCACAAGGAAGCGTGCACCGTGCTGCCCGGCGGGGCGGTGCTGCTGGCGAGTTCCGAGACCTGCCCGGTGCAGATGTTCCGGATCCGGTCCAACCTTTATGCGACCCAGTTCCACCCCGAGCTCGACGTCCAGGGCCTCACCACGCGGATCGACATCTACCGGCACGCCGGCTACTTCCCGCCGGACTCCGCCGAGGAGCTGATGGCGCAGGCCAGGCAACACACTGTGACCGAGCCGATGGCCATCCTGCGCAACTTCGTCGAGCGCTACGCCCGTTAAGGGCCCCGCCGCAGGCCCGTCGCGGGCCCCGTCGTCGCGCTCCTGCCCAGTTATTCATCCGCCACCTCCCCGGGACACGGAAAAGCCCGGCGTGTCCACAGAACACGCCGGGCTTTTCGGCCAAGAACCGGGCTGGAGCGTCAGGCTACGTTGTTCTCGTAATCCAGGTCGCGGGTTTCCTTGCTGACGAACAGGGCGATCAGCGTTAGCACGGCCATGGCGGTGAGATAGACACCCACCAGCACCGGGCTGCCCTTCGCCAGTTCCCAGAGCCAGACGGCGATGAACGGTGCCACGGCCGCGCCCAGGATGCTGGAGACGTTGTAGCTGATGGCCGAGCCCGTGTACCGGACGTTGGTCGGGAACAGCTCGGGCAGCAGCGCGCCCATCGGGCCGAAGGTCAGGCCCATCAGCGAGAAGCCGATGATCAGCAGAGCCATGGTGCCGACGAAGCCGCCGCTGAACAGCGGAACAAACAGCAGGCCGAAAACGAAAATGCCCGCGGTGACGGCAATCAGCATCTTGCGGCGGCCGTACTTCTCGGCCAGCGGGCCGGAGACCAGGGTGAAGATGCCGAAGAACACGACGCCGGCAATGAGCATCCAGAGGAAGTCGTTGCGGGTGAAGCCCAGGCCCGGGACAAACGCGGCGGCTGCCGCTTCGGTCATCGGCTTGCCGGCCTTCTCGGCGGCGGCCTTGGCGGCGTCCAGGCTGGACGCGCGGGTGCCGTAGGTCAGCGTGAACGTGGTCATCAGGTAGAAGAGCACGTACGTGGCGAGCATGATGAAGGTGCCCAGAATCAGCTGGCGCCAGCTGCTCTTGAAGACGCGGCCCAGCGGCAGCTTGGCGACCTCGTTGGACTCGATGACCTTGGTGAAGGCCGGGGTTTCGATCAGCTTGAGCCGGACGTACAGGCCGATGATGACCATCACGGCGCTGAGCAGGAACGGCACGCGCCAGCCCCAGGCCTCGAAGGCCGCCGGGGACAGGGTGTAGCTGAAGACCAGGAAGATGACGTTGGCGATGATGAAGCCGATCGGGGCGCCCAGCTGCGGGAACGTGCCGTAGATGGCGCGCTTGTTCGCCGGCGCGTTCTCGGTGGCCAGCAGGGCTGCTCCGCTCCATTCGCCGCCGAGGGCGAGGCCCTGGGCGAAGCGCATCACGACGAGCAGCGCCGGCGCCCAGAAGGTCCAGCCGGGAACGGTCGCCGTCGGGAGGCAGCCGATCAGGAAGGTCGCGATTCCCATGGTGAGCAGCGAGGCGACCAGGGTGCCCTTGCGGCCGAACTTGTCACCGAAGTGGCCGAAGACGATCGAGCCGAGCGGGCGGGCGATGAAGGCAACGCCGAAGACGGCGAAAGAGCTCAGCAGCTGGGTGGTTTCGTTCTGGCCCGGGAAGAAGAGCTTCGGGAAGACCAGGACGGCGGCCGTGGCGTAGACGTAGAAGTCGTAGAACTCAACGGTGGTGCCGATCAAGCTGGCGACGATCACGCGGCCGCGCGAGTTCACCTGCTTGGCAGACCCATGCTCCGTCGAAGTGGCAGTGGATGACATGTAGTGACGCTTTCATGAAGACCGGCCCGACCTGCGGAGAGACGACCGGCAAAGGAATGGATATACCTCTGATAATAGTTCCCCGCGTCCACACAATGGACAAATGTTCCACTATTTGGACGCTTTGAGTCGTCCCACGGACTGGTCAGGTCCGGCGCGGCCCCGATGCCGCCTCACATCCTCACACAAGCGCCGATAGGCAAACGTCACAGCACGTTAACAAAGCGCGAGCGTCCCGGAAACGCGGCGTCCCTAGTTTTGAGGGACACCCCGAAGGAGGTCCACATGACTGCTGAACGCATTGCAGACGCCGCAACCGGCATTTCCCCGAACCACGACGCCGACTACGCACCTGCCGCCGGAGCCGGCCGCACCGCCGAGCGCACCGCCGTCGGCGGCCCCGCGCTGGAATACCGCCCGGGCCGCTGGATTGCGAACTGGGATGCCGAAAACAAAGTCCAGTGGGAGTCGCTGGGCCGGCACATCGCGCGCCGGAACCTGAACTGGTCCATCTTCGCCGAGTTCCAGGGCTTTGTGGTCTGGCAGCTCTGGTCGATCGTGGTGGTCCAGCTCCCCGCGGCCGGCTTCCGCTTCTCCAGCAACGAAATCTTCTGGCTGATCTCGATGCCCAGCCTGGTGGGTGCGACGCTCCGGATCCCCTACACCTTTATGGTTCCGCGCTTCGGCGGCCGGAACTGGACCATCGTCTCGGCCTTGCTGCTGCTGATCCCCTCGACCGGGCTGGCCCTCTGCGTCGGCAACCCCGGCACCCCGTTCGGTGTCATGCTGCTCGTCGCCGCCCTGGCCGGGTTCGGCGGCGGAAACTTCGCCAGCTCGATGGCCAACATCACCTTCTTCTACCCGGCCCGGGAAAAGGGCTGGGCGCTGGGGCTGAACGCCGCGGGCGGAAACCTGGGCGCCGCCGTCGCCCAGCTCGCCGTGCCGGTCGCCATCACGGTGCTGGCCGCCGGCGCCGTGAACCTGCCGGTGGCCGGGCTGATGTGGATCCCGCTGATCCTGCTCGCGGTGTTCGGCGCCTGGAAGTACATGGACAACCTGACCAGCGCCAAGGGCGACGTCGCCGGTTCGCTCGCCGCGGTCAAGGAACCGCACCTGTGGGTCATGGCGCTGCTCTACATCGGCACTTTCGGCTCCTTCATCGGCTTCGCCGGTGTCTTCCCCAAACTCATCAAGGACTACTTCCCGGCGTTCTCCTCGATCGGCGTCGGCACCGTGGCGCTGTCCCTGGCGTTCCTCGGCCCGCTCGTCGGCTCGCTGGCCCGGCCCTACGGCGGCAGGATGGCGGACCGGCTGGGCGGGGCGCGGATGACCGTGACCGCGTTCGCCGCGATGGCCGTCGTCACCCTGACCATGGTCTGGACCCTGCCGCTGGGCAACTTCTGGCTCTTCCTGGCCCTGTTCCTGGCGTTGTTCACGGCCAGCGGCTTCGGCAACGGGGCCACCTACCGGATGATCCCGGTGATCTTCGCCCTGCACAGCCGGGCAGCCCTCTCCGGTGCCAGCACGGTGAACACCCAGCGGCTGGCGTCCTCCGCGCTGGGCCTGATCTCCGCGATCGGCGCCTACGGCGGGTTCGTGATCCCGCAGGTCCTCAACGCCTCCAACACCGCCAGCGGCTCCTACACCCCGGCCTTCTACGGCTTCGTCGCGGCCTACCTGGTAATGCTGGCCGTCTGCTGGGCCTGCTACCTGCGTCCTGCTGCACGCCACGGAAAAGGACACGTCTAGATGGCCGACGGCGCCGCCACCCACTGCCCGTACTGCGCGCTTCAGTGCGCCATGACGCTGGCCGCTCCGGCGGTGCCGGCGGCCGCCGCTCCGGCTGACGCACCGGCGCCGTCGGCGGCTCCGCTGGAGGTGGCCAGCCGGGACTTTCCCACCAACCGCGGCGGGCTGTGCCGCAAGGGCTGGACCTCGGCGTCGCTGCTGGAGCACCCGGGGCGTGTCACCGAGCCGCTGCTCAAGGGTGCCGACGGCGTGCACCGCCCGATCAGTTGGGACACCGCGCTGGAGCTCGCCGCCGCAGCGGTCAGGGACACCCGCGCCGCGCACGGGCCGGACGCCGTCGGGGTGTTCGGCGGCGGCGGCCTCACCAACGAGAAGGCCTACCAGCTGGGGAAATTCGCGCGGCTGGCGCTGGGCACCTCACGGATCGACTACAACGGCAGGTTCTGCATGTCCTCGGCCGCCGCGGCCGGGATGCGCGCCTTCGGCCTGGACCGTGGCCTGCCGTTCCCGCTGGCGGACCTTGATACCGCCAGCACCATCCTGCTGCTCGGTTCCAACGTCGCCGAGACCATGCCGCCCTTCGTCCAGCACCTGCAGGGCGCCCGCGACGCCGGCGGGCTGATCGTCGTCGACCCCCGGCGCTCCGCCACCGCGGCATTCACCGCCGACGGCGGCGGCCTGCACCTGCAGCCCCTGCCGGGCACGGACCTCGCCCTGCTGCTGGGCCTGGCCCACGTGGTGGTCCACGAACGCCTCGCGGACAGCGGCTACATCGCTGACCGGACTACCGGCTACGACGCCCTGGCACGCAGCCTCGCCGCCTATTGGCCCGAGCGCGTGCAGTCCCTCACCGGGGTCCCGGCCGGGCTGGTCCGCGACACCGCCCGGCGGCTGGCCGAGGGGGCGCAGCAGGGCGGCAGCTACATCCTCACCGGCCGCGGTGTGGAACAGCACGTGGACGGCACGGACACGGCCACCGCCGCCATCAACCTCGCCCTGCTGCTGGGCCTGCCGGGCTCGGCGCGCAGCGGCTACGGCACCCTCACCGGCCAGGGCAACGGCCAGGGCGGCCGCGAGCACGGCCAGAAGGCGGACCAGCTCCCCGGCTACCGCAAGATCACCGACCCCGCTGCCCGCGCCCACGTCGCCGGCGTGTGGGGCGTCCCGGAAGCGTCGATCCCCGGGCCGGGCATCCCCGCGGTCGAACTGCTGAAGTCCATGGGGCAGCCCGGCGGCGTCCGCTGCCTCTTCGTGCACGGCGCCAACGTGGCCGTCTCCGCCCCGGATGCGAACGCCGTGATAGCCGGCCTGCGCGGCCTGGACTTCCTGGTGGTCTGTGACTTCTTTATGTCCGAGACCGCGGCCGAGGCGGACCTGGTCCTGCCGGTCACCCAGTGGGCGGAGGAGGAGGGCACGCTGACGAACCTCGAGGGGCGGGTGCTGCGCCGCCGCCGGGCCATCGCTCCCCCGCCCGGGGTGCGCAGCGAGCTTTGGATCATGACGCGGCTGGCCGGGCTGCTGGATGCCCCGTCGAAGTTCAGCGAGGATCCGGAGACCGTGTTCGAGGAGCTCCGGCTCGCCTCCGCGGGCGGTGCGGCCGACTACTCCGGGATCGACTACGCCTTGCTGGACCGCGGCGGGGAAGCCTACTGGCCCTACCCGGCCGGGAGCACCGGGACGCCGCGGCTGTTCCTGGGCTCCTTCGCCCATCCGCACGGCCGGGCGGTGTTCACTCCGGTGGCGCCCCGCCGTCGCACACCTTGGCCTGCCGAGGCGGGCGCCGGCCCGGCGGGCACGCCGATGACCCTGATCACCGGGCGCCTGCTGGAGCACTACCAGTCCGGCGCCCAGACCCGCCGGGTGGCCGCCCTCGCCGCCGCCCGGCCCGAGGCCCGCCTGCAGATCCACCCGGCCGCCGCCGCGGCGCAGGGCATCGCCGAGGGCGACGCCGTCGTGATCGCCAACGAGCGCGGCGAGGTCCTGTGCCGGGCGGAGCTGACCGCGGGGATCCGGCCGGAAACCGTGTTCCTGCCGTTCCACTTCCCGGGCCTGGGGAGCGCCAACCGCCTCACCGAGGCGGCCACGGATCCGGTCTCCGGGATGCCGGAGTTCAAGACCAGCGAGGTGTGGGTGCGGCCTGCCGTGTCCGGTTCCCGCGCCGACGTCCTGCAGATGGAAGGTGCCCCATGACGGAGCGGATTGTGGTGGTGGGCTTCGGCCCGGTGGCGGCGCGGCTGATCGATGAGCTGCTGCCCGCAGTTCGCGACGGCCTGGTGGAACTGACCGTAGCCGGCGAGGAGGCGGAGGCCGCCTACAACCGCGTGCTGGTGGCTGACCTGGGCGTCGGCCGCACCACGGCGGGCGCCCTGGCGCTGGCCGACGCGGCCGCCCTGGTGGCCGACGGCGTGGACGTGCGGCTGGGCGTCCGGGTCCGCCGGGTGGACCGTGCCCGGCAGCGGGTTGTGCTCAGCGACGGCAGCTCCCCCGGCTACGACCGGCTGGTCTTCGCCACCGGCTCGCGTCCGGTGATCCCCAACCTCACCGGCCTCAACCCGGACCCGGCCGCCCCGGTGTTGCCCGCCGGCGTGACCGCCCTGCGGGACCTGGCGGATGCGTCCGCGCTGCAGGCTGCGGTGGCCGGCGGCAAGCGGGTGGTGGTCCTCGGGGGCGGTGTGCTCGGCCTGGAGACGGCGCTGGCAGCGGCCGAGGAAGGCGCCGCCGTGACCGTCGTGCACAACGGCCCGCACCCGCTGGGCCGGAACATCGACCGCGGCGGCGGCGCGGTGCTCGCCGCTTCGCTGCGCAACTGCGGCGTGAAGGTGGCCGGCAACGCGCGTTCGGTTGCAGTGGAAACCGGGGCCGACGGCGGCTTCTCGGCGCTGCTGCTGGAGGATGGTTCCGCGATCGACGGCGACCTGCTGGTGCTCTCCTGCGGCGTCCGGCCACGGACCGAACTCGCGGAGGGGTGCGGACTGTCGACCGGAGCCGGAATCCTGGTGGACCACCGGCTGCGCGCGCACCACGAACCCCACATCTTCGCGATCGGGGACTGCGCGGAAGTACGCTGCCCCGACCCGGAGTGCGTGGCCTGCCGGAACGTCCGCGGACCGTCAGGGCTGGTGGGGCCGGGCTGGCGGCAGGCCGAATGGCTCGCCGGGTACCTGACGCTGCTGGCCTCCGGCGCTGCTGCCGAGACGGACACCGTGCCGCCGCTGCCGGCGGAGCAGCCGGGCGTGCTGGTGCTAAAAGCACGGGGCCTGACCATGGCCGTGGCCGGGGTTGTTACTGCCGACCCTTGGGACGAGGAAGCGCTATGTGCGGGGGCGGCCGCGGGCCGGGCCCGGTTGCAGGTCGCGCAGTGGGCGGATCCCGAGCACGGCCGCTACGTCAAGATGGTCACACGCGCCGGGGTGCTCGAAGGCCTGGTGGCCGTGGGCATGCCGCGCACGGCGGCCGAGCTGGTGCAGCTGTTTGAGCGCGGCGCGGAGCTTCCTGCCGACCGGTCGCTGCTGCTGCGCCTGGACGGGCCGGACCGGACGGCGGCTGCGGCTGATCCGGAGCGCACGGTGTGCCGGTGCGCCGGTGTGAGCGGAACATCCATCGCCTCCGCGGTGTCCTCCGGTTGCGAGACGGTGGCCGAGGTCTCCGCCTCCACCCGCGCGGGCACCGGCTGCGGCGGCTGCCACGAGGACATCAAGGGGCTCATCGAGAAGCACTTCCAGGGGGCAGTGGTTTGAAGGCCTAACTGCACCGACGTCAGGCAGGCCGACCTATACCGAAGCAAAGGTCAGGTTCAGGACCGATCACTCCTGTGCGCGCGCCCCCGGCGGAGCTTCGCTAAGCCGCGCTGTCGAACCGCTTCTGCCAATCTTCATGCTCGCGATCAGTGTAAATCCGGCGGGTGGTGGTCCATCGGGGCAGGTAGTCTGGTGCCGGAAACTCACGCGCCGGCATGGGCTTCGGCTTGGCAGCGGACTCCAGGACACCCTTGGGTGCCGGCTTGGACCGGAAGGGGCCGGACGTGGGTGGCCGCCGCATTTGACGCTCCGGATACGGGTCAGCGTCCTTGCTGACATGGACCTTCCACAGGACCCTGACGAGTATCCAAAGGATGAACCCCAGCAGGATCCATTGCCAGAACGTGACCACCAGCGCAACGGCGATTAGCGCGACTATAAAGCCGGCAGACGATCCGTCTTTTTTGCGGGATTTTCCCATGGCGGACACTATGGCATAGGCGTCCCGGCCGCAGATAGAGGACTTAATCCCTGGTCGACCGCACCGGAATTGTCCTCCGTGTGGTCCAACGCCCATCAGGTCTTCCCCTGGCCGCACTTCCCCGCAAGGATTCAATGGGCACAGGCTTCCACCGCCCCAGGAGGCACCGATGTCCGTCCCATCATCCTGGAGGTGGCCCTGGGGCGGTGGCTCCCGCTGGCGCTGGGGGCGCTGCCGCTGCTGATCACCGCCCTGGGCAGGTCCGGTCCGGCGGCCTCGCTCGCCGCGGCAAGCCTGATCCCGCTGATCACAGTAATCGTCTACCTGCTGGCCGCCCGGATGGCCCGGGGCAGTTCGACGTCGGGGAGCGTCCGGGCCGCGACCGTCTAAGCGCCGGTTGGCGGCAGCCCGGCCAGGAAGTCCTCCGCGAAGCGCCGGACGCCGTCCCACTCGGTGTAGACGTAGTCACGGGACATGTCGGTGTCCGGGGAGCCCTGGCCGCTCACGATCTTCTTCATCATGTGCCGCTTAAGGAACCCGTACTGGCTGTAGAGCAGCGCCCCGCCGAACAAGCCGACGTGCGCCGGACGCCACCCTGTTTCCTCCTCGAACTTCTCCACGTAGCTCTCCGCCCGTTCCTCGTCCCCGACCACGGCGAGGCTGACCGAGAACAGCGCCGAGGGGAGCCGTTCCAGTGCCGCCTTGTTCGCGCGGACGAAGTCGGTGACGACCCCCTCGTGCTTGCCCATGTGGACCGAGGCGCCGACGATGACGGCGTCGTAGTCGTCCGGGAGAACGCTGCCGGAACTCTGGAGGTCGGCGGTCCGGGCTTCGTGGCCGTGTTCACGGATGACGTAGGCGATGTACTCGGCGATCCGGGCGGTCTGGCCCTCGACGGTCCCGAACGGAAGGTAGATGTTGGCCATGATCCACTGTGCGAGCGCCCATCAGCGCCGGGCTAGGGCCGAATGTCACCGTGCGTAGCCCGGGGGCTGCGCCGAAGGTAGGCGCCGTCCGGTCCGGTTTCGGAAGGTTTCGGTAGGCTTCGGTAGGCTTCGGTAGGCTTCGGTAGGCTTCGGTCAAGCGACATCCCACGATGAAAGGACACGATATGTCCCTGCTCGATTCCTCCCTCTGGGAGGGCAAGATCTACCTCAACGGCTGGCGCACCGGCGGCGGCGGCACCGCTGACGCCGTCGAACCAGCCACCGGAGAGACCCTGGGCAGCTACGGCGTCGCCTCCGTGGACGACGTCCGCGAGGCGGCCACCGCCGCCGCCAAGGCGCAAAAGGAGTGGGCCGCCCGCAACCCCGAGGACCGGGCCGCCGTGCTGCGCCGCGCCGGCCAGCTCTGGGAGGAGCACGCCGCGGAGATCCAGGACTGGATTGTCCGCGAATCCGGCGGCATCCCGCCCAAAGCCGGGCTGGAAACGCACATCGCCGCGAACGAATGCTACGACGCGTCCGCGCTGCCCTCGCTCCCGGCCGGCGACGTGCTCACCTCCAACGAAAACCGCTGGTCCTTCGCCCGGCGCCGGCCGGTGGGCGTGGTCTCCGTGATCGCGCCGTTCAACTTCCCGCTGATCCTTTCGATCCGCGCCGTCGCCCCGGCCCTGGCCCTTGGCAACGCCGTGCTGCTCAAGCCGGACCCCCGCACGGCGGTCTGCGGCGGTGTGACCTTGATGCGGATCTTCGAGGAGGCCGGACTTCCACCGGGGCTGCTCTCGCTGCTGCCGGGCGGCGCGGACATCGGCGCCGCCGTCGTCGAGGCCCCCGAAGTCCGGGTGATCGCCTTTACCGGCTCGACGGCGGCCGGCCGCAAGATCGGCGAAACCGCCGGTCGGCTCCTCAAACGCGCGCACCTCGAGCTGGGCGGCAACAACGCGCTGATCGTGCTGCCCGGCGCCGACCTAGCCAAGGCGGCCTCCGCGGCGGCGTTCGGATCCTTCATGCACCAGGGCCAGATCTGCATGGCGGCCGGGCGGCACATCGTGCACGAGGACATCTACGACGACTACGTCGCAGCCCTCGCCGAGAAGGCCGGGCACCTGCCGGTGGGAGATCCGAAGAGCGGCACCGTGGCCCTGGGTCCGGTGATCGATGAACGGCAGCTGCAGCGAGTGGACGGGATCGTCCAGGACGCGGTGCAGGCCGGTGCCCGGCTGGCCGCGGGGGGCACCCACGACGGACGCTTCTACCAGCCCACCGTGCTGGTGGACCTGCAGCAGGACAGCCCGGCGTGGAAGGACGAGATCTTCGGCCCCGTGGCCCCGGTGATGAAGTTCTCCACCCTGGACGAGGCGGTGGCACTGGCCAACGACAATGAATACGGCCTGTCCATCGGAATCCTGGGCGACGTCGGCATGGCCATGACCATCGCGGACCGGCTGGACTCCGGCAAGGTCCACATCAACGAGCAGACCGTCTCGGACGAGGCGAACTCCCCCTTCGGCGGGACGAAGAACTCCGGCAACGGCTCCCGGATTGGCGGGCACCACGCCAACATGGAATCCTTCACCGAGATCCAGTGGCTCACCATGCGCCCGGACATCGCACCGTACCCGTTCTAAGACGTATTCGTTCTCCACGGAGCGAGGCAGGGGCGTGGGCGGCAGCTGCCTCCCACGCCCCTGCCTCGTTCAGCGCCCGCCTCGTTCAGTGTTCCGCGGCGAGATGCGTGGACGGGTCGAAGGGCTCGAACACCGACGAGCCGATCATAAAGATGCCGCGCTGGGGAATCCAGAAGTCCCCCAGCCGGTCCTGGACCGGCAGCGCCGAAGCCTGCCCCAAGCTATGCCCCTGCAAGTTCGCTGTGCTCTCGCGGACGAACCACATGTGGCGAGGACGCGCACCAAACGTCTGGCCGTTGGGCACCCGGCCCGTCAGCCCGATGTGCCCGGCACCCAGCACCGGGCCGGCAACAGCCCCCATGGCCCGCAGGAACGCCACGTTGCGCCACAGCCGTTCCGGGACCGACCCCGCCACGGCCGACATCAGCCGGGTGACCGGCGTTGCGGCAAGTGTCACGTCCCAGGCCAGGTCCACGCCCTCCCCGACCTCCACGCTGAAGGAGAAATCGTCGTGCCACCGGATGGTCATCCCGACGGTGGACGCGGACCCGAGGGCGCTGCCGAAGTAGCGGGGACAGGACGACGCGGGGGCGGTGGTGCTGTGCATCGCCCAGACGCCGGCGGGGTCACGGATCCAGACCGAGCTGTAGCCCGGGCCGACGGAGGAAGCGGCAAAACGCCGCAGAGCCAGGATGTAGCCGGAGCTGAACGGAACACCCATCAGGCCGAAGCCGGCAAAGCGCTCCTCCGGGCCGGAGGGCAGCGCGGGATGGTGT
Organism: Arthrobacter sp. SD1074B; assembly: GCF_056780195.1. NCBI lineage: Bacteria > Bacillati > Actinomycetota > Actinomycetes > Micrococcales > Micrococcaceae > Arthrobacter > Arthrobacter sp. SD1074B. The sequence continues at coordinate 1,170,220 of NZ_JBRAZT010000001.1, read as the reverse complement.
TCCACGGACTCAACCAAGCTGCGGGGACTCTGCATGGCTACTGCCTCCGTTGTCTACTACATGTGGACGTGCAGCCGCCGTGCCGCCTCGGAGATGGAACCGCTCAGCGACGGGTAGACGGTAAAGGTGCTGGCGACGTCGTCGACGTGCAGCTTCTGCGTCACCGCCAGGGAGATCGCGAAGATCAGTTCGGAGGCGTTCGGTCCCACTACGACGCCGCCGATCACGGTGCCGGAGCCCTTGCGGGCGAAGATCTTGATGAAGCCGTCCTTGTGGTTGCGCATCTTGGCGCGAGCGTTGCTGCGCAGCGAGAGCTTGACGACGTCGCCCTGGTACTTGCCGGAGTCAATCTCGGCCTCGGAGACGCCCACGTTGGCGATCTCCGGGGAGGTGAAGATGTTCGACGCCACCTGGTGGAGCTTGAGCGGGGTGACGCTGTCGCCGAGGAGGTGCGCGATCGCGATCCGTCCCTGCATGGCTGCGACCGAGGCGAGGGCCAGCACGCCGGTGCAGTCGCCTGCGGCGTAGATGTTCGGCGCGGTGGTGCGCGAGACGCCGTCGACCTTGATGTGGCCGCTTTCGGTCAGCGCGACGCCGGCCTCCGCCAGGCCGATCCCTGCAGTATTCGGGATGGAACCCACGGCCACCAGGCAATGGCTGCCGGTGATCCTGGAGCCGTCGCCGAGGGTCACCACGACGCCGTCGTCCGTGCGCTCCACGGTCTCCGCGCGCGCCCGGGACAGCACTTTCACGCCGCGGCGTTCGAAGACACCCTCCAGCACTTCCGCCGCGTCTGTGTCCGAGCCGGGCAGCACCCGGTCGCGGGACGAAATCAGGGTGACCTTGGAGCCCAGGCCGTTGTACGCGGAGGCGAACTCGGCGCCGGTGACACCGGAACCCACCACAATCAGTTCCTCCGGGAGCTCGTCCAGGTTGTAGATCTGTGCCCAGTTCAGGATGCGTTCGCCGTCCGGCCGGGCCGTGGGCAGTTCGCGCGGGTGGGCGCCGACGGCAAGCAGGATGGCGTCGGCTTCAATGGTCTCGGTGCCCTCGGCGGTGAGGACTTCAATGGTGTGGTTGTCCAGCATCTTGCCGGAGCCGAGCAGGATGCGGACGCCCTGGCCCTCCAGGCCTTTCTGGATGTCGGAGGACTGCTGCCGGGCCAGCCCCAGCAGGCGGTCGTTGATGTGCTTGAGGTCCGCGCGCATCGTCGGGCTGCAGTCGCCGCCGTCGAGGTCGAACTTCACGCCCAGTTCACCGGCCTCGCCCACGCGGGTCATCAGGTCCGCCGTCGCGATCAGCGTCTTGGACGGTACGACGTCGGTCAGCACCGCGGATCCGCCGAGCCCGGCTCGCTCAATAATGGTGACCTGCGCTCCCAGTGAGGCCGCGACCATGGCGGCTTCATAACCGCCGGGCCCTCCGCCAAGAATCGCGATACGGGGTGCACTGAAATCGGGATGCGTAGTCACAATCATCCATTGTCCATCATCCGGACCGGCGCCACCAATAAAGATGCTGGGCTGGGCGGTGGCGGCACGGTAGCTTGTACCAGTGAGTAATACAGAATTCCTGAACACGGACCCCTTCGACGCCGCCCGCGCCGCCGCCGACTACATCGCCGAAGAGACCGGCGTCGACAGCCACGACGTGGCGCTGGTGCTCGGCTCCGGCTGGGGTGACGCCGCCGAACTGATCGGCGAGACCACCGCCACGCTCTCCGCGGACGAGGTCCCCGGCTTTTCCTCCCCCTCCGTGGTGGGCCACGTCGGCACTATCCGCTCGGTGCTGACCCGCGAGGGCAAGCGCGCCCTGGTGCTGGGCGCCCGCACGCACTACTACGAGGGCAAGGGCGTCCGCGCGGTGGTGCACGGTGTGCGCACCGCGGCCGCCGCCGGCTGCAAGACGCTGGTGCTCACCAACGGCTGCGGCGGCTTGAACGAGGACTGGGCGCCGGGCACGCCCGTGCTGATCAGCGACCACATCAACCTCACCGCCACTTCCCCGCTGGAAGGCGCCACCTTCGTGGACCTGACCGACCTGTACTCTTCGCGGATCCGCGGCCTGGCCCGCGAAGTTGATCCGTCCCTGGACGAGGGCGTCTACGCCCAGTTCACCGGTCCGCACTACGAGACCCCGGCCGAGGTGCAGTACGCAAGGCGGATCGGCGCGTCGCTGGTTGGCATGTCCACCGCGCTCGAAGCCATCGCCGGCCGCCACGCGGGCATGGAGGTCTTCGGCATCTCGCTGGTGACCAACCTTGCCGCCGGCATCAGCCCGGTGCCGTTGAGCCACACCGAGGTCCTCGAGGCCGGCCAGGCTGCCGGCCCGCGCATCTCCAAGCTGCTCGCGGAGATTATCGCCAAGCTCTAGCCAGGCTTTTGAGTTATCCCTTGCGGCGCCGGGGCTGCGCTCAGCTGCCGGGGGCGGTCAGCTGCCGGACGGCCTCGGCCCGGTCCCCGGGGAACCGGCGCTCCATGGAGTCGGCGATGCCGGCAATGGTCTGCCGCGCCAGCGCCTGCCGCCAGGCCAGCTCCGCCTGCCGCATGGTCTGGGAAATCAGGCAGGTGCGGACGAAGTTCTCCTGCCGGTCCGCGTCCGGCACGTCGCCAAGGATGGCCTCGCAGCGGAAGGCCGGCTCCGTTCCCTCCAGGGCCAGCACCACGTCCAGCACGGTGATGTTCTCCGGCCGCCGCGCCAAATGGAAGCCGCCGCGCGGGCCGGAGACCGAGGCCAGGATGCCGGCCCGGACCAGGGCCTGGAGCTGCTTGTTCAGGTACGCCGCAGGCAGCTTGTAGAAGGCCGCCAGCCGGGCACTGTTCACGGCCTCCCCCGGCGGCGTCCACGACATGTTGACGCAAGAGTGCAAAGCCCATTCCACCCCACGGCCCATTTTCATATTCCAGACGTTACGTGTCCGCAAAATCAGGTGTCAACGAGCTGCCGCGCCGGCGCCCCGCTCCTGCGCGGATCTTTCGCTGACCCTGCGCCGAGCTGACAGTTCGCGGCAGTGCCGGCCGGAGACACTGCCGCCAAGTGCCACCTCGGTGGCCCCTTCGGCGGGCTTTTGGCAGCCCCTTCGCCGGGCGCCGGGTTGGACGGGCGCGGGCACCGGACGGGACCGGACGGGACTTCCGGGGGCCAGGGCGTGATGGAACTGTAAGCCCGGCCCGCGCTTGTCGGGACGCACCGCGCCGCAGTTTGACGCTAGTTTGGTACCCATGACGTCTTCCGATGCCGCATTGGCCCAACTGTTGAGCGACGCCCGTACGTGGGCGGCCCAGGACCCGGATCCCGCGACCGCCGCCGCGCTGACCGAGCTGGTCCGCCTCTCCGACGAGGGAGCCGCGGCAGCCCGGCAGGAACTCGCCGACAGCTTCAACGGCACGCTCCAGTTCGGCACCGCGGGACTGCGGGCGGCCCTCGGGGCCGGACCGAACCGGATGAACCGCGTCGTGGTGCGCCGCGCCGCCGCCGGCCTCGCCGCCTTCCTCGGCACCGCCGTCGCGCAGACCGCGCCGGGAACCCGGCCGCGCGCCGTCGTCGGCTTCGATGCCCGCCACAACTCGGACATCTTCGCCGAGGAGACCGCGGCGATCTTCACCGCCGCCGGCTTCGAAACGTTCCTGATGCCCGCCGCGCTGCCCACACCGCTGCTCGCCTACGCGGTCCGCGCCCTGAACTGCGACGGCGGCGTGATGGTCACGGCCAGCCACAACCCGCCGCAGGACAACGGCTACAAGGTCTACCTGGGCCGGCACGCCGTCGAGGAGAGCGGCCGCGGCGCCCAGATCGTGGCGCCGTACGATGCGCTGATCGCGGCGGAGATCGACGCCGTAGGGACGCTGGATTCGATCGCGTTGGCCCGCAACGGCTGGACGGTGCTGGCTCCCTCCATCGCCGCCGACTATGAGGCCGCCGTCGCCGCCCTGGCGGTCCCGGAGCGCTTCCCGGCCCGCGGGCTGAAGATCGTGCTGACCCCCATGCACGGGGTGGGCGGCGAGACCGCCGTCGCCGTGCTCAAGGCCGCGGGGTTCTCTGACGTCACGCTGGTGGCCGAGCAGGCGGAGCCGGACCCCGACTTCCCCACCGTGAATTTCCCCAACCCCGAGGAGCCCGGCGCGCTGGACCTCGCGCTGGAAACCGCCGCCCGGGTGGACGCCGACATTGTGATTGCCAACGACCCCGACGCCGACCGCGCCGCGGTGGCGGCAAAAGATCCGGACACCGGCGCCTGGCGGATGCTGCGCGGCGACGAGGTGGGCGCCCTGTTGGGGGCCCACATGGTGGCCCGGCTGGCGGCCGCCGGTGACGGGGCCGCGGGGGGCACCGCAGCCGGTGTCTTCGCCAACTCGATCGTTTCCTCCCGGCTGCTGGCCCGCATCGCCGCCGCTGCGGGCTACGCCCATGAAGAAACCCTCACCGGGTTCAAGTGGATCGCCCGTGTGCCGGGCCTGCTCTACGGCTACGAGGAGGCCTTGGGCTACTGCGTCGCGCCGTCGCTGGTGCGGGACAAGGACGGGATCTCGGCCGCCGTGCTGATCGCCGAGCTAGCGGCCGCCGCGAAGGCAGAGGGCAAGACCATCTTCGACACACTCGACGAGCTCTACCTGGTGCACGGCCTGCACGCCAGCGACCAGCTCAGCATCCGGGTGGCGGATCTGGGGCTGCTGGATGCCATGATGAACCGGCTGCGGGTCAGCCCGCCGGACTCGTTCGGCGGATCCGCTGTCGAAACCGCCGCGGACCTGGCCGAAGGCAGCGAACAGCTCCCGCCCACCGACGGACTGCTCTACCTGACAAAGGACCGCAGCCGTGTCATCATCCGCCCCAGCGGCACCGAACCGAAGCTCAAGTGCTATCTCGAGGTGATCCGCAGCGTCGGGTCCGCCGCCGAATTGCCAGAGGCGCGGCTCGAGGCCCGGGCGGCCCTGGACGGCGTCCTCGCCGATGTGCGCGAGGCACTGGGCCTCTAGAGCTCCACCTCCACGAAGCCGTCCGTGACCCGGACGGCGTAGGTGCCCAGGCGCAGCTCCGGGCTGCCGAGGCACTCCCCTGTTCCGAGGTCGTAGACCTCCTTGTGCAGCGGCGACGCCAGCGTGGGGCGGGCACCGCGGGAGCCCGTGATGCCGCGGGCCATGACGTGGGCGCCGGTGGCCGGATCGGCGTGCTCGACGGCGAAAACCTCACCGGCGGCGGTCCGGATCAGGGCCACCTGGCGTCCTGCGATCAGCGCGGCCTCGCCCCAGCCCGGCTCCAGGTCCTCGACGGAGCAGATCCGGTGCCAGCCGGTTCCGCGTTCCGCTGCGATGCGCTCCACGAAGCTGCGGGCTGCGGTTTCCAGTACGGCAGTCATGTTGGCCCCTCTCAAAGTCCTTACGGCCACTGCTGCGGCCATAACCCCACGCTAGGACCGTGGTGTTTCAACGGCGTGCGGCGAATGTGTCCGGCCGGTAAAAGAGACCTCACGCGGCCCGAAATGCGTCCGTGATGCAGAAGTTAAGATCACGAAACAAAAGGGAAACTGAAGCGAAACTGCCGGTCCCTAGGCTGAACGGACCAGCCGATCGATGCTGCTGAGAGCACGGGTCGATCGAAGCAGCTGGATCGAACCGTTGCAGCGCACCGCCCTGCGGCCCAACGAAAGGCCACCCGTGACCGGACAGACCGCCAGCCCCGAAAACGCTTCTTCCCCGACGGCATCCGGGCAGACCCCGCGCCGGGTCGTCGTCGCCGGCGGCGGGCCCGCCGCGCACCGCTTCGCCGACGCCATGCACGCGCGCGGCCTCGACGGCTGGCAGGTCACCGTCCTCACCGAGGAAGCCCACCTGCCCTACGACCGCGTCGCGCTCAGCAAGGCGCTCACCGACGCGGATGTGGACCTCACCCTCGGCAGCGCCTCGATGTGGGAGCACGAGGCCCTCACGCTCAGGACCGGCGAGCGCGTTACCGGCATCAACACCGCCGCCAGGACCGTGGAAACCGCTGCCGGCACCGTCTACCCGTACGACGAGCTGGTGGTCGCGACCGGCTCGGACGCGGCCCGCCTGCCCATTCCCGGCGCCGAACTCACCCACGTCTACCGCACCCTCGAAGACGTCTGGTCCATCAACCGGGCCATCACGGCACTTACCGCCAAGCTGGGCCGCAAGGTCAACGCCGTCACGATCGGCGGCGGCCTGCTGGGCCTCGAATCCGCGGCCGGCACCGAACAGCTCGGCGCCACCCCGATCGTTATCAACGGCTCCCCCTGGCTGATGAACACCCAGCTGGATGAGGGCGCCGGCCAGGCCCTCGGCCGACTGATTGCGGCCAAGGGCTTCACCGTCCACGGCGGCGTCTTTCCGGCGGAGGTCCTCTCCGACGACGACGGTCAGGTCACCGGCGTGCTGATGGCCGACGGCCGGAGAATCGACGCCGACATCGTGATCGTCGCGATCGGCGTGCGGCCCCGCGACGAGCTCTTCCGGGCCAAAGAGGGCGGAGAACAGCTGTTCGAGCTCGGCCCGCGCGGCGGCGTCGTCATCTCCGACGGCTGTGAAACGCAGGTCCCGGGCGTCTGGGCGATCGGCGAGGTCGCCAACTTCGGCGGCATGTGCCTTGGCCTGGTGGCCCCGGCCAACACCATGGCGGAGATCGTGGCGGACCGGCTGCACGGCGGGGTCGCGACCTTCCCTGGCTTTGACACCGCCACCAAGCTCAAGCTCTCCGGCGTCGACGTGGCCAGCTTCGGCGACGCCTTCGCCAAAACCGAACACGCGCTCGAAATTGTCTACGCCGACCCGGCACGCGGCGTCTACCAGAAGATCGTCACCACCGACGACGCCAAGACACTGCTGGGCGGCATCTTCGTCGGCGACGCCACGCCGTACACCTCGCTGCGCCCCATGCTCGGCCGCGAACTTGCCGCCGAACCCGGCGCCTACCTCACCGCGGCCGGCGGCGGCGGGGCCCCGGACACCGAGCTGCCGGACGACGCCGTCCTGTGCTCCTGCAACAACGTCGCCGCCGGCGCCATCCGCGACGCAGTCAACGGCTGCGGCGCTTGCGAGGGCAGCGCCCCGGTCCAGGAACTCGGCGAGCTCAAGGGCTGCACCCGCGCCGGCACCCAGTGCGGCTCCTGCGTGCCGATGCTGAAGAAGCTGCTCGAAGGCGAACTCGCCAAGTCCGGCGTCGCCGTCTCCAAGGCCCTCTGCGAGCACTTCGAACTCTCCCGGCAGGAACTCTTCGATGCCATCAGGGTCCTGGAACTGGCCTCCTTCGAGGACATCCTGGCCCGGTACGGCACCGGCACCGGCTGCGACATCTGCAAGCCCACCATCGCCAACATCCTCGCCAGCCAGCACAGCGCCTACGTGCTCGACGCCGGCCGCGGCACCTTGCAGGACACCAATGACCGCGCCCTCGCCAACATGCAAAAGGACGGCAGCTACTCCGTGGTCCCGCGGATCGCAGGCGGTGAGATCACCCCGAGGAAGCTCGGCGTGATCGCCGCCGTCGCCGAAAAATACGGGCTGTACACAAAAATCACCGGCGGACAGCGGATCGACATGTTCGGCGCCCGGCTGGAGCAGCTCCCGGAGATCTGGAAGGAACTGGTGGACGCCGGCTTCGAGTCCGGCCAGGCGTAAGGCAAGAGTCTGCGGACCGTGAAGTCCTGCGTCGGCTCGACCTGGTGCCGCTTCGGGGTGCAGGACGCCGTCGCCCTCGCGATCACGCTGGAACTGCGCTACCGCGGCCTGCGCAGCCCGCACAAACTGAAGATGGGCGTCTCCGGCTGCGCCCGCGAATGCGCCGAGGCCCGGGGCAAGGACGTCGGCGTGATCGCCACGGACAAGGGCTGGAACCTCTACGTCGGCGGCAACGGCGGCTTCCAGCCGGCGCACGCCCAGCTCCTCGCCCAGGACCTGGACGAGGAGACCCTGCTGAGGTACATCGACCGCTACCTGATGTACTACATCCGCACCGCGGACCGGCTGCAGCGCACCGCGCGCTGGCAGGAGGACCTCGACGGCGGCCTGAAGCACGTCGAGGACGTGGTGGTGCGCGATTCGCTCGGCATCGCCGCAGACCTTGAGGCGGCCATGGCCAACCACGTGGATACGTACCAGGACGAGTGGGCGGAGACGCTCAAGGATCCCGAACGGCTGCGCCGGTTCCGCTCCTTCGTCAACGCCCCGGACCAAAAGGACGACTCGATCTCCTTCGTCCCGGAGCGCGGCCAGATGCGCCCCGCCACCGCCGGGGAAAAGGTGCAGGCCGGACGGCAGCCGGTGCTGATCGCCGCCAGCATCCCGGTCCGCCCAGCCGATGCCGACGCCGCCACCGGCGCGCCCGCCGCCACCTCTGCTCCTACCGAAAGCCAGGCCTAACATGCAGCTCAGCGTCGATCTCACCGGCCGCGAAGTCCTCGTCACCGGCTCGGACACCGCCGCGCGGCAGGCCGTCCGGCGCTACCGGGCCGCCGGCGCCGTGGTGTCCCGGCTCAGCAGCCCCGACGGCGGAACGCACGACGGCCCGCTGCCGGAGCGGCCCTTCCTGGTTGCCGCCGTCGACGACGGCCAGCCGGGCTGGGCCGCGCTGCTGGAGCGCTGCCGCGCGACCGGCCTCCTGGTGGCCGCAGAGCCCGCCGCCGGCCCCGCCGGCCACGTCACCCTGGTGGGCGGCGGGCCGGGAACAGCCGAATTGCTGACCCTCGCTGCGGTCAGGGCACTGCGGGACGCCGACGTCGTCTTCTACGACCGCCTCGCGCCGTACCAGGAACTTCCCGGCCTCACGACGGCGGAGCTCGTGGACGTGGGCAAGCGTCCCGGACACCACCCGGTCAGCCAGGCCGGCATCGAAGACCTCATGGTGGAAGCCGCGCTGGCCGGGAGGAACGTGGTCCGGCTCAAAGGCGGTGACCCGTACGTCTTCGGGCGCGGCGGCGAGGAAGTGGCCGCCTGCGTGCAGGCCGGCGTGCCGGTCCGGGTGATTTCGGGGGTCACCAGCGCCATCTCCGTTCCCGCCGCCGCCGGGATCCCGGTCACGCACCGCGAGGTCAGCCACCTGTTCACCGTGGTCTCCGGCCACGCCCCGCTGACCGAGAAGGAACACACGCACCTCGCCGGGCTGGGCGGCACCATCGTGGTGCTGATGGGCATCGGTACCTTGCACCACCTGGCCGCCGGATTGCGCCGCGCCGGGATGCGGGCGGACATGCCGATGGCCGTCGTCGAACGCGGTTACCGCCCGGGCCAGCGGACCACCATCGCCGAGCTGGGCAGCATCACCACAGCGGCCGCGGGCTGCAGCAACCCCGCGGTGCTGGTGATCGGCGAGGTGGTCAGGGTGGCAGAAGCCAACCGGGGCTGCGCGGAAGCCGAAGCCGAGCTGGACCGCCTTGCCGCGTCCCTGACGGGAGCGTGAGCGCCGTGAGCGCCGTGAGCGCGCTGAGCGCGCTGGAAGCCCTCGCTGGCACTGCCGCGGACCGCACCGGGCGCCCGGACCGCACCGGGTACCCCGGGGGGATGCCGAACGGGACGCCGGCCGGGGACGAGGCTCCGGAGAAAGCGGAGCTGCCGCTGGAGGGCTTCCGGATCGGGGTGACCTCACACCGGCGTTCCCAGGACCTGATCGAAGCCCTGGAGCGGCGCGGCGCCGAGGTGCTGCACGCCCCCGCGCTGAAGATCGCCCCGGTCCAGGAGGACCTTCGGCTGATCGAGGACACCCGCGCCATCATCGAAGCCCGGCCCGAACTCTGCATTGCCACCACCGCCTACGGCATGCGCCGCTGGTGCGAAGCGGCGGACACCTTCGGGATCGGCGAGCAGTTGCTGGAAACCCTGGGCGCCACCCGGATGTTCGTCCGCGGCCCCAAGGCCCGCGGCGCGGTCCGCGCGGCCGGGCTGGCCGACGTCGGGATCAGCAGCGACGAAACCACCGCCACCCTGGTGAACATGCTGCTGGCCGAGGGCGTGCGCGGAAAGACCGTAGCCGTGCAGCTGCACGGCTACACCGATGTCCGCCAGCTGGAGCGGCTGCGGCTGTCCGGCGCCCATGTCATGACGGTCACGCCCTACCGCTGGGTCAAGCCCGACGGCGCCGACCGGCTGCCCCGCCTGATCGAGGCGGCCTGCAGCGGCAACCTGGACGTACTGACCTTCACGAGTGCGCCCGCCGTCGACGCGCTGTGGAGCACCGCGCATGAGATGGGCCTCTACAAACAGCTGGTGGAAAGCCTTAAGACCACGGTGGCCACAGCCGTCGTCGGCCCCATCACCGCCCAGCCGCTGATCGACGCCGGGGTGCAGCCGCTCATCCCGGAACGGTTCCGGATGGGCGCCCTGATCCGGCTGGTCTGCGAGCACCTGGCCCTGAACCATGTGCGGCGCCTGGACACGGCCTCGGGCGCAGTGGAGCTGCGCGGCCGGTCGCTGCGGATCGACGGCGAGGCCGTGGAACTGGCCCCGGCACCGCTGCTGTTGCTGCGGGCGTTGCTGGGCGCCGGCGGGGCCGTGCTCTCCCGCGAAGCGCTCTCCGAGCTGCTGGAACTGCGCGGGTCGGTGCACGCCCTGGACATGACGGTCAGCCGGCTCCGGTCCGCCCTGCCGGATGGAAGCCTGGTGGAAACGGTGGTTAAGCGCGGCTACCGGATCCGGGTGTGACCCACGGCATTACCGGCTGGTAACGGTTGGCGAACAAACCGGGAAAATACTGCAACAGGGCGGTAACCTCCGCGAAAAATCGGCCCCCTACGCTGGGGAACATCAAGAGCAGGGCCACATCCGGCCCACCAGCGAAAGGGCCAGCACATGTCCGTCACGGAAGCGTCCGCCATCCCCACCGAGTCCGCCACGTCCCAGACCCGGCCGCGGATTGTCATTGCCGGCGCCGGCCCGGCGGCGCAGTCGCTGGTCCGCCAGCTCACCCGCACCCCGTTCGCCGGCGGCATCACGGTGCTCAGCAACCGCGATGACGCCCCGGAGGAGCTGCTGGACCTCGCCGCCCTGCCCCAGGTGTCGGTCCGCTTCGGGCAGCCGGCCAGCTTCATCGACGCCGCGGAGCAGCGGGTCACGACGGCGGACGGGATGGAGTTCAGTTACGACCAGCTGGTGATCGCCACCGGCGCGGCGCCGGCGCTGGCGCCGGTCGAGGGCGCGGGGCGCTGCCTGAGCTACTCCACGATCGATGATGCCACCCGCCTCGGCGACGCCGTCAAGGACGTCACCCGGGTCCTGGGCCGCCGGCCGCTGGGCATTCTGGTGGGCACCGGCACCGCCGCGGGCCAGGCCGAAGCCGTGCTTCGGGCCCGCGGCGTCCGGCCGGTGCGCACCACGCTGCGCCCGTCCGCCGTCGTCCCCACCCCCGCCGGCTCCGCGCTGCCTGCCGCCGGGGTCGTCTTCGAGGACGGCTCCAGCATGAGCGGGGACCTGGTGTTCCTCGCCGAAGAACGCATCTCCCGCGACGGCCTCGCCCGCACCGCCGGCCTGTCCACCGCGGCGCAGGGCGGGATCGTGGTGGACAAGGACTACCGCACCTCGGTGCCGGGGATCTGGGCGATCGGCGACGCGGCAGCGTACGACGGCGTGCGGCTGGGCCTGCTGGTCGCCGCCGGTTCTGCCGCGGGCGTCTGCGCCGCCGGGTTGCTCCAGGCGTCCCTGTCCGGGCCCCTCGCGCAGGCGGCGTAGGGCCCGCGCCTGTCGGTCCCGTTATGGCAAGATGGTGCATTGAGAAGCCACGACACACGCCGTGTCAGCAGGCCAGGCCGGGCACCGCCCAGGGCCGGCAGGAAAGGGACCACCATGAGCAACGAAGCCACCACGGCTGCCGGCGCGGCCGGCACCGACCACCAAGTCGCCGCGGGCAACATTGCCTCCTACATCGACCACACCCTGCTCAAGCCGGAAGCCAGTGAGGCCGAGGTCCTGAAGGTCTGCGCCGAGGCGGCCGAGTACCACTTCAAATCCGTGTGCGTGAACCCCATCTGGGTCAAGACCGTCAAGACCGCGCTCAAGGGCTCCGACGTGCTGACCTGCTCCGTGATCGGCTTCCCGCTCGGCGCCACGCCGACCGACGTCAAGGCCTTCGAGGCTCGCGGCGCGGTGCTCGACGGCGCCGACGAGATCGACATGGTGATCAACATCGCCGCGGCACGCGCCAACGACAAGGGCGCGCTGGTCGATGACATCCGCGCCGTCGCCGAGGCCGTCCACTCCGGCGGCGCCATCCTGAAGGTCATCATCGAGACCGCGCTGCTCGACGACGTCCAGAAGGTCCTCGCCTGCGAGGCCTCGGTCGAGGCCGGGGCGGACTTCGTGAAGACCTCCACCGGCTTCAACGGCGGCGGCGCCACGGCGGAGGACGTCGCCCTGATGCGGCGCACCGTGGGTCCGGGACTCGGCGTCAAGGCCTCGGGCGGCGTGCGTTCCCTGGCCGACGCGCAGGCTATGATTGCTGCAGGTGCAACACGTATTGGCGCCAGCTCCGGCATCGCGATCGTCAAGGGTGAACAGGGTTCATCCGCGTACTGACCGCACCGAACACCGCCGCAGCCGCCACAGTTTTTAAGCCCCGCGGGGCCGAGGAGGAACGAATGTCCAGCAACACCACCAAGACCCCGCAGGGCGAGAACAGCCTGGCATCCAGCGTCGTGCTGTTTGTCCTGATGATGGCTCTGTTCTTCGGCGCCCTGTACTCGCTGTCCTTCCTCAGCCTGGGCAACCCGTGGCCGATGGCCGCCTGCCTGATCCTCTTCGCCCTCGCGTTCTGGATCCCGCAGACCATCACGGGCCGCTCCGACTCCGCGGGCGAGAGCTAGACCCGCTTCGTTTTGGCTTCCTGTTGCCCCGGCTGTCCGGGGCAACAGGCGTTTAAGCGGCGGATCTGCAAAAAGCGCGGCGGTTTCGGACACGGGCACCCCGGATCCGGGCCGCGCCCGTCCGGAACCGTAGCGTAAAGCGCGGGAGGGCCCGGAGCGCTGGCCTTAGGCTCCGACGCCAGCCAGGAGGCGGTTGACCAGTGCAGTCCCCAGCGCGAGCGCGGCCGGGAAATGCCCCTTGGCGACGGCGAGGGCGGCGGAGAACATCCCCACCATGGCATAGCCGCTGACCGGGATCAGCACAAACCACTCCCGCCGCGAACCGGCCCGGCCCAGCAGCGGGATGGAAAACGCCCCGTTGGCCTTCCAGACGTCCTTGACCAGCGGCAGCTTCCGCAGAAACTTCGGCGGCTTGACCACGAGCGGCCAAAGCAGCGGCACTCCCCCGGTGGTAATCATGTCGCCCACGATATGCACCAGGACCCCGGTCAGCATCGACACCGGCAGCCAGGTCCACTGGTCCGGCGCGAACCAGGTCACCAGCCCGGCCATGGTGAGGGCGAAGACCCAGTTGCTGATCCAGCCGTACCTGGGAAAGAGCTTCAGCGCCTTCGCGGCGATGTTGATCATGAACATGCACAGCAGGCCGGCCCCCACGGACAGCAGGCCCCAGTCAGTCTGCAGCTGCAGCTGCCCGGCAAGCGCCGCGAGCAGCACGAAGAACGCCGCGCCCAGCACCGAATGGGTGCCTTGGCGGTGGCCGCCGGAGGCGTTCTCGATCCCCACGGCGATGAGGTTGGACAGCGGCGGCAGGGCATGCGCCACGGTGCTGGAGCGGTGGTCCCAATCGCAGACCAGGGCCGTGCCCGCCGTCGCCATCCCGCCGATCACGATGCCGGTGGCGTCCAGCGGATACCAGCCCAGCGCGTACGGCCCGGTCGAGGCAATAGCCACCCACGCCGCGGCCCCGGACGCGGCGTGGTGTCCTCCCATCACGTTCTAGCCGACCGAGAGCGGGACGTCGGAGAAGATCGCCTCGATCACGCCGTTGGCCCAGGCCAGGATCTCGGCGTCCTGCAGGTCGCGGCCGCCGATCCGGGCCGTCTTCGGCTTGGGGATCAGCACCGCGTCCAGGGCCGGCTTCGCTTGCGAGCCCGGGTACATCCGCGCCAGCCGCATCAGCTTGGATTCCGGCAACTGCGCGGGCGAGAACTTGATGAAGTTGCCCTGCAGGGCGACGTCGGTCAGCCCGGCTTCGCGCGCGCCGACCCGGAAGCGGGCCACCGCGACCAGGTTCTGCGCCGGCAGCGGCAGCTCGCCGTAGCGGTCCACGAGCTCCGCCTCGACCTCGTCGATCGCCTCGTTGCTGAGCGCGGCGGCCAGCTTCCGATACGCCTCCAGGCGCAGCCGTTCGCCGGGCACGTAGTCATGCGGGAGGTGCGCGTTGACCGGCAGCTCAATCTTCATCTCCGCTGCCTTCTCCTCGGCCTCGCCGCGGTAGTCCGCCACGGCCTCGCCCACCAGCCGGATGTAGAGGTCGAACCCGACGCCCTGGATGTGGCCGGACTGTTCTCCGCCGAGCAGGTTGCCGGCGCCGCGGATCTCGAGGTCCTTCATGGCCAGCTGCATGCCGGCACCAAGTTCGTTGTGCGTCGCGACGGCCTTGAGGCGTTCCAGCGCCACCTCGCCCAGGGGCTTTTCCGAGGGGTACAGGAAGTAGGCGTAGGCCCGTTCCCGGCCGCGGCCCACCCGCCCGCGCAGCTGGTGCAGCTGGGAAAGCCCGTACTTGTCCGCGCCGTCCACGATCAGGGTGTTGGCGTTGGAGATGTCCAGCCCGGTCTCGATGATGGTGGTGCAGACCAGCACATCGAAGCGCTTCTCCCAGAAGTCCACGATGATCTGTTCCAGCCGGCTTTCGGACATCTTGCCGTGCGCCACCTCGACGCGCGCCTCGGGAACGAGTTCACGGATCTTCGCGGCGGTGCGCTCGATCGTGGAGACCCGGTTGTGCACGAAGAAGACCTGTCCCTCGCGCATCAGCTCGCGGCGGATCGCGGCCGAGGTCTGCTTGTCCGTGTACGGGCCGACATAGGTCAGCACCGGGTGCCGCTCTTCCGGCGGGGTGGCCAGGGTGGAGGTCTCGCGGATGCCGGTCAGGGACATCTCCAGGGTGCGCGGGATGGGGGTGGCGCTCATGGCCAGGACATCCACGTTGGTGCGCATCTTCTTCAGCGCTTCCTTGTGTTCGACGCCGAAGCGCTGCTCCTCGTCCACGATCACAAGGCCGAGGTCCTTGAAGGCGAAGTCCTTGGACAGCAGCCGGTGCGTGCCGATGACGACGTCCACCGAGCCGTTCTTCACGCCCTCGGCCGTCTCCTTGGCCTCTTTGGCGCCCTGGAAGCGGGACAGCGGCTTGACCCGCAGCGGGAAGCCGGAGAAGCGTTCGGTGAAGGTTTCGTAGTGCTGCTGCGCCAGCAGCGTGGTGGGCACCAGTACGGCCACCTGTTTGCCGTCCTGGACGGCCTTGAACGCGGCCCGGACCGCGATCTCGGTCTTGCCGTAGCCGACGTCGCCGGAGACCAGGCGGTCCATCGGGATCTCCCGTTCCATATCCGCCTTGACCTCGTTGATGGTGGTCAGCTGGTCCGGGGTCTCCACGTAGGGGAAGGCTTCTTCGAGTTCGCGCTGCCACGGGGTGTCGGGGCCGAAGGCGTGACCGCGGGAGGCCATCCGGGCCGAGTACAGCCGGATCAGTTCGCCGGCGATTTCCTTGACGGCCTTGCGCGCCTTGGACTTGGTGCTGGCCCAGTCCGAGCCGCCCATCTTGCTCAGCACCGGGGTGTCGCCGCCGACGTAGCGGGTGACCTGGTCCAGCTGGTCGGTGGGGACGAAGAGCCGGTCACCCGGGGCACCGCGCTTGGAGGGCGCGTATTCGAGCACCAGGTATTCGCGCACGCCGTCTCCACCGCCCGCGACCTTGCGCTGGATCAGCTCCACGAACCGGCCGATGCCGTGCTGTTCGTGCACCACGAAGTCGCCGGCCAGCAGTTGCAGCGGGTCCACGGCGTTGCGCCGCTTGGACGGCATCCGGCGCATGTCCTTGGTGGACCCGGCGGAGGTGCGGCCCAGCAGGTCGGCCTCGGTCAGCAAGGCCACCTTGAGCGTGTCCAGCACAAAGCCGCGGCCGACGGCGGCCGTGGTCACCTCGATCAGGCCCGGTTCCGGGTCGGCGTCGAGGGTTTCGACCCGGGCGCACGGGATGTCGTTGTCGTGGAAGAGCTCGGCGAGGCGCTGCGCCGGGCCGGGGCCCTCGGTGGCGACCACAATCCGCCACTGCTCCCGCACGTGCGAGCCGATGAAGTCCATCATCTCCGCCACGTCGCCCTGGTAGCCGCGCGGTTCGCGGGCGTGCAGGTTCAGCACGTCGACGTCGGGCAGCAGTTCCTCGTCGCTGGCGAGCGAGCTGATGGACCACCAGGACACGCCGTGCGCGAGGGCCGTGCTGCGGGTCTCGCCCAGCGAGCGAAAGCTCGCCGAGTGCAGGGCCGCCGAGGCCGCGGAGCTCAAGTCCAGCGGGGCTGCGCCGCCGTCGGACGCCGTGGACCACGCAGCCTCAAGGAATTCCTCGTTGGTGGCGGCGAGGTCGTGGGCGCGGGTGCGGACCTTTTCCGGTTCGATCACGACCGAGATGGAGCCCGCCGGGAACTGGTCCAGGAACGGCACCATGGAGTCGACCAGCACCGGGGCCAGGGATTCCATGCCTTCGACGGCGATGCCGCCGGCGATCTTCTCCAGCATGTCCGCCGCGGCCGGCAGCTGCGCCTTCAGCGTCGCGGCCCGGGACATCACCGAGGGCGTGATCAGGATTTCGCGGCACGGCGGGGCGTGCAGTTCGGTGGGGTGGTGCACGCCCGGCGCGGTCAGCGAGCGCTGGTCGGCGACGGCGAACCAGCGCATCTGCTCCACCTCGTCGCCGAAGAACTCCACCCGGATCGGGTGGTCCTCGGTGGGCGGGAAGACGTCCAGCATGCCGCCGCGGACCGCGAATTCGCCGCGCCGGGTGACCATGTCCACCCGGGCGTAGGCGGCGTCGGCGAGGTTCTTCACGACGTCGCCGAACGGGACGTCCTGGCCGACCTTCAGGGTCACCGGGACCAGCTCGCCGAGCCCGGCCACGATCGGCTGGACCACGGCCCGGACCGGGGCGACGACGACGCGCAGGGCGCCGCCGGCCTCGGGGTGCGCGAGCCGGCGCAGCACCGAGAGCCTGCGGCCGACGGTGTCCGAGCGCGGCGAGAGCCGCTCGTGCGGCAGGGTCTCCCAGCTGGGGAATTCCGCCACCGTGTCCGCCGGCAGGAAGGCGCCCAGCGCGGCGGCGAGGTCTTCGGCTTCGCGGCCGGTGGCGGTGACGGCGAGCACCACCGGGGCAGCGCCGTCGGGCGCGGATCCCGACGCGAGCCCGTCAGCCATCTCCGCCAGCAGTGCAGCGCGCAACCCGGCCGGGGCGCTGATCTGGTAGTCCTCGCTGCGGGCCGTGACCGGCCGGGATGCTTCGGCCTGCACCCGGGCGAAGGTCTTGTCCCCGGCGAGGACACGCCGCAGACCGGTGAGAGAGGGGCCGTTGAGGCTCATGGCGGAACTCCTGACGTGATCACGGGCATGCAGGCAACACGAATACCCGAAATTCGCAAGAATCCCGGGTTCGTCCAGCCTACCGCGACGCGGCGATGGCCCGGCACCCGGGGCTAAGCTGGCAGGACGGGCGCAGGCCGCTCCGGCTGCCGTCCGGCGGGGCCCGCGCTCCGAATGGCTTATAGCCGCTGGCTGATGTCCCCGACGAGAAGGAGCCACCCATGAACGGCACCCCCCAGGCTGCGAACCCTAAAACCGTGCTGGTGACTGGCGCCACCGGGTACATCGGCGGCCGGCTGGTCCCCCGGCTGCTGGAGGCCGGGCACCGGGTGAAGGTCCTGGTCCGCACGCCGGCGAAGATCGCCGGGGTGCCGTGGCTGGAGGACGTCGAAGTGGTCCAGAGCAGCCTCGACGACGGTGCGAAGCTGCGGGAGGCGCTGGACGGCGTCGACGTGTTCTACTACCTGGTCCACTCGATGGCTGGCGGCGCCGGGTTTGAGGCCAAGGAGAAGGCGATGGCCGAGACCGCCGCGCAGGCGGCCGCGGCGGCCGGCGTCGGCCGGATCGTCTACCTTGGCGGCCTGCACCCCTCCGGCGCCGAGCTCTCCACCCACATGCGTTCCCGTGAGGCCGTCGGCAAGATCTTCCTCGACGGCGCGGTGGACGCGGTGGTGTTCCAGGCCGGCGTCGTGATCGGTTCCGGCTCCGCGTCCTTTGAGATGATCCGGCACCTGTCCGAGACGCTGCCGGTGATGCCCGCCCCCAGCTGGGTGCGGAACAAGATCGAGGCCATCGCCGTGCGGGACGTGCTGCATTACCTCGTCGGCGCAGCGTCGCTGGAGGGAAGGATCAACCGCACCTTCGACATCGGTTCCCGGCAGGTGCTCAGCTACGCCGGCATGATGCAGGAATACGCGGCCGAGGCCGGGCTGCCGCACCGGGTGGTGCTGGCCCTGCCCATTCCCGCGCCGAAGCTCGCGGGCATGTGGGTCGCGTTGACCACCCCGATCCCGCTGTCCATGTCCCTGCCGCTGGTGGAGTCGCTGCAGCACGACGCCGTCTCCCGTGAGCATGACGTCGACTCCTACATCCCGCTGCCCGACGGCGGCCTGACCCCATACCGGCGCGCGGTCGCCCTGGCCCTGGGCAGGGAACGGGACGGGCAGGTGGAGACGACCTGGGCCAACGCCGGAGCCGACGCCGATCCGCTGCCCAGCGACCCGGACTGGGCCGGGCACCGCGTCTATGTCGACGAGCGCAGCTACTCCAGCGCGGTGGACCCGAAACACGTCTGGACCATCATCGAAGGCATCGGCGGCCGCAACGGCTGGTATTCGCTGCCGCTGGCCTGGAGCGTGCGCGGCTGGCTGGACAAGCTCACCGGCGGGGCGGGGCTGGCGCGGGGCCGGCGGCATCCGCACCTGCTGGCGGACGGCGAGGTGGTCGACTGGTGGCGGGTTGAGCGGATCGACCGGGGCCGGCTGCTCCGGCTGCGCGCGGAGATGCGCGCCCCCGGCCGGGCCTGGCTGGAGCTCTCGGTGGAACCGGAGGGCACCGGCAGCCGCTACCGGCAGCGGGCCATCTTCTTCCCGAAGGGACTCAGCGGGAAGCTGTACTGGCTCGCCGTGCTGCCGTTCCACAGCCTGATCTTCCCGGCGATGTCGCGGAATATCACCGCCGCGGCGCAACGGCTGGAGGCTGCCGAATCGGAACCGACGGGGCCAACCGCGTAGGATGTTGGGAGCCCGAAACGACCAGCCAGACCCCATGGAGGACCCCCCAATGGCCCTGAGTGCATCCACCACCCTGCCGCACAGCGTCGAGAGCGTCACGGCAGTCTTCGTCAACGAGGACTTCCTGCGCCACACCAGCGAACTCGTCGGCGGGACCCTGGAATCGTTTGCCGTCGACGGCGATCCCGCCGGCGCTTTCAATACCACGACGGTCCGCACCATCCCCACGACCCGGATGCCCGACCTGGCCCGCAAGTTTGTCGGCGAGAGCCTGAAGGTGACGCAGCTGGAGAGCTGGGGCGCCCCGGAGGCCGACGGTTCGCGGCAGAGCAACATCTCGCTGAAGGTCGCCGGCGCCCCGCTGGACGTCAACGCCGTGCAGCGCCTCGTCGCCGACGGCGGCAGCACCCGGATCGAGCTGGAAGGCACGGTCACCTCGTCCGTGCCGCTGCTGGGCGGCAAGATCGCCGATGCGGCCGAGCCGATGGTTGGAAAGGCCCTCAACATCCAGTCCAGCCAGGCCCGGGCCTGGCTCGAGAGCCACTAGCCGATGGAACTTCCCGCTGCACTCGCCGTCGTCCTGGTGGTGGCCGGCATCTGGTCCCTGGCCGTCTGGCCGCAGTTCTTGCGCCGGGTCTTGAAGGACCCGCGGGCACGCGACGCCGGCGGCAAGGCCACCCGCTTCCTCACCGTGCACGTCGTGCTGGTCAGCATCTCGATGCTGCTCGGCGCGGCGACGGCGGCGATCGGGATTGCGGGCCTGTTCTCCTAGGCCGGGGCCTTTCCCCCTGCCCAACTGGCTCGCAGTTGTTGCCGTATTGAGCGCTCAAAACGGCAACAACTGCGAGCCAGCTTGGGTTAACCCGGCGGCGGCACCGGGGGCTAGAATCAGGCCATTGCCAGTCCGCTGCCGAAGGGAAGATGCCAGTGCGGCCCCACCGTGTGGCCCTCTGGGCACTCCTGGCCTACCTCGGCGTGCTCGCCGCGGTGGCGCTCTGGCCGCAGCCGGTGGACCGGCCCGTGGCCGGGCTGCTGCGGTCGACGCTCCGCTGGCTGCACCACAGCGGCGTCCCGGGCTGGGTCGACTACGGCTTCGCCGAGTCCGCCGCCAACGTGCTGCTCTTCGTCCCGCTGGGCGTCCTCGTGACCCGGCTCGCGGGCCGGGGCTTCTGGTGGCTGGGGACGGCGGCCGGGCTGCTGACCTCCTGCGCCATCGAAGCCGCGCAGTTCCTTTTCCTGCCGGCCCGCTACCCCACTGCCGCCGACATTCTGGCGAACACCCTTGGCGCCCTGCTGGGGACCCTGCTCGCCGCGCTCCTGGGACGACGGCGGCCCTGACGGCCCGCTTCCCGGGCCGGGGCTAGGCCGGGTTGCCCTGCTGGCCGGCGACCGCCTGGCCGAGCGCGTCTTCGGCGGCCACCCAGGAGAGCATGGCGCACTTCACCCGGGCGGCATACCGGGACACGCCTTCAAAGGCAGCCGCGTCGCCCAGGATTTCCGGGTCCGCCTGCACCTTGCCGCGCGAGCGCAGCACCTCCCGGAAGCTGTCGATCACGCTGTGCAGCTCCTCCGGGTCCAGGCCTTCAGCGAGCTCTGTCAGCACGGAGGCAGATGCCATCGAAATCGAGCAGCCGTCCCCGTCCCAGCGCAGCTCGCTGACCTTGCCGCCGGACACCGAGACCCGGAGGGTGATTTCGTCGCCGCAGACCGGGTTGAGCTGGTGCGACTGGCCGCTGCTGGCCCCCTCGGGCACGGCGGCGGCGGCGAGGCCGCTGCCGTGCCGGGCTTTGGAGTGCTCCAGGATGATTTGTTGGTACAACTGGTCAAGGCTCATGCAGTGCCGTCCTCAGGCTTGGAAGTATCCGCGGACACCGGCGACGGCGTCGAGGAACGCGTCGACGTCGTCCGTGGTGTTGTAAAGGTAGGTGCTCGCCCGGGTGCTCGCCGTGATCCCGAGGCGGCGGTGCAACGGCTGGGCGCAGTGGTGCCCCACCCGCACCGCGATGCCGCGGCTGTCGAGGAATTGCCCGACGTCGTGCGCGTGGACCCCGGCGACGTCGAACGCGGCCAGGCCGATCCGCTCCTGCCCGGCGGCCGGTCCCAGTACGCGGATCCCGGGGATGCCGGCGAGGCCCTGCACGAGGCGCTGTCCCAGTTCCGCCTCCCAGGCGTGGATCCGGTCAAGGCCGGTTTCGCTCAGGTAGTTGGCGGCAGCGGCGAGGGCCACCGCCTGCGAAATTTTCTGGGTTCCGGCCTCGAAACGCTGCGGGCTGGGCAGGAACCCGGCGCGCTCCATGGTGACGGTGGTGATCATGGAACCGCCGGTCAGGAAGGGCGGCATGGCGTTGAGCAGTTCCGAGCGCCCGAAGAGGCCGCCGATCCCGGTGGGGCCGAGCATTTTGTGCCCGGAGAAGACGGCGAAGTCCACGTCGAGCGC
This sequence comes from Arthrobacter sp. SD1074B, assembly GCF_056780195.1. Classification (NCBI taxonomy): domain Bacteria; kingdom Bacillati; phylum Actinomycetota; class Actinomycetes; order Micrococcales; family Micrococcaceae; genus Arthrobacter; species Arthrobacter sp. SD1074B. The sequence goes on along the minus strand of NZ_JBRAZT010000001.1, from coordinate 1,148,619 downwards.
CTTGACGTCGAGGGCGAGGTGAGGGGCGGACTGGCAGGCGTCCAGCACCACGAGGGCACCGGCGGCCCGGGCGAGCGCCACCAGCGAGGCCACCGGGTTGATGGTTCCCAGGACGTTGGAGGCGTGGGTGAAGGCCAGCACGCGGGTGCGGGCGCCGATCAGGCGGGCTGCGGCGTCGAGGTCCAGGGCCCCGGCGTCGTCGACCGGGATGAACTTCAGGGTGGCGCCGGTCCGTTCCGCCAACTGCTGCCAGGGAATCAGGTTGGCGTGGTGCTCCATCTCGGTGACCACGATCTCGTCGCCGGCGGCGAGCGCGAAGCGGGCGGCCTCGGCCGGGGCGCCGGGCAGGGAGGCGTTCAAGAACGAGTAGCTGAGCAGGTTCAGGCCCTCGGTGGCGTTGGAGGTCCAGATCAGTTCATCCGCCTCCGCGCCGATGAAGGCCGCCACGGTTTCGCGCGCGTCCTCGAACGCTTCGGTGGCTTCCACCGCGAGGTAGTGCGCGCCGCGGTGCACCGCCGAGTTCCGCTGCTCGTAAAACTCCTGCTCGGCTTCCAGCACGCTGAGCGGGTTCTGCGAGGTGGCCCCGGAGTCCAGGTAGACCAGCGGGTGCCCGTTGACGGGCCGGTGCAGGATGGGGAAGTCGTTGCGGATCCTCATGACCTCTTCATTGCCCAGCGCCGTGGCGGAGCGGAGGAGGTGGGCTGGTGTGGCAACCATGGGCAGGAACTCCTGGGTCGGTCTTCGCTGCGGCGTAGAGCGGAGGTCCGCCGGGCGGGCTCCTATTACGTCACACGGATTAGACCTAATTGTCCCACGTTCCGACGGCACCGGGTGGCGGGCCCCTGCTCATGTCCCGGGCACCAGGACCCGGGACGCCGAAACGCCCCGCCGGCGGGCCGTCTGACCCGGGCGGGGCGTCGATTCAAGCGACTGCCTCTTGCTGCCTCTTCTGGCGCGCCGGTCCGGTGTTCACTCCGGGCTCCTGCAGTTCCACATCTCTCAGTGGTGCAGACCGTTTAAGGGAGCCGGCGGCGGCTGGGGGGAGAGCCTCGGTCTCAGAAGGCTCTGACGCCGCCGGCTCCGTCTTTGGGGTACGGCTGCCGGTGAGGGCACCGTACGGTTTCCAATGAAGGAAGTCGGGGTGGGAGGTGTCGACGCGGCCATGGTGTCCCCTGGCTGCTGCGGTTTGCCCGCAGTCGGTTCCTGCCCTTGGTTACTCTGTTTTCAGTTCCAGGGTTCTGTAACTGGGTTTTGATCCGGGGTTCACTTCTTGCTGATTCGTTCCCGGGACTGACTCAAGTCAATCGTGGGGGCCGGGTCTGCACACGAGTAGGGTTTACCCCACTTCTGCAGCACCAGCGGGGCTGCACTACTTGGGCATACTCGCGCGGCGTCCGAGTACTGCTCGGGATACGCAGGTCCATGCATCACGGTGTCTGGAGATTCTTCTGGATCTCCAGGAGTTCGCCGCGCCGGCTGATGCCGAGCTTTCCGAAAATCCGGTACAGGTGCCCCTCAACGGTCCGCTGTGAAACGGTGAGCTTGGCGGCGATTTCCGCGTTCGTGTCACCGCCCGCCACCAGCTTGACGATCTCGGACTCCCGGGGGGTGAGAGCGGCATGACGTTCGCCGTGGACAATGTTCAAATGGCCGGACATGCCCGCTGCAACCATCCGGTGGTGCACCTTGCGCTGCACGGCGGTAAGCTTCCACTTTTCCGGGTCGTTTTCCAGCAGCCGTTCGGCCTGCTGGGCGGCCTCGAGCGCTAATAGCAGGTGCCCGGCGCTCGCGGCCTGGTCGCTGAGTGCCATGAGTCCGCTCGAATCGGCGGCAGTGACGGCGAGCGCGTAGGCCCCCAGCAGAGGCCCCTCCGGCACGTCGACGGCGCTGGCGCTGGCCGCCAGCCCCGCGGCAGCCGCAGTGTCCCCGCCGCGTAGGGCGATCCGGCGGATGTCGGTTTCAATGGCCGTCAGCCCCTGGCGCTGCGCCTCGTCCGCGAGCCGGGCCAGCTCACGCCGCGCGTCGTCGGTGTCCCTGCCGGAGCCCTGTTCGGCGGCGGTGCAGTAGGCCTCTGCGAGGAGCCGAAGTGTCTCCGGGGCCCGGTAGTCGGCCCTGCGGAAGGCTTGTGCCTGCTCCGCCGCATCACCTGAATGCCCGACGGCGGAGGCGGCGTACGCCGTGACCGCGCGGGCGAAGGCGGCCAGTTGCCAAGGATCGGCGATCAGAAGTTCTTCGACGCCGAGCAGCAGCTCCGCCAAACTTTCCGGGACCCGCCCCTGCCGCAGCCTCGAGTAGCCGCGCATCACATGCAGCAGTCCACCGCTGTACAGCAGCCGCGATGGCAACTTCGAGGAATAGTCGTCCAGGACCGACGCGAGCTCTTCCCATTCTCCGGCCCGGATCAGGCTCAGGCAGTACCGGGCCAGCACGTCCTCGTAGACGAGCGGAAGTGCCAGTCCGTCCTCATGCAGCCCGCGCCATGCCTCCCGGCTGAGACCGAGTCCTGCCAGCACCCTTCCCTGGGCGTTCCAGATGGCGGCAAGTCGGGACACCGCCGGGATCCTGATGTCCGGCTCGCTTTCGGCGGCGGTAACGAGCTGCTGGAGCCTGCCCTCCAGCTCGGCCAGCCGGCCCTCCCAGCCCTCCAACAGGAGGGCGGAGGCGAGGCCAACGGTTACTTCCGCCCCTGCCTGCCGATCAGCGCCGCCGCGGGCCGGTTCGCCGGTGCCCGGAGCGCGCGGCACCTCGACGCCAGCGGCCAGGGGCGTGAGCCGGGCGGCCAGGAGTGCGGCAAGATATGACCCGCGGCCAAAGCGTATCGGCTGCGCAGCCTCCAGGTCGGCCGCCGCGTCTTCCCGACGCCCCAGGATGTAATGGGCGTAAGCCAGTTGGATTCTGGCCTCCGACAGGAACGGCCCCTCCCCCACGGCAGCCGCGGCGCGGAGTGCGGTCGCGGCGTCCAGGTGCACGTTGGCCTGGTTAGCTGCCTCCAGCAGCTCCGGGGCTGCCGGCTCCGCGCCGGAATCCAGCGACCAGCGAAGCTGGTTCAGGAAGGCCTCCGGGAGCACCGCACCTGCCCGGGGAAGGGCCAGCAGGCTCGCCCTGAGGCTCGCGCTGCGCCCCGCCGGGACCCGGCGTCGGATGATCTCGCCAATCAGCGGGCTGGCGGGCCGGACGATGCGGTCCAGGTCCCTGGAGACGGTGATGATCCCGGCCATTTCGAGGGCGTCGACGGCCTTAGGGCTGCTGAACCTGAGTATCTGCCCCAGCGACAGCGGCCCGGCCAGGGCAACCACGGCGGCGGTAGTTTTTTCCTCCGGTGCCATGGCGCGGACCTGGTGGTCCACCAGGTCTGCGGCCGGAACCTCGCCGAGCTCCGGCGGAGCCAGCAGGAACCAGGTTCCGCGGCGCTGTCCGATGGCGCCGGTGGTCCGGGCGTGCTCGATCAGGGACATCAGCATAAACGGATTGCCCGCGGTCATCTTCGCGAACAATTCGCTCACCCACGGGGATACATCGGACCGCAGCACCTGTTCGCAAAGCTGGTGCACCTCGGCCCGGCTCAGCGGTGCCAGGTCGAATTTCGAGATGAGGCCATCGCCCCACAGGGCAAGGAACTCCTCCGGGACCAGCGGACCGGGCCGGGAGGCGGCGAGCAGGCGCGCCGCGCCGGTAGCCACCGCCTGGGCAATCAGTTGGATGGTCCCCCGGTCCAGGTTTTGCGCGTCGTCGATCACGAACAAGGCAAGGGCAGGCTCCGACCTGAGGCTAGTGGTCACCGCTCCAAGTACGGCCGCATAGGAATCGAGGTCGTGGTCCGGAAGGCTCGCCAGGTACGGTGTGAGCGCCCCGAACCGGACCGACGCGAGCGCCGGAGTCGCCGCGAGCCGGATCACGGTTCCCGGCGGTCGAAGCTCCGCCAGCGCGGCTTTGACGACGACCGTTTTTCCCGACCCCGCGCCGCCGATGATCAGTGCGCCGGCCCTGCCTTCGTCACGCAGGCAGTGGACCACATCCTTGACGACGCCGGATCGGCCGATCAGTGCGGCGGCATCAATCAGGCTTTCCACGCAGGGCTCCTCCCGCCGGCGGCGGCCCCATCCGGCACACCGGGTCTGTCGCTTTCCCGGTCAGCCGATGCGGGCGCTCGCCGCGGGTGCCGAGATGACATCTTTGAGCTCCGACCGGCTCGCGACGTGGAGTTTTGAGTAGACCTGGTACAGGTGGCCTTCCACCGTGCGGACCGAGACGTGCATCTGTTCAGCGATCTTGCGGTTGGAGGTTCCGGCCGCGGCCCGGACAGCCACTTCGCATTCGCGCGCGGTCAGGGTGGAAGTGGTCAGCGAATGCAGGCCGTTTCCCGGGCTTCCGAACCTGTCGTCGAGGGACTGTTCGGTTCGCTGCGAGATGCGGAGCGCGATCCGGTTACCGGCTTCGTTGGCGCAGTAAACCGCCCGGCGGGCGACGTCGCGGGCAAAAACAGCGTTCCCGGCGGCGTCGGCGTCCTTGGCAACGGCCAGCAGCTGCTCGCTGGCGCCGTCCCTTACCCCGTCCGCCAGCCGCAGGCACAGCTGGGCGAACTGCCCGGTGACCTGGGCGGCGAGGCCGGCAAGCTTCTGGCACAGCTGGCGGTCCCCGAGCCGGGCCGCCGCGGACAGGAAGAGCAGCCCCATGGCCGGGGCGCCCGCGTCCGCCTCGCTGCCCGCTTCGGCGGCGAGGGTGCGGATGGCAGCAGCGCGCTGGCCGAGTTCGGCCAGCGCACAAAGCTCAAAGTAACGTGTCACCCGGTCCACCAGCCAGGAGCTATGGCGCTGCGGCTGCGCTACTTCGGCGAGCAGCAGGCTGGCTTTTTCCTCATCGCCGGCCAGCCCGGCGGCGTAGGCACACGCGGCCGTGGCCAGGCCCGCCAGGCCCTCGGGGTCGTGGCCCCGGAGCTGCCACATCCCTGCCTCCAGCAACGGAACAGCGCTGTCCAGGTGCCCGGCATGGAGGTCAATGACACCCTGCCCGATTTCGAACATCCCGCCAAGCCGGGCCGGCGGCTCGGCGGTGCCGGACGCGGCCGCAATGAAGGCGGACGCCTCCCGGAACTTCGCGGAAAGCAGCAGGAGGAGCAGGAAGCGGCCCCTGATGTCGCGCACGGTGCGGTCGGCCAGCGGGACGGCCGCGGCCGCGGCGATGATCTGCTTGCCCAGCGCCATGGCGCCGAGGACATTTCCGCCGACCGCCATGGTCTCGCAGAGCAGGCTCGCGGTGAGGATCCCGGTTTCGGTGTCCAGGTCGGGCTCAAGATCGGCCCTCAATGCGGAAACCTCGCCATAGCGGCCTTCGAAGGCCGCCAGTTTGATCTCGGCCAAGCGCACCTGTCCGAGGGCCTGTTCCACCGCGGCCGAGTCGTCCGCAGGCTGTGCGGCGAGGCGCTCCCGGACGAACTCCAGCCGGGTCCGGGCCTGGGCTGCGGTGGCCGGGCTGCGGTGGTCCATTTCAACCCGGAGCAGCTGCAGGGTGACCCACTCGGCCAGCGGATAATCCCCAACGGCGGTCCCGTCCAGGCCCTGGAGGATGCGCCGCGCGGACTCCTTGTTGTTGATGGCGAGATGGGCCCGCACCGTTTCGACGGCCGCTCCGGCGAGTGCCGCGCAGCCGTCGATTTCGTGGATGAACCTCAACGCCGAGGTGGGATCTGAGGCATCGTTCGCCAGATGCGCGGCAGCCAGCGCGGTTTCGGCACTGATCCGTTCCCCGCAGTCCAGTGCCCAGGCGATGTCCGTCGCCCGGCCCGGTTCCGTCTGCTCGGTATCCGGCAGCACGGCCGTGAGCCGGCGCCGGAGTTCCGCGCTGCGGCCCGGCGGGACCACGCTGGCCACGATGGCCGCGGTGACCGAGTTGACGACGCTGACCATCGGCGGGTGATCGTGGCTGACCTGGATGAGGGCGCGCTCCTGCAGGTTGTCCATGTCCTGCGGATTGAAAATCCTCATCAGCGTCTGCAGCGGAACGGCCCCGGCGAGCGCCAGGAGTTCAAAGACGTCGCGCTGGCCCGGGCTAAGCCGGTTCAGCCGCGCTTTGACGACGTCACGCACCTCGCCGGTCAGGGCAACGGGACGCCCGTCCAGGATCCACGCGCCGTCCTGCCGGACCACCGTGCCGAGCTTGATCTGTTCCCGCGCCAGCGAGTGCAGGAAGAGGGCGTTACCGCCGCTGGCACTCCAGAGCGCCCGGACAGCCGCATGCGAGAAGTGTCCGCGGTACTCCTGGTTGAGCGTGGCAGCTGTCTCGGCGAAGTCGAAGGGTTCCAGGTCCACCCGGCGGAGCAGGTCATCCTTCCAGAGCCCCATGATGTCGCCGCCGACATGGTGGAGGTCGACGCAGGCGGCGAGCAGCGTCACGTGCCCTCCCGCGCTGAGCTGGGCCACCATCATGCAGGACAGGTCATCAAGGTCGTTGACGTTGTCCACAAACAGGACGATGGCGCGTCCCTGGGCCTTGCTGTGGAGCAAGTGCGTCAGCCCGCGCAGCACCATGAGGGGGTGCTCCAAGTGGGAGGCGTCAAGGTCGTTAAGCAGGACGCTCAGCGCCCCGTAGGGGAGTTTCGAGGCAATGGAACTGCCCCGTACCTGCACCACCAGGTAGTCGTCGCCCAGCCGTTCCAAGGCACGTTGGGCGATGAAGGACTTTCCGGCCCCGTGCTCGCCCACGAGAATGACACCGCAGCCGGCCCCTGAGGTCAGCGTTTCGACAATGTCCGAAACGGTCTGCTGCCGGGTGAATGGTTCATCCCGCCGCCCCTGGGACGGCCGGTGTGCTGGTGAAATCGCGTCCGTTTTACCGCTGCCAGCAGGCACGCCGGCTTCTTGCTGAAACATGGGAGAGACCTTCGCAATCAATGTTTGACCAGTGATAGCTCCACGCTATGGACTAACCCCCGCGACGGCATCCGTAGGTAGTACTCGAATACGTGCGGGTATCGTTCCGGTCTCTACGTGGCTGTACTCGGAAACCATCGAGGGCCCCGGGGTGGCAAACCAAGTAGTCGCCAGGGATCTCCGAGTGCCGCCGGGGTGTTTCGCTGTGGCGCTACGGGAACTACCTACTCCGCGGCCACGTTTCGGAGCTCATCGCGTCCCTTGATGTTCAGCTTGGCGTAGCTGCGGTAAAGGTGGCCCTCTACCGTCCGGACCGAGACCTGCAGCTCGGCAGCGATCTGGCGGTCGCTCAGCCCGCGCAGGGCCAGCGCCACGATGTCACGTTCCCGGCGGGTCAGCAGTCCGAGGCTGTCATCCTGGGCCGCCGGTTCCTGGCCGGGGAGGCTCTCGGCACGGTCACGGCAGCGCTGCCGCTGCGACAGTGCCACGCGTTCCCGCAACGTGTCGCCGGCCGCGCGGAAGGCGCTGGCAGCGGAGTCGTAAGCCAGCGCCGCGAAGCCCCAGAGCTCGGCCGCCTCGCAGCCCTTGGCTGCGTCGTTCAGTTCGGCGGGCTGCCCCGTCTCCAGTGCGGCGGCGTAGCCGCAGACGGCCGCCGCCCGTCGGCCCTCCAGCACCGGACTGAGTTCGCGCAGCCTTCCGGCTGCGTCGTGGTCGCCGAGGGCCAGCCTGAAGCAGAGCGCGTCGAACTCCAGCCCGGCTGTGTTCCGGCCGACGTCGGGCCGTCCCAGCTGCTCGAGCTCTTTGGACGCACTGCCGTGGCCGTCCAGCCGGGCCTTGCCGTACACCACCGCCATCTCGGCGAGCGTGCGCAAGTATCGGGAAACCGCCGGCCGGGCCGATTCGTAGTCCGACAAGAACTCCGCGGCTTTCTCCCTGGCGCCGGCATCGGCGGCGGCGGCAAAAGCCATCGCCGCCGTCAGCGAAAACAGCTGCTGGGGGTCGGCGACCCGCAGCGCTTCAAGCGCCGCGCGCAGCGTCCTTTTGGCCTCGGCAGCCCTGCCCTGGTACAGCAGAATGATGCCGGTGGCCGCGTGGACCCCGCCGCCGAAGGAGATCAGGCTTGGGCCGAATGCCGCCACGAACCCGCCCAGCGTGGTTTCTGCCGTGCTCCAGTCACCGCCGTGGATCAGCGCGGTGACGGCACGGACGGCCAGGAAGTCCGAGACAAAGTACAGCTCGTCGTGTTCGGCTCCGGCCAAGTCAAGGGCTGCGGCGGCCGCTGCGGAGGCGCTGTCCGGTTTGCCCTGAACCAGCAGCTGCTCCGCTTCAAGGGCCAGCCGGAAGGCCTTTTCAAGGGTGTTGGCCGGCCGGTCATCCTCCTCGCTGGCAACGCCGTCGCCGTCAGCGGCCCCGCCGGCGCCGCCGGCGAGTGCCAGGACCATGCTGCGGATGGTCCGCACCCGGTCCCTCGTGGCGGCAAGGATTCCTTCGGCGTCACCGGGGTTCTCCCCGGCCAAACGCTCACCGGCGCGCAGCAGTTCGGCAGCCCGCTGCATGATCTCGTCCGGTGAGTGGCCCAGCGCGGACAGGACCGCAGCCCACAGCAGGGACCCGGTGAGCAGGCCGGAGACCGTCCGTCCCTGGGCGAAATCCGCCTCCAGGATGTCCCGCGCGGCCGCATGGTTCGAGGTGTTGTAGTACGTCCGCGCTATCACCGCACGCGCCGCGATCTGCAGCTCCGGATCCTTGACCTGGGAAGCGGCCTTGCGGGCCAGGTCGTCTTCGAAGAGCCGGCTGGCCAGCACCGCGGCCCGGAGCAGCTGCCGGTCCTCAACCTCGACTCCACATTCCATGGACCAGCTCACGTGGCGCAGGAGCCCCTCGGCCGAGGCCGGCTCCCGGTCCATCAGCCGCAGCAGGCTTTGCCGGAGCTGGAGGCTGCGGGCAGGGGAAATCAGGTTCCGGAGGGTGTCGCCGTACACGGAATGCCACAGCCGCAGATCGGGTTCGGGTGCGTCGGAGACCCGGATGAGTTCCTGTTCAATCAGCCCGGAAACGGTGGCTTCGTCCACCATGGCCTCAATCAGGCGTCTGGACACCGGTTCGGCCAGCGCCACGAGGTTTAGCGCCTTTCGTTCCTGTGCCGAGCGCCGGAGCAGTTGCCGGCGGACGACGTCGGTCAGCCGTTCGCCGTGGCTGTTCAGTTGCCGGGTGAGCAGCCACACCCCGTTGCGCTGCAGCAGCGTTCCGTCACTTTTCGCGTCGTCGACCAGGCAGTTGAGCAGCAGCGGGTTCCCGGCGGAGGCTTCCCAGAGGACCTCGGCGACGGTCGGCAGGACCTGGGGTCCCAGCTCGAGTGCCAGCAGTTCGGTCGTTTGTTCCTTGGTGAGCGGGCGCAGGTCGTGCCTTTCGGCAATCCCCTCGAACCAGAGTTGCAGGAGCGGCTCCGGCAGGCCGGGCCGGGCCGCCGCACTGACGAGCAGTTTGGCCCAGCCCGCGGCGGCGAGTTCCACGAGGACACCGGCCGTCGCGTCGTCCAGGTCCTGGGCGTCGTCGACGATCAGCAGGAGCGGCTTCTGGGTCGCCCGCCTCTCACCTTCGAGGTAGCTCCAGAAGATCCGCAGCACCGCCAGCTGGGAGGTCGCGTCCTCCACCGGCAGGTCCACGATGAACGGTGCCAGCACGCCGTACGGCACGTTGCTCAGGGCCGGGCTGCCGTGCAGGCGCACCGGCGTCACCTGGCCGTGGAGCTCCGCGGCGACAGCCTCCATCAGTGTCGACTTGCCGATCCCGTGGTCACCGAGCAGTAAGACGGCGACGTGGGTGCCTCCCTGGAGGGCCTCCACCGCCGAACTGACGTCCTCGGTGCGGCCGGTCAGGGCGCGGTGCTCCTCATCGGCGGGGGCCACCGCGCGGACCCTAGATGAGTCCAAGCAGATCACTCCGCGACGATACCCCGAGCTTGGTGAATACCTGGTACAAATGCCCCTCCACCGTTCGAACCGAAATACCCACTTCCAGGGCGATGTCCTTGTTGGTCACTCCGTTCCCTGCGAGGGCCGCAATTTGCCGTTCCCGCTCCGTCAGCAGCGGCCCCTTGCTCCTGGGCACGATCGGCAGTGCCGGCACCGATTCGGACAGGGATTCCAACATGGTGTGGGCCGCGGTCGCGCTTCCTGCCAGACCGGCGGACTTGGCAAAATCGAACGCGAGTGCCGCGCACCGGGCCTGCACGGCGTCGAGCTCCAAGGCGGCAGCGAGGCCGGCGGCTTCGAGCATCGTGGCGGCGTCCTTTTTCCGGCTCCCCACCGCCACCACCCGGGAGAGTTCCGCGAGGGGACCCTGACGGTGGGCGGCGATATCTTCCATGAACTGGAAGTCCTTCACGGTGCCGTTGACGGTGGCGCCCAGCATGCAGATGCCGGCCAGCGTGTAGCGGCCGTTCCGGAAGTGCCCCTCGGCGGCGCGGACAAGCCGGTCCTTCGCCTCCGGATCGCCCAGCCACCGGGAAGCCATGTCCATACAAAACTCGGCGGAGCTGCTGACCACAAAGCGGGCCGGACCGTCCGCGGACCGTGCGCGGTCCAGGTAGACGGTGGCCTGCACCGAGTTCCCCATCTGTGCGTAGGCGAAGGCCGTCGCGGCGTAGGCCTGCCGTAGCGCGTGCAGGCTGGTCCTGACTTCCAGCTGGGCGACCGCGGCCAGGAGCGGGTCCAGGGCCAGGTGTCCGCGGCCCGCGTAAACATAGGCAAGCCCGATGGCGAGGTCGGTGGCCGCGCTGCCCGAATGCAGGCCGTGCCCGGCCCGCCCGCTGGCGTCCTTGAGCATGTCGATGCTCTGCCGCCACTGGCCGGAAAGCAGCAGGACGTTGAAGGCCCGCCAGGCGAAGTTTTCGCGGATCCGAGGGACGTTGGACCACTCGCCCAGCTTGCCGCCGATCTCGCGCATCAGCTCGCGGGCCTCGAGTTCCTTGCCCGTCACGCACAGGGCTTCCATCAGGATGATGGAAGCCCGAAGCCGGTGGACCGGGTCGATGGCGTCGGCGTCGACGGCGGTGGCGGCCGCCCTGAGCCGGTCCATCATCGGCTCATAGTCGCCGATGAACGACAGGTAGTTGAACTCAGCCAGGTCCAGGCAGAGCCCTGCCCGGTCCAGTGCTTCCGTGCCGGGCTGCTCCCCGCCGCCCCCGCGGAATTCCTGCAGCCTCAGCCGGGCCTGCCGGATGAGTTCGGGGACCTTCCCGCGGCGGTCCTCCAGCCATGCCATGCAGTCGGCCTTGGCCGCGACCAGCTCGGCGAAGGCCTCCGGCCCGAGCCCATTGATCTGCGCCTCGGAGATATCGTCAAGGGAGGACATCGCCTGGAGCGGAAGACCCAGCTGCAGGTACGCGGCGGCCTTCTGCAGCTGTCCTTCCGCCCATTCGCTGTCGCCGGGGCTGATGCTGCCGGCGCATTTAAGCGCGAATTTCGGGTCGAACAGGCGGACGGCGGCCTGGGCCGCGGCCAGCGCGTGGGCCGGCGCCAGCTCGGCATGGCAGTCGTGCGTCCACGCCGCGTAGGCAAGCAGGTCCTCGACCGTGAGCTCCGCCAGCTGGTCTTCCTGGTGGCCGGGGACCTTGTCGCGCAGTTCCAGCCGGCGCTCCACGCTGAGCCAGTTCCGGACGATGTCCCCCAGGTACCGGTCCCCGAGCGTGACGAAGTGCCGGTCGGTGCGGTCGACGACAATCTGCCCCGCGTCTTCCATATCCGCGATCAGCCCTGGGCCGTACATCCTCGCGAGCCGGGACAGGGACATCGAGCGCGCGCAGGAGAGCACTTCGATGACTTCGCGCGCCTCGGGCGACTCCCTGGCGTACCGCGCCCTGACAATGTCCTCCAGGGCGGTCCGGCCATCCAGGACGACCTCGTCGACCAGGGTCCACACGGAGCCGGACAGCACCAGGTTGCCCCGTTCGATCTGCTCGGAGACCACGGCTTGGAGGAGGGTGGGGCTGCCGCCGACAAGTTCGTGCAGCTGCGTTGCCAAGGCCGTGGAGACCCGGTGCCCGAGTGCGGCCTGCAGCACTTGCTGGGTTTCGATCCCGGTCATGTTCGCGAGCCGCACCTCGGCCAGCTGCCCGGAGGTGATGAGCCAGTAGAAGTCCGGCGGCAGGTCGGTGGTGCGCTGCGCGGTGGCGACCAGCCTGGCGGTGCCGGTCTGCAGCAGGTTCAGCAGGACCCCGGTGCTTTGTTCGTCGAGGGAACCCGCGTTGTCCAGCAGGATGATGCATTTTCGTCCCGCGGCGTCGTTGCGGATCAGCGAGGTGATGCCGTGCAGGATTGCGGTCGGTGATCCGAGGGCGCTTTGCGGCAGCCGGGCCAGCGTAAACGCCAGGCATCCGTACGGCGTGGCGGAGCCGGAGCCGGTGCTTCGCAGCTGCAGCGTGTAGACGTCGGGACCGAAGCCCGCGAGGGCACTGCGGCCGACGAGGGATTTTCCTACGCCCCGGTCCCCCGTGATGACCACGCCCATGCTGTCAGGAGCGGTGAGGGCATTCCGGACACGGTCAGCGTCGGCACCACGTGCCAGTCCCGACCACGCGTGTCTACTCACCGCCCCCGCGGCCTCTTGGACTTCTGCAGGTGCCAATGCAATGGAAACATTCCCCCAGCCCAGTGAATCCCTCGACATACAGTTTCCTCTTACCGCTCTGCGGACGGCAAACCCCAGCCCGTCCGCCTAGAAGTAGCGTAACCCTATCCCCCGACAACAGAGTAGACAGATCATAACGGCATGGCCGGACGCTTGGAAAGGAATCCGGTCGGTGAGACGGGGCGGGCGGCGTCCGGGTCCCCGTCGTCGGGGCGCGGTGGCGGGAGTTACTGGGCCTTCGCGGGGTGGAACCGTTGCTGAGCGGACTGGAGTCCGTCGCGCACCAGCGCCTCGACGGCGTCGGCCGCCGCGTCGATCAGGAACGGGAGTTCTTTCTTCTCCGGCGTGGCGAAATCCCGCAACACGAAATCAGCCGTGTCCATCCGGCCGGGCGGCCGCCCGACGCCCACCCGCACCCGCAGGTAGTCCTTCGTGGCCAGCGCCTTGGAGATGTCGCGGAGTCCGTTGTGGCCGCCCTCGCCGCCGCCGATCTTGAGTTTGAGCGTGTTGAAAGGAATGTCGATCTCGTCGTGGACGGCAATGACGTGGTCCGGCTGGATGTCGAAGAACTTCGCGAGCGCGGACACCGGGCCGCCGGAGACGTTCATGTAGCTCATCGGCTTGGCCAGCACCACCCGGGGGCCGCCGATGCCCAGCCGGCCTTCGAGGACCTGCGCCCGCGCCTTGTGCGACTTAAAGCCGCCGCCGACCCGGTGCGCCAGTTCGTCGAGCACCATCTGGCCGACGTTGTGCCGGTTGTGGGCGTACTCGGAACCCGGATTGCCGAGGCCTACGATCAGCCAGGTGTCAGTCATGGATCCATCCTTCTTAGGGGCGTCGGGCGCGGGGGTGCGGGAGCGGAAACGACGGTGGCCGGGCCCCGTAGGGACCCGGCCACCTGAGAATACGCCGGAATTACTCGGCAGCAGCCTCGGAAGACTCTCCGGCTGCAGTGCCACCGGCAGCCGGGGCCTCGGCGCCGGCTTCTTCTTCGACGGCGTTTTCGACGGCTTCGGAGATGTTGACGACCAGGGCTTCGGGGTCAGTCAGCAGCACGGTGCCCTTCGGCAGTACCAGGTCGGACGCGTGGATGTGCTCGCCGGCGGTGCGGCCCTCAACGCTGATCTCCACGGCGGTCGGCACGTGGGTGGCCTCGGCCTCGAGCGAAATGGTCGTCATCTCGAGGTTCTGGACATTGCCGGGGGCAACTTCGCCGGAGACGTGGACGCTGACGTCCACGGTGACCTTCTCACCCTGGCGGACGGTCAGCAGGTCGAGGTGCTCGATGATCTGCTTGATCGGGTTGCGCTGGATGTCCTTGACCAGGGCCAGGTGCTCTTCGCCGTTGATGTCCAGGGACAGCAGGGCGTTGGCGGTGCGGACGGCCAGGGTGGTGGCCTTTGCCGGGAGGGTGATGTGGATCGGCTCGGCGCCGTGGCCGTAGATGACGGCCGGGATCTGGTTGGCCATACGGGCGCGGCGGGCAAAGCCCTTGCCGAATTCGGTACGTACTTCTGCTGCGAGCTTCTGCTCAGCCATGGGTGTCTCCTCTGGGACTAGCGGTGTTCAGCAAGGGCGGAGGTCTGTCAGCGACCTTCAACGCCGGGCGGCCGGGCCGCCCTTCCGAAGGGAGATTCAGACCCAGTCGATAACGGAGACCAGCAGTCCGGCAAGCCGTGCACGTTGTCCGTGCCTGCGGGCTACCGGCGCTCTCCCTCGCCAAGGTATCGGATCGAGTTTAGCAGTGCCGGGCCCCGTTTAGCGAAAACGGGACCCGGCACCGGGTGGCCGGGCACCCCGTGGGGCGCCCGGCTGGGATCTTTGCTGCTGTCTTCTCCTGCTGCGGAATCTACGCGTTGCCGTCGAAGAGGCTCGTGACGGAGCCGTCGTCGAATACTTCACGGATGGCCCGGGCGATCAGCGGTGCGATGGACAGCACAGTGAGTTGCGGGAAGTGCTTGCTCGCGGCGATCGGCAGGGTGTTGGTGACCACCACTTCGCGGGCCCCGGATTCGGCGAGGCGCTGCGAGGCCGGGTCCGAGAACACGGCGTGGGTGGCCGCGATGATGACGTCCTTGGCGCCGGCGTTCTTGAGCACCTGGACGGCACCGGAGATGGTTCCACCGGTGTCGATCATGTCGTCGATCAGCACGCAGGTGCGGCCCTCGATCTGGCCCACGACGGTCTTGGAGACCGCCTGGTTGGGCACCGTGAGGTCGCGGCTCTTGTGTACGAAGGCCAGCGGCGCACCGCCGAGGCGTTCGGCCCACTGCTCCGCCACGCGGACGCGGCCGGTGTCCGGGGACACGACCGTGATCTTGTCAGCGCCGACGCGGGTGCGGATATAGTCCGCGAGGAGCGGGATCGCCATCAGGTGGTCCACGGGGCCGTCGAAGAAGCCCTGGATCTGCGAGGTGTGCAGGTCCACGCTCATGATGCGGTCGGCGCCGGCGGTCTTGTACAGGTCCGCGACCAGGCGCGCCGAGATCGGCTCGCGGCCGCGGCCCTTTTTGTCCTGGCGGGCGTAGGGGTAGAACGGCGAGACCACGGTGATGCGCTTGGCGGAAGCCCGCTTGAGCGAATCGATCATGATCAGCTGCTCCATCAGCCAGTTGTTCAGCGGGGCGGGGTGCGCCTGGATGACGAAGGCGTCGGTACCGCGGACACTTTCGCCGGCCCGGACGTAGATCTCGCCGTTGGCGAAGTCGTAGGCGTCCAGGGGCAGCAGTTCGGTGCCCAGCTCCTTGGCGATCTCGCGCGCCAGCTCCGGGTGCGCGCGCCCTGCGGCCAGCACCAGCTTCTTCTCGCCGTGTGCCGTAATTTCGCTCATTTTTGCTAGCCCTCTTCTGTCGATGCCGGAGTACTGGAGGATGATGGGGTGGCGCCGGCGGCTTCGGCCAGCGCGGCGGAGATGGAGCCCGGGCGGTGCGACACGACCCAGCCCTCGGTGTTCCGCTGCTTGGCCAGGGACAGGGCCAGGGCGCCCGCCGGCACGTCGCTGCGGATCACGGCGCCCGCTCCGCTGTACGCGCCGTCGCCGACCTGGACCGGGGCCACGAACACGGTGTTGGAACCGGTCCGGACGCCGGAGCCGATGACCGTGCGGTGCTTCTTCTCGCCGTCGTAGTTGGCGGTGATGTTGCCGCAGCCGATATTGGTGTCCTCGCCGATCTCCGCGTCGCCGGCGTAACCGAGGTGGGAGAGCTTCGAGCCGCGGCCGATCGTGACGTTCTTGGTTTCGTAGAACGCGCCGATTTTGCCAGTTTCGCCCAGGACGGTGCCGGGGCGCAGGTACGTGAAGGGGCCAACGCTGGAGTCGGCGCCGATAACGGCACCGGAACCGTGGGTGCGGACCACCTTGGCGCCCTCACCGATCCGGACGTCGGTCAGCGTTGTGTCGGGGCCGACGACGGCGTCGCGCGCCACGGTCGTGGCGCCATGCAGCTGGGTGTTCGGCAGCAGGCGGACATCCTCGTCGAGGGTCACCGTGGCGTCGATCCAGGTGGTGGCCGGGTCGACGACGGTAACGCCGGCGCGCATCCAGGCCTCGACAATGCGCCGGTTGTGTTCGGCGCCGAGGGCGGAGAGCTGCACGCGGTCGTTCGCGCCTTCGACCTGCCAGCGGTCTTCGGTCACGACCGCGGCGACCCGGCCGCCGGCGGCGAGCGCCAGCGAGAGGACGTCGGTGAGGTACTTCTCGCCTTGGGCGTTGTCGGTGGTGACGTGCGCCAGGGAGTCGCGCAGCGCCGCGGCGTCGAAGGCGTAGATACCGGAGTTGATCTCCCGGATTTCCCGCTCGGAGTCGCTGGCGTCCTTGTGTTCGCGGATGCCGGTCACGGTTCCGTCGTCGCCCCGCAGGATGCGGCCGTAGCCGGTGGCGTCGTCCAGGACGGCGGTGAGCACGGTGACGGCGTTGCCGTCCGCCTCGTGCACGGCGACGAGTTGGGAAAGGAGTTCGCCGGTGAGGAGGGGAACGTCGCCGTAGGTGACGACGACGGTTCCGCTCAGCCGACGTTCGGGGTGGAGCGCGTCGAGGGCCTCGAGGGCGGCTTCGACGGCGCGGCCGGTGCCGGGGACGTCGTCCTGGTCGACGATCAGGGCCTGCGGATCGATTTCGGCGATGTGCGAGGCCACCCGGTCGCGTTCGTGGCGGACCACAAGGGCCAGCTCCCGCGGCCGGAGGGCGCGGGCGGCGTTGAGGGCGTGGCCAACAAGGGAGCGTCCGCCGATTTCGTGGAGGATCTTGGGGGTACGGGACTTCATCCGGGTACCGGCACCTGCAGCTAGGACAATGACGGCGGCGGGGCCGGTGTTCTCGGGGCTCACGTACGGGCTCTCCTTGCTCAGCGGCCTGACTCAGTGCCACTGCTCGGTCGATCTCAGTTGACCCGTGGACGGCAGCCAGGTGGTCCACCTCGTTGCCGGCGCCGCGCGTCCGTGCCGGACCGCATTCCGATCGCGGCACCGTCTTCATCCTACTGGACGGCTGCCGGACCGTGTCCGCCGGGACCGGTCCTGCCGGCCGCGCGCGGCAGTTCCGCCCATAGGACTCGAACCTATACTCCACGGCTCCAAAGGCCGGGGTGCTGCCATTACACCAGAGCGGACCGTGCCAACCGGCAAGCCGGTGGCACAAGAGACAATTCTGCCACGAAGGATGATGCTCATGCGACTCAGCGCCCGGGCGGGTGGAGAGCACCGTGAGGCATGATGGTGCTGTGAGCAACAGCGCAGGCATGTCCGGAGGGGCGGACCACCGCACCGGCAGGCCGGTGCGGGCGCCGGGCTACATCCCCAGGCCGCGGATGACCGGGCCGCAGCGCCGCATCCAGCTGATCGGCATTGGGCGGGCACTCTTTGCCCTCCGAGGCCTGGACGGGACCACCCTCGAAGAGATCGCCGCTGCAGCCGGCGTCTCCAAGCCGGTAATCTACGAGCACTTCGGCTCCAAGGAGGGCCTTTACACCCAGGTGGTGGACTACGAGTTCCGGATCCTGCTCAGTTCCATCAGTGACGCGCTGTCCGGGGAGGCCAAGCCGCGCGTCCAGGTCGAACGGGCCGCCCTGGCCTTGCTGGGTTACATCGAGGACCGGACCGACGGTTTCCGGATCCTGATGCGCGATGCCCCGCCGTCGCAACCCGAGGGTGCGTTCTCGACCCTGCTCTCGCAAGTGGCACATCGGGTGGAGTACATTCTGGCCGACGAGTTCGCGCGCCGCGGCTTCGGTTCCGCCGACGGCGCCATGTACGCCCAGATGCTCGTCGGAATGGTCGCGATGACCGGCCAGTGGTGGCAGGAGAGCCGCACCCCGGACAAGCACGAAGTTGCCGCGCACCTGGTCAACCTCGCCTGGAACGGCCTCACCGGGCTGCAAAAGGACCCGGAACTCCGCAGCGAAGACTAACCTGCGCGGCCAGTGGTCACCTACGCGGCGCAGTGGCCCCTTCGCCGTCGCTGAGACACGGCACAACGTGCCCCTGCGGTCGCTGGGCGACCTAAGGGGTGCTTACTCGCCGAGGACCTCAAGGGCCTCGAGCCATTCGAGTTCGAGGGCCTCGCGTTCGGCGGCGAGCCCCTGGAGTTTAGCGTTCAGGGCGGCGAGCTCGTCGAACTTGGAGGCGTCCCCGGCTCCGGCCGTCATCTGGGCGTGGATCTTGTCCTCCTGCTGCTGCAACTTGCCCAGCTGGCGGTCGATCCGGTTCTTCGCCTTGCGGGCGTCGCGCTTCTCGGCCTCGGACGGGCCTGCTGCCGCCGGGGCCGACGCTCCGCCCGCCGCGGTGACCGGGTTGCCGCCGCCGGTGATGGTGGATCCGGCCAGCGCTGCCTCCCGCAGCTCCAGGTACTGGTCCACGCCGCGCGGCAGCGCCCGGATCTTGCCGTCGCCCAGCAGGGCCATCTGGTGGTCCGTGACGCGTTCGAGCAGGTAGCGGTCGTGGCTGACGACGACAAGGGTGCCCGGCCAGCCGTCCAGCACGTCTTCGACGGCGGCCAGGGTGTCGGTGTCGAGGTCGTTGGTGGGCTCGTCGAGCATCAGCACATTGGGCTCCCCCACCAGCAGGCGCAGGAGCTGCAGGCGGCGCCGCTCGCCGCCGGAAAGGTCCTTGACCGGGGTCCACTGCTTCTCGTTGGTGAAACCGAGCTGCTCCACGAGCTGCCCGGCGGTGAATTCCTTGCCGCCGACGTTGAACGAGCGCTTTTCCCGCTCGATCACCTCGATGACCCGCAGGTCGGAGACGTCATCGAGTTCCTTGACCTCCTGGGTGAGGACCGCGGTAACGACCGTCTTGCCCCGCTTCACCTTTCCGGAGCTGGGCTGGATCTCGCCGTTGAGCAGTTTCAGCAGCGTGGTCTTGCCGGCGCCGTTGACGCCCACCAGACCCAGCCGCTCACCGGGGGCGAGCCGCAGGGTGATGTTGTCGAACAGCTTCTGGCCCGGCTCCCCGCCACGGAAGTCGAGGGAGACGTTTTCCAGGTCCAGCACGTCCTTGCCGAGCCGGGCAGTGGCCATCTTGCTCAGCGCCGTCGAGTCGCGCGGCTCCGGAACGTCGGCGATCAGGGCATTCGCCGCCTCGATCCGGAACTTCGGCTTCGCCGTCCGGGCCGGGGCGCCGCGGCGCAGCCAGGCGAGCTCCTTCTTGACGAGCTGCTGGCGCTTGCTTTCCATCACCGACGCCGAACGGTCACGCTCGGCGCGGGCCAGCACATAGGCGGCGTAGCCGCCGTCGAACGGGTCCATGATCCCGTCGTGGATCTCCCAGGTCTTGGTACAGACTTCATCGAGGAACCAGCGGTCGTGGGTGACGACCAGGAAGGCACCCTGGTTCGGCCGCCAGCGGGTCTTCAGGTGCCGGGACAGCCAGGCGACGCCCTCGACGTCGAGGTGGTTGGTCGGTTCGTCGAGCATGATGACGTCGTGGTCCTCGATCAGCAGCTTGGCCAGCGCCACCCGGCGCTTCTGCCCGCCGGAGAGGGCATGGACATTGGCGTGCCAGTCGACGTCGGACACCAGGCCGCCCATGACTTCGCGGATCTGCGGGTTGCGGGCCCATTCATAATCGGCCTGGTCCCCGACGATCGCCGCACCGACCGTGAGGTCGCCGTCGAGCACGTCGCTCTGGTCAAGGTAGCCGATGTTGACCTCGCTGCGCTTGGTCACACGGCCGGAGTCCGGGGTGGCGCGCATCGCCAGCAGCCGCATCAACGTCGACTTGCCGTCGCCGTTGCGGCCCACCATGCCGATCCGGTCGCCTTCTTCAAGGCCGAGGGTGATGCCGTTGAGGACGGTACGGGTTGCGTACGAGACCGTGAGGTTCTCGCCGCCGAGCAGGTGTGCCACTGGGAACTGCTTTCCTAGAGAAAAATACTGTTGAGCAAGGACAGGTGGGCCCAGGCCCGGAGCGCCGGGCGGATCACGACCACAATCCTATTAAAGGAGCGTATCGGAGATGATGCGTGCGCCGTGCACCGGGCCGTGGACGGCCAGGGCGTCGAGGCCATGGTGGCGCAGGTCTTCAGCGAGCCCCTCGGCCGCGGCCGGGCTGTGCGCCAGCAGCGCCACGGTGGGGCCGGAGCCGGAGACGATTCCCGCGATCGCGCCGCAGGATTCACCCAGGCCCAAAACGTCGCGCAGCCCGGGTGCCAGCTCGATCGAGGCGCGCTGCAGGTCGTTGACCAGGACCCGGCTGAGCGCGTCGGCGTCGCCGCTGCGGAGGGCGGCGAGGACGCGGGGATCGACGGCGGTGGGCTCCTCGACCTCCACCCCTTCGTCCGCGCGCAGCCGGTCAAGGGTTTTGTAGACCCCTGGGGTGGAAAGGCCGAAGTCCGCGGTGACGAGCACCCAGTCCGTCTGCGCTTTGACCAGCGCCGGGGAAAGCTCGTCGCCCAGGCCCAGTCCGACGGCGGTCCCTCCCAGCAGGGAGAACGGCACATCGGCCCCCAGCTCGGCGGCGAGGTGGGCCAGTTCGTCCCGTGAGAGCCCGCTGTTCCACAGGGCGTCGCAGGCCAGCAGGGTGGCCGCGGCGTCGGCCGAGCCGCCGCCCATGCCCCCGGCAACCGGAACCCGCTTGGTGATTTCGAGGTGGACGCCGGTGGAGTGCTCCGAGACATCGGCCATGATGGCCGCGGCCTTGTACGCCAGGTTGCGCTCGTCGAGCGGGATGTCCACGCCGTCCAGGTCCAGGGTGCTGGCCGGGCTGATGCTGACCGTGATCTCGCCGGTGTCCGTGCTGGTGGCGGCAACCTCTTCATAGAGGGACACGGCCAGGTACACGCTCGCCACCGAGTGGTAGCCGTCCGCGCGCAGCGGTCCGACATCCAGTGAGACGTTTACTTTGCCCGGCGCCTTAACCCGGACAGTCCTCGCGGAAAAGCGCCCTCTCACTGCGTTCATGGCTCCACGCTATGGCATGGCGGGCTGTGGCTCCAAGCAGGCAACGTGGGAACGCCGGTCAGGAACCGGGCTGTGCGTGCGCTTCGGCGATGCGGGCGAAGGCTGCGACATCAAGCACTTCGCCCCGCGCGGTGGGGTCGACCCCGGCGGCCCGGAGGCAGCGTTCGGCCTCGGCGGCGCTGCCGGCCCAGCCGGCCAGCGCGGCCCGGAGGGTCTTGCGCCGCTGCGCGAAGGCCGCGTCGATCACGGCGAAGACCTCTTCCCGGGTGGCCGAGGTGGCCGGCGGTTCCCGGCGGGCGAAGGCGACGAGCCCGGAGTGGATCTTGGGCGCCGGCCAGAAGACGTTCATTCCGATCACACCGGCTTTGCGCATGCCGCTATACCAGGCCGCCTTGACCGAGGGCACACCGTAGGTCTTGGAACCCGGGCCGGCCGCGAGCCGGTCGGCAACCTCGTCCTGGACCATGACCAGTCCGTGCCGCAGGCTCGGGAAGTGCTGCAGCAGGTGCAGGACCACGGGGACGGCCACGTTGTAGGGGAGGTTGGCGACCAGCGCCGTCGGCTGGACCGGCAGCTCGGTCACCTTCATCGCATCGGCAAGGACCAGGTGGAAGTCCGCGACGGCGTCGGGCCGCCACCGGGCGACGGTGGCGGGGAGCTTGGCGGCGAGGACCGGGTCGATCTCGACAGCGACGACCGATTTGGCGGCGTCCAGAAGGCCCAGGGTCAGCGAGCCGAGGCCCGGGCCGACCTCCAGGACGGTCTCGTCCGCGCCGATGTCCGCGGCGGCGACGATCCGCCGAATGGTGTTGCCGTCGATGACGAAGTTCTGGCCCAGCGTCTTGGTGGGGCGGACCCCGATTTCCTCGGCCAGCCTGCGGATGTCGGAGGCTCCCAGGAGCTGCGCGGGGGCTCCGGAGGGGAGGTTCCGGGCAGGCCCGGCGGGGGCGGAGGGGGTCGGTTCAGTCACCTAGGTATCCTATCCCGCGGCGGCAACGGCGAAGGCCGGCCCCGGATTCGGGACCGGCCTTCCGGTGCACTCCGCGGCGGTGGTCAGCCGGTGCGGGAACCGCGGGTGCGTGGCCCGGCCTCGCGGGCCGGGGCGCGGTGTCAGCTGGAAGCTGCCCAGCCGCAGCCCCAGGGCTGCAGGCCGCGCTGGGCGTACACGCGGTTGGCGACAGCGATCTGCTGGGCCTTGCTGGCCTGGCTGGCGTTGGGTGCGTAAGCGCCGCCGCCGGAACCGAGCCAGGTCTGGACGTCGAACTGGAGTCCGCCGTAGTACCCGTTGCCGGAGTTGATGGACCAGTTGCCGCCGGACTCGCACTGCGCGATCTTGTCCCACATGCCCTGGTTCATCATCGCCGGGGCAGCGGCGCCGGTGTTGCCGCCGCCGGTGCTGGCGGCTGCCTCCACCTTGGGCTTTTCCTTGGTGCCGATGCTGACCTTTTCGGTCACCGGTTCGCGGGTGACTTTCTGGGCCACGAGGGTCTTCGAGGCGACACGGCCGTCCACGAGGACCAGCTTGAAGCTCTTGCTGATGCTGCCGGCCACACCGGCCTGGACGACTTTCTGCTCGCCCTTGGGCAGGGCGGCGTCCTCGGCGGTCAGCGTCTCGAACGGGACGGCTTCGGTCGTGGCCGCGGTCTTGGTCACGTCGACGCGGGAGACCTTGACCACCATGTTGTTCACAACCGGGGCGTTGCCGGGCTGCGAGGTGCGGTCGCTGGCGCCGAGCTTGACGCCGGCGTCGGCGAGGACGCCGCCGACGGTGGCCGCCGTCGTCGTGGTCTTGCTGGCCTTGCCATCCGCCACGAGCGTTACGGCCTTCGGTGTCGTGATGCTGACGAAGGAACCGGAGACGGCCAGCCGGGCGTCCTTGGGAACCGAAATCTCCGAGGCGGGCGCGACGCCGAGTTCCGTCACGAGCCCTTCGACGGTCGGGGAGGTGGTGTTGATGGTCCGCTCCGCGCCGTCCAGGCTGACCTTGACGGCCTTGGCGAGGTTCACTTTGATGACGGATCCGTCCTGCACATGCGACTCGGCCGAGGGCGACACCTTGTCCGCCGCCTGCAGCTCCACCTTGGCGCCGCGGACCACCTGGCCGACGGTGCCGCCGAAAGTCTGGACGGAGCTCACTTTTCCGTCCACGTTGAGGGTGACCGTCTTGTTGTTGCCAACGAAGGCGACCAGGCCCAGCACGAGTGCCACCAGCACCACCAGCTGCGCCCCGACCTTGACGAAGCTGAACTTGCCATCCGATGTGAAGAACTTGACCACGATTGCCCATATCTTTCGGACCATCCGGGCACGGGGAAAAGCGCGCACGTCTCCCCGGCGCAAACACCCCGAGGGCAGCTCCGGACCAGGTCCGATTGTTTGCGGAAAACGCGGGCACTGCCACACTTCCAAATGAGAGCGCACACGTGGATTCGTTGCCACGGTGCGCGCCCTGAGGTAGTGAAATTCTCCGAAGGCCTTCCCCGACCCCGGCTAATAGTTGACCACTGTAACCGTAGCGTTATAAACCAACCAAGAATTTGTGCATACTCAGTATGTTGCCAGTGTGACAGCAGATGGGGGTTTTAGTCCCAGGATCCGTACGCCCGCACGGTATTTTCGGCCAGCCCGGCGCAGAGCTCGGAGAGCTCCCGGCCTGTCAATTCGGCCATGGCCCGGACCGTGTACGGGACCATGTAACTGGCGTTCGGCCTCCCCCGGTGCGGGTGCGGAGTGAGGAACGGGGCGTCGGTCTCGACCAGGATCCGCTCGGGGTCGGCGATGGCCAGTGCGGCGCGCAGGTTCGCCGCGTTTTTGAAGGTCACCGTGCCCGCGAAAGACATGTACCAGCCCGCGCTGTTGCAGGTCCGGGCGAGCTCCTCGCCGCCGGAGAAGCAGTGGAACACCACACGCTCCGGAGCGCCCTCCTCGCGGAGCACCTGCACCACGTCGTCGTGGGCGTCGCGGTCATGGATTTGCAGCGTCAGGCCAAGCCGTTTGGCGATATCGATGTGGCGGCGGAAAGAGTATCGCTGGTGGGCCAGCCCTTCCCCTTCGGTGCGGAAAAAATCCAGGCCCGTCTCGCCGATGGCACGGATCCGCGGGTGCGCGGCCAGCGCCTCGATCTCCGCCAGCGCTTCCTCCAGCCCGCCGCGGGCGGCGTAGGCCGGGGCGTCGTTGGGATGCAGCGCTACGGCGCCCAGCAGCCGGGCATCCTGCTCCACCGCCTGCACGGTGAAACGGGACGATTCCAGGTCACACCCCACCTGCACCGCACCCCGGACCCCGACAGCCTCCGCGGCGTCGAGGGCGTCCTTGATGCTGACCGCCGTCCCGGCGTCCGGAAAGTCCAGGTGCGTGTGGTTGTCCATCACCGGCACGGGCAGCGGCTCCGGGGCCGGCGGATACGGCTTCCGGCCCGACGGGACGGTTCCGGACGAAGCGCCGCCGGTTCCGTTGCTGCCGGTCTCGCGGTAGGGGGCGGGGGTCAGCGGGTTGCACATCCTTCCAGCGTAGCCGCGGGCCGGACACAGAATTACCTTGGAACTCTCTGTCTGCTTTGTCAGTTGTGTTAGTACGCTGATACCAAGACAGGCGCGTACCAGGGGCGGGACCGGCTTTCCTGCCGCTCCGGCCGTGACGCACCAGGGCTGAAAGGCTGCCGATGGACTACCACCGACGCACTTCCGTGGACGAAGCATTGCCCGAGCCGCAGGGCTTTCCTGCGCGGGCAGGTGAGCCACGGGCCGCCGCGGTGGGGTCCGGCGCCCGGAAGCACGGGGCCGCACTGCCCGCGCCGATGGAGGCTGCGGCGTTCCACGCTGCCAGCGAGCGGATCCTGCGCGCCATCAACACCGTGATCGACGGCAAGGCCGAAGCCGCCAAGCTGGCCCTGACCGTGCTGCTCGCCCAGGGGCACCTGCTCCTGGAGGACGTGCCGGGGGTCGGCAAGACCCTGCTGGCAAAAACCCTGGCGCGCACCATCGACTGCTCGGTCAGCCGGATCCAGTTCACCCCGGACCTGCTGCCCTCGGATGTCACGGGCGTGTCCATCTACAACCAGGCGTCCCGGATGTTCGAGTTCCGCCCTGGCGCGGTGTTCGCCAACATCGTGATCGGCGACGAGATCAACCGCGCCTCGGCCAAGACCCAGTCGGCCCTGCTGGAATGCATGGAAGAACACCAGGTCACGGTGGACGGGAACTCCTACCAGCTGGACGAACCCTTCATGGTGGTGGCGACCCAGAATCCGATCGAGATGGAGGGCACCTATCCGCTCCCTGAAGCGCAGCGCGACCGCTTTATGGCCCGTATCTCGATGGGCTACCCGGACCGGGACGCCGAGATGGAGATGCTCGAGACCCACCAGGCCACGTCCCCGCTGACCCGGGTCACGGCAGTGGTCACCGCGGACGAGGTGGCCTCCATGATTGCCACCGTGCAGCAGGTTTACGTTTCCCGCTCGATCAAGGAGTACACGGTCGCGCTGGGCCGTGCCACCAGGGAGAGCACCATGCTCCGGCTGGGCGCGAGTCCCCGGTCCATGCTCCAGCTGCTCCGCGCGGCGAAGGCCACCGCCGCCCTGGAGGGCCGGGACTTCGTGCTGCCGGACGACGTCGTGAGTGTCGCCGAATCGGTGCTGGCCCACCGGATCATCCTGGACCGCAAGGCAGCCAGCACCGGGGAGACCCCGCAGAGCGTGATCCGCTCGATCCTGGCGAAGGTGCCGGTGGGCCAGGACGCGGCGCGGCCCCGGGCCGGCCGCGACGATGGCCGCGACGACGGCCGCATCCCTGCCCAGCCTTCGACCCAACCCACCGGACACTAGGGGCTGACGCTGCCGTGGCGTTGCTGGACCTGTTCCCGAGGCACATCTTCAGCTCGCGCGGCTGGGGCCTGCTGGGAGCCGGCGTGCTGTCGCTGCTGGCCGCGCAGGTAATGGGACGCCGCGACCTGCTGGCGCTGGCGCTCCTGCTGCTGGTGCTGCCGCTGTTGTCCCTCGCCGGGACCCGTGTGCTGAAGCCGCGGTTCCGGGTCTACCGCGAATTCAGTCCCTCCCCGGTGGAGACATCGGCAACGACGACGGTCCGGCTGGCGGTGGCCCGCACCGGCCCCGGATCCGGCCAGGCACTGATGGAGGAACAACTCCCGGACCGGTTCGGACACTCCCCGGTGTTTCGCTTCCCGGCGCGGACCGCCGCCGCGGGGACCAGCCGCTACGAATACCAGCTGCGGAGCGCCAAACGCGGACAGTTCCTGATCGGACCGGTCACCGCAGAATTCAGTGACCCCTTCGGGCTCTCCGTCCACCGCCACGCGATCGACGACGGCGAGCTGCTCACGGTGACCCCCGCCGCCGTCGAACTCCCCGTCACCGGGCTGGCCGGCGCGCGCGGCAGCGACGGCGTCACCGCGACCCGGATCCGCGCCAACCCCAGCGACGACGACATCATGACCCGCGAATACCGGCACGGCGATCCGATGCGCCGGGTGCACTGGGCCGCGACAGCCCGCCACGGTGCCCTGATGGTGCGGCAGGAGGAATCCGTCACCACGCCGGAGGCCACGATCATCCTGGACCAGCGGTTCCACGCCTTTGCCCAGGGTGCCGGGTACGTCTCCGGCGGCGCCGCGGACGGGCACGAACTGGTCACCAGCGACACCTTCGAATGGGCCGTCACCGCCGCCATGTCCATCAGCACCCACCTCGGTGAACGCAACTACGCGCTGCGCTGCCTGGACCCCGCCGGCGAGCCCGCCTTCCTGAATTCGCCCTCGGCGCCGGAACCGGACGCCGACGAGTTCACCGGGGCCGGCGGCCTGCAGTCCATTGCCGAGAGCCTGGCCGCCATCGCGCTCAGCGGTCCCCGGCACGCACCGTCCGACGCCGGGCTTCAGCCTTTCGACGACCGGCTGATGGACAAGCTCTCCGCGCACCGGCTGCGCGGGCCAATCCTCGCTATCCTTGGGCGTCTCACCCCGGCGGAGGCCCGGGCGCTGGCGCCGGCGGCAGGCTTCGGCGCGAACGCCTTTGCCCTGCTGGTCTCCGACCGTCCGTCCGACGCCGGCCCGGTCCTGGAGATCCTGCGCCGCGGGGGCTGGCGCGCGGTGGTCGTCACCGCGGCAACCCCGCTGCCTGCCGCCTGGGCAGCCTTCGACCAGGGCAGTGCCACCGGGCTTCAGGCTGCGGCCGGGCTCCAGGCCGCCGCTGAGGTCCGGCGCGCCGCGGGAGGCCGGCGATGACCCTGACACCGCAGCGCAGCGTGGCCACGGAATCGTCCGCGCCCGGCCCCGGGACACCGTCCGTGCCCGGCAGCGGCGCGGGCGGGCCAGGGGCCGAACCATGGGCCATGGGGGTCGCGGTCGCGCTGGCCGTCGCCGGGGCGGCGCTGGGCCTCAACGGCGTGCTGCGCGGCTGGGCGTGGTACCCGTCGGCGCTCACCACGGTGTTCACTGTCGCGCTGGCCATGGCGGGGCTCCGTGCCCTGCGGCTGCGCGGGTTCCTGGTGGGCGCCGGCGGCTTCGTGGCACTGGCCGTCGTCCTCACGTCGACGTTCTTCCGGCAGCACAGCATCGCCGGCTTCATCCCGTCCGCGGACACCATGGCCCAGCTGCAGCGGTACCTGCGGCGGGCCAGCGAGACGGTGCTGGCCGAGAGCTCCCCGGTGGCGCCAAACGCCGGGATCGTGCTGCTGATCTGCGGGGTGCTCGGCCTGGTGGTCATCCTGGTCGACGCCCTCGCCGTCCCGCTTGCCTTGCCGGCAACCAGCGGCCTGGGAGTCCTGGCCGTCCTGGTCGTTCCCGCCATGGTCAAACCACAGAGCGTCGGTTGGCTGGGGTTCGCTGGTGCGGCGGCAGGTTACCTGATGATCCTGGCCTGCAGCCACTGGTTCCATCCGGCCTCCCGGACCCGGGTGGACACGGCACGCAACCCCGGCCAGCTCAAACGCGCCACCCTCACCGGCGCCATGGCACTGGCCCTGACGCTGCTGTTCCAGCTGGTCATCCCAGGCTTTGACCAAGGCACCTTCCCGCAAGGTTCCCGGCTGAATCCCTGGGGCCCGGCCAGCGGCCTGAACCCGATGATCAGCCTCGGCAACAACCTGCGCAGCCCCACGGGCGACGGTAGGATCACCTACGCCACCAGCGCTGCCCAGGCGCCCTACCTCCGCTCCGTCACCGTGGACAACTTCGACGGCGACGCGTGGTCCCCGGACGACCGTGACTCCAGCCGGAGGCCGGGGACCGGGCGGATCGACCAGGGTACCGACTCCGGCGTCGAGGAGCAGCTCCGGGTGGTCACGGCCGTGAACGCAGGCCAGTTCACCAGCCCCTACCTGCCGGTCCCCTACGCGCCCCAGACGGTGAGCGGCCTGAGCGGCCGGTGGAGCTGGGACCCGGCAACGCTGAGCATCAAGGGCGTGGACACCAACTCCCGCAACCAGCAGTATGTGGTGACATCGGTGGCTCCCAAGCTGAACCGGGCCGTGCTGGCGGAATCCCCGGACCGGGCGCAGGGGGTGCCGGACACGTTCACCCGGATCCCCGCCAACGTTCCGCAGATCGTGCGGCAGACCGCCGAGAACGTCACCGCGGGAAGGAGCAGCAACTACGCCAAGGCCATGGCGATTCAGAATTACCTGCGCTCCGCAGAGTTCAGCTACTCGCTCCAGTCCCCTGTGCAGGGCGGCTACGACGGCAACGGGTTGTCCGTGCTCGCGGACTTCCTGGCCCAAAAGAGCGGCTACTGCATCCATTTCTCCTCGGCCATGGCCGTGATGGCTCGGCTGGAGGGCATTCCAAGCCGGATCGCCGTCGGCTACGCCCCGGGCCGCGCCACCGGAGCCACCGTGTCGATCGCCGGCCAGGGGGCGCTGCCCGAATACGAGGTCGACGCCCGCGACGCGCATGCCTGGCCCGAACTCTACTTCCAGGGTGTGGGCTGGGTGGCCTTCGAGCCGACACCGTCCCGCGGCGTGGTGCCGGCTTATGCCACCGAGCCGGCGGCGCCCAGCGGGGCCAGCACCAACGAGAACAACGACGGTCTAATCCCCGAGAATGACCCGAAGCCCACGTCGGCCCCCGCCCCGGCCCCGCTGCCGTTGCCCTCCACCGAGGGCGGGGACGTGTCCGGCAGCCCGCTGCCGGCGCTGCTGTACGGCGGCGGCGGGGTGATGCTGGTCCTGCTGCTGCTGGCGGCCCCGGCGTTGCTCCGCGGCGGCGTCCGGCGGCGGCGGCTCAAAGCGGCCGGCACCGGCGCGGGCGGCTCCGCGGCGCCGGCCTGGGAGGAACTGCGGGACCTCGCCGCGGACTTCCGTGTCCCGCCGCACAGCAGCGAAACACCGCGGCACTTCTCGGCGCGGCTGCGTGCTTCTGCGGCGCTTGGCGAGGCGGGCGGGGTGGACGCGCCGGCCCATGCTGCGGTCGACTCCCTGACAGGCGACTACGAACGCCAGCAGTATGGCCGCCCGGACACGGACTCGCCGTTCGGTGACTCCCCGCCCGGCGACGCCGCGGCGGACAGGATCGCAGCGGTGCACGACGCGTTCCGGGCGCACGCGTCGTGGTGGACCCGGGCCCGCGCCACCTGGCTGCCGCCCTCGCTGACGGCCCGCTGGCGGAGCCGGGTGTCAACGCCGCGCGCCGCGGAGTCCTGGCCCGGGCTCCGCAGCGCCGTCCGCCGGCTCCGCCGGAACTAGCCGGCGTAGGGGTCGGCGATGCCGATGTACTGGGTGTAGAGGTATTCCTCGATCCCTTCGAGGCCGCCCTCGCGTCCCAGCCCGGACTGCTTGACTCCGCCGAACGGGGCGGCCGCGTTGGAAACGACGCCGGCGTTCAGGCCCAGCATGCCGGTCTCCAGGCGTTCGCCCATCCGGATGCCCCGGTTGAGGTCCTTGGTGAAGACGTAGGCCACCAGGCCGTATTCGGTGTTGTTGGCGAGCCGGACGGCCTCGTCCTCGGTGTCGAAGGTGATGATCGGGGCGACGGGGCCGAAGATTTCCTCGGTCAGGATCCGGGTGCCCTCGGTGACGCCCTTGAGGATCGTGGGCTGGTAGAAGTAGCCGGGGCCCTCGACGGCGGAGCCGCCGAGCACCGTGACGGCACCGGCGGACAGCGCGTCGGTGACCAGTTCGTGGACCTTGTCGCGGCTCTTGGCGTCGATCAGCGGGCCGACCTTGGAATCCGCCTCGGTGCCGCGGGCCGTCGTCATGTCCTTCATCTTCGCGGCGAACTTCTCCGCGAACTCATCGGCCACGGACTCGTGCACGATAAACCGGTTCGCGGCGGTGCAGGCCTCGCCCATATTCCGCAGCTTCGCCAGCATCGCCCCGGCCACGGCCGCGTCGACGTCGGCGTCCTCGAACACCACAAACGGCGCGTTGCCGCCAAGCTCCATCGAGGTCCGCAGCACAGTCTCCGAAGCGTCCGCCAGCAACCGCCGGCCGACCTCCGTGGAACCGGTGAAGGAGAGCTTGCGCAGCCTCGAATCCTTGATCAGCGGCCCGGTCGTGGCACCGGCGGTGGAGGTGGGGATCAGGTTCAGCACACCGGCGGGCAGGCCGGCTTCGACCATCACGGCGGCGAACAGCTGCGAGGTCAGCGGCGTCAGGTTCGCGGACTTCAGCACCATCGTGCAGCCGGCCGCGACAGCCGGGGCGACCTTGCGGGTCGCCATGGCCAGCGGGAAATTCCACGGCGTGATCAGCAGGCAGGGCCCCACCGGCTTCTTCGTCACCAGGAGCCGGGACTTGCCGTCCGGGGACACCGAGTAACGCCCGAACGCACGAACGGCCTCCTCGGAGAACCAGCGCAGGAACTCCGCCCCGTACGTCACTTCACCCCGGGCCTCGGCCAGCGGCTTGCCCATCTCCAGGGTCATCAGCAGCGCGAAGTCCTCAGCCCGTTCAGTGACGAGCCCGAAGGCCCGGCGCAGGATCTCGCCGCGCTCCCGCGGCGGGACCTTGGCCCAGGACTCCTGCGCCGCGGCGGCAGCATCCAGGGCGGCAGCACCATCCTCCGGACCGGCGTCCGCAAGGCTCAGCAGGACCTTACCGGTCGCGGGATCCTCGACGTCGAACGTCTTGCCGGACGCGGCCGGACGCCACTGCCCGTCAATCAGCAGGCCTGTCGGCACGGTGGCCAGCAGCGCGGCCTCACGCTCCGCGGTAACGGTGGGCTGGGCAGTTACAGTCACGATGACTCCCTCGTCGGCAATGGGTTGGAAAAATCTCTGAGCGGCGCCCGCACCGGCGTGCGCCGCGGGGCTGGGCTACTGCCACGGTACTGCCGGATTCTCCGGAGTGTCTACGCTTGCGCGCACTAGCCCCCGCCGGCTTTGCTGTGCAGCTGCACAAGGGAGTTCCGCGTTCCGCCGCGGCCTCGGAGTCCGGGTCAGCGCGCGGCGAGCACCGCCGAATACAGTTCGCGTTTGCTGACCCGGGCGTCCTCCGCGACGGCGGCGACGGCTTCCTTGAGCCGGATGCCCTGGGCGATCAGCGCGTTCACGGCAGCGACCTGGTCTTCCGGTTTGCCGGGCTCCCGTTCCGGCGCTCCGCCCACGACGACGGCGATCTCGCCCCGGACCTCATTCGCTTCGGTCCATTCGAGGAGGTCGCGCAGGGTTCCGCGGATGACCTCCTCGTAGGTCTTGGTGAGCTCCCGGCAGACGGCCACACGGCGGTCGGCGCCGAAGCGTTCGTGCAGGGCACGGAGCATGGGCTGCAGCCGGTGCGGGGCCTCGAAGAACACCATGGTGCGTCGTTCGGCGTCGAGTTCCGCGAGCCGGGAGGCGCGTTCACCGGCTTTGCGCGGCAGGAATCCCTCGAAGCAGAAGCGGTCGGTCGGCAGGCCGGAGAGGGCGAGCGCGGTCAGCACGGCCGAGGGGCCGGGGACGGCGGTGACGGTGAGGCCGGCGGCGACGGCGCCCTCCACCAGGCGGAAGCCCGGGTCCGAGACCGAGGGCATGCCGGCATCGGTCACCATCACCAGCGTCTTCCCGGACCGCACCTGGTCCAGGAGCTCGCCGGTCTTCGCCGCCTCGTTGTGTTCGTGGTAGCTGATCACCCGGCCGGCCACGGTGATGCCGAGGCTTTGCACCAGCCGGTGCAGCCGCCGGGTGTCCTCGGCGGCGACGATGTCAGCCGTCTCCAGGAGTCCGATCAGCCGGGCGGAGGCGTCGCCGACGTTGCCGATCGGCGTGGCGGCCAGCACGATCCGGCCCGGACCGGCGGCTGTCCCCGTTGCCGGGGCGGTGTCGGCGGCGGCAGGGGCCGGTGAAGTACTCGGTGACGTGCGCTGTTCTGGATCCACCCCACCAGCCTACTGCCGGGGCGGCGCGCGGGACCGACGATCACGGCCGCAAAAGGTAGCATGGCAACGTGACGCAGACCCCGATGCGGCCTGCCGAGGCCGGTTCAGCCGCGTCGGTGCCCGCCGATGCCAGCCCGGACAGCCCCCGCCCCGCCGGCAGAGCCGGCACACCGGACCCTGCTGGTGGCGGGCGCAACCTCGAGGGGCACCGCTGGATCAGCCGCCCCGCAGAGGCGTTCACCGCCGAGGCGCTGACAGAGCGGCTGGTCGGCAACATCCGCGGCTGGCGCGATTATCCGCCGTCGCTGCGCCTCTGGTTCTGGCTCATCCCCGCCCTCACCGCGCTGCTCGGCGGCATCCTGCGCTTTGTCCGGCTGGATTCCCCGCACAACCTGGTGTTCGACGAAACCTATTACGTCAAGGACGCGTACTCCCTCCTGGTCAGCGGCTATGAGCGCGCCTGGCCGGACAAGGCCAACGATTCCTTCATCGCAGGCAACCCCGGGGTGCTGCTGGACGGCCCGGAGTACGTAGTCCACCCGCCGGTCGGCAAGTGGATGATCGCCGCCGGCATGTGGCTCTTCGGCCCGGAAAACCCCTTCGGCTGGCGCTTCGGCGCGGCCCTGACAGGCACCCTCTCCATCTTCCTGCTCGCCCTGATCGCGCAAAAGCTCTTCCGCTCGCTCACCCTGGGCGCGGTGGCCGGGGTGCTGCTGGCGGTGGACGGGCACCACCTCGTGATGTCCCGCACCTCGCTGCTGGACATCTTCCTGATGTTCTGGATCCTTGCCGCCTTCGGTGCGCTGCTGATGGACCGCGACGACGGCCGGCGCCGGCTCGCGGCCCGGCTCGGCAGGCAGGCGGCCGCCTCCGCGGACGGCCGGCCGTCCCGGTTGCAGCTCGCCGCCGGACCGTGGCTGGGGATCCGCTGGTGGCGGCTGGCCGCCGGCGTCTGCCTCGGCCTGGCGGTCGGAACCAAGTGGTCCGCCCTGTTCTTCCTGGCCGGCTTCGGGCTGATGACGGTGCTCTGGGACCTGAGCGCGCGCCGGATCGCCGGCGTCCACGGCTGGATCACCGGCGGCATCCTCAAGGACGGCATCGGCGCCTTCCTGAGCATCGTCCCGGTCGCCGCCCTGGTCTACCTGGCCACCTGGGCCGGCTGGTTCCGCTCCAGCAACGCATATTTCCGGCACTGGGCCGAGACCAACCCCTCGGCGGAATGGGGCTGGCTGCCCGATTCGCTCCGTTCGCTGGCCCACTACCACCTCGAGGCCTACAAGTTCCATCAGGGCCTCAGCGCCGAGCACCCCTACGAGGCGAGCGCCTGGAGCTGGCTGGTGATGGGTCGGCCCACCTCGTTCTTCTACGAATCATCCAAGCAGGGCACCGCAGGCTGCGAGCTGCCCAGCTGCACCTCGGCCATCCTCTCGGTCGGCAACCCGCTGATCTGGTGGAGCGCGGCGGCATGCCTGGGCATCCTGCTCTTCTGGTGGGCCGGCCGCCGGGACTGGCGGGCCGGGGCCATCCTGGCCGGCGTTGGTGCCGGCTACCTGCCCTGGTTCATGTACCCGGAACGCACCATGTTCTTCTTCTACGCTGTCTCCTTCGAACCGTTCCTGGTGCTCGCCCTGGTGTACTGCCTGGGGCTGGTCCTGGGCCGGAGCAGCGACCCGCTCTGGCGGCGGCGCTCCGGCCTCTACCTCGTCGCGGTGTTCGTCGTCGCGGCCGTATTGCTCTCGGCCTTCTTCTACCCGGTCTGGACCGCGGAGCTGATTTCGTACCAGGACTGGCGGCTGCGGATGTGGATGCCGTCCTGGATCTAGGGCAGGATAACTATCGGAGCCCGCGTCCGCCGGGCCGGGGACCGGAACGGGAGACGTGGTTGTGAGAGAAGCTAGCACCGGACTGCTCGTCGAGCTGGACCCCGCGAGCAACGTGACGGACCTGCTGCTGGAGCAGCACGACAAGGACCCGGTACACGCCCTCTACTCCCGCAAAGGCCCCTCCGGCTGGACCGACGTTCCGGCCCGGCAGTTCCTGGATCAGGTCAAGGCCCTGGCCCGGGGCCTGATCGCCGGCGGCCTCACGCCGGGTGAGACGGTCGCCGTCATGTCCGCCACCCGGTACGAATGGACCGTGGTGGACTTCGCCATCTGGTTCGCCGGCGGCGTCACCGTCCCCATCTACGAAACCTCCTCCGGCAGCCAGGTCGAATGGATCCTGCACGACTCCGGCGCCCGCCGCGTCTTCGTCGAAGACCAGGTGAAGGCCACGCTGGTCCAGGGCGTCCTGGACGGCTCCGGCCTGCTGGCCGGCCGGGTGCTCGGCGTCGTCCGGATGGACTACGACGGCGCCGCCCCGAACCTCGCCAGCCTCGCGGCGGCCGGCGCCGGGGTTGGCGACGCCGAACTGGAACGGCAGCGCTCCGCTGCCGGCCTTGCCGACGTGGCTTCGCTCGTCTACACCTCGGGCACCACCGGACGGCCCAAGGGGTGCGAAATCACGCACGGCAACTTCGCTCTCGTCGCGAAGAACATCGTGCGCTTCCTGCCGGAAATCCTGCTCCAGCCACACACCCGCACTCTGATGTTCCTCCCGCTGGCGCACGTGCTGGCCCGCGCCGTCCAGGTGATCTGCCTGACCGCCGGCACCACGCTGGGCCACACCTCCAACGCCAAGGACCTGCTGGAGGATCTTGGCACCTTCCAGCCCACCTTCCTGCTGGTGGTGCCCCGGATCTTTGAGAAGGTGTACGCCGGAGCCGAGCACAAAGCCGCGCTGGCCGGCAAGGACCGTCTCTTCCAGGCGGCTGCCGCCGTCGCGATCGACTACTCCAAAGCCCTTGATGCTGCGGCCCGCGGCGAGGGCGCCGGCCCCGGCTGGGTGCTGCGTGCCAAGCACGCCGTCTTCGACCGGCTGCTGTACCCGAAACTGCGGCAGGCGTTCGGCGGCAGCCTCGGCTACACCGTCTCCGGGGCGAGCCCGCTCAGTTCCCACGACGCGCACTTCTTCCGCGGCGCCGGCGTGCCCGTCCTAGAAGGCTACGGCCTGACCGAGACCACGGCGCCGTGCACCGCCAACACACCGACCCGCACCAAGGTAGGCACCGTGGGCATCCCGGTGCCGGGCACCACCATCAGGATTGCCGACGACGGCGAGATCCTGGTCAAGGGCATCGGCGTGTTCAAGGGCTACCACGCCAACGCGGCAGCCAACGCGGAAGCGTTCGTGGACGGGTTTTTCCGCACCGGCGACCTCGGCTCCCTCGATGCGGACGGTTTCCTCACCATCACAGGGCGGAAGAAGGACCTGCTGGTCACCGCTGGCGGGAAGAACGTGGCGCCCGGACCGCTGGAGGAGAAGATCCGCGAGCACCAGCTGGTGGCGCAGGCGGTGGTGGTCGGTGACGGGCGGCCGTTCGTCTCGGCATTGGTCAACCTGGATCCGGAAGGCCTGGAGAACTGGTGCGCCGCGCAGCGTGTTCCCGTGATGGGGGCCGCCGAGGCGGCGTCCAACGAACAGGTGCGAGCGGCCATCCAGGCAGCCGTCGACGCGGCCAATACCCTGGTGTCCAAGGCCGAGTCGATCCGCAGCTTCGTGGTGCTC
Source organism: Arthrobacter sp. SD1074B (assembly GCF_056780195.1). NCBI lineage: Bacteria > Bacillati > Actinomycetota > Actinomycetes > Micrococcales > Micrococcaceae > Arthrobacter > Arthrobacter sp. SD1074B. The sequence continues at coordinate 1,112,819 of NZ_JBRAZT010000001.1, read as the reverse complement.
GACGCCGATTTCACGATCGAGTCCGGGCATCTGACGCCGTCCCTCAAGCTCAAGCGCTCCGCCGTCGTGCGCGACTTCGAGGCGCAGATCAATCGGATCTACGGCTAAGGCCGGCACTTCCCGGGCGGCACACGCAAAAGCGGCCGGCACCGTAGTGCCGGCCGCTTTTTGCTGTGCCGTTCCTAGTTTGAGTTCTGCTGTTTCGGGTCCGGCTGCTTCTGCTCCGGCTTCGGATCCTGCGCCGCCCCGGTCCCGGTGTCCGCGCCGCTGCCGGCCGGGCTGTCCGGGGCGCCGTTACGGTTGCGCTTGAAGCGGCGGCCCTTGGGCTCGGCCGGGTCCGCTGCGCTGTCCGCGCTGTCCGCGGGATCTGAAGCGTCCGAGCTGTCTTCGGCGGCCGTGGCAGCACTCCGCCGGGGCGGCAGTCCGCGGCGTTTGCGCGTCGGCCAGGTAAGGATCAGGGTGAGGAGGGCGGCGAGGAGGACGAGGGCGCCGATCACGATCCCGGCGTCCACCCAGAACTGGCCGGGGAACAGCCGGATCAGCGTGTCCTCCAGGGAGAAGGTCCAGGTGCCGTTGGCAAAGAAGATCCGGTGAAACTCGGTGAAGAACTGTTCCCAGCCCAGCACCGCGAGCACACCGAGGCCGACAATGATCACCAGCGTGACGATCGACCCGGAGAACAGTCCGCGGCGGACTCCCCCGGTGCTGCGGCGGCGCAGGTAGAGGATGGCGACCAGGCTGAGCAGGATGAGCAGGGCACCAGCGCCGAAAGCGGACAGAATGACGAGCTTGACGTCGGCCATGTGGCTGACCTCGCCTTGCTTGAACAGTGGTTCCCCGGCGCGGTTGACGAGCTCGCCGAGGTAACGCGGACCGGACCAGTTGCTCAGGTAGTCCACCGCGTAGGAACCGTAGGTCATCCGGTCGTCGGTGCTGAAGCCGTAGCCGTCCCCCGGGAAGCCCGGGCGGTTGTACTCGACCCAAAGGAACAGCGGGCTGGTCACGGCGCGGACCGCCAGGACCAGCAGGATGACCGGGTAGCAGATCGCGAGCAGGACCTGCATCGCCCGGGGGGCGACGGGCTTGGCGTTGGCGGCATGTTCCCGCTCGGCATTGCGCCGCTCCACCTCTTCCTGGGGCGGGCGGACCTGCAGTGCGGACGTGGGCAGTGACTCGTTGAAGTGGTCCCCTGCGGCCCCGGCCGGCCCCTCGGTTGCGGCTGTACCGGTTGCGGTGGTCGCGCCCGCGGTGCCGGCTGCGCCGGCGTCGGCGGCCTTCCGCTCGGCGCGGCGGCCCTGGCGTTCGCCCGCGATCGGGGTCCCTGCGGGCTCCACCGGTCCGGGCGCTGTGCTCCCCGCCGCGGCGTCCGGGGCCGTAACGCCCGGCTCAGCGTCCGGCGTCGGGCTGGTCCGCCCAGCGTCCGGGCTCCCGGAGGCGGCGTCCGCCCGCTTGCCCGCGGCGGCCGGCTTCATCCACTCGAAAGCGGGCTCGCCGGCGTCATCGGCAGGGTCCAGGTTCGGATCCTGCCGGTTCGGAGGGGTGGGGCTTTTTTCCGTCACTGCAGCTTCACTTCCGTAGGCTTCCGCGCCGCCGTGCCTTGGGCCAGGCAGCGCCACATCTCTGACTCCGAGCCTACCGTCAGGGCCTCAACCCCGGCGAGGTGCCACCCCGTGGCCCGCCGATTCAGGCGGAAATTTCGGCGTAACCGGCATCAGGGCCGTCTAGGTCCCCGCTGGCGCCGGCACGGTGGGCCATGCCGCCGAACCTCAGGACGTAGCCCCAGTAGGCGGCGAGGACCGCTGCGCCGATGGTGATCTTGGCCCAGACCGGTAGATCGCTGGGCGTCACGAAGCCTTCGACCACGCCCGACACCAGCAGCACCAGGACGAGTCCAAGGGCCACCGTGATGAGCGAGCGGCCCTCCGCGGCGAGTGCCTGCGAGCGTCTGCGCGGCCCCGGGGCCACAACGGCCCAAAAGATCCGCAGCCCCGCCGCGCCGGCCACAAAGACGGCCGTCAGTTCCATCAGTCCGTGCGGCAGGATGTAGCTGAAGAACACGTCGAGTTTCCCGGCTCCGGCGAAGACCCCGGCGGCGACGCCGACACCCTGGGCGTTGCCGATCAGGATCATCGGGACCCAGAATCCCGTAATGCCCAGGGCCACGGCCTGCGCGGCGATCCAGGCATTGTTGGTCCAGACCAGCCCGGCGAAGGATGCGGCGGGGTTCTCGGAGTAGTAGTTGACGAAGTCCTGCTCCACGTAGCTGCGGACTGCGGCGTCGGAGCCCAGGGCGCGCAGGGCCTCCGGGGAGTTGCCGATCCAGACGGCGTACGCGGCGGCGACCAGGCAGAACGCGAGCCCGCAGCAGAGCGTCAGCCAGCGGATCCGGTACAAGGCCGCGGGCAGGGCGATGACGAAGAACCGGGCGAGGTCCTCCATAGAGTTGGACCGCGCCCCGGTGAACCTGGTCCGGGCCTGCGCGAGGCTGGCCGACAGCGCCGCCGAGAGGCCGCTCTCGGGCGCCACGGAGCGCAGCAGCGAGAGGTCCGCCGACGCGCTCTGGTAGAGCCGCAGCAGCTCGTCCGCGTCGGGGCCGCTGAGCCTGCGCTGGTGCGCCAGCGCGTGCAGCCGCGCCCACTTCTCCCCGTTCACCAGGGAGAACGCCTCGATGTCCACGGCACCACCCTAGCCCCACCACCCGCGCGAACGGGCACTTGCGGCCCCCGCCACCGCGCGAACGGGCACTTGCGGCCCCCGCCACCGCGCGAACGGGCACTTGCGGCCCCCGCCACCGCGCGAACGGGCACTTGCGGCCCTGGTCGCGCGGCAAAAGAGGGCCCCAAGTGTCCGTTCGCGCTCAGGACCGGTGCGGGATGCTGGCTAGACTGTGCCTCACTGGCACGGAAGCGGGGGGTCCGGTTTGAGTTCCATCATCACAGGCGAGGCCGTCGTCCTGGAGTTGCGTGCGGCATCGTTCGCCGCCCGGGCGCTGGGCCTGCTGCTGGACGTGCTGGTACACGGTGCCGCATTGTGGGGCCTTCTCGCGATGGTCGGCGCCGCCGCCGCCGAGCTGGACGGCGCTGCGCTGGGCGCCCTGGTTACCGTCACCGTCGTCTTCAGCTTTGTGGTCCTGCCCGTAACGGTGGAGACTCTCAGCCGCGGCCTGTCCCTGGGCAAGCTGGCCGCCGGGCTGCGCATTGTGCGCGACGACGGCGGTGCCATCCGCTTTCGGCACGCCCTGATCCGGGGCCTGATCGGTTTCCTCGAAATTTACGCGACGCTGGGCGGACTGGCGGTCGCCGTCGCCCTGTTCAACGGAAAGTCCAAGCGGCTCGGCGACCTGGTGGCCGGCACGTACGCGCTCCGGCGCCGGGTGCGGGCCGAGGCACCGGTGATGCACAGCGTCCCGTTCCAGCTGCAGCCCTGGGTGTCCCTGGCGGATATCGGCCGGATCCCGGACGCCGGTGCCCGCCGCGCCTCGCTCTTTCTCCGCCAGGCCGGGCGCATGGCACCCGCTTCGAGGGCGGAAATGGCGCAATCGCTGGCCACGGAGCTTGCGGCGCACGTCGCTCCCCCGCCGCCGGCCGGAACCGGACCGGAGGAGTACCTGGCCGCGGTGCTCGGCGAGCGGAGCCGCCGCGAACTGGACCGGCTGCGGCTCGCCCGGGAACGCAGCGCCCGGCTCGGCGCACGGCTGGGCCGGCTGCCACACCAACGGGAACACTGACGGCTGACTTGGGGGCCGGGAGCGTACTCAACGCTGGGCGTACTGGGCCCAGGGGATATTCCAATCGCCGAAGCCTTCCAGCGGCTCCACCGGCGCTGCGCCGGTGTTCAGGGTCTGCACAATGTCCCCGGTTTTCATGTTGCTGAAGAACCACTGGGCGTCCGCCGGGAGCAGCCCGACGCAGCCGTGCGAGACGTTGAACCTGCCCACCGCACCCCACGCGGATTCCAGTGCCTGGTGCACGTAGACGCCCGACGTCGTCAGCCGGTTGGCATACTCCACGGTCAGCGGCGGGTAGTAGCCTTTGTCGCCGGGTTTAAGGCCGATGCTGCCGGCGTTGAACTTGGAACGGCGCTCCTGCTCCATAATGACCGCGTAGCCGGAGGGCGAAAGCCAGTCCTCGCCGCCGAGGGTGACCGGCGCGGTTTTGACCAGCTGCCCGTCAAAGTAGACCTTCATGGTTTTCGTCACGTCATCCACGACGGCGATGCGCTGCGGCCCCACCGTGAAGGACACCGGGACATTCGAGTTGCCGACCATGCCGTTGCCGAAGTCGACGCCGAACAGTTTCAGGTCCACGGTGATCCGGCTGTTGGCCGCCCAGAACTTTTCCGGCCGGATCCGCACGCGGCGGTCCGAGTACCAGCGCCAGGCGACGGCCTGGCCGGAGGAGACCTTGACCGTGACGGCCTTCTCCATGGCCGCCTTGTTGAGCACCGGCTCGCTGAAGACGATTTCTACGGGCTGCCCGGCGCCGATCGTGCTTCCGTTGAGCGGATAGACGGCGGCGTCCGCCTCGTTGGCCGTGCCGACCGTCGTGAAGCTTCGGTCCTGCCTCGTCTCCCTGCCGGCACCGTCAACAATCGTGAAGCTGTACCGGTACCGGGTGTTGAACGCGAGCGGGTCCCCGGCGGTCCAGGTGGAACCGTCCGCACTGATGCTCCCGGCAACGGGGTCGCCACCGGCTTCGGGCTGCAACAGCACGTCCTTGACCAGCCCGTTGACGGCCTTGACCGAGGGCAGCGCAGCCGGGTTGACGTCCGTGGCACCGTCCAGCGGTGTCACCCCGAGTTCGACGGCTTTCGCGACGGGCGCGGCCAGGCCCGGGACGTTGCGCATCGGCGACGCCGACTCCGAGGGCAGGTCGCTGTCCGCCCAGACCGGGCCCGTGGCGACGCCGATCCCGCCGGCGCCGATGGCAAGGCAGATCCCGGCCACGGCCAGCATCTTCCCGGTACTCTTCCCGCCGCTCCTACCGGTGCTCATCGGCTCGTCCATCCGGCGTCCCCCCACAACCCTGTCCCCCAACTACAATTCTCCGCGGCTTTTAGTTGGCGTACTTCGCCCAGGGGATGTTCCAGTCCCCGTAGCCGTCGTCGTTGGCCGCATAGTCCCCGTCGGTGTTGACCACCTGGACCACGTCGCCGGTCGTCATGTTGTCGAAAACCCACTTGGCGCCGTCCGGGCCCAGCCCGATGCAGCCATGGGAGAGGTTTACCTTGCCGATGAAGGGCATAGCGGATTCCGTCGCCTGGTGGATGAACTCGCCACTGGTCGTCAACCGGGTGGCGTAATTGACGTCGAGCTGCCCGTAGTAGGCCGGGTCGCCCGGCTTCAGCCCGATGGTGGAGGCGTCCATGTGCTCAACCCGGTACTTTTCCATCAGGACGAGGTAGCCGCGCGCCGACGGGAAGCGGGTGTCGCCCAGTGTCGCCGGCCAGCTGCCGACCTGGCGGCCGTTGACCGAGGCCGTGAACGTATGCGTCTTGGCGTCGGCGATGGCGACCTTCTTGTCACCGATGTGCACCGTGACCTTCTTATTGAAATTACCGATCTGGCCCTTGCCGAGGTCAACGCCGAAGAGCTTGATGTCCATCGTGACCGTGCTGTTGGCCGCCCAGAAATTCTGCGGCCGGTACCGGACCATGGTGTTGCTGTACCAGTGGAAGTCGCCGGCCTGCCCCGAGGTGGAGCTGACCTTGATGGCTTTTTCAACGGCGGCGCGGTTCAGCACCGGTTCGCTGAAGGTGAGTTGGAGCGGCTGCGCGACGCCGACCTTCATGCCGTCCAGCGGATAGATGGCCGCATCCGCCTCGTTGGCGGTGCTCACCGTTGTGAAGCTGCGGGTGGCGTCCGTGCTGCGGCCCGCGCCGTCGACGACGGAGTAGCTGTAGGTATACCGGGTGTTGAACTGCAGCGGCCCGGCGGCGGCCCAGCTGGAACCGTCGGCGCTGAGCTTTCCGTCCACGGCGTCGCCCGAATCACTGGTGAGGGCCGCGCGTTCGATCCGGCCGTTGCCCACCTTCAGGGTGACCGGCGCGGCCGGGTTGACCTGGACGGCGGCGTCGGCGGGCGCGGCCGCGAGCTTCAGCGGCGGCACGACCGGGAATGCCAGCCCCTGGGTCGACCGTTCCGGGGAGCCGGCTTCGGAGGCGAAGGAGGGGTGGGCCAGGGGTCCTGCCGCGGCGAACACTCCGCCGCCGGCCGCCAGCGCGCACGCCGCGGCCAGCACGGCGGCCTTCCGGCCGGTGCTCCAGCTCTTGGGGGCGATCACTATACTCGGGTCCTTCCAGAGGTTACCTTGACAGCATAAGTGAATTTCGGGTGCGGCCCGCTCTTGGCTGCGCCACGATCCGGTCACAAAAGAGGCCCCGGACGCATGGTCCGGGGCCGCTTCTGCAGCCGGGCCGCGCTCAGTAGCGGTAGTGCTCCGGCTTGTAGGGGCCGGCGACGTCGAGGTCCAGGTAGGCGGCCTGTTCCTTTGTCAGCTCAGTCAATGTCGCGCCGAGGGCGTCGAGGTGCAGCCTGGCGACCTTTTCGTCGAGGATCTTGGGCAGCACGTAGACCTGCTTCTCGTACTCCCGTTCCCCCTCCGGCTGGCCCGCCTTGGTGAACAGCTCGATCTGGGCGATCGTCTGGTTGGCGAAGGAGTTGCTCATCACGAAGGAGGGGTGCCCGGTAGCGTTGCCGAGGTTCAGCAGGCGCCCTTCGGACAAGACGATGATGGAGCGGCTGTCCTTGCCCGTGGCCGGGTCGGCTTCGAAGACCCATTCGTGCACCTGCGGCTTGATCTCGACCTTCTTGATGCCGGGGATCCGGGCCAGCCCGGCCATGTCGATCTCGTTGTCGAAGTGGCCGATGTTGCCCACAATCGCCTTGTCGCGCATCCCGGCCATGTGCTCGGCCATGATGACGTCCTTGTTTCCGGTCGTGGTGATGAAGATGTGGCCTTCCTCCAGGACGCTCTCCAGCGTGGCCACCTGGTAGCCGTCCATCGCGGCCTGCAGCGCGCAGATCGGATCGATTTCGGTCACGATCACCCGTGAACCCTGGCCGCGGAACGCCTCCGCCGCGCCCTTGCCGACGTCGCCATAGCCGCAGACGACGGCGACCTTGCCGCCCATCAGCACGTCCGTGGCGCGGTTGATGCCGTCCGGCAGCGAGTGGCGGATGCCGTACTTGTTGTCGAATTTGCTCTTGGTGACGGAGTCGTTGACGTTGATCGCCGGGAACAGCAGCTTGCCCTGCTCGGCGAGCTGGTACAGGCGGTGAACACCCGTGGTGGTCTCCTCGGTCACGCCGAGCAGGCGCGAGCCGATCCGGGTCCACTTCTGCGGGTCCTGCCGCAGCGAGGCGCGCAGCACCTCAAGGAAGACGCGGCCTTCGTCCGATTCGTCGTCCCCGGCGGCCGGGACGGCGCCCAGGGCTTCGAATTCGGCACCCTTGTGCACCAGCATGGTGGCGTCGCCGCCGTCATCGAGGATCATGTTCGGGCCCAGGTCCGGGTTGCTGTCCGCCCCCGGCCAGGTCAGGATCTGTTCGGCCGTCCACCAGTATTCCTCGAGGGTCTCGCCCTTCCAGGCGAACACCGGAACACCCTGCGGGTCCTCGATGGTGCCCTGGCCGACGACGACGGCGGCCGCCGCCTCGTTCTGGGTGGAAAAGATGTTGCAGGAGGCCCAGCGGACTTCGGCGCCGAGGGCGGTGAGGGTCTCGATCAATACGGCCGTCTGGACTGTCATGTGCAGGGAACCCGCGATCCGGGCGCCCTTCAGCGGCTGGCTGGCACCGAATTCCTCGCGCAGGGACATCAGACCGGGCATCTCGTGCTCGGCCAGGCGGATCTGGTGCCGGCCGGCCTCCGCCAGCGAGATGTCCGCAATTTTGTAATCGAAAGTCATGGGGATCCTTTGGGTAGCCGGGATGTACTGAAGGGACTGGAAGTGGTTCGACGCCGGAGCGCCCGATGATGGGCCGGCCTGCGGACTTTCCCGCCGGCTTCCGGCGGCTGCTGCCGGGGCTGCTGTATCGGGGCTATTCCGCCGCGTGGCGGGGCGCGCCGTCGGGCCGGCCGCCGTCATGTTGGTCGGAGGGGGCAGCGGTGGCCGCGGCCAGCAGTTCCGGCGGCAGCAGCAGCGGGATGCCGTCCTCAATCGCGTAACGCAACTTCTGCCCGTCGGCGCCGGGTGTTGCGGCGACAAGTTCGTCGCCCTCCTGCACCAGGGCCGAGCCCGTCACGGGGCAGCGCAGGACAGACAGGAGTTCGGGACTGATCAGTGGCATGGTGAAGGCTCCCTGGGGGCGACGCCGCTGGCGCCGGTGGCGTACGGAAATTTCAGTTCCCAGCCTACCGCCAGTTCGCGGCTCAGGAGGGTTCGCGCAGGACGCGCAGGTGCCCCCGCCGGGTTCCTTCGGCGGCGGCCGGCGCTTCGAGGGCCGGATGTGCGGCGCGCCGGCCCTGTGCGGGATCCGCCGCAGCGGGACGGGCCGCGGCTTCGCGGACCGCATTGGCGAGGGCGAGCAGGTCATCGGGTCCGGGGCCGGCAGGGGTGGCCGGCATGGCGAGCCGCAGGACTTCCCAGCCCCGCGGCACCGTCAGGGTACCTGCGTGCTGTTCGCAGAGATCGTAACAATGCGGTTCGGCGTAGGTGGCCAGCGGACCAAGGACCGCCGTGGAGTCGGCATACACATACGTCAAAGTCGCTACCGCCGAATTGCGGCAGGCTGACCTTGAACACTGACGAATTGCACCCACGACATCACAGACTACTCCCCCCGGCCCGTGCCTCCGCGCATTGAAACGCCCCGCCGGCCCGGGAGCGCGCGCCGCTGCCTGCGCACCGGCCGCAACGGACGGCGCTGGGGCGCGCAGCCGGATCTCCGGCGATGCCGGACGGCGGGTCGCGGCGGCCGCCATATCGCAGAATTCAGGCGCCGGGTTTAGAGTCAAGATATGCAGTCATCGCACCATGATCCCGGCTTTACGGTCCGGTTGGCTGACCCCGGCGCCGGCGGCGCCGCCGCCAAGGGGAAGAGCTTTCGTCAGCGCCGCAGGAACCGGCACGGCCGGGGGCTGCGCGGCGAGCTGATGCTCCCTACGCTGCCCGGATACCGGACGCGTTCGGACGGCTTCGACGATTTTGTCCTCGATTCGGCGCAACGCCTGCACGATATCTGGGGCAAACCGCTGGACGGCGTCCGTTTCGCGGTGGAGGAGATCCCGCCGGGGCTGGAGCAGCTTGTGGCCGACGGCACCCCGGCGCCGATGGGATCCTACGCTCCGGCGACGGCGGACGATGGTCCCGTCATCACGCTCTACCGGCGTGTGGTGGAACAGGCCTGCGGCAGCCGCGAGGAACTCCAGGACCTCGTGCACGACGTGGTCGTGGAGCGCACGGCCGAGATGCTCGGGGTACCGCCGGAGTCACTGGACCCGGTGTACCGCCGCCGCTACTAGGCCGCCGCAAACCGCCGGCCGCCCCGGCTAGTACCCGAGGGTGACCGGGACCTGTTCCTGGCCGGCCGCCCCGGGGGTGACCGGGATGCTCGAAATGTCAGCCCTGCCGTCCTGCTCCAGCAGCACGGCCCCATAGGCCGCGTCCCCCGACGCGGATACAAGGTACCCCACCAGCGGCGAACCGCCCACATCACCGGGGATCTTGACCGAGGCCGTGGTTCCGCCGGCGATGTCCGCGGTGGCCGCGGCGCGGATCTTGCCGTCGGCGGTGATCGGCGTGTAGGAAATCTTGGCACGGCCTTCCGGTGCGCCGAACATCAGGAACCGCTCGCCCGTCCGCGGCACCGGGACCACGTGCTGGCTTCCGAGCCGCGCCGAGGCAGGCGCCCAGGCGAAGTCCGCGGCATCCTCGGCCTTGAACCCGCGAGTGACCCGGGCCGCGGCGACGAAGGAAACGTCCGAACTGGCAGCCAGGGTGTAGTGGCCAGCCGGCACCGCCGCGAGGGAGACTTCCGTGACCGCGCCCGCCTTGGCGGTGACCACGCCGCCCGGCAGGGCTTTTTGGCCGTCCCGTCCGAACAGCTTCACTTCAACCACGGCGTCCGCGGCCCCCGGGACAGCGATCTGCAGGGCTGGTTTGGCATCAGCGAAGCCAGGTTTCGCGCCCAGAGAGGCCAGCGCGGCCGGGCCCTGAAGGTCGATGCCGGAAATGACCTGACCGGTGGCGGGAACCGTTCCCGGCGAAATAAAGTCCACCCCGCCCGGGGTCAGACCGCGGAGCACGCTCTGCTGGATGACGGCTGAGACCGGGCCGCCGGTGCTGCGCACCCGCACGCTGAGCCGTTCCTGCCCCGGCGCCAGCCCGGCGAGGATGATGGACCGGGTGCTGCCCGGCGCCACCAGCAGTCCGCGGCTTCCGGGAGCCTGGATGGCGCCCTTGGCGCCGAACAGCTCCAGGCTCACGGTGGCGGGTGTGCCGGATGAGTTACTGATTTTCAAGACCGCGGTCCGGCCGAGGGCGGTGTTCGCCCCGACCAGCCACAGATCGTTGGCCGGCCGCCGGCAGGCGGCGGCAGCCGCGCCGCGCAAGTCCCCGTCGGCGGCGGTGTAGCTCATCACTGCGCCGGCTGAAGGTTGTTGGTTTCCCTGCGCGTCCGCGCTGAGCACGCTGACGGCGTCGACGCCGCGCTCCGGTATGACTCCGGCGCGCAGTGCGGTCGCGGCCGCCGGGGCTGACGGCGTCGCGGCTGCGGTCGCCGGGGCGGCCTTGGCCAGTTGCACCAGCGGGGCGCCGGTGAGCGCGGCAAGCCGGCTTCCGGGAAGCACCCCGGTGTTGGAACTCAGCACGACCGCGCTGACCGTGCTCCGGGCTGTGGCCGATTCCGGGCTGAACTGCGGATCCGTGCCGACGGGGGTGCCTTGGAGCAGCCGTGCCGGTCCGGGGCAAATGCCCACGCTGCTGCCGGCCGGCACCGCGGCCAGCGGCGCTTCAAGCTGCCTGCTGCCGGGGCTGTGCGGGGAGAGGGCGGACGCCGCCACCAGGCCGCCGCCTGCCGCGACCAGCACCAGGGCGGAAAGAATCCCGCCCACGGTCCCGGAAATGCTCTTCAGCCGGGCCGGGAGCGGAACCCCGCCCGCAGCGCGGCGCGTTGTTCCGCCCCGTCCGCCCCTGTCCCGCTTGTCCTCGGTTGCCGGGGCCTGCGGCAGCCCGGCGGGTGCGGACCGTTCCGGGGGCGTTGCGCCCTCGTTGTCGTCATGCATGCTGGTGTTCCTTACGCAGGGAGCCTTCGTCCCTGGAGAGCCCGGTGTTCGGCCGGCGGGCAGGCATGGGGATGGCCAGGAGGACCGTCAGGCCGATGACGACGGCCTGGGCGATGCCGGTCCAGAGTGCCCACGGGTTTTCGTAGCGGATGCTGAGCCGGCCTCCCTCGGCCGGGAGGGTGAAGGCCTGCGCCCAGTCCGCGGTGGTGGCGGTCAGCCGGCGGCCGTCGAGCCAGGCGCTCCAGCCCGGATCCGCCCGGTCGGCGAGGACCACCAGCCGGCCTTCCGGTCCGGCCGGCACGGTGGCGTCGGCGGAGACCGGCCCGGCCGGCAGCAGCCCGACGGTCGTTCCGGCGCGGTCCACGATCCGGAGGCGGTGCGCGACGTCGGCGGCCTTGGCTTCTTTCTGGTTCAGCGGGCTGATCCGCCACAACCAGCCGACGTCGGTGCGGCCGACCGCGACGAGGCCGGGGACGGCGTCCATCCGGCTGGCCGTCAGTTCGGCCGAGCTGTCGCTGGCTTCGAGCACGACAAAGCCGACGCCGAGCTGCTCCAGCTGCCGGCGCGGGTCCACCCCTTGACCGGCGGCGATCGTGGCGACCACGCTGCGCAGGGAGGCGGCAACCGCGTCGTCGTCGCGGACTGTTTCCTTCCCCGGGGCGCCGGTCACCGGGCGGGCGGCGGCGACGGCGGAGAGGGCGTCCAGCCGGGTGCCGTCACCGCGCATCAGCGCGGCGTCAAAGCCTCGGTCCTCCTTGGCGGAGATAACCAGCGTCCGGGTCTGTTCCGGCCCCTCCCCCCGGTCGATCGCCGTCGTCGGGAGCAGGCGGGGCGTGCCGGCCTGGACCAGGCGGCGGACGCCGAGCGCGGCGCCGCCGTCCGGCTCGGCGCCGGTGCCTGCTTCGGCGGAACCGATGCTTCCGGCTGCAGCCGGGGCACCGTCCGGATCGATGGCAGCGGCCGCGGGCGGGTCCGGCTGCAACACATTGTGGGATGCCCACGCAGCCAGGCCGGCCAGCGGACCGGCGAGCAGGAGCACCATTGCGGTGACGGCGGTGCCGCGGACCAGGATTTTGCGGCCAAGACCGCCCGTGGCGGAAGCATCGGCGGCGTCGACCAGGGCCTCGGCACCGATCAGCGCCGCGCCCAGCAGCGCGAAGGCCGCAGCAGAGACTGCCGGGCCGGTGAACGGCGTGACCAAGACCTCGGCACTGGCGCCGGTGGCAATGTGCCCGGCCAGCCAGCCGCCGGCCAGCATCAGCACCGCCGCGGCCCAGAGGCAGCGGGCCAGCCAGGGCCGGCGCCCCGCGGCACGCCGGCCCGGGAGGAAGAGGGCGGCAACCGCCAGCAGGAGGACAGGCAGGCCGATCAGCAGGGCGAGCAGCAGCGCCCACGGCACGGCACCGGGACCGAAGGCGGACAGACCGGAGAGGCCGGCAGCGCCCTCGAAGCGCAGCGGCTGGCCCAGCCCCTGCTGCCAGAGCGGCGCCGCGTCAAAGCCGAGCGGCAGGCCCGGATCGGCGAGCAGGGCCCGGGGCCGGTCCAGGACCGGGAGGGCAAAGGGAAGGAACAGGGCGAGGCTGGGAAGCAGCGCCCACCAGATAGTGCGTCCCCGGCGCCGCAGCAGCACCCCGCACAGCGTCACGACGACGGCGGCCGGCAGCAGCAGCGACGGGGCGGCCGCGGTGATGACGGCCAGCGCGAGCCCCGCCGCGGCTGCCGCGGTCCAGGACGGTGTGCCGTTGACCCCGGGCTTGGTGGGAGGCTTTTCGGTGAAGCGCCGGTCCCCCGGCACCGGGACCGCGAAGCGCCCGCGGCCCGGGACGGACCCGGTGGCCCGGAGCAGGGCCAGGACAAGCAGCGGCATCATGACGTGCGCTAGGAGCGCACCGAGGCGGCCCTGGTTCAGGGCGACCTGGAGGGCGGGCGCGCCGGCCCAGATGAATGCGGCCGCGAGACGAAGCCTGCGCCGGCGGGTCAGGGCTCCAGCGGCAAACCAGGCCCCCAGCGCGGACAGCGGCATGGCCAGGATCAGCAGCCAGGCCACGGCCCCGTTGGCGTTGCCCGCGCCGAGCACGCCGAGCACCCAGAGCACGTAACCGAACGGGTCACCGTGGCCAGGAAGTCCGGCCCCGAGTTCAACCCACCAGCTCGAGGCATGGTTCCAGATGTCGCCCAACCGGCCCGAGACCGGGATGAGCGCCCCGCCGGTGACCGCGTCGGCGCGGAACAGCCCCAGCAGGCCGACCAGCGATGCCGCGGCGGTAACCAGCAACGCCAGGAGGGCGCCGTTACCCACCCAGCCGCGCTCGGTGGTGCCCAGTGCCGCGAAGTCGTCGGCGGAATCGCCGCTGGGCTGGTCGGCAAGCAGGTCGTGGCTGGCGGCGTCGCTGGTATCGTCCGAGCCGAGCGCCTCCATCAGCGAGCGGCGGTGCGCCCAGACCTCTCGCCGGGGAGTTTGCAGCCCCTTGATGACGGAGCGGCGGATCCGTCGGGTGCGGGCGGCGTTGCGGCGGCCGCGGAACACGGCGGCGGGACGTCCGAGGGCGCCGAGGGTTGCCAGCAGCTGGGAGAACCCGTGGCCGGGATCCTTGACGGCGATGCTGAGGACCAGTTTGAACAGACTGCCCAGCAGGGCACCGACGGCGTGCACGGGGACTTTCCAGGCCGAGGCATGCTTGAGCCGCAGGTGGACCTGCGCCTTGCGGGCCGCCGCCGCGTTGCCCTGGGCGTGCGGCCGGTGCGACACGTGGAACATGCGGGCGCTCGGGACCACCACCACCCGGTGGCCGGCGAGCCGGTTGCGCCAGCAGAAGTCGACGTCGTCGCCGCTGCCCGGAAGGGCCGGGTCGAAGCCGCGGAGGTCTTCCCAGACGTCGCGGCGGACCAGCATGCCCGCCGAGTTAACGGCGAAGGTGTCGCTGCGGCCGTCGTACTGGCCCTGGTCGAGTTCGTCGGCCTCGATCAGCGTCAGGCGCTCCGCCCAGCGGCTGGTGGAGAGGCCCACATCGATCAGCCGGCGCCCGGCGTGCCAGTCCAGCTGCTTGCAGCCGGCCACGGTGACGGAGGGGGCTCGCTCCACTGCGTGCAGCAGTTCGGCGAGGGCTTCGGGGGCCGGTGCGGCGTCGTCATGCAGCAGCCAGATCCATTCGGCGGCCGCGGGTGCGGCCTCCCCGCGCCAGGGCGCGAGTGCCTTGAGTCCGGCCTGGACGGCGCCGCCCATGCCGCTCCTGCCCGGCTCGACGACGGTTACGTTGGCCTGGCCAAGGGCCTGGCCAAGCAGGGCCGCCGAGTGGTCGCGGGAGCCGGCGTCGATCCCGAGGGCCGCATCCGCCGGTCGCGTCTGCGCCGCCAATGCCGCCAGGGTCCTGGGGAGATAGTCACCGCCGTTGTGGGCTACCACAACGGCGGTGACTCGTACTTCTTGAAGAATTAGACTGCCCGCTTCCTAAGCCGGCGGCGTTCCCGCTCGGAGAGGCCGCCCCAGATACCGAAGCGCTCATCGTTGGACAAGGCGTACTCCAGGCACTGTGAACGGACGTTGCACGCACCGCACACCTTCTTGGCGTCGCGGGTGGAGCCGCCCTTTTCAGGAAAGAAGGCCTCCGGGTCGGTCTGCGCGCACAGCGCGTCGGTCTGCCATCCCAGTTCGCCTTCGTCATCGAAGTCCTGCCGGGAGGGCAACCCGATCCACACCGGCTGGGCGGTGGTTCCGGAGTGCAGGGTCTGCAGTTCCATGGGCGGGTCGAGCGGATCGTTGTCCTGCTCCGGGTTCCCCGCCAGAAGTGCTTCGTGGGCTGCCAGGAAGGCCGTGGCCTGGTCCTGCAGCGAATCCTGGGTGTGTTCGTTGTACCGCTGCGCGGCGTCCGGATCGGCGGGATCTACGTACCAATCACTCGGCACCCCGCGTGAACGGTATTTTGCCGTCGCTTGGCCGGCGACGACTTCATCGTCATGGATACGCTCTGCAAGCCCCATTGGCGTTCCCTCTCTGATTTTGCAGCCTTTGCCTGACCCCCGGACACTCGGTTGTGTGCCGCCTGATGCGCATTGGCTTTCGATACCTAATTACACGCGTGTAAGTATCCGGGAGTCAAGCCGCGGCGGAGATAATAATCAATTTCCGTCGGATTGGCCGTGCACGCCACGCCCGGGAGTTTTCCGGCCGCCGCCGCAGGCTGGCACGGAGTTGGCAGGTTGCTGAGTACTTTCCTGCGCTTTTCCTGGGATTTTCCTGCGTTTACGGTGGTTTTGCTCCGGCGCCTCACCTCGGACCGCGGCCGGACGGGGCCCGCCGAAGGGCGCCGGCGTGACAGAGATCACGTGGGTGCGGCCGTGGCAAGATGAGGGCATGAGTATCCCGGTAATGGACCTGATGTCAGCCCTGCGTTCCGGCCAGTCCACCTCGCCACGCCTGACCTGGTACGGACCCGCCGGTGAGCGGGTGGAACTATCCGGCCGGGTGCTGGACAACTGGGTGGCGAAGACCAGCAACCTGTTGCAGGACGAGCTGGACGCGGAACCCGGAACGCGGCTGCGGCTGGACCTACCGGCGCACTGGAAGTCGCTGGTGCTGGCGCTGGCCGCGTGGCAGCTCGGCATGGAGGTGGTGCTGGACGCTGCGGAAGCCGAGCTGCTCGCCACGGCCGAGCCCGGGCCGGCGGCCGCCCAAGGAGCGTTCGACGCCGTCATGGCGGTCGCGCTGCCGGCTCTGGCGATGCGGTGGCTGGGCGAGCTGCCCTCCGGCGTCGTGGACTACGCCGCCGAAGTGCGCTCCCACGGCGATTTCTTCATGCCGCAGGTGGAGCCGGAGGCGGTCCGCCCGGCTCTCCGGAGCGCCGGGGGCGCCGTGCACGCGCACGCCGATCTGCTGGCGGGGTTTGCCGCCCCGGCGGCGGCTACGCCGGGCGGGGCGTCTGCCGATGGCGGCGAACGGGTGCTGGTCCGGGCCGCCGAGGGACTCGAATCCGTCCTGGCGCAGTCCCTGGGAACGTGGCAGCGGGACGGTTCCGTCGTGCTGGTGCATCCGGATGTCGCGGTGACCGAGCGGCTGCTCAGTGACGAGCGCGTCAGCCGGAACTGACCCGGTCCGGCAGGCTCAGCGGGAGCGGCTCAGCGGCGCCCGGGTGTGGACCCGGGAACGTCCGGTTCCTGGCCGGCCTGGCCGGGAACCCCGACGGCTTCTTGGCCGTGCGGGTGGCGTTCGATGATCTCGTGGTCGTGCAAGAACTCCGGCTCGTCGTCCAGTTCCTTGTTGAAGACCAGGAAGCGGTAAGCGAAGAACCGCACCACCGTGGCAACGAGGATGCCGACAATGCCGGCGGAGAAGAGCATGTTCTTGTCCGTGATGCCCATGCCGTACTTGGCGAGGGCCGTGAGCCCGGTGGAAATGCCGATGCCGATGCCGTTGATCAGGACGAACATCGCGAACTCGCGCAACACGTTTTCCTGACGGCGGTGGCGGAACGTCCAGAAGCGGTTCGCGATCCAGGAGAAAATCGTGGCGACGGTCGCCCCGACGAAGCGGGCCTTCGCCTCGCTGTCGGACATTGGGCCGTGCATCAGGTAGTACGTCAGGCCGTTGTCGATGATGAAGGCCACACCGCCGACGGCGCCGAACTTGGCCACTTCGCGCCAGAAGAGCGAGGCAAGCCCGCGCGCTCGATCTGCAAGTGTGTTAATCATGACCCTCCGTGGCCTTTGAATCTGGGGGAAGCTGGCGGCCAAACGGCCAACGGCCCATTTTAGCGCCGTTTTCCGGGTACGCGCCCCCGGCCGGCGCTGGTCCGGGCGGCCAGGACGCGTAATCCGCGCCCGAAAACGGCGCTGTTTCGGCGGGCTGGGCGGGCAAGGGCCGGTTCCGCGCAGGTTTTCGGTAGGCTGGGAGATGTGACTTTTCCAGTAATCGGCGTCGTTGGCGGCGGCCAGCTTGCCCGCATGATGGCCCCCGCCGCGACCGCGCTCGGCTTTGAACTCCGTGTCCTCGCCGAGGCTGAGGACGTTTCCGCCGTCGCCGCTGTGGCCAAGGCCCCCGTCGGCGACTACACGGACCTTGACCACCTGCTCGAGTTCTCCCGGGGGCTGGACGTGCTGACTTTCGACCACGAACACGTCCCCACCGGGCACCTGCGCGCCCTGATCGAGGCCGGCGTCAACGTCCACCCGGGCCCCGACGCCCTGGTCAATGCCCAGGACAAGCTGGTGATGCGCGCCGCGATCGACCGGCTGGAGCTGCCCAATCCCCACTGGGCCGCCGTCGCCGACGTCGGGGAACTCGTGGCGTTTGGCGATGACACCGGCTGGCCGGTGGTGCTCAAGACCCCGCGGGGCGGCTACGACGGCAAGGGCGTGCGGATCGTCGCCTCCGCCCAGGACGCCGCGGAGTCGGCGGACTGGTTCGAGGCCATGTCCCCGCTGCTGGCCGAAGCCAAGGTGGAATTCAGCCGGGAACTCTCGGCGATGGTCGCCCGCACCCCCGACGGTGAATGCCGCGCGTGGCCGGTGGTGCACACCATCCAGGTCGACGGCGTCTGCGACGAAGTCATCGCCCCCGCACTGGACATCCCGATCGAGGTTGCCGCGGCGGCCGAGGACGCCGCCATCCGGATCGCCCACGAGCTGGGTGTCACGGGCGTCATGGCCGTAGAGATGTTCGAGACCCCCGGCGTCGGCGCCGGCTTCCTGATTAACGAACTCGCGATGCGCCCGCACAACACGGGCCACTGGACACAGGACGGGGCGGTCACGAGCCAGTTTGAACAGCACCTGCGCGCCATCTTGAACCTACCGCTCGGGGCCACCGACCTGCTCGGGCCCGTGGTGGTCATGAAGAACTTCCTCGGCGGCGCGAACCAGAACCTGTTCTCCGCCTACCCCGCGGCCCTCGCCAGCGAACCGGCCGCGAAGGTCCACTGCTACGGCAAGGCAGTGCGGCCGGGCCGGAAGATCGGCCACGTCAACCTGGTCGGCACGTCGGCCGCCGACGTCGATTCCATCCGGCAACGGGCGGGCACCGTCGCCAACATCATCCGGGACGGACGGGCGCACGCCGTTTCCGCCGCGGGGACCTCCGAGGAGAACGCGTGAACACCAGCATCGAAGCCCAAGACGCCGCCTCCCGGGCCGCCGGCCGCGGGGCCGCCCCGCTGGTGGGGCTCTTGATGGGGTCGGACTCCGACTGGCCCGTCATGGAGGCCGCCGCCGAGGCGCTGGCCGAATTCGGCATCCCGTTCGAGGCCGACGTTGTCTCGGCCCACCGCATGCCCACCGAGATGATCCGCTACGGGCAGACCGCCCACGAGCGCGGCCTGCGCGTGATCATTGCCGGCGCCGGCGGCGCGGCGCATCTTCCAGGTATGCTCGCCTCCGTGACCCCGCTTCCGGTGATCGGCGTCCCCGTGCCCCTGAAGACCCTCGACGGGATGGATTCGCTGCTGTCCATCGTGCAGATGCCCGCCGGTGTCCCGGTTGCCACGGTCTCGATCGCAGGAGCCCGCAACGCCGGCCTGCTCGCGGTCCGGATGCTGGCCTCGGGCACGGATGCCCTCGCGGAGAAGCTGCGGGCCGATCTGCTGCGGTTCGCCCATGAGCTCAACGACGCCGCCACCCGCAAGGGCGCGAACCTGCGCAGCAAGGTTGCCGAAGTCTTCTCCGACGAAAACAACGTTCCGCGGGGCGGCCGGTAGGGATTGCGCAGATGAGCCAAGGTTTCGCTGCTGCGCGGGAAAAATCGCAGCCACCGCGGGGTACCCTGACGGACCCGGTCCGCTACCCCGCCGGAGCGGCGTCGCCCGTGCTGGCCAAGCGCGCCTTCCTGCTGATCCTGATGACGTTGCTGGTCCCGGGCAGTGCCCAGATTGTCGCGGGCAACCGCCGGCTGGGTCGCTTCGCCCTCCGGATCACCCTCGCGGCCTGGCTCCTGCTGGCCGCGGCGCTTGTCCTGCTGGTGGTGTCCCGGCCAACGCTTATCAACCTCATAGCCAACCCCGCCACCGCGCTGGTGCTGGTCCTCGTGCTCGCCACGCTTGCCCTCGGCTGGGCGGCGCTGTTCATCAACACCCTCCGTTTGGTCCGCCCGGTCCTGCTCGAGACCGGGACGCGCGCCGCCGTCGTCGTCGCCCTGATCCTGGCCATGCTGCTCAGCAGCGGCAGCCTGGGCTACGCGGCGTACCTGCTGAACGTCGGCAGGGACGCGATCGGCACGATCTTCGCAAACGGCCCGGCGATGGAGCCGTCCGAGGGCCGCTACAACTTCCTGATGATGGGCGGCGACGCCGGGGCGGACCGCACCGGCCGCCGGCCGGACAGCCTGTCCGTGATCAGCGTGGACGCCAAGACCGGCAAGGCCGCCATCATTTCCATCCCCCGCAACCTGCAGAACGCCCAGTTCAGCGCGGACTCGCCGATGCGCAAGATCTACCCCGACGGCTACGACTGCGGCAACGAGTGCCTCATCAACGCCATCAACACCGAGGTCACCAATAAGTACGAGGACCTCTATCCCGGGGTGCAGGATCCTGGCGCGCAGGCCACGCTGGAGGCGGTGTCCGGCACCCTCGGCATCAAGGTCCAGGCCTACGTCCTGGTCGACATGGACGGCTTCGCCAAGCTCATTGATGCGATGGGCGGCATCCGGATCAAGGCCGGGGGCTGGGTCCCGATCAGCGGCGAGACCATCGACGAAGCCAACGGCATCCACGGCATGCCGCTGGGCTGGATCCCGGCCGGCGACAACAAGCTGGACGGCTACCACGCCCTCTGGTACGGCCGCTCCCGCGAATTCGTGGACGACTACGCCCGTATCGCACGCCAGCAGTGCGTGCAGCAGGCGATGCTCAAGCAAATGGATCCGGCGACGCTGCTCTCAAAATTCGAGGGCATCGTCAAGGCCGGCACCAAGGTGGTCGATTCCAACATTTCCGCCAGCCAGCTCGGCAGTTTCGTGGATCTGGCGATGAAGTCCAAGGGCCAGCCGGTGAGCCGGCTGACGATCGGTCCGCCTGACTTCGACGCCTCCTTCCCCACGGTGCCGGACTTCACCAAGATCCACCAGGCGGTGGACAAGCTGCTGGGTCCCGCTCCCGCGGCGGGACCGGCCGACGACTCCATCCGCCAGCCGGCCGCGGCGCCCGGTCCGCTCTCGGCCGCCGGCGGCGTGGCCCAGGCAGAGCCCGGCACGCAGCCCGCGCCGTCGCCGTCGGACTTCACGCCCGTGACCACCACGCCCGAGGGCGAGCCGATCACGGAGAAGATGCTCAACGACTTCAAGCGCAACGGTGATGAGCAGTCCATCCGCAACCTGGTGGCGACCAACGGGCAGTGTGCCCCGCTCTAGGACCGGGCGCCCTGCCCTTCTTTCCAGCACGCTCCAGTCCCGGCCCGCCCCGAGCAGATAGGTATTCCGTGTACGAACTTGAGAACGTCCTCCGGCCCTACGCCTGGGGGTCCAGCACCGCGATCGCCGGCCTGCTCGGCCGGCCGGCATCCGGCGGCCCGGAGGCCGAGCTGTGGATCGGCGCCCACCCGGATTCCCCCTCCCTGGTCCGGACCGGAGCGGACGGGCCCGCGGCGGACGACGGCGGACGGCTGGCCCTGGACGGGCTGATCGCCGGTGACCCGGAGCACTATCTGGGCGGCGACAGTGTCGCCGAGTTCGGTCCGCGGCTGCCCTTCCTGCTCAAGGTCCTGGCCGCGGAGCGCCCGCTGTCCCTGCAGGTGCACCCCACGCTGGAGCAGGCGCGGGCCGGGTTCGCCCGCGAGGAGGCGGCCGGCGTCGACCGGGCCGCCGCCACGCGGAACTACAAGGACGACAACCACAAGCCGGAAATGATCTTTGCCCTGACCCCGTTCGAGGCGCTGTGCGGCTTCCGAACGGCGGTGGAGTCGAGGGCCGTGTTCGCACACGTGGCGGAGTGCTTTGACCTTGCCGGGCTGGAGTTGCCGGCCCTGCTCCCCCGGCTGCTGGATGACCTGGCGCAGCCGGACGAGCCTGCCGCCCTCCGGGCGGCTTTCGAGCGGCTGATCACCGGCGGCGCGGACGTTGCCGCGGCGACGGACGCCGTCGTCGCCGCGCTGGTGTCCGGCGCGCCGACGGGTCCGCACACGGCGGAACTGACCACGGTGGTGGACCTCAACCAGGAGTACCCCGGTGATCCCGGGGTGTTGATCTCGCTGCTGCTGAACCGGATCTCGCTGGCGCCCGGCGAGGCCGTATACCTGCCAGCCGGCAACGTGCATGCCTACCTGCACGGCCTGGGCATCGAGGTGATGGCCTCCTCGGACAACGTGCTCCGCGGCGGCCTGACGCCGAAGTTCGTGGACGTGCCGGAGCTGCTGGCCACGGTCGCGTTCGAAGCCGCCGGCGTGCCGGCGCTCAGCGCCGAGACCACCATGCTCGGCCAGGAGCTCTACCGCCCGCCGTTCCGCGAATTTGCGCTGCAGCGGGTGGAACTGCACCCGGGCGCGGAGCCGGTCCCGCTGGCGCAGTCCGGAGCCGCGGTCATCATTGTGGTCTCCGGCGCGGTCCTGCTGGACTCCCCCAAGGGCGACCTGCAGCTGGAACGCGGCGCCTCAGCGTTCCTGCCGGCCGCCGAGGCGCCGGTCAACGTGCACCCCGTCGCCGGCGCCACCGGGCCCGCCGTGGCCTTTGCCGTCACTACCGGAATGAAGGCCTGAACCGTGGATTACTTCCTGCAGGGCCCGCACTGGGCAGACGTCCAGCGCGCCCTGGGCCGCACCGTCCACGAACAGTCCGGCGACGGCTGGCGCTTCCTGGCCGTCGAGGAAAGCAACCCGGCCGGCAAACTGCTCTACGTCCCGTACGGGCCGCTGGCCGATTCGCTTGCGGCCTTCGACGCCGCCCTCGAGTCCCTGACGGCACTGGCCCGCCGGTGCGGGGCGGTGTTTGTCCGGCTGGAACCGGTCGACGCCGGAATTGCGGCTGCCGATGCCGAAACCGTGCTGGGCAGCCGCGGCCTGCGCCCCGCGCCGGCGAACCTGCAGCCCGAACTGAGCTGGATCGTGGACCTGGACCGCGACTTCAAGGACGTCCTGGCGGACATGAAGCCGGTAAACCGCAACCTCTACCGCAACATCCACAAGAAGGGCGTGACCTTCCGGTCCAGCCAGGATCCGGCGGAGATTTCGGTGCTGCTGAAATTCCTGCACCTGACCGCGGCGCGCAATGGCTTCAAGCCGCAAAGTGACGAGTACCTGAGCCAGGTTGCGCGTTCGCTGATGCCGTCCGGCGCGGCCACGCTGTTCATCGCGGAACTGGAGGGCGAACCGATCGCCGCAGCCCTGGCCTATGATTCCGCTGACACCCGCACCTATGCACATGCCGCCCTGGACGACACGCACCGGAAACTCAGCGCCGGCATCCCGCTGCTCGTGACCCTGATGTCCGATGCCAAGGACAAGGGCCTGGCGCACGTGGACCTCTGGGGTGTGGCGCCTGCGGACCAGCCCGACCACAAGTGGGCCGGTTTCACGTCGTTCAAGAAGTCCTTCGGCGGCCGCGAAATCTCCTACCCGGGGACCTGGGACCTGCCGGTGAAGAAGTTCCGCTACGGCGCGTACCAGCTCGCCCGCAAGGCCGCCCAGTCCGGGAAGAAGCTCGTCACCGGCCTGCGCACCAAGCTCCGGAAGTAGCGCGAACGGACACTTGAGGCCCCACCCCACCGCGCGAACGGACACTTAAGGCCCCACCCCTGGGAAATTTTGGGGCCTCAAGTGTCCGTTCGCGCAGTCCGCCGCAACCAAGCTGTGGATAACCCGATTGACCCGTTGCCGCCGGCGCACACTGAAGCATGGCCCGACTTCCGTTGCCGCCGGAACTGCTTGCCGGCTCGTTCACCGCCCGGGACGCCCAGGCTGCGGGCGTCTCCCGCAAGCGGACCCGCCGCCCCGATGTTTACGTGCCCTCGCGCGGGATCAGGATTCCCTCGGCGGCCCCGGACGGTCCAGCGTCCAGCCTGCGTGCCTTCTCCGCGCTCGACGACGAGTCGACGATCACGCATCACTCCGGCGGAAGGTTCTGGGCCATGGGCCTTCCGGGCTGGCTTGAGGAGGACTGGCGGATCCACGTTGCCCGGGAGCGCGACAGCAGTAAACCGCGACGGCGGAACGTCGTCGGCCACCGCCTCACGTTCCTGCCGGGCGAGGTTGTGGTGGTCAACGGCGTGCGGGTCACCTCGCCGGCCCGCACCTGGCTGGACCTGGCCGCGATCCTGACACCGGACGAACTGGTGGCGGCCGGCGACTCGATCGTCGTCGCCCACGGACCGGAGTTTCCGGTCCCCCGCGTCGCGCTGGCAACGCTGGCGGAGCTTGAACGCATGGTCGCGGCGCATCCCGGTATGCGCGGGGTGCGCACCGCACGGGCAGCCCTGCAGGACATCCGGGTGGGCGCGGACTCGCCCCAGGAAACGAAGATGCGCCTGATCCTCAGCCGGACCGGTCTGGGCGAGCCGCTGCTGAACCAGGTTATCCGCGATACCTGGGGCCGGGCCCGGGTCTGGCCCGACGCCGCCTATCCGAGCCACCGGGTAGCCCTGCAGTACGACGGCGCGCACCACGCAGACCCGCGGCAGCTCCAACTCGACGCGCGCCGGCTGGCTGTCACCGAGGGTCTCGGCTGGAAAGAGGTACGGGTCTTCAAAGAGGACCTCGAGGGCGAGCGGCCCTTCGTCGTGGAAAAGGTCCGGGCTACCCTGGGCCGCCACAACGCGGGCGAGCGGACACTTGGGGCCCCGATCCGGGTGGATTCGGGGCCCCAAGTGTACGTTCGCGCGATGTGAAGACTAGCTCTTGCGGGCGTAGCCCTCCCACTTGCTGGCCTGGTGCTCGCCGTCCACAAACCGGATGGTGCCGGACTTGGACCGCATCACGATGGACTGCGTGAGGACCTTGTCCTTGGAGTAGCGGACGCCCTTGAGCAGGTCGCCGTCGGTGATGCCGGTGGCCGCGAAGTAGCAGTTGTCGCTGGAGACCAGGTCGTTGGTGGAGAGCACCCGGTCCAGGTCGTGTCCGGCGTCGATCGCCTTCTGCTTCTCCTCGTCGCTGGTCGGCCACAGGCGGCCCTGGATCACGCCGCCGAGGGACTTGATCGCGCAGGCCGCGACGATGCCTTCCGGGGTTCCGCCGATGCCCATCAGGGCGTCGACGCCGGTACCGGCACGGGCCGCGGCGATGGCGCCGGCGACGTCGCCGTCCATGATGAACTTCGTGCGGGCGCCGGCCTCGCGGATTTCCTCGACCAGCGGGCGGTGCCGGTCACGGTCCAGGATCATCACGTTGAGCTGGTTGACCTTGACGCCCTTGGCCTTGGCGATGAGGTGCAGGTTCTGCTTGACCGGCAGGCGCAGGTCGACCATGTCGGCAGCTTCCGGGCCGGTGACGAGCTTCTCCATGTAGAACACCGCGGAGGGGTCGAACATGGAACCGCGCTCGGCCACGGCCAGCACCGCGAGGGCGTTGTTGATGCCGAGGGCGGTCAGCCGGGTTCCGTCGATCGGGTCGACGGCCACATCGCACTCCGGGCCGGTGCCGTCGCCGACACGCTCGCCGTTGAACAGCATGGGGGCTTCGTCTTTTTCGCCTTCGCCGATGACCACAACGCCGTTGAAGTGGACGGTCTGCAGGAAGGAGCGCATGGCGTCGACGGCGGCGCCGTCGGCCTTGTTCTTGTCGCCGAACCCGACCCAGTGGCCGCCGGCGATGGCCGCGGCCTCGGTGACGCGGACCAGTTCCAGGGCAAGGTTGCGGTCAGGCTCGTCGATGCCGACGGCGAGCGACGGGGAAAGCGTGGAGTACTTCTGGGTCATGGACGCTGGTGACACGTGAACCTCTTCTTCGAGTGGCGATCATTGAACCCGCGGCAGCCCGTCTCCGGCGGCCGCGGTGATTCGTCTGTTACTGATCATAGTCGCGGCGGCCTCCATCGGTCATGGAATGGCCAAACAGTGAAACGGCCCGCATCCGCCCGGCACCCTTGGGCCGAATGTGAGATCGGTCCGAAATGGGCGACTATAGAGGGGTGAATGAATTGCAGGACACGCCGCCCGAGGCCCCCGGATCGCCCTCCGGCGGAGCAGGACCCGACGCCAGCAGCGCCTCCAGCGGGCAGCCCGTCAAGCCCGTCATCCGCGCCGCCGCGGCAAAGCGGGCCAACGCCTCGGTGATCGGCATGATCATCGCGCTGGCGCTGAGCATCGGCGCCTTCCTGCCGGTGGTCTTGATGAACCCTTCGCCGAAGAGCGACGGCTACCGCCCCGACGTCAACGTCAGCGCCATCGCCCGGAACGCCGAAGGTGTGGCGGGATTCACACCGGTCGCCCCGGCAACCGGCGACACATTCCGGTCAAATTACGCCCGCTGGGAGTCCGGCTCCGGCAGCGGCGTGGCCACCTGGGAGGTCGGCTACCTGACACCCAAGGAATCTTTCATCGGCCTGGTCCAGACCCGGCAGGCGAACCCGACCTGGCTGCTGCAGCAGACCAGGAACGCCCCGGTGACCGGGACCCGCAGCGCCGGCGGCCGCGACTGGGAGCTGCGCGACACGGGCAAGGGCGAGAAGAGCATGGTGCTGGACTACCGCGGGACCACCGTCGTCCTGACCGGGCCCGCGCAGCTGGAGGAGTTCTCCGAGCTCGCCGCCGCGGTCGTGAAGTCGCTGGAAAGTAACCCGCCAGCAACCGTTTCCCCTTCGGCCACCACTGCGCCGTAAGGTAGACCCGTGGCTACTTACCTGACTCCCGCCCTCGCCTGGCGCCGCCTGCGCGAAGGCAATGAACGTTTCGTCGCCGGCGAATCCTCGCACCCGAACCAGGACGCCTCGCGGCGGTCCTCGCTCGTGGAGAACCAGCACCCGTTCGCCGTCATCTTCGGCTGCGCCGACTCGCGCCTGGCCGCCGAAATCATCTTCGACCTGGGGCTCGGGGACGCGTTCGTCGTCCGCACGGCCGGCCAGGTCATGGACGACGCCGTTCTCGGCTCGCTCGAATACAGCATCAGTGTGCTCGGCGTGCCGCTGATCGTGGTGCTTGGCCACGACAACTGCGGCGCGGTCACGGCCACCAAGAACGCGGTGGAGACCGGGGCGATGCCGGTCGGGTTCATGCGCAGCCTGGTCGAGCGCATCACTCCCTCCGTGCTGACGTCCCTGCGCAACGACCAGCACGAGGTCAACGACATGGTGGTGGAGAACGTCAAGCAGACGTCGCAGCGCCTGGTGGACAGCTCCCGGGTGATTTCCGACGCCGTCGGAAGCGGCCGCGCCGCGGTGATCGGACTGGCCTACCGCCTGGCCGAGGGCCGGGCGGACCTCGTCTCAGGAATCGGCGAACTCTAGGAGCTTCGTTTCAGCGCGGGTTCACGGTTTTCGGTGGGACGCTTGGGCCGAATAAGCTAGCCCCATGACTTCCACAGCAGATTTGAACACTGAAGAGTTCCGCATTGAACACGACACGATGGGCGAAGTCCGCGTTCCCGTGAACGCCCTGTACCGCGCCCAGACGCAGCGTGCAGTCGAAAACTTCCCGATCTCCGGCAAGACCCTGGAGCGCGCCCACATTGAGGCCCTCGCCCGGGTCAAGAAGGCTGCCGCCCAGGCCAACGCAGAACTGGGAGTGCTCGACGGCGAGCTGGCCCAGGCGATTGCGGATGCCGCCGACGAGGTTGCTGCCGGCAAGTACGACGGCGACTTCCCGATCGACGTTTTCCAGACCGGCTCCGGAACCTCCTCGAACATGAACACCAACGAGGTCATCGCCGAGCTCGCCTCCCGGGCGCTCAAGGCCGCCGGCAGCGAGAAGGTCGTCCACCCGAACGACCACGTCAACGCCTCGCAGTCCTCCAACGATGTCTTCCCGACGTCGGTGCACGTCGCCGCGACGTCCGCCCTGATCAACGACCTGATCCCGGCGCTCGGCTACCTCGCCGACTCGCTGGACCGCAAGGCCGTCGAGTTCAAGGACGTCGTCAAGTCCGGCCGCACGCACCTGATGGACGCCACTCCCGTCACCCTCGGCCAGGAGTTCGGCGGCTACGCCGCGCAGGTCCGCTACGGCATCGAGCGCATCAACGCTTCCCTCCCCCGCGTCGCCGAGGTCCCGCTGGGCGGCACCGCTGTGGGCACCGGCATCAACACCCCGGCCGGCTTCCCGGAGCGAGTCATCGAACTCCTCGCCGCCGACACCGGCCTCCCGCTGACCGAGGCCCGCGACCACTTCGAGGCGCAGGCCAACCGTGACGGGCTGATCGAGGCCTCCAGCCAGCTGCGCAACATCGCGATCTCCTTCATGAAGATCAACAACGACCTGCGCTGGATGGGCTCAGGCCCCAACACCGGCCTCGGCGAAATCGCCATCCCGGACCTGCAGCCCGGCTCCTCGATCATGCCCGGCAAGGTCAACCCGGTCATCTGCGAGGCCTCCATCATGGTCTGCGCCCAGGTCATCGGCAACGACACGGCCATCGCTTGGTCCGGCACCAACGGCGCTTTCGAGCTCAACGTCGGCATCCCCGTGATGGCCGCCAACCTGCTCGAATCCGTCCGGCTCCTGGCCAACACCAGCCGCGTGATGGCGGACAAGATGATCGATGGCATCACCGCCAACGTCGAGCGCGCCCGCTTCCTCGCCGAGGCCTCGCCCTCCATCGTCACGCCGCTGAACAAGTTCATTGGCTACGAGAACGCCGCCAAGATCGCCAAGAAGGCAGTCGCCGAGGGTCTCACCATCCGCGAGACGGTGGTCGCCATGGGCTTCCTGGAGCGCGGCGAACTGACCGAAGAGCAGCTCGACACCGCCCTGGACGTCATGTCCATGACGCGTCCGCCGCACAAGGCCTAGTCAGGCCCGGCCCCGGGGCCCGCGCGGCGCAACGTCCGACGGCGGCAGGCACCCTTCCAGCGGAAGGTGCCTGCCGCCGTCGTGCGTTGTACCCGCCCGCCCAGCTGGCCCTGCCCCGACGCCCGGATGGCCCTGCTAATTGAGGGGGACCTCGCCACCTGCCGCACGGCGCTCCTCCGGTGTGTAGGCCGAGTAGGCGGCGGCCTCGTCCAGGCTGGCGCCCGCCATGCGGGCTTCCCGCAGCCGCCGGGTTTTCGCAGACTGGCCGGAGAAGGCAGCGTCCACGTTGCCGGCCGCGTACGTCAGGGCGTCTTCTGCCCGGATGCCCAGCCCGTGCGCCGTCAGCACGGCGTCCTGGTTCGCTCCGAGGTAGGTGAACTGCCAGCCCCACTCGTGCTGCTGGCGTTCAACCAGCGCTTTGACCATGGCCCCGCCGGCCTCGCGGGAGGAATTTTCGTGGCCGTCGGTCAACACGGCAACAAGCACCGTGCCCGGGCGTTCGTGTTCGGGCAGCGCCGCCAACTCTGCGCCGGCCTCCCCGATCAGCCGCACCATGGCGTCGTGCAGGGCCGTGCTCCCGCGGGGCTGGAGCACCAGGGACGGCACATCCTGGATGTCCACCGCGGCGTAGACCCGCTCGTAGGCGTCGTCAAACTGCGCCAGCGAGAGCTTGCACCGGCCCGCCACCGCCTGCTGCTCGCGCACGAACGCCGCGAAGCCACCCACGGTGTCGTCGGCGATGGAGCTCATGGAACCGGAACGGTCCAGGAGCACGTACACGTGCGTCAGTGCTGAATCTGTCATGCTTCCCCATTTCCGGCCCGGGGGCGCGCCCCGGGCCCACTGTCGCCAGCTAAAGGGCTGGATAGCAGCAGGCTACGGCGGGGCTGCGACAATATTGCCGGAGCGGTCAGCCCCGGAAGTGCGCTGCGCCGTCCGGGTCCCTGGCCTGGTCAATTGACTCCAGGTGGCCCGGCATCAGCTCGGGGAACTCGTCCGGCCGGAACCAGCCCACGGCGAGGGATTCGTCGTCGTTGACGTGCGCCTCCCCGGAGACGTAGCGGCACCGGAACACGAGGGTCAGGAAGTGGCAGACGTCCCCGTTGGGATAGATGGTGGGGCCCACGGCGTCCACCGAGACCAGCCGCTCGGCGACGGCGACGACACCGGTTTCCTCAAGCACCTCGCGCAGCAGGCCCGGCGCCGGTTCCTCGCCCGGTTCCAGGATCCCGGTGATCAGCCCCCACTGGCCGTTGTCGGCCCGCCGGCCGAGCAGGACCCGGCCGGCGTCGTCGAACACTACGGCGCGGGCGCCGGGGATCCACAGGCTTTCGTGGCCAATCTTTTCGCGCAGTTTCAGGATGAATTCCGGGGTGGCCATGCCGCCAGCCTAACCCGCAGGCAGCAGCAGCATCGCAGCCGCGGACCCGGCCAGCATAAAGGGGCCGAAGGGGATGTCCGACTTCAGCGTTCCGCGCCGCGAGACAAGCAGGGCCACGCTCCAGAGTCCGCCGAACAGGAAAGCCGCAAAGGTTCCGGCAAAGACGTGCCCCCAGCCGAGGAACCCGAGGTACATGCCGAGCACCCCGGCGAGCTTGACGTCGCCAAAGCCCATTCCCGGCGGGTAGGCGGCCAGCAGGAGGAAATAGAACAGCCAGAGGACGGCCCCGCCGGCCACAACCCGGAGCCCCGGCACGCCGAACAGACCGGCTCCCGCATCGGCCGCGGCCGCGCCGACCAGGAGCACGCCGGCGACCGCGTAGGAGGGAAAAATGATCCGGTTGGGCAGCAGGTGGTGCCTGACGTCGATGACCGTTAGCCGCGCAGCCATCACCGTGAAGTACGCGCACGCCAGCAGCACCAGCCAGAAGGCCAGCGGGGCGGCTCCCCCGAGTTCGCCGAGTCGATGGATCATCCCTCGGATGCTACTGGATACTGCCGCCCCCGCGCCGCTCCCCCGCGCGGCTGTGTGACTGGCGGCCGCGGGGACCCGCCGCTAGGCTTCCGGGATGACTGTCCCTGACTCCTACTGGCCCCCGTTCGCCCTCTCGCTGGCCACGCCCCGCCTGACGCTGCGGCCCATCCGGGATGAGGACATCCCGGCGGCGATGCAGGCGGCCCTGGAGGGCGTCCACGAACCCGGCCGCAGCCCGTTCAGCCGGCCCTGGGCGGAAATGCCGGCCGAGGAGCTGGGCCCGAACATGGCGCAGTGGTACTGGCGCTGCCGCGGAAATATGTCGCCGCAGGAATGGACCCTGCTGCTCGGCATCTGGCACGACGGCGAGTTCATCGGCTGCCAGGACGTCGAAGCCAAGGACTTCGCCACCCTGAAGACGGTCGGCACCGGCTCCTGGCTCACCCGAAGCGTGCAGGGCCGGGGGCTGGGCAAGGAGATGCGCGCCGCCGTCGCCCTCTACGCCTTCGACTGGCTCGGCGCCGAAGTCGCCGAATCCGAGGCGGCCGCCTGGAACCAGCAGTCCCTGGGCGTCTCCCGTTCCCTCGGCTACGAGCTCAACGGCGTCACCCGCGCCAACTGGGGCGGCAAACGCCAGGACGCGCAGCGGGTCCGCCTCACGCCCGCCACCTTCAAGCGCCCGGACTGGACCCTGGAAGTCGAAGGCCACGGGCCCACGGCAAAGTACCTGGGGATCGGATAACGGGGCCACGGCGTCCCGCCTGGGAAAAGAGGTTCAGCAAGCCGGTCCGCGGATCCTTCGCGTAGTCGCACATCGGCCCCAGAGGTCGCCCCGCGACCGGCGGGGGCCGATGGGACGTGTCTAAGCGACGGCGAAGGTGCCGCGGCCCGGCGAACCCGACCACGGCCCCGGACCGAAGCGGGCTGAAGGGGACAGGGCCTTAGATCTCCGCCCCCTCAAGCATGTCCGTCACCAACGCAGCGATCGGCGAGCGCTCGGAGCGGGTGAGGGTGATGTGGCCAAAGAGCGGGTGGCCCTTGAGGGTCTCGACGACGGCGGCCACGCCGTCGTGCCGTCCCACCCGCAGGTTGTCGCGCTGGGCGACGTCGTGGGTCAGGACGATCTTGGAGTTCTGGCCGATCCGGCTCATCACCGTCAGCAGCACGTTCTTTTCGAGCGACTGCGCCTCGTCCACGATCACGAAGGCGTCGTGGAGTGAACGGCCGCGGATGTGCGTGAGCGGCATGACCTCCAGCATGCCGCGGTCCATGACCTCCTCGACCACTTCCTGGCTCACCAGCGCGCCGAGCGTGTCGAAGACGGCTTGGGCCCACGGGTTCATCTTTTCGGACTCGGAGCCGGGCAGGTAGCCGAGCTCCTGGCCGCCGACGGCGTAGAGCGGCCGGAAGACGATCACCTTGCGGTGCTCCCGGCGTTCCAGGACGGCTTCGAGCCCGGCGCACAGGGCCAGCGCGGACTTGCCGGTGCCGGCCCGGCCGCCCAGGGACACGATGCCCACGGACGGGTCCATCAGGAGGTCGATCGCGAGCCGCTGCTCGGCCGAGCGTCCGTGCAGGCCGAAGACGTCCCGGTCGCCCTTGACCAGGCGGACCTGCTTGTCGGCTCCGACGCGGCCCAGGCCGGAGCCGCGGTTGGAGAGCAGCACCAGCCCGGTGTTGACCGGAAGTTCGGCCGCGGCGGGGATAAAGACGGGTTCGTGGCCGTAGAGGGTGGCCACCTCGTCCTCGGTGGCGTCGATCTCC
Organism: Arthrobacter sp. SD1074B; assembly: GCF_056780195.1. Lineage (NCBI taxonomy): Bacteria > Bacillati > Actinomycetota > Actinomycetes > Micrococcales > Micrococcaceae > Arthrobacter > Arthrobacter sp. SD1074B. Next base: position 1,081,065 of record NZ_JBRAZT010000001.1, on the reverse strand, counting down.
GCGATGCCGGTCCAGCCGGAATCCTTGACGAGCTCGTTGCGGTACTCGTCGGCCATCAGGCCCATGGCGGAAGCCTTGACCCGCATTGGCAGGTCCTTGGACACCACGGTCACGTCGCGGCCCTCGTTGGCGAGGTTCTTGGCGACCGCGAGGATCCGGCTGTCGTTGTCGCCGCCGCGGAATCCGGCCGGCAGGACCTCGGCGGAAACGTGGTTCATCTCGACCATCAGGGTGCCTCCGTCGCGGCCCAGCGGGATGGGGCGGTCCAGGCCGCCATGCTCGACTCGGAGGTCGTCGAGCAGCCGCAGCGCCTTACGGGCGAAGTAACCCAGTTCCGGGTCGTGCCGTTTGCTTTCAAGCTCGGTGATGACGACGATCGGCACAATGACTTCGTGTTCGGCGAAGCGCAGCAGCGCCCGTGGATCCGAAAGCAGCACGGAGGTGTCGATCACGTAGCTTCGGGCAGTCTCCCCCGCTATTCCTTCCCCGGAAACAGCGGGACCGGCCGCAGCGTCGACATGCGCTGTGCCGGTCTGTGAGGTGGCTCGCTTGGCGCGAGAGGTAGCTTTCCCGCCCTGGTCAGAGATGACGCCGGGCAGTTTTCCAGAAATAGCCACATCGACTCCAGCCCCGGGCCGCCGGCCCGGAATTGTTATTGGTGAGGCGGCTCGGCCGTGAGGCCGGACGCGGCCTCCCGTACACCCGGTGCGAACTTCCGCTCCATGTACTGGCCTCCCCGATCAGCCGGCGGTTTGCCCGCTGATGGGATTAACGTACGTCCGCGCCGAGGACATTGCCCGCCTATTTTTCGGCGATTCCTGTGGCCATCGGGTGAAGCCCGGATGAACCGCGTCAGGAGCCGAAGCGGCGCTGCCGGCCGGCGTAGTCGCGCAGGGCACGGAGGAAGTCCACCTTGCGGAACGCGGGCCACAGTGCTTCACAGAAGTAGAACTCGCTGTAGGCGCTTTGCCACATCAAGAAACCGGAGAGCCGCTGCTCCCCGGAGGTGCGGATCACGAGGTCCGGGTCGGGCTGGCCGCGGGTGTAGAGGAAGCGGGAGATGTCGTCGACGCTGAGTTCGTCGGCCAGCTTGCCGATGTCGGCGCCGCGGGCGACGGCGTCGTGCAGCAGTTCGCGGACGGCGTCGACAATCTCCCGGCGGCCGCCGTAGCCGACGGCGACGTTGACGTGGATCTTTTCGTGCACGGGGGTGCGGGCGGTGAGTTTGTTGAGCCGCTCGGCGAGGTAGTCCGGCAGCAGCTCCGGGGCGCCCATGGCGTGGACCGAGATGTCGGCGTCCTCGTCGAGGCGGTCCAGGGTGTTGGCGATGATGCCCATCAGCAGGTCCAGCTCTTCGCCGGAGCGGTTCATGTTGTCCGTGGAGAGCATGTACAGCGTGACGACCTTGATCCCGAGCTCCTGGCACCAGCCGAGGAATTCGTGGATCTTGTCCGCGCCGGCCTGGTGGCCCTGGCTGGTGGGGGCATTGAATTGCCGGGCCCAGCGCCGGTTGCCGTCAACCATCACGCCGATGTGTTTGGGGACGCGCTCCGGGTCGAGGGACCGCTGGAGGCTGCGCTCGTAGAAGCCATACAGGAACCCGGGCAGTTCCATCCGGAGATTCACCTGGCTTCCTTGGGGTCTGACGGCAGTGCATTCCTAGGCTACCCGGCAGACGGCTCCTCCCGCGCGCACCGGGTGCGATTTGCACCCGACAGCTTTGTTACTCATGGGTAACTTACCGGACCGTAGGTTATTATGGCGGGATGGAGAGCACCAGTCCCGAGCCCGGACCCGAGCGGTCCGCGGACAGCGGCACCCGCCCCGCGCGCCAGGACAACAGCCCGGTGGACGACGCGGCCGCCAGGATTGCCGAACTCATGATGATCAAGCCGAAATGGCGGGGTTGGATCCACACCGTGACGGCGCCGCTGGCCTTCGCCGCCGGCCTGGCCCTGGTGCTTCTGGCCCCCACCACCGAGCTGAAAATCGCCTCGGCAGTCTATGCGCTCACCGGCGTGCTGCTCTTCGGGGTCAGCGCCGTCTACCACCGCGGGAACTGGTCCCCCGGCGTAAAAATCGTACTGAAACGGCTGGACCACACGAACATCATGCTGGTCATCGCCGGCAGCTACACGCCGCTGGCCTGGGCGCTCCTGGCCCGGCCCACGGCCGTCACCCTGCTGTGGGTGATCTGGTCCGGCGCCGTGCTGGGCGTTCTCTTCCGCCTGCTCTGGACACACGCTCCGCGCTGGCTCTACGTGCCGATCTACATCGCCCTGGGCTGCGGCGCCCTGTTCTACCTGCCGGATTTCTTTGCCGCCAGCGTTCCCGCCGCGGTGCTCATCTGCGTCGGCGGCGCCCTCTACATTGCCGGCGCCGTCTTTTACGCGCTGAAAAAACCCAACTTCAGCTACGAACACTTCGGCTTCCACGAGCTGTTCCACGCCTTTACCGTCTTTGCCTTTGCCGCGCACTACATAGCGATCGCGATCGCCGTCCTCGGCTGATCGCTCAGCCCGGCCGGCCCGCGGCGATGAGTTCCGGGAGCTGGCGCATGTCGTGGAAGATCGTGGTGCCGGGGCCAGCCAGCCATTCCGCCGGGGTCACGCCGCCCGCATAGGCGAACACGTGCATCCCCGCGGCCCGCGCCGCCTGCACGCCGTAGGCGCTGTCCTCGACGACGGCGCAGCGGTACGGCGCCGTCCCGAGCGTCCCGGCCGCGTGCAGGAAGAGGTCCGGGGCGGGTTGCCGTTGGCGACTTCGGTGGCGCTGAAGATGCGGCCGGCGAAGCGGTCCAGCAGGCCGGTCCGGCCCAGGGTGCGCTGCATCTTGGCGTGGCTGCCGCTGGAGGCTACGCAGTGCGGAAGCCGGATCCGGTCCAAGGCCTCCTCCACGCCGTCGACGGCGGTGAGGTCCCGTTCGAAGGCCTCGTGGTACCACGGCTCGTAGCTCCGGTCCCAGCCTTCAGCCAGTTCGATGCCCAGCTCCCGTTCCACGGTGGCGATGAAGTTGGCCTCGCTCCGGCCGACAAAGCGCCGCACGATCTCCTCGATCTCCAGCTCCCAGCCGAGATCGGCCAGCACCCGCTGGTCCACCCGGACGGAGAGTACCTCGGAGTCCACCAGGACGCCGTCGCAGTCGAAAACCACCAGTTCGAAGGGGTGCGGGGCCACCGGGGTGTGAGTCATTCAGCCATGCTAGCCAGCCGGTCCCGGATCGCCGCGACAGACCGCGCCGGGAGCGTGCACACCATGCCGCGGCACAGGTAGGCCAGCGGCGCCCCGTCCGGTGCCGCCGCCCGGTCTCGCAGCAGGGGTACCTGCGCGCCCTCGCCCTCCGCGGCCGGATCCTGCAGCGCAATCACCAGCCCGGGGCTGGGCGAGCGCAGCAGCGCGCGGTGCAGTGCCGCCCGCTGCGGCGTGTCGGCCCCGACCACGGCGGCCTCCACCGGGCCGGCGAGCGCGGCCTGCGCCGTCGCCAGCAGCCACCCGGCCACCCGTGGCGCGGTGCCTGCCAGCGGCGGCAGCAGGGTCAGGATGTTACCGGCCATGGCGCGGTGTTCCGCGGATCCGGAGAGGGCCGCGGAGGACAGCAATGCCCCGGCAAACGCGGCCGCGCCGCTGGGGGTTGCGTTGTCGAACGGGTCCATTCCCGCCCGGCGGCCCTGGGCGTTGAAGACCTGCGCTGACTCGCCGGCAGCATCGCGCAACACCCCGCCGGCAGCGAACCGCGTGCAGGCCGCCGCCAGGATGGCACCGGCCAGGGCGTACCGGCGGGTCCGCCCGGTCACCGCGTAGAGCGCGAACAAGCCGTCCGCGCAGAAGGCATAGTCCTCCAGCAGGCCGCCGATGCCGCGGGCGGCCCCGTCGTGGGACACCCGGACCAGCCGGCCCGGCTCCGCCCCGGCGCCCGGGCTCCAGTGCACCCGCTCGAGGTAGCCCGCGATCCGTTCGGCGGCGCCCACCAGCTCCGGCCGGTCCAGCACGGCGCCGGCCTCCGCCAGGGCCGCGACGGCCAGTCCGTTCCAGCCGGCCACCACTTTGTCGTCCCGGGCAGGCTGCGGCCGCGCCGCGCGGGCCCGGCGCAGCACTGGCCGCACCCGCTGCCACAACCCGGTTTCCGGGCCGTCCAGCGCACGGCCGGGATGCAGCGGCGAACCGGCTTCGGAGACGGTGCCCGCCTCGTGGACATGCATCAGCCGGGCCACGGCCGGGCCGTCCGCAGGCCCCAGCAGCGCCGTCAGTTCCGCGGGGGTCCACAGGTAGCTGGCACCCTCGGAGTGTTCCCCGTCCACCACGGTGTCCGCATCGAGGGAGGACGCCAGCGCCGCGGCGCCGCCGTCACTGCCGTGGGCCGCCCGGGCCTGCGGGGCGTCCGTGTCCGCGAGCCCCAGCGCGGACAGCATCCAGTCCGCGGTGCTGCCGGCGACGGCGGCGGCCTCACCGGCCGGGTAGACGTCCGTGCCGCCCAGCCGCACCCAGTGGATGTAGCAGCGCAACAGCTGGGCGTTGTCGTAGAGCATCTTCTCGAAGTGCGGAACCGACCAGTCGCGGGTCACGGAGTAGCGGGCGAAGCCGCCGTCGAGCTGGTCGAAAAGGGCCGAACGCGCCATCGCTGCGAGCGTGCGGCCGGCCAGGTCCCTGGCCGCCTCCGCGGTCCCGGAGCCCGCGGCCGCGTGCCGGAGCAGGAATTCCAGGACGGCCGACGGCGGGAATTTGGGGGCGGCGCCGAAGCCCCCTGCGGCATCTTCGGTTCGTGCCAGCGCACGCACCGCCTCGGAGAGCAGCGCCGGGTCAAGGGCTGGCGGGGGCACGTCGAGCCGAACGGCGGAACCGGACTGGGCCGCGGCGATGCCGCGCGCCAGGGACTCGGCGTTCTGTTCGAGGGCGCTGCGGCGTTCCAGCCAGGCTTCGCGGACCGCCTCCAGCACCTGGCGGAAGGAGGGCCGGCCGGGCATCGGCCGGGGCGGGTAGTAGGTGCCCGCGTGGAACGCGCGGCCGTCGGGCAGGAGGAAAACGGACATCGGCCAGCCGCCTTCGCCGCTGATGGCCTGGGTGGCGGCCATGTAGACGGCGTCGACGTCGGGACGTTCCTCCCGGTCCACCTTCACGGCGACGAAATGGGCGTTCAGGTAGTCGGCGGTGTCCTGGTCTTCGAAGGACTCGCGGGCCATGACATGGCACCAGTGGCACGCCGCGTAGCCGATTGACAGGAACACCGGGACGTCGCGGGCGGCGGCGAGGGCGAAGGCCTCGTCGCCGAAGGGTTGCCAGTGCACGGGGTTGCCGGCGTGCTGGCGAAGGTACGCAGAGGGTTCCCGGCCCAGGGCGTTGGCTGCCCCGGGCCGGGCCTCGGCGGGGCCGCGGTCAGCGGTTCCCGGATCCTGCGTCACCGTTGGGCTCCGGCCGGGTGTCGGCCTCGCGGGCCGGCGGGCGGGCAGCAGGGCTGCCGCTTCCCGGCATCCCGGCGTCGTTGTGCCAGTCGGTTCCGATCTGCCGGACGCCGGATTCCCGGCCCTGGCCGGCTTCCTCGGCAGCGGCGCGCTCTTCCTCCACCTGGGCGCGGTACCTGACCCGACGGATCCGGCGCACCATGTCCACAATCAGCAGCGCCGTGAGCACCACGATGAACGCAGTCAGCAGGAAGCCCAGCAGCCCCGGGGTGACCTGGTCCTGGTTGAGCCCCGGGCGCAGCGACGGCGTCGGCGTGGGCGCCGGGGATGTCGCCAGGGCGGTGAGCAAGGAATGCACGGTGGAAACCTTCTGTGGGGAGCGTCTTCTGCGGGTCTTCCACTGCCACTCTTCTACGCGGCATAGAAGTCCCTGCTGGATCTATCTTAGCCCGGCGAAGAAGTCGGTTTCGGGCAGGTCCGCGGGGACCCGGGACTGGATCAGCGAGTAGTCTTCCCATGGCCAGGTCTGCCGCTGCATCGCCGGCGACACGGCGAAGAAGAATCCCTCCGGATCGATCTGGGTCCGGTGCGAGCGGAGGGCGTCGTCGCGGGCTTCAAAGAAGTCCCCGCACTCAATCTGCGTCGTGGTGGGGTGCGTGGGCGCCGGCGGGGTGTGCCCCTCGGCGTCGGCCTCCAGCCACGCCGCGAGCCGCTCGGCATATGGCGACTGCAGCCCGGCTTCTTCCAGGGCGTAGTGCAGGGCGCGGAACCGTTCGGGGCTGAAAGCCCGGTCGTAGTAGAGCTTGCTGGGTTCCCAGGCTTCGCCGGTTCCGGGGTACCGGGCCGGGTCGCCGGCGGCCTCGAAGGCCTCGACGGCGATGCGGTGCGCCATGATGTGGTCCGGGTGCGGATAGCCGCCGTTTTCGTCGTAGCTGAGGATAACCTGGGGCTTGAACGCGCGGACCAGCCGGACCAGCGGCGCGGCGGCCCGCTCCAGCGGCAACGTGGCGAACGAGCCGACGGGCAGCGGCGGCAGCGGGTCGCCTTCCGGCAGGCCGGAGTCGACGAAGCCCAGCCAGCGTTGGCGGATTCCGAGGACCTTGGCCGCGTTGTCCATCTCCAGCCGGCGGGCGCCCGCCATGTCCCGTCTGGGGTGCGGCGCGCTTTCCATGGCCGGGTTCTGGATGTCGCCGCGGGACCCGTCGGTGCAGGTGGCCACCATTACGTCGATGCCGGAGGCGGCGTACATGGCCATCGTCGCGGCGCCCTTGCTGGACTCGTCGTCGGGGTGGGCGTGGACGGCGAGCAGCCGAAGCGGGGCTGACGGGCTGGGGGACGCTGTCATCGTGGGACGGCTCCTCTTTCTTCTGCGGGTTCGGTGCTGTACGGGCGGAACAGCGGTGCGGCGATTCCTCCGCCCGATCCACACTAAGCTGGACTGGTGACTTCCGAGGAGCAGCCCGCCGCGCCCGCGCCGGCATCTACCAGCCTAGCCAATCGCTACGGCGGCCAAAAGCGCGCGCTGGGCGGCCGGATGAAGCGGAACATCCTCATTGTCGCCCTCACCGCCGGGATCGGCTTCATCGCCTGGATTTCGACGTCGGCGGCCACCGAATCCGTCAGTTTCAAGGACATCGGCTACAGCACCCCCGACGCCACCGTGGCAGAGGTCGATTTCCAGGTCACCAAGAACCCGGAAACCGCCGCCAAATGCGCCGTCAAGGCCCTGGACTCCAAGTTCGCCGTGGTCGGCTGGAAAGTCGTCGACGTCGGCCCCAACGCTGCCGACGCCGGCGCCGACGGCGGCCGCACCACCGTGCACCGGGTGAACGTCCGCACCGAATCGCAGTCCGTATCCGCCGTCGTCGACAACTGCTGGATTCCGGACGCCGCAAAGTAGTTGTCCGCCGGCGGAAGCGTCGGCGGCACCGTCCCGCCCGCGCGGCGCCGGAGCAGCCCGCGGCGTAACACAGTGTGATCTGCGCCGCAGGAGTTCTTGGGTTTATCCACAGCATTGACTACAATGGATCAATACCTCTGCCCCGCTGAGCTGGTTACTGAGATCCATAAGTGGCCACCGTGGCGGGGTCTTTGCTTGTTTGACCAGCTTGTTTGACCACCAAAAGGAGAAGTCCGTGTCGACCACCAACAGCGCAACTGCAGCTTGGCTTACCCAGGAAGCTTTTGACCGCCTGAAGGCAGAGCTGGACCACCTCTCCGGCGCCGGCCGTGCAGACATCGTTCAGAAGATCGAAGCTGCCCGCCAGGAAGGCGACCTCAAGGAGAACGGCGGTTACCACGCTGCCAAGGAAGAGCAGGGCAAGATCGAGGCCCGCATCCGCCAGCTGACCGTGCTGCTCCGCGATGCCCACGTCGGCGAAGCCGCTGCCGACGACGGAATCGTCGAGCCGGGCATGATTGTCGTGGCGAAGATCGCCGGGGACGAAGAGACGTTCCTGCTGGGCTCCCGCGAAATCGCCGGCGATTCGGATCTGGACGTCTTCAGCGAGAAGTCCCCGCTGGGTTCCGCCATCGTCGGCCACAAGGAAGGCGACAAGCTCAGCTACACCGCCCCGAACGGCAAGGACATCACCGTGGAGATCATCTCCGCGAAGCCGTACGTCGGCTGACCCAAGCAGCGCCCGACGCCGGCCCTCCCCCGCAGCGGGATGGCTGGCGTCGGCATTTAACTACCGTTTGCGGCGCAGCAGCAGGGCCGCAATCACGCCGCCGGCGGCCCCGCCCAGGTGGGCCTGCCAGGACACGTAGCCCGCCACGATGGGGAGCATGCCGAAGAGGATGCCGCCGTAGGCCAGGAAGAGCACCACGGAGAGCAGGATCTGGCCCCAGTGCCGGTTGAAGAAGCCGCGCACCAGCAGGAACGCGAAGAGCCCGAAGACCAGCCCGGATGCCCCGACCGTGACGTTGTGGCCGCCGATCAGCCACACCGTCGCGCCGGAGCCCACCCAGCTCGAGGCGAGCGCGGTGGCAAAGACCCGTACGCCGGACAGGAAGACCAGGAACCCGAAGATGATCAGCGGCAGGGTGTTGGAAAGCAGGTGCGCGAGGTTGGCGTGCAGCAGCGGAAAGGTCAGGATGTCCAGCAGCCCGTCAGCGGAGCGCGGCCGCAGCCCGAAGGTGCCGTTGAGCGAGTGCAGCATCAGGGTGTTGAGGACCTCGATCGCGTAGAGCAGCAGCACGAAGGAGCCCACCACGAGCAGGCCCCGGCGGGCCCGAAACGCGGGAGTGTCACGGCCCCGTTCCCCCTCGGACGCTTCGAGCACCGCGGCCGCCTAGTGCACCACGATCGGCTGGAAACCTTCGGCCCGGAGCGCGCCCAGGACCTGCTCGCAGTGCTCGTGGCCCTTGGTTTCCAGGTTGACGGTGATGGAGACGTCGCCCATGCTGATCGAGCCGCCCACCCGGGTGTGGTCCAGGCCGGTCACGTTCGCATCATTTTCGGCGATGATCCGGGCGATGGTCGCGAGCGAGCCGGGCCGGTCATCGAGCATCATCCGCACGGTCATGTAGCGCCCCGCGGCGGAGAGGCCGCGCTGGATGACTTTGAGCATCAGCATCGGGTCGATGTTGCCGCCGGAGAGCACGACGGCGGTGGTCCCGGGGTTCTCGATCTTGCCTTCCATCAGCGCGGCGACGCCCACGGCGCCAGCCGGTTCGACCACCATCTTGGCCCGTTCCAGCAGGAAGATCAGCGCCCTGGCCAGCGCGTCCTCGCTGACCGTGACGACGTCGTCGACGAGTTCGCGGATGATGCTGAAGGGCAGCTGCCCCGGCCGGCCCACGGCGATGCCGTCGGCCATTGTGGAGACGCGCTTGAGCGGCACGAGGGCGTCGGCGGCGAGCGAGGGCGGGTAGGCGGCGGCGTTTTCGGCCTGCACGCCGATGATCCGGATTTCCCGGCCGAGTTCCTTGGCCCTGGCCTTCACGGCCACGGCGACGCCGGCCAGCAGCCCGCCGCCGCCGACGCCCATCAGGATGGTGTCCACGTTGGGGATCTGCTCGAGGATTTCCAGTCCGACGGTGCCCTGTCCGGCCACGACGTCGACGTCGTCGAACGGGTGGACAAAGACGGCACCCGTTTCGTCCGCGTAGCGCTTGGCCTCGGCCAGCGCCTCGTCGACGTTGTGCCCGTGCAGCACCACCTCGGCGCCGTGGCTGCGCGTCGCGGCGAGCTTGGGCAGTGCGACGCCCAGCGGCATGTAGATGCGGGCCTTGATGCCGAGGGCCCTCGCGGCGACGGCCACGCCCTGGGCGTGGTTGCCGGCCGAGGCCGCGACGACGCCGCGCTTCTTCTCTTCGGCGGAGAGCTTGGCCATCCGGACGTAGGCGCCGCGCACCTTAAAGGAGCCTGCGCGCTGCAGATTCTCGCATTTGAAGTAGACCTCGCCGCCGGCGATGCTGCCCAGCGCCCGGGATGACTCCACCGGGGTCCGCGTAATAATCCCGTCGAGCAGCTTCTGCGCCTCCAGGACATCGTCCAGCGTGACGGGCAGGCTCTCGAGGGTATTCACGAACTAGTCTCCTTTAGGGGTTCCGGCGTCGGCGCCAGGGTGGCGGACCTCCCCGTCGCCCGGGTCCTGGCTGGCGCCGGCAAGTGCAGGGGCTCCCTGCCGGCTCGCGGCTGCCAGGTCTCCATCATGTTCCCACGTTCTGGCCGCGATGTACCGAACGGCCGAGTTTGCTACGGCGAGGATCGGCACGGAGAACAGGGCGCCCGGGATGCCGGCGAGGTAGGAGCCGGCGGCGACGGACAGGATGACGGCGACCGGGTGGAGCGAGACTGCTTTGCCCATCACGAGGGGCTGCAGGATGTGGCCTTCCAGCTGCTGGACCAGCAGCACGATGGCCACCATGATGAGCGCGTTGACCAGGCCGTTGGCCACCAAGGCCAGTAGCACGGCGACGGCACCGGTGACGAGTGCGCCGACCAGGGGGATGAACGAACCTATGAACACCAGCACGCCGAGCGGCAGGGCCAGCGGGACGCCGATGATCGCGGCGCCGACGCCGATTCCGAGTGCGTCCACGAAGGCGACGAACATCTGGATCCGGGTGTAGCTGACCATGGAAGTCCAGCCGCGCCGGCCGGCGCCGTTGACGGCCGGGCGGGCCTTCCGCGGCATCAGCCGGACCAGGAATCCCCAGATCCGTTCGCCTTCGAGCAGGAAGAAGATCGTCACGAACAAGGCGATCAGGAGCCCGGCGGCGAAGTGCCCGGCGGTGCTGCCGAAGGTCAGCGCGCCGCTGAGGATGCTGCTGCTGTTCTTCTGCAGCGCGTCGGCGCCTTCCTTGACGTAGGTGTCAATCTGGGCGGCCGTCAGGTGCAGCGGGCCTTCGGCGAGCCAGGTCTGGACCTGCTGTAGGCCCGTCAGCGCCTGGCTCCAGAGTTCGCCGAAGCCGGCGGTGAGCTGGCGGCCCACGAGGGCGAGCGCGCCGGCAATGAACCCGATGAAGCCGAGCAGCGTGATGGCGACGGCGGCGCCGTTAGGCACCCGCCGCCGGCGCAGCCAGCGGGTGACGGGGCTGAGCAGACCGGCCAGCAGGGCGGCGACCATCACCGGGATGATCAGGAAGCTGATCTTACTGAGCAGCCAGACGAGCACCCCGGTCACGAGCAGGATCAGACCAATCCGCCACGCCCACGACGCCGCGATCCGCACGCCGTAAGGTATGTCTTCGTCCAGTTCCCGGTCGCTGCGGGCCCGGGGAGCGGCGTTCGGCACACCGGCGGGCATGGTGCCGGCGGGCATGGTGCCGGCGGGCGTGGTGCCGGCGGGCTGGGCGGCTGGCACACGGGCGGGCGTGCCGGCAGCAGGGGCGGAAAGCCCGGGGGCGGCGTACCCGGGGAGCTCGGCATCCGAATGGGGGGTGGCGTGCTCAGCTGGCGTCATAGCCCAATAATTCCCCAGTGCGGCCCACAAGGGAAACTCCCGGCGGCTAGATGCCCAGTGCGGCGGTGATTCCCCAGCTCATCGTGAAGGACTCCCCCGCCGGCAGCCAGCGCAGCCCGTCTCCGGTGTTGAACGCGTTGGCCGGCCCCGTCATGGGCTCAAGGGCCACTGCCTTGCGCCGTCCGGGGTACTGGTCCGTGACGAAAACGTGGACGTAGCGGCAATGCTCGTCCTGCCAGAGACTCACGCTGCGGCCGTCCGCCGCACGCAGCGTGCTGCGGGCCACACCGCTTTCGAAGTCCAGGTCAGTGTAGGCGCTGTCCAGGTCCAGGTCCCCGGCCAGCCGCCCGGCCCGGAGGTCGAAGTCCCCGGCGGCCGGCTCAGTGCTGCGCGGAATCAGCCGGTCATCCGTCACCAGCCGGGTGCGGCCGCCGACGGTTACGGTCAGTTCCTCGCTGGGTACCTCGCCGAGCCGCAGGTAGGGGTGTGCACCGAGGACGAAGGGGGCCGCGTCGTCGGAGTCGTTGACCAGCGTCTGCCGGACGGTGAGCCCCAGGGCCTCGTCCAGCCCGTAGCGCACCCGGTGCCGCAGCAGGAACGGATAGCCATGCTGCGGAAACACGGCCGCCTCCAGGGTCACGGAGAATTCCGATTCGTCCACCAGTTCGTAGGAAGAATTGCGCAGCAGCCCGTGACTGGCGTTGTTCCTGGCCACTTCGGTGATGTCGAGTTGCTGCTTTTTCCCGTTGAGGTGCCAGACGCCGTCCTCGACCCGGTTTGCCCACGGCGCCAGGGTGATGCCGGTGGCGCCCGGCGGGATCTCGGCGTCCCCGTAGCTCTCCGTCAGCTGCACGCCGGCACGGCTGTAGAGCCGCAGGCCGGCCGCGAGTTCGGTCACCACGGCCAGGGCGTCGCCACGGCGCAGCTCGTATTGCCGGCCGGTCGCGTAGCGCCGGGCGGAGGAATCCGCCCCCGTGCTGGAAGGCAGGGCGGCGGACGGGTCGGCGGCGGAGCCGCCGGAGGAAGCGGATGCCGGGGAAGCGGTGAGGTCCATGGGCACCACCGTACCGAACCGTGCGGCCACCCGTACACGGCGGGGCTTTGCCGGAAACTCCTGAAGTCTGATCGAATGATGGAATGTGCGCCAACAGCATCACCCGGGGAATTCTCGCCGACGGCCGGGAGCTCTTCTACTTCGCCGACGCCGGCGGGGACGGCGGCGCCGGTGGTAGTGCGGGTGGTAGTGCGGGTGGTGGCGCCCCGCGGGCGCCCGCCGACGGCAGGACCCTTGACGGACGCGGTCCCGCCGGCGAGCTGCGCTTCGACGCACTGACCGGTGAGTGGGTCGCCATCGCCGCGCACCGCCAGTCCCGGACGCACCTCCCGCCGGCAGAGGACTGCCCGCTGTGCCCCAGCACCCCGGAGCGCCGCTCGGAAATCCCGGCGCCGGACTACGACGTCGTCGTGTTCGAAAACCGTTTCCCCTCCCTGGGTCCCGGGCTGGGGCAGTTGCCGGATCAACCGGCGTGGGGAACCAGGGTGCCGTCCTACGGACGCTGCGAGGTAGTTTCGTTCACCCCGGACCATGCCGGTTCCTTCGCCGGCCTCAGCGAGGCCCGGGCCCGCACCGTGGTGGAGGCTTGGGCCGTCCGGACTGCGGCGCTCGGGGCACTGCCCGGGATCCGCCAGGTCTTCCCGTTCGAGAACCGCGGCGCGGAAATTGGCGTCACCCTGCACCACCCGCACGGCCAGATCTACGCCTACCCCTACCTTCCGCCGCGGGCCGCGGTGCTCGCCGCCGCCGCGCGGAAGTACTACGACGACGCCGGGAGCCGGGACACGCTGACCGGCTCGCTGCTGCGGGCCGAACGCACGGACGGCAGCCGGATGGTGCTCGAGGGCCGGCATTTCAGTGCGTATGTGCCCTTCGCCGCCCGCTGGCCGTTGGAGGTCCACCTCGTCCCGCACCGGCAGGTCCCCGACCTCGCCGCCCTGCACGGCGAGGAGCGGGACGAACTGGCGCAGCTGTACCTGGACCTGTTGCGGCGCCTGGACACCCTCTACCCCACCCCCATGCCCTACATCGCCGCGTGGCAGCAGGCGCCGCTGGATAAGCTGCTGCGTCCCGCCGGCTACCTGCACCTGCAGCTGACCTCGCCGCGCCGCGCCGCGGACAAGCTAAAGTACCTGGCCGGGTCCGAGGCCGCCATGGGGGCCTTCATCAACGACACCACGCCGGAGGCGGTAGCGGCCCGGCTCCGCGGCGCGGCCCCGGCACCCGACAGACCCTCCACATCCGGCACATCCTCCACATCCGGCTCTTTCGCCGGGAGCGGCACGGCCAGCACGGAAGGCAGCACACGATGAGCGTCCCGCTGGGCACCAGTGAACTCCAGTCCCGGTTTGCGGACGTCTTCGGGGCGGACCCCGACGGCGTCTGGCAGGCCCCCGGCCGGGTCAACCTGATCGGCGAACACACGGACTACAACGAGGGTTTCGTACTGCCGTTCGCCATTGACCGGACCGCCCGGGTGGCCGTCCGCCTCCGGCCCGACTCCACACTGCGGATGCTGTCCACGTTCGGGAACCAGGGGTTGACGACGGCGGACGCCGCGGCCCTGGACCCCGCGACGGCCCGGGGCTGGACCAAGTATCCGCTCGGCGTGCTCTGGGCCCTGCAGCAGCGCGGCCTGGCCGTCCCCGGCCTGGACCTGTTGCTGGATTCGGATGTGCCACGGGGAGCCGGGCTCTCCTCCTCGCATGCCATTGAATGCGCAGTCGTCCTGGCCGTCAACGAGCTGACCGGCGCCGGCCTCAGCGCCCAGGACATGGTGCTGGCCACCCAGCGCGCGGAGAATGACTTCGTCGGTGCGCCCACCGGGATCATGGACCAGTCGGCCTCGCTCCGGGGGGCCGCAGGCCGCGCCGTGTTCCTCGACTGCCGCGACCAGGCCGTCCGTCTGGTGCCGTTCGACGCCGAGGCCGCCGGCCTGGTGCTGCTCGTGATCGACACCAAGGTCTCGCATTCGCACGCCGGCGGCGGCTACGCGGCACGGCGGGCGTCCTGCGAGCTGGGCGCCGATGTGCTCGGCGTCCGGGCGTTGCGCGACGTCGGACTCGCGGATCTTGAGGAGGCCGCCGGGCTGCTGGACACGGAAACGTTCCATCGGGTCCGGCACGTCGTCACGGAGAACGACCGCGTGCTGCGGACCGTGGAACTGCTCGAGGGCACCGGCCCGCAGGCGATCGGCGTGCTGCTGGACGCCTCCCACGCCTCCATGCGGGACGACTTCGACATCTCCTGCCCCGAACTGGACCTCGCGGTCGACACGGCCCGCACCGCGGGCGCCATCGGCGCCCGGATGACCGGCGGCGGGTTCGGCGGCTCCGCGATTGCCCTCACCCCCGCGGACTCGGAGCAGCGGGTACGGGCCGACGTCGGACGCGCCTTCGCCCGCGCCGGCTACGCCGCCCCGGACGTCTTCCGGGTGCGCCCCGCGGCGGGAGCGCTGCGGCTGGCCTGACCGGTTCCTGCCGGTACTGCCGGTCCGGGCGGTCCGGGCGTAGGCTGGGCGCATGCCGGAAGCCGTCATCGTTGCCACCGCCCGGAGCCCCATCGGCCGCGCCTTCAAAGGATCGTTGAAGGACGAGCGGCCCGACGATCTTGCCGCCGCCATGGTCTCCGCCGCCCTCGCCAAAGTGCCCGCCTTCGACCCGCGCGAGACCGGCCGCGGCCTCGATGACCTCTATCTGGGCTGCGCCGAGCCCAGCGGCGAGGCCGGGTCCAACATGGCCCGGGTGGTGGCCATCCTGGCCGGCCTCGACAACGTCCCGGCCGCCACCATCAACCGCTTCTGCGCCTCCAGCCTGCAGACCATCAGGATGGCCTTCCACGCCATCAAGGCCGGCGAGGGTGACGCCTTCGTCGCGGCCGGGGTGGAAGCGGTCTCCCGGTACCGCGACTGGGCCGGCGCCGGGGAGACCGACGCCGCCACCCACAACCCGCGCTTCGACGCCGCCGGGAAGCGCACCGCCGCCAGGGCAGCGTCCAACACGCCCTGGACCGACCCCCGGCTCGGCGGCAGGATGCCGGACATCTATACGTCCATGGGCCAGACCGCGGAGAACGTCGCCACCAGCTACGGCATCAGCCGCGCGGAGCAGGACGCCTGGGCGGTGCAGAGCCAGAACCGGGCCGAGGTGGCCATCGCCTCCGGGTTCTACGCCCGTGAAATCACCCCGTACACGCGCCGGGACGGCACCGTGATCGACCGGGACGACTCGCCCCGGGCAGGGGTCACGCCCGACGCGGTGGGCGCCCTGCAGCCGGTCTTCCGCAGCGCCGGAACCGTGACGGCAGGCAACGCCTGCCCGCTCAACGACGGCGCCGCCGCCGTCGTCGTCATGAACGATTCCCGCGCCCGGGAACTCGGGCTGGAGCCGCTGGCCCGCATCGTCTCCACCGGGGTCAGCGCCCTGTCCCCCGAACTGATGGGCATGGGTCCGGTCGAGGCGACCCGGCGGGCGCTGAAGCTCGCCGGCCTCTCGATTGGCGACCTTGACCTCGTCGAGCTCAATGAGGCCTTCGCGGTCCAGGTGGTCGCCAGCGCCCGGGAACTGGGGATCGACCCGGACCGGCTCAACGTCCACGGCGGAGCCATCGCCCTGGGCCACCCGTTCGGCATGACCGGCGCCCGGATGGCCACCACGCTGCTCAACGGGCTGCGCGAGCGGGACGGCACCCTTGGCCTGGCCACCTTGTGCGTCGGCGGCGGCCAGGGCATGGCCGTCATCTTCGAGCGGCTCGGCTGAGGGCCGACAACGCAAAAAGCGGGTCCCGCCATCCGGCGGGACCCGCTTCGTTCGCTACGCGGTGGTTCGGCTGCGCCTAGTCGTCGCCGCGGAGGATGGCCAGCAGGCGGATGATCTCGACGTAGAGCCAGACGAGGGTGACCGTAAGGCCGAACGCCGCCGTCCAGGAGAAGCGCTGCGGGGCGCCGCTGCGGACGCCGGCTTCGATGCTGGTGAAGTCCATGATCAGCGAGAAGGCGGCCAGGCCGATCGCGAGCAGGCCGATGAAGACACCCAGCGGGATCCCGAAGATCTCGACCTGGGTACGCAGACCGAAGGGGGTCTGCACCGCGCCGGTCCACATCATGACCATGTTGATGAGCGCGAAGACGGCGTAGCCGATCATGGCGATCATGAAGAAGCGCATCGCCTTGGGGGTGGCGCGGACCTTGCCACTCTTGAACAGGACCAGGGTCACTGCGAAGACGGAGAGCGTGCCGATCACGGCCTGGAGTCCGACGCCGGGGAACATCCCGTCCAGGATCCGGGTCAGGCCGCCGAGGAACAGGCCCTCGAGGGCGGCGTAGGCCAGGATCAGCGCCGGCGAGGGCTGCTTTTTGAAGGTGTTGACGAGGGCCAGGACGAAGCCGCCCAGCGCACCGACGATCATCAGCATCGAGGCCAGGCCCTGTGCCACCACGAGGGTGACGGCGGCGCCCGCGATAACGGCCGCGAGGCAGGCCGCAGTTTTCACGATGACGTCGTCAAAGGTCATGCGGCCGCTGTCGGCCGGTCCCGCGGCAGGGCGGTTGTACATGTCCTGCAGCTGGTCGCTGCTCATCGCCTGCTGCGCCGGGTTCCAGCCGGCCTGCGCCTGGCCGTACTGCGGCTGGCCGTAGCCGCTCTGGCCATACGGGGCCTGGCCGTAGCCCTGCCCGTACGGTGCCGGCGGGGCAGGCGGCGCCTGGGTGGCTCCACGGAAGTTCTTTCCGTTGAAGATCGGGTTTCCGCCAAGTGCCATTGCTGGTGTCCTCCAAATAAGGGGGT
The DNA here is from genome assembly GCF_056780195.1 of Arthrobacter sp. SD1074B. Classification (NCBI taxonomy): domain Bacteria; kingdom Bacillati; phylum Actinomycetota; class Actinomycetes; order Micrococcales; family Micrococcaceae; genus Arthrobacter; species Arthrobacter sp. SD1074B. The sequence goes on along the minus strand of NZ_JBRAZT010000001.1, from coordinate 1,063,920 downwards.
AAGTGATGATCGGTGGTGAAGATCGTTATGACTCACGCTACCAATTCCCACGCCCGGCGGGCAGGGATAGTTCCCGGCCGGTTCCGGCCGCAACCCAACCGTGATGTGCGGGGCCCAATCCGCGCGCCGCCGGCCCGACTGTTTAGGAATCCTCGGGAACAACAAAAGTTTTCTTTAGCCGCGCTAAATCTAATCCCCGGTCCGGCTTCACGGTTGTTACGCGATCGCGACGTTATCCCTGCTCGCGGCGGCAATAGTTGGCCTTCGCTGGCTGTAACATTGGGCCAACAGGGTGACGAACGTCACAAGGACGACTGTCGAAAGGCAGCCCGCTCCATCGCATCGCAGTATCCGCACCACCCAGTCCCCTGACCGTTCGCAGCGGTTGCAATGGCGCAACCCAGACCACCCCCATGTGGAGGTTTTCAATTTGAGAAGCACACCGAAAGGCCTGTCGCAGAGACGGCGCGGCAAACTGCTGAAAGCTGTGGGGGCCATGTTCGCCGCCGTGGCCGCCCTTCTGCTCATCGTCGCCCCGGCATCCCAGGCCGCGACACCGTCGCCGACACCATCCCCGTCGAGCACCACGTTCCAGAACAGCATCAGCGGCTTCCTGCGCGGCGGTGACCGAACTCCGCTGGCCGGGGTTGAAATCACGGCCACCGGCGAAGGTTTTACCGGGTCGACGAAATCTTCCGCAAACGGCTCCTGGTCCATCGGCGTCCCCAAGCAGGGAACGTACGAGGTCAAACTCAACGAAGCCACGGTTCCCGACGGCCGCAAGCTCGCAGAAGGTCAGGAAAACCCCCGCAAGGTCACCTTTAGCCAGACCTCCAACCTCTCCGTGATCTTCGCGTTCGGCGAAGGCATCGTTGTCCAGCAGCAGGACTTCGGCAAGAACCTGATCAACCGCCTCGTCGCCGGGCTGAGCTTCGGCCTGCTCCTGGCTCTCGCCTCGGTGGGACTCTCACTGATCTTCGGCACCACTGGCCTGACCAACTTCGCGCACGGCGAGATGGTCACCCTGGGCGCCGTGCTGGTCTTCGCCTTCAACGCCATGAATCTCCCGTTCTGGCTGGCGATACTGCTTGCGCTCCTCGGCGGTGGCCTCTTCGGCTACGTCCAGGACGCCGGGTTGTGGAAGCCGCTCCGCCGCCGCGGTACCGGGCTGGTGCCGATGATGATCGTCAGCATCGGCCTGGCCCTCGCCGTCCGCTACGTGATCCAGTTCTTCTTCGGCGGCGCCACCCAGCAGCTGCCCTACGCTCAGAGCGCGGAAATCGAGATCGGGCCGGTGTCCATCTCGCCCAACAACCTCTGGTCCCTGCTCATCAGCGTCGTCGTCATTGCCATCCTCGGCGTCGTCCTGCTTAAGACCCGGCTCGGCAAAGCCACCCGCGCAGTGGCCGATAACCCGGCACTGGCCGCGGCCTCCGGCATCGACGTTGACTCGGTCATCCGGATTGTCTGGGTCACCGGCGGCATGCTCGCCTCGCTCGGCGGCATCCTCTGGGCTTATTACCGTCCCGGCGTGACCTTCGACATGGGCTCACAGATCCTGCTGCTCATCTTCGCCGGCGTCACCCTGGGCGGCCTCGGCACGGTGTGGGGCGCCCTGTTGGGATCTATCATCGTCGGCATCTTCGTGGAGCTGACCACCGTCTTCGGCCTCGCCGCCGACCTCAAATATGTGGGAGCCCTGTTCATCATGATTATTGTCCTCTTGTTCCGGCCCCAGGGCATCCTGGGCCGCCGCGAGCGCGTGGGTTAGGAGACGACATGGACTTCGGATTTATTCTCTCCAGTGCCGCCGGCGAACTGTTCAGCCCGACGACGGCGGCGTACGCGCTCGCGGCGCTCGGCCTGGCGGTCCACTTCGGCTACTCGGGCCTGCTGAACTTCGGCCAGGCAGGCTTTATGGCGGTGGGGGCCTATGGCTTCGCCATCTCCACCCTGACGTTCCACGTGCCGTTCTTCGTAGGCCTGCTGATCGCCGTCGTCTGCTCGGCAATCTTCGCCCTGCTGCTCGGCATCCCCACGCTCCGGCTGCGGGCCGACTACCTCGCCATCGTCACGATCGCGTCGGCAGAAATCGTCCGCTATATCGTCACGACAAACCAGCTGACCGACATAACCGGTTCCGCCAACGGCCTGGCCGCCTTCGAAGGCGACTTCTACGCGATGAACCCGTTCCCCGACGGGTCTTACTTCGGCATGAACAACCGCGACTTCTTCATCCGTGTGGTCGGCTGGGCCCTGGTGATCGTCTGCTGCCTGCTGGTCTGGCTCCTGATGCGCAGCCCGTGGGGCCGCGTCCTCAAGGGCATCCGCGAGGACGAGAACGCTGTCCGCTCCCTCGGCAAGAACGTCTACTCCTACAAGATGCAGGCCCTCGTCATTGGCGGCGTGCTCGGAGCCCTCGCGGGGATGGTGTTCACCCTCCCCCGCGGCGCGGTGCAGCCGGCGAACTACGGCACCGAGCTGACGTTCTTCCTCTACACCTGCCTGCTGCTCGGCGGACTCGGCACCGTGCTGGGGCCCGTCGTCGGGGCAATGATCTTCTGGGTCGTCCTGTCCCTCACCCAGGGGGTGCTGTACGGCCTGATCGAATCGGGCGCCGTCACGTGGCTGAACACGGTTCAGGCCGGCCAGCTGCGCTACATCCTGGTCGGCATCGCACTGATGCTGCTGATGATCTTCAGGCCCCAGGGCGTCTTCGGCAACAAGAAGGAGCTGGCGTTCGCATGAGCATGCACAGCGAAGAACCACAGGCGGGCGCCGGGACCTCCGGCGCGGCCGAGACCATCGACTACATGACGGACTCGCGTCCGATTGCCGCGGGCGAGATCGCCCCCGGCTGCAAGAAGCGCGACCCGATCCTGGTGGCGGAAAACGTCACCCGCAGCTTCGGCGGCATCAACGCCGTCGACGTCGAATACCTGGAAATCCCGCGGCACAAGATCACGGCCCTGATCGGTCCCAACGGCGCCGGCAAGACCACCCTGTTCAACCTGCTGACGGGCTTTGATACGCCTAATACGGGCAAGTGGCAGTTTGAGGGCAACGGCCTGGCCGGCGTCTCCTCCTACAAGGTGGCGCGGATGGGCATGGTCCGCACCTTCCAGCTGACCAAGGTCATGGGCAAGCTCACCGTCATGGAGAACATGCGGCTGGGCGCCTCGCACCAGTCCGGCGAGAAGCTCTCCAAGGCCCTGTTCAAGGGGATCTGGGGCGGCCAGGAAAAGAAGATCACCGAAGAAGCCAACGTGCTGCTGGAGAAGTTCAAGCTCGACGCCAAGAAGGACGACTACGCGGCGTCCCTCTCCGGCGGCCAGCGCAAGCTTCTCGAAATGGCCCGCTCGCTCATGGTCCGGCCCAAGCTCGTGATGCTCGACGAGCCGATGGCAGGCGTCAACCCGGCGCTGACCCAGTCCCTGCTGGACCACATCAAGAACCTCAAGGCCGAGGGCATGACAGTGTTGTTCGTCGAGCACGACATGCACATGGTCCGCCACATTGCCGACTGGGTTGTGGTGATGGCCGAGGGCAAGATCGTGGCCGAGGGGCCGCCCGCCGAGGTCATGAAGAACCCGGCCGTGATCGACGCCTACCTGGGAGCCCACCACGATGTGGACCTGGGCGACTCGGAAGGCATTAAGGTACTCGCGGCCGAACTCGAGGCCGACGATGAATCAATCGTCGGCACCGAGAACGCGGGCGTCATCTCCACCGACGTCCTCATGACGGAGGCATCCCGGCCCAACACGGCCAACGGCGCACCACACGGCCGGCGGAGCGCCGAGGAGCCGCACCACGGCGAGCCGAACCGGACAGAGAAGGACACAGAATGAGTGCCACGAGGGCGGCAGCCGCCGCCAAGAACGCATACGAGGGCGATTCGGTCGTCAAGGTCACCGACCTGGTGGCCGGCTACATCCCGGGCGTCAACATTCTCAATGGCTGCAGCATCGAGGCCCGCAAGGGTGAGCTGATCGGCATCATCGGACCCAACGGCGCCGGCAAGTCGACCCTGCTGAAGGCCATGTTCGGCCTCGTCAAGGTCCACTCCGGCTCCGTGGTGGTCCGCGGCCAGGACATCACCGGGCTGAAGGCCAACAAGCTGGTGAGCCGCGGCGTTGGGTTCGTCCCGCAGACCAACAACGTCTTCGCCGCCCTGACCATCGAAGAGAACCTCCAGATGGGGATGTTCCAGCGGCCGAAGGACTTCGCCGAACGGTTCGACTTCGTCTCGGAACTGTTCCCGGAGCTGGCTAAGCGCCGGGCCCAGCGCGCAGGTTCCCTCTCCGGCGGTGAACGCCAGATGGTTGCCATGGGACGGGCCCTGATGATGGACCCGGCCGTGCTGCTGCTCGACGAGCCGTCCGCAGGCCTCTCCCCCGTCAAGCAGGACGAGACCTTCCTGCGGGTGCATGAAATCAACCGGGCCGGCGTCTCCGTGATCATGGTGGAACAGAACGCACGGCGCTGCCTGCAGATCTGTGACCGCGGCTACGTCCTGGACCAGGGCAAGGACGCGTACACGGGCACCGGCCGGGAACTCATGAAGGACCCCAAGGTCATCCAGCTGTACCTGGGCACCTTGGCCGACACGGTCGACTAGCTGTACCGCCAGCCCCACAGCACGGGCTGCCAGAAGGGCCGTCACCACCGGTGGCGGCCCTTCTGCGTACCCCGCGGGTGTGCGGGGCTCCGTGTACCCTCCGGGCGTCTCCGCAGCTGGCCACGTTTCCGCACCGGTTCCGGACCGGCGCACCCCGGATCCGCGGCGCCGTCGTCCGATTCAGTAGCGAAAATCCGGTGCCGCAGCCTCCAGCGCCCACGCCCGGCACCGACGCCCGTCCATTCCCGCGCCCCACCCCCGGCGCCGTCTTCCCCTTCCAGACCCCGACGTCGTCACGCTACGCAAAGTCTTGGGTCGGCTTTCAGTGGGCGGGCGGTTTTCCGGCGTCGGGCGGCTACCCGGCGACCGAAAGTCAGGCGGCCGTAATGCAGGGCCCTTGACCGACCGCACTTCCGGCGGCACCACCCGCCAACGCAAGAGACCCCCGTCCGGAGAGGATGGGGGTCTCTTGGTTGTCTGGGAAGCGGCTTTACAGCTTGCCGAATTCTTCCTTGACGGGCTTGTAGCTGTTGTCATCCTGGAACTCGTAGATGCCGATGTAGGCTTCCGTCGGGTCGCCTGCGTCGGAGAACGTTACGGGGCCGGACTGGCCGTCGTAGTCGATGTCCTTGCCGTTGCGGAGCAGGGTGACGCAGGAGGCGTAGTTGTTGCACTTCTCGCCGCCTTCAGAGACTGCCTTGAGTTGCTTGGCGATGTCTACGCCCTTGGTGCTCTTGGCCGCTTCGGAGGCCAGTGCGATCAGGTTCACAGCGTCGTAGGACTCGCCTGCGTAGCTGTAATCCTTGAGCGCCGGGTCAATCGCGAGGAGCTTCTTCTTGAAGTCATCCTTGGCGAACGTGCCCGGGATGGTGCCCTGGGCGCCCTTCAGGGTGCCAGGCTTGAAGTCCTTGCTGTAGTCGGACATGTTGCCGTCCACCATGAAGATCTGGGTGGGCTTGATGCCCTTGCCCGTCATGAGCGGAACGATGCTCTTGGCCTGGTCGAAGGTGATCAGGGCGATGGCATCCGGCTTGGCCGCAAGGACCTTGTCCACCTGGCTGCTGAACTGGGAGTCGCCTTCGTTGAAGAGCTCTTCCGCCACAACCTTGCCGCCGGCGGCCTCCACCGCGGACTTGACGTTCTTCGCCAGACCCGTGCCGTAAGCGTCGTTCAGTACGATCATGCCAACGGTCTGGGCGCCGCAGGTGGCCATGTAGTTGCCGAGGACCTTGCCCTGCAGCACGTCAGAGGGTGCGGTGCGCCAGTAGAGGCCCTTGTCGTCCCACGTGGTGAAGTCCGGCGAGGTGTTGGCCGGCGAGAACTGGATGACGCCGGCGCCGGTGATCTGGTTGATCACGGTCTTGGAGACGCCCGAGGAGGCGGCACCGATGATGGCGCTGACGCCCTGGCCCAGCAGGGCAGTGGTGGACTGCGTGGCGATGTCCGTCTTGGTGTCACCGGAGTCGCGGTGGATGACCTGGACGGGCTTGCCGAGGACGCCGCCGGCGTCGTTGACTTCCTTGATGCCAAGGTTGACGCCCGCGATTTCGGGCGGGCCGAGGAAGGCCAGGGACCCGGTGGTCGGCAACAGGGAGCCGATCTTGAGCGGGGTGTCCGTGGTGGTCGAGGAGGCGGGCACGGAACCTTCCGCGCTGGCCGAGCTGGTGGCCCCGCCGGTTGCGCTCGGAGCCGGGCAAGCGATGCCGGCCGCCTGGGCGGATGCAGAACCGGTGGTTGCCGACGGCGTGGACGAACCGCCACAAGCCGTAGCCAGAAGGGCGACGCCGAGGCTAAGCGCTGTGAGCTTAGCGATGCGCGGCGCCACCTGGGGGAGTGAAGTCATAGAGAAATCTCCTCGATCTAAAGGTGCGAACGGCCTTTGATGCGAAAGATCAGGTGTTCCTGATTTAGCTTCAAGCTAATGCAATTTCCGCCCGGACAGAAGTGACTACGGTCACATCCTTATAACACTCGTTGCATGGAGGAAATCAGGCAGCGGAAAACATGCCAAAGAGGACCCTCGGCCGCTGGAAACCGGGCATTCGCCGTGGGACCGCCGGCCGGCCCGGGGCGCTAAGGGGCGCGGGACAGCAATTGTGGCGCACGACGCGGCAATTGTGAAGTGCCCCAGGTGGGACTCGAACCCACAACACGCGGATTTTAAGTCCGCTGCCTCTGCCAATTGGGCTACTGGGGCGCCCGGTCAATGGTATCCCGCCGGAGGGCATCCCGCCGGGCGGCCGCTACGACGTGGCCGACGGTTCGTCGAAGGGCGTTGCGTAGCGGAACACCCCGCTGACGCCGCCCGGCCAGAGCGCGAGCGGCAGCAGCTGGAAATGCTCGCCCCAGGCAGGATCCGGTGCCTGCACGCCAAGCGAGGTGGAGGGAACAAAGCCGAAGCGGGCGTAGTAATCGGGACTGCCGAGCAGCGCGATGCCCCGCTCCCCCGCAGCGTTGGCCCGGTCGATGGTTTCCTTCATCAGCGCCGAGCCGATGCCGTGCCGCTGCAGCCGCGGCAGCACCCCGATCGGGCCCAGCCCCAACAGCTCCAGCTCATCCGCCCAGCCCCGGGTACTGATGACGTGGCCAACGATCTCGCCGTCGAGCTCAGCGACAATACTGAAGTCCGGCAAGTACTCCCCGCATTCGAAGAGCCGCCGCAGCAGGTCCACTTCTTCCGGCTCCCCTTCCACCGGCAGGCCCGTGACCGGCGAGATGGAGAAGGCCGCGGCGGTAAGGGCCAGGAGCGCCGGCCGGTCCTCGGGCAGCTCGGAGCGCAGGACCAGTTGTGGCGCCTGCTGCTGCCCTCCGCCGTTCGCCGAGCGGCTGTTCAGGGATAGTTCATGGAGGACTTCAAGGGCGCGCTCGGCTTCAGCCACCGGAACGAGCAGATGGTCGTGGTGGAAGCCGGCCAGCACGTTGCAGCTGATCTTCGCCTCGGTCAGGGCGGCGCTGACGGCGGCAGTGAGCCCCAAAGCCTCCAGCGAGGAATGCACCTGCAGGGTGATCCACGCGGCCACGAAGTCGTACTTCAGGCCGAGGGCGTCGGCGTCGGCCCGCGGCAGCACCACGGTCAGGCCCTCCGCTTCCCGGACCGCGGCCGCGATGTGACCGCCCAGTGGCTTGCCGTGCGGCCACAGGGCGTAGACGTACTCGCCCTCGCGGATCACGGGCCGCATGGTCGCGAGCAGGGTGTGCAGGTCCTTTTCAGCGGGAGTCATGGGCCCAGTCTAGGCAGGTCGGCCCACCCCCCGGCCAATCCGTCCGGCAATCCACGCGGGGGCGGCTGGCGTCACCAACGACGACGGCGGCCGCTCCCCCGGAAGGGAACGGCCGCCGTCATGGGGCAGCTGCGGGCTACTTGGCGTCGGCCGCGACAGCTTCCCTGGCAGGTGCCTGGGCAGGCTTGTCGGCTGCCGGAGCCGCGGGTGCGGCGGCCGGCTTGGGAGCCGGAGTCGCGGCGGCCACGAACGCCCCGCGCGGGTTGTCCAGGTCGATCAGCTGGGCGGTGTCGCGGCCCAGGAAGAGTGCCCAGAACCAGCCGGAGATCACGCGGATCTTGCGCTCCACCGTCGGCATGGCCAGGCCGTGGTAGCCGCGGTGCGCGAGCCAGGCCAGCGGGCCCTTGAGGCCGATGCGACCGATGAGGTTGATATTGGCAACGCCCTTCCATTCGCCGAAGCCGGCGACGGCGCCCAGATTCTTGTGCTTGTAGTCCTTGAGCTCCTTGTCCCAGCGGGAGGCCCACAGGTTCTTGGCAAGGCGCTTGGCCTGGCGCAGCGCGTGCTGGGCGTTCGGGACGCAGGTGCCGTCCGGCAGGCCGCTGCCGGTGAGGTCCGGCACGGCCGCGATGTCGCCGGCGGCCCAGGCGTTTTCGATGATGCCTTCGTCGCCGGAGATGCGCAGGTCCGGGAGGACCCGGACGCGGCCGCGGGGTTCCAGCGGGAAGTCGGTGGAGCGGACCATCGGGTTGGCCTGCACGCCGGCAGTCCAGACGAGGGTGTCGGATTCGAATTCCTGTGCGGGGGTCTTGTCCGGCAGGTTGATCAGCTTCAGGGGGCCCTCAGCGTTGTCCAGCGAGGTGTTCAGCAGTACCTCGATGCCGCGGCTGCGCAGGTGCTCGACGACCCACTCGGCCTGCTTGGCCGTGACCTCGGGCATGATCCGTCCCATGGCCTCGACCAGGACGAAGCGGACTTCCTCCTGCTTCACGCGCGGGTTGTTCTTGACCGCGGCGCGGGCCAGGTCTTCCATTTCGGTGATGCACTCGATGCCGGCGAAGCCGCCGCCGACGACGACGAACGTCAGGGCGCGGGCACGCTCGACCGGGTCGGTCATCAGCGAGCCGGTTTCGATGCGCTCGAGGACACCGTTGCGCAGGGCGACGGCTTCCTCGATTGTCTTGAGGCCGATGCCCTTGTCCGCGAGGCCCTTGATCGGGAAGGTGCGGGTGATGGCGCCGGCGGCCAGCACGACGTCGAAGTACGGGATCTCGAAGTTCTCGCCACCGTCAGCCGGTGCGACCACGGCCGTGCGGTTGGCGTGGTCGATCGAGGTGACGCGGCCCTGGATCAGTTCGGTCTGCTTGAGGTGCTTGCGGTGCGAGACGACGGCGTGCCGGGCCTCGATGTTTCCGCCGGCCACTTCCGGCAGGAAGGGCTGGTAGGTCATGTAGGGCAGCGGATCAACGAGGGTGACGATGCCACCGGCATTCGCGATCTTTTTCTGCAGTTTGAGGGCTACGTACAGGCCGACGTACCCGCCGCCGACGACGAGTACCCTGGGACGGTCCTGGAGCTGAGGGGTGGATGCCATGGTTCAAGAATACCGTAGTTTGTGAAAAACTTCACTAACTCCCGGAGGTCCGGGTTTCCGTGGAATCGGGGCTGCCTTGTGGAGGTCCGCCGGGCGCCGCGTCCGGGCCTGCGTCCGGGTCTGCGCCTGGGTCCGCCGCAGGCCCCGGGCCGGGGGCTGCCCCTGAGCCGGCCCCGGGCCCGCGGAGCGCGCGCCGCAGCTGGATGACGGCGGCCGCGATGATGCAGACGAAGAGTCCGCCGAAGCCGAGCACCACCATGGCCGGGACGGCGCTGTCGGCCGGTGAGGGGGCCGCCGCAACCGGCACGGTGGGTTCGGGCAGGGTCGGCGCCGCGCTCGACGGGGCGGGTACGGCGGGGGCCGCGGAACTCACCGGGTTGCCGCGCCGGTGGACCCGGATCCAGTCGGAGATCGAACCCAGCGGGTTGGCCTTGGTTTCCGGAACATCGGCCTTGAGTGCAGCCTCGGCGTTGAGCACGCCAAAGCCGTACAGCGGGTCCTTGCCCGGCAGCCCGGCGTCCTTCGCGGTGCTGACAATCCGGTTGATGACCTGGCTGGCGGACATGTCCGGCCACTTGGAGCGGATCAGGGCAGCGACGCCGGCGACGATGGGGGTCGCGCCCGAGGTGCCCGCCCACTCGGCGTAGCCGCCGCCGGGCATGCCGCCCACCAGGTTCTCGGCCGGTGCCGCGACGCCAATGCTGATGCCCTGCGACGAGGAGTCGATGCTGGCCACACCCTTGCGGTTCAGGCCGGCCACGGTCAGCACGCCAGGAATGGTGGCCGGTGCGCCCACCTGGATGTTGCCGCCCACCCGGTTGCCGGCGGCGCAGACTATGACCACGTCCTTTTGCTCGGCGTACAGGAAGGCGGCGTCCCAGCTCTGCGGCCACTCCGGTGAGGTGCTGCCGAGGGAGATGTTGATGACCTGGGCGCCGTTGTCGACGGCCCAGCGGACCGCCTCGGGGATCTGGTCCTGGTCGCTCTTTCCGCCGGGGTTGGCCGATCCCAGCCAGGTGGAGACGGAGAGGATCTGGGCTTCGGGGGCGACGCCCACGATCCCGTCGGGACCGATCCCGGCGGGGGCCGAGGGGCGGGGGCTCGCCGTGGACTTCGAGGGCTGGTGGCCGCGGCCGGCGAGCATGGTCGCGACGAGGGTGCCGTGTTCGGGTTTGGCGCCGATGCTCTTCAGGCCGTCGGCGCCCCCGGCCCCGGAGACGTCCGTTCCCCCGGACAACACGCCCTTGAGGTCCGGATGCTTGCCGTCCACGCCGCTGTCGATCACGGCGACTTTGACGTTGGCGCCCTTCGACACTTCCCAGGCCTTCTTGATTCCGGAGCCCGCCAGCCAGTATTCCTTGTCCCGCGTGGAGTCCGCGTGGGCCGGCGGTGCCTCCGCCAGGGTTCCGGCGACGCTGCCGCCGGCAAGTGCCAGGGCCATCAACGCCGAGGCGGTCCGGCGGTGCCGGGCTGTTGCTCTGGTCATTCGGGTCCAATCGGCGGTTTGTCTGCGGGCGCCGCAGTGTACGGCGCCGTAGTCGGTGGAGGCGGGCCCGGCGCCGGTGCTGCCCTTGCGGGACGATGCCGGTACCGGGCGGTGCCGGGCAGTGCCGTTGCGGCGCTGGGCTAGCTGATGCTCAGGGCAATTCCGTCAAGAATATCGTGTTCGCTGGTGATGACCGTGGTGATGCGCCCGTCTGTGACGTCCGCCATGCGTTCCAGCACGCGGCGCCAGACGAGGCCGCCGGCACCGATCACGTCCACCCGGCCGGGATGCATGTACGGCAGGGCGGCGCGGTCCTCCCGGGTCATGTTCAGCAGCGAGGTGCAGGCGTCGCGGGCGGTGTCCAGGTCCAGTTCCGTGCCGTGGATGGCGGCGGCCGAGTACTCGGCCAGTTTCAAGGCATGGGCGGTGATGGTGGTGACCGACCCCGCGACGCCGATCACGGCGGTGGCGCGGTCGAGCGGTACGGTCAGTGCGGCATGGCTGATGGCCGCGTCGACGTCGGCCTCCGCGGCGGCGATCTGTTCCGCCGTGGGCGGGTCGGCCTTCAGGTGCCGTTCGGTCATCCGGACGCACCCGACGTCGACGGACTTGGCGGCGATGACGCCGTCGGCGTCGCCCAGCACGAACTCGGTGCTGCCGCCGCCCAGGTCCACCACCAGCACCGGGTCCTTGCCCCGCGAGGGCAGCACGCTGCTGGCGCCGGCGAAGGACAGCGCGGCTTCCTCGTCGCCGCTGATCACCTCGGGTTCGACGCCGAGCAGTTCGCGGACGCCGTCGATGAAGACCTGCCGGTTGCGGGCGTCCCGGGTGGCGGAGGTGGCCACGAAGCGGACCTTCCCGGCGCCGTGGTGGCGGATCAGCTCGGCGTAGTCGCGGGTGGCCTCGAGGGTGCGGTCCAGCGCCTCCTGGGCAAATTTGCCGGTGGCGTCGACGCCCTGCCCGAGCCGGACCACGCGCATCTCACGCACGATGTCGGTCAGCTTCGGCGAGGTGCCGCCGGCGGCGCCGACGTCGGCGATGAGCAAGCGGATGGAGTTGGTGCCGCAATCGATGGTGGCCACCCGGGTCACTGGCCCGCTCCGGTGCCGCCGTGTGCCGCGTCAGCGGCGCGGGACTTGCGTACCGGGGCGGGCCGGCCGACGATTTCCGGCAGGCCCTGCGGGCCGTGGCGGCTCAGGTCCCGAGAGGGGGCCTCCCCTCCGGTGTCCCACGCGCCGTCGCAGTAGCAGCGGTCGCGGGTCCACCACTCGCTGATGGCATCGACGGCTTCGTCACCGAGCGGGTTGACGCCGGGGCCGGCCGCGAGCGAGTGCCCCACCAAAACGTGCAGGCATTTGACGCGGGTGGGCATGCCTCCGGCGGAGATCCCGTCGATCTCCGGGACGGCTCCGATGCCGGAGCGGGCGCCGATCTCGTCGCGGGAGCGCAGGTATGCTTCGTGCGCGGCTCGGTAATCCGCGGCCAGGGCGCCGTCGGCTGCGAGCCGTTCGTTCATCTCGTTCATCAGTCCGGCTGCCTCGAGCCGGGACACGGCCGAGGTGATGACCGGGTGGGTCAGGTAGAAGGTGGTGGGGAACGGTGTGCCGTTGCTGAGCCGCGGCGAGGTCGCGGCCACCAGCGGGTTGCCGCAGACGCAGCGGGCGGGGATTTCGACGACGTCGCGCACCGGCCGCCCCAGCTGCCGGCTGAGCACGTCGAGGTCGCGGGCCGACGGCTGCCGGGACTCGACCGGCGTCGCGGGCGCGTCCGTCGGGGGCGCGTCGTTGGGGTTCCCTGCCGGGGATTCGTCCACTCGGTTCTCGTCCACTGGCGCGGCACCTTCCTGCCCTGTTGGAATCACCGGGTGGCGGTGATCCGGCGGCGGGCGCCGCTCCTAGTCTGTTGCCGAACGCCGGATGGACTCCCAGAGGGAATCCACCCACGGCAGATTGGCCGGGTCTGTGGCTGTTCCTGCTGCGGCGCCGGCACCCGAGGTTGCGGCAGGAAGATCGCTGCCGTAAACCCAGTAGCCGGTTTCGCCGGGCATAACCATGTTAATGCGGTCGCGGGCCTGTTGCTTCACGTAGTTCGGGTCCTGCCAGCGCGAGACCTGGCGTTTGAGGTCCGTCTGCTTCGCCTGCTTGGCCGAGATGTCCGCTTCTAGAGCCGCGATTTCTGCTCGTTTTTCGAGGAAGATCCGGACCGTGGGCGCGAGCATGATGGTGATGGCGATCATCACGACGCCGAGGGCCAGCAGCCGTCCGGAGAAGGCCTTGGCCGGAACAGGATCGAGCCCGTCGGGCTCCCCTGCCTGTCCCGGCTTCGCTGCCGCCCCCTTGGCCGGGCCGGCGCTGCCCGCGGAAGGCTTTGCCGTGGGCCTGGCGGGCGTGCCGCTGCCGGCGGTTGTCCTGGCTGCCGCGGAAGCTCCCAGGGCCGGGCCGCGCATGCCGGCTTGCGCCGCTCCGGGAGCCGGCCGTCCGGCGTCGTGGCTGACCGCCGGGCCCGCGTCGTGGTTGACGGCCGGGCCGGTGCCGGGCCGCGGGCCGCCGAAGTCGGCCCGGATGACGTCGCCGCCCGCTTCCCCCCGGCCGGTGGCCGAAGATTTCGGGGCCGCAGCGGCGGCCCGGGGAACCTTGGGACGGCGGGTTGCCATGTCACTCCTTCAAACAGGCCGAAAAAAGACCGGCCAAAACAGAACCGGCCAAAACAGAACCGGTGGCCATGGTCTTTCCACCATAGCCACCGGTTCCTGGTTTTTGCGGGTACTAGCCCTTGAAACGCGGGAACGCGCTGCGCCCGGCGTAGCGTGCGGCGTCGTCGAGTTCCTCTTCGATGCGCAGCAGCTGGTTGTACTTCGCGACGCGCTCGGAGCGGGCCGGGGCGCCGGTCTTGATCTGGCCGGCGTTGGTGGCCACCGCGATGTCGGCAATCGTGGTGTCCTCGGTTTCGCCGGAACGGTGCGAGGTGATGGTCGTGTAACCGGCGCGCTGGGCGAGGGACACGGCGTCGAGCGTTTCGGTCAGTGAACCGATCTGGTTGACCTTGACCAGCAGCGAGTTGGCGGTCTTGGAGTCGATGCCGGTCTGCAGGCGCTCCGGGTTCGTGACGAAGAGGTCGTCGCCGACAATCTGGACCTTGTCGCCGATGGCGTCGGTGAGGGTCTTCCAGCCTTCCCAGTCGTTCTCGTCCAGCGGGTCCTCGATGGAGACCAGCGGGTAGTCGGCGACCAGTTCGGCGTAATAGGCGCTCATCTCGGCGGAGCTGAGGGTCTTGCCTTCGAACTGGTAGGCGCCGTCCTTGAAGAACTCGGAGGAGGCGACGTCGAGGGCCAGGGCGATGTCCTTGCCCGGGGTGTAGCCGGCGTTCTTGATGGCTTCCTGGATCAGGTCCAGGGCGGCGCGGTTGGACGGCAGGTTCGGGGCGAAGCCGCCCTCGTCGCCGAGGCCGGTGGCCAGGCCCTTGGACTGCAGCACCGCTTTGAGCGCGTGGTAGACCTCGACGCCCCAGCGCAGGCCCTCGGAGAAGGTCTCGGCGCCGAGCGGGACAACCATGAATTCCTGGATATCCACGTCGGAGTCGGCGTGCGAGCCGCCGTTGAGGATGTTCATCAGCGGCACCGGCAGGACGTGCGCGTTCGGGCCGCCCAGGTACTTGTAGAGCGGCAGGTCAGCCGAGGCGGCCGCGGCGTTGGCGACGGCCAGGGAGACGCCCAGGATCGCGTTGGCGCCAAGCTTGCTCTTGTTGGCGGTGCCGTCCAGGTCGATCATGGACTGGTCGATGCTGCGCTGGTCAGTGGCGTCGAAGCCGATCAGGGCGGGGGCGATCTGGTCGATGACCGCGTCCACGGCCTTCTGGACGCCCTTGCCGAGGTAGCGGCCCTTGTCGCCGTCACGGAGTTCTACGGCCTCGTGTTCGCCGGTGGAGGCGCCGGAGGGAACTGCTGCCCGGCCGATCTGGCCATCGGAGAGCAGGACTTCAACTTCTACGGTCGGGTTGCCACGGGAATCGAGGATCTCGCGGGCGTGGATGGCATCGATAAGCGCCATGAATATGCTCCTTTGGGTGAAGCGATCTGCTGGGAATCTGACTGCTGGAAATCTAGCGGTGGATCAAGCTGGAAACCGACGTCCTCGTCGCCCCTAGCCTAGTCGAGAGTGGGATAAGTTACGGAAAGCTATCCAGTCCCCGGACGAGGCGCTTCGGCGCCGACGCCGCCGGGCCGGGTGTCCTGGAAGCGGCGGTTGGCCCCGCGCAGGGCGCGTTCGGCGTCGAGTCCGTTCCGCCGGGCCGCCGCGACTATGCCGAACAGCAGTTCACCGAGCTCCTCCTCGGTCGCCGGGACGGGCGGCGCGACGGCGGTTGCTGCGGCGGCGGTTGCTGCGGCGTGCGGGGCGGCCTCCGGTCCTGCCGGGAGTCCCGCGCGTTCGGCCCGGTCCAGGAGCTTCTGCGCCCGTGCCAGGGCCGGCAGCGCGGCGGGCACGCCGTCGAAGGCGTGGCCCCGGCCGGGCTTCTCGGCCTGCTTGACGGCGTCCCACGTCAGCACGATCTCCTGCACCGTGGCCGGGAAGGAGTCCTGCAGGGTCCCGTCGGGCCGGAAGACGTGCGGGTTGCGCCGGATCATCTTGTCCCGCAGGCCGCGGGCGACGTCGTCGAAGGTGAAGGCGCCGCGTTCCTCGGCGAGCCGGGCATGCAGCACCACCTGCAGCAGGACGTCGCCGAGTTCAGCCTGCAGATCGGCGTCGCCGCCGCCGGCCTCGATGGTCTCGGCCACCTCGTGGGCCTCCTCGAGGAGGTACTCCACGAGTGATTCGTGGCTCAGGGCGCCCATCCAGGGGCAGTGGGCGCGCAGCTCGGCGATGGTTTGCAACAAATCCCCGAGCTGCCCGTCCACGGCGCCGGCGTCCTTAGCCAAGATCGGCGTAGGCCTCGTTGATGTATTCGACCAGGGCTTCCTTCTCCTCCAGCGGCAGGAACGCGGCCTCGGCGGCGTTCAGGGTCAGCTCGAGCAGGTCGTCCAGGTCGTAGTCGAACGTCTCCACGAGCAGTTCGAATTCGTCGGTGAGGGTCACACCGCTCATCAGCCGGTTGTCCGTGTTGATCGTGACGTTGAAGCCCAGCTGGTAGAGCATGTCCACCGGGTGGCTGTCGATGCCCTCGCCGAAGCCGGCGATGGCGCCGGTCTGCAGGTTGGAGGAGGGGCAGATTTCCAGCGCGATGCCGCGGTCCCGGACCCAGCTGGCGAGTTCGCCCAGGGTCACGAGGCCGATGTTGTCATCAACTTCGTCGCTGTCAGAGTCGACGTCGGCAGTGCCGGCCGCCTCATCGGCTTCCTCGAATTCGACGGTGACGTCTTCGGCGATCCGCACGCCGTGGCCCAGGCGCAGCGCCCGTCCGTCGACCAGGGCGGACTGGATGCTCTCCAGCCCGGCAGCCTCGCCGGCGTGGATCGTGGCCGGGAAGTTGTGCTGGGCCAGGTAGGTGAAGGCGTCCTTGAAGCGGGAGGGCAGGAAGCCGTCCTCGGCGCCGGCGATGTCGAAGCCGACGGCACCCTTGTAGCGGTGGCGGACGGCAAGTTCCGCGATTTCCTGGCCGCGGTCGGCGTGGCGCATGGCGGTAATGAGCTGGCCGACCTGGATGTCGCGGCCGGTCTCGGCGACGGCGTCGACGCCGGCATCGAGGCCGGCCTGGACGGCCTCGACGGCGTCGTCCAGGGACAGGCCCTGCTGCAGGTGCTGTTCCGGGGCCCAGCGCACCTCGCCGTACACGACGCCGTCGTCCGCGAGGTCTTCAACGAACTCCTTGGCGACGCGGAACAGGCCTTCCTTGGTCTGCATGACGGCGATGGTGTGGTCGAACGTCTCAAGGTAGCGGACCAGCGAGCCGGAGTCGGCGGATTCGCGGAACCACTCCCCCAGTGCGACCGGGTCGGTGGACGGCAGGGTGTGGCCAACCGCGTCGGCAAGTTCAATGATGGTGGCCGGACGCAGTCCGCCGTCCAGGTGGTCGTGAAGGGAAACCTTGGGAAGGCCCTTCAGGTCGAATTCGAGGTCAGGGGCAGCGTCAAGAATAGTCTCAGTCACGTTCCAACCATAGGGTCGGACGGCGCCACGCGCTACTTGCGGGAGGGGCCGGCCTCGGAGGACCGGGCGGTGAGCACGGACTCGGCCCCGGGAACCGCGGTGGGCTCCGCCGCGGTGTCCTCCGCCGGCTCAGTCTCCCCCGCCGGCTCGTCGTGCCGGCCGAGGCGTTTGTGCCACCAGCGCAGCAGGTGGTCGACGGCGATGCCCAGGACGATCGCGAAGACGACGGCGATGCCGGCGCTCAGGAGCGGGTTGTGGTGCAGCCAGGGGAAGGAACTGGCCAGGAGGCCGATCCCGATCGAGTAAAGGACCCAGGTGACGCAGGCGAACGCGTCGAGGAGGAAAAACCTGCGGTGCGGGAATCCCGTGGTGCCCGCGACGTAGTTCACGGCCACCCGGCCCCAGGGGATGTAGCGGGCCGTAAAAATCAGGACGGCGCCCCGCTTTTCCAGTTCGTAGCGGGCCCAGGCGAAGACGCGCTGGACTTTGGGCTTGCGCATCCAGCGGAACCGCTCGATGCCGATTTTGCTGCCCAGCAGGTAGGCCATGTTGTCTCCGGCGATGGCGCCGATCAGCGCGGTGGCGCCGAGAATCCAGAGGTTGGGCTGGCCGCTCTGCCGGGAGTACGCGGCGAGGGCCACAATGAGTGTCTCGCTGGGGACCACCATGGCGAAGCCGTCGACGAAGAAGAACACCAGCAGGAGCGGATAGATCCACCACTGGCCCGCTGCATGGAGCACGGCCTCATTAATGAACTCCACGCGGGCTGTGCTCCTAGAAAACTGGGGGGGACGTACCCGGGACGGACAGGACTTACGGCAAAGCTCACACGGCACAGAGGTGACGTGAATCGCACCTAAGTGTCCCACGGGCGGGGCATTTTGCGCTACGCGCCGGGGGCCATGAATGCGGTGGCGGCGCAAGCTTTTCGGGGCGCAGGCCTTAGCCGTCCGCCGGCGGCACGGCCCGCCCCTGGCCCCGGTCCCGGTTCTCCGGGAGCAGCTCCCCCGGCCCCCGGCCGCGCAGCCGGCTGAGGACCAGGTCGACTGCGATGCCGAGGATGACCGCGCAGATGATCGCAATAGTGGCGCCGAGCAGGTGGTTCTCCTCGAACCATTGCCCGAAGAACAGCCCGATGCCCACCGAATAGCCGGCCCACAGTACTGCGGACAGCACCGTGAGCCCTACGAACCGGGAATGGGGGTAGTTGGTTGCGCCGGCGGTCAGGTTGACGGCCACCCGGCCGATCGGGACGAACCGGGCGACCATGATCAGGGATGCCGGCCGTTTCCGGAGCTCGTTGCCGGCCCAGAGGAACGCCCGCTGCGCCCGGTAGCCGCGCATCCAGGCCCAGCGCCCGGTTCCGGTGCCCCGGCCGATCAAGTAAGCGATGTTATCCCCGGAGAATGCGCCGGCGGCTGCCACTGCGATCAGCAGCAGCGGGTTGGGCAGATCGGCCGATGCGGCGACGGCGGCCAGGCCCACCACCACCGACTCGCTGGGAACCGGCGGGAAGAAGCCATCGATCAGGCAGCAGGCGAACACGAGGACCAGGACCCAGGGTTGGCCTGCGGCTGCCAGGATGAAGTCGTTGATTGCCTGCACGGTTTCCTAACGCACGGCGGTGCCCGGTTTCTCCCGGAAATACTGTGGTGCCAGTGTACTGCCCGGCCCCGGTTGCCCGTCCGCAGCCCGTTGCCCTATCACGTACGGCCGGTAACCCGGCGGCTAAGCAGCCATAAGTGATAGGGCAACGCGGCGGCCGGAGGAGGCCTTAGGCGATGCGGTCGATGATGAGCTGCTGCGCCGGACGGGACCCCTCGGGGGCGATCACGGCGGCGTGTTCCAGGGCTTCCTTGGCCCGCTCGAACTTCTCCGGCGTGTCCGTCAGCAGGGTCATCAGCGGCTCGCCGGCACGGACCGTGGCGCCCGGCTTGGCGTGCATCCGCACACCGGCCCCGGCCTGGACCTGGTCCTCCTTGCGGGCACGTCCGGCGCCGAGGCGCCAGGCTGCGACGCCGACGGCCATCGCGTCGAGTTCCACCAGCACGCCGTCGGCTGGCGCGTAGATCACTTCGGATTCCCGGGCGACCGGCAGCTTGGCGCGCGGGTCGCCGCCCTGCGCCTGGATCATCCGGTTCCAGACGTCCATGGCACGGCCGTCCTTGAGCGCGGCGCGCGGGTCGGCGTCGTGCACGCCTGCGCAGGCGAGCATCTCCTCCGCGAGCCGGACGGTAAGTTCGACGACGTCTTCCGGGCCGCCGCCGGCGAGGACCTCCACGGATTCCTCCACTTCGATGGCGTTGCCGGCGGTGAGGCCCAGGGGTGTGTTCATGTTGGTCAGCAGCGCCACCGTGTTGACCCCGGCGTCCTTGCCCAGGGCGACCATGGTCTCGGCCAGCTCCCGGGCGCGGGCTTCGTCCTTCATGAACGCGCCGCTGCCCACCTTGACGTCAAGGACCAGCGATCCGGTGCCCTCGGCGATTTTCTTGCTCATGATCGAGGAGGCGATCAGCGGGATGGCCTCCACCGTTCCGGTCACGTCGCGCAGGGCGTAGAGCTTCTTGTCCGCCGGGGCAAGTCCCGCTCCCGCCGCGCAGATGACGGCGCCCACGTCCTGCAGCTGCGCCAGCATTTCCTCGTTGCTCAGCGCCGCGCGCCAGCCCGGGATGGACTCGAGCTTGTCCAGGGTCCCGCCGGTGTGGCCGAGGCCGCGGCCGGAGAGCTGCGGCACGGCGACGCCGAACACGGCCACCAGCGGGGCCAGCGGCAGGGTGATCTTGTCTCCGACGCCGCCGGTGGAGTGCTTGTCCGAGGTGGGCTTCACGCCGCCGTCGGGCCGGCGCAGGCTGGAGAAGTCCATCCGCTCGCCGGAGGCGATCATCGCCGCGGTCCAGCGCGAAATCTCGGCCCGGTCCATTCCGTTGAGCAGGATGGCCATGTTGAGCGCAGCCATCTGCTCATCAGCGATGGCGCCGCGGGTATAGGCGTCGATCGTCCAGTCGATCTGGGCGGCGCTGAGCACACCCTTGTCCCGCTTGATGCGGATGATGTCGACGGCGTCGAACGCGTTGGCGTTATCGCCGGCGGTGTTGTTGGTGGTCTGTGTCACCGGGTCTCCTCCAGGTGTTGGGGGCCAAATGCATCGGGCAGCACCTGGTCCATCGTCTTGATGCCCTGTGTGGTCATGAGTTCCATGTCCGGGGCCCGGAATTCGTAAAGCAGTTGCCGGCAGCGTCCGCACGGCATCAGCACGTTGCCGTCGGCATCAACGCAGTAGAAGGCGCGCAGCAGGCCGCCGCCGGTCATGTGCAGGTTGCCGACCAGCGCGCACTCGGCACACAGCGTGAGGCCGTAGCTGGCGTTTTCAACGTTGCAGCCGCTGACGATCCGGCCGTCCGCCGTGAGGGCAGCAGCCCCCACGGCGAACTTGGAATACGGCGCGTAGGCGTTGTTCATGGCGGCGACGGCGGCGGCTTCCAGCGCTGCCCAGTCAACGCCGGAAGCCGGGATGGGTGCCGGGACGCCGGTATTGGTCATGTTGTCCGCCACGGTCAGCCCTTGACGTAAGGGATGCCGCTGGCCGCCGGCGGCCGTGAGCGTCCGACGAGGCCGGCGACGGCGAGCACCGTCACGAGGTAGGGCAGCATTGCCATGAACTGGCTCGGTACCGGGGTGCCGATGATGGTGACGATGCTCTGCAGGTTGTCCGCGAAGCCGAACAGCAGCGCCGCGAAGAAGGCCCCGATCGGGTTCCAGCGGCCGAAGATCAGTGCGGCCAGGGCGATGAAGCCGCGTCCGCCGGAGATCTCCTTGGTAAAGCTGTCAATTGCGACCAGGGTGAAGAAGGACCCGCCGATGCCGGCGACGGCGCCGCCGAGGGTCACGTTCCAGAAGCGGGTCGCGTTGACCTTGATGCCCATGGTGTCGGCGGCCTGCGGGTGCTCGCCGACGGCGCGGACGCGCAGGCCCCACTTGGTCTTGAACAGCCCGACCCAGACCACGATCACGGCGATGTACATCAGGTACCCGATCAGGGACTGCTTGAACAGGATCGGCCCGATCAGCGGAATGTCGCCCAGCACCGGGATGGTGATCGGGTCCAGGTGCGCCGGGGAGTTGAACTTGTCCTTGTCCGCCTGCATGACGGTGCTGAACAGGAAGCCGGTGACGCCGGAGACCAGGACGTTGAGCACCACGCCGACGATGATCTGGTTGACCACGTACTTGATGCTGAACAGGGCCAGGATCATGGACACGAGCGCGCCGGCGACCGCGGCTGCGAGCAGGCCGAGGAAGGGGTTGTGCGTCAGCGTGGCGATGATCGCAGCGGTGAAGGCGCCGCCCAGCAGCTGGCCTTCGATCGCGATGTTTACGACGCCGACGCGTTCGCAGAGCACGCCGGAGAGGGAGCCGAACA
Organism: Arthrobacter sp. SD1074B; assembly: GCF_056780195.1. Lineage (NCBI taxonomy): Bacteria > Bacillati > Actinomycetota > Actinomycetes > Micrococcales > Micrococcaceae > Arthrobacter > Arthrobacter sp. SD1074B. The sequence goes on along the minus strand of NZ_JBRAZT010000001.1, from coordinate 1,042,498 downwards.
CCAGCGGCACGGCCAGTGTGACGGATCCGGCGATCAGCCCGGCAAGGGAGATGCTGGTGGTCCGGGCCCCGCCGACCACCCAGATCAGGAACGCAGCGACGAACAGCACGATGAAGGCGACGGTGACCCAGCCCGGGACCTTGCGGTCGCGGGTCTTGAGGAACACGGCATAGCCGGCCAGCGCCAGCATGATCACGGACAGGACGACTCCGCCCAGGAACGCCGGAATCTCCAGGGCCGGCAGCTGGAAGAAGTCACTGCCGGTGGAAATCCCGAATTTGGCGGTCTGGTGCGGGCCCATGAGGCCGAAGAAGATGAACGCGACCACGGCGAGCACCAGCAGCGTGACCGGGAGCTTCCAGGTCACGGGCTTGGCGGTCACGGCCGTCTTGTGGTGCTTCGGCGGCTCGGATCCCCCCTCGAGCGGCGCAGGCTGCGGCTTTCCCGGCTGGGGCGACGTTGCTGTTGTGCTCATGCTGCTACTCCGGTGGTTGCTGCCTTTTTGGATTTGGCGGCCGTGGCGGCCTTCTTTTTGCGCGGGTTCAGGCCGAACACCGCGCGGACCAGCGGCGGAGCGGCGATGAAGAGCACGATCAGCGACTGGACCACAAGCACGATGTCGATCGGGGTGCCGGTCTGGATCTGCATCTGGACGGCGCCGGCGCGGAAGGCGCCGAACAGCAGGCCGGCGGCGAAGGTGCCCCACGGCGTCGAGCGTCCCAGCAGCGCCACGGTGATGGCGTCAAAGCCGTAGGTAGCCGCGACGCCGTCGGTGAGGACCTTTTCGGTGCCGGCCACCTGGGCCACGCCGGACATGCCGGCCAGGGCGCCCGCGATCGCCATCACCAGGATGGTGGCGCGCGGCACGTTGATGCCGGCGGTCAGGGCGGCTTTCGGGTTGGCGCCGACGGCCCGGAATTCGAAGCCGATCGTGGAGCGGTTCAGCACCCACCAGACGAAGACGGTCGCGGCGATGGCCAGGATGAAGCCCAGGTGCAGCCGGTACTGGGTGCCCAGGATCTGCGGGTAGACGGCGCTGGGATCCAGGATCGGGGAAATCGGGTTGGTTTCGCCGGGCCGCTGGAAGGCGGGGGTGTTGAGCAGGTACCGCAGGAAGTACAGCGCGATGTAGTTGAACATGATCGTCAGGATCACCTCGTGCGCGCCGGTGCGGGCCTTGAGGAAGCCGACCAGGCCGGCCCAGAGGGCGCCGCCGAGGATGCCGGCCACGAGGACCAGCAGCAGGTGCAGGCCCATCGGAAGGTGCAGCGCGAAGCCGACCCAGGACGCGAGGATGCCGGCCATGATGATCTGGCCCTGCGCACCGATGTTGAAGAGGCCGGCACGGAACGCCAGGGCGACGCCGAGGCCTGCGGTAATCAGCGGGGTGGCGATCGTGAGGGTTTCCATCAGCGGAGCGAACTGCCCGGCGGCGCCGCTGCCCCGAGGGTTGAACACGGAGCCTTGGAAGAGCGCGACGTAGGAGCGGGTGGCGGCGGACCAGACGGCGGAGAAGAAGTCGCTGGGCCGGGCGAACAGGTAGCCGGCGGTGGCGCCGACGTTCTTGTCCGTGCTGGCGATCAGCAGGCCGCCGAGGATGAGTGCGAGCAGCACGGCGAGCACGGAGACCATGCCGCTTCCGGTGAAGATCTTCCGCAGCAGGGAGTCGGCGCCGCCGGGGACGGTGCCGCTCTGGCCGGAGACCGGGACGGCGGAGGGGCGCATTGCCCCGCCGGCGGTGTCCAGCGAGGTCGAGGTGGCGGCGTCGGCGGTTTCCGGGGTTTCGGGCGCCGGGGGCGCCGTTTCGGCGTCGGGGGTTTCCGGGGTTTCCGGGGTTTCCACCGGATCCGGCCCGGCCGCGTGGCGGGGGTGGTTGGTTTCAGTCATGGTGCTCTCCTACGGCGCCGGAGCGGGACTCCTGCGCGGGCTGGGCGGCGGGCGCCGGGGCGGCGGCAGCGGCCGCCGGGGTCTTGGTGGTGTCGGCGTGGGCCTCGTCGGGCGACAGGCCGGCCATCATGAGGCCCAGGACGTCGCGTCCGGTACCGGCGGGAACAATGCCCACCAGCCGGCCCTTGTAAAGCACGGCGATCCGGTCCGCCAGCTCGATCACTTCGTCGAGTTCGGTGGAGATGATCATCACGGGTGTGCCGTGGTCGCGCTCGGCCACGATCCGCTTGTGCAGGAACTCGATGGAGCCGACGTCGACGCCGCGGGTCGGCTGGGAGGCGATGAAGAGGCGCAGCGGACGCGACAGCTCTCGTGCCATGACCACCTTTTGCTGGTTGCCGCCGGACAAGGTTCCCGCTGCGAGCGAGCCGGACGGGGTGCGCACGTCGAACTCGTCGATCCTGGTCTTCGCGTTTTCCAGTACCTTGGCCGGGCTCATGCTGATGCCCTTCGCGAACGGTTCCTGGTCGTAGCGGTCCAGGATCAGGTTCTCGGCGATCGAGAACGTCCCGATCAGCCCGTCTACCGAGCGGTCTTCTGGCACGAAGCCGACGCCGGCCTTTAGCACGTCCTTGACGCTGCGGCCCAGGAGCTCCTCGCCGTCGAGCAGGATGGAGCCGTGGACCCGGTCCTGCAGGCCGAGGATGGCCTCGGTCAGCTCGGTCTGGCCGTTGCCTTGGACACCGGCGACGGCGAGGATCTCGCCGCGGGCAATGTCGAAGCTGATGCCGTCCACGACGTGCTGGCCGCTGGGCGCGATCACGGTGAGGTTCTTGACCTGGAACGTGGTTTCCTGGGGCTTGGCGGGGGCCTTGTCCAGGGTGAGGTTGACGGCGCGGCCGACCATCATCGAGGCCAGTTCCGTCGTCGAGGCCGTGGGGCTGGCGGTGCCGACGACCTTGCCGCGCCGGATGACCGTGATGGTGTCCGAGACGGCTTTGACCTCGCGGAGCTTGTGCGAGATGAACACGATCGAGGTGCCGTGGCTCTTGAGCTGGCGCATGATGTCCAGCAGCTCGTCGGTGTCCTGCGGGGTGAGCACGGCGGTGGGCTCATCCAGGATGAGCACCTTCGCGTCGCGGACCAGGGCCTTGATGATCTCGACGCGCTGCTGCACGCCGACCGGCAGGTCCTCGATCAGGGCGTCGGGGTCGACGTCGAAGCCGTACCGGTCGGAGATCTCCTGGATCTTCCGGCGGGTGTCATCGAGATTGAGGAATCCGCCCGCTTTGGTGGTTTCCGCCCCCAGGGCGACGTTCTCGGCGACGGTGAAGACCGGGACCAGCATGAAGTGCTGGTGCACCATGCCGATGCCGGCGGCCATCGCGTCCCCGGGGCCGCGGAAGCTGACGGGTTTGTCGTCGATGAGGATTTCGCCCTCGGAGGGTTCGTAGAGCCCGTAGAGGACGTTCATCAGCGTGGACTTGCCGGCGCCGTTCTCGCCGAGCAGACAGTGGATCTGCCCGGGTTCAACCACCACGTCAATGTGGTCGTTGGCTACCAGGGAGCCGAAGCGTTTGGTGATCCCCTTGAGTTCAAGTTTCAAAACTCTGACCAATCTCGAAGTATGTCCGGGTCACGGCCCGGATGCCGATGATGGGGCTGCAGAACCAGCCTAGTGCCTGCGGCTATGGCCCGGGCGGGGCGGCCGCAACGAAAAGCGCCACAGCCCGTGCGGTCTGGGACCGTCCGGGCCGTGGCGCTTAGCGGCGGAAGTTAGGCCTTCGGGCTGGCTGCGGACTCAACCTTCAGCTTGCCGTCGGCGATGTCCTTCTTGATCTGCTCCAGCTCGGACTTCAGTTCGGCCGGAACCTGGGAATCCATGTCGTGGAACGGAGCCAGCTGGACGCCGTCGTTCGCGAGGGTGCCGACGTACGGCGCGTTGGTGAACTTGCCGTCCTTGTCTTCCTTCACAACGGTCTCAACGGCCTCGCCCATCTGCTTCATGACGGAGGAGAGCATGATGTCCTTGTAATCCGGGGCGGTGAGGAAACCGTCGGAGTCAACCCAGATGAGCTTGACGTCCTTGCCGGCAGCCTTGGCCTCCTTCAGTGCGGCGCCTGCACCCTTGCCGACCGGACCGGCGACGGGCATCACGATATCCGCGCCCTGGTCCAGGAAGTTCTGGGTGAACTGCTTGCCCTTGTCCTGCTTCTCGAAGTCACCGGTGAAGGAGCCGTCCTGCTTGGCCTTGTCCCAGCCAAGAACCTTGACGTTCTTGCCCTTCTTCTCGTTGTAGTACTTCACGCCGTCGGCGTAGCCGTCCATGAAGATGGTGACGGTGGGGATCTTGATGCCGCCGAAGGTCGCGACGGTGCCGGTCTTGGTGGTGCCGGCTGCGAGGTAGCCGGCCAGGAAGGCGGCCTGGGCCGTGTCGTAGATGATCGGCTTGACGTTGGCGATCGGCTTGTCGTAGCCGAAGTCGATGATCGCGAAGTGCTTGTCCGGGTTCGCGGTGGCCTGCGCCTTGGTGGCGTCGCCGAGCAGGAAGCCGACCGTGACGGTCAGGTCGCAGCCGGCCGTGACCATGGCGCGCAGGTTCGGCTCGAAGTCGTTGTTGGTCTTCGATTCGACCTGGTTGACCTTGATGCCCAGGTCCTTTTCGGCCTTCTTCAGGCCCTCGTAGGAGGACTGGTTGAACGACTGGTCGTCGAATCCACCGGAGTCGGACACGATGCAGCCCGTGTAGTCGGTGGCGCTGGCGCTGGCGCTGCTGCTGGCGGTCGGGGCAGCGCCGCAGCCGGTGAGCAGCAGGGCGGCCGCACCTGCGGTGGCGACGCCGGCCATTGAACCGCGCTTGAAGTTTGCGCGCAGTGAGTTCTTCAAAGTTCCTCCAGGAAGAAAGAGATAGGCGCTACGACGGAAGTTCAATGAGTGTCTGCTTCCGGTTTTCCCCCGAAACACTGTTGTCACTGACGGATTCGCAGCACTGCGCCGAGGCGCACTGATGGAAGCTACTTTAGTGTCATGGAACACGTCGAGTAACACACTTCACAGCCGTTTCCCAGATTGTTGAGAACTTGTTACCAACCGGTACCTCCCACCCTGCGCGAACGTACACTTGGGGCCCCGAAATCTTACGAAATCGGGGCCCCAAGTGTCCGTTCGCGCCCTGTTCTTCAGGGCGGCCAGGTCAGATGCGGACGAGCATCTTTCCGGTGTTGGCGCCGTCCAGCAGGTCCATGAAGGCCTGCGGTGCATTCTCCAGCCCGTCCACCACAGTCTCGTCGTAGCGGACGGTGCCGTCGGCCAGCCAGCCGGAGAGCTTCTCGACGAACTCGCCCATGTACTGCCAGTAACCGCCGACCAGGAAGCCCTTGAGGGTGAGCTGCTTGCCGATGGCCAGCATCAGGTTCCGCGGGGCCGGCGTCGGCTCGGTGGAGTTGTACTGGGCGATGGCGCCGCACATGGCGACGCGGCCGCCGACGTTGAGCACGGACAGCGCGGCCTCAAGGTGCTCGCCGCCGACGTTGTCGAAGTAGACGTCGATACCCTTCTCCCCCGCGGCCTCCTTCAGCAGGTCGCGGACCGGGCCGTCGTGGTAGTTGAAGGCGGCGTCGAAGCCGAGCTCCAGCAGGCGGGCCACCTTCTCCGGGGTGCCGGCGCTGCCGATCACCCGGGAAGCACCCATGGCCTTGGCAATCTGCCCCACCAGGGAGCCGACGGCGCCGGCTGCGCCGGAGACGAAGACGGCCTCGCCGGGCTTAAACTCGGCGACCTTGAGCAGTCCGGCGTAGGCGGTCAGGCCTGTCATGCCGAGGGCGCCCAGGAAGGCCGACGCCGGGGCCAGGTCGGTGCGGGCCGGCGTCGTCGCGGCGGCGTCCAGGACGGCGTACTCACGCCAACCGAGGCTGTGCACCACAGTGTCCCCCACCGCGCGGTCGGTTGAGCGGGAAGCGATGACCTCGCCGACGGCTCCGCCCTCCATGGCGGTGTCCAGGGCGAACGGCGCGGAGTAGGACTTAACGTCATTCATCCGGCCGCGCATGTACGGGTCTACCGAGATGAAGAGGTTGCGGACCAGGACCTGGCCGTCCTGCAGCTCCGGCAGCGCAGACTCGGCCAGCCGGAAGTTCTCCGGCACGGGACGGCCGTGCGGGCGGGACGCCAGCTGGATCTCGCGGGTGATGGCGGGGAGGGTGGTGGTTTCGGTGCTCATGCGGCGACCTCCAGGATCGTGATGTCTACGGTGATGTTGCCTCGGGTGGCGTTGGAGTACGGGCAGACTTCGTGTGCCTTCGCGACGAGGGCCTCGGCGGTTTCGCGGTCCACAGCGGGAAGGGCGATCTCAAGTTCGGCGGCGATACCGTAGCCGGTACCGCCGTCGAGGGCGCCCAGGTGGATCTTGGCGGCGACGGCGGAATCCGTCAGGTCCGCTTTTTGCTGGCGTCCGACCAGGCGCAGCGCCGAGTGGAAGCAGGCGGCGTAGCCGGCGGCGAAGAGCTGCTCGGGATTGGTGCCTTCGCCGTTGCCGCCCAGTTCCACCGGGCTGGCCAGGGTGAGGTTGAGTTTGCCGTCGGACGTCTGCGCGGTGCCGTCGCGGCCTTCGCCGGAGGCCAGCGCTTCGGCCGTATAGAGAGTCTTCATAGGATTCCGATCTGTTGGGAAGTCAGGGGCGTTTTATGAGGCGAGGGTTTTTGGAGCGAGGGGCGGCGCTCAGCGGCCGGCGTGCAGCGCGGCGGTGAGCCGGCCCAGCGTTTCGCGGAGCTGGTCGAGTTCCGCGGCGGAGAGCCCTGCGGCCTCGGCGAGCCGCTGCGGGATTCCGGTCGCGCGGGCGCTCAGGGCGGCGCCGTCCTCGGTGAGGAACACCTCCACGCGCCGCTCGTCCGCGGCGGACCGCCGTCGTTCCACGAGCCCCAGCGCCTCGAGCCGCTTCAGCAGCGGCGAGAGCGTCCCGGAGTCCAGGCCGAGCTCCTCGCCGAGTTCGCGGACGCTGCGGGGGTGGCCTTCCCAGAGCACCATCATCACGAGGTATTGCGGGTAGGTCAGCCCGAGTTCCTCCAGCATTGGACGGTACGCAGCGGTGGCGGCCCGGGAGGCGGAGTACATGGCGAAGCACACCTGCCGATCAAGGCGGGGCGCGTCAAGGCCGGGAGCGTCGAGGGGATCGTTTTTAGCCACCCAAGAACGGTAGCCCACAATTGAATTGTGCACAACTTAATAGGCGCGGGTTAGAGGCCGAACGGACACTTGAGGCCCCGAAATCGCGGATTTCAGGGCCTCAAGTGTACGTTCGCGCTAGGGCGGGGGCCTCAAGTGTCCGTTCGCGCGGAGGGCGGGGGTTAGAGGTCGCGGAGGGTGCGGAGGGCCGCGGCCGCGAGCACCTGGATGCCGAGGCCCAGGGCCCGTTCGTCCAGGATGTAATCGCCGCGGTGCAGGTCATACTCTTCGCCGCCCGGCGTCTTCGTGCCGAGCCGCATCATGGCACCCGGCAAATCCGCCAGGAACCAGGCGAAGTCCTCGCCGCCCATGGACTGCGGCGTCAGCACCACCGAGCTCTCGCCGATTTCGGCACGGGCCGCGGCCTCGATCAGTGCTGTCTCGTGTTCGGAGTTGACCACCGGCGGCACGCCGCGGGTGTGCTCCAGGTGCACGTCGACGCCGTAGGGCGCGGCGATCTGCTGGACCACCTCGTCGAGGATCTCCCCCGCGCTGTGCCAGGCGTCGCGGTCCAGGCAGCGCATGGTGCCGGCCATGTAACCGCTCGCGGGAATGGCGTTCGGCGCCGAGCCGGCGGAGATGTGTCCCCACACTACGGACACGCCGCTGCGCACATCCACGCGGCGGGACAGGACGGCCGGGACGTTGACGGCGATCTGCGCGAGGGCGAAGACGAGTTCCTCGGTCAGGTGCGGGCGCGAGGTGTGGCCGCCGCGGCCGGTCAGTTCGATCTTGATGGTGTCCGACGCGGAGGTGATGGCGCCGATCCGGGTGCCGATCTTGCCGACCTCAATCCGTGGGTCGCAGTGCAGTGCCAGGATCCGCGGCACCCCTTCCAGCACACCCTGCTCGATGCATGCGTGCGCTCCGCCGGGCATGGTCTCCTCGGCCGGCTGGAAGATGATCCGCACCGTGCCGCCCAGCGGCGAGGACTCGTGCATGCGCTGCAGGATCAGGGCGATGCCCAGCATGGTGGTGGTGTGGACGTCGTGGCCGCAGGCGTGCGTCACCCCGTGGTTTTTGGACGCGAACGGCAGCCCGGTTTCCTCGATGATGGGCAGGGCGTCGATGTCGCCCCGGAGCGCCGCGGCGATGGGCCCCTCGCCGACGTCGACCGTGAGCCCTGTGCCCTCGAGCCGGCGCGGCGCCAGGCCGGCGGCTTCGAGCCGCTGGGCCAGCTTGTCCGTGGTGCGGAACTCCTTGAAGGACAGTTCCGGGTGCGCGTGCAGGTCGCGGCGGAAGGCGATCAGCTCCGGCAGGAGTGGCTCCAGCCACGGCCCCACAAGGGTGGTTGGCTCAGCTTCAGTAGTGTAATTGCGCACACAATTACTCTAGCGAGAGTCGGAAAAATAGCGGCATCGCGGTCGGAGGGTTACGCCGTAGCGGTGCGGAGCCGGGCCCAGCCAGGTCAGCCTAGAGCACGTCCGTGTCGCCGCTGGCCTTCAGCGCGTCCACCGCCGCCTTGACCCGCTGGGAATGCGCCTTTGTGGTGACGAGCAGCGCATCCGGCGTGTCCACGATCACCACGTCCTTGATGCCGATCAGGGCGATCACCCGCTTGGTGTCGGTGACGACCACGCCGCTGGCGTTCTCGGTGAACACCCGGGCGCCCTCGCCGATCACGGTGACGTCGTCGACTTCCTTGGCGCTGTTGAGCCGGCCCACCGAGGCAAAGTCTCCGACGTCGTCCCAGCGGAACGTGCCGGGCACGACGGCGACGTCCCCGGCCGCCGCGGCTGGCTCGGCGACCGCGTAGTCGATGGCGATCTTGGGCAGGGTGGGCCAGACACGGGCGGTGACCTCGTCGCGCAGCGGGGTGTCCCAGGCCTTGGCGATCTCCTGCAGGCCGGCGAAAAGCTCCGGCTGGTTGGCTTCCAGGTGCTTGAGCATCAGCGAGACCGGGGCGACGAACATGCCGGCGTTCCAGACGTATTCGCCGCTGTCCAAGTACTGCTGGGCGACTTCCTCGCTGGGCTTTTCGACGAATTCGACGACGGTGTGGGCGCTGGGGGCGCCGGGCACACTCAGCTTGTCGCCGGCCCGGATGTAGCCGAAGCCGGTGGACGGGTGCGTGGGCTTGATGCCGATGGTGACGATCTTGCCGGCGGCCGCGGTGTAGATGGCCTCGCGGACGGCATCCTGGAACAGCGAGTCGGGGCTGATGACCTGGTCCGCGGCGAAGGAACCCATGATGGTCTCCGGATTGCGCCCGTGCAGGATGGCCGCGGCGAGGCCGATGGCGGCGCCCGAATCCTTCGGCTCGCTCTCCAGCACGAGGTCCGCTTCGTCCACCTCAGGCAGCTGCCGGCACACGGCCTCCCGGTGCGCCGTCCCGGTGACGACCAGCACGTGGCTGCCCGCAAGGGGCTCCAGCCGGTCGTACGTGGCACGCAGCAAGGTGCTGCCGGACCCGGTGAGGTCGTGCAGGAACTTCGGGGCGGCGGCCCGGGACAGCGGCCAGAGCCGGGTTCCCACACCGCCTGCCGGAATCACCGCGATGAAGCGCGTCAGCGGGGAGTCCGCCGCAGCGCCCTCGGGTGAAACGTGGCTGTCCATATTATCTGTAGTCATCACGGGCTACTTTAGCCGAACCCCGCCTATTGGCCCCGGGGCACGCACGCGGGGCGGGAAGAATGGCCGCTCGTGCTGTATACGCACTGCCCCGTTACGGAATGGTCCGCGGCCACCGGCAAATGTGGCGTTCGTCTCAAAACCGGCCGAAAACCGCGCCGGGCGCCGTCACCATCGATCCGCTGAATTGAATAAGCTGACAGCGAAGCCTAGATTTAGGCTTGAGCTTACGAGTGCTCTCGCAGCAGGCGTTCCCCCCGCGTGGATCCCATGCCAGCGCCGCTGTGTTGCAGGGAGGTTTATTCAGTGCCGACAAAACCAGCTGGCACCTTGTACCGCGGCCGTGAAGGCATGTGGTCCTGGGTTGGACACCGCGTTACCGGTGTAGTGATCTTTTTCTTCTTGTTGGTCCACGTGCTGGACACCTCATTGGTGCGTGTGTCCCCCGAGGCCTACACCGCCGTGATCGGTGCCTACAAGAACCCCCTTATGGCCCTGGGTGAAACGGGCCTTGTCGCAGCGATCGTCTTCCACGCCTTCAACGGCCTGCGGATCATCGCCGTCGACTTCTGGAAGAAGGGCGCGAAGTACCAGCGCCAGATGCTGTGGACGGTCCTGGCCCTCTGGGTCGTCGTCATGGTCGGCTTCTCCATCCGCCACCTGTCCCTCGCCCTCGGAGGTCACTAAGCCATGAGTGCAACGCAGATCCAGAGCCCGCGCAGCGGTAAAGGCACCGGCGGCAAGATTGCTCCGCAGTACCGCCGCAGCGGCTCCTCCAAGGGCAACTTCGAAATGCTGGCATGGCTCTTCATGCGGCTTTCCGGCGTCGTCCTCGTGGTCCTCATCTTTGGCCACCTGACCGTCAACCTGCTGGTGGGCGAAGGCATCCACGCAATCGACTTCGGTTTCGTCGCCGGCAAGTGGGCCGATCCGTTCTGGCAGGTCTGGGACCTGGCCATGCTGTGGCTCGCCATGCTGCACGGCACCAACGGCGTGCGCACCATCATCAACGACTACGCCGAAAAGGACGCGACGCGTCTCTGGCTGAAGATCGTGCTCTACGCGGCCGCCGCGGCCATCATCATCCTCGGCACCCTGGTGATCTTCACCTTCAACCCGTGCCCCGTGGTCGACGGCGTGCAGCTGCCCGGCGGGTTCTGCCCCGCCCCGTAGCGGCCCGGTCCCCCGGGCGCTGATCCCTGCCTGCCCGCGCGGGCCTAGGATCGCAAGACTTCACTGCGCAGGCTCCGCCGGCGGTGTTTACAGCGAATTTTGAGAGAAAGAGCATCTGGTATGCAGGTCCATAAGTACGACGTCGTCATTGTCGGTGCCGGTGGCGCTGGCATGCGCGCCGCGATCGAATCCGGTCAGCGTGCGCGAACAGCAGTACTGACCAAGCTTTACCCCACGCGCTCCCACACCGGCGCGGCGCAGGGCGGCATGTGTGCGGCCCTCGCCAACGTCGAGGAAGACAACTGGGAGTGGCACACCTTCGACACCATCAAGGGCGGCGACTACCTGGTGGACCAGGACGCCGCCGAGGTCATGGCGAAGGAAGCAATCGACGCCGTCCTGGACCTTGAGAAGATGGGCCTGCCGTTCAACCGCACGCCCGAGGGCCGGATCGACCAGCGCCGCTTCGGCGGCCACACCCGCGACCACGGCAAGGCCCCGGTCCGCCGCGCCTGCTACGCCGCTGACCGCACCGGCCACATGATCCTGCAGACGCTCTACCAAAACTGCGTCAAGCACAACGTCGAGTTCTACAACGAGTACTACGTCCTGGACCTCCTGACCGTCGAGGAAGACGCGGTCCGCGAGGACGGCACCCCGTACAAGCAGAAGCGCGTCGCCGGCGTCGTCTCCTACGACCTCGCCTCCGGCGAGCTGCACGTCTTCCAGGCCAAGTCCGTGGTGTTCGCCTCGGGCGGCGCCGGCAAGGTCTTCAAGACCACCTCCAACGCCCACACCCTGACCGGTGACGGGATGGGCATCGCGTTCCGCCGCGGTATCCCGCTGGAGGACATGGAATTCTTCCAGTTCCACCCGACCGGCCTGGCCGGGCTGGGCATCCTGCTCTCCGAGGCCGCCCGCGGCGAGGGCGCGATCCTGCGCAACTCCGAGGGTGAGCGCTTCATGGAGCGTTACGCCCCCACCATCAAGGACCTCGCCCCGCGCGACATCGTGGCCCGGTCCATGGCCAACGAAGTCCGGGAAGGCCGCGGCTGCGGCCCGAACAAGGACTACGTGCTGCTGGACCTGACCCACCTGGAGCCTGCGCACATCGACGCCAAGCTGCCGGACATCACCGAGTTCGCCCGCACCTACCTGGGTGTGGAGCCGTACACAGAGCCGGTGCCGGTCTTCCCGACGGCGCACTACGCCATGGGCGGCATCCCCACCAACATCAGCGCCGAGGTCCTCCAGGACAACGACACCGTCGTCCCGGGTCTCTACGCCGCCGGTGAGGTTGCCTGCGTTTCGGTGCACGGTTCCAACCGCCTGGGCACCAACTCGCTGCTGGACATCAACGTCTTCGGCAAGCGGGCCGGCATTGCCGCCGCGGAATACGCCAAGACCGCCGACTTCGTGGAACTGCCCGCGGATCCGGAGGCGTACACGCTGAACCTGCTGGAGCACGTCCGCACCGCCGACGGCACCGAGAAGGTGGCCCAGATCCGCAAGGAACTGCAGGACACCATGGACGCCAACATGCAGGTGTTCCGCACCGCCGAGACGCTGAACCAGGTCCTGAAGGACATCGCGTCCTTCGAGGAGCGGTACCAGCGGATCAGCGTCCAGGACAAGGGCAAGCGCTTCAACCTGGACCTGCTCGAGGCCGTGGAGCTGGGCTTCCTGCTGGAGCTCGCCAAGGTCATGACCGTGGCGGCCCTGCACCGCGAGGAATCCCGCGGCGGGCACTTCCGCGAGGACTTCCCCGAGCGCGACGACGAAAAATTCATGAAGCACTCCATGGCGTACAAGGATGACCACGCCCCGGCGGACGGTTCCGCCGAGGCGATTGCCGGCATCCGGCTGGCCACCAAACCGGTGGTCTTTACGCGCTACGAGCCGATGGTGAGGAAGTACTAAGATGACCGCTGAACTCGCTGAGCCAGCCTCCAAGATCGAACTGCCCGCCGGCGTCGGCGGCGGCGGGGACATCCCCTCCTTCGACGTCCACCTGCGCGTGCGCCGTTACAACCCGGAGGTCTCCGATGAGTCCACCTGGGACGACTTCCACGTCACCATGTACGGCACGGACCGTGTCCTGGACGCCCTGCACAAGATCAAATGGGAAATCGACGGCAGCGTCTCCTTCCGCCGGTCCTGCGCCCATGGCGTCTGCGGCTCCGATGCGATGCGCATCAACGGCCGCAACCGCCTCGCCTGCAAGACCCTGCTGAAGGACCTGGACACCACCAAGCCCATCACGGTCGAGCCGATCAAGGGCCTGCCGGTGGAAAAGGACCTGATCGTGGACATGGAGCCGTTCTTCCAGTCCTTCCGCGAAGTCATGCCCTTCCTGATCAACCGCGGCCACGAGCCCACCAAGGAACGCCTGCAGTCCGCCGAGGACCGCGAGCGGTTCGACGACACCACCAAGTGCATCCTGTGCGCCGCGTGCACCTCGTCCTGCCCGGTGTTCTGGACCGACGGCCAGTACTTCGGCCCGGCCGCGATCGTCAACGCGCACCGCTTCATCTTCGATTCCCGCGATGATGCCGGCGACATGCGCCTGGAGATCCTCAACGACAAGGAAGGCGTGTGGCGCTGCCGCACCACCTTCAACTGCACCGAGGCGTGCCCCCGCGGCATCCAGGTCACGCAGGCCATCGCCGAGGTCAAGCAGGCCATCTTGTCCCGCAAGATCTAGCACCCGCACCACAGCACCAGCCCTAACGACGACGGCGGCGCCTCCCACCTTCCGGTGGGGGCGCCGCCGTCGTTTCCCGGCCACGCACCCGCCGGCACAACCGGCGCGCACGACCCGCCCGCACGACCCGCCCAGATGAAAGGGGACGAACGTGTCCCGCTCCGAAAAAGTCAGCTTCGAAGGTTCCACCGGGGAGCTGCTCTCCGGCATCCTCGACGTCCCCGAGGGCCCGGTGAAGGGCTGGGGCGTGTTCTCGCACGGCTTCACGCTGGGCAAGGACAGCCCTTCGGCCTCCCGGATGTGCAAGGCGCTGGCGGACAACGGGGTGGGCATGCTCCGCTTCGACAACCTCGGCCTGGGCGAGTCCGCGGGGCTCTGGTCCGAGGGGTCCTTCAGCCACAAGGTTGCGGATACAGTCAAGGCCGCCGAGTTCATGCGCGACTCCGGCCGGCCCGTCTCGCTCCTCGTGGGGCACTCCTTCGGTGGCGCCGCGGTGCTGGCGGCCGCCGGGAGCATCCCGGAGCTCGACGCCGTCGCCACGGTCGGTGCGCCGTTCTCGCCCAAGCACGTCGCGCACGTCTTCGACGCCGCGCTGGACCGGATCCTGAGCGAGGGCAGCGCCGAGGTGGACCTGGGCGGCAAACGCGTGGAGATCCGTCGGCATTTCGTCGAGGACCTGGAGAACGCGGACCTGACCGACTGCATCCGGCGGCTGCACAAGCCCCTGATGGTGCTGCACTCCCCTACCGACAACACGGTGGGGATCGACAATGCCAGCAGCATCTTCCAGACCGCGCGGCACCCGCGCAGCTTCGTCTCGCTTGAGGGCTCCGACCATCTGCTCACCGGCAAGGGACAGGCGGCCCGCGCGGCGAAGATTATTTCGGCGTGGGCCGACCAGTACCTCGACGCCGGAAGCTAGCCGCCGGGCGGCGGTGTTCCCGCGGCTCTACCGGGGTCTTCCCCGGCTGCACCCGGCGGGCACCCCAGCCGGTCGTGGCCACGGCCGTTCCGGTGCTGAGGTCCTCTTCACGCACCGCGGACCACGCGGCCGAGACGAGGTAGACCTGGCTGACCAGGTTGAACCAGATGAGCAGGCCGATGATGATGGCAAAAGGCGCCAGGATGGGGTTCCGGCCGGCGCTGGCGAGCAGCTCGGCGCTGAAGATCTGCAGCACACTGGTGCCCACTGCAGCCAGGATAGTGCCTTCCAGCAGGGCGCGGCGCCGCAGTTTCAGGCCGCCGGCGAGCCGGAACATAATCAGCGCCGTCACCCAGCCCAGCACCAGCGGCACCGCGATTTTGATGGAGGTGGTCAGCGGACCGGCCAACAGCGGGTCGAGGTGGAGCTGCTCGGCCACCCATCCGGCGGCGGTGCCGAAGACCAGCGAGGCGCCGGCGCTGATCACCAGGGCGACGCCGAGCAGCAGGAGGGTGCCGGCGTCGTGCAGTTTCAACAGGACCGGGTTCGTCTTGAGCGGCCCGAGCCGCATGACGCCGCGCAGGCCGTCGCGCAGGCCGCCGATCCAGCCCAGCGAGGTCACCACGGTGACGACAGCGGCTATCACGGCCGTCCAGCCGAGGCCGTTCGGGTTCAGCAGTTGCTGCGGGTCCACCAGCCCGTCCCGACCGCCGACCTTCAGGAGGCCGGGGGCCGCCCTCGCGACGCTCTTGATGATCTGGCCCACGAGCACGGGCTGGGCGCTCAGGAAGAGCCCCGCCACGGAGAATCCGGTGGCCAGCAAACCGGTGATGGAGAAGAACATCCGGAATCCGATGCCTGCACTCAGCAGCGGGCCGTGCTGCAGGTTGTAGTGCTGGAAGGCGCGCAGCGGACGGAGGGTATTGAGCCGGGCCAGCAGCCAGGGCACCATCGCCATTAGCCGCGCCGGTCCGGCGGACCGCCGCGCTTTGCCCCATTCCACCCGTTTGCGGATGACTTCCAGTTTCAAGCCGGCAAGATCAGTGGGAAGAGGAGGGTCAGCGGGTGCCTGCTGCACCGGCCGCGCCTCGGTGGTCGTCAGGTTCGGTGCCAAAATCAAGCTCTTCCCGTAGCTGCCAGATGCCGTTGTCGTCGTGCTCGTAGAGTCCCATGCTAGCCACCGGGAAGCTGGCCCTGTAATCCTTGAGCGCCGTTTCGGCCTCGTCGAGGCTTTCCGGGGCCACGTCGTGGGCGACCGTGACGTGCGGGTGGTAGGCGAACGGGAGTTCGCGGTCCAGCGGCCCGGCCTGGAGCTGCCGGTGCAGGTTGACGCACTCGCCGAAGCCGTCTTCGACGTTCAGGAAGACCACCGGCGAGACCGGCCGGAAGGAACCGGTACCGGCGATCGTCACGGTGAACGGTTCCTGGTGGCGCGCCACCTCGCGGACGTGGCTGCGTGTGGCCTCCCAATCCTGTGTCACGGTCGTGGTGACGAGCGTGATGTGCGCCGGGATGGTCGCGGCCATCGGGTCGCCGAACGAGGCCCGCCAGCGCTGCAGTTCCTCGGCGATCTCCGGCGGGAAGCCCAGGATGACGCCGATGCTGATGCCTTCATCCGGGGTTCCTCCGTTGTCCGTTGCCGCAGGCTCGTGGGGTGCTGCGGCGGGACTGTTGCGCGCGCCGTGGTGGCTGCCGCGCCCGGTGTCGCTGGCGGTGACTTTGCTGGCGGAGGACATTGCGCTAGTGGACTCCCCGTGCTCCGGCGTAGGGAAGGAAGCCAACCTTGGCGTAGACGTCCCGGAGGGTCACCGAGGCGATCTCCCGGGCCTTGTCCGCGCCCAGGGCGAGCAGCCGGTCCAGCTCCGCGGGATCGTCCAGCAGCTCGTTCGCCCGGTCCCGGATCGGACTCAGGTGCTCCGTGACCACCTGAGCGAGGTCCACCTTGAGGTGGCCGTACATTTTGCCCTCGTACGCGGCGACGAGCTGCTCCACGGTGCGGCCGCTGATGGCCGAGTAGATGGTCAGCAGGTTGGAGACGCCGGGCTTGTTGTCCCGGTCGAAGCGGATTTCGGTTTCCGCGTCGGTCACGGCGGATTTGATCCGCTTGGCGATCACTTTGGGCTCGTCCAGCAGGTTGATCAGGCCGGCCGGCGACTCCGCGGACTTCGACATCTTCGCCGTCGGGTTCTGCAGGTCGTAAATCTTGGCCGACTCCTTCTGGATGAAGGGCCGGGGCACCGTGAACGTCTCACCGAAGCGGGAGTTGAAGCGCTGCGCGAGGTCCCGGCTCAGCTCCACGTGCTGGCGCTGGTCCTCCCCCACCGGAACGCCCTGCGGCTGGTACAGCAGAATGTCCGCGGCCTGCAGGATCGGGTAGGTGAAAAGTCCCACGCTGGCCTGGTCCGAGCCCTGCTTCAGGGCCTTGTCCTTGAACTGGGTCATCCGGGAGGCCTCGCCGAAGCCGGTGATGCAGTTCAGCACCCAGGCCAGCTGGGCGTGCTCCGGGACCTGGGACTGGACGAAGAGCGTGCATTTGTCCACGTCGACGCCGCCGGCAATATACTGCGCGGCGGTGACGCGGGTGCGGTGGGCCAGCTCGGCAGGATCCTGCGGCACCGTGATGGCGTGCAGGTCCGGGATGAAGAAGACGGCGTCGTATTCGTCCTGCATCCGGACCCAGTTCACCAGGGCGCCCAGGTAGTTGCCGAGGTGCAGCGAGTCTGCGGAGGGCTGCATGCCGGAAAGGATGCGGTGCCTGGCTCCGGGGACCGCCGCAGCGTGTCCGGCGGGTGAGACGGCCGCGTCAAGTGCGACGCCGGCGTCGGCGCCAGTCAGGGTCGACGCGTTTGAAGGAGAGGTCATGGGAAAAACCTTAAGACTAGAGCCGGTAGTCCACTACCAGCGGGGCATGGTCGGAGAAGCGTGTGTCCCAGGACGGCGCCCGGTCAACAACTGCTGACACCGCGGCGGCGGCGAGAGCGGGCGTGGCCATGTGGTAGTCAATGCGCCAGCCGGTGTCGTTGTCGAAGGCCTGTCCCCTCTGCGACCACCAAGTGTAGGGGCCGTCGACGGTACCCGCCAGGCCCCTGTGAACATCCTTCCAGCCGATTTCCTCGCCGAAGAAGCGGTCAAAGTAGGCACGCTCCTCTGGCAGGAAGCCGGCACGTTTGACGTTGCCTTTCCAGTTCCTGATGTCCAGCTCGGTGTGGCCGACGTTGAGGTCGCCCACCACCAGGGCATGGTCGCTGTGCTTGGCCAGTTCCGGCAGCCGGGTGGACATCACGTCCAGGAAGCGGAACTTGTCGTCCTGCTTGGGGGTGACGGCCTCGCCGGAGTGCACATACGCGCTCGCTACGGTCAGCTGCGAGGCCTGGCCCCCGGCGTCACGGACGATGTAGTCGGCCTCGACCCAGCGGCCGGCCGTGGCGAAGTAGTCATCGCCGATGCCGTTGCGGGTGGCGACGGGTTCGGTGCGCGAGGCGATGGCGACGCCGGCGCGGCCCTTGGCTTCGGCCTCGGCGTGCAGGATGTGCCAGCCGCCGCCGAGCAGTTCACGGACGACCGCGTCAGGCGCGCGCACCTCCTGGAGGCAAAGGATATCCACGTCCCGCGGCGCCAGCCATTCCGCCATGCCCTTTTTGTAGGCGGCGCGGAGGCCGTTGACGTTTACCGATGCGATGCGAAGGTGGTCCTTCTTCAATGCCGAGCTCACCCGCTCCACTCTAGTCGATGATGGTTCCGCGGACCGGCTCGTCGGTGCCGCCCGCGGACTTGATCATGTCCCGCGCGTTGGTGGCCGTGATCTCTATGGTTTCGAGTGCGCGGCGGATGGTGTCCTGGTCCGCGGCGCCGCCCTTGGCGCGTTCCTGCTCCACCACACGGACCTGCACCTGGACAATTTTAAAGGAGTGGTCCAGCTTCATGTCGCGGATGTCGTCGGTTTCGCGGCGGTCACCAACGAGGCGCGTGCCGCCGTGGTCGGCGCTGCCCGACGACGGCGCCCGGCCCACCGCGGAGTTGAACGCGTTCTGCGCCTCGTTCAGCTTGGCGCCGGCCTTCTTGGCAGCGCGCTGGATGCTGAACACCACAAAGGCAGCCAGCGCGAGCCAGAAGGCGGCGATGACCGCGACAACCCAGCCCACGACGTCGTTCTGGTTCGCCGCGAAGATGACGGCCACCAGGAAGGCGATGATGAAGACCGTCATCCCGAGTCCGCTGAGGCGGAACATCGAGAACTTTCCGGTGGCGGCGTTGAACGCGGAGGGCTTGGCAGAAGGGTTGTCCAGAGATCGCATGCGCCCATTATCGCAAACCGGACCGGCCCGGGGCGGCGCTTCCACCCCGGGCGAACGGCGGGCCCGCACCGTCACTTCAGGAACAGTTTGCGGAGCCGTCCGGTGGTGAGCGCGACGCCGAGCACGATCATGGCGAGGTAGTAGCCGATGTGAACCGCGGTGGCAGGGGTGAAGACGCCGACGCTGATCTGCCGCAGCAGCTCCACCCCGTGCCACAGCGGCATCGCCTGGATCAGCCACTGGATCCACTGCGGATACACGCTCAGCGGGTAGAAGGTGGCGCTGAAGAGGAACATCGGCAGCATCACGAAGTTGATCCAGTCCATTTGCTGGAAGGTCTTCATGAAGCTGGTAATGCCCATGCCGAAGCTCGCGAAACCGAACGCGATCAGCACCGAAGCCGGGATCATCAGGATGGCCCACGGCGTGGTGATCAGGCCCATCACACCCATCACGGCGGTGAAGCCGGTCGCGTACATCAGCCCGCGCAGCAGGGCGAGGAAGATTTCGCCCATCGCGACGTCGATCGGCCCCAGCGAGGTGTACAGCATGCCCTGGTAGAGCTTCGCGAAGTTCATCTTGAAGAAGACGTTCCAGGTGGAGTCGTAGACGGCGCCGTTCATCGCCGAGACCGCCAGCAGGGCCGGGGCGATGTACGCCGCGTACGAGATCTGCTGCCCGCCCGGGCCCTGCACCTCGCCGACGATTGCGCCCAGGCCCACCCCCATCGAGATCAGGTAAAGCACCGGTTCGAAGAACCCGGAGAGCATGACCATCCAGTTGCTGCTCTTGGTGGCCATCAGGCCGCGGGCGACGACGGCGCGCACGTTGCGCGAGTAGAGCGGTCCGAAGCGGCGGTTGCGGGCGGCGTCGGTGACGCTCCGGCCGGCGTGCTGGTTTCCCGAATCGTGGTGTCCAGCAAGCACGCTCATGATGCCATCCTTGTGGCGAACTGGCGCCGGGTCAGGACCCAGCCGAGGACGGCGAGGCCGAGCAGGAAGACGACGTGGACCAGGGTGAGCAGCGGCGCTTCCTGGTAGCCGTAGCTGAACACGCGGCCCAGTTCGGTGCCGTGCCAGATCGGCGAGATCCAGCCGATCCAGCGGACCGCCAGGGGCAGGGTGTCCAGTGGGAAGAAGGTGCCGGAGAACAGGAACAGCGGCATGACGATGAAGCGCATCACCATGGCGAACTGGCCTTTGTCGTTCTTAATGGTGGCCGCGTAGGCCATCAGCGGCAGGCCGAAGGACAACCCGGCCAGTGTGGCCACCAGGATCGAGACCCAGCCCCAGCCGCCCGGGGACGCCCCGAACAGTGCCACGACGCCGAAGTAGATCGCGGACTGCAGCACGAACCGCACCGTCACGGCGATGATTTGGCCGGCGGCGATCTGTTCGGGGGTCAGCGGCGAGGCGTGCGGGCCGTAGTAGACCCGGCGCCATTTGAAGCCGTCCATCACCGGGAAGGTGAACTCGTTGGCGGCGGTCATCACGGCGGCGGAGATCAGCAGCGCGGGGGCGATGAAGGCCAGGTAGCTGACGCCGCCGAAGGCCGCGGTGGAGTTGGTGTCCACCAGCGTGGCGAGGCCCACGCCCATGGCGAAGAGGTAGGCGACCGGCTGCCCGACGCCGTACATCACGATGGTCCAGCCGTAGCCTTTCATCACCCGCAGGACCTGCTCGGCGTAGTAGAAAGCGCCCCAGCGTCGGGCCCGGGCGGCCGACACGGCCGGCGAGTGCGCGCGCAGGGCGGGCGCCGCCGTCGTACCCGCCGCGTTGATCGAGTTAGTCAACGAGGCTCCGTCCGGTCAGGCGCAGGAAGACATCTTCCAGCGAGGAGCGGCGCACCAGTGAGGTGACCGGGTGCAGGCCCCGGGCGGAGACCTGCTCCAGGGCGGCTTCGCCGTCGTGGGCGTAGATGAGGACGCGGTCCGGCAGCGTTTCGATCCGCTCGCCGATGCCCTCGAGCTCCGCACCGACCGTGGCGTTGCGTTCGGAGCCGAAGCGCAGTTCGAGGACTTCGCGGGTGGAGTATTCGCGGATCAGGCTGGCGGGGGAACCTTCGGCCATGATCTTGCCCTTGTCCACCACGATCAGGCGGTCGCAGAGCTGCTCGGCCTCGTCCATGTAGTGGGTGGTGAGGATCAAGGTGACGCCTTGTTCCTTGAGCCGGAACAGCCGGTCCCAGAGGATGTGGCGGGCCTGCGGGTCGAGCCCGGTGGTGGGTTCGTCCAGCAGCAGGATCCGCGGCTCGTTGATCAGGGACCGGGCGATCGTCAGGCGCCGCTTCATGCCGCCGGAGAGCGCGTCCACCTTGGACTTGGCCTTGTCCGTCAGCTGCGCGAACTCCAGCAGTTCGTCCGCCTTGGGCTTGAGGTAGCTCATCGGCAGGCCGAAGTAGCGGCCGTAGACCAGCAGGTTGTCGCGGACCTTCAGTTCCTCGTCCAGGTTGTCCTGCTGCGGGACGACACCAAGGTGGGCGCGGACCTCGGGGCCGTGCTGCTCCGGGTCCAGCCCCATGATGCTCAGGCTGCCGGAGGTCCGCTGCGAGACGCCGCCGATCATCTTCATCGTGGTGGACTTGCCGGCGCCGTTGGGCCCGAGCAGGCCGAAGGCTTCGCCGGCGGGCACGCGGAAGGAGATACCGTCCACGGCGGTGACGTCGCCGTAGCTTTTGGTGAGGTTTTCTGCGGTGATGACGTACTGGGGAGAACCGGTCTCCTCGGGGTTGCTCACGGGAGACTCTTTCGACACAAGTTCAGGCACCCGGAACACGGTAGTCGATCCCGGCAAACTATGAAAGAGTCTTTTCGTAAAAAGTTCGGACTTTTTCCGCGCCACCGCCCGGCTGCCGGCGGCAGGGCCGCAAAAGGGCGCCCGCTCCGGTCAGGAGGGGCGCCCTCGCGGCGTGATGTGTCCTAGGCGGGAGCTTGCTCCGCTTCGAGGTGGCGTTCGGCGGTTTCCACCACGTTGGCCAGCAGCATGGCGCGGGTCATCGGGCCCACTCCCCCGGGGTTGGGCGACAGCCAGGCGGCGACGTCGGCCGCGGCCGGCTCGACGTCTCCGGTGACCACGGCCTTGCCGGAGCCGTCGTCGACGCGGCTGACGCCGACGTCGAGCACGATGGCGCCCGGCTTGAGGTCCGCCGCCTTGATCATGTGCGGCTGGCCGGCCGCAGCAATCACGACGTCGGCCTGCCGGAGTTCGGCGGGCAGGTCCACGGTGCCGGTGTGGGCCAGGATGACCGTGGCGTTGACGTCCTTGCGGGTGAGCAGCAGCCCCACCGGGCGGCCGATCGTGACGCCGCGGCCCACCACCAGCACGCGTTTGCCGTTGAGGTCGATACCGTGCCGGGTCAGCAGCTCCACGCAGCCCTTGGGCGTGCAAGGCAGCGGGGACTTCATAGGTCCGCTGACGTTCGCCACGAGCCGGCCCAGGTTCATCGGGTGCAGGCCGTCGGCGTCCTTGTCCGGATCCATGGCCTCAAGGATAGTGTCCTGGTCGATGTGCTTGGGCAGCGGCAGCTGGACGATGTAGCCGGTGCAGTCCGGGTTCTCGTTCAGTTCCCGGACCACGGCCAGCAGTTCGTCCTGGGTGGTCTCTTCCGGCAGGTCGCGGCGGATGGAGGTGATGCCCACTTCGGCGCAGTCCTTGTGCTTGCCGCCCACGTACCAGGTGCTGCCGGGGTCGGAGCCCACCAGGATGGTGCCGAGACCCGGGACGATCCCGCGTGCCTTGAGCGCGGCGACGCGTTCGGTCAGTTCGGCCTTGATCGCCGCGGCGGTGGCCTTGCCGTCTAGGATCCGGGCGGTGTGCGCCGGTGCGGAGTTGGTGGCGGTCATCGGATCACCACTGCTCGTGCTGCGGGTACAGCGGGAAGTCCTCGGCAAGCTTGTCGACGCGGGCCTGGAGGGCCTCGACGTCGGTGCCGGAACCCGACTTCAGCGCGGTTGCGATGATCTCAGCGACCTCGGTGAACTCCGCGGCGCCGAAGCCGCGGGTCGCCAGCGCCGGGGTTCCGATGCGCAGCCCCGAGGTGACCATCGGCGGGCGCGGGTCGAAGGGCACGGCGTTGCGGTTGACCGTGATGCCGACCGAATGCAGGAGGTCCTCGGCCTGCTGGCCGTCCAGCTGGGAGTTGCGCAGGTCCACCAGCACCAGGTGCACGTCGGTCCCGCCGGTCAGGACGGAGACGCCGGCGTCGGACACATCCGCCTGGTTGAGGCGGTCGGCGATGATCCGGGCGCCCTCAAGCACACGCTCCTGGCGTTCCTTGAATTCCTCGGTGCCGGCGATCTTGAAAGCGACGGCCTTGGCGGCGATGACGTGCATCAGCGGTCCGCCCTGCTGGCCCGGGAAGACGTTGGAGTTGATCTTCTTGGCCCACTCCTGCTTGGCCAGGATCACGCCGGAGCGGGGTCCGGCGAGGGTCTTGTGCACGGTGGAGGTGACGACGTCGGAGTGCGGGACCGGGCTGGGGTGCAGCCCGGCGGCGACGAGGCCGGCGAAGTGCGCCATGTCGGTCCAGAGCAGGGCGCCGACTTCGTCGGCGATCGAGCGGAAGGCGGCGAAATCAAGGTGCCGCGGGTAGGCGGACCAGCCGGCGATGATGACCTGTGGCTTCTCGGCGAGCGCCTGGGCGCGCAGCTTGTCCATGTCGATCCGGAAGTTGCCTTCTTCGACCTGGTAGGCGGCCACCTCGTAGAGCTTGCCGGAGAAGTTCAGCTTCATGCCGTGGGTCAGGTGGCCGCCGTGGGCCAGCGAGAGGCCCAGAATCTTGTCCCCCGGCGTGATCATGGCGGACAGCGCGGCGGCGTTGGCCTGCGCGCCGGAGTGCGGCTGGACGTTGGCGAATTCGGCGCCGAACAGGTCCTTGACCCGGTCGATCGCGAGCTGCTCGGCGATGTCCACGTATTCGCAGCCGCCGTAGTACCGGCGGCCCGGGTAACCCTCTGCGTACTTGTTGGTCAGGACGGAACCCTGCGCCTCCATCACGGCGCGCGGCGCGAAGTTCTCGGAGGCGATCATTTCCAGGGTGCCGCGCTGGCGGCCGAGCTCCTGGGTCAGGACGGCGGCGATTTCGGGATCGAGTTCAGCGAGCGGCTGGTTGCTCACGGCTGCTGAGGTAAGGCGTACGGAAGTAGTCACGAAGAACTCCTGGCTTGGCAACGGTCACTGCTTTAAGGTCAGGTTACCGGCTGGCCCGCCGCGGCGCCCTTAAATTACGGGGCCCGGAACGGGACCCGTAAGGCGGGGACGGCACCCGCGAGGAGTGCCGACGGCGGGCCGGCAGCGCGGCTGCCGGCCGGAAAACATGACCCTCGGCCCAGGCGTACGATCCGTGGTCTGCGTGCGTGCCGCTCCCTGGTGGTTAGCCACCCAACGCCAGTTGCGACACGTCAAGACTATCCCAGCCGCGGGTAGGCTGTCTTTCGTGACTGAAGACCAGCTGAACGCCTCCTATATCCTCACCCTTTCCTGCCCTGACCGGCCCGGGATCGTGCACGCCGTGGCCGGTGCCCTCCTGGTGGCCGGCTGCAATATTACGGACTCGCAGCAGTACGGCAGCCAGGGCACCGGAACCTTCTTTATGCGGGTGGAGGCGACGACGGCGGCCCCGGCGGCCGAACTGCACGCCGCGCTTGAACCCGTGGCCCAGGCGTTCGGCATGCGGTGGAGCCTCAACCCGGCCGGCCGGAAGCTCCGCACCCTGCTGATGGCGAGCACCTCCGCGCACTGCCTCAACGACCTGCTGTTCCTGCAGCGTTCCGGCACCCTGCCGATCGAAATTCCTGCCATTGTCTCCAACCACCGGGACCTCGCCGGCCTGGCCGAGTTCTACGGCATCCCGTTCCACCACATTCCCGTCACGCGGGATACCAAGGTGGAGGCCGAGGACGAGCTGCGCAAGCTCATGGCCGAGCACGACATCGAGCTCACGGTGCTGGCCCGGTACATGCAGATCCTCTCCGACGAGCTCTGCACGGAGCTCACCGGCAAGGCCATCAACATCCACCACTCCTTCCTGCCGTCCTTCAAGGGCGCCAAGCCCTACCACCAGGCCCATGCCCGGGGCGTTAAGCTCATCGGCGCCACCGCGCACTACGTCACCGCGGCCCTGGACGAGGGCCCGATCATCGAGCAGGAAGTCATCCGGGTGGACCACCGGCGCACCGCCGAGCAGTTCGTCCAGATGGGCCGCGACGTCGAAGGCCGCACACTCGCGCAGGCTGTGCAGTGGCACGCCGAGCACCGGGTGCTGCTGGACGGCAACCGGACCGTGGTCTTCAGCTAAGGAGCGTTCGCCCGGGACTTGTCTTCTGCCGGGGCTTGTCTTGGACGCGGCGCCGCCCTTAACTGGAGCCATGGCAACCACGCGGCAGGACGAACTCACCGGCTTCCTTGCCCTGCTCAAGGCCGAGGGCCGGCGCGGCGTGCTGGGCCTGGACTGCGGACCGGGCGCGGACGGACTCCTCTTTGTCCGCGCCGGCATCCACTTCACCGGCGTGGACCCCTCAGAGGAGAACATCCACGCCGCCCGCGCCCGGGGCCTCTCCGCCTCAGTTGCGGCCGGGCGGGCGCTGCCGTTCGCCGACGCCGCGTTCCCCGCCGTGTGGGCGGTGGACGCACTGGCGGGACTGCCGCCCGCGGAGTGGGACGACGTCGTCCGCGAACTGCGGCGCGTGGCCGAACCCGGCGCGCCGATCGCCGTCGTCCTCCCCGGCCCCGGACAGCCGGACCTTGGGCGGGGCTTTACGGTCCTCCGCTCCCCCGGGTAGGCCCTCCCCACACGCTCCCGCACATCCGGCCGGCTTCCCCCCAACGCTCCCGCACATCCGGGCGGAGGGTCACGTCCGTAACCGCCACATCTGCGGGAGGGTCACGTCCGTAACCGCCACATCTGCGGGAGGGTCACGTCCGTAACCGCCTCATCTGCGGGAGGGTCTGTCAGGGGCGCTGGACGCTGCGCATGTAACCGCCGAGGAATCCGCCAGCCACCAGCAGGACTGCGCCCACCCGGGCCAGGCCGACGCCCAGCCGGTGGCGGTCCTTCCGCCGGGCGCGCCAGGATGCCAGGAAGATCAGCGTTGCGGTGAAATTTGCGACGGCATGGACAACGCCGACGCGCCGCGTGGCGGGATCGGCCCGCGCCCACTCGGCCCAGCCGCTGAGCCCGGTCGGCGCCGCCGCGAGAACGCCGAGGCCCACCAGTCGGCGGGCCGCGCGGCGGCTGCCCTCGTCCGGAAACAGATCCAGGAACATCGCCATGAACCAGGCGCCGAAGGGCACATCGGTGAGGATTGCGTGCGTCGGGATGCCGGTCGCATCGCCGTGGAAGAAGCGCCTGAGCCGCGCGTCGGCAATCAGCCGGGCGGCCAGCGGCTCCGCGGTCCGCACGGCCGGATCGAGCACCTCGGCGTCCTCCAAACGATTCATCAACTGCAGGAACATGACGGCCTCCTGGGGTGTGCGTTGGGATGGCCCCGATCCTACTCAGCGCCGCCCGGCCCGCAAGGATCCCGTGTCCTAGGCTGGAGGCATGAGCCCCGTATACGCTTTCGCCGGTGACACCCCGGCCATCCACGAATCCGCCTTCGTTGCCCCGAGCGCCTCTGTGATCGGCAAGGCCACGCTGGCCGAGAACTCCAGCGCCTTCTACGGCGTCTCCGTCCGCGCCGACACCGCCGCGATCACCGTGGGCGCCGGCACCAACCTGCAGGACAACGTTGTGCTGCACGCGGACCCGGATTTCCCCTGCACTATTGGCGACCGGGTGAGCGTGGGCCACAGCGCCGTGGTGCACGGCTGCACGGTCGAGGACGACTGCCTGATCGGCATGAGCGCCACCATCCTCAACGGAGCCGTGATCGGCGCCGGCTCACTCGTTGCCGCCGGCGCCGTGGTCCTGGAGGGAACCGTGGTGCCGCCCCGCTCGCTCGTCGCCGGGGTGCCGGCGAAGGTCCGCCGGGAACTGAGCGATGAGGAGTTCGAGGGCGTCAAGCACAACGCCGCGCATTACCAGGACCTCGCTCGCGCCCACCGCGAGCTGCACGCCTAACCGCCAAACCCCCAAGCACCGCAAGCACCCCTGCCCGCTTCCCGGAGGCCGAACGTACACTTGGGGCCCCGAATTTATCGCCTTCCGGGGCCCCAAGTGTCCGTTCGCGCCCGGGGTGCCGCGCGGGCGGGGCCCCAAGTGTACGTTCGCGCCCGGGGGTGCCACGCAGGACGGGCCCCAAGTGTCCGTTCGCGCGGTCAGTCCAGGGCGATCGGGCCCAGCTCGGAGAGCAGTTCGCCAGGTCCCGGGTTCCCCGGCGCGCTCCGGCCGCCGAGATGGTTGACCACGCCCCAGACCGCGTTCAGACCGGTGGTGACGGCACCCTCCGCCCAGCCGGCGGTGAAGGAAATGTCGTCGCCGGCGAGGAAGATGCCGCGCTGCTCGGCGGCCAGGGCATCCTGCCTGAAGTGCGTGAAGAGCCGCTGCTGGTAGCGGTAGTGCCCCGGCAGGTTCGCCTTGAACGCGCCCATGAAGTTGGGGTCGGCTTCCCACGAGACCGTGATCGGCTGGCCCACGATGTGGCTGGCAATGTCCACGCCGGGGTAGATCTGCTCAAGCGAGTGCAGCATGAGCTTCACCCGTTCTTCGGCATCGAGTGCCAGCCACTTCAGCGCGTCGTCGTTCCAGGTATAGGACAGCAGGATCACGGCCGGCTGGTCCGGGCCGTTGTCCAGCAGGTACGTGGCCCGGTTCAGCCGGTCGGTCAGCGTCATGGACAGGACCTCACGGCCGCTCTGGGCGTCGATGTCCTTCCAGAACGGCCGGTCAACCATGACGAAGGTCTTGGAGGACTGCATGTAGTGCGAGCGCTCAATCGCCGTCCACAGCTCGGCCGGAAACAAGGACTCGTCGGTGTGGATCCGCGTCGACAGCAGCCAGGACTGGCACGTTGTCACCACTGCCGGATACGCGGCCTCGCGTCCCCAGCGTTCCCGGATCCGGAAGTCGCCGTCGCCGTCCCGGGCAATGCGGTCCACGGCGCCCCGCGGGGCGCCCGCATGCAGGGACGCCAGGGAGGTGCCGTCCGGCCAGTGGGCCATGCCCAACGGCGCGTGCTCCCACAGCGCCTCGGGGAGCCGCTGCGCGCCGCCGGCGATGAGCCGGTGCTGGTCATCGGCGTCGGTGTAGACGACCCGAAGGATTTCGAGGATGGAGTTGGGGAAGTCGGTGTCCCAGCCTCCGGTGCCGAATCCCACCTGGCCGAACGCCTCGCGGTGGGCGAAGCCGGCCTCCTTGAAGGCGTCGCTGCCGGCGATGAAGCCGTAGAACGTCTGCTCGTCCAGTTCGGGGAGCAGGGCGTTCCACAGTTCCTTGATCCGGCCCGTGTCCCGGGCCCGGATGGCGTCCTGCATCTCGGCGAACCGGGCGCCGTCGTTCACCGCCGCCTTCCAGGCGTCCGCCACCTCAAGGAAGAACGGCGGCAGGTCCGCCGCAGTCTCGGCGTAGTACTTCTGGCCCGCGAGCTCAATCACGGTGCTCGAGGTCGCCGGCGCCAGCGGATTGGGGAATTCCTGGGTCTGCAGCCCGAGGAGGTCCACGTAGTGGTAGAAAGCCTTACCTGAGACCGGAAAACGCATGCCGCCGAGGTCCGCCACGACGCCCGGTGCGGAGGGGAAACTGGCGGTCCTCAGCCGTCCGCCGATCCGGTCGGCCTCATAGACCACCGGCCGCAGGCCCAGCTTCATGAGCTCGTAGGCGGTCACCAGCCCGGACAGGCCGGCACCGACGACGGCGACTTCGGTCCCGTACAGTTCGGGCGGCACGGATCCCAGGCCCTCCGGGTGGGCCAGGTAGTGGTCGTAGCTGAACGGGAAATCCGGATTCAGCATGGTGATGGGCGCCGCGGACGTCCCGTCCCCGGCCGGGACATGGGCCGGGGTGGAAACCGGACCGGGGGGCGGCAGTTCGGTGGCGGTGGTCATGAGATCTCTGCCTTTACTTCCTGGGCTGGGGTGGCGTTTGCGGGTTGGCGGCCGGATAGTTCACGGTATTCCTCCTGGCTCAGGGCTGCCACCCTGGAGTTCTTCCGGCCGTAGCCGAAGTAGGCGGCGAGCCCCACGAGCATCCAGGCAGCGAAGACCGCCCAGGTCTCGGCGCCGAGGTTGGCCATGAGGTAGGCGCACATGGCGGCGCCGAGGACCGGTGTCAGGGGAAAGAGCGGGACGCGGAAGCTGCGCGTGAGCTCCGGCCGGCTGCGCCGCAGGTGGATGACGGCCACGTTGACCAGCGCGAACGCGAAGAGGGTGCCGATGCTGGTGGCATCCGCGAGGGCACCGAGCGGCACGAGGCCGGCGGTCAGCGCGACGGCGGTGCCCACGATCAGGGTTCCGGCAACCGGGGTGCCGGTGCGGGCCGAGACCCGGCCGAAGACCCTGGGTACGAGGCCGTCGCGGGACATGGACAGCAGGATCCGGGTCTGTCCGTAGAGGACGGTCAGCACGATGCTGGCGATGGCGAGCACGGCGCCGACGGCGAACAGCACACCAACCCACGGCTGGCCGGTGATTTCCTCGAGGATTTTCACGAGGGCCGCTTCGGTGCCGTCGAACCAGCCCCAGGGGCGGGCGCCGATCGCGGCGACGGCCACCAGTACGTAGATGGTGGTGACGATCAGCATGGAGAGCAGGATGGCCCGCGGAAGGTCGCGCTTGGGATTGCGGGCTTCCTCGCCGGCCGTGGAGGCGGCGTCGAAGCCGATGTAGGAGAAGAACACCCGGGAGGCAGCGGCCGAGACTCCGGCGGCGCCCATTGGCATGAGCGGCTCGAAGTGTCCGCCGTTGAACGCGGTGAAGGCCACGGCGCAGAAGAACAGCAGGATGCCGACCTTGACCAGGACGATTGCGGTGTTGATCCAGGCGCTTTCCTTGGCGCCGCGGACCAGAAGCACCATGGCGAGGACGACGATGACGATCGCAGGCATGTTCAGCACGCCACCGGCTCCGGGCGGCTGCGAGATGGTGTCCGGAAGCGTCAGGCCGAAGACGGCCAGGGCCTCGTTGACGTACTGGCCTGCACCGACCGCGACGGCGGCTACGGAGACAGCGTATTCGAGCACCAGGCACCAGCCGCAGATCCAGGCCATGCCCTCGCCCATCGTGGCGTACGTGTAGGAGTAGCTGGACCCGGCGGCGGGCACCAGGCCGGCCATCTCCGCATATGACACGGCCGAGAGCAAGGCGGCCAAGCCGGCAATGGCAAAGGAGATCCAGATGGCCGGGCCGGCCAGCGGGACCGATTCGCCAAGGATCACCAGGATGCCCGTGCCGAGCGTGGCGCCGACGCTGATCATGGTCAGCTGCAACACGCCGAAGCTGCGGACCAGCCGCGTTCCGCCGTGCCCGGTTTCGGCCTCGCGGACCAGTTGCCCGATCGGCTTGCGGCGCAGGAGCTGGGCGGCGAGCCCGGGACGGCTGGCGGCGGCCGGTGGTCGGTCCCCGAGCAGAGTTGGCGCAGTCATCGTTGACGTCCTTATCTTCAGTAGTGGTCGGTTTCCCCAGCCCAACCCTAGGGCTGTGAGCCACCTCTCACGGTTGTGCAAAAGAACCTATAGTCTTCAGTCATGAGACATATTGCACCGAGGGAAGCAGGACCGGGATGGCGCCGGGAAGGCCCCGGCCGTGGCTGCTGAGGACGCCGAGCGCTTCGGCTTCGTCACACTGGCGCAGTTCCTGCGCCAGCTCCCTGCGCTGCACGTCCTGCACGACGCCGGCAACGGGGACGAGCGCTTGCGCTGGGTCGAGCCGAGCGAGCTGGCCGACCCGACCCCCTACCTGCTCGACGGCGAGTTCCTGCTCACTGCCGGCCTTCCCTTCGAGGGTGAAGGCGGCCGCGAGGCGGTGGTGGATGCCTACGTGCAGCGCTTGGTCCGGGCCCGGGTCGGAGCGCTCGGCTTCGGCCTGGAGCCCTATTTCGAGGCCGTGCCGGACGCTGTGCTCCGGGCCTGCCGGCGGCATGGGGTGACGCTGGTGTCCATCCCGGGCAACCTGCCCTTCGCCGCCCTGGGGCTCGAATTCTCCCGGCTCCTCGAGTCCGACAACGCCAAGACTTTCCGCCAACTGGCCGACACCAACCGGCAACTGATGCGCGCGGTACTGTCGGCGCGCCCCGAACATGAACTCCTCGCGGCCCTCGTGCAGCGTGTCCCGGTCTGGTCCGTGTTGTTCGGGGCCGACGGACGGGTGCGGGCCCGCGGCGCGGCCGGCTCCCCCGGGCCCCAGGCCGGCCCCGGCACCGCCGCGGGAGTCGATTCCGCCGCCTTGCAGCCGTTGCTGACCCGGCTGCTCGCCGGCAGCGGTCCCCGGGTGGAGATGGATTCGTTCGACGCCGCCGGCTCTTCGCTGGTCTTCGGGTATCCGTTGCGCAGCACCCGGGACGCCAACCTCGGCGCACTTGTCCTCGGCACGGACGCACCGCTGACCCCGGCGCAGAACAGTGTGGTCTCCACCGCCGTCGGGCTGCTGGAGCTGCTGGTCCGCCAGCGCACGAGCGGTTCCCTGGCCCCGAGCCAGCTGGCCACGGCGTTGCTGCTGCATCCAGAGAGCGTGGCCTCCGGAACGGCACGGCAGGTCACCGGTTTGAAAGACCTGCTGGCGCAGAGCATTTCCTCCACCCGGTCCGGTCAACTGCGCGTCGTCCAAGGCGTCAAGGTTGGCGCCCCCGCCGGCAGCCGGCAAGCGGACGGCACGCGCCGCACCGGCGAAGGCCCGGTGCGGGAGTTGCTCGAATGGCGCCGGCTCTTCGACACCAAACTCGTGGAGCTCACCGACTACGGCTTTGCCGCGATTACCCGGCTCAGGGTCGACGATGCCCTCCTCGCCGAGGTAGAACGTCTCGGCTGGCGCCTGGTGATTGGCGGCGGCACCGAGTTCGAAGGCCTGCCGGACGCCCACCAGCGCGCCTCCTCGCTGCGAAACCAGGTCCTCACCGGCCGCCGGAGCGTGCGGGAGGACGACGTCACCTGGTCCGTGACGGGACTGCTCGGGCCCGAGGCCGGCACCTTGCTGGCCGGGCGGCTGCTGGCACCCTTGCTTGCGCTCGAACCGGAGCGCCGCGACAACCTGCTCGGCGTCCTGCGCGCGTGGCTTGGCGAGAACGGGAGCTGGGACGCCACGGCGAAGGCCACAGGACTGCATCGCAACAGCGTCCGGCGGCAGCTTGGCGTCATCGCCGAACTGCTGGGCCTCGATCTCAACCAGGCCCAGGCCCGCGCGGAGCTCTGGGTTGCGCTGCAGTACTTGGGCGGGCCGGAGCTGCCCGACGCCGGGGCAGGCGCCACGGTCCCGGCTGTGTCCACGGCCGCCGCTGCAGGCTCCCCCGCAGCCCCAGGGTCCGCCGGCCGGCGGTCTGCCGCTCAGATTCCCCAGGCGCGGTAGAGCTCCGGGCGGCGGTCGCGCAGATAGGCCACCGCAGTGTCCGTGCCGGCAGGGTTCTCCGCGGCGGCCTCCGCAGGTACACGGACGTCGGCGAACAGCAGTTCGACGCCGGTTCCGGCCGCGGCCAGGACGGCACCGTCCGGGCCGGCCACGATGCTGCCGCCCTGGAACTCGCACCCCGCCTCCACGCCGGTGTGGTTGGCGTAGGCCACGGTGAGCTGGTTCTCCAGCGCCCTGGCCCGGACCAGCACGTTCGGCACGGCGTCGAAACCGCCGGCGAGGGCCGTGGGCACCAGCAGCAGTTGCGCCCCGCGCAGGGCGGCGGCCCGGGCGGACTCGGGAAACTCGATGTCGTAGCAAATGATCAGCGAGGTCTGGAGGCCGTGGAACTGCACGACACCGGGGGCGTCGGTGGCGGCCGCAAACGCTTCCCGCTCATCGGGGCCGAACAAGTGCACCTTTTCGTAACCGAGCAACTCCTCGCCGGACTCGTCCACCAGGGCCGCGGATATTCGCCACTCCCCTGCCGGCGTCACGGCGGGCAGGCTGTACACCAGCGCGATCTTGTGCCGCCGGGCCACCTCGGCCAGGGCCGCGCGGAGCGCTGGCAGCGTGCCGGGATCGAAGGCCGCACGCAGCCGGATCGGCGCGTAACCGACGGGGAAGAGCTCCGGTGTCAGCAGCAGTTGCGCGCCCTCCTCGGCCGCTGCGCGCGCCGCCTCCTCGACGGCCGCCAAGTTCGCCGCCACGTCGAGCACGGCCGAGTTCGCTTGCATCAGGGCCAGCAGCACCATTACCACCTCGGGATTCCTCGGACACCTCCGCAGGAACGCTGCGGACTCTCTTCCAGCCTAACTTCGGCCCGGACCGGCCGGGCTGGTGCATTTCCGCCCGGCCGGCAGCCGGGCAGGGCGGAACGTCCCTGCGCCGGGGCGCCGGCCCGGCAACGGCCCGCGGTCCCGCCGGAACTCCGGACCCGCCCGCTTCCCAAAGGCCGAACGGACACTTGGGGCCCCAACGCGGCGATTTTGTGGGCCCCAAGTGTACGTTCGCGCCGGTGTGCGGGCGGGAAGGGGCCCCAAGTGTCCGTTCGCGCTTCCCGGCCGGGCGGAGCGGAGGGGCACGGATCCGGCGGTTGCGTTAACTTCTTGACTACAAGCCCGGGATGCGGCACTCTTCATTGCATGCCCTCACCAACGCGCTCAACGAGGAGCCGCACCAAAAACCCCGGATCGCAGTCCGCGCTCCGGCACCTGAACCAGCAGCGGATCATCGAATGCCTGCTGGCCGGGCCGTCCACCCAGGCGGAGCTGGCCCGACAGACCGGCCTCTCCACGGCCACGGTCTCCAACATCGTCAAGATCATGCAGGACGCCGGGCTGGCGTCCACCGAGCCGATCACCAGCTCCGGACGCCGCGCCCTGAACGTCCGGCTCAACAGCAACGGCGCCGTCGCCGTCGGCATCGACTTCGGCCGCCGCCACCTGCGGGTGGTCCTCGCCTCCCTCAGCTACCACGTGATCGCCGAGGAATCGGTGCTGCTGCCGCTGGGCCACCACGCCGAGGAAGGCATCACGGCCGCCGTCGGGGTACTGAACCGGCTGCTGGCCGACAGCGGCGTGGAACGCAGCGCCCTGGTGGGCGCCGGCGTCGGAATCCCGGGTCCCATCGACCGCCGCACCGGCACCGTGGCGCAGGGCGCCATCCTGCCCGAGTGGGTGGGCATCAACATCCTCGAACGGCTCGAGGATGCGCTGGATCTCCCGGTGTTCGTCGACAACGACGCCAACCTCGGAGCCCTGTCCGAGGTGACCTGGGGCCCGCACACCGGCATCAGCAACCTGCTCTTCCTGAAGATCGGCTCGGGCATCGGCGCCGGGCTGATCCTGAACGGAATGCCGTACTACGGGAACGTCGGCATCACCGGCGAAATCGGCCACGCCACCATCCACGAGCACGGCCTCGTCTGCCGCTGCGGCAACCGCGGCTGCCTGGAAACGATCGCCTCGACCTCCACCATGATCGAGCTCCTGGGCCGCGGCGAGGACAGGCCGCTGACCCCCGAAGACATCGTGCGCAAGGCCCTCGCCCGGGACTCGGCAACGCTCCGGGTGGTGGACGACGCCGGGCTCGCCGCGGGCCGCGCGCTGGGCAACGTCGCAAACCTCATCAACCCCGAGGTGATCGTCGTGGGAGGTCCGCTGGCGGGGCTCGGCGAGGTCCTGCTGGACCCGATCCGGCGCGGCCTGGTACGCCACGCGGTCCCCGTCATCGGCGAAACCACCACCCTGACGATGTCCTCGCTCGGAGACCGGGCCGAAGCCCTGGGCGCCACGGCCCTGGTCTTCCAACACGCCGGAATCCGGCGAAACTAAAGCAGCCGTTACCAGGCCGTTGCGTTAAAGACTTGACGACAACGGCGTGATCCAGTTTACTTTTCCATCAGACGGCCCTGCGGTTTGCAGGGGCGGACAACGAAGTCATGCATTGGAGGCGTAAGGGCAGATGACGTCCCTCAACACGCACAGCGATCCGATAATTCTCGAGATGCGCTCCATCACCAAAGAGTTCCCCGGCGTTAAAGCATTGGCCGAGGTGAACCTGCGGGTGAAGG
The DNA here is from genome assembly GCF_056780195.1 of Arthrobacter sp. SD1074B. Taxonomy (NCBI): domain Bacteria; kingdom Bacillati; phylum Actinomycetota; class Actinomycetes; order Micrococcales; family Micrococcaceae; genus Arthrobacter; species Arthrobacter sp. SD1074B. The sequence goes on along the minus strand of NZ_JBRAZT010000001.1, from coordinate 1,007,682 downwards.
CCGGCGAAATCCACGCCATCTGCGGTGAAAACGGCGCAGGAAAATCCACCCTCATGAAGGTGCTCTCGGGCGTTTACCCCTACGGCAGCTACACCGGCGACATCGTCTACCAGAGCGAAGTCCAGCAGTTCAAGGACATCCGGGCCAGCGAGCACGCCGGCATCGTGATCATCCACCAGGAACTGGCGCTCATCCCCGAGCTGTCCATCATGGAGAACATCTTCCTGGGCAACGAGCCCACGCGGCGCGGGGTGATCGACTGGGCCGAGGCACGGATCCGCTCCACCGAACTGCTCGCCCGGGTCGGCCTCCGCGAGGACCCGGACACCCCGGTCAAGGAAATCGGCGTCGGCAAGCAGCAGCTGGTCGAAATCGCCAAGGCGCTGAACAAGAAGGTCAAGCTCCTCATCCTGGACGAGCCCACCGCGGCGCTGAACGAATCCGACTCCCAGCACCTGCTGGATTTGATCCTGGGCCTGAAGGGCCGCGGCATCACCTCGATCATCATTTCGCACAAGCTCAACGAGATTGAGCAGATCGCCGATTCCATCACGATCATCCGCGACGGCAAGTCGATCGAGACCCTCGACGTCAAGGCCGACGGCGTCGACGAGGACCGCATCATCAAGGGCATGGTGGGCCGGACCCTGGAATCCCGGTTCCCGGAGCACGAGCCCAAGATCGGCGAGAAGTTCTTCGAGGTCAAAAACTGGAATGTGGGCCACCCGCAGATCCAGGACCGCCTGGTCTGCAAGAACTCCAACTTCTTCGTCCGCCGCGGCGAGATCGTCGGCTTCGCCGGCCTGATGGGCGCCGGGCGCACCGAGCTCGCACGGTCCCTCTTCGGCCGCTCCTACGGCCGCTTCATCTCCGGCCAGGTCTACAAGGACGGCAAGGAACTGCACCTCAAGACCGTCAAGCAGGCCATCGACGCCGGCCTCGGCTACGTCACCGAGGACCGTAAGTCCCTCGGCCTGAACCTGCTCGACGACATCAAGGCCACCACGGTCTCGGCGGCGCTGAAGAAAATCAGCAAGCACAACGTCGTCGACGCGGACAAGGAATTCACCGTCGCCGAGCAGTACCGCAAGTCGCTGCGCACCAAGACGCCGTCCGTGGAGGAAGGCGTGGCCAAGCTGTCCGGCGGCAACCAGCAGAAAGTGGTGCTGGCGAAGTGGATGTTCACCGACCCGGACCTGCTGATCCTGGACGAGCCCACCCGCGGGATCGACGTCGGCGCCAAATACGAGATCTACGGCATCATCCAGGAACTGGCCAACCAGGGGAAGGGCGTGATCGTGATCTCCTCGGAGCTTCCCGAACTGCTGGGACTCTCCGACCGCATCTACACCATCTTCGAAGGCGCCATCACCGGCGTGCTGAACAAAGACGAAGCCAGCCAGGAAAGCCTCATGAAACTCATGACGTCCGCCCGCACGGCCGCCTGACCCACGGGACCTCCCCAACATTCCGGACACAAGGATCTAAACAATGAACGCGCTCAAGAAGCTCTTTGGCGGCAACACCCGCCAATTCGGCATGATCTTCGCCCTGGTTGCGCTGATCGTGTTCTTCCAAATCGCCACCGGGGGTAACACTCTCACCTCGGGCAACGTCATCAACCTCTTCAACGGCAACTCCTACATCCTGATCCTTGCCATCGGCATGGTGCTGGTGATCATCGCCGGCCACATCGACCTCTCGGTGGGATCGGTCGCGGCGTTCGTCGGCGTCAGCGTCGCCCTGATGATCCGGGACTGGGGCATCCCGTGGTACCTGGGCATCCTGTTCGGGCTGCTGCTCGGCGCCCTGATCGGCGCCTGGCAGGGCTTCTGGACCGCCTACGTCGGCATCCCGGCCTTCATCGTGACGCTGGCCGGCATGCTGCTGTTCCGCGGCTTCAACCAGTTTGTCGGGAAGTCCAACACCATTCCGGTGCCGGCCGACTTCCAGTACATCGGTTCCGGCTACCTGCCCGAGGTTGGCCCGTCCACCGGTTATAACAACCTCACCCTGCTGCTGGGGCTCGCCGGTGTGGCGTTCGTCATCGTCAGCGAGATCCGCTCCCGCCGGAAGGCGATGGCCCTGGGCGCCGAGGTCCCCGAGTCCTGGGTAATGATCCTCAAGCTCGTCCTGATCTGCGGCGCCATCCTTTATGCCACGTACCTGTTCGCGACGGGCCGCCAGGGCACTTCATTCCCCATCCCGGGCCTGATCCTGGCCGTCCTTGTCCTCATCTACGGCTTCATCTCCTCCAAGACCATCGTCGGCCGCCACGTCTACGCCGTCGGCGGCAACCGGCACGCCGCCGAGCTGTCCGGCGTGCAGTCCAAGAAGGTCAACTTCCTGGTGATGATGAACATGTCCATCCTGGCCGGCCTGGCCGGCATGATCTTCGTCGGCCGCTCCACCGCCTCGGGTCCGTTCGACGGCGTGGGCTGGGAACTTGACGCCATCGCCGCCGTCTTCATCGGCGGCGCCGCGGTGACCGGCGGCGTCGGCACCGTGATCGGCTCGATCGTCGGTGGCCTCGTGATGGCCGTGCTGAACAACGGCCTGCAGCTCCTCGGCGTCGGCGCCGACCTGACCCAGATCATCAAGGGCCTCGTCCTCCTGATCGCCGTGGCCTTCGACGTCTACAACAAGTCCCAGGGCAAGCGGTCGATCATCGGCATGATGATGAAGAACTTCGGCCGCAGCAGCGAAAACCGGCCCGACGAGACCACCTCCACCAAAGAGGTCATTGCCAAGGAATCCTGAACGGCTTCCTGGCTCCCGAACCCTGATTCTCCGAACACCATCTATAGAAAGTGAACCAAGCAATGCAAATGATTGGTAAAGCAGGAAAGGCAGCAGCGATCGCTGCTATTGCGGCACTGGCGCTGACAGCCTGCGGCCGTTCCGACAGCGGAACTTCCGGTGGCGCTAGCGGCGGCGGCGAGGCGTTCCCCAAGGACTCCTCGATCGGCGTCGCGCTCCCCCAGAAGACCAGTGAAAACTGGGTGCTGGCAGAGAAACTGTTCAACGACGGCCTCAAGGGTGCCGGCTTCAAGGCAGATGTGCAGTTCGCCAACGGCGGCGTCTCGGAGCAGCAGAACCAGATCAGCGCCATGGTCACCAAGGGTGCGAAGGTCATCATCGTGGGTGCCATCGACGGCGCCCAGCTGGGAACCCAGCTCAAGCAGGCCAAGGACAGCGGCGCCACCATCATCGCGTACGACCGCCTGCTCCTGAACACCCCCAACGTGGACTACTACGTGGCGTACGACAACTTCAAGGTTGGCGAGCTGCAGGGCCAGGCACTGCTGGACGGCATGAAGGCCAAGAAGCCCTCGGGTCCGTACAACATCGAACTGTTCGCCGGTTCCCCCGATGACGCCAACGCGAAGGTCTTCTTCGACGGCGCCATGAAGGTGCTCCAGCCGAAGATCGACGACGGCACCCTCGTGGTCAAGTCGGGCCAGAAGACCTTCGAACAGGCCGTTACCCAGGGCTGGAAGGCTGAGAACGCCCAGCGCCGCATGGACACCCTGCTCGCCGGTACCTACGGCAGCGCCGCGGTGGACGGCGTCCTGTCCCCGAACGACACGCTGGCCCGCGCCATCCTGACCTCGGTCAAGGCGGCCGGCAAGCCGTTGCCGGTAGTCACCGGGCAGGACTCCGAAGTTGAGTCCGTCAAGTCGATCATGGCGGGTGAGCAGTACTCCACCATCAACAAGGACACCCGCAAGCTCGTCGAGCACGCGATCACCATGGTCAAGGACATCCAGGCCGGCAAGACGCCTGAGATCAACGATGACAAGTCCTACAACAACAAGGTCAAGACCGTCCCGGCCTACCTGCTGGAGCCGGTCATCGTGACCAAGGAGAACGTTAAGACGGCCTACGTCGACGATCCGGTACTCGGACCGATCACCAAGTAGCCTGACCCTCCTACACCAGGGCCCCGGCTCCCCCGCAAGGGAGGGCCGGGGCCCTTTTGTGTGCCCGGGCGGCGGTGGTGCAGACGGGCTTTGGGGGAAGACGGCGGCCGCTCCGGCGGGCTTCACAGCGGATCCACAGGTCCGAGCGGAGACGCGCACAGCAGCCCGTACGAGTGTGGGACCAGCCGCCGGCCATTCCGTCCGGCCAAAGATCCCTAGGAGTACCGTGAGCGTCCTTGCCCGAAGTGTCGGCAATGCCTTTCGAAACAAGGTCAGGACCGCCGCCGTCGTGGCCGTCCTGGCCGTTGCCATCGGCCTTGCGCTGTCCATGCTCGTCGCTAACCAGGCCGTCGCCGGCAAGGTCGCCGAGCTGAATGCCTCGGTCGGTACCGTCCTGACGGTAAATCCGGCCGGCGGACAAGGCTTCGAAGGCGGCGGAGAGCCTTTGACCGCCGCGCAGGCGGCGACGGCGGCCGCCGTACCCAACGTCGCCAGCGTCGTCGGCACCAAGACCCTCCGGCTCCGGAACGCGGCCGCAACCGCCGCCCCAGCGGGCGGCCCCGGCGGCCAGTCCGCGACCTCCGTCACGACCAGCCTTACGGCAGCCGTCGACGCCGGGACGCTGGGCAACCGCAACCAGTCCTCCGCCGGCGGCTCGGGCAACACCGCCCAGGGCGCACGCACGTTTTCGCTGCCGGTGACCGCGACCGGCGTCGGGGCCCAGGTGGACTCCACCGGCAAGGCCCTGGAGCTGGCGCAGGGCACGGGCCTGGGCAATTACGGCGCCGCATCCACCGGCGCTCTGCTCGGCACCACCCTGGCCGAGAAGAACAACCTCAAGGTGGGGTCGACGTTCACCATCGCGGACAAGACCTTCACCGTCCGCGGCCTGTTCGATGCCGGCACCGCGTTCGGCAACAACGCCCTGTACCTGACCCTGCCGACGGCACAGACCATCGCGGCCCTGCCGGGCGAGCTGTCCAGCATGATCGTCACAGTCAACAGCATGGAGAACGTCGAGGCAGCCAAGACCGCCCTGCAGTCCGCGCTCGGCGCCGACAAGGCGGACGTCAGCCAGGGCCAGCGCAACCTGCAGACCGCGGTCAGCTCCTTAGACAGCGTCAAGAACATCTCCTTCATCGCCTTTGCCGCCGCGCTGGCAACAGCTGGACTGATCATCCTGCTGATCATGGTCATGCTGGTCCGCGAGCGCCGCCGCGAAATCGGCGTCCTGAAAGCCATCGGTGCCCCCAACCGCACCATCGGCCTGCAGTTCGTGCTCGAGGCCCTGGTACTCGTTGCGCTCGGCAGCGCCGTCGGCGCCGTCGTCGCATCCCTTGCCAGCGGCAGCATTGCCTCAGCGTTGATCAGCTCCAACAGCACCACCGCGGCGACCACCGGCCAGCGCGGCCCCGGCGGCGTCGGGTTCCCCGTCGGCGGCGGGTTCCCCGGCGGCGGCGCCGGGAACCCGCTCGGCGGAGCCAACCAGCTGCTGACCTCCGTCACCGCGAGCGCCTCGCCCGGCGTCATCGCCGGCGGCATCGCGGCGGTGTTCGGCGTCGCCATCCTCGGGGCGCTCGTCCCGGCCCTGCTCACCGCCCGCATCCGCCCCATCGAAGTCCTCAGAGGAGAATAGCCATGATTGAAGTCAAGAACCTGGTCCGCACCTTCAAGTCCGGCGACCGCACCATCAAGCCAGTCAATGACGTCAGCTTCGCCCTTGAACAAGGCACCCTGGCCTCGATCGTGGGCAAGAGCGGCAGCGGCAAGAGCACCCTGCTGTCGCTGCTGGGAGCCCTCGACAAGCCCACCAGCGGCGACGTGCTGGTGGATGGCGTCAGCCTGGCCGGCATGCCGGACGGGAAGCTGACCCAGTACCGGCGCCGGGGCATCGGTTTCGTCTTCCAGCAGTTCAACCTCATCCCCAACCTGTCGGCCGTGGACAACGTCATGCTGCCGATGGAATTTGCCGGCATCCGCAAGGCAGCACGGCTGGAGCGGGCGAGTCAGCTGCTGGAGCAGGTGCAGCTGGACCCGGAAAAGCATGTGCGGCGGATCAACCGGCTCTCCGGCGGCGAACAGCAGCGAGTGGCCATTGCCCGGGCCCTGGCCAACGAGCCCACCCTGATCCTGGCGGACGAACCCACCGGGAACCTGGACGAGCAGACCGGCGAGCACATCATCGAGCTGCTCAGTGCCTTGAGCCGGGACCACAACACCACCATCCTCGTGGTCACCCACGACCGGGCCCTGGCCAACAAGACGGACCGGCGCTTCCGTCTCCAGCAGGGCCGGCTCACCGAGGAGACCGCACGGACCCGCGCGACGGCGGGAACCGCGGGGTAGGCCGGGCGCGGGTGAGAAGATGGCACCATGACTGCCCCCATCGCCAAGCCCTGGCTGTCCAGCCAACCCGACCAGGATCCGCGGACCGCCACCGGCGCCAGGCTGCGGTGGGGCGTGATCGCCACCGGCGGGATCGCGGCCGCCGTGACCCGGGACCTGGAGCTGCTCTCCGACGCCGAGCTGTACGCAGTGAGTTCGCGCAGCCAGGCCGCGGCGGATGCGTTCGCGTCGGACTACGGCTTCGCCAGGGCGTACGGCGACCGGGACGGCGTGGCCGGATACGAACGGCTGCTCGCCAACGACGCCGTCGACGCCGTCTATGTCGCCACGCCGCACGCCCACCATCACGAAATCGCCCTCGCGGCGCTGCACGCCGGCAAGCATGTCTTGTGCGAGAAAGCCCTCACGGTCAATGCCCGGGAGGCCGCGGAACTCGTGGAACTGGCGCGGGACAAGGGCCTGTTCCTGATGGAAGCCATGTGGAGCCGGTTCCTGCCCAGCATGCAGCGGGCCTTCGAGATTGCCGCCTCGGGTGAGATTGGCGAGGTCAAGTGGGTCGGGGCGGACCTGGGATTCCCGGCCCCGTACTCCCCCACGTCCCGGCTCTGGGCGCCGAGGGACGGCGGCGGCGCCCTGCTGGACATCACCATCTATCCGCTGCTGTGGGCGCTGGGCACGCTGGGTTTCCCGCAGACGGTCAGCGCCACCGGCTGGATCAACGACGACGGCGTGGACGCCCAGAACGCGCTCACCCTGGGCTACCACCATGGTGCGCAGGCGCAATTGACCTCATCGCTGCTGGCCCACGGTCCGCGCGCCGCCACCGTGGCCGGCAGCCAGGGGTTCCTGCAAAGCCTGGGGTCCGTCAACAACCCCAAGGAACTTGTGGTCCGGGTCGGTTTCGAGGAGCCGCGCACCGAGCAGTTCAGTGTGGTGGGGCGCGGCTACAGCTACGAACTGCGCGAGGTCACCCGCTGCATCCAGCAGGGGCTCACCGAGAGCCCGGTCATGCCGCTGGAGGATTCCCTGAACACCATGCGGTTGTTCGACGGCGTCCGCGCGCAGCTCGGAGTGAGCTACCCGAACGACGTGCGCTGAGCGCCAGAACCCCGGCCGGGCCGGCCGAATTCGTGGTGCGCTATGGACTCGCCCCGGCCCCCGGACTTACGCTGTAGACCAATCGTCGATAGTTTTCGGGGAGGTGTGTTGCGCATGGAGTTTGCAGCAAGCCCTCTCCGCGCGCACTCTCTCCACACCCGTCGCTCTCTGCAGCGCGGGCTTCTGGCGTTGGGGGCCGGGCTGGCCTGGCTGGCCCTTTCTGCGGCCCCGGCCAGCGCCGGGGAACCCACGGTTGCCACCTCGGTTCCTGTGCCTGGCTCGGCCGTTGTGACGATGATCCAGCTGCCGAAATCCGATGACCCGCTGGCGCCCAGCCCGGTGGCCCAGCCGCCGGACGCCACGTCCCAGCCGGCCGCCGGCACCGCCCCTGATCCTGTTGCGGTTCCTGCGGCTGATCCTGTCCTTTCCCCGGCGTCACCCGTTGCCCCCGCCCTGGACCCGCTGCCGCTCCTGCCCGTCGCGCAGGTGGATCCGGTCCCCCAGGTTGTGGATCCTCCCGCCCCCGTTCCCCTGGCCTCGGAGCCGGTGGCCGTGCCTCCTGCCGCACAACCCGAGCCGGTCCCGCAGGTCGTTGAGCCGCCAGCCCCCGCTCCCCCCACAGCGGAGCCGGCGGCAGAGCCCGCCCCGGATCCCGGACCCGTCCCGGCCGGCGACCCTTCCCCGCCGGCCGTTGATCCCGCGATTCCGGTAACGAGTTCCGGTCCGGACTCCGACCACTTGCCTGGCGCGGAACCCGGCACGCAGCCAGCTCCCGAGCCAACGCTTCCGGCGGGCGACCCCGTTCCCGGTACGGTGCCGCCGGCGACGCCGCCAGCGGTGGTCCCGCCCGTCCCCGGCCCGGTAGCCAGTCCGGTTGCCAGTCCCGTTCCCGGTCCAATCGCTCCCGCAGCTGCCCCGGCGCCGCGCGTCCTGCCTCGGAGCGCCGTGGTGAATGCTTCCCCGGCGGCTGATCCTGCGAAGGCGCGCAGTGCGGACGCCGGAGTACAGCTCCTCCGCCTTGCAGTCCTGGACGTTCAGCCTGCAGCGCTGCCCGGCGACGTTCCCTTCCTCGTCCTGTCGGAACAGCGGGGGCCGCTGAGTCCGCCCGTAGACGTGGCCACAGGCGGAAACCGCGCTCCGGCCCACCCCCGTTCCTCGGGAGACGGCGCCCCTGCGGCGCCGACCCGCGGCGACGGGCCCCGCCCCTACGGCGGCGATCCCGGCTTGCCGGCACCGAACGCCCTGCCTGCGGCGCCCGGGTCGGCGTCCGGCAGCGGGTCCGCGTCCAGCGGGCCCTCCGGCGCGGCTGCGTTGACACCCAGCGCGTTTTTCCTCATTCCGCCGATGGGCACCGATCCCATCAGTGGCCCTTTGCAGCACGTCCATCCCGCCGATTCCGCCGATCCCGGGTCTTCTCCTGACTAGTCGGGCCGTTCTCTGCCATTTCCCTGCGCAGAGCACGGTCCTTCGGGCTGCCATGTGCACCCGCCACCAGTCATTCAGGAGTTTTCCCCATGGACACCACCGTCAGCGTCCGGCCAACCGCCACCCCCACCCCAGCTAGGCGAACCGTCTCAGTGCCCCCGGCGGTGGCCCTGGCGGCCGCGAGCCGCGCGATCCTGCTGCTGCACCCCATCCCCGCGATAGCCCCGGCTGCGGGACGCCCGCCTTAACCGCGGGCGCTCCCGTCCAGGTCCCTTACCGCCGGAGCGAAGTCGTTGGGTCCGCTGGGGGATTCAACGGCTCCGCGGACTCCGGTGAGAACCGCTCCCTCCCGTGAAAGGTGGAATTGCCACCACAGACGACAGTGATGAGAGTCGGGTGCTGTGCTGCACCCGGTGCCGGAGCCCGATACCCGCACCCGTATTATTCTTTAGGGACGCCACGGAGGCGCCAGGAAAAAGACGGGGAATATCGTGGACGTTTCACCCAGTAAGGTCACGACCGAGATCCTCGGCGGCCGCTACCGTCTGGGCGATGTGATCGGCCGGGGCGGCATGGCGTCCGTTTACGCGGCCCGGGACGAGAATCTGGGCCGGGTCGTCGCGCTCAAGCTATTCGCGCCGCAGTCCCCGGATGCCGACGAACTCAAACGCCAGCAGGCCGAGATCGAGCTGCTGGCCACGCTCAACCATCCGAGCCTGGTCACGCTTTTTGATGCGGGCACTGACGCCCGGATCCCGGACGAGCCCAGGCCGTTCCTGACCATGGAGTTGGTGGAAGGCCAGGACCTGCGGAGCCGGATCCGGCACAGCGCGGTCCCGTTCGATGAGCTTGCCGTCATCGGCGCAGGCCTCGCGGACGCCCTTGCCTATGTCCACTCGCTCGGCATCATCCACCGCGACATCAAACCGGCCAACGTCCTGCTGGTGCAGGTCCGGCCCGGCGAACCGCTGCGGCCGAAGCTGACCGACTTCGGGATCGCCCGGATTGTGGACGGGACCAGGCTCACCGCCACCGGCACGATGGTGGGAACCGCGGCCTATCTCAGTCCCGAGCAGGCCCGCGGCGCGGATATGGGTCCGGCGAGCGATATCTACTCGTTGGGCCTGGTGCTGCTGGAATGCATCAAGGGCTCCGTGGAGTACCCCGGGAGCGCCGTCGAGTCAGCGGTCGCCCGGCTGCACCGGGCCCCGGTGGTGCCGGACGGCGTTCCGGCCGAATGGGCGCAGCTGATCCGGGCCATGACGGCATTGGACCCGCTGGACCGCCCCGCCGCCGCTGACCTTGAAGGTGCCCTGCGCCAGGCCCTAGTGTCGCCTGACTCGCTGCCGGGCCGCCTGGCCGAGGATCGGACCCGGGTGTTGCCTGCTCCGCCCGCCAGGCCGCCGCTTTCAGCGTCCGCCGCGGGAGTCTCAGCGCCGGTGACCTCGCCGGATGCCTTGCACCACACGGCGCAGGACGCCGCGCAGGACACGGCTCAGGAGCCAAAGCGAATCGCAGGCACCGCACCCGGCACGCCCGGCCGGCGCGCCTTGGCCCAAGGCACCCCCGTGCGCCGGTCCGGCCGCACCGGCGTGCTGGCCCGCACGGCCGCAAGCTTCCGTCGGTCCCGTCGCCGCACTAAGGTCGCCGTGGTCCTGGCCCTGGTAGCCCTCGTGGCGGCGGTCGCCGTCGCCGTTTCCTTCGCCGCACCGAAGCCGCCCGCCGTCGTGCCCTACCCGGCCGTCACCGGCAACCTGGGTGAGCACCTGAAGCAACTGCAGAAGAGTGTGGAACCATGAGCATCATCAAACGCCGTCGTCGCCTTACCACTGCGGGCGCCCTGGTCGCGGCAGCCCTGGTCGCGGGCTCCCTGTCCGGATGCGCCGGGGCAGTCCCGGACCTGGAAGATGCCGCGGCACGCCAGCTCCAGTCCCAGGTGCTGGCCGTGACCGAAGCGGCCGCCACGGAGGACACCGCGGGCGCGCTGAAACTGCTGGACGACCTGGCAGCCGGGCTCGATACAGCCGCCGCGGACGGACAGGTCTCCTTCAAACGGCACCAAAGCATCAAGGCCGCCATCGATGCCGTCCGCGCCGATCTCACAGCCAAACAGGCGGCGGCCGCTAAGGCAGCGCGGGATGCCGCGGCGGCGAAGCAGGCCGCAGCCGACAAGGCTGCGGCGGCCGCCAAGGCCGCAGCCGCCGCCAAGGCCGCAGCCGCCGCCAAGGCGGCCGCCGAAGCCCGGGCCGCCGCCGCGGCTGCAGTGGCGCCCGCGCCCGCCCCGGCGCCCGTGCGCAACGCTCCGGGCGGAAAAGCCAAGGGCAAGGACAAAGGCAAGGGCGGAGGCTAAGCGCCCCCGCCCTGCGGATTCCCCGGATGCCGGAAGCCCGGCCTCCGGCTGAGTCCCAACTCCCTGAGGCCCCTGCCCTCCTAGGCGCCCATGGCCGGGAACCGATCCCAGGCCCGGTGCGCCGCCAGCAGCTCGGTGAGCCGGGGGACCACATCCGCCGGCGCCTGCCCCAGTGCAAGTCCGGCGGCACCCTGCGGGATGCTCGCCGCGTCCAGGACGCTGCCGGCGTCCGCCCAGCCGCCGATTGCCTTGGAGTGCCGGAACAGTTCGGCCAGGAGCAGCACCAGCCGCGGATCGACGGCGGCCCCCGGCTCGCCTGCCTTGGCGTCCCGCCCCGCCGCCGCGTCCTTCGCCGGAGCGCCCGAACCCGCCAGCAGGACGGCGTCGAACTCGGTGGAGCGGGCGGTGAGGTAACTGCGCTGGACCGGGATCCCGCCGTCGGGCCCGCCCAGCACCCCGCCGGCCGGGGCGATCACGAGCGGCACAATGCCGGCGGCGCTCAACGCTTCCCGGGCCGCCTGGACGGATTCGAGGTCGCTGTCCGCGTCCGCGACGATCCCGACCACCCGGCCTGCCACCGGCCAGCTGCCGCCCAGCTGCGAAACCGCCGGGCTCGGCGCCGTGTCCGGGACCTCTTCGCTGGCTGCGGGCGCGTCCATTCCCAGCCCTGCGGCCACCGCCGCGCACAGGCCGGCGTCGATGTTCGCGAGCGCCAGCAGTTGCCGCTCACGGATCGCCTGCTCACGGCATTTGCCCAGTTCAAAGGTGTACGCCTGGATGACGTGGTCCTGCTCCACGGGTGCCAGGCTGCGGAAGAAGAGGCGGGCCTGGCTGTAGTGGTCGTCGAACGAAGCCGGTGACTTCCGTTCCTTCACGGCCGCCGCGAGTTCCTCCGGCACATCGATGAAGGCGCCGACGTCGGCCCCGGCCAGGAAGGGGCAGCCGCCGTCCAGGGAGTTCGGGTGGTACGGCGCGGCGCCGCCGTGAACCGCCGTCTGATGCATCCCGTCGCGCAGCATGTCGTTGACCGGTGCCTGCGGGCGGTTGATCGGCAGCTGGCTGAAGTTGGGGCCGCCCAGCCGGCTGATCTGCGTGTCAATGTAGGAGAAGAGTCGCACCTGCAGCAGCGGGTCGTTCGTCACGTCGATGCCGGGTACGAGGTGGCCGGGGTGGAAGGCGACCTGCTCGGTCTCGGCGAAGTAGTTCACCGGGTTGGCATTGAGGGTCATCAGACCGATCGGCTGCACGGGGGCGAGCTCCTCGGGGATGAATTTGGTGGGGTCCAGCAGGTCGATGCCTTCGAAGAACTCCTCCTCGGTGTCCGGGAAGACCTGCACGCCCAGTTCCCATTCCGGAAAGGCGCCGGCCTCGATGGCATCGGCAAGGTCGCGCCGGTGGAAGTCCGGGTCCATGCCGTTGATGAGCTGGGCTTCTTCCCAGACGAGCGAGTGCACAGCCTGCTTAGGCTTCCAGTGGAACTTCACCAGGCTGGTCTTGCCCTCGGCGTTGACGAAACGGAAGGTGTGGACGCCGAAGCCCTCCATGGTGCGGAAGGAGCGCGGCAGGGCACGATCGGACATGTTCCACATGGTGTGCGCCTGCGCCTCGGTGTGCAGCGAGACGAAATCCCAGAAGGTGTCGTGCGCGCTCTGGGCCTGCGGGATTTCCCGGTCCGGGTGGGGTTTGCCGGCGTGGATGATGTCCGGGAATTTGATGCCGTCCTGGATGAAGAACACCGGGATGTTGTTCCCGACGAGGTCGAAGGTGCCTTCGTCGGTATAGAACTTGGTGGCGAAGCCGCGGGTGTCCCGGACCGTGTCCGCGGAGCCCCGGGAGCCGAGCACCGTGGAGAAACGGACGAAGACCGGGGTCTCGACGTCCTTGGCCAGGAAGCCCGCGCGGCTGATCTTGGCGGCCGTACCGTAGGAGCGGAAGACGCCGTGGGCGCCGGCCCCGCGCGCGTGGACCACCCGCTCCGGGATTCGTTCGTGGTCGAAGTGGGTGATCTTTTCGCGCAGGTGGTGGTCCTGCAGCAGCACCGGACCCCGGCGGCCCGCCTTCAGCGAGTGGTCCGTGTCGTTGAGCCGGAGCCCCTGGGCGGTGGTCAGATAAGGCCCGGACTGGGCGCGTGAATGGACCGGGGCGCCGGTGGGGGTGCCCGTGGGGGACACGGCTTCGGGGCCCTGCTGGTCAGGTTTGGGGGGCAACGGCTCGCGCGGCGTGGTGGGTTCCTGCACGGCCGGCGGCTCGGCCGACACGGCGCCCGGAATGTTGATGTTGCTCTCTTCGCGCATGGGGTTGCTCCTCGGGGTAGGCAGTCTTGGCCCGGCCGTCCGGGGCAAAGGGCACCCCGGGGCAGAAGCTAAGCTTGCTTAGCACCCTAGGTGAGATAGTGGCGGCTGACAACCGCTGTCCGGCGGCTTTCCCTATCCCCCGGATCCGGCTAGCTTGGTCAGTCAGGCAGGAAACCGCCCGACGTGGTCGAAAAGCGCGCGCCCGACCACTCGTACCACCTTGCACCGTCCCAGACACGAGGCGCAGGCAGCAACCTGCCAGCCGAAGGAGTGAAAGCAAGCATGGCAACAGTCCAGGAATCCATCGCCGTGAACGTCCCCTTGAGCCAGGCCTACAACCAGTGGACCCAGTTCGAGGATTTTCCGCAGTTCATGAGCGGTGTCGACGCCGTCCGGCAACTCGATGACACCACCGTCCACTTCCAGACCAGCATCGGCGGGGTCAAGCGCGAATACGACGCCCGGATCACCAGTCAGGATCCCGACCGGCAGGTGTCCTGGGAAAGCCTGGACAGTCCCCGCAACGCGGGCACCGTGCGCTTCGCGGAGCTCGGCCCCGCGGAGACCAGGGTCGACGTCGAACTCAGCTGGGAGCCTGACTCCGCCGCCGAGAAGATCGGCGCAGCGGTCGGGCTGGACTCCCGGCAGGTGGGCGCAGACCTGCAGCGGTTCAAGAAGTTCATTGAGGCCCGCGACTTCGAGACCGGCGCGTGGCGCGAGCGGGTGAAGGACGGGGAAGCGGAGGGGCAGCCCGGCGGCCTGACACCGGTGACTGACCCGGACTACGACGTGCTGGGGACCGGCGCGCCGCTGGACGCGGACCCGGACCTGGCCACCGAACCGGCCAGTGAGGCGGGCGGCGACCGCAGGATCTCCGACCGCTAGGCAACTGCTTGACCGCCACGGCCGACGACGGCGGCGCGCACCGCCGTCGTCGTCCGGCGGCTGCGGCGGCGGTTAAACGCGAACGGCGCACCGGGAAATCCCGGTGCGCCGTTCGCGTTGTGCGGGCTAGCCCAGCAGGGACAGCACTTCGCTGAACTTGGCCGAGGGCCGCATCACGGCGGAGACCTTGGCGTCATCCGGACGGTAGTAGCCGCCGATGTCCACCGGGGAGCCCTGGACGGCCAGCAGTTCGCCGACGATGGTCTCCTCGTTGGAGGCCAGGGCGTCGGACACGGCGGCGAAGGCCGCAGCCAGCTCGGCGTCGTCGTTCTGGCGGGCCAGCTCGTCGGCCCAGAACTTGGCCAGGTAGAAGTGGCTGCCGCGGTTGTCCAGCTCGCCGGCCTTGCGCTTCGGGGACTTGTTCTCGAGCAGGAACGTGCCGGTGGCGCGGTCCAGGGTGTCCGCGAGGATCTGGGCGCGGGCGTTGCCGGTGGTGGTTGCGAGGTGCTCGAAGCTCACGGCGAGGGCCAGGAATTCGCCCAGGCTGTCCCAGCGCAGGTGGTTTTCCTTGAGCAGCTGCTGGACGTGCTTCGGGGCGGAGCCGCCGGCGCCGGTCTCGAACAGGCCGCCGCCGTTGATCAGCGGGACGATCGAGAGCATCTTGGCGCTGGTGCCCAGCTCCAGGATCGGGAACAGGTCCGTGAGGTAGTCGCGGAGCACGTTGCCGGTGACCGAGATGGTGTCCTCGCCCTTGCGCAGGCGGGCCAGGGTGAAGGCCGTGGCCTCGTCCGGGGCCATGATTTCGATCTGCAGGCCGTCGGTGTCGTGGTCCTTGAGGTATTCCTCGACCTTGGCGATCATCCGGGCGTCGTGGGCGCGGCCCTTGTCCAGCCAGAACACGGCCGGGGTGGCGGAGGCGCGGGCGCGGGTCACGGCGAGCTTGACCCAGTCGCGGATCGGCACGTCCTTGGTCTGGCAGGCGCGCCAGATGTCGCCCGGGGCCACCTGGTGTTCGATCAGCACGGTGCCGGCGTCGTCGACGACCTGGACGGTGCCGGCGGACTGGATCTCGAAGGTCTTGTCGTGGCTGCCGTATTCCTCGGCGGCCTGGGCCATCAGGCCGACGTTCGGGACCGTGCCCATGGTGGTCGGGTCGAAGGCGCCGTTGGCGCGGCAGTCGTCGATGACGACCTGGTAGATGCCGGCGTAGCTGCTGTCCGGCAGGACGGCGAGGGTGTCGGCTTCCTGGCCGTCGCGGCCCCACATGTGGCCGGAGCTGCGGATCATGGCCGGCATCGAGGCATCGACGATGACGTCGGAGGGCACGTGCAGGTTGGTGATGCCCTTGTCCGAGTCGACCATGGCCAGTTCGGGGCCCTCGTTGAGGCCCTTCTGGATGGCCGCTTCGACGTCACCGCGGATCTCTTCGGGGAGGTCCCCGAGGCCGTTCAGGATTGACGCGAGGCCGTTGTTGGGGCTCAGGCCGGCCGCGGCGATCTGCTCGCCGTAAGTGGCGAAGAGCTCGGAGAAGTACGCCTTGACGACGTGGCCGAAGATGATCGGGTCGGAGACCTTCATCATGGTGGCCTTCAGGTGGGCGGAGAAGAGCACGCCCTCTTCCTTGGCCCGGGCGACCTGGGCGGCGAGGAACGCGTCCAGGGCGGCGGCACGCATGACGGTGCCGTCGATGACTTCGCCGGCCAGTACGGGGAAGGCCCGCTTGAGGACCTTGACCGTGCCGTCCTCCTTGACCAGCTGGATCTTGACGTTGGTGTCCGCCTCGATCACCACTGATTTTTCGTTGGAGCGGAAGTCATCGGCATCCATGTGGGCGACGTTGGTCTTGGAGTCCGGGCTCCAGGCGCCCATGGTGTGCGGGTTCTTGCGGGCATAGTTCTTGACCGAGAGCGGCGCGCGGCGGTCGGAGTTGCCTTCGCGCAGCACCGGGTTCACGGCGGAGCCCTTGATCTTGTCGTAGCGTGAGCGGACGTCCGTCTCCTCGTCCGAGGCAGGGTTGTCCGGGTAGTCCGGCAGGGCGTAGCCCTGGCCCTGGAGCTCGGCGATGGCGGCCTTCAGCTGCGGCACGGACGCACTGATGTTGGGCAGCTTGATGATGTTGGCTTCGGGCTTCTTGGCGAGCGCGCCCAGTTCGGCCAGGGCGTCGCTGACGCGCTGCTCTTCGGTGAGGTAGTCGCCGAAGACGGCGATGATGCGGCCGGCTAGCGAAATGTCGCGGGTCTCCACTTCCACACCGGCCGTCGACGCGAACGCCTCGACAATCGGCAAGAACGAATAGGTGGCCAGCATCGGCGCTTCGTCGGTGTGGGTATAGATAATCTTGGCCATTGCTCGGGCGTCTCCCTGAAAGTCTGCGGATATCCGGAAATCTTGTGTTATCTCAACGGCTCTAACTTACCCGAGGTGGTCGGGTTGGCGCCTATCCGGGACGGGCGGAGACGGCCCCGTGACTTCCGCGTTCCGCAGTTTTCGCCCCTGGGACTGCTGTGACAGATGTTGACAAAGTGCTTTACATGTCCGTCAAGTTGACGTAGTTTCTATCCATCACAGCGGCCCGCCCGGCTGGCCGTCCCGCAGCATTCCTCCCGGTTAGGACACCCATGAGAACACCCAAGACTCTGGCCACCAGCCTGCTCAGCCTCTCGGCCGCGACACTCCTGGCCGTCTGCGCGGCCGGCGCGGCCACCGCCTCGCCCGCTGCGGCGCAGGACAAGAAGGCGCCGCAGGTGACCAGCCAGTCCGTCGACGGCTCGAAGGCCGCCGACTACTGGACGCCCGAACGCATGAAGTCGGCAATCCCGGGCGACGTGCTGGCGGACAAGGCACTGGCCCGCGGCAACAAGTCCCCTGCCGCCGCCGTGCAGAAGGGTTCGACCACCCAGATCTCCGGCAAGGCCGCCAGGGGCAAGACCACCCTGCATGCCTCCGAGTCGCCGGTGTCCAACATCGGCAAGGTGTTTTTTACGATGGGCGGCAGCAACTATGTCTGCTCCGGCAATTCGGTGAGCTCCAGCAATAAGAGCACCGTCTCCACCGCAGGACACTGCGTCAACGAGGGGCCGGGGGCGTTCGCCACCAACTTCGTCTTCGTTCCCGCTTACCTCAACGGCGCCGCCCCCTACGGCAAGTGGGCCGCCAACGCGCTCTACGCCCCCACCCAGTGGAGCGCGGCCGGGGACATGCAGTACGACACCGGGTTCGCCGTCGTTGCCCCGCTGAACGGGCAGAACCTGTCCGACGTCGTCGGTGCTTCCGGTGTCCAGTTCAATGCCGCCCGCGGCCTCACCTACAAGTCCTACGGCTACCCGGCCGCGTCCCCGTTCGACGGCCAGTCGCTGATCAGCTGCACCGGACCGGCCTCGGATGACCCCAACAACCCGCAGTTCAACTCCCAAGGCATCCCCTGCGACATGACCGGCGGCTCCTCCGGCGGTCCCTGGTTCATCGGCACCAGCTCCTCCGGCTACCAGAACTCCATCAACAGCTACGGCTACGGCAGCCGCTCCACCGTGATGTACGGACCGTACTGGGGCTCGGTGATCCAGCAGGCGTACAGCACCGCCGCAGCCTCCTAGGAACTCCACCCCCCCCCAACGAAACCCCACCCCCGAGGAAACCCCACCCTAGAAAGGAAAAGGGCAACGCGGGGTCACTTGCCACCTATCCCCCTCGACAGGGCGGCAAGTGACCCCGCGTTGCTGTGTGCGCAGCCGGCTGCGGTGCGTTGGCCCACGGGACATGTCCTCCGCAGGTGGCAGCCCGTGGACATACTCCCCATATGCCCACCCCTTGCCGCGAGGAATGAGCATGTCCCTCGCAACCTCTGGACCGTCCGTCCCCGCAGTCCGAAGCGGCCCGAGGGGCACACGAAATGGACATGCCCTCCCGGGAAAGGAGGGCATGTCCATTCTTGGCGGCAAGCGCTGCGCAGGATCCTAGTGGAAGAAGTGGCGCGCGCCGGTGAAGTACATCGTGATTCCGGCGGCGTTGGCCGCGGCGATCACTTCCTCGTCCCGGACGGATCCGCCGGGCTGCACGACGGCGCGGACGCCGGCGTCGATCAGGATCTGCAGGCCGTCGGCGAACGGGAAGAACGCGTCCGAGGCCGCAACGGCGCCGCGGGCCCGTTCCGGAGCGCCGGCGGCATCAGTGTTAGACGCCCCGCCGGCACCTTCTACATCGGACTCCACTGTGACACCCAGGGTGTTGGCCCGCTCGACGGCGAGACGGCAGGAGTCGAGCCGGTTGACCTGACCCATGCCGATGCCGACGGCGGCGCCGTTGGCGGCGAGCAGGATCGCGTTGGACTTGGCCGCGCGGCACGCCGTCCAGGCGAAGGCCAGGTCCGCCAGGGTCCCGGCGTCGGCAGCTTCGCCGGCGGCGAGGGTCCAGTTGGCCGGGTTGTCGCCCTCGGCGTCGACCTTGTCCGTGGCCTGGACCAGCATGCCGCCGGAGACCTGGCGGAACTCGGTCGGGTAGCGGCCGTAGCCCTCGGGCAGGGTGAGGAGGCGGATGTTCTTCTTCTTGGAGAGGATCTCCACGGCCTCGTCCTCGAAGCCGGGGGCGATCACCACCTCGGTGAAGATCCCGGCCACGGTCCGGGCCATGCCGGCGGTGACGGTGCGGTTGGCCGCAATCACGCCGCCGAACGCGGAGACCGGGTCGCAGGCGTGGGCCTTGGCGTGGGCGTCGGCGATCGGGTCCGCCGCGGAGGAGGAGCCCACAGCCACGCCGCAGGGGTTGGCGTGCTTGATGATCGCGACGGCGGGCTCGGCGAAGTCGAACGCGGCGCGCAGGGCGGCGTCGGCGTCGACGAAGTTGTTGTAGCTCATCGCCTTGCCGTGCAGCTGGTCGGCCTGGGCGATGCCGGCCGGGGCAGCCTTGTCCACGTACAGCGCGGCCTGCTGGTGCGGGTTTTCACCGTAGCGCAGCACCTCGGAGCGTTCCAGGGCGAGGCCGGCGTAGGCGGGCCAGTCGATCACGCCGTCGCCGTCCTCGTCGAGGAACTGGCTGGCGGTCCAGGTTGCCACGGCCGTGTCGTAGGAAGCGGTGTGCGCGAACGCCTTGGCGGCGAGCTGGCGTCGTGTTTTCAGGTCAAACCCGCCGGAGGAGGCCGCCTCCACCACGGAGCCGTAGGAGGCCGGGTCCACCACGATCGCAACGGCGGCGTGGTTTTTCGCGGCGGAGCGCACCATCGCGGGTCCGCCGATGTCGATCTGCTCGACGACGTCGTCCTGCGCGGCGCCGGACTTCACGGTCTCCACGAAGGGGTAGAGGTTCACGACGACGAGGTCGAACGGCTCGATCGCCATGTCCTCGAGGGTCTTCATGTGGGCCGGGACGCGGCGGTCGGCGAGGATGCCGCCGTGCACGCGCGGATGCAGGGTCTTGACGCGGCCGTCCAGCATCTCCGGGGACCCGGTGACTTCCTCGACCTCCTGCACCGGGATTCCGGCGGCGGCAATCTTCTTGGCGGTGGAACCGGTGGAGACGATTTTGACGCCGGCTTCATGCAGGCCCTTCGCGAGTTCCTCCAGACCGGTCTTGTCGTAAACCGAGATGAGGGCCCGGCGGATGGGAACACGGTCGATGGATACACGCTCAAGCTGCGTAAAGCTCACAAAAGTCTCCGTCTTATATCGCGGCGCGGCCGCGGGTGGTGGGGATGCGGCCAGTTTATCGCGTCGCGGCTCCGGCGGTCCCCGCCGGGTGCCCGCGCGCCGGAGTGTGAAGCTTCCCCGCTGGCGCGCCCCGCGCGCCGGAGTGTGCAGCTTCCCCGCTGGAGCGCCCCGCCACGTAGAGTTTTCCCAGGAGGCCGAGATGAATACTTACACCACTGTGCCCAGCGGCGAACAGGTGGTCCAGGAACTGCCGTGGCGGTGGAAGGTCCAGGGCCGGATTTTCCTGATCGGCGGCCTGGGCTTTATGTTCGACGCGTGGGACGTGACCCTCAACGGCATCCTCATTCCGCTGCTGTCCACACACTGGTCCCTGAGCCCGGGCGACGCGGCCTGGATCGGCACGTCGAACCTGATCGGCATGGCCCTGGGCGCGTTCGTCTGGGGCACCATCGCGGACACGATCGGCCGGACGAAGGCCTTCACCGCCACGCTGTTGATCTTCTCGATCTTCACGGTGCTGGGCGCCTTCTCCCCCGATTTCCTCTGGTTCGTCGCGTTCCGGTTCATGGCGGGCTTCGGCCTGGGCGGCTGCATCCCGGTGGATTACGCGCTGGTGGGCGAGTTTACGCCCCGCAAGCAGCGCGGCCGGGTCCTCACGGCGATGGACGGCTGGTGGCCGATCGGCGCGGCGTTGTGCGGCTTCGTCTCGGCCGGACTCATCGCCGTCTACGCCGACTGGCGGCTGACCATGCTGATCATGGTGCTGCCCGCGCTGCTGGTGTTCTGGATCCGGCGCAGCGTCCCGGAGTCCCCGTTGTTCCTGATCCGCAAGGGCCGCCGGGAGGAAGCCGCCTCGGTGATCGACGACCTCGTCGCGGCCACCGGCGCCGAGGCCCGGGTCTACAGCCTGCCCGAGCCCCAGGGCGCGCCCCGGCTTTCCGCCGGCAGCGCCTGGACGCAGTTGCGCGCACTCTGGCAGTTCAACTGGAAGATTACGACGGCGGCCTGGGCCTTGTTCTTCAGCATCCTGCTGGTCTACTACCTGTCGCTGACCTGGATGCCCCGGATCCTGATCGGCGCCGGCTTCGAGGAGTACAAGGCGTTCCTCACGACGGCGTCGATGGCCGCCGTCGGCCTGCTGGGTGTGGTGGTCGCCGCGCTGCTGGTGGAGCGGACGGGCCGCAAGTGGATCCTGGCCGTCACCGGCCCGCTGTCGGCGCTGACCCTCGTGATCGTCGCCGTCGTCGTGGACATCCCGACGGCGGCCGTGTTCTGGCTGCTGGTGTTCGGTTTCGTGGTGCAGGTGGCCATCCCCGTGCTGTACGCCTACGTGTCCGAGCTGTACCCGACCGAGCTGCGCGGCTCAGGCTTCGGCTGGGCCTCGACGTTCTCCCGGCTCGGCGCCGGCTTCGGACCGCTGGTCTTCGCGGCGTTCCTGTGGCCCGAGTTGGGGCTGGCGACGTCCTTCGCGCTAGCCGGCGGCCTGGTGTTGATCTCGGTGCTCTGGATGGCGTTCTTCGCCCCGGAGACCAAGCAGCGCCGCCTGGAATAGCTCCCCACGGGCCCGCCGGCCCGCCAGCCCAAGTAACTGGCAGCAGGGGACGTTCTGAGCCTTCAAAACGTCCCCTGCTGCCAGTTACTTGGGTTGCCATCCGCGGCCGGTGAGCGCGGCACGGACCTTCGCGACGGCGGCGCGTGCGTCGTCCTCCATGTGCCGTCTCGAGATCCGCACCAGGATCCAGCCAGCGCTACTGAAGTCCTCTTCCCGCGTGATGTCGCGGACCACCTGGGCAGTCTCGGAATGCCCATCGCCCTCGTACTCGACGGCAACCCTGCACTCCGGATAGGCGAGGTCCGGCTGGCGTAGGACGCCGGGGCGCAGGGCCGTGAGCAGGTTCAGATTCGGCTCCGGCAGTCCAGCACGGCACAGCGCGAGCCGGAGCCTGGTTTCAGGGGCGGAATCCGCGCCGATCCGGGCCTGCTCCAAAGCGAGGCGGGCCTTTCGAATGCCGGGTGTGCCCTTGTGCCTGTCCAGCATCTCGGCCAGCTCAGCCGGGCTGGCATACGGATCCACCCGGGATTCAAACTGCGGCCGCGGACGGCGCAGCAGGTGGTCCGCCACCACGGTAAGTTCGTCCACACTCATCTTCCGGGCACAGTCCAACCACGTCCTGGTCCGTGTGGTGACCAGAACGCCGTCGATGGTGGTGATTTCGTCGGCGAAGAACTGCCCAACGTGGCCGATAACACCCCTGCGCCGCGGTATGGCCATTGAGTCCGGCCGGGAAATATGGATACCCGGAGCGTCAGAGCCCGGCAGGAAACCAGGGAATTCCCAGATCAAGAAAGCCGTCGCATGGGAGGCTGCCGAAAATTGCGTTACCAAGGTCAGCGGCCGGGCACGAAGCTTCACTGCGATGGGACCGGCGGGCGGCGTCCGAATCCCGCGGCTCGGTACGTGCAGCGAACGATGCTTGAGCCGGCGCCGGCTGACACCGGCGTCGGCGGCCTCTCGCACGGTAAACGGCGCCTCGCCAAGCGGCGCCGGGAGCGCCCGGGGTGTTTTCATCCACCCATCGTCGCAAAACCCCGTTGCGTCCTGGAGAGTTATCCACAGGCCTCGGCCCATGCACCCAACTGACTCACAGCAGGGGCCGTTTTGAGCGCCCAGAACGGCCCCTGCTGCTAGTCAGCTGGGTTAGTCGGCAGCGGCGGCGAGCGACTTCAGCGTCGACACCAGCAACCGGCGCTCCACGATCTTGATCCGTTCGTGCAGGGTCTCCTCGGTGTCGTCCTCCGCCACGCTCACGGCCTCCTGGGCGATGATCGGGCCGGTGTCGACGCCGGCGTCGGCCCAGTGCACCGTGCACCCGGTAACCTTCACGCCGTAGGCCAGGGCATCGCGGACACCGTGCGCGCCCGGGAAGGCCGGCAGCAGTGCCGGGTGGGTGTTCAGGTACTTGCCGCCGAACGCGCCGATGAAGTCCGCGCTGACAATCCGCATGAACCCGGAGGAGACGACGACGTCGGGCCGGTACGCGGCGACGGCGTCGGTGAGGGCGGCGTTCCAGGCGGCGCGGTTCGGGTAGGCCTTGAAGTCCACTACGAAGGTCGGGATCCCGGCGGCCGCGGAGCGCTCCACCCCGTACGTCCCGGGCCGGTCCGCGCCGACGGCGGCGAGCTCCACGTCCAGTTCGCCGGACTTGACGGCGTCGATGACCGCCTGGAGGTTGGAGCCGGTGCCGGAGACAAGGACAACTATGCGCATTGACTTAGCTTAGGGGGCCGCTCGCGTACGCTGGAAAACATGAATTCCCCCCAAGAGCCCCGCGGACCCCAGCAGGGCCGGAACCCACGGAGCGAGGCGGCCAAAGAGTCGCTGCTGCGCACCCACAATCTGTTCCGCATGTTCATCGTGGTGGTGCTCGGGGCGTTCTTTGTGTACCAGCTGGACATCAATTACCTCTGGCTCACCGCCATCCTCACCGCGGCCGCCCTGGTGCTCGGCGTGGTGCTGATCGTGCGGGCGCTGAAGCTCAAGGAATCCCGCCTGGTGCTGTTCGGGACCCTCTCCGGGCTGGTGGTCTCCGTGGTGATGGTGCTGATCATCCTGGCCTCGGCCGTCTTCTTCACCCAGATCCGGGACTACCAGCAGTGCGCCCGCCACGCTCTCACCGAACAGGCCGCCTCGGCCTGCCGGACGGAGCTGGAGAAGTCCCTGCCCGCCCAGCTGCGCTAAGCGGCCCAGGCGTCCGGCTCAATCCACCGGTTCAGTCGGCGTCGGCCACAGGTTGCAGTTCCGCCTCGTGCAGCTTCTGCCGGCGTTCCAGCCAGGGGCCGGCGGCATAACCGATCACGACGCCGACGCCGGTTTCCACCGCCACGAACAGGCCCGTCGTGAGCGGGTCCGGGCCGATGTCCGTGAGCCGTCCGATGCCGGCGGAGCCGCGCGCAAGCCAGGCCAGTGCCGCCGCGAGCAGCCCCGCCACGGCGCCGATCATGGCGCCCAGGACCAGGGTGGAGACGGTGGCGGTGAACCAGCGCGCCTTGACTTTGATGGAGAGCCATTCATCGAAGTGGTTTTCCCCCTCGCGCAGGAACCACCAGCCGGCCAGGAGCCCGGCGAGGGCCGGGACCACCAGGGCCACGAACCCGTAGTCGAGTGCGCCGGAGGGCAGCGCCGCGAACACCGGAATGGACGGCAGCGGCCCGACGGCGGTGGCCAGCGGCCCGGCCTGCGATCCGGCGCCGAGCGCGAACCCCGAACCGGAGGTCCAGGCGAGCGCGAACACCACCAGGTTCGGCAGGTAGCCCAGTTGCGCGATGGTGAGCGCCGAGCCGCCCACCGGGCCGGCGTCGAGCGCTTCATAGACGGCAATAACCAGGTTCCAGTGGATCAGGAGGTCCACGGCCAGCAGGCCGGCCGCCATCGCCAGGGCGGCCATGGCTGCCACGAAGCCGGCCTTGGCGGCGGAGCCGAGGTAGGAGCCGGCCCAGCGCGAATGCTGGCTGGTGCGCGAGAGCCACGCGACGGCGTCGACGCCGATCAGCCGGCTCCAGGAGCCTGCTTCCCGGCGGGCGCCGATCACCATGCCCAGGGCGACGGGGATCAGCGGAACGATAGAGGCTGCCCAGAGGCTCACGCCGACCTCGGAGGTGCGGCAGACAAAGCCGGTGGCGAACCCGAACGCGCCGTACATCAGCCAGGAGCCGAGCAGCGCCTGCCAGAGCTGGTCCGTGTAGGACGCCCGGGCCAGCCGACGCCCGGCCCGCCAGGCAAGCAGGAACGGGATGAGTGTCAGCCCGAGCGGGATCAGCGACAGGGTGCCGGACTCCGCCCGGACCGCGGTACCGCCCCCGACCGTTTCCAGCAGCAGCGGAACGCCGTGGATCAGCAGCCAGGCCTGGCCGGACAGCCGGGCGAGGAATTCAAAGCCGCCGTCGCGGAATCCGGCCGTGGCCCAGACCGCGACGATCGGGGCAATCACGGCGAGCGCGGAGATCACGGCGGCCTGCGCGGACTCCAGCACCCCTTGCAGCCATAACGGCATCGGAAGGCCACGGTTCCCGGTCTGATCAGCGCGCAGTTTCATCGTGTTCCATGGTGCCACGCGGGCGCCCCCGCGCCGGGTTCCGACAGGCTCAATCCCCCGGATTTCCGGCCGCCAGGAACGCTGAAGCAGGCCCCGGGGCGGCGCTTTTTCCGCTACCCCGCCGTAAAATTTTAAGTGTCCGCAATCAGTGGTTGGAGGCAGAAAATGACTACCGCATCCCCACATGCGCACGGCGTGCATTTCGGACGGACAGATGTCCAGAACGTCGGCATGGGTGTGGGTATCGTCCTTATCGTGGTGGGCGTCCTGGGGTTCATCCCGGGCATCACCACGCAGTACAGCGAACTGAGGTTCCTCGGGCCTGATTCCAGGGCACTGTTCCTTGGCCTGTTCCAGGTGTCCATGCTGCTGAACATCGTTCAGCTGGCCATCGGCGCCACCGGCTGGGCCATGTCCCGCAACGGCATGGGAGCCCGGAACTTCCTGATGGGCTTCGGGCTGCTGTACATCGTCCTCAGCGTGTACGGGCTGATCGTCGGCGTGGGGTCGGCGGCCAACTTCCTGTCGTTCAACACCATGGACAACTGGACCCACATGGTGCTGGGCGTGGCAATGATTGGCGCCGGCTGGCTGCTTTCGCGGCATCTGGCCGATGACGCACAAACCCGGTAAGCGAACCGGGAAAAGGGAGCCGCGAATGAGGACAGATTCTCAGTAATCCAACAAATTCGTACTACCTGCTGGTGCGGGCACCTGGAGCTTTGTGGGGTCCGCACCAGCTTCCTTTTGCCCCTCCGGTTGCCGTGCGTCGTGCGTACGACGCCGGGGTCCCGGCCGCCGCGGTTCCCGCTGCTGTTCCTACCAGCTGTTCCGGCCAGCTGTTCCGGCCGCCTGTTCCGGCCAGCTAAAGCTGAGTCACCAAATGCTGGACTTATTCAGCGGCGGCGGCTCACACTGGCCTGACCCACCGACGTGAAAGGGTTGCCATGCCGGACTTGTCAGCGTTTATCCCGTTCCTCGCGGTCCTCGCCGGGGCGCTCGTCGTCGTCGCCGTCATCTGGGTGGCGGTCAAGCTGATGTGGAAGGTGGCGGAACCGAACGAGGCCCTGATCATTTCCGGCCTGACCCGCGGAACCCTCGAGACGCGGGACGGCATGGACTTCAAGATCGTCACCGGCAAGGGGGCGCTGGTGTTCCCCGGGCTGCAAACCGTGCGGACGCTGTCCCTGACCCTGAACGAGACGGAACTCAAGGTCTCCTGCGTCACCTCCCAGGGCATCCAGGTGATCGTGGAGGGCGTGGTGATCTACAAGATCGGGGACGCGCCGCCGTTCATCGCGAACGCCGCGCGCCGGTTCCTCGGCCAGCAGCCCAAGATGCAGAGCCAGGTCTACAACGTCTTCGAAGGACACCTGCGCTCCATCATCGGCAGCATGACCGTGGAGGAGATCATCCGCGAGCGCGACAAGCTCGGCTCGCAGGTCCGCAGCGCCAGCGGGGTGGAGATGGAAAAGCTCGGTTTGGTGGTGGACTCGCTCCAGATCAAGGACCTCCAGGACCCCACCGGCTACATCCAGAACATCGCCAAGCCGCACATCGCCCAGGTGAAGATGGAAGCCCGAATCGCCGAGGCCACCCGGAACCGCGAGGCTGCCGAGCGGGAGGCGGAGGCGGCCGCGCAAATCGCCGACGCCCAGAGCCTGTCCGCGATCAAACAGTCGGAGGCGCAGGCCAACGCCGAACGGGCCCGGGCCAACGCCGCCCAGGCCGGACCGCTCGCCGAAGCCACCGCGCGGCAGCAGGTGGTGGTGCAGGAAACCGAGGTGGCCAAACTTGAGGCCGACCGCGAGGAACAAAAGCTCCAGACCACGATCCGCAAGCCCGCGGACGCCAAGGCCTACGCCAAGCGCACCGAGGCCGAGGGGCAGAAATCCGCAGACATCAGCGCGGCCGAAGCGCTGGCCCGCCGCACCGAACTCGAGGCGCAGGTCAACGCCCGCCGCACCGAACTCCAGGCGCAGGCCAACGCGACGGCGGCCGCGGCTGCCGCGGGCGCCACCCGTGTCACCGGTGAAGCGGAGGCCGCCGCCACGAAAGCGCGCGGTGACGCGACGGCGTCGTCGATCAAGGCCAAAGCGCTGGCCGAGGCCGAGGGCATCAAGGCCCGCGGCGAGGCCCTCGGCACCAACCAGGACGCCGTCATTTCGCAGCAGCTGGCCGAAAACATGCCCGCCATCATCGCGGCGGCCGCCGAGCCGTTCGCCCACGTCGGGCAGCTCACCGTCCTCAACGGCGGAGAGGGCATCAACCGGATGATTGGCGGCATTCTGGCGCAGGTCGGCGACTACCTCCCTGCGCTGCGGACGGCGTTGAAGGACGGCCGGCAGCCAGCCAAGCAGCCGCCGAAAGCCCCGGATGCCTAGGAACGTCGACCGGAGCCTGACCGGCAGGATCGGCCGGGTGACCGGGAGGGTGGCGCCGGGCATCATCGGGGAGGTCATGCTGCCGTTCCGCGGCGGGACGAGTGCCTTCCACGCCCACCCGTTCGACAAGGAGAGCGTCTTCGCCGTCGGGGACGAGGTGCTGGTGATCTACTACGAGCCGCCGCAGACGGTCTACGTGGACGAACTCCCGGACGTGTTGCGGCACGAACCGCGCCGCTGACGCCGGCCCTTCCGCATGAACCGCGCGGGGCAGCCGCGGGACCCAGCCCCCGTACCTGCCTGTTCACCCACGCTTCCCCCGTTCGCCACACCGGAGACCCCGCACCGTCAGCCGCCGGGACCACGGTGGAGGCGTGAGGATCGCACTAGTCGCCGAATCATTCCTGCCGCAGATGAACGGGGTCACGCACTCCATCCTGAGGGTCCTGGAGCACCTGCAGACCCGCGGCGACGAGGTTTTGGTGATCGCACCGTCCACGCAGGACACCGCTGTGCCCGCCGAGGTCCATGGCGCCCAAGTCCACCGGCTGCCTTCCGTACCGTTGGCCGGCTACAGCAACGTACGGGTGGCGTTGGGCGGTGTGGCCCGGGTCAAGCGAATCCTTGCCGACTACGCCCCCGACGTCGTCCACCTCGCGTCGCCATTCGTGCTCGGCTGGCGGGCAGCCCAGGCCGCGCACCAGCTGGGCATCCCCATCGTTGCCATCTACCAGACCGAGGTCCCTGGCTACGCGGCGCGCTACGGCGTCCCGTTCCTGGAAAACTGGGCCTGGAACCGGGTGGAGCAGATCCACCTGCTCGCGACGCGCACCCTGGTTCCGTCCACCTTTGCGCGGCACCAGTTCCTGGGCCGCGGCATTCCGCGGGTCCACATGTGGCGGCGCGGCGTGGACACCCGGCAGTTCAGTCCCGGGAAGCGCGACGACGCGTGGCGGGCCTCCGTGGCCCCCGGCGGCGAGCGCATCATCGGCTACGTCGGCCGGCTCGCGGTCGAGAAGCAGGTTGAGGACCTGGCGGTACTCGCCGATCTGCCCGGCACGCGGCTGGTGATCGTCGGCGGCGGGCCGCAGCGGGAGGCGCTCGAGGCCGCGCTCCCGGACGCAGTCTTCACCGGGTTCCTCGGCGGCGAGGAACTGGCCCGGGCCGTCGCGTCGTTTGACCTCTTCGTCCACCCCGGCGAGTTCGAGACCTTCTGCCAGACCATCCAGGAAGCCATGGCGTCGGGGGTCCCGGTGGTCGCTACCGGCCGCGGCGGCCCGCTGGACCTGGTGAAGAATTCACGGACCGGCTGGCTTTATGAACCGGGCGACCTCGCCGCGCTGCGGTCCCGGGTGGCGGACCTGACCGGCGACGACGCCAAGCGCCGCGCTTTCGCCGCCGCGGCACACGCCTCGGTCCAGGGCCGGACCTGGCACGCGCTGGGCGAGGAACTGGTGCGGCACTACGAAGCCGTCCTGGCCGGTTCAACAAGCCCAGGCGCAACCAACGCCCGCTCAACCGGCCGCGGCGCCACCAGCCCCGGTGCCACCGCCCCCGGCATTGCCAGCAGAGGAGCAACCCTGTGAAAATCTCCGTGATCGGCTGCGGCTACCTCGGCGCCGCCGACTGAGCAGGCGGGCCCAGCGGGAGCGCCGTAACCCGCCGGGCCGCCGCCCCGTGGCGTTCGGGCCGCGCCACGCCCCCTATGATTTCTGAGGGGAGGATTCACCATGCACCAACGTTGGTCTCAGATTTGTTCGGTTTCGGCCGCGTGAGCACTTCCGCGCGCGCCGAAGAGGACAGCCGGCTCCGCGAAGCGCTGTCCCTGCTCTCCGCCACGCTGGAGTCCACGGCGGACGGCATCCTGGTGGTCAGTGCCGAGGGCCGGATCTCCTCCGTCAACAACCAGTTCCTCACCATGTGGGGCATCCCGCGCGAGCTCGTGGACACCGGCGACGACGATTCCGTCATGGGCTCCGTGCTGGGCCAACTGCAAGACCCCGAGCCGTTCCTGGCCAAGGTCACGGCCCTCTACGCCGAACCGGAAGCAGAGAGCCACGACGTGCTGCAGTTCCGCGACGGACGCACCTTTGAACGGTATTCGCGCCCGCAGAAGGTCGGAGACCAGGTGGTGGGCCGCGTCTGGAGCTTCCGCGACGTCACCGGAGCCCGGCGCGCCCAGGAGCAGATTAGCCAGGCGATGGCCGACCTCGCGCAACAGGCCAGCCAGCTGAAAGCCCTCGCATTCCAGGATCCGCTGACCGGGCTTTCCAACCGCCAGCTCTTCAACGACTCCCTGGAGCACGCCCTCGCCGGACCGTTCGGGACCGCCGTTGATGTCCTGCTGCTGGACCTGGACGACTTCAAGGAGGTCAACGACGTCCACGGCCACCATGCCGGCGACCAGATGCTGATCGAAGTGGGCCGCCGGCTACGCGCCTGCGTCCGGCCCAGCGACGTTGTAGCACGGCTGGGCGGCGACGAGTTCGTGGTCCTGCTGGTCGGTTCGCTCGACGCCGACGCAGCTGCCGAACGGATCGTCGAATCCCTCAAGCTCCCGGTCTGGATCGACGGCACCATGCTGAGGCCCGGCCTGAGCCTGGGCCTGGCGTCCATCAGCGAGGACGCCGTCGACGCCTCCGAGTTGCTCCGCCGCGCCGACATCGCCATGTACGCGGCGAAGACCGCCGGCAAGAACCGCTACCTGCGCTTCCGCCCGGAAATGATGACCGCCCTGCTTGAACGCACCGACCTCGAAGCCGGGCTGCGGGCTGCCGTCGACAGCGGGGAGATCGCGGTGCACTACCAGCCGATCGTCTCCACGGGGCTGGGCACGGTGGTCAAGGTCGAGGCGCTGGCGCGCTGGAAGCGCGACGGTGTCCTGGTCCCCCCGCACCAGTTCATCCCCGCGGCGGAGCGCAGCGGCCTGATCGTCGACATCGGCGCCGAGGTTCTGCTGCGCGGCTGCACCGAGCTGGAGCCCTGGCTCTCCGCGGATCCCATCCGCTCCCTCGCCGTCAACGTCTCCGGCGTGCAGCTGCAGCAGGGAAATTTTCCCGAGTTGCTGCTCGCCACCGCCGGCTCCTGCGGGGTGGATCCGCACCAGCTGGTCCTGGAGGTCACCGAGAGTGTCTTCTTCGACGACGACTGCCAGGTCCAGCGCCAGCTCGTGCAACTCCGCCGCGCCGGCGTCCGGGTGGCGCTGGACGACTTCGGCACCGGCTACTCCTCGCTGGGCCGGTTGCAGGATCTTCCGGTGGACACGCTCAAGATCGACCAGTCCTTCGTCGCCATGATCCACAAAGACACCGAGCGGCTTCCTATCCTGGATTGCATGATCGACATGGCGCACGGCCTGGGACTGACCGTCACCGCCGAAGGCGTCGAGACCCGGGAACAGGCCGAATACCTGATAGGCCGCAGCTGCGATTCCCTGCAAGGATTCCTGTTTTCCCGGCCCCAGCCTGCGGACCGGCTGCCCGCCGCGATCTCCGCATCGGCCGGGACCATCACCGGCCTGCGCCACGACACCTCCGCCCGAACACAGCCGGTGCTGTGATTTGGGTCTCATGCCCTATGATGCTTGAAGCTTACTGACCACCGCCCTGCCGGTGGCTTCGAATACCGTACGCCGGGGGGGTGGCATCGACGTGGAACAAGGATTGGCGGAAATCCTGCTGACGCAGGGTCCTGACGCGTTGCTGCAGCTCACCACCGACGGGATCATCTCCTACCTCAATCCCGCGGCGGAGCGCCTGTTCGGTTACTCCAAGGAGGAGTTGATTGGCGCCGCGCACCACCGATTGCTGGTGGAAGACGAACGCGGCGGCTTCCTTCGGGTCCTGAGCCGGCTGGGCCGTGCCGGCACATCGGGGACGGGGCCCTTCCCCGCGGTCGGGCTGCACCGTGACGGACGGGAAATCCCGCTGGAGGTCACCTGTTCGCTGGTCATGACGCCGGCCGGGACATCGATGGCGGTGGCGGTCCGCGACACCACCCACCGCCAGGACGACGACGCCGGCCGCCGCCACGCCGTCTCGCTGCTGGACGCGACGCTGGAGACGACGGCGGACGCCATTGTGGTGGTGTCCAACAGCGGCCAGATCACCGGCGTCAACGAACAATATCTGCGCTTGTGGGGCATGCCGCGGGAAATCCTGGCGGAGGAGGACGCCTACGCCCTGGTCAAATTCATCGCCAAGCAGCTGGTTGCCCCGGACTGCTTTAAGGCCAAGGTTGCCGAGCTCTACGCCAACCATGAGCTGCACAGCCACGACCTGCTCGAGTTCCAGGACGGCCGAACCGTGGAACTGAACTCACGCCCACAGAAGGTCGCCGACGAAGTGGTGGGCCGGATCTGGAATTTCCGGGATGTGACGTCCCGGACGGTGGCGCAGGACCAGGCCCGCCGGGCCCTCGACGAGCTGGCCCAGCAGGCTGACCAGCTCAAGGCCCTCGCGTTCCAGGACCCGCTGACCGGGCTGGCCAACCGCATGCTGTTCAACGAGCGGGCCACAGCCGCGCTGGAGTCCCCCGGCCCGGTGGCGGTGCTCCTGCTGGACCTGGACGATTTCAAGGAAGTCAACGACATTCTGGGCCACCACGCCGGGGACCAGATGCTGGTGGAGATTTCCCGCCGGTTGCAGAACTGTGTGGGCCCGCACGGAACCGTGGCCCGGCTGGGCGGCGACGAGTTCGTGGTGCTGCTGGTGGGCTGCAACGACTCGGACGCGGTGGCGCAGCGGATCGTGGCCACGCTGAACGCCCCGGTCTCCATCGAGGGCACCCTGATGCGCCCGGGCCTGAGCCTGGGAGTGGCGGCCCGCGGAACGGAGGGTGTGTCCTCCTCCGAGCTGCTCCGCCAGGCGGACGTGGCCATGTACGCCGCCAAGGAAGCCGGCAAGAACTGCTACGTGCACTTCCAGCCGGAAATGCTGACCACCCTGCTGGAACGCACCCAGCTGACCGCAGGGCTGCGCCGCGCCGTCGAACTGGGCCAGATCAAGGTGTTCTACCAGCCGGTGATCTCCACGAACCGGCGCGAAGTGGTGCAGTACGAGGCGCTGGCCCGGTGGGAACGCGACGGGGTGCTGATGGCACCGGACAGCTTCATCCAGACCGCGGAACGCAGCGGCCTGATCCGCGGCATCGGGTCTGAGGTGCTCCGGCAGAGCTGCACCGAGCTGCGGCCCTGGCTGGCCGAGGATCCGGGGCGGACCCTGGCTGTGAACGTCTCCGGCGTGCAACTGCAGCACAAGGACTTCGCCGAACGGGTGCTGGACATCGCGGCGTGGAGCCGGGTGGATCCGCACCAGCTGGTCCTGGAAGTCACCGAGAGCGTGTTCTTCGACGCCGCCTCGCACGTGATCCAGCAGCTGATCAGCCTGCGCGCGGCGGGTATCCGGGTGGCGCTGGACGACTTCGGTACCGGATATTCCTCGCTGGGCCGGCTGCAGGAGCTGCCGGTGGACGCGGTGAAGATCGACAAGTCTTTTGTGTCCATGCTGCACACCGGCGAGGAGCGGCTCCCGATCCTGACCTCGATGATCCACATGGCCCACAGCCTGGGCCTGAGGGTAACCGCGGAGGGCATCGAGACGCCCGTCCAAGCCCGGTACCTGATGGATCACGAGTGCGATGCCCTGCAGGGCTACCTGTTCTCCCGGCCGGTGCCGGCGGCTGACCTAATGACAGCCGTTGCGCAGTCCCGAGAGGCCATGGAGGCGTTGCAGGAAGCCGCGGTGGCCCCCTGACAGCACGGGTGTCTGGACACCCGGACGACACATTCGCACGCTTTCGGGAATACCGTCCGGGCGGCACGGAACTGTGCTACCGAGCACATATGATTTCAGCAGGCGCGGCCCGCGGCGAACCTCAACCCGGTTCCCGACGGTGCCCGCCCACATTCACAAAACCATCGCTTTGGGGGCAGCACACATCATGGACGCAGCGTTCGCACAGACAGTGCTGGAGCACAGCCCCGACGCCCTCTTGCTGCTGGCCCCTGACGGGTCCATCACCTTCCTGAACACTGCCGCGGAGCAGCTGTTCGGCTACTCCCGGGCGCAGCTGCTGGGCGCGGACTACAGGT
The DNA here is from genome assembly GCF_056780195.1 of Arthrobacter sp. SD1074B. NCBI lineage: Bacteria > Bacillati > Actinomycetota > Actinomycetes > Micrococcales > Micrococcaceae > Arthrobacter > Arthrobacter sp. SD1074B. The sequence goes on along the minus strand of NZ_JBRAZT010000001.1, from coordinate 974,154 downwards.
TGCTGCTGACCGAAGCTTCCCGGGAGGGCTTCCACCAGGTCCTGGCCGGACTTGAGCGTCCGGCGGACGCCGCGCGGACGCCTTTCACCGGCGCTGGCCGCCGCGGCGATGCTTCCGAGTTCCCGCTGGAAATCACCTGCTCTGCGCTTCCCCCCGCGCCCGGTGCGGGGGGTGCCGCCGCTCCGGCCGGCACCATCGCCGTCGCCATCCGCCCCGCTGTGGGCCGGGGTCAGCACGCCCTGGCCGCACAGTCGGGCGCCGCGCAGTCTGCTGCTAATCGGTCCCCAGTCCTGCCCGACGGCGGCACGCCGGCGGGGGCCGCCGCAGCGGGAGCCGCTCCGCGCCGTCGGACGTTCAGCGAACTGGAGGCCGAACTGGTGCCCGGTACCACGGGCGTCCTTCCCCGGCTCTCGCCCGCCGAGCAGGACGACCAGCTCAAGGCGGCCGTGCTGCGGGACACGCTGACCGGACTGCCCAACGGGACGCTGTTCAACGAACGCCTCGGAGCGGCACTGCGCCGGCCGGAACCGGTGGACGTGCTGCTCCTGAACGTGGACGACTTCAAGAGCTACAACGACATGCTGGGCCGCTCCGCCGCGGACGAGCTGCTGGTGGAGGTCGCCAGCCGGCTGCGCAATTGCGTCCGGCCGCACGACACCGTGGCCCGGCTGGGCGGCGACGAGTTCGTGGTGCTGCTGACCGAGTGCCTGAACGCCGGCGCCGTGGCGAAGCGGATCTCCGAGTCCCTGTACGTCCCGGCACGGGTCGGCGGCTCGCTGGTGCGGCCCGGGGTGAGCATGGGACTGGCGTCCAAGACGCCGCAGACGCTTGACGGCGCGGAACTGCTGCGGCAGGCGGACTCGGCCATGACGGCTGCCAAGGCGGCGGGGAAGAACACCTGGCTGCAGTTCCGCCCGGAGATGCTGAACACGGCCGCGCACAAGGCCCAGGGCGAGACCGGGCTCCGGCAGGCGGTGGAGCTGGGCCAGATCTCGGTCCACTACCAGCCGGTGGTGTCCCCCGGACTCGGCGCCGTGGTGCAGTTCGAGGCGTTCGCGCGCTGGGAACGGCACGGCAAGCTGGTACCGCCCAACCAGTTCCTGCCGGTGGCCGAGCAAAGCGGCCTGATCCGTGAGATCGGGGACGAGGTCATGCGCCGGGCCTGCGCCGAGATCCGGCCCTGGCTGGCCGGCGACGCCGCATACAGCGTGGCCGTAAACGTCTCCGGCCTACAGTTCCAGCAGCGCGACTTCGCTACCGACGTGCTGGGCATCGTCGCCTCCACCGGGGTGAACCCGCGCCAGCTGATGCTCGAGCTGACCGAAAGCGTGTTCTTCGACGCCGACTCGGACGTGCTGCGCCAGCTGGCGCAGCTGCGCGAGGCCGGCGTCCGGATCGCGATGGACGACTTCGGTACGGGTTACTCAACGCTGGGCCGGCTGAAGGAACTGCCGCTGGACAACGTCAAAATCGACCGGTCCTTTGTCGCGATGATCAAGACCGGCAAGGAGCACCTGCCGTTCTTCCGCACCATGATCAGCGCCGCGCAGAACCTGGGCCTGAAGGTCACGGCCGAGGGCATCGAGACCCCGGCGCAGGCCAAGTACCTGATGGACCTGGGCTGCGACTCGCTGCAGGGCTACCTGTTCGCCAAGCCCGCCCCGGCCAGCGACTTGGCCGGCACCATGGAAAGCGCCCTGACGGCCATCGACAAGGTCGAAGCCGCGGGTTAGCCAGCCCTGACACTCCCGCAGCTCCTGAGCCTTCAGGCGCGACGCTCCCGCAGCTCCCGCAGACGTGGGCGCATCGCTCCCGCAGCTCCCGCGGACGTGGGCGCATCGCTCCCGCAGCTCCCGCAGACGCAGGCGTGACGCTCCCGCAGCTCCCGCAGACGTGGGCGTGACGCTCCCGCCCAGTTCTCCGCCGCCGCAGCCCTTCAACTGGAGGCTGCGGCCCGGGCTGGCACGGATCCTTCGGCCAGCCCGTCCTAAGAACCGGGCGGGAACGTCAGGAGCGGGACCCCAACCGCCTGGCCGGGGCTGTGCGCCCGGCTCGGGTTAGCGCTTCTCGCAGGCGATGCCGTCGTTGTCACGGTCGAGGTCGTACTCGCCGCGGTGCCGGACGGCGCCGCCGTCGTTGTAGCTGTACAGGGTGTTGTCCACGCGGAAGGTAGTGACCCGCGTGGCGCTAGTTTTGTCCCGCGCACCCTTGCGGCCGACCCCGTGCGGATACACCTTGTTGAGCTCGGTGCAGTTCTTGTATGACTTCGGCGCTGGCGCGGCAGAAGCCGGCACGGCCGTGCCGCTCAGGACGACGGCACTGGCCGCCAGCGAGGCAATAATCAGTTTCTTCAGGCGCACCTTCGAGCACTCCCCCAATAGAAGCCCTCGGCCGCGTGTCGGCGAGGGGCAGGGAAATGCTATCCCACGATTCCTTTGATCGGGGCCAGGCTTAGCCGCGGGGGTCGAGCCTGTCAGAGTCCTGGGCCACCATTGCGGCGCTGCGCTCCCACAACTCCCGGGCCAGCTCCGCGTCGTAGGCCTGCTTGTTGGCCTTCGCCAGCGCCCGTTTGGCGTAGTAGGCGCCGGGTACCCAGTCCTGCCCCGGGACGGCCGTGGTAAGCCACACCAGGGTGTCTGCGCCCTGCTCCGGGGACAGCATGAACCTGTTGAGAAAACTCCGGTACATAAAGCGGAAGGGGCTGGTGGTGTCTGCGGCGAAGTTGGTAGCCACCACGCCGGGGTGAAACGCCGCCGTCGAGATGCCTGCCGCGTGGTAACGGTTGTGCAGTTCGGCCGTGAAGAGGATGTTCTCCAGCTTCGCGTTGCCGTAGGCGAGGTTGGCGGAGTACTTGTTCGCGAGCTCCAAGTCGTCGATGTCCAGCCGCCCGTAGAGCGAGTTGGCGGCGCTGGAGGTGTTGATGACCGTGGCCTTGCTGGCGGTGAGAGTGTCCAGCAACTCGGTGGTCAGCAGGAACGGTGCTAGGTGGTTGATCTGGAAGGTCTTCTCGTGGCCGTCCACGGTGAGCTGCCGGGCACCCATGATGCCGCCGGCGTTGTTCGCCAGGACGTCGATCCGCGGGTATTTCTCCTTCAGTTGCGCGGCGAGCCGGCGCACCTGCGCCAGGTCGGCGAAGTCGCTGACGAAATAGTCCGCCCCGGTCTCCGTCGCGATGCGCTCGGTTTTCTCTGCGGAACGCCCGACGACGACGACGTGCTCGCCTTGCGCGGCGAGGGTCCGGGCCGCGGCCGCGCCGATCCCGTCGCTGGCGCCGGTGATGACAATGGTCCGTGCAGTCATGGGGTCTCCCGAGTTGGTTGGTTCAAGCTACTCAAGGGTAATCAACGTTGGAGGGCCAGCCGGTGTTCCGTCCCTCCCCGACGCTCCCGCAGTCGTGGCACGCCCCTGACCGACGCTCCCGCAGACGTGGCACGCCCCTGACCGACGCTCCCGCACTTTTGACCGGCTTTAGCGCGACGCTCCGGCAATTGCTGCGTGCCGGCGGCGGCAGCCATCGTCTGCAGGGCCCGTGCAGGAGTCTTGGTCTCCGGCAGCGCTCCTTGATCGGATGCCGTTTCTGCGGGAGCGTCGCGATGATGGGTACCGGTGCTGCGGGAGGGTTGGTGGCTTGCGGGCAGGTTCGGCGGGAGGGTGTGGGTGGTGGGCGTCTCTGGTGTGGGAGGGTGCCGGTTTTGGGCGTCTCTTGTGCGGGAGGGTTTGGTGGTGGTGTGGGTGTTTAAAGAGCTCAGGCCCCGACACGTGTGTGTCGGGGCCTGGCTGTAATGGTTGTCCGGCGGTGACCTACTCTCCCACACCCTCCCGGGTGCAGTACCATCGGCGCTGTGGGTCTTAGCTTCCGGGTTCGGAATGGGACCGGGCGTTTCCCCCACGCTATGACCGCCGTAACCCTGTGTCCGCGCCCTGGTCCGGCCCTTGTTCGGGGCGTTTCCGGGGTGGGAAATCTGGTGGTTACAACATGTTCGCTGCATTGGTGGTGCAGTTGTGGTGTTGTTATTCAGCTGTGGGTTTCCGTGCAACGTGCCCGTGGCGGGTTTGTTGGTTGGGAACCACATAGTGGACGCAAGCAGTCTTGTTTCTTTGTACTTCTCCGCTGGTGTGAACGTCTTTTGAATCCGTTCACGCGGGGAAGTGTGTGGTGTAAGTTATCGGCCTATTAGTACCGGTCAGCTTCACGAGTCGTTAGTCCTCGCTTCCACATCCGGCCTATCAACCCAGTGGTCTGGCTGGGGGCCTCTCACACACAAGGTGTATGGAAATCTCATCTCGAAGCGAGCTTCCCGCTTAGATGCTTTCAGCGGTTATCCCATCCGAACGTAGCTAATCAGCGGTGCACTTGGCAGTACAACTGACACACCAGAGGTTCGTCCGTCCCGGTCCTCTCGTACTAAGGACAGCCCTTCTCAAATTTCCTGCGCGCGCAGCGGATAGGGACCGAACTGTCTCACGACGTTCTAAACCCAGCTCGCGTACCGCTTTAATGGGCGAACAGCCCAACCCTTGGGACCTACTCCAGCCCCAGGATGCGACGAGCCGACATCGAGGTGCCAAACCATGCCGTCGATATGGACTCTTGGGCAAGATCAGCCTGTTATCCCCGAGGTACCTTTTATCCGTTGAGCGACGGCCATTCCACAATGTACCGCCGGATCACTAGTCCCGACTTTCGTCCCTGCTCGAGATGTCTCTCTCACAGTCAAGCTCCCTTGTGCACTTACACTCGACACCTGATTGCCAACCAGGCTGAGGGAACCTTTGGGCGCCTCCGTTACTTTTTAGGAGGCAACCGCCCCAGTTAAACTACCCATCAGGCACTGTCCCTGACCCGGATTACGGGCCGAAGTTAGATGTCCAAAGTGACCAGAGTGGTATTTCAACGATGACTCCACCCGAACTGGCGTCCGGGCTTCAACGTCTCCCACCTATCCTACACAAGCCACTCCGAACACCAATACCAAACTATAGTAAAGGTCTCGGGGTCTTTCCGTCCTGCTGCGCGTAACGAGCATCTTTACTCGTACTGCAATTTCGCCGAGTTTATGGTTGAGACAGCGGGGAAGTCGTTACTCCATTCGTGCAGGTCGGAACTTACCCGACAAGGAATTTCGCTACCTTAGGATGGTTATAGTTACCACCGCCGTTTACTGGGGCTTAAATTCTCAGCTTCGCCTTGCGGCTAACCGGTCCTCTTAACCTTCCAGCACCGGGCAGGAGTCAGTCCGTATACATCGTCTTGCGACTTCGCACGGACCTGTGTTTTTAGTAAACAGTCGCTTCCCCCTGGTCTCTGCGGCCCCTGCACGCTCCGGACAGCTAGTGTCCATCACGATGGGGGCCCCCCTTCTCCCGAAGTTACGGGGGCATTTTGCCGAGTTCCTTAACCATAATTCTCTCGATCGCCTTAGTATTCTCTACCTGATCACCTGTGTCGGTTTGGGGTACGGGCGGCTAAAACCTCGCGTCGATGCTTTTCTAGGCAGCATAGGATCACCGAATCCCCCCATACGGGGGTCCCGTCGGGTCTCAGGCATCATGAACGGCGGATTTGCCTACCGTTCGCCCTACATCCTTAGACCGGGACAACCATCGCCCGGCTCGGCTACCTTCCTGCGTCACACCTGTTAATACGCTTGCCTCCCAGGATCAGGTCCCGCGCTCCACCAAAACCCTCACACCACAAGGGTGATCGGGCAGGTCTCGGGCGGTTAGTATCCCCTGTTCAGCATGGGCGGTTTTTCGCCGGTACGGGAATATCAACCCGTTGTCCATCGACTACGCCTGTCGGCCTCGCCTTAGGTCCCGACTTACCCAGGGCAGATTAGCTTGACCCTGGAACCCTTGATCATTCGGCGGACGGGTTTCTCACCCGTCTTTCGCTACTCATGCCTGCATTCTCACTCGTGTAGGCTCCACCGCTGGTTTACACCGCGACTTCACTGCCCACACGACGCTCCCCTACCCATCCAGACGCCTGAACCACAAGGGCTTAGCTAATATCTGAATGCCACAACTTCGGCGGTGTACTTGAGCCCCGCTACATTGTCGGCGCGGAATCACTTGACCAGTGAGCTATTACGCACTCTTTTAAGGATGGCTGCTTCTAAGCCAACCTCCTGGTTGTCTTCGCAACTCCACATCCTTTCCCACTTAGCACACGCTTAGGGGCCTTAGTTGGTGGTCTGGGCTGTTTCCCTCTCGACTATGAAGCTTATCCCCCACAGTCTCACTGCTGCGCTCTCACTTACCGGCATTCGGAGTTTGGCTGACGTCAGTAACCTTGTAGGGCCCATTAGCCATCCAGTAGCTCTACCTCCGGTAAGAAACACGCAACGCTGCACCTAAATGCATTTCGGGGAGAACCAGCTATCACGAAGTTTGATTGGCCTTTCACCCCTACCCACAGCTCATCCCCTCCATTTTCAACTGAAGTGGGTTCGGTCCTCCACGACGTCTTACCGTCGCTTCAACCTGGCCATGGGTAGATCACTTCGCTTCGGGTCTAGATCACGCCACTGCAACGCCCTGTTCAGACTCGCTTTCGCTACGGCTTCCCCACACGGGTTAACCTCGCGACGTAACACTAACTCGCAGGCTCATTCTTCAAAAGGCACGCCGTCACAACTACACAGCAAGCTGCGGTTGCTCCGACGGATTGTAAGCACACGGTTTCAGGTACTGTTTCACTCCCCTCCCGGGGTACTTTTCACCTTTCCCTCACGGTACTGGTCCGCTATCGGTCATTAGGGAGTATTTAGGCTTATCAGGTGGTCCTGACAGATTCGCACGGGATTTCTCGGGCCCCGTGCTACTTGGGATACTTCCCAGGCGGCACACTACATTTCGGTTACGGGGCTCACACCCTCTCTGGCCGGCCTTTCAAGACCGTTCACCTATGCACATGCTCTCACCCCACTGTCCCGGCAGAGACAGAACGGAAAGTCCCACAACCCCGACCATGCAACGCCCGCCGGCTATCACACATGGAACGGTTTAGCCTGATCCGCGTTCGCTCGCCACTACTAACGGAATCACTATTGTTTTCTCTTCCTGCGGGTACTGAGATGTTTCACTTCCCCGCGTTCCCTCCACGCACCCTATGTGTTCAGATGCGGGTCACCAGATCACTCGCGCGTCTGGCGGGGTTTCCCCATTCGGACACCCTGGGATCACAGTCCGGTTATCGACTCCCCCAGGCTTATCGCAGATTCCTACGTCCTTCTTCGGCTCCTAATGCCAAGGCATCCACCGTGTGCTCTTAAAAACTTGACCACAAAAGATCAAGGAGTAATTTTCGAGAAAACCACGGAAACCACACCATCACCACAACAACACCCAAACAGGGCACCACCGCAGCAACAGCACAGATCCAGGTTCATATTTCTTGGAAATTGCTTCTTATAAAAGATGCTCGCGTCCACTATGTAGTTCTCAAACAACAACCCCATACCACACACCCCACACACCCGGACCCCCGAAAGGACCCACCAGTGCATGCTCGCTGCAGCCGGGAAACCAGAAACACAAGTCCCGGGAACTTTTCAATCCCCGGTCCTGTTGCCTCAGGACCCAACAGTGTGCCAAACACTAAACCGCACAACCCCCGCCCCCGCCGTTCCAGGACACTCAAGAGCATCCGTACTGGGCAAGAACAAAACCACGCGGCCGCTATTTGCTGATATTCCACCCGTGAGCACCCGCCGCAGAACAAACGCCTGCGCAACGGGCCTACTCCTGACAACACCACCACACCCGCATACACGGGGCAGGGTTGCTGTAGGTGCTCCTTAGAAAGGAGGTGATCCAGCCGCACCTTCCGGTACGGCTACCTTGTTACGACTTAGTCCCAATCGCCAGTCCCACCTTCGACAGCTCCCTCCCACAAGGGGTTAGGCCACCGGCTTCGGGTGTTACCAACTTTCGTGACTTGACGGGCGGTGTGTACAAGGCCCGGGAACGTATTCACCGCAGCGTTGCTGATCTGCGATTACTAGCGACTCCGACTTCATGGGGTCGAGTTGCAGACCCCAATCCGAACTGAGACCGGCTTTTTGGGATTAGCTCCACCTCACAGTATCGCAACCCTTTGTACCGGCCATTGTAGCATGCGTGAAGCCCAAGACATAAGGGGCATGATGATTTGACGTCGTCCCCACCTTCCTCCGAGTTGACCCCGGCAGTCTCCCATGAGTCCCCGCCATTACGCGCTGGCAACATGGAACGAGGGTTGCGCTCGTTGCGGGACTTAACCCAACATCTCACGACACGAGCTGACGACAACCATGCACCACCTGTGAACCGGCCCCAAAGGGGAAGGACTGTTTCCAGCCCGGTCCGGTCCATGTCAAGCCTTGGTAAGGTTCTTCGCGTTGCATCGAATTAATCCGCATGCTCCGCCGCTTGTGCGGGCCCCCGTCAATTCCTTTGAGTTTTAGCCTTGCGGCCGTACTCCCCAGGCGGGGCACTTAATGCGTTAGCTACGGCGCGGAAAACGTGGAATGTCCCCCACACCTAGTGCCCAACGTTTACGGCATGGACTACCAGGGTATCTAATCCTGTTCGCTCCCCATGCTTTCGCTCCTCAGCGTCAGTTAATGCCCAGAGACCTGCCTTCGCCATCGGTGTTCCTCCTGATATCTGCGCATTTCACCGCTACACCAGGAATTCCAGTCTCCCCTACATCACTCTAGTCTGCCCGTACCCACCGCAGATCCGGAGTTGAGCCCCGGACTTTCACGGCAGACGCGACAAACCGCCTACGAGCTCTTTACGCCCAATAATTCCGGATAACGCTTGCGCCCTACGTATTACCGCGGCTGCTGGCACGTAGTTAGCCGGCGCTTCTTCTGCAGGTACCGTCACTTTCGCTTCTTCCCTACTGAAAGAGGTTTACAACCCGAAGGCCGTCATCCCTCACGCGGCGTCGCTGCATCAGGCTTGCGCCCATTGTGCAATATTCCCCACTGCTGCCTCCCGTAGGAGTCTGGGCCGTGTCTCAGTCCCAGTGTGGCCGGTCACCCTCTCAGGCCGGCTACCCGTCGTCGCCTTGGTGAGCCATTACCTCACCAACAAGCTGATAGGCCGCGAGTCCATCCAAAACCACAATAAAGCTTTCCACCCCCCACCATGCGATGAGGAGTCATATCCGGTATTAGACCCAGTTTCCCAGGCTTATCCCAGAGTTAAGGGCAGGTTACTCACGTGTTACTCACCCGTTCGCCACTAATCCCCCAGCAAGCTGGGATCATCGTTCGACTTGCATGTGTTAAGCACGCCGCCAGCGTTCATCCTGAGCCAGGATCAAACTCTCCGTTGAAGAAAAACAGACACAACCAGGCACCACGGGAAAACGCGGAACCAGGCTGCACAAAATTTGAAACCAGCTAAAAACACCGAACCCAACCACGGGGTGGCAGATCCGGCACAATCAACCAATTCAATACAAAATTGGTATCAACAAACTTGGCACACTATTGAGTTCTCAAACAACAGACACACCCGGCACCACCCAAACCCAACGGTCCAGGATCGCTCCGGAGCAACTTTTCAAACTTACCCGAGTCCCTGACACTTTGCAAACCAGCGTTACCGCGATTCCCAAACCCACGAACAGGGCCCCCACCATGAATCAGCGCGCAACATTCCACGCCATTTCCAGGCCGTTTATCAGGGGGTCGGTCGCTATCTTTCCGCTTCAGCGGCGGCGACTCGAACTACTTTACACACGAACCTGACCGGGAACAAATCGGCCTCCGGGGGTGCCTGCGGGGCGTCATAATCCCCGGAATGGCACGGATTTCAGCCGCCGGAACGCAGCCAAAGCACCCGGCCGGCCGGCGTCGAGCCTGTATGGAGTAGATCACAGTCCGCGCAGGCAACGCCGGGCCGCCGGGGACGCGTGCGTCCCCGCGGGGACGCCGCGAGCCTCCCCGGCGGATCGACGTGCACCGGCCGGTGGACCCGCCGAGCGCCGGCCTGCCTCAGGTTCACGAATCCCCCGGGGCCGGCGGGACGCCTTTCGCCCGCCCCGCCACGGCGGACGGTGAAAACAGGCCGATCAGTCCGTCGATTTCCCCACCTGCCACAGCGGGGTGGCGGAAGTGCTGGTGGGGTTCGATGGCATAGCGCGTCCGCCGCCCGTCCCGCCTCCGGTGCAGGTAGCCCGTGTCTTCGAGGTCCTTGAGGATCTGCAGGGTGGAGCGGGTGGTGATCCCGACCCTGGCAGCGATGTCGGTGACGCGGGCTTCCGGGTCCGCCGCCACGGCCAGCAGGACGTGCCCGTGGTTCGTGAGGAAGGTCCAGGCCGGGCGCAAAGATGCGGACGGCGTCGGGGGCAGCGGAGGTTGCACGCCGTCGTTCACCTGCGCTCACTTTCCGCGGACGCGTTCGTGCCGCTCCCGGATTCCCCTGCACCGGATTCGTCGGTGCGGCGCTCTCCGGCGTCGGCCGGGACGACGTCGGACGCCTCAGCGCCGCGCTCCCCCGCGTCCCCGCCCCGCGCCGTCGTGGGGTTGCTCCCAACTCGGCCCCGCCGCCACAGTGGTTCCAACTCGGCGATTTCCGCGGCCGTCGCCGTCCCGAACGGAGCGTGCACCGGCCCCGCCGGAGCCTTGCGCTCCTGGCCGCGGGTGGCCCAAAGGCTCGCACCGATGGACACCCCGAGGATCGTCGCGATGACGCCCAGGGACAGCGGGGTGGGGATGTAGTAGATGTCGATCTTGAGCAGCATCTTGATGCCGACCCAGACCAGCACGAGCGCCAGGCCGATCTTGAGGTAGATGAACCGGTGCATCAGGTCGGCGAGCAGGAAGTACATGGCGCGGAGGCCAAGGATCGCGAAGGCGTTGGCGGTGAAGACCAGGAACACCTCGTCGGTGACCGCAAAGATCGCGGGGATCGAGTCGACGGCGAAGATGATGTCCGTGACCTCGACCAGGGCCAGGACGGCCAGCAGCGGGGTAGCCAGCACCAGCCCGTCCTTTCGGACCAGGAATTTCTGTCCGTGGAACTTGTCGGTCATGGGCACGTACCGGCGGAAGAGCTTCAGCGCCCGGGATTTCTCCGGTTCGGGGTGGTCGTTGCGCTGGCGGATCATCCGGTAGCCGGTGAAGAGCAGGAACGCCGCGAAGAGGTACAGCACCCACCCGGCGCTGGCGATGATGGCGGAGCCCGCGGCGATGAAGATGCCGCGGAAGACCAGGGCGCCCAGGACACCGAGGAACAGCACCCGGTGCTGGTACTCGCGGGGTACCGCGAAATACGTGAAGACGATGGCCCAGATGAAGACGTTGTCCACGGCCAGGGATTTTTCGATCAGGTAGCCGGCGAAGTACTGCTGGCCGAACTCGGCCCCGTACAGCTGCCACACCAGCACGCCGAAGCCGACGCCGAACGCGACCCAGACGGCGGACCACAGGGCCGCTTCACGGACGCCGATCACGTGCGCTTTGCGGTGGGCGAACAGGTCTACCGCCAGCATCAGGACGATCACGCCAAGGACGGCCAACCAGGCCCACAAAGGAACATTCATCGAAGAGCACCCGCTTCCAGTCAGTGAATACCAACCGGAGGTCTCTCCCGGCCCCAAAGGGCCTGCCCGCCGGGCCGCTCAGGGGCGGCCGTACTGACGACGGAACATTTAGGGGATACTCCCCTCCACCCAATAAGTGAAGCACACTTCACCTATACCGACAATGGTGAACTGCAGGGCACTCCTGCCGGGCCAAGGCAGCAGGGCTAATCTCCAGCTCCCGCTCGGGACGGCACCGGGAGCCACTGTCGTTGCATCCACTCCCCCGATCTGACTAGGGTAATTACTAAGCATGCTTAGCGTGTTGTGGGATCCACCCGCCGCCTGCACCCCGGCCAAGAAAAGACCGGGCGCGACGCACCTATCCGGAGGAGAACTATGACTGACCAGTACACGTTCAGGAACCCCGTTACGGCGTACGAACAGATCGAGCCGCCCGAGCAGAGCCAGCCGGAACCCGGCCTGGACGCCAAGCTGACGCCCAAGGCCGACCTGGGCGAGGACAGCTACCGCGGCACCGGCCGGCTGGAGGGCCGCAAGGCGCTCGTCACCGGCGCGGACTCCGGGATCGGTGCCGCGACGGCGATTGCCTTCGCCCGCGAGGGCGCCGACGTCGTGATGTCCTACCTGCCGGAGGAGGAAGAGGACGCCAGCCGGATCGCGGGCCTGATCGAGAAGGCCGGCCGCAAGGCGGTCAAGGTCCCGGGCGACCTGAAGGATTCGGCGGTGTGCCGTGAGCTCGTGGAGACTGCCGTGCGGGAACTTGGCGGCCTGGACATCCTGGTCAACAACGCCGGCAAGCAGGTGGCACAGAAGGAACTCGGCGACATCACCGACGTCGAGTTTGACCACACTTACAAGACGAACGTCTACGCGATGTTCTGGCTCACCAAGGAAGCCCTGCCGCACCTGCCGGCGGGTTCCAGCATCATCAACACCACCTCTATCCAGGCCTACAGCCCCTCGGAAACCCTGGTGGATTACGCCTCCACCAAGGCCGCGATCAACAACTTCACCAAGGGCCTGGCCCAGCAGCTGGCGCCCAAGGGCATCCGGGTCAACGCGGTGGCGCCCGGCCCCATCTGGACCCCGCTGCAGGCCAGCGGCGGCCAGCCCACCGAGGACCTGCCCGAGTTCGGCAAGGAAACCCCGCTGGGCCGCGCCGGCCAGCCGGCCGAGCTGGCCCCGGCCTACGTGTTCCTCGCCTCCGCCGAGTCCAGCTACGTAATCGGTGAGACGCTCAACGTCAACGGCGGCTTGCCGACGCCTTAAGCGCCGTCTCCGTTCCCGCGAGTGGGCCCTCCCGGACTTTCCGGGGGGGCCCACTCGTGTTTGCGACGCTCCCCGCGGCGGATAGAGTCCGACGGCGGAGCAGCCGCCGCTCCCGCCGGCAGCGCTACCGCTCCGGCTGCAGGGCCTTGCTCCACAGCACAACACCGTTGGCGTTGCGCAGGCTGACGGTAAAGACGTCGTCGGCGCCCAGGTTCACGTGGCCGAAGTACTGGCTTTCGCCGCTGCGCGGAGATTCGTTGGCGTAGGCGCCGGCCTTGAAGAACCTCACCTCCGGCCCGAACGTGCCGTCCAGGGCGTTGGGCCCGAAGCTGCCGGCGTTGATGGGCCCGGCGACGAATTCCCAGAACGGATCGAAGTCGGTGAACGCGGCGCGTTCCGGCGCGTAGTGGTGCGCGGCGCAGTAGTGCACGTCGGCCGTCAGCCAGACCACATTCTTAACCCGGTTGCGCTTGAACGCGGCGAGCACCCCGGCGAGCTCCAGCTCCTTACCCAAGGGGGCGCCGGGGTCGCGGTTGGAGAGCGATTCCTGGTTGACCGTGCCGTCCGGCACCACGAGCCCCAGCGGGAGGTCGTTGGCAATAACTTTCCAGGTGGCCTTGGACTTGCTCACCTCGCGGATTAGCCAGTCGGCCTGCTCCTGGCCGAGGATGTGCGTCAGCTGCGGTTCCAAGCCGGGCGTGTTGGCGTCCTTGTAGGTGCGCATGTCCAGGCAGAAGATGTCCAGCTGTGGGCCGCGGCTGATTTTGCGGTAGATCCGGGCCGGTTCGAAGCCGGTGCCGCCGGTGTTGACGCCGGCGATGGGCTGGTACTCCTGCCAGGCCTGCCGGCCGCGGGCGGCGAGCACGTCTACCCGGCGTTCAGTGTAGCGGCTGTCGGTGAGGATCTGGCCCGGGTACCAGTTGTTGTGCGTCTCGTGGTCGTCCCACTGCGCGATCACCGGGACCTCCGCGTAGAGGGCGCGGATGTTCCTGTCCATCATGTTGTAGCGGTGCCGGCCGCGGTACTCGTTAAGCGTTTCGGCCACCTTCGACACTTCCTCGGTGACGAGGTTGCGCCAGATTTTGCCGTCCGGCTCGGTCACCTGCGCGCTGATCGGCCCGTCGGCATAGATCGTGTCGCCGGAGTGGATGAAAAAGTCCGGCGCTGTGGCATGCATGGCCGCGTAGCCGCGCATCCCGCCGATCTCCTCGTTGATGCCCCAGCCTTGGCCGGCGGTGTCGCCGCTCCAGACGAAGCTCTGGCCGCGGGCGGCGCGGCCGCTGCGGAGCAGCCCGGCCTCCGGTGCGGTGCTGAACGATCCCTGCGCGGTCTCGCCAGCGTTGCCGTCGGCGTCCTCGAAGTGCAGGCTCACCGCGAACCGGGTGCCGGCGGGCAGGTGTTCGGCGTTGATCCTGGCGGTGAAATCGGTCGCCTCACTGGCGGTGCTCCCCCGTAGCACCCGCCGGAAGGCGCGGCCGCCGCGGAGCGGGGACCCGTCGTCGTCGACGGCCAGCAGGTTCGCCACCAGCCGGCCCGGGCCCGACGCGCGGGACCACAGCACGCCGGAGCCGGTGGTGACATCGCCGGTAGCGATGCCCGAGGGCAGGGTCAGGCGGTTACGGACCAGTGCGACGCCGGCGGGCCGGGCAGCGCTGGCCCCTCCGGCGGTTGCGGGGACGACGGCGGCTGCGCCGGCGGCGGCCAGGGCACCCTTGAGGACATTGCGGCGGGTGAAATCAGTCATGGTGCCATCCTTGACCGCCCGCGTAAACCGTTAGCGGCGGGAGCATGAACAGCGCCGGGCCAGTGCGTACGCCCGGCGCTAGCGGGCTCCCGGCGCTAGTGGGCTCGCGGAACTAGGCGGCTACCGGAACCAGAGGGCGGGCGGGAGACTCCGGTTCGCCGACGCGTAGGGTTCGCTGGGCAGGTTGCCGGCTTTCCACGGTTCGTCGGACCGCACCTCGGGGGTGTGGCCGTGGCCGTCCCGCAGGATGGCGACGAACGTGCCGGGGATCGCGACCAGTGCGGATCCGGCGAGCAGGACTGCGAGTACTTCCATGGTGATGCACCTCGGTGGTGGGTGGTGAGTGGATGACTTCAGTGTCTTCGGGCACCGTGTGAGCCTGCGTGTGAGGGCGTTCCGGCGGTAAAATTCGGTATGGCCGACACCTGGATTCGGCTCATCGGCCCGCCCCGGATCGAGCCCCCTGACCCAGCACCCCCGGACGCCACGCACGCGGGCGCGGCTCCCCCGCAGCCCCGCGGCCGCAAGGCGTGGGCGGTCCTGGCCTACCTCGCGCTGAGCCCCGCGGGCGCTGGCCGCGCCCGGACCGCAGCCCTGCTCTTTCCCGACGCCGCGGACCCCCTGGGCGCCCTGCGCTGGAACCTGTCCGAGCTGCGCCGGGTCCTCGGCCGGGCCGCGATCGCCGGCGATCCCCTCCGGCTGGAGCTGCAGCTGGGTTGGCGGTGCGACGTGCTGGAACTTGGCTCCGCTGCGGCCCGGGACGTTGATCCGCTCCGGTTCGAGGGCCAGTTGCTGGAGGGCCTGAACTTTTCCGACAGCCCGGTGTTCGAGGTCTGGCTCGCGGACCAGCGGTACCGGCTGGAGAACGCCGTGCAGTCGCTGCTCTCCGACGCCGCGCTGGCCTCGCTGGCGGCCGGCGCCCCGGCGGACGCGGCCGCCCTCGCGTCCCGGGCGTTGCAGCGGGATCCGTTCAACGCCGACTGCGCTGCCGTGCTGGTGAAGGCGCTGGTGGCCCTGGGCGACCAGCGCCGGGCCCGCGACCAGGTCACCAAGTTCGGCGAGCTGTACCGCGCCGAGCTGGGCCTGCCGCTGCCCGAGGAGGTCCGGCGGGCGCTCTCGGAACCGGGGACCGCCGCGGATTCCGGCACCCCGGCGAACGCCGCCACCGTACGTTCCTACCTCGACGCCGGCGCCGCCTCACTCTCTGCCGGCGCAGTGGACCGCGGGCTCGCGCAGTTGCGCCTCGCCGTCGAACTCGCCCAGCGGGCCGGTGAGCGGCACCTGCTCGCCGAGTCGCTGGTGACGCTGGCGGGGGCGGTGATCCACCAGGCGGGCGGCCGCGGTGCTGAGGTGGCGGACTTCCTGCACCGTGCGCTGATGGCGGAAGCGCCCGACGGCGGCTCCCGCACCGCCGCTGCCGCCTACCGGGAACTGGGCTACCTGGCCGTGCAGCGCGGCGTCCCGGACCGGGCCGCCGGTTGGCTGGAGCGCGCGATGCGGGCCGCGAAGGGATTCCCGGACGAGCAGTCGAGGATCCTGGCGATCCAGGGCATGCTCGCCTCGGACACTGCCCGCTACGCAGATGCGGCGTCCGCGCTGACCCAGTCGGTGCGGCTGGCCGCGGAGGCCGGGAACCGCCGGCAGCAGGCGTTCGGTGAGGCGCTGCTCGGCCGGGTCCACCTGATCCGCGGCGAACTCGACCTGGCCGGGGAATGCCTGGACAGGGCACTGGCCGGGGTGGCCGCGGAGCACTGGACGGCGTTCGAACCATTCGTGGCCGGGCTGCGCGGCGAGACGTACCTGGCGGCGGGCCGGCTCGAGGAGGCCGCGGAGCTGATCGACCGGTCCTGGGTGATGGCCGAGCTGGCCGGCGACCACTGCTACATGGCCCTCGCCGCCGGGGCCGAGGCGCGGCTGTTCCTGGCGCACGGCGACCTGGCCGCCGCCGAACACTGGGTGGGCCGGGGCATGGCGCCGAAGCCGTGGTACCTCTGGTACTCGGCCCGGCTGCTGGACGTGGCGGCGGAGGTGGCGTTGGCTGCGGGTTCGCCGCGGGCATCCGAGTTCGCGGACCGGCTGGGCGCGCTGGCCAGCCGGTCCGGGATGCGGGAGTTCGCGGTGCGGGCGCAATCACACCGCGCGGCACTGGGCGACGCCGGCGCCGCGGAGTCCGCGCAGTGGCTGGCAAAGGAGATCGACAACCCGGTGCTGGCCGGCTGGGTGGCGCAACGGCAGGTTGGCTGAGGCGGCCGACGTCGGGCGGTTGCGGTGCGGATGCTCCCTTGCCGGGCACATCCGGGTTAAACAAAAGCAGGGCCCGTCCGAAGACGGGCCCTGCTCGAACCTAACGGTCCAGAGTCTCTAAAGAATTAGAGGGACTGGATGTTTACGGCCTGGGGACCCTTGGGGCCCTGCTCGGTTTCGAAGGAGACCTTCTGGTTCTCTTCGAGGGAGCGGAAGCCGGAGGAGGCGATCGCGGAGTAGTGAGCGAAAACGTCCTGTGAGGAGTCATCGGGGGAAATGAAGCCGAAGCCCTTTTCAGCGTTAAACCATTTGACGGTACCAGTAGCCATTATTTTTGTCCTTCGTGAAGGTGGAGGAAAAGTCCCGACTTTCGGGTCCTCCAGTGTGGGGTGCTCAAAACCGCTGCTTCAGAAGAACACGGACTTTCGACCGTGCGTACTGCCTGAACTACGAACTGCATAAACACAACAACAAGATCAACTGTACAGGAGATTTTCGGGGCGGATTACCACGCGTAGTTTTAGGCGACGACGGCGGACGGGTCCCGGCTCTCGCTTCATCCCGCCTGGCCCGGCGACGCCCTTGCCCGGCACCGCGATTGTCGCGTCCTAGGATGGGCCAATGCATGCACCGTCTCGATCAGACCCTCCTGCCGCGCTGTCCAGCAGGCTCCGCACCCGATACGGACATGAGGTCCTGAGCCAGAAAGCCATGGTCGCAAGGGCCGAAAGCGCCGTGGCAGCCGATGGCCCAGGCATCCTCCGGGTCGTACCTCTCCTGCGTGTCTTCGGCCCTAAGGGTGAACGAGTCGTCCTCGTGGGCCACACCTGCTTGGCTGTCCGGGCCTTCGATAAGGTAGCCGTGGAGTCGGTGGTGGGAAACGCCTGGGTTGAGGGCCCGGCCGAAGGCGAATTCGTGCGGCTGGACATCGACGAGGACACAACGCCTGGCGATGGTGAGGTCGTCACAAAAGCTGTCCGTCAGTTTGAACGCGAGCTGCCCGGCTGGCCGGTAGCACTCCCGGCCGTGGACTTGCAGATGTTCATCGCGCAGTACGCAAAGAACCTCGCGGAGATCTCGCGAAACTCGGTGGCCCAGGTACGGGAGGTCCGCTATGACCTCGAACACCGGCTTGCGGTGTTCAGTGCCAAGGGCCATTCCACCGCCAGCAACACACCAATTGTCGCTTCGCTGCTCGAGCTGAACATTATCTGCGGGCGCGCCGCAGATGAGGCACGGGAAGCGGTCCGCGAAGGTCTCTGGCTGCATCTATCGGATTCGGAGGCGTATCACTCGTACCGGCGACTTCAGGATCCGTCAATCATCAACGAAGCAGAGCCGGCAACGCCGGGCACCCGAACCTGGATGAGACTCCACGACGCCGCGGTCCGCCAATGCCTGGAGATGCGCAAGCAACTCGACGCCGAGTCCGACTCCGCGCGGGCGCTCATGGCGGCGGCGGCCAGCATCTCCAACTCCCGGGAGGCCGACGCGCAGTCTGCCTTCAACACGCTGGCCGCCGTAGCTTCTCTCGGCCTCGGTATTCCCGCTTTGGTCTTGGCTCTGTACGGTGCGGACCGGCTGCTTCCGCTGAACACCGAGCCCCGGCAACTCGCCTTCATTCCTGTTGCCGCCGGGTTGTTTTTTGCGGCCGTGATCGCGATCTGGCGGGCGCCGAAGGGGAAATCCAGCAGAGTCTGGATCATCGCGGCCATGGGGATCATTGTCATCCTGCTAGGCCTTTTGGTCGCCGCAGGACTTCTCGCTCCGTCGAATTAGCGGCACGCGCCCAGCGACTGCAGCGCGCGCTCACCGGGCGTGGCTGCCCGCCACCAGGACTGTCCCCCGCTCTAACCGACGCTCTGCCCGTGCCGGACCGAAGCACCGTTCGCCGACGGCGACGCACCACGGGGGCGCAGGGGGTCGTTCAGGCTGCCGCGCGTCCTATCAGTACCGGCGGCCGACTGCGGTGCCCCAGGGGCGGCCTGCTCCGCCGGCCTTTCCCCGCGGTCGCCGCGGCGAAGACGCCTCTCCACGGCACGTCCCGCGGCGACCGAGAGCCGCTGGGCGGGGCGTTCCACGAAACGGTAGAACAGCTCGGCGGCGCCGAACGAGGCCGCCGCCGAGACGGCGAGCGCCAGCGGAAGCGACACGGACCGCAGCAGGGTGACGCCGGCCAGGATGATCGGCAGGTGCACCAGGTAGAGGCTGAAGGAAACGCGGCCCAGCCACTGTGCCACGCGGGTGTCGCCGAGCTTCTTCGCCGAGCCGCAGAGCAGGAACACCAGGACGAGTAGCGTCGCGCCGATCGTCACCAGCGCCTCAACACCAGTGACCGGTTTGGCGGGGCTGAACCATTCCGCGTTGGCCAGCAGCAGGCCGGCGGCGGTCACCGGGAGCCAGACGAGCCGCGGCCAGGACCGGGTCAGCTCGCGGATCCGGTCACGCTCGGCGCCTATGATCGCGCCGATGGCGAAGATCGGCAGATAAATCAGCCAGTCGATGTGCTGCACCGCGCCCACCGCGGCCAGGGCCACGACGAGGCCCAGCTTCAGGTGCCAGAAGCGCCGCCAACGGAGGGCGACGACGACGTACACCGGAAGGAGCAGGGAGAACAGGACCTCCCACCTCAGGGTCCACAGCGGGGTGTTGATGGTGCTCGCGCCCATAAGCAGCGCGGCGTCCTTGGCGATTTGGACCGCTCCCGGGTTGGTGACGTACATGTCCGCCCAGGTGCTCTGCAATGGCGATGCAGTGCGGGGGACAGCCGCAATCAACGCGAGCGCGAGGGCAAGCGCCGCTAAGGCCGGCAGGTAGAGGCGGAGCAGACGCTTGGCGTAGTAGGGGACCCAACTCTTGCCAGGCCCAGCCTTCGTGAAAGGCAGGATCAGGACGAAGCCGGAGAGCACAAAGAAGACGTGGACCGCCGGGGTGCCGTTCCAGAGCAGGTGCAGCGGGGAGAACACCGCCCAAGTCTCCGCCGGGCTGAGCGCCACGGAGCGTTGTTCAAATACGGCGTCGCCGATTCCCGGGAGCGTGGAGAGCAGATGGCAGGCGACCACCACCAGGGCGGCGATCCCGCGAAGGCCGTCCAATTGGGTGACTCGTGTTTGACCAGACTGATTCGCCATCAGCCCCATGTTACCAGTTCGTTATATTTGGGGACGGCGCGGGCTGCGCCGAAGTCCCCTTGCCAGCGGACGACGGCGGCCTAGTGCCGTTTCCCTCTGCTGGCCACGTGCCGGACCCCGGCGTGTGCCGAACCTTTCAATGTTGGGCAGTCCCAGTCCTAGGACCTGGCGTCCTCAGTCACAGCGATGGACTCGGCGATCCGCTTGATCGCGGCGAGGGTCTTCGGGATGCCGTCCAGGGCCTGCTGGGTGCGATCGGCGATTTGGGCGGGCGCCCCGTCCCCGAATTTCTCGCCGAACATGGCTATCCCCTCGGGCAGGAATTCCCACGACTCGCTCAGGACGGTGCCGCCGTCGGCCGGGGTGAGGGTGAAGCCCCAACGGACGTACTTGCCGCCCACCACCCAGGCGAACTCGCAGCCGCGCTCGGCCGCCACCACCTGCGACCGGGTCTCCCACGTCCGCTCCGGGAGCTCGTTCCGGCCGGTGAACCAGGCACCGGCGCGGCCGGCGTTGTCCTCGTCGTCCCACCAGCATGACGTACACACCGGGCTCCACTCGCCCGTGCGGGTGATGTCCGAGACTAGGTCGTAGAGCGTCTCGACTGATGCGTTGACCGTAACCGATTCCTGATACTGGCGGATGCTGCTCTGAGTCATGGAGTCCATCCTTACAGACGCTTCCCTCTTCCGGGCGGCGGATGGTTCCGGAGCGTCCCCACGGCGGCCTGCACCGCGTTCACCCTCAGGCATAGCCGGCAAGAGAACCCGTTCGTCGACGCTCGGCTGCAGATCAGGCGGAGGCAGTTGCTGAGCGGACAGCTTCGGCCAGGGACGTGGCGGGGCGTCCGATCAGCGTCTTCAGGTCTCCGGTGCTGACCAAGAGGTCGCCGCGGGCAATCCCCAGGTCAGAGTCGGCCAGGACTTCCGCGAAGGCCTCCGGCACTCCAACACCGGCCAGCATTCCGGCGTACTCCTGCGCAGGGAGGTCCTCGTAGGAGATTTCCCTGCCGGTCGCCTCGCTGATCTCCGCCGCGAGTTCAGCCATGGTGAACGGTTCGTCGCCGCCCAGCTCATAGATCTTGCCGGCCTGGTCCTCGGCAACCAACACAGCAGCGGCAGCGTGGGCGTAGTCTGCCCGGGAAGCTGCGCTGACGCGGCCCTCCCCTGCGCTTCCAGCGATCCCGCCCTGTGCGAGCGTGCCAGGCAGCTGGTCGGTGTAGTTCTCCAGGTACCAGCTGTTGCGAAGGAGAGCGAAAGGAACGCCCGCTTCCTGCAGGATGGCCTCGGTTTCCTGATGCTCCACTGCCAGCTTCATCTTTGTGGTGTCCGCGTTGGCGATGCTCGTGTAGGCGAGCAGTTCAACACCTTCTGCCTTCGCGGCTTCGATGACGGTTCGGTGCTGCTCTACACGCTGCCCCACCTCGCTGCCGGAAATCAGGAGCACCTTCCGCGCCCCTTGCAACGCCTCCTTTACGGAGGCCGGATCGGTGTAGTCCATGGACTTGACCTGGACGCCGCGGGCGGCGAAGTCTGCGAGCTTTTCGATGGAGCGGCCCGCGGCCACGATGTCCTCCGCAGGAACGTTGCGCTCCAGCAGGGCCTCGACTACATGGCGGCCCAGCTGGCCGGTTGCGCCGGTGATGACGATGCTCATGGGTTTCCTTTCGATGGGGTGTCTACCACCGATCACAACCAAGGCATCTTCGACTTACTTCCCGAAAGAGAGTACACACTTTGAGGTAAGGTACTGGCATGGAAGTTAGTACGGTCGATCCGGTCCCTGCCACGCGCCTCCCCGCCGCCCTGGCCGGCGGCATTTTCCCGGCCGGCTGCCCCAGCCGCACTGTGCTCGACCACATCACCAGTAAGTGGGGTGTGCTGATTCTGCTTGCTTTGTCCGAGGGCGAGCAGCGCTGGAGCGAATTGCGACGGCGCGCCGAGGGTATCAGTGAGAAAATGCTGGCCCAGACCCTGAAGACCCTCGAGCGCGACGGCCTGGTCAGCCGGAAAGCCCAGCCGGTCATTCCGCCCCGGGTGGACTACAGCCTCACGGAGCGCGGACATGAGTTGAGCGCCCTGCTGGTTCCGCTGGTTTCCTGGGCCTTCGAGAACGCTGACGACATCATCAACGGGGCGCGCACCGACTGACGGTGGGGTCAGTCATCGGGCAGCCCGGCAAGGCCGGCTGGTAACCGGAAGAGGTCCCGGCGGGTGCACGCTGCGGGTTCCAGGGCGGCTCGACCCGCAGCCTGTACCGGTGCCCCGCTACGGGCATATCCTGCAGACAGACCGTCCCTGATCCGCGACCCTCCGGAGGTGCACCATGGACATGCCCAAAGCGTCCGACGCCGACAAGGAACACTTCCGCTCGGTGATGCCGAACCACCCCGGGGTGGTCATCAAGCCGATGTTCGGAAACCTTGGGGCGTTCGTGAACGGCAACATGTTCGCCGGCCTGTTCGGCCCCACAGTCGGCGTGAAGCTCTCCGAGGCGGACAAGGAGGCGCTCGAAAGTACCGAGCGGACCGTTCCGTTCGGTCCGGCCGAGCGTCCCATGGGCGGCTACACCGGGCTGCCGGGGATCTGGAACGGCGAGGGCGACGGCGATGAGGCGCGCGCCAAAGCCTGGGTGGAAAAGGCGTTCGAGCACGTTGCCGCCCTGCCGCCGAAAGAACCCAAGGCGCACAGTCGGAAGGCCTGATTCTGCCCCGGCCTCCTGCTTCCGCCCCGGCCTCGCCCCGTCGTCGGCGAGAAAGAATTTGCGGAGAGGAGTCCCCGGCGAGCAATCCACAGCCCAGCGCCCTCCGAATTGCTGGCATAAGCACCGGAGCGGCCACACCATCGGCCGCTCCATCACTCGAAGCCCGCACCCAAGGAGCCAGCATGACCACCACGAACCACGCCCGAACCACAGCCCGCACCACTGTCCAGAAGGCCAGCCTCGCCGTCGGCGCTGTCTTCCTGCTGGTCGGCATCCTGGGCTTCGTCCCGGGCATCACCACCAACTACGAGACGCTGCAGTTCGCCGGCCACCACTCCGAGGCGATGCTCCTGGGCCT
The DNA here is from genome assembly GCF_056780195.1 of Arthrobacter sp. SD1074B. Lineage (NCBI taxonomy): Bacteria > Bacillati > Actinomycetota > Actinomycetes > Micrococcales > Micrococcaceae > Arthrobacter > Arthrobacter sp. SD1074B. The sequence goes on along the minus strand of NZ_JBRAZT010000001.1, from coordinate 951,157 downwards.
GTTCCAGGTCTCGGTCCTGCACAACATCGTCCACCTGCTCTTCGGCGCCGCCGGACTGTTCCTGGCCCGCACGGCCACCGGCGCCCGCTCCTTCCTGCTCTACGGCGGCGTCATCTACCTGGTCCTGTTCGTGTACGGCCTGGTGGTCCCCGAAGATTCAGCCGGCGACTTCGTGCCGCTGAACAGCCTGGACAACATCCTGCACCTGGTGCTCGGCGCCGGCATGATCGCCTTGGCAATGATCCTCACCAAGGGCCGCGCCAAGGCACGCGCCTAAGCCAGCGCCGCACGGAGAACCGCACCTCCCCAACGACCGCGCCCACCCGAACCCGGTGGGCGCGGTTGTTTTCCGTTGACTGGTGCGCGGCCAGCTGCCCCGAGCCCGCAGGTTTTGTCATGCAGTTAATTGGACATTCATATCGCCAATGCAAGCTGTCAATCCGGCGTGAATAGCGTGGCGGGCATGGACAACATTTCGCGCAGATCCGTTCTTTCCGCCGGCCTCGGGGCCGGGCTGGTCGCCGCCTGGCCGGGTGCCGCCGTCGCCGTTTCCACCGCGGACGACGCCGGCCTCCGCACCGATCCGTTCCAGCTCGGCATCGCCTCCGGCGAGCCGTGGCCGGACGGCTTCGTGATCTGGACCCGGCTGGCCGTGGATCCGGTGGCCGGCGACGGCCTGGGCGGAATGCCCGCCCGCAACGTCGCGGTGGCATGGGAAGTGGCGGAGGACGCCGGCATGCGCACCGTGGTGGCCCGCGGCGTCGAGCACGCCCGGATGGAGACCGCGCACTCCGTGCACGTGGAGCTGAAAGGCCTGCGGCCGGGCCGCGAATACTTCTACCGTTTCCGCACCGGCCGGCACCTCAGCCCGGTGGGCCGGACGCTGACCAGCCCGGCGCCGCACGAGACGCCGGCGGCGCTGGCCATGGCGTTCGCCAGCTGCGCGCAGTACGAGCACGGCTACTTCACCGCCTACGCCCGGCTGGCCCAGGACCACCCGGACCTGGTGCTGCACCTGGGCGACTACCTCTACGAGTACAAAAAGGACAGCTACGTGATCGGCGGCGGCAACCCGCGCGGCCACGCAGGTCCGGAGACGGTGAACCTGGCCGGCTACCGGCAGCGGCACGCGCAGTACAAGGCCGACGCCGATCTGCAGGCCGCGCACGCGGTGGCGCCGTGGCTGGTGGTGTGGGATGACCACGAGGTGGACAACAACTGGGCGGACGACGTCCCGGAGAACCGCGATGCCGGGCAGCTGAACGACACCACCGAGCACTTCCGGCAGCGCCGGGCCGCTGCGTTCCAGGCCTACTTCGAGAACATGCCGCTCCGGCGCTCGTCGGTCCCGGCGGGCGCCGACATGAAGATCTACCGGAAGCTGCAGTGGGGCCAGCTGGCCAACTTCCACATGATGGACACCCGGCAATACCGCGACGACCAGCTCGCCGGGGACGGCTGGAGGAAGAACGTCGCCGAGCGCTTGACCGAGGACCGCACCATCACCGGCGTGGAGCAGGAAAAGTGGCTGCTGGACGGGTTCCAGAACTCCACCCAGCGCTGGGACATCCTGGGCCAGCAGGTGTTCTTCGCCGAACGGGACCGGAACCAGGCCCCGGAGATCGACGACGTCTCCATGGACGGCTGGGACGGCTACGCCGCGTCCCGCCGCCGCATCACCCAGGGCTGGGTGGACGCCAAGGTGCGCAACGCCGTCGTCCTGACCGGCGACGTGCACCGCAACTGGGCCAACGACGTCAAGGTGGACTACAAGGACCCGGCGTCGCCCGTGGTGGGCTCGGAGCTGGTCTGCACGTCCATCTCCTCCACCGGCAACGGCACCGGCTCCACCACGGACGCCACGATGGCCTGGAACCCGCACCTGAAGTTCTACAACGACAACCGCGGCTACGTGAACACCCGCATCACCAGGGACACCATGACCGCGGACTTCCGGACGCTGGACTACGTCACGACGCCGGGGGCACCGGTGAGCACGAAGGCGTCGTTTGAGATCAACGACGGGGTACCGGGGCTGGCGCCGCGGGGGTAGAACCGGGAGGAGCCGCGGCAGGACCGCTGGGATTCGAATTTTTCATTGCTGTTGCCGAGGCTGAGCTACGACGGTCCCGGGCCGGACGCTTTCCTCCTCCGGGACGAAGGTTTCTTCCCCCCCGGGACGAGGTGATCGGGCTCTTTCGAAGCTCGCGTTGCTAAGGCAACTTGCTTGAACTCTTCATGCATCATGACGGGCTCTCCTGCACCCCTCAGCGGCACTTTCGCGGCCCTTTCCTGTTGCCTCTCACCCCGTCCCCTGGCGCAGTGGCCGCCATGGGCCTGACGGCGCTGCGCTTCACGCCCGGGCTCGGCGGCCGCGAAGGAGGCCACCACGGAAACGGCGAGCGCCAGCGGCAGTGACACCGAGCGCAGCAAAGTGGACGCTCCCGGGCGATGGACACTCCGGCCGCGAGACGGGCGTCTTAGCGGTGTTCTGTCCAGCAGGCCAGGATGGTGGTGGAGATTTGGTACGCGAAAGCCGTGGGCGTGACGCCGTTCGGTCCGACGGCGCCGGGCAAGTCGGTGGCGTCCACGGTCAGGGTCATGTTGTCTTTGAGGAAGACGACTGACCCGCCGGCTGTCTCGTAGGCGGGGAATCCAAGGTTGGCAAGGCCCTTGATCGACACGGCCGCCCCTGCCTTGCTTTGCTGCGCGTCAAAGTATTGGCGCGCCGCTGCCGGATCGGCTGATTCCTTCACGGAGAGCACGAGGCTTCCTTCGGCGAGGTGGTAGGTACAGGTAAAGAGTTTGTCGGCCCAGCTGCTCACGCTGTGCGGGGCGGCCGTGAGAGACAGGCTCGTGGAAATATTGTCCTGCGTCTCCTTCCCGCAGACCATGAGGGCAGCCTCAGTGGGTCCTTCTCCTGCGGATGTGGCCTGGGCAGCGGGGCCAGAGTCGTGGTGCTCCCCTGCGTGCCCGGCAGCGTGGGTCTCCGACGCGGCGGGCGTCGCGGAGCCCGGTGCGGCTGCACCGGCGGCGGCGCAGCCGGACAGCAACAGCGATGCCACGGCCAGTGATCCCAGCCAGGAATTGCGGTGTTTCATGTCGGTTCCCCTACCTCGTGCGGTGATTCTCGTGGTGTGTTTTGGCGGGTGCGTCCGCCAGGACGGCTGCGCCTGCCCGGCGGTCAGGGTTGGAGCTTGGCGTACACGACGTAGTTGTCGTCGAACAGACCCGTGGCCGGATCGTAGCCATCGCAGGTGATCAGGCGCAGTTCGGCCGCGGCGGTGTTGCCGTAAACCTCCAGGGTCGGAAACGTGTCCTTGCCGTAGGCGGCGGCGCGCTCAACGGTGAACGTTGCGGTGGAGCCGTCGGTCCGCTGGATGGTGACCGGTGTCCCGGGGGTGAGGCTGCGGAGGTTGGCGAACACTCCGGGTCCGCCGCCGACCGCGTTGACGTGGCCCAGCAGGACGGCCGGTCCGCGTTCACCGGGGGTGGGTGATCCGGCATACCACCCTGCCGGTGCGCCGGGGCCGTCCGGCGGCACCTGAAGAGATTTGTTTTCCCGCAGGCCCAGGCGGAGGAGTTCAGTCCGGACACCGATTGCCGGGATGGATAGCGCGAGCGGGTCCGATTTTGGCAGTACCGCGGGAAGTGTCTCGGCAGGAACTGCCGACGGCGCAGGGCTGAGCGCCGTCGCTGAGGACGCGGATGCGCTGGGGGTCGGCGACGCCGGCGAAGCGGACTGCGCAGCGGCGCCGCCGGCACCGGAGCCGCCGTCGGATGTTTCCGCGTTGCCTGCCGAGCAGCCGGCAAGGAGCAGAACTCCGACCGCCGCGGAAGCCAGGACGCCTCCGCGGCGGCCGAAATTCGTTTTCGTCATAATGACAGTCCGGGCAACTGTGCTTAGGCTACTGAACCGGCATTGCGGCGGCGAACAACGTAGGCTCCGCCTGCCACGGCTGCGAGCACGAGGCCGCCACCGAGCGCCAGCGTTCCGGCGTCCGTTCCGGTGGTGCTCTGTGCGACGCCCGTGTCAGCGCCACCCACCGGCATGGACATTTGGCCGACGGCCAAGGTTCCACACAGGGCGGGCGACGTTGCTGCCAGCGGCAGGGTGGGAGCCAGATCGCTCTTGGCTGCCTGGCCGGCGGCGCTCAGTGTTGCGGGGTCGAGTCCGTGGACCACCACAACCGCTGTTCCGGCTTTCAGGGCAGCCTTCGTTTCCGCGTTCAGTTCGAAAGTGCGGTCAATCGTGTAGCTGGCACCCTGACCGGCGACCTTGAGGTCCAGCCCGGCGGCCGGGCTGGTATCTCCGCTGGTGGAAAGGGTGGTCACGATGCCGCCATAGGACGGGGCTCCCTCTGTGGTGCTGACCACACCGTCGCCGTCCTTGTCGGCACCCGGGGCCGGGCACGCACCCTTGGCCCCGCCGTGGATGTGCTGAACGTGCGGGTACGGCGCGTCCATAAATGTCTTGGCAAGACCTGAAACCTTCAGAACGGCGTGGGCCTGGTTTCCGGTGACATCGACGGTGACGGTTCCGGAAGCGGAGCTGCCGTTAATCTGGCGCAGCGTGGACTGGTAGGACTCATCGGCCGCCATGGCCGGAGCACCTGAAAGGGCAAGTGCGCCCAGGGCGAGGGTCGGTACGGCCAGGAATCGCAGTGCTTTGTTCATCGGGCAGTCTCCTTGTGCAAATGATGGTGGTGTCTCTCTTTGAGGACAGTGGTACTTCGCAGTCGATCGGGATCCGGATGGGTATAAATGTGATCTAAATAACGAGGGTGGGCCCGGTGGGCGCTTGGACGTTCGTCTCATTGGAGATACGACTGGCCCGAGACGGGCCCCGTGGGCCATCCTGGTCATCGGATCAGCGGACCCTGCCGATGCCGCCGTGGCGCGGGGACGGTCGCGGGATTTCCTTCTGTCGCAGGAGGACGTAGCCGGCGGCGGACAGTGCACCGGCGGTTCCCTCGACGACTGTCGCCACGACCTTTCCGCGTATCAGACAGGTTCATACATGGACGGGATCGGCCCGATCTCCGGCAGCGGAACATAGCGGTAGCCGTGGTCCCGGCCGCGCACCGGCCCGAGGCTCGCTCGGAGGACCGCACGACGCCGGGGGCACCCTGGTCCACGAAAGCGTCCTTTGAGATCCGGGACGGGGTGCCGGGGCTGGCGCCGCGGGTGGGGGTGGAACCGGGAGGAGTCGCGGGCATATCCTGCAGGAAGACCCGCTGCTGGCCATCAAGCTCCGGAGGCACCCCATGGAAATGCCGAAAGCGTCCGACGCCGACAAGGAACACTTCCGCTCCGTGCTCCCGGACCTGCCCGAGGTGGTGGTCAAGCCGATGTTCGGAAACCTCGGGGCGTTCGTGAACGGCAACATGTTCGCCGGCCTGTTCGGCTCCACCATTGGCGTGAAGCTTTCCACGGCAGACCAGGCGGCGCTCGAAAGTACGGAGCGGACCGTGCCGTTCGGCCCGGCCGAGCGCCCTATGGGCGGCTACACCGGATTGCCGGAGGCCTGGAACGGCGACGGCGGCGGCGCTGGTGGCGACACCGGCGAGGAGCGCGCCAGGGCCTGGGTGGAAAGGGCGTTCGAGTATGTGGCCGGGCAGCCGCCCAAGGCGCCCAAAGCCTCCAAGGCGGCCAAGGCCTCCAAGGCACCGAAAGTGCCGAGGAAGTAGCCATGCCCTCCCCCGGCGCGGGACCCGTCCAGTCGGCCGACACCCTGGTGGTCGGCGCGGGACAGGCGGGCCTGGCGACCAGCTGCTGGCTGAGCCGCTTCGGCGTCGACCACCACGTGCTGGAGCAGCGGGCGGAGCTTGGCGGCGGCTGGCAGGACCGCTGGGATTCGTTCTTCCTGAACACCCCGAATTTTTCCTTCCTGCTGCCGGAGCTGAGCTACGACGGGCCCGAGCCGGACGCCTTCCTCCCCCGGGATGAGGTGATCAGACTGTTCCGCGACTACGCCGCGCGGATCAAGGCGCCGGTGCGGCTCGGCACGGAGGTGACCCGGGTCGGCGTCGTCGACGGCCGCTTCACGGTCGAGACCAACCAGGGCCGCTGGGACGCACGGAACGTCGTCCTCGCGAACGGCGCCTTCCAGCGTCCGCGGGTTCCGGCGTCGGCCGCCAAACTCCCCGGGCACATCCGGCAGCTGCACAGCCACGACTACCGCAACGCGCAGCAGCTTCCCGACGGCGCCGTGCTGGTGGTGGGCACCGGGCAGTCGGGCGGGCAGATCACCGAGGACCTGCTCGACGCCGGCCGGGAAGTCCATCTGTCCGTCTCCACCTGCCCCGAGGCCCCGCGGCGGTACCGCGGCCAGGACGTTTTCCACTGGATCCTGCAGATCAACCTCCACGGCCCCGAGTTCGGCATCAACGGCCTCCAGGCGGACCAACTGCCCTCGCCCGCCGCACGCTTTATGTGCAATCCGCTGATCTCCGGCAACGGCGGCGGCCACAGCATCCACCTGCGGGACCTCGGGCGCCGGGGAGTGCGGCTGCACGGCCGGTATGAGGGAACGGACGACGGCGGCCTCGACTTCAGCGACGACCTCCCCGCGCGCTTCGCCCTGGTGGAGGCGGGGTTCGCTGCGCGGCTGGGGCGGATGGCCGACGCCTACATCGCCGCGGCCGGCATTGACGCGCCGCCAGCGGAGCCCGCGCCGGCGGACGACTGGCTGCCGGCGGACACGGGGGCGCGGCTCGATCTGGCGGCCGAGGGCGTCACCTCGGTCATCTGGTGCACCGGTTACGGCCTGGACTTCGGCTTCCTCGACATGCCGGTCCTCGACGAGTGGAACTACCCGCGGCACAGCCGCGGGGTCACCGAGGTCCCGGGACTTTACGCCGTGGGCCTACCCTGGCTCACGAAGCACCTGTCCGCCACGCTGTCCGTGGTGGGCGACGACGCGGAGTACGTGGCGGGGCACATCGCGGGGCGGTGACGCGGCGTGCTACGTCCGGGAGGCCCCCGGTAAGGCAGCGCAGACCTGCGCCCGAAGCTCGACGTCCCGGAAGGCCTGGTCCCAGTCGTCCTTGTCGCCGGCGACGACCCAACGGCGCTGGACCGACCACCGGGACAGATAGGCCGGCGCCGGAGCCGGGGCGGGGCTCGGGATAGCGCGCGGGACGGCTGGAGCGTTGTGGTGGAGCTTGGCTGCCGGGGCGGCCCGCGGGGCGACGCGGTGTCGGGTGCGTACATGTTTGACGATCGCCACGGTCACCACCAGCGCGAGGACGAACAGCCACGTTGCGGCGATCACGTAGACCACCACGGCCAGGAACAACAGGAACCCAAGAATTCGTGCCATGGCAGCATTGTTCCAACCAAGACCCGAGATGGGAACAGCCGACCGCTACCCGGCGCAGAGGCTCTCCGCCGAACCAGCTTCAACCGGCGCCATGGGCCCCCGGAGCCGTGCAACCCGCAGCGCTGCCGGGGACCGCAGACCCCCGGCAACGTACAGCGCAACCCCCGGCGCTCCGGCCGCTACGGATGCACCAGCACCTTCACGGCGGTGTCCTTGTGGTTGATGAGGGTGTCGAAGCCCTGCTCCACCAAGTCGTCCAGCGCGATCCTGCCGGTAATGAAGGGCTTGAGGTCCACCTTGCCCTCCTGCACCATCTTGATGACGGCGGGATGGTCCCGGACGTAGGCGATGGTGCCGCGCAGGTCGATCTCCTTGAGAACCAGCTTCTGCATGTCCACGGTGGCGGGAGCGCCCCAGATGGAGACGTTGACCACCACTCCCCCGGGCCGGACGGCGTCGAGCATGGTGTCCAGCACCGCGTTCACGCCGGCGCATTCGAAGGCGACGTCGGCGCCGGTCCCGCCGGTGAGTTCCAGCACCCGGGCCGGAACGTTTTCCAGGCTGGGGTCCAGCACGTGGTCCGCCACCCCGCTGGAGACGGCCTTTTCCTTCCGGGCCTGGGTCAGTTCGCTGATGATCGTCGTCACGCCCATGCCTTCGAGGACGGCCGCGGTCAGCAGCCCGATCGGGCCCGAGCCGCCCACCAAGGCCACGTCGCCGGCCTTGGCGCCGCTGCGCGCCACCGCGTGGTGCGCCACGGAGAGCGGCTCGATCAGGGCCGCCTCATCCAGGGGAATGTCGCCGATCGGGTGCACCCACCGCTGGTCCACCACGATCTTCTCGCTCAGCCCGCCTCCGCCGCCGGAGAGCCCGATGAAACCCATCTGCCGGCACAGGTGGTAGCTGCCGGCCTGGCACATGTCGCAGTCGCCGTCCACAAAATAGGGTTCGACGACGACGTTGTCCTCCACCGCGAGCCCGTCCACGCCTTCGCCGACCTCGGAGACGGTCCCGGAAAACTCGTGGCCCAGGGTCACCGGCGACTCCTCGTGCGAGAGCGGATGCGGATGCCCCGGCGCGGGGCAGAAGATGGGGCCTTCCAGGTATTCGTGCAGGTCAGTGCCGCAGATCCCGCACCACGCGACGTCGATCTTCACCGCGCCGGCCCGGAGCTCCGGCTCCGGGATGTCCTCGATCCGGATGTCCTTGCGGCCATGGAAACGTGCTGCCTTCATGATGGTCCTTCCAATCAGTGGATGCGGCGGTCTTTCGACACCAGGGGCTGCGGTGTACCCGGGCGCCCTGCTGATCCTCGCACCGTCGCGGCGTGAACGTTAGGGACTACGGACCCTGAACGGCGTGTGCTTCCCAGGGCGTCTACGGCAGCCCGGACAGCTTGCCTGTCGCGAGCGGTACGATCTGTTTTGTTCGCAGCCCAGCAAAACGCTGGCGGGGCCGAAACTCATTTGGGGGAATGAACCGATGGTGGAACTGAAGCGCATCTATTGGAGCCGGCAGGTTCTGCGTCTCGCTTACGCGGTTGTGGTTGTGTGGTTGGCTGTCTCAGTGGTCCTGGCGCTGATGCCGAAGGGGAAAGCCGCCGCACCGAACGGTGCCCCAACCGTCAGCGGTGTCCTTCGCAGTTTTGTCGACAGCGTTCTGGCCGCGGTTGTTCTCCCAGGGCTGCTCCTCGTGGTTCTGATCATTGTTGCGGCGGTGGTCCACAGCCGCGACGTTCGACGCCGGGACCCGGTCCGGCGTTTCAGCCGCCAGCACCGCAGGGACGGCATGGCGCGGGCCGGTGGCCAGTGCGAGATGGAGGCTGGATTTCGGGGTCGGTGCTCGCGGCCCGCAGAACACGGCGACCACTTCTTCCCCTGGTCCAAGGGCGGATCCACCAACCTGCAGAACTTCGTCGCCGCCTGCGCTAGATGCAACCGGGCGAAAGGCGCGAGGGTTCCTTCCCCCGGTCAGCAGGCACGGTTAGAACGACGACGGCGGGAGTACGTTACGCCGTCCGGTTGCGTCAGCGTCGGCGCCCGTCAGGCGCTGTCTTGAGCGTCGCGAGTCGAGAAGAAAGCGGCTCCCTGAGCTCCTACCGCAGCAGAGGTCACCGGCTCGGCCGCTGCCCCACTGGAACTCGGGTCCCAGGAATCAGCGACTGAGACATCTCCCAGCGGCCGTCAAAGTCGCAGGAAGTACCCGCTGTCCCCAAGCGCAGATCTTCGCCGTCGTCGCCCTTACAGGTAGTCCCCGGCCCGTTCGCGTGCGATTTCCAGCAGCGTGGAATGGAAGGCGACCTCCGCCGGGGCGTAGACCTTGTCCTGGCGTTGGGCCAGGAGTACCCGCCGCAGCGGCGCGGCGGAACCGAGGCTGATGACCCTGACGTCCGGGTGCTGCAGGGCCACGGCCGTCTTCGGCACCATGGCCACGCCCATGCCGACACTCACCATTGCCTGCGCCTCCTGGTAGTCGTTGGCCAGGAAGCCTATGGTCGGTTCGAAGCCGGCTTCATGGGCGGAGCGCTGCAGCACCTCGACGACGGGGTGCGCCTCGGCTCGCACGATCCATGATTCCTTGCGGAGCTCCTCCATCCGGATCTCCTCGCGGTCGGCCAGCGGATGGCTGCGGGAGACCAGCAGGACCGTGCTTTCCTGGAAGACCTCCGTGATCCGGATGGAATCGTCATGAAAGCGGTTCCAGGGGTAGTCCCAGAGCAGGCACAGCCCGGTCACGCCGGACTGCAGCTCGCTCACCAGGTCATAGAAGCGCGCGCTGCGGACGGACAGGCCAATCGCCGGGTACCTCTTCTTGAAGGCCCGGATGACCACCGGCAGGAACGAGCCGGCGAGCGTCGGAAAGGTCCCAACAGTCAGCGAGCCCCGCTTGAGGCCGGCGATCTGGTCCAGGTCGGACTGGGCGGCCCGCATCTGGCCGATGACCTTGCGCGCGTGGCCGGCGAGGACCTGCCCCGCCTCGGTGGGCACCACCCCGCGGGAGCGGCGGTTCAGGAGCGGCTGCCCGACTTCCTGCTCGAGTTTCCGCAGCTGCTGCGAGACGGCGGAGGGCGTGTACATCATCAGCTCGGCCGCGGCGGTGATGGACCCCTGCTCCACCACCTCCACCAGCAGGGCAAGGCGCCGGATGTCGAACAATTCCTGCTCAGGATCGTTAAGCAACGCTTGGCCCTTCTGTTGAATCCGTTAATTCTATACATCCTCCGCTTGTAAAGTGTCAAAAAGCCGGCGGTTTCCGACGTCGGCGCCGCCAGAGGCGGGCACTAAAGGACCGCCAGCAAAGTGACTTAAGCATCACTACACTCCCTTGCAGAAATCCAACCTTGTCTTCATTTGTGATCTGGATCAATCTCGAATCAAGCCCTTGAACACCTGGGCAGAACCGAAGCAAGGAACAGACCATGAAGATCGAAGCGGAGTGGATGCGCGGAGGCACCAGCAAATGCTGGGTCTTCGAAACCGGCCAGCTGGACGAGACCGGGACCAGCCCGGACGTCGTGCTGCCCCGGCTGTTCGGCAGCCCCGACCACCGGCAGATCGACGGCGTGGGCGGCGCCACCTCCACCACCAGCAAGGCGATGATCCTGCACCGCCCCGTCGACGCCGGCGTCGACGTCGAATTCACCTTCGCCCAGGTGGGCATCGAAGAGGCCACCGTGGACTGGGGCAGCAACTGCGGCAACTGCTCGGCAGTCGTTGGCCTGTACGCGATCGAAAAGGGCTGGGTGGTCCCCACCGGAGACGTCACCCGGATCGTCACCCGGAACACCAACACCGGCCAGGTCATCATCCAGCGGGTGTCGACGCCGGCCGGCGCCCTGCCGATCGTCCCGCAGGCCGAGATGCCCGGCGTTCCGTTCCCCGGTTACCGGGTGGGGCTCGGCTTCCTGGACCCGGCCGGCAAGACCACGGGCCGGCTGCTTCCCACGGGATCAGCCTCGGACACCATCACCGCCGGCGGGACCCGCTGGACCGTTTCCATGGTCGACGCCGGAGCTCCCGTCGTGATGCTCCGCGCCAAGGACCTGGGCCTGGACCCGGAGCGCTACGGCAGCTGGCCCGCCGGGCTGGAACTGCAGCTGGACACCCTGGAACACATCCGGCGCCAGGCAGCCGTGCGGATGGGTCTCGCATCGGCTCCCGGCGAAGCCGCCCGCGCCGTCCCCAAGGTCGCCGTCGTGGGGGCCCCTGCCCCGTCCGACGCCGACAGCGACGTCGCCGTCATCATGCTTTCGATGGGCAAGCCGCACCCTGCCCTGGCCATCACCGGCAGCATCGCCCTGACCCTCGCGGCCCGCACCCCGGGCACGCTGTTGGCGGACATCACCGGCGGCACCGTAGGCCCGACGCTGCGGCTGCGCACCCCGGCCGGGGTGATCGAAACCTGGAGCGAGGAACGGGACGGGTCGCTGCTGGTCGGCGTCGACCGCACAGCCCGCACGATCGCCACCACCACCATCCACCTTCCCGAGGCCCTCGGCACCGCCGTCGACGCCTCCTTTGCCAGCGCTACTCGATGAGGAGAAAGCATCATGACTAACATCGCAGAAAAGACTGCAGAACAGACCACAGAAGAGACGGCCGTACAGACCGCTCTACGGACCGCACCCGGCGACACCCGGGTCGAGCATTCCCGGCGTCCCGACCGCCGTCGCCGTATCCTGCTGGTGACGGCAGCCGCGATCGCTGTCCTGGGTCTGCTGGCCCTCCTGTTCGGAGGTGGCCTGTTCAACCCCGCGGCCGCCTCTGAATCGGAGCCGACCATGACCGCCACCCAGATCATCCCGCTCGTCATCCTCGTGGTGATGTTCGTCGTCGCCACGAAATGGCCGCTGAACATCGGCGTCATGGGGCTGGTGGCGTCCTTCGGCGTCGGCTATTTCATGCTCGGTATGAGCGACAAGGAAATCCTGGAGGACTTCCCGGCCAGCATCGTCCTGACGATCATCGGCGTGACCTACTTCTTCAGCATGGCCCAGCGGAACGGGTCGATCGACATCATCGTCCAGACCTCCGTGCGGCTGGTCCGGGGCAAGACCATGCTGCTGCCCTGGGTGTTCTTCCTCCTGGCCGCCGCACTGACGGCACTGGGCACCTTCTCCCCGGCAGCGGTGGCGCTGCTGGCACCGGCGGCCCTGGGACTGGCCTACGAGTCACGCATCCACCCGGTCCTGATGGGCGCCTTCGTGATCAACGGAGCCCATGCCGGCGGCTTCTCCCCGCTGTCCGTCGCCGGCGTCCTGGTGCACGACATCGCGCTGAAGAACGGCTTCCCCATCTCCCAGGGCGGACTCTTCACCGCCAGCTTCGCCCTCAACTTCATCCTTTCCGCGCTGACCATCGTGCTGTTCGCCCTGCTGGGCAAGCTGCGCGACAAGCACGCCAACGAGTATGCCGGCCTCGAGACGCCCCGCACCGGCCGCCCCGGGGGCCAGCAGATCTTCACCCTGGTTCTCATCGCGGCGATCCTGGTGGGCACGCTGGGCTTCCACCTGCCGATCGGCTTCGTGGCCCTCTCCGCCGGCCTGCTGCTGGCGTTCGTCAACATCAAGGAACACAAGACCTTCATCGGCGGCGTGTCCTAGTCCACCGTGCTGCTCGTGGCCGGCATGATCACCTACGTCTCGCTGCTCCAGCACGTGGGCGTCATCGACACCCTCGCCGAGATGGCGCTGGCCCTGGGAGCGCCGCTGCTGATCGCCCTGGTGCTCTGCTACGTCATCGGCGTCGGATCCGCGTTCGCGTCCTCGACGGCGCTGCTCACCGCGTTCATCCCGATGGCCGGGCCGCTGCTGGCCACGAGCTCGCTGAGCGCCTCCGGCACGGTGGCAGCCCTGGCCATCGCGGCCACCGTGGTGGACGTCTCCCCCTTCTCCACCGACGGCGCCCTGGTGGTGGCCAACGCCCGCGACAACGACCGCCAGCGCGTCTACCGCCAGCTCATGATGTACGCCGGGGCGGTCGTCCTCGTGGCACCCGCGCTGGCCTGGGTGCTGCTGGTGCCGACCGGGGTTATGTAGGCGCCGGGGGGCGACGCACGGCGCACCGAAGGCAGGGCGGCTTCCACAGCCGCCCTGCCTTCGGCTTGCCGGGAAGCGATGATCCGTCCGTCCTAAGCTGGGTGGCATGAATACGACCGCTGACCCTGCCAACTCACTCGGCTCGCGCGCCTCGCAGGCGGTGCAGATCCTCACCCCGGGATACTTCGCCCTCACCATGGCCAGTGGATCGTCTCGGTGGGACTCGAGCTCGAAGGCTTCCACGACCTGTCAGCGGCACTCCTTGTGGTGTGCGCGCTCTCCTACGCAGTGATCCTGGTGCCCAGCGTAGTCCGGCTGGTCCGGCTTCCCGCCGACATGCGCCGCGACTTTACGGGCCCGGGCCGGGCGTTCGACTCCTTCACCTTTATTGCCGGAACGAACGTGCTTGGCGCCCGGCTTGGCATGGCGGGGTGGCCAGGTGCGACGGCGGCGCTCCTCGTGGTTGCGGTGCTCGCCCGGGTAGTGCTTGGCTACGTCGTGCCGTGGACGGCTCTGCTTGGGCGGGCGGAGCGGCGGGTGGTCAAGGATGTCAACGGCAGCTGGTTCATCTGATGCGTAGCGAGCCACTCCGTGGCGGTCGCGGGGCGTCCCTCGAAACCCTTGCGGTCCGATCACGGCCCTAACCACAGGCTCACCATGCGAGTACCGAATTACCCGCTTCATGCTCTAGGAGCAGACCGTCGTCGAGGATCGTTCGGAAAATGCCGATCTTGGGACTTCGGGCCCCATGCTCTCTGGAACCACCTGCCACATGTCATCGCTGACAAACACAACGGAACCCCGACGAAGGTCGGCCGCCCGCTGACCATCTGATAACCGCGCGGTGCCGTGGTCCTCGTGCGGCCAAGGAGCGCTATACCCCGCCGTCCAACCTCTCAAGAACCCATGATCAGATTGAACCGTACCGGGTTTTAGGCCGTCTTCTTGCTGGTGGCCTCGTCGTCTGATGAGGCGTCTATTTGAGCATAGTAGTTCTGCTCGAACTCGTCGGGCGGGATCATGGACAAGGTGCTGTGAAGCCGCTTGGTGTTGTACCAGTGGACCCAGTTCATGGTTGCCTTCTCCACATCCGCCAACTGCTTTAGCGGGCCTGTCATGAAGGGACTGCCTTTGCGGACGCATTCGTTCTTGTACAGACCGATCGTGGATTCCGCGAGGGCGTTGTCGTACGCGTCGCCGACGCTGCCGACGGAAGCCGCCAAGCCTTCAAGCAGCAGTGCCTCTCCGAACCGGATCGAGGTGTACTGGGAGCCGGCGTCACTGTGATGAACCATGCCAGCAGGGACCGGCGTTCCGGCATGATCCCGGCGCCAGAGCGCCATCTTCAAGGTGGTGAGCACCATGTCCGTGTCCTTGATCGTCGAGCCGTGCCACCCCACGATCGCCCGGGAGAAGACATCAATCGCGAAGGCCACGTACGCAAAGCCGGCCCACGTTCTGACATAAGTGAAGTCGGTGACCCACACGGCGTTCGGCCGGGCCGCGGTGAAGTCCCTGTTCAGCAGATCCGGGGCCCGCTGGGAGTCCTTCGCTGGCGCACCGGCTCTGGGTTTCCGGCCCCGGACGAGGCCGTTCATGGCTTCATCCCGCATGAGCCGGTCGACGGTACATCTGGCCACTTCGTGGCCCTCTCTGCGCAGCCAGGCTGTCATTTTCCGCCGTCCGTACAGGGACTCGGGTTTCTCTGCGGTGTCTTTCAGCGCGTTGACGATAGCAGCGTCCGTGACAGTCCGGGCAGCGGGTGCTTTGGATTTCCAGGACCGGTAAGTCCGCGGGGCGACCTGAACGCCCTGCTCACGCAGGACCTTGCAGGCCGGCTCGACCCCGTGGCCATCGGCACGCATTTCGTCGATGAATCCGGCTATTTGCGGCGGCGAGGGTCGAGCTCCCTCGCGAAGAAAATCGAGGCTTTCTTCAGGATCTCGTTGGCCTCCCGCAGTTCCCGGTTCTCACTTTCCAGCTCCCTGAGCCGGGTCTGCTCGGCACTGGTGACGCCGGGACGTTCGTCGGCGTCGATCTGGGCCTGGAGAACCCACCGGCGCAGGGACTCCCTGCCGATATTGAGCTTGGGTCCGATGGCGGAGCAGGCGGCGAAAACGGAGTCGTACTCACTGAGGTGGTCCAGGACCATCCGCACGGCACGCTCACGCTGGTCCTGGGGGTATCGCTTGGGCATGATCGCCATCCTTCACAAAAAAGGAAGCGGCATCAAACCCGGTACGGTTCAGATTCTCGTCCAACCGCGCTGCACGGTTTCCAGAGTCGGTCACTTGCGCACCTCCCTGACCTGACTCGAATCCTCAAGCTCGCGCCAACGGGGTACAAGAGCGGTCATCATGGCGGTGAAGGCCTTGCCGTGGGAGCGGTAGCGCAGGTGGAGAAGCTCGTGAACGACGACGTAGTCCTGGAACTCCTTGGGCATGTCGACGAGGTCGGCAGCCAAGGTGACCACGCCGTCGGAGGCGCACGAGCCCCACTTTGTCTTCAGATCGGCAATCACAATTAGCGAGGGGTTCACGCGAATCCTAGTCGCCCAGGCCATCGCCCTGCGAGTCAGGATCTGGTCGGCGGTCAAGACCATCTTGAGGCGTGCCATTAGACCTTCTCCAACACATTCATGACGTTCTCGATGATTTCGTTGCACTCCTTGACGGGAACCTTGTTGTCCAGCAGGGGCTTGTAGAGGCCGCTGCGCAGGCGACGACGCTCGTCAACATTCTGCTTCCAGTGTGGGAACTGATCGACAGCGATCTCGATAGTCGTAGCTATCCCCTGGATGTCCGCTGTCGACCCCGCCAGTGCCGTCGCCTTGCTGAGCGTCGCATAGATACCGAAGGCACGATCGGACAGGCCGCTCCTCTTTGCGAATTCGCGCAGCTTGTCCTTCTCCTCGGCTATAGCCTTCAGTTCGTCGAGAGCGGCGAGGCCGCTGACCTTGCGTTGCTCGAGGCCCTCGATAACGCGGTCTGCCTTCTCCTTGATACTCTGAAGCACCACTGCGGCAGCGGGGTTGTCCTCCATTTCCTTCCGCAAGCCGCGTAGGAGGTTGTAGATCTTCTCCTCCGGTGGCCCGTCGTCCTGGACAAGCGCCTGGAGAGTCTGCACGTCGAAGGTGGCCACCTTGGTGAAACGGCCCAGGCCGTCCTGGGTGGCACTCTCCTCGATCAGGCGCTTGGTCTTGTGCTCAAGGTCAGCAGTGAAGCTGGCCGCTTCGGAGTAGGCGTTGCGAACCGCCGCGTACAGAACAGAAAGCCGCTTGTACGTCGCGATGTGATCACGCAGCTCCGCTGATGGCGAGATTATCTCCCACAGCGCCTCGATGTCGCGGTAGTCGTCGAAGAACTTCTTGCGTTCCTCCTCCGGAATGAACTTGCCGTAGACCAAGCTCTCAAGCTGCTGGTCGGCACCCTGTCCACTCTCGACCTGGAGGTACTCGTTCGACGCGGCGCCGATCTTAAGCAGCAGATCCGCTGTGAGCACGCCGAGGTCCTGAAGTGCCCCCTCTACATCCGCGGAGTCGAAGCGCAAGGCCTTGTTCAACTCCTTAAGGATGCCGACGAAGTCAATGACCAGCCCGATCTTCTTCTGCACGCCCTCGCTGTCGATGTATGGTCGGTTCACCCGGGCGAGCGCCTGCAGCAAGACGTGGTCACGCATCGGCTTATCGAGGTACATGGCGTATAACACGGGCGCGTCGTAGCCGGTGAGCAGCTTGTCCGTGACGATGAGAATCTTGGGCTGCTGGTTGGCCTTCTTGAACTGTCGACGTACCTCCTTCTCCCGGTCATCAGACAACTGGAGTTCGTACACATCGGGGCGGTCGACCACGTCGTTGACGTTCTTGCTGTAGACCACCTCAGACCACTCAGCCGGCAACAGCTCGTCGAGCGCTCGCTTATACTTCGCGCACGTCTCGCGATCGACGGCGACGAGGAATGCCTTGTACCCGAGCGGGTCGACGTTCTCCTTGAAGTGATTGGCGACGAACTCGGCTACTTGCTTCACACGGCTGTCGGCCCCAAGGAAGGTACGTAGCCCAACGGCTCGCTGCAGGACCTGGTTGAGTTCGTCGATGTCGGTGACGTCCTCGTCCGATGCGAGGGCATAGAACTGTTCGTCGAGGTCCTCGGGCTCCATCGACATCGAGGAGGGCGCCAGCATGTACTTGATTGGCAGCGTCGTCTCGTCGTCGATCGACTCGATGATCGAGTACTTGTGCAAGTAGCCCTTCTCGTCCTGAGAGCCGAAGATCTGGAACGAGCCGGAGCCGCCTCCCTGCGTCGCGCCGACCGGTGTGCCAGTAAAGCCGATGATGGTGGAGTTGGGCACGGCAGCCATCAAATACGAGCCGAGATCGGCCGCCACGGAGCGGTGCGCCTCATCGATGAAGACGTAGACGTTGTCGCGGTCGGAGCTGTCCTTCCGGATGGTTTCGAACTTGTGAATCATCGACACGACGAGCCCCCGGAAGTCTGAGTCGAAGACGTCCTGAAGGTCGTCCCTGCTGTTGGCTCGCCGTACCGGGATGTCATTCGCCTGCATCTCACCAAGCAGCCTGTCGACCCACTCCTTGAGTTGGCCCTCCAGCTCCGTCCGGTCGACGACAAGGATGACGGTCGCGTTCTTGAAGCGGTCCTTCTGGCTCAGAATCAACTGAGCGGCGGTCAGCAAAGTGAAGGTCTTGCCCGAGCCCTGGGTGTGCCAGATCAGTCCGCGGTTCTTCGTCGAGTCGGCGCAGCGTTCGACGACGGCATCGACAGCTCCCCGCTGGTGCTCGCGGAGAACGGACTTCCTGGTCTCGCCGTCCTCGACATAGAAGAGCACCCATTCACTGAGCGTGCGCAGGAAGTCCCGCGGCTCGAAGAACGCCTGCACTGCGTCGCGATAGGACTCATCACTCGTGTGTTTCCATTTGAAGAGCATGCGACGGTTGACGTTCCACGTGACGCCGTACCAGTAGTCGATCAGGTGAGTCTCGTTATGGAGTTGCGCGTGGGCGAGGAGCTCGGGGGTCTCCTTCTCGTAGCGTCGGAGTTGGGTAACCGCCTTGGCCAGGGCGTCGCGGTCCTTTGGGTTCTTGTGCTCAACGATCGTGACCGGAATTCCGTTGAGAACAAACATGACGTCGGCTCGGTTGCCCTTGGCACGGGCCGGCGGCTCGATCTTCCACTCCCACGTAACGTGCAGCGCGTTCTGGTCAGGGGAGACTAAGTCGACGACTTGCACTGCGCGATGGCGCTCTTCGTTCTCGTCGTTCCACTGACGCTCGCCACGCAGCCAGCGCAGCACCTCGCGGTTGCCCTCGATCGTAGCGGGGAGGGCATCGATGCTCTCCACGATCGCACGCGCCTGGTCCTCGGTAAGCCACGAATTGAATTCCTGGAGCTTGTCCTCCAGCACCTTGGGAAACAGCATGTTGGCGCGCCCCCGACGCATGCCCTCGGCCTCGTCAGGGGTCAGCTGATCCCAACCGACAGCGGACGCGTGTTTGACCATCGGGAACTGCACTGACTTGGCCTCGGATATCTTGATCTGGCTCATGCGGCACTTCTTTCTACTTTGGGCAGACCGTTGAGGTCCAGATCATCAACTGTGACCTCTCCCGTCATCAGCTTCTGCAGCAGCGACTTGAAGAGCTGGTCGAGTGCGTCGCGCTTACGACGATGCAGGCCGATCTTACGATCGAGCGCATCCAGCACATCGACAATCTCCTGCTGTTCCACGCGCGTTGGCGGTACAGGGACATCTATCTTTCGAACGATGTCGAGGTTGAGGTTCTGCTGCTGGCCGCCATGGGCCAGCGAGCGGATCGCTTCATACCTCGAGGTCAGGTACTGGTAGAGGTACTGCGGAACGACAACGTCATCGGCCGGGGTCATGGCCGCACACGCCTGATTGCAGGATGCTTCGATGCCAAGAACCCCGACCTTCCCGCGAGTGACGCCCTGGCCGTACATAGCCATGAGGAGCGTGCCAGGCTGCAACATCTTTGCGGCCGACCGATCGAGCCCAGCCTGAGTGATATGCTCCTCCGTCGCATTGATGACGGAGTAGTTCACTTCAGTTGTCTTGACCCATGGGATGGTGCCTTCGGACCAGTAAGCAGCGTTTCCTCGCGAAGGCGTACCGCCTGAGACGACTGAGAAATGTTCGCCGACGGTGGCCAGCGCCCAACTCTCTGGAATCGGACCGATCTCGGTCTCCTGCAGCGCTTCTCCTCGGAGGCCTCGCGTGAACAGCTGGCGCATCGCAGCCCGCTTCAACGCGGAGGCGCTGAGGATGCCTCGTTCCGTTGCTGTGCGCAGGTCAAAAAGACTCCACATGAGTGTCGCGACGGACGCCTGCGCGAATCGATCGAGGGGGGGCAACTCGTATGTCTTGATGTGCGACCAAGAGGTTCGGGGGTGCTGGGCCCCTGTCACACCTTG
The DNA here is from genome assembly GCF_056780195.1 of Arthrobacter sp. SD1074B. NCBI lineage: Bacteria > Bacillati > Actinomycetota > Actinomycetes > Micrococcales > Micrococcaceae > Arthrobacter > Arthrobacter sp. SD1074B. The sequence continues at coordinate 931,347 of NZ_JBRAZT010000001.1, read as the reverse complement.
CATTGCGAACTCGATGAAGGACGGCGAGTGAACAACACAGGCGAGGTACTCGGGGTTCACCCCTTGCTTGGGGCGCAGAACTAGCAACTCCGTGGTCGCAAGTCCAGCCCGGTCCGCGAGGACGGCCTTATCGAGGTAGGGCCGAAGCTTTCCGTAGAGAACGTCGTTCGACTCGAAGGCGAACTTCTGGCTCGTTGCATCACTCGCGACCCCAAAGCCCATCGGTCGAAGACGGCCCGGCTCAAGGTGCTCCAAGCCCAAATAGGGGGCAGCCGGCGTCACGGCTGGGTCGACCTGCCGACTGATCAAGTCACAGATGTCACTTAGGCAGATGGGTGACTCGATCATGCGAGCTTCCTCAAGCTTGCGAGCGCACCCTGCAATTGCCCCTCAAGCTCAGTCTCTGCATTCAGGCACTGTTCGAGCTCGTCCAGCAAGTCCACGAGAGCACCAGTAGCATCCTCGCTGATAGTAGAAGCCCAGCGGCTCGGGCTAAGGTTGTAGTCAGCCTCGGCGACTTGTGCACAGTCCACGATCGCCACCTCGCCATCAAATGGCTTGCCCGCGTTGTAGAGGGTTGCGAGGTCGGCTACGTCCTCGTCGGCCAGGTGGTTCTTGGGCTTGCCCTTCGTGAAGCGTTTGCTGGCGTTGACGAGAGTGATTTTGCCCTTCTTCGGCTCAGGCTTCCGCTTGTTGATTACCACGATGACGCCAGCAGCAGTCGTGTTATAGAAGAGGTTCTCCGGCAGTAAGATGACACCCTCGACGAGGTCGTGGTCGACGAACCACTTGCGGATGTTGCGTTCTTTGTCCTCGTTCTTCGAGCCCGATCCACGGGTGATTGCTCCAGTGTCAAGTACGACTGCCGCGCGACCGGTATCCTTGAGCACCGAGAGCGTGTGCTGCAGCCAGGCCCAGTCCCCTCTCCCCGATGTTGCACCTCCGTTCCTGAGGAAGCGGTCGTAAGGGTCATCCTCGAAGAGGCTCGCGCTGAGGGGCTGGTTCCACATGGGATTGGCGACAACCAAGTCGAATTGGTCGAGCGAACCTGACGGCATGCGAAATTTCGGGTTGATCATGGTGTCGCCGCGCCGGAGGTCGACGTCCATGTCGTGGATGATCGCGTTCATCCGCGCGACTGCGTAGCTCTCGGCCTGGAGCTCCTGCCCGTAAAGCTTCAGAGGCACCCTTGCTGTCGGATCGAGCTCGTTGGCGACGAGCTGGAGCTTGATCAGGAGCCCGGCCGATCCGCAGGCATAGTCGTGACACGTCTGCCCCGGCTTGGGGCGAAGGATGCGCGCCATCAGGAAGCCGACCTCAGTCGGGGTGAAGAACTCACCGGCGCTCTGGCCGGAGCCCTCCGCGAACTTGCGGAGCAGGTACTCGTAGGCGCGACCGAGGAAGTCGGGCTGCACGTCGGCGAGACCCAAGCGATAGCGCGGGTCCGAGAAAGTTTCCACAACGCCGTTGAGCTTGGCCGGGTTGATATCGCGCTCACCGTTGCGCTCGGCAGCGAAGTCGATCACGTCGATGGCACCAGCGAGGCTTGGGTTGTAGCGAACTACGGCGCGCACCGCCTTGGTGAGGTGCTCGCCGACGTCGCGGGGCCGAGTTGAGCGGCCACGCTCGTCGTCGGGCCAGTCGTGCTGTGCCCGGCCGTTAATGACGGCCCATCGCGCCTCGGCAGGGAGGTAGAAGCGGAGAAGATCATGATCGTTGTCCGCGATCTCAAGGGCGACATCGCGGGCGCCGTACTCCTCAGCGAGTCGATCGATCTCATCGTCGAAGACATCGGATAAACGCTTGAGGAAGAGCAGCGGCAGCAAATAGTCCTTGAACTTAGGCGCATCCTTCTCCCCTCGGATCGAGCAGGCCGCATCCCATAACATCTGCTCCATCGGTTTAGTGGTAGGCGTGGCGGGCTTGGCGTGGCGACCGCGACTGCGGGTGATGACCGTGCCACCAGTGACGGGAGGGGCAGCGCCGAGATCAACGCCCGCCTCCACAGCCAAGGCCACAATCCTGGTCAACTGGGCCTTCTGGGGCTTGTTGACACCTCCCTCCCACCGGTTGACCGTGGCGAACGAGACACCGAGCCGCTCAGCCAATTCGGCCTGAGTAAGGTCTAGGTTGGCACGTATCGATTGTAGGAGCGGCGGAGCAACGGCTAGTTCTGTCATGTCTGTTATGTTTGCACAGTGATATAGCAGAATTCAACTGCGAGCAAGGTGTCTAACCACAACGGCATAGTTCTCCTCGGACAGCCTTTGACGTCGGGGGCCGCGCCGTCTCCTCGATTCGACGCCAACCCAGCAGGCACTGCGGACCCCGGAATGGATCACCGACGAGACAATTTCGTTCTCCGGGGCCCACGAGGCACAGGTAAGACGTTCCTTTTCCAAGCTCTCTACCAGCGTGCCGTGGAGGTCAGCTGGCAGTTCTTCTGGCCGCCGGCGAGCCGATTTAGCTGGCCCCCGGTGGGCAGAAACTATGGTCGTTGAGAGGTGCTCACCGCGCTAAAGCCGCCGCGGTCGCGAAGACGTCAGCCGGCATTGGCCGATGCAGCTCCCACGTAATCGCGGTCGGCTTCTCACCCACATGCGGCACCTGTTGCGTATATTGCTTAAGGTCACCAGCGAAAGGCCCAGGAGGGCGTATCGCGGGCGGGTGGACCCATGGCTACGCGCGCTCTTGAAGCGCTCTGAGGACCGCACCCGAAAAACAGTCGCCACCGCCGAACTATGTTGGCTGTCGCATTGTCGCTTGCTGTTTTCTCACGCCGTAGTCTCGACCCCACGCCCGTGCCGTGCTGGGCGGCATAGTGCAGCAAGCTTCCTCTTGGCATTGGACGCGAAGGCCTTCAGCTCCACGGTCTTGAGATGTCCGGGTGTAGAAGCAGACTCGCCGATTCACGATTCTATTCTGTAATGTGCTTCAACGAATCCCGGGAAAGCCAGAGTTCAGGGCCTTCGACGCTGAAAAGGTCGTAGAGCTATATTGATGTCTGCAGGGAATGCCATCGCATCGAAATGAGCTGTTAGTGGTGACTCACTGTGCCACAGCAGCAGCCGTCGCGAACACATCCGCCGGCATCGGCCGGTGCAGTTTCCAGGTAATCGCGAGCGGTTTCTCCCCCTTGTGCTGGACGTAGTCCACCTGGCCAAGGCAGGTGTACGGAACGGTCAGCCCGGTCTCGTCCTCTGACGTGTCCCGGGTGAAGATTAGGATCTTCGAGCCGTGCGCGGCCCGGTCCAGGTAGCGCTTGCCAGTCGGGCTTCCCGGAGAGGTCGCGTTCTGCGATTCCCAGTGGAACAGCTCCGGGCTGATGGCGTAGTCCTTGTACATCGTGGTGGCCGAGTGCTTCTTGTCGTCCTTGTTGAGCGTGACGAAGAAGGCGTCCGTGGATGTCGCGGGGCACCAGGCCACGCCCTCCCGATGCTGTACGTTCTTGCCGAGCTCCAGCGATCCGTACTGCAGCGCCGCCAGGACCTCTTCGCGCCGGTACGTCGCGTGCGAGAGCAGCGGAACGTGCTGCAGCCCCGCACCCAAACCCTTTGCAGCATGCTTTGACGCGGCCACTCCGAGCTTCACGACCTGGCGGATCTCGCTGCAGACAAACTGGTAGCCGCGCAGGTAGTCCAGGCCTGCGTCGTACGAGTGGAAACCGCCGCCGTCGTCCCAGAGCGTGTAGAAGAGCATGCGGGCGAACGTCTGCTCGCGCATTCCGAGCTCCGAGTAGCGGGGCGCGTCGGGGCAGACGAGCATCGAGTACGCCGCGGCACGTTCCGGGTCATCCACGTGGATCAGCGCGGCCATCCGGCCCAGAAGCCCCTTCTCGTCGGCGTCGGAGAGCTCCCGGATCCTTCCGCTGAGGACCGACTCCAACGGCGAGAATCCTTCGATCAGCCCGGCCTGGCGCAGGTAACCGGTCCACGAATCCCTGGTCGAGCGGTAGATCGACTTCACGTCGTTCCCGGACCGCTGCAGGTAGGTCTCCAGTTCCGTCTCGGCGTACGAGGCGATGTCGCGGACCAGCTGGGCCCGGTTGAACCGCAGCTGGGCCTTGATGTTGTCCAGCACGACTTTCTGCGCCACCCGGTCCAGCACGATCTGCGAGCCCGACGGAAGGTACGGGAACTCGTCCTCGATGGCCTTTTCCAATTCCTTGCGCCCGTAGCCGGTAAGCGCCCGGTAGCGCAGATCGAAACGGAATTCACGGCGCTGCTGGCCGATGAAGTCCATGACGGTCAGCACCGCCTTACCTTCGGCGCGGCGCAGCCCGCGCCCCAGTTGCTGGAGGAAGATCGTGGCGCTCTGCGTGGGCCGGAGCATCAGGATGGTGTCTACCTGCGGCAGGTCAAGGCCTTCGTTGAAGAGGTCGACGGCGAAGATGCAGTTGATTTCGCGTGCGGCGAGACGTTTCAGCGCCGCCGCACGGTCGGCGTCGTCGGTGCTGCCGTCGACGGCGACGGAGGCGATCCCGGCGCGGTTGAAGACCTCGGCCATGTAGTGTGCGTGCTGGACCGAGACGCAGAAGCCGATGGCCCGCATCTGCTCGGCGCTGGTGACTTTGTCGCGGAGCTCGCGGATCACCTTGGCGGCGCGGGCGTCGTTGCCGGTGTAGAGGTTGTTCAGCTGGGCGGTGTCGTAGTTGCCGCGCTTCCATTCCAGCTGGCTGAGGTCGACGTCGTCCGAGACGCCGAAGTAGTGGAAGGGCACCAACAAATCGGCGTCCAAGGCGTCCCAGAGGCGCAGTTCGCTGGCGGTGCGGCCGTCGAAGAACTGCTGGGCGACGTCGACGCCGTCGCCGCGTTCCGGCGTCGCCGTCAGCCCGAGGAGCTGCTGCGGCTGCAGGTGATCCAGCAGCCGGCGGTAGGTGGGGGCCATGGCGTGGTGGAACTCGTCGATGACGACGACGTCGAAGAAGTCGGGTGCCAGCTGTTCGATGCCGAGGGAGGACAACGACTGGACCGAGGCGAAGATGTGCTTCCACTGCCGGGGTTTGTGTTCCCCGACGTAGAGTTCGCCGAAGGCGCCGTCCTGCATGACGTCGCGGTAGGTGCGCATGGCCTGCTTGAGGATTTCCTGGCGGTGCGCCACGAAGAGCAACTTCAGGTCCTTGCCGGCCGCCTCGCAGAGACGCTTGTAGTCCAGGGCGGCAATGACGGTCTTGCCGGTGCCGGTGGCGGCGACCAGGAGGTTGTGGTTGAAGCCCTTGAGCCGCTCGGCCTCGAGGTCTTCGAGCATCTCCTCCTGGTGGAGGAAGGGTTGGAGCTCGAGGCCGGTGGCTGCCCCGGGGACGGCTGTACGGCGGCCGCCGTTGCGTTCCAGTGCGGCGTCCAGCTTTTCGCCGTCGCGTTCGGGGTCGTAGCTCTGGAAGGCGCGCTGTTCCCAGTAGCTGTCGAAGGTGACCTCGAACTTTTGCAGCAGGGTGGGCGTGCCGACGGAGCTGAGCCGGACGTTCCATTCGAGGCCGTCGAGCAACGCCGCCTGGCTGAGGTTGGAACTGCCGACGTAGGCGGTGTCGAAGCCGGAGTTGCGGCGGAACAGCCAGGCCTTGGCGTGCAGGCGCGTGGCCTGGGTTTCGTAGTTGATCTTCACCTCGGCGCCGTAGCGGTTGACGAGTTCGTCGATGGCGCGGCGTTCCGTGGCGCCCATGTAGGTGGTGGTGATGACCCGAAGCTTGGCGCCGCGCTCCTTGAGCTGCGCGAGGGCTGGTTGGAGGAGCCTCAGTCCGGTCCAGCGGACGAACGCGCAGAGCAGGTCAACTGTGTCGGCCGACTCGATCTCGGTTCTGAGTTCCGCAGCGAGGTTCGGATCGTCCTTGCTGTTGGTGAGCAGGGCGGAGTCGCTCAGCTTGGTGGTGGGGCGGCGCAGGTTGCGGCGCTTTAGCGTGTCCGGGCGGTGGAGGGAGTGGAGCTGGGTGGGACCTGGGGCGATTCGGTCTCCGGTGTTCAGTTCCTGGAGGATCTTGTTCGCGAGCGTTACGCGGTCGTTGGGTTTAGCTGCGGCGAGGGCCCGCCGGACTGCTTCTGCGACGTGGCGGGAGAGGATATCCGGGGAGTCTTCGTCTTTGATTTCTGCGAAGACTGGCTGGAGTTCCGCCTCACCGTGCAGCAGATCGCCCAGAGCGGCCGTGCTGAGTAGTTCGTACAAGCCCTCGGGCAGCTGCTCCGCGGCCACTCCCCCAATAGAATTAGTCACTGCGCCAGGGTACTTCAAAGACGAGTGGCATTCTCCGAAGGGATCTACCTTATTCTGACAGCCCGGCTGGCAGGTTCTGTGGAGTTCGCTACCATGCAACAATGGAAGCAGAACATGAAGCTCACAAATGGACGATACCTGAGCCCTGCGAAAGGGCCTGGACAGCCACTCCATTATCTCCCGGAGTTTATAAATGGTTCCTTCATGGCGATCTCCCTGTAGATTTCTATTGGCCTCCGGGACTGGCTCCTATAAAACAAGGTGACTTGATCTACATCGGACGGGCGACTTCTCTCCGCGCTCGCGCGAAGCATCACAAACTCCTGGCGTCTAAGTCAACACTTCGGAGGGCGCTCGCAGCGCTAATGGGCATGCAGGCCGAATGGCGAGGAAAGTCGGCTCACCCGGGCCTGATTCAGGACCATGAGGCGAGGCTAACAAGGTGGATGACCGAGAACCTGTCCATGTCCTTTGTGACAATCGATTCAGCGCCACTTGTGGAAAACACAGAGAAGTCACTACGCGCTTCGCTGAAGCCCCCACTGAATCGCGACGGATTGACGGCAGAACAGCGGCACACCAGTAGCACGGCTGCTGCGATGCAACGCAAAGCTTTAGGTGGCCGGGGCTCAACAACCGGCGGTTCCGAAATGAAGACCGAACGCGGAGCCTCCACCCTCAGTCCGCAATCTACGCCCACAAAAAGGGAACTGATAGCCGAACGAATGGCCACTGCAAAAGCACTACATGAGGAAGGATGGACGCGTTCGCAGATAGCCGAGCGAGTGGGCGTCCACACGAGAACGATTGATGGCTATGTCGCCAAGCTGCGGTCTCGCGGAGAGATCGGCCCCGGTCAATCTCGGATTCGCTGATCGTGGGCGGAAAGCAAGTATCAACTGTGGAAGCCTGACGTCTCGGGCCCGAATCCACTGTCTGTCGCCACGACCCTGACAGGGACCGGCGCTTGAGGTTCCCTGCGAACGTTCCTCGAAAGCACGACGTGGGTCGAAACTTACTCGTTAGTCGCCGCTCATCGCCGACAAGAGGGACAGACCCGCGACTGAGTTAATCTCATACCTCTGAAGGGGAGGGAAGTCCGCGTTGGCGCACGCCAAGTGTGCGAAGGGTTCACGCGTGTCGGCAAGTCCACAAGTTCTTAATCCACCGTCACATCACGCGCAGCACTTCGTTGTCATAGGTGCTGGATATACTCCGATGCATGCCTTCACAAGAGACGAAGCCCTCTGTATCCCTGCTCGTGACAGACCTAGACAACACACTCTGGGACTGGTTCCATGCCTGGTATGCATCCTTCGGGGCGCTACTCGACGGCGTTGTCCAGGAAACCGGGGTCCCGAGGGAGCAGCTAGAGGAGGAAATCCGAGCAGTCCACCAGCGGCGGGGCACCTCCGAGTATTCCTGGCTGCTTTATGAACTTCCCTCCGTGACTAAGTTTTGCGGCGACAAGGATCCTTTCAAAGTTTTTCGGAATGTGCTCCATCAGCAGAACTCCGCGCGACTTCACGAAACGCGCCTGTACGACGGTGTATTGGAAACGTTGCAATTTGTCCAGGAGGCAGGCGTTCCGATAGTCGCGTATACGGAGTCACAGTCTTACTGGACCAAGTGGCGGATGACGAAACTTGGACTGGACGGAATTATCGATTGCCTCTATTCGTCACCCGACCATGACTCACCGAACGGTTTGTCACCCGAGGAAAAGCGCTTTGACCCCGCCGAGGATATGGCTTTAAAAAGGACAGATCACCGTCACGTGCAGGGAGGGATCCTTAAGCCGAACCCCGCCATTCTTAGAGACATTCTCAGTAGGTACGATGTCCCACTGGATGAGGTGCTGTACGTAGGCGACAGTCTCATGAAGGACGTCGCCATGGGCCAGGCAGTCGGGGTCATGGACGCGCACGCGCTATACGGGGTGGCGCATGAGAAACCAGCGTACGATCAGTTGCGGAGAGTTTCACATTGGACTCAGGAGGACGTTGAACGTGAACGACTTGCTGCCCCCGAAACGACACCAGAGCCGACATACATCATAACCAAGGGATTCGATGAGATTCTTCAACAGTTCACCTTCCGTGCCTAGCCCAGGCGCTCTCAGCGATGATGAGAAGAAGCTTCTTATGGATGCGTGGAAGAAGGCCATTGATGTTCAACAGCATTTCAACGACCTAAGTTGGAGAATCCGGGCCCTCTGGCTCACCGCTCTTACCTTCACCCTCGGCGCCACCTTCTTGGCATACAAGGACTCGAAGGTTGTGGCCATGGGATTCCTGGGTGATAAGTCGCCAAGTCTGGTCATTCCAGTGTTGGGATTGTTCTTGTGGGTAGCCTTTTGGTTCGTAGATGCGGCCTGGTACCACCGGCTTCTTGTAGGCTCAGTTAAGGAAGGCGCTCGGCTGGAAGGAGTCCTCACGAGTGGCGGCACAGACGTAGCTCTCACGAAGGCCATTGGCGATAGCAGCCCGGTCTCGACAGCATTCGGCGTTATGCATTCCAAGCACAAACTTAATGTTTTTTACCTTCTCGGAGGGCTGCCCTTGCTGATCACCATTGTGTTTCTGCTCTGGCGGTGACCGGACCGATCTAGCATCGGTGTCATGAACCAGACACTTGACTCCTTGATCAGCCAACTTGAGAGGTTTAGGCGGGCACGCGACCCTGGCTATCTGAGGCAGGCGAGCTTGCGGCGGAGCTTCAATGGTCCGACCCGGCCGACTTGTCCCAGGAAACAATCAGCAGGGCGATGGACGAAGCCGCAGCTCTCTTGCTCTACCAGCTGAACGCGCTGCCTGATGAATCGATTTTCCTCGACGAGCTTGATCTTCTTGTTGATCTCTATGACCGGGCAGTAGCACGCCGGGAACACCCATCACCCCAATATCCCGGCAGCTCGTCACTCTAGTCCGAGGTGATCCTGAAGTGAAGGATCGCGAACCAGTCTTTGCCCCGATGAGCAGTGAGGAAAATCTGGTTAAAGCCTTTTCGCGCGTTGACCCTCAACGCCGGCAGCCACGCCCCGGCTCGGCGCCACAGGACGGAGGGACGCGCCCCGCCAAAGCCGGACGCGCCCTCCGAACGCATGGGACCCACCATGCGTGTCCGCCGCACGTGACTTAGTCGATCAGCACCGGTTCCTTGGCACGCTCCGGGGATTCCGCGACCAGCGCAACCTTCTTGTTCCGCTGGTTCAGCCAGCAACCCACCGCAAGAAGCGCCACCAGGGCGAACGTGCTCAGCAGCTGCGGACGGGAATCCTCGCCGATGAAGCCCACCGTGAAGATCGCCGCGAGAATCACCAGGCCAAACACCGTGAGCCCGGGGAAGCCGGGCATCCGCAGGGGCAGCTCCGTGCCCGCACGGTCGGCGCGGAGGCGCAGCGCGAGCTGGGCCAGCAGGGCGGACGTCCACACCAGCAGGCACGTCGAGCCCACGATGTTGAGCAGGATGGGAAGGACCGTTTCCGGGAAGGCCAGCTCCAGCACCACCGTGACCACGCCGAAAGCGACGCTGGCCAGGACGGCCACCACCGGCACCCGGGCCTTGGACACCGAGGCAAGCAGGCGGGGTGCTTCACCGCGCTCCGCGAGGGAGTAGGCCATTCGCGAGGCACCGTAGAGGTTGGCGTTGAGGGCCGAGAGCAGCGCGGCGACGGCCACCAGGGTGATGGCGGTGGCCGCACCGGGCATGCCGGCGGCGTCCAGCACCGCGGCGAACGGGCTCTTCAGCCCGTCCGATCCCACGGGGACCACGGCCGCGATAATGAAGATCGCACCGATGTAGAAGATCAGGATGCGCCACAGCACCGTCCGGACGGCCTTCTTCACGCTGCGGGCCGGCTCGGCGGTCTCGGCCGCGGCCACGGAGACAATCTCGGTGCCGCCGAACGCGAACGCCACCACGAACAGCGCCGTCGCAATCCCGGCAAAGCCGCTGGGAGCGAACCCGGCGCCCGTGAAGTTGGACAGGCCCGGCGACTGCACGCCCGGCAGCCAGCCGAAGAGCAGCGCAGCGCCCACCAGCAGGAACCCGATGATCGCCGCCACTTTGAGCAGCGCGAACCAGAACTCGAACTCGCCGAAGTTCTTGACGCTGGTGAGGTTCACGGCGGTGAGCACCACGATGAAGACGAAGGCCATCAGCCACACCGGCAGGGCCGGAAAGATGGTGGCCAGCAGGCCGGCCGCACCGAGCGCCTCGGCCGCGATGACCACCACCAGCTGGATCCACCACAGCCAGCCGACGGTAGCGCCGGCCACCGGCCCGTAGGCCTTGGCGGTGTAGACGGAGAAGGCGCCGCTGTCCGGGTTGGCGGCGGCCATCTCGCCGAGCGCCCACATCACCAGGATGATCAGGGTGCCGGCGACGAGGTAGGAGAGCAGCACGGCCGGGCCGGCGGCCTGGATGCCGGCGCCGGAGCCGATGAAGAGGCCGGCGCCGATGGCGCTGCCCAGGCCCATCATGGTGAGCTGGCGGGGTTTTAGGGCCGCGCCGAGCGCGCGGGCAGACGTCTCTGTCTGTTGTTCCATGGGGATTCCTCTGGTTGTAGGCGGGACGGAGTTGGGGGTTGGGGTAAGTCAGTTGTCAGCCGGCGTGGGCGGCCAGGAGCCGGAGCACGCGGTCGTTGGCGGCGGGGTCGGCCACGGTGATCCGAACGCCGTCGCCCTGGTATCCGCGGACCAGGATGTCGGCGCGGTCGAACGCGTCCACCAGCGCCTCCCGGAGGGTGTCATCCGCGCGGATCCACAGGAAATTGCCCTGGCTTGGCTGCAGTTTCCAGCCCTGCGCTTCCAGCTGCGCGGCCATCCGGGCGCGCTCCTGCTTGACCGCTGCCACCCGCGCTTCCATCTCGTCCCCGGCGTCCAGCGACGCGATGGCCGCCTTCTGGGCCAGCGCGCTCACCGAAAAGGGCAGGGCGGTGCGGCGCAGTCCCTCGGCGATGTCCGGGGCGGCCACGGCGTAGCCCACGCGCAGGCCGGCGAGTCCGTAGGCCTTCGAGAAGGTGCGCAGGATGCAAACGTTCGGGTACCGGCGGTAGAGCGACAGGGAATCGGGGCCGCTGCCGGCGTCGGCGTACTCCACGTAGGCCTCATCGACCACGACGAGGATGTCCGACCGCACGGACTGCAGGAAGGCCTCGATGCGCTCGTGGCGGATCGGCACGCCCGTGGGGTTGTTGGGGGTGCAGAGCAGGATGACCTTGGTGCGGTCGGTGACGGCCGCAGCCATGGCCTCGAGGTCGTGGCCCTCGGCGTCGTCCAGCGGGATGCGGACCGGCCGGGCGCCGGCCAGCTCAACCAGGATGGGGTACGCCTCGAAGGAGCGCCAGGCGAAGATCACTTCGTCGCCGGCGTCGCACAGTCCGGTGATGATCTGCTGGAGGACCCCCACACTGCCGGGTCCCACGGCGACTTCCGCTGCGGTGACGCCCAGGTGCCGGGCCAGCCGTTCGCGGAGTTCGACGGCGGCGCTGTCCGGGTAGCGGTTCATGGTGCCGGCCGCTTCGGTCACGGCAGCGGCGGCCGCGGGCAGCGGCTCGTAGTGGCTTTCGTTGCTGGCGAGGGCGGCAATGTCCAGGCCGGCACCCTTCCGTCCCGGAACGTAGGCCGGCAGTCCGGCCACGGCGCCGCGAAGAGCGGGAAGAACGGTGTCCGGCGCGGTCAGGAGTTGATCATGGCTCATGAGGTCCGATGATGATTGTGACTCGCCACACAATGCAAGATACCCTCATCACATTGGGACTTCTGCTCAACTTCTACAGTCTGCGGTGAAAATATGACCACGCCGAACCCTCGTGCCCTGGATTCCCTCGACGGCAGGATCATCCTGGCCATGGACCAGGATCCCGAAGCCAGCGCCCTGGCCCTCTCGCGGACCCTCGGCGTCGCGCGGAACACTGTCCACGCCCGGCTGGCGCGGCTGGAACGGAGCGGCGCCCTCCGGTCCTTCAGCCGCCGGCTGGACCCCGCCGCGCTGGGCTATGAGCTCATGGCCTTCCTCTCGTTGTCCATCAGCCAGACCCGGACCGGGGCGGTGGAAGACGGGCTCGCCGCGATCCCGGAGGTCATCGAGGTGCACGCCACCACCGGGGATGCGGACCTTATGGCCAAGGTGGTGGCCCGCGGCACGGCCGACCTCTACCGCATCACCAACCAGATCCTGGAAATCGACGGCATCCAACGGACCAGCACCGCCATTTCCGTGCTGGAACTTATGCCCCCGCGCTACGACGGCCTCCTGGCTAGGCTCTCGGAGCAGGAATCCCGCCCCGCCGACTAAGGCGCAATGACCCGCACCACAGGTGAGCAGATTTTCACTCCGTACGGCTCATTAGTGCCAAAAGTCCCAGCCAAAAGCAGCGCTCTTGCCGGTTCGTGACCCAGCCCACAAGCTTTCAGCATGACCACTCTCACCGTTTCCGGCCGCGTGGCACAGGTTCTCAGCAGCTACCTCACCGATCTGTTTGGTGTCATGGGCAACGGAAACGTCTACTTCCTGGATGCCGCTGAGCAGCTGGGCCTCCGCTTCTCCGCCGTCCGGCACGAGGGCGCCGCCATCGCCGCAGCCGACGCGTACTACCGGACGTCAGGACGCCTCGCCGCGGGCACCACCACCTACGGCCCCGGCTACACCAACGCGCTCACCGCACTGGCCGAAGCGGTCCAGGCGCAAATCCCCGTCGTGCTGGTCACCGGGGACGCACCGAGCACCGGCGCCCGCCCCCAGGACGTGGACCAGGCAGCCATCGCCGCAGGCCTCGGCGCGGCCACCTTCACCGTCACCCGCGACGCCGCTGGCGCCATCACGCAGCAGGCGGTGGAGTACGCGCTCACCAAGCGCACCGCCGTCGTGATTGCCATCCCCTACGACCTCGCGGCACTCGAGGCGTCAGAGGAAGAGCTCCCGGCGCCGTTGGCACCGGCCGTGCGCGACGATGTCGACGGCGGCGGCCACAGCGACCTTGCGCAGGTAGCCCGCCTGCTCGCCGGGGCGCAGCGGCCGCTAATCCTCGCCGGCCGCGGCGCGCACCTCGCCGGCGCTGGCCCGGAGCTCCGCGAACTCGCCGACCGCCTCGGCGCACTGACCGCTGGAACCGCGCTGGCGCTCAACCTCCTCGAAGGCGACGGGTATCTCGGCGTCGCGGGCGGCTTCGGTACTGACACCGCGGCCGGGCTCATGGGCGAGGCCGATGTGGTCCTCGTAGCCGGGGCAAGCCTGAGCCCCTTCACCATGCGGTTCGGGCACCTGCTCGGCCCCGACAGCACGGTCATCCAGATCGACGCCGCCCTGCAGCCGACGCACCCCCGGGTGGACACGTTCGTCAGCGGGGACGTGAAGGCCGCTGCGGAACGCCTCCTGACGCTGCTGGATGAACCGGCCGCGCCCGCCGCCGGCCCCTCCGGAGCCTGGCGCGCGGAAGCCCGCAAACGCCTGGCCGAGGGACCGGGCCGCCACCCCGGCGCAGCGGAGACCCCGGACGGCCGGCTGGACCCGCGCTCCCTCGCTAAGGAACTGGACGCGGTGCTGCCGGAGCGCCGCACGGTGGTCCAGGACGGAGGGCACTTCGTCGGCTGGGCACCCATGTACTGGCGCATCCCCAGGCCGCAGGACCTGGTCATGGTGGGGACCGCCTACCAGACCATCGGACTGGGCCTCGCCAGCGCCGTCGGGGCGGCCCGCGCGGTGGAGGACGGCCGCACCCTGGTGCTGGCCTCCGGCGACGGCGGTTTCCTGATGGGCCTCTCCGACCTCGAGTCGCTGATCGGCGCCGCCCGCAGCGCCGTCGTCGTGATCTACAACGACGCCGCCTACGGGGCCGAAATCCACCAGTACGGATCCCAAGGCCTGACCGAGAGGCCCATGCTGATCCCCGAGGTGGATTTCAGCGGCGTCGCCCGGGCGTTGGGGGCCCAATCGGCGATTATCCGCTCGCTGGACGACCTGTCCGCGCTCACGTTCTGGATCGACGGCGGGGCCAAGGGAACCTTCGTGGCTGACTGCCGGATCACCGCCAGCGTCCGGGCCCCGTGGCTGAGCGAGTGGATGGCGGCCTCGCAGGCCGCGAAGGCGGCGGTGGCCGGCTAACGGACTTCACAGGTCCGCGGGCTACCCTGATCCCCATGAAGGCAGCCCGGGACGCACGCTCCGCCGCCGTGGTGATCAACGCCGGATCACGCCGCGGGGCGGCGTCCGAGCAGGCCGTGGACGCGATGCGCGCGGCAGGCGTGCCCGTTACCGCCGTGCACCGTATGCGGTCCGGGGCAGACCTGGCCGCGACGCTTGACCTGGTGCTTGCGGACGGGCACGACCTGGTTGTAGTCGGTGGCGGCGACGGGACCGTCTCCTACGCCGCCGGCCGGGTGGCCGGCACCAACGTGGTGCTCGGCATCCTCCCACTGGGCACCGCCAACGACTTCGCCCGCACGCTGGAGATCCCAAACAACCTCGCCGAGGCTTGCGCCACCGTCGCCGACGGCAAGGTGGTGGACATCGACCTCGGCCGGGCCAACGGTGAGTCGTTCCTCAACGTCGCCTCCGTGGGCCTCTCGGTGGCGGTTACCGAGGCGCTTACTCCCCGCTTGAAGCGGCACCTCGGGCCACTGGCCTACAGCATCGCCACCCTGCGCGCTTATACCCGGCACAAGCCGTTCCGGGCCCGCCTCGAGTTCCCGGAGGGGGACCACCAGCCGCTGGAGCTCGGGGATCTGCTGCAGGTGGCGGTGGGCAACGGCCGGCACTACGGCGGCGGCAACACGGTCTCCCCCACCGCAGGGATCGATGACCACCTCCTTGATATCTACGCCATCCTGGCAGGGCCTCTGCGGGAGCACGTGAGCATCGCCCGGCTGCTCAAGGACGGCAGCTTCATCAAGCACGA
Source organism: Arthrobacter sp. SD1074B (assembly GCF_056780195.1). Taxonomy (NCBI): domain Bacteria; kingdom Bacillati; phylum Actinomycetota; class Actinomycetes; order Micrococcales; family Micrococcaceae; genus Arthrobacter; species Arthrobacter sp. SD1074B. Next base: position 916,244 of record NZ_JBRAZT010000001.1, on the reverse strand, counting down.
CCGGGTGTACCACCTGACCACCAGGCGGGTCCGGCTGGTCACCGACCAGCCGCTGCCGGTGAACCTCGACGGCGAGATTGCCACCGCCACGCCCGCCGATTTCACGGTCCAGCGCAACGCCGTCCACGTGGTGGTGCCCCAGGCCAGCACCAGCGCCGTATTCGACGGGCCGGGCACCGCAGGCCCTCCTGAGGGCGTTGTTTCCTAAACAGTCACGCCCTGGCCGCCTCTCCCCTTAGTGTTGGTGCAGCCAACGAAACAGTTTGCCTTAGGCTTCCGTAGTGCGTTCGCGCAGCACCCGCAGGCACACTCAGGGAGGAGAAACAGTGGTCACCATCCGCGATGTCGCCAAGTACGCCAACGTCTCCCCCGCCACTCTCCCTGCTGCAGAGGAAACCGCTCTCACGCCGGACGTGCAGTGGTGGGAATCCGCGGTGATCTATCAGGTCTATCCGCGCTCCTTCGCCGACGGGGACGGCGACGGCGTGGGCGACCTCGCCGGACTCGCCGCCCGGCTGCCGTACATCGCCTCCCTGGGGGTAGACGGGATCTGGATGACCCCGTTCCAGCCCTCCCCGCAGGTGGACCAAGGCTACGACGTGTCCGACTACTGCGGCGTGGACCCGCTGTTCGGAACTCTTGCGGAGTTCGAGTCTTTGTTGGAGCGGGCGCACTCTTTGGGGTTGCGGATCCTGCTCGACGTCGTCCCCAACCACTGCTCCTCCGAGCACCCGCTGTTCCAGGCAGCGTTGGCGGCTGGGCCGGGCTCCCCGGAGCGGGAGATATTCCACTTCGTCCGCGGTCCTGGGGGTGACGTTCCCCCGAACAACTGGCAGAGCGTGTTCGGCGGCCGGGCGTGGAGCCGCGCCAACCCCTCGTCCGGGACAGACACCGACTGGTATCTGCACCTCTTCTCCGCCGGCCAACCGGACTGGAACTGGCGCAACCCCGCCGTCGGCGACTACTTCGACGGCGTGCTGCGCTTCTGGTTCGACAAGGGCGTGGACGGGCTGCGCATCGACGTCGCCCACGCGCTGTTCAAGGCCGAGGGGCTGCCGGATTCGCCGTCGGAGGGCGGCGTGGTGGACGGGCTGCGGTCCAACCCGCAGGTCTCGGACCAGGAGGAGGTCCACGAGGTGTACCGTCGCTGGCGTGCCCTGGCCGAGCAGTACGAGCCGCACCGCCTGCTGGTGGGCGAGGTGAACCTGGAGCCGGCCCGCGCTGCCCGCTACACCAGGGCCGATGAGATGCAGCAGGCCTTCGCCTTCGCTTTCGTGAAGCTCGGCTGGGACCCGGAGGCCTGGGCCGCCGTCGGCAACGACCTCGAGGCCGCGCGCAAGCTGCACGGGGCGACGCCCACGTGGGCGCTGGAGAACCACGACATTGTCCGCACTGCGACCCGCTTCGGCGGCGGCCACGTCGGTGCCCAGCGTGCGCGTGCGGCGCTGGTGGCCCTGCTGGGGTTGCCCGGCCCGGCGTACCTGTACCAGGGCCAGGAGCTCGGGTTGCCCGAGGTCGACGTGCCGGTCGAGGCCCGGGTGGACCCGATGTGGGCCCGCGGCGGCGTCTGCCGCGACGGCGCCCGGGTGCCGCTGCCATGGACCGAGGATCCAGCGCTGCACCACGGCTTTGCACTCGGCACCGCTGAAGGGCCATTCTCCGAGCCCTGGTTGCCGCTCCCCGCCGGCTGGGGCAGGCACGCCGTCGAACGGCAGGAGCAGGACGCTGAGTCCGTCCTGAACCTCACCAAAGCGGCGCTGGCCCTCCGCCGGAAGCTGTGGAAGAACGAGGTCTTCACCGCAAACGACGGCGGCTCCTGGCGGGTCGAGGCCGGGAACCTGTTGATCTGCGAACGCAGCACCGACTTCTTCGTCGCCGTCGCGATGGGCACCGAGCCGGTGCAACTGCCGGCCGGTTCCGTGCTGCTCAGCGCCGCGCCCCTGACGGAGGAAGGCTGGCTGCAGCCGAACAACGCCGTGTGGGTATTGAAGGGCTGAGCACGTTGCAGGGTTGCGGAGGCCTGCCATACGAAAGGGCCGGCGCGCGTTTCTAAAGGCGAGGTGGCTGTGGGCCAAACGCTAAAGTGCTGGGCGGTTGCGCCGGGTCGCGTTGCCGGCGTCAGCTGGACTCATGGTTTGGGTCAGCTCTGGCGGCTCGGCCTCTCGCTATTTCCCGACAACCTCCAGATCGATTACTTCGGCGTCAATGATCTCGGCGTCGTCGGTTCGGTGTCCTGGCTTGGTCAGCTCCAGGCTAGCGAGGTGCTTCTGCAGCCGTTTGGACATGGGAAGGAATGTGCCCAAGGTGAGGCCTCCGGAGAGAACTGCTCCGACGATGGGGATAGCCTTTGCGACTCCGCTGGCGAAAAGCTTCTTGGTCATGCTCACACCGAGATAGCCGGCCACCTTTTTCACGATCGGATAGATGACACCCTGAGTAAGTGCCTTCTGCGGCAGTTTCTTGGCAACGGTGGCGGCGACCATGCCCGCGACTCTTGCCACTCCACTCTGGGCGATCTGCACGCCGAACATCACGCCCACGAACAGGATCAGCATGCTCTCGGTGGCTTCATCGATTTCGTCGTCATCATCGGCGAATAGGTCAGGCCAACTGTAGATATACGCCAGCTTCTGGGCGATCCGAAGCATGTGACTCAAGTACTGCGCGAGGTCGGCTGGGACAGTGCCGATCATTGCCAGACCGCCGGGGATACCTGCGACGGTTGATATGCCTGTGACCTTGCTCGTCTCATAAGCGATCGAGGTGTTTGCGATCTCAGCGATGACCTTGAGTGGAATGCCCGCTGCCGCGGGACTTTCGGCGATTGCCCTCTTGATCTGTTCCTCGGTGCAGTGGCGCTTGAGTGCCGTTCGGAGATAGGCGGCCCTACTGATCCTCACGCCTGGCAGCTTCGCCGCCGCGTCCAGCACCTGGGTGAAATTCGATCCAGGGTTATCAATCTCTTGGGTTTCGGTCATGAGGTAGATCGTATCTGTGGGCTCCGACCTACACCGGTATTTGCCCGTCCGAAAATGTTACTCTCCCGTTCCTTCCACTTCCAAGGTTCTTTTGAACTCATGGGCAAGTCATAAATCAGGTATGAATGGGGATATGAAGAGATCATGGGCCGATTTGGAGCCTCGAAGCATCGACCGCGCAATTGAGCTGTGGCATGAGCTCGGAAGCGAGGAGTTCATTGCCCGGACCCGATTTAAGGAGTCTCACCGGTACGTAGTGATCGACCGAGGGCAGTCGATTGCAAGCAAGCCACTGGTCGCCATGGCCTTCCAACTGCAATTCGGCTGCGGCAAGGACGGGCCTCCGCGGCTGTCCGGGGGAGAACAGACACGGTCCATCTTGAATCGACTGGGATACGAGCTGGTGGACATTCACGGAGAGAGTCTCGAAGGCACAGCCGAACCTCTCAGGATCGAAGTCAGTCCGAGCACGAATTTCTGGTGGGCGAACCAGTCGGTGAACTTCGACCCCGTCTTTAACGACGGTACCCTGTGGGCTCCCCTGAAGGATCGCCGTGGCCAACAGGTTGACCACTGGCGCACTCTTGACGGTGTGTCCCCAGGGGATCTCGTCTTCCACTATGCCAGCCCCGAGATCCGGGGCGTCAGCCGCGTGGCAACTATGCCGCGACCGGCCTATCCGCCTCGCGGCTATGACGATGTGCCTGCCGACACGAAGGGCACATTGGTTCTCACGGAGCCGGTGTATGAGATCCGTGTTTCACGGGGTCGGGCTCTGAACGCGCTCGACGTCGGCCAGGGTCCGATCACCGCAAGCGGGTCCCTTAGGAACGGCTATTTCTTTCCCCTCGACCCTGGCCGCGCACTGGAGGTGTTGCGGCTCGCAGGCATTGAGCCCGTCACCGGAGCAGCCGAGGAGCGAGGGGAACACGCTGAACCGTTCGAAGGCTATGTCGGCGGTCCTAGTGACAGGTTGGCAGTAGTGGCAATCCGGGCAGAGCAGCGGTTTCTGCGGGACCAGCAGCTGCTGCGCTGGGGTAGCTCGTGCGCACTTTGTGGACGCTCGCTCCCCGAAGAACTAGTTGTCGCGGCGCATATCAAGCCCCGCTGGGCATGCTCGGAGAACGAGCGCATGGACACACGAAACGTGTCCATGCTCGCTTGCCTGTTCGGCTGCGATGCGCTCTTTGAGCTCGGCTATGTTGTCATCGGTGATCAGGGAATCATCGAACACGGCAGCCGCGGTTCCGAGCAAGCTGCGGACCGGATACGGGACATCATCGGCCGGAGATGCACGGCCTTTGGCGAAAAGTCCCGGCAGTACTTCGCTTGGCACCGACAGCACAATTCGGCCAAACGCGGCAAATAGCGGTTGAGGGAACGCTGCCTTTTTTCTCCGCTAAGTGCCCACGTCCAACCTAACCAGATCGTGCCGCTGAATACCCTCGGAATGGGCCTGCAGATGACCCCGTCTTTCTATAGGCGGGTGCCTCACGGCGGAACCGCCTGGCCTTCACGGGCCTCGTATATAGACCGCTCGGGTGCGTGTCCCTCGACTATTAGGAGAAGTTCACGAGCTACAGCGGAAGTCCGTCCGAGAAGCCGGTCGCAGCCAGCGACCTGGACCGCAGCCATATCGGTCAGACTGTGAGCTTTGAACCCAACGACTTCACAGTTGTCTTCGGAACACTCTCCGGCGTCGCCCGGACCGACGCCATGGTCTACCTGTCTCTTCAGGGTGTGGGCGGCAGCACCCACCTGAAGGACGAGTACGACTTGCCTGTCGGCCACAACGTCTACGTTCAGATGGATCCCCTGAGCAGTGCCAGCAAAACCCTCTCGGAGGCCGAACGGGTCATCAAGGAGAAGTTCGACGAGATCAAGAAGAACCTCCGGGACCGGGAACAGAAACCCGGCTCCGAGTAACCTGCATCCAGACCCGGGGTTCCCCTGTCTGTCACTGTGCCCGGGGCGCCGCCCATAAGATGAGGCATGGACTTTGAGGACACGCTCTGGACAGTCTTAGGGGCCGGGCTGGTTCTGCTGATGCTCGTCGACGTCTTTCGGGCGCTGCTTTATCCCCACGGTTCCGGTCCCGTGGGCCGGGCGATCATGCGGGGGTTCTGGCTGGCGTCAAGAAAACTGCGCGGCCGGGGCTCCTTCATCGCAGCGCCGTTGGCCATGGCGGCTGTCATCGGCGCCTGGGCGGGCCTCGCGGCCATCGGCTGGGCCCTGCTCTACTTGCCGCACCTGACGGACGGTTTTGTATACGGAGCCGGGGTTCCCCTGCGGGCCGACTTCGCCGAAGCCCTCTACATCTCCCTGGTCACTCTTTCCACCGTGGGGTTTGGCGATATCGTGGCAACGCATCCGCTGCTCAGGCTGGTTGTGGCCCTCCAGGCCGTCACCGGTTTCGGTTTGCTGACAGCAACGGTCACCTGGATCCTGCAGATGTACCCGGCCCTTAACCGCCGCCGGGCCCTTGCCCACGAGCTGAACTTGTTCAGGGAGGCTGCAGGTCCTGCGGGTGTAATGTCCGTGGAACCCACGCATGCCGCCGCGTTGTTGGAGTCAATGGCCGGAAACGTAGCTCTCGTGAGCATCGATCTCCTTGCCTTCCATGAAACCTACTATTTCCGTGAAGTCGAGCAACGCGGCTCCTTGCCGGCCACAGTCGCCTACGCCCAGGAACTGGCATCCCAGGCCCAACGCAGCGACAACCCTGAACTCCAGTTCGCCGGACGGATGCTCCACGCCGCGCTGGATGGACTCGCCGACGTTCTTCGCGGCAAGTTCGGCCACTCAGGAACCACCTCTTCTGACGTGTTCGACAGCTACGAGCTACACCACCGACACCTGCGGGGCAGGAAACCCGACGCTAACTAGCGTGCGGGTAGTCGCTGCTGCGAACGCTGCTCTTCTGGACGCGCTCGTTGCCCTGTCCAGGGGCGACGTCAGGCTCGAAACCGGCTCCCGCCTTGAAGGCGGGCTCCGGTTCCCTCCGGCTCCGTTGCCGGGGGTAGCGATGTTGTGAGTCGTTGATCGGTGTCAGCCTCCGGCCTACGAGCGCTGGGCGATGTTGAGGATGTTGCCCTCGCTGTCCAGGAACCAGGCAGCCTTCCCCCAGGACGCCGTGGCCACGCCGTTCTCCGTCTTCAGGCCGGGAAAGTCGTACTCCTCAAAGACGACGCCGCGGCCCCGCAGCTCCTCCATCTCGCGTTCCAGGTTGTCCGTTTCCCAGCCCATCTGGGTGTTCTTGGCCGTCCCCGCATTGTCCGTCTGGTACACGAGGAAGCGGGTTCCCTGGCCGCAGCTGTACATCACGCTGCCCTCCTCCATGGACTCTGAGGGTTCGATGCCCAGCTTGTCCCGGTAGAACTCCTTCGCCCTGTTGATGTCCTTCGCGGGGAGGACAGCCATGATGTTTGAATCCTTGAACATGATGAATCCCTTCAGTGCGTCGATGACCGCAGTGATGGCGTCGCTCCCCCCGGTTTCGGTCCCCGGAATCATGGTCCGGAGCCCGTGACCGCCCCTCGCGCCTAGCCGGGACAGCCACCTGGGACTCGTCCACGCCGCGCCACCCATCACCGGCGCAAGGGGTCCCCGAAGCTTATGTGGCCATTATGGACCGATCCTGCCCTGCGGAAAATGGGGTACCGGCATCCCCAATGGGTCCGCGGACCGCCGGCTGCAGCCTCTAACCCGCCCGGGTGCTGCGCGCCCGACGCAGCCGTGGCAGAGTGCTCGCATGGCAGCTTTCACCCAGTCCGATGACCTCCAAGGCGCACACTTCACCGACGTGAACCTGCGCGGCGCCCGGTTCCTCCGGTCCGACCTCTCCGGCGCGGTGATGCGCGCGGTCGACGCGGCCGGGGCGGACATCGACGCCCCGTGGCTGCTCGAGGCCGAGAACACCCTGTACGTCAACGGCGTCGACGTCGTCCCCTTCGTCGAGGCCGAACTCAACCGCCGCTTCCCCGGCCGGGAGCAGAGGCGCGCCCAGGACCCGGACGGGCTACGTGCCGCGTGGGCCGTGCTGGAGCGGACCTGGCAGGCGACGCTGGACCGGGTTGCAGCGATGCCGCCCGGCACGGTCGATATCTCGGCGGACGGCGAGTGGTCCTTCGCGCAGACACTGCGCCACCTGGTCATGGCCACGGACACCTGGCTCGGCCGGGGAATCCTCGAACTGGAACAGCCGTACCATCCCATCGGCCAACCCAACGCCGAGTACGAGACCGACGGATACGATCTGGCCGTCTTCTCGAACCTCACACCGTCCTATGCTCAGGTGCTTGAGGTCCGGGCAGCGAAGGCCGCCATGGTGCGGGACTACCTCGCCACCCTCACCGCGGCGGACCTGTCCGCGGCCCGCCGAAATCCGTGGGCCCCCGAACAACCGGTGACCGTCCGCTCCTGCCTGCACACCATCCTCAACGAGGAATGGGAGCACCACCGCTACGCCGTCCGCGACCTGGACGCGATCGAGGCCGGGCTCGGCAGGTAGACCTGGACCAACACGCAAAAGGGGCTGTCCGCGTCTCGATGGAAACGTGGGCAGCCCTGCTGTCTGATCCCGACGGCGGCCGGTCCGCCCGCCGTCGTGGGTGGGTGCCGCTCAGCCAACGGCCACCGCGCCGATCTGCTGCATGAGGGCCAGGTTGTCGGTGGTGCCCCAGTGCTCGGCCACCTTGCCGTCCTCCACCCGGATGATGTCCGTGCAGTCGAACTCGACGCTCTTGCCCGTGGCCGGGATGCCGGCCATCTCGCCACGGTGGGTCCCGGTCAGGATCACGTGGCATGCTTCCATGTTGCCGGCGGTCATCGAGGGCTCAATCGCCTTGACCTTGATGTCCGGGAAAGCGGACCGCATGGTGTTCACGAAGAATTTCACGCCGTCCTTGCCGGACGGCTGCCCGGGAAGGCCTTCCTCGTGATCGACATAACTGTCCGTCGCCAGCTCATCGATGAGGGCAAGATTTCCGCTCTCCACGACGTCCTTGTAAAACCGCTCTATCAGTCCAATACCCTCCGACATTTCCTGCTCCTTGTAGGCGAGAGACCGAATTGGATCCCCCAGGCATGTGGCCCGGCGCGGCCCGCTCAGCCGACGCAGCCGGGGTTCCGTGCCGGGAGCGCCCGGGCACGCGGCACCGGGAAAACCTGTGCCTCAGTAGTGGAGAAGGGGCGAATCGCCTCGTTAAGGCTGAAGTTAATCCGGGGCCTCGAAGGTGTCAAGATGCCGCGTTGACTCATGGGAAAGGTCCGCGGAGGCCGATACGTTGCCTCATCTGAAAAGGTCCGGGAAGTTCCTGGCGCGGACATCCTTGAGGGATGGGACTGACGATGGGCCAGCGGAAGGCTGTCACGCTGATCAAGGCCCGGGCGTATGCCCGGGAGGGGCGTGCCGGGAAGGCTCGGATCCTGGATGAGCTGGTGGAGCTCACGGGCTGGAACCGGGATTATGCGCGGCGGGCGCTGCGGCAGGCGCTGGAGCTGCGGCCGGTGCGTCCGCGTCCGGCGCGGGACCCGGTATACGGGCCGGCGGTCATCGACGCGCTCGTCGTGTGCTGGGCCGTTCTCAGGGCGCCGGCGGGCAAGCGTCTGGCGCCGATGTTGCCGGTGCTGGTGCCGTTGCTGCGGCGCGACGGCGAACTGGTCCTCACTGACGGGGACGCCGCGTTGCTGATGCGGATGAGCGTGGCCACGATTGACCGGCGGCTCGCCCCGGAGCGGGCGAAGCTGGTGTTGCGGGGCCGGTCCCATACCAAGCCGGGGTCCTTGCTGAAGTCCCAGATCCCGGTCCGGACCTGGGCGGACTGGGATGACGCGGTGCCCGGGTTTGTGGAAATCGATCTCGTCGGCCATGAAGGCGGCACCGCGTCCGGGGAGTACTGCTTCACGCTGACCGTCACAGATATCGCCACCGGCTGGACGGTGAACCGCCCCGTGCCGAACAAGGCCCAGAAGTGGGTGCTCGCGGCGCTGCAGCACGCGCTGGGCCGGTTCCCGTTCCCGATTCTCGGGATCGACTCGGACAATGGAACCGAGTTCATTAACGCGGACCTGCTCGCCTACTGCCACGCCCGGCAGATCACGTTTACCCGGTCCCGGCCCGGGAACAAGAACGACGGGGCCCATGTGGAGCAGAAGAACTGGTCCCGGGTCCGCGAGCTCGTGGGTTACTACCGTTACGACACGGCCGCAGAGCTCGAGAAACTCAATGCGATCTGGGACCTCGACGCGGTCTTCACGAACTACCTGCTGCCCCAGCAGAAGCTAATCTCGAAGGAACGCCGCGGAGCGAAAGTGATCAAGAAGCACGACGTGGCGCTGACGCCCCACCAGCGCGCCGCGATCCACCCCGGGACCCGCAAACGCCCCGTGATCGCGATGAACGCCCAGTTCAAACGCCTCCAGCCCGCGGCCCTGTCCCGGCACATCCTGGCCCTGACCGGGGAACTGGAAGTCCTCGCCCAGGCCAAAGCCGCACCCCGGATCCGCCGGATCAACACCTCGTTCAACCCCGTCCCAAAACGGACCTTTTCAACTGAGGCAACGACTCAACACTCCCGGACCTATTGACATGAGGCAACAGGCAAGTGATCGGCCCAATCGGACAGCAACCCGCCTAGCAGGTTCGACCTCGTTCCGGCATTGCGCAACACATGGGCCTCGTCGACGATGACCAGATCAAATCTCGGTCGGATCCGGGTCAGCTGCTCGAGCACGTCGCTGGCACTGCGGAGGGACTCCACCGAGATGATCGCGTGGATTTCAGGGTCCATACCGGCCAGGAGATCTTCGGCGAGGTCAGCCAGCTTGCGAGGCTTAATAGCCTCGAGGTCACGATCGAAACGCCGCCTCATCTCCAGGCGCCATTTGTGAGTCAAGGACGAAGGCGTGACCACAAGCGTGCGACGAAGCGGTGACCTTTGCTCCAGCTCGCTCCACACCAGTCCCGCCTCGATCGTCTTTCCGAGGCCCACCTCGTCCGCCAGAAGTAGCCGCCCGGTCGGAGAGTTGAGGATCTTGAGCGCAGGGATGAACTGGTAGGCACGAAAGACCGTTTTTGTCGCTCGGTAGGAGTACAGGGTGTTCGAGAGCGGCTCGCGCAACTTCGTCCACGTCAGTGTCATTGCGATCTCCCGTGCCGTAGCGGGTGCCGAGGATACCCAGAACGCTGGGTCGCGTGGGTCTCCATCCACCTTCTGGAGGGACTCGGGCGCGACGTGGTGAAGCTCCCCGTCGATGCTCACTTCAATCACGTAGCCCGCGCCCGTGCGAGTTATCCGCCGCACCCGACCAATGCGATCGCGCCCAAGCACTTTTACGACGTCCTCGGGCGCGAATGAACTTGTGCCGATGAAGGGCAGACCGTCCTCCCACTGCTCAACCAGGTCTTCTCGAGCCTCTGCGAGGTGACGCATCCCTCCGTCCGCAGTGAATCGATGGCGGGCGGTCGCGTTTGGCCTTTCTTGGCCCTCTCCACGGATGACGAGGGCCTCCCATCGACCCTTGCGGTAGACCCCGTACACACCGTTGAAGAGATTGCCGAGATTGCCGCCGGAATATCCGGGCGGGAGCTGACGGACGAGGCCTTCCAGGGCGCCTGGAGCGCCATCCACTGCGCCGGCCTGACCTCGTCCGGTCCGGCGCACCTGCGGGCTGCACTGGAGGAAGCGGTGCGCGGAGGCCGCGACACTGACACCGTCGCGGCCATCGCCGGCGGCCTGCTCGGCGCGGCCTACGGCTACACGGCGGTGCCGTTCGAATGGCGGCGGCGCCTGCATGGCTGGCCCGGTCTCCGGGCCCGCGACCTCATGATGCTCGGCATGGAGCTAGGACGGGGCGAGGGGCACCGGCCCGATGCTTGGCCGCGGGCCGAGCGCCAGGACTACAGCATGTGGGGCCGCACCGACGCGCTGGTCCGGCACCCGCACGACGACGGCGTCTGGTTGGGCGGCGTCGGTTCGCTTGGCCGGATGGCCGAGCTGGGGATCGCCGCCGTAGTGTCTCAGGGACACCACAGGGCCCTGTGGGTGCCCTTTCCGACGCCGGCCTGTTGGACGACCTCAAGAAGGCCAGGGAAGCGATCGTCTGCTCATGATTTTCATTGCCGGGCTCAGGGACCCGGAGTCGCGACACTTTTTAACGTCGTTTTCGCCGTGGCGTTGACAGCGTTCTTGGTCCGGGCAAAAGCGTCCAGCGAGAAGAAGTTTCTTACCGGGATCAGTCAGCGGGTCAACGACACCGTCGTCGAACTGACCGGCAACCCGAACGACCAACTGTCGATCCGTGACTTCAGGGAGTTCATCGAGAACGAGCGCCGCATTCCCCGGCTCGTCCACGGCGTGCCGGGCCTGGAGCTTCGGGCGGTCCGGCATGGCGGATCTCCAGCGGTCCGACCGAAGCAGCCGGCACCGGCCCGCATGGCACCGAAGAGCAGTCCGCCCACCGGCGCGCCCGTGGTGACTACCACCCAGGTCTTCATCTCGATCACGCCACCCGAGTACGGAACCGCCAGTTTTGACCGGCTGCTTCAGGCCGCACTCGACGCCGACTGACAAGGCGGATGCCGCCTGGGGCATGTTCTGCGATGACGGCCCCGCTGTCTGGCTCGACTAATCCGCATTCGAAGCACCTTGACGACCGCGGGTGAGTCGGTTCACCTGGGCTCGGCACCGATCGGCCAAACTCTCCAGCTATGGCGCGCGCTCGCGGGGACTGATGGCGTGAACTAGACTCACAGGGGTCCGGGTGTGTCGAGGGTGATGCCGACAAACTGTCGCCCGAACCGGACGGCGCTTTTGTCAAGACAATTAATCAATCGAAGGAACCCACCGTGCCTGTCATCGCTATCATCGGAGCTGGACCGGGACTCGGAGCGGCAGTTGCGCGAAGGTTTGGGCGCGAAGGCTTCTCCATAGCCCTGATCTCGAGGAACCAGTCGAAGCTTGACGTCCTGGCCGCGGAGCTCGAGGCCGGCGGCTTGACCGCTCGTGGTTACGCCGCGGACGTGCTGGTACCTGCAGCGCTTGAGGACGCCCTTGCCCGTGCCGCAGCAGAGCTGGGACCCATCACCACGTTGCAGTACAGCCCGCTCCCGTCGCGTGAATACCTGAAACCGGTGCTCGACATGACTCCCGAGCTGGCGCTGGAAGCATTGCGGTTCTCGGCTCTCGGGCTCATTCACGCGGTGCGGACGGTGCTCCCGGCGATGCGTCAGGCAGGAGGCGGCAGCGTGCTCCTGGTCAACGGCGGAACCTCGGTGAAGGCGCGCGCCGACTTCGCAGGCACCTCGGTCGCGTTCCCGGCCGAGAGCGCCTACGGTGAGATGCTCCACGACGCACTCGAGGTTGAGGGCATCCGTGTCGCGCAACTCGTGATCCCCGGCGGCATTCCCAAGCTTCAGCTTGCCAATGGCATCGACGACGTCGCCGATCGTATTTGGGGCCTCCATGCCGTTGCGGGTCCGTTCCGCACTATGCTCATCCCGCTCGGGGAGGGCAGGGAGTAGTGGTGCTAGCGGCGTCGGCCATGTTCCTTGTTGGCTTCGAGGCCAGGACGTAGAACCGGACGTCGCGACGCCGGCACAGCCTGCCACACAAACCCCCGAGATCCACGCGGGGCCCAACCAGCCTCACATGCTGATTTCGCGCGTCAGGCCAAAAGGAACGCTCGGATGGACATCCGCGGTATATAGCTCGTGGCTGTGGCGTGTTACGAGAATGCCGCATTTGTTGGCCACTGCTGCGCGGAAGAGGATGTCAACGGCCTTGTTAAGGGTCTCTTCCAGGTTGGCTGCCGAGGAGACACTGACATTGACAGAGTGGGGGCTGGTCTTTACGAGCATTGGTTCCTTCCTGAAGGGTCCTGGATTGCGGCTCCTGGACGGAGCGAGGGAGACGCATCGATCAGCAGCAGCGCGACGCCTTCGGTAGTTCCGAGGACGCGCCGGCTGACGAGGTCGTCATCCGTTGCCGGGAAGCGCGGGCCGTCTAGCTCGGCCCGCGCTTCCCAGGTAACGGGGCGGACTGTCTCAGCCTCGCGGAAGGGCCTTGCCGTCGGAATCCAGGTAGTCGCGCCAGGACCGCTTCGGGCTCCACCCGAGCATGCGCTGGGCCTTGGCGCTGGAAATTCCTGAGGCGTCCGGGCGTGCGGTGGGGCGGAGCTCGATCTTGTCCCCGTAGTAGGTGTGCAGGATCTCACCGAAGTTTCGCCCACCGACGTTGTCGGGTGATGCGATGTAGAAGACCTCATGACCGGGCAGGTCGGACTCCGTTGCAAGCACAATTGCGTCCGCAAGGTCGTAGGCGTCGATGTAGCTCCACAGATTGGGGCTGAGGACCGAGGCGTCGCGAACCTGGGGGCCGAGGTTCTGCTCATAATTGCCCTCGTACTGTACCCAGCTTGGCCGCAGCGAGATGCAGCTGATGTCGGAGCGTCGGACTGCAGCGTCCATCAACTGCTCGCCGAAGTGCTTCGAGATCGCGTACGGATCCTGCGGGTGGATGGGGTGCTCCTCGTCAACGGGAGCGTAGTCCGGCAGGAAGTCGCGCTCCGGGAAGAAGAAGCCGGGGACGGTCTCGCTCGAGATGTTTACGAAGCGCTTCACGCCGAACCTGACTGCGGCCTCAAGTACGTTGAAAGTTGCCATCAGGTTCGTGTGGAACACGACTTGGGCCGGGTTTCCGGTGGGCTCGGGAATCGCGGCGGTGTGCACGACGGCGTCTGCGCCTCGCACAACGGCGTACGCCTCGCCGGCGTCAGTGAGGTCCGCCATCTGGTACGTCGCGGTTCCCTCTGCCCGGCGTTCAAATCCCGGTCGGGTCAAGTCCACTGCGAGGACATCGTGGCCGGCATCCAACAGCGCCTGGGTCGCTGCGCGACCGACTTTTCCGTGGGCTCCAGTGATTACTACCTTCATGATTGCTCCTTGTTTGATGTGCGCCCCTAGCGAGGCGCTGGTCTTCGCGTTCTAGTTTTGTTTTCTACGCCACATGTTCAGTGCAACGGCTCCGACGATGATGACGCCGCTGAATGCTTGCTGCCAGTAGGCGGAGATGCCCAAGAGGATCAGAGCGTTCTGGATAAGCAGGAGCAGGGAAGTTCCCAGTGCGGTTCCCAGGATCCCGCCCACACCGCCGAACAGGCTCGTTCCACCAATGACGGCTGCCCCGATGGCCAAGAGTTCGTAGCCGTTTCCTGCAGCCGGTTGGCCGACGCTCAGCCGCGCGGTCTCCAGGATGCCTGCTACCGCGGCGAGGGTGGAGGAAATAACGAATACGGATATTTTCACCCGGCGCACTCGGATGCCCGATAGTTTGGCCGCTTCTTCATTTGAGCCTACGAAATAGACGTGGCGGCCGAATGTAGTGCGTGTCAGCACCAAGTGGCTCACAACCGCAACGACCGCTGCGATCCAGATGGGGACGGGGATACCGAGGAATGCTCCCTGCCCGATGTAGAGGAAGCCTGGCGGGAAGCCGCTGATCGTCGAACCGCCGGTAATACCGAGCGACAATCCGCGCGCCACGGCAAGCATGCCCAGGGTCACGACAAACGACGGTATCCCCGCAAAGGCATTGATCGAGCCGTTCACCAGACCCACAAGCGCACCAGCGGCCAGCGCCAGAATCACAGACACGACCGGCGGCAGCCCGGCGTTGACCATGGCCTCACCTGACAGGACACTCACCAACGCGACTACGGAGCCGACAGAAAGGTCAATCCCGCCGATCAGGATGACGAACGTCATGCCCACGCTGATCAGCAGTGCCAGAGCAATCTGCCGTCCCACGACCGTAAGGTTCCCGGCAGTAAAGAAGTACGGCGATGCCCACGACAGGTAGATAACCAGGAGAATCACAACGCCACCGAGGGTGGACTCTCGTGCAGTGATGATCTTCAACAACCTGTGGCGGATCTTCTCGCCCAACGATGTTTGAGCGGCCGCCGGCAGGGCGGGAACACCGTCTGGCGTCGTTTGCTTTTCTCGTTTCACGGTCTCTCCATTGATTGTCATGAGACGTCTTCCTGTACTCCCGTTGCCATAGCCATAACGCGCTTTTCACTTGCTTCCGCGGCGGCCAGTTCGCCTACGCCGTGGCCCTCTCGCATGACGAGGATGCGATCGGCGATACCCAGAACTTCCGTTAGCTCCGATGAGATGACCAAAATGGCGACACCTTCGCTGGCGATCTTGCGGATCAGTTGGTAGATCTCAGCCTTTGCACCAACATCAACGCCCCGAGTCGGCTCATCGAGAATGAGGAGCTTGGGGGCCCGCGCCAGCCATCGGGCGAGCACCACCTTTTGCTGGTTTCCACCGCTTAGGGTGCCTGCGGCGACTTCGATCGCGGACTCCCGAAGTCCCAGCTGCTTCGCATACTGGCGTGCAAGGTCCCGATCGCGGCGTCGCGACACGAAGGACAGGCGACTGATCTTGGACAAAGATGCCGAAGACATGTTTTCCCGGACCGGCAGTCCGAGAAATAAGCCCTGGTGTTTACGGTCCTCGGGCACAAGACCGATTCCCGCGTCCATCGCTTCACGCGGCGTGCGCAACGCCATCGGCTGTCCGTCTATGAGGATTTCGCCACCACGGCGTTTCGCCGCGCCGAATATGGTCATTGCCGCGTCGCTACGACCGGCACCGATTAGCCCTGCCAGGGCAAGGATTTCTCCGGGGCGTACCGAGAAGCTCACGTCGTGCAGGAGCTTTCCGGAGCTGAGCCCGCGGACTTCCAGGGTCGGGGTCGCGGCGGTATCCACGGGCGATGTCCGCGCTCCGTAGAGATCCTCGAGCTCGCGTCCGACCATCATATGAACGAGATCATTCGGGGTGGTGGTCTTGGCGTCACGCACGCCCACTACCGCCCCGTCCCGCATGACGGTAATGCGGTCTGCGATCTCGAAAATCTCACGCATACGGTGTGAAACGTAGATAACGCTCACGCCATTGGACCGGAGCTGACGGACGAGCTTGAGAAGGGTTTCGACCTCCTCCTCGGTCAACGACGATGTTGGCTCATCCATCACGACGACGCGCGCGTCGATCAGCAATGCCTTGGCGATCTCGACCATCTGACGCAGTGCGATGTTCAGGTTTCCCACGATTTCGGTCGGCGCGATGTCGATGCCCAGGCTGGACAGCAGCTCACCTGCGCCTCGCTCCATCGCACGGAAATCGACGCTTCCCAGCCGGGTTTTCGGCTCGCGGCCGACGTAGATGTTCTCGGCTACGCTCAGATCGTTTGCGAGATTCAGCTCCTGATAGATGACCGCAATTCCGCGTGCCTGGGACTCCCGGGGCGAATGTGCCTGAACGGTTTCTCCGGAAACCTCAATGACGCCTTCGTCGGCACGTGCAGCGCCGGCGAGGATCTTCAACAAAGTGCTCTTGCCCGCGCCGTTCTCACCGACGAGAGCCATAACTTCGCCGGACTCGACCGACAAGCTAACGTCGCGGAGTGCGGTGACCCCGGGGTACCTTTTGACGATACCGCGCATGGCAATGAGCGGATGCGTAACCATTGCTACTCCTTAGGAACGGTTGTGGGGTGGCGGGGCCGGCGTGATTCCATGCCGGCCCCGCACGCGTGCTGGCGGCTTAGTGGGCGGTCTTCTGGAACTCCGCCAACGTGTCCGGAGTGACCGTCACGACGCCGGTGTCGACGACGAAGTTCTGCTCAAGCTTCGATTTGTTGTTGTGGAAGTCCGCCAGAATCTGGAGAGCCTGTGCGGTCATTCCGAACGGCTTCTGTGAGATGAGCGCGTCCACACATCCTCCGTTCATGCCTTCAACGCCCTGCGGGACGACGTCGAAGCCGACCGCCTTGACCTTCCCGCACTTATTGGCCGACTTCAGCGCCCCGGCGATGCCGGGCAAGTCTGAACCGCCGATACCGATGAATCCCGCCAGGTCAGGGTTGGCCTGAAGGATGGTCTCAGAGCTCGTCTGTGCGGTAGCAATGGACTCGCCGGAGACCTCGGTGGCAACAAGCTTGACGTCCGGGTGGCCGGCCAGCGCCTTCTTGACGCCCTCCAGGCGCTGGTTGAGGTTCACCGCGCTCAGGCTGCCGATCACGACGGCGACCTTGCCCTTGTTCCCGATGCTCTTGGCGAGCGCTTCGCCGGCCTGGACGCCGGCTGCGACGTTGTCCGTCCCGATGTAGCCCAGGACTTCGCTGTTCGGAACGGGTCCGTCCCATGCGATAACCGGAATGCCAGCCGCTTTCGCCTTGGCGATGTCGTCGACGACGCTCGCGGGGTCGTTCGGTGAGATGGCGATACCTGCGGGGTGGGTGGCGAGGATGGAATCAAAGATGGCGACCTGCGCAGCCGCGTTATCCGTGTCCGGGCCCAGGAACTTCGCCGTTACGCCCAGCTTCTTGGCCGCGTCTTCCATCCCCTTGCGGGCGTCAACCCAGTAAGGGTTGTTGAGCGACTTCGGCAGGAAGACGTACGCCCCCTGCGCATCAGATGCCCCGGAAGCCCCGGAGGAGCCGCCCGAGGGGGTTCCTCCGCCGCAAGCGGTGAGGGCAAACGCCGCCGTGGCCAACATTGCAGTTACGGCTGTGATCTTACGCATTACTACTCCTTTGTAATTATTGCAAAGCGACTCTGGTGTAAAACTGTGAGATTTTGGCTTGGTTCGATTTCCTAATTGCCGTCAGAAACAGCTGGAAACCTTCATGCCGCTGGCAGGCGTATTCCCGGTTCCCGTCAGAAAGTCCGAGGAGGGCCATGGTCGAGGGCCCCGTTTCTGCTATCGGTCAGTGCGGCGGCCCCGCGCAGAATCCTGACCGCGTCGGCGAGAGTCGATTCATCTCCAACGTTCCCGGCGAAGACGACATAGGGAAGGCCCTTAAGTCCCTGGCTGCCGCCACCTTCGTTGACCCAAACGGAAACGATTCCGGGGAACAGTTGCCCCACCACCGTCGCCCGCCGAATCTCGAGCCCTTCAGTGGCGACATCGCTTGAGGTGATCCCTCCCTTGGCGAGCACCCACTTGGTTGCTACCTCATGGACCGCCCGGGCCGTAAGGGTGACCAGGGCGTGGGAGACCGCCTGGGCGATCAGCAGGCTTGAATGGCCCGTGTCTCCGACGATTTGATCTCTGCTCGAGACAAGCAGCGCGTCCGTTTTCGACAGTGCTGCTACAAGCGCGTCACCGCATCGGGCCATTTCGCCCGCGCGGTGAGCAGGATCGAGCAGTTTCGGGACATCCAGTTCGACGGTCTCCATGTCCGGGAATTCGTTCTGCAACCGCGCTACCTGGCGGGTAGTCAGCTCAACGTGCGAACCCACAACCACCAATCCGTTACCGGCGCGCTCCCCGGAAGCGAAGACTTCGTCATGGGATAGCGGCGCGCGATCCTTGATGCCCAGCCGCGCCGCCACGAAGGAGGGTCCGGTCCGGCTCAGGACCCGGGCGCCAGCCTCTTCCGCCAGGATGAGGCCCAAAACGAGTACGTCAAGGTCGGCCTCATCAACCGCGTTCACCACTACGGGAGTAGCGTTCTTGCAGGAGAGGATGACGTCGCGCACCCGATTGGCGCCACCTATCCTGATCTCTTCGAGGCTGAGGCTCACAACTTCATCGGCGGAGATGGCCCCCTGTGTCTTTTCCTCGACGTAGTGCCGGACGTTTGAGCTGGCGAATCCGAATGTGGCGTCGTTTGCGTAGTTTGTCTGGCCAACCGGAACAAACGAGTCTCCACTGCCGACGTAGTGCACGTCATCTACGGTCACCCTTCCCGCCGCGATGTACGCGGGGGCAAGGAGAAGGGCGTCATAGGGTTCGCCGGAAGAACGGGCCATGTCGCTGAGGACATCGGTTTCGAGAGGGTAATGCCCGCGGAGGGTGGAGTCGCTGCGAGTGATCAGTGTGTAGCGGGCACCCAATTCGGCGCTGGCACGCCTGATGGCCTCTGCGACATCCGTGACCGTGGACCGCGCTTCCTCGTTGTTGAGTCCTCTGGTGTTGGTGAGGATGAAGAAACCGTTGCCAGGCTGTTTGAATGCCCAGTTCAGATCTTCATCATCCCATCTGGTAAGCACCGGGACTCCCTGGACCGACTGGCTTCCGGTGGGGTCGTCGTCGAGCACGATCACCCAGATCTTGTCGGCAGCGTTTGCTTCCCGAATGCGGAGCCGGGAGTCCGGAATGCGCAGGACTGCTGGCCCAGAGGAAAGCAACTCTGCTGCATTTCTGGTTTCCAAGTTCAGATCCGGCTTTTTCACGCAGGGAGTTCCGCGACACGTCGAGCCAGGTACTCGACACCGATGCGGGGGCTCGACAGAACCGGCATGTTGGTCTTCTCCTGGAGAGCGCCGGCGAGACGGGACATGGATGCCTGCGCCAGGACGATCATGTCAACATTCCTGGCGAGGTCGGTGGCCTGTTCAGTGACCATCGTGTCGTGCTTTTCGCGGTCTCCCGACATGAGGACATCGAACGCGCCTTCGCATAGCCTCTTCTCAAGCGTGATGCTGCGCCCGATTTCGTCTGCTTTTTCCTGGATGAGATCCGACGTCGGACCGAGCGTGGTGGGCACGGTGGCCAGGACACCGATGCGCGTTCCTTCGCGGGCGGCCCGCATGGCCATCGCGTCGTCAATCTTCACCACCGGCGTGTGAACGTTGCGGGCCGCGACGTCCAGGGCCGGTCCCAACGATGAGCACGCGGAGAAGATGATGTCGGCTCCGGCCGCTTCCGCTGCCTGCGCAAGATGCGTCATTCGAGCCTCGCTTTTGGTCGATATCCCTTGCTCGCGCACGACCGTGGCCAAAACGTCTGAGTCCACAAAATGGATGACTTCAGCGTCGGGGATGAGCTCGGCAATGAGGTCATTGATCACAGGCTCGACAGAAACAAATACGAAGCTGGTATGCAGAATCGCGATCTTCTTTGACACGATAATCGTCTCCTTCTTGGTAAGACGCCGGATGTCTGATGACTTACAACTTATCTTTCAGCAGCGGTTCGGGCTTGTCAATACCCTGGGGTCCCAATTTGGAATCGACGCTTGGCCGGGCCTCAGGGTTCGGCGCGGGGCGCGACAAAGACTTCGATCCCCTCGGCCGTGAAGGGTTCGATGTCTTCCCCAGTCGCGGAATCGTCCGTGACGAGGCTCCACGGCATTGGGAGGTGAGCCCACGCGTGGAAGGGGCTCTTGCCCAGCTTGCTTGCATGCGCAAGCACATAGACTTTCTCGGCTCTCTGAGCCATGAGTTCTTTCAGCCTGGTTTGTTCTAGGTCTGCTTCGCAGATGCCTCTGCCTGCCATGACGGCGTCGGCGCTTAGAAAGGCGCGATCAAAGGTCATTCGTTCCAGTGCGGCTTCTGTCAGTGGACCGAGGAGGCTCTGGCTCAGCCGGCGAACTCGCCCCCCGAGGCAGTCAAGTTGGATACCTCCGGCGTCGGCGAGTTCCTCGAGCACCGTGAGCCCGACGGATGCCACGCGAAGGTCTTTGGCGGAACGTAGCTCACGCGCGACGGCGGCGACAGTGGAGCCGGCATCCAGCAGCAGACTTTCGCCGAGCCTCACCTGGGCCGCGGCCCAGCGTGCGATGGCTTGCTTTTCCTCGTACGCCACCCCCATGCGCTGGCGTAGTGAGGATTCGGGATGCGGGGTCAGGCCGAGCGCGCCACCGTAGGTTCGAGCCAGCCTGCCCTGTGCGTCCAGCGCGGCTAGATCCCGGCGAATTGTTGAAGGGGTGACGCCGAAATGGCTGGACAGGTCCTCAACGTTGGCCGTGCCAGCCCTGGTGGCCAAGCTAACGATTTCCTCCCGGCGAATGTCCGAGGATCTCATGCCATCTTTCCTTTCCGGTACGGCATTCCGGCGTGTCTAGTCATCGGCCGGCGGCCGGGTGGCCATTTCGGTGGCCTGATGCAACGCTTCGACCATGCTCCGCGGGTCCGCGACGCCCTTGCCGGCGATGTCGAAGGCGGTACCGTGATCGACCGATGTCCGGATGACGGGCATCCCCACGGTAATGTTCACGCCGGCTTCGATACCCAGAACCTTGACAGGGCCATGACCCTGGTCGTGGTACATCGCTACTACAAGGTCATAGTCGCCGCGACCTGCCAAGAAGAAGAGTGTGTCTGCCGGCAGCGGACCGTAGACATCGATACCGGCTTCACGCGCGGCCCGGACACCTGGTTCGATTTTTTCCGCTTCTTCCCCCTGACCGAATAGTCCGCCCTCGCCGGCGTGCGGGTTGATAGCACAGACACCGATTTTCGGGTTGGGGATGCCCGCCCGCACAAGTGCCTCATGCCCCCGCCGAATCGTGCGTTCCACGAGCCCTGGGTTGATCTTCTTTACTGCGTCTACCAAACCGATGTGCGTGGTCACGTGGATGACTCTGATCTTGCTGGTCGATAGCATCATGGAGACCTCGTCTGTGCCGGTGAGGCGGGCCAGGAGCTCTGTGTGGCCAGGGTAGATGTGGCCGGCCGCGTGCAGTGCCTCCTTGTTCAAGGGAGCGGTGCAGATTGCCTGGACGTCGCCGGACATGGCCAACTCTGCAGCGACTCTGATGTATTCGTATGCCGCGTTGCCGGCGAGCGCGGAAAGCTGCCCCCAGGGAAGATCTTCCGGGAGCAATGCAAGGTCAATGACGTTAATGCGGCCCGGCGCGAATGAAGCGTCGCTGACGCTGTCGACCCGCACGATGGTGGACTCGACGCCAAGGAGATCAGCGGCTTGCCGCAGCCGGAGGGCATCGCCGATGACGACGGGCCGGCATTCCGCCATCACCTGCGGGTCCAGGAGAGCAGCGACCACAACTTCAGGTCCTACGCCTGCGCCGTCGCCCATTGTGACAGCGATGAAGGGAACGTCGTGCGGATCACGGGTTTTCATGCGTGTGCCTTTCCTGGCATGTGTGGACTTGCCGTCTCGGACGCCAGATGTGAGTGAATGTAGCCAAGAATGGTGCGCAGGCTGTCAGGGCCGCCGAATGTGCCGGGTCTCGTGACGACAATCGTGTCGTGGTCGGTCCGTGACAGCACCGCACCGTGTTCGATTTCCGCGATTGGTTCGAGCCACCGGATGTACAGGGCGTTCAAGACGGCACGAGCCGTTTCGCCACCGGTGAGCACCAGGGGAAGCCGTTCGGCAATCGGAGCGATGAATCGTGCGAGGGCTGCGGTCAGGAGCGTGGAGCTCTCAATGGCGGTCTCCGTCGCGCTGATACTCACTGCGACCGGACCGGCCAGCAATGCCGTGCGCAGGGCGGTGGAATCGGCGGTGCCGGCGAGAAGCTCAGCCGGGGTCACTGAAAACAGTGAGACTCCAAAGGAGGCCAGGGCCTGCAATTGAATTCGGCTCTGCGCTGACGCTGTCCCGACAACCAGGAGTACCGGCTTCGGTGCCGAGGTCCGGCGCAAACTGGCCTCGCTGGCCGGGGACGAGTTCGGCTGTTGCCTCCGATCCCGACCGGACGTCCGGACTGTAAGGGGCCGCGTTGAGTCCACGACGCGGAAGAGTGCCGCCGCGAGGGCCGAAGCGCCGACTAGCTGGATTCCCTGCCGCCTCAGAGCTGCCGCGGCGATAATGTCGAGATCTTCCGTGGTTTCGGCATCGCAAACTGCGATTGCGTGCCGATCTGCCAGCTCATTGAGAACCCGGTCCAGTTCTCTTGCGTCGCCGCGGACGGTGTTCAACCCGACCAATCCGGAGGCCAGGGGTGCCAATGCGTCCGCAATGGTTGCCGGTGCCGCTTTCCTTTCGGCAGACCAGAGCGAGGACTCGTTTAAGGGAATGCCGGCGCTGTGAACGACTCCGCCAACCGTGCTGCGACCCAGCACCGGGAGTGCAGGAGCGAATATAATCGGGCCTCGCTTGAGCAGCACTCCGATCTCCGCGGACATGTGACCGCGCAGAAGGGAGTCAACCTTGAGGAAGACGAGGGGATCACCTCCGCTGCTTTCATAGATGCCCCGCAAGAGCGTTTCCAGCCGCACGGACGCTTGGTGGGCATCCAACCTGCGGCTGTCCGAATCAAAGACCACGCACGAACGCCCGGGGTGCTCGAACCCGGCGGCCTCGGGATCTTCCGGAACCAGCACGATATGTGCCTTGTAGCAGCGCTCATCGCCCCCGGGTTGCGGCACCCGCGCAGCGAGCCGCGTGAGGGCCGCTGCTGTCTCGGCGGCGCCTGAAAGATCATCCGCGATAGCAATAATGCGCTTCATTCCGACCTCTTCGCACTTCTCGGTCTCGGTTTTGGGAAACCGTGCTGTCACCGGCCGACACGCCGCCGGAACGATTCCTTCCACGACGACACCCGCAGGCAGCATAACGACAGCGCCCATACCCTGCGCGAAACACGCTACATCGTATTGCGCGTTTCGCGCAATACTGGCAGGATGATAGTCCGATCAGAGGACGCCCTGCTAAAGGAAGAGTCGCAATGCACGGAACGCGTATTGAGGGCCTTGGTCTACCCATCTCGCAAATGGTTCTCGGCACCATGGCTTTTGGAGACACCGTCGACGCGCACGAGGCTGCTTCGATGGTGGATGCTGCGCTGGATGCGGGGGTGACCGTCATTGACACGGCCAACGGCTATGCGGGCGGAGCGAGCGAAGAGATACTCGCGTCCCTCCTGCCAAAGCGCCGGAACTCCTTTCTGCTCGCGTCCAAGGCAGGCATCCCGCATGCTGACGCGGGCGGTTATCCGCCGCTCTCGGCTGCCGGCCTGTCGCGGTCCGTGCAAGGCAGTCTTCGCCGGATGGGCGTGGACCGCATTGACGTGTTCTACCTGCACCAGCCGGACCGTGCCACGCCCCTGGAGGAGACAATGGGTGCCATCGCGGAGTTGGTGCAGCAGGGCACGATCGGCGCCCTGGGCGTCTCAAATTTCGCAGCATGGCAGATCAGCGAACTGAACCACGTAGCGGACGCCATCGGCACACCGCGTCCCGTTGTAGCTCAGCAGCTCTTCAACCTGGTGGCCAGACGAGTCGAAGAAGAGTACGTCGAGTTCGCTGCGACAACCGGCCTGCTGACCATGGTCTACAACCCGCTGGGCGGCGGCTTGCTCACGGGAAAGCACCGTTTCACGGAGATGCCCGCTGAAGGGCGGTTCGGCAGTTCAAAACTGGCCGACATGTACAAGAAGAGGTACTGGGACCAACGGCTTTTCGCCGCAATCGATTTGCTCAAGGAAATCTCCAACAGTCACGGCATCACGCTCGTCGAACTCTCGCTGCGTTGGCTGCTAAGCCAGCGGGCTGTGGGCGCCATCCTGCTGGGCGCTTCCCGCGTCGAACAACTGCAATTCAACCTCCGGGTTGCGCAAGAGGGCCCGCTTCCTGCCGAAATTGTGGCTGCCTGCGATGACGTCGGAAAGATGCTGCGCGGCCCCATGTCTAGCTACAACCGGTAGAACCTTTCCCTCAGGGAGCCCTGACGGTCCTGACGAAGAACACCGACCCAACCGAAAAGAGAACCAGTGTCCACCGTTCCATCGATTGTCCTTAACAACGCCGTAAAGGTTCCGCAGCTCGGCTTCGGTGTCTACCAGATCGAACCGGACGAAGTTCGAGGTGCCACTGAACTGGCTCTGGATGCCGGCTACCGCCATATCGACACCGCAGCGGCCTACGCCAACGAAGCGGGCGTCGGCCAGGCAGTCCGGGAGAGCGGAATCCCCCGAAGCGAGATCTTCATCACGACCAAGCTACGCAACGCCGATCAGGGCTATGAAGCGCCCTGGCCGCTTTCGAGAACAGCCGTGGGGAGTTGGGAGTCGACGTCGTCGACCTGTATCTAATCCACTGGCCCAACCCGCGCCAGAATCGCTTCGTCGACAGCTGGAAGGCACTCGAGAAGCTCTACGCGGAGGGTGCCGTTCGGGCCATTGGCGTGTCCAACTTCCTGGAACCGCACCTCGACCGCATCCTGGCCGAGGGCGAAATCGTCCCGGCCGTAAACCAGATCGAGCTCCACCCGAGCTTCCAGCAGGCGGACCTGACCCGCTACTCGGCCGAATGCGGTATTGCCGTTGAGGCCTACAGCCCTCTCGGCCAAGGAGAGGATCTGAACAGTGCCGTCGTACGGAGGCTCGCCGAAACGCATGGAGTCACGCCCGCCCAGATCATCCTGCGGTGGCATCTGCAGCTTGGACACATCGTGATTCCCAAGTCGGTCGCTGCTGAACGCATACAGGAAAACATCGACGTCTTCGATTTCTCCCTGAGTGAGCAGGAGGTTGCCTCGATCTCGGGGCTCGAGTCCGGTCTGCGCACCAGCGGGGATCCCGCAACCTTCGATTTTCCGCAGATTTGAGGACTTTTGGCGCCGGGATATCACGGGCGGAGTAAACGGACTTAGGCGTGCCTGGCGCTCCGTATTCTGAAGACCGACGCGCCTGCGATCGTAGCTTCCTGCCCATTGCGTTCGCCTCGTCAGGTAGTCATCGCCGAAAATGAGCGATGACTACCTGATGCCCACGCGTCCCGACAGCGTATCCAGGGACGCCCCGGTGAAGTCCCGCACTGTCGCCTGCCATAGTCCCAACAAACCGAGTAGATTCTCGCCGTCGCTGCGGTGGGTCAAGATTTGCTCCTCCAGAACAGATAAAACGCCGGTGCGGAGCTCAGTATTAAAGTTGACCTTCCCCACCCCCATTTTGGGAGTCCCGGCCAGGTCTTCTGCAGGCACCCCGGATGCTCCGTGAAGAACCAAAGGAGTGTTGGTCCTGGTTGCGATGGCCTGCAGGAGACCCCAGCGGAGCTCGGGCGTGCCCACATATTTCCCGTGCACGTTACCGACGGCAACGGCGAGCAACTGAGCACCACTGCGGGTCACAAAGTCAGCCACCTTGCCGGGATCGGTTAGTCCGGCGGCTTTCGTGGCGAAAGCTCTGTCCTCATCCCCGGCCAGGCCGCCAAGCTCAGCCTCCAGCACAATGCTGGAATCGCCGATAGCATCCCGTGTGGACCGGACCAGTTGGATGTTCGCTTCATATTCCAAGGCCGACCCGTCCACCAAAACCGCGTCCGCGCCAGCCGCCACGGCAGCCCTAATACTGTCGACGTTGCTTGCATGGTCAAGCTGCACGCAGACCGGAACCGCGGCAGAGTCGGCGAGGCCACGCAGGGCTCGGACCAGCCGAAGCCCGGATCTCGATGCTGCGGTCTTGGGAGCAACGAGCAAAATGACCCCTGCGCCGGCAGCTTCGGCGGCCTCCACGATGGCCAGTGCCGTGGTGAAGTCGTAGCAAGTGAAAGCCGGCACGGCTGCTCCGCGGGCCAGTGAAGAAGTGACTAGAACGTCGAGTTGAGTGCGCATCGGTTCTCCCTTTTGTTGGTCAGGAATGCTTGGCTGGTGCTACGACCCTGATGACTGCGGAATCATCCGCAGTCCCGAGGCCCTGAGCCTGACCCAGCAGGTAGAGCTGCTCGGCAGCAGCAGCCACTGGTGACGGCAGTCCGGCGGTACGCGTCGCCCGGCCCACAATTCCCATGTCCTTGACGAAGATGTCCAGACGGCTCAACACTTCGGCGCCGTCACCGTCATAGGCCTGAATCATTCGCGGACCCCGGTTGGACAACATGAAGGACCCTGCCGCCCCCGCCTGAAGTGCCCCGAGCGTCTTGTCCAGATCAAGGCCGAGAGCATCTGCCAGCGCCAGAGCCTCGGCCGCCGCTGCAATGTGCACCCCGCAGAGCAGTTGGTTTACAGTCTTCAGGGCCTGGCCGTCCCCGGGCCTATCTCCGACCACCGTGATAGTGGACCCGAGCAGTTCCAAGACAGGGCGGACCTGCTGCAATGGCTTCGGCTCTGCGCCCACAACGATCAGCAGATCTCCTGCAGCCGCGCGCAGAGGGCCTCCGGACAGCGGGGCATCCACCAGTGCGATGCCGTACCTGGCCAGCCCGTCCACCGCGGCGGGGATGGAATCCGTGCCGACGGTGCTGGTCAGGATCACGACGGAGTCAGGGGTGAGGGTCTCGGCGACCCCTCTCGGGCCAAAAAGTACGTTGTTGAGTTGGTCACCGTTACGCACGGCGACCAGAACCACGCTCGCTCCGGCCGCTGTTTTACGGGCGGAATCAAAGGTTTCTATACCGGCGTCGTTGCCCAGCCTCCGGCGGTCTTCATTAATATCGAAGCCGCGAACAGCTAACTGACCGGCTAGGCGGGCTGCCATCGGCAGGCCCATGGCGCCGAGCCCCAGCACTGCGATAGTTGAAACGCCGGTTTGGTTTGTAGGTGCCATGGTTTGCCTTCCAGAGTAATTTCTTCGGTCGACGGATGCTTCTTTCCCGGCCGGTTGTCTCCTAGATCATACATCTGACATCGTATATATGGCCGGGGAAGAAGGTCCGCTCCCCAGCCGTCACCGTATGATGAACAGACAACAGTCAGGAAGGTCAACGTGGCACGTCAGTCCCTGGTCGGCATGGTCTACGATGACCTGTTAAACCGAATTCTGTCCGGCGAGTTCCCCCCGGGATCAACCCTCCCCGGAGAGTTGGAGCTCACGACGCAACAAGAAGTCAGCCGGTTGACCATCCGCGAAGCGGTCAAGACCCTGGAAGCGCAGGGTGTGGTGCGCATTGAGCGTGGCCGCGGAACGTTTGTGAATCCGCTAAACCGCTGGACGACAATGGAGGCTGTGTTACGCGCAGTTTCCGAGGGCGAAAATGATGCTTTGGCCTCCATCCAATTGATCGAACTGCGGCGGATGCTCGAAACGGGAGCGGCCGAACTTGCCGCCGAGCGCATGTCTGCTGAGGATCTCGAGAGCATCCGCAGGCACCTTGCTGCGATGCGTTCAGCCCATCAAGCCAATGACGTAGCCCGCTTCGTTGAAGCGGATCTTGCGTTCCACGACGTGATCCATCATGCCTCCGGAAATGTTTTTCTGGCGGTCCTCTTCAAGCCCCTGTCCGTTGTGCTTGCTGCCCGGCGCGCAGAGACGTCCAAAGTGGTGCAGATTCAAGCCAACGCGATTGAGGAACATGGCCACATCGTGGAGGCCTTCGAATCCGGAGATCCCGAACGGGCACGCCAGGCGATGGACAGCCACATGACGCAGACCATGAATGACCTAAAGACATATGTCCTGCACGTCTGACCCTTCCCCGCCCCGCTTACCGCCCGGCGCTTCGCATCGGATACGCCGCTAGTTCCGCACGTGGCGGGTGGATCGGGGAACCTGCTGATCTGCGCGCGCAACGGACACTTCCTGGTCCCCTTAGCGATGGACTCCGAGCCCTTGCCACGGCCAGCCCTGACCTTCCTGCTCAGTGCCGCGCCCTTGGAAGTGGGCGGCTGGCTCCGGCCGAACGACCCTTCCGGGCCAGCCAGGCTAGGGCCGCAAGCTCGATCGGGACGGCGACGGCGTCGGGGGCGCGTAGAAACGGCGTTTAGACGAAGGTGGAGCCGTCCCTCCGAACGCCTGTGCCGCTGGCACCCCGGACCGTTCTCAGCCCTGAGAACGACCAAAGAGGTGTCAGCCTCCGGCCTACGAGCGCTGGGCGATGTTGAGGATGTTGCCCTCGCTGTCCAGGAACCAGGCAGCCTTCCCCCAGGACGCCGTGGCCACGCCGTTCTCCGTCTTCAGGCCGGGAAAGTCGTACTCTTCAAAGACGACGCCGCGGCCCCGCAGCTCCTCCATCTCGCGTTCCAGGTTGTCCGTTTCCCAGCCCATCTGGGTGTTCTTGGCCGTCCCCGCATTGTCCGTCTGGTACACGAGGAAGCGGGTTCCCTGGCCGCAGCTGTACATCACGCTGCCCTCCTCCATGGACTCTGAGGGTTCGATGCCCAGCTTGTCCCGGTAGAACTCCTTCGCCCTGTTGATGTCCTTCGCGGGGAGGACAGCCATGATGTTTGAATCCTTGAACATGATGATTCCCTTCAGTGCGTCGATGACCGCAGTGATGGCGTTGCTCCCCCCGGTTTCGGTCCCCGGAATCGTGGTCCGGAGCCGTGACCGCCCCTCGCGCCGAGCCGGGGCAGCCACCTGGGACTCTTCAACGCCGCGCCTCCATCGCCGGCGCAAGGGGTCCCCGAAGCTTATGTGGTCATTATGGACCGATCCGGCCCTGCGGAAAATGGGTGCCGGGTGTCCGGTTTCAGGCTCAGAGGACCGCCGGCTGCAGCCATGTACCGCCTAAGTGCTGCGCGGCCGACGCAGCCGTGGCAGAGTAGCCGGCATGGCAGCTTTCACCCAGTCCGATGACCTCCGGGGCGCACACTTCACCGACGTGAACCTGCGCGGCGCCCGGTTCGTCCGGTCCGACCTCTCCGGCGCGGTGATGCGCGCCGTCGACGCGGCCGGGGCGGACATCGACGCTCCGTGGCTGCTCGCAGCCGGGAACACCCTGCACATTAACGGCGTCGACGTCGTCCCCTTCGTCGAGGCGGAACTCAACCGCCGCTTCCCCGGCCGCGCCGAGAGGCGCGCCAAGGACCCGGACGGGCTCCGACAAGCCTGGGCCATCGTGGAGCGGACCTGGCAGGCGACGCTCCAGCGGGTTGCTTCGATGCCGCCCGGCACCGTCGATACCTCAGTCGACGGCGAGTGGTCCTTCGCCCAGACCCTGCGCCACCTGGTCATGGCCACGGACACGTGGCTGGGCCGGGGAATCCTCGAGCTGGAACAGCCGTACCACCCCATCGGTCAGCCCAACGCCGAGTATGAGACCGACGGGTACGATCCGGCCGTCTTCTCAAACGTCTCGCCGTCGTATGCCGAGGTGCTTGCGGTCCGGGCCGAGAAGGCAGCCATGGTGCGGGACTACCTCGCCACACTCACCGCGGCAGACCTGACCGCGGGCCGCCGCAATCCCTGGGCCCCGGACCAACCGGTGACCGTCCGCTCCTGCCTGCACACCATCCTCAACGAGGAATGGGAGCACCACCGCTACGCCGTCCGGGACCTGGACGCGATCGAGGCAGGGACCGCCACCTAAAAACCCCCTCCTGGCTGACGCGAACGCACACTCTCCACCGGCACGTGGAAGTATTCACTTATGACTATCGACAATGATCCCGCCAACCTTCCGGCGCTCGCCGCCTCGCCCGGCACCGACGCCTCGACCGACGTCGGCCGCGGCTGGGATCACATCGGGGCCATCATTGTTGACGCCACGTTGCAGCGGCGGCAGAACTACCACGAGACCGTCAAACCACGGGTCGACGCCCTCATTGCGGCCTGGCCGGACGCCGCCACGACCAGCGGATTCCGCCAGCGCCTCGATACCGGGAAGCTCTCCGACGTTATCGACTGGCCCTCTCCGGGGCGTCTCGCCCAGATGGAGGAAATCACGGGCGTGTTCGAGCGCCAGGGCATCGACACCGTGATGGAACTCCGGGACGCCCTGGGTGACCCGGCCAGGAGAACCGTACTCCGTGAGGCCCTCGCGGCGGTGCGGCACGTCAGCCCCAAAACGCTGGATTACATCGACACCCTGAGTGGAACCGACACGGGAGCCTCCGGCATCTAGCCACCCGAGAAACCGGGCCATCGGCAGCCGGCGCGCACAATTCACCCAGAGTCCAGCTTCCGGAACACGGCGGTCCACCTGCGTTCCCTAGCGTGGACGGGTCTTCGGCTCAACGCCGGTATCCGTACCCCGGAAGGAACCATCACCATGCGCACAGTCCTGACTGCCGCGGCCGCCGCCGCGCTCATCGCGTCGCTGGCCAGCCCCGCCGTCGCCGCCGCTCCCAACGACGACGCCGGCTCCGCGCCGTCGTCGAACGCTGCGGGAACCGCCACCTCTGAAGTCAGGACCAACGAGCGCAACGGCTCCTTCGACCTCCAGGCGCACCGCGGAGGCCGCGGCGAGTGGACCGAAGAATCCCTGGCCGCCTTCGCCAACGCACTGAAGCTGGGCGTAAGCACCCTGGAACTGGACACCCACCTGACCACCGACGGCAAGATCATCGTCTGGCACGACGACACCATCCAGGCCGACAAGTGCCAGGACACCGCGCCTGCCGCGCCGGGCGATCCCGCCTTCCCGTATGTCGGGGACCGGGTGGCGGACCTGTCGCTCGCGCAGATCAAGACGCTGGACTGCGGTTTCACCCAGCTGAAAGGCTTCCCCGAGCAGGACGTGATCGAGGGGAACCGGATCGCCGAGCTCACGGACGTCTTCAAGCTGGGGCACGACGCCGAGGCCAACAAGGTCCGCTTCAACATCGAGACCAAGGTCGAGGACGGCAAGGCCGGCGGCCCGGGCATGGTGGCCCTGTCCAAGGCCGTGGTCGCCGAGATCCAGGCCTCCGGCATGGCGGAGCGCTCCACGGTGCAGTCGTTCGACTGGTCCTCGCTGAACCTCACTAAACAGCTCGCCCCGGAGCTGCCGCTCGTCGCCCTCTCCAGCGGAGACGCGTGGCTCGAGGTCGGCCAGCCCGGCGCCAGCCCCAACCTCGGCGGCATCGACATCGACAGCTACGGCGGATCCCTCGCCAAGGCCGCGGCCGCCCAAGGCTACGACGCCATCTCCCCTACCTTCCGCTCCGTCACGCCGGGAATGATCGCCGACGCCCACAACCTCGGCCTGCCGGTGATCCCCTGGACCGTCAACACCAGCGCGGACATGAACCGGCTGATGGACCTCGGCGTGGACGGCCTCATCAGCGACTACCCCACCCGGCTGCGCACCGTGATGGACGAGCGCGGCCTGAAACTCCCGAAGGCGTACGCGCCCAGGGCCTGAGCTACCGCTGACACGATAGGCTGTCCACGATTCCCGAGGGGAACGTGGGCAGCCTTTTCTGTTTCGACGGTTCTGATCCCGACGGTTCTGATCCCAACGGTTCTGATCCCGACGGCGGCCGGTCCGGTCGCCGTCGTGGTTGGTGCCGCCGTGGGTGGTGGCGCCGCTCAGCCAACGGCCACCGCGCCGATCTGCTGCATGAGGGCCAGGTTGTCGGTGGTGCCCCAGTGCTCGGCCACCTTGCCGTCCTCCACCCGGATGATGTCCGTGCAGTCGAACTCGACGCTCTTGCCCGTGGCCGGGATGCCGGCCATCTCGCCACGGTGGGTCCCGGTCAGGATCACGTGGCATGCTTCCATGTTGCCGGCGGTCATTGAGGGCTCAATCGCCTTGACCTTGATGTCCGGGAAAGCGGACCGCATGGTGTTCACGAAGAATTTCACGCCGTCCTTGCCGGCCGGCTGCCCGGGAAGGCCTTCCTCGTGATCGACGTAACTGTCCGTCGCCAGCTCATCAATGAGGGCAAGATTTCCGCTCTCCACGACGTCCTTGTAAAACCGCTCTATCAGTCCAATACCCTCCGACATTTCCTGCTCCTTGTAGGCGAGAGACCGAATTGGATCCCCCAGGCATGTGGCCCGGCGCGGCCCGCTCAGCCGACGCAGCCGAGGTTCCGTTCCGGGAGCGCCCGGGCACACGGCACCGGGAAAACCTGCGCCCAAAGTAGTGGAGAAGGGGCGAATCGCCTCGTTAAAGCTGAAGTTAATCCGGGGCTTCGAAGGTGTCAAGACGCACTCGCTTGGGGCCCGTTCAATGTCACACCGGCCCCCTAGTCTGCCGTTAGCAGCTTGATCCGTCCGGCAGTGGATGACATGGCTGAACTGGTTAACGACGACGGCGTCGCGGGCTACCTGCGCCGGCTGAGCCGCTACTGCCTGCTCACCGCCGAGCAGGAGGTGGACCTGGCGCAGGGCAACACGGTCGATTTCACACATTCGGTCCGAGGGCTCTACACCCCGTCAAGCTCCGCCAACACCTGGCGCAGCGCCGCCCCGCTCACAACAGTTGATCGTGCAGCTCCTGCGCCTCACGGTAGTAGTCGGCCAACGCCAGGTCCGCCGCTGCCGCCGGATCCAGCACCACCGTGGCATGGGGATGCAGTTGGAGGGCCGATGCTGGACAGAGAGCACTGATGGGACCTTCAACCATGGCCCGGACGGCCGCCGCCTTGTTGCTTCCAAGGGCCACGAGCACCACTTGCCGCGCCTCCCCTATGGTTCCCAGGCCCTGTGTCAGGCACAAACGGGGTACGTCTTCTGCCTCGTCCTCGAAGAAACGCGCGTTGTCGGCCCGTGTCCGGCTTGCCAGCATTTTGACCCGAGTCCGGGATTGAAGTGATGACGTCGGCTCGTTGAACCCGATATGCCCATTCGTGCCGATACCGAGTACCTGTACGTCTACTCCGCCCGCGGCACTGATGGCCTGGTCATACCGGACGGCTTCGTCGTTCAAATCAGCGGCATCGCCCTGAGGTGTGTAGAGCCGCTCCAGCGGCATATCGACGTGATCCACAAATTCTCTCCGGATTGTGGAGTAGTAGGACTGGACATGGGCGGGCGGCAACCCTGCGTATTCGTCGAGCGTAAATGCGCTGACGCGGCTAAAACTCAAGCCTTCTTCGCGGTGCCGACGAATCAGCTCCTGGTAGGTGAGGGCTGGAGAGCCGCCTGTGGCCAGTCCCAACACGGTTGGCCCTTGCCGGAGCCGGGCCTCGATGATGTCCGCGGCGCGTCGGCCTACATCATAGGTTGATTTGCACAGAATGATTTGCACAGTATTGCGCCTCGCTAAAATTGTGGTTCCGGGCGGATTACCCGCCGTGGTGTGCCAAGTAGGTCAAACCGCTCACGGAGTTCATGGCCAGTTCAGCGGCGCCCATGATCACGGCGTCGGCGCCCAAGGCGGGCGGCACCAGATGGGGCACCTCGAGGATTCTCCCCTCCAGGCGCTCCCGTATGCCCGGAATGATCAGGTCTGAGTTAGTGGCAAGGCCACTGCCAACCACGATCACTTCGGGGTCGAGGATGATCGCCATGGCTGCAATCGCCATGGAGATCATGTCCAGGATCCCGTCCGCCAATTCGCTCGCCGCAGGTTCGGACCCTTGGGCCGCAAGCAGCAGGATGTCATGGGCCGTAAGGAGTGTGCCGGCAGGAACGTTGATGCCCTTTTTCCTGGCCTCGCGGGTCAGCGCCTGGGAGCCCACTCTGTCTTCCAGGTCGCCAAGCTCACCGAACGAACGCCGGAGCGAGGACCGTTCCATCAGCATGTAGCCGACTTCACCGGCGGCGGACCGCGCACCGCGGTGCAGTACGCCGTCGGTCACAATACCGGCACCCAGGCCGTTGCCCAGCAGCAGTGCCACCAAGTTGGAAGTGTGCTGCCCCGCACCGCGTTGGAGTTCGCCGAAGGCCATCGCGTTTGCATCGTTTTCCAGGAAGACTGGAACGTTTGTCCGCTCCCGCAGGATCTTTCCCAACGGCAGCTTGGACCACCCTAGTTCGGGGATGCTGTTAACGATGCCGTCAGGCCCGCTCACCACGCCGGGGACTGAGACACCGACGCCGAGGCATGGCCTGCCTTGTGCCTCGGCGGCAGCGAGCAGGGCATCGAGCAGTCCGAGCGTCACGGTCAGGCGCGCTCCCCCGGCGCCCCCTTCCGCGCTGGCACCCCCCACTTCCTCACTTCCAAACTCCGCTTGGTGCCGTTCCACCACTTCGCCGTCGAAGTCCACCAGGATTCCGGTCGCTTTATCGGCGGCCAGCTGGATTGCCGCCACGAGCCTGGCCCGTCCCGTGTAGCGGATGATGAGGGGAGGGCGGCCGCCAGTCGATTCCTTCTGGCCCTCGACTTCGACCAGGCGCTCCTTGATAAGGTTCCCGGTCAACCGGTTGACTGTTGCCGGGCTTAGCCCCGTAAGCTCACCTATCCCGGCGCGCGAGAGCGGACCATGGGCTTTGAGGGTCTCAATGATGGCCGTGCGGTTGACTTTGGACACCGTACTTGTGGTTGCGGTGCTCCCGTTGGCTTTCGACACTTTCCGATCTGTCCTAAGCGGTGCGGTTGACGGGTTGCAGCTTCGTATCGTCCTGGTGGTACCGGAAGCCTTGGATGGCCAGGCCAGCGTTTTCCGCGACGGCACCTACAATAAGGTGCACGATAACTGCTTCGACAATAGCGCGGGCGAAGTCCGTTGCTTCAGCCGGAATCTCGACGACCATCAGGTTGGGGTGTTGAGGCCGGGCGATGGCCTCCCCTGGCGCCGCCGTAATCAATACGACCTTGACGCCGGCGTCGAGGACGGAGTCTGCCAGGGAAAGTTCCCGTCCGTCACCGAAGATCACCAGCCCGGAAGAGGGTCCCAAGGGTTCCATAGGGCCGTGCAGGTACTGGTAGGTATCGAAAGCTGCCGTTGGTAGTTGAAGGGCTTCGCGGAACATCAGGGCCCCTTCCCCCGCTGATGCCAAGGAGTACCCGCGGCCCACAAAATCCACCGTCAGTGCCTCGCGCAGATGTTCGGCGGCCTTCGGCCCGGCACCGGAGTAGTTAGCGAGGACCGCGGACACCAGCGCCGGAATGCGTTCGCTGTCGAAGAATCCCGGCTGGCCTTCGTCGCCAGCTGTAAGGGCGCGCAGCAGTCGGGAATAGGCCAGCAGCGTAGCCGTGTACCCGATGGTGTAGACAGCCGAATCATCGAATCCACCAAGGGGAAGGACATGGTCCACCACTGCGGAAAGCGGCGCATCGGGAACATTCGTGATGCCAATCCGGCGGCCGGGGGCCAGTTTTTCCGCCGCGCTGATCGGTTCAGGACTCAGTCCCGATTCGGAGACCACCACGTAGTGGTCGGCAGGCTCAAACCCTTCACGCATAAGCGCCAGGTCCGATGCCGTGATGTTTACTCCGCGGAGGCCTGCTTGGCCGAGTGCGGTCAAGAGCGCTTGGCCTGAATGAGTGGAAGCCC
Organism: Arthrobacter sp. SD1074B; assembly: GCF_056780195.1. NCBI lineage: Bacteria > Bacillati > Actinomycetota > Actinomycetes > Micrococcales > Micrococcaceae > Arthrobacter > Arthrobacter sp. SD1074B. The sequence goes on along the minus strand of NZ_JBRAZT010000001.1, from coordinate 880,532 downwards.
CCATGGCGACGACGCCCACAGTTTCACCGGGCAGCCAGCGCTGCTCGAGGCCGGCCAGGACTTCCAGTTGGCCGGAGAGTGAACGCCGAAGGTTTTCAGGCTGCGAAGACACAGCATCCGCGTACGAAATCTTTCTCAACTGTATTAACCTTTCACTGCGCCGGCGGCCATGCCGCTGACGATGTATCGCTGGAAAATGACGGCAATGATGACGGGCGGCAGGGCGGCGAGTATGCCTCCGGCTGCTACCAGTCCGAAGTCCGTGGTGTACCGGCCCGCAAACTCGGAAATGGCGACTGTCAGGGTCTTGGACGCATCCGACGACGTGAAGATCAGCGCATACATAAACTCGTCCCAGGCCAGCAGGAAAGAGAACATCAGTGCGGCGAAGATACCGGGCTTCGCGCTTGGCAGCACCACCCGGAAGAGGGCCCCCATGCGGCCGCACCCGTCAATCAGGGCAGCTTCTTCCAGCTCTTCGGGGATCGTGACGAAGTAGTTGCTCAGGATCCACAGCGTGAACGGGATGACAAGCGAACAGTCAACGATGATCAGTCCGAGTTTCGTGTCAAGCAGCTGCAGGGAGCTCAGTGCCAGGTACAGCGGGATCAGCAACGCGATCTGCGGCAGCATATAGGTTGCCAGGAAGATCATCAGCACGGTTCCGCGGAAACGGAACCGCAACCGGGCGAATGCATAGGCGCCGAGGATGGACACGACCATGGAGATGGCGACGGTTCCACTGGCAACGATCACCGTGTTGGCGAAGGCGCTCCGAAATGCGGAGCCGACGCTGTTTGCCCCGCCGGTGAATATTTCCTGGTAGCGGTCCAGATAGAGCGTGGATGGTATCCATTGCAGCGGGCGCGAAATGAGGTTGCTCTGGGGTGAAATGCTGGCGATCACCATGAGCGCGAAGGGCGCGATGATGGCGAGCCCCACCACGATGGCAGCCAGGTGGATCAGGACGGAGTTGCGGCGCCCGTTTCTCATACCAGGCTCATTCCGGACCGCCGCAGAACGCGGAGATAAATAGTGGACAAGATGAGGATCACCATCACAATGAGGTAGGACAGCGCGGACCCGACGCCGTAATTTTGGTCGGAGAAGGCGGTGACATAGGTGTAGTAGGCAATGGTCTGGGTACCGTTTGCCGGCCCGCCCCGCGTCATGCCGTAGATGATGTCGAAGACTTTGAAGGCTTCTACTGTCCTCAGGACGACGACGATGGAGATTGAAGGCACCAGCAGGGGAAGAACGATGGACCGGAACATCCGCGGCCAGCCGGCCCGGTCCAGGCGTGCAGCCTCGTAAAGCTCCTTGGGAATGGACGTCAGGCCTGCCAGCAGGAAGAAAGCCACCAGAGGCGTCGTCTTCCACACATCGGCAACGATGACCATGTTCAATGAGGTAAACGGATCCCCCAACCAGGCCTGGTAGTGGTCAATCAGGCCCAGCTGAAGGAGAACCGCGTTGAAGGCCCCGTACTCTGCGTTGAAGATGCCTTTCCACATGGCGGCGTTCACAATCGTGGGAACTGCCCACGGGACAACGACAACAGCACGGAAGAGCCAGCGGAACTTCATCGGCGCATTGAGCAGCGCAGCGAGCCCAAGGCCTAGGACCAACTCCAGCGCCGTCGATGTCAGCGTGAAGTACAGGGTGCGCCCCATCGAAGCCCAGAAGCCCGGGCTTGCCAGTGCCGAGGCGTAGTTCCCAAAACCCACGAAGGGGGTGTCAACTGCCAAGACCGAGTCCACCTGGAAAAACGAGATCAGCAGGGTGCGGAGGATCGGGTAGACAATTACCCCGAAAACCGCGACGGCAGCCGGCAGGAGAAGCCAAAAGGCCAGTTTTCCGTGATTCTCAAGTCGCCTCCGCCTCCTGCCTACTGGCGGAGCGGTGACGGCGGGCACGGGTGTTTTCGTGACAGTTGACACCGCTTTATTCCTTGTTTGCAGCGGCTACGGCGTCGTCCATTGCCTGCTGGGCAGATTTTTTGCCGAGCAGGGCGTTCTGGAGTTCGACCTGGAGCGCCTGCGAAGCACGGTTGTAGTCCTTCATGGCAGGGCGGGAGATGAGGTTATCGAACTGCGCGCCGGCGGCCTTGAATACCTCAGGGTTCGTCTTGGTGACCTCGGGCTTGTCGTAGCTCGATTTCCAGCTCGGCATGGAGCTGGCAGCATACTTTTCCTGGTTTTCCTGGCTGCTCATGAATTCGATGAACTTCCAGGCCGCGTCCTGGTTCTTTGAGTGCGAGCCAATTGACAGTGCCATGGATCCGTTGACGCCGGGACGGTCGCCCGAGGGGCCAGCCGGAGTCTGCATGACGCCGATCTTGCCCACCACCTTGGAGATGCTCGGGTCATCGAGGTCCCGAAGGGTCGATTCCCAGTTCAGGGCAAAGGCAGTCTGCCCCTGTGCAAGGGACTTGGTGACGTCGTCCTCCAGGAACGTCGTTGAGGACGGGTTGCTCAATCCGCCGTGGATGCTGTCCATCATCCACTGCAGCGCTGCAACGCCTTCGGGGCTGTTGACGGCTAGCTTGCCGTCGTCGGCGGTGAAACGGCCTCCGAAAGCGCCCAGCAGCTGGGCGTAGTCACAGACCAGCGCTTCAGCCTGGGACCAGCTCCAGGACAACGGGAATTCGACCTTGCCCTTGGCCTTGATCTTCTCGGCAACCTTGAGGACTCCGTCCCAGGTCTGCAAGTCCTTCTCGCTGGCTCCGACGCTCGCTACGAGGTCCTTGTTGTAGTAGAAGAGCTTGGTGGAGGGGAACAGGGGAACACCGTAGTACTTGTCCTCGTACTTCGCCGTGTCGAGGGCGCCGCCCAAAACGTCCGTCTTCCAGCTCCCAGGGATGCGGCCGGTGAGGTCTGCCGCGATTCCCTTGGAGGCGAACTCGGCAGGCCAGATGACGTCTGTGAGGAATACATCATAGGTGCCTGCCGGGGCGGCCGTGACGATCTTGTCGTGGAGTGCTTCGTAGGACACGAACGTGGGCTCCACATCGATGTCCGGGTTCTTCTTTTCGAATTCGCCGACCATTTTGGCGACGTCGTCCTCGGAGTAGCCGGCCTGCTTCATGAACAGGGCATGTACAGTTCCGGTGCCCTTGCCGGTGGCTCCACCGGACGGTCCGGCGCCGGTCACGCTGCATCCCGAGAGCGCCAGCGCCCCCGCGAGCAGGCCGGCCCCGATGGCCAGCGGTTTCCTAACCAATAGGCTGGTGATGTTCATTGCTCTCCTTCATTCTTATTGTTGACGTCTCTGTCAGGTGTTTGGCACGCTCTAGGGCACCCCAAACAGGAGGAATAGTCAGTAGTTCTACGTTGAGTTCGGGGTGGTCTGCCGTCACGTGGCGTTGAAACGCTTGGAGCAGGAGCGGCTGGTTCACAGCAACGCCCCCGGCCAAGACCACAGTGTTCCCTTGGGCGCCCCGCCTCCGGACCCGCGCCACGTCGGCGGCCAATGCCACGGCTGCGGCATCGACGATGGCCATTGCCAGGGGCGAGCCTTCCTTGGCACATTCGAAGATGAGTGGCGCCATGCTCCCCCACCGGGTGATCCGCAGGTCGCTGGCGAAAAAGTAGGAAAGCTCCGTCTCATCGGCGGCCTGGCAGTGGGCCAGGAGCCGTTCTGCCAGAATGTCCCTCTCCATGCCCTCGTCACGGGCCTGCAGGAGGGCGCGGACCGCCTCACGGGCGAGCCCGGGAGCACTTCCCGGGTCGCCGAGAAGCCAGCCATGCCCGCCCGCGGTGACCTTTCCGCCGTCGGCCGTTGTCCCCACCACGATGGATCCCGTCCCGACTATCACGGCCAGGACCGGGTTCTGCGTGCCGGCGGCGGGGCCAAGCAGTTCTGCATCGTTGACCACGTCCACCGGGCCGGGGTGCACCAGTTCCAGCTGGGCGCGGAAAGCCTCGCACTGGGCAGCCGTGTCGCACCCGTGCGCCCCCACTGCCAGCGGAACTCCGGAACGGGCACCAATGTGCCTGGCGTAAAGGGCAACAAGGCGTTCCGCATTGGCACTGTCCCCCAGAAGATAGCTGCGCTGCCACTCGGCAGTGGGCACCACGATGTGCACGTCCTCGATACCCGGCGCTGCCACAAGGATGTGGGTCTTGGTGCCGCCAATGTCGATTCCTACGAGCACTTGCTTGCCGGTCCTTACAGTCGAGAGATACTTTTTTATCTGATCGATAAGAAGTAGAGCTAAGCTAACTGGCAAGGGGATTCGGTGTCAATAGCCCCCGCGCAAGAAGCGCCGGTCATCTTGGAACGGACAACCGCTGCGGCCATCAGAAGCCTGTAGCAACGGCTGAGTGCGAGCCCACTGACCGCCCGTCAGACCAGATGTACGAGACACCCATCCAGCAACCCGAACAACCGGCTCCGATTTTAGCCTGACGGCTGGCTCGGAGAATCGAATGCGTGTCTCGTTTCCAGGTTTTGCTGATGGTCAATGGGCCCGCGTTGATCCATTGTTGCCCCGCTCCTATGGCCAGCGCGGCCGTCCATTCCGGAACCACCGGCATGTCGTTGAAGGCATCCGCTTCCGCCAGCGCGCTCGGGGTGCCAGAGTTGAAGGATGGACGAGGAAGGCAGGTACGGCGAAGCCAGGCCTGAAGCAACCGGGAGTGGAGAAACCGGCAGTTCGCAGCGCGGCGGGCTGGTCCTGAACCTGGAGTTCACGCTCGACGCCGGCCCGGCGGAAGTCTTCGGGATGCTCACCGAACCGGCCGAACTGGTGAGGTGGTGGGGCCCGCACGGCTTCACCATCCCCGTGGCGGATCTGAACCTGACCGTCGGCGGCCGGTACCGGTTCCGCATGACACCACCGGACGGCGAACCGTTCCACCTCTCGGGCGAGTTCCTAGAGATCGACCCTCCGTGGCGCCTGGTCTACACCTTCAGCTGGGACGAACCGGCGCCGGACGACCGGGAAACCGTCGTCGACCTCTCCATCTTGAGCGCCGGCAACGGCACTCGCCTCGTCCTTTCGCAGGGACCGTTCCTGACGGAGGAACGAGTGGCCCTGCACCGCAACGGATGGAGCGAGTCGTTCGAGAAATTGCAGGCGGTCTTGGCTAGCCGCAGCTGAGTTGTCTGGGGAGGGGATATGCCTCTCCCCTCCTGAAGTTCTCAGTGCTCAGACGCGCTGGCGGGTAGACCCCGACAGTTGAAGCTTCATGTGTAAGATTCACATACCTGCCGTTCTTGCAGGATCACGAAGCCCGGCAAGGGCGACTCAATTGGGGGAAAGCCATGCTTGTCTTCAACCGTGCCCGGACTTTGGTGATGGTGATGGCCCTTGTAGCCATGTTCGTATCCATGGGCACCATCTTCGCCGCCCCGGCCCGCGCGTCCGACATGTCAGGGCCAGCGCTCGTTAGTCAGTCCGTCACTTGGACAAACCTCAATCTGTACAACGGCCCGGCCACGATTACCACCACCATCCGCTTGGTCGATGCGACGGGCGTCGAAGCCCCGGTCATGACTTCCAGCTGGGTCAACCCCGACCCGTGGGCCTGGGGCGGTGGCCAAAGCCAGGGCTTTGGCCGCATGACTCTGGTGTCCGGAACCATGCAGGACGGCATTTGGAAACACACCATAACGATTCCGCAGGGCGCCGCGACAGGACAGTGGGACGTGACGCTGTACCCGCTGAGTGACACCTGGGGGAACAACTCCACCTTTTTCAAGACGCTGGCCACCGTCACGGTGACCGATGAAGCTCCTGCGATCTTAGTGACACCAGCTGCAGTGACCTTCACCGACAAGGACGGCATCACCGGCGACACTTTCACAGTCCCCGCCACGACCGGAGTCCAGTACCTGATCCAGGGTCAAGAACTTTCCGCTGGCACGCACGCTGGCTCAGGCGCCGTCACCGTTACCGCGAAGGCGGCCCCCGGCTATGCGCTGACTCCCACTGCCATCTCCTCGTGGACGACGACGTTCAGGGGTCTTCTGATTGCATCCGCTCCTACGATTTCCGGCACCGGACGGGTCGGCTCCGTGCTCACGGCCAACGCCGGCAGCTGGAGTCCTTCCGCGATCGCATTGGGATACCAGTGGTGCCGCTCAGGAGTCGCAATCGCCGCTGCAAACGCGCCGACGTACGCCTTGACCGCCGCCGACGTCGGATGGACCATCACCGTGAACGTCACCGGCGCCAAGGCCGGCTATTTGACAGTCATAGTGAAATCGACACCCACCGCGGCTATTACCAAGGGCCTTTTGACGGGTCCGGCACCAACAATTGCTGGTACGCCTCAGGTCGGTAAGCCACTCACCGCGAATGCCGGTATTTGGGGACCTTCACCGGTTTCGCTCAGGTACCAGTGGTTCCGCTCCGGCGTGCCCATCACAGGCGCAACTGCCGCGATGTACACACCCAGCGCCTCCGACCTCGCGGTGACCCTCAGCGTCAAGGTAACCGGGTCCAAGCCCGGCTACAGCACCCTCGCCAAAAGGTCCGCCCCCACGGCGGCGATCGCCAAGGGTGCGCTGACGCGATCCACTCCCACGGTCACGGGAACCCCCAGGGTCGGAACCACCCTCACTGCCGCCCCCGGCGCGTGGGGACCCACTCCAGTTACGCTTCGATACCAGTGGTACCGCTCCGGTGTGATGATCACTGGAGCCGGCTCCTCCACATACATTCCCGGGCCACAGGACCTGGGTGCGATCCTGACGGTAAAAGTCACCGGCTCCAAGGCGGGTTACACAAGCCTCTCCCGAATCTCCGCACCGACGGCTGCAGTCGGCAAGGGAACGCTGGTTAGGGCCATGCCCACCATCACCGGCACCGCAAAGGTGGCATTCAGTCTCACTGCTAAGCCCGGCACTTGGGGGCCAGCACCGGTCATGCTCCGCTACCAGTGGTACCGATCCGGCTTTGCCATCACCGGAGCCAACGCTGCGACGTACAAACTCACCGCAGCGGACGCCGCCAAGACGATGACCGTCAAGGTCACCGGGTCCAAAACCGGATTCACGACCGTCTCCAGAACCTCAGCGCCCACAGCAGCCGTGGCTAAATAGCAATCCGTCCCCACCACCAGAACTGCTCCGATAACGAGGAACCCCGCCAGCCAACCACGCTGGCGGGGTTACTCGTCTCCTGGGAAGCGGCCAAATACCGGGACGCCCCAGACAGCACCCGGGAGAGGGCAGCTGCACCTCCTGCTCGGGATCTCTTGGTGCGGGCACTCATTCTGCGGAACCGGCTCCACACCAGCTCAAGGCACAATGGAAACATGCCCCTGACAACTTTTGCGCTCATCCGCCACGGCCAGACCGACTGGAACGCGCAGCGCCGGCTGCAGGGATCCACCGACATCCCGCTGAACGACATCGGCCGCAGCCAAGCGCGGGACACCGCCGCCGCCCTGTCCGGCGACGCGTGGGACGCGATCGTCTCCTCGCCGCTGGGCCGTGCGGCTGAGACCGCCGAGCTGATCGCCGCCGGGCTGGGGCTCAGCGTGGACCGGCACGTTCCGGAGCTCACCGAACGCTCCTTCGGACCCGCCGAGGGGCTGCAGGACGGCCCGGAGCTGGACGCCCTGCGCATCCCCGGCGGTTTCCGCGGCGCCGAAAGCGAGGACGAAGCCGCTGACCGCGGGCTGGGCGCGCTGGAAGCGCTGGCGGCGGAGTTCCGCGGCGGCCGTGTCCTGGTGGTGGCGCACGGCTCGTTGCTCCGGGTGAGCCTCAGCCGTATGGCCGGCCGCCCGCTGCAGCGGGTCGACAACGCCGTGCTCAACCTGGCCCACCACCACGCCGTCGACGGCTGGCGGCTTGAATACTTCAACGGCGAACGCCTGACCGCCGACGCTCTCGCCTGACCGCCCCCGGGCCTACGGTTGTCCGGTCCTTCGGCCCACAGCCAGCGAGACGGCACGCGGGAAATATCCCCCGGCCATGTGTCGTTGACACTTACGGGAGCAGGTTCCGATGCGGAACCGGCTCCCCTGCATTAGACAACTTGAAGGAGCTATACATGCCCGATTACACCCCGCTTTGGTCCACTGTTCAGATCGGATCCACCACACTGGCCAATCGAGTCGCCTTGGCGCCCATGACGCGAGTCAGTGCAAGCGAGGACGGACATGCAACGGAGAGAATGGCCTCTTACTACGAGAGGTTTGCCCGGGGAGGCTTCGGCCTGCTGATCACCGAGGGCATTTATCCGGACACCAGCTACAGCCAGGGCTACCTGTTCCAGCCGGGCATCGCCACCAAGGAACAGGAGCAGTCCTGGGTCAAGGTGGTCGAACGCGTCCATGCCGCCGGGGCGCGGATTTTCGCCCAGCTCATGCATGCAGGGGCGCAGGCCCAGGGCAACCGATTCGTGGAGTCCTCGGTGGGTCCGTCGGCGATCGCCCCCAAGGGCGAACAGCTGGCTTTCTACCGTGGAGAAGGGCCCTTCCCGGTTCCTTCGGAAATCACCGCCGCCCAAATGGACGAGGTCCGGCAAGGGTTCGTCACCGCGGCGCTCCACGCCAAGGCCGCGGGATTCGACGGCGTCGAGATTCACGGCGCCAACGGCTACCTCCTCGACCAGTTCCTCACCGACTACCTGAACAAGAGGACCGACAACTATGGCGGCTCCCCCGAAAACAGGGTGCGTTTCGCCGCGGAAGTTTGCCAGGCAGTCCGCGAGGCCGTCGGCCCGGACATGACCGTGGGGATCCGTATCTCCCAGGGCAAGGTCAGCGACAACGACCACCGGTGGAGCGGAGGCGCGGAGGAAGCAAAGGTCATCTTTGCCGCCCTCGGGGCCACCGGCATCGACTTCATCCACACCACCGAATACAAGGCCGCCGCTCCGGCGTTCGAGGACGGCCCGGAGTCCCTGGCAACTCTGGCCAAGCGGCACTCCGGAGTAACCGTCATCGCCAACGGCAACCTCGACGACCCGGAAACGGCCGTGTCCCTGCTTCAGGAAGGCGCCGCCGACGTCGTCGCCTTGGGCAAGGCAGCCTTGGCCACCCGGGACTGGCCGCACCGCGTCCGGAACAACCAGGCGCTCGACGAGCTCGACGGCAGCCTGTTCGCTCCGGTCGCGGACGTTAAGGACTGGGAGCTGGAACTGCCCGCGTAACGGCGCAATGACAAAGGGCCAGGCCAGGCGGACACCGCCTGGCTTGGCCTTTTGTCAGCCCGGGGGGGTGAAGCGCCGGTTTCCGGGGTCGGCCCCCTCTCAGGGCAGAATGGAGGCATGACCCTCACAACCTTCGCGCTCATCCGCCATGGCCAGACCGACTGGAATGCGGAGCGCAGGCTCCAGGGATCCACCGACATTCCGCTGAACGACGTCGGCCGCGCGCAAGCCCGGGACGCCGTCGCCGCCCTGTCCGGCTACGACTGGGATGCCATCGTCTCCTCGCCGCTCAGCCGCGCCGCGGAAACGGCCGACCTGATCGCCGCCGGTCTGGGCCGCAGCGTGGCCCGCCGCGTGCCGCAACTCGTCGAGCGCTCCTACGGCCCGGCGGAGGGCATGCAGGACGGCCCCGAGCTCGACGCCCTGCGCATCCCCGGCGGATTCCGCGGGGCAGAGGGCGAAGACGACGCCGCGGACCGCGGCCTGGCCGGGCTGGAAGCGCTGGCGGAGGAGTTCCGCGGCGGCCGGGTTCTCGTGGTGGCGCACGGTTCGTTGCTCCGGGTGAGCCTGAGCCGGGTAGCTGGCAGGCCGCTGCAGGCCGTCGACAACGCCGTCCTGAACCTCGCCCACCATCACCCGGTCCAGGGCTGGACGCTGGAGTACTACAACGGCGAACCGCTGGCCGCCGTCGTCGGCTAAGCCCGACATCCCGCGGTCCAGCTCAGCCGCGCTGCCCTGCGGCGTGAGTATTGTGGGTCCGGTACACCGCGACGCCGACTTCCTCCGCCTGGCCTGCCAGCTCAGAACGCCCGCGGCCCGGCCCGGCCCCAGCTACGAAAGATGACCCATGCTTAGACGATTGAAGTCCGCCGACCAGGCCCGGCTGCACCTGATCCTGATGCTCGTGCTGACTTTCTCCACCGGCGTCATCGACGCCGTGGGCTACCTCGGCCTGGACCGGGTCTTCACCGGCAACATGACCGGCAACGTCGTGATTCTGGGCATGGCACTCATCGGCGCGGACAACCTGCCGGTGGTGGGCCCCTTGATCGCGTTGGCCTGCTTTATGCTCGGCGCCGTCGTGGGCGGCCGCGCCCTCCGTCCCGAAGCCGCGGGCTGGAGCCGCCGGACCACGGGACTGCTCACCGCCGTCGGGGTCACCATGGCCGCGGTCGCCGTCGTCCTGTTCTTCCACGCCCCGCACGCGGGCGACCCCGTCACCCTGGCGATCACCGGCGCGCTCGCGGTCGCGATGGGAATACAGGCGGCCACCGCCCGGCACCTGGCCGTCAAGGACGTCACCACCGTGGTGGTCACCTCGACGCTGACCGGGCTGGCCGCGGATTCCCGGCTGGGCGGCGGCACCGGCACCCACACCGGCCGCCGGCTGGGCGCCGTCGTGCTGATCCTGTGCGGCGCCACCGTCGGCGCGGCCCTGCTGCACGTGCACCCGGGGTTCGGGGTGCTGCTGACCGCACTGCTCAGCCTCATCGTCGCGGTGGCCGGCGGGATCGCGCGGAACCGTTCTGACGCCACCGACGCCGCAGCGCCGGCGGCGTCAGTGTCAGCCAGCCGCTAGACCCGGCGCCGCCTTGGCCCGGGTTGGTCGGGTCCGGTTACGCCTGTCCAACCCCGTTTAGACCGACGAACGATCCCCCAGCAGCGGCGCGAAGAAGGCGGCTAGCTCCGCCGTCGCCGTCAGGGGCAGGACGGCGGCCACGTACTGGTCCGGCCGCACCACCACCACGACACCGCCGCGGTCCAGGCCGCGCGATTCGAAGATGTCCGCACGCGGATCCGCGGCGTAGACCTTCTCGAGGTAGTTCAGCTGGAACGGCCCCACCCGCGGCTTGAAGACCGCCGGCACGGCGCCGATGTCGACGCTCGTGTGCTCCTGCTGGTAGATGACCTTGACGTCGAACCACGCGTCCGGGTCGGCGCCGGCGGGGGTGGCGGCGAGCGGCGAATCCGGCGCCTCCGCCAGCCACGCGGCCAGGTCCGTGGTGGGCGACTCGGCACCGGGCACGGCCGGGTCCGCGAAGACGTAGATCCGCCACCGGCCGTCCGCCGTGGCCTGGTGGCCCAGATGCAGCGGGTTGGTGTCGCAGACCCGCACCACCGGCGCGGACTTGAACCGCTTGCCGACGGGGAAACCGGTGGCCAGCTCCTGGTGCGTGGCCTCGCCGATCAGCATCGACGGGGTGTACTGGGTCATGAAGCCGGCCGGGAACTCCGCGGTGCTGACGTAGAAGTCCTCCAGCTGGGAGGGGCTGTCGAACTCCTCCGGCTTCTTGGCCATCAGCGTCGACCATTCCTTGTCGAAGTCGATGAGGTTCTTCGCGACCACCTGCCGCTCGGCCGAGTAGGTGGCCAGCAGGCTCTCCGGGCTGCGGCCTTCCAGCACGTGCCCCAGCTTCCAGCCGATGTTGAAGCCGTCCTGCATGGAGACGTTCATGCCCTGGCCGGCCTTGGCGCTGTGGGTGTGGCAGGCGTCGCCGGTGATGAACACGCGCGGTGTGCGGGTGCCGAGCTGCTCCGGGGGGACGTCGTCGAACCGGTCGGTGAGGCGGTGGCCCACCTCGTACACGCTGTGCCATGCCACGTTGCGCACGTCGAGCGTGTAGGGGTGGATGATGGCGTTCGCCTTGGCGATGATCTGCTCGATGCTGGTGCTGCGCACCGCGCCGGCGTCGCCCTCCGGGACCACCCCTAGGTCCACGTACATCCGGAAGAGGTGGCCGCCCTCGCGCGGGATCAGCAGGATGCTGCCGCCGGCGCCGGAAGTGATGGCGCACTTGGTGCGGATGTCCGGGAAGTCGGTGTTGGCCAGCACGTCCATCACGCCCCAGGCGTGGTTGGCCTTGTCGCCGGCCATGGTGCAGCCGATCGCGTCCCGCACCTTGCTGCGTGCACCGTCAGCGCCCACCACGTACTTGGCCCGGACGATGCGTTCCGTGCCCGCATCCGGGCCGGAGGTGTGCGCGAGCGTCACGGTGACGGGGTACTCCCCCTCGCCGACCTCCAGCCCATGGAATTCGTAGCCGTAGTCCGGTTTCATCCGGCTGGGAGCGTTGGCCATGACCTCGGCGAAGTAGTCCAGGACGCGGGCCTGGTTCACGATCAGGTGCGGGAACTCGCTGATCCCGGCCGGGTCGTCGAGGGTGCGGGCGGCGCGGACAATGCGGGACGGGTCCGCGGGGTCCGGCTTCCAGAACGCCATTTCGGTGATCCGGTACGCCTCGGCGGTGATGCGCTCGGCGAAGCCGAAGGCCTGGAACGTCTCGACGCTCCGGGCCTGGATGCCGTCCGCCTGGCCGATGGCGAGCCGGCCCGGCCGGCGCTCCACGATCCGGGTCGTGATGTCGGGGAACTGCGAGAGCTGGGCGGCGGCGACCATGCCCGCGGGCCCGGTGCCGACAATCAGCACGTCGACGACGTCGGGAAGCTCTGCCGGGCGGTCGACGCCGACGCCGGCGGCGGGCTGGACCCGCGGGTCCCCGGATACATAGCCGTGGTGGTGGAAGTGCACGGGATTTCCTTACGTCGTTGTAGGGCTGGCTGTCGCCGTCAAAATATAGTTTGTTCGATAATAGAACTTGGTGTTCTATTATCGAACCACTAAGTTGACTATAGGCGTCCCGAAGGTGCTCAGGCAAATTTTTTGTGGCTCTGCTCACACATAGGCTTAAGGCGGCACGGGCGTCAAGGATGGTCGGGCGTGCCCGGCCCGCCCGTCCTAGGCTGGCCGGCGCTCCCGCCAGAGCAGCGAGACGACAAACACCACCGCGCCGAGGCCGAGCATGACAAAGACCATCAACCCCCAGTTCGCCTGGGTGACCCCGGTGCCGTAGAAGATGCCGATCAGCACGGTCGCGGTGATGGCGCCGAGGTAGCGGCAGGTCTGGTAGATCCCGGCGGCCACGCCGCGCTCCTCCAGCCGGGTGGACAGGTACATGCCCTGGCTCGAGGCGATGCTGACCACGCAGTACGGCACCCCCAGCAGCGCCGTCATCGCCAGCACCAGTGGCGCGGCGAGGGAAGCGGTGAGCAGCCACATGGTGCCGGACGCCGCGATCAGCAATACGACGCCGGCGATCAGCACCCGCCGCACGCCGAACCTGTCGATGGCGCGGACCGCGAAGGGCGTCCCGACCACCGAGATGGCGGCGAGCGGCAGCATCAGCAGGCCCACGATTCCCGGGTCGTAGCCGCCGGCGGTCTGCAGCAGCTGCGGCAGGCCGAAAAAGGCGAAGTAGTACACGCCGCTGAAGAGCGCGAAACCCAGGTACACCAGCAGCAGCGGCCGGTTCCGGCCCAGCAGCCGCAGGTCCAGGAACGGCGGGCTGAACCTCAGCTCCCGTACCGCGAACAGCACGGCGAGCAGCAGTCCGCCGCCCAGCAGCCACCACCGGTAGCCGGGCAGCACGTTCAGCAGCGCCATCATCACCAGCACCAGCGCGCCGATGAACGCCCCGATGCCCGGCAGGTCCGAGTCGCGGAGCAGCTCGACCACCCGGCCGCGTTCGCGCCGCTGGTCCGCGGGGGCGAAGCGGCGAACGATCAGGATCGAGGCCACGGCGAGCGGAACGTTGATCAGGAACAGCGCCTGCCAGCCCACCAGGCTCACCAGCAGGCCGCCCACCACGGGGCCGACGGCCGCGGCGGAGGTGTTGGCCATCTGGATCCGGCCCAGCGGCCGGGTGGAGGGCACCTTGGCCTGCTTGGCCAGCGCCGCGACCATGACGACGGCGCTGGGATACGCGGACGCGGTACCGAGCGCCATGAAGGCCCGGGCCACGCACAGCAGCGCGAAGTTCGGCGCAAACGGGGCGAACGCGCAGGTCACGGCCACGAGGACCATGCCCAGCAGGAACAGCCGGCGCGGGCCGAAGCGGTCCGCGAACCTGCCCATCAGCGGCTGGCCCGCCGCCGAGGTGAGGTAGAACGAGGTGACCACCCAGGTGACGGTGGCGACGTCGAGCGAGAAATCCGCGCGGAGCACCACCAGGGCGACGGCGATCATCGAGGAGTTCAAAGGGTTCAGCGCCGTGCCGAGGCTGAGTCCTGCGATGGCCAAACCGGTCCGGGGAGAGTTGCTCACGGCAACAGTCTGTCCTACGGCGCGGGCCGAATCGAACTCTCCGGCGTTACCTGCCCGGCTGACGCGTCACACAATGCGGCGGCTACCGGCCCTACTGACCGGGCTGACGTGTCAGAGGACCTTGGAAAGGAACGCCTTGGTCCGGTCGTGCTGCGGGTCGCTGAGGAGCTGCCGGGGAGGTCCGGCTTCCACCACCACACCTTCATCCATAAAGACCAGGGTGTCCGCGACTTCCCGGGCGAACCCCATCTCGTGGGTCACGACGATCATGGTCATGCCGCTCTTGGCCAGCCCCTTCATGACGTCCAGGACCTCGCCCACCAGCTCCGGGTCCAGGGCGCTGGTCGGTTCGTCGAAGAGCATCAGTTTCGGGTCCATGGCCAGGGCCCGGGCGATGGCCACCCGCTGCTGTTGGCCGCCGGACAGGTGCGCGGGGTAGGCGTCGCCCTTGTCCTCCAGCCCCACACGCTCCAGCAGTTCCATGGCCCTGGCCGTCGCCGCTGCCTTGGACTGTTTTTTCACCCGCATGGGCGCAAGGGTGATGTTTTCCAACGCGGTGAGATGCGGGAACAGGTTGAACCTTTGGAAGACCATTCCGATGTCCTGCCGTTGGTGCGCTGCTTCACTGAGCTTGAGCTCGTAGAGCTTGTCGCCCTTTTGACGGTAGCCAACCAGCTGGCCCTCCACCGACAGCCTGCCGCCGTCGACGCGCTCCAGGTGGTTGATGCAGCGCAGGAAGGTCGATTTGCCTGAGCCGCTGGGGCCCACGATGCAGAGCACCTCGCCGCGGTCCACTTCCAGGCTGATCCCGCGCAGCACCTTGTTGGAGCCAAAGTTCTTGGAGACCTTTTCCGCCAGGACCATGGGCACGCCGGTCATCCTTTTCCTCCGAAGTCGTTGCCGGCCGGGGCGGCAGGCGCCCCTGGAGCAGCTGGCGCGCCGGGTCCCGTTGACGCCACCGGCCCGGGCTCCGCGGGTCCCTTGCTGGTCTTCATCCGTCCGGTCCCGCGCGAGAACCGCTTTTCAATGAAGTGTTGGCCGACCATCAGCACCGAGGTGAAGAACAGGTACCAGAGGGACGCGACGATCAGCAGCGGCACCGGAGTGAACGTCACCGCGGAGATGCCCCGGGAGACGCCGTAGAGGTCAATGCTCAACGGGATCGCGGCAACCAGGGAGGTGGTCTTGAGCATCGAGATGACTTCGTTGCCGGTGGGCGGAATGATGATTTTCATCGCCTGCGGAACCACGACATACCGCATCGTCTGCCCCCAGGACATGGCCAACGCCGTCGAAGCCTCGGCCTGGCCCTCGTCCACGGACAGCAGGCCGGCGCGCACAATCTCGGACATGTAGGACGCCTCGTTCAGGCCCAGTCCGATGACGGCGGTGATGAAAAGGTTGGTGAAGACCTCGTTCGGGATGGTGACCCACGGCGTCATGAACGGAATCCCCAGGGTGAACACCGGATAGATCAGCGACACGATGCCCCAGAACACCAGCTGGACGTAGACGGGCGTGCCCCGGAAAATCCAGATGTAGAGCCACGCGATGCTCTTCAGCACCGGGTTCGGGGAGAGCCGCATGATGGCCAGCAGGAGCCCGATGACGATCGCGCCGATCATCGCGTAGATGGTCAGCCACAACGTCACCCAGGCGGCCTGGCTGATCCGGCGGTCGAAAATGTACTTGCCCACATCCGCCCAGCCGTAGTCCGGCCGCTGGGCGGCGTCGAGCACAAACACCGCCAGGCCCAGCACCAAGAGCACGGCGATCACGTTCCGCCAGGGGTGGCGCAGCGGGATCGCGACAATCGCCTCCGCCGGGGCGTCGTCCGGCTCCCCGCTTGCCCCGGCCCGCGGCTTGCTGGCCGGCCGCGCTTTGCCGGCGGGCAGCGGCTTGGCCGGGTCCGAGTCAGTCATCCTGTCGGGTTCCCGCTCGCTCATCTGATGTCACCCTTTGGCGGCCACGTTGAGTTCGGCCGTCTTGATGCCGCCGGCTTCCACTCCCCACTTGGCCAGGATCTTGGTGTAGGAACCGTCGTCGATCAGTGACTGGAGCGCCTTCTGCAGGACCGGGGTGAAGGCGCTGCCCTTGGCCACCGGGATCCCGTACGGTGCCACCTCGAACGCGTCACCGGCGGTCTGCAGCTTGTCCTTGGTCTTGGAGATCGCATACAGGGTGACGGGCGAATCGGCGCTCATCGCGTCCACCTGCCCCACCACCAGGGCGTTCGTCGCCTGATCCTGCGCGTCGTAGCGGAAAATAGTGATGGCCGGCTTCCCGGCATCGGTGCAGGCCTTCGACTTGGCCGGGACCTCGTGGGTGTCCTCGTAGGTGGTGGCCTGGACAGCGACCTTGAGTCCGCAGGCGTTCTTGGGATCCACGGTCTTGCCCTTGGGCGCGGCCCACTGAATACCGGCGGAATAGTAGTTCACGAAATCCACCTGCTTTTCGCGTTCCACGGTGTCGGTAAAGGAGGACATCCCCATGTCGTCCTTGCCCGCCCTGACCGCCGGAAGGATGTTATCGAAGGTGCCAATATCGAAATTGACCTTCAGCCCCATCACTTTGCCCAGCGCATTGGTGAGATCCACGGACCAGCCGGCCGGGGCGCCGTTATCGTCCTTGAACTCGTTGGGCGGGTAATTGTTGGCCATGCCGACATTGAGCACGCCGGCGTTCTTGATTTTCTCCGGCAGGGCCGCAGCGATGGCGTCGTTCTTTTTCACGTCGACGGCGTCGGAGCTCGCGTTCGCTCCACCGGTGGCGGCGGGTTCGCTGTTGTTGACACAGCCGGAAAGGGAGAGCGCTGTAGCGATCGTGAGAACGGGAAAAAGGTATCGAGTACGCATGGTTTCCTTAGCTGTTCAGGGATTCGTTGGCCTCCCGCGGCGCTGCGGGAGAACTTTGGGTGCCTGCTGGATCAGAGTGATCACTTTGTGTCGCCTGACGACGTCGATTCAAGGATGACCCCGGAATAACGAATGTCCCGGAGAATTTCTCCACCCCGGGCTTTCAACTCGGGAATGCTGGAAACGCCTACTAACGTCATGGTACGCCGGAGTTCATCCGCGAGGATCTCGATGATGCGTCCGACGCCGGGCGACCCCGCGGCGACCAAGCCGTAGAGGTAGGCGCGGCCAATGGAGCACGCGTCGGCGCCCAGCGCGAGGGCTTTAAGGATGTCGCTGCCCCGGCGGATGCCGGAATCCACGTAGATCTCGATCGAGTCCCCCACGCGCTGCCGCGATTCCTGCAGGACGTCCATGGGGCTGAGCATGTGGTCGAGCTGGCGTCCGCCGTGGTTGCTCAGCTGAACGGCGTCCAGGCCGATCCGCGCGGCCTTCGCGACGTCGGCCGGATTAACGCAGCCTTTGAGGACGATCTTTCCCTGCCACGCCTGCCGCAGGGCCTCCAGTTCTTTCCATCCGCTGGTCGCATCCGAGTGGCCAAGGATGTGCTGCCACATGGCGGGCGTGATCACGGACGTGGCGGCGGCACTGCGGGGGTCCAGGTTGGGGAAACTGATGCCGTCCGATTTCAGGAAGTTGATCCACCAGGACGGACGCCGGGCGATGTCGGCGACGGTCGACAGCGTCAACGCGGGAGGCGCGGTGAAGCCGTTGTGCAGATCCCGCTCCCGGGAGCCCAGCGCGCGCGTATCGACGCCGACAATAAGCGTGGTGAAGCCCGCGGCGTCGCAGCGGGCCAGCTTGTCCTTCAGCGCCTGCGCGTCGGAGGTGAGGCCGAAATTAAACCAGCGGTCAAGGTTCGGCTGGCGCTCGGCAATCTTTTCCATCGACACGGTACTCAGCCCGGCCAGCCCGTACGGAATCCGCGCCCGCTCTGCTGCCGCGGCGACGGCCAACTCACCCTCGGGATGGAACAGCCGCGTGGCCCCGGTGGGGGTCAGGGTGAGCGGCAGGGCGCTTTCCTTCCCCAGCACGGCGGTGGCCGTGTCGGGCCCGAACACCGGGCCCCAGCTGGGCATCAGCGCCCAGGCGTCAAAGACGGCGCGGTTGCGGCGCAGCGTCACTTCGTCCTCGGACCCGCCGTCGAGGTAGTCGAAAATCCCGGCGGGCAGCACTTTCTGCGCCGCCTTCCGGTACTCCTCGACGTTGAAGGCGTTGGCCAGCACCCGGCGCTGGCGCGACAAGACGGGGGCCTTGATCTGGATGAGCTGCCTGGCTTCGCTGACTTTCAAGGAGGGCCTTCCCGTTGCGGGCGTGCGTTGTGGTTCAGAGGCCTGGTCAGCCCTTGACCTTCGCTACCGTCATCAGGATCGCCGAGTCCTCTTCGGCCACCAGGCTGTGCAGCCCGTCCGGCACGATCAGCAGGTCGCCGGCCTTGCCCTGCCAGGATTCGTCCCCGGCCTGCAGCCGCACGCAGCCGCGGATCACATAGACCGTCGCCTCTCCGGGGTTCTGGTGCTCGCTCAGCTGGGTCCCGGCCTTGAATGCCATCACGGTCTGCCGGAGGACCTTCTCGTGCCCGCCGTAGGCGGTGTCTGCTGCCCGGCCGCTGGGGGCCGCGAGCGCCGCCGTGACCTGCTGACGGGCCAGGGCCTCGATCGATATCTTCTGCATGCGGTCACGGTAGCGGGTTTATCCGCCGGCGCCGAGGGTCTTTGGCCCTGCCGGTGCCCCTGGCCCATCCACCGGTGGGCTGCCAGGCTGGGCCTGCCGCCGCAGGCGTCCGGGAGGGAGAGGCGCTAGGCTGGAGAGGCGGCTGAAGCAGACGGCCCACCGATCGTCCCAGCGGAGCAACAATCATGACAAAGGCCACCGCAGCCCATCCTGCCAACGACCACACCCAGGCTCCCGCCGAGACGGTGATGATCGAGCCGGTCGACGCCGGCACGACCGCCGGGACTGAGAAGGGCCTCCGCCGGCTCGCCGCGGACTCGTTCGGTCTTCCGAACCTTCGCGAAGGCCAGCTCGACGGTATGCGCGCCCTGGCCTCGGGCCGGGACGTTCTTGCGGTCATGCCCACCGGTTACGGAAAATCCGCCATCTATCAGGTGCCCGCGCTGCTGATGCACCGCGAGAGCAGGCGTCCCACCGTGGTCGTGTCCCCGCTGATCTCGTTGCAGGAAGACCAGCTGGACCGGCTGTCCGCTGCCGCCGGGCCGCAAACGGCGGCGGCCATCAACTCTTCCCACGGGCCGGCGGAGCAGGAGCGTGCCTGGCGGGCGGCGGAGAGCGGCGAAATCGCCTTCTTGTTCTTGGCGCCGGAGCAATTGGCCAAGGACAGTACGGTTGAGCGGCTGGCCGCCTTGGACATTGCCCTCTTCGTCGTTGACGAGGCCCACTGCGTCACCTCCTGGGGGCACGACTTCCGTCCGGATTACCTCCGGCTCGGCGAAGTCCGCGAGCGGCTCGGCCACCCCACGACGGCGGCGCTCACCGCCACCGCTGCTCCCCCGGTCCGCGAGGAGATCCTGGAGCGCCTGGGGATGAGAGACCCGCTGGTGCTGGTCCGCGGCTTCGACCGGCCCAACATCAGCCTTGACGTGATCCGGCACCACGAAGACAAGGACAAGCGCCGCGCCGTCGTCGGCCAGGCTGCCGAACTCGCCGCCGGGCTGCACGGTCCGGGGCTGGTCTATGCGGCCAAGCGCAAGGACACGGAGAAGTACGCCGAAAAGCTGGTGCGAAAGGGCCTCCGGGCTACCGCGTACCACGCCGGTATGGCAGCTGCGGATCGTGCCTCCGTCCACGAACGTTTCCTCGACGGTGAGCTGGACGTCGTCGTCGCGACCACCGCGTTCGGGATGGGGATCGATAAGCCGGACGTGCGGTTCGTCCTCCATGCGGACATTCCCGAGTCCCTCGACAGCTACTACCAGCAGTTCGGCCGCGCCGGTCGCGACGGGGAGCCCGCCGTCGCCGTATTGCACTACCGCTCGGAGGATCTGGGGCTGCGCCGGTTCTTTACCGCGCACGCCCCGGATGAAGCATCGTTGCGGGTGGTGCTGGCGGTCCTGCAGGCGGCGCCCGGGCCGCTGCGGCGCAAACTCCTGGCCGCGCAGACGGGCATGCCGCCGCGCCGGCTCACCGGCCTGCTGAACCAGCTGCAGGACACCGGGGCCGTCACCGCGGACTCGGACGGAATCCGGCTGGACGACGTGTCGGACCCGAACCGCGTGGTCGCGTGCGCGGTCGAACTCGGCGAGGCACGCGGGCGGGTGGACCAGTCCCGGGTGGAGATGATGCGCGGGTACGCCGAGACGCGCCGCTGCCGGCGGCAGTTCCTGCTGGGTTATTTCGGCGAGAACCTTCCGCAGCCTTGCGGCAATTGCGACAACTGCACCTCCAGATCCGCCGCGGAGGACGCGACTGCCGCTGGGAACGCCGGAGCGGGCGCCCAGGAGATCTCCGGCGACGGCGGCTTCCCGCTCAACGCGGCGGTGACCCACACCGAGTGGGGGCCGGGCATCATCATGCAGAACGACGACGACGTCCTCACCGTCTTGTTCGAGAATGAGGGTTACAGGACGCTGTCCCTGAAAGCCGTCCAAGAGCGCGGCCTGCTCACCCTGGCTGGGGACTAGACCCGGCCTGGGGTGGTCAGTACACCACTTGGAAGTCCCTGAACTCCCCAGTGGCGTTCGACAGGGATTCGTTGACGTGGTCCACCCGTCCCGGCGCCTCCGGCGAGCGCAGCCAGCTGCGGAACTGCAGCACCACCGCCTGCGGCCCCTCGACGACGACGCCGACGGTGCCGTCGTCGTTGTTCCGCACGGTGCCGCGCAGGGCAAGTTCTTCGGCCTTGCGCACGGTCCAGTACCGGAAGCCGACCGCCTGCACCATGCCCTGCACCGTGGCCGTCAACCGCACGTCAGCTCCCGCATCCACTGCCTCCGCACCATCTGCAAAATCAGCCATGCCTCCAATGTAATCCCGGTCCAGTGCCGCCCACATCCGGGACCTTTGCCCCTTTCAGCCCCGTCGCGGGCCAAGGAAGGTGGAAGAAGACCTCCGGCACAGGACCCTCAGCGGACACCCCGCGGCGCCCGCCGGAACGCCTGAAAGGAAAAGACAATGGCAGGACAATTCGAAATCTTCACCGACGCAGAATCGAACGTCCGGTTCCGGCTGCTGGGGGCTGACGGCACAGTGCTCGCTGTCTCAAAAGCCTTCGAGGACAAGCGTTCCGCGGCCGATGGCATCATGGCTGTGCGCGAGTGCGCCGGCACCGGGCTGATCCGGGAGACGCATTCAACCCCCTGGGGCGGCACCACCTGGACCAAGAGCAGCACTGCCGCCCGCCCCCACAGCCACCAGCGGCGGCACTTCCCGGCCGTGTAAGTTCCATGGGTAAAATCCGTTTGCCCCGCCTCGCCGAGGTGCCGTACCCAGTGTCACCGGGGAACGCGCCGCGGCGGGGTGCGGCTAGCCCGGCGCCTTCGCCGGCCGCAGCGACGTGATCATCTTCCGGATTAATGGGTACTCCGGCGTGGCCGCGTAGCGCTTGGCTTTCTCCAGGTAGGGCAATCCCGCCGGGCCTGGAGTCAGATTATTGGCAGGGACATAGGTGGCGCCGAACAGTGCCCCGCTGGGCGGCCACAAGAAGAGATGGAACATCGGGCAGGCAAGCGGGCCGGTCTCTTCGGGCATCATGGTGATGCCGTACGCGGCCGTGGTGTTCGGCGTGGGTCCCGGTCCGGTGCCGTCACCGCGGGATTCAAAGACGTAGCGGGGCATTCCCCGGTCGGCGCTGCCCGGTTCCACCAGGGCCTGGAGCGGTTCTGAATCGTAAACCTGGTATGGATACTGCTCGGTGCACTCCGCGCCGGTGACGATGTTGGTACGCAGTTCGGCCATCGGCTTCCCGGCCGCGTTCGTAACATCCACGAAGGCCCCACCCAGATCACCGCCCGGATCCCGGGCGGTCCAGTCCGGCGGATAGTCGAAGGACAGCCCGTCCGACGTCGTAAACGTCTGCCAGCCCGACGGCGCTGCTTCCGACGGCGTGCCGGTCCCGGCGCTTATGCTGCCCGACGGGTCGCTTGCGGAGGGCGTGCCCTGTCCCTGCGGCCCCTCCTGCTTCGCGGCCGGGGCAGCGCAGCCGCCGAGCAGCAGGAGCAGACCCAGCGCGGTACCCGCCGCCTGCCCAGCACGTGCCACCGGCAGGCTACTTCCCTGCCGGCCGGAGGGACATCATCGCTTGCTTGATGTACTTGTACTCGGTGGTGTCCTTGTACACCTCGGGAGTGTCCACGTGCATCGGCTTGCCGGGGGTGGTGTCGAACGGGTCGTAGATGCCGCCAAAGGACGCCGAGCGTGGCGGCCAGGGGAAGACGTGCGAGATGGGACAGGCCTCGGTCCCGGTCGGTTCGGGCGCCGCAGTGATGCCGTAGGCGAAGGTATTGGGCTTTGACGGATCCGCCGCGGTGGCGTTGACCCGGGCCTCATAAGTGAACCTGGGAGTCGTCCCGGATTGCGCCAAAGCCGGAATCGGCGCCGAGTCGTAGACCATGAACTGGGACTTCGTGGTGCACGCCGGGCCCGGCCCGACCTGCGTCCGCAGCCGCGCCATCGTTTTGCCGTAGTCGCTCACCAGCGCGGCCGCGCCGTCGACCTCCTTGACCGACCAGGTGGCCGGGTAGTCAAAGGTCAGGGTCCCGTCCGACGTCGTATACGACTTCCAGCCCGCCGGTGCCGTCGTCGTGGAACTGGGGGCGGTGGTGCTGGAGGGAGACGGCGATGCGGCCGTCGGCGAGGCGCTCGCCGTGGCGGACGCCGTCGCACCCGGCGCGGTGGTGGCCGGGGCCGCCGCGGGCGAGCCGCACGCGGACAAGAAAAGCGCCGCGCAGAACGCGGCGGAACTGGCTGTGCCCAATGACACCCTATGGCTCATGTCACCCTCCCCCTCAGATGCAAGTGGTGGCACTATTCTGGGGCTTTGCGCCGCGGATCCTAGGGACTTAGGTCCCGAATCGGTCCCCGGTAAGGCCCCGGCAGGGCGCGGTTACGGCAAGCGAGCCTTGGGGTGACCAGACCCACGTTGACATTCCACCGATTTCAGTTGATCAGCGAAGCTTGCTAGACCTTGAAGGATGCAAGACTTTCTGACCTCCGCCATGCCCTTCCTCGCCGTGGCCCTCGCCGTCGCCGCCGGCCTGATCGCCTCCTGGCTGGTGCGCCGGGTGGTCCTCCAGCTCAACCGCAAGCAGGAAGCCCTCCGTGAGACCTCGCGGGTGGCGCGGCTGCCGCTGCGCTTCGCGTTGTGCCTGATCGCAGTCCGGATTGCGCTGGCCCTGACCACCGACGACGCCGAATGGCGCCGCAACGTGGACCACGCCCTGCTGATCGCGCTGATCGGGTCCGTGGCTTGGCTGGCAATCGCGGTGCTGCTGATCATCGAGACCATGCTCCTGACCCGCTACCGGGTGGACGTGGCGGACAACCGGCGTGCCCGGCGGCTCCGCACGCAGGTGATCCTGGCCCGGCGGATCGGTGTCGCGCTGATCGCGATCGTGGCGCTGGGCAGCATCATGCTGACGTTCCCCGCCATCCAGGCCCTCGGCGCGGGGCTGCTGGCCTCCGCCGGCGTGATCTCGATAGTCGCCGGCCTCGCGGCGCAGACCTCCCTGGTGAACGTCTTCGCCGGCATCCAGCTGGCTTTCACCGACGCGATCCGGGTGGACGACGTGGTGGTGGTGCAGAAGGAATGGGGCCGGATCGAGGAGATCACGCTGACCTACGTGGTGGTCCACATCTGGGACGACCGCCGGCTGATCCTGCCGTCCACGTACTTCACCACCACCCCGTTCGAGAACTGGACGCGCCGCCAGTCCGAGGTGATGGGCACCGTGGAGTTCGACCTTGACTGGCGCGCACCGGTGGAAGCCATGCGGGCCGAGCTGAAGAAGGTCCTCGCCACCACCGAACTGTGGGACAAGCGCGTCGGCATCCTGCAGATCACCGACGCGACGGCGGGCTTTGTCCGGGTGCGCATCCTGGTCAGCGCCGGGGACAGCGCCTCGCTCTTTGACCTGCGCTGCCTGATCCGCGAAGAGCTGGTGCTCTTCCTGCAGCAGGAATACCCGACGGCGCTGCCGCACGTCCGGCTCGAATCCATGCCGTCCACCGCGGACCCGGCCCGGCCCGCGGCCCGGCGCCCGGGCAAGCTTTCCGCGGCCGACGAGACCGCCGCGCGGCTGCCCTCCGACCCGCACGACTCGCAGCTCTTCACCGGCTCGATCGAGGCCGTGCAGCGCTCCCGCGCCTTCTCCGGCCCCGGCGAGGACGTGTTCGAGGACCGGGACAAGTCGATCGCGGCGCAGAACTAGGCACGCTCTTCCCTGCCAGCCTTCCTTCTCCGGTGTGACGGGTCGATAATCGGAGCCATGACCATTCCACCAGCGCCCGAGCCGTCCCCGTTCCCGCCCGAGCCCGGTCCGACGTCGCCGGAGCCGCAGCCCGGCGATCCGTTCCCGCCGGATCCGGGCCCCGTTCCGCCGCCGGGGCCGGGTCCCGCGCCAACACCAAGCCCGCAGCCCGGACCGGCGCCTGGTCCGTTGCCGATCCCTGATCCGGGCCCGGTTCCGCCGCCGCCCGTTCTGCCGACACCGGACCCGACGAGGTTCTGAACACACAGCGGCGCGCAAATGACCCTGCGCCACCGGAATTCCGGTGGCGCAGGGTCATTTGCGCGCCGACAGGCTGTTTGGGTATCGGAGCCTAGTCGATAACGATGTCGCGGGTCCGGTGGTCGTAATGGATGACGAGCAGGCCGCCGCGGTGGTGTACCTCGTGGTTGGCGCCGTCGAAGTGCCCGAACGCGCCGTAGTTTTCCTCCCAGGAGCGGTTAATCGCGATCTTGAAGCTGTAGGAACCTGCCGGGAGTTCCGCGGCGATCTTCCAAAGCTGGTCCACCGCGTCCAGCTGCATCTGGGCCTCGTCGTACTGCGGGGCCCAGTTGGCGGGCGCGCCGAGCAGGACGTTGAAATCGCCGGCGACGGCCACGGCTTCGGGCTGCTCGATGGTCTCAGGTGCGGCGGGGGCGGCGGCCGTGGGGGCTACGGCGGCGGGTGCCTCGGCAGCAGCAGCGGACTTGTCTGCCGACTTGCGCTTCCGGACCGCCTTGGCGACCGGAGCCACGGCCTCTTCGACCAGCTTGGCAGCCTTGTCGGCCACCTTTTCCGCGACCTTGACGGCCTTCGGGGCCTCCTTGGGTGCCGGCTTCCCGGTTGCTGCCCCAGCGGGGGCCGCCGGAAGCGGGGTGTCGGCCGGAACCGGGGTACCGGCGTCGAGCGCTGCCGTGAAGGCTGCGGGGTCGGCGAAGGCGACCGTGGCGCGCTGGCCGTCCTCGGTGATGGTCCAGCCGGAACGGCCCTTGACCAGCCAGCCGGCCTTGACCAGCTTGGCCGTCGCGCTGGTGAGCGTCTTATGGCCGCGGGGGATGCCGCCGCTGAGCAGCTCACGCTCATGATCATTGAGCGGCACCCGTGCGATGGCCTCGCCCAGCACGACGCCGGCGTTCAGTTTTTCGCCCGACCAGACCCCCTCGGCCAGGACGTCCAGCACAGCCTTAAGCCGAAGGTTCGTGTTTTCCGCAGCGTTCGCGCCCATGGGTCTCCTTTAGAAGCAATTGATCCACCTGCATTTTGCCAAGGTTCGGCGGCTATGGCGACCGGACCGGGTTAACTCCCGGTGTCGTGACCCACTATGACGGCCCGGAAGGCCGCCGCCGGGCCCAGTTCCACGGTTACAGCCGGGGAATCAGCACCGGGGTGTTCTTCTTGTAGGCCTCATAGTCAGCCTGGCCGCCCCATTTGGTGTCGGCCTTCTTCTCAAGATGCGGCACGCCACTGACCTTGGTGATCAACAGGGCCACGAACACCGGGGAAATGAGGGCAATCCACTGCCACCCCTGCAATACGGGCAAGGCAATGATGGCGACACCGATCCAGAGCAGGATTTCGCCAAAGTAGTTCGGGTGCCGGGACTTAGCCCACAAACCTGTCGAAATGAACTTCCCCTTGTTGGCGGGGTCCGCACTGAACCGGGACTTCTGGGAGTCAGCCAAAACCTCGCAGCCGAAGCCCGCCACCCAGACCAGGAGCCCGGCCACCGCGTAGCCATCCAGCGCGACCTGGTGCGCCGACGTCATTGCCACCCAGGCGGCGGCAGCGGTGAATGCCACCCAAATGCCCTGCATGGTCCACACGCTGAGGAAGCGGACGAAGGAGGGCTTGATGTCGTCGAAGCGGTCATCCTTGCCGGCCCGGCTGATCCGCCGAAACAGAAACGTACCCAGGCGGGCCGCCCAGACAAGCACCAAGCCCGCGAGCAACAATCCCCGCGCGCCGATGCCCGGGGTGAGCAGAACGAGCAGCAGCGTGACGGCGATATAGGTCAGCGACCCGGTCAGGTCATAGAACTTCTCCGTCTGCGCCAGGAACGCCGGGATGAACGCCAGCCACTGGATCAGGAAGGCGGCCCCGACGGCCAGCGCGAAGACGGGAATCCCGCCGGCCACGGCGCCGCCCTGGCTGCCGGCAACCGCCAGAACGGCCCCAACCAGGACGACGACGGGAATGGCGGCAAGGGCTTTGCGGTCAGAGTCTTGCATCGTGATGTTCCTTTCACAGGCGTCGCCGGAAGCTGGCGCGCAAGCCGGGTTCGTTCCCCGCCACCACCAGTATTGTTCACTGCCCGAAAAACGCGGCTCTGACGGGCCGCCGCCTATACTTCGGGGAACGCCCGCACATTGCTGACACGAGGAGCCACCATGACCGGTCCTACCAAAAAGTGGCTGCTCGCCTACGCGGTGGCCGCCGTCATCTTCGCCGGCATCGACGCCCTTTGGATCAGCACGGTGGCGAACCAGCAGTACCGCAGCCAGATCGGACACCTGCTCCCCGCCAGCTTCAACCTTCCGGGCGCCGTGCTGTTCTATGTCATCTACGTCGTGGGCATCGTGCACTACGGCGTCCGGCCCAATGACCCCGGCGCCAGGCTGCGGAGCCGGGTGGCCGGAGCGGCCCTGTTCGGTTTCTTCACTTACGCCACTTGGGCGCTGACCGCGTTCGCCATCCTCAAGGACTTCCCGGCCGTGGTGGCTGTGACCGACATCCTGTGGGGAACCGCGGTGTGTGCGGCCGTCACCGCCCTCACCGCCGTGACCCTGCGGCTGGGGAAAACCGTTGCCCGCGGCAAGCAAGCTGGCTAGAGTGGGTTGACCGCCGCCTCCCCCGGTCCCACGGGTCTGGAGGCCGATCCGCGGCATCCCATCCCCTCTGGTTCAGGAGATCCCCATGGAATCACGTACCCTCGGCTCCCTCACCGTCTCGGCCCTCGGCCTTGGCTGCATGGGCATGAGCGAGTTTTACGGCCAGGGCGACGAGCAGGAGTCCGTCGCCACCATCCATGCCTTCCTCGACGCTGGCGGAACGCTGCTGGACACCGCCGACATGTACGGCCCGTTCACCAACGAGTTGCTCGTGGGCCGTGCGATCGCCGGCCGCCGCGACGACGTCGTGCTGGCCACCAAGTTCGGCAACGAGCGCCGCGAGGACGGATCGTGGGTGGGCATCAACGGCAAGCCCGAGTACGTCCGCGCCGCGTGCGACGCGAGCCTGCAGCGCCTCGGCGTCGACCACATCGACCTGTACTACCAGCACCGGGTGGACAAGACCGTGCCAATCGAGGAGACCGTCGGCGCCATGGCCGAGCTGGTCCAGGCCGGCAAAGTCAGGCATCTGGGACTCTCCGAAGCCAGCGCCGACACGGTCCGCCGTGCCCACGCCGTGCACCCCATCGCCGCCCTGCAGACCGAGTACTCGCTGTGGGAGCGCGAGCCGGAGACCAAGATCTTCCCGGTGCTCGCCGAACTCGGCATCGGCTTTGTCCCGTACAGCCCGCTGGGCCGCGGCTTCCTCACCGGCCAGCTGCGCAGCGAGGACGACTTTGCCGAGGACGACTTCCGCCGCCACTCGCCCCGCTTCCAGGGCGAGAACTTCACCCGCAACCTGGCACTCGTGGACCGGGTGACGGAACTCGCCACCGAGAAGGGCTGCACCCCGGCGCAGCTGGCCCTCGCCTGGCTGCTGGCCCAGGGCGAACACATCGTGCCGATCCCCGGGACTAAGAAGCGCGAACGGTTGCGCGAGAACCTGGGCGCCGTCGACGTCGTGCTCTCCGCGGACGACCTCGCCCGGCTGGACGAGCTGGCTCCCGCCGGCGTCGCGGCCGGCGCGCGCTACCCGAACATGGGCACCATCGACGTCTAAGCCCCACCCGCCGTTGCCCTATCAGTTATGGCTGCTATCCCGCCGGGTTAGCAGCCATAGGTGATAGGGCAACGGGGGTTAGCGGCCGGAGGCGGCCAGGTCGGCCAGCAGCTCGGCCTTGCGTTCCTCGCTCGCGAAGGAGGACCGGATGGAGTTGGCAGCCAGGCGCACGCAGTCGAACTCGGAGAGCCCGATCACGGACTTGAGCTGGGCGAAGTTGTCATCCACGTACCCGCCGAAGTAGGCCGGGTCGTCCGAGTTCACGCTGACATTGAGCCCGGCCGCCAGCATGCCCGGCAGCGGGTGCTCGGCCAGCGTGTCGACCGCGCGGAGCCGGACGTTGGAGAGCGGGCAGACGGTCAGCGGCATCAGTTCGTTAACCAGGCGCTCCACCAGTTCCGGGTCCTCCATACAGCGGATACCGTGATCGATCCGCTCCACGCCCAGCAGGTCCAGTGCCTCGATGATGTACGACGGCGGGCCCTCCTCCCCTGCGTGCGCGATCCGCCGCAGCCCGGCGTCCTTGGCCCGGGCGAAGAGCCGTTCGAACTTCGACGGCGGGTTGCCCACCTCCGCCGAGTCCAGGCCGATCCCGGCGATCGGGGCCTTCATCGCCAGCAGCTGGTCCAGCACCTCCAGCGCCGATTCCTCGGACAGGTCCCGAAGGAACGCGGCGATGAGCAGGGTCGAGACGCCGAACTCCTGCTGCGAGGTGGCCAGCACGGAGGCCACGCCATTGACGCAGGTCGCCAAGGAGACCCCGCGGGACAGGTGCGCCTGCGGGTCCAGCATGATCTCGGCGTGCCGCACCCCGGCCGCCGCGGCGCGCGAAAGGTACCCGCGGGTCATGTCGGCGAAGTCCTGCTCTGTCTGCAGCACGGCCATATTCGCGTAATACAGGTCCAGGAATGACTGCAGGTCCGTGAACTCGTACCGGGCGCGCAGCTCGTCCAGGTCCGCGTAGGGCAGTGTGATTCCGTTGCGCTCCGCGAGCGCGAAGATCAGTTCCGGCTCCAGCGTGCCCTCGATGTGCAGGTGCAGCTCGGCGGTCGGCAGTGCCGCGTGGACTCCTTCGGGCACCTCGGCGAACTCCGGGACGCCCTCAGCCTGTGGCTCAGCGTCCTGCTCCGCCTTCTGCTCTGCCTGCGGCGCGTCGGGGCCGCCGTCGTAAGTTTCCATTCGGTAAGGATATGCCCGCTGGAAGCAAGGACGGATAGAGTCGAACAGATGCACAATACACAGCAGGCTTCCGATCCCGCCGGCCTGGCGCCGGACCACTCCACGGACGGCTTCGTCCGGGTCCGAGGCGCGCGGGAAAACAACCTGCGCAACGTGGACGTGGACGTGCCCCGTGACGCGATCGTCGCCTTCACCGGCGTCTCCGGCTCCGGCAAGTCCTCCCTGGCCTTCGGCACCATCTACGCCGAGGCCCAGCGCCGCTACTTCGAATCCGTGGCGCCCTACGCCCGGCGCCTGATCCAGCAGGGCCACAATCCGAAGGTGGAGCTGATCACCGGCCTGCCGCCCGCCGTCGCTCTCCAGCAGCGCCGCGGCACCCCCAGCTCCCGGTCCACCGTGGGCACGGTCACCACCTTGTCCAACTCGCTGCGCATGCTCTTCTCCCGCGCCGGCAGCTATCCCGACGGCGCGGCGCCACTGGACTCGGACGCTTTCTCCCCCAACACCGCGGCCGGCGCCTGCCCGGAGTGCCACGGCCTTGGCATCGCGCACACGGTCAGCGAATCCTCCCTGGTCCCGGACACGTCACTGAGCATCCGCGACGGCGCGATCGCCGCCTGGCCCGGCGCCTGGCAGGGGAAGAACCTGCGCGACATCCTCACCCACCTGGGCTACGACGTCGACACCCCCTGGCGGAAGCTGCCCAAGAAAGACCGCGACTGGATCCTCTTCACTGAGGAGCAACCCGTGGTGGAGGTGACGCCGCAGCGCGACCGCGTCGCCAAGCCGTACAAGGGCCGCTTCTGGAGCGCGAGGAGCTACGTCCTGCACACCCTCGCCGATTCCAAGAGCACCACCATGCGCGAGAAGGTCCTGCGCTTCATGGAGTCCGGCCCGTGCCCGCGCTGCGGCGGCAGCGGGCTGCGGCCCGAGGCGCTCGCCGTGACGTTCGCGGGGAAGACCATCGCCGAGCTAAACGCGGTGCCGATGACCGAACTGGCCGCGATTATCCGCCCCACCACCGAGCTCACGTCCGCGGGGACGGCCTCGCGCAAACAGTCTTCTGGCGAGTCCAACGAGGTGGCCGTCGCCATCACCCGCGACCTGTTGCAGCGCGTCACCGTGCTCCTGGACCTCGGCTTGGGCTACCTCGCCCTGGGCCGCTCCACCCCCACGCTCTCCCCCGGCGAGATGCAGCGCCTGAGGATCGCCACCCAGCTGCGTTCCGGTCTGTTCGGCGTCATTTACGTGCTCGACGAGCCCTCCGCCGGCCTGCACCCGGCCGACGCCGAACCCCTGCTCGCGGTGCTGGACCAGCTGAAATCCTCCGGCAACTCGGTGTTCGTCGTCGAGCACAACATGGACGTGGTGCGCCGCGCCGACTGGCTGGTGGACGTGGGTCCGCGCGCCGGCGAGGGCGGCGGCGAGGTGCTTTACAGCGGCCCGGTGGCCGGACTCGCCGAGGTGGAAGCCTCCGTCACGCGGCCGTACCTGTTCCCGGAGAGCGCCGGGGCCGGTGACGGGGACGGCACTGCGCCCGGAGCCCGCTCCCGGGCCGGGGTACGCCGGGAGGCGGCCGGTTGGCTGGAACTGCGCGACATCAGCCGCCACAACCTGCAAGACCTCGACGCGAATTTCCCGCTCGGTGTGCTGACCGCCGTCACCGGCGTTTCCGGCTCGGGCAAGTCGACGCTGGTCAGCCAGGTCCTCGCCGAGGTGGCCAACACCTGGCTGCACCCCGACTCCGACGCCGCGGTCACCCCGGAAGACGCGGCCGACGACGCCGGGGAGCCCACCGCTCCGCTGAGCGTGGGTCCGGTGTCAGGGCTGGAGCAGATCGACCGGCTCGTGAAGGTGGACCAGAAGCCGATCGGCCGCACCCCGCGGTCCAACCTGGCCACCTACACCGGGTTGTTCGACGCCGTCCGCAAGGAGTTCGCTGCCACGGACGAGGCCAAGGCCCGGGGCTTCGGCGCCGGACGCTTCTCGTTCAACGTGGCCGGCGGACGCTGCGAAACCTGCCAGGGTGAGGGCTTTGTGGCCGTGGAACTGCTCTTCCTGCCCGGCAGCTACGGCCCGTGCCCGGAATGCCACGGCTCCCGCTACAACCCCGAAACCCTGGAGGTCAGCTACCGCGGCAAGAACGTGGCAGACGTGCTGGGCATGACGGTCAACACGGCCGCCGATTTCCTCACCGACGTCCCCGCCGCCGCACGCGCCCTGCAGACCCTGCGCGAGGTGGGCCTGGGCTACCTCCGGCTGGGCCAGCCCGCCACCGAACTCTCCGGCGGCGAAGCCCAGCGGATCAAGCTCGCCACCGAACTGCAGCGTGCCCAGCGCGGCCACTCGCTCTACCTGCTGGATGAACCCACCACCGGGCTGCACCCGGCCGACGTCGAACTCCTGATGGCGCAGTTGCACCGGCTGGTGGACGCCGGCAACACCGTGGTGGTCGTGGAGCACGAGATGGATGTGGTGGCCGCCGCGGACTGGGTCATCGATCTGGGCCCTGCCGGAGGCGACGCCGGCGGCAAGATTATCGCCGCTGGCGAACCCGCCGTCGTCGCGCGCTCCAAGAAGAGCCGCACCGCTCCCTACCTGGCGGCGGTGCTGGGCGGCTGAGCGTTGGGCCAGGGCGGGCCTCGACGCGCTCCTCCGGGCCCGCAGGGCCGGACCCCGGGGCTGCAGGGCAAGCGCGCGGGCTTGCCCTGCAGCCCCGGGCTGTTCTACCGTGGTCGGACGCCCGCAATCGGGCGATTGCATGCCCGGTGCTGCCTCCACCATGAACTGCCCGACCGGCAGACACCGCAGATGACCTCTATTGTCAGGGGCGGGCAGTGGCGCGTTAACGTCCGGGGACGGACCGAGCGCCGGTGGCCCTCAGGAGCAGCTGAATCCATGAAGACTTCATCACTCACTACTGTCGCGCGCCGTGGAGCCACCCTGGCTGCCATCTCGGTCGCCGGCGTTGCCCTCTCCGCCACGGCAGCGACCGCGGCCACCCCCACCGCGACGACCACCTCCACCTGGGATGCCTTGGCCCAGTGCGAGAGCGGCGGCAACTGGGGCATCAATACCGGCAACGGCTTTTCCGGCGGGCTGCAGTTCACCCAGAGCACGTGGGCTGCCCACGGCGGCACAGGCTCGGCGGCCAACGCCAGCCGTGAACAGCAGATCGCCGTGGCCCAGAAAGTCCAGGCCAGTCAGGGCTGGGGCGCATGGCCTGCGTGCTCTGCCAAGCTGGGCCTGAGCGGCGGCGCAGCAGCGGCTCCGGCTTCTGTACCAGTAGCGCAGGCGCCGGTCCGGTCGGTTCCGGTGCAGCAGTCGATCCCGGTCCAGGCGGCACCCGTCCAGGCCGCACCCGTGCAGGCCGCACCTGTTCAGGCCGCACCGCGGCACGCCGCCCCGGTGGCCCTGAGCGGCGAGACTTACACGGTCAAGAGCGGCGACAGCCTGAGCAAGATCGCCGAGAAGCTCGACATCCACGGCGGCTGGCAGGCCCTGGCCGACGCCAATGCGGACAGCATCAGCGACCCGGACCTCGTGCTGGCGGGACAGGTCCTGCAGCTCCCCGCCTAAGGCAGGGCCAACTGATTAAACGACGACGCCGGGGCGCCCTTGGGGGACGCGCCGGCGTCGTCGTTTAAGTTTGAGACGGTTCGCTTCAGACGTTCCGCTTCAGACGGCTCGGTTCACACGGTGCGCGGCAGTTCGCGCACGATGCGAACCTTCCACGCGGCGTCGTCGCTGGTGTCCAGCAGGGCTACGGTGCCCTGCGCGAGGTGCAGCGCGACGCGCTTGGCGGCGAGCAGTTCGAGGTAGAGCTGTTCGTTCATCCGGGCGGGGGTGTCGATGACGTACTTCACCGCGTCGCGGACCTTGCGGTAATTGTCGCTGCGTTCCCGGTGCAGGTGGAGTTCAAGCATCCGGCGCTGCCGCAACCGGGGTTCATGCCGGTTCAGCCAGGACACGGCCGCGTGGACGGCCACCACGAGCGTCAGCGAGACCGCATAGATTTCCCAGCCGCTCGAGAGCAGGAAGAGCGGCAGGTTGGCGATCGCCACGAGGGCAATAAGAAGCCGGAACGCCAGCAGGCGGCGCATGGTCAGGGCGACCGAGGCCAGGGCCGCGCGGAAACCACTCTGTTCCTTGCGGGCCTCGGCAGGGTCCAGGGTGAATTCCTCGAGGACCAGGATGCCATTGGCTTCCGGGCCGAGCATTTGTCCGTACTTTGGCGCAAAGGGCGCCGTTGATTCAAGGGTCATGGCGGGTCTTCCGTGCGGCTGGGGTGCTTGCCGGTAATGATAGATCTCCGGGCTGGGAACTGTCTGTACGTATCCGTCATGTGAACACGCTCACCCGGGAGGCCCAGCAATTGGCGTTGGGGGCCCGTGGCCCCAAACTGGAGAGATGCAGACTTTCCTCCCCTTCCCCGATTTCCAGCAGAGCGCCGCGGCCCTTGATCGCGTGCGGCTCGGCAAGCAGCGCGTTGAAGCGCTGCAAATGCTGCGCGCGCTGGTGATTCCCGAGTACGGCTGGCAGTCCCACCCGGCCGTCCGGATGTGGATGGGCCACGTCCCGGCGCTGACCATGTACGGCCTGGCCATGGTGGACGAATGGACCGCCCGCGGCGGCGAGGACACCACGCGCGAGAAGATCATGGAGTTCGCTCCGCAGGCCGCGCACCCGGACTACGCCGCTAAGATCCCGATGCCGTACTGGCTGGGGAACCCGGAGTTCCACCTCAGCCACCGTTCCCGGCTGCTCGCCAAGGACCAGCGGTTCTACGGTTCGGTGTTCCCCGGCACGGACCCGGACCTGGAGTACGTGTGGCCCGAACCCAAGCACGAGCTGATGCCGGAAGATCCCGCCGGCGACCGCATGTGGGTCCTCCGCCTTCCGCTGGGCGACACCGATCCGCAGCAACTGGACACCATCAGCCTGCCGCCGGTCCGCAGCAAGGCAGCGGACGCTGCCGGGGACGACGAGTACCAGTTCGTCTACGCGGACAACGGATCGCGCCGGCCGGACAAGAACGCCCGCAAGCGCCCGGCCAAGCCGCTGGTGAAGAAGCCCACCCGCAAGCGCCAGGCGCAGGAAGAGGCCTTCACCACACTGCCCGGGAAGTCCGTGGTGGCGATCCCGTTCGACGGCGGCCAGTCCTTCGCCGTCGGCGAGGTCCAGGGCCGTCCGATCACGGTGGACGGCGTTTTTGCCCGCAACTTCCAGGTCAACGAAATCCTGCCGCGCCGGGAGTTCGACTACCCGGCCCTGTTGCAGGATCCCCGGGTCTTCTTCCCCATTCCGGCACGGTAGCCGGAGCGGCCGTCGAGGGCGCCGGCGGCTCGACGGCCCTCGGCCAGCGGCGTCCCCGCTCCGCGCCGCCCCGTATTTACTGGCAGACTGGCCCGTATGACTGTACTGCTGGCCGGTTGCGGCGATCTGGGTACCGAAGCCGGCTTGCGCTTTGCCGCAGCCGGCCACCGCGTAGTGGGCTGGCGGCGCTCGCCGGAAAAACTGCCGGCGGAAATCGAAGGCGCCGCGGCTGACCTAACCTCCGGCGAACTGCCGCCGGTCCCGGCGGACACCACCGCCGTCGTCGTCGCCATCGCCGCGGACTCTCCCACCGAGGAGGCCTACCGGGCGGCCTACGTGGAGGGCCTGGCGCATGTGCTCGACGCCGTCGCGGCGTCCGGGGCGCCGGTCCGCCGGATATTGTTTGTCTCCTCCACCGCCGTCTACGGCGACGCCGACGGCGGCTGGGTGGACGAAACGACGACGCCGAATCCCGCCGGATTCTCCGGCCGCATCATCTGCGAGGCCGAGGAACTGCTCCTCGACCGCCTCCGCGGTACCGGAATGTCGCCCGTGGTGCTGCGGCTTGGCGGCATCTACGGACCGGGCCGGACCCGGCTGATCGACCAGGTCCGCGGCGGGGACGCTACGATCCCGGCGGAGTCCCGGTTCACCAACCGGATCCACCGCGACGACGCCGCAGCAGCCATCGTGCACTTGTGCAGCATGGCTCCCGAGCCCGCACCGCTGTACCTGGGCGTGGATGACGAACCTGCCGAGCTGGGCGACGTGTTGCGGTTCCTGGCCGCCGAACTGGGTCTTCCGGAGCCCCGACCGGCCGAACCTGCGTCGGGGGCTGCAGGCCCAGGCGGCGGCGGCAGCTCAGGCGGAGGCGAGCCGTCGCGGGGTGGCCGCCGGGGTTCCAACAGCGGCGAGCCGTCGCGTGGCGGCAACAAGCGCGTCAGCAATGCGCTGCTGCGCGGCACCGGCTTTAAGTTCGAGTATCCGAGCTTCCGCGAGGGTTACCGCGCCGTCCTGGCCGGCGTCGGCGAGCGGCACCCCTGATGCACCCGCAAGACTGCACACCCACCATTTCCGAGGGACTGTATGGATTTTCAGCACATCATTGAGACGGTCGGCCGGTTCATGGATTTCGCCGGCGTGGCCGTGATGGTCATCGGCGCCCTGGTGTCCCTGCCGATGGCTTTGCGCGGCTACCAACCGCGGCAGCGGCCCGCCGGCTCGGAACCTCTTTCGGTGTACCGCTCCTACCGTCAACTGCTGGGCCGGTCCATCCTGCTTGGCCTCGAATTGCTGGTGGCTGCCGACATCATCCGGACCGTCGCCGTCACCCCCACCTTCGAGAGTGTGGGCGTGCTGGCCATCATCGTGCTGATCCGGACCTTCCTGAGCTTCTCCCTCGAGCTCGAAATTACCGGGCGCTGGCCTTGGCAGAAGCAGGCCGCGGGCGAGCAGTCGGGCGCGCCATCGGCCGATGCCCAACCGGCCTCGGCGGCCTCGACGGCCTCAACGTCCGGCTGAGCCGTTCCCCCAGAGCGGAATCCCCTTCACGGGTCTCCCCGGCTCGGGCTAGGCTCGCAAAATGACTGATTCCCTTCCCTCCAAAGCCACCGAGCTGCTTCGTCTCCACCAGGCGCCCGAGATCCTACAGGTCGTCAACGTGTGGGATGCGATCACCGCAAAAGTAGTCGCTGACCTGCCCGCCACCACAGCCCTCGCCACGGCCAGCCACTCCATTGCCGCCTCGCTCGGATATGAAGACGGCGAGAATATCCCGCTGGACGAAATGATCACCGCCGTCGGACGCATTGCCGCCGCGACCTCCCTTCCAGTGAGCGCCGACCTCGAGGCGGGATACGGCAATCCGGGCGAGGCAACTCGCAAGGCGATCGGCGTCGGGATTGTCGGTGCCAACATCGAGGATCAGATGCGCCCCCTCGGTGACGCCGTCACCCAGATGAGTTCAGTGGTGCGGGCGGCCGAGGCCGAGGGCATCGACTTCGTCCTTAACGCCCGCACGGACGCTTTCCTGAAGGGCAAGGACAGGGACCCTGAAGCGGTGCTGGCTGACGCGATTGAGCGCGGCCGGGCCTTCCTCGAGGCCGGCGCGACAGCGGTCTTTGTGCCGGGCCTATTGGACGAGGCCACCGTGAAGGCACTCGTTGACGGCATCGGCTGGAACAAGGTGTCCGTGATCAACGTGCCGGGATCGTTGGCACCCGCGAAGCTCCAGGAACTCGGCGTGGCCCGTATCTCCTACGGCCCGTGGACGCAGCGTGTGGCGCTCACTGCTTTGGCGGATACCGCGTCTGAGCTCCTGGCCGGTGGTGCCCTTCCTGACGGGACCCGGGCCCTGAACTAATGGAGGCAAACTCCTGGCCAGCGGCGCCGGAGCTGCCCCGACCGGTCATCATGGACCAGCGGTGGACGGACGCGGTGTTCCTGCACTGGCGCATCCCCGAGGCAGTTGCTGCGCCGTTTATGCCTCACGGCGTGGCGCCGGACGTGTTCGACGGATCGGCCTGGGTGGGGCTTATCGGCTTCCGCATGCAGGCTGCCGGCCTGGGCCGCGGACCCGGAATCCCCTATTTCGGAAGTTTCAATGAGATCAACGTTCGGCTCTACTCCCGGGAGCCGGACGGCACGAGGGGCGTTGTTTTCCTCAGCCTGGACGCATCCCGGCTGGCGGTGGTCCTCGCGGCGCGCGCCGCGGGAATCCCCTACGTCTGGTCCCGGGACCGCTTCCGGGCAGCAAACCCGGTGGACCCGTCCACCGGTTATTCGGTGCGCCGATTTGGAGGCGGGGCGCGGAGCGACTTCGCGGTGGCGCCGCGGTTCGACGCCGAAGCCACCGATCCGCTGTCCGTCCACCTCACAGCGCGGTTCGGTTTACATACCCGTGTCCGAGGCCAAACGCTCTATGTTCCCAACACCCACGGCCCCTGGCCGCTGTTCCGCGCCCGGTTGATGGCGTTGGAGGACCAACTCGTCGCAGCAGCGGGCATCACGGTGTCCGGCCCGCCCGAGTCGGTGTTGTATTCGCCCGGCGTCCGGACACAGTTTGGCCGGCCGCGGGTGCTGGCGAGCGGGACCTGAGGCTCTTACCGTTTGACCACGGCCAATAACTCGGTGCGCGTTCCGCAAGGGCCAAAACTGTCAGAGGTCAGTGATGAACTTAGTCCATGGGAACCAGCGCAGCTCTCAGCGTTTCTCCGGCGGCCCGGGCCGGGGGTGCTGCGCGCGGGGTTCCGTCGCTGGGGGGTGTTCTGGGGCAGTTGCGGGAGTTGTGCGCGACGGCGGTGGGGGACGCGGCGCTGTTCGGGGTCGGGGAGGCCGCGGAGTACGCCGCCGGGGTCGAGGAACTCGCCCGGGCCGTGGAGTACCTGCAGCTCGTCGGCGCCGCCGCGGTGGACCGCACCCGCAAGGAAGCCGCCGGCAACTCCCCGGCCCTGGATGACGGCTACCGCAAGAGCGGGGACTTCCTGCGTGACCGGCTGCAGATCACCGGCACCGAAGCCCACCGCCGCCTGTCACTGACCACCGCGGTCCTGCCGCGCACCGGGATCACCGGCCAGCTCCTCCCGCCCCTGCACGAGGAACTCGCCGCCGCCGTGGCCGCCGGGAGTGTCCCGTCCCGGTCCGCGACCATCATCGCCCAGGCCCTGGACCGGGTCCGGGCCCTGTGCGGCGCGGACACGACCGCCCGGATGGAACACTCCCTCACGGCCACCGCGGCCGGGCACGACCCGGACTTCCTGGCCCGGATCGCCCGGCGCTGGATGGACGCCATCGACCAGGACGGCGCCGAACCTTCCGAGGAAGTCCTGCGCCAGTTACAGGGCGCGTTCATCCGCCGCCCCCGCCACGGCCTGCACCACCTGGAAATCTTCGCCACCACCGAACAATTCGAACACCTCCTCACCGTGATGAACACCGCCACCAACCCCCGCACCAGCCCCGGCACCGGCACCCAAGACCCCGGTGACACGGCCACCGGTGACGCGGCCACCGGGAGCGCGGGCACCGGCGACGCGGCCACCGGTGACACGGCCACCGGAGTCGGCGGAGGAGCCTTGTCCGCAACCGCCGGCACCGGCGAAGAGGCAGGGCCCGGCGGAGAGGCAGGGCCCGGCGGAGAGGCCGGGCCCGGTGACGGGGCGGGCGGGTTCGTGCCGGGCGGGCTGGACTGGCGGTCCCGGCCGCAGAAATCCCTCGACGGCCTGGTCGGCGCCTGCAAAATAGCCCTCGCCTCCGGCGGGCTGCCCGCCACCGGAGGCCTCCGGCCCCAGATCATGGTCACCATCGACCACCGCGACCTCCTCGAACACCTCCTAAACGCCACCAACACCGACACGGATACGGACACCCGGACAGACCTGTTGTCCGGGACCGGGGACGCCGGCGGACGAACCCGGGACGGCGCCCGCCCCTACGGATTCGACAGCGGCGCGGACCTGCTCGACTTCCGTGGCGCCGGGACCGGCCCGTTCGGGTTCACCGGCACCGGGACCCTGGCCCTCACCGGCCCCGTCACCGCCACGACCATCCGCAAACTCGCCTGCGACGCCGACATCATCCCCGTCCTGCTCGGCAGCCAGGGCCGCATCCTCGACATCGGCCGCACCACCCGGATCTTCCCGCCCCACATCCGCAAAGCCATCACCGCCCGCGACCAAGGC
Source organism: Arthrobacter sp. SD1074B (assembly GCF_056780195.1). Taxonomy (NCBI): domain Bacteria; kingdom Bacillati; phylum Actinomycetota; class Actinomycetes; order Micrococcales; family Micrococcaceae; genus Arthrobacter; species Arthrobacter sp. SD1074B. Next base: position 840,903 of record NZ_JBRAZT010000001.1, on the reverse strand, counting down.
TGCGCCTTCCCCAACTGCACCATCCCCGCCACCTGGTGCGAAGCCCACCACATCACCTACTGGTCCCGCGGCGGCACCACCAGCACCGACAACGGCGTCCTCCTCTGCTCCCACCACCACCACCTCATCCACAAAGAACAATGGACCATCCACAACCACGCCGGAATCCCCTGGTTCATCCCGCCACCCCACCTCGACCCCCGCCAAACACCCCAAAGAAACCACTACTTCAGATACTGAACCACCACGCCCGGCATAGGCAGTGACGAAGGGCAGGCGGGCGTGAAGCAGCCGATGGATCGTTCTCGCGCCCATCAGCAAGGGGAAGGGTCGACGTGAATCAAAGGAACCGCCCCCAGGCTGCCGGTGGGGTCTCGTCAACGTCAGTGATCCGTGCTGTGATGTTTTGCACGCAGCAAACCTAGCTTTGCCAACAACCCGTCGAGGGAGAGATAGCCATGGCGCACACGGACAATCTCGGTTCCACAGCAGTCGGTCGCTACGGCGGAAGGAATTTCGCTGCGTTGCTTTGCGGGTTCGCGGCCGCTCTGGGCTGGTGGATCGGGCTGACTGGCTACGTGGTCGTCGGCAGTCCGGCAAGCGGAGGCAGTGGACTGCCCGTGTTTCTCGGGGTTCCGGTGTTGTTGTCTGCGGGTACGTACCTTCTTGCCGTCCACGGCAGGCGATCTGACGTCGACGGCACGCGGCCAGTTGTCGGACTTCCCGCCCGCAGCTCACCCCAACATCGCCTCCAGGCGGGTCTCCCGCCGGGGATTCCGCCCAATTCCAGCGGGCGCACCCCGGGCCGCCATTCCCTGGCCGGTCAGCAGGGAACCGGCGGCTCCCTGCTAGTCCTAACCGCGTTCGCGGCCGCTTTGTTCTGGTGGATCGGCATAACCGGGTACCTGGTCGTCGGCGGCGCCGCGGGTGGGGCTGCCGGGCTTGGCGTGTTCCTCGGCCTTCCTGCCGTCGCGACCGCGGGAACGTATCTGGCAGTTCGCCGTCGCGGGATCTCCGCATCCTTCGGGCGGGGACGCACTAGTCCGTGGCGCCGCGCCTGATCCCCGTCTCCGTCGCCGCCCTGATCCGCAAGGGCTACCGGCCGGCGGCGTATCCCTGGGCGCCCCGGGGGTTGGCCGCGGCCTGCAGCACACCGGTCGCGGGGTCCCGGACGACGGCGGAAAGTCGGCCGAGGGTCCAGCCGCCGGCCACAGTCACAACATGCCCCCGGCGTTTGAGCCCCTCGATAACATCCTCTCCCAGTCGTTCCTCGACCACGGCGCCGCCTGGTTCCCAGGTGCGCGGCCAGAACGAGCCGGGCATCGACGTCGTATGGAACGTCGGTGCGTCGACGGCCTGCTGCGGCGCGTAGCCGCCCACGATCGTCCGCAGCAGGTACGGCAGCTGCCACTGGTCCTGTTGGTCACCGCCCGGCGAACCCAACGCTGTCACCGCGCGTCCGTCCCGGAGCACCAGCGTCGGCGTCAGGGTGGTTCGGGGCCGCTGGCCCGGTGTGAGGGTGGACGGCGTGCCCGGCTCCAGCCAGGTCATCTGCAGTCGGGTGCCGAGGCAGAAACCCAACTCAGGAATCGCGGGCGAGGACTGCAACCAGCCGCCGGACGGGGTGGCGGAAACCATGTTCCCCCAACGATCCACGACGTCGATATGGCAGGTATCGCCGCGGGTCTCCCCGCTCGGCGCGACAGTCGGCTCGCCGACACCCAGTCCTGCCGGGCCGGACTGCGCACCGCTCCGGGCCAGGGCCGGCGGCGTGTATTCGGTCCGCAGCTTCGGCACGTAAGGCTCGCGCCCCGGGACTGTCCCCGGGCGGAATTCGTGCGAAGCCTGCTCGGTGATCAAGTCCCGGCGGCTCGCGCAGTACTCCTCGGACAGCAGGTACGCCAGCGGCACGTCCGTGTCCCCGTAATACGCCTCGCGGTCTGCCAGCGCCAGTTTCTGGGCCTCCAGGATGGTGTGCGCCCCGAGCTCGGTGGACGGATCGAGATACCGGTCCTCGAACCCGGCGAGGATGGCCAGGGTCTGCAGCAGCGCCGGACCCTGGCCCCATGGCCCGGTCTTGGCAATCGTGTGCCCGCGGAACTCCACCGTGGCAGCCGCCTCATAGCCGGCCTCGAAGCCGGCTAAGTCGGACAACGCCAGCACGCCCCGGTGATCGGTGCCGGAGGAATGCCGGTGCGGGGCCTGCACGGATTCCACCATCGCCTGGGCGACAAAGCCCTCGCGCCATTCCCGGCGGGCGGCATCGATCCGTGCCTCCCGGGACCCGCCAGATCCCAACGCCGTCCCCGCTTCGATGAGCCTTTCCAGGGTCCGGGCGTAGGCCGGGTTACGGATGAGTTCGCCCTCGGCGGGGATCCTGCCACCAGGCATCCAGAGCTCGGCCGAACTGGGCCAGTGCTCCTGGAACAGCTCCGCCACCGCGGCAATCGTGGTGCCGACGCGGCCCAGCACCGGGTGCCCCTCACGGGCGTAGCCGATCGCGAACTCCAGGACCGCGTCCAGCTCCCAGGTGCCGTGGTCACGCAGCAGCAGGAACCAGGCGTCGACGGCGGCGGGTACCGCAGCGGCCAGCGCCCCAGAGCCCGGCACCAGGTCCAGCCCTTCGGCGCGGTAATGCTCAACCGTCGCTGCGGCCGGCGCTGGCCCCTGGCCCATCAGGACCACCGGTTTGCCGGGCTCTGCCGCCGTCACGAAGACACCGGTCATGTCCCCGCCGGGGCCGTTGAGATGCGGCTCGACGACGTGCAGCACGAAGGCGCCGGCCGTGGCGGCGTCGAACGCGTTACCGCCGCGTTCAAGCACCGCCTGGGCCGCCGCCGTCGCGATCCAATGCGTGGACGCACTCATCCCAAAGGTGCCCTGCAGGGTGGGGCGGGTGGTGAACTGATCAGGCGCGGTGAAGGTCATGGATCAGCCGAACAGCGCCGCCACGCGGGTCAGGGTCTCGTAGACCCCATAGGCCAGCGGTACGCCGACGAGCGCCCATGCCACGGCCAGTCTGCCGGTGGACGCTTTGACGGCGGCCTGTGCTCCGGGGTTGTGTGCAGTGCTCATCTCAAGCCTCCATGGCGGGTTCGGCGGACCGATCGCGGTCAGCGCGGGGTTCGTGGAATCGTGCGTCGACCGGCTTGACCAACAGGTTGGCCACAAAGCCGATCACCAGCAGCGCCACCATGGTCAGCAGTGCCGGCTGGTACGACGCGGCATTCAGCTGGCCGGGCTTGCCCTGGGCGTCCAGGAAAGCGTTGACGATCAGCGGCCCTGCGACGCCGGCAGCGGACCACGCGGTCAGCAGCCGGCCGTGGATGGCGCCGACCTGGAACGTGCCGAAGAGGTCCCGCAGGTAGGCCGGAGCCGTCGAGAAGCCGCCACCGTAGAAGGAGATGATCACGAACGCGAGCACCACATAGAGGAACGTGGTGGAGGAACCGGCCAGCGCCAGCACCGTGTAGAGCACCGCGCCGACGCCGAGGTACACCATGTAGATGCGCTTGCGGCCGGTTACATCCGAGGTCGCGGACCAGGCAAAGCGCCCGGCCATGTTGCCGATCGAGAGCAGTCCCACGAAGCCGGCGGCGACGCCGGCACTGACCAGGGAAACGCCGTCGGACTTCCGGAAGAAGTCCTGGATCATTGGGGCAGCCTGCTCCAGGATGCCGATGCCGGCGGTGACGTTGCAGAACAGTGCGATCCAGACGAGCCAGAACTGCCTGGTCTTGACGGCGTTCTTCGCCGAGACGTTATCCGTGGTGACCAGCTTGGACGCTTTGACCTTGGCCGGGTCGAAGCCGACGGGCTTCCAGCCGTCGGCGGGCACCTTGATGGTGAAGGCGCCGAAAAGCATGTAAGCAAGATAGACGACGGCGAGGGTCAGGAAGAGCTTGCCGACCGAGTCGCCGCTGGCAATCCAGCCCTTGGCGCCGGAGTTGGGGTCGTACATCTTCAGCAGCGCGGTGGAGACGGGGCTGGCGATCAAGGCGCCGCCGCCGAAGCCCATGATGGCCATGCCGGTGGCGAGTCCCGGGCGGTCCGGGAACCACTTGATCAGGGTGGAAACCGGCGAGATGTAACCGATGCCCAGGCCTATGCCGCCGACCACGCCGTAGCCGAGGTAGACGAGCCACAGCTGGTGCGTGAAGATGCCCAGCGAGCCGATCACGAAGCCGCTGGCCCAGAACATGGCCGAGGTGAACATCGCCTTGCGCGGGCCGTTCTTGTCCACCCAGGTGCCCATGATGGCGGCGGACAGGCCGAGCATCACGATCGCGATCGAGAAGATCACACCGATTTCGGTCAGGCTGGCACCGAAGTGCTTGACCAGCGCCGTCTTGTACACGCTCGTCGCGTACGCCTGGCCGATGCACAGGTGGACGGCGAGCGCCGCGGGCGGTACGAGCCACCGGTTGAACCCCGGCGGGGCGATTGTTCGTTCTCGGTCCAGCCAACCCATAACTGCTCCCCTTGCTTGTCGAAAGACGTCGCTGTCTTGGCGCTCCCCAAGCACCTGCCCCAGCGGAATAGAGGCAAAAGGCCTCTGTGAAGGTCCGTTGCCTCCGGCAATCATGGTGCAGATCACAGTCGCGCGGCGGACTTCCGGGCCAAATCGGGCGGATTTCACGACGAACGGTAGTTTATTCGCGATAAGCGGTAGGTGAGCGGGTGGACCTCGCCTGCTTCGCCAGACCGGCCAGCCGGCCGGGGCCGTTCCTACTTCGCCAGCCCGGCCCGGCGGAGTGCCTCTGCCATCGCCGTGTTGGCCGGCGCCGGTTTGGCTGCCGATTTCCTTGGCGCCGGCGCCGCTTTCCCGGCGGATTGCAGATCTGCGGGCTTCGGCTGCGAAGGCTTGGACTGCTTTGACGTGGGCTGCGGAGACGCCGGCTGGCCCTGCCGGGCCCGGTCATGCGAACCCGCCGGCCGCCCAGGAGCCCCGGGGCGTCCAGGAGCTCCGGGCCGCCCTGCGGACGTCGGCCGCCCACCGGAGGCGGCCGGTTCGTCGTCGAGCCTTAGCGTCAGCGAGATGCGCTTCCGCTCCGGGTCCGCTTCCAGCACCTTGACCCGGACCACCTGGCCGGACTTGACCACCTCGCGCGGGTCGGAGACGAACCGGTTGGCCAACGCGGAGACGTGCACCAGCCCGTCCTGGTGCACCCCGACGTCAACGAACGCGCCGAACGCCGCCACGTTGGTGACCGTTCCCTCCAGCACCATCCCGGGTTTGAGGTCGGCGATCTTCTCGATTCCCTCCCGGAAGGTCGCCGCAGCGAACGCGGGCCGCGGATCCCGGCCGGGTTTTTCCAGCTCGGCGATGATGTCCCGCACGGTGGGCAGGCCGAACGAGCCGTCCACGAAGTCCTGCGGGTTGAGCGCGGACAGGTTCCCGCCTCCGCTGCCGGCCCCGGGACCGGCGCCGGCCGCGGCCTTGATCTTCCGCGCCAGCGGATACGCTTCCGGGTGCACGCTGGAGGCGTCCAGCGGCTCCGCTCCCCCGCTGATCCGCAGGAAGCCGGCGCACTGTTCAAAGGCCTTCGCGCCCAGCCGGGGCACCTTTTTCAGCTCGCTGCGCTTGCCGAACGGACCATGCTCGTTCCGGTACGCCACAATGTTCTCGCTCAGCAGCGGCCCGACGCCGGCCACCCGGCTCAGCAGCGCAGGCGACGCGGTGTTAACGTCCACCCCGACGGCGTTGACACAGTCCTCCACGACGGCGTCGAGGCTGCGGTCCAGCTTCGCCGCGGTGACGTCGTGCTGGTACTGCCCGACGCCGATCGACTTCGGCTCGATCTTGACCAGTTCCGCGAGCGGATCCTGCAGCCGCCGGGCGATCGACACCGCGCCGCGCAGCGACACATCCATGCCGGGCAGTTCGGCCGCGGCGAGCGCCGAGGCCGAGTACACGGACGCGCCGGCCTCGGAGACGACGAGTTTCTGCGGCGCGCTGCCGGCGTCCGCGCCGAGCTGCTTGATCAGCCCCGCAGCGAGCTTGTCCGTCTCCCGCGAGGCGGTGCCGTTGCCGATCGCCACGAGTTCAACGCCGTGCTTCCGGGCGAGGGCCAGGAGCGTATGCAGCGCCTCGTCCCATTTCCGCGCCGGGGCGTGCGGGTAGACCGTGTCCGTCGCGACCACCTTGCCGGTCCCGTCCACCACAGCAACTTTCACGCCGGTGCGCAGCCCCGGGTCCAGGCCCAGGTTGGCGCGGTTGCCGGCGGGCGCGGCGAGCAGCACGTCCCGGAGGTTGGCGGCAAACACCCGGACGGCCTCGTCCTCGGCCGCGGCGAACATCCGGCTGCGCAGGTCGCCGCTCAGGCGGCTGAGCACCCGGGAGCGCCACGCCTGCTGCGCGGTCTGCAGCAGCCAGGCATCGGCAGGCCGGCCGCGGTCGGCGACCCCGAGGAACCTGGCCACGGCGGCTTCGTAGCGGGCGCGGGCGGCGGCCAGGGCGGCGTCGTCGTCCGGTTCCGCTTCGCTGAGGTCCAGTTCCAGCACCCCGTCCTTTTCACCGCGCAGCAGCGCGAGGACCCGGTGCGAGGGCATCCCGGAGGGCGCCTGGGAGAACTCGAAGTAGTCCTTGAACTTCTGCCCCTCGGCCTCCTTGCCTTTCTTGACCCGCGACACCATCCGGCCCTGGGTCCAGAGCCGCTCCCGCAGCGTGGCGGCCAGGTCAGCGTCCTGGGCGACCCGCTCGACGAGGATGGACCGGGCCCCGGCCAGGGCCGCGGCGGCGTCCCCGATGGCATGTTCAGCATTGAGGTAGCGGCCGGCCTCGCGTTCCGGGTCCAGCTCCGGCCGCTTCAGCAACGTGTCCGCGAGCGGTTCCAGGCCGGCCTCCCGGGCGATCTGGGCCTTGGTGCGCCGCTTCGACTTGAACGGCAGGTAGATGTCCTCCAGCCGCGACTTGGTGTCGGCCCCGACGACGGCAGCCTGCAGCTCCGGAGTCAGCGCCCCCTGGGCGGCGAGGGCGTCCAGCACGGTCCGACGGCGGTCCTCCAGTTCACGGAGGTAGCGCAGTCGCTCTTCGAGGCCGCGGAGCTGGGTGTCATCCAGGGTCCCGGTGGCTTCCTTGCGGTACCGGGCGATGAACGGCACCGTGGACCCGGCGTCGAGCAGCTCCACGGCCGCCTTCACCTGCCACGGTTTCACGCCGAGCTCGGCGGCAATCTGGGTTTCAATCGGGGTGGTCACGGCTGGGTGCTGCGGGAGTTGGCTCACCCAGCCATTTTGCCTTACCGGGGTCAGGTGCCGGGCGTTCCCGCAGCGTCGGAGGTCTCCTCGACGTCCTGGACGACCTCGTTGCGGCGCAGGAACCACGGCTTGAACGGCGGATCAAAGCGGGCGAACCTCGGCGGCCCCACTGCTGTCAGCCCGGCGAGGGTCAGCGCCGACTGCAGCCCGTCGTTGCGCCGCGCAAAGGCGGTTTCCGAGCCGCTGCCGGAGAAACGAAGCGCCGCGGCCAGGGAGCCGGGAAGGGCCCGGATCCTCACCTCGGGGTCCGTCGGGACCGGAGCGGTTTCGGCGCTCATACCCGCGGGAAGTACAAAGGCAACCACAAAGTCGGCTGGCGCATCCATCCCGGGCAGCGGGCCGCTTTGAAGGACCGGGGCGGTCATCGCCAGCTTCTGCGAGGTCCCCTTGCCCCGGCCCCCGTCTCCTCCGGCCCCGGCGCTTCCCGTCCCCTGGATGACCGGAGAGGTCATCGCCAGCTTCTGCGACGCGCTGTTGCTGCCGCTGATGTAGTTGAACAGGTGGCGGAAGGCCGCATTCCCGGCGCGGTCGAAGCTCGCGTTGACCCGGATTTCGGCGACGACGTGCGCCGGATAGCGGCGTAACTCGAAGTGGGGGTAGCTGCGGACCAGCTCATAGGGTTGTTGTTCGGTCATGGTCTTGCTGACCTTACGCCACCCCTGCGACGGCGGCCAGTGCCTTAGTGTCAGGGGGCTTTGGTAGCTTGGCAGAAGAGAGATCGACGGCGCGGGACCGGGCCGGGCGGTCAGATGGAGTCGATCGGCCAGAGCCAAGCAAAGCGGGGCGCAGTGTTTTTCCTTGAACCGGCAGTACCGGGCGCGGCGCCGGACCTGGTCTATTCCGCGAGTGACCTCGTGGTGGCCGTGGGCTGCGAGTACCAGCTGCTCCGGAAGCTCGATGAGAAGCTGGGCCGCACCGCTGCCGCCGAGTTCGGCACCGACGAGATGCTCCGGCATGCGGCCGCGCTGGGCGACGTCCACGAGCACAAGGTCCTCGACGGGTTTGTCAGCGAGTTCGGAGCCTGGGACCCCGCCCGCGGGCGGGGCGTGTACGACGTCGTTCCCGCCACTGCCATGGACCGCGCCACCCTGGCGGCCAAGCACCACGAATCCATCCAGGCGCTGCGGGCGGGCGCGGACGTCGTCTTCCAGGCCGCGTTCTTCGACGGCCAGTTCCACGGCCGCTCCGACTTCCTGGTGCGGCAGGCCGACGGCGGCTACGCCGTGTTCGACACGAAGCTGGCCCGCCATGCCAAGGTGACCGCCCTGCTGCAGCTCGCCGCCTACGGTGACCAGATGCTCAAGGCGGGCATCCCGGTGGACCCATCGGTGACGCTCGTTCTCGGCGCCACGGTGCTACTGGCCGACGGCGGCTTCGATTACGTCCGGACCCACCACAAACTCGCCGAAATCCTGCCGGTCTTCCGGGAACGGCGCGAGCGTTTCCTCGCCCTGACCGCGGCACACATGGCCCAGACTGACCCGGTTCGCTGGGGTGCGGAGGGTGTTACCGCCTGCGGCCGCTGCGATTACTGCCAGGAACAGGTCAAGGCCACCGACGATCTGCTCCTGGTGGCACGGATGAATTCGGTGCAGCGCAAAAACCTCCACGAACTCGGCATTCACACGGTCACGGAACTGGCCCAAACGCTGCTCGCCAAGCCCACGCTCCTGCGGCTGCAGGAACAGGCCCGGATGCAAAGCGGCGTTGGCGCTGCCGACGGGGAGGTCCGGTACCGCAAGGAGGGCGAGGAGCACACGCTGCGCTACGCCGTCCTGGCGCACAACGCCTTGGCTGAACTGCCGCCGCCCAGTCCGGGCGACATTTTCTTCGACTTTGAGGGCGATCCGCTGTGGCAGGACAGCGCCACCGGGGTGTGGGGGCTTGAGTATCTTTTCGGGGTCATCGAGGCACCCGCCGGGCCTGGCGTTCCTGGCGTGTTCCGGCCGTTCTGGGCGCACAGCCGGGCGGCGGAAAAACGGGCGTTCCTGGACTTCCTGGACTACGTGGAACAGCGCCGGCGCACGTACCCCGCCATGCACGTCTACCATTACGCACCGTACGAAAAGACGGCGCTCCGCAAGCTCTCGGTGCTGCACGTGGCCGGCGAAGACATTGTGGACGAGTGGCTCCGCGAGGGACTGCTGGTGGACCTCTACCAGACGGTCCGGAACAGCATCCGCATCTCGGAGAACTCGTACAGCATTAAGAAGCTTGAACCGCTCTACATGGGCACGAACCTCCGCACCGGCGAGGTGAAGGACGCCGGCGCCTCCGTGGTGGCTTACGCCGACTATTGCGAGGCGCGCGACGACGGCCGCGCCGAGGAGGCCGCGGACATCCTCGCCGGTATCTCCGACTACAACGAATACGACTGCCTCTCGACGCTGGAGTTGCGGAACTGGCTGCTGCAGCGGGCCAAGGAACGCGGAATCGAGCCCGGCGGCACGGGGTCCGGGCCGGACGACGCGGAATCCCCCGCCGGCCTGGACGACGTCGGCTCCCCCGACGCGGATGCCGGGCTTAGCGCGGCGGAGCGGGCCTTGATCGATTTCGCCGAGCCCCGGACCGGCCTGCCCGAGGAGGACCGCAAGGCAATGGCCATGCTGGCCGCCGCGGTGAGCTACCACCGGCGGGAGCGGAAATCTTTCTGGTGGGCGCACTTCGACCGGTGCGAGCAGGGCCCGGAGACCCATGAGCGGGACCGGAACGTGTTCCTTGTTGATTCCGCCGAGATCCTTGACGACTGGCAGCAAGATGGCCGGAAACTGCCGGAGCGGCGGGTCCGGCTGACCGGAACGGTGAGCCCCGGTTCGGATTTGCGCGAGGGCAGCAAGTGGTTCCGTATGTACGGGATTCCGCTTCCCGAGGGGCTCGAGGGCACCGGCAAGAACGGTGCCGGCCGGAACGGATGGTTCGGCACGGAGGTCCTCGAACTCGGTCACGACGACGGCAAGGACACCGTCGTCATCCGCGACCGCCTGCACCGGAACGTCCCTCCCCACAGTGAGCTGCCGATCGCGCTGACCGAGGACCAGCCGCTCGCCACCAAAAGCCTGGAGCAGTCCCTGGAGTCACTCGCTGACCTGGTGGCGGCTGGGCTGCGGTCCGGTTCCATCCCCCGCCACCCGGCCCTCGACCTGGTCCGGCGCCTCCCGCCCCGGCTGGTGGGCGGCGGCTCACTGCCGCAGCCGGGCGAGGGCCCTGACCGTTTCATCGACGCCATCACGACGGCGGTCCTGGGACTCGACCACTCCTACTTGGCGGTCCAGGGTCCCCCGGGCACCGGTAAGACTCATGTGGGTTCCCACGTCATCGCCAGGCTCGTGGCCCGTGGCTGGAAGGTTGGGGTCGTTGGCCAATCCCACGCCGTGGTGGAGAACCTGCTCACGACTGCGGTCATCAAGGCGGGGGTCAGCCCGGACCTGGTGGCGAAGGATGTGAAGCACGACAATCCCTTGCCGTGGCAGTCGCGTACTGCCAAGGACGTTGCGGCGCTGCTGGGCTCGCGCGGCGGTGCCTTGGTCGGCGGCACGGCGTGGACCCTGACCGGCGCCACCGTTCCGGCGGGCTCACTGGATCTGCTGGTTATCGACGAAGCCGGCCAGTTTTCCCTGGCCAACACGCTCGCGGTCGCCCAAGCCAGCAGCCGACTGCTCCTGCTCGGCGACCCGCAGCAGCTCCCGCAGGTCAGCCAAGGCAAGCATCCCGAGCCGGTCGACGAGTCGGCCCTGGGCTGGATCTCCGCCGGGCACGCCACCCTGCCGCCGGAGCTTGGCTACTTCCTGGCCGACTCGTGGCGGATGAATTCCGAGCTGTGCCTGGCCGTTTCCGAGCTGTCCTATGAGGGCCGGCTCCGGTCCGCGCCCTCGGCGGACCTTCGGCACCTGGAGGGCGTTCCGGCCGGGATCGAGACGGTGATGGTGCCGCACACCGGCAACACGACGTCGTCCCCGGAAGAGGCAGGCGAGGTTGTCAGGCAGGTGCGGCGTCACCTGGGACTGGCGTGGCACACCGCGGACGGGACGCGCCCCCTCGATGCCGCCGACATCCTCGTCGTCGCTGCCTACAACGCCCAAGTGAACCTCATCCGCGAAGCCCTGGACCGGACCGGCCTCTCCGGTGTTCGGGTGGGGACCGTGGACAAGTTCCAGGGGCAGGAAGCCGCGGTGGTGATCGTGTCCATGGCGTGTTCGGCAGTGGCCGAGGCGCCGCGGGGCATGGAATTCCTTTTGTCCCGGAACCGTATCAACGTGGCCGTCTCGCGCGGTCAGTGGCGCGCCGTCGTCGTCCGGGCGCCGGAACTGACGAACTACCTGCCAGCGCATCCGGAAGGCTTGGAACAGCTGGGCGGCTTCATCGGGCTCTGCCAGCGGTCGGTGCCCGCTGCCCCGTAGGGGGACATGCCCATTCTTAGTACCCGCCACGGGACATGGCCCTCGCTTGCGAACCGCTCCGAGGTTCATGCCCATCCTTAAACGCGAACAGTGGACAGAAGGGGATTCTGTCCACTGTTCGCGCTGGGCACAGGGCATGCCCCGGCAATGGTTAGGCCGGTGCCCTGTTCCTAGTTTTGGTAGGCCGGGTAATCTGTGTAACCCTCGGCGCCGTCTGTGTAAAAGGTGCTCCCGTCGGGCTCGTTGACCGGGAGGCCTTCGCGCCAGCGACGAACCAAATCCGGGTTGGCGATGGCCGGGCGTCCTACAACCACAGCATCTGCGTGGCCGTCTGAGACGAGAGCCTTCGCTTCTTCGGTGGTCGTGATAACGCCGAAGCCGGTGTTCAACAGGAACGTTCCGTTGAAGCGCGAGCGCAGTTCCTGGACCAGGTCGCTCGTGGGCTCCTTGTGAAGCACGCTGAGGTAGGCCAGCTTCAGCGGAGCGAGGGCATCCACCAGGAACCCATAGGTTTCGCGGACGTCGGCGGCGTCCAGCTCCGAGGCGCCCTGCACGTTGTGTTCGGGCGAAATTCGGATGCCAACGCGGTCTGCGCCAATGGCGTCCACGACAGCCTGCACAACCTCGATGACGAAGCGGGCGCGGTTTTCGGGTGAACCGCCGTAGTTGTCCTCGCGCTGGTTCGCGGCCGGCGTCAGGAACTCGTGGAGCAGGTAGCCGTTTGCGGAGTGAAGTTCGACGCCGTCAAAGCCGGCCTCGATCGCGTTACGGGAGGCCTGGACAAACTCTTCACGGATCGCGGGCAGCTCGTCTGCGGTGAGAGCGCGGGGAACCGGGAACGCCTGCTTGCCCTCGTACGTGCGGGTCACGCCGTCGATAGCAATGGCGCTCGGGGCGACGACCTCGTGGCCACCGGTGGTTGCCTCATGCGTGACCCGGCCGGCGTGCATCACCTGCGCGAAGATCCGCCCGCCCTCGGCGTGTACGGCGGCGGTGACCTCTGACCAGCCTTTGAGCTGTTCCTCGGTGACCAGGCCGGGCTGGCCCGGGAAGCCCTGTCCGGCCGGGCTGGGGTAGGTACCTTCGCTGACAATCAAGCCGAGCGAGGCGCGCTGCCGGTAGTACTCCACAACCAGCGGTCCGGGAACGCCTTCCTTGCCCGAACGGAGGCGGGTGAGTGGCGCCATCACGAGCCGGTTAGGTAGTTCCAGCTTGCCGAGGGTCATTTGGGAAAACAGCATGCGCAGTTCCTTTCGCGGTGGATTCTGTTCACTGGCGGAAGCAATCCAGCGCCTGCAACTATTCCGCGTGAGACCCGAATCACGCTGTAATCAACGCGAACTCGGTGGCGCGCCGGGGCAGCCCTGACCTCGCGGATTCCGGAGACAATCGTCTGCATAGTTGCGGGTGATCGACCGCCAGACGCTGACGGTTTGCGGCGGGGCGCTGAATTGTCCTTGGCCGGGGATCGGCAACGGCGGGCCGCCATTGACGGAATACGTCCCTCGGAAGTAAGTGGTCAGCACCACCGGGAAGTCGCCGGTCCGGGTATAAACGTGGCTGGTGGCCGTCTTCTCGCCCCACCGTTCCTGCGGTAGCGGTCCCCCGGCCGAATTCTGTGGGCCAAGAGACGTGCCGTCTCCGTAGTTCCAGCTGTACTGCAGTGGTTTGGCGGTAATCGCAACGCTTTGACCCAGCATGTCAACTCTAAAGGCCTGCTCCGCGGCCACGGCATAGAAGTTGGTCTGCGCCCCTTTGAGAGTGTGGGGACTGGGCTGGGCTGCAGCGCGTCCTGCTTCGACTGGGAGCTGCCGAAACTTAGTCTGGATTTGTGCGGCGATTTTTCCCAGGATGTCCTCGGGTTCTTCGACGTACACGCACCGGTCAGGTCGAAGCGCAGACCAAATTGGGGGCGAGAACACTCTCAGTGAAGCAAACCACCTAACAGGGCGGCCCTCGTTGGCTTCATTGCATCGAACGGCTCCGCCGAGGCAGGCGATATCGAAGTCGTTTCTAGCCTCGTCTAAGCAAAGATATTCGAACTTGTAGACATTCGGGTCTTCGGGCAGGGAGCTTGGAGAGTCGACCCATACGCCCGCGCCCGAATCGTAGCGCCATACTCCGAGCCCGTTTTTGCTCCATGAAACGTCCGAGTCAGCCGCCTGTGCCACCGTGGAGCTAGTTATCGGGATAGCCAGGCCCACCAGCAAAATGCCAAGAAGTCGCAATAACAGCCGGGTTGATCTCATTGACTAGCCGCCGAGCCGGTCGACGTTTTGGGCACTCCAACTTCCATCCTTGTATTTGGCAATCATGAGATCGCCAAGCATTGCTGATTCGGCCACAATCTGCGCATCAGAACCGTCCGCGTTCTTCAACGCCCCTGAGCGTTGTTGCGACTGTATGGCCACCTGAAAGGTGTCGTCCGCTGTCTTGACGAAAGTCGATTGAACCGCGTAGACCTTTATCGTCGCGCCCACAATCCACCGTCCGTCAGAGTGCCACTTTTTGACACCGGGAAAGACTTTTGAGCAGAGCGCGCACGTTGAGCTCGAGATAGAGCTGATACGAGAGAGGTCGCCCGTCTCGTAAGAGTAGTTCAAGAGTTGATACCAGTACCTCGCGAATGCTTCAAGCCCTTCCTTCGTCTTCGCTTTGGCAGCCTCCGGAAGCACCGGCACCGGGACGTTCTGTGCCCGGCCCTTGGCGTCGGCCGGTTTGTAGCTGGCGGTGGCGGTGGGTGTCGGGGTGGACGCGGATTGGCTCGTCGACGCGTTGCTCGGTGCTGCGCTCGGGGGCGACTGGCCGCCAGTGCAGGCCGTTCCGAGAAGGGCGAACGCGGTGAGCAGGGCGGCGGCGGTGGTGAGCCGGCGGTTGGAGGTTGGAGTGCGAGATGTCATGTTCAGCTAATCCCCCGATAGAAATCAAGACGCCTGAATCCAAACAATGCCTAAGGGTAACTGACACCGCACTCTCGCCGTAAGGTTTATCCACAGGCAGCCCAGGCCACTTCCGAAACACACACCCCTAGGGAATCAGGCGGCTCAAGAGCCCCATCTGCCTCCCCCCGAAATTCACCGATACCGCCCAAATGGGACCACCCAAATGCAGCAGGGCGTTGCCGGAGTTCCACTCCAGCAAGGCCCCGCCGCCGGGCAGACTCTAAGCCCGGCTCAAACTCCTACTTCTTCTTGTCGGCCCCGAGCCCCGACCCGCTGCAGGTTGCCATGGCGCCCTGGCCGGATCCCGAGTTCTTCGAGATGGACTTGCCGTCAAACAGAATTTCGCAGCCAACCTTTGCCGCAGCATTCGAAAAATCCCCGGTGACAACCAGGGAGAGCAGATCCGAATTCTTCACCGTTTGCTCCTTTTTCCAGCCACCGCTGACGTCCTCCTTGGACGTCCCGCCGCTGGTCCAGTAACTGACCGAGGCCTTGCCGTTTGTGGTCACCACATACTGGACCTTATGCTCCGAGTTGAGTGCCTGGTCGGCCGAGGAGACAGCAGCGGACAGCACGGCCATCCAGATGGCAGCGATGACAATGCTCAAGATCCCCAGCACGAGGCCCGCGATCGCGGCCCCCTTCTTGGCGAACTTGCGGGTAGCGCCGATGATGCCGAACAGGACGGCCAGCGGGCCCAGGACAAAGGCGACCATGCCCATGACCGGGATGAATGAAAAGATGACGGCCACAATGCCGAGCACCAGCGCGGTAATGCCCCATCCATTACCCCTCGAAGCCGGCGCCGGGGCGCCTCCCGCGGACGGAACGGTGGACGCCGGCGCGTCCGCGGGTGCAGTGCCGTGTGAATTGAAAGTACTCATGATTCCCCAAATTCATGGCCAGGCAGCGCCTGGCGGTGCGAGTGTCCGGGCCCAAGCGCCCCCATGGCGCGGAGGCGCATCCCCCGCCAATGGCCAAATACCCTCACGGGCGGCCTTTGACTGCGATGCAATCCGGACAAAATGAAACGTTAGGGAGGGGGTCGGACAATTTAGTGGCGGGAGCCCGGCCGTCGACCCGGAAAATCACTTCCGATAGCCTCTGGCATTTTTCTACACGGGACAGAACAATGAGCCCATGATGTTCGAACACGCAGACAACAGCCCCATCTTGAACCTGTCCGAGGACGAGACCTGGAAACTCATCGAAGGAACAAAACACGGCAGGCTCGTCGTCACCGTGGGCGGTGAACCGGACATTTTTCCGGTGAATTATGCCGTCAATAACCGCAAGCTCTACCTGCGCACCGCCCCCGGCAACAAGCTGGCCGAGCTCACCATCAACGCCAAGGTGCTGTTCGAAACTGACGGCATCCTCTCCGAGGAGGCCTGGTCGGTGGTGCTGCGCGGCACCGCCCGGGTCCTGGAGCAGTCGGTGGACATTGCCGCGGCGGAGGCGCTGGGGCTCAAGCCATGGGTACCTACCTTGAAGGACTTCTACGTCGAGATCGATCCGACGTCGGTCAGCGGCCGGCACTTCCAGTTCGGTGAGCATCCCGAACGGGAGATTTAGGCTAAGTCCGCGGCCCGGGCACCGCCGCCTAGACTTAAACCATGGCGGGCAGTCTGACCCCGGAGCGGCGCAGTTGGAACATGTCCCGCATCAGGGGAAAGAACACCAAGCCCGAACTGCTGGTCCGCCGGATGCTGCACGCCAAGGGCTACCGCTACCGGCTGCACGGCACAGCCCGCGGCGGCAGGCTGCCCGGGAACCCCGATCTGGTATTTGCCGCACGCCACAAGGTCATCTTCGTCAACGGCTGCTTTTGGCACTTCCACGACTGCCGGGTGGGCCGGCATGCGCCAAAGTCCAACGCGGAGTTCTGGGAGGCCAAGCGGAGCCGGACCCGGACCCGCGACGCAGAACAGCGCCGCCTGCTCGAAAGCTCGGGCTGGGAAGTGCTCACCGTCTGGGAATGCGACCTCAAGGACCTCACTGCCCTGGAACACC
Organism: Arthrobacter sp. SD1074B; assembly: GCF_056780195.1. Lineage (NCBI taxonomy): Bacteria > Bacillati > Actinomycetota > Actinomycetes > Micrococcales > Micrococcaceae > Arthrobacter > Arthrobacter sp. SD1074B. Next base: position 824,291 of record NZ_JBRAZT010000001.1, on the reverse strand, counting down.
ACCTCGAGGCCTTCCTGGCCGCGGAACCTGACCCACAAGCGCTGACGGCCCGCGGAGCCCGGCCCGCTAAGCTAACCCGCTAAGCAGAAGCGGCCACTACGCCTGATGGGCCGCTATCAGCCACTCGGCCATTTGCCTCGCCCGGCCGGCAGCCGCACGGTCTCCCCCGGCGGCGGCGACGATCGAGCCTTTCATCAGGATGTACCAGGACCGGGCGAAGGACTCAGGGTCAACCAGGTCAGCCTCCTCGGCGAGCTGCTGCACGTGGCCCCGGATCTTGTCGAGGTAATCGATGCTTGCCCGGCCCAGCGGATGCGTTGGCCCCATCTCCAGCAGGATGTTGACGAAGGAGCAGGCTTCGAAGTCTTCCCGCGCGAACCAGTCGGCAAACACATCGAAGATGGCGAGCAGCTGCTCCACCGGAGTGTTCCCCCGGCGTCGGGCCTCGGAAATAATGGTGGACACCGTCCATTGCCGGTCGCGGCGCTCCAGGAAGGCGAGCACCAGATCGTCCTTGGAAGCGAAGTGACGGTAGAAACTGGCTTTCGCCACCCCGGAGCGGGCAATCAATTCATTGATCCCCACATCCCGCACGCCACGACGCGAAAATAATTCGTACGCAACGTCCAAAATGCGTTCCCGGATCCCGGTAATCTCAGCAGCACCGACGGTGGTTTCACCGCCGGCCGCAGGAATGCCACCGCCGCCCGCGCGAGGGGGCTGTGGGGGCGTTGCCTGGGAATTGGTTGAAACAGACATCAAAATTATCTTACCGCTACGCGAGACAGACTGGTCTACCTGGGCTAAGATCGAAACTCGGGGACTAGGACTCTATTGGTCAGTATGTGGGGATACTACTCACTCCGCAGGAGAGCACCATGCCACACTTGTTGTTGTCTACCGGGACCCGCACGCGGCACGCCGCCCGGAGCCTCGAAACACCTGAGGATCCGGAGCCCCTGCGTCGTCAGGTTTCCGCCATCATTGACGCGATTCTCTCCGATGACAAGCCGGAAGAAGCCGCCGTCCGGGACCAGCTCCGCGGGCACGTCGCCAACAATCCCGGCGAGCCGGAAAAGGCCCTTTTGGCCCACCTGCTGTCTGTCTCCTCATGCCTGCAGGACGGCACCGCCTAGGTTCCCCGTCAGCGGCTGATGGTTGCCTGCCGCACGACTTCGCCCCAGGACTGCTGCGCCAGGTCTGCCACCGAAGCCAGTATTTCCGAGGGCGGCAGGGAAAGATCCAGCGGGAACTCCACCACGTCGATGTCCGTATTCAGGATCCGCCGCAGCTTGATCTCGCCGGCGCCCGCGTACACCAGCCACGCCGTGGGAACCCGCAGCGAGGTGCAGTACGCCAGCATCCGGTAGTGGTCCGCGGACAGCGAGGCGCCGACATCGGACGCCGCCTTGTACTTTGCGTCGTACACCATCACCGGCCGGCCGCCGAGCAAATGCACCGCGCCCGGCTGGACCATGATCCGGTCGGAGTCCCGCACCGCCTCGTTCAGCATCGCGTTGTAGCGCAGCCGCATCTCGCCCGGGTACGCCGCCATGGCTTCCCGCAGCGCGGTCCCGACGAAGTCCTCGAAGACCTTGGACATGTCCACCACAAACGACGCCGAGTGCTGCCTGCCGTCCCCCGCCTCGGCCGAGGCGTTGCGCAGGATAACCTCCGCGAGCCGCAAGGCGGCGTGGTAGCGCGCGTTCATCCGGCTGGCACGCCACGGCGGCAGCGGGGCGCCGGACTGCAGCCGCGTCACGGCGTCGAGCTTTCCCTTTAGCCGGCGCAACCGGCTGAGCACGTCCGCCCGGACCCCCGGCACCTGCGCCATGCGTTCGAGGGCCGCGCGGAGGATGCGGTTTTCCGGGATGTCCTCGGTGAACTCGTCATAAGACACCTCCAGCGGCACCAGCATGCCGGGGCGGCGCGAGATCTGGTCCGACATCCGGATCCGGCCCTTGACGGTGCGGAGCGACTCGTCGACGTTCAGGTAGCCCTGCAGCACGCCCCGGCTGAGGGCCCGGTCGGTGAGCTGCGCCAGCGATTCGGCGAGGGCGCTCCAGAGATCGGTACCCTCGACGGCGGCCACGGCGTCGTCCCGGAAGCCTTGGTGCTCCGTGTAGCCGAGCAGGAACAGCAGCCGGTGCAGGCCCAGGCGTTCCTTGGGCCGCACCTCCAGCTGCACCGACGGGGTGCGCACGGAGCCCACCTTGCCGGCCGGTTCTATCCGGAACAGGCCCATGCCCAGGGGTGACGCCTTGGCCAGCCCGCTGCCGTTGATGAAGGCCGCGCTGCCGGCGTCGATCCGTTCCACCACTCCCCCGGACAGCTCGTCCAGGACGATGTGGCGGACGGAGCTGCCTGGGGCAAGGCTAGACGCGCGCAAGGCGCGCCAACAGTTGCTCCAGGCCGAACCGCTCCTCCAACTGGGCCCGGTTGAGCTGGCCGTGGTAGTGCTCTTCGAGCAGCGGCATCAGCTCGTACTTCCAGATTCGGCGCAGCCCGGTGGGGGTCTGGGCGGCCTTCTTCATGAAGTAGGACGGACCGATCATCAGGTCCCGGTCCCACTCGTCGATGGCATTGTTCAGCTCGTCGAGCAGCAGCGCCGGCGTCGTGTCCAGGTCGCGGGCCTGCAGGAAGCGCAGCAGCGTACCCTTCACCGGTTCGGTCTTCGGGTGCAGTTCGATGAACGAGAACCGGCGGCGGATGGCCGCGTCCATCATCGCGATGGAGCGGTCCGCGGTGTTCATGGTGCCGATGATGTACAGGTTGTCCGGCAGCGAGAACGGCTCGGTGGGGCTGTACTGCAGGTAGATCCGGTCGTCGCGGTATTCCAGCAGGAAGTACAGCTCGCCAAAGACCTTCGCCAGGTTGGCCCGGTTCATCTCATCGATGATCAGGAAGTACGGCTTGCTCTCGTTGCCCGGTTTGGCGGCTTCCTCGGCCAGCCTGCGCAGCGGTCCGGCGACGAGCTTGAAGGAGACCTGGCCCTCGTCGGTCTTGTCCGGCCGGTAGCCCTCGAAGAAGTCCTCGTAGGCGTAGGAGGGGTGGAACTGGACCAGCTTGACCCGTTCGTCACTGGTGTCCCCGGCCAGTTCGGCGGCGAGGTGCTTGGCCAGGTAGGTTTTGCCGGTGCCGGGCGGCCCGTAGAGCACCAGCTGGCGGTTTTCCTCCAGCAGTTCGGCAATTTCCTGCAGCGGCTCCAGGTCCATATGCAGCGATGCGGCGAATTCCGCCGTCAGCGGCCGGAACCCCTCGCAGGGTTCGACGACGGCGTCCGGCTCGGCGCCGTCGCCGGCGTCGGCCTCGGCTTCGGCGGGAAGCAGGGACTCGAGCGCCTGGATCACCCGGGTGACGTCCACGATGAGCCCGGAACTGGCCAGCTGCCGCTGCACGTGCCGGGGCAGTTCCGTCATCGAGTGGACCTCGTCGAACCAGCGGACCTTGCGGCGGAGCCGGCGGTTGTCCTCGTGGTGTTCGGGTTCGCCCAGCACCACGCCCACGCTGACGGCCCCCGAGGTCTGGTAAAGGGTGAGGTCGCCCGGTTTCATCACGGTCAGGAAGGCGAAGACGGCGGTTTTGGTGTCCTCGCGCTCCACATAGCTGAGGTGTTTATAGTCCTCGTCCACGGCGTGCTGGACCAGGCCGGCGGTCACGCCGGAATCGAGCAGGCGGAGGTGTTCGACGTCGAGCGTCACCGCTTCCTCGTCCTGCCAGGCGGCGAGGACGTCGGCGTTGTCGTGGTGGCTGCGCAGCAGCCAGGCGCGGCGGCCGGGGTCCCCCACCTTCCGCCACTGGCTGACCAGCTGCCGGGAGTACCAGTCAATCCGCTGCCCGGCCTGCTCGTCGAGGTGCAGCCGGATCCGGTGGATGTCAGCGGAGACTTCCTCGTCGGAGTCGCCCTTGGCGCCGCCCACCAGGGAGGCGAACGCGTCCCGGATCTCCTGGCGTTCGACGTCCGCTACGACGGGTTCGAAGTAGCCGGGCCAGACCAGGAACTCGATGCTGCGCCGAATGGCGGGCTGGTCTTCCGGAGTGCCGGCGGTGAGCTCGTGGAAAACCAGCGGATCCTTGATGGCGGCCTGGACGACGCCCGCCGGGCGCTGGGCGACGTGCCGCACGAAGCGGCAGAGCCACTTCAGGTGGTCCCAGATGGTCCAGTTGAATTCGGCGGTGCGGTCCCGGATCACGCCGTGGTCCGTCATGCCCGCGTACAGTTCGTCGGGGAGCTCCAGCGGCGGCTCCAGCCAGGACGCCGCCTCGGCCACGCGGGCCCGTTTGACCTTGAGCGACTTGACCTCGTGCGCCAGCGGCAGCGACTGCAGGAACAACAGCTCCACTGCCAGCTGCTTCGCGCCGCGGGTGGCGCCCTCCAGGTTTTCGCGGAGGTTGGTCATCATGGGCGCCTTGGGGTCCGGGATGCCCCGTTCCAGGCGTTCCAGCAACTCCGAGGCCGCCGGAACGGACCACGTCCTGGTCCGGCCGTCCAGCGGCGACGCCTTGCCAAGCAGACCCGGGCCAAGCACAAACCACGCCGCATCTTCGATCTCCTTGGAGATGCCGAGGGCGCGGTGCATGGCGGGCTTTTTGTTGGGGGTCATGCCTTCAATTTACAGGCTTAAGCTGAACGCCCGCATCATGCAGCAGATCGGAACTACCGGTGGGTAAGCATTCCTCCGCGGATTTGCCGGAGCCCGCCGGGCGGTGGCCGGGGCCTTACTTGGCGGCCGGGCGGCGTTTGACGCCGAAGGTGAAATAGCTTCCGGGACCGACGAAGTTGATGAGGGTGGCTGCCCGCCAGAGCGCCTTGCTGCCGCGGATTTCCTCCGCCGGGCGGCGCGAAATGTCGCGCTGGGCGGCGATCAGGAGGGAGAGCTGGACGACGGCCGCCGTGATGGTGCCGAACTTCGCCATGGGCGAGAGTTCCTTCCAGGTCTTCTTCCGTGCCTTCGTCTTGCTTCGCTTGGACATGATCCGTACTCCTAAGGTTTTCATCCTGCCGGCTGCCGCGGGCCTGTTCAGTCTAGGACCGATCCCGGCTGGGAGGTAGGGGCTAGTGGGTCTGGCGGGCCGCCGGCCCAACTACCTCGCATTAGTTGTCGTGTAGCGGGCTCAAAACGACTACTACTGCCAGTCAGTTGGGTTCGTGGCGGGCCGCGGTGAAGGGGGCAAGCTTGGCCTTCTGCCCCGGGGTAAGCCGCAGGACCCTCCCGGTGGCCTCGTCCACGAACGCCAGGTGGCTGCTCGCCTTGACGCAGTCCTCGCCCGTGACGGGGTCCTGGACGAGGTAGTGGATGTCGAAGCTGGCGCCCTTGACCGCGCCGACCCACAGCTGCACCACGGCCGGCACGTTGCGGTACTCGAGGGTTCGGACGTAGCGGATCTTGTGCTCCACGACCAGCGCCAGGGTGCCCTCCGGGATGTCGTTGAAGAGCGACACGACGGGTTCTACGCCGGGCAGCCCCGCGCCGCGGGGCGGCCCGAAGGCCGCGATCCGGGCCTCCTCCAGGATCCGGACGATCTGCACGTTGTTGATGTGGCCGTAGGCGTCCATGTCGCCCCAGCGCATCGGCACCTGCACCTGGATCCGCCGCGGTTCGACGGCGCCGGGTGCGGCGGTGGCCGCCGCGGGCACGTCGCTGGCCCTGGCCGCGGGCGCGCTGCCGGGGGCCACCCCGGCGCTCAACTGCGCACCGCCGTCGGCTCTTCCAGGACAGACGCATCGGCGTCTTCCCCGGCGAACTGGGACATGTACAGGCGGTAATAGGCGCCCTGCAGTTCCAGAAGCTCCGCGTGCCGGCCCTGTTCGACGATCCGCCCGGCTTCCATCACCAGGATGGTGTCCGCGTCCCGGATGGTGGAGAGGCGGTGGGCGATCACGAAGCTGGTGCGCTCGGTGCGCAGCGCGGCCATGGCTTTCTGGACCAGGACCTCGGTGCGGGTGTCCACCGAGCTGGTGGCTTCGTCCAGGATCAGCAGCGACGGGTTGGCCACAAAGGCCCGGGCAATGGTGATGAGCTGCTTCTCGCCGGCGCTGACGTTGTTGCCTTCCTCGTCGATCACCGTGTTGTAGCCCTCCGGCAGTGCGCGCACAAAGCGGTCCACGAAGGTTGCTTTCGCGGCCGCCATGACCTGGTCCTCGGTGGCGTCCAGCTTGCCATAGCGGATGTTCTCGTAAATCGTGCCGCCGAACAGCCACGCGTCCTGCAGCACCATGCCCACCTTGGAGCGCAGCTCGGCGCGGCTGAGGCGGGTGACGTCGACGCCGTCGAGCGTGATGGCCCCGGCGTTGAGCTCGTAAAAGCGCATCACCAGGTTCACCAGGGTGGTCTTGCCTGCGCCGGTCGGGCCCACGATGGCCACCGTGTGCCCGGGCTCGGCGGTGAAGGACAGGTCCTCGATCAACGGCTTGTCCGGCGTGTAGCTGAAGGTGACGTGCTTGAACTCGACGTGCCCGTCGGTTTTGGCCGGCAGGTGCTCGACGGCGGTCTCGGCGTCCTGTTCGTCGGCGTCGAGGAATTCGAAGACCCGCTCTGCGGAGGCCACACCGGACTGCAGCATGTTGGCCATGCCGGCCATTTGCCCCAGCGGCTGGGTGAACTCGCGCGAGTACTGGATGAACGCCGTGGCGTCGCCCAGGCTCATCCCGCCGGAGGCCACCCGGAGCCCGCCGACAACGGCGATCCCCACGTAGCTGAGGTAGGAGACGAACTGCATGACCGGCATGATCATGCCGGAGACGAACTGGGCGCCGAAGCTGGCCTTGTAGAGCTCCTCGTTCCGTTCGTCGAAGCGGGCCAGCATGTCGGCGTCGCGGCCAAAGACGCGGACCAGGTCATGGCCGGAGAAGGATTCCTCGATCTGGCCATTGAGTTCGCCGGTGTTCTTCCACTGCGCGGCGAACAGCTTCTGGCTGCGGGCACCGATGATGCCGGCGGCCACGCCGGAGAGCGGGAGGGCGATGAGCGCGATCAGGGCCAGCTGCCAGGACACGATGAACATCATGATCACGATGCCGATCACGGTCAGGGCGGAGTTCACCAGCTGCGCGAACGCCTGCTGCAGGGCCTGCTGGATGTTGTCCACGTCGTTGGTGACGCGCGAAAGGACGTCGCCGCGCTGGCGGGTGTCGAAGTAGTTCAGCGGGAGCTTGTTGAGTTTCTTCTCGGTGTCGTCGCGCAGCCGGCGGACCACGCGCATCACGAGCACGTTCAGGACATAGCCCTGCAGCCACAGGAAAATGTTCGCGACGAAGTACATCACCAGCACCACGCTGATCAGGAAAGCGAGCTTCTGGAAGTCGATGCCTGCGCCCGGAACGACGTCCATTCTGGCCAGCATGTCCGCGAAGTTGTCCTGGCCCTGGGAGCGCAGTCCGGCGATGAACTGGTCCTTGGTGGCGCCGGCCGGCAGCTGCTTGCCGACCACGCCGCTGAAGATCACATCCATTGCCTGGCCCAGGATGCGGGGTGCAATGACGTTGAGGACGACGGCGACCGTCACCATCGCGAGGACGGCGGCGATACCGGCCCGCTCGGGTTTGAGCAGGCCCATGAGCCGTTTCGCCGAGGGCCAGAAATGCTGGGCCTTCTTCGCCGGCACGGCGCCGAACATCCCGCCGTCGGCCTCGCCGGGGGTGAATTCCTCCTCGTAGAAGTGCTCTTCGGGCGCTTCGACGGCGGTTTCAACGGACGTTTCTCGGGGCGTGCTGCCGGCGGTGTCGGGGCTGAGCTTTTCGTTGGTGCTCATGCGATGGCCTCCGCGGTCAGCTGGGATTCGACGATTTCCTGGTAGGTGCTGGAGCTTGCGAGGAGCTCCTCATGGGTTCCGCGGTCCACGATCCGGCCGTTGTCCAGCACCAGGATCTGGTCCGCATCCGCGATGGTGGAGACGCGCTGGCCCACGATGATGACGGTGGCGTCCGCGGTCTTGGCCTTGAGCGCCTTCCGCAGCCGGGCATCGGTGGCGACATCCAGGGCGGAGAAGGAATCGTCGAACAGGAAGACCTTCGGTTCGGTGACCAGCGCGCGGGCGATGCAGAGCCTCTGGCGCTGGCCGCCGGAGACGTTGGTGCCGCCCTGGGAAATCCGGGCGCCGAGGCCGTTCTTCTTCTCGCGGACGAAGTCGGCGGCCTGGGCCACGGTGAGGGCGTCCCAAAGTTCCGCATCCGTGGCGTCGGACTTGCCGAAGCGCAGGTTGTGCTCGATGGTCCCGGAGAACAGGTACGGCCGCTGCGGCACCATGGCCACGCGCCCGGTGATCTCGGCGCGGTCCAGCTGGGTGACCGGGACGCCGTCGAGCAGCACCTCGCCCGAGGCGGCGTCGAAGAGCCGCGGCAGCAGGGCCAGCAGGGTGGTCTTGCCGGCACCGGTGGACCCGATGATCGCCACGGTCTGGCCGGGTTCGGCGGTGAAGCTGATGTCGCTGAGCACCGGCGCCTCCGCGCCGGGGTAGGCGAAGGAGACGTTGCGGAATTCCACCCGGCCCGCCTTGGCTGCCGGGGCGACGGGGGTGAGCGGTTCGTGGATGGAGGGTTCGACGTCGAGCACCTCACCGATGCGGTCCGCGCAGACCGAGGCGCGCGGGATCATCATGGCCATGAAGGTGCCCATCATGACGGCCATCAGGATCTGCAGCAGGTATTGCAGGAACGCGGTCAGCGAGCCCACCTGCATCTCCCCGGCGTCCACGCGCTGGCCGCCGAACCAGAGCACGGCGGCAGTGGAGACGTGCAGGATCATGCCGATCGCCGGGAACATCAGCACGAACAAGGCGCCGATCTTCAGCGAGACGTCGGTGAGTTCCTTGTTGGCGGCGCCGAAACGCTTCGCTTCGTGCGGCTCGCGGACGAACGCGCGGACCACGCGGATGCCGATGATCTGCTCGCGCAGGATGCCGTTGAGCCGGTCGATCTTGGCCTGCATGGAGCGGAAAAGCGGCATCAGGCGGACCACGAGGTAGCCCACCACGACCACCAGGAGCGGGACGGAGACCCAGACCAGCCAGGACAGGTTGAGGTCTTCGCGGAGGGCCATAACAATGCCGCCAATGCACATGATGGGCGTGGCCACCATGAAGTTCAGTCCCATCAGCATGAGCATCTGGACCTGCTGGACGTCGTTGGTGCCGCGGGTGATCAACGTCGGGGCGCCGAAGACGTTGACGTCGCGGGCAGAGAAGCTGCTGACCTTGCGGAAGACGCCGCGGCGCAGGTCCCGGCCGAAGGCCATGGCGGCCTTGGAACCGAAGTAGACGCCGGCGATCGCGGTGACGACCTGGACCAGCGCGACCCCGAGCATCAGCCCGCCGGTGCGCCAGATGTAGTCCGTGTCGCCGCGGGAGACCCCCTCGTCGATGATCTGGGCGTTGAGGCTGGGCAAGTATAGGGCCGCGATGGTGGAGGCCAGTTGGAAGACGACGACAGCCGCAATATACGGCAGATACGGCTTGGAATAGCGCCGTATGAGGGTGACAAGCATGCCCACGGATCCTTCGGAATGGTTCATGAATCGCAGAAGAGGATAAAGCATAAGACGAGCAAGGAAAGTAGTAGCAGATGGGGCCGACAGCCTCAGCTGTCCCACTCTACGAAATCCCCTGCCGGGGTGAAACCTTTGGCGTCGAAGGTGCTCGCTTGCCGCCGGGAAAAACGGCCCCGCAACCACCCTCGTCGGGTGGCCGCGGGGCCGCGTCCGTTCTTTGGCTACTCGCCGCGGTGCCGGCCGTGCGTGGCGATGTAGTCGGCGGCCGCGCGCTGCAGCTTGCGTTCCTTGGAGAGCTGGCGCCGCAGTGTTGTGAGCTGCTCGGCGACCCGGGCCTGCTCGGCGGCAATCGCGCGTTGGTCCGCGGCCTGCTCGTGGACGGCGCGCAGGGCCTCCGCCAGCTGCACCTGCTGCTCGGCGAGCAGCCGCTGGGTCTGCAGCAGCAGCGGCACGATGTCCGCGTCGTCGGCGCGGGCCTCCGCCACCATGGTACGGGCCCGAAGCCTGGCACCTTCGCGCTCGGCCCTGGCCGCGCCGTCGCCGTTCTGGCGACCGTCCAGGTCCTGCCGGGCCGCGTCCGGGAACCTGGACCCGTTGGCGCGCTGCCGGCTCAGGACCTCGATGAACTCGCGGTCAAGGTCGACGATGCCGGTCGCTGGGGCATCGCGCCCCGCCGCCGGACCGGCGTCGTGTCCCGTGGCAGGCCCCGCTGCGGGAGCGGAAGCGGCGGCGGCGTGGGCGGCTGCCCCGGCGTCGACGTCGGCCCCGGAACCCGTGATGGCCGCCGAGGCGGAAGCTTCCGGCCGGATGTCGACGGTGCGGCGCAGCGGCTTTTCCTTGATGAACAGGATGGCCACCAGCGCCACGAGCGCGACGATGGCGGAGATCAGGAAGACCTCTGCGATCGCGTCACCGTAGGCGGCCCGCATGATGTCTCGGATCGGGGCGGGCATGTCCTTGAGGTCCATGCTGGAACCGGCCGAGCCGCCCGGGACCTTGATTTTGGCGGCAGCGAGGCCTTCGGTGGCCAGGTCCTTGACCCGGTTGCCCAGCACGGCGCCGAGCACCGAGACGCCGATGGCGCCGCCGACGGACCGGAAGAAGGCTACCGAGGCGCTGGCCGTGCCGATGTCCTTGGCCTGGACCGTGTTCTGGACGGCGAGGACGAGGTTTTGCATCAGCAAGCCCAGGCCGACGCCGAGGATGGCGGTGTAGATCCCGGTCAGCCAAAGGTCCGTGGTGTGGTCCATGCTGCCGGCGAGACCGAGGCCGCCGACCAGCGCGACGGCACCCGCGATCAGGTAGCGCTTCCACTTGCCGGTTCGGCTGATCAGCTGGCCGGAGAGCACCGAGCCGATCAGGTTGCCCGCGATCATGGGCAGCGTGAGCAGGCCGGCTTCGGTGGGGGTTGCACCGCGGGCCACCTGGAAGTACTGGCCCAGGAACGTCGAGGAGCCGAACATGCCCACGCCGACGGCCACGGAGGCGAGGATTGCCAGGGCGGTGGTGCGCTCGGAGATGATCTTGAGCGGGATGATGGGCTGGGCAACCTTGGATTCCACCAGCACCAGCAGGCCAAGGAGCACCACGCCGCCGCCCACCATGGCGACCGTCTGCCAGGACCACCAGTCGTAGTAGTCGGGGTTGCCGGCGAAGGAAACCCAGATCAGCAGCAGGCTGACGCCGGAGGTCAGCAGGATGGAGCCGAGCCAGTCGATCTTCGCGGGGCGCTTGACGTGCTGGATCTTCAGCGTGACCTGCAGCAGGATCAGGGCGACGACGGCGAGCGGGACGCAGACGAAGAAGGTCCAGCGCCAGCCGAGCGGGCTGTCGACGATGAAGCCGCCCAGCAGCGGACCGCCGGCAGTGCCGACGGCCATGACGCCGCCCATGTAGCCGGAGTACTTGCCGCGGTCGCGCGGCGGGATCATCGAACCGATGATGGCCTGGGCCAGGGCGGTGAGGCCGCCCATCGCGATGCCCTGGATGACACGGGCGGTCAGCAGCAGCGGGATGGTCTCGGACAGGCCCGCCATGACGGAGCCGGCCACGAAGATCACGATGCTGAGCTGGACCAGGACCTTCTTGTTGAAGAGGTCAGCCAGCTTGCCCCAGATCGGGGTGGTGGCCGCGTTGGCCAGCAGCGCCGCGGTGATCACCCAGGCGAAATCCGTCTGGGTGCCCTTGAGCTCGGACATGATGGTGGGCAGCGCGTTGGCCACGATGGTGCTGCTCAGGATGGCAGTGAAGAACGCCGCCAGCAGGCCGGTCAGCGCTTCCATAATCTGCCGGTGGCTCATTTCCGCCTGCGGTTCGGGGTGGGATGGCGGGGTGGGGGCCGCTTGCGGGGTGGCCGGGGACGGCCCGGCGGCGGCAGCATGGCTGGCCATGGATTTACTCCTCAACAAAGTTGGTCGTGTCGGTGGGTCCGGCCGTCTTTGCCCACGCTGAAGTCCTGAGGGATTCAGCTAGTTTCTTCAGGGTGCGCGAGGTAGCTTCGACGTCGTCCTCGCTCCAGTCCTGCAGGAAGCCCTGCAAGGTGGCGGCGCGCTGCGCCTCGATGAAGCGCAGCTTCTCGACGCCGGCCGGCGAGAGCGCGATGAGCTGCGCCCGGCCGTCTTCGGGATCCGGCCGGCGGACCACATAGCCCTGCTCGAGCAGTTCGGCGAGGTGCCGGCTGAGCACGGGCGCGCTGACGCCGAGCCGCTCCGCGAGCTGCGTGGCACGGGTTTCACCCTCCCCCACAAAGCGCAGCACGCCTTGAAGCGCGACGCCGGTATCGTCGCCGCGGAGGTTGGCCGCGGCGACGCACCGGACGGCGCGTTGGAGATCGAAGATTTGGTGGACCAGCTTGGCTGCAGTGGTCGATGCGACTGACATAGGTGGAAGCCCCTTACTTACTTGCCCGAAGCAACAATACTATATATTGATTGCTTTGGGAAACTAAGAAGCCCCACAAAAAAGCGCGAACGTACACTTGAGGCCCCGAATCCGAGCAGATTCGGGGCCTCAAGTGTACGTTCGCGCTATGGGAGGCGGGTTTAGACGTCCAGGTGCGTGGGGGCGAACATCTTGAGCAGGGTCTCGACGACGACGACGTTCGGCCCGTCCGCCGCGAAGCCCGCCTTGAGCGCGTCCCCCACGTTCTCCGGGGCCACCCGGACGGCCGGGACACCGAACGCCTCGGCCAGCTTCACGAAGTCCGGGCGGGCCAGTTCCGTGGCCGTGGCCTTGCCGAACGCGCCCACCATGTACTCGCGCAGGATGCCGTAGCCGCCGTCGTCGACAATCAGCCAGGTGACCGGGACGTTGTGCTGCTTGGCGGTGGCGAGTTCCGAAATCGAGTACATCGCCGAGCCGTCGCCGGACACCGCGAGCACCCGCGCCGAACCGGCGGGTGTGCCGGTGGTTTCCAGGCCCACCGCGCCGCCGATTGCCGCCGGGAAGCCAAAGCCGAGGCCGCCGGCACCCTGGGCGGAGTGGAACTGGCCCTCGCGGGCGTCCCAGCAGCTCCAGGCCCAGTAGGCGGAGATCGTCATGTCCCAGAACGTCTGCATCTGCGCGGGGACGGCCTCGCGGATGTCCGCCATGAACTTCAGTTCCTTGGCGAGGTCCTGGGATTCCAGCCGTGCCTTGACCTTGGCCAGGGTGTCCTTGACCAGTGCCTCGGGTGAGTTGCCGTGCCAGTCCGGGCGGGCGTCAGCCGGCGTCGGGGCCAGGGCTTCGTCGAGGGCGGCAAGCGCCTGGCCGGCGTCGGCCCGGATGCCCAGGCCGGGCCGGTTGGACTCCAGCACGCGCGGTTCGGCGTCGATCTGGATGATCCGGCCGCGGGGCTCGAAGGTGAAGTAGTTCGAGGTCACCTCGCCCAGCGAGGAGCCGATGACGATCAGCACGTCAGCATCCTCGAGCAGCTCCGTCATGTACTGGTCCTCGATCCAGGACTGGAGCGACAGTTCATGGTTCCAGGGGAACGCGCCGTTGCCGCCGGGGGTGCAGATCACCGGCGCCCGCAGCTTTTCCGCGAGGGACAGCAGCGACTTCTCCGCCCGGCCGCGCCGGGTGCCGCCGCCGGCGATGATGGCCGGCCGCTTCGCCTCGGAGAGCCACTTCGCGGCTTCGCGGACCAGCTCTATACGGGGCGGATTGTCCGCGGCTTCGGCGAGCGCGTCCTCCACCGGCGGGACCATGATCGGATCCAGCAGCACGTTTTGCGGGACCTCGATCCACACCGGGCCCTGCGGCGAGGAGATGGCCTCGGTCCAGGCGTCCTGGATGGCCGAGGGGATGCCGGAGGCGTGCTGGATCAGGCGCTGGCTCTTGGTGACGTTGGCGGCCGAGGCCTTCTGGTCATCCAGCTGGTGCAGCATGCCCTTGCGCCGCGCGCCGAGGCCCTCCAGCGGAATCTGGCTCGCGATGACCACCATGGGCACTCCCGTGGCGTAGGCCTCCTGTAGTCCGGCCAGCGAGGTCAGCGCTCCGGGGCCGGTGGAGAGGAAGAGGACGCCGACTTCGCCGGTGGCACGGGAGTAGCCGTCGGCGGCGAAGGCGGAGTTGTTCTCCACCCGCGAGGACACGAAGTGCAGGTTTCCGCGGCCCATCGCGTCGAACAGGCCCAGGGCGTGCTGCCCGGGGATGCCAAATACAGTCTTCGCGCCAAGTGCCTCAAGGGTCTCGACGACGAGGTCCCCGCCGTTGCGCACCCCGGTCACTGCGCGGCTCCGCTCTCCAGCGGCTGGGCCGCTGTCGCGGCGAAGCCTGCGGGACGGCGGGACTCGCGGCCGAGGGCCTGCGCCGCATAGCCGCTGGGGGCGCCGGTGCGGTCGCCGTCGGCGGCGCTGTCGGCCATCAGGGTGACGAGTTCGTAGGCGACGTGGCTTGCCGCCACGCCGGTGATGTCGGCGTGGTCGTACGCGGGGGCGACCTCGACGACGTCGGCCCCCACCAGGTTCATGCCGCGGAAGCCACGGATGATCTCCAGCAGTTCCCGGCTGGTGATGCCGCCGGCTTCCGGGGTTCCGGTGCCGGGGGCGTGCGCGGGGTCAAGGACGTCGATGTCGACGGAGATGTAGAGCGGGCGGTTGCCGATCCGGTCGCGGACCTTGGCGACGGTTTCCAGCACACCCTGGTAGTAGACGTCCGCCGAGGTGACGATGCCGAAGCCGAAGCGGTGGTCGTCGTCGAGGTCCTTTTTGCCGTAGAGCGGGCCGCGGGTGCCGATGTGGCTGATCGCCTCGGTGTCCAGGATGCCTTCTTCGACGGCGCGGCGGAAGGGGGTGCCGTGGGTGTATTCGGCGCCGAAGTAAGTGTCCCAGGTGTCCAGGTGCGCGTCGAAGTGGAGCATGGCAACGGGCTGCCCGGCGCGTTCGGCCGCGGCACGCAGCAGGGGCAGCGCAATGGTGTGGTCCCCGCCCAGGGTCAGCAGTTTGCTGCCGGCGGCGGTGAGGTCCAGCGCGTTCTGCTGGATGGTTTCGATGGCCTCGTTGATGTTGAACGGGTTGACGGCCATGTCCCCGGCGTCGGCAACCTGGATGTTCTCGAAGGGGCTGACGTCCCAGGCCGGGTTGTAGGGCCGCAGCAGCCGGCTGGCCTCACGCACGTGGTTGGCACCGAAGCGCGCGCCCGGGCGGTAGGACACTCCGGAGTCGAAGGGCACGCCAACCACCGTGACGTCCGCCTTGGCCACCTGGTCCAGCCGCGGCAGGCGGGCATAGGTCGCGGCGCCGGCGTAGCGCGGGATGCGGGAGGAATCGATGGGGCCAAGGTTGCCATTGGCCTCGATGCGCAGCTCTTCCAAGGGAGGAGTCTCCTTCGAGGGTTGTCCGACGGGTGTGACTGCCATCATACACTCGAAAGTTGCCCGTCGCGCATCAGTTGTTTACCGGACAACCCGCCAAGCCTCTCCGCTCACCGCCGCATCCCGAGGCTTCCCGGTTCGCCGCCGCTCCGGCGAGCGCTCCCGCCCAGTTCTTGGGTGGCGGCGCGTGTGCAGCCCGGGCCGGGGCGCGGTTTTCCGGGCTTTGGGCGGCCGCCGGGGCCGGCCGACCGCGGACAACTGGGCGGGAGCGCAGGCGCACGGCGGCCCGGGGGCCGGGCTACGGTGGGGCCGGGGGTCCGGGGGTCCGGGGCCGGGGCGGCCTTGGAGGTTGTCCAGATAGCCCGCTTGCCGGGTTCCGCTGGACCCGCAGCGCTCCTGTACTGGCCTGATGGACCTCCTTGACTACCTCGGCCGGGTGGGCGGCGTCGTCCGCACCGGCCAACTCCTGTCCGCCGGCTTTACCCGCACTGACGTCGCCCGCCTGGCCGACATTGGAGTGCAGCAGCTCCGGCGTGGCGTGTTCGTCCTCCCCGGTTGCGCGCCCGAGCTCGTAGCCGCAGTCCGGCACAATGCCCGGGTCAGCTGCGCCAGCGCCGCCGGGCACTACGGACTGTGGCTGCGTGAACCGCCGGACCGGCACCACCTCGCCTGCAACCACGGTCACGGCAGCGGCTTCGTCAGGCACCGGACGGTCAGGTTCGAGGGTCACCCAGCACTGCCACTGGCGGCGGTCGAGGACGTGGTGCTGCAGGCCCTGGGGTGCTTGGCACCCCCGGCGTCGACGGCGATGGCGACCTCGGCGATACGGCTGCACGGTGTGCCCCTGGAGTTGCTGAAGGACGAGCTACCGGGCAAAAGATCCGGGCCGGTGCGCACGGCACTGCGTCTCCTGGACTTGCGGGCCGAATCCATTGTTGAGGTCGACGCCCAGCATCTCTTCAAAACCAACGGAATCGGCTATGACGCCCAGGTGTACCTGCCCGGGATCGGCCGGGTGGACTTCCTGCTCGACGGATTCCTGATCGTGGAGGTGGACGGATTCGCCTTCCATTCCAGCCGCGACGCGCTCCGCCGCGACCTGGGCAGGAATAACGCCTCGACGCTGACCGGTTTTGCCGTGCTCCGGTACATGCCCGAGCACATCTGGTACGAGCCGGACCGCGTCCTGGCTGAGATCCGGGCCGTCCTGGCCCGGGGTCCCCGGCCGGCCGGCTGACGATCCCGCCGGCCGACTGACGATCCCGCCCAGTTCTACGACGGCGGACTCCCGCGCTGCCGCGTCGGCCCGCGGAATTCCGGGGCCCGTCGCGGCCAGGCTGGTGCCGGGGCGCCAACAACCGGGCAGGAATGCAGCAGGGCCGGCGCGGCCACCAGGACCTACCGGCTGGCGGCGGGAACCAGCACCCAGAGCACCTCGACCGGCTCGTTGGTGGGGTTGATCCAGGTGTGCGGCTCCCGGCCGGGGAAGGTGACGGTGTCACCGGTTTCCAGCTCAAATTCCTCGTTGGTGAGGATAAGCCGGATGCTGCCCTTGACCACGTGCAGCACGTCCACGTCGCAGTCGACGGCGTACAGCTCGGATTCGCCGCGCCCTCGGGGCTCGATCACGGCCTGGATGATCTGGACCCGGCGCTCGGAGCGTGCGGTCAGCAGGCGTTCGACGATTCCCTCGCCGCCGAGCGAGATCCGGGGCCCTTCCCCCTTCTTGGTGAGGTGGGTTTCCGGCGCGGCAAACAACTCGCCGATCGAGATCGAGAGGACCTGGCACAGCGTGACCAGCGAGCTCACCGAGGGCGAGGTGAGATCCCGTTCCACCCTGCTGAGGAAGCCCTTGGTCAGGCCGGTGGCATCCGCGACCTGTTCGATGGTGAGCCGCTGGGATTGCCGGGCGGCACGGATCCTGGAACCGATAGCAACCGGAACGTTGCTCGGTTCAACGGGTAGAGCCTTCATAAGGGAACCTTTCACGGCCGGCCGCGCGGCCCCATCATTGGAGCCAATCCTAGCCGCAGACCGGTCCTGGGGTCCCCGCAAGGACACGCCGCGGTCACACCTTGACTGTTACCGGAGTCACACCCTAGTGTTTGGCAACAAGTGTTGCCTATTAGGCAATGGGAGGGCAATTCAGCCGAAGCCCTCCCGCCAACTCCCCTCAAGCAGCAAAGGACACCGGCCGCAACGATGCGGGCCGGGGTTCCGGTACTGCTTCCGAACAGCTCCAAGGAGCCCCCTTATGGACGCAAGTTTCGTCAATATCGCCATCGTGGTGGTGTACCTCGTCGCCATGCTGGCCTTCGGCTGGTGGGGCAAGTCCCGCACGAAGAACAACAGCGACTTCCTGGTGGCGGGCCGCCGGCTCGGACCCTTCCTCTACACCGGCACCATGGCCGCCGTCGTGCTCGGCGGCGCTTCGACGGTGGGCGGCGTCGGGCTGGGCTACAAGTTCGGCATTTCCGGCATGTGGCTCGTCGTCGCGATCGGCGCCGGTGTGCTGCTGCTCAGCCTGCTCTTCGCCGGCACCATCCAAAAGCTCAAGATCTACACGGTGTCCCAGATGCTGACCCTGCGCTACGGCAGCCGGGCCACCCAGACCTCCGGCATCGTGATGCTCGCCTACACGCTGATGCTCTGCGCCACCTCCACCGGCGCCTACGCCACGATCTTCGTGGTCCTCTTCGGCTGGGACCGGGCACTGGCCATCGCCATCGGCGGCGCCATCGTCCTGATCTACTCGACCATCGGCGGCATGTGGTCCATCACCCTGGCCGACCAGGTCCAGTTCGTGATCAAGACGGTCGGCATCTTCCTGCTGATGCTGCCGTTCACCCTTAACGCCGCCGGCGGCCTCGACGGAATCCGCAGCCGCGTCGACGCCAGCTTCTTCCAGATTGACGGCATCGGCATCCAGACGATCATCACCTACTTCGTCGTCTACACCCTGGGACTGCTGATCGGCCAGGACATCTGGCAGCGCGTGTTCACCGCCAAGACCCCGACGGTTGCCCGCTGGGGCGGCGCGACGGCGGGCATCTACTGCATCCTCTACGGTGCCGCCGGGGCGCTGATCGGCCTGGGCGCCCGCGTGGCGCTGCCCGACATCGACGTCAAGGCCCTCGGCAAGGACGTGGTCTACGCCGAGGTCGCCACCAACCTGCTGCCGATCGGCATCGGCGGCCTGGTGCTCGCCGCGGCCGTGGCCGCCATGATGTCCACCGCCTCCGGCGCCCTGATCGCTGCCGCCACCGTAGCCCGCGCCGACGTCCTGCCCTTCGTTGCCGGCTGGTTCGGCATGAACATCAACACCGACGACACGGACAACCCGGAGCATGACGTCAAGGCCAACCGTTTGTGGGTGCTGGGTCTGGGCGTCGTCGCGATCGTCATCGCCATCATCACCAAGGACGTCGTCGCGGCGCTCACCATCGCCTACGACATCCTTGTGGGCGGCCTGCTGGTCGCGATCCTGGGCGGCCTGGTGTGGAAGCGCGGCACCGGAGTGGCCGCGGCTGCCTCGATGGCCGTCGGATCCGTCCTGACCCTCGGCACCATGATCGTGCTGGAGATCAACGCCGAGGTCCCACTGGACGGCATCTACGCCAACGAACCGATCTACTACGGCCTGCTGGCCTCCGCGGTGGTCTACGTCGCCGTGTCGCTGCTGACCAGGCCGACGGATCCCGCAGTGATGAAGAACTGGCAGGACCGGGTGGCCGGCGACGCCACGGCAGAAGCTGACAGGGTGCCGGCCCTGAGCCACTAGCTCCGCTCCAACGGCTGATGGAGATAGCTTCCATCACGCACGACGGCGGCGCCTCCCCGCGGGGAAGCGCCGCCGTTGTGCTGCCCGGCTCCGGGCGGAAACGGCGTTGACTATTCTTCTTCCTCGGGTTCGCGGAACTCGTCGGCGTCGACGGGAACGATCGGTTGCTCGTCTCCGAGGAAATCCTCCGCGTCGAGCGGGACGTTCCGGTCGGCTTCTTCCAGCAGTTCCTCGTCCACGGTCTCCGCGTCGCCGACCGGGGCGTCCTCGGCAAAATCGTAGGCCGGGTCCGATTCGACGGAGTCCCTGGCCGGCTGGGGGGCCGGTGATCCGGTGTTGTCCATGGTGCAACCTCCGTGCGCTCGGGCTGCGGCAGTGGTGTGCGAACCGTCCGGGGCCTACGGCCGGCACCCGGAAATCGGCCGGACGGGCCTGCCGGAAAACCCGCCGTGGCCTTTATTCGAACACCACTGGTGGTGGGGGTCAAGGGCCGTCGGGCCCGGCCGGCGCCCGGCCGCCGGCAGGCCACCGTCGGGCCGTAAGGGTACTTACTTTACGGCAGGCCGAAACTTTCCACTGAGGATTGCCAGCCGAAAATCCGCGGAATTACGGGGTACGCTGGATTCGCAATGGGGCCGAACCATGCCCTATCAAGCCCAGGAGTTTACGTGTCTCAGCACGCCCCATCTGATCCCTTCCCTTCTGATCGCAGCCCTGCAGGGGCCTCCCCCGCGGCCCCCGGCGCAGCGTCTGCCGCCGGACCCGCGGCCAGTCCCGCCGCCACTTCGGCGGACATCAAGCGCTGGCGGCAGTACCTCGCCGACGAACGCGCCGAGGCTTCCGTCTACCGCGACCTCGCGGAAAACCGCAGCGGCGAGGAGCGCGACATCCTGCTCGCCCTGGCCGAAGCGGAAGGTCGCCATGAGGCGCACTGGCTGCAGCTCCTCGGCGAACACGCCGGCCGGCCGCGCCCCGCCTCGCTCCGCAGCCAGTTCCTGGGCTTCCTCGCCCGGCACTTCGGCTCCGTGTTTGTGCTGGCCCTGGCGCAGCGTGCCGAGAGCCGCTCGCCGTACGCCAACGACCCCAACGCCACTCCGGCCATGGTCGCCGACGAGCAGATCCACGAGGAAGTCGTCCGCGGCCTGGCCACGCGCGGCCGCAACCGGCTCGCCGGAAGCTTCCGGGCCGCGGTGTTCGGCGCCAACGACGGGCTGGTCAGCAACCTGTCCCTCGTCATGGGCATGGCCGCGTCCGGCGTCGGCAGCTCCGTGGTGCTGCTCAGCGGCGTGGCCGGGCTGCTGGCCGGCGCGCTGTCGATGGGGGCCGGCGAGTTCATCTCCGTTCGGTCCCAGCGTGAACTGCTGGCTGCAACCCGCCCCACCCAGATCACCCTCGCGGCAGCACCGTCGCTGGACATCGAACACAACGAACTCCTGCTCGTCTACCTGGCCCGCGGCATGTCCCGCGAGGCCGCCGAGCACCGCGTCGCCGAGCGGATGGGGCTGCTGGACTGCGACTGCGATCCCAGCCTGTCCCTGCGGCCCGAACTCCCGGAAACCGAGGACCAGCACGAGGCCGTCGGGACGGCGTGGAGCGCCGCGGCGTCGAGCTTCTGCTTCTTCGCCTCCGGCGCGATCGTTCCGATCGTCCCGTTCCTACTGGGCATGACCGGCATTGCCGCGCTGGTGGTATCCGCCGCCCTGGTGGGGATCGCCCTGCTGCTGACCGGCGGCGTTGTCGGCCTGCTTTCCGGCACCTCGCCCGCCAGCCGCGCCTTCCGCCAACTGGCCATCGGCATGGGCGCCGCCGCTGTTACCTACCTGCTTGGCATGGCGTTTGGCGCGGTGGTCGCCTAGTGGACGATCCCGGACTCCGGGACCGCTCCCCGCGGCACAGCCGAGGCCGCAGTGCGGCCCGGTTGGTCCGGAACCTCGCAGCCGTGGTCCTGATCGCCGGGGCCGCCTTCCTGACCGCAGGGCTGGCCTACGGCGACCCCCGCTTCGTCGGACTGTTCGAATTCAACGGCGGGGCCGGCGCCAAAGCCACCGGCGCCAACGCCGCGGGCGCCCCGACGAGCCGCCCCACGGCCAGCCCGGCGGACCGGCAGGCAGGCGTTCCCGACGACGGGTCGCAGATGGCGGTTCCGCCGCCGGGGCTCGAAGAGCAGGACCAGCCGTTGGGACAGCCGCTGGCGCCGTCGTCCGACAGCACGTCCTATAAGTTCCTGGCCACGAACGCCGACGGCACCCCGGTGGGCTACTCCCCCTGCCGGCCCCTGCATTACGTGGTCAATGCGCTGCTCGCTCCCGAGGGCGCCGGCCAGCTGGTGGACAACGCGATCCGGACGGTCTCCGAGGCGACCGGGATCAAGTTCGTCAACGACGGTCCCACCACCGAGGCCCCGTCCCCGTCACGGGCACCGTACCAAAAGGAGCGGTACGGCGAGCGCTGGGCCCCCCTGCTGATCGCCTGGACCACCCCGGAGCAGGCGCCGCAGCTCAAGGGCGCCGTGATCGGCACCGGCGGCAGCACCCACTTCAGCTTCGGCGCCGGCCCCAAAAGCTTCGTCACCGGCAGCCTGGAACTGGACGCGCCGCAAATCGGCGACGACCTGGGCCGCGGGGACGGCTCGGCCTACGCGACGGCCGTGATCCTGCACGAACTCGGCCACGTGATGGGCCTGGAACACGTCGATGACCCGACGCAGCTGATGTACCCGGAGATCGGGGCGCCGGACGGGCTGGCAGCCGGCGACCTGAACGGCCTGCGGGAACTGGGCCGCGCTCCCTGCCGCAAGGACCTCTAGTCCGCCCACAAACCGCAGGTCTTAGCGTTCCAGCACCGCCAGGGCTTCCTCGACGCCGTCCACCAGGAAGATCCGGTTTTCCATCCGCCGGCCCGCGGCGAGGCTCTGCAGCAGGGGCCAAGCCGGGAACCTGCGCAGCCAGTGCTCCTTGCCCACCAGCACCATGGGCGTGATGGTCTCCGGGGCGCCGTAGTAGTTTTCGCAGGCATCCTGGAAGATCTCCTGGACGGTGCCGCCGGAGCCGGGCAGGAAGATGATTCCGCCGTTGCACAGCTCCAGCAGGACCGCCTCGCGGATGGCGTTGGCGAAGTATTTGGCGATGTGGGTGGCGAAGAAGTTGGGCGGCTCGTGGCCGTAAAACCAGGTGGGGATGCCCAGCGACGGCGTGCCGTCAGGATGGCGTCCGACGACGGCGGCCGCGGTCCGCGCCCACGCGGACACCGAGGGCCGGAAGCCGGGCACGGCGGCAAGGTCCGCCAGTGCCTGCCGGAAATCCGCTTCGTCCGCCCCGCTGAGATAGGCGCCCAGGTTGGCCGCCTCCATGGTCCCCGGCCCGCCGCCGGTGGCGACCACCCGGCCGTTCCGCGCCAGCAGGCGGCCCAGCAACGCCGCCTCGGTGAAGCCTGCCGAACCGCGGCTCGCGGCGTGCCCGCCCATCACGCCCACCATGGTGCGCCCACGGCACAGCTCCGAGCGGGTCAGCTCCTCAAGCGCATCACCGATCGAGTGGTCGTGCAGGGCCGCGGCCAGCGTCGCGTCCAGCCGGCGCCGCTGGCCCGGCCGGATGCTCCACTGGTACACCCGGGCGTCCAGGGTGTCCTCGTACCGGGTCTCCGCCACGCCCGCGTACAGCTCCTGCGGGGTGTAAAGCCGGCCGCGGTAAGGGTTGAACGGGACCTTTTCCAGCTTGGGAAAGATCAGGGCGCCGCGGCCGCGCAGCGAATCCTCCACCCCGTCGTCGAACGTGCAGCCCAGGAATATGGCACCCTGCGCGTCGAGTGACTCCAACGGCTCCCGGCGGCCGCGCAGGTCCAGGGACTGCACGTGCCAGCCGTGCATGGACCGCGCGCCGTCCGCCACCAGCCGGTCGAAACTGCCCAGGCTTTCGACCTCCAGGGTGCGCGGGCTCGGGTGCAGGCTGCGGGCAGCGCTCATCCGGCGCGCCTAGCGATGGCGGTCCGGGGCGGCGCCGGACCCTGCTGCTGCTTCCGAGGCCATGTAGGCATCGAGCTTGGCGAGGGTCTGCTCGATGCTGGCCGGATGGCGGCGGAGGTAGCCGGCCAAGCGGAGCAGGATCCTGGCCCGCACGTTCCGCGCATCCCATTGTTCCGTGACGAGGGTGCCCGGTGTTCCGTCGGCGTCGTTGACGGGGTTCAGCAGGTAGCGCCAGACGTGGCCGCCGAAGTGCCGCCACGCGATCCGCCGGCCCTCCTCGAACTCGCAGACCGTGTTGAGGATCTTGTAATCCATCTTGATGTTCATTTCCATGCCGAACTTCGCGCCGAGGGCGAGCCGTTCGGGACCGCGCGGCTGGGCGCCCTTCACGGTCCCCGAGCCGTCGATCACGCTGTGCAGTGCGGGCCTGGCAAGCACTTCGAAGATGGCTTCCGGGGCGGCCGCGATGAAGCGGCTGCGGGACACGAGGTATCTGTTGGTCATCCGGCAATCCTAGTCCTGCGTGCTGACGCGGAAGTCGTGATGCAAAATGAGTCATGCAGAATCCAGCACGGCCGTTCGGCGGCCGCCCCCGCATCGGCATTCCGGTCCGGCTCAGCAGCTCCTCGGACCCCGATCCGCGGGTGGGCGAGGCCAACGCGCTCTTCGACTACATCGTTGACTTGGTGCGCGACGGCGGCGGTGAGCCGGTGCTGCTCGCCGCGGCCGAGACACTCGCGGAACTCGACGGCGTCGTGCTCCCAGGCGGCGGCGACCTGGACCCGCGGCTCTACGGAGAAGACCCGGGCGGCGCCTGCTACGACGTCAACGCGGAGCAGGACGCCCTGGATCTCGCGGTGGCCCGGCAGTCCATCGCCGCCGGCCTTCCGGTGCTGGGCATCTGCCGCGGGCACCAACTCCTGAACGTGCTCTACGGCGGAACCCTGATCCAGGACATGGATCCGGGCGTGGTGGCCCACCGGGAACCGGCACCCGCCCACGGCGCCGGCCCCTGGGCCTGGCACGAGGTCGGGATTACCGGGGGCTCCAAGGTAGCCGGGCTGTACGGGACCGCGGGGCCGGGCACGGGGTCCGGCTCGGCTTCCGGCGTCGCGGCCGCGCTGACGGTCAAGATTGCCTCCGGCCACCACCAGGCCGTAGCCCGCGTGGCCAACGGGCTCGTGGTGACCGGGGTGGCCGATGACGGGAACGTGGAGGCGCTCGAAGACCCGGAGCGCTGGGTGGCCTCGGTGCAGTGGCATCCGGAGGCCCTGGAGCTTCCCGCCGAGGAGCGGCTGGCCCCGTTCCGGGCCTTCGTGGAGGTCTGCCGGGACCGCGTACCGGCCCGCTAGAGCCGCTGCAGTTCGGCGTCGTCCGTGGCAGCCTCCGCTGCGGTGCCCGCGGGAGCGGCGGCGGCCACGGGTCGTCCGGCGTCGTTCCCGGCATCGGTGGCGGCACCCTTCCCGGCGTCCTTTTTGGCGGCGGTGGCGGCGAAGGCCATCGCCACCAGGCCCAGCAGGGTGATGCCCGCGCCCGCCCAGATCGGCGAGGTGTAGCCGAGGCCGGCGGTGATGGTCACACCGCCCATCCAGGCGCCGAGCGCGTTGCCGACGTTGAAGGCGCCAATGTTGGCGCCGGAGGCGAGGGTGGGCGCGCCGTCGGCGTACTTCATGACGCGCATCTGCAGGCCGGGCACGGTGGCGAAGCCGAAGCCGCCCAGCAGCACCATGGAGGCGATGGTCATCGGCTGGTTGGCCGAGGTGAGGGCGAAGACCACCAGCACCACAACGAGGGCTCCCAGCACGACGAGCAGGGTGCGGTCCACGTTCCGGTCCGCCGCCTTGCCGCCGACGGTGTTGCCGATGAAGAGGCCGACGCCGAAGATGATCAGCAGCCACGGCACGGTGGCGGCGGCAAAGCCGGTGACCTCGGTCAGGGTGAACGCGATATAGGTGAAGGCACCGAACATCCCGCCGTAGCCGAGGATCGTGACAACGATGGACAGCCAGACCTGGCCGGAGCGGAAGGCGCGGAGTTCGCCGCGCAATCCGCCGGCGGCAGAACCGGTGGCAGCTTCGCCGGCGCCGGTCTTCGGCACGAGGGCCAGGATGCCGGCCAGGGCGAGGACGCCGATGCCGGTGATGGCCCAGAAGGTGGAGCGCCAGCCGGCGGCCTGGCCGAGCATGGTGCCGAACGGCACGCCCAAGACGTTCGCCGCGGTCAGCCCGGTGAACATGATGGCGATGGCGCCGGCCTTTTTAGTGGGGGCGACCATGCCGGCGGCCACTACCGCGCCGATTCCAAAGAACGCTCCGTGCGCCAGCGCGGCGATGATCCGGCCGGCCATCATCAGGGCGTAGTCGGGGGCCACCGCGGAGACGAGGTTGCCGGCGATAAACAGCACCATCAGCACGGCGAGCACCGGTTTGCGCTCGAAGCGCGTCACGGCAGCGGTCAGGAGCAGCGCCCCGACAACGACGGCGAGCGCGTAGCCGGAGATCAGCCAGCCGGCGGTGGCCTCGCTGACGCGGAAGTCTGCGGCCACTTGCGGCAGCAGGCCCATGATGACGAACTCGGTGAGTCCGATTCCGAACCCGCCGAGGGCGAGTGCTATCAGGCCGATAGGCATGGATGAGCTCCTTCAAAACTGTACGGGGGGGGTTGCCGAAGCGTAGGCTATTAGTTGCAGACGCGTTATTTATTGTTGCACAAGCAGATATAGCGCGCAAGCAACTATTTAACGGCTGCCCGCGTTCCGCTGTCCGGAGCGCGGTAGCCCGAGCTGGAAGGGAGCACAAGGTATGGGCATCAAGGACGACGCCGTCGAGGTCCGGGCACAAGGCTGGCGGACGCTGGCGGCACTGCACGGGCTGATCGAAACCGAACTGGAGCGCTCGTTGCAATCCGAAGCGCAGCTCTCCGTGGTGGAGTTCACGGTGCTGGATGCGCTGAGCCGGCAGGACGGCTGGCACATGCGGATGCAGCAGCTTGCCCGGGCCACGGCCCTGAGCCCCAGTGCCACCACCCGGCTGGTCAACCGGCTTGAGGAGCGCGGGCTGCTGACCCGGATCCTGTGCTCGGACGACCGCCGCGGGATCTACACCGAGCTCACGCCCAGTGGAATCGAACTGCTGGAACAGGCGCGCCCGGTCCACGACCACACCCTGGAGCGCGCGCTGGCCCAGGCGCAGGAGACCCCGGAGCTCGCTCCGCTGGTGGACGCGCTCCCCCGGCTGCACGCGGGCGTCTAAACCTCTTGCCAGCCGCCAGGGGCGGACGTACGCTTAAACAACCAAAGGGTTGATCAACATATACGTTGATTAGCCTGGTGCTGGGTAACACCGCAGTTGTATAACGGGAGCTTGACCCCATGGCTGACGACGACGAACTTCTCGACTCTGCCTTCCTGGCGCTGGCAGATCCCGTCCGCCGCCGCATCATCGCCCGGCTCAGCCGCGGCCCGGCCACGGTCAACGAATTGGCGGAACCCTTCGTGATCTCCAAGCAGGCGGTCTCGAAGCACATCCAGGTCCTCGAGCAGGCCCGGCTCGTCACGCGCACGCGGGACGCCCAACGCCGGCCCGTCCACCTGAACCCCGCACGGCTGGAGGCGCTCACCGCCTGGATCGACCAGTACCGGCTGGTCCGCGAGGAGCAGTTCCGCAGCCTCGACGCCGTGCTCCAATCCCAGGCCGCCGCGCGCGGCACCCAGGCAAAGGACTCATCATGAGCAATGCCCTGAAACTCACGGTTCCGGAAGGACTGCCCTTCATCGACTTCGAGCGGGAGTTCGACTTTCCCGTGGCCGACGTCTTCCGGGCCCACAAGGAGCCGGAACTCATCGCCCAGTGGCTCGGCCCGCGGCGGATCACCATGGACGTGGACCACTACGACTTCCGCACCGGCGGCAGCTACCGCTACACGCACACGGGGCCCGACGGCGTCGCGCACCGTTTCAGCGGGGTCTTCCACACCGTGCGGGACAACGACTTCGCAATCCAGACCTTCGAATACGGCGGCTACCCGGACGTGGTGAGCATCGAGTTCCTCACCTTCCAGGACCTCGGTGGCGGCCGCACCCGGTTGACCGCCCACGCCGTCTATCCCAGCATGGAGGCCCGTGACGGCATGGCGCAGTCCGGGATGGAGGGCGGCCTGACCGAAGGCTACGAGCGGCTCGAGGAACTGCTGGCCGGCGCGAAGGCCTGAAGGGCTTCGTCCAGCACCCGGCCGAAGTTCGCGGCGTCGTGGGCAAAGCGGCCCAGGAACAGCCCGTCCGCCGCCGCCAGCTCCGGCAGCAGCCCGGGGCCGGCGCTGCCGCCGTAGATGATGGGACAGGCGGCGCCGAGCCCCTCGCGGATCAGCGGACCATGCCGGTAGCCTCCAGCCGGGCGAGCGCCTCCCGCACGGGCGTCGGCGAGACGTCCAGCTCGCAGGCCATGCCGTCAATGCTGATCGGCGCGACGACGCCGGCGGCGCCCAGACAGACGCTGCAGGGCCCGCCTCACCGGAAGCCGGGCACTAGCCTTTGCACTCGAGGCAGTACAAGTGCCCGTTTTTCTCGGAGGCGAGCTGGGAACGGTGCCGGACCAGGAAGCAGGAGTAGCAGGTGAACTCGTCCTCGGCCTGCGGGATCACCTGCACGATCAGTTCCTCGGCGACGAACTCTCCGCCGGGGGTCATCGCGTCATCGAGCGCATCGGCCTCGTCGAGGTCCCGGATGACACTTCTGGCGTCCGGAGCGTTCGCGGACTGCAGCGCTTCCAAGGAGCGCTCCTGTGATTCTTTGACGTCGGAACGTACTTCGTCGTAATCGGTTGCCACTAAGGTTATTCTCTTTTCTGGCGATATTGGCTGACGGAACTGCAACCTACACCAGGTCCCAGGTATTCCCGAAGCTGGGACCTGCGACGGCCCAACTTAGAAAGCATGCTTATAGTGTCATGATCGGGGCACGTCCGCGATCACGACCGGGTCGCCTCCCGCGGCGCCGGGCGCCGGGCCGCAGGCCCTGGTGCCGTTGTGCTGGAAGAAACGGAAGGTGGAACAAGATGCCGACATGGGTGCAGGCCCTTTTATGGGGAACGGTAGCGGGCGCAGCACTGGTCCTGGGCTCGGCCATTGCCTGGAAGTGGACCATCGCCCCGAAAATCGTCTCCTCCATCATGTCGTTCGGCGCCGGAGTCCTTATCTCCGCCCTGTCGTTTGACCTCGTTGACGAGGCCGAACAGGGCGGCGGTCTCTGGCCGACCGTGGCGGGATTCCTTGCCGGAGCACTGGTCTATGTCGGGGCGAACGCCCTGCTGGCCCGGCGGGGTGCCAAACACAGGAAACGCTCCGGTGGGAAGCAACCCTCCGAAAAGGACAAGCCGGGCAGCGGCACCGCCATTGCCATCGGAGCCCTAATGGACGGCATCCCAGAATCCGTCGTTCTGGGGCTCGGCCTCGTCTCGGGGGGATCGGTCAGCACGGCCGTGCTCGCGGCCGTATTCATCTCCAACGTTCCCGAAGGGCTCTCCAGCACCGCGGGAATGAAGAAGTCCGGCCGCAGCGCCGGCTACGTCTTTGGCGTGTGGGGAGGCATTGCCCTCATCTCGGGGCTGGCTTCGCTGATCGGCTACGCCAGCCTGCAAAACGCTCCGGCCGAAATGGTCGCGTTTATCACCGCGATCGCCGCCGGCGCGATTCTGGCCATGCTTGCGGACACCATGATCCCGGAAGCCTTCGAGGAACACCACGTCCTGACGGGTCTCATTGCAGCGGTCGGCTTCCTGGCGGCCTTCACCATCAGCCAGGCCGGGGGCTGAAGGCTCCCCCGGCCCCAGGGCGACGCGGCGCGGGACAGCACCTACCCAGCGACATGGATGGCGTGCCGCTGCACGTCCGGAACGCCGAGGTCGCCCGGTGCCCGTCTCGACCTTCCTGCGGACCTCAAGCAGGCGCAGCGTCACCTGGGCGCAGGCCAATTCCGCGACGCGGCGCATCATCAAAGCCGGTCCGGGCCCGGGCGGATTGACGAAGGTACTAAGGCCGCGTTACACGTAGACGACGTTTTACGCGTTGAGCGCCTTCATCAAGAAACGCGGGGCCACATCGCGGCCATCCCGGTGAGGGATGGGCCCGACGTGACCCCGCGTTGCTGTCGTGCTGTGGACCTAGAGGGTCGCGAAGACCTCGCGCAGCAGCTTCGCCGTCTCGGACGGCGTCTTGCCGACCTTGACGCCGGCAGCTTCGAGGGCTTCCTTCTTGGCCTGGGCGGTGCCCGCGGAACCGGAGACGATGGCGCCGGCGTGGCCCATGGTCTTGCCTTCCGGGGCGGTGAAGCCGGCCACGTAGCCGACGACCGGCTTGGTGACATGGGCCTTGATGTAGTCGGCGGCACGTTCTTCGGCGTCGCCGCCGATTTCGCCGATCATGACGATCGCCTTGGTCTCGGGGTCAGCTTCGAAGGCTTCGAGGGCGTCGATGTGGGTGGTGCCGATGACCGGGTCGCCGCCGATGCCGATGGCGGTGGAGAAGCCCAGGTCGCGCAGCTCGTACATCATCTGGTAGGTCAGGGTGCCCGACTTGGAGACGAGGCCGATGGGGCCCTTGCCCGTGATGTTGGCCGGGGTGATGCCGACGAGGGCCTCACCCGGGGTGATGATGCCGGGGCAGTTCGGTCCGATGATGCGGGTGACCTGCTTGCCGTCGGCGTCGACCTTGGACTGGGCCAGTGCCCAGAACTCTGCGGAGTCCTGGACCGGCACGCCTTCGGTGATGACGACGACCAGGCCGATGCCGGCCTCGATGGCTTCGACGACGGCGTCCTTGGTGAAGGCCGGCGGCACGAAGACGATGGAAACGTCGGCGCCGGTTTCGGCCATGGCTTCCTTGACGGTGCCGAAGACGGTGATTTCATTATCGCCGTGCAGGACGGTGGTGCCGGCCTTGCGGGCGTTGACGCCGCCCACGATGTTAGTGCCGGCCTTGAGCATCAGGGCGGTGTGCTTGGTGCCTTCGCCGCCGGTGATGCCCTGGACGATGACCTTGGAGTCCTTGTTCAGATAAATAGACATAGTCGGGTCCCTTTACTTCGCTGCGTTGGCGAGCTCGGCAGCCTTGTCGGCGCCCTCGTCCATGGTGGCGGCCAGGGTAACCAGCGGGTGGTTGGCCTCGGCCAGGATGCGGCGGCCTTCCTCGACGTTGTTGCCGTCGAGGCGGACGACCAGCGGCTTGTTCGCGGAGTGGCCCAGTTCGGCGAGTGCGCCGACGATGCCCTTGGCGACAGCGTCACAGGCGGTGATGCCGCCGAAGACGTTGACGAAGACGGACTTGACCTGCTCATCCCCCAGGATGACGTCGAGGCCTGCTGCCATGACCTCGGCGGAAGCTCCGCCGCCGATGTCCAGGAAGTTGGCGGGCTTGACGTTGCCGTGGTTTTCGCCGGCGTAGGCGACGACGTCGAGCGTGGACATAACCAGGCCGGCACCGTTACCGATGATGCCCACCTCGCCGTCGAGCTTGACGTAGTTGAGGTCCTGGGCCTTGGCCTTGGCCTCGAGCGGGTCCGCGGCGTCCTTGTCTTCAAGGGCGGAGTGCTTCGGGTGGCGGAAGCCGGCGTTCTCGTCCAGCGTGACCTTGCCGTCCAGGGCGACGATGTCGCCTGCGCCGGTCTTGACCAGCGGGTTGACCTCCACGAGGGTGGCGTCTTCCTTCTTGAAGACGTCCCAGAGCTTGAGGATCACGGCGGCGACCTTGCCGCGCAGTTCCTCGGCGAAGCCTGCGGTGGCGACGATCTCGTCGGCCTTGGCCTGGTCGATGCCGACGGCCGGGTCGATCGCAACCTTGGCCAGGGCTTCCGGGCGCTCGACGGCGAGCTGCTCGATTTCCATGCCGCCTTCAACCGAACACATGGCCAGGTAGTTGCGGTTGGCCCGGTCCAGCAGGACGGAGAAGTAGTATTCCTCGGCGATGTCGGCACCCTGGGCAATCATCACCTTGTTGACGGTGTGGCCCTTGATGTCCATGCCGAGGATGTTGGTGGCGTGCTCGAGTGCCTCATCGGCAGTCTTGGCGACCTTAACGCCGCCGGCCTTGCCGCGGCCACCGACCTTAACCTGTGCCTTGACGACAGTTACGCCGCCGATCTTCTCGGCAGCTGCCTTTGCTTCTTCAGGGGTGTGCGCCACGATGCCAGCAAGCACGGGTACACCGTGCGCCTCGAACATATCGCGCGCCTGATATTCAAACAGGTCCACGGTTTAGTGTCCTTCTACGTCGAAGTAGTTTCTGTACAGCCGGACCCCACGTTCTCGCGGTTACCGGGCTGCGGAATAAACGCACCCTGCGACAAGCTTGGAAACGAGCCACACGGCGCAATGCTCCTCTTTCGAACTCTAGTCCTTCGTTTGGACCAGCCCGACCCAGACTACCTGTTATGTGAGTAAGGACACTATTCTATTGAGCGTAGAAAAACCGCTAGATTACGGGGTTTTTGGGGCCTCCGACGGTGCCGCGGAGGCCTTTTTGGCGGCCGGCAAGATCAGCTCGTAACGGTCGCGCGCAACGAAGAATGCGACGCCGGCGGAGACGTTTCCGCAGGCGACACCGCCGTTGTACGCGGAGCAGCGCAGGCCGTTGCGCTCGACGTTCTTCCCGTCCTCGAGGACGGGAAGCTGCGAGAGCGGACCGTTGCGGGTGCCTTTGGGGCCGAACTCGGTTTCCTGCTGCGTGACGCCGGAGCGGCATTCGCCGTAGACGGCACGCTCCGGGGTCAGCAGGGCCGTGCCGCCCAGGTAGCCGAGGCCGGTGCCGGCGCAGTCGTCCCGGATGTCCTCGGCGTCGGGCTTCGGGTAGACGGCGAGCTCACAGTGGGCTACCGGGACGGTCGCGAACTTGCCGTTCCCGGTGCCGCTGAAGCCGTTCTGTTCATAGGGCAGGTTGACGTGGTCGCCCCGGGCCGAGGTGAGTGAGCAGACGACGTTGCGGTCCGCGGTGACGAAGCTCAGCGAGTCAGGCCCGGCGCTCAGTGTCGCCGGGTCCGTCAGGGACGCCTGCTTGAGCTGCTCCAGGGCGGGCAGCGGGGCCGGCGGGACGTAGTCCGGGTCCTTCTGCGTGACGGTGCACGCCGTGGACACCGCCAGGATAAGGGCGGCCAGGATCCCCAGAGAAGTCCGACGCATGCGCTCCATTATGCCGGTCGGCGCGCGCTGCCCGGCCTACCCGCGGGGCGGGTGAGCGGCCCGGTCACGCGTCGATCTTGGTGAGCGGCGCGTACCGCAGCAGCAGCCGCTTTTCGCCGACGCCGAACTTCACCTTCGCGACCGTCTTGTCCCCCGCGCCTTCGACGGCCAGCACGGTGCCGTTGCCGAAGCTGGTGTGGTTGACCTTGTCCCCCACACTGACGGCGACGATTTCCTTCTGCGGCTGGACCCGGTTCTTGGCGATGGCGGCCGGGACGTCGGCGTTGAAGCCTGCCGAGGCGTCCGCCCCGGCGCCGCGGGCGGTGCCGGCGCCCCAGAAGGACCCGCCGTAGCGGCTGGATCCGATCGATCCGCCGCTCCCCCAGCTGCTGGCCTGGCGGGTGGACCCTTCGCGTTTCCACTCGACCAGTTCGGTGGGGATCTCCTCGATGAACTGGCTGGCGGGGTTGTACTGGCTCTGGCCCCACATGCTGCGGACCTCGGACCGGGTCAGGTAGAGCCGTTTCCGGGCTCGGGTCAGGCCTACGTAGGCCAGCCGGCGCTCCTCGGCCAGTTCCTTGGGGTCGGTGGCCGAGCGCTGGTGCGGGAACAGCCCGTGCTCCATGCCGGTGAGGAAGACCACCGGGAACTCCAGGCCCTTGGCCGTGTGCAGGGTCATCAGGGTGACGACGCCGAGCCGCTTGGCTTCGGCGACGGCGGCGGCTGTGTCTTGGGCGTCACCGCCCGGCGCGTCCGGGATCTGGTCGGCGTCGGCCACGAGGGAGACCTGTTCCAGGAAGGCGCCGAGGGACCCTTCGGGGTTGTCCCGTTCGTATTCGCGCACGACGGCGACGAGTTCGGCGAGGTTTTCCACCCGGGATTCGTCCTGCGGGTCGGTGCTGGAGCGCAGGGTGGCGAGGTAGCCGGTCTGCTCCAGGACGGCTTCCAGGGCGGCGGCCGCGCCGGAGCCGGAGGCGACCTCGGCGAGGTCGTCGAGGAGCTTCACGAAGCCCAGGACGGCGTTCACGGAGCGGGTGGCCATGCCGGGTGCTTCCTCGGCGCGGCGGGCG
Source organism: Arthrobacter sp. SD1074B (assembly GCF_056780195.1). Lineage (NCBI taxonomy): Bacteria > Bacillati > Actinomycetota > Actinomycetes > Micrococcales > Micrococcaceae > Arthrobacter > Arthrobacter sp. SD1074B. The sequence continues at coordinate 791,036 of NZ_JBRAZT010000001.1, read as the reverse complement.
GCGGCCATGAAGGAGGTCCGGTCGCGCTGCGCGAGCGAGGCGATGGCGCCCTCGGCCCGGTCGCCGATGCCGCGCTTGGGCTCGTTAAGGATGCGGCGCAGGTTGACGTCGTCGTCCGGGTTGACCAGCACGCGCAGGTATGCGAGGGCGTCCTTGATTTCCTTGCGCTCGTAGAAGCGGGTGCCGCCGACCACCTTGTAGGGCAGCCCGACGCGGACCAGCACGTCTTCGATGGACCGGGACTGGGCGTTGGTGCGGTAGAAGATCGCGACGTCGCCGGGGCGGAGGTTGCCCTCGTCCTGCAGCCGGTCGATTTCCTTGGCGATGAACTGGGCCTCGTCGTGCTCGTTTTCGCCGACGTAGCCGACGATCTTCTCGCCGTCGCCCTCGGCCGTCCAGAGCCGCTTCTCCGGCCGGTTAGGGTTCCGGGAGATCACCGAGTTGGCGGCGCTGAGGATCGTCTGGGTGGAGCGGTAGTTCTGCTCGAGCTTGATGGTCCGGGCATCCGGGTAGTCCTTTTCGAACTCCACGATGTTTCGGATGTCCGCGCCGCGGAAGGCGTAGATGGACTGGTCGGAGTCGCCGACGACCGTGAGTTCGGCCGCGCCGGGGCCTTCGCCGACGATCTCGCGCACCAGCGCGTACTGGGCGTGGTTGGTGTCTTGGTACTCGTCCACGAGCACGTGCCGGAAGCGGCGCCGGTACGAGTCGGCGAGCGCCGGGAAGGCGCGGAACATGTAAACGGTTTCGGCGATCAGGTCATCGAAGTCCATTGCGTTAGCCTGGCGCAGGCGCTGCGTGTAGCCCTTGAAGACCTCGGCGACTGCTTGTTCGAAGGGGTCGCTGTGGTTGGCGCTGGAGGAGTAGCTGTCCGCGTCGATCAGTTCGTTCTTGAGCGCGGAGATCTTGTGCTGGATGGCCTTGGGCGCGAAGCGCTTGGGGTCCAGGTCCAAGTTCTTGGCCACCAGTGTGATTAGCCGGAGCGAGTCGGCGGAGTCGTAGATGGAGAAGTTGGAGTTCAGGCCGACGTTGGCCGCCTCGCGCCGCAGGATCCGGACGCAGGAGGAGTGGAAGGTGGAGATCCACATAGTCTTGGCCCGGCCGCCGACCAGCAGTTCGATCCGCTCCCGCATCTCAGCGGCGGCCTTATTGGTGAAGGTGATGGCCAGGATCTCGCCGTGGTGGGCCCGCCGGGTGGCAATCAGGTAGGCGATGCGGTTACTGAGCACGCGGGTCTTGCCGGAGCCGGCGCCGGCGACAATCAGCAGCGCTCCGCCGGCGTGCTTGACTGCTTCCTCCTGCTGCGGGTTCAGTCCCTGCAACAGCTCAACCGCATTGGGAAGCTTGGGTCGGTCCCAGTCCTCGTGTCCGGTGTGGTTCCCACCGCCGTGGCTTCCGCCGTGGCCGCCGGGCTGGCTTCCGCTCGCCTGGTTTCCGCCCGGGGAGCCGAACCCGGGGGCAGATCCCATGTCCGGCAGGCCGCTGCCGGCCCCCGGGTTTCCGGACGCTTTGGCGGGCGCGGCCGGGGTGGAGGCAGCTTGAAGGGGTCCGTCGGCATAGGGGTCAAACAACATATCCATGGTGTTAACAAGTCTAGGCGGTGCCACTGACGCCACGATCCGCGGCGCTTCCCACCCCGCGGGACATGCCCTCCCCCGGCGCCGGCGGATGGACATAGCGGCATTATGTCCACGCTTAGCGCTGAAAACTGGGCATGCTCCTCATGCGGCGGCGTGAAGAATGGGCATGCTCCTCGTGCGGCGGCGTCGAGAATGGGCATGCTCCTCGTGCGGCGGCGTCAAGAATGAGCATGCTCCACTTTCGCCCGGGCGAGGGAGCGGGCTAGCCTACGGAGCCGGACTCCAGCGCGGCGCGGAGCTGCCGGACCGCCGTCGTACCTCCGGCGACGAACCACTCCAGGCCGTTGACGCGGACGACGTCGGTGGCGCCGCCGGCCGCGAGCACGATCGCCTGCCCCGGCAGCCAGTCCCATTCCGGGGAGCTGTGCTGGAACCAGCAGTCCAGCTCGCCGTCGGCCACCCGGCCCAGGTCGCACGACCCCGAGCCGAACATCCGCAGTGCCGCTGCCGAGGTCGCCGCGGCGTGCCAGGGCATGGCACACATCGGGTCCGCGAGCCAGGTGGGATGGATGTAGGTGGCAGCGCCCAGCTCGGCCAGGGGCGTTTCCGCGCGTCCCCTGCCGCCTGCGGCGCTGGGCCGGAAGCTTGTCAGCGACTCGCCGTTCAGCATGGCCGCGCGCGTGGTGCCGCCGAGCCAGAGTTTGTCCTCCTCCGGCTGGAAAATGGCACCGAGCAGCGGGCCGGAGGAGTCCTTCAAGGCGATCGCGGAGCACCAGTAGCTGGAGCCGTGCAGGAAGTTGTAGGTGCCGTCCACCGGGTCGATTACCCAGGTCCGGCCGCTAGTGCCCTGCTCGGAGGCACCTTCCTCGCCGAGGATGCCGTCCTCGGGCCGGCAGCGCTGCAGCTGTTCGAGCACGTAGGCCTCGGCGGCGTGGTCGGCCGCCGTCACAACGTCCGAGACCGAGGTCTTCCGCTGACCCTCCAGCCCTGCCTGCCGCATCAGCAGGGCGAGGGTGCCGGCCTCCCGCACCAAGGCCTCGGCGAGCTGGTAGTCATCCAGTTCGGGGCTGAGTTCCGCGGTGCTGTGCCGGCCGAGCCGGTGCCTGCCAAGTTCGTTGCTGCCTGATTCGCTCACGCGTTCAGCCTATCGGGCGCTCAGGGCAACTGACAGGCACGCCGGAGCAACGGCCCTTCTGCCGGAACCCGGCCGGTGCGGACCGGGCAAGGGGCGATAATGGAGCCATGGCCAAGACACCCGCGCAGCGGATCAAGAAACACGGCGCTAGCGCTGCCGTTCCCCAGCACCATCTGCCCGCGGTGATCAATCCCAGCACCACCCGAACCCCTCAGAAGGCGCAGAGCAACAGCAGCCTGATCCTGATCGCGGGTGTCGTGGCGAGCCTGTTCCTGTTCTGGTACGTGCACCTGCTGACCCTGAACCAGCTCACGCAGCTGACCGGCGGACTCCCGATGCCCGATTCGCTGATTGGCGGTTTCGACCGGGGATTCGTGGAGCAGCTGCGCTCAGCCATGGACGGCGACGCCCGCGGACAGCTCAACTACGTCCACAAGACGGCCGGCACCCTGTTCCCGCTGATCTTCGGCTTCACCTGGCTGCTGCTCATCGGCACGAACGTGGCCCGTAAGCCGCTCCGCTGGGCCCTGTGGGCGGTCCCGCTGCTCTTTGCCGGGGTGCGGCTGTGGGCTAACTCGGCCATCGACGCCATGATGTCCGCAGACACGCTCGACGGCGGCCAGGTTGCCCTGGCGTCGGGACTCACCGTCGCCGGCTGGATCCTGCTGGTGTTGAGCCTGGTGGTCGGCGGCGCTGCAGTCTTCCTGGGCCGCAAGGCCTCCTCCGCCCGGGCTGCCGCCGCAGGCCCCGCCCCGGTTTAGGGTTACCGAGCCCGGGGTCGCAATCGGCGCGCGGTCGCGGTGGCTCCTGGGCGTCGCTACGTCCCCCCGGGACATGCCCATCCCTGGCGGAATTCAGCGGGCATAGAGCCACTATGTGCAATGCTCCGCGGGTGCGAGGGGCGCGCGCCGGAAAACCGGTCAAAGCCTCACGGGAAGGAAATCCTGAGGACGCGGGATCAGTTGCGGTCGAAGCCGGTGACACGAAGCAACCAGGACCGGACGGATTCCCGCCGAAGCTCCGCCTTGAGGAATTCGCGAGCCTGCTGGGCACGGTCCGGAGCCTCGGCGCCATCGAAAAGGGTTACGGCTTCAAGGAGAGCCTCCCTCGCTGAGGCCTTGTCTCCAGATGCCAAGTATGCCTTCCCCAACAACATGCAGATATCCCCCAACACCTGCGGGGACACGTAGCCGTGGGTTGCGCGGATTTCCTCAAGTAGCACAACGGCGGACCTTGAGTCGCCGGCCAAATAACTCCAATGAGCGCGGTTTCGACGCAAAAGGAGTAGGTCGTTCTCGGTTCCGCCGATAACGTCGGTGGCTAGCTCGGCCCGCTCAATGCACCGAAGGGTGTCGGCGTCTGCCACATTGGCCGCAAGGCGCATGGCCGCTGACGCCTTGTTGAATTTAGCCCAGACATCAAGATTTTTGGTGGGCGAAAACGTCGCGGCCGCGAGTTCGTGGTAGCGCAAACCTTCCTCAACGTTGTCGCAGAGGAACGCTACGTTTCCGACGACCCAGTAAGCCTTACCGGCGAGCTGATCATCGACATCGTCTGAGATCACTCCAGCGAGGGCTCGGCTCTCCTTCCACGCGTCCGCGAGTTTTCCGCCGTCAGCCAAGGTGGCGATCAGCGCTTGCCTTGCCTTGATATTGATCTCGACGTCTAGTTCTTCTGCTGTCAGCTCGGTGGCGACACGTGCGGATTCGGCCGCTTGCTCCAGCATGCCGGCGCCCTGCTGGGCCTTGGCCAACAGGATGAACGTACGGGCGTGGTCGCGAGTATTCGGAGCGATGGCGCCATCGGCAACCAAAGTGGCCGCCAAAGCAGCGCAGTCTTCAAACCGTTCCGCGTCCAAGAGGTTCTCCGCTTGGAGGAACGTCATGTTCCACCAAGAAGCGGAATCCCCATCCCGTAAAGCGATTTCGGCCGCCTGCTCCGCACTGCCGGCCGCCTCCGCGAAGGCATGGTTGCTGCGGTGCTCGTGTGCTTGGAGCTCAGCGACTGCATACAGCGGCGAAACAGAGTGCATGGACTAATTATCGGGGCTTCCTGGATGAATCGTTACACGGCGCGCAAGGCAGAGCATGCTGAAAACGCAAGGCATCGCACCAGTAGCACAGGCTTCAAGCATTAGGGACAAATTGTTACCTAACGGCGTGTCCGTAACCCCTATACTAAATCTGCAATATACGAGTCACATTAGCCCCTCACGTAACAGGAGCAATAAATGAAGAAAACCCTTGCAACCCTGCTCGTAGCTGGTGCACTGGCCGCGGCAGGCCTTTCGGCGGCCTCCGCCGTTTCCGCCAACGGTGGCAGCGCCGGTCAGGGCTCCGTTCTGGCCGTCAACTACTGGCCGAACTCCACCCCGAAGAACTAACGGAGTCAGCAACAGCAAAGGGCGGGAACCGGAGTCACCTCCGGTCCCCGCCCTTTGTCATACTCAGCAATACCAGCCCAACCGCCGTCGCTCGCCACTGCGGCAACCGCGCTAACACCGCCCTACTGCGAAACCGCGCGGCCCTCGCTGATGAGGGATTCCAAGGCCGCGGCGGGCGCGGGCCGGCCGAAGTAGTAGCCCTGGCCGCTGCCGCAACCCAGCCGGACCAGTTCCTCGGCCTGCTCGGCCGTCTCGATTCCCTCCGCCACAGCCTTCAGCCCGCAGGCGTGGATCAAATGGAGTACGGCCTCGACAAAGCCGCCCTGCTCCTCGTCCGTTCCCAGTCCGTCGATGAGGCTCTTATCGATTTTGACCACGTTGACCGGGAGCCGGCGCAGGTAGCTGATGGAGGAGTATCCCGTGCCGAAGTCGTCGATTTCGAGTTGCACGCCGATCTGCCGCAGCCCGCTGAGCGAGTACTTGTCCACGTCGCCGCCGGTGACAGCCATGGATTCCGTCAGCTCGATGATGAGGTTCGCCGCATCCACACCCGTCTCGCGGAGGATGTCCTGGACGTGTTCGATCAGCTCGAGGTTCTGCAGCTCGGTGGTGGAGATATTGACCCGGACGGAGAACTCGCCGTCCAGCGGCAGCCGGTCCTGCCAGTCCCGGAGCTGGCGGACCGCATTGCGCAGGACCCAGTGCCCCAGCTCCACGATCATCCCGGTCTCCTCCGCCAGCGGAATGAACTGGTCCGGCATCAGGAGCCCGCGCTCGGGGTGGTTCCAGCGGACCAGCGCCTCGACGCCCTCGATCCGCCCGGTAGCGAGCTCCACCACCGGCTGGAAATGCAGCGTCAGCTGGTCCTGGCGGATCGCCTCGCGCATTTCCGTGACCATCAGGCTCTGCAGCCTGCGGGCATACAGCAACGCCGGTTCAAAGACCTTGATCCCGCTGTGCGGCTGGGCCTTCGCCGCGTACATGGCCGTGTCGGCTTCCATCACCAGGTCGTCGGCGGACTGGCCGGGTTCCGCCACGCGCACGCCGATGCTGGTGCCGCAGGTGACCCGCAGGTCGCCGATCTCCAGAGGCTCGCTGAGCGCCTTGAGGATCCTGTTGGCCACCCGCCGGGCGCGTACGAGGTTGGATTTGGGCAGCATGACGGCGAATTCGTCGCCGCCGAGCCTCGCCACGCTATCCGTCACCCGCACGGCGTCCTGCAGCCGCCGGGCGATCACACGCAGCACGTCGTCGCCCGCACTGTGGCCCAGCGTGTCGTTGATGCCCTTGAAGGAGTCAAGATCAAGAATCAGCAGGGCCGGCGGCATCTCACCGCGGGACGTCTCAGCGAGCGCGTGGCTGAGCACCGAGTTCAGAGCGGTCCGGTTGGCCAGCTGGGTCAGGGGGTCCGTCAGCGCCATCCGCTCCAGCTCGACCTGGGCCTGGCGCAGCATCGCGGTACGGCTTTCGACGCGCTCCTCAAGCTCTTGGTAGATAGTCTGCAGATCGTCCGCCATCAGGTTGATGCCCGCAATGACCGCGGCGACGTCATCGCGCGCGCCGGAGTGCGGAATCCGGGTGCTTAGATCGCCGCTGGCGATCCTGACGATTCCCTCCACGAGGCTATGGAGCCGGGGGTCTGGTACTTCACTTTTCACTCGTATAAGGCCTTAACCACTTGAGGGCGTCTGCGCGCGAAGTGAAGAACTCCGCCGGAATGGTTTCCGTCCTTGAGCGCAGCAGGTAATGGGCAATAACGCGGTCCACGGGACTTCCCCCCACCAGCGCGAACGCCGAGGCGGCGAAGGAACCGGAGTACACCTGGCGTGCTTCCACACTGACGCCGACGACGCCGGAAATGACCAGGAGCACCGGCATCCGCTTGCCGTCGGCGAGCGCCCGGACTGCGGCGCCTGCCTCGCGCGCCTCCGGCCCCTTGGTCTCCCGGTTAGGCGGGAGCGTGACTTCAAGGATGCCACCCTCGAGCATCCGGACGCCGATGATTGGCTCCGCGGCAGCTTCAGGCTCAGGCTCCGCGGCTGCTTCAGGCTCGGCCAGGCCTAGTCCCGCGAGGCTGAGCTCCGTAAGCGTCGACGGCGGCGTGCCCACGCCGGGCGCGCCAGCGACAGCCGGGGTTTCCTCGGGGACTTGCCCGTCCGGCGCGATGGGGGCCTCGACCGTCACAGAACAGCAACCCGACGCACAACAACCACGTGGGCGGGGCGGTCGCCAAAGGCAGTCGCTGCCAGGCGCGGCGCAACCAGCTGATCAGACATGTGCCCCCACAGACTACAAGTCGGCTATTTGGCGTGCGCTGGAACTGGGCTCCCGCACGAGGCACCGGAGCGTTCCGGCGAATGCCCCCATAATAGTGCAACCACCGCCCGGATGAGACATAAGACACCCTGCGACACAGATTGGCCCAACGCGTCGAAGACCAGGAGTCCAGGGCAGGTCCGAAAATGAAGCGCGAGGTGTTCAAGCGGGCTTGATACGTGCCCGGTCCGCCGGTCGGGTGCCCGCTTCCGCCCCGTCAGCGGGGAGAACTCCCCTGCATGCGCGCCAGCTTCCGCGTGACCAGTTCCTGCCGGACGCGCTGCGCGACCACCAGCCCCAGCGCCGCCGTGCCAACGGTGATGGGGTATCCCATCAGCCGCTCCAGGGTGCCGGGTTCGGGCACCCGCATGCCCGTCGCCCCGCCGGTGGCGAGTGCGGCCAGCGAGACCGCACCGCAGGCAAAGATGAACCAGCCCAGCGGCGTCTGTTTTCGCCACAGCCAGCCGACCAACAGCAGGGCCACGCCGCCGGCGGCGAAGTACATCAGCGCCCCGGCCAGATGCCAGCCGGAACCGGCGTCTTCGGGCACCAGCCCCACGATCACGGTCCCGGCGCCGGCGGCCACGCTGAGCAACCGGGCGGCAAAGGCGGCCGTCGACGGCGAGCGCCGTCCCGGGGCCACGGCGAGCCGTGCCCCGGCCCGCGCCGCTACACCGATCACGGCGGAGCTGAGCAGCAGCGCCCCGACCATCATGCCGATCCCCTGCACCACAAACGAGGCGTTCATCAGCAGGTGCGCCGGCGAACAGACATCGCGGCCCGAGAATTCGCCGCAGCGCAGGGCGCCAAGGTCACTGATGTAGCCGGCGCGCCGGCTGTACGGGTCCCGGCCCGCCCACGCCCCGATCACCGCCGCCTCGGCGACGAAATACTGCAGCACGCTCAGTTTCGCGAGCGCCCCGAGGTAGAACCGCGTGGCGGCCACGTCGGGGAGATAGATAAGTTCCCGGGAAACCGTCCGGGCTGAGGCTGTCATGCCAAGAGCGTAGTACGGGCGCTCACCTTGTATGCTTGTATCCGTGTCCGGACGGGCCGGCCGATCGCCACCCGCCTGCATGCCCGCCCTCGTAGCTCAGTGGATAGAGCACGGCTCTCCTAAAGCCGGTGTCGTTGGTTCGATTCCAATCGAGGGCACTTGAATTCCCATACGCCGGCCGCCGGCGAAGACAATGAACGGCACTTCGAACTGCGCTCCTACCTGCTGGGCAGCTGGACGGTGGCCCGCACCCTGCTGGACCGGGCCACCGGCAGCCGCGGCACCTTCACCGGCGTCGTCCGCTTCACGGAAACCGACGACGGCGGCCTCCGCTTCCGCGAAGAGGGCACCGTGCACTGGAATCCTCCCGGCGCCGCACCCTTTACCGGGCCGGCGAGCCGCGAGTACCTCCTGAAGCCCTCGGCCACACCGGAGACGATGGACATGTACTTCCCGGACGGCCGGCCATTCCACCGCATCGGCTTCGGCGGCCACGACAGCCGCGATACGCACTGGTGCGATCCGGACACCTACCGGGTCGACTACACCAAACTCGGGCCGGCCGAGTTCCGCTACGGCTGGGATGTCACCGGTCCGGCCAAGGACCTGCTGCTCGAATCCGTGCTCACCAGGACAGGTGTGAACCCCCGCATTGTCGTCTCCGCCGTCTGCGTCTTTGATGCCGCCGGCCGCCTGCTGACCGTCCGCAAACGCGGCACGGACAAGTTCATGCATCCCGGCGGCAAGCCCGAAGCCGGCGAAACCGCGGCGCAGGCTGCCTCACGCGAACTTGAAGAGGAAGTTGGCATCGTGGTCGCAGCCGAGGACCTGGAACCCTTAGGCAGCTGGCTGGCCGAGGCCGCCAACGAGGCCGCGACGCAGATCGAGGCCACGGTCTTTACCGCGCCCACTTTGACTAATGCAGCAGGCAGCTGGACCGCGCACCCCTCGGCGGAGATCGCCGAAATCCGCTGGCTGGATCTGGCCGGCCCGCTGCCCGAGGACCTGGCGCCCCTGCTTACGGAGCACGTGCTGCCCGTCCTCGCCGCGCAGGCCGACCGGCGGACCATAAGCCGGCGCGCCCCAAACCGGGGCTAAAGCTCCGGCACCGCCTCCGCGGCCACCGCGGTGGCCTCGGCGAACTGGGTCCGGTACAGCTCCGCGTAGCGCCCCTCGGCGGCGAGCAGTTCGTTGTGCGTCCCGCGCTCCACGATCACACCGTCCTCGACCACCAGGATGGCGTCGGCGGCGCGGATCGTGGAAAGCCGGTGCGCGATCACAACGGCGGTCCGGCCCTCCAGCGCCGCGCCCAGCGCTTCCTGCACCGCGGCCTCGTTCGTCGAGTCCAGCGCGGCCGTGGCCTCGTCCAGGATCACGACCCTCGGCTGGGCGATGAGCAGCCGGGCGATGGTGAGCCGCTGCCGTTCGCCTCCCGAGAGCCGGTAGCCGCGCTCCCCCACCACGGTGTCCAGACCGTCCGGCAGCGAGCGGATCATGTCCTCGAGCCGGGCCTGGCGCAGTACGTCCCACATCAGCTCCTCGCTGGCGCCCGGGCGGGCCAGGCGCAGGTTGGAGGCGATGCTCTCGTGGAACAGGTGCCCGTCCTGGGTGACCATGCCCAGGGTTTCGCGCATCGAATCGAAGGTGAGGTCGCGGACGTCCACGCCGGCGCCGGACCCCGCACCGCCGAAGCGGACGGCGCCCGAATCGACGTCGTACAGCCGCGAAAGCAACTGGGCGATGGTGGACTTGCCGGCTCCCGAGGAACCCACCAGGGCCACGGTCTGGCCTGGTTCCACCCGGAAACTGATGCCGTGCAGCACTTCCTCGCCGCCGCGGGTATCCAGCGTGGAGACGTCCTCGAGGGAGGCCAGCGAGACCTTGTCCGCGGACGGGTAGGAGAAGCGGACGTCGTCGAACTCCACCGACAGCGGGCCGCGCGGCGATTCCACCGCGTCCGGCTTCTGCTGGATGAGCGGCTTGAGGTCCAGGATCTCGAAGACCCGCTCGAAGCTGACCAGGGCGCTCATGATTTCCACCCGGGCGTTGGAGAGCGCGGTGAGCGGCGCGTAGAGGCGGGTGAGCAGCAGCGCCAGCACGACGACGTCGCCGGCGGCGAGCTGCCCGCCCAGGGCCAGCCAGCCGCCCAGGCCGTACACCAGTGCCAGAGCCAGGGCCGAAACCAGGGTCAGTGCCGTAACGAAGGTGAACTGGAGCATGGCGGTGCGGACGCCGATGTCCCGGACGCGGCCGGCGCGGAGCGCGAACTCGCGGGATTCTTCGTCCGGCCGGCCGAAGAGCTTCACCAGGGTGGCGCCGGGGGCGGAGAAGCGTTCCGTCATCTGGGTGCCCATGGCGGCGTTGTGCTCGGCGGCCTCGCGGCGCAGCTCGGCCAGCTTGGAGCCCATCCGGCGGGCCGGGATGAGGAAGATCGGCAGCAGGATCATGGCCAGCACGGTCACCAGCCACGACTTGTTCAGCATGACCACGAGCGTGAGCGCCAGCGCCACCACGTTGCTGACGACGCCGGAAAGCGTGCCGGCGAAGGCCGACTGCGCGCCGATCACGTCATTGTTGAGCCGGCTGACCAGCGCCCCTGTCCGGGTCCGGGTGAAGAACGCGATGGGCATCTTCTGCACGTGGTCGAAGACCTTGGTGCGCAGGTCCACGATCACGCCCTCGCCGATGGTCGAGGACAGCCAGCGCGTCACCAGCCCGATGCCGGCCTCGGCGACCGCCACGATCGCGATCAGCACGGCGAGCCAGATCACCGTTCCGGCGTCCGCCTTCGCGATGATCGCGTCCACCACCTGGCCGGCGAGCACCGGCGTGGCGACCGCGAGGACGGCCATCACGATGGACAGCAGCACGAAGGCGATCAGCCGGCTGCGGTGCGGCCGGGCGAAGCCGAACACACGCTTGAGCAGCTCCTTGGAGAACGGCTTGGAGCCGGAGGAGGCTCGGGTGATGTTGTACAGGGAGCTCCAGGCCACCCGGTCCATGCTCATGAGTTGGTACCTTTCGGGGCGCTCGCGCCCAACAGTTCAGTGACGACGCCGTCGACGACGTTCCAGCGCACGTCCAGGCGCACGTTTTCCAGCAGGCGGCGGTCGTGCGTGACGAGCAGCAGGGCGCCGTCGTAGCTGTCGAGGGCCTCCTCGAGCTGTTCGATCGCGGGGAGGTCCAGGTGGTTGGTCGGCTCGTCGAGGACCAGCAGGTTCACGCCGCGGGCCTGCAGCAGCGCCAGCGCGGCCCGGGTCCGTTCGCCGGGCGAGAGCGAATCAACGGGCCGGGACGTGTGGTCGGCCTTGAGGCCGAACTTGGCCAGCAGGGTCCGGACCTCCGCGGGGGTCCGGTCCGTCAGCACGGCTTCGACGGCGTCGGCAAGTTTGAGGTGTCCGGCCAGCAGCCCGCGGGCCTGGTCGATTTCCCCGACCGCCACGGAGGCGCCCATCGAGGCGTCGCCGGCGTCGGGCCGCTGCACGCCCAGCAACAGGCGCAGCAGGGTGGACTTGCCCGCGCCGTTGGGGCCGGTGATGCCGATCCGCTCGCCGGCGTTGAGCTGCAGGTTGACCGGCCCCAGCGTGAAGTCCCCCTGGCGCACGACGGCGTCCCGCAGCGTCGCGACGACGGCGCTGGAGCGCGGCGCCGCGCCGATGCTGAACTGCAGCTGCCATTCCTTCCGCGGTTCCTCGACTTCCTCCAGCCGGGCGATCCGGGATTCCATCTGCCGGACCTTCTGGCCCTGCTTCTCGGAGGACTCGGTGTTCGCTGCCCGCCGGATCTTGTCATTGTCCGGGCTCTTTTTCATCGCGTTGCGCACGCCCTGGGAGCTCCACTCCCGCTGGGTGCGGGCCCGGGAGACCAGGTCCGCCTTGGTGGAGGCAAACTCCTCGAAGCGTTCCCGGGCGTGCCGGCGGGCCACGGCGCGTTCCTCCAGATACGCCTCGTAGCCGCCGTCGTAGACCGCGACGGCGTTTTGGGCGAGGTCCAGCTCCACGACGGTGGTGACACAGCGGGCCAGGAATTCCCGGTCATGCGAGACCAGGACGACGCCGCCGCGCAGGCCCTGGACGAAGGCCTCCAGCTTGGCCAGCCCGTTGAGGTCCAGGTCGTTGGTGGGTTCGTCCAGCAGGACGATGTCGAAACGGCTCAGCAGCAGGGCCGCGAGCGCCACCCGGGCGGCCTGGCCGCCGGAGAGCCCGGTCATCGCGGCGTCGGGGCCGACCTCGAGGCCCAGGTCCGCCAGCACCGGCGGAATCCGCTCCTCCAGGTCCGCGGCGCCGGAGGCCATCCAGCGGTCAAATGCCGCCGAGTACGCGTCCTCGGAGCCCGGGGCTCCGGTCCCCAGCGCCTCCGCGGTGGATTCCATGTCCGCCGTCGCCTGGCCGCAGCCGGTGCGCCGGGCAATGTAGCCGGCCACCGTTTCGCCGTCGATCCGTTCGTGTTCCTGCGGCAGCCAGCCGACGAAGGCGTCGGCCGGGGCAAGGCTGACCGTGCCCTCCTGCGGCTGGTCGACGCCGGCGAGCAGCCGCAGCAGCGTGGACTTGCCCGCCCCGTTGGCACCCACGACGCCGACGACGTCGCCGGGAGCGACAGTGAGGGAGAGTTTTGCAAAGAGTGTGCGGTGGTCGTGCCCACCGGAAAGGTCCTTGGCAACAAGGGTTGCAGTCATTAGTCCATTCTCTCACCGAGGCCCAAAACGGGCGGCCGCGACGGCGCCCTGCCGGGGCCGGAAACCCGCCCGAATCGGCGCAGATTCCGCCGGGCATAGAAGAACCCGCTGGTCCGGACTTGGGGGGTGTACGGACCAGCGGGTTCGAGCATCTAGCATAGTTGAAGAAGGCGAGCAGGTAAAATCGCTAGCCAGTCCCGCCCGCCGGCTCAACGACGCAGAAAGCCCCTAGATGCCCTTACCCGCCAAGGCGTTCCAGCACTGGCTGCACAGTGTCGCGCCGGCGATGAGCACCGCGGACATTTGCCGGATCTCCGGTGTGAAGCGCACCACCCTCGCGCAGCAACTGGTGCGCGGCAAGGTCGCCGAAACCACCGTGGTCAGCATCAGCCGGGCACTCGGCCTGAACCCCGCGCAGTCCCTCGCCACCTTCGACACCTATGCGGACCTGACCCGGCTGGCACAGCCTCCCACCACGGCGGAGCTCGTCAGCCAGGTCGCCACCATGGATCTGCTGCAGGCCGTCATCGCCCGTTCCGCCGCGGAGCGCGGGGCCGGGACGCCGCGTGCGCTCAGCCCCGCGCCGCACGCCACCTCGGTGCGGAACTGGGTGGATGCCATCGACGACGGCGAACTCCGCCACCGGGTTTCCGCCGCCACCGGCGTGGCCCCGCAGAACTACTCGGCCCAGTTGACGGCCAACCGGCTCTCGCCGGAACTCGCCGTGGCAACCTCGCGCGCCGCCGGCGTCGGCTTCTCCGGCGGCCTCGTGGCGACGGGGCTCATCACCGAAGCGGAAGCCGGCTGGTCCGCGGATGCCCGGCAATCGGCACTGGACACACTCTCCGACGGCGAGCTGGCCGCCCTGGCCGGGGAGCGGCTGCAAACACTCGGCAAGGCGCTCCGCCGCCAAGAGCAGGAGCAGGCGCAAACGGAAAAGATCTGGGAGAACCTCGGATGATCGTCACGGCCCTGCAATGGAGCACCTTCGCGGTCTGCACCCTGGTGGCAATCGCCCGGGTTCCCAGCGCGCTGCGCGGCGAAAACCGGCCGGTTTTCTACGTGCTGGTGCTCATGATGGCGGGGATCCTGCTGAGCATCGAAGAACCGTATGCGGCCATCGACAGCCTCCTGGGCGGCTTCAACATAGCGAACGTGGTGCTCCGTTTCGTTGGATTTGCCGCGGTCTTCTTCCTGGGCCTGCAGATCGCGAAAGGCTTCGGCGCCGAGGATGGCCGCCGCCTACTGACCGGTCCGGTGGGAATCGCCATGGCGGTGCTGTCCTCCGCCGTGGTCATCATCCTGTTCCTGATGATGGAGAGGACCGGGTCATCAGCCGGCCTGGTAGAGGTCGCGGCCAAGAGCAGCCGCAACCGCGTCCTGGTGGAGTATTACGGCGCCGCGGGCCGGCTGTATCCGGCCTTCGTCCTGCTGGCACTGCTTCCCGCGATGATCCGGACTGCCCGCAGCCGGCTGCCGCTGATAATCCGCGGCAGCGCCGTCGCCTTGGCGGTCGGGTCCGTCGCCATAACCCTGACGTTGGCGTTCCCGCTCATTCCGCCGGGACTGGCGCTCTGGCGGTTCGTCATCAATTACACCGGGATCCTCTTCCTCGTCCTCGGGCTCGTCCTGGTCTGGGTGGGGCGGCTGGCAGCACGGCGGCAGCCGAAGCCGGGGGCCGCAGGAGCACCCCAATGATCCAGGCCCTGCAGTGGTCCGCTCTGGTGATCTGCGGGGCCGTGACGCTGGCCCGCCTCCCCGACGCGGTCAGGGGCCGTAACCGCACGATCTTCGGCGCTTTCCTCCTCTCCGCCTGCGCCATCCTGCTGAGCACCGACGCCCCGTATCTGGCCGTTGATGCGTGGCTCGGCGGCACCAATTACGCGAACCTCATTCTGCGGTTCCTGGTGTACGGGGCGGTCATGCTCGCCGGCTACCGCACCGCCAAGGCCTTCGGCGATGGCAGCGGCACCCGGTGGATCGCCGGGCCGGCAGGGCTTGCAGTGCTGGCCGGCATCGCCGCGGTGACCACAGTGACTTTTCTGTTGGCCGACACTGCAGGCTCCGCCACCGGCCTTGCCGGGCTGCCCCTGCGCAGCGAGGCGAACGCCCAGCTGATCGGGGTGTACGCGACGGCCGGCAGGGTTTACCCCGCCTTCGTGGCCGCCTGCCTGCTGCCGGCCACCGTGCGCGCGGTGGGCGGACGGTTCCCGCGTGCGCTCCGGACCGGGGCGCTTCTCCTGTCGGCGGGGTATGCCGCCATGGTTGCCGGCGCACTGTATCCACTCGTGCCAGCAGGGCGGGCGTGGGGCCAGCAGATCATCAGTTTCACGGCCGTGCTCGGCGCAAGCCTCGGCCTGACGGTCATCTGGCTGGCCAGGCTGGCCGCCAACCGCAGCCAGGCAAGGACCGGGGGGCGGAGAGCCTCCAATGCTTGAATGGGGCACCCTGATCGTCTGCGGCGTGGCCCTGTTGCTTCGCGTGCCGGATGCCCTCCGCGGCCGCAACCGGGCCGTGTTCGGGATCCTGTTCCTTGCCACGCTATGCAGCCTGCTCAGCATCCCCGGACCCTACGCTGCGGTCGACCGCGCGCTGGGGGGCTGGAACCTCACCAACCTGGTCCTGCGCTTCATCGTCTTCGGGATGGTTTTCTTGGTGGGGGTGCGTCTGGCCAAGGGACTGGGGGCCGCCCCCGCCCGGGACGTGATCACCGGCCGCGCGGGACGCTGGGGACTGGCAGCTGCCTGCTTGGCGGTGACCGCGACGTTCCTGCTGATGGACACCCGGGTATCATCGGCGGGGCTGCAGGACCTGGCAGACAACGGCCGGAACGCCGTTCTTGCACCGCTCTACGCGGCAGCCGGCCGCAGCTATCCCGCGTTTGTTTCGCTCGTCCTGCTGCCCCCGCTGCTCGCTACCGTCGCAGCGGCGCTGCCAAGGCTGGTGCGGGCCGGAGCCGCCCTGACCCTCATGGGGGCGGTCGCGGCAGTCGCCAGTGTTCCGGCGTCGTTCGCGCCGGAGCCCTGGGACCCCGTGCGGCTGGTCGTCAACTATGCGGCGGTGCTGGGCTACGTCCTGGGGCTGCTGTTTTTCTGGTTTTCCGGACGAATCGCCCGGCCGCCGGATAACGCTCCTGCAACGTTACGTTAGGAAGTAATGGCAGGCATTCACAAAATCATTAGAGCATGAGAGAATCATAAATGTGTGAAAGCGACAGCCGGCTTCGTGAATGGGGATTCAGTCTTACGTAGCCTGGCGGGTCGTCCAAGCGCCATTGGGGGGATGAGTGGTAGCGGTCCGCAAGGACCGCTCCCACTCAGCCTGTTTAAGCCCTACTAGCTCGGTGTCAGCGCTGGAATCTGAGCGTCACCAGCTGGAACGGCCGCAGCGAGAGCATGGCAGTGCCCCCGGGACCGGCCCCCACGCCGGGCGCGTCCGCCGGCCGCTCCAGCAAGTCCACGGTCCGCACCCCCACGCAGCCAAAATTCGCCACCATCGTTCCGGACGTGCGTTCCCCGAGGGACTCGTAGAGCCGGACGACGATGTCGCCGGAGCCGTCCTCGGCGAGCTTGACCGCCTCGATCACGAGGCCGGGGTTGGACACAGTGAACAGCGGCTCCACGCCGCGGGCTCCCCTGACCACACGCGGGGCGAGGTTGGTCCGGTAGCCCTCCTCGACGGCGTCGGCGATGCTGGCGCCTGGCCGCACGGTCACCGTCAGTTCATGCAGGCCGCGGTCGGCGTCCGGGTCCGGGAACTTGGGCGACCGCAGCAGCGAGACCCGGACGGTGGTGGTGGTGCCCCCGTCGTGCCCGCGGACATTGCGGGTGACGTCGTGGCCGTAGCTGGCGGCGTTCGAGACCGCGACCCCGTAGCCGGGCTCCGCCACGTGGATCCACCGGTGCGCGCAGATCTCGAATTTGGCCGCCTCCCACGAGGTGTTCAGGTGGGTGGGCCGGAACACGTGGCCAAACTGCGTCTCCGAGGCGGAACGGTCGGCCCGGACGTCGAAGGCGAAGCCGAGCTTGAGCAGCTTCTCGCGCTCCTGCCAGTCCACCGTGGTGGAGATCGCCAGCGACGGCGCGCCGGGTTCCAGCCGAATCCGCTGTGTCACGGCGGAGGTTCCGGCCAGCCGCTCCACCACCACGACGGCGGCTCCGCCGTCGCGTTCCAGCGTCACGGAGCGGGCCGCGGTCAGCGGGGTGACGTTGCGGCGGTAGAACGCGTCGATGTCCCACGCGTCCCATTCGTTGGGGGTGTCCCGGTGCAGTTCGAGGAGGTTGCCGAACTCGCCCGGGGCGATCGCCTCGCGGGCGCTGGCGTAGTCGCGCAGCGAAACCAGGAGGCCGTCGGCGTTCACCACGGCGCGGATTATCCCGTTGTCCAGCACGTGGCCGCCCTCGGCGTCCGTCGACTCCACGGGTGCGTCCGCGCGGACCGGGCGCGCGGCGCCGAGGGCCGGCACTCCGTGGCGGGGATGCGGGGCGGCGTTGAGCAGGAGCTCCTGGTCGCCCTCTCCCAGCACGGCGGCCGCGGCGTCGGCGATGATCGCCTCCAGCTGGCGGGCCACGGCGTCGTAGTTCCGCTCGGCGTCCTGGTGCACCCAGGCGATCGAGCTGCCGGGCAGGATGTCGTGGAATTGCTGCAGCAGCACCAGCCGCCAGAGCCGTTTGAGCTCCGCCGCCGGGTAGGGTGCGCCGGACCGGACCGCCGCGGTGGCGCACCACAGTTCCGCTTCCCGGAGGAGGTGCTCGCTGCGCCGGTTGCCCCGCTTGGTGTTCGCCTGGCTGGTGTACGTGCCGCGGTGGAGTTCGAGGTACATCTCGCCCACCCAGACCGGCAGGGCCTCGTATTCCTCTTCCGCCCTGGCGAAGAAGTCCGCGGCAGCGCCCAGCCGCACCTTGGGGGACCCTTCCAGGTCCGCGGTGCGCCGGGCCGCCGCCAGCATTTCGCGGGTGGGTCCGCCGCCGCCGTCGCCGTAGCCGAACGGGAGCAGCGACATGGTGCCGCGGCCGTGGTCCCGGTAGTTGCGCTCGGCGTGCGCGAGCTCCCGGGCGCTGATTTCGGAGCTGTAGGTGTCCACCGGCGGGAAGTGCGTAAAGAGCCGGGTGCCGTCGATCCCTTCCCAGTTAAAGGTGTGGTGCGGCATCCGGTTGACCTGGTTCCAGGAGATCTTCTGGGTCAGGAACCAACGGCTGCCAGCAGCCTTGACGATCTGCGGCAACGCGGCGGAGTAACCAAAAGTATCCGGCAGCCAGGCTTCCTGGCATTCGACGCCGAACTCCGCCAGGAAGAAGCTTTTGCCCTCCAGGAACTGGCGCGCCATGGCTTCGCCGCCGGGCATGTTGCTGTCCGATTCAACCCACATGCCGCCGACGGGGACAAACTGGCCGGTCTTGACCTTTTCCCGGATGCGCGCAAACAGCTCGGGGTAGTACTCCTTGATCCAGGCCAGCTGCTGCGCGGAGGAGCAGGAGAACACAAATCCGGGATCCTCGTCCATCAGCGCCACGACGTTGGAGAACGTCCGCACGCACTTCCGGATGGTTTCCCGGACGGGCCACAGCCAGGCGGAGTCGATGTGCGCATGGCCGGTGGCGACGAGCTGGTGGGCGGAGGCGTAGGCGGGCCGGGCCAGGACTTCCGCGAGCGCCGCACGGCCCGCGGCCGCCGTCCCGGGCACATCGTCGGGATCCATGATGTCCAGCATCCGCTCCAGCGCGCGGAGGATCTCGTGCCGGCGCGGCAGCTCCATCGGCAGTTCATGCATCAGTCCGCTGAGCGTGCCGATGTCCTGGCTCAGTTCCCAGACGGCCTGGTTCAGCTCGGCGATGACGATCGGGCCCAGCCGGTACTGCGGCTCGGCGCCGGCGGTCGCCTTGTCCCCGTAGGGGGTGGCGGCGAAGGTCCAGCCCTGTGACAGGTCGGGATTCGCAGCGGCTTCGACATAGAAGTCCACTGCCATGCCGCTGCCCAGCAGCTTCAGCGGGATGTACTGGTTCCGCGGGGAGATCGCCTTGATGACCGTTCCGTCGGGCCGCCAGGCGGTGCCTTCGCACTGGAAGCCCGGAAGGTCGGCGCTGAAGCCCAGGTCCACCAGGATTTCCACGGCGGTGTCCGGGCTGCTCCCCCACGCAGCGGGGACGTCGCCCTGCAGGCGCAGCCACTTGGTGCTCCAGGGCTGGCCCCAGGCGGCCTCCTGCTCCTGGGGGGCATACTCCTGCCGGAGCGCCTCGGTCGCCGGGACGGGTTCGCCCGGGACGTCCCAGCTGCTCAGCGCGAGCGGCACGCGGCGCGGGTAGACGGCGGGGATGATGCGTTCGCGCAGAAAGCGGTCCAGCCGGACTTCCGTGAGACGGCGGTCGTCGTGCAATGTGATCCTCTTAGCGCTGGTGCGGGTGATGCGACGTCGTGTCCGAGCCTTGTGTCCAGTCGATGGATAAAATCTACTGGGCCCGCCGCGGTTTGGCCAACGGTTTAAGGCCGGCGCCGCCTCACCCGATGGCTGCCGGCGCGGCCACGCGTTCGTGGCCGGCGTAGACGTTCAAGGTGGTGCCCCGGCTGAACCCGGCGAGCGTCATCCCGCCGGCCTCGGCCAGCTCCACGGCCAGGCTTGAGGGCGCACTGACGGCGGCCAGCACCGGGATCCCGGCCAGCGACGCTTTTTGCACCAGCTCGAAGGACGCCCGGCCCGAGACCTGCAGGACGGTTCCGCTCAGGGGCAGCAGGCCTTCCCGCAGCGCCCAGCCCACCACCTTATCCACCGCGTTGTGCCGGCCCACGTCTTCGCGCAAGCAGAGCAGCTCAGCCGAGCCGTCGTCGGCGATCCGGAACAGCCCTGCCGCGTGGACGCCGCCGGTGACGTCGAAGACTGCCTGGGCTTCCCGCAGCCGGTCCGGCAACGAGGCCAGGGTTTCCACCGGCACGGTCAGCGGGTCCGCGGCCGGGCTGTAGTGCGAGGACTTGCGCACCGCGTCGATCGAGTCGGTGCCGCAGATTCCGCAGGAGCTGGAGGTGAAGAAGTTGCGGCCGGTGTCCGGCCGGACGACGTCGGGACGCAGCTGCGCCTCCACGACGTTGAACGTCTGGACACCGTCCTCGTCCTCGCCGGCACAGAAGCGCAGCGAGACGAGTTGCTCCGGCGACCAGATGACGCCCTCCGAGACGAGGAACCCGGCGACCAGGTCGAAATCGTTGCCCGGGGTCCGCATCGTGACGGAAAAGGACAGGCTGCCCAGCCGGATTTCGAGCGGCTCCTCGACCGCCAGCACGTCTTCCCGGTAGCGGACCGGGAATTCCTGCGCCTGCGGCGAGCCGTCCAGGACAAATTTGTGCACCTTGCGGCGCTGTGTCACGCGGCCCATCGGATACTCCTCATCAGTATTGCGTACGGGGTCGGCCGCCGGCGGCGGCACACCCTTTGATCCATCATGAACTCTGGCCGCGGGTCAGCCAAGCAGCCCGCTCCAGTCAACAGGTCCGTCGGCGGCCGGCTTCCGGGCGGGCCGTTTGGTGGGCGGCTTCGCGGCGGGCTTTGAGGCGGCCGGCTCCGGAAGGGCCGCGCTCCAGGGCAGCCCAAACGCCGGCACCGGTTCGCCCAGCTGGACGCCGTGCGGCGGGACCACCAGGACGCCGTCGGCTGCGGCCAGTCCGCGCATCATGCCCGGACCGGTATGTTGCGCCGGCGATGCCATGCCGTACAACATTCGGAACGGCATCAGCCGGGTCCGGCCGGGGTCCGCCTCGATCATGGTCCCGCAGGGCACCTCGGTCAGCGGTGGCGGCGGCCGGTGGCCGAGGGCGGCGAGCAGCGGGGCGCCGATGGTGGACAGTGCCATCATGGCGGCGAGCGGATTGCCGGGCAGCCCAATGACAAACCGTCCGTCCGGCAGCTCGGCCAGCACCGCGGGATGGCCCGGGCGCATGGCGATGCCGTCTATCAGCAGCCGGCCCCCCAGTTCCGCCACCGTGCGCCGGAGGTGGTCGGTGCCGGAGCGGCCCGTGCCGCCGGTGGTGATGACGACGTCGGCCGGCAGCGCCTCGCCGGGCGGCTCCGCGGCGCTGCCCGGATCCTGGCCCGCGCCGGTGTCGTCGGTGTCTTCGAGCGCGGCGAGCCATTCGGCGTCACTGTCCCCGATCTTCACCTCCCCCGCACAAATCCCGCCGAGCATTTCCACGACGGCGGCCAGCTGCGGCCCGAAGGTGTCCCGCACCTCCCCCGGAGCAGGGACACCGGCGCTGACGACTTCGGACCCGGTGAACACCAGCCGCACCACGGGTTTGCCAAGGACCGGCAGGGCGTCGTGGCCGGCGAGGGCGGCCAAAGCCAGGTGGGCAGGGTTGAGCACAGCGCCTGCCTTGATCAGCAGCTCGCCGTCGGCGGCCTCCTCCGCGGCCTTGCGGATATGTTCACCGTTGCGTGGTTCCCCGGGCTTGGCGCGTCCGCCCAGTTTAAGCACCGGCAGCCCGTCCTCGTCGGGGGCGATGACGCCGCTCTCGCTGCGGAGTACGGCCTTCGCGCCCGGCGGAATGAGCCCTCCGGTATTGACCGGGCTGGCCTGGTGCGGGGCCAGCCGCTGGCCCGGCTCGGCGAGGATCCAGGGGCCGCTGCCGTTGACGGCCCAGCCGTCCATGGCGGAGGAGGCGTAGTGGGGCATGTCATGCAGTGACGTCAAGTCCTCTGCCAGGGTCCGGCCCAGGGCGCGCCGGAGCGGAACGGGAGCAGCCGGGATCGGCGCGGCGCAGTCAAAGGCCAGCTGCCGGGCCTCCTGCCAACTGTGGGCGAGGTGATGGTGCGGGATCTCCACGGCGCGGGCCGCAGCGCCCTCGCCGCCGGCCGCAACGTCCTCGGCGCCGGCGTCGGGGCTGCCGTCGGGGCCGACTTCGGCCGGCTGGCCGGCACCCGCCCCTTCCGGGACGGAGTCATCCTTGCCAGCGCTGCTTTCGCCGTGAGGGGGCGCGGGCGTCATGCCCCGGAAGCCTCGGCGGCGGCGTACTCCTTGGCGAGTTTCCGGGCCACGCCCATGGCTGCCTGCATCGATACGCTGTCGGGAGCCTGGCCGGAACCGGATGCCAGGCCGGCCGCGAAACCTGCGATGAAGGTCGTCAGCGGCGCGGCGGGGCGCACGACCGAGTGCGCGGCCACACCGGCCAGTCCCAGTACTTCATTGATGTCGATCTCAACATCTTCGAGTTCAAGGGCCTGGAGCAGCGCGCGGCACCAGTCTTCAAGCGTTTCATCCTGGCTCTTCACCGTTTGCCTCCAAAGTCGAATTCGGCCGGAGCGCCCCGGACGTGCCCGGGCCCGGTCTGGCGGCCCCGAGTGCGGAAGCGTCATCCCAGGTGTCCACATCGTCCGTGGAACCGGGCGGAACCGGAATCGTCCGCAGCTCAAGACTAGCAAGGAGGGCGAAGACGGAGCCCCCCTCAAGGGTGTTCCGCCGGGCCGCGTCGGCGACCGCCCGTTGTAGCGCGGCCGTGCCATAAAGTCCAACGAGGGGTTGCGTGCGGCCGTCCGCGGAGACCGCCACCAGGCCGTCACCCGCTCCTGCCGGGGCTGCGCCGGGATTCCCGGACGCCGTGTCCAGCAATGCCGTCACGGCGCCGGCGACGCGGGGCATATCGCAGGCGAGCACCAGAGTCAGCGGCGCCGGACTTTCGGCAGCAGCTTCCCCGGGCCGGCCGGCGGAGCCTTGCGCGCCGGGGCCTTGCGCGGTGAGGGCGGTGAGGCCGGCGGCGATTGCTGCGGCCGGCCCTGCAAACGGCGGGTGCTCGCGGCAGCCAAGCACCCCCGGCGGAAGGTCTCCGGAATCCGGGCCGACGACGACTATCCGTCGGGCGTCCCGGGCAGCATGCAACGACCGCTCCAGCAGCGTGGCACCCTCGACCATCAGCCCGGCCTTGGGCACACCACCCAGCCGGGAGGACCGGCCCCCGGCGAGGATTACGGCGTCGAATTCCACCAGCCCAGCCTAGCCGCATCGGGCCGCGGGAGGGTGCCGTCAGCCGGAGAGGCTCAGTGCGCCTTTTCGGGGAGCAGGAACGGGTCCCAGGCCGGGGTTGGCTTCTCCAGTTCCTTGATCTGCCAGATGGTGCCCTTGGGGGGGCCGGGAACGAACCCGAGCTTCCAACCCATTTCGGCCGGGGTGTGGTCTCCCTTGGCGTTGTTGCAGCGCAGGCAGGCCGCGACAAGGTTTTCCCACGAGTCGGCGCCGCCCCGCGATTTGGGCTGGACATGGTCGATGGTGTGGGCGGCCTTGCCGCAGTAGGCGCAGCGGTGGCTGTCTCGGCGGAGCACTCCCCTGCGGCTGACGGCCGTCAAGGTGTTGTAGCGCGGCCTGATGTAGCGGTTCAGCAGGATCACCGACGGGCGGCCGAGGATGTCCTGTGGGCCCACCACGGGGTCGTCCCCTTCGGCCACCACACTGGCCTTTCCGGTCAATACAAGGACCAGCGCCCGGCGGAAGGTGACTACCGCCAGCGGTTCATATCCAGCATTCAGAACGAGAGTGCGCATCCGCATACCTCTTCACGGCCGCACCCGCCAGGGGCACTAGGGCCGGCTGCCCTGTGCATGGTCGGGCTATGGATCGACACCACAAGAGTAAACACCCAAGGCCCGGATTGCCGAATTTTTCTGCGCTTCGTCCCCCGCGCCGCGCCGCGGCGGCTGGTTTCTTAACGTGAAGGACCCCTGCCGCGGGGCAGGGGTCCTTCACGATGCTTCGGGCTAATGCCCGGACCGGGTCCTAGCCGCCGACGCGGATGAAGACCGGGCCGGAGCCGACGTTGACGCTGTACAGCGCGGTGGTTCCACCGTTCCAGCCGCCGTGGACGGCCATGCCGTTGCCGACGTAAACGGCGATGTGGGCCATGCCCATGCCGCCGTTCTGGTAGTAAGCGAGATCGCCCGGCTGTGCCTCGGCGGCACTCACGGTGCGGCCCAGGGACAGGTAACCTGCCGGCCAGCCGTGGTAGTTGACGCCGACGGCGGCCAGCGCGTTGGTGGCCAGCATGGTGCAGTCCTGCGAGACGCCGATCTGTGCGTAGGCAGCAGCGGCAATCGATGCGCCCATGCCGCTGACGGCGGCCGGAGCCTTCGTGGCCACGGAGGCGGTGGTCGCGCCGGTGGTCGCGGTGGAGCCCGCTTCCGTTGCGGTGGCGCCCGTGTTGGATTCCTGGACCTGGACGACGGGCTTGGGAGCCTCGACGAGGGGGCCCGGCGCGGTCTTGACCGCGGGCTTCTCGTAGGAGATCGCGATGGTGGAGGCCGCGGAGATCGTGGCCGGAGCGTTGGACTGAACTTCCATGGCGGAAGCGGAGGTCGATTCGCGCTGAACGTTGGTCTCGGCAGCGTTGGCTGCGATACCGCTGGTCAGAACCAGGCCGGAGGCTGCAGCGATAACCGCGGCCTGGCGACCCATACCACCGGCGTTGTCGCCGACGGCCTTAGCAATGACAGCCAGCGAGTTGGTCTTGGTGACCTCCGCGCGGTGGCGTGCAATGTTTGCACGAGTAGTCATTTAGTTCTCTCTTTCGTGATCCTAAGTGTCCGCGCTGCATGCAGGCGGGACTGAGGACGCTCCGGCATCTTGGGGGTACGCCGGATCGCCCCGAAACGGGTTTCTTAGCGAAGGGTGTACTGCGAAGACGCGCCAAAAGCGGGAACTGCGTTATGTGATCCAGTCCGGGCGCCGGCAAGGGCGACGCGGAGCATGGAGTTCAGCGGGCTCAACTGAGCCTCGCCAGCGCGGAAACGCGCAGCATTGTGGCGTGAAGACACGAAAGTAGCCTCTCCCAATGCCTACGAGGTGAGCTGTCGGATTCGGATGGGAGTCACCCGGCCGCGCCGCTTCCTGGGAAGCTTTGCGACTTAACCCCAAGGTCTTCTTGCGAAGACCAAAATTGGTTCCCCCGCCCCTGCCAGACGATGTCATGCGAACGGACCTTGAGCGGTGGCAGAGTTAGGCAATCCACTCAAGAGCGCCAACTTCGGAGAAGTTGGCGTGCTTCATACGGTACAACAGTTGGGACTCAATGTCACATTCAGATCACGGCGTGTCATAGAAATGCGAGTCGTCCCTCGGGTCGGCTTAAAGCCAGCCCAGCGGATCAACGACTTCCCCGTTGACCATCACCTCGAAGTGGAGGTGGCAGCCGGTGGAGGCGCCGGTGGTTCCGCTCATCGCCACCACATCGCCGCGCGAGACCTGCTGGCCCACGTGGACGTTGGAGGACGACAAGTGGTTGTACGTGGTCTCCAGGCCGTTGCCATGGTCGATCACGACCCGGTTGCCGCCCCCGTAGGGGTGCCAGCCGGAAAAAGTCACGGTGCCGCTCGCAGCGGCGTGCACGGCGGTGCCGCACTGTGCGGCGTAGTCCTGGCCGCGGTGGAACTCGCCCACGGCGCCCGTGATGGGGCTCACCCGGTAGCCGAACGGCGACGCGGTGACCATGGCGTCCAGCGGGGCCCCGAGGCTCCCGGCCGAGGCGGCCCGGGTGATGGTGCCCACGGACTGGGCGCTCAGCAGCTGCTTGAGCTTGCTGTCCGGGTCGCCCTTGGTGGTGACCGCCGTGCGGTTGAAGTTGATTTCGGCGGCCGCCGCCTTGACCTCAGGCTGGGCTGCGGCGGAAACCGCGCCGGTGCGGGCTGCTTCGGTGGCCATCACGGGCCCGGTGGCCGGAACGGCGACGGTGAGGACCAGCCCGGTGGCCGCGAGGGCGATGCCGGCCTTCTGACCCACGCCGCTGACGGCGGCGAAGTCGGTTACCTGGCGGAACGGGCTGCGCCGGCCACGGCGTTCGTCGCGGTGCGCGTCGCGCGGGCGCTCGGTGAGAACGACGGCGGCCGGGCGCGGCTCCGGAGCGGGACCGGTCGCACGACGGCGGCCCCTGACGGTCTGGGTGGTCAAGAAGGGTTCCTCTCTGGATAGCCTGCGAAGTTAGCTGTCGGATTCGGGTCAGAGAGATCAAAGACCCGGTCCGCCGGTGCAAGCATCCAGACACAGGGGCATCCACAGCGGATCCCTCATGGAGTTTGCTTGCCGCTAGCGGACTTCACCCCAAGGCTGCTGGATCAGCAGCCGGTTGTGGTTCCCCCGCCTCTGCCAGAAGGTGACTCGCTGACTGATCCGCTGGCAGAGCTCGGCTTCGGATCAGGTAACGCTTTAGTATCAGTGCTAGTCATCAACTATAGGGGATTAAGGCAAGCAGTAATAATTCCGTTATCTCGCCTGTGCATAACTTGCCGGCGGGTCCGCGGACGCAGCAGGATCCGAGGTTACCCGAGCGTAACGAAGACGTGGGCGGCAACCTCGGGCGGCAGCTCAAGCGCGCCTTCAATGTCCGGCACCCGGACCGAGATGTACTCCCCCACACGCTCCAGCGACACCCTGGCTCCGGGACGGATTCCGCCCTCATCCAGCTGGACCAGCAGCTCCGGCTCCACCTGGATCGGCTCGGCCAGCCGGTTCACGGTGATCCGTGAATCCGCGCCGTAGCCGGCCATCGCCTCGAGCAGGGTGACCACCCCGCCGCGTTCCGCCGTCGGGAGCCCGCCGAGTTCGGCAAGGCCGGGGATGGGGTTCCCGTAGGGGGACACGGTCGGATGGTTCAGCATTTCGAAGATGCGGCGTTCGACCCGTTCGCTCATTACGTGCTCCCAGCGGCACGCTTCCTCGTGCACGTAGGCCCAGTCGAGTCCGATCACATCGGCGAGCAGCCTTTCGGCGAGGCGGTGCTTGCGCATGACTTCGATGGCACGTTTCCGGCCCGTGTCGGTCAGTTCAAGGTGTCGGTCCCCGGACACAACCACGAGGCCGTCCCGTTCCATCCGTCCGACGGTCTGGGAAACGGTGGGGCCGGAATGACGGAGCCGTTCGGCGATGCGGGCGCGGAGGGCGACGATGTTCTCTTCTTCAAGTTCCAGGATGGTCCGCAGATACATCTCGGTGGTATCGATCAGATCCGTCATTCAGCTCAGCTCCTCGAGCGCCGTCCTTGCGTCATTCCCACCGTACAGCGTGCAGGTTGCGCCCCGGCGAGATCCACCGTACGTCACCGAACAGCCTAGCCTATTTTGAATTACTCCGGATAATCTGTCGGCCCCTCCGCGGACCCGCCCCGGGGCCGGGACCGGCCGCGTGTCCGCCCCGGCATCGTCCGCCTCAATGACCGGACTATGACGGACGGATTTCCCGCCCGGCCGTGGCCGTCGGGCAGAATATAGAGCGGGTCCGGCCGTATCCGGCGGGGGACCCGTCCAAGCCACGCCACGCACCCAGCCGAAAATTGGAGCCACTGTGAGCGACACCAGCATCACCATCCCTGCGAACCTCCTTCCCAAGGACGGCCGGTTTGGCGCCGGACCGTCAAAGGTACGGCCGGAGCAGATGGAGGCCCTGTCCGCGGCGTCGGCGAAGCTGCTCGGCACCTCGCACCGCCAGGCGCCGGTGAAGAACCTCGTGGGGTCGGTCCGGACCGGCCTGGGCGACTTCTTCCGCGCTCCCGAAGGCTACGAGGTCATCCTCGGCGTCGGCGGCTCCACGGCCTTCTGGGACATCGCCAGCTTCGGCCTGGTGGAGAACAAGGCGCAGCACCTGTCCTTCGGCGAGTTCGGTTCGAAGTTCGCCTCGGCCACCAACAAGGCGCCGTTCCTCGCCGAATCCTCGATCATCAAGTCCGAGCCCGGCACCCGCCCCGAAGCGCAGGCCGAGGCCGGCGTCGATGCCTACGCCTGGCCGCAGAATGAGACCTCCACCGGGGTCGCCGCGCCGGTGAAGCGCGTGCCCGGTGCCGACGCAGGGTCCCTTGTCCTCGTGGACGCCACCTCCGCGGCCGGCGGCCTGGACGTGGACGTCGCCGAGTCCGATGTCTACTACTTTGCCCCGCAGAAGAACTTCGCGTCCGACGGCGGCCTGTGGTTGGGGCTGTTCTCCCCGGCAGCCCTGGAGCGCGCCGCCCGGATCAAAGCCAGCGGCCGCTGGATCCCGGACTTCCTGGACCTGCAGACCGCGATTGACAACTCGCGGCTGAACCAGACCTACAACACACCGGCGCTGGCCACCCTGGTGACGCTGGACGCGCAGGTGCAGTGGCTCAACGCCAACGGCGGCCTCGACTTCGCCGCCGCGCGGACCGCCGACTCGGCCGGCCGTATCTACCGCTGGGCCGAGGCCTCCTCCTATGCCACGCCCTTCGTGGCCAGGGCCGAGGACAGGTCCAACGTGATTGCCACGATCGACTTTGACGATTCGATCGATGCCGCGGCCATCGCCAAGGTGCTGCGCGCCAACGGCGTGGTGGACACCGAGCCGTACCGCAAGCTGGGCCGGAACCAGCTGCGCATCGCCACCTTCGTGGCGATAGAGCCCGACGACGTCTCCGCACTGCTCGGGTGCATCGACTTCGTCGTCGGCGAGCTCAAGAAGTAGCGCGGGGGCCGTCCCCTGCCAAGGACGCCTCAGCGGTCAACGGCGTCGTCCGGGTTCTTTTCCCGGACGACGCCGTTCGGGTTTTCCTTCGGGTTTTCCGCCGGGTCTTCCGCCGGGAGGGAATTGCCGGGGACGACCCGGAAGTAACGCAGGCCCCGTGCCCGGCGGTTGAAGCCGATCCGCAGCTGTTGCGCGCGGACGATCCAGACCATACCGATCAGGGCCGCGATCACGCCGGCCGCCGCCGCGACGCCCATGGACCAGCGAGCGCCGGCTACGTTTGCCACCCAGCCGACCAGCGGCGCGCCGATGGGGGTGCCGCCCATGAAGATCGCCATGTACAGGGCCATCACCCGGCCGCGCATCACCGGGTCGGTAGTGGTCTGGACGTAGCCGTTGGCGCTGGTCATCATGGTGATCGCGAAGAGCCCGACCGGCACCAGCGCGACGCCGAACCAGAAGTAGTTCGGCGCCAGCGCAGCGAGCCCCGAGGTCAGGCCAAAGGCGCCGGCCGCGCCGAAGATCACACGCATCCGTGGCCGGCCCCGCCCGGCGGAAAGCAGCGCGCCGGCAACGGAACCGATCGCCATGATCGAGTTCATCAGGCCGAAGGCACCGGCATCCAGGCCGAATTCGGTGCCGACCATGGCGGCGATGAAGAGGACAAAGTTCAGTCCGAGGGTGCCCACAATGGACACGGCCACCAGCACCACCACGATGTCGGGGCGGTAGCGCACGTAGCGCAGGCCCTCCCGGATCCTGCCCTTCCCGGCCGCAGCCCGCGGCAGCTGCCGGAGCGAGGCGGCGGGGATTTTGGCCAGGCTCAGCAGCAGCGCCAGGAAGGTAACGGTGTTGACCAGGAAGACCCAGCCGGGGCCGATGGCCACGGTGAGCATCCCGGCGACCGCGGGCCCGATCATCCGCGCCACGTTGAACGAGGCGCTGTTGAGGGCGACGGCGTTGGGCAGGTAGTCGTCGCGCACCAGTTCGGAGACGAAGGTCTGGCGAACGGGCGCATCGAGTGCGGACACCACGCCCAGCAACAGGGCGAAGACGTAGACGTGCCAGAGCTGCGCGGCCCCGGACAGCACCAGTAGGCCGAGGGCCGCGCTCAGCAGCGCCATGGCGGACTGCGTCAGGACCAGCAGCTGTTTGCGGTTGAAGCGGTCGGCGACCAGGCCGGCGACGGGGGCAAGGAAAAGCTGCGGACCCAGCTGCAGGGCCATCGTCACGCCCATGGCTCCGGCGTCCTGCGCAGTCAGGTGGTCAAAGACCAGCCAGTCCTGCGCGGTGCGCTGCATCCAGGTCCCGATATTGGAGACGAGGGCGCCGATGAACCAGATCCGGTAGTTCAGGATGTGCAGCGATTTGAAGGTGGACCTCATGTCCTTGCCCTCCGTCGCATTCCCCCGAACAGTTCCAAACCGCTAGTCGGCCTCGGCGGCGGACGCGGCCTGCCCCGGCTCGGTACCGGCATCGCCGGCAGCGGGTCCGGCAGCGTCGTCGTTGTCGGCGTCAGCGTCGTCGGGGTCGGCGTCAGCGTCGGCAGAGGGCTCTTCCGGCGACGCTTCGGCGGCGGGGGCTTCGGCGGCGTCCTCCTGCTGCGCGTCCTCCGGACGCACGCGCTCCGCCCACGGAACCCACTCCGGGGCCAGGATGGAATCGTCTGAAGGCAGCAGGCCCAGCTCATCCACCGTCACGGTCTTGGAACGCGAGTTGCGCGTCAGCACCGCATACCACTGCCAGCCGCCGTAGCCGGGCAGCTTGGACTCGAAAAGGTGCGTGACCAGGCGGTCGCCCTCGCTCTTGGCAGCCAGGTGCCGGCCGATCTGTTCCGCCGGGGCGATGCCCTCCACAGCGGCACGGGCGACGTCGACCGAGGCTGCCAGGAAGGCGTCGGGCTTGCCGATGCGCCAGACGGGCACGCCGTAGCGCGGCTTGGATCCTGCTTTGGCGCCGGCGGCCTTGGTGGCCGCACCGGCCGCCGCGGCGGCGTTCTGTTCAGGTTCCGGAGTCATCGCAGAGCCTTACGCGTCCAGCTCATCGGCGACCTTACGAAGCGCGACAGCGATCGCCTTGGCCTTGTTGCCTTCCGGGTACTTCCCGGCGGACAGCGTTCCGGAGAGGTTGTCCAGCACGCTGACGAGGTCCTGGACCAGCGGCGCGAGATCCTTTGCGCTCGGACGCTTGGCTTTCGCGATCGACGGGGTCTTGTCCAGGACCCGCAGGCCCAGTGCCTGGGCTCCCTTGCGGCCGTCGGCCACACCGAACTCCACCCGGGTTCCGGCCTTGAGTTCCGTTACGCCCTCGGGCAGCGCCGACTTCGGCAGGAAGACCTCCTGGCCGTCCTCGCCTGCGAGGAATCCGAAGCCTTTTTCCTTGTCATACCACTTGACCTTGCCGGTGGGCACGTAATCAACCTTCTTCGTTCTGGGGGACGCGGCCGGCGGCCACCGCATCCGCATGGTTATGCGGGTTCAGGGTGTGACTGCCTGGACCGTGTTGGTCTGTTCCTCCAAGGTTATCCTGCCTTGGCCACTTTGACGGCTTGAGGCGCAGGCGAAGCCGGGCTGTTAGCGTTGCCTCCATGACTGAACAGCGCTTCCGGCGGCCCCTCTTGATTCTTGCGGCCGCCGTCGCCGCGCTCTCGCTGGCTGCCGTCGGAGCCGTCATGGTCATGGCCTTCAACAACGCCGTTGCCCCGGCGTGGGTGACGTCCACCGCGCTGTACGGGCTGCCGGTGGCGTTCCTGCTGATGCTCGCCCTGGTAATCGATGCCGTCGCAGCCCGGCGCCGGGCGCCCGGCCACGGCGAAAGGTAACGTTGGACTGATGTCCCTTATCCGCGCGCTCAGCAAGGAACTGCAGGCACGCAGCGACGACTCGTTGCGGGCCCTGTTCGCCGCGCGGCCGGACTTGATTTCCCCCGCGGTGCCGGACTTCTCCGCCCTCGCCGCCCGGGCCAGTGCCCGGGTCAGCGTGCAGCGGGCGCTGGAACGGCTGAACCGCCCCGAAATGCAGGTCCTCGAAACCCTGCATCTGTGCACCAACACGGACACCGGACACAGCGCGTCCGCCGCAACACTCAAGCGGCTGATCAACGGTTCCACGGTCACCGCGCTGGAACGGGTTCTGCATTCCTTGCAGGAACTGGCCCTGGTGCACCGGGCCGAGCCGCCGCACGGCGTGGCCCCGGCGGCGGGCAGGCAGCGCTACTACCTCCCGGTCGGCAGCCTCAAGGACGTCATCGGCATTTACCCTGCAGGGCTGGGGCGAAGCTACACCGAGCTCGTCCGGCTCCAGCCCGCCTTCGCGCAGCGCGTGGTGCAGCTGGTCGGAGAACTGCACCACAGCGGCGCCGACATCGCCCCCGCCACCACCCCGATGGAGGCGGCGCTGTCGCTGCAGCACTGGACCGCGTCGCCGGAGGCCCTCCAGGCCCTCCTTGCCACCGCGCCGGAACGCACGACGGCGCTGCTCGCCCGGTTCGGCAACTGGGCCATGGGTGCCGTGCCCCAGGCGCAGCGCCGCGCGTCGGTGCTGAACGAGGGCTCCGACGTCGGGCCGGTCGACTGGCTGCTGGCCCGCGGGCTGCTGGTGCCGCTGGACGCCGCCCACGTGGAACTGCCGCACAGCGTGGGGGTTGCGCTCCGCGGCGGCTTTGTGATCGAGCACTTCGCCCTCAACCCTCCGCCGCCGCGGCTGCGGCTGACCACTGCAGCGCTACGCCGCAATGCCGCGCTCGGCGCCATCGCCGAAACGCTGCGGCTGGCCGGTGAGCTGCTCAACGCGGTACGCGAACAACCCCTTGTCACGCTGCGCAGCGGCGGTGTGGGGGTCCGGGAAATGAAGCGCCTGGCCGACGCCCTGCGGATCGGGCTGCACGAGGCCGGCGTGCTGGCCGAACTGTGCGCCCTCTCCGGGCTGCTGCGCCTGGACGTGGACAGCTCCGCCTGGGTGCAGGCACCGCAGCTGGAATGGCTGACGCTGCCCCGCCAGGAGCAGTGGCTCTGGCTGGTCAACGCCTGGCTCGCCAGCGAGCGGGTCCCGTCCCTGGTCGGCCAGCCGGTCAGCGGCGTCGCCACCGCGCAGGCCCACCGCGGTCCGGCCGGCAGCACCATCAACGCCCTCTCCGCGGAGGCGCAGCGGCCGGACGCGCCGGTGGTCCGGAAGCGGATCCTGGAAATCCTCAACGAACTCACCCTGGAGGCCGCCGCGGCGGACGGCGAAGCGCCGGTGCTGGACGCCGCCGCCGTGCTGGAGCGGGCCGACTGGTCGCAGCCGCGGATGGCGCGCCGCTTCAGTTCGCTGATCCAGGGGGTCCTCGCGGAGGCCGAAATGCTGGGCCTGGTGGGTTCCGGCGCCCTGAGCCAGATTGGCGCGGCGATCGCCGTCGAACACCCCGACGAAGCGCTGGCCATCCTCGGCGAGCACCTGCCCGCGGCGCTCAACCACGTGCTGCTCCAGGCGGACCTGACCGCCGTCGCCCCCGGCTACCTGGACCCGGAGCTAAGCGTGAGGCTCCTGACCATGGCCGACGCCGAGGGCCAGGGCCCGGCCACCATCTACCGTTTCTCCGTGTCCTCGGTCCGGCGCGCCCTCGACGCCGGACAGGACGCCGGTGCGCTGCTGGACTTCCTGCGCGAGCACTCAGCTACCGCCGTGCCGCAGCCCCTGCAGTACCTCATCGAAGACACCGCCGCGCGCCACGCCCGGCTCCGGGTGGGACCGGCCGCGAGCTTTATCCACAGCGAGGACGAAACCGCCCTGCTGGAGCTGCTCAACACCGCGGCAGCCTCCGGCCTGGGCCTGGTCCGGATCGCGCCGACCGTGCTGATCTCGCATGCCGCGCCCCGGGATGCGGCGCAGCTGCTGCGCAGCCTGGGCCTGTCCCCCGCGGTGGAGGAACCCGGGTCCGCGGGCGTCCGGCTGCGCCGCAGCACCGCGGTACCGGGCAGCGTCCGGCCGGTCTACACGGCCCCGCGCTCCGCTCCCGCGGACGCCGACGTCGACGCCCAGCTCGCGGTGCTGCGCGACGGCGGGGCTTCCTCCGGCGCCGCTGCGCCGGGAAGCCGCGGCGCCGCCGGGGCGCCAGGCGGCGAGGCCGCGACACAGCTGGGCCTGGAGACCCTGCAGAAGGCGATCCGGCTCAAGCAGCGGGTGGTGATGAACGTCGTGGACAGCCTGGGGAATGCCACCCGCGAAACCGTTGTTCCGGTAGCAGTGAATGGCGGGCGTGTGCGTGTGTTTGATCCGGCCAAGGAAACCGAGCGGGTCCTGTCCATCCACCGGATCATTGATGTTGAAGCCACAGAGGAACTGCTCCAGTGAATGACGGACCGCTGATCGTCCAGAGTGACAAGACCATCCTGCTGGAAGTGGACCACGAGCAGGCCACCGAGGCGCGCCACGCGATCGCGGCGTTCGCGGAGCTGGAACGCGCCCCGGAACACGTCCACAGCTACCGCCTCACGCCGCTGGGACTGTGGAACGCCCGGGCCGCAGGGCTCGACGCCGAGAAGGTGCTCGACACCCTGCTCAAGTACTCCCGGTTCCCGGTGCCGCATTCGCTGCTGGTCGACATCGAAGAGACCATGTCCCGCTATGGCCGGCTGCGCCTCGAGAAGGACCCGCAGCACGGCCTGGTGATGCGCACCTCCGACTATCCGGTCCTTGAGGAAGTCAGCCGCGCCAAGAAGATCGCTCCCCTGCTGGGGCCGCGGATCGACGCCGACACCGTGGTGGTGCATTCCTCCCAGCGCGGCCAGCTCAAGCAGCTGCTGCTCAAAATCGGATGGCCCGCGGAGGACTTCGCCGGCTACGTGGACGGCACGCCGCACCCCATCATGCTCAACGAATCCGGCTGGAAACTCCGGCCCTACCAGCAGCTGGCGATGGAGAACTTCTGGGCCGGCGGCAGCGGCGTCGTCGTGCTCCCCTGCGGTGCCGGCAAGACGCTGGTGGGTGCCGCCGCGATGGCCACGAGTTCCACCACCACTCTGATCCTGGTCACCAACACCGTCTCCGCCCGGCAATGGAAGGACGAGCTGCTCAAGCGGACCTCCCTGACCGAGGAGGAGATCGGTGAATACTCCGGCTCCGTCAAGGAAGTCCGCCCCGTCACGATCGCCACCTACCAGGTGCTCACCACCAAGCGCGGCGGGCTCTACCCGCACCTGGAACTGGTGGACGGCAATGACTGGGGCCTCATCATCTACGACGAGGTCCACCTGCTGCCGGCACCGATCTTCCGGATGACCGCGGACCTGCAGGCCCGCCGCCGGCTGGGCCTGACCGCCACCCTGGTCCGCGAGGACGGCCGCGAGGGCGAGGTCTTCAGCCTGATCGGGCCCAAGCGCTACGACGCCCCCTGGAAGGACATCGAGGCGCAGGGCTACATCGCGCCCGCGGACTGCGTGGAGGTCCGGGTGGACCTCCCCCGCGACGAACGGGTGGCCTATGCCATGGCCGAGGACGCGGACAAGTACCGGCTCTGCGCCACCTCGGAGACTAAGACCGGGATCGTGGAGCGGCTCGTGGCCGAGCACGCCGGCGAGCAGCTGCTCGTGATCGGGCAGTACATCGACCAGCTGGACGAGATCGGCGAGCGCCTCCAGGCGCCGGTGATCAAGGGCGACACCTCGGTGAACGAGCGCCAGCGGCTCTTCGACGCGTTCCGCGCCGGCGAGGTGCAGACCCTGGTGGTGTCCAAGGTCGCCAACTTCTCAATCGACCTGCCGGAGGCCTCGGTGGCGATCCAGGTCTCCGGCTCCTTCGGCTCTCGCCAGGAGGAAGCCCAGCGGCTGGGGCGGCTGCTCCGACCCAAGCAGGACGGCCGCGCCGCACGCTTCTACTCCCTGGTGGCCCGGGACACCCTGGACCAGGACTTCGCCGCAAAGCGCCAGCGCTTCCTGGCTGAGCAGGGCTACGCCTACCGGATCATGGACGCGAAGGACGTCGGCGCCGGCCACTAGCGGGCGCCCACTCAACACACATCCGGCTTTCAGAAAACTCACAGAGTCTGGGAGCATCATGGGAACCATGAAAAAGAACGGTCCCGAAGCCAAGCTGCTCGTCGTCGATGACGAACCCAACATCCGCGAGCTGCTCTCCACCTCGCTGCGCTTCGCCGGGTTCGAAGTTGTTTCCGCCGGCACCGGCCGCGATGCCCTCGCCGCCGCAGAACTCCACTCCCCGGACCTCGCCGTCCTGGACGTGATGCTGCCGGACATGGACGGATTTACGGTCACCCGCCGGCTGCGCGCCGCGGGCAAGCACTTCCCGGTGCTGTTCCTGACCGCCAAGGACGACACCGAGGACAAGGTCACCGGCCTCACCGTCGGCGGCGACG
Source organism: Arthrobacter sp. SD1074B (assembly GCF_056780195.1). Lineage (NCBI taxonomy): Bacteria > Bacillati > Actinomycetota > Actinomycetes > Micrococcales > Micrococcaceae > Arthrobacter > Arthrobacter sp. SD1074B. The sequence continues at coordinate 755,169 of NZ_JBRAZT010000001.1, read as the reverse complement.
ACTACGTCACCAAACCCTTCAGCCTCGACGAGGTGGTGGCGCGCATCCGCGCCGTGCTGCGCCGGACCCAGCCGCTTCAGGACGACGACGCCGTCATCCGTGTCGACGACCTGGAGCTCGACGACGACGCGCACGAGGTCCGCCGCGGCGGCACCGTGATCGAGCTGTCCCCCACCGAGTTCAAGCTGCTGCGCTACCTCATGCTCAACCCCAACCGGGTGCTGTCCAAGGCCCAGATCCTTGACCACGTCTGGGAGTACGACTTCAACGGGGACGCCTCGATCGTGGAGTCCTACATCTCCTACCTGCGGCGCAAGGTGGACATCGACCCCGCGGCACCGGCCCTGATCCAGACCAAACGGGGCGTCGGCTACGTGCTGCGGACGGCTGAGAAGCGCTGACCTTGCTGCACCGTTGGAGGGCGGCGTCGCTGCGGTCGCAGCTGGTCGCCATCATGATGGCCCTGATGCTCGTAGCGCTCACTGCCACCGGCGCCGGCACGCTTGCCCTGCTGCACAGCTACCTGCAGGGCCAGGTCGATGACAAGCTCAAGGCCGCCGTCGACACGGCCCGCCAGCAGCAGTCCTTCAGCCAGTTGCAGGACCAGAATCCGAACGTCCCCACCGACTATTCGCTGATGCTCTTCAGCCCGGGCCAGCCGTCCTACGTCTTCGGCGGCAGCAAGGGCTCGCGCCCAGCCATCACCAGCATCACGCCGCAGGAGGCCCACGACCGCGGCGAGGTGCCGTTCCAGGTCCGCGGCACCGATGGCCGCAACTGGCGGGTGGTGGCCGTCACCGTGCTGGACGGCAACCAGCACGCCGCCGTCGTCGTGATCGGTCTGCCGCTCTACCCGGTGGATTCGGTGATGGAGCACGCGGTCCTGGTGGTCGTCGGCGTCGGGCTGCTGACCCTGGTGCTGGCCTTTTTCATCGCCACCTGGACTGTCACGCGGTCCTTCCGCCCACTGGGGCGGGTGGAGAAGACCGCGGCCGCGATTGCTGCCGGGGACCTGTCCCGCCGCGTGGAAGTCGAAAATCCCGACACGGAGGTCGGCCGGCTCAGCCGGTCCCTCAACGCCATGCTGGCGCACATCGAGTCGGCCTTCGCCGCCCGGATGGCGTCGGAAGCCAGGATGCGCCGCTTCGCCGCCGACGCCTCCCACGAGCTGCGCACCCCGCTGGTCACCATCCGCGGTTTCTCGGAGCTGTACCGGCACGGCGCCCTGGCCACACCCGAGGACGTGGCCACCGCGATGGGACGGATCGAGAGCGAAGCCAAGCGGATGGGCGCCATGGTGGAGGACCTGCTGCTGCTGGCCCGGATCGATGAACAGCGCCCCTTGCAGCAAAAGCCCGTGGATCTGCTGCTGCTGGCCCACGACGCCGTGGTGGACACCCAGGCCAGCGACCGCAGCCGGGTGATCTCGCTCCGCGGCCTCGACGGCGGCGCCGGCGCCGCCGCCCCGGTGATGGGCGACGAGGCGAAGCTGCGCCAGGTGGTCAGCAACCTTGTGGGCAATGCCCTGCGCTATACCCCGGAGGGCACCCCGATCGAAATTGCCGTGGGGGTGCGGACCGATGCCGACGGGACACGCCGCTCGGTCATCGAGGTCCGCGACCACGGCCCCGGCGTCTCCGAGGACGAGGCGGCCCGGATCTTTGAACGCTTCTACCGGGCGGACACCTCCCGGACCCGGGAAACCGGCGGCAGCGGCCTGGGCCTGGCGATCGTGGCCGCCATCGTCGGTTCACACTCGGGCACAGTCCGGGTCGAGCCGACCGAGGGCGGCGGCGCCACCTTGGTGGTCAGCCTCCCGTTCCTGGCGGACGCTGAGCCCCCGGAGGCCGAGTTGGCCGGCCCCGAGCACGGCACCGATGCAGCTGCTGACCCCGGCCCGCGTCCCGGCCCCGGTTCCGACGTGGAGTCCGGAGCTGACTCCGGCGTGGGGTCCGGAGCCGAACCAGGCGGCCAGGCGCGCGGCTAGCGTTTTTCGGCGAGCGGCTAGCGGAGTGCGGCTAGCGGAGCGCCGCTAGCGTTTTCCACATAGGGGGCCTGCGTACTGCGACCGTCTCGGGCAGCCGCCTAAGCTCAAAGGGTCCGGAAGGTCCGGGCATCCCCAGCCGTCGAAAGGCCACCGAAGTGAGCATCATTTCCGTCGATACTGAACTGCTGCAGCTCAAGTCCGCCAACGTCCAAGCCACGGTCGAAAGAATCAGCGCCGACGTGCAGGCGATGCGGCACGGGCTGGACGAACTGCAGGCAAGCTGGCGCGGCTCGGCCGCCACGAACTTCCAGGCCCTGCTCGCCGAATGGGCGCTGACCCAGGGCAAGGTCGAGGCCTCCCTGGCCTCGATCAACCTCGCACTCAACTCGGCCGCGGCCAGCTATGCCCAGGCCGAGCTGAACAACACCCAGCGGTTCAGTTAGCCGGCGCCTCCCTGCATGGCCAGCCGCGGCCTTGTGCGGCTGCTAGGCCTCCGGGGTGCCCTGGTGGAAACGCAGGCGCCACTGGGCGCCGTCGAGGACCCACAGGGAGCTCCTCAGCACCGTCCCGGCGCGCGTATGGCTGCGGTAGGTCAGGAGCACCGCAGTATCGCCGACCCGGTCGGCGGCCAGGAGCTCGAGTTCGGCAGTGCTGCCGGGATTTTCCTCCAGTTCCATCATCAGCTCGTCACGGGTCCAGAGGCGCCCCGAGTTGCCGATCTCGGTGAAGTCGGGGTGCAGCAGCACACCCAGGCGTCCGAGGTCCGAACGGGTTGCGGGGAGCAGCAGTTCGCGCTCCAGCGACTCAACGATGGCCTCCGGGCTTTGGTCCGGGCCGGCCGTGGCCGCCCGGGATTCCTCTTCCAGTTCGCTGAAGAGGTCCGGTTCGGCAAACAGGCCGGATCCGCCGAACAGGGTAGGTTCCGCGAGCACCTCACGGATCCCGGCGCGGGCAGCCAGCGGCTGCCGCGACTCCGTCCGGGCCTGCCCGGCCGCGGCTTGCTCAACGCCCGGACCCTGCGGCGCGGGGGCGGCAGCGTCGCCGGCGGGAGCGTCGCCAGCGGGGGTGCGAGTCTGAGCGGGAGCGTCGCCGGCGCGGACGAACCCGGGGCCCTGCCGGGCCGCGACGCCCTGCTGGTAGGCGGTGGCGGCGGCCCGGGCGCGATCATCGGCCGCCTCGTTGAGGTCGTGGCCGGCGTGCCCGCGGACCCACTCGAAGGTGTATTTGCGTCCGGTGAGCGCCTGGTCGATTTCCTTGAGCAGCTCGACGTTGAGCACGGGCTTTCCGTCGGACTTACGCCAGCCCTTCCGCTTCCAGCCCGGCATCCACTTGGTCACCGAGTTGATGACGTATTGGCTATCGCACAGGATGTGCAGGTCCTCGCCGGGGAGGTGCGCGGTGGCCCGGAAGAGGTCCAGGACCGCCATCAGCTCGCCCTGGTTGTTGGTGCCGTGCGGCCACCCCCCGGCACGCCAGCAGTCATCGTTCACGTACCAGGCCCATCCGGCCGGGCCGGGATTTCCTAAAGCCGAACCGTCGGCCGCTGCTGTAATCGTCACTGCACTATCCTGCCAGACCTCCGCCACCCAACGCTCCCGCACCATCGGCGTCAACTCCCCCAACCCTCTCCCACCACCTGAGGGAGCGTCCGGCCAACCACCGCACCACCTGCGGGAGCGTCCGGCCAACCACCGCACCACCTGCGGGAGCGTCCGGCCAACCACCGCACCATCGGCGTCAACTCCCCCAACCCTCCCCCACCACCTGAGGGAGCGTCCGGCCAACCACCACACCACCTGAGGGAGCGTCCGGGACGGGTTAACGACGACGGCGGCCCCACCAAAGGTGGGACCGCCGTCGTCGAACGCGCTGCGCTGACGGAAAACCGTCAGGCCGGGCGTTCAGGGCTGGAAAGCCGGGGGTTAGAAGCCGCCCATGCCGCCCATGCCGCCCATGTCGTCGCCGCCGCCCATAGCCGGAGCGTTCTTCTCCGGCTTGTCGGCCACAACGGCCTCGGTGGTGAGGAACAGGCCAGCGATGGAAGCCGCGTTCTGCAGGGCAGAGCGGGTGACCTTGACCGGGTCGTTGATGCCGGCAGCGAGCAGGTCGACGTACTCGCCGGTTGCTGCGTTCAGGCCATGGCCTGCGGGCAGGCCGCGGACCTTGTCCACCACGACGCCGGGCTCAAGGCCTGCGTTGAAGGCGATCTGCTTCAGCGGGGCGTCGATGGCTACGCGGACGATGTTCGCGCCGGTTGCCTCGTCACCTTCGAGCTGCAGGTTGGCGAACGCCTTGGCGCCGGCCTGGATCAGGGCCACGCCGCCGCCGGCGACGATGCCCTCTTCGACAGCAGCCTTGGCGTTGCGGACGGCGTCCTCAATGCGGTGCTTGCGTTCCTTGAGCTCAACCTCGGTTGCGGCACCGGCCTTGATGACTGCAACGCCGCCGGCCAGCTTGGCCAGGCGTTCCTGCAGCTTCTCGCGGTCGTAGTCGGAATCGGAGTTCTCGATCTCGGCACGGATCTGGGAGACGCGGCCTGCGATCTGGTCGGCGTCGCCGGCACCTTCGACGATGGTGGTCTCGTCCTTGGTGACAACAACCTTGCGGGCCTTGCCGAGCAGCTCGAGGCCGGCGGTCTCAAGCTTGAGGCCGACTTCCTCGGAGATGACCTGGCCGCCGGTGAGGATGGCGATGTCAGCCAGCTGCGCCTTACGGCGGTCGCCGAAGCCCGGAGCCTTGACGGCGACGGACTTGAAGGTGCCGCGGATCTTGTTGACGATCAGGGTGGCCAGGGCCTCGCCCTCGATGTCCTCGGCAATGATCAGCAGCGGCTTGTTGGACTGCATGACCTTTTCGAGGACCGCAACCAGTTCCTTGACGTTGGAGATCTTGGAGTTGACGATCAGGATGTACGGGTCCTCAAGGACCGTTTCCTGGCGCTCAGCGTCGGTGACGAAGTAAGCCGAGATGTAGCCCTTGTCGAAGCGCATGCCCTCGGTGAGCTCCAGCTCGAGGCCGAAGGTGTTCGACTCCTCGACGGTGATGACGCCTTCCTTGCCGACCTTGTCCAGGGCTTCGGCAATCAGGGCGCCAATTTCGTTGTCGCCGGCGGAGATGGATGCGGTGGCCGCGATCTCTTCCTTGGTCTCGATTTCCTTGGCGGAGGCCAGGAGCTCGCGGGTGACGGCGTCAACAGCCTTTTCGATGCCGCGCTTCAGCGAGAGCGGGTCGGCTCCGGCCGCGACGTTGCGCAGGCCTTCCTTGACGAGGGCCTGAGCCAGCACGGTGGCCGTGGTGGTACCGTCGCCGGCGACGTCGTCGGTCTTCTTGGCAACTTCCTTGACCAGCTCGGCGCCGATCTTCTCGTACGGGTCGTCCAGTTCGATCTCCTTGGCGATGGAAACACCATCGTTGGTGATCGTGGGGGCGCCCCACTTCTTTTCGAGGACGACGTTGCGTCCACGCGGGCCGAGGGTGACCTTGACGGCGTCGGCGAGGATGTTCAGGCCCCGCTCAAGACCGCGGCGTGCCTCTTCATCAAATGCAATGATCTTGGCCATAACGGCAGTAGTCCTTTCGGGACAGTCGTTAAGAATGAACCTGGGCTTTGGTGCCCGCGACGGACGATTCCTGCCCGGCAGCCTCTGTATGCCGCCGGGCCGGGGATCTCACCCCAGCCAGGTATTTCTCTCGCTCCCGGACCGCCCGCTTCCACGGTCGCAGCCGGCCGAAACCGGGCGTCGTGTTAGCAGTCAATACGCGGGAGTGCTAACTCAATAATTAGCACTCCACCGGGGAGAGTGCAAGCAGTGGCGGCGGATGGACGCGCCACTGCCCGGGGCTATTCGCTACCAGCGATCAGGACCCGGTGCTCCGGGCGGTTTCGCTGCCGGTCATCCTGGCGGTGTTGTCCGCGCCGTAGCTGTAGACCATGTAGGCGGCGGCAGTGACGTCGCCGTTGCTGTCGAAGTTGATCGGGCCGGAGGCACCGTCGTAATCGGGGCGTTTGCCGGCCCGCTGGGCGGCCACACATTCCCGGTAGGACGTGCACACCGCAGCCCCGGCCGAGGGGGCGCCAGCCTCGCCGTTCGTCGCCGAACCGCCGGATACGGAGACCAGCTTCGAGGCGATCGAGGTGCCGGCGTCGTCCTCCGCTGCGGCGGCGGCGACGGCGGCAAGGTTGACGGCGTCATAGGTTTCAGCGGCGAAGGCCATGTCCTTGAGGCCGGGATCAACGGCCACGAGTTCCGCCTGGAAGTGCGCCGACGGGAAGGTCCCGGGCAGGACTCCGCGGGCGCCATCCAGGGCCTTGGCGCCGAGGCCGGCACCGTACTGGTTGACCGCCCCGTCGCTGAGGATGAGCTTCTTTCCGGCCAGGCCGGCGTTGTTGAGCTCGGCGATGGCGCCCTGGGCGCCGTCGCGGGCCACCAGCACAACGGCGTCCGGCGCGGCTGCCTTGGCGGCTGCCGCCGCTTGTTGCGCCTGGCCGGCCTTGAACCCGGCGTCGACCGCCGTGCCCAGGCCCGCGGCCTTCGCGGCTGCCGAGACGGCGACGGAGACGTCCTTGCCGTAGTCGTCGTCCTCGTGCACGACGGCGATGGTCCTGGCACCGCCGTCCTTGGCGAGCTTGACGAGGACCGACGCCTGCGCGACGTCGGCGGCGGCGGTGCGGAAGTAGTAGCCGCCGCTCTTGTAGGTGCTCAGCCCGGGGGCGGTGTTCGCCGGGGAGATGATCGCGACCTTGGCCCGTGCGAGCACGTCGATGGCGTCCGCGGCCCGGCTGGAGTCGGTGGGTCCGATGACGACGTCGGCTTTGGCGGCCACCAGGTCCTTGGCCTGGGCGGCGGTGTCCGTGCCCACGGCTGACGGCAGCAGCTCCACCGGTTTGCCCTTGTGGCCGCCCGCCGCGTTGATTTCCTTGACGGCCAGCTGTGCTGCCGCCAGCTGCGGCGCATTGAGGAAGGCCTGCGTGCCGGTGTTGTCCAGGATCAGGCCGATCCGCAGCGTGCCGTCCCCGCTTGCTTCGGCGGGATCCAGCCGGGCGTTCCCGGTGGGCCCGGCGCAGGCTGCCAGCGCCAGGGCGGCGGCCAGGCCGGTGGCCGCGGCGCGGCCGACGCGCCGGGCGCTCAGCCCGTGGTCAATGTTTGTGGGGTCAGCTTCCGCAGCGGAGGAAGCCACTAGGCGGGCCGGACGCTTTCGGCCTGCGGGCCCTTTTCGCCCTCGCCGACTTCCAGCTCCACCCGCTGGCCCTCGGCCAGGGCGCGGTAGCCTTCCCCGGCAATCGCAGACCAATGCACGAAGACGTCCGCTCCGGAGCTGTCGACGGTGATGAAGCCGTAGCCCTTCTCGGCGTTGAACCACTTGACGGTCCCCAGTGCCATGTTCTCCACACTTTCAGCTAGCTTGCTAACGGCCTACCCCGATGTGCGCCGCGGTATGCGAAACGAAGTCCGCAGACACTGTACCCACAGCCCTTCACACGGGGGCTGGCACCAGCACGCGTCCGCGCTGAATAGTTATTCAGGCGTAACCGAAGCCGGTTGCCCCACGGTCCTTACTGGAACCCGGGGCCCAGCACCACAACCAGCGGCATCTGGAATTCTGCCGAATCCACCAGGGTGACGATTCCGAGGAGCGAGCCCAGTTCTTCGGCGTTGGCCTTCTGGGCGGCGCCGTTGTAAAAGACCACCGAGGTCTGCTGCGGTGCACCGCCCCAGTTGCCGAGCGGGCCGGCGGCCCAGCCGGCAGCGGTGACCGTGGAGCCGACCCGGCCGGCCAGGCCCGCCGTCGCGGTCCCGTTGTAGATGGCCACCGGTTGCGTCTTGTCCACGGCGCCGGCCGGCGTCGCCGAGGGCGTTGCCGAGGGTGTTGCCGAGGCGGTCGGTTTGGAGACTGCCGGCGCGAGGCTGCCGGTCGGCGTGCTGCTGGCGGACGGTGTGCTGCCCGCCGCGGCGGTGGTGGGTGCCTGCGAGGCCGCCGAGTTGCTGCCGGCCTGCTCCGCCGTCACGGCGGAGGCGCCGGCGCCGAAGCCCAGTTTGGGCAGCAGGAGGAACGCGACAAGGCCGATCGCCAGAGCCGCGGCCCCGACGGCCAGGATGGCACCCAGGCGGCGGGTGCCGGGGGCGGAGACTGCGCGGTGGACACCCTGGCGCGTGGAGGTCTCCGGGATCCGATCAAATTCATCCCGAGCGTATTTGGTCATGGTAAAACGACGTCCTTGCTGATTTCTGGCTGGCGGTCCGGCGCCGGAAGGCCCGCGGAATACCGCGTCTCCGGCGGGACTTTACGCGCGTTTACGCGTCCGAGCCCAAACGGCGTGCCGTGCGGGCACGTTGGCGTGACGTACGTAGTCTACGCAATCTCTTGACCAGCATGGGATCGTGGGCCAGCGCCGCCTCGGTATCGATCAGGGCGTTGAGGATCTGGTAATAGTGCGTGGCGGAGAGGTCAAAAAGCTCCCGGATGGCCTGTTCCTTGGCGCCGGCGTACTTCCACCACTGCCGCTCCAGGGCGAGCATCTGCTGGTCCCGGCTGCTCAGCGGCGAGTCGTCGCAGGCCGCCGCGGGCCCGGCGGCGGCGTCTTCCGCGGGCAGGTGCTCCCGTGCTGCTTCGGCCACTGCACACTCCCTGGCTCGGTCGGATAAGTCTCCCCACATGTTACGGCCGAATAACAGGCTTGTCATTTGGCCGGCCCCGCCGGGGCCGCGGGTGTCCTGCGAGAATGGGACCGTGTTTGATTCATTTGATTCCGAGGCTCTCTTCCAGCTCGAACCCGCGGCCGGCGGGGCCGAGGACTTCGCGGCGCTGGCGCGGCTGCCGCTGGAGGCACTGGTCGCTGCGGACTGGGCCGCGGCGCTGGCCCCCGTCGAGGGGCAGCTGCGGGCGGCCCTGGAGTTCGTCGCCGCCGAGGCTGCCGCCGGCCACGAGGTGCTTCCGGCACCGTCGAACCTGCTGCGGGCTTTCCGGCAGCCGCTGGCCCGCGTCCGGGTGCTGATCGTGGGCCAGGACCCGTATCCGACGCCGGGCCACGCCGTCGGGCTGTCCTTCGCGGCGGAGGGCGGCACCCGTCCGATTCCGCGCAGCCTCGCCAACATCTACAAGGAGCTCGACGCCGACCTGGGGCTGCCGCCGCGCGTGCACGGCGACCTTGGCCGCTGGTCGGAACAGGGGGTGCTGCTGCTCAACCGGGTCCTCAGTGTGCGGGCCGGAGCCGCCGGATCGCACCGCAACAAGGGCTGGGAAGCCGTCACGGCGGCCGCCATCACCGCCGTCGCGCAGCGGCGCGGCGACGACGGCGGGCCCGTGCCGCTCGTCGCGATCCTTTGGGGCAAGGATGCCGAGGCCGTGCGGCCGCTGCTGGGCACGGCCGCCGTCATCGCCAGCGCCCATCCCAGCCCGCTTTCCGCCGCCCGCGGCTTCTTCGGCTCGCGCCCCTTCAGCCGGGCCAACGAGCTGCTCGCCGCCCAGGGTGACGGGACCGTGGACTGGGAACTGCCGCCGCTGCCCTGACGCGGTTCTTGGCTAGGCTTAGCTGCATGACTTCCGTCCCCGCTGCCACCACCGCCAACCGGAACTCCCGGCCCCAGACCAATCTCACGGTCCTGCGCCGCGAGCAGCTCTCGCCGCACATGGTCCGGATTGTCGCCGGCGGTCCCGGCTTCGCCGCCTACGTCAACAACGATTACGTGGACCGGTACATCAAGATCGCCTTCCCGCAGCCCGGGGTCGACTATCCGGAGCCGCTGGATTTGTGGGCCGTCCGGGAGTCCCACCCGCGGGAGCAGTGGCCGCACACGCGGACCTACACCGTGCGCTGGGTGGATCCGGCCGCGGCCGAACTCGCCATCGACTTTGTCATCCACGGCGATGAAGGCCTGGCCGGACCCTGGGCCGCCACCGCCCAGGCCGGCGACGCCCTCGTGTTCACCGGTCCCGGCGGGGGCTACAACCCCGACCCCGCGGCCGACTGGCATCTGTTTGCCGGCGACGAGTCCGCCCTGCCGGCGATTAGCGCCGCGATCGAGTCCCTCCCCAGGGACGCCCGCGGCCTGGCCTTCCTGGAGGTGGACGGCGACGCCGATGTCCTGTCGATCGACTCCCCTGCCGGGGTTGAGCTGCGTTGGTTGCTGCGCCGCGGCGCTCCGGCTGGCGGCAGCGGACTGCTGGTGGAGGCGGTCCGCGACGCGCAATGGCCCGAGGGCCGGGTCCACGTCTTCGCGCACGGGGAACGCGGCTCCATGAAGGGCCTGCGCGAGGTGTTCTTTGCCCAGCGCGGCCTGGAACGGGGCCAGGTGTCGCTCTCCGGCTACTGGGCCAGGGGCCGGGTGGAAGACGAGTTCCAGGCCGAGAAGAAACTGCCCGTCGGCAAGATCTAGTTCCTCCACGGCGCCGGGCTAGCGGCGCCGGGCCCGGCGCCGTTCGTTGCTGGCCAGGCTCCGGGTCAGCGGCCGTGCGAGCGTATCGCCAAGCACAATCCCGGCCGCAACGCCGAGCACGATCGCCCCGGCGTTGAGCATCCCGCCGGCGCCCACCAGGATCTCGGATTCCTCGATCGTCAATACATACATGGACCGGAATATAGTCAGTCCGGGCAGCAGGATCAAGGCGGCGGGTACGGCCACGACCAGCTGCGGGGCGCCCATCCGCAGCGCCACCACCCGGGCCAGGAGGCCGATGACAACGGCGGCGAGGGCGGGTGCGAACCGGGGACCGATGCCGGCGGCTGTCCCGCCGATCAGCACCAGATGGCCGACCACACCGACGGCCGCCGTCGGGAGCAGCAGCTTCAGTGACGTCTGTTCGGTGACGCCGATCGCGACGACGGCGATCGCCACCAGCGGTACGAGCACCCACAAGGGATACCTCGGCGGGAATGTTTCGGTGACGTCGATCGCCTCCATCCCGGTCATCGCGCCGACGACAAAGCCGACCGCGATCCCGGAGACGAGCGCCCCGAACGTAAGCATGGTGGAGAGGAAACGGCCCGCCGCGGTGACCGGGAAGCCGTTGATCGCATCCTGGACCGAGGAGACGAGGCGCCCGGTGGGCAGGAGCAGCAGGATACCGCCGACTACCACGATGGCGGGGGCGATGTTGATCCCCAGCGGGCTGCCGAATCGCCACAGCAGCAGCGCGATCAGGGTGACCACAAAGGAGCACGACGCCGTGATGAAGAAGTCCGGCGTCCGCCAGCGGCCCAGTTGCCGCGCCAGCAGGCTGACCAGCAGGTTGGACAGGAACGCGATCCCGGAGGCGGCCAGCCCACCGCCCAGGACACCGACGAAGACCGCGGAGAAGACGCCGAACGCCACAGTGACCATCCAGCGCGGGAAGGGCTTCGAGCTGTGCGTGATTTCCTCGAGCCGCCGCACTGCTTCCTCGCGGCCCACGCCCCCGGCCACGATGTCCGTGACCAGCTGGTGGACCTGGGCGAGTCCGGCGTAGTTGTTGGTCCAGGACCGCACAACACGCAGCAGCGAGATGGGGGTCTGGTCCCGTGGGGCGTAGTTGATGGCCACCGACTGGTTGGTGATGTCCACTTCGATGTTCTTCAGCCCCAGCGCGGCAGTGATGGCGATGATGCTGGTCTCCACCTCCAGGGCGCCGGCACCGTAACGGAACATCGATTCGGCCAGCTTGAGGGCGAAGTCGATCGTCTTGCGGGCGGAGGTGTCCACACCGCCGACCTGGATCATCGGGTTGGCGTAGGGACTGCCGGCCAGCCGGTCGACAATACTCAGCGGCGCGGTAGGCGGGTTCTCGCCCTGGACCAGCCTGCGGAGCATGCGTTTGGCGGCGGCGTTCTGGCGCACCTGCATGGGCGACATCGGCTCGGTCCGGGGCAGGCCGTCCGTCTGCGGCCCGCGGCGGCCGTCGGGTGGTTTGGTCATTGCGGCCTCCTCAGTTCACCTTGCGGGCGGTTTAGTAGAATTGCTGGCCCGTGCGCCGCGTGTACAGCTGGCGCGCCACGCGCTCCCCGGCGGCCATCCAGGCCTTGTACTTCAGCGGGCTCAGGACTTGGTCGTAGCAGCCGACGAAGTCCGTGACGGTCTTGCTGAAGCTGGTCTTGAACAGGCCGAGGCCGTGGAAGGGGTTGGAGGTGTCCTTGAGCTTGTCGCTGGGCGGGGTGCCGCAGAAGTCGTATTCGGTGCAGCCGAGTTCCTTGAGCTGGTTGATGGCCGTCCACTGGACCAGGTGCGAGTCCCCGTACTGGCTGCGCTTTTGCAGCGAGCCGCCGTCCTTGTAGGTGCCCTTCCGCCCGTAGTTGATCACGAAGGCGCCGACGGAGGGCACACCGTTTTCATAGACAAAGAGCAGGCGGCCCTGGCCGCGCCCCAGGAAGTTGGTCCAGAACTGGCGGTAGTAATCGTATTCGCGGACCCGGACCTGGGACTTTGCCTCCACGGTGGTGGTCATCAGCGCGTACATGGCCCGGAAGTTCTCTTCGGTCGGCTCCACGTTGCGGACCTCGACCCCCTCTCGGATGGCCCGCCGGACGGCGTTGCGGCCGCGGGAGTGCAGGTTGCGCAGCAGCTGGTTTTCCTGCGGCGAGATGTCCAGCAGCGCGGTGGAGTCGTTGGGCTGCAGGTTGTGGGTCTTGACCAGGCCTGCGCCTTCGATGACGCGGCGGCCGTCCTCGGACAGGACGATGTCGGGCTCGATCTTAATGGCGAAGACTCCGAGCCGGGCGCGTTTGACGAATTCGGCGTTGGCCGCCGCGATGCCGGGGATGTCCTCCACCGACGCGACGTCCGGTCCCTTGATGAGGTACCAGAGTTTGCCGAGGACGGGGAAGGATTTCTCCAGGACGAGGTTGTAGCTGGTGTAGTCAGCCGTCTCATAGACCAGGTGGAGGGGCTTCCAGCCGAAGTGTTGTTTGACCTCGGCGAAGGCCTCGGATTGAAGCAGATTCCCGCCGTTGGGGTTCGCGGTGACGTGGGCGTCCCAGTTGGCGACCTCTTCGGCGGAGGCAAAGCGGGCAGTGAATTCTCGCAAGGGTGCGGTATCCAATCTTTGCGGAACGAGCTTCGGCGGCATGGCTGACATGCAGCCTCAAGTCTATCCGGCGGCCGGGGCGGTCAAGGTCCCGCGGCCCCTGGGCCGGCCGCCTGCACCGGGATTAGGCTGGAGGTATGCAAGCGCAGCCGGAACCGTCCGTCGCCCGCCCGCCATCCGGCCCGGGCGGTGCAGGCAAGCGCCGGCCCGGTGCCCAGGCGCTGGGCCTGCTCGTGTTGCTCGGCGCTTCGGCGGTGGTGGCAGCGCTCGGCGGCCTCGCTTCGGCCAGCAACGTCGACGGCTGGTACGCCGCCGCGGACAAGGCTCCCTGGTCCCCGCCGAACTGGCTCTTCGGACCGGTCTGGACCCTCCTGTACACCGCGATGGCCGTGGCGGCGTGGCTGGTCTGGCGCAGCCGGGCGGCAGGCAGCAGGGCGGCGCTCACCGCGTACGCCATCCAGCTGGTGCTGAACCTGTTGTGGACGCCGGTGTTCTTCGGCCTGTACCCGGTGCTGGGTTCGGCCGCCCTCTGGATCGGCTTCGCCATCATCGCCGCGCTGGCCGTCGCCGTCGCGGTCACAGTGCTGCGCTTCGGCCCGATCAGCCGGCCAGCGGGGCTGCTGATGCTCCCCTACCTGTCCTGGGTCGTGTTCGCCGCGTCGCTGAATCTGTGGGCGGCGCTGCACAACTGAGTCGGGCTGATCAGCACTCCACCACGTTGACGGCCAGGCCGCCCATCGCGGTTTCCTTGTATTTGGAGCTCATGTCCCGGCCGGTTTCGCGCATGGTGACGATAACCTCGTCCAGGGAGACCCGGTGTGAGCCGTCGCCCCAGAGGGCCATCTTGGCGGCATTGATGGCTTTGGCCGCGGCGATGGCGTTGCGCTCGATACAGGGGATCTGCACGAGCCCGCCGATCGGATCGCAGGTCAGGCCGAGGTTGTGCTCCATCGCGATCTCGGCGGCGTTCTCCACCTGCTGTGGCGTGCCGCCCATGACCTCGGCCAGCCCGGCGGCCGCCATTGACGACGCCGAGCCGACCTCGCCCTGGCAGCCGACCTCGGCGCCGGAGATGGAGGCCTGTTCCTTGTAGAGCACCCCGATGGCACCGGCGGTCAGCAGGAACTTGACCACCACGTCGTCGCGGTCCTGCTGGGTGGCCTTGTCCATGCCGGGGGCAAAGTGCAGCGCGTAGTAGAGCACCGCGGGGATGATTCCGGCGGCGCCGTTGGTGGGCGCGGTGACAACCCGGCCGCCGGAGGCGTTCTCCTCGTTCACCGCCAGCGCGATCAGGTTCACCCACTCCTGCCAGTATTTGGGGTCCCGGTAGTCAGGGTCCTGGCCGCGGTTTTCCTTCATCAGGCGTTCGTGCCAGTCGGGGGCCCGACGGCGGACCTTCAGCCCGCCGGGAAGCAGGCCCTCGCGCTTGAGGGAGGTTTCAACGCATTCGGCCATGACGGAGTAGATGTGCAGCAGCCCTTCGCGGATCTCCTCGTCGCTGCGTGCTGCGCGCTCGTTGACCAGCATGATGTCGCCGATCGAGAGGCCCTTGGACTGGCAGCGGCCCAGCAGTTCCGCGGCGGTGCGGAATGGCAGCGGGAGCTCCTTCTTGGACTCGTCGAGTTCCTTCAGCGCCGCGTCTTCCTCGCCCTCGCGGACGATGAAGCCCCCGCCGACGGAGAAGAATGTGGCGCTGTGCAGGACGGCGCCGTCGGCATCGGACACCGTGAACGTCATGCCGTTGGTGTGCCGGGGCAGGATCGTCAGCGGGCGCAGCACCATGTCCTTCACCCCGTAGGGCAACGCGACGGATCCGGCCAGCTGCAGGGTGCCCGTCTGGGCAATCGCGGCCAGCCGTTCCTCCACTTCGGCCGGCAGGATCTTCTCCGGGTGGAAGCCCTCGAGTCCGAGCAGGATGGCCGTCATGGTGCCGTGCCCGTGCCCGGTGGCGGCGAGCGAACCATAAAGGTCAACCCGCAGCGACGCCACCCGTGCCAGGTCCCCCGCGGCCGTGAGTTCCTCTGCAAACACCGCAGCAGCCCGCATCGGCCCCACGGTGTGCGAACTCGAAGGCCCGATCCCAATCGAGAAGAGGTCAAAGACGCCAACAGCCATGTGCGTTTCCTAACTAGAAATTCGTGCCGAGATGGCAGTTCAAGCTCATGTTGTTTTGAAACACTGCCGCGAACTGCCACCTCGATGCGTAGTTGGGGCTACAGCCCCGGGTAGAGCGGGTGGGCGGCGGCGAGGGCTTCGACCCGAGCGCGGAGTCCGGAAAGGTCGGCACCGGCGTCGGCGGTCAGCGCCTCGGCGATGATGTCAGCCACCTCGGCGAAGGCGGCCTCGCCGAAGCCGCGGGTGGCCAGCGCCGGGGTGCCGATCCGCAGGCCCGAAGTGACCATCGGTGGGCGCGGGTCGAACGGCACGGCGTTGCGGTTGACGGTGATGTCGATTTCCGCGAGGCGGTCCTCGGCTTCCTGCCCGTTGAGCTCGCAGTTGCGCAGGTCCACCAGGACCAGGTGCACGTCGGTGCCGCCGGAGATCACGGAGATGCCCTTGGCGGTGACGTCCGGCTGGACCAGACGCTCGGCGAGGATCCGGGCACCGGCCAGCACGCGTTCCTGGCGTTCCTTGAACTCGGGCGAGGCGGCAATCTTGAACGCCACTGCCTTGCCCGCGATGACGTGCTCGAGCGGTCCGCCCTGCTGGCCCGGGAACACGGCCGAGTTGATCTTCTTGGCGATGTCGGCGTCGTTGCTCAGGATGATGCCGCCGCGCGGACCGGCGAGGGTCTTGTGCGTTGTGGAGGTGGTCACATGCGCGTGCGGCACCGGTGAGGGGTGCAGCCCGGCGGCGACGAGCCCGGCGAAGTGGGCCATGTCCACCATCAGGTAGGCCCCCACCGTGTCGGCGATCCGGCGGAATTCCGCGAAGTCGAGCTGGCGGGCGTATGCGGACCAGCCGGCCACGATGAGCTGCGGCTTGTGTTCCTGGGCGAGGCGCTCCACCTCGGCCATGTCGATCCGGTGGTCATCTTCCCGGACCTGGTACGGGACCACGTTGTACAGCCGGCCGGAGAAGTTGATCTTCATGCCGTGGGTCAGGTGCCCGCCGTGCGCCAGGTTCAGGCCCATGATGGTGTCGCCCGGACGGATCAGGGCATGCATGACCGAGGCGTTCGCCTGCGCACCGGAGTGCGGCTGGACGTTCGCGTATTCTGCGCCGAACAGGGCCTTGACCCGGTCGATCGCGAGCTGTTCGACGACGTCGACGTGCTCGCAGCCGCCGTAGTAGCGCTTGCCCGGGTAGCCTTCGGCGTACTTGTTGGTCAGCACCGAGCCCTGCGCCTGCATCACGGCCTTCGCCGTGTGGTTCTCCGAGGCGATCATTTCCAGCCCGTCGCGCTGGCGGCCCAGCTCGGCGTCGATCTTCGCTGCGATCTCCGGATCCAGTGCGGACAGCTCAGCGTCCAGGCTTGAGGAAACGACCTGCTCGAACACCGTCGAGGTCCCCGTCACTGCGCCGCTCACAGTTCGCCGCCGTTCTTGGATGCGTAGTCCTGCGCGGAAAGCAGCGGGCCGTCGGATTCCGCGGCCACCTTGAAGAGCCAGCCGGCGCCGTAGGGATCGCTGTTGATCAGCGCGGGGTCATCGACGACGGCGGGGTTGATTTCGGTCACTTCGCCGGTCACCGGGGCGTACAGGTCGGAGACGGACTTGGTCGATTCGACCTCGCCGCAGGTCTCCCCCGCGGTCACCGCAGCGCCGACCTCGGGCAGGTCAACGTAGACGATGTCGCCCAGGGCGTCCGTGGCTACTGCGGAGATGCCGATGGACACAACGTTCCCGGCCTCCCGCGCAACCCACTCGTGCTCGTCGGAGTACTGCAGTTCAGGGGCAACTTTTGCCATGTGTTTTTCCTTTACGTTTGAAAAGTCGTGAGCTAACTCAATTGTGGCTGGGTTTAAGTGGCGGATGAGCCGATTCCTCCGCGTGCTCGCTCGTTCCTCGCTTAGACGCACGCTTTCGGAAGCCCCCCACCCGCAGCTATTCAGTTCAGTTTTCGGGGCCAACAGTTCTTCGGAAAGAAACAGTGCCAGTCGAATTCTCTGGAGCCGAGCCGCGGTAGGCGGTTCATCCTCCAGCACCCTTGGCTTTCGAAGGCGCTGGCTCCTGTTGGTTTTGGTGTGGCGGGTTGTCCTAAAAGGTGAGCTGTCCACGAGGGGCCGGCTGGACGCGGTTTTCGAAAGCGTGCGTCTAAGCGAGGAACGAGCGAGCACGCGTGAAAACCGGGGCCTGCCGGTCCCGAAGCCGTGGACCTCTCGGCCGGTCCCGGAGCCAACCACGGCTCCGGGACGGCAGGGGCTACTTTTGGCGCTTGTAGAAAGGCAGTGCGACAACTTCGAACGGCTCGGTCTTGCCGCGCAGGTCGATGTCCAGCGCTGTGCCGGGTTCGGTGAATTCGACGTCGACATAGGCCATGGCGACCGGGTAGCCCAGGGTGGGGCTGGGCTGGCCGGAGGTGACTTCGCCGACAACGTTGCCGTCCTTGAGGACCGGGTAGTGCCCGCGGCCGGCGCGGCGGCCAAGCCCCTTGAGCCCGACGAGCCTGCGGCCGGTGCTGGTGCCGGCGCCGGCTTCCTTCTTGGCAGCCAAGGCCGCCTTGCCGACGAAGTCGCCTTCCTTGGACAGCGCGACGACGGGGCCCAGTCCGGCAGCGAACGGGTCGCGTTCGAGGGAGAGCTCGTTGCCGTAGAGCGGCATGCCGGCCTCAAGCCGGAGCGAGTCGCGGGAGGCGAGGCCGGCGGGCGTCAACTCACCCTCCTCGGCGATGGCGATGAGCGCCTGCCAAAGGGCGGCGGCGTCGTCGTTGGACACGAAGATCTCAAAACCGTCCTCACCGGTGTAGCCGGTGCGGGCCAGCAGCAGGTCCTTACCTGCGCCGCCGACCATGAAGGGGACCTCGACGGCGGCGTAATACTTCAGGCCGGTGACGAGTTCGTGGTCCGCGGCGGGGACCAGGCGGAGCAGGATGGCCTCGGCCCTGGGTCCCTGGACTGCGATCAGCGAGATCTCATCGGAGGCGTCCCGGACCGTGACGTCGAACCCGCCTTCTTGGGCAGAACCAGCCCGCTCGGCGAGCGCCGCGGCGACGACCTTGGCGTTGCCGGCGTTGGGGACGACGAGGAACGTGTCCGTGCCGTCGGCCGCGGCGGGCCGGCGGTAGGTGATGAGGTCGTCGATGATCCCGCCGTCCTCGTTGCAGATCAGCGAGTACTTGGCCTTGCCGACGGCCATCGCGGAGATCTTGCCCACCAGGGCGTAGTCCAGGAAGGCTGCGGCGTCCGGACCGGTAACCCAGACCTCGCCCATGTGGGAGAGGTCGAACAGGCCCGCGGACGTGCGGACGGCGTGGTGTTCGGCGAGTTCGGAGCTGTACTTGAGCGGCATCTGCCAGCCGCCGAAGTCCGTAAAGGAGGCGCCGAGCTTCTTGTGCTCTTCGTACAGTGCCGTGTAGTTCTCAGTCATCGTTGGCTGTCCCTAGTCGTTGGAGGCGGAGGTGGCGGAGTGGTCTGCTGCGTCGTCTTCGAAGGCTTCGAGGGGAGGGCAGGAGCAGATCAGGTTGCGGTCGCCGGCGGCGCCGTCGATCCGGCCGACCGGCGGGAAGTACTTATCCTGCTTGAGCGTGTGGACCGGGAAGACGGCCTGTTCGCGCGGGTAGCTGCGCTCCCAGTGAGTGCTGATGACGGCCGCCGCGGTGTGCGGGGCGTTGCGCAGCGGGCTGTGCTCCACGCTGAAGTCGCCCTGCGCCACCTGGTCGATCTCGGCGCGGATGGCGATCATGGCGGTGATGAACCGGTCGATTTCGCCGAGGTCCTCGGATTCGGTGGGCTCCACCATCAGGGTCCCGGCCACCGGGAACGCCAGCGTGGGGGCGTGGAAGCCGTAGTCGATCAGGCGCTTGGCCACGTCCTCGGCTGTGACACCGGTCTTGGCCGTGAGTTCGCGCAGGTCCAGGATGCACTCGTGCGCCACGAGGCCGCCCTCGCCGGTGTAGAGCACCGGGAAGTAGTCGTTGAGCCGGGCCGCGATGTAGTTGGCCGCGAGCAGGGCCGACTTGGTGGCCTCGGTCAGGCCCGCACCGCCCATCAGCTTCACATAGGCCCAGGAGATCGGCAGGACGCCGGCCGAGCCGTAGCGTGAGGCGGATATCGGGGTGCCGCTTTCGCCATTGGCCGGATCCGCCGCGTTGCCGGGCATGAACGGGGCCAGGTGAGCCTTGGCCGCGACCGGGCCCACGCCCGGTCCGCCGCCGCCGTGCGGGATGCAGAAGGTTTTGTGCAGGTTCAGGTGCGAGACGTCGCCGCCGAACTGGCCCGGCTGGGCCAGGCCGACGAGGGCGTTGAGGTTGGCGCCGTCGATGTAAACCTGGCCGCCGGCGGCGTGGATGGCGTCGCAGACCTCGCGGACATCGGCGTCGTACACCCCGTGGGTGGAGGGGTAGGTGATCATGATCGCGGAGAGCGCGTCCTTGTGCTGCTCGATCTTGGCCTGCAGGTCGGCGTGGTCGATGGTGCCGTCCGAGGCGGTGGCCACGACGACGACCTTCATGCCGGCCAGCACGGCCGAGGCTGCGTTGGTGCCGTGCGCGGAGGCCGGGATGAGGCAGACGTTGCGCTGGTCGTCGCCGCGGGAGAGGTGGTAGCCGCGGATGGCGAGCAGTCCGGCCAGCTCGCCCTGGGAGCCGGCGTTGGGCTGGATGGAGACCTGGTCGTAGCCGGTGATCTCGGTCAGCTGGGCTTCGAGGTCCTCGATCAGTTCGCGCCAGCCGGCGGTCTGGGATTCGGGCGCGAAGGGGTGGATGGACGCGAACTCCGGCCAGGAGATGGCTTCCATCTCGGCTGTGGCGTTCAGCTTCATGGTGCAGGAGCCCAGCGGGATCATGGTGCGGTCCAGCGCGAGGTCGCGGTCGGCGAGACGGCGGATGTAGCGCAGCAGCTGGGTCTCGGAGCGGTGGGTATTGAAGACCGGGTGCTGGAGGTAGTTGGAGGTGCGCTCGACGGCGGAGTCCAGGCCAAAGCCGGCGTCACTGTCTGCGAAGCTGGCGCCGAAGGCCGCGACGACGTCGGCGACGATCGCCGTCGTCGTGGCCTCATCGGCGGAGATGCCGACCGTGTCGGCGTCGATGGCGCGCAGGTTGATGCCCTTGGCGTCCGCGGCGGCGACGATGTCCGCGGCCTTGCCGGGCACGGACACGGACACGGTGTCGAAGAAGGAGCTGTGCAGCACGTCGAGGCCGGCGGTCTTCAGTGAGGCGGCAATGGTCCGCGCGTGGCGGTGGACCGTCTCGGCAATGGCCTTCAGCCCGTCCGGGCCGTGGTAGACGGCGTAGAAGGAGGCCACGATGGCCAGCAGCGCCTGCGCGGTGCAGATGTTCGAGGTGGCCTTCTCACGGCGGATGTGCTGTTCGCGCGTCTGCAGCGCCAGGCGGTAGGCGGGGACGCCGGCGTTGTCCTTGGAGACGCCCACCAGGCGGCCGGGCATGGAGCGTTCGAGGCCCTTCTGGACGGCCATGTAGGCGGCGTGCGGGCCGCCGAAGAACAGCGGCACGCCAAAGCGCTGGGCGGAGCCGACCGCGATGTCCGCGCCCTGTTCCCCCGGGGAGGTGATCAGGGTCAGGGACAGCAGGTCCGCGGCGACTGTGACGAGCGCGCCGCGTTCCTTGGCGTCAGCGATCACGGCGGAGTGGTCGAGGACGCGGCCGGAGGCACCGGGCTGCTGCAGCACGACGCCGTTGATGACTCCCTCGGGCAGGCCCTTGGACAGGTCCGCGACCTCGACCTCGAAGCCGAGGGCTTCGGCGCGGCCCTTGACGATGGCGATGGTCTGCGGGAGGCAGTCGGCGTCGAGGACGGTCTTGCCGTCGTGGGCCGTCTTGTTCTTGTTGGCGCGGCGCATCATCAGCACGGCCTCGGCGACGGCGGTGGCTTCGTCCAGCAGCGAGGCGTTGGCGATCGGCAGGCCGACGAGGTCCTGGACCATGGTCTGGAAGTTCAGCAGGGCCTCGAGCCGGCCTTGGGAGATTTCCGGCTGGTACGGGGTGTACGCGGTGTACCAGGCCGGGGCCTCGAGGATGTTGCGGCGGATCACGGCCGGGGTGACGGTGTCGTAGTAGCCCTGGCCGATCATCTGCACAGCGGTCTTGTTCTTCGATGCCAGCTTGCGCAGTTCGGCGAGGACTTCCACTTCGCTCAGTGCCCCAGCGAGCGCGAGGTCGGAGTCCTGCCGGATGTCCTTCGGCACGGCGGTATCCACCAGTGCGTCGACGGTGTCGTGGCCGACAGCCTTCAGCATGGCATCGACATCGGCTTGGCGGCGCGCGCCGATATGCCGGTCAACGAAGGACGTGGAGGCTGAGGTAACAGTCACAAGGAACTCCATAACTAAGGCGGCGCAGGGTACGCCACATTGATTCGGGTTCCTCCCCGCTCTGTATTGGACCTGAGAGTTTCCGCGCAGCCGCTTTCGCGAGGCTCCGCTTGCACCGTCGGTGAGCACGGCATGTTCGAGGACATGCCTGCTGCTTTCCAGAGTTGCCTTGCCGCGGCGGTACATGGGCCTGAGAGATTCCTGGGGAGGGTTTGCTCCTACGGCGCCTGCTTGTACCTACTGGCAGGGCTCTCCCGCCGCAGATCAAAGGCTTATTCAATTGCTCGTGACCGTAGTCACAGGTTCCATTGTCCTATGCCGGGCACGCGTCCGCAAACTCCTTCCGGCGCGTGCGTGAGAGTTACGCTCCGGGACGACTTTCGCCAACGCCCGCCGCACATCCGGCACAACTTTCGCCAACGCTCCCGCACCGCCGGACCTGCAGGAGCGTTAGGTTCAAACCCGCCGGAACTGCAGGAGCGTTAGGTTCAAACCCGCCGGAGCTGCGGGGGCGACCTTTGGGTGGGGCAGGGCTCAGCCGCGCAGCCGTTCGACGGCAGCCAGCAGGCTCTCAACGTCGCCGGCCACGTCCGGTGCCGCTCCGGCGGGTCCGCGGGCCAGCATGGCATTGAAGTACAGCCCGTCCCCCATATACAGCACGGGTTTGGCCATGGCCGGGCCCACATCGGCCGCGAGCAGCGCCAGCCAGCTCTCCTGGACACCGGCCATCCGCCGCAGGGTCTCGGCGTGCGCCACCTCGGCCAGCCGGGTGGCGGCCACGAACACCCGGTCAAGCGGCGTATCGGCCCACACCGAGGACTTGATGAAATACGCCGCGGCCCCTTCCGGCGCCGCGGCCATGGCGTCGAGGTCCTCCGCGAGGAGCCGATCCAGGCGCTCCAGCAGCGCCGCGATCATCGCGTCTTTGGTGGGGAAGTGGTAGAGCAGGCCGCCCTTGGAGACGCCTGCCGTCCTGGCCACAGCGTCCAGCGTCGCGGCCCGCTCACCCTCCGTGATGAGCAGGGACTCGAAGGCATCAAGGACGGCTTCGCGGGCGACGGGTTTTCTGGCCATGGCTCCCATCATGCCCTTCCGGTCGGATATTTCTTAACTGTACCGTCCAGACGGTATAGTTAACGCTTATGAGCACCACATCCGTGTCCGCAGCCGCCTGCCCAGCCCCGGCCCCGCGCGCACCTTGGCGCGACTGGGTGGCGCTGTCCCTGCTGATGTTCCCGGTGCTGCTCGTGGCCGTGGACAACACCGCCCTCACCTTCGCACTGCCTGCCATCGCCCGCAGCCTGGATGCCACCGGGGTGGAGTTGCTGTGGATTGTCGACGCCTATCCACTGGTCCTGGCCGGCCTCCTGGTGGCGATGGGCAGCCTGGGCGACCGGATCGGCCGGCGCCGGCTGCTGTTCGTTGGCAGCGCCGGCTTCGCGGCCGTCTCCGCGGTGACGGCCTTTGCGCCCGGCGCGGAGTGGCTGATCGCGGGCCGGGCCGGCCTGGGGTTCTTCGGCGCCATGCTGATGCCGTCCACGCTGTCCCTGATCCGCAACATCTTTCCGGAGCCCAACCGGCGGCGGCTCGCGGTGGCGATCTGGGCCGCGGGGTTCTCCGGCGGCGCCGCACTCGGCCCGATTTTCGGCGGCTGGCTCGTGGAGCACCTCTGGTGGGGCGCGGTCCTGTTGGTCGCGGTACCGATCATCGCGCCGCTGCTGGCCCTGGGGCCCGCGCTGATCCCGGAATCCCGGGATCCCAACCCGGGCAGGGTGGACCTGCCCAGCATCGTCCTGTCCCTGCTGGCCATGGCGCCGGCGGTCTACGGCATCAAGATCCTCGCCACCGACGGCGTGGCGCCGGAACCGTTTGCCGCCCTCGGCACCGGGCTGCTGATGGGCTACGCCTTCGTCCGCCGCCAGCGCCGGCTGGCCGCCTCGGACTCGGCCACTCCCCTGCTGGACCTCAGCCTCTTCGGCAACCCGGTGTTCAGCACCGCGATCACCGCCAACGTCCTGGCGCTGTTTTCCTACAACGGCTTCATCCTGTTCCTCGCCCAGCACCTGCAGCTGCTCGAGGGCCAGTCACCGTCGGAGTCCGGCATGGCGATGGTCCCGGCACTGGTCGCCACCGTCGTCGCCGGCCTGCTCGTGGTCCCGCTGGTGCGCAGGATCCGGCCCGGTTATGTGGTTGCGGGCGGGCTGCTGCTGAGCGCGACCGGTTACGGCCTCGTGGCTCTGGGCGACCACAGTGCCGGGCCCGGCGTGCTGCTGGCCGCCCTGCTGGTGCTCTGCCTGGGCGTCGGCGCAGCCGAGACCATCTCCAATGATTTGATCCTGGGGGCGGTCCCGGCGGCGAAGTCGGGCGCGGCAGCCGCCATTTCGGAAACCGGCTACGAGATCGGCTCCCTGCTCGGCACTGCCATCCTTGGTTCCATCCTGACTGCCTCCTACCAGCGCAATCTCCAGCTGCCAGCCGGCGTTGCCGGGGCGGCGCCGCCGGAATCCACGGCCCAGGCCGGCGAGACCCTGGCCGGAGCCGCCGAGCTGGCACATGCCCTCCCGGCCCCGCTGGCAGAGGCCGTCATGGCCGCCGCCCGCGCGGCGTTCGACTCCGGCGTCCACATCACGGCCGCGATCGCGCTCGTGCTGATGGCCGGGGCCGCCGTGCTTGCCGGGGTTGTCCTGCGCAAGGTCCCTACGGCGAACTAGACGCCGGCATCAGCCCGCCTCCACGGAGGCCTTCAGCGCGTCCAGCAAACCTGCGGTTCCTTCCTCGCGCCCGGCCACCTGCTCGGCATCGCTCGCGGCCGTCCCGGTGAAGAACGCGCCCTGCTCGGTCAGGGTCAGGACGGTGCCGTCGCCGTCGGGCTCCAGTTCGATGGTGCTCAGCGACACGGACATACGCCGTCCGTCGAGCAGCATTTCGTAGCTGTAGACAATCCGTTCGTTCTCGACGATGTCGTGGTAGATGGCATGCATGGTCGAGACCCAGCTGCCCACCGGGCCGCCGACGTCGGTCTCCCGGCCGCCCTCCCGGAAGTCGAGGCTGGATTCGCCCTGGTACCACTCCGGCGGCCCGCCGAACCATTTTTTCTTGCTGGCGTGGTCGGCAAACGCGGCGAAGACGCGTGCCGGCGGTGCGTTCAGCCGGCGTTCCAGGCTGAAGCTTGCGTGCGTAACGGGGACACTCATGACGTACTCCTCATTGATCAGTGCGGGGCTGGGGATCCAGGAATTGCTCCAGCCGGTCAAGGCGGCGCTCTTCCGGTGTCCGGCGCAGGCCCAGCCAGTCCTCGGCGCGCCGTACCGCGGCAGGGACAATGCTGCAGCTGCGCACCCTGCCGATTTTCTCGCTGCGGATCAGGCCGCTGGCTTCCAGGACCCGGAGGTGCTGAACAATCCCGGGCAGGCTGATCCGGAACGGTTCCGCCAGCTGGGAGACCGTCGCCGGCCCCTCGCACAGGTGGACCACGATGGCCCGCCGGGTGGGATCCGCGAGGGCGTGGAAAACGCCGTTGAGCTCCCGTTCCTCGTCCGGACTGCCTTGATTGTTAAGCACATACTTAAGTATTGCGCGGCGGCGGCGGCTGTCAAGGGTTAAAAAGAAGCGTCCGACGCCGGGTGGGAACCCGGCGTCGGACGCGTGGAAGGCGCGTGGAAAGCGGCGCTTACTTCTTGCTATCCGGCGTGGTGACGCTGGCGGTGGCACGCATGGTTTCGGCGTTCACCATCCAGGCGTACTGCTCCAACTTGGCGATGAATGCATGCAGCAAGTCGGCGGTGGTGGGGTCTTCCTCGTCCACCTCGTCGTGCACCTTGCGCATGGTGCCGACGGCGGCCTCGAGCGCGGCAACGATCTTGTCGATCGCATCCTTGGTGTTGATCAGGCCGGTCGGGAATTCCGCTAGGGCCGTGGTCTTGGAAACGGTGGAGCTGCGGCCGTCCGGCAGTGCATGCAGGGCGCGCATCCGTTCGGCCAGATCGTCGGCAAAGCCGCGGGCAGCTTCGATGATCTCATCCAGCTGCAGGTGAAGGTCGCGGAAGTTCGTACCCACAATGTTCCAGTGGGCCTGCTTGCCCTGTACGTGGAGCTCAATCAGGTCCACGAGAACGGCCTGCAGGTTGCTCGTCAGGGTGGGTGTAGCTTTCATGCATCCTCCTTGGTAGGAACGGCTGGTCCGGCGTTATGCCTCAGACGCTACCCCAGGGAGCAGACGGCACGCGATGGTCGCGGCGGAATTTCACGATAAGCTTACTAAGTGAGCTTACTAACCGTCCGGGGTGGGGTCAGACGGCCTGGTTCAGCACCGGTCCCTGCGGGAAAATGGCCCGGGTGATTCCCCCGGTCGTGGCCTCGGAGAGCTGGGCGAGGTAGTCGTTCCGGCGGCGCGGCGTAATCCGGGACTGTGGTTCGAAGCCCTGCTCCGGGTCGTCCGCATAGTGGGCGGTCAGGCCGTCGCGCATGAGGCGGATCGCCTCGGCGCGCTGCTGAGACACCGCTGCGTGCGTGGAGCCCAGCTCGGCTGCGAGTTCCTTGACGGTCCGGTCGCCGAAGTAGATCTCCTCGACCACGTAGCGCATCCGCTCCGGCAGCGACTTCACAGCGGCCCTGAGGTACTGGAGCCGTTCGTCCGCGAGGACGGAGCTTTCCGGGGACAGGGTCTCCGCCGCGAGCGTGTCGACGACGGCGTCGTCGAGTGGCGTGAGGGTACGGGACGCGTCGGCGAGGGCCGCTTCCACGACGCTTTGCTGGACGCCGAGCGCAGAGGCGATCTCGTCCACGGAGGGGGCGCGCCCGAGTGCCGCCGCCAGGGTTTCCTGGACGGACATGGTCTCTTTGATCCGGCGGCGCGCGGAGCGGGTGGCCCAGTCGCTGGCGCGCATCTCGTCGGCGAAGGCGCCGAGGATGCGGCGGCGCGCGAAGGCGCCGAAGGGTACGCCAAGGTCCGGGTCGAAGGAATCGGCCGAGGTAATCAGGGCAACGGCGCCAGCCGACGCCAGGTCATCGCGCGAGAGGTGGGACGCCTTCGAGCACAAATCTGAGACGAGATAGCCGACCAGCGGAAGGTGCTGGGTGACCATCTCGTTGCGTTCCACGCGATTCAATAGTGTGTCCCCCCATGAGACGGATCAGGAGCTTTAAAACCCTGAGAGCCGCACCCGCAAACGGTTCCGCGCTCCCCCCATGGGAGGCGGTGTTCGAAGCCCGGGCGCAGCACCCAGAACGAAACCTATCACCTGATCCGGAATCTGCGTGTACCCTCAGGGAAAAGCTTGGCGGAAAATGCGGAAAGCCGTAATTTGGCCGGGATGGCAGGGAATGGGGCCCATGGGTGCAGGGGATCTTTCGGCGGCGCTGTGGCAGGAACGGCGGCAGTTGGAGCTGCTCCTGTTCAGGCTGGAAACCCAGCGGTTGCACGTGGCGGCCGGTAACACCCACTGGCTGACGTTTACCGCTTCCGAGGTGGAAGGCGTGCTGGACCGCCTGCGTTTTGAGGCGCTGGCCCGGAATGTCGAGTCCGCGGCGGTAGCGGCCGAATGGGGCCTGCCGGCGCAAGCGACGCTGGTGGAACTGGTTGCCGCCGCGCCGCAAGGTTCCTGGCCCACCGTCCTGCAGGAGCATTTGGATGGCCTCCACAGCTTGATGGACCGGCTCGGCGACGCCGCCCGCGCCAACGAGGCATCGCTCCGGGGCCTGCAACGGCCCGCCGCGCCAGCCGACCCGACCGGAATGCTGGAGCAGTTGACAGTGGCGGGGAACATTGAGCGTGCCCTCGCCATCACGCGCCGCGCCGCCCAGCCGCTGATGGCCCAGTATCTCGGCGACGACGCGAACTCGCACTAGGCGGCTTAGTCGCCGGCGGGCGCCGGCGGCCGCAGCCCGCGCAGCGCATCCTCGGTGCCAGGGCCGGCTTCGGCGCCTGCTTCGGCTGCCGCAAGATTCGCCGCGGCGATGGCCTCGATGACTTCCCGCCGCTGGATCGGTACGCCGCGGGGGGCCTCGATGCCGATCCGGACGCCGTCTCCGCGGCCTTCCAGAACAGTGATGACGATGCCGTCGCCGATCATGATCTGTTCGCCCGGCTTGCGTGTGAGTACCAGCATTCTCTCAATCTACCCTTCGCGGCCGGGCGCTGCGGCCCACGGGGCGGGCCGGGTTGCCGCCCGGCCGTCGATCCAGCCCACCGGCAGGCCCAGGGCGTCCACGCTTTCGGGGGTCGCGGTGTCCGCCGCCCCCACGACGGCGACAGCGGCCACCTCGAGCCGGGCCCTGAGCTGGCCCACCCAGCGGGCGGTGTCCTCGTGTTTACGTCCGGCGTCCACCACCACCCAGAGCTGGTCCGGGGACAGGGCCGCGATCGCCTGCAGCCGGGCCAGGGTGTTGCGGCCCTTGCCCAGGCCGAACGCGGCCAGCACCGTCTGTTCGGTCTCCACCGCGTGCGCGCGAGCCGCCGTCGCGCTCTGGCGTCCGTCCAAGTGCAGGTGGCCGTAGGCGCTCAGCTCCCCCGCGGTGCGCACGTCCGCGCCCCCGGCGGCGATCGACATGGCCAGCGCCGTGTCCAGCGGGTCGTCGCCGAGACCGACCAGCACCACCAGGTCACCGGTCCCGCGCAGCGGGACGGGGATCCGCTCGCGCGCCGGTGCAGTGGCTCGGACGGACGACGGCGCCGCCGCCTGGCTCCCGTCCGGCGCGGGGACCTCCCCCGCGCTGCCGGCCGGACGCACCGGAGCGTCCGGTTTAGCCTGTCCTGCGCCGGCCGCCGGCGTCCGGAGCCCGGAGCCAAGCTGGTCCAGCAGTTCAGCGAAGCCCGGCGACTCGGTCGAGATGCCGGGGGCGCCGGGGTCGCCGGTCCGGTGCAGCGTCCGTTCGGCGGCGTCGGCCTCCGCCAGCAGGGCGGCGATCGCGTCGCCCTGCAGCGCGTGGCCCGGGGCGGCGGCGACGCGGTTGCTGCCCGGCGCTTGCTGCGGCCGCGGCGCGCTCTGCGGCGTATTTCGGAGCGGGTTCTGTGCCGCGGTGCGTGCCGGGGCCGCAGGCGCGGCGGCGCGCGAAGCAGCACGTGGTTCCAGGATCTCGCCCTCCGCCAGGATGTCGGCCTCCGGCACCACCTCGCCGGTGACGACGTCGTGCTTGGGCTGGACCTCGACGAGGGCCTCATAACGGTTCCCGGCGAAGAGCCCGGCGATCCCGGGGCTGATGACGCGTTCGGCGGAAACGATCCGGGCCGACGGGCCGTACTGGGCTTCGGCCTTGCTGCGGATTTCCTCCAGCGAGGCTCCCTTAAGCCGATAGCGGTTCGGCATGGCGCACGACTCCTACGGTTTCGATCCGGACGTTGGCGGAGGTGACTTCGCGGTAGGACAGCACCGGCACGGACCCGGGCTGCCCTCCGATGAGCCGGTGGATGGCCGGGCGCAGCGCCGGGGCGCAGACCAGGACGGCCTGCCGGTTGGCGGCGGCCGCGGAGTCCACTGCGTTGCCCACCGAGCGGAGCACGGCGTCGAGCCGGTCCTGCCCCATCACGATCTGGCTTCCGCCCTCGGCCGGGCGCATGTCCTCCAGCATGGATTGCTCCAGGAGCGGGTCAATCATGATCACGTTGAGCACGGGGCCGTCCATGAACTTGGCGGTCAGGGCCGGGCCGAGGGACTGGCGTGCCGCCTCCACGAGCGATTCCGGGTCCGTGGAGACTTTCGCCCGGAGGGTGAGCGCCTCGTAGATGCGGGCCAGGTCATTGATGGGGACTTGTTCGTCGAGCAGGCCCTGGAGCACGCGCTGCAGCTCGGCGAGCGAGAGCAGCGCGGGGGTGAGCTCGTCCACGGCGGATGGGCTCTGTTTGCGGACCCCTTCGGTCAGCACCCGGACGTCCTCGCGGGACAGCAGCCGGGCGGCATTGCCCGTGACGATCGAGGACAGGTGCGTGACGAGCACCGACACGCGGTCGATCACGGTGGCGCCGGTCATCTCCGCGTTGTGCCGCATTTCGGCCGGAATCCACTTCCCGGCAAGCCCGAAGACCGGTTCGATCATGGCCATGCCCGGCAGCGTGTCCAGCGAGTCGCCGAGGGCCAGCATCTGGCCGCCCGGGGCGGTGCCGCGGCCGGCCTCCACCCCGGCGATCCGGATCGCGTAGGTTGCCGGCGGCAGGTCCACGCTGTCCCGGGTGCGGACCGGCGGGATGACCAGGCCCAGTTCCATGGCGATCTTGTGCCGCAGCGACCGGACCCGGGCCAGCAGGTCGTCGGAGGCGCCGGAGACCATGTCCACGAGGTCCGGGGCCAGCAGGATCTCAACCGGGTGGACGCGCATGTCCTCGAGCAGCTTCTCGTTCGGGTCAAGCTCCGGGGAGTTCAGGGCGGCGGCCTCGACGTCGCGGGCCTGTTCAGCCTGCTGCTGGCTGGCCGCGGTGCGGCGCGAGGCCAGGATCAGCCCGGCCCCGACCAGGACGAACGGGATGGGCGGCATGCCGGGGATCAGCGCCATCGCGAGTGCGGCGAGGCCGGCGATCATCAGGGCGTTGGGCGACTGCAGCAGCTGGGTGGACGCCGTCCGGCCCATGTCCGCCTCCGCATTGGAACGGGTCACGATCATGCCGGTGGAGACGGCCATCAGCAGCGCCGGGATCTGGGTGACGAGCCCGTCACCCATGGTCAGCAGGCCGTAGGTGTTGAGGGCGTCACCGATTTCCATGCCCCGCTGCAGCATCCCGATGGCGATGCCGCCGATGAAGTTGATGATGATAATGATGATGCCGGCGATCGCGTCGCCCTTGACGAACTTCGACGCTCCGTCCATGGCGCCGTAGAAGTCGGCCTCGGCCGAGACCTCGGCCCGCCGCTCCCGAGCCTGGGTGTCAGTGATCAAGCCGCCGTTCAGGTCGGCGTCGATCGCCATCTGCTTGCCGGGCATGGCGTCCAGGGTGAAGCGCGCCCCCACTTCGGCAACGCGCTCCGCGCCCTTGGTGACCACAACGAACTGGATGACCACCAGGATCAGGAACACGACGGCGCCGATGATCATGGAACCGCCCACGGTGACCTTGCCGAAGGCCTCAATGACCTGGCCGGCGTAGCCCTGGCCCAGCACCAGCCGGGTGGAGGCCACGTTGAGGCCCAGCCGGAACAGCGTGGCGACGAGCAGCAGCGAGGGAAAGACGGAGAAGTCCAGCGGCTTCTTGACGAACATGCTGGTGAGCAGGACCAGCAGCGCCAGCAGGATGTTGCAGACGATCAGGAAATCCAGCAGCGGCGCGGGCACGGGAACCACCAGCAGCAGCACGATGCCCACGATGCCGATCGGCACCGCCAGCCGGGCGAGCCTGTTGTTCATGATGCGGTCCTTTCACAGACGCTGGTTCGAGAAGTGTTCCCGACAATGTTCATATGCCGGCCCCGGCCATCCTGTGCAGCCCGGCGCCGGCGCCGCGGGCCTTGAGCGACATCACGAAGGCCAGCACCCCGGCCACCGCGTGGTAGAAATCCACCGGGATCTCCTGCCCCAGCTCGCAGGCGCCGTGCAGCGCCCGTGCCAGCGGGATGTCCTGGACCATCGGCACGTTCTTGTCCTCGGCTTCCTGCCGGATCCGTGCCGCGACGTGGCCGGCGCCTTTGGCCACCACCCGGGGGGCGGACTTTCCGGGTTCGTACTTCAGCGCGACGGCGACGTGGGTGGGGTTGACGAGGACGACGTCGGCGTCCCCGATCGCCGCGATCATGCGGTTCCGGCTCATGGCCAGCTGCCGGGCCCGGCGCTGGGAGCGGATCAGCGGGTCGCCCTCGCTGCTCTTGTTCTCGTCCTGGACTTCCTTCTTGGACATCCGGGTTTTCTTCCGGTTCCGGCGCATCACGACGAAGAAGTCCACGGCAGCCAGGGCGATGCCAGCGAAGACGGCGAACTGGACCAGGGACGAGATGCCGCCGCCGGCGGCGGCAACGACGCCGGACACCGGGAGGCCGCCGGCGGTGAGCAGCACCGGGATGAGCCCCTGCACGACTGAATAGAGCACCAGGCCGACGACGCTCGCCTTCAGCAGCGCCTTAACCCCGCCCCAGAGCGCCTGGGTGCCGAAGATGCGTTTCAGTCCGCTGAGCAGTTTGAAGTTCTCGAAGTCCACACGGAATTTCTTTACATGGATTCCGCCTTGCAGTGCCGAGCCGACGAGGACGACGACGAGCACCACGATCAGCATGGGCCCGAGGATTCCGGCCAGTGACCCGAGTCCGTCCTCGAGGGCTTTCACGGCCTTCGCCGGGTCCGGGTCAGCCATGACGCCGCGGACGCTGAAGACCTGGTCGGTGGCGGCGTTGGCCCCGCGGTCCACCGTGGCGGGGATCATCACGGCGGCGGCGCCGACCGCCAGCCAGGCCGTGAGGTCCTGCGAGCGGGAGAGCTGGCCCTTGGAGCGGACCTCCCGCATGCGTTTGTCGGTGGCCTGCTCGGTTTTCTCCTGTGAGTCCGACATCAGCCCACCCCCAGCACGGTCTTGGCGGCCTGCCCGGCCAGGGTGGAGACGATCCTGGGCAGTGCGAGGAAGAGGAATCCTGCGAGCGCGAGGGTCAGCATGATCTTGAGCGGGAAGCCCAGCGAGAAGGCGTTCAGTGCCGGGGCCACCCGGGTCAGCAGGCCGAGCCCGACGTCCGCTAGGAACAGCACCACCAGCAGCGGGCCAGCGATCTGGACGGCGGCGAGGAACATGCCGGTGACGGCGGAGGTCATGGCCTGGACGGGCTGGGCCATGTCAAGGCCGCCGGCCAGCGGCAGCGCGGTGAAGCTTCCGGTCAGGCCCCCGATGACGAGCTGGTAGCCGTCCGAGGAAAACAGCAGGGCGAGTGCCGCCATCTGCAGCAGCCGGGTGAACTGGGCACCGTTGACCATCATCTGCGGGTCGAAGGCCTGGGCCATCTGGAAACCGCTGAAGAGGTCGATCAGGCTGCCGGCGGACTGGACCGCGGCGAAGACCAGCATGACCAGGAAACCCAGGACCAGGCCGGTGACCAGTTCCAGGGCCACGCCGGTGAAGAACCCGGCCGTGTCCCGGGCGGTGTAGCCGGCGGACAGCCGTTGCGTGACGGCCAGGCCCAGGCCCACGCCCAGCATCGCCTTGATCCGCCCGGGGAAGGCCTGGTGCGCGAACGGCGGCGCCACGACCAGGAATGCCGTCATCCGGACGGTGGCCAGCAGGAGCACCTCCAGCCACGTCTGGTCGATCGGGATGCCCACCTCACAGGCCTCCGAGCAGGGAGGGGATCTTGGCGAAGAGGTCGTTGGTGAACGCCACCATCTCCGAGATCATCCAGTGTCCGCAGATCAGCAGGGCCACCGCCACGGCGGCCAGTTTGGGCACGAAGGAAAGGGTGGCTTCCTGGAGCTGGGTGATGGATTGCAGCAGGGAAATCGCCAGGCCCACCACCAGGGCCGTCACCAGCACCGGGGCCGAGAGCTTGGCGGCCACGATCATGGCCTGGAGGCAGATGTCCAGGACGGCGTTGGCGTTCATCCGGTGCCCGCGTAACTCTGGATCAGCGAGGTGATGATCAGGCCCCAGCCGTCCACCAGGATGAACAGCAGGATCTTGAACGGCAGCGAGATCATGACCGGCGGGAGC
Source organism: Arthrobacter sp. SD1074B (assembly GCF_056780195.1). Lineage (NCBI taxonomy): Bacteria > Bacillati > Actinomycetota > Actinomycetes > Micrococcales > Micrococcaceae > Arthrobacter > Arthrobacter sp. SD1074B. The sequence continues at coordinate 722,153 of NZ_JBRAZT010000001.1, read as the reverse complement.
ATCATCATGCCCATCGACATCAGGGCCGCGGAGACAACGAGGTCGATCACGAGGAACGGGATGAAGATAACGAAGCCGATGATGAAGGCCGCGCGGAGCTCGGAAATCATAAAGGCCGGGATGAGCGTCTGCAGCGGCACCGCTTCCGGCGTGGCCGGGTTGTCCATGCCGGCGGCGCGGGTCATCAGCGCGATGTCTTCCTCGCGGGTGTGCGCCAGCATAAAGTGCTGCAGCGGTCCCGAGCCGGCGCTGAGCGCGCCGTTGAAGTCGAGGGTGCCGTTGAGGTAGGGCTGCACCCCGATGGTGTTCATCTCGTTGATGACCGGCCACATGACGAAGATCGAGAGGAACAGGGCCAGGCCGGCCAGCACCTGGTTGGGCGGGATGGACGGCAGCGAGAGCGCGTTGCGGGTCATCGCCAGCACCACGAAGATCTTCGTAAACGAGGTCATCATCAGCAGCAGCGCGGGCGCCACGGACAGCAGCGTGATCCCGATCAGGGTCAGGACCGCGGTGGAGGGTTTCCCGTCCATGCCGTTGATCTCAATGTTGACGCTACCGTTGTCCGGGCTGGCCGGCGGGGTCGGCGGAACCGGCGGGACGGGGGCGGTGGCGTGGCCGGCGGAAGCATTGAGCCAGAGCAGCAGGACGGCGCACAGCACGGCGGCAAGGCCGAGCGCCAGGATTCTGATGGGCCGGCTGATGCCCGTGCTGGTGCGGCTGGCACTCATTGACGGGACGCGGGCAGGGCGGGCGGTGGCAGGGCGGATCAATTGCGGCGTCCGCTCCTGAGAGCGGCAGCGGCCTGCTTCCAGGTCGACCCAGCCAGAATTGAGCCGTGCAGCGGCGGGTGTGCCGCTGACGCGGACAGGGTCCCGCGCCCCGGGGAGGTCCGGGTGTGGGATTCGCGGTGGATGGAGCTGCGGCGGGACAGCGGCCGCTCCGGTGCGCCCGGCTCGGCGACGGCAGCGGTGGCCGCCCGGCCGGAGGCCACATCGCCGTCGGCGGCCATGGCGCCGCCGGACGCTACGGCGCCGTCGAGGTGCGCGGCGGGAACACCGGCTCCGGCGAGGATCTGTGCGAAGGCGCCGGCGGCGCCGCCGCGGCGGGGCGCCGGAACCGGGTCTTCTGCGGGTTCTTCGGGGATGTCGCCGGTGTGCAGGACGTTGACGGCGTGGTCCGTGACGCCGAGCAGGAAGCGCTGCCCGCCGGCGTCGACCACCACCACGGAGGCCCGCTGGCCGACGCTTTGGCGGCTGACGACGCTCAAGGCGGCGTCAGCCCGGCGTCGTCCCGTGCCTTTGCCGAGGCGGCGCTGCAGCAACCAGATCAGGCCCAGCACCGCGCCCAGGGCTACGGCTACCCGCAGCCCGAGGATCAGCGAGTCCATTCAGCTAAGCCCCTCGGCCACGTCGAGGATCCGGGTGATCCGTACTGCGTAGTCCTGGTCCAGGACCACAACCTCGCCGTGGGCGATCAGCCGGCCGTTGAGCAGGACGTCGGCCGGGGCCCCCGCCGAGCGGTCCAGTTCAATGATTTTGCCTGGCTCGAGCGAAAGCACGTCGCGCACGGACATGCGGGTACGGCCGATCTCCACAGTCAGAGCCATTTCGATGTTGTTGATGCGCCCCAGCCGGCCGGCCACCGTGTCGCCGCCGCCAAAGGCGTCGCCGGAGCGGTCCTGGCCTGTGCCGTGTTCGCGCAGCCGGACGGCGAACCAGGCCGCGGGGCTGGTGCCGTCGGAGAGTTCGAAGACTGCGGTGTCCGGGTCGGAGAGCAGCCCGGAGGCGTCGGATTCGCGCAGGTCGGACAGCACACCGGGGCCGAAGACGGAGCTGGCGCTTTCCATCGCCGGGCGCAGCACATCGGTGACGGAGACGACGCCGAGCTGGCCGCCGGCCATGCCGCCGGCCGCTTCATCCAGGAAGGTACGGTCGCTGAGCATCAGGGCCAGGTCCGCGGTCACGGAACCGACGAAAGTCGCCGTGACGGCCTGGCGGGCGTAAGGGGCCGCGGCGCGGGACGGAACCAGCGCGGCGACCTTCAGGGCCACCGGGCTGGGCAGCTCCTCAACGAGCCGTTCCGCCGACGATTCGTGCTTGGTCAGGGTGGCGCTCATTGGTTGTTCTCCTCGATTGTGACAATTACGGCAGCGGCCCGGGACCCGTTGCGGGCCGGGGCGGCGGTGGCCAGCCTCGTGCCGTCCAGGGTGAGGTCGAACGGCCGGTTTTCCAGATGCGGCAGGGTCAGGACGTCCCCGACCGCGAGGCCCAGCACCTGGCTGGGGGTGACGTACGACGTCGAGAGCCGCACCGAAAGCTCCACCGGGACCCGCTCCAGCTGCGAGCTGATCCGGGCGGCGGCGTCGTCGCGGTTGTCCGTCGGGTTGACCTTCTTCAGCCGGCCCAGCAGGATCCCGGCCGGTACGGCCAAGGTGGCTGGGGCGCTGATATTGCCGACGTTGATCGTGAAGGCGGCGACAATCATCAGTTCGCTGGGCGCTGCGGCCTGGGCGAACTGGGAGTTGTACTGGACGGTGTCCACCCGGACGGTTTCGCTCAGGAGGGGCCCGAGTGAGTAGCCGAGGTCCTCGAGGGCCTCGTCCATCAGTCCCTTGACCAGGGCCTGTTCTATCTGGGTGAATTTCCGGTCCGGCATGGCGGAGTCGTTCGAGGCGCCGAGCATCCGGTTGATCCAGCCCAGGGCGGAGGGGGCCGGGAACTGCACCACCAGCTTGGAATCGTGCGATTCGATGGTGCACAGGACCATAGCGGTCACGGCCGGCAGCGAGGCGGCGTACTCGTCGTAGCTCTGCATCCCGACGTCTTCGAGCCTGACCACCGATTTCACACGTACCTTGGCCGTCAACTGGGTTCCCCACTGGCGGGCGAAGGTTTCGAAGGCGAGTTCCAGGACGCGGCTGTGCTCACGCGCCAGCGTCGCGGGACGCCGGAAGTCATAGACGCTGACGGTCCGCTCCCGTACCACTTCCCGCTCATCCAGAACACTCACGGTTGCCACTATCGGCAGCGGGTCCGCCGGCGTAAGCAGTCGGGGGCAGGCAGTTCCTTCCGACCGCCCGACGGCAGCGGCCCGCCTACTTCTGGCTCAGCTTCAGCGCCTTCGGGATGAGGGCCCGGACGACGTCGGGCTTGTCCGAGATCACCACGATGTCCACCCTGCGGTTACGCTCCATGAGCGCCGGCGTCGAATCATCGTTGACCTGCCGGGCAGAACCGAAGGCCACGGCGCCGATCAGTTTCTGCGGTATTCCGCCGCGGTCCACCATGTGGCGCAGCACGTTGACGGCCCGCGCCGAGGACAGTTCCCAAGTGGAGGGGTACGCCGTGATGCCCTTCGCTGCGTGGCCTTCCACCATGATTTCCAGGGCCGCGGTGCGGAGGATCGGGGAGATGATCTCCAGCACGCGGGACGCCCGGGCCGTCAGTTCGGGCCGGTCGGGGGCGAAGAAGGCCTGCGAGCCGACCAGCTTGACCGTCAGCCCGCGCTGGTCGATCTGGAACTCGACGTTCTGGCTCAACCCGGCGGCTGCCAGGCCGGCCTTCATCTTCTGCTCCAGGGCCTTCAGCCGGTCGACTTCCTTCTTGGCCGCGGCGAGGGCCGAGTCCTGGGCCTTCTTGTCTTCCGACTGGACGGCGGCAAAGGCCTCAAGGTCCTTGTTGACAAATTCGGGCGGGACCACCGTACCCGAGGCGGTGTCCACGGTCTCGGAGGCAACCGCCCCGAACCCCGTGGCGAGCGAGTTGCGCAGCTTCTCGAACTTGTTCGCATCGACCGTGGACATGGCGTAGAGGACGATGAAGAGGCACATGAGCACTGTGACCATGTCCATGTAGGAGGCCATCCAGCGCTCGTCGACGTGGTGGGCTTCGGGTTTCTTGCGCGGCCGCCGGCGTCCGCTCACGCGGCCGTGTCCATCGACTCCGCAGGGCCGTCCCCGCCGGGCGCCTTGCGGCCCTTGGCGGCGCTCTTGAGCTGGTGCTCGGGGACCATGGACCGGAGCCGTTCGGCGAGCAGCAGCGGCTGGGCGCCGGATTGCACGGCGAGCATTCCCTCCATGATGAGCGTCCTGCGTTCGATATCCAGCTCCGAGAGCCGGGCCAGACGCGCGCTGAACGGCAGCCAGATGAAGTTGGCGGAGAGCAGGCCCCACAGGGTCGCGACGAACGCGGCAGCGATCATGTGCCCCAGCTCATCCGGCTTGGAGAGGTTTTCCAGGACGTGGGTGAGGGACACGACAGTTCCGACGATGCCTACGGTGGGGGCGTAGCCGCCGAGGCTGGCGAAGAACTTCGACGAGGCGTGGTCGCTGCGCGACTTCGTGTCGATCTCGTCCTCCATCTGCATCCGGAGGTCCTCGGCGTCGGTGCCGTCGGCGATGTTCTGCAGGGCACGGGCCAGGAAGGGATCCTTGACGCTTGCCGCCTCCTCCTCGAGTGAGAGCAGGCCCTCGGCGCGCGCCTTTTCCGCGAAGCGGACCATCTGGTCGATGCTTTCCTGCGGCTTTGACGTCTTTCCCATGAACATTGCCGGCACGGATTTGAAGGCCTGGATGACGTCCTTGAGGGTGTTGCCGGCCAGCCCGATCGCCAGGGTGGCTCCGAAGACCAGGATCAGGGGCCCGGGCAGCAGCAGGGCGGTGATGCTGCCGCCTTCAATGAGCACCATGGCGATGACGGAGCCAAAGGCGAGGAGGAGTCCGACGGCTGTTGCGGGATCCATGGTTACTTCCTTGGTGGTTCAGGTGCAGTGGTGCCGGCGTCGTCGTCCGGTCCCGCCGGCGGGACCAGGCTCAGCGGGAAGCCGGTGACCACGGGAAAGTCCCGAGCCTTGCTCAGGACGTAGGCGCGGTAGTCGGCAATCAGTTCCACCACCTCGGCGAGGCTTTCGAGCACAACGTAGGCGGCGCCGTCGAGCGTTATCAGGTGGGTGTCCGGGCTCTCGTGGATCCGTTCAATCAGGTCCGGATTGACCGCGAAGCGCGTTCCGTTCAGGCGAGTAACAACGATCATGGGCCGATTCTGCTCTGGGGACTGCCTGGCGGTGCGGCCAAGCGGCGGGAAAGGGGTGTTCTCCCCTTACTGTCGGCCGCACCCGCAGTTTCGTTAGGCGTGGCCCGGACACGCGAAAAGGGTCCGGAGACGACGGCGGCACGAATTTCGCTACGGCAACGGACACCGGCGGCGGAACCGGACCTGCGCCCCCCGGATCCGAGCAGCGTCCGTCCGACCGCGCCGCGCTTTTCCAAAACCGGTGCGAAAAAGCAGCCATGCCGCGGCATGGCGGGCACCGTGTTTGCCGGCGAACGGGCGCATCCGAGGGGACAGCCCGGGCCTCGGTGCGGGATGAGGCCCGTAGCTGTCCCCTGCGCCTCGCCGACGCCCGTGGACTTGGGGTGCGGTTAGCGCTTGAGGTTGCCTAGCTCCTGCAGGACCTCGTCGGATGTGGTGATGATGCGGGCATTGGCCTGGAAGCCGCGCTGGGCGACGATCAGGTTCGTGAACTCCTGGGACAAGTCCACGTTGGACATTTCCAGGGAGCCGCCGGCAAGGGTGCCGATGCCGGGGTCGCCTGCCGCGCCCAGCTGGACGTTGCCGGAGTTGGCGGTGGCGACGTAGGAGGAGCCGCCTGCCTTCTCCAGACCCGCGGCGTTGGTGAACTTGGCCAGCGCGATTTTGGCGAGCACCTGCTTGGTGCCGTTGCTGAAGGATCCGATCAGGGACCCATCGTTGCCGAGCGTGAAGGACTCCAGCTTGCCCACGGGGGCGCCGTTCTGGCCGGCAACAGTCAGCGAGCTCATGCCCGAGTAGGCCGAGACCTGGCCCACGTCAAGGGTCTTGCCGCCGACGGTCAGAGTACTCGGAGTAGCGGGGGTGGTCAGTTTCCCGTCGGTGAAGTTCATGGTGCCTTCAAAGGGGGCTCCCCCGGTGCTGGACACACCCCAGGAAGTAGCAGTCTGCTTCACGAACGTAAGGGTCAGTTGGCTGTCCTTGCCGGTGGCGTCGTAAACCTTGACCATGCGGTCAAGCCTGTCTCCGACCGCGGCTTCGCCGGGCAGGTTCCCGTCCAGGGTCACCGTGGTGGTGGGGGTCGCGATCATGGTGTTCGGGTTGAGGGTGATGTCGCCGATCGCGCCGGCCTGGTCCACTTTGCCGGCGTTGGCCGTCCAGCCCTGCAGGATGCCGCCGTCGGGGCTAACCAACTGGCTGGCGGCGTCGAAAGTCATGGATCCGGCGCGGGTGAACAGCTGCTGGCCGCCCTTGCTGGTGACGAAGAAGCCCTCGCCGGAGATCATCATGTCCGTGGCGCGGCCGGTGCTCTGCGAGGAGCCCTGGGCAAAGTTGGTGCTCACGCCGGCGACACGGACGCCGAGGCCGATCTGCGCCGGGTTGCTGCCGCCGGACTCCCCCTGCGGCGCGGAGGCGCCCTGGGTCATCTGTGACAGGGTGTCCTGGAACTGCGTGGAGGACGCCTTGAAGCCCGCCGTGTTGACGTTGGCGATGTTGTTGCCGGTGACATCCAGCATGGTCTGGTGGGCACGAAGGCCGGAGATTCCGGAGTACAGCGAGCGGAGCATGGGAACTGCCTTTCTACGGGAGGAACTGGTTAGGACGCGGCCGGCGCGGTGAGGCCGCTGATGGAGTCGAGGGGGATGGACAGGTCGCCGACCTTGACGGTTGGCACCGTGCCGGCAAAGGACACTGAGCTGGCGAGCCCGGTACCGGTGGTGCCGTCGGCGAGGGTGTAGTCGACGGAGTGGCCGATCAGCTGGGCTGCGGCCGAGCGCATCTGGAGGGAGAAACCCTCCTTGCTGTTGGAAGTCAGTTCGGTCATTTTTTCCATCATGGAGAGCTGGATGGTCTGGGCCATCATCTGGTTGGTGTCCATGGGGGCGCTGGGGTTCTGGTTCTTGAGCTGGGCCACGAGGAGGGTCATGAACACGTTGGCGTCCATGGACTGCACGGGCGCCCGGACGGCAGCAGCCTCCGGGGTCGTCCCCGCGGCCGTGATCGGCTGGGGGGCGATGGGCTGGATGGTCATGGGTCGGGTTCCTTCGTGTCAGACAAGTATGTCGAGGGTGGTTTGAGCGCCGTTCAGGATCCTGGCGGTGCGCAGCGAGGCTTCGTCCGCGAGGGCGTCCCAGCGGTGTCCCGGCCGGGATTCGCCGGGTCCGTTCCGGCCCCCTGTTCCCGGGCCGCCGCCGCCGGTTTGGGAGGCTTCGCGTCCTCCGGTTCCCTGACCTGCGGCCTGCCCCGCGTCCCGGCCCCCGCCGGCCGGCCCGCTGTGGTCCGAAACGTCGAGGCTGGCGCCGAAGCCGGCGTCGGCGAGTTCCTTGCGCAGTTCGGGGAGGATCCCGCGCAGGGCCTCCCGGCCGGTGTCCCCGGGCGCGAACAGTTCGATCCGCACGCCGGCTCCGTCGATGTGGGCGCGCACGGTCAGCGGTCCCAGGTCCTCCGGGCTGACCTTCAAGGTCATGATGTGCTGGCCGTGCGGCGCCCCGGCGAGGGTGAATAGCGGCTTGGCCAGTTGCGGCTGGAGGGCGGGCTGCTGGGCCGGCGTCGGAACCGGAGCCTGCGCCGCTGGCGCTGGTGTGCCGGATACCGGACCGGGCGCGGACGGGGTCACCGCTGCCGCGCCGGCGGCGCCGGCCGCAGCCGCGCTGTCGGTGGGGACGGCGGCAGCGGGCGCGCGGTCCGCGGGGGCGGCGGCAGTGGTGCCGCGCACAGTTCCCGTTCCGACGACGACGCCGGCCGCCACCACGCCGGCGGGCGTGGCGGTCGCCGTGCTGGCCGTGTTGAAAGTTCCGGGCATGACGAGCCGGGGCATCGAGGGAGTCGTACCCGGGCCGGCCTTTTCACCTGCCGTTGTTTTGGCCGGGTCGGCGGCGGCGCCTGCGGTCTGAACCGCGGTCGGCACCGGGCTGGCTTCCGCCCGCACGGCAGGCCGCAGCGGCACGGCTGCCGCCGACATCACCGGCGTGGAGGCAGCCTGCTCGGCAGGGACGGCGCTGGAGGCAACTGCGCTGCCCGGCAGTGTAACCATTTGATTCGCAGTTGCAGCGACCGGCTCCGGGCGGGGGACGTCATGTGACTGCGCGAGTGGGAGGCCCGAATTCTTGGCGACCCCTGCCACTGTTACTGCCTGGCCGGTACCCGCCTCCGCTTTGACGACGTCCGCTACGGCAGCAGCGGGAGGATGATTCACGCCCGGCACTCCCAAGGCGCCGGGATTGAGCCAGCCCAAGGCAGAGACGGCGCTGGCGGTGGAGTCGGAAGCCGACGCCGGCAGGTCTTCCGCCGGCGCGTCGGTCGGTGCGGTCGCGGGGCCCGGACCCTGGGTCGCGACCGTCGTCATTGCCGCGGCACCGTTTTCGGTGGCCGATGCGGCGTTTAAGGGAGCGACCGGGCCGGAAGACACCAAACCTGAGGGAGCGACCGGACCGGAAGACACCGAAACTGAGGGAACGACCAGACCGGAAGACACCGAACCTGAGGGAGCAACCGGACCGGAAGACACCGAAACTGAGGGAACGACCAGACCGGAAGACACCGAACCTGAGGGAACGACCAGACCGGAAGACACCGAACCTGAGGGAACGACCGGACCGGAAGACACCACACCTGAGGGAACGACCAGACCGGAAGACACCACACCTGAGGGAGCGACCGGACCGGAAGACACCACACCTGAGGGAACGACCGGACCGGAAGACACCAAACCTGAGGGAACGACCGGACCGGAAGACACCAAACCTGAGGGAACGATGGGCGCGGCGGCGGAGGCCGCCTCCTGGCTCACGGCGTCGCTCAGCACGGACCCAAACGCACCGGCGTCGGACGATCCGCCCTCGGTGCTGGTACGGCTCCCCTGCTGGGCACCGCGGGCCTGCACCGGCACCGCGGCAAGCGCCGACGCCAGGTCCATCGAAGCCGCGCCCTTCACGAGCCACCTCCGGCCGGGACGATCCGGCGGATCGAGGTCAGGTTGGACTGCTGTTCCCAGGCGTCGCGGATCTGGATGGTCTTGCCCGGCACCGGCGCGTCAATGGCTTTGCCGTTGCCGAGGTAGATGGAAATGTGGTTCCCGCCGAAACTGATCAGCAGGTCGCCCGGTTTGGCCTCGGCGAGGGACGCCACCGGGGTGCCTTGCTTCATCTGGTCGCTCACGACGCGGGGAAGCTCGACGCCGAGGTCCTTGAAGACCCGCTGGGTGAAGCCGGAGCAGTCCATCCCGGTGGCCGGGTTGGTGCCGCCCCAGACGTAAGGCACGCCAATGTATTTCTTAGCCATCGCCACCACGTCCGTACCGGTCGCGGTTCCGGCCCCAACCCGAACCGGGGTGGTGACGGCGGCCGGCGCGGTGAGCCCGGTCAACGCCCCGAGTCCCGCGGAGCCGCCCAGTCCCAGGCCACCGGACAGCCCGGTGGTGTCCGCGCCGGCGGTTGCGGCGCTGCCGCCGAGGGCCGCGGTGAGCGCGTCGGTGAAGGAGCCGGCGTCGCCGGTTCCGGTCCCGGTGGCAAGGGATGTCGCAGCGGCGGACTTCAGCGCCGCTGCGGTGCTTTCGGTCTGCGCTGGGCGGGTCAGTTCAGCGATCATCGACTGGATGCCCTGCATGCGGCCCAGCGCCTCGGTCAGGCTCATGAGCGCACCTGCTGTTCGTCCCGGTGCCAGATCGTCGAGGAAATCTCGTCCAGCGCGGACTGTTCGGCACTCAGCTCCGCGGCGTTCACTTCGGCTTGGTGGCGGGCCTGCAGCTTTTCCAGGCCGACGGAGCGGGTGCGCGCGGCGATGAATTCCTCGCGTGCGGTGGCCTCGTCGGTCTCGGCGACGCGGGCGAGGTTCTGCAGGTCCGCGAGCATGCTGTGGGACGCCGAACGGGACGCGGCGACAGCACGCAGAGATGCCGAGCTGACAATGTCCTCGTCCGAGGCGCCCAACTGCCGGCGGGCGGACGCTTCCCGGGCGCGGACGGAGCTGGACCGGGAACGGGCGCTGGCCAGCCCGGAGGCGGCCTGGTCCTGCTGGATCTGGCGGAGGCGCAGCAGCCCCGCGAGCGAGAATTGCCGGTTCATGCCGCGGCTCCCAGGATTGAAGTGAGGTGGTCCAGCTGACGCCAGGACTCGGGGTGGGGGGTGGACTCGTCCATCGGCTGCTGCAGGAACCCGCTAACGGATTCCTCATGCGCCAGGGCGGCATCCACCAACGGGTTGGTCCCGGCCTGGTAGGCGCCGACGTCGATCAGGTCCTGGGCGCCCTTGCGGGCCGCGAGGACACGGCGCAGCGCGGAGGCCGCGTCGAGGTGGTGCCGGGCGTTGACCTTGGAGGCTACGCGCGAGACGGAGCCCAGCACGTCCACGGACGGGAAATGCCCCGTCACGGCGAGTTTGCGGTCCAGCACCACGTGGCCGTCGAGGATGGACCGGGCGGCGTCCGCGATCGGTTCGTTGTGGTCGTCGCCGTCCACCAGCACGGTGTAGATGCCGGTCACCGAGCCGGTTTCGGCGGTGCCGGCGCGTTCCAGCAGCCGCGCCAGGATGGAGAAGGTCGAGGGCGGGTAGCCGCGGGTGGCGGGCGGTTCGCCGGCGGAGAGACCGATCTCGCGTTGGGCCATGGCCACCCGGGTCAGGGAATCCATCATGAGCACTACGTCCTGGCCCTGGTCGCGGAAGGATTCGGCGATCCGGGTGGCGGTGAACGCGGCGCGCATGCGCATCAGCGCCGGTTCGTCGGAGGTGGCGACCACGACGACGGAGCGGGCCAGCCCGGCCGGGCCGAGGTCGTCTTCCAGGAATTCGCGGACTTCACGGCCGCGTTCCCCCACGAGGGCGATCACCGACACTTCGGCGTCGGTGCCCCGGGCGATCATGGACAGCAGCGAGGATTTGCCGACGCCGGAGCCGGCGAACAGGCCCATGCGCTGGCCCTTGCCCAGGGTGGTCATGGTGTCCAGCACCCGGACGCCGGTTTGCAGCGCGGTGTTGATCCGGGCACGTTTCATGGCGTTCGGCGCTTCGTTATCGATCGACACGCGGGGGCCGCTGAGCAGCGGGCCCTTGCCGTCGATCGGGCGGCCGAGGCCGTCGATGACGCGGCCGAAGAGGCCCGCACCCGTGGGGACCAGCACGGTGCCGCCCTTGGCCCGGACGGGGTCGCCGGCGGCGACGCCGGCGAGTCGTCCCAGCGGCATGCAGCGGACGGCGCCGTCGAGTGCGGCCACTACCTCGGCGTCGAGCCCGGGGTTCTCCCCCACAGTGACCAGGTCGCCGAGCGCGCAGTCCAGTCCGGACACTTCAAGGCCCAGGCCCATGACGGAGGTGACGGTGCCGACGCGCTGCGGCGCGGCCGCGGCGAGTGCTGCGGCGAAGTCCTCACCCTTGGGGCGCCACTGGGCGATCATGCCCGGCCGCCGGAAAGGTTGTCAGCGGCGGCCCACTGCTGGTCCCCCAGAAGGGCGGCCTTGGCCCGGGCCAGGGCGCTGCCGAGGCTGGCGTCCAGCCAGCCTTGCTGGTACTCCACCTTCGCGTCGCCGCGCAGCAGCGACGCGTCGGCGAGCAGGGGCAGGCCGGCCGGGGTGTCCTGGCCTTCCTTGGCGAGGACCTCGATGTCGGCGGGGTGCAGCCGGATGGCCAGTACGGTGGCGGCGTCGTTTCCGGACAGGGCGCGGCTGAGGGCGGCGCGCGCGGTCCGGGTGCCTTCGGCCAGCTCATAGCCAAGGATGGCTTCGGCTAGCTCCAGCGCGGTACGGGCCAGGACTTCCTCGGCGTCGTGCAGGGCCTGGACGTTGCGGTGCGCGAAGTCGGCGCGGGCCACCGCGAGCGCGCGGACGGCGCGGTCCAGGTCTTGTTGCCCGGCGGCGAGCGCGGCGGCCTGCTCGGCAGCCATCCGGTCGCGCCAGCGGCGCTGTTCCTTGGCGGCGGCGCGGACTCCTGCGGCGTAGCCGGCGGCGTGGCCCTCGGTGTAGCCGGCCTGCTCCTTGGCCGGTCCGCTGGAGCGCAGCGAGGGGAAGACGATGCGGGCAGGGGCGCTCTCGGCGGCGGCCCCGCCGGTGCGCGCCCCGTCAGTAAACATAGTCTTCTTCGTCCCCGCGCTGGATGGTGATCTGGCCTTCGGCATCGAGTTCGCGGATGGAGCGGACGACGGCGGCCCGCGCCTCCTCGATCTGCGAGGCGCGCAGCGGTCCCAGCGCCGCGATTTCCGATTCGAGGATTTCCAGGTTGCGTCCGGAAACGTTGGTGGTGATGGTTTCCAGGACCGGTTCCGAGGCGCCCTTCATGGCCACGGCAAGCACGGAGGCGTCCAGGCCGCGGAGCACCAGCTGCACGTCGCGGCGTTCCAGCTTGACGATGTCCTCGAAGGTGACCATCTGGGCGCGGATTTCCACGGCGAGGTCCGGGTCCAGCAGATCCAGGCCGTCCAGGACGGACCGTTCGGTGCCTGCGTCGGTGCGGTTGATGATTTCCAGCAGCGGCGCGATGCCGCCCACCACCTTGGAGGCCTGCTGCGAAACGGCCGCGCCACCGCGCAGTTTCAGCGTGTCGGCGACGATGCCGATGGCTTCCGGCGCGCCGGAGCCCATCGTGGCGATGCTGAGCGCGACGTCGGCCCGGAGCGTGCCGGGCAGTCCGGACATCACGGCGGAGGCCTTGCGCGGGCTCAGGTGGGCCAGGACCAGCGCGATGGTCTGCGGAAGTTCGCCGTCGATCAGTGCGAGGATCTGCACCGGTTCAATGTCTTCGAGGAATTCGAACGACCTGCCGGCCATGTTGACGGTCAGCCGGTTGATCAGGCCGGCGGCCTTCTCGGACCCGAAGGAGGCCTCAAGCAAGCCCTCGGCGAGCTCGCGGCCGCCGCGTGCCTGCCGCGGGCCGCTGAGGGCGGCCTCGTGGAAGTCCTTCATGATCTGTTCGGCGACTTCCGGGTCGACCTTGCGGAGCCGGACGATCTCGGCGGCGATTTCTTCGGCCTCCGTGTCCGTGAACTGTGCCATCACCTTGGCCGCGTTGGGCGGGCTCATCTGCATCAGGACGACGGCGGCGCGCTGGGTCCCGGTGAAGGTCGAGTCGGCGAGTTTCATACGGGCTGCCTGTCATCCATCAGGCCGCGGAGGTAGTCGGCTGCCTTTTCCGGGTTGGCGGCGACCATGTTGTCGATCTCCTGCATGCGGCGTTCGGCTTCGAGGACCTCCATCGGCGGTGTCGGCAGCGGCTGCAGCGGCAGGGCCGTCAGCGGGATGGCCGACGTCGCGGGCGCGGGGTCGAAGGCGGTGACCGCGGGGATCGGGGGCAGCATGTCCAGCCGTTCGCCCAGGTCCACGGGTTCACGCTTCTGCCGGCGGCGCAGGATGACGATGATGATCAGGGCGAGGATCAGGAGTCCGAGCAGGATGCTGCCGGCGGTGACCAGGGTGCTGAAGAAGGCCTGCTGCTTCTGCGCCTCGAGCTCGGCCTTGGCCGCTTCGAGGGAGGCGTTGGCCTGGTCCGCGGCAGCCGTGCTGAACGGGATGACTTCAACCGTGACGATGTCGCCCCGGGCCTTGTCGACGCCGGCGGCGGAGGTCACCAGCGATGTCAGCGAGCCGATGTTCAGGCCGCCCGCGGCGGACTGGCTGACGGCCACCGAAATGGTCTGGCGCTTGACGGCGCCCGGCGGGATCACCCGGTCCTCGGTGACTTTGTTGACGGCGTTGTTCTTGGTCGCGGTGGTGGAGTCGAAGCTGCCGTTGCCGCTGGTGTCACCGGGAACCGCGATGTTGTCCGGCCCGAGGACGCCGGCGGCGCCTCCGCCGGTGCCGCTGTACTTTTCCGTCTTGGAGGATTCGCTCAGCGGCAGCGCGCCGGGGGTGTTGGAGAACGTCTCGCTCTTTTGCTGGGCGGACTCGCCGGTGATGTCCGCGGCGACCGCCACGGTGGAGTTGCCGGGACCGACCACGCGGTCGAGGACGGCGCGGACGGCGTCGCCGGTGCGCTGCTGGTAGTCGGAGGCCTGCTTGGAGGAGGACCCTGCGGCCCCGCCGCCTACCGTGGAGAGTACGTTGCCCTGGGAGTCGACCACGGAGACGTTGGCGGGCTTGAGGTTCTCGATCGCGGCGGAGGTGAGGTGCACGATGGCCTGGACCTTGTCGCCGGAGAGCGTGACGCCCGGGGCGGTCTCCACGAAAACGGAGGCGGTGGTGTCCGGGGTCTTGGAGACGAAGACGGTCTTTTCCGGAATCGCGAGCCGGACGGCGGCGGTCTTCACGCCGTCCATGGCGGAGATGGTGCTGGCCAGTTCGCCTTCGAGAGCGCGCTTGTAGGTGACGGACTGCTGGAACTCGGAGGAGGTGACGCCCATCTTGTCCAACAGGGAGTAGCCCGTGGCTGCTGCGGTCGGGAGGCCGGCGGCGGCGGCCTTCAGGCGCTCGTCGTAGACCTTGTCCTGCGGCACGAGGATGGTGGAGCCGCCGTCGCTGAGTTCGTAGGGAACGTTGTCCTTGCGCAGCTGCTCCACGATGCCGTTGGCGTCGGTGTCTTTGAGGCCGGAGAACAGCGGCGCCAGGGTGGGGCGGGTGAGCCAGGCGGAGAGGGCCACAATGCCGACCACCAGGAGGGCGGCGCCGATGACGGCGAGGGTGCGTTGGCCGGTGGTGAAGCCTTTGAGACCGGCGCCGAAGCGCTGGAAGAAGACGGTAATCTGCGGAGGCATCAGGCCTGCATCCTCATGATCTCGTTGAACGCGTCAACGCCCTTGTTCCGGACCGTGGCCACGAGCTCGAGCGTGATCTGGGCGCGGCTCGCAGCGATGGTGGCGTTGTGGATGTCGTCCAGGTTGCCGGTCACGGCGGAGACGGCGAGCTGCTTCGACGTCGACTGCAGCTGCTGGAGGTTGTCAACGGCGCCGGTGAGGGAAGAAGCGAATCCGGAGCCGTCCGTTGCGGGCACCGAGGCTGCGCCGGCGAGGTAGTCCGTGGGAAGGGCACCCTGGACCGGGGCGATAGGGGGAACAGGCATCAGGATCTTCCAATCTCAAGGGCGGCCTGGTAGGTCTCGCGGGCGCGGTCCACGACCTGGGCGTTGGCCTGGTAGCCGCGCTGGGCGATGATCAGAGCGCCCATCTGCTCGGCCATGTCGATGTCCGGGTATTTGACGTTGCCGTTGGCGTCGGCGAGGGGGTGGTCCGGCTGGTAGACGATGCGCCCGGTGGCGTCGCCCAGCTGGGTCGCTTTGACGTACACGCCGGTCCCCTCGGCGCCTTCGGCTGCTTCGACGTACTTGGCGCGGAACGCGGGGCCGGACGTTGCGGAGGCGTTGTTCATATTGGCCAGGTTGTCTGAGACGGCGTCGAGCCACTTGCGGTGCACGGTCAGGGCGGATCCGGCGATGCCGATTGCGTCGAAAGTCATCAGTTGGTCCTCATCGCGGAGCGCACGGCGTTGAATTCCCCACCGATGGCACGGGCGGCGAACTGGAAGCGCAGCACCGTGTCGATGTTGGAGAGGGTCTCCGTATCCAGGTTGACGTTGTTGCCGTTGAGCTGGGTCGGCTCGAGCGAGGACGCTGTTGTGGCCTCGGCATGGCCGTCCCCGGACTGCACCGACGCGGCAAGGGCAGCTTCAAAGCTGACGCGCTTGGCGTGGTAATTGGGGGTGTTGACGTTCGCGATGTTGTTCGCGATGGCGCGTTGGCGCAGGGCCAGCCCGTCCATGGCGCTGGCCAGGGCTGCGGAAGTCACGGATTCGAGCACAGAGTCCTGCCTGGGAAATTGTGGGGTGGCCGATCCGTGGCCGGTAATTGAGCGATCCGTGCTCTTATCTGTGGTTATCGGCACACTTCAGCGCCGCGTTAGCAAAAACGTGAAAGGTTTGTTCGGGTTCTTTCCCGCGCCCCGACGGCGGCCGCGTCAGCCCTTGACGTCGAGGTAAATGGCACCGGCCGGATCGCCGACGCCGGGCACCGAGCTCACCGCTTGAAGCTGGCGGACGACGTCGTTTTTGGCGGCTTCCAGCCGCCGGGCCACCCGCTCCTGCGCCGCCGAGAGGGCCATGGCCCGGCGTCGCGCCTCCGGCGGCAGCGGAGCATTCAGGGAGGGCGGGGACCAGCGTTCCACCGGCAGCGCGGCCACCGGCTGATCCCGTGCGGAGAGGGGTCCCAACGGGTCTTTCAGTGTTTTTTCTGCCGCGACAACAGCCATCTCCAGCACGTCCAGCACCAGGGACCACGCGGCGAGGGCGGGGTCGCCGGCAGCGTTCCCCGGGGCTACGAGGTCATCCTCCCAGTAGGCCGGCTCAGCCAAAACCGAGGCTCCCGTTCCCGCTACCCGGCCGTGTATTCCAGGCTCCCGCCGCCGCGAAGGCAGACGACGCCGGCGCTGCCGCGGCCACGGGGGTCGTGCTGGGTCCCGGCTGCGCTGCCGGGACGGCGGCTGCGGCCTCGTGCCAGGCCTGGCGCAGAGGTTCCAGCAGTTCGATCGCCTCGCGGGTCAGCGTCGCGTCCCGCTGGATGTTGGCGTTGACGAGGGCTGTCGCTGCGTAGTTGTAGAGGCCCAGCAGCCCGTCGGCGCCGTCCCAGGCATCGGTATTCAAGGAGGAGGACAGCTCGGCGATGATGGCCTGGGCATGGATCAGGTTTTCCGCGGCGGCCGGCCAGTTGGCGGCCTGCTGCGCTGTCTCGGCGCGGCCGAGGTCCAAGAGGAGGCGGTCGTAGAGCATGGTGAGCAGCCGTGCAGGCGGAGCCGAGAGGACCGAATCCGCGAGGTACTGGTTCCGCTGTGAGGCGTTGCCGTAGCCGCCGCCGAATGAGAAGGTCATGATGAAGCGCTTCCTGAGGAGAGGCCTGCGAGCTGGGAGGACAGCCAGGCCGACTGCGCCTTCATGCCGCTGAGGGCCACCTCAAGTGCCGTGTAGGTCTGCTGCAGGGTAGCCCGGCGCGTCACAAGGTGGTCGTCCCAGCTGGCTATCTGGTCCGTGTAGTCTTTGGCCGCCGACTGCTGGCCCTTGATCTTGGTGGTTAGGAGGCCCGTGGTGGGGTCCGAAGCTTGCTTGGCGGCGTCCGCCACCCGGCCGGCAATCGTGGCGACGGCGGCCATAGTCCCCACGGGGTCTTTAGCCATCGCATCGCCGAACTTGGTCGAGTCGAAGTCTATGGATCCCGTTTTGTTGAGCACAATGCCGAGCTCGGATGGGGATTTACCGTCGACAGGCTGCGACGCTGCGCTCAGGATCGCCGCGTTGACCGTTCGGATAGTGCTGTCCCCGGTAAATACACCTCCGGAGGTGACGGGGGCCCCCGACGCGTCAGTGCTGCTAACCACGGTGCTTTTCGTTGAGATCTGGGCCAGGACTCCGTTGACGGAGCTGACCAGGTCCGAGGCCGCCTTGCTGATTTGGGCATTGTCCCGGGAGACCGTTACCCGCGCTGGCGTGGCCGAGACCTCACTCACCGTGGCCGAGACGCCTGGGAGGATGTCCGAAAAGGTGTTGGTGGACGAACTGATCGAAACCTCGACAGTACTGCCGGCCCACAGCTTGATTTGTGCGTCCTGGGCTGTTTGTACAGTTGTCAGCCCCACTGTTCCGTCTGGATCGGAGATGCTGAACGATGCCGCATCACCGGACTTCGCGGCGGCAAACTGGAGGCGGTATTCGCCGCCCCCTACTGACACCTTGGACGCGACAATTCCGGCGCCGGACAGGTTCACGGCGGTAACGACGTCGTCAAGGGAACTGGTCAGCGGCGTCACCGTGACAGCGTTGCCTCCTTTGTCCGTGACGGTCATGGTGGTGTATGGCCAGGTGGCGAGGTTCTTGGTGACCGAGACCTGGGATTGGGCCAGCTGGGTGACGGTAAAGTCGACGGCGCCAGGCTTCGCTCCTGCCCCGACGGCGGCTTTGACGTTGGAGGCTGTGCTCGTGGCCGTATAGAGTTCCAGGTTTTTGGGATCGGCGAGTTTCGCGGCTTTGGTTGCCAAGTCTGCGACCGCTGAATTAAGTCCTTGGAGCGCGGAGATACGCGTCTGAACCGCCGCGGCCTTGCTTCTGATGAGGTTCTGTGGCGCGGCCTCAATTGTCATCAGCGAATTGATCAGGGACGTGGTGTCCAGTCCGCTGGATAGCCCATCGATGGAGAGTCCCACGACTACAACTCCTTTGGATCATTAGTCGATTGATTTCATTGCTGCCGGTGGTACTCCACAGCGTCCGGAGAGAATGTCTCTCCGGACGCTGTGTGCTTGTCACCTAACCAGCACAGAGGGGCCGTTTGCTCAACCCCTCATAGGCCGGGACTAGCGAAGGAGCTGCAGTACGCCCTGGTTGGACTGGTTAGCCTGCGCGAGCATGGCGGTGCCGGCCTGGGACAGGATGTTGTTGCGGGTGAACTTGACCATTTCCTCAGCCATGTCCGTGTCGCGGATACGGGAGTTCGAAGCGGTCAGGTTTTCCTTGGCCACGTTGATGGTCTGCACAGCGGACTCAAGGCGGTTCTGCGTCGCACCAAGATCGGCGCGGGCCGTTGAAATCGACTTGATCTTCGCGTCAATCATGATGATTGACGCCTGCGCGTGATCCGTGCTATCGAACTGCAGGCCACCGCTCAGGGGTGTACCGGAACCTGCAGCAACGACGCCCGCTGCGGGGTCGTTGGTGGTAGCAACGGCACTCACAGTGCCGCCGTTCAATGCCGAGACCACAATTCCGGTGCCGGCACCGTTGGCGTCCTTCTGCACGGAAACACTGAAGTTCGCGGCGAAGTTGGCGTCACTGCGGAGCGCGTCAGCGTATTCTTCAACGCTTTCGAACTTGGATCCTGCGGCGCCTGCGATGTCGTCCCTCAGCGCGGCGGTCGTGACAGTAGTGGTCACCCCGGCGGCCGTGACGCTTTCAAATTTCGCAGCACCGGTGGTCAGCGCTGTGACATCGGCGATCGTGAAGGTCGACCCTGTACCGGTGAGATCCCCGCCGGCGAGGTCCGCGGCGATGGTCTTCACGTTGGCGCTGCCAAGATTCACTTCGATGACGCTGTTGGCGTCAGCGTTGGCACCGACCTGAAGCGACATCGTCGGCCTGGTGCCGTCCAGCAGCTGCGCACCGTTGAAGTTCGTGGAACCGGCAATGCGGTCCAGTTCCTTCACCAGGCTGTCGGCCTCGGTCTTGATGGCGCCGCGGGATTCAGCGCTGTTCGTGTCGTTGGCGGCCTGAACGCCCAAGTCACGCAGACGCTGCAGGATGGAGTGCGCCTGGCTCAGGCCGCCTTCAGCGGTCTGGACTGCTCCGATTCCGTCCTGGGCGTTGCGAGCGGCGACCGTCAGGCCGCCGATCTGGGACTTCAGGCCTTCAGAGATGGCCAGGCCGGCTGCGTCGTCGCCGGCGCGGTTGATGCGCAGGCCGCTGGAAAGCTTCTCCAACGACTTGGACAGGTCCGTCTGGGTGTTGCTCAGGCTGCGGTAGGCGTTGTTCGCAGCCAGGTTGGTGTTGATCTGCATTCCCATGATGTTTCCTCCATGATTTGGGACAGTGTGCGACGGCCCATCCGTGGGCCTTCATGAGTAGTTATCGCCGTTTCCTCAGCACGGGTAAGGCGAAAGCCAAAATTCTTTTCCGGAATGCATTTCTCCGGGAATTCCGCCGGCGATCCGCCCTATTATTCCTAACGCGCCGCACTCCCCTGCCGATAGTTCCTACGAACCCGGCTGGCGGCTGCATCGCCTGCACGATTGACCAGCACGGCCGGCAGCACCGCACCTGTCGCCCGCACCACCCAGACACACGAGGGAGTCCTCCGGACCATGGCCATCCACGAACTTTCAGCCCTGCTGTGGCGGGAGCGTGAACTTCTGGACGTTCTCACTTTCAAGCTGGAAGAAGAGCAGCTGCTCCTTACCTCGGGCAAGTCCCGCTGGCTGGCACACGGCACCAAAGAGGTGGAGCAGGTCCTTGAGCACCTCTCCAAGGCGAGCTTGGCGCGCACTATCGAGGCCGCCGTCGTCGCTGAGATGTGGGGCCTTCCTACCGACGCGACGCTAGGCGAACTCGCGGAGGCCGCCCCGGAGGGCGCCTGGTCCGAGGTGCTCACCGCGCACCTGAACACCCTGACCCGTCAGACCGCCCTCATCAAGGAACTCCGGGATTCCAATGAGCAGTACCTGCGGACGGCGGTCCGCTCCACCCAAGAGTCCTTGGCGGACCTGCGGCCCACCGCGGCGGCCGGCACGTATGACGCCCAAGGCAAAACCGGGGACGCCGCCGGCTCCCGCCTCTTCGACAAGCAATTCTAAGGAAGCGACCATGAGCACCTTTGGCGCCCTGAACACCGCCTACCGGGGACTGACAGCCGCCCAGCAGGGCATGAACGTCGCCGGACAGAACATCGCCAATGCCGCCACCGAGGGCTACACCCGGCAGCGTGTGCAGCAGTCTTCGATCGCGGCTCCGGCCCAGGGGCTCATGGGCTCCGGCCGTCCCGAGGCGGGCCAGGGCGTCTCCGTGGACGGCATCGCCCGCCTCGGCAGCAGCTTCCTGGACGCCGGCGTCCGCTCGACGGGAGCCCAAGCCGGTTACGCCAGCGCCCGATCCTCGGCGCTCCAGGGCATCGAGGGAATCCTGCAGGAACCGGGTGACAAGGGAATTTCGGCCGCACTTCACAACTTCTGGTCGGCCTGGCAGGGGGCGGCCAACCAGCCCGGTGAATCCGGTCCGGCGGGTCAGCTGTTGCAGGCCGGCAATGAACTCACCGCGAAGATCTCCTCCGGCTATCAGTCGCTGAGTGCGCAATGGAGCAGCGTCCGCGGCCAGGCCCAGGACAACGTCGACGCCGTCAACGCCGCCGCATCCCAAGTGGCCGCCCTCAATGCGACTATCCGTTCCACCACCGCCGCCGGCGGTTCGGCCAACGAGTTCGTCGATGCCCGGGCCAAGCTCACCGAGACGATCTCACAGCTCACCGGCGGGATTGTCCGCGAGCAGGCCGACGGCACGGTGGATATCCACGTCGGCGGCAACGCGCTGGTCATGGGCACCTCGGTCAGGGTATTGGCCTTGTCCGGCACACGGGCCGGGGATTCCCTCGGTTCCCTGGTCCAGCTCGAATGGGCGGACCGAAAAGGGCAGGCTGTGCCGGTCAGCGACGGCGCGATCGCCGGCGCGCTGTCCGCCTTGGCGCCGGAGAACGAGGGTAGCGGCGGCGCGATCGCCGAGGCCGCGGCGTCGTACAACGCCTTCGCAGGAAATTTGAGGGACGCCGTCAACGCCCTCCACAACGGCGCCAGGACTTCCAGCGGGGACACGGCCGGCAACTTCTTTAGCCCGGCCTCCGGCACGCATGCAGCACTGGACCTCACCGTGCTGCCCCGTAATGTCGGTGAGATTGGCAT
The DNA here is from genome assembly GCF_056780195.1 of Arthrobacter sp. SD1074B. Taxonomy (NCBI): domain Bacteria; kingdom Bacillati; phylum Actinomycetota; class Actinomycetes; order Micrococcales; family Micrococcaceae; genus Arthrobacter; species Arthrobacter sp. SD1074B. Next base: position 700,791 of record NZ_JBRAZT010000001.1, on the reverse strand, counting down.
CGGGGCCGGAGCGGGAAACCTGGACAACAGCGTGGCGGACAAAATCTCCCAGCTCGGCACGGGCCCAGGGTCTCCGGATAGCTTCTGGGCCGGGGTCGTCACCGGCATCGGAGTCCAGTCGCGGGGTGCCCAGCAGCATGACGCGCTCGCTACCGCTTCGCAGGCGTCTGCCCTAGGCAACCGTGCGTCGTCCGCGTCCGTCAGCCTGGACGAGGAAAACGTCAGCCTGCTCACAAACCAGCACGCTTACCAGGCCGCCGCGCGGGTCATGACCGCCGTGGATGAGGCGCTGGATGTTTTGATCAACCGCACCGGACTGGTAGGAAGGTAGACATGCTGAACCGGGTAACAAACCTGACCATGAGCACCTCAGCCCAGCGCACGCTGCAGGCCCAGCAGGCCAAGCTCGCCGAGCTTCAGGACAAGGCGTCCACGCTGGACAAAATCAAGCGGCCTTCAGACGACCCCGCGGCCACCGCCCAGGCTCTGCAAACCCGCTCACGGATCGCCGCGACCGCCCAGTACGGCCGGAACATCGACGACGGGGACCGCTGGCTGACCGCGGCAGATTCCGCCCTGGAGCAGGCCACCAACGTGGTCCACAAGATGCAGGACCTCACCGTCCAAGCCGGCAACGGCACACTGAACCAGTCAGGCCGGGACGCCATCGCGCTGGAGTTGGAGGGCCTGAACAAGGACCTTCTCTCGATTGCCAACAGGAAGCATCTGGGCCGCAACATTTTTGCCGGCAGCTCGGACGAAGCCAACGCGTTCACGCCCGGATCGCCAGGCACGCCGACCAAGTTCAATGGCGTTGCCGACAGCTCAGTGGAGCGCCGTATCAGCGAAAACCAGACCGTCCGGGTAGATGCCGACGGCGCGGCGATCTTCGGTGACGGCGCAACGTCGATCTTCGACACGGTCAGCGGCATCGTCAACGGACTGCGCAATAACCAGGACGTCACCGCATTCGCAGGCCAGCTCGAAGCCGGCGTCAAGAACGTCATCGACGGACGCTCGGACATTGGAGCGCGGCAGGCACAGTTGGAACGTGCCGGCAGCGTCAACACCGAATTGGAGGCCACCTTGGATGCACAGAAGACTGGCATCGAGAAGGCAGATCTTGGCAGCGTGATCATGGACCTGAAGCTTCAGGAGACCAACTACCAGGTGGCGCTGGCCGCCACTGCGCGGGTCCTGCAGCCCACGCTGATGGACTTCCTGCGATGAACTCCGTCCTCAACAGCACTCCGGTGAACTTCACGGCCCCGATGCCCGGGCTGGAGCACGTGCACGACTTCGCCCTGCGCAATATCGACAGCGCCCCGGGCCTGTTCGCCCTCGAGTCCGGTTCCGTCCCGGTCCGGTTGTTCCTGGCGGACGCCGCGGTCTTCGTTCCGGGCTACGCACCGCCGCTGCCGGGGTCCGCGCTGGACGCCCTGGAACTCGGCGATGGGGAGGCACCGCGGGTGCTCGTGGTGGTCAACCACTCCCCCGCGTCCACCACGGTGAACCTGATGGCACCGATTGTGCTCAACCCGGCCACCCGCCGGTGCACCCAGCTGGTGTTGGACGGCAAGGAGTACCCGCTGCGGGTGGAGCTGGGCGCGGCCTAGCCGCAGCCGCCGTCGGGCGCCGCTGGCGCGCTGAAGCGGTTCACCAGTAGTGCGCGACGTCGATGACCAGGCGTGATCCCGAATCCGGTCCGGCCAGCGTGAAAACCCGGAACGGCAGCCGCGCCCGGACGCCCAGACCCAGGCTGGTGTAGCCCTCAAAGCTTCCCGCCCACGCCAGCTGCCGGAATGTCTGGTACCCGCCCACGTTGCTGACCTCGGTCTTGTTGGCCGGGGTGTAGGTTGCTTTGCCGCCCTCATCGTAGGCCGGCGCGTTGGCGGTGACCTGAAGGAAAGCTTGGCCCCGCAGCGCAATCGGCAGGCCGGACCCGTCCTGCACCACTTGGGGAACATAGCGCACCGAGTAGCCGGCCGCCGGCCCGTTGAGGTCAATGACGAGCCGGTCGAAGCAGTAATGCTGGCCGGTCCGGACGTTGACCACCTTGGCCTGGCTCATCGCGGGGTCGGCTTTTGCCAGCGAGCCCCAGACGAGGCCGCAGTAGGGTTCCGCCGCGGCCGGCCCGGACGTCAGGAGTCCCAGCCCTGCCGCCATCAGCACTGCCACCAGCCAGACGGTGAGTTTCTTCCGAACGATTGTGAACATACGGGCCGCCCCTCATTCATCCGGACCTGCACCTCGTCCAGATACCTCAAGGGTAGAATCGCGCGCCTGGGTTGACGAGGGGTCGTTAGCCCCAACCGGCTGGCAGTAGGTGTCGTTTTGAGGGCTGAAAACGGCCCCTACTGCGGGTCAGATGGGTGCGGCACGGGGCAGGTACGGCAAAGCGCCGGGCCCTGGGGGCGTCCGGCGCTTTGCTTGGAATGATGTGAAATTCTTGAAACGAGCCCGGTGATGCGGGCTGGCCGTCCTGGGCGGGGGTTTTAGCCTTCGCAGTCGCGGCAGTACTTCAGGCCGTTCTTTTCCTTGGCGACCTGGGACCGGTGGCGGACCAGGAAGCAGGAGGAGCAGGTGAATTCATCGGACTGCTCGGGAACAACAATGACGGTCAGTTCTTCGCCGGAGAGGTCGGCGCCGGGAAGGTCGATGCCCTCGGCGGTGTCGTTCTCGTCGACGTCGATCACAGCAGTCTGGGCACCGCCGCCGCGGGATGCCTGAAGGGCCTCCAGCGATTCGGCGGGAGACTCTTCTTCTGTCTTGCGTGGGGCGTCGTAATCGGTAGCCATAGCGGGGTTCACTTTCGTTGCTGCACAGCGCCATTTCAGGCACCTCAGTGAAGCAGTTTAGGGCATCATGCTGGTAGTTGGAGCATAGTGTGTTTAAAGCGACATTCCGCGTCATGAACCAGATGAACCATGGAGGCAATGATGGCTACGAAACTCAACAAAAAGTCGCTCGCCCAGGCGCGTCGGCTAATCAAGGACGGGAAGGTCCAGCGCGACACCCGGGACGACTGGAGCGAGCACGCGCCGTCGGCCGAGCAGGAGAACAAGTTCATCGAAAAGAATGGATTCGCCGAGTTTTCCCACTGGCATCTGGGCCTCGACCCGGACGCCTCGGAGGGCACCAAAGGCAGCGTGACGTTCCCCGTCGGCGACTTCAAGAAAGTCCACCGCTGCGCGATTATTTCGCTCGAGAGCCGGGCTGCGCAGCATGGCCACGACGACATTGCCGAGGCGGCGAAGAAGCTCCTGGAAGAGATCGACGCCGATTAGCACCGGCTGCCGCCCGGTCCAAAGACTCAGGCCACCGGCCAGACGATGAGGGTTTTCCAGGCCGCCGGATCCGGTTCGGTGGCGGGATCGCTGAGGTAGTACTCCCACATGGCGTCGCCCGGGGTCAGGCCGTCCGCCTGCATTTTGGCCATTACGGCGTTGTAGGTCTGCGGCAACGTCTCATAGGGGCCCACATGCATGGCCTGGAGCGCCTTTCCGGCCGGGAGCACTCCCGCCCTCACGCTCTGCTCTGCGCCGCCCGGGTACGGCGCGGCAAGCGGGAAGCCTGCCTCGACGTCGACGACGTCGGTGGGCATGCCGCGGTACAGCGCGAACGGGGGCCCCGCCAGCTGGACGTTTTGCTGCTGCACGGCCTCCATGACGGTCCGGTAGGCGCGGTCGAAGAAGTCGCGCAGGGCATTCATGGGCACGGTCTCGCGCAACACCGCGGTGGGCTGTTCCTGGAGGTCGGTGGATTTGATGTCCGGCGTGGTTTCGGGATTGGTTTCACTCATAGGGCAAGCCTCCGCCGCCGTATTTGGGTGGTCAAGGGCCTAACGCCCCGCGGACCGCGACCGCGCGGCTACCGCGAGATGATCACGTCGAGGGTGCGCGGGCCATGGACCCCTTCGACGCGTTCAAGTTCGATGTCGGACGTGGCGCTCGGTCCGCTGATCATGGTGAGCGGCCGGGTGCCGTCGATGCGCCGCAGCGCCTCGGGGAGGATGCCGGCGATGTCGGATGCGTTCACGACGCAGATGTGGTGGTCCGGCACGAGGCTGATGGCGCGGCGGCCCTGGTTGGGACTGCCGTCCAGGATGATCGTCCCCGTTTCGGCGACGGCGACGGCGCTGCCGGTCACGACGGCGTCGACGCCGTCCAGCTCGGCAACGCTCAGCGGCGCAGCGACGGAATCCACCCGGCGGCGGTCACCGTCCGGGGCGGAGGGCAGGCCGGCGGTCCAGCCGGCGGCGAGCCCCGCCGGCACGACGTAGCTCCGGGCGTCCGCGAGCAGCTCGGCGATCCGTTCGGGCACCTCGGCCGCGTCCAGCACGCAGACCCGGGCCTTGTAGTCGACCAGGCGGTCCACCAGCAGATGGATCAGCGCATCCTGGTCCAGCTCGGACGATCGGCGGTACTCCCGGGGAATCTGCGGTGCTGCGGGTGCGTCCCGCAGCGCGGAACGGATCCGGCCGAGGATATCTTCGCGTGCGCTCATGCTCCGTCTTCCTTGTCCTGGGCTTTGTCCTGGGCTTTGTGCTGGGCATCCGCCTGGGCGTTGCCCTGGGCCGGGGCGGGGGTGCCGCCGGATTCCGGTCCGTGGTGTTCCTTGGCCCACCAGTCGCGGAAGGATTGCTGCGGGGGCGCCGGGATGTCGCGGCTTTGGGTCCATCCGGCGGCGATGCCGGGCAGCTTCTTGATTTTTTTGTCCCGTCCGGCGGCCAGACGGCCCAGCGGAAGGCCTTTTTCGAGCAGTCCCAGCCGCTTCCCGGAGGACAGCGCCCAGGACGCGGCCTTCATCCCGACGTCCATCTGGCTGGGCAGTTTCTTCTTACCGCGTTTGCTGTCCACGTCGACGCTGCGCAGGTGCACCAGGATGTCGGGGATGTTGATTTTCACCGGGCAGGCGTCGTAGCAGGCCCCGCACAGCGAGGAGGCGTACGGCAGGGAGCTGTTTTCCTCCGATTCGATGCCGGTCAGCAGCGGCGAAAGGATGGCGCCGATCGGGCCGGGATAGGTCGAGCCGTAGGCGTGGCCGCCGGTCCGCTCGTACACCGGGCAGACGTTCATGCAGGCGCTGCAGCGGATGCAGTGCAGCGCGGAGCGGCCCAGCTCGTCCGCGAGCGCGGCGCTGCGTCCGTTGTCGAGCAGCACCAGGTGCACGTTTTGCGGTCCGTCGCCCTCGGTGACGCCGGTCCACAGCGAGGTGTAGGGGTTCATCCGTTCCCCGGTGGAGGAGCGCGGGAGCAGCTGCATGAACACCTCGAGGTCCTGCCAGGTCGGCAGCAGCTTTTCCACGCCCATCACGGTGATCAGGGTCTCCGGCAGCGTCAGGCACATCCGGCCGTTGCCCTCGGATTCGACGACGGCGAGGGTGCCGGAATCGGCGAGCGCGAAGTTGGCCCCGGACACGGCCACCTTGGCCGTGAGGAACTTGCGGCGCAGGTGCGCGCGGGCCGCCATGGCCAGCACCGCGGGGTTGTCGGTCAGCGCCGGGTCCGCGCCGGGCATCTCGCGCAGGAAGATGTCACGGATTTCGGTGCGGTTCTTGTGGATGGCGGGGACCAGGATGTGGCTGGGCTTGTCGTGGTCCAGCTGCACGATCAGCTCGGCCAGGTCCGTTTCGAACGCCGTGATCCCCTGCTCTTCGAGGTACTCGTTGAGCCCGATTTCCTGGGTGGCCATGGACTTGACCTTGACCACTTCGGTTTCGCCGGTGTCCCGGATCAGTCCCGCGACGATTGCGTTGGCCTCGACGGCGTCGCGCGCCCAGTGGATGACCCCGCCGCGGGCGGTGAAGTTCTGCTCGAATTCTTCGAGGAGTTCGGGCAGCCGGGCCATCACGGATTCCTTGATGGCGGACCCGGCGTCGCGCAGCTGCTCCCAATCGGGCAGTTCGGAGACCACCTGGAGGCGCTTGTCGCGGATGGTGTGCGTGGCGTGGCCGAGGTTGGCGCGCAGTTGGGCGTTGCCCAGCTCGCGGTGGGCCGCCGTCGGGAACGATTCGGCGGCGTGCAGGTTGCCCGTGCCAAAGACGGGTAGGGAGGGCATGCCCAGGAAGGTGCTCATCGTGTTGCCTTTCCGGTGGCGACGCGTACTTCGCCGGTGACGGACGCCGGCGCTGCCGCGGTGCTGGCGAGGATTTCGGCAAGGTGCAGGGTGGTCACGTCGCTGCCTTGCCGGGACAGGCCGCCGCCGATGTGCATCAGGCAGGAGGCGTCCCCGCCTGTGCACAGCGCGGCGCCGGTGGAGCGGACGTTCGCCGTCTTGTCTTCGAGCATGGCCGAGGACACGTCGGCGTTCTTCATCGAAAAGGTGCCGCCGAAGCCGCAGCACTGGTCCGCTTCCGGCAGTTCGGCCAGCTCGATTCCCTGGACGCTGCGCAGCAGCCGGGCCTGGCGGTCGCCGAGGCGGAGCAGGCGCATCCCGTGGCAGCTGGGGTGGTAGGTGACCCGGTGCGGGAAATAGGAGCCCAGCTGGGCGCCGGCGTCGGTCACGCCCAGCACGTCCACCAGCAGCTCGGACAGCTCGTAGGTCCTGGCGCCGACGGCGGCGGTCCGGGCCTCCAGCGCGGCGTCGCCGCAGGAGCGGGCCACCATCGGGTGCTGGTGCTTGACCGAGGCGACGCAGGACCCGGACGGTGCGACGGCGACGTCGTAGTCCCCGGTGTCGAAGGCGCGCACGTGGTTTGCAACGACCGGGACGGCTTCCTTGAGGTAGCCGCTGTTGACGTGCATCTGCCCGCAGCAGGCTTGGCCGGACGGGAACACGACCTCGTGCCCCAGCCGCTCCAGGATGCTCACGGTGGCCTGCGCGGTGCGCGGATACATGGCATCCACGATGCAGGTGGCGAACAAAGCGATTCTCATGACAGCCTTTCGAGCAACGCCGGAGATATGTGGTCTGACCATAGTAAAGCACGTGACGCCTGCCACTCCCAAGGCAGGCCCGGACGTGAACCCCTCACGCGGCCAGTGAGATCTGCGCTACACTCTCATGGTCCGACCACAGTGGTCTGACCAAAGAACTCGTCGTCTCTCAACGCAGAGGAACTTCCGTGGACCACTTCACCCCCACCACCGACCCGGTGCTGAACAGCGTGGCCTGGTCGGCCATTGTCGGCCTCCTGCCGCTGCTCACCTTCTTCATCCTGCTGGCCGTCGTGAAGACCAAGGCCCACGTGGCCGGCGCCTTCGCCCTGCTGGCCGCCCTTGTGGTCGGCATCGCCGCCTTCCATATGCCGGCCGGCCTGGCGGTCCTTTCGGCAACCCAAGGCGGGGTCTTCGGCGCCTTCCCGGTGCTCTGGATCGTCGTGATGGCCGTCTGGCTTTACCAGGTGACCGTCCTCAGCGGCCGGTTCGAGGACCTGCGCCGCGTCTTTGACGTGATCGGCGGCGGCGACGTGCGCCTGCAGGCCGTCCTGGTGGCTTTCTGCTTCGGCGGCCTGCTCGAGGCCCTCGCGGGCTTCGGCGCCCCGGTGGCCATCACCGCCACCATGCTGCTGGCCCTGGGACTGCCTCCGCTGCGCGCAGCCGCCGCCGTGCTGGTGGCGAACACCGCGCCGGTCGCATTCGGCGCAATGGCCATCCCGATCACCACCGCCGCCGGACTGACCGGCCTGCACGCGACGGACATCGCCTCCATCGTGGGTCGCCAGGCTCCCCTGCTGGCCACCTTCGTACCGTTGATCCTGCTCTTCATCATCGACGGCCGCCGCGGCCTGAAAGACTGCTGGCCCGCCGCGCTGGTGGTCGGCGGCTCCTTCGCCGTCGCCCAGTTCCTGTGCTCCAACTTCTTCTCCTACGAACTGACCGACATCCTGGCCTCGCTGGTCGGCCTCGGCGCCGCCGTCGTGTTCTTCCGGCTGTGGAAGCCCAAGGGCAGCGCGGCCGCCCGCGAGCGCCTGGGCGTTGCCGCTGATGCTGTTGCCGGCGGCACCGCCGCCCGGAGCCGCGGCTCCCAGGATGCGGGCACGGCCGGCGTGCTGACCGCCGAAAAGGCCACGGACGGCGGCCTCACGCCGACGCGCACGTGGCTGGCCCTCTTTCCCTACTTCCTCGTGATCGTCGTTTTCGGCATCGCCAAGCTCTGGAAGCTCGGCATCGACCTGCCCGCGTTCCTCGCCTCCACGGACATCAAGGTCCCCTGGCCGATCCTGCACGACGCCCTGGTCAACGCCGAGGGCAAGCCCGTCTCCTCCACCGTGTACTCCTTCCAGTGGCTGTCCAGCCCGGGCACCCTGCTGCTGATCACCGGGCTGCTGGTGGCGCTGGTCTACTCCAAGTACGACGACGGCGGCCGCTTCCGCCTCTCGGTCGGCGACGCGGTCCAGGAAATCGGACGGACCATCTTCAAGATGCGCTGGGCAGGACTGACCATCATCACGGTGCTCGCCCTCGCGTACGTCATGAACAACTCCGGCCAGACGGTCTCGATCGGCACCTGGCTGGCCGGCACCGGCAGCTTCTTCGCCTTCCTGTCGCCCGTGCTCGGCTGGCTGGGTACCGCCGTGACCGGCTCGGACACCTCCGCAAACGCGCTGTTCGCCAAGCTGCAGCAGACTGCGGGCCTGAAGGCCGGCATCGATCCGAACCTGCTGGTGGCCGCCAACACCTCCGGCGGCGTGGTGGGCAAGCTGATCAGTCCGCAGAACCTCGCCATCGCGGCGAGCGCGGTCAACCTTGACGGCCAGGAGTCAGTGATCCTGCGTAAGGTGGTCGGGTGGAGCGTGGCTCTCCTGCTGGTCCTGTGCACCCTTGCCTTCCTGCAGTCCACCCCCGTCCTGGGCTGGATGCTGCCTTAGCCGCCAGCCCCACGCCATGATGAGTGCGGGCCGCGCCACGGCCCGCACTCCCGCCCGGAAGGAAAAGCCCGTGACAACCGCCGAAGCCGGAGCAGGCCCCCGCCGTCGTACCTATGACGCGCTCCTGCAGGACATCGAGGCCGACCTGCGCTCCGGAAAGATCAAGCTGGGCGACCGCCTCCCGGGCGAACGGACCCTGGCGGAAAGCTACGGGATCTCCCGGGCCTCGGTTCGCGAAGCCATCCGGATCCTGGACGCCATGGGTGTGCTGCGAAGCTCCGTCGGCTCCGGGCCCACTTCCGGGGCCATCGTCATCTCGGATCCGTCCGCGGGCCTGTCCTCCGCCCTGCGCCTGCATGTGGCCAGCAGCCGGCTGCCCGTCGAAGACATTGTGCAGACCCGCATCCTGCTCGAGACCTGGTCCGCCCAGGCCGGGGCCGCCCGCGGCGGTACCGAGCAAGAGCTGAAGCAGGCCGCCGCGCTGCTGGACGCCATGGACAACCCCGGACTTGACCGGGCTACCTTCCACGAGCTCGATGCGCGGTTCCACGTCGCGCTGAGCTCACTCGCCGGGAACGCCGTCGTCGCCACGATGATGGAGTCGCTCAGCGGGTCCATCGTCGGCTACGTCAAGGGCGCCATGGACGCGATGGAGTCCTGGCCGGATGTCCTGTGCGAGCTGCGGAGCCAGCACCACGGCATCTTTGACGCCGTCCGGGCGCACGACGGCGAGCTTGCGGCCCGCCTGCTGCGCGAACACATCGAATGGTTCTACCTCCGGGCGCAGGAAGCGACCCCGCCGCAATCCCCTCCCACCCCGTAACACCTTGGAGCACCGCATGACCGCCACGGCCGCCGCCGCACCCCTGATCGACCAGCTGGACCTCGATACGGTCAGCACAAGGGACCTGGACCGCCGGGCCATGGCGCACGACGCGTCCCACTACCTGCTGATCCCCCAGGGCGTCGCCACCCCGCGCACCGCCGACGACGTCGGACTGCTGCTGCGCCGCAGCCGCGAGCTCAAGCTGCCCGCCACGTTCCGTTCCGGCGGCACGAGCCTCTCCGGCCAGGCCCTCAGCGACAGCCTGCTGATCAACACCCGCCAGCACTTCCGCGGCATCGAGGTCCTCGACGGCGGCGCCCGCGTCCGCGTCCAGCCCGGGGCCACCGTCCGCAGCGTCAACGCCCGCCTCGCGGCGTTCGGCCGCAAACTCGGCCCCGACCCGGCGAGCGAGATCGCCTGCACCGTGGGCGGCGTGATCGCAAACAATTCCTCCGGCATGGCCTGCGGCACCGAGTTCAACACCTACCGCACCCTGGAGTCAATGGTCCTGGTGTTGCCCTCCGGCACGGTCATCGACACCGCCGACGCCGACGCGGACACACGCCTGCGGGAGCTGGAACCGGAACTCCACGAGGGCCTGCTGCGGCTGCGCCGCCGGGTGGCCGGGAACGCCGGGTCGGTCCGCACCATTAACTCGCTGTTCTCGATGAAGAACACCATGGGCTACGGGGTGAACTCGTTCCTGGACTACGAACGCGCCGTCGACATCCTGATGCACCTCATGATCGGCAGCGAGGGCACCCTCGGCTTCGTGGCGGAAGCGGTCTTCCGCACCGTGGAGGTCAAGCCGGCCGTCGCCACCGGGCTGCTGGTCTTCAACACCCTCGCCGCGGCGACGGCGGCCCTGCCCGAGCTGGTGGCCTCCGGCCTGGCGACCATCGAACTGATGGACGCCGCCGCGTTGAAGGTCGCGCAACTCGCTGCCGACGCGCCCGCGGCCATCCGGTCGCTCCCGGTCCAGGGGCACACCGCGCTGCTGGTGGAACACCAGGGCGCCGACGCCGCGGAGCTGGCCGGCAAGCAGCACAACTCGCAGCCACTTTTCGCGTCCCTGGACCTGGCCTCGCCGTTCGCGCTGACCTCGGACCCGAAAGACCGCGCGGCGCTCTGGCATGTGCGCAAGGGCCTCTACACGACGGTGGCCGGTGCCCGTCCCTCCGGCACCAACGCACTGCTGGAGGACATCGTGGTGCCGGTTCCGGCCCTGGCGGACACCTGCGGCGAACTGACCCGGCTCTTCGCCGAACACCGCTACGAGGAGTCGGTGATCTTCGGGCACGCGAAGGACGGCAACGTCCACTTCATGCTTAACGAGCGCTTCGACGACCCTGCGCAGCTGCTCCGCTACCAGGCCTTCACCGATGACATGGTGGACCTCGTCCTCGGTGCGGGCGGTTCGCTCAAGGCCGAGCACGGGACCGGGCGCATCATGGCTCCCTTCGTCCGGCGCCAGTACGGTGACGAACTCTATGAAGTCATGCAGGAGATCAAGCGGCTGATCGACCCCGCCCATCTCCTCAACCCGGGCGTGCTGCTCGCCGAGGAGCCGCTCTCCTACGTGCAGAACCTCAAGGTGGCGCCGACGGTGGAGGAAGAGGTAGACCGCTGCGTCGAGTGCGGCTACTGCGAACCGGTCTGCCCGAGCAAAGACATCACCCTCACCCCTCGCCAGCGCATCGTGCTGCGGCGCGAGATGGCCGCCGCGGAACAGCGCGGCGACGACACCCTGGCCGCCCGCCTGCGCAAGGACTACGAGTACGACGGCGTGCAGACCTGCGCGGCCGACGGCATGTGCGTCACCGCCTGCCCGGTGCTGATCAACACCGGGGACCTGGTGCGGCGGCTGCGGAAGGAAAACGCGAACGCCGTCGCGGAGGCCGGCTGGAGCGCCGCCGCGGACCGCTGGGGCGCGATCACGGCCGGCGGCGGCCTGGCCCTGACCGTGGCGAAGGCGATGCCCGCGCCGCTGGCCAAGGCCGCGACCGCCGTCGGCCGGGCGGTGCTGGGCGCGGAGACCGTTCCCGCCTACGACGCAGTGCTGCCCGGCGGCGGCTCCAAACGCCGGCCGCGCCGGGACCCGGACAGCGTCGCCGTGTTTTTCCCCGCCTGCATCGGCACCATGTTCGGCCCCGCGGACGCGCCCGGTGGTGCAGCCGGCGGGCCCGGCAAAGGCTCGGCCCGGGCCTTCCTGGAGCTCTGCGAGCGCGGAGGCGTGGGGCTGACCGTACCGGAGGATATCGGCAGCCTGTGCTGCGGCACCCCGTGGAAGTCCAAGGGCTTCACGCAGGGTTACGCGGCCATGTCCTCGAAGGTCCTGGACGGGCTTTACGAGGCCAGCGGCCAGGGCTGGCTGCCGGTGGTGTGCGACGCCGCCTCCTGCACGGAAGGCCTGGAGACCATGAAGCGGCTCGCGGCCGAAGGCGGGGAACGGTACGCCGGGCTGCGGTTCGTGGACTCGGTGGAGTTCGTGCACCAGCACGTGCTCGAAAAGCTGACCGTCACCGCTCCGGTGGGGTCCATGGCCCTGCACCCCACCTGCTCCTCCACCCAGCTGGGGACCAACGGTGCGTTGATGGACATCGCCCGGGCCGTCACCGGGGAGGTGTTTGTGCCGCTGAACTGGGGCTGCTGCGCCTTCGCCGGCGACCGCGGCCTGCTGCACCCGGAACTGACCGACTCCGCCACGGACAAGCAGGCCCGGGAAATCAACGAGCGCGATTTCGACGCCTACGCCTCAACGAACCGCACCTGCGAACTGGGCATGTCCAAGGCCACCGGCCACTCCTACCGGCACCTGCTGGAAATCCTGGAGGAGGCCACCCGGCCGGAGGGGTGAGGCAGGCAAGTGGCCGGTTCGACGGTCCCCTGCGGGCTCGACGGGCTTAGGCGTCGGGCCCGCGGTGGAACGTCGAATGGCGGTTCAGACAGGCTGGGGCCGAACTGAGCACCGGCGCGGCTTTCGGAGATAGTGCCGCACCGAACGGCCGTCCCGGCGTCGTCCGTGTGTTACTTAGAACGGAACCCCGCAGGTGAGCAGGGCGTTGGCGTACGGAGTCGCCTCGCCTGTCCGGATAAAGAGCTTCGCCGACGCGGAGAGCCGCTTTAGCTCCTCGTGGCTGACGTAGCCAACCTCGGGCAGTTGCTCAGTCACCCATGCTTCCGGGGCGGAGCCGCGGGCTTCGTGCGCTACGACGGCGGCCTCAAAGACGAGGTCTCCGAAGAGAGCGGCCAGCACTTGGTCGAACCTGGGGACACCAAACACAACCGCGAGGTCCACAACCGGAACACCCGCCGGCGCGGGCATTCCGCAGTCCGCAACCAGGACCAGGTCACCGTGGCCCAGTCGGCTGACGGCAGCATTTAGTTCTGCGTTGAGTATTCCGCCGCGTTTCATGGTGTCACCTCCGGGAGAACGTCCGTGGCCAGCGCATAGGAGCCCTGTGCGCCGTGGCCTTGAACAGCGAAGGCGCCGACTCGCGCCGCAAAGGCCGACGCGTCCCGGAGCGACTCTCCCGCAGCAAGGCGAGCGCTCAGCGCGCCCACAAAGGCGTCTCCCGCCCCCGTGGTGTCCAGCGCCTGTACCGTTGGGGCCGGCACGTGGAAGGTGCCGTCGCCATCGGAGCAGATGGCCCCCAGCGCGCCGCGGGTCAATACCACCGACGCGATACCTTGTGCGCGCAGCGCCATTACCAGGTCGTCATCGCTGACGGTCACCGCCGCCTCCGGATCCAGCTGCGCGAGGACGTGCGCGCCCTCATGCTCGTTGACCACCAGAGGATTGCCCGCTCGGATAATATCGGCATCCAGCTCCACGACCGGGGCGAGGTTGAGCAGGACCCGTCGCGTCGCCAGGCGCGCCGCCTCGGCTATTCCGTCCACAGGAATTTCGCCCTGCAAGACGACGACGGCGGCTTCGGCAAGCAATCGCGCGCTGGCCCGGACCGCCTCGGCGTTCACGGATCCGTTCGCACCGGGGATGACAACGATGGTGTTCTCCCCGTCATCCGACACGGTGATGACTGCCAGTCCCGTGGGGCCTTCGACGGTGAGGACCGCCTGGAGGTCCACGCCGGCCTCCCGTAGCAGAGTCGTGGCCAGTGCCGCGGTGTCGTCGGAACCCACCGCCCCGACCATGCTGACATCAGCACCCAACCGGGCGGCAGCTACCGCCTGGTTTGCGCCCTTGCCCCCGGGGAGCAGGCTGAGCCCGCGTCCCAGGAGGGTTTCACCTGGAACCGGATGGCGGTGAACCCTGACTACTTGGTCAACATTGATGGAGCCGACCACGGCGATTCTCCCGGTCGACGGGGATGACTGCATCACTTGCCGAATTCACCGACATTCTTAGAGTTCACGGCAACTACGCTGACCGGAACGGTAGCGTCGACCTTTTCACCCTTGAGGACCTTGGCGACCTGTTCGACCGCCGTCTGGCCGAGCTTCGCCGGCTGCTGGGCGATTGTAGCGACCATGGTCCCCGCCTTGATGGCCGCGAGGCCGTCCGTCGTACCGTCGAATCCGACGACCTTGACTCCCTTGCCGGCCTTGGCGCCGAGGGCCTGAATGGCACCGAGCGCCATTTCGTCGTTTTCGGCGAAGACGCCGGTGACACCGGGGTGGGCCTGGAGGAGATTGGTGGTCACGTCAAGGGCGGCTGTGCGGTCAAAGTTGGCCGTCTGACGGGCGACAATCTTGATGTTTGGGAACGCCTTCATACCCTCGGTGAACCCGGCGCCGCGATCGCGGCTGGCAGAGGTGCCGGCAACACCCTGCAGGACGATAATGGAACCCTTGTTCCCGAGCGCTGCAGCGAGCTCAGCAGCCGCCAGCTTGCCGCCAGCAACGTTGTCGCTAGCTACCAGTGAGGCAAGCTTGGCATCGTTGACGGTGCGGTCCACGGCGACAACGGGAATGTTGGCCTTGACCAGGGCCCCCACTGAGGCGGCGGCGGCGTCGGAGTCGACGGGGTTGATGATTACCGCCTTCGCGCCGCCGGTTTGGGCGGTGGCGAGCTGGTTGGCCTGGGTGGCGGAGTCGTTCTGGGCATCCACCACGTCGAGCTGGATGTTTGCGGCCTTTGCTGCGGCTTCGGCCCCGTCCCGGACCTCGACAAAGAAGGGATTGTTCAATGTGGAGAGGGACAGCACCACCTTGTCTTTGCCGGCGGCCGCGGAGTCACCGCCGCGGTTGCAGGCGGTGGCGCCGGTGAGGAGCAGCGTCGAAACGGCAGCGAAGGCCGCGGTGCGGCGAAGGGAGATCTTCATTGTTCTTTCCTTTGTTTGTGACTGGTTAGTTGTTACTAGCTGGAACGGGTCTTGCGGCGGAACACATCGACACCAACTGCCAGGGCAATGACGACGCCGATGACCACCTGTTGCCAGAATGAGGTGACGTTGAGCAGGTTGAGGCCGTTGCGGATGACGACCAGCACCAGGGCGCCAACGATGGTCCCTGAGATCCGGCCCACGCCACCGGCGAGCGAGGCACCGCCGATGACGACGGCGGCGATTGCGTCCAGTTCATAACCGGCTGCCGCCTGGGGCTGGGCGGAATCCAGCCTGCCTGCCAGGAGCAACCCGGCGAGCGCGGCAAAGATGCCGGCGAGGGCAAAGACGGTGACCGTGATGCGTTTGACCGGCAAGCCGGACAGTCGCGCGGCTTCGGCGTTGCCGCCGACGGCGTACATGGATCGGCCGATCACCGTACGGTTCAGCAGGAACGACGCGATGGCGGCCGCGACGACGAGCACGATGATGGGGGTGGGCACCGGGCCGATGCTGTTTCCGAGGAAGGACACTTCAGGAGGCGTCTTGATCGGGCGTCCATCGGAGATCACGAGGGTTAGGCCGCGGGCGACGCTGAGCATTGCCAGGGTGGCAATAAACGAGGGCAGCTTCCCGTAGGCGCTGGCCAGGCCGTTGACCGTTCCTACGACCAGGCCAGTCAGCAAGCCCACCATGAGTGCGAGGCCGCCGGGCAGCCCGGAGGAAACGAACATGTAGCCGGAGACCATAGCGCTGAGGGCTGCGACGGAGCCAACGGACAGGTCAATGCCGCCGGCGACGATGACGAACGTCATGCCGAATGCCAGGATGGCGACGGTGGAAACCTGGATGCCGATGTTAAGGAGATTCGGGCCGGTTAGGAAGTCCGGGGTGATGATGAACAGCGCGAGCGCCAGCACCAGGAGTCCCACGAGGGCGCCGTTGTTGCTCAGGAATCTGCGCAAGTCGAATCCCCTTCTGGGCGCAGCGGAAGTGGCAGTGGACATGGGCGTGTTCCTTGTCTGTAGCTGGGGTGGGTGCGTCATCGGCCCGACTCCGTGTCTCTTGCGGCCAGTGTCATGACATCGTCCTGGGTGGCTGTTGCGGCGTCGAGTTCGCCCGCGATTTCGCCATCGCGCATCACCAGGATGCGGTCGCTCATGCCCAGCACCTCGGGGAGCTCGCTGGATACCATGACGATGGCGCCGCCCGCCGCGGTGATCTGGTTCATAAGTTCGTAGATTTCCACCTTGGCGCCGACGTCGACTCCTCGGGTGGGCTCGTCGAGCAGCAGCATGGTGGACTCAGCCATGATCCAACGGCCGAAGACAGCTTTTTGTTGGTTTCCGCCGGAAAGGGATCTGACGGACTGGTCAATACTGTGCATCCGGATGCGCAGCTTAGCGGCGATGGCTTCTGCCTTTCGCCGCTGGCCGGCGAAGTCTGCCAGGCCCATGCGGGAGCTGGACTTCAGCGTCGCGTACCCGAGGTTGTCGTTGACCGAGGCGTCCAGAACCAAACCTTGGGCCTTGCGGTCTTCCGGGACGTGCCCGATGCCGGCCGCAATGGCTGCCCCGACGTCGCCCTTGGGGAGTTTCCGGCCCCGCACGCTTACCGTTCCGGCGTCGTGGCGGTCAACGCCGGCGATGGCACGTATGACTTCGGTGCGTCCAGCCCCGACGAGCCCGGCGATGCCCAGAATCTCGCCGGGCCTGACCGAGAAGGAGATGTTGTTGAAGCGCCCTTTTGTGGTTAGGCCCCGGACCGTCAGGATGTCCGATGCGGGGCTTCCAGCCGGTTCCGGTAGCGCCATAGCCGCCAAGGTGTTGCTGCGGGGGAACTGATCCTCGATACTGCGGCCGACCATGAGCCGGACAAGTTCGGCCTCGGGAGTGGCAGCAGGAACTTCGGCGATAAACTCACCGTCTCGGAGCACACAGACTGTATCGCCAATTTCGGCGATCTCCTCCAGATGATGGCTGATGAACAGCATGCCAACCCGGGCCGCGCGAAGCTCTTCAACCACCCGGAAAAGGTTTTCGGTTTCATGTTTGGTCAAAGCTGCGGTCGGTTCGTCCAGGATCAGCACTCTGGCGTTGATGCTCAGGGCCTTGGCGATCTCAACGAGCTGCTGCTGGGCGATGCCCAGGTCACCGACGAGCGTGTCCACGTCGACGTCCAGGCGAATGCGGTCCAGGGCGGCCTTGGCCTGGCGGCGGAGCTCGCGCCTATCCACCACGCCGTATCTCTTCGGTGTGCGGCCGAGCATGATATTTTCGGCAACGCTCATGCTCGCCACCAGGTTGAGTTCCTGGTGGATTGTGGCGATACCGTAGGCTTCGGCGGTCCGTGTGTTGGGCAGGGAGACTGCCTTCCCGCCGATCAGGATCTCGCCCTGATCGGGCTGGTACACGCCGGCCAAGATCTTGATCAGGGTGGATTTGCCAGCCCCGTTCTCGCCCAGGAGCACCTGAACCTGGCCAGGATAGACGTGGACCGTAACGTCCTTGATAACGGATACCGGGCCGAAGGACTTGCTGATGTTCTTGAGGCTGACAAGGGGCTCTTCGGAATGCAGGGCAGCATCATCATGATTTTGGCGGTCAGTCATGGGGCGGTTCCTCTGGTGTTCAGCGGGTCGTAGGGCGGCGAGCAGATGATTCACGGACAATGAGCGCGCTCGGAAGGACGACGGACTCTGGCTGGCCGCCGCCGATCACGGCAACCAGCAGATCGACGGCGGTTCGTCCCATGTCCTCCACGCTGTGGGAAATGACGCTCAACGGCGGGGTCAGCAGGGCGAACCAGTCGATGTTGTCAAAGGCCACCATGGCGAGGTCCTCACCGATGTGGCGGCCAAGTCCATGGATCTTGCTGACCGCGCCGACGGCCATAGGGCTGTCCGCGGCCAAGATCGCTGTGGGCGGCTGGTCGAGACTGAGAAGCTGCTCGATTCCGGCTGCACCGCTGGCAGACTGGAAGTCGCCAAAAACGGTCAGCTCGGGGTCCAGATCAAGACCTGCTTCGCCCATTGCGTCCACAAATGCGCGGTACCGTTCCCGCCCGGTCGAGATCGTCTGGGGCCCGGCAATGTAGCCGATCCGTCGGTGTCCTTGTTCGGCGAAGTGCCGGACGGTCTGACTGATACCTTGCCCGCTGTCCGTGGTCACGCTTGGCACGTCGATTCCCTGGACGGTGCGGTCGACAAAGACGGTGGGAATTCCACGGTCCAACAAGGACCTGATGGACCCGCCGCCGTCGCTCTGCGGTGCCACAATCACACCGTCTACCCGTTGGTCTATCAGGGTGTCCAGGAAGCGGTTCTGCTGCTCTTCGCTCTCATTGGCGTTGCCGAGCAGGATCACATATCCCGCGGCCAGGGCTGCCTGCTCAACGGCGTGAGCCAGATCGGCGAAGAATGGGTTGCGGACATCGGAAACGAGCAAGCCCAGGACGTTGGACTTCGACGAGCGGAGGCTGCGGGCTTGGGCGTTAGGACGAAAGCCCAGGCGTTCGGCTGCCGCACTGACCTTCGCCCGGGCGTCGCTGGACGTCGCGGAATGGCCCGACAGGACCCTGGACGCCGTGGCCTTGGAAACGCCGGCGAGGGCGGCGACATCCTTGATCGTCACACTGGTCATCTCCGCTAACACTCCATCGTGATTTAGGGCAGGTAGTTCATGGAATCGATTCCATGGAATCGTTCCCAGGAGTCTAGGGCGAGATGACGGGCGTGTCAAGCGTCACTAAAGCGGTCTCGCGTCCGGCCGGGGGCGTGGCCGGCCATGGCGACGGATGCTGGCGGCGCGATGAGGCGAGAGGTTTCGGCCGCGCGAGGCGGTCGGCCACAGCCTGAGCCGGCGCTGGCCAAGCCGCCTCGTCACCGGGATTCAGTACG
Organism: Arthrobacter sp. SD1074B; assembly: GCF_056780195.1. Taxonomy (NCBI): domain Bacteria; kingdom Bacillati; phylum Actinomycetota; class Actinomycetes; order Micrococcales; family Micrococcaceae; genus Arthrobacter; species Arthrobacter sp. SD1074B. The sequence continues at coordinate 681,971 of NZ_JBRAZT010000001.1, read as the reverse complement.
TCCGCCGATACCTTCCTACCCTGGACTACGCAATAGCCAGCGCAACATGCGCTCCTGCATGGGGTCCAGTCAACTTATAATCGCGTACGGTCATTGTGACCAAGACATCATCGGCCCGTGACCCGAACGAAGGAGCAGTCGTGATCCGGCAGTGGCTAACCACGTGAGGATGAATATCCCGAAAGGATCGCAGCTCCCAGACGGTGCGAAAGCCTTTCGGCATCGGAGTATCGTCTCGTTCTGCTTGTTCATGTCAGCGGCCGTCACCATGTTTGCGCTTCTGCTCGGCGAACCGCTTGCCCATGCCATCGGCGAAGGCGTCGTACCGGCCATTATTGCGGCCGCGGCCTGGGTGTCTCCGCTCCCGTATCGGGCACGTTCCGTCATGGCAGCCGTGGGCTTGATGCTCATTGCGGCCGAAGCTGTCCACGTCTCCGGAACTGTCGAAGCCCACTTCCTCTTCTTCATCATGGTCCCCGTCGTGGCGTTATACGAAGACTGGGCGCCCGTCGCCGCGGCCGTCGGAACAGTCCTCATCCACCACACCGTCCTGGGCATCCTCGCTCCCCAGGCTCTCTTCGGACACTCAATGACAGCGGATCAGGCCGCGGGCTGGGTCGTCGTGCACGTGGTCTTGTTCCTCGCGAGCTGCATCACCAGCGTGATGCACTGGAGTATTCACGAACGCGCCAGGGTGGAGGAGCGCATTCTTCTAGACCGCCTCGCCGCACTAGCCCAACATGATTCCCTGACGGGCCTGGCGAACCGATCGTTGCTACAGGAACGGTTAGAGGCCGCCGTGGGCGCAGAAATGTCCACGCTCGTGATCGCTGTCGACATCGATGGATTCAAGCCCGTCAATGACTCCCACGGCCACGCAACTGGCGATGCCTTGCTAGTCGAAATAGCCCGGAGGCTCGAGACCTGCATCAGAGACGGGGACACCGCGGCCAGGACGGGCGGCGACGAGTTCACGCTCGTTCTCCCCGGTTCAGCACCGGCAAGGGGACCAAAGATTGCTCAGCGGATCCTCGATGCATTCGCTGTGCCCTTCGTGGTGGGCGGCAGCCGCCTTAACGTAAGCGCCAGCATCGGGATCGCGGTTGGACCGCTGCGCACTGATGCCCGTGTGCTCTTGGAACAAGCGGACGCGGCCATGTACTCGGCCAAACTCAGCGGCCGCGCAACGTTCGCTTCCTACGGGGAGGCGCCTGTTAGTGCAGCGGACCGCACGATGATCGTCGACGCAGGACATGCCCGGTATTGGGCGGCATTCACCCGGGAATTGCGCCACCAGATATCCAACGCCAAAGACTCGGGCACGCTGCCGCCGCAGACCCGCGGCCCGGAATCAGCCAGGCGGACCCTCGAATCCTTGCTGGCCGCCATCGACATGCTTCCTCAGCAGCCGGACCTCGTACCGCTGCCCCTGCCTGACGGCACCGCCCTGGCAGAGTTCGTCTTCCATCACGACCTCGTGCAGGAATGGGCAAAGATGCTGAATGCAAGCCATGTTCTCGACGTGGACTGGTCCGACGGCGCAGCGGAATTCTGGAATCACCTCAAGCAGGCCGTGATATCCGGAGACAACGGCAGCCCTGCCTCCTTGGCGAAAGGTCCCGACCTTCACGGCCCCAAGGACGCCCTCGCCGCCCCGGACCGCGCATAGCTGGACCAGGCGCCGTTCCGTTCCTTGGTGTCGTCGCTGCGAACCTAACGTCAGCAGTCGACGGCACCTTTAGGGGGGGAACCGATCTTCGCCCGAAGCGGTGAGTCTCCCGGCTGATTGAAATGATGATCTGGCTTCCGCGTCGCTAACGCATCTGCCCGTCAGTTTTGTTGTTAGGATGTCGCTCGATTGAGCAGCCGCTCGTCGATAAGGGCAAACTCGGTGCGAGCCGGGGACGCAAAGCCACGGGGCCCCAGGGGTCAGCCGGGCTACCGATTAGCAAAGGTCTCTCCTATGCATCCGATTGTTCCAGCTGCGCCCTGCCACTCCCCAGGCCGAGCTGAAGTTGTGTTCCGTGCCTAAGAATTCCCGTGTGGTTCCCGGTACGTCAACGGTGACGACCCGAGTCCTGCTGCGCGTGGTCGCGGAGCAGGCTGGACCGGAAGGGGTTTCCCGCGTTCTGGAACGTGCAGGCGCCGTGCATCGACGGGAGGAACTGCAAAGCACCGGGGGCAGGATTTCCTATCCGGACAAACTTCGGCTTTTCGAGGCCGCCGCGGCCGAGCTTGACGATCCCAGAATCGGGCTGCGACTGGGGCCGGCCTCCCTGCTTGACTCGGAACTGGAGCCGTGGCGGAAACTCTGGGCAGCGGGTTCCCCCGCCGCGGCCTTCCGCGGGATCTCGCGGATCGCTACGCGCTACGACTCTGCCATTGTTTACAGGTGCGATCAGGCCGAGGAAGGATCCGCCGCAGTGGCGCGGAAGGTACTCGCCCCGTATCAGCCCAATCGCATTGACTGCGACTACGCCCTGGGCTTCTTGGCCCAGGTTCCCGCCTCCTTCGGTCTTCCCCAGGCACGGGTGGACCACGGGGACATTTGCCAGCTCAATGGTGCCCCCGAATGCATGTACAACGTGGCATGGAACATACCGCCGCGACAGCACCTGGCCCGGACGCTAAGGAAACTCAAACCGGCTGATCCGCCAACGAATAGAACTTCAACAGCCGAGCACCGACTCCGCCTCCTGGAGGCTGCCGCATCGGACCTCGTCAGCAACTCGCCGCTGGACGAGGTGCTCGATCGGATCCTTACCCGCGCAGACAGCGCCGTCCACGCCCCCGGTCACCTTCTCGCCGTCCGGGCCCTCGCCGGGGACCGTCATGTGCGGGTCCGCGGCATCGGGAAAGTCCTGGAGGCCGCCCTCGACGAAACCGAAATGGTACTTTCCATTGACGCCGCCGCCCTTGCGGACCTGCCGGTACTGAGCGTACCCGTGGCTTCCGAGTCGCACTTTTATGGCGTCATGGCAGCCGTGGCGCATCCGGGTCAGGAATTCTTCCCCGAAGACACAGATGCCCTGGCCTCATACGCACGACACGCGGCCGTCAGTCTCGACATCGCGGGAATCATCCAGGAGGCCCGGGAACACGGAGAAACAGCGCAGCTGCTCCTGGATGTCTCCCGGTCGCTTTCGAAACACTCCACAGAGAAAGACCTCGCCACTTCAATTGCCGACGCGGTGCCCTCCCTCTCGGACGCCGACCGGTCTGCTATTGCCCTATGGGACACGGAGGCCGGCAAGCTCCGAATTGCCGGCATGAGCGGCTGGCACGGCGCGCAGGCGGAGCAGTTGGCCGCCTATATGACCACCGAGCAGGAAAGTCCCGAGCTAGCACAGCTCCTCGCTACCGGTACAGCGATCCTGGTAGACCGCAATGGTTCGGACTGGGCGCGCGGCATGCTGGCTGACTTTGCTATTTCGGCCCTCGCGGCCATACCGATCATGGCCGGGAACCAAGTATCCGGCATCGTGCTGGCGCACTGGGCGGACGAGCCGGCGCCAGACACACTGGCGGGGACCCTCATCGAGCGGCTTTCAGGCCTCGCCGCCCTGGCGGCGGTCGCCCTGGAGAACATCCGACTTCTTGAGGATGCCCGGCGGCAAGCTCTCCGCGATCCGCTGACGGGACTTCCCAACAGGGCATTCTTGGAAGACCTGCTTGAAACCTCATTGGTCCAAGCATCCCGTACAGGACAAAAGGTCGGGCTTCTGTTCTGCGACATCAATCGGTTTAAACGCATCAACGACTGGCTCGGTCACGGTGCCGGTGACAGCGTTCTCCGCCATGTCGGCGCTCAGATCAAAGCTGCTCTACGAGACGGGGACACGGTCGCACGATACAGCGGGGACGAATTCGTCGTCCTCCTGCCCAACATCGACACTGCCGAGCAAGCAGACGACGTCGCCGATCAGATTCGCTCCCGGCTCGCGGAACCCCTCGACATCGATGGCAAGAAGATCTTCGTCGAAGTTGCCATAGGAACCACAGTCCGGGAAACCCTGCGCTGCGATGACTCTGACAGCCAACAAGTATTGGCGCGGCAACTCGTCGAGGAGGCCGATTTCGAAATGTACCGCGCAAAGGCACGGACCCGCGGCCACGCGCTCCCGACAGTGCATCGCAGGGACTACCTGCAACTTGAGTCGGACCTGCGCGGCGCCGCCGCCCGGGGAGAACTAAGGGTCCAGTTCCAACCCCAGATCGACCTCGCAACCAACAAAATCGTCGCTGCCGAGGCGCTCGTCCGCTGGCAACACCCGGATCTGGGGCTCGTTTCGCCGGGTGAGTTCATTCCCCTGGCCGAGGACAGCAACCTGATCGCTGAAGTGGGCGCTTTTGTTCTCGAAGAAGCCTGCACAGCAGGCGAACGCTGGCACACGGACGGCCACGGCATCGAGGTTGCCGTCAATGTGTCGGCATTCCAGCTCGGTAGCACAGGTTTCCCGGACCTTGTCCGCAAGGTGCTGCAACGAACCCGGTTCCCCGCCGGCGCACTCACCCTTGAAGTGACTGAATCGCAAGCCATGTCCGAATCCGCCGTCAGCGACGACAACCTTCGTGAGTTCCGCTCCATGGGCGTAGGTATCTCGATCGATGACTTCGGGACGGGCTTCTCATCACTGGCCCAGCTGCACAGACTGCCCGTCACCGAAGTCAAAATCGACAGATCCTTTATCACAAGGCTCGGAGAGGACGGATCGGCCGCCTTTGTCGCCGGGATCGTCGGGCTTGGACACGGCCTGGGGCTGCGCGTCATCGCCGAGGGCGTGGAGACCTCCGAGCAGATGAACGCACTGCGGGCCATGGGATGCGACCGCGCACAAGGCTTCCTGTTCAGCAAGCCGGTCGACGCTTCCGTCTTCGAAGGACAACTCCGCGCCCCCACGCGCTCGTGATTACGCGTAGCCGCCCAAGTGCCATTGGGCATCTATCGGGGCCTCCCCGGCTAACCATTGACCAGAGGAACCCATGACCAATTCCAGCAATGTCCTGTGGACGATGCTCATCGATGCTCCCCGTGCACTTCCGCTTATCCACAAAGCCGCCGCCGACGCCGGCTTCAGAGCCACAATCACCAGTGCACAGGAACCGGTTGTCGATGTACCCCGCTCTGTGATCCAGCGGCGCCGCCACGCTCGCCTGATGGGCTCCACGTCGTCCTTGGGAACAAGAACCGTCGTTACCTGGACGTCGGACAGCCCCTATCAAGAGCTTTATGCACATTTGCTCGCCATCGAGGAAAACCTCCCCCAGGGCGCCATGTATTTCCACGGTTTACAAGATGCAGCCTCTCGGGCCGGTCTCGAAGTCGATGCGAAGACTCGGCGCGACATTGTCCGCCACTTGCATCGAAATGAATTGGTTCGTGCCGCAGGTCAGGGACAACTCAACGGAAGTCCGGGTTTCGTCGTCCTCACAGATCGGCGGCTCTTGTTTGTGGCTGATCAAGCTGCTTCAGCCGAACTTGCCATGGACATGCGTGACGGGACAATCGATCGGCTCACGCTTGGCAAACGGATCTCCGGCGAGACCCTCACCATCACGTCAGGTGAAAACACAGCGGAGATATCAAAGCTGGGCCACGGGGAGGGTTACGGCATCGCCGCCAGTTTCAGGAGTGCCGCCAGAGAACGAGCACGAACAAGCCCGCCGCACGACTCCACTAGTCTTCGAGGCACCGACCACGACGTGCCCACTGGCTGAACTCCCGGTAGGGAGCCCGCCCGCCCGGGTGCGTAGCGGGCCGCGAATTCACCGCAGGAAGTCGTCGTCTCGGAGCCGACGCATCACTTCTCGCCCATCTGTGCGCCGGCGCGGAGTTGTTTCCAGGCGGCGGTGAGCGCGGGCCCGCTGCGTGGTCGTCCCAGGTGGTATCCCTGAGCCAAGTCGCAGCCCAGTTCGCGAAGCAGGTCCATTTGCTGGTCCGTCTCTACGCCTTCGGCGACGCAGGTCATTCCTAATCCCCGGGCGAGCCCGATGACAGTCTCAACGAGGGTGGCATCGGCCTTGTTCTCACCGAGCCCGGCGACGAATGATCTGTCGATCTTCAGTTGGCTTACCGGCATGTATCGCAAGTAAGCCAGGGAGGAGTAACCGGTTCCAAAATCGTCGATGGAGAGTGTGACACCGTAATCAGCAAGGGCGTCGAGCGCATTCGTGACGGCTGCTGACTCCGACATCATCGTCGATTCGGTGATTTCAATGATCAAGTCGGAAGGTCTCACCCCATGGTCAGTCACAAGCCGTTTAACCGTATCGATGAGGGCGGGAGCCAAGAGTTGGAGCGGGGAGACGTTGACGGCCATGTGGAAGCCGGGTCCTACCAGCCCCTCGTCCCTCCATTGCTTGAGTTGCCGGATGGCCTCTGTCATCACCCATTCACCGAGTTGGTTGATGAGGCCCGTTTCTTCCGCGAGGGGGATGAATTGGTCCGGGGGAACCAGCCCGTGGGCGGGCCGGTTCCACCGCACCAAGGCTTCCACTCCCATGAGTTCTCCCTCTGCGACTGCGCAGATCGGCTGGTAGTGGAGTTCAAGTTCGTCGCGGTCGATGCCTTGGCGCAGGGCGTGTTCCGAGTGCAGCCGGTTGCTGGCCTGGTCGCGCAACTGGTCTGTGAACCATGAGCTCCGGTTTCGACCCTCGTTCTTGGACAGGTACATGGCGCTGTCGGCTTCGCGGAGCAGATCCGCAGGGCGGTGATGTTCCTGCGCTGCCGTGATCCCCACGGACACTGTTATGCGCAGCTCAAAGCCGTCTATGCGTACCGGTTCCCGAAACGCCTCTACGATGCGCCCCGCAATGCTTTCGGCGGTGCCGGCGTCGGTATTTTCGCAGAGGACCAGGAACTCATCCCCGCCGAAGCGGCAGATGGTGTCGCTGCCCCGGGTTGAACGGGAGATGCGTTCCGCGGCTTCTATGATCAGGGCGTCACCAACCTCGTGTCCGAACGAGTCGTTGACTAGCTTGAAGCGGTCGAGGTCGATGAAGAGGACAGACGCCGGGACACCGTGGGCGCGCCGTTCCAGCGCACGTCCAAGACGCTCGGTGAGCAGGCGCCGGTTGGGCAGCCCGGTCAGTGCGTCGTGCAGACCCTGATGAGCGAGCCTCGCCTGCACCCGGCGCAGCAGGACCGTGTCGATGTCACGGCGCAATTCCCTTGCCTCTGCGACCGCCACCGCATCCCAGGGTTCCGCCTGCCCAGCCACTGATTGGGACCACGTCCGGAATGAATTCCGGGGTGACAACGGCGTATCCCGATTTGCGAGTGACTGCTCGCCGAGCCACTTCACGGACTTCAGGACCTCGTCACGGAACCAGACGAGGTAGTCGCCTCCAGAACCCAGATCCAGGAGGACGAGCCCCTCGGCTCCAGGCACGAATGCGGCCAAGTCGGGCCGATCGGTGCTGAGCGATTCGGTGACTAGCTCCCGGTCCTGGGCAGTGCTGCGCCAGAGGCTGACCATCGCCTCGACATTCTCCTCCGGCGGCGTCTGACCGGCTGATGCCTGCATCCCGTCTATACGGGCCGTTGCCCCGTCGGCCGCCAGAAGATCGAGGACGTTGGCTTCGCCGCTGACGAGTGCCACCGCAACATTATCCGCGGCAACCATCTGTTGGATGAGGCTGCTGCGCAGACGCTGTTTCTTCAATTGGTCCGAAAGCCGACGCTTATCGGTTACGGTGCTGATCTGAAACGTCAGCCGCTGAGCCAGGATCTCGCATACACGCCGCCCGATGTACGGCAGATAGAGAGGTTCCCGATGCGAACAGGTGATCATTCCGATGAGCTTGCCCTCATGAACCAAGGACAGGGACATCGACGCGCCCTGGCCCATGTTCCGCATGAACTGCAGATGGTGCGGCGAGACGCTCCGCAGTTCGGCCAGGGACAGATCCGTGGGGCGTCCCGTCCTGGGATTCAAATCCGGGACCAAGGCAGCACCTTGGTAATCACTGGTGGCAATGACCCGGGAGAGCTTCCGGAGGTACAGCCGGCGCGCCTGGACGGGAATGTCCGACGCAGGGAAGTGCAGACCGAGGTAGGGCGTGATGCCCTCGGTATGCTCCTCGGCTACGACTTCACCGTGGCCGTCCGGGTGGAAGTGGTAGACCATGACGTGGTCATAGCCGGTGAGCAGGCGGATCTCTCGGGCGGCAGCGGCCCGAACATCGCTCACCGACAAGGCCGTGGAAAGCCTCTTCACCGCCGGGTGCAGCAGCGCGAGCAGATCCGCCTCGCCCCGTCCTCGGACCGGCTCGAACTCTGCGACGACCAGTCCGTCCACCTCATGCAAAATTACGTCAAAGGCCCGCCCGGCAATAGTGAGTGATGTGGGATTCGGAGCATCATCAACCCCGGCCGCGATCACCGCTCGCAGCTTCGATACCGCTTCGGACCCGGTGAGGACCTCCAGCGGCCGACCAAGAAGCGACGCAGCATCCTGGCCAAGTACCGCTCCAGTGTTCGCGCTGATCTGAATGATTTCCGTCGAAACCGGATCGATGACCAGCAGGGCGCCATGAGGCTGGATAGCGCCGGGCGCATGGATAGGTTCGCGAGCGCACGCCTCAAGGCGTTCCAGTTCGTCCGCTGTCAGCAATTCCTGGGCGCGCGTCACTGGATTTCGGTCCTGACCCGGCCAGCAAGGTGCCTGCCGAACGCCAGGAACGTTCCCTGCGCTCCGAATAACACATCCTCGGCGCTTCCGGCGGATACATCCACCCTGGGAAGGGCCGCTACGACGGAACGCCACGGGTGCGGGTGCAGCCTTTCATCACTGTCAAAGAAACCAGTGGGAACGTCGCCGAGGGAAGCCCGGAAAGCCGGGGCGAGGACGCGGCCTCCCAAAGAGGAGCCTTCGACGACATAGAGGCACCCGAGAGCCTGGGCAACATTGCTCAGGCCGGGAAGCCACACCGTGGCCTTCTCAGGTACGGCTCCCAGGGACTTCAGATCCGCGGACAGCAGATGAGCCCGCCTGTGTGCCGGCAAAGCGATGCCGATCTCGGACCACTCCGCGGCCCAGGCGCGATTGGCGAGCCTCTCCTCAGCGGCGGAGTGGAAACTATGCAGCCGCTGCAACAGTTCAATGTAGTCTTCCCTGGTGGAAATGGATCCGGGAAGATCCGTCATTTCCTCTACCTGGCGATGCAACCCGGCGGTTTCCCTCCGAAGCCGCTCCCGTAGTTCTTCGGCACGGCCAGGCTCTGGCCGTGTTCTGGAGGTCAAGTTCTTCAAATAGTCCCTAGCTCGTTAGGTTGAACTGTCGTGAGCGCACCGGGCGATGCTTGCGTGGTGGCCGCTTCGATGAACCCTCGCGGGCATCCGGGGGCAGACAGCGCGCCGGCGCCGTGCGTTTTGCAGGAGTGCGCGTTTCGACCGGTGGACGGCTGAACCAGAGACATCGAGGATGCATCTTGGTCGCCGACTGACGGGTACGCGCTTTCCCTGATTCATCCTGCTGCCCATTCAGCCTTATGGGATGGGTACAGGCTACGGAACGGCGTTATGGACGCCGCCGGTCGGGGACGGGATTTGCGGCCTGAGGCCGCTAATCGGAATATCCGGAAGATGCTCTCCGGAGCTTTATCGCTTTGACTTTCGCGGTCGAAATAAGTGCGTGCATCTCAGGAGACCTTTGCTGGTTGGCGGCCCGGCTGACCGCTTGGGCCCCGTGGCTTTGCGTCCCCGGGTTGCCCCGGGTTTGCCTTTTTCTCCTTCGACCTCCGTCGACGGAATACTGACCACAACGTAACACAAGCCGACGGACGCTCCCGACATTGAGGTTCTCGCTCGCCGACGCGCCGCAACCCAGCGTCCTGCCTGCAGGAACACATCTGGGGACGGGATGGACATACTCATCCGCTCGGTGAAAGTGATGTGCCAGTGGGGTTCGTTGGGCCCCCTGTCGGATTCGAACCGACGACCCCCGCTTTACAAGAGCGGTGCTCTGGCCAACTGAGCTAAGGAGGCAATCCGCCGTCGTCGTCTGCCCGCAATGGGCCGGACGCTAACTGCTAGATAAGGGTAGCCCACGGAGGCGTGCCGGTAAAAAATGCCGGCACGTGGCCGGCAAAGAAAGAGCCCGGCCCCGGACGGATCCGGGGCCGGGCTGCTGCTTCGTGCGGTGGCTACTTCTTGGCGTCGACCGCGGCCTGCAGGAACTGCTCGAACGGGGTCTGGGCGCTGGCGCCCTTGCCCCACTGCTTGCCATCGACGAAGACCGTCGGCGTCCCGGTCACACCGATGGCCGCCGCCTCCTGGGTGGTGTACTTCACGTACGGGCGGTAGGTCTTGTCGTCGACGCACTTGTCGATGCTCTTGGCCCCGACGTCGGTCGCCATCTTCTTCAGCTCGGCATCGGAGAGGCCCGCGCCGCCTTCTGCCGGCTGCTTCGCGAAGAGTTCGTCAACGAAAGCGGAGTACTTCTCGGGGGATTCGTTCACGACGCAGGCCGCGGCGTTGGCCGCGCGCGAGGAGTAGTTGGTGCTGGAGCGGCTGTCCAGGAAGCCGAGCGGACGGTACTCGACCGTAATCTTGCCCTCGTTGCGCAGCTTGGTGAGGGTCTCGTTGTACTGGGCCTCGAAGTTCTTGCAGACGGGGCAGATGAAGTCGATGTAGAGGACTACCTTGACCGGCTTGCCGGCGACGGCCTCGGCCCCGGGCGCCTTGATCTCAGCGGGCGGGGTGGCGGCCGGCGATGGCAGGTCTGCGACGTTCACGGTGGCCGGGTCCGTTTTCGCCACCTCGGTGTTGGCCAGCAAGGTGACGCCGCCGTGGATGTTGCCGTTCGCCGGGGTCGGGCCGGAATCGGCCACCGGGGCGTTGTTCTTGATGTTAGAGGTGACCACCAGGGCCACAATCACGACGATGGCGACGACGGCCGCTACGATGCCCCAGCCGATGAGCAGCTTGTTGCGCTTGTCCTTCTTCAGTTGCGCCTCGCGGATCTCACGGGCTTTCTCGCGGGCCGCAGCGGTGCGCTCCGCTTTGGACTGACGGGGTTCGTTTGCGGCGCTCATTAGTTCCTCGTGTCGATCGGCCATGGATGGTCCACTGGGTGGCAACTTCATCATTTTAGGGGAGAAACCTGAGGAGCTTGCGCTTTCAAGTTTCCTTCCGTGTGCCCAACGGACGAATAGCACAGAAGATTCCGCCCGGCTAGGGTGTATGAGAGCCACAAGCGACCCAGGGGGCACCAATGCAAGCAACGGACCACGCCGAGCAGCGCGCGGAGCACAACACTGCGCAGACAGCCGGGAAGCAGGATGCCGTACCAGCGACGGACAAGCACCCGGACGCCGCCGAGCCGGGTGCGAGCTTCGACTTCATGGTGGTGTCCAACCGCCTGCCGGTGGACAGGTGCTCCCCGGATGAGCCCGGCTGCGAAGACGGCTGGCGCCGCTCCCCCGGTGGCCTGGTGACGGCGCTGGCGCCCATGATGACCAAGACCGACGGCGCCTGGGTGGGCTGGCACGGCGCCCCCGACGAACACCTCGAGCCGTTCAGCCACGGCGGCATCGACCTGATCCCGGTCCAGCTCAGCACCCGGGACATTGAGCTGTTCTATGAGGGCTTCTCCAACGCTACGCTCTGGCCGCTGTACCACGACGTGATCGCGCCGCCCGAGTTCCACCGCGCTTGGTGGGACTCGTACCGCAAGGTCAACAGGCGGTTCGCTGACGCCGTCGTCCGCCACGCCGCCCACGGCGCCACGGTCTGGGTGCAGGACTACCAGCTGCAGCTCGTCCCCAAAATGCTCCGCGAGGCGCGCCCGGACCTCAAGATCGGCTTCTTCAACCACATTCCCTTCCCGCCGCCGGAGATCTTCGCGCAGCTGCCGTGGCGCCACGCGATCATCGACGGCCTGCTGGGCGCGGACCTAGTCGGCTTCCAGCGCAGCAGTGACGCCGGGAACTTCATGCGCTCGGCCCGCCGCTTCCTCGGCGCCAGCGTCAAACAACAGCAGGTGCACGTCAAGGGCGCCGACGGCGAAACCACCCACATCGCCCGCGCCCAGGCCTTCCCGATCTCCATCGATGTCAAGCAGATCAGCGAACTGGCGCGCAAGCCGGAGATCATCGAGCGGGCCAAGCAGATCCGCCGGGACCTCGGCAACCCCAAGACCATCCTGCTGGGCGTGGACCGGCTGGACTACACCAAGGGTATCCGGCACCGGCTCAAGGCGTACGAGGAGCTGCTGCAGGACGGCAAGGTCACGGTGGAGGACGCTTCCCTGATCCAGGTGGCCAGCCCCAGCCGCGAGCGCGTCGAACAGTACCGGCTGCTGCGCGAGGAAGTCGAAGGCACCGTCGGGCACATCAACGGCACCTACGACACGATGCAGAACACCGCCGTCCGATACCTGCACCACAGCTACCCGATCGAGGAAATGGTGGCCCTCTACTTGGCCGCCGACGTTATGCTCGTCACCGCCCTTCGCGACGGCATGAACCTGGTCGCCAAGGAATACGTCACGGCCCGCACGAACAACGACGGCGCCCTGGTGCTCAGCGAGTTCGCCGGCGCCGCGGACCAGCTCAAGCAGGCGCTCCTGATGAACCCGCACGACATCGACGGCCTCAAGGACACCATCATGCGGGCAGTCAACATGCAGCCCACCGAGGCCGCCCGCCGGATGCGCGCCATGCGCAAGCAGATCCTCACCCACGACGTCGACCTCTGGTCCGCTGACTTCCTCAGCGCGCTGAAGGAAAAGGTGGTCCGCGATGACTCCTGATCCCCACCCCGACACCCGGCTCTCGCTCTCCCCCGAACTGCTGGCGGCCCTGCACCGCGTCGCCGGCACCGAGCACCTGCTGGTGGCGATGGACTTCGACGGCACCATGGCTCCGCTGGTGGACCACGCGGCGGACGCCCGCTCCCTGCCCCGCTCCGCCGCCGCCTTCGCCGCCCTCGCGGAACTGCCGGCGACGACGACGGCGCTCATCTCCGGCCGGGCCCTGGACAGCCTCCGGGAAGTCGCCTCGCCGCCGGAGAAGACCCTGCTGATCGGTAGCCACGGCGCGGAAATTTGGATGGGCTCCGGCTCCGCCGAACTAGTCCTGGAAGACGCACAGCGCGAACTGCTCGCCGACGTCCGGCGGATCCTGGCCGAGATCGTGGACGTCGCCCCCGGCACCCTGCTCGAGGACAAGCCAGCCGGCGTCGTCCTGCACACCCGGCTGGCCGCCGACGACGTCGCCGAGGACGCCGTGTCGGCGGCCAAGGCCGCCCTGCAGAACCGCCCGGGCGTATTCCTCAAAACGGGGAACCGCGTGCTGGAGACCGCCGTCGTCCACGCCTCCAAGGGCGAGGGTGTCTCCTTCCTCCGCCAGGCCACCGGGGCCACCGCGGTGGTCTTCGCCGGTGATGACACCACCGACGAGGATGCCCTGGGCAGCCTCCTTGCCGGCGACGTGGGCGTCAAGGTGGGGCTGGACTTTACCCAGGCCGAGTTCCGCGTGGAGGCGCCGGTTTACGTCTCCGAACTGCTGGAAGCGCTGCTGCGCGAACGGACGAAGGCTGTTAGCGGCTAGGCGGTATCCATAGCGCCCGCCCTCGCTAGACTTAAATTGCGCCGCAGAAGACGCAGATTTCGTTTGCGAAAGGGACGATCATGAGTGAGAACAGCGGCATGGAAAGCACCTCGAAGGCAGCCGGTTCCGGACCAAACCCCGGGGAAAAAGATCTGCGCGGCCGGTACGTCGAAGGCAACTTCGGTAAATCCGGCGCGCAGTCCGGCCGTCATGCGGACGACGAGGAAGGCCAGTACGTCGAGGGGGACTACGGCGCTGCAGGCACCGAGGGCGGGCTGCCCGAACCGCTGGGCGACAAGGCCCGGGAATCGGGGCGCTACGTCAGAGCCAACTACGGCGGTGCCGGTTCCGCGCCGGGCCGGACGGCGGAGGCGGAAATCGGACGGTATTCCGAGGGCAACTACGGGGCGGACGGCACCGTCGACCCCACGCGCAAGGCCCGCACCGAGAAAGACACGAAGCCTGAACCAACTGACTCCCAATAGTTGTCGTTTTCACCCGTCACAACGACAACTAGGGCGACCTAATTGGGCGGTGCGTCAGGTTCGTATCCAATCAGCCAGTGCAGCCCGTGCCGATCGATGACCTGTCCGTCCGTGGCGCCCCATGGCCTCGGCGCAAGGGGGTCCACCACCCGGCCGCCGTGGGCGAGCTTGTCGAACCACTCGTGCAGGACCACCGGTTCGGCCGTTCCCAGCAGCGAGAGCATGAGGCCTTCGCAGCGCACGGTTTTCTCATCCGCCGCTGCGTCCGCCCCCGCCAGCGCTACCGCGCCCTTGAGCTCCCCGTGCGCGATGGCGCCCGGGGGTCCGTCGCTGCGGCTGAACTGCTCATACGTGAACAAGGTAAGCTCGCCGCCGAAAACCTCCGCATAGAAGCCGAGCGCTTCGCGGGCCGTACCGGGGAAACTGACATAGATCTGCAGGGCTGTCATGCGCACAGCATACGGGCAGGAGTAAGGAAGCTCACCTGTGATATCCGTAACCTTTTCACCCTAAAACCAAAAATCTGACATACTCTGTATGTGATGTGGCGCACAACTACCGTGCGGCGTCATTGGATGCTCCTCGGCTTCGGCCGGGGAGCATGCGCATCCATCTGCGGATGCCACAACTGAATACAAAGAACCATTCACTACGGATCGTCCGGCACGTACCTGCCGGTGAAGGGATTGATAACTGTGGCTACAGTTACTTTTGATAACGCTACGCGTCTGTACCCGGGCACAGAGAAGCCCGCTGTTGACAAGCTCAACATTGAAATCGCCGACGGCGAGTTCCTGGTCCTCGTTGGACCCTCCGGCTGTGGAAAGTCCACCTCCCTGCGCATGCTCGCAGGTCTTGAAGACGTGAACTCCGGCCGGATCCTGATCGGTGACCGCGACGTCACCGACATGCCGCCCAAGGACCGCGACATCGCGATGGTGTTCCAGAATTACGCGCTGTACCCGCACATGACGGTTGCGGACAACATGGGCTTCGCGCTGAAGATCGCCGGCGTCAGCAAGGAAGAACGCGCCGAGCGCGTCCGTGAAGCCGCCAAGCTCCTGGACCTCGAGCCGTACCTGGACCGCAAGCCGAAGGCGCTCTCCGGCGGCCAGCGCCAGCGCGTCGCCATGGGCCGCGCAATCGTGCGTAATCCGCAGGTGTTCCTGATGGACGAGCCGCTGTCCAACCTCGATGCCAAGCTCCGCGTGCAGACCCGTACGCAGATCGCGTCGCTGACCCGCCGCCTCGGCGTCACCACGGTCTACGTCACCCACGACCAGGTCGAGGCCATGACCATGGGCGACCGCGTCGCCGTCCTCAAGGACGGCCTACTGATGCAGGTTGACACCCCGCGCAACCTCTACGACAAGCCGAAGAACGTCTTCGTTGCCGGCTTCATCGGCTCCCCGGCCATGAACCTGCTCGAACTTCCCGTCGTCGACGGCGGCGTCCAGTTCGGTGGCACCGTTTACCCGGTCCCGCGCGATGTCCTCGAGGTCGCTTCCGGCTCCACCGTCACCCTGGGCACCCGTCCCGAGGACCTCGAAAC
This sequence comes from Arthrobacter sp. SD1074B, assembly GCF_056780195.1. Classification (NCBI taxonomy): domain Bacteria; kingdom Bacillati; phylum Actinomycetota; class Actinomycetes; order Micrococcales; family Micrococcaceae; genus Arthrobacter; species Arthrobacter sp. SD1074B. The sequence goes on along the minus strand of NZ_JBRAZT010000001.1, from coordinate 666,380 downwards.
CGCCCCGCAGGGCGAGGGCCTCCAGGTCGAGGTCGACGTCGTCGAAGAACTCGGTGCCGACGCCTACGTCTACGGCCACACCACGCTGGACGGCAAGGACCACGACATCGTGGCCCGCGTCGACGGCCGCCGCCCTCCGATGAAGGGCGAGACCGTCTGGGTCCGCCCGCAGTCGGGCCACGTGCACCTGTTCGACACCAAGACCGGCCTGCGCCTCGGCGACTAATCCCCCTACGCACCCGCGTTGCAACCGACGGCGGTCCTCCTTTCGGGAGGGCCGCCGTCGGCCGTTAACCAGCAGATTTTAGGCGAGGCCCGCCCTCGTACGGGAGAATTGCGATTATGACCGAGGAAAACCGCATGACCGAGGACAACGGCGCCCAGTGGCACGACGAACCCACTGACTACGGGCAGATCGGCAAACTGCCTCGGTACGTGGCCGCCAGCGCCAACGACGACAAGGGCGTCTCCAGTTCGCTGAGCATCACGGCTGCCGCCACCGAACCGGAGCTGCTGGACCTGCCGTGGCACATCGCCCTGGAGGACTGGCCGGCGGAATACCTGGCGGCCCTCCCCCGCGGCATCTCCCGGCACATCGTGCGCTTTGCCCACCTCGGCGGCTCCGTGATCGCCATCAAGGAAACCTCCGAGCACATTGCCCGGCACGAGTACCACATGCTCCGCAAGCTCGCCCGGCTGGACGTTCCCTGCGTGGAGCCGGTGGCCGTCATCACCGGCCGGACCACCCCGGAGGGCCGGCCGCTGAACCCCGTGCTGGTCACCCGGCACCTGAAGTTCTCCATGCCCTATCGCGCACTGTTTTCCCAGATGCTGCGCAAGGACACCCTGACCCGGCTGATCGACGCCCAGGCCCTGCTCCTGGTCCGGCTGCACCTGATCGGCTTCTACTGGGGCGACGTCTCGCTCTCCAATACCTTGTTCCGGCGCGACGCCGGCGCCTTTGCCGCCTACCTCGTGGACGCCGAAACCGGTGAACTGTACCCGGACCTGTCCACCGGCCAGCGCGAGTACGACCTGGAGATCGCCCGGGTCAACATCGCCGGCGAACTGATGGACCTGCTCGACGGCGGACTGATCGAGGAGAAAGTGGACCCGGTCGCGACCAGCGAGCTCATCATGGATAGCTATCGGCGGCTCTGGACTGAGCTGACGGAGAAGGAGTCCTTCGAGATCGGTGAGCGCTGGCGGGTGGCCGCGCGCATCCGGCGGCTCAACGAGCTGGGCTTCGACGTGGAGGAATACGCCATTAAGACCACGCAGAACGGCTCCACGATCCAGTTGCAGCCCAAGGTGGTGGACGCCGGGCACCACCAGCGCCGGCTGCTGCGCCTGACCGGACTGGATGCGCAGGAAAACCAGGCGCGGCGGCTGCTGAACGACATGGATTCCTTCCGGGCGGACAACAACCCGGGCATGGACGAGGAATACAGCGCGCACCTGTGGGTGAGCCAGATTTTCGAGCCGATCGTCCGGTCAATCCCGCGCGACCTGTCCGGCAAGCTCGAGCCCGCGGAAGCCGTGCACGAAATCCTGGAGCACCGCTGGTACATGTCCGAGAAGGAGAACCGGCACATTCCGCTGGCGGAGGCCGTGCAGTCCTACATCGACTCCGAACTCCGGCACCGCCGCGACGAGGCCGCAATCATGCTCAATCCGGACACCGAACTGCTCAAGATCCTCGAGGTCGAGACCGAGGAGTCCCGCTACGGCAAGGACGAGGCGGTCGAGGAGTACCCGGACTCCGACGACTAACCGACCAAGGGCCCGGACGAACGGGTTCCAGCACAGGCAGGCTAAATCGCCTTGCCGGGGTTCAGGATCCCGGCCGGGTCGAAGAGTTCCTTGATCCGGCGCTGCAGCTCGCGCACCGGTTCCTTCTGCTCCAGCCCCAGCCAACGCAGCTTGTACTGGCCCACGCCGTGCTCCCCCGTGATGGTGCCGCCCATCGCGAGGGCCACGGTAACGGAGTTGTCCAGGGCGGCGCCCAGACGTTCCATGGCCGCAGCGTCCACGGCGTCGCCGGTCCGGTCCACCCAGAAGGTGGGGTGCAGGTTGCCGTCGCCGGCGTGTGCCACCACCTTGAGCCTGACCTCGTGCCTGACGGCCATCGCCTCCAGCTCCGCGACGTAGTCCACCAGCCGGGACCGCGGCACGGCGACATCCTCGCCCACCCGGTATTCGTCGTCGACTTCCACGCCCCGGCTGTTGCGGCGGAGCTCCACGAGCTGTTCGGCCTCGGCGTTGGCCTCCATGGTCACCACGGCCCCGCCGGCGGCCAGCAGCGGCCGGATCGCGGCAGCCTCCGCCGCGGCGCCGAAGCCGTCGGTCTGGATCAGCAGCAGGGAGGCGCCCCGGGAGGCCAGGTCCGAGCCATGGGCGTCGTCGAGCTGGGCGAGCGACCCGCCGTCGAGCAGTTCCATGATGGCCGGCTGCACGCGCGCCGTTCCCACCGCGAGGACACCGGCCGCGGCGCTGCGGAAGTCGGGGTAGAACGCGGCGATGGTGTGGACGTCCCGGGGCAGGTACTTCAGCCGCACCGTAATCCCGACGACGATCCCGAGGGTTCCTTCAGAGCCCACGAACAGTCCGGTGAGGTCGTAGCCGGCCACGCCCTTGAAGGTCTGGTGTCCGGTGTGGATGAGTGTGCCGTCCGCGAGGACGACGTCGAGCGCCAGCACCGAGTCGCGGGTAACCCCGTATTTCGCGCAACGCAGGCCGCCGGCGTTGGTGGCGACGTTGCCGCCGATGGTGGAGACCTTGTAGCTGGCCGGGTCCGGGGCGTACATCAGGCCGTGCACCGCCGCGGCGGCGTTGAGTTCGGCGTTGATGACGCCGGGTTCGACGACGGCGGTCTCGTCGTCCGGGTTGAGGTCCAGGATACGGTTCATCCGTTCCAGGCTGAGCACCACGCAGTTCTCGCTGGCGTGGGCGCCGCCGGAGACTCCGGTGCCCGCCCCGCGGGCCACCAGCGGGATCCGGCCGGCGGCGCAGGCCTGCACCACTGCCTGGACGTCCGCCACGGATTCGGCCAGGACCACCGCCTGCGGGAGCTGGTAGTCCAGCACCGGCGCCTGGTCCACGGCGTAGGCGGCCAGGGTAGCCCCATCCACGGCGACCTTCCCGCTGCCCAGGGCAGAAGTCAGCTCCTCAACAATGCTGCGCATGCGCTCTCCAGTTCTCCATCGAATCCGGCCGTCGGTCTTGACCTTCAGTCTAGGGTGCCGGCAGCCTGACTCCGGGCAGCACCCAGACGGCGGCGGCGGGGCCGCCGGCCCGGATCAGCGCGCCCGCCGCAGCGGGGTCCGCCGCCGCCGGGTCCGCCGAGATGCTGCCGGCGGTAAAGGCCGGCGCAAGCGCGAGCGCAGCAAGCTGCCGGGCCGAGAGCAGGCCCTCGGCGAGGACCACGTCCGCGGCGGCCCTGGCCACGACGACCAGCACGGCGTTGTCCGCAGTTTCGCGCACGAACGCCAGCGCGTCCCCCTGCGCATGCAGCCAGCGGATCCCGCCGCCGGTGAGGGCAGGCTCTTCCCGGCGCAGCGCGGTGAGCGCGGCGTAGACGCCCCGGAGGTCAGCCAGGATCCGTCCCGGCTCGGTCCAGGGCATGGGCGTGCGGGAGAACTCCCCATTGTCGCCCTTGAGCCCGAACTCATCCCCGGCGAACACCACCGGCACGCCGGGGAGGGTGAACATCAGCACCGCGCCCAGCTGCTGGCCGCCGTCGATCATGACGCTGGCGGCCCGGGCCGTGTCGTGACTGTTCAGGGCGTTCATGTTCTGCTGCCGGACCTCCCAGCTGAAGGCCGCGGCCAGGTCCTGGTGCGTGGCGAGGAAATCCTCCGCGTCCATCCGGTTGGGCCCGGGCAGCGGGGTGCCGAAAAAGTTGACGTGGCCGGCGTCGCCGGACAGCCAGGCCCAGAGCGGACGGGTGAAGTTGGAGTACGTCATGGCGCCGTGCCAGTGCTCCCCGCTGAAGTCCGGCGCGGCATCGTTGGTCGCCTCGGCCAGCAGCGCCGCATCCGGGTTGATCCCGCGGACCCGGTCCGCGATCAGCCGGGCCACCTCCTGGTTGAGGTCGGTTTCGCCGAGTCGCCCGGTCATGTTGCCGACGTCGATCCGCCAGCCGTCCAGGTTGAACGGCGGCCGGAGCCAGCGGGCCACCGGAGAGTCGTCGGCCAGGACGAACTTCTGCCGCAGGGCCGCCGAGGCCCAGTTCAGCTTGGGCAGCGAGGCCACGCCGTACCAGGCCTCGTAGGAGCTGTGGTCCTTGGTGAAGTAGTAGTAGCCGGCTTCCTCCGACCCGGGCGCTGCCAGGGCGCGCTGGAACCACTCGTGCGCATCGCCGGAATGGTTGGCGGTCAGGTCCCCCATCACCTTCAGGCCGCGCGCGTGCGCCGCTTCCACGAGCTCCACCAGGGCCTCGTCGCCGCCCAGCAGCGGGTCCACCACGGAAAACGTCGCGGCGTCGTAGCGGTGGTTGGACCGGGCGGGGAAGAACGGCGTCAGGTAGATGATGTCCGCCCCGAGCCCCTGGATGTGGTCCAGGTGCTCCGTGATGCCCGGCAGGTCGCCGCCGTAAAACTGATAAGGCGTCTCGGCGGAAGCGCCCTGCACCGGGGTGTCCCAGTCGCAGGGCACGGCCCAGTCAGGGATCGGGCGCTCCGCAGCCTTTGCCGAGCGGGCAAAACGGTCCGGGAACACCTGGTACAGGGTGCCCTGGCGCAGCCAGGGCGGAGCGGCCGGGAACGTCGTCAGCCGGAAGTCCGCGTAGTCGGAGACGTCGCGGCTGAAGAGGCCCTGCGCGTTGAGGCTCCAGTACCGGGGACCGGCTTCGATCAGGAACCGGTAGCGGGCCACCGGGTTGGTGACCGTCATGCCCGCTTCCCACCAGGCCCAGCCGTCAGCGTCGCCGAGGCTCACGCAGCCTTTGTACCGCGGTTCGCCGTCGTGCACGGAGCGCAGCCAGACCCGGCTGGCCGCACCCCACCCGGCCGGGATGCGGACCCGGAGCCGGGCTCCGGCTCCGGGACCCGCCGCCTGCACGGCGTGCAGGCCGGAGCCATCGTGGTGCGGGAGCAGCCCGGCCGCGGCAGCACCTGACATGCCTAACCCTTCACCGATCCCGCCGTGAGGCCGCTGACGATGTAGCGCTGCAGGAACAGGAACAGGGCCATCACCGGAATGGCGGAGATGACCGCGCCGGCGGCAAAGACGCCCCAGTTTTCGGAGCGCTGCTGCGCCACGAAGGAATAGAGCCCGACGGCGAGGGTCTGGCTGTCCGGGTCCGTGAGCACCACACTGGCGATCACGAACTCGCCGGAGATGCCGATGAAGGACAGCAGGCCCACGACGGCCAGGATCGGCGTGACCAGGCGCATGATGATGCCGAAGAAGATCTGCGTGTGGCTGGCGCCGTCGATCTTGGCGGCCTCGTCCAGGGACTGCGGCACGGTGTTGAAGAAGCCGTACATCAGGTAGGTGTTCACGCCCAGGGCGCCGCCGAGGTAGACCATGATCAGGCCCAGCTGGCTGCCCAGGCCCAGCGCGGGGATGACCTCGGAGATGCCGCTGAGCAGCAGGAAGATGGCCACCACGGCCAGCAGCTGCGGAAACATCTGCAGCAGGAGCAGGCTCAGCAGCCCGATCCGGCGGCCCTTGAAGCGCATCCGGGAAAAGGCGTACGCCGCCATCGCCCCCAAGAACACCGTGGCCGCGGAGGTCACGCCGCCCACCACCATGGTGTTCAAAAACCATTGGGCAAAGGGCCGCGAGGGCATGTCGAACAGGGCCGTGAAGTTGCCGAAGTCGATCTTGCTGAACAGCGCGTTGGAGCCCACCAGGGTGCCGGTGGAATTCAGGGCCGCGGAAAGCACGTAGAGCAGCGGGAAGACCGCGAAGATCGTCACGGTGACGCCCACCAGGTGGCGCCAGCCCTTGTCCTTGAACCAGACCCCGAAAGGACGCCGGCGATGCAGCGACTTGAGGTAGTCGACGTCGGTGGTGGCTGCGGTGGTGCCGGTGCCCTGTTCGGCGTCGTCCGCCCGTGCGGCGGTGCGCGATGCTGACCCGTTCATGAGTTCACGTCCTCGAGTGCTTTGGTCTGCTTGAAACTGATGGCCGCGACGGTAGCCACGATGATGAAGATGATGATCGCCAGCGCGCTGGCGAGGCCGTAGTCACGGCCGGTGCCCTGCCCGAACGCCACCTTGTACACCAGGGTGATCAGGATGTCGGTGGCTCCGATGTCCCGGTTCGTGTCGGCGAAGCGGGGCCCGCCGCCGGTGAGCATGAAGATCACGTTGAAGTTGTTGAAGTTGAAGGCGAAGGAAGAGATCAGCAGCGGCGCGATCGACACCAGCAGCAGCGGCAGCTTGATGGAGCGGAACACCCGCCACGGACCGGCGCCGTCCATCCGGGCGGCCTCGTCCAGTTCCGAGGGCAGCGACTGCAGGGCCCCGGTACAGACCAGGAACATGTATGGGAAGCCGAGCCAGAGGTTGACCACCAGGACGCTGATCTTGGCCAGGACCGGGTCGGTGAGCCAGCCGATCGATGCGCCGCCGAGCAGGGTCTGGTTGAGCCAGCCGAACTCGGGGTTGAGGATGCCGGACCAGACCAGGCCGGTGAGGAAGGCCGGGAAGGCGTAGGGCAGGATCATCAGGATCCGGTATACCTTCTTGCCTTTCAGGTCCTCACGGTTGAAGGTGATGGCCAGGAACAGCCCGAGAGCGAAGGTCAGCGCCACCGAGGCCACGGCGAAGGTGAAGGTCCAGAGGATGACGCCGAGCAGCGGGCCGCGCAGGCTGGGATCGGTGAAGGCGCGCGCGAAGTTTTCCATGCCGACGTCGATCTTCCAGCCGGTGGAGAGGGTCTCGCCGTTGTCCGCCGCGAAGGCGCCCTTGCCGTTGTCGCGGTAGACGGAGCCGGTGGCGGTGTCCGTGAAGGTGTCCGCGGCGGCGTCGTACTTCAGCGAAGGCTTGAACTGGTAGGCGTTGCTGCCGTCTGCGGTGCGCAGGGTGCCGTCCGCCGGGTTGGCGGAGACCGGGACGGTGATGTCCAGGATGCTCTGCTGGTTGGCGACGATTTCCTGGAAGTTCAGGGTCCGGTAGCCGTCCAGGGCGTTGGCCTTGCCGGTGGAGTCCTTGCCGGCCGCGGCCACTTCCTCCAACGGCTTCTCGGTGCTGCCGAGGGAGACTTTGCCTTGCGGGTCGGTGAAGAGCAGGTAGAAGGAGTTGTCCTTGGCGAGAACGGCGGCCTTGTAGGCCGGTGAGTCGGGGACGCGCTTCTGCGCGGTGAGCTGGATGGCGGCGATCGCGTCATCCTTGGTGCTGTTGTGGCCGTCGCCGTAGTTGGTGAAGGCGATGTAGCCGCTGAACATGACCACGAAGACCTGGAAGACCAGCAGGAACAGCACGCCGGGGGCCAGGTACTTGGCGGGCAGGCCGCCCTTGCGGAGGTAGATCCAGTTGATCGTGAGCACGACGGCGGCGGAGACTCCCAGCGCCAGCCAGGACTGGCTCAGGAAGAGCATCATCAGGACGTAGACGGCAAGGGCGTCCACGAGGCCCAGCAGCACGATCTTGGCGATGGTCCCCTTTGTGCCCTCCGGGCCGGACCGGCGTCGGCGGACACTGCTGGCCTGCCGGCCGGGGATTGTGGGGGCGGTGTCCGGGGCGGACGACGCTGCGGGGTCTGTGTCCTCGCGGAGTTCGGTTTCTGACATGGCTGTCTACAGTCCTTGGGAGAAGCTGGGGTGATGCAGGAACGGGCCGGGCGGCTTGGCGGCCGCCCGGCCCGGTGCTGCCGGTTCCCGGCGCTTGGCAAGCGTCAGGAACCGGCGCGGGGACTAACCCTTGATTTTGCTCTTGATGCTGGCTGCCATCTTGGCCCAGTCAGCGGCCGGGTCGCCCTGGCCCTTGATCAGGGCGAGCTCGGTGGCTCCCCAGTCAGCCCAGACCGCGCTCATTTCCGGGATGGCCGGCATCGGGACGCCGGTGGCGCCGATCTTGCCGAACGCGGCCACAACCGGGTCGCTCGCGGCCTTGTCGAAGGATGCCTTCAGTGCCGGCGGGCGGCCGCCGGCCTTGTACATGGAGTCCTGGGCCGCCTCGGAGGTGAGGTAGTTGGTGACGAACTCGTTGGTGGCCAGGGCGTTGGCGCTCTTGGCGCTGATGAAGAAGCCGTTGACGCCAATGAACGGCTGGGCCGGCTTGTCACCGGCGGCCGGCAGCTCGTCAACGGCGAACTTGATGCCCTTTTTCTGCACGTCCGGAACGTTCCACGGACCGGTCAGGTAGTAGGGGGACTCGCCGGCGAGGAACTTCTCCTTGGCGATATCACCGGTGATGTTGGAGTTGATGATCTTCTCGCCCTTGTCACCCCAGGCGGCCAGCTTCTTCGCGAACTCGACGCCGGCGGCGTCACCGATCAGGAGCTGCTTCGGGTCGTAGCCGCCGTCGGCAGCCTTGCCGAAGACCTGCGAACCCATGGAGGACTGCAGCGGGTACAGGTGGTACGGGTCGCCCTGCTTCGGGTCCATGCCGACCAGGAACGGGAACTTGGCCTTGCCGTCGGCGACGGCCTTCTTGCCGTTGGCGATGACCTCGTCCATGGTCTTGGCCGCGTCCGGCACGATCGCCGTGTTGCGCAGCAGCGCGATGTTCTCGATTGCGTAGGGGACACCGTAGACGGAGCCGTTAAAGGTCATGGCCTTGATCGAGGACTCCTGGAAGGCGTCCTTCTTGTCGCCCAGCTCAACCGGCGCGATCACGCCGTTCTGGACAAACTTGCCTACCCAGTCGTGCGGGCCGACGATGAGGTCCGGGCCCTTGCCGGTGGGGACCTGGGTGATGAAGTCGTCGCGGACGGCGGCGAAGTCCTTAACGACGAGCTTGACGTCGATTCCGGTGTCCGCCTTGAACTTCGCGGTGATGTCCTTCAGGGCGGGCGAGCGCTCGGCGTCGACCCACATGGTGATCGTGCCGGCGCCGCCGGACTTGAGGTCCGGCTTCGCGGTGGCCGTGGCCGGGGCCGGGCCGGTGGCTGCTGCCCCGCCGCACGCGCTGAGCGCCAGCGCGGCAACGACGGAAATCGCACCGGCCGTGAATACCCGGCGGCTGGTTCCGGTTGTGAGGGTGTTCTGCACCTTCATTGGTGTCCCTTTCATAAAATCCTGCATCCACGCAGAGGGCTTTTCGGAAGATTCCTGGCCCGGTGGCATCATCGGTGATGTGGCTCACAGCTGCAAGCGCTTCCAAGGTACACGGTGCTGGACGCTTTGAAAAGTCATCTTGGTGGCGTGTCGCGGGGGTGATGGCCGGGCAGGAAACCCGAAAGACACCGGCAGGAGGCCAACTGGCGCGGAACCTTCGTGTCCGTCCTGCGGATTCTCTGGCGCCTCTCCGGACGGCTCAAAAAACTTATCGGCTGGAAGCGTTTTCAATTTTCCTGTCGGGGACTTACGATTACCGGCATGTCCGTTGATTCAGTACTCACAGCCCCCGCCGCACTGAGCGGCCCGCTGACCCTGGTGCACGCCGCAGATGACACCCCTGGCTGGTGGCGCTCGGCCGTGATCTACCAGGTGTACCCGCGCTCGTTCCGGGACCTTAACGGCGACGGCGTCGGCGATCTTGCCGGCATCACCGCCGAACTCCCCCAGCTCGCCGAGCTGGAGATCGACGCAGTCTGGCTCTCGCCGTTCTACCGATCCCCACAGCGCGACGCCGGCTACGACGTCAGCGACTACTGCGACGTAGATCCCTTGTTTGGAACCCTGGCAGACTTCGACGCCATGATGGCCGAGGCAACGCGCCTTGGGCTGCGGGTGATCGTGGATCTGGTGCCGAACCACTGCTCGGACCAGCACGCCGCATTCCAGGCGGCGCTGGCCGCTCCCGCGGGCAGTCCGGAGCGGGACATGTTCATCTTCCGCGACGGCCGCGGCTACTTCGGCGAGGAACCGCCGAACAACTGGCAGTCACACTTCGGCGGGCCGGCCTGGACCCGCATCACCGAACCTGACGGCAACCCGGGCCAGTGGTACTTGCACCTCTTCGACACGTCCCAGCCCGACTTCAACTGGGACAACGACGCCGTCCACGCCGAATTCGAGGGTGTCCTGCGGTTCTGGCTGGACCGCGGCGTCTCCGGCTTCCGCGTCGACGTGGCCCACGCCCTCGTCAAGGCACCCGGCCTGCCCGAATGGGGCGGCCGGGCCGACGGCAACAGCTCGCACGGCTTCCCCGGCCACGAAGCCCCGATGTTCGGCCAGCCGGCCCTGCACGACATCTACCGGTCCTGGCGCCGCATCCTGGCCGAGTACGGCCCCGACCGCATCCTTTGCGCGGAAGCCAACGTGGACCCGCTCCCCCGGCTGGCCGACTGGGTCCGCCCGGACGAGATGCACCAGGCCTTCAACTTCCCCTACCTGCACACGGGCCTGGACGTGCACCGGATGCGCGGCGTCATTACCGAGTCGCTGACCGCGCTGGACGCCGTCGGTGCGCCGAGCACGTGGGTGCTGTCCAACCATGACGTCGTCCGGCATGCCACCCGCTTTGGCTACAACGGTCCGGCGCCCCGCGACGGCGACGGCATCGGCCCGGCCGACGCGCAGCCGGACGAGGAGCTCGGCCGCTCCCGGGCCGCAGCGGCGTCCATGTTCATGCTGGGCCTGCCCGGCGGCGCGTACCTCTACCAGGGTGAGGAGCTCGGCCTGCCCGACGGAATCGACATTCCGGACGGCCAGCGCCAGGACCCCACCTTCGGGCGGACCGGGGGCGAGCGTCTGGGGCGGGACGGCTGCCGCGTGCCCCTGCCGTGGCGGTCCGGCGAGCCCCACGCGGGCTTCGGCTCGGGCGCGGATCCCTGGCTGCCGCAGCCGGCGAGCTTCGCCGGCCTGGCCCGCGACGCGCAGGCCGCGTCGCCGTCGTCGCATCTGTCCCTGTACCGGCGGATGCTGGCGCTCCGGCGCGAGCTCAGCCTCGGCCAGGGCTCCCTCACCTGGCTGGAGAACTGGTGCACGGACACCTCGCTGGCGTACCTCAACGGCACCACCGCGGTGCTGCTGAACGTCGGGCCGGAGCCGCTTGAACTGCCCGCCGGACAGGTGCTGCTGCGCAGCTCCGTGTCAGCGGAACCGGATGACGACGCCCATCGGTTAAGCTCAGGTGAAACTGTTTGGCTGGAGATCTACATCGAGGACACGGAGAGCTGAAAATGCCCGGCATCAAGGACGTCGCGGAACGGGCCGGCCTCTCCATCGCCACCGTTTCGCGCGCCTTGAGCGGCAAGGGCAATGTCTCGGCCCAGAGCCGCGAACGGGCCCAGGCGGCCGCCGCGGAACTCGGCTTCGTGCTGTCCTACCACGCCTCCAGCCTGGCGTCCGGACGGAACCACAACGTCGGAGTCGTGGTTCCGTCCGTGCACCGCTGGTTCTTCTCCTCGGTGGTGGAGGGCGTCTCCGCGACCCTGCTCGACGCCGGCTACGACCTCACGCTGTACAACGTCAGCGAAGGGGAGGAACGCCGGCACAGCGTGCTCAATGACTTCCTGCTGCGCAAGCGGGTGGACGCGGTCATTGCGGTCTCGTTGGAGCTCAGCGAGGCGGAGATCCAGCAACTGCTCGCCATCCACCGCCCCATCGTGGGCATTGGCGGGCCCCTGCCGGGGGCCTCGACAATCCGGATCAACGACTCGGGCATCGCGGAGGCGGCCGCCCGGCACCTGATCCAGCTCGGCCACAGCAGGATTGCCCATATGACCGGCGACGCCGCGTATGAGAAGGACTTCCGGCTCCCGGGTACACGCCAAGGCGGGTTCACCAAGGCCATGCGCGACGCCGGCCTCGCCATCCACCCGGAATGGCTGGTCTCCGCGGACTTCACCATCCAGGGCGCCTATGCCAGTTCACGGCAGCTGCTGGGCAGTTCCCCGGAGCGCCCGACCGCTGTCTTCGCGGCCTCGGATGAGATGGCGATCGGGACGATCCTCGCTGCCCGCGACTTCGGGCTCAGGGTGCCAGAGGACCTGTCCGTCATCGGCATCGACGGCCACGAACTCGGCGAGCTGTTCGGCCTCACCACCATCGACCAGGACCCGCGGGGCCAGGGCGCCATGGCCGTGCGGCGCTTGCTCGCCGGGCTCGACGGCGGCGCCGACACTGCGGCGGCCGACACGGAGTACCCGACCCGGTTCGTGATCCGCTCAAGCACGGCAGTTCCTCCGGCCGACGCCGCGTCACAGCGCTAATCCTGCCAGGCCCTTGGGCGGCGGTGTACACCGACGCTGTCCAAGCGTCGCTTCATTCCCGACCGCTACGTTCCGGCCCAGTTGTTCGCTGCCTGCTGGGCCCGGGCGGCGCCCCGCTGCCCGGAAACCGGCAGAAGGATGCGGGCACGGGTGGCTACGCATCCCAAGTACTGGGCAGGAGCGCGATCTGCGGGGACTCAGGCTTCCGGGCCGCCCATGAAGCGGACGAACCGCTGCAGTACGCCGGGCCAGTCCGCCTCGTAGCTCGCTCGCGCCGCTGCCGGGTCCTGGGCCCCCTCCCAGCCGCTGTGTACCAGCCGGAGTTCAGTGCCGCCGTCCACGGCCCGGAAGGCGACCCGCAGTTCGGTGGACCACAGGGCCTGCGTGCCGGGGTGCCAACTTGCGTGGAAGGACAGTGGTGGCTGCCAGTCATCGATGGAACCCCAGACGGCGGTCCTGCCGTCGTCAGCGGTTTCCAGAATGAGGTTTTCCTCGAACTCGACGTAGGAGCCGGGACCGAAGACGCTGTGGCCCTCGAGCGGCCACCAGAGGTGCGTGTGTTCGGTGAACCCTACGAAGGCCCTCGCGACGGCGCCGGGGACGACGACGGTACACACGACCGGCTCCAGGCCGCCGGCCGGCTCGGGATCCGGGGTTGCCGCGGCGTGGCTGAAGAGGTTATCCATGGGCATCAACTCTACTGCGTGCACCCTCTCCCCCGACGCTCCCGCAGACGTGGCACGCCCCTGACCGACGCTCCCGAAGACGTGGCACGCCCCTGACCGACGCTCCCGCAGACGTGGCACGCCCCTGACCGACGCTCCCGCACTTTTGACCGGCTTTAGCGCGACGCTCCGGCAATTGCTGCGTGCCGGCGGCGGCAGCCATCGTCTGCAGGGCCCGTGCAGGAGTCTTGGTCTCCGGCAGCGCTCCTTGATCGGATGCCGTTTCTGCGGGAGCGTCGCGATGATGGGTACCGGTGCTGCGGGGGGGGTTCTCGTTTTAGCAGCCTCTTGTGCGGGAGGGTCCGTCGGATACGCGCCGGTTGTGCGGGAGGGTCCGTCGGATACGCGCCGGTTGTGCGGGAGGGTCCGTCGGATACGCGCCGGTTGTGCGGGAGGGTCCGTCGGATACGCGCCGGTTGTGCGGGAGGGTCCGGTGTTTCATCCCAACGGCAGTGTGGTTTGGGGGTTAAAGGGGGAGAGCCTCCAACCTGGTGGTTGGAGGCTCTCGACCTAATGGTTGTCCGGCGGTGACCTACTCTCCCACACCCTCCCGGGTGCAGTACCATCGGCGCTGTGGGTCTTAGCTTCCGGGTTCGGAATGGGACCGGGCGTTTCCCCCACGCTATGACCGCCGTAACCCTGTGTCCGCGCCCTGGTCCGGCCCGTGTAAGGGGCGTTTCCGGGGTGGGAAATCTGGTGGTTACAACATGTTCGCTGCACTTGGTGGTGCAGTTGTGGTGTTGTTATTCAGTTGTGGGTTTCCGTGCAACGTGCCCGTGGCGGGTTTGTTGGTTGGGAACCACATAGTGGACGCAAGCAGTCTTGTTTCTTTGTACTTCTCCGGTGGTGTGAACGTCTTTTGAATCCGTTCACGCGGGGAAGTGTGTGGTGTAAGTTATCGGCCTATTAGTACCGGTCAGCTTCACGAGTCGTTAGTCCTCGCTTCCACATCCGGCCTATCAACCCAGTGGTCTGGCTGGGGGCCTCTCACACACAAGGTGTATGGAAATCTCATCTCGAAGCGAGCTTCCCGCTTAGATGCTTTCAGCGGTTATCCCATCCGAACGTAGCTAATCAGCGGTGCACTTGGCAGTACAACTGACACACCAGAGGTTCGTCCGTCCCGGTCCTCTCGTACTAAGGACAGCCCTTCTCAAATTTCCTGCGCGCGCAGCGGATAGGGACCGAACTGTCTCACGACGTTCTAAACCCAGCTCGCGTACCGCTTTAATGGGCGAACAGCCCAACCCTTGGGACCTACTCCAGCCCCAGGATGCGACGAGCCGACATCGAGGTGCCAAACCATGCCGTCGATATGGACTCTTGGGCAAGATCAGCCTGTTATCCCCGAGGTACCTTTTATCCGTTGAGCGACGGCCATTCCACAATGTACCGCCGGATCACTAGTCCCGACTTTCGTCCCTGCTCGAGATGTCTCTCTCACAGTCAAGCTCCCTTGTGCACTTACACTCGACACCTGATTGCCAACCAGGCTGAGGGAACCTTTGGGCGCCTCCGTTACTTTTTAGGAGGCAACCGCCCCAGTTAAACTACCCATCAGGCACTGTCCCTGACCCGGATTACGGGCCGAAGTTAGATGTCCAAAGTGACCAGAGTGGTATTTCAACGATGACTCCACCCGAACTGGCGTCCGGGCTTCAACGTCTCCCACCTATCCTACACAAGCCACTCCGAACACCAATACCAAACTATAGTAAAGGTCTCGGGGTCTTTCCGTCCTGCTGCGCGTAACGAGCATCTTTACTCGTACTGCAATTTCGCCGAGTTTATGGTTGAGACAGCGGGGAAGTCGTTACTCCATTCGTGCAGGTCGGAACTTACCCGACAAGGAATTTCGCTACCTTAGGATGGTTATAGTTACCACCGCCGTTTACTGGGGCTTAAATTCTCAGCTTCGCCTTGCGGCTAACCGGTCCTCTTAACCTTCCAGCACCGGGCAGGAGTCAGTCCGTATACATCGTCTTGCGACTTCGCACGGACCTGTGTTTTTAGTAAACAGTCGCTTCCCCCTGGTCTCTGCGGCCCCTGCACGCTCCGGACAGCTAGTGTCCATCACGATGGGGGCCCCCCTTCTCCCGAAGTTACGGGGGCATTTTGCCGAGTTCCTTAACCATAATTCTCTCGATCGCCTTAGTATTCTCTACCTGATCACCTGTGTCGGTTTGGGGTACGGGCGGCTAAAACCTCGCGTCGATGCTTTTCTAGGCAGCATAGGATCACCGAATCCCCCCATACGGGGGTCCCGTCGGGTCTCAGGCATCATGAACGGCGGATTTGCCTACCGTTCGCCCTACATCCTTAGACCGGGACAACCATCGCCCGGCTCGGCTACCTTCCTGCGTCACACCTGTTAATACGCTTGCCTCCCAGGATCAGGTCCCGCGCTCCACCAAAACCCTCACACCACAAGGGTGATCGGGCAGGTCTCGGGCGGTTAGTATCCCCTGTTCAGCATGGGCGGTTTTTCGCCGGTACGGGAATATCAACCCGTTGTCCATCGACTACGCCTGTCGGCCTCGCCTTAGGTCCCGACTTACCCAGGGCAGATTAGCTTGACCCTGGAACCCTTGATCATTCGGCGGACGGGTTTCTCACCCGTCTTTCGCTACTCATGCCTGCATTCTCACTCGTGTAGGCTCCACCGCTGGTTTACACCGCGACTTCACTGCCCACACGACGCTCCCCTACCCATCCAGACGCCTGAACCACAAGGGCTTAGCTAATATCTGAATGCCACAACTTCGGCGGTGTACTTGAGCCCCGCTACATTGTCGGCGCGGAATCACTTGACCAGTGAGCTATTACGCACTCTTTTAAGGATGGCTGCTTCTAAGCCAACCTCCTGGTTGTCTTCGCAACTCCACATCCTTTCCCACTTAGCACACGCTTAGGGGCCTTAGTTGGTGGTCTGGGCTGTTTCCCTCTCGACTATGAAGCTTATCCCCCACAGTCTCACTGCTGCGCTCTCACTTACCGGCATTCGGAGTTTGGCTGACGTCAGTAACCTTGTAGGGCCCATTAGCCATCCAGTAGCTCTACCTCCGGTAAGAAACACGCAACGCTGCACCTAAATGCATTTCGGGGAGAACCAGCTATCACGAAGTTTGATTGGCCTTTCACCCCTACCCACAGCTCATCCCCTCCATTTTCAACTGAAGTGGGTTCGGTCCTCCACGACGTCTTACCGTCGCTTCAACCTGGCCATGGGTAGATCACTTCGCTTCGGGTCTAGATCACGCCACTGCAACGCCCTGTTCAGACTCGCTTTCGCTACGGCTTCCCCACACGGGTTAACCTCGCGACGTAACACTAACTCGCAGGCTCATTCTTCAAAAGGCACGCCGTCACAACTACACAGCAAGCTGCGGTTGCTCCGACGGATTGTAAGCACACGGTTTCAGGTACTGTTTCACTCCCCTCCCGGGGTACTTTTCACCTTTCCCTCACGGTACTGGTCCGCTATCGGTCATTAGGGAGTATTTAGGCTTATCAGGTGGTCCTGACAGATTCGCACGGGATTTCTCGGGCCCCGTGCTACTTGGGATACTTCCCAGGCGGCACACTACATTTCGGTTACGGGGCTCACACCCTCTCTGGCCGGCCTTTCAAGACCGTTCACCTATGCACATGCTCTCACCCCACTGTCCCGGCAGAGACAGAACGGAAAGTCCCACAACCCCGACCATGCAACGCCCGCCGGCTATCACACATGGAACGGTTTAGCCTGATCCGCGTTCGCTCGCCACTACTAACGGAATCACTATTGTTTTCTCTTCCTGCGGGTACTGAGATGTTTCACTTCCCCGCGTTCCCTCCACGCACCCTATGTGTTCAGATGCGGGTCACCAGATCACTCGCGCGTCTGGCGGGGTTTCCCCATTCGGACACCCTGGGATCACAGTCCGGTTATCGACTCCCCCAGGCTTATCGCAGATTCCTACGTCCTTCTTCGGCTCCTAATGCCAAGGCATCCACCGTGTGCTCTTAAAAACTTGACCACAAAAGATCAAGGAGTAATTTTCGAGAAAACCACGGAAACCACACCATCACCACAACAACACCCAAACAGGGCACCACCGCAGCAACAGCACAGATCCAGGTTCATATTTCTTGGAAATTGCTTCTTATAAAAGATGCTCGCGTCCACTATGTAGTTCTCAAACAACAACCCCATACCACACACCCCACACACCCGGACCCCCGAAAGGACCCACCAGTGCATGTTCGCTGCAGCCGGGAAACCAGAAACACAAGTCCCGGGAACTTTTCAATCCCCGGTCCTGTTGCCTCAGGACCCAACAGTGTGCCAAACACTAAACCGCCTCCGCCCCGCCCCCGCCGTTCCAGGACACTCAAGAGCATCCGTACTGGGCAAGAACAAAACCATGCGGCCGCTATTTGCTGATATTCCACCCGTGAGCACCCGCCGCAGAACAAACGCCTGCGCAACGGGCATACTCCTGACAACACCACCACACCCGCATACACGGGGCAGGGTTGCTGTAGGTGCTCCTTAGAAAGGAGGTGATCCAGCCGCACCTTCCGGTACGGCTACCTTGTTACGACTTAGTCCCAATCGCCAGTCCCACCTTCGACAGCTCCCTCCCACAAGGGGTTAGGCCACCGGCTTCGGGTGTTACCAACTTTCGTGACTTGACGGGCGGTGTGTACAAGGCCCGGGAACGTATTCACCGCAGCGTTGCTGATCTGCGATTACTAGCGACTCCGACTTCATGGGGTCGAGTTGCAGACCCCAATCCGAACTGAGACCGGCTTTTTGGGATTAGCTCCACCTCACAGTATCGCAACCCTTTGTACCGGCCATTGTAGCATGCGTGAAGCCCAAGACATAAGGGGCATGATGATTTGACGTCGTCCCCACCTTCCTCCGAGTTGACCCCGGCAGTCTCCCATGAGTCCCCGCCATTACGCGCTGGCAACATGGAACGAGGGTTGCGCTCGTTGCGGGACTTAACCCAACATCTCACGACACGAGCTGACGACAACCATGCACCACCTGTGAACCGGCCCCAAAGGGGAAGGACTGTTTCCAGCCCGGTCCGGTCCATGTCAAGCCTTGGTAAGGTTCTTCGCGTTGCATCGAATTAATCCGCATGCTCCGCCGCTTGTGCGGGCCCCCGTCAATTCCTTTGAGTTTTAGCCTTGCGGCCGTACTCCCCAGGCGGGGCACTTAATGCGTTAGCTACGGCGCGGAAAACGTGGAATGTCCCCCACACCTAGTGCCCAACGTTTACGGCATGGACTACCAGGGTATCTAATCCTGTTCGCTCCCCATGCTTTCGCTCCTCAGCGTCAGTTAATGCCCAGAGACCTGCCTTCGCCATCGGTGTTCCTCCTGATATCTGCGCATTTCACCGCTACACCAGGAATTCCAGTCTCCCCTACATCACTCTAGTCTGCCCGTACCCACCGCAGATCCGGAGTTGAGCCCCGGACTTTCACGGCAGACGCGACAAACCGCCTACGAGCTCTTTACGCCCAATAATTCCGGATAACGCTTGCGCCCTACGTATTACCGCGGCTGCTGGCACGTAGTTAGCCGGCGCTTCTTCTGCAGGTACCGTCACTTTCGCTTCTTCCCTACTGAAAGAGGTTTACAACCCGAAGGCCGTCATCCCTCACGCGGCGTCGCTGCATCAGGCTTGCGCCCATTGTGCAATATTCCCCACTGCTGCCTCCCGTAGGAGTCTGGGCCGTGTCTCAGTCCCAGTGTGGCCGGTCACCCTCTCAGGCCGGCTACCCGTCGTCGCCTTGGTGAGCCATTACCTCACCAACAAGCTGATAGGCCGCGAGTCCATCCAAAACCACAATAAAGCTTTCCACCCCCCACCATGCGATGAGGAGTCATATCCGGTATTAGACCCAGTTTCCCAGGCTTATCCCAGAGTTAAGGGCAGGTTACTCACGTGTTACTCACCCGTTCGCCACTAATCCCCCAGCAAGCTGGGATCATCGTTCGACTTGCATGTGTTAAGCACGCCGCCAGCGTTCATCCTGAGCCAGGATCAAACTCTCCGTTGAAGAAAAACAGACACAACCAGGCACCACGGGAAAACGCGTAACCAGGCTGCACAAAATTTGAAACCAGCTAAAAACACCGAACCCAACCACGGGGTGGCAGATCCGGCACAATCAACCAATTCAATACAAAATTGGTATCAACAAACTTGGCACACTATTGAGTTCTCAAACAACAGACACACCCGGCACCACCCAAACCCAACGGTCCAGGATCGCTCCGGAGCAACTTTTCAAACTTACCCGCGTGCTTCACCCTAGTCAAATCAGCGTGTCCGACTCAGTCTTGCCATAGGCTTCTTGGTCTTCTTAGCGGATCAACTCCGGGGAGCAGCGCGGAAATAAACTGTACCACCACTCGGCCCGGGTGACAAAGCCGCCCCCTGGATGGCCTCCTGCGGCGCCGGGCTGCGTACCTGCGCCCCAGCCCTGCCGGGCCGGAAGCGGGCATGAAAAAGCCCGGAACCACAAGGATTCCGGGCCCTTCCAGAGAGCTGTCTTCCAGACACGCGCCTTCATGACAGCGTCAGCCGGCTGGCTGCACCTACTTAGCTGACGGCCTTGAAGTACGCGACCCCCAGCGGAGGCAGCGTCACGGTGAGCGTTGCGGGCTGGCCGTCAACACCTTCATCGGCTGCCGTCAGGGTTCCTTCGTTCAGGACGCCGGAGCCCCCGTAGGCGGCAGCGTCCGTGTTCAGGAGTTCCTGCCACTGCCCTGCAGCCGGGACGCCCAGGGCGAAGTCACGGTGCGGAGCGCCCGAGAAGTTCAAGGCACACACCAGCGCGTCGCCGGCGGCGTCCCTGCGGATGAACGTCAGCACGTTCCGGTCCGCGTCGCCGCCGTTGATCCACTGGAAGCCGTCGGGGTCGTTGTCCCGTTCGTACAGGGCCGGCGTGGAGCTGTACAGCTCATTCAGGTCCTTGGTCAGGAGCTGCACACCCCGGTGCGCGGGGATCTCGGCGAGCCACCAGTCCAGGCCATGCTGCTCGGACCACTCCGCTTCCTGGCCAAACTCGGTGCCCATGAAGATCAGCTGCTTGCCCGGGTGGGCCCACTGGTACCCCAGGAACGCCCGCAGGTTCGCGAGCTGCTGCCAGCGGTCGCCGGGCATCTTGCGCAGCATCGAGCCCTTGCCGTGCACAACCTCGTCGTGGCTGATTGGCAGCAGGAAGTTCTCCGTGTAGGCGTAAACCATCGAGAACGTGATGGTGCCGTGGTGCCATTTCCGGTTGAACGGGTCCTCGGCCATGTACTTGAGCGAGTCGTGCATCCAGCCCATGTTCCATTTGATCCCGAAGCCCAGGCCGCCCTGACTGGTGGGGGCGGTGACGCCGGGAAACGCCGTGGATTCCTCGGCGATCATGACCGCACCGGGGTGCGTCTTGTAGACCGTTGCGTTGACTTCCTGCAGGAAGGAGATCGCTTCGAGGTTTTCGCGGCCGCCAAAGCGGTTCGGCTGCCACTGGCCTTCCTCGCGGGAGTAGTCCAGGTAGAGCATCGAGGCCACGGCGTCGACGCGGAGACCGTCAATATGGAACTCCTCCAGCCAGTAGAGAGCATTGGCAACCAGGAAGTTGCGGACCTCGCTCCGGCCGAAGTCGAAGATCAGGGTGCCCCAGTCCGGGTGTTCGCCCAGGTTCGGATCGGAGTGCTCGTACAGCGGATCGCCGTCGAACTTCGCCAGCGCCCACGCGTCCTTGGGGAAGTGCGCCGGGACCCAGTCCAGCAGCACGCCGATGCCCGCCTGGTGCAGTTCGTCCACAAGGTGCCGGAACTCGTCCGGGTGCCCAAAGCGCGAGGTGGGCGCGAAGTAGGACGTGACCTGGTAGCCCCAGGACCCGCCGAAGGGGTGTTCGGCGACGGGCATGAACTCCACGTGCGTGAAGCCGAGCCACTTCACGTACTCCACGAGTTCCTTGGCGAGCTCGCGGTAGTCCAGCCCGACCCGCCAGGAACCCAGGTGGACTTCGTAGACGCTCATCGGGGAGTTGTGCGGGTCGCGGGCCGCGCGGGCCTTCATCCACTCCTCGTCCTTGAACGCGTAGGAAGGCTCCACCACGCGGGAAGCCGTCAGCGGCGGAACTTCGGTGCCGAAGGCGAGCGGATCGGCCTTCTCGATCCAGTGGCCGTACTTGGTCTTGATCTCGAACTTGTAGCACGCCCCTGCTACAACAGCGGGGATGAACAGCTCCCACACGCCCGAGGAGCCCAGGGATCGCATGGCGAATTCCCGCCCGTCCCAGCCGTTGAAGTCGCCCTTGACCCGCACGGCCTGGGCGTTCGGGGCCCACACCGCGAAGGACACGCCGTCAACGTCGCCCAGGGCGGACTTGTAGTGCTGGACGTGCGCGCCCAGCACATCCCAGAGGCGCTCGTGGCGCCCTTCGCCGATCAGGTGCAGGTCGATCTCCCCCACCGTCGGCAGGTAACGGTAGGGCTCGTCGGCCTGCTGCGGCGCCTGGCCCTCGTAGGTGACTTCGAGCCGGTAGTCCGGCACGTGCCCTTCGTCCACGGGCTCCAGGACGGCTACCCAGACGCCGCCCGATTCGTGCGACATCGGGAAGCTGCCTGCAGCGGTGACCACGGACACGGCTTCCGCGAGGTGCTTCACGGTCCGGATGGTGACGTGGCCGTAGTCATCGAGGTGGGCACCCAGGACCGAGTGCGGCGCGTGGTGCTCTCCGGCGGCGACCCGCGCAAGGGTCTCCGCATCCACGGGAAGCGGGACGCCGGGTCGATCGGTACGTGCTGAGCCTGTCATTTTGTTACCTTCCGCTGCGGCTTCGGCGGGAACGCCGGAGCCTGTACTGCCGAGGAGACGACGGGACGCATTCACCGGGATGGCGAGCCAATCCGGCCTGTTCCGTAGTTCGTAAACAACTTCGTATAGAGCCTTGTCGAGCCACAGCGCCACAAACAGGGGCGAGTCACGGTCGATGGTGCCGGGCGTGACTTCCGCGTACCCGGCCAGGAAGGCCTCGGCGCAGTCATCCACCCAGTCCGCGGGCACAACGGCGTCGTCGTATTCGCGGACAGCGGCGCCGGCGGCGTAGTCAAAGGACCGCAGCATGCCGACGACGTCGCGGAGCGGCACGTCCGGGAAGTTGCGTTCCGAGATCGGCCGCAGCGGCTCGCCCTCGAAGTCGAGGATGGCCCAGCGCGCCGGCTGTCCGGCGGCGCCGGGGACCTGCAGGATCTGGCCGAGGTGCAGGTCGCCGTGGATGCGCTGCAGCCGGCCTGCGTTGCTGCCTTCCAGCCGCGAGAGGAGTTCTTCCAGCTCGTCGTCGAAGGGCCCGACGGCGGCTCCGGCCTCTGCCCACGACTGCCGGACCCGCTGGGCGACGCCCGGCGCGATGTCACCGCCGGGCACGGACTCCGCTGCGGTGCCGAGCGCCTCGGCGAGGCGGCGGTGCACGGTGGCCGTCGCAACGCCCAACGTCCGGGCCTCGGCGGTGAAGTCGGTACCGGTGCTGGCCGCGTCCACGGCCAGGCGCCAGGCGTCCAAGCCGCCGGCGAGGAATTCGTGCGCGACGGCGAGCTCGCCGCGGGCGGTCGCGGCACCGTCGGGGCCGGACCATTCGCCGGTGACCCAGCCGAGGGTGGCCGGGACCTCGGTGGTGCGGCCGGCGGTCAGGGCGGCGCCGATCTCGACCTCGGGGTTCTGCCCCGCGGACAGCACCCGGAAGAATTTGAGGATCGCCGCGGAGGCGCCGTCGTCGACGATGACGGAACTGTTGGACTGCTCGCCGGAGAGCATCCGGACCTTGCCGGTGGCGAAGGGCAACCGGTAATCCGAGTCCACGAGGTGGCCGGCGGCCGTGCCGTCGGTGGTGGCCGCCCGCTCGCGCATGAGTTCCAGCCAGGCCGCGATGAAGGCGGGGTCTTGGACGCCGTCGTAGATCCAGCCGTGGGCGGAGTCCGTGCCGTCCGCGGCGACCTCCCCGAGCAAGGCTGCCCCGGCGCCCGCCAGCGGCAGGGTGCGGGAGCTCAGCGGCACCTGCACGACGTCGGTGCGGTTGCCGTCCGCCGTCGGGTACGTCACCGCCAGGAGCAGGACTTCAAGCATCGCGCCGTTCTCCTGCAACCCGGCTTCCGGGCCGCCGCCGAGGCGGACCCGGCCGACCGGTTCGAAGCTGAAGTGCGCGCTCTTGACAGGAAACCAGCGCTGGCGCGGCAGCCAGCTGCGGAGCAGGGCGTCCAGTGCGGGGGAGAGGGTGGGTCGGGTCATTTCAGCCTTCGATGGACAGGATAGGCATCGCCTGGGTGTGGGGCGAGGCCGGGTTGGATGCGGCCGATCGGATCCGCAGCCAGAAGAAGTCGTGGCTGCCGAGCGTGAGGGTCAGCGTGCCGTCGTCGGAGATTCCCGGGAAGGGCTGGCCGCCGAAGACATCGCGGAGCCCGCGGCCAGCGTACTGCGGCACCCTCAGCGTGGTGGCCACCGGGTGCTGGGACAGGTTGAACGCGCACAGGATGGTCTCCGGTTCCTCCCCGGCGGCGTTGCCCGCGGGCAGGTCGCGCAGGTAGGACAGGACGACGTCGTGGTCCGCTTCGACGTGCTGGAACGACCCGAGCCCAAAGGCGGGGTGGTTCCTGCGGACGCTGAGAATCTGACGGGTCCAGCGCAACAGCGAGCCGGAGTGGGCCGCCTCTGCTTCCACATTGGCCATGCTGTAGTTGTAGACCAGCGACTGGATCACCGGGAGGTAGAGCTTGCCCGGGTCGGCGTTGGAGAAGCCGGCGTTGCGGTCCGGGTTCCATTGCATCGGGGTGCGGACCGCGTCGCGGTCCTCGAGCCAGATGTTGTCGCCCATGCCGATCTCGTCGCCGTAGTACAGGAACGGGCTTCCCGGCAGGGAGAGCAGCAGCGCGTTGATCAGTTCGATCTCGGAGCGGGAGTTGTCCAGCAGCGGGGCCAGCCGGCGGCGGATGCCGATGTTGGCGCGCATGCGGGGGTCCGGGGCGTACCAGCCAAGCATCGCGGCGCGCTCGTCGGCGGTGACCATTTCCAGGGTCAGCTCGTCATGGTTGCGCAGGAAGGTGCCCCACTGGGCGCCCTCGGGAATGTCCGGGGTGTCCTTCATCGTCTCGATGATGGGCGCGGCTTTCTGGTCCCGCAGCGCGTAGTACAGCCGCGGCATGATCGGGAAGTGGAAGGCCATGTGGCATTCCGGTTCCTCTTCGGTGCCGAAGTACTCCACCACTTCGGCCGGCGGCTGGTTGGCTTCGGCGATGATGACCCGGCCGGGGTAGCTTTCGTCCACCATCCGGCGCAGCTGGCGCAGGAATTCGTGGGTCGCCGGCAGGTTCTCGCAGTTGGTCCCCTCCTCCTCGAAGAGGTAGGGAATGGCATCGGCCCGGAAGCCGTCGATGCCCTGGTCCAGCCAGAACCGCACGACGTCGAAGAGGGCGTCGATCACCTTGGGGTTCTCGAAGTTCAGGTCCGGCTGGTGGCTGAAGAAACGGTGCCAGAAGAACTGGCGTCGGATCGGGTCGAAGGTCCAGTTGGATTCCTCGGTGTCCACGAAGATGATGCGCGCGTCCTGGTACTTTTCGTCCGTGTCGCTCCACACGTAGAAGTCGCCGAAGGGTCCGTCCGGATCCTTGCGCGACTCCTGGAACCAGGGGTGCTGGTCCGAGGTGTGGTTCAGCGGCAGGTCGATGATGACCCGGACGCCGCGCGCGTGGGCCTCCGCGACGAGCCGCTTGAAGTCGCTGATCGTGCCGAATTCATCCAGCACCGAGTTGTAGTCCGAGATGTCGTAACCGCCGTCCCGCAGCGGGGACTGGAAGAAGGGCGGCAGCCAGAGGCAGTCGACGCCGAGCCACTGCAGGTAGTCCAGCTTCTCGATCAGGCCGTGGAAGTCACCGGACCCGTCGCCGTTGCCGTCGGCGAAACCACGCACCAGGACCTCGTAGAAGACCGCCTTCCGGTACCAGTGGGGATCGTGCTGGAGTCCGGGAGCGTTCAGTTCGAAAGTCCCCTTCGGGGTGAAGTGCTGGTTGGGGTTGCTCGGGCTGAAACTCACGGGCGCTGCCTCCGGATGCTCAGGATGTGGGCGGGTTCGACGTGTGCGTCAAGGCGTACGTAGTTGTACTCGCCCCACTCCCAGCTTTCGCCGGTCAGCAGGTCATCGACGATGAAGCGGCCGTTGTGCGTCAGGTCCTCCGGGTCCAGCTCCAGCGCCGCCAGGTCCAGCGTTACCGTGCTTTCCCGGATGCCGTGCGGATCCACGTTGACCACCATGATCAGGGTGTCCTTGCTGCCGTCCGGGAGGGTCTTGTGCTTGGAGTAGACCACGGTGGCGTTGTCCGTGCTCTGGTGCACCGTCAGGTTCTGCAGGTCGCCCAGGGCCGGGTGGGTGTGCCGGATCTCGTTGAGCCGGGTCAGGTGCGGGGCCAGGGTGCGGCCGGATTCCGCTGCGGCGTCCCAGTCGCGGGCCTTGTACTCGAACTTCTCGTTGTCGATGTACTCCTCCGCGCCCGGCCGGGCGACGTGCTCGTACAGCTCGTAGCCGGCATAGACGCCCCAGATGGGGCTGGCGGTGGCGGCCAGCGTGGCACGGATCTTGAACGCCGCCGGGCCGCCGTACTGCAGGTACTCGGTGAGGATGTCCGGGGTGTTGACGAAAAAGTTCGGCCGGAAGTAGGCCGGCGATTCGTGGCTGACCTCCTGGAAGTACTCCTCCAGCTCCTCCTTGGTGTTGCGCCAGGTGAAGTAGGTGTAGGACTGCTGGAACCCGGCCCGGCCCAGCGCGTGCATCATCGCCGGCCGGGTGAACGCTTCGGCGAGGAAGACGACCTCGGGGTTCTTCTTGTTGACCTTGGCGATCAGCCATTCCCAGAACCAGACGGGCTTGGTGTGCGGGTTGTCCACGCGGAAGATCTTGACGCCGTGGCTCACCCAGAGCTGGACGATCCGCAGGATCTCGTTGGACAGCCCGGCCGGGTCGTTGTCGAAGTTGAGCGGGAAGATGTCCTGGTACTTCTTCGGCGGGTTTTCTGCGTAGGCGATACTGCCGTCGACGCGGGTGGTGAACCATTCCGGGTGGCTCTGCACCCAGGGGTGGTCCGGGGCGGCCTGCAGCGCAAGGTCCAGGGCCACTTCCAGCCCCAGCTCGCCGGCGCGCGCCACGAAGGCGTCGAAGTCCTCAAAGGTGCCCAGGTCAGGGTGGATGGCGTCGTGGCCGCCTTCCTTCGCACCGATCGCCCACGGGGAGCCGGGGTCGTGCGGGCCGGCCAGCAGGGTGTTGTTCGGGCCCTTGCGGTGCTGGATGCCGATCGGGTGGATCGGCGGCATGTAAATGATGTCGAAGCCCATCGCGGCCACCGCGTCGAGTCGCTTGGCGGCGGTGCGGAACGTCCCGGAGGTCCACTCGCCGGTCTCGTGGTTGCGGACGGCGCCCTCGGAGCGCGGGAAGAACTCGTACCAGGCACCGCGGCCGGCGAGCTCGCGCTCCACCAACAGCGGATACGGCTCGGAAACGGTCACCAGTTCCCGGATCGGCTGGCGCGCGATGACGTCCGCGACGTCGGCGCTGAAGCCTGCGGCGAGGCGCTCCTCCGGGGTTTTAGAGCCGTCGGACAAGCCGACGACGGCGATCCGCAGGGTCCGCCGGTCGGTGGACGGACGGGTCGCGTCCTCGGAGGCCTCGGTCAGCAGGGCGGCGCCCTCGGCCAGCATCAGGTCGACGTCGATGCCTGCCTCGATCTTGACTTCGGCGTTGTGGTGCCAGGTGCCGTAGCGGTCGTGCCAGGCCTCGATCACAAATGACCACTTGCCGGTGCCGGAGGGCGTGAGGAGGCCTTCCCAGCGGTCGGTGCCTTTGCCGCGGTCCCCGCGCGGGGGGGCCAGCCGGACACGCTGCCGCTCTTTGCCCCGCGGGTCCAGGAGGACCGCGCTGACGCCGAGCATGTCGTGGCCTTCGCGGAAGGCGGTGGCGCCGACTACGATGCTCTCGCCCACTACGGCCTTGGCTGGGAATTTTCCGTCTTCAACCGCGGGCTGTACCGCGGTGATGGGAAACCTGCCGAATTTGAGGCCCTCCGTGATCAGGGCCTTCGGCTTTTGCTTGGACACGGCACTGGTTCGCGAGTTAGTCGTCACAGCCTCGACGTTATCTACAAATCGCACAGAATGCTAAGGCTGCTCACTTTTTTGGCCGAATCCTGGAGGCAATCCGACATTTACCGGAAAGAAACCCGAAGCTGTTCCGGGGCCCTGCGTTGTCCGTTAGTGTTTCGCAGGTGAAGGCTATCCGCAGATTTACCGTCCGAACTGTTCTTCCCGAATCGATCCGGCCCCTGGCGCGGCTCGCCACCAACCTGCGCTGGTCCTGGCACCTGCCGACCCGGGAGCTCTTCGAGCAGCTCAACCCGGCCGTCTGGGCCGAGAGCGCGCACGATCCGGTGACCTTCCTGGGCCTTGTCAGCAGGGAAGAACTGCAGCGCCTCGCCGCGGACCAGGACGTGGTGCGCCGCGTCCACGAGGCCGCCGATGACCTGGACCGGTACCTGGAACAGCCCCGCTGGTACCAGAGCCTCGGCGAGGAGGCACCGCGCTGCATCGCGTACTTCTCGCCCGAGTTCGGCATCACCGAGGTCCTCCCGCAATACTCCGGCGGACTCGGCATCCTGGCCGGCGACCATTTGAAGGCGGCCTCTGACCTCGGCGTTCCGCTGATCGGGGTCGGGTTGCTCTACCAGGCCGGCTACTTCAAGCAGTCCCTCTCCCGCGATGCCTGGCAGCAGGAGACCTATCCCGTCCTGGATCCCGACGGCCTGCCGCTGACCCTGCTCCGCGAGGCCTCGCCGGACGGCAACGGCCGTCCCATCCAGATTTCGCTGCCCCTCCCCCACGGCCGCCGCCTGCTGGCGCACGTGTGGCGGGCCGACGTCGGGCGTGTCCCGCTGCTGCTGCTGGACTCCAACGTGGCGGGCAACGACGACGCGGCGCGCGGCGTCACCGACCGTCTCTACGGCGGCGGCGGTGACCACCGGCTGCAGCAGGAGCTGCTGCTCGGGATGGGCGGCGTCAAGGCCCTGCGGGCCTTCCAGCGGCTGACCGGTGCCCCCGCGCCGGAGGTCTTCCACACCAACGAAGGCCACGCGGGGTTCCTGGGGGTCGAACGCATCCAGGAACTGATGTCCGGGGACACCCCGCTCAGCTGGGACGAAGCGCTGACCGCGGGCCGCGCCTCCACGGTGTTCACCACGCACACCCCGGTTCCGGCCGGCATCGACCGCTTCGAGACCTCGCAGATCGAGCACTTCTTCACCGCGGGCCTGGCCCCGGATGTCCCGACGTCCAAGGTCCTGGACCTGGGCCGGGAGGACTTTACCGACGGCAACCCGTTCGTCTTCAACATGGCGGTGATGGGGCTGCGGCTGGCCCAGCGTGCCAACGGCGTCGCGAAGCTGCATGGCGTTGTCTCCCGCGGCATGTTTTCGGCCCTCTGGCCCGGGTTCGACCATGCCGAGGTGCCCATCACCTCGGTCACCAACGGCGTCCACGTGCCCACCTGGGTGGATCCCCGGGTGTCCCAGCTGGCGCGCGAGCAGTTCGGCTCCGACGCCGAGACGGAGGGCCGCTGGGACCTGGCCTACAACGTCAGCGACGAAGCCCTCTGGGCGCTGCGGCGCGAGATGCGCGTCTCCCTCGTGGAGGACGTCCGACGCCGGCTCCGGGCCGCCTGGAAGAAGCGCGGCGCCGCGGACGCCGAACTGTCCTGGACCGACTCGGTGCTGGACCCGGACATCCTGACCATCGGCTTCGCCCGCCGGGTCCCGACCTACAAGCGCCTCACGCTGATGCTGCGCGATCCGGACCGGCTCAAGGCCCTGCTGCTGCACAAGACCCACCCGATCCAGCTGGTGATCGCGGGCAAGTCGCACCCCGCGGACGACGCCGGCAAGAAAATGATCCAGGACCTGGTCCGTTTCACCGACGACCCCGCGGTCCGGCACCGGATCGCGTTCCTGCCCAACTACGACATCGCCATGGCCCGGACCCTGTTCCCGGGCTGCGACGTGTGGCTCAACAACCCGCTCCGCCCGCTCGAGGCCTGCGGCACGTCGGGGATGAAGGCCGCGCTCAACGGCTCGCTCAACCTCTCGGTGCTGGACGGCTGGTGGGACGAAATGTACGACGGCGAGAACGGCTGGGCGATCCCGACGGCCAACAACGACGCGTCCTCGGAGGAACGCGACGACATCGAGGCCGCGGCCCTGTACGAACTCCTCGAAAACCAGGTGGCACCGAAGTTCTACGGCCTCACGGTCTCCGATGAAGCCGGCGCCGCCGGCCCCTCGCAGTCGCGGCCGCAGAAGGTTCCCACGCACTGGGTCTCGATGATCAAACACACCATGGCGCACCTGGGCCCGGCGGTGTCCGCGGACCGGATGCTGCGGGACTACGTCAACGTCCTCTACCGGCCGGCCGCGGTCGCCGGCCGGCACGCCTCGGCCAACAATTTTGCCGAGGCGAAGGCCCTCGCGGCCTGGTGTTCCCTGATCCGCGCCGCCTGGCCGCAGATCCAGGTGGAACACGTCGACTCTGTGGGGGTGTCCGAGGATCCGCAGATCGGCGACGACCTGCAAGTGAACGCCTACGTGGCGCTCCACTCCTTGTCGCCGGAGGATGTGTCGGTGGAGGTAGCCTTCGGCCGGGCAGAGGACAGCGACGAGCTGACCGACGTCACCGTGGCCGAGCTGAAGTCCGTGGAGGACCTGGGCAAGGGCCGGTACCTTTTCAGCGGGACCCTGGTGATCGACCGGTCCGGCTCCTTCGGCTACACCGTCCGGGTGCTGCCCAAGCACGAGGGGCTGGCGTCAAAGGCCGAACTGGGCCTGATCGTCAACGCCTGAGCTGGAGCGCGGGCCGCGGGCCCGTCAGAGGCAGACCGTGATGACGTTGAGGTCCTTGCCCGCGTAGCGTTCGGCGTCCTGCAGGATTTCGCAGATGATGCCGAAGGCGCGGTCGCCGCGGAAGACGGCCGGGACCTGCCAGATGACGGTGACCGGCAGCTGCCCGTTGTCACTGACGGCGTCGGCGAAGTCGTGCAGTGAATCGTTGAGGGCGTCCATGTTCACGCCGTAGTGCTCGGGGAAGTCCAGGGCCTCGCCGAAGGTCTGCAGCACGGCCTTCTTGGAGTCCGCGGCGGGGATGACGAGGGCCCGTCGGCCGGCGTCGTGGACCTGTGCCTGCAGTTCCTCAAGCGTCCAGGTGTCAGCGGAGAAAATCTTCATGGTTCCCTACTTGCCTTCGACGATAAATTTGAACGACTCGTAGTGGTCCGCGGTGTAGTACTTTTCGCCGGCGGCACCCGCCACGATCCGGCGCGCTCCCCGGTCCGACTCTCCCGGCGTCCGGACGGTGAATTCCCGGTAATACCCGGAGGTTTTGCGCGGGAGAATCCGCTCGAAATTCCCGAACGTGACGTTGTCCCGGGAATACGGGTAGGGCCCGCCGCGGGCAATCAGCGCCAGCGTCTGCCGCGCCTCAGGCGGCAGGCTGGAAGCCTTGATTTCCGGCAATCGGGAAGGATTCGCGACGCCCGACGCCATGGCCGGGGAGGCGGCGGCGCTGCGGGACGGGGCCGCCCGGCCGTCAGCCGGCGGCGCAGTCCCGGTTTGCGGGATGCCCGCCAGCACGAACGCCAGCACCACCAGGCCCAGCAGCACGGCGAGCAGTGCGGGCAGCTGTCGGGTCTTCATTCGTAGTTTCCCCATGCCGGTGTGCGGGCTTAGACGCGGTAGATGTTGATGCTGTCGGCCTGGACCACGTCCCGCTCGCCGGAGGAAATGCGGACGCCCTGGCGGCGGTCATGCAGTTCCGACGTCGTGAGCCGGAGTTCGTAAAGCCGGTGGCCGCCGCCGTCGTCAGCGGGAATGGCGGGGAGCGTGACCTTGACGTCCTGCGCGGAGCCGTTGACCACCACGAGGCCGTCCACGCGGCCGTCCTCGGAGCCCAGCAGCAGCTGGACCACCCGGTGGCCGGGGTCCTGCCAGCGGTCCCCGGACATCCGTTCGCCGTGGGCGTCGAACCAATGGAAGTAGGACTGCTGGTCCCGCGCAGGGTAGTCGTGCGGCTGGCCGGCGAGGAACTCCTTGCGCAGCCGGATCACCCGTTTGGTGCTGCGCAGCATGGCATGCGACTCCGGGGTGCTGGTCCAGTCGATCCAGGTCAGCGGGTTGTCCTGGCAGTAGGCGTTGTTGTTGCCCTGCTGACTGCGCCCGATCTCGTCCCCGGCGGTGATCATCGGCACGCCCTGGGAGATCATCAGCGAGGCCATCAGGTTGCGGCTGGTCTGGGCGCGCCGCGCGAGGACTTCCTCGTCTTCGGTGCGGCCCTCGAAGCCGTGGTTGTAGCTGCGGTTGTCGCCGTGGCCGTCGCGGTTCTGCTCCCCGTTGGCCTCGTTGTGCTTGCGGTCGTAGGAGACCAGGTCGGCCAGGGTGAAGCCGTCGTGTGCGGTGATGAGGTTGACCGAGGCCAGCCGGCTCCGCCCAGAGGCGGCGAACAGTCCCGCCGACCCGGACAGTGCGTCCGCGAGGCGCGCCACCGACCCGCCTTGTCCGCCGGCGTCGATCGCGGCACGGTCGGCCAGCCAGAACGTGCGGACGGCGTCGCGGAAATGGTCGTTCCAGTCCACCCAGCCCGCGGGGAACCTGCCTGTCTGCCAGCCGCCGTAACCGACGTCCCAAGGTTCGGCGATGAGCTTCGTTTCGGACAGCACCGGATCCGCTGCGATGGCAACGAGGAGGGGGTGCCGGGGATCGAACTCGTTGTTGGCGTTGCGGCACAGGGTGACGGCAAGGTCGAAGCGGAACCCGTCGACGTGGAACTCGTTCACCCAGTAGCGCAGCGAATCCAGCACCAGTTGAACCACCCGGGGCTCACCGAAGTTCAGCGAGTTGCCGCAGCCGGTGGTGTCCACGTACTTTCCGTTGCCGTCGTGGCGGTAGTACTGCAGCTCGCCCAGGCCGCGGAAGCTCAGGGTGGGGCCGTCCGGGCCGCCTTCCGCGGTGTGGTTGTAGACGACGTCGAGGATCACCTCGAGCCCGGCGGCATGCAGCAGTTTGACCATGCCCTTGAACTCGTCTTGCACGGCATGGGGACCGGCGTCCTGGGCGGCCTGGGTGGCGTAGCCGGGGTGCGGCGCGAAGAACGCGGCCGTGTTGTAGCCCCAGTAGTTGGGCAGTCCCAGGTTCTGCAGGTGCGGCTCGTCGATGTGGAAGTGGATGGGCAGCAGCTGCACGGCGGTGATGCCCAGCGAGACCAGGTGCTCGACCATGGCCGGGTGCGCCATTCCGGCATAGGTGCCCTGGAGGTGCTCCGGGATGTCCGGATGCAGCATCGTCTGGCCGCGCACGTGGGCCTCGTAGATGATGGTGTTGCGCCAGGGTGTACGCGGCCCGTGGTCCATGCCCCAGTCGAAGTCGCCGGCCATCCGCACGTTGGTGATGAAGCCATCGCGTTCGTCCACGCCGCGGCCGTACGGGTCCAGCAGGAGCGGCTGGCCGCCGTCGGCGTCGAAGTCCGGCGCCGGCACGGAGAGCGGAAGCGTTTCGGCTTCCGGCGAGGCGCGCAGGCCGTAGCGCGAGCCGACCGGCAGTCCCTCGACAATGCCGTGGTGGACGCCGTCTGTGACGTTGGGCAGGGTCTTGAGCTGCCAGCTGCCGCCGGGCGCCTGGAAGGCGATGTCCAAGGTGGTCACGCCCGGGGCGTAGACGGCCACATTTGCGAAGGCACCACGAGGATCGTCCGTTGCCGGGGAACCCGTGCGCGGGACGCTAACACCGAGCGGAAACGGCCGCGAGGCGTCTACGGTGGTAGCTGGATCTACATAGGACTTGACCATCGCTTAAAGCTTAGCCGGGGATAACAAATGGGCCCGGTTCCCGCTCCGCGGCGTCGGCCGACGTCGATGCGCCCTGCATACTTGGAGTACTTGCTGAACTGGAGGTAATTGTGCGGGTTGCACTGGCTCAAATCATCACCGGCCGCGAGCCGGACCGGAATCTGGACCTCGTGCGCGAGTACGCCGGCCAGGCCAAGGCCGGCGGGGCGGAACTGGTGGTCTTCCCCGAAGCGACCATGCGCGCCTTCGGTAACTCGCTGCTGGACATCGCCGAGCCCCTTGACGGCCCCTGGGCCGCGCAGGTCCGAGCCATCGCGGCCGACCTGGGCATCGTGATCGTCGCCGGCATGTTCACCCCCGGCAGGTCCGCCGCGGGCGACCGCAACGACCGCAAGGTCCGCAACACGCTCCTCGTCACCGGCCCCGGAGTGGACACCAGCTACGACAAGATCCACCTCTACGACGCCTTCGGCTTCGCCGAGTCGGACACCGTGGACGCCGGCACCGAACCCGTTACGTTCGACGTCGGCGGCGTCACCTTCGGCCTGGCCACCTGCTACGACGTCCGCTTCCCGGACCTGTTCACGGAAAACGCGGAGCGCGGCGCCGCAGTCAACATCGTTTGTGCGTCCTGGGGTGCCGGGCCGGGCAAGGTCGAGCAGTGGAAGCTGCTGTCCCGGGCCCGCGCCGCAGACTCCACCACGTTCGTGCTGGCCTGCGGCCAGGGCGATCCCGCCAGCGTTGGTCTTGGGACAAAGGGCTCCGCGCCCACCGGCGTCGGGCACTCCGCCTTCGTTTCCCCCTTCGGCGAAGTCCTCCAGGAGCTCGACGGCGCCCCGGGCCTGCTCTTCGCCGACTTGGACCCCGCCGTCGTCGACGACGCCCGCACCAAGCTCCCGGTCCTCGCCAACCGCCACAAGTTCTAGGCGACGCTCCCGCACCTCCCGCGGCTTAAACGCGAACGCTCCCGCACCTCCCGCGGCTTAAACGCAAACGCTCCCGCACTCGAGGTGAGGGAGCGTGCTGCTAAAAGCCGCCACAAGTGCGGGAGTGTCGGCTACTTAGCGGCCCGCTGGCGGGAAATTTCGTACAGGGAGATGCCGACGGCCATGGAGGCGTTGAGCGATTCCATGGCGGAATCGATCGGGATGGAGACGATCTGGTCGCAGTTTTCGCGGACCAGGCGGCTCAGGCCCTTGCCTTCGGACCCGACGACGATGCAGACCGGCTCGGTGGCCAGGGCGAGGTCCGGCAGCGAAACGTCGCCGTCGCCGTCCAGGCCGAGGACGTAGATGCCCATGTTCTTGAAGGCCTTGAGCGTGCTGTTCAGGTTCGCGGCGCGGGCCACGGGCACGCGCACGGCGGCGCCGGCGCTGGTCTTCCAGGCCGAGGCGGTGACCCCGACGGACCGGCGTTCCGGAACAATCACGCCGTGGCCGCTGAAGGCGGAGACCGAGCGGATGATCGCGCCCAGGTTGCGCGGGTCGGTGATCCCGTCGAGCGCAACGAAGAGCGGCGCGTTGGCGACGTGGCCCTTTTTCCAGCTCTCGAGGGTCTCCTCGGCCAGCTCGTAGGCATCCTGGTATTCGTACGGCGGGATCTGCAGCACAAGGCCCTGGTGGATGGCGTCGTCGGTCATCCGGTCCAGTTCGGGCTTGCCGGTTTCCAGCAGCGGGATACCGCGTTCGGCCGCGAGCTTGAGGGACTCCTTGACCCGGTCATCCATTTCGATCCGGATGGCGACGTGCAGGGCCTTGGCGGGGATGCCGGCGCGGAGGGCTTCGACCACGGAGTTGCGCCCGGTGACGACTTCCTCGGTGGCACGGCCCTTGGGGCCCGAGCGGGCACCGGCGCTGCGGGCGCCCGTGCCGCGCTTGGCGGCGGAGCGCTCCGCGAGCTGCTTGTTCTTGTGGGCCTTGTGGTAGGGGCGGTCCTCCGCCTTGGGAGTGGGGCCCTTGCCCTCGAGGGCTTTACGGCCGTGACCGCCGGTCCCGACGGTGGGGCCCTTCTTCATTTTGACCGAGCGGCGACCGTTGTTGGCCATGAGTTTCACCCTTTTAACTACGCGATTCGTTGATAAGTCTGAACTCCAGTCTACTGACTCGCGTTAAATCCTCGACCGCACGGTCCCCGGGCGGCCCGCCTTCGGCGGCGGGGGCAGGGCGGCGTCAGCCGCGCTTCAAGCTCCAGCTGGCGCCGTCCGCGCCGTCCTCGACGACGACGCCGGCCGCCGCGAGGGTGTCGCGGATGGCGTCCGAGGCTGCCCAGTCCTTGCCGGCGCGGGCCTGGGCCCTCGCGGCGAGCTGGGCCTCGACCAGGACCCCGAGGGCAGTGTTGGCCTGCCCGTCGACTGCCGGGGCCGCCGTGTCATTGAGACCAAGGACACGCAGCATGTCCGTGACACTGGCCAGTGCCTGCCGGGCATCGTCGAGCTCGCCGGCGGTGAGCGCCGTGTTGCCGGCCCGGACGGTGTCGTGCAGGACGGCGAGGGCCTGCGGGACGTTGAGGTCATCGTCCATCGCCGCGGCAAAGGCGTCCGGGACGACGCCGTTGCTGAAGAGGCCGTAACTGGCCGGGGCCGCGCCGTCGGCGCCGCCAAGGGTCCGGACGGCGCGGCTGATGAAACCATCAACGCGTTCGACGGCGGCGGCGGCCTCGCCCAGGGAGGTGGGCTGGTAGTCCAGCACCGAGCGGTACTGCGCCTGGCCGAGGTAATAGCGGACCACCCGCGGCGAGGCGAGTTCCAGCATTTCGGCCGGGCTGACCGTGTTGCCGATGGACTTTGACATCTTTTCGCCGGCGTAGGTGACCATGCCGTTGTGCATCCAGAAGTTCGCGAAGCCGTGGCCCGCAGCCTGGGACTGGGCCATCTCGTTTTCGTGGTGCGGGAAGCGCAGGTCCAGTCCGCCGCCGTGGATGTCGAATTCGGTGCCGAGGTACTTGGTGACCATCGCGGAACATTCGAGGTGCCAGCCCGGCCGTCCGGCGCCCCACGGCGAAGCCCAGGCAGCCGTCGCCGGCTCGCCTTCCTTGTGGCCCTTCCAGAGCGCGAAGTCGCGCGGATCCCGCTTCCCCCGCGGGTCGGCGTCGGGAGCTCCCTGCATGTCATCGAGCTTCTGCCGGGTCAGGGAACCGTACTTTGACCAGGAGCGCACATCGAAATATACGTCGCCGGAGTCGTCGAGCGCGGGGTAGGCGTGACCGCGGTCGATCAGCTGCTGGATCAGGGCGTGCATCTCGGGGATGTGGCCGGTGGCTCGCGGCTCGTAGGTGGGGCGGGAGACGCCCAGGGTGTCGTAGGCCTTGAGGAATTCCTGCTCGTAGCGGTAGGCCAGGGCCCACCATTCCTCCTCGCGGACAGCGCCCGGCTCGCCTTCGAAATCAGCGGCAAACGATTCGGCCGACTTGGCGAGGATCTTGTCGTCGATGTCCGTCACGTTGCGCACCACGGTGACGCGGAAGCCGCGGTACTGCAGCCAGCGAGTGAGCTGGTCGAAGGCGATCGCGGAACGGATGTGCCCGACGTGCGGCATGCCCTGCACCGTGGCACCGCAGTAGTAGAGGCTCACTTTGCCCGGAACGAGGGGGACGAAGTCGCGGACTTCGGCGGATGCAGTGTCGTAAAAGCGCAGGGTCACCGCTCCAGATTAGCCGATGCACGCCGAGGCGGTCCGGGGACTACTTGCAGTGCTGGCCGATCTTGTCCATCTGTTGCCTGAGCTGTGCCAGCTGCTCGGAGGTCTGCCTGCCGGTGGGGCTGTCGCCCACTTTTTTCATGACGTCGGCCATCTGCTGGATAGGCTCCGCGATCTCCGGGGCCACCTTGTCCGCGACCTCCTGGTAGTGCTGGCCGATCTGGCCGGCCTTTTCCTTGTCGCTCCCCGTGGGCACAAAGGTGTCCGTGTTGAGGAACTTGCAGCTTTCCTCGACGCTCATCCGGGGTGTGGTGGTGGCCGGCGGCGTCGCGGAGCCGGCGCACCCCGCCAGCAGCGTTCCTGCGGCAAGGACAAGAACGGGAAGCAGCTTTTTCACGGGAGGTCTCCTGACAGTTGCGGAGGGTAGTCCCTTAAGCGTAGGCCCGATTGCCCTGCCGGGCTCAGCCTGCCGGGTAAACCAGCGCAGTGGCCGTGGCGGCGATGCCTTCGCCGCGGCCGGTGAAGCCAAGGCCGTCGCTCGTGGTGGCTGAGACACTCACCGGAGCGCCGGCGGCCGCACTGAGGACCCGCTGGGATTCCTCCCGGCGCGGGCCGAACTTAGGCCGGTTGGCCACAAACTGCACGGCGATATTGCCGATTTCGTAACCGCCGGCGCGGACGATCCGGGCGGCCTCGGCCAGCAGGGTCACGCCGGAGGCTCCGGCGTATTCGGGGCGGTCGGTGCCGAAGTGGGTGCCCAGGTCCCCGATCCCGCAGGCGGAGAACAGCGCATCCGCGGCGGCGTGGGCCACCGGGTCACCGTCGGAGTGGCCGGCGAGGCCCCGCTCGCCTTCCCAGTGCAGGCCGCCAAGCCACAGCGGCTGCGGCGCGTCCTCGGGAGCGTAGGCGTGAACATCGATGCCGATGCCTGTCCTCGGGATCGGCATCCCGGGCTGCGGCTGGTTCGCGGCCATGTTCAGCCCTCCACCCAGCGTGCGCCCAGCGGGCCCTCGAGGAGGCCTTCGGCGAGGATCAGGTCCAGTGGCGTGGTGATCTTCAGCGATTGGCTGGCGCCGCGCACGGCATAGACCGGAACACCGAGCAGTTCCACCAGCACGGCGTCGTCCGTGACGGCGGCCGCGCGTGCGCCGTCGAATCCCGCGGCTTCCTCATGGGCGCGCCGGAGGGTGGCGAGTTCGAAACCCTGCGGGGTCTGGACTGCGCGCAGCACCTCCCGGGCCGCGGTGCCGGTGACCACTTCGGGGGCGATGCCGGCGTCGGCGCCGTGGGTGGCGTCGACTGTCTTGACGGTGTCCACCACGGGCATCACCGGGATCACCGCGACGGCGCCAGCCTGGAGGGCGGCGGCCACGCGGTGGAAGACGGATTCGGGGGCGAGCGCCCGGGCGGCGTCGTGGACCAGGACGGACTGCGTGCCTGGCGAGAGCGCGGAGAGCGCGGCACGCACGGACTCGGCACGGCTGGCACCGCCGTCGACGACGGTGACGTCCGGCAGCTGCACGGCAGACCCCGAGGCGGCGGTGCGGCGGTGTTCGGCGTGCAGCTCGGCGGCGAAGGACTCGCACTGGGCGCGGAGTTCCGTGTCCCCCGGGGGGAGGGCCACACAGATCTGGTGCGCAATCCCGGCCGCGGCGACGCCCCGCAAGGCGTGCGTGAGGATACTGTCGCCGCCCAGCGGCACCTTGGCCTTAGGCATGCCGTAGCCCAGGCGCTGGCCGGATCCGGCGGCGACGAGGATGACCGCGGTGACGGAAGCTGTCGATGCAGTGTTCATGCGGACAAGACTACGTCCCGGCGCCGCGCCGCACCGGTTTTGGGCAAAAAGAAGCCCCGGCGGCCGTTACGCCACCGGGGTTCGATTCTTGGTTAGGAAGCCAGGACCTCGTCGAGAACGCTTGCGGCCTTCTCTTCATCAGTCTTCTCAGCCAGTGCCAGTTCTGAAATCAGAATCTGGCGGGCCTTGGCCAGCATGCGCTTCTCCCCTGCGGAGAGACCCC
Organism: Arthrobacter sp. SD1074B; assembly: GCF_056780195.1. Lineage (NCBI taxonomy): Bacteria > Bacillati > Actinomycetota > Actinomycetes > Micrococcales > Micrococcaceae > Arthrobacter > Arthrobacter sp. SD1074B. The sequence goes on along the minus strand of NZ_JBRAZT010000001.1, from coordinate 627,815 downwards.
GGTCGTGATCGCGGCGCCACAGGTCGCGTACGACCTCTGCCACCTTGATGACGTCACCGGAAGCAAGCTTCTCCAGGTTTGCCTTGTAACGACGTGACCAGTTGGTGGGCTCTTCAGTGAACTCGGCCCGCAGCACGTCGAATACGTGCTCCAGGCCTTCCTTGCCCACTACGTCCCGGACCCCAACAAGGTCAACGTTTTCTGCTGGAACTTCAATGGTCAGATCACCCTGAGCCACCTTGAGCTTGAGATACATCTTCTCTTCGCCCTTGACAGTGCGCATCTTGATTTCTTCAATTTTGGCTGCACCGTGGTGAGGGTAAACTACTGTCTCGCCGACCTCAAAAACCATGTGGACATTCCCCTTTCCCGCAGACTAGTTTATCACGATTACGGGCATACAACTGCCATGGATCGCGCCCTGAAACCCCGGAAATCCGCGGAAAATGGCCCGAATCGGCTCCTTAAAACCCTTGACGGATGCGGATAATAGTGCATTGGCCACCCGCTGCCAAGGGACCGGAGGTCCGACGGCGGACACGCCCTGGGCGGACCAGCCGGCGCAGTTGGGCGGCACCGGAGGGGCGGCCCGTCACCGGCAGCGCGTACCGTACGGGCGGCTATGTGTAATCCCCCGAATCCGCGTTTGAGGACTATTGCGGATAGGCTATGCCTGAATAATGTTTCAAGACTCTCAAGGAGTGCGTGACGTGCGTTTCACTGCGATGACCCGGGGCCGGCGCGGCAAGCTGGCAATGGCAACGGCTGCACTTGGCATTGGCCTGCTGTCGGTGACCGGCTGCGGCTATATCAATGCCCAGCAGACCACTGAGCAGTACTCGGCGTCGGACGGGACCCGGACCGACCTCGGACCGCTCCAGCTCCGCAACATGATGATCATCTCCGATGGCGAGGACAAGCCGGGCCGCGTAATCGGTGCCGTGTACAACACCTCCGCCAACGATGTGAAGCTCACCATCAACGGCGCCGGCGGATCCCAGACCCAGGTTCCGGTCAAGAAGAACTCCTACGTCCTGCTGAACGATTCGGCCGACCCGGCCATCCTCAGCACCACCGGCGGCAAGCCCGGCTCCGTCGTGGAGGTCACGATCCGCGAGGACGGCACCAACATGGACGCCAAGTTCAAGATGCCGGTGCTGGACGGCACGATCACGGACTACAAGAAGTACCTGCCCAGCGCCGAGCCCACCAGCTCCGGGACCGCCTCCGGTACCGCCACGCCGTCGGAGGCTCCGTCGGAGACCCCCTCGGAAACTCCGTCGGCCACCCCGACGCCGTAGCACTCACATACGAAAGGAGCGGCACCCGCACGGGTGCCGCTCCTTTTTGCGTTAAGTGGCTCCAGCGTTCCGCAGCCCGGGCAGCGGCGCGGCCTTGCCGGCCGCGCTGCACCGCAGCGGCGCCGCCACCGCGCTTACGGCTCGAACTTGTAGCCCAGCCCGCGGACAGTGATCAGGTACCGCGGCGCCGAGGGATCAGGTTCGATCTTGCTGCGCAGCCGCTTCACGTGCACGTCCAGGGTCTTGGTGTCGCCCACGTAGTCGGAGCCCCAGACCCGGTCGATCAGCTGGCCGCGGGTGAGGACCCTGCCGGAGTTGCGCAGCAGCATCTCGAGCAGTTCGAATTCCTTCAGCGGCAGCGAGACCTGCTCGCCCCTGACGCTAACCACGTGCCGCTCAATGTCCATCCGGACCGGGCCTGCCTGGACGGTGCTGGAGACCAGTTCCTCCGGTTCGCCGTGGCGGCGCAGCACGGCCCGGACCCGGGCCACCAGTTCCCGGGCGGAGTAGGGCTTCGTGACGTAGTCATCGGCGCCGAGCTCCAGGCCCACGACCTTGTCGATTTCGGCGTCCTTGGCGGTCAGCATGATGACCGGCACGGAGGAGCGCTGGCGCAGCTGGCGGCACACCTCGGTCCCGGACTGCCCGGGCAGCTGCAGGTCCAGGAGGACCAGGTCGGCGCCGTTACGGTCGAATTCGGTGATGGCGTCCAGGCCGTTGTCCACGACCTCCACCTCGAATCCTTCCTTGCCCAGCAGGTAGGAGAGCGGGTCGCTGAACGACTCCTCGTCCTCGACAATAAGAATCCGGCTCAAGCGCTCGCTCCTTGCTCATGGACGCCGGCGGCGTCGCGTCGTTCGTGTCGTGCGTTGTGCGGGGACCGGCGGGGCTCCGCAGCGGGCTCGTCCTGGCCCTCCATCTCCGGGAGGCGGATGGTGAAGGTGGAGCCCTGCCCCGGCTGGGACCAGAGCGTCACTTCGCCGCCGTGGTTGGCCATCACATGCTTGACGATGCTCAGGCCCAGGCCGGTGCCGCCGGTGTGGCGCGAGCGGGCGGAGTCCACGCGGTAGAACCGTTCAAAGACCCGTTCCTGGTCCTCGGGGCTGAGGCCCTCGCCCTGGTCCGTCACCGAGACGGCGACCAGGCCGTCCCGGGCCCGCACGCCGACGCCGACCCGGGTGTTATCCGGCGAGTAGCGGATGGCGTTGTCGATCAAGTTGCGCAGCGCTGTGACCAGCAGGTCCTGGTCGCCGTAGACCATCGCGTTGGTCCGGCCGCCCACCACAATCTCGATGTTCTTGCTTTCGGCCGGGAGCTGGGAGCGGTCCACGGCTTCGGCGACCACCGTGTTGATGTCCACGGGGTGTGCCTGCTGGGCCACGTTGGCCCCCTGCAGCCGGGAGAGTTCGATGATGTCCTGCACCAGGGCCGCCAGCCGGGTGGATTCCTTGTGCATGCGCTTGGCGAACCGGCGGACGGCTTCCTCGTCGTCGGGAGAGGCTTCAAGGGCTTCGGCCAGCAGCGAGATCGCGCCGACCGGGGTCTTGAGTTCGTGCGAGACGTTGGCGACGAAGTCGTTGCGGATCTCTTCGGTGCGGGTGATCTCGGTCCGGTCGTCTGCCAGCAGCAGGATATATTCCTCGCCGAGCATGGCGGCCCGGACCTGCACCACGATGGTCCCCTGGCCCAGCGGGCCGCGGGGCAGCTCCAGCTGCTTTTCAAGGATTACCCCGTCGCGCCGGACTTTGGCGGTCATTTCCAGCAGCTGCTGGTGCACCACCGTATGCCCCCGGACCAGGCCGTAGGCATACGCGGCCGGGCTGGCCCGCACGACGCCGTCGATCGCGTCCACGACGACGAACGCGCGCCCGACGACGGCGAGCACCTCGGCGGCGCCGTCCGGAAGCGAGGGGTCGCCAGTTTCGACGTCGCTGATTTTTCGTTGCTGCTCGCTAATCCGGAAGGCGAGCACGCCGAATATGCCGAGCGACAGGCCGACCAGGCCCGCGATCACACCGATGAGCATTGGATCCACGGCTTCAGCTTATGCGCTGCGGCCCGCCGGAAATCGAAAACTTGTGCGATTGCACCGCTGGTTCAGCTAACGTTCACCTATTGAGGCGTAACAGTTCACCGGAGGCTGGAAGGGTGGCAGGTTGAACGCCGCTAACGGTGGAACGAAACGGCCGGACACTGTGATGCCCGGCAACGTTTCCGAGGAAAGGACGCACCCGTGCGCAAGGTTTTTCAGGAAGAGCTCGCCCAGGTCGGTGAGCAGCTCGTCGAAATTTCGAAGCTCGTCAGCGAGGCATTCGAGAAGGCCACAACTGCCTTCGAGGGCGCCGACATCGACCTCGCCGAGGACGTCATCGCCGCCGACGCCCGGATCGATTTCCTGCAGAACAGCCTCGACGAGCGTGCCATCGACATCCTCGCCCTGCAGGGCCCGGTGGCCAGCGACCTGCGGATGATCGTGGGCTCGCTCCGGATGAGCGCCTCGCTGGAGCGGATGGGCGACCTTGCCCGGCACATCGCCCAGCTCGCCCGTCTCCGCTACCCGGCCAACGTGATCCCGCAGCAGCTGCAGGAGACCTTCAAGAGCTTCGCCAAGCACGACCTGGAGATCGCGGAGAAGCTCACCGTGCTGCTGGAGACCCGCGACCTTGAAGTGGCCCGCGACATCCTCAAGGCCAACAGCGCCGTCAACGACCTGCACCTGAGCGTCTTCAAGGCGATTGCACGCAGCGACTGGGCCGAATCCGCAGCCACCACCGTGGATGTGGCCCTGGCCAGCCGCTACTTCGAACGTTTCGCGGACCACGGCGTTTCGGTGGCGCAGAAGGTCACTTACCTGGTCACCGGCGCGTGGCACCCGAACAGCATCGAGCACAGCTGACGGCCCTGCCGTCCCAGCATTAGCGGGTACGACGGCGGCCGGTCACCTTGGGGGGTGACCGGCCGCCGTCGTCGTTTCCGGGGTTGGGACGTTACTTCTTGCCCTGGTTCGCCACTGCCTTGATGGACTCGGCGGCCGCCTCGGGGTCAAGGTACGTGCCGCCCGGGTTCAGCGGTTTGAAGTTCTCGTCCAGGTCGTAGACGAGCGGGATGCCGGTGGGGATGTTGAGGCCGGCGATGTCCTCGTCGCTGATGCCGTCAAGGTGCTTGACCAGCGCGCGCAGCGAGTTGCCGTGGGCGGTGACCAGGACGGTCTTGCCGGCCTTGAGGTCTTCCTTGATGTCCGACTCCCAGTAGGGCAGCAGCCGCACCAGGACATCCTTGAGGCACTCGATGCGCGGCATGGCGTCGCCGAGGTCCTTGTAGCGCGGATCCCCCACCTGGGAGAACTCGGAGTCGTCCGCGAGGGGCGGCGGCGGGGTGTCGTAGGAGCGGCGCCAGGTCATGAACTGTTCCTCGCCGTACTCGGCCAGGGTCTGGGCCTTGTCCTTGCCCTGCAACGCGCCGTAGTGGCGTTCGTTGAGGCGCCAGTCGCGCTTGACGTCGATCCAGCCGCGGTCGGCCTTCTCCAGCGCCAGGTTCGCGGTGTTGATGGCCCGCTTCAGGCGCGAGGTGTAGAGGATGTCCGGGAGGACATTGTTCTCCACCAGCAGCTCGCCGCCGCGTACCGCCTCGGCACGGCCCTGGTCGTTCAGGTCAACGTCCACCCAGCCGGTGAACAGGTTCTTGGCGTTCCATTCGCTGTGGCCGTGGCGCAGCAGAATCAGCTTGTAAGTCATGCTTTTCATCCTAGCCGAGCGGTCCGGGGCAGCGCCGAGCGTTACAGCGCCGGGATAGGGTTGGCGTGTGGTGCAGAAGGCTGAGCGGGTGGCGTCCCCCCGGACCCGGGGCGGGACGCAGGGCAGGGCGCAGGGCGCGGCGGGCGGCGGATCCCGGACCGGCAGGCCGGTGGGCAACGTAACCCGCGGCACCACCAACCCCAACCGGATGCGCCGCGTCGACCGCTGGCTCGCCGGGCCGCAGGCCTGGCGCCTGCGCAATGCCACTGATCCGCTCGTCGTCGACCTCGGTTACGGCGCATCCCCGGCCACCGCCGTCGAACTCTATGAGCGCCTCTCCGCCGTCCGGGCCGACGTGCGCGTGGTCGGGATTGAGATCGAGCCCGAGCGGGTCCGGCTGGCCAAGGCGCTGGAGCGTCCCGGGCTCAGCTTCCAGCGCGGCGGCTTCGAACTCCCGGTGCCGGGCCGGCCGGTGCTGGTGCGGGCTTTCAACGTGCTGCGGCAGTACGAGGAGGCGGACGTGCAGGCTATCTGGCGGCTCGTGCAGGAGCGGCTGGCGCCCGGCGGGTTGTTCATCGACGGCACCTGCGACGAGATCGGACGCCGGGCCACCTGGGTGGCGCTCGACGACGTCCGGCCGCTGAGCCTGGGCCTGTCCATGCGCTTCGGCGGGTTCGAACTGCCCTCGGAGATCGCCGAGCGGCTGCCCAAGGCGCTCATCCACCGGAACGTGCCCGGCGAACGAATCCATACCTATCTGCAGGCGCTGGACAAGGCCTGGCTGGAGGCCGCGCCGCTGGCCTCGTTCGGCAACCGGCAGCGCTGGACCGCCATGTGCCGGGCACTGCGCGACGGCGGCTGGCCGGTGCAGGACGGCCCGTCGCGCTGGCGCCTGGGCGAACTCACCGTGGGCTGGGACGCGGTGGCGCCGACCGGTCTGGAGCCTGTGGGTGGGGACTACCAGGGGCCGTAGGGACCCATGTTGCGGCTGCCGCCGCGGCCGGCGTCCTTGACCGCGGGGCGGACGTCGGCGAGGTAGACGGATGCCGCCGTCACCGCCGCGAGGCCGAACAGGCCCAGCGGGCCGAAGAACCCGCCGCCGCCGCCCACAATGGACAGCAGCCCGATGGCCAAGGCGCCGCCGGTCAGGGCGAGCCAAAAGGTCTTGGTCCGCTTGGACACCGCCTCGAAGGCGTTGGCCTTGTGCCGCAGGCAATCGAAGAACGCCCACACCTCAAGCCCCAGGGCCACGACCGCAAGGAGAAAGTAGATCCCTCGGTCGGCAATTTCAATCAGCGTTCTTCCGTCCATGCCCCCAGCCTAGCCGTCCAGCGTTGCCAAAGCCTGCTGCAAATCGGCCCACAGGTCCTCGACGTTTTCAATTCCGACGCTCAGCCGAACCAGGTTGTCCGGCACGCTCTCCGGCTCCGCCGTGTGCCGGCGCCGGCGTTCGATCAGGGATTCCACGCCGCCCAGCGACGTGGCCGGCAGCCACAGCTGCAGTGCCCGGATCATCCGGTCGGCCGCGTCCGCGCCGCTGAGGCCGGACCCGTCCACCGGCGCCATTTCAATGCACAGCACGGAGCCGAAGCCCTTCATCTGGGCCTTGGCACGCTCGTGTCCGGGATCCGTGGGCAGTCCCGGGTAGCGGACGCTGCCGACCTGCGGGTGGCCGCCCAGCCGTTCCGCGAGCACCGCCGCAGAGGCCTGCGAGCGCTCAATCCGGAGCGCCAGGGTGCGCAACCCCCGCAGCGCCAGCCACGCCTCGAACGGCCCGGCGATGCCGCCGTGGATGGTGCGGTGGTGAAGCAGCCTGGCGTGGACGTCGGCGTCGGACGTCACGAGAGCGCCGAGCACGACGTCGGAGTGGCCGGCGAGGTACTTGGTGACCGAGTGCAGGACGACGTCGGAGCCCAGGCTGAGGGGCTGCTGCACGAGCGGGGTGGAGAAGGTGTTGTCGGTGACGACCAGCGCGCCGGCGGCGTGCGCCGCGGCGGTGAGCGCCCGGATGTCCGCGACGCCGAGCATCGGGTTGGTGGGGCTCTCCAGCCAGAGCATACTGGCAGGCTTGCCGCCGGCGGGCGCCAGCTGCGCCAGCACGGCGTCGGTTTCTGCAATGTCCACGGTGCGCAGTTCCAGCGCACCGTTCTGCGCCAGTTCGGTTGCCATCACGAGCGAGCCGGCGTAGCTGTGCGACGGCATCACCAGCACCCCCTGCGCCGGAACCAGGGACAGCGCCGAACTGACCGCGGCCAGGCCCGAGGCATACAAGAGGCCGGGCAGCGTGGCGCCTTCCAGTTGCGCCAGGGCCTGCTCGAACGGGTCCCAGGTGGGGTTGGAGTAGCGGCCGTAGCCGCGGTCGCCGGGGCCCAGCGGGCCGGTGCCGAAATACGTCGAGGAGAGCACGATCGGCGGGTTGACCGGTGCGTCGCGTTCGCGCGGCGGACGGCCTGCGGCCACCACCACCGTCTCGGCGGAAAGCGAGGCTGCCTGTTCTTCGGAGAGACTCATGGTCACAGGGTACTTGGGGGCCGCGCCAAGCCCGTAAGCCGTTACGCGCGGGCCACGATGGTGTCGGTGATTGTCGGTAGGCTAGAGCCGTGACTACCCAGACCCCCGGACCGTTCCCCGGCCTGTTCATTGCCTTCGAGGGCGGTGACGGCGCCGGCAAATCCACCCAGGCGGCGGAACTTGCAACGGCGCTGGAGACCCGCGGGCTGACGGTGCTCCGGACCCGGGAACCGGGCGGCACCCCGATCGGCGAGAAACTGCGCTCACTGGTGCTGGAGCACGGCCACGGCCACATCGACGCCCGCACCGAGGCCCTGATCTTCGCGGCCTCCCGCGCCGCGCACGCCGACCAAGTCATCCGTCCAGCGCTGGAGCGGGGCGAGGTGGTCCTCACCGACCGGTACATCGATTCCTCGGTCGCCTACCAGGGCGCTGGCCGGGAGCTCGGCACCGAGGCGGTGCGCCAGCTCAATGACTGGGCCACCTCCGGCCTGCAGCCGGACCTCACGGTGCTCCTCGACGTCGACCCTGCCGACGGCCGCCGGCGCCGGACCGCCGGTGACGCCTCGGAGGACCGGCTCGAATCCGAGGCCGACGAATTCCATGCCCGGATCCGTGCCGCCTTCCTGGCCCTGGCCGCGGCCCGGCCGGAAAAGTACCTTGTGCTCGCGGCGCACCTGCCGGTGCAGGAGCTGGCGGCCCGGATCCTGGAACGGGTCGGGGCGTTGCTCTCGCTCCGCCAGGGCAGCTCGGCATGAGTGTCTGGGATGACCTCCAGGGCCAACCGGCCGTCGTCGCCCAACTCCGCCAGGCCGCGGAGGGCGAAGGGCTCACGCACGCCTGGCTGTTCACCGGGCCGCCGGGGTCGGGGCGCTCCAACGCCGCGAAGGCGTTTGCCGCGGCGTTGAACTGCGACCAGGAGGACGTGGCCCGGCGGGGCTGCGGCGAATGCGCGGCGTGCCAGACCATCGTCGGCGAGACGCACTCCGATGTGACCTTCGTGCGGACCGAGAAGGTCACCATCACGATCGACGAGGCCCGCGAACTTGTCTCGACCGCCGGCAACCGTCCCTCCTCCGCGCGCTGGCGCATCATCGTCGTCGAAGACGCGGACCGGATGGCGGAGCGGACCACCAATGTGCTGCTCAAGGCCATCGAGGAGCCCACCCCGCGCACCATCTGGATGCTCTGCGCCCCGTCCCCCGCCGACGTGCTCGTGACCATCCGCTCCCGCTGCCGCCCGGTGGCGCTGCGGCTTCCGCCCGCAGCCGACGTCGCGGCGCTGCTGGTCAAGCGCGACGGCGTCGAACCGGACGTTGCCGAGCGCGCGGCCCGCGCTGCGCAAAGCCATGTGGGGATCGCGCGCCGGCTGGCCCGGGACCCTGAGGCGCGGCAGCGCCGGCTGGAGACGGTCCGCTTCCCGCTGCACCTGCGGGGCATCACCGCGGCGGTGATGATGGCGGACAAGCTCGTCAAGATCGCCACCGAGGAAGCCAACAGCTCCAACGATGAGCGCGACGCCGCCGAGAAGGCCGCGCTGCTCGCAACGCTCGGGGCACCCGAAAGCGGCCCGCTGCCGCCGGCCATGCGCGGGCAGGTCAAACAGCTGGAAGACGACCAGAAGCGCCGCGCCAAGCGCTCCGTCACCGACTCCCTTGACCGCACCCTGACCGACCTGCTGTCCTTTTACCGGGACGTGCTGATCATCCAGATGGGGAACGCCGTTGAGCTGGTCAACGTTGAGCTGAGGAACGAACTTCAGGAGTTCGCCGGACACTCAACGGCAGAGTCGACACTTGCCCGGATGGATGCCATCAATAAGGCCCGCAAGCGGATCACCACCACCAACGTGGCCCCGCTGCTGGCCATCGAATCCATGACCAGCAGCCTGATCTGACCCGGCAGCAACGCTCGACCCCCTCGATCCGCACAGTTCCACATCCCAAGGAGAACAGCATGACGTCAGCACCACCATCCCCGGCAGGCCACCGGAGCCGGGTGCCCGGGGTGCGGTCGGCCGGTGCCTTGTCGCTGGGCCTGGTACTGGCCCTCGTGCTGTCATCCTGCACGCTCTTCGGTTCCGGCGACGGCGGCTCCAAGAGCGCTCCGGGCAAGGCCGACCCCTCCATCGCCGCCGCCGCCCCGGCCGAGCTGCGCAGCTTCTACTCCCAGCAGCTGAACTGGACCCGCTGCGAGGGGGACTTCCAATGCGCCAAGATCAAGGTCCCGCTGGATTACAACAAGCCCGACGGCGACTCGATCGAACTTGCCGCGATCAAGCTGGCCACGAAGGCCGGCAACAAGAAGGGCAGCCTGCTGGTGAACCCCGGAGGCCCGGGCGGCTCCGGGTACGACTTCGTCAGGGACGCCGGCTCCACGAACATTTCCGAGAAGGTGCGCTCCAACTACGACGTCGTGGGCTTCGATCCGCGCGGGGTGAAGCGCTCCGCGCCGGTCACCTGCCTCACCGACCGGGAACGTGACGCCAACCGGGCCAAGATCTACCGGCTGGACACCGACGCCGGGCTGGCCGAGGCGCTCGCAGACAACAAGGCCATCGCCGCGAAGTGTGCCGAGAAGACCGGCCCCGTCCTGGGCCATGTGGACACCGTAAGCGCCGCCAAGGACCTCGACGTCCTCCGCGGTGTGCTGAACGACACCAAGCTGAACTACCTGGGCTACTCCTACGGAACCTTCCTGGGCTCCACTTACGCCTCACTCTTCCCGGACAACGTCGGCCGGATGGTCCTGGACGGCGCCATGGACCCGTCGCTGAGCTATGAGGAGCTGACCAGCGGCCAGGCGAAGGCCTTCGAGAAGGCCATCCGCGCCTATGTGACGAACTGCCTCCAGGACAGCGGCTGCCCGTTGAGCGGCGGCCCGGACAACGCGATCCGGCAGATCCAGGACCTCATCGCGGCGGTGGAAGCGAATCCGAAATCCGCCAAGGATGGCCGGGTGGTCAACGCGTCCATGTTCGTCAGCGGTTTTATCCTGCCGTTCTACAACGACGACAACTGGCCCGTCCTGACCCAGGCCTTGGACAGTGCGATGAAGGGTGACCTGTCGCCGATGCTGCGCCTCTCCGACTTCGGCGCGGACCGCGAGCCCGACGGCACGTATTCGGCAAATTCGGCGTTCGCGTTCAACGCCATCAATTGCCTTGACTACCCGATGTCCACCGACACCGCCGCGATGCGCGCCGAAGAGAAGCGGCTCCGCCAGCTCTCCCCCACCCTCGGCTACTACTTCGCCTACGGCGGCACCAGCTGCAAGGACTGGCCGTACAAGAGCGTCCGCACCCCCGCGCCGGCCGAGTACAAGGGTTCGACCGACATCCTGGTGGTCGGCACCACCGGCGACCCCGCGACGCCGGTCGAGTGGGCCAGCGCCCTGCGCAAGCAGCTCGGTACCGCCTCGCTGCTGACCTGGAAGGGCGAAGGCCACACCGCCTACGGCCGCTCCAACAGCTGCATCGAAAAGGCCGTGGACGGCTACCTCGTGGACGGCAAGACACCGGCAGACAACACGGTCTGCTGATCCGCTGACAGCCCGCGCCCGCCCATTTTGACCCGGGTGCGGGGACTCCATTACAGTTGTCTCTTGCATGATCCGCCCGGTTCGCCGGGGTTTCACGCGGTTGCTTCCTTAGCTCAGTCGGTAGAGCGTCTCACTCGTAATGAGAAGGTCATCAGTTCGATTCTGATAGGAAGCTCGAGAAAGCGACAACAATGAACCCCCGGAAAGCACCGTTTCCGGGGGTTCTTTGCTGCCCGCCCACCTGGGCCGGACCGTCTGCGGGGTGCGGTCCGGGGGGACTTCGGCTCGGACACGCCGCGCGCTGGCGGTGCAGGGGCCGAACCCGGCTCCAAAGCCGCCCGGGACGGCTGCCGAGAGGCACCCGGCCCCTGCCAGGCCCGGCCTTGTCAATGCCGGCCGCGTCCGCGACTCTAGGGACATGGACCGGCCTGAGCGCAAGGTGCCCGACTCTCCGGCGCCGGCCGGGCTGCCGGCTCGGGCACGCGGGCCGTGGGGAACGGTGGTCAGTTTCGGGCTGGTGAGCCTGGCGACCGACGTCGTGTCCGACGGCGCCCGCCCCCTCGCCGGACCGCTACTGGCCCAGCTCGGCGCTTCCGCGCTGCTGGTGGGGCTCGTCACCGGCGGGGCCGAGGCCGCGGCGCAGGGCCTGCGCCTGGTCTTTGGGCCGTGGGCGGACCGCACGCGCAAGTACTGGACCTTCACGCTGGCGGGGTACGCGCTCACAGCCTTCTGCGTGCCGCTGCTGGCCTTCGCCCCGGCCGCGGGCGCGGCCGGACTGGTTCTGGCTTCGGCCCTGATAATCGGCGACCGTGTGGGCAAGGCAGTGCGGAGTCCGGCCAAGACCGTGCTGCTCGCCTCCGCCGCCAAGCAGGTGGGCCGCGGGCGGGGCTTCGCCGTGCACAAGTCCCTGGACCTCGCCGGGGCGCTCCTGGGACCGCTCATCGTGGCGGCCGTGCTGGCGGCCACTGGCGTGATCTCGGCAGCGTTCGCAGTCCTCGCCGTTCCGGCAGCGATGGCGCTGACCCTGCTGTTCGGGCTGCGCCGCCGGGCTGCCGACCCGGGGCCCCGCCCAAGTCCTGAACCGGATGACCCCGCTGCCACGGAGGGCAACCACGGCGGGGACCCCGCGCGGGAGACGGTTCCCGGCACCGCCGGCAGGGCGCCGTCGTTGCTTTCCGGGGTTTTTCTGCTCTTTGCGGTGTGCGCCTTTTTCTGGAGCGCGAGACTGGTGGCCTTCGGCGTGATCTCCTACCACCTGACCACTGCGGTGGCGGTTCCCGCTCCGGTGGTCCCGCTGCTCTACGCCGCGGCCATGGGCGCAGCCGCGCTTGGCGCCCTGGGCAGCGGCTTCCTCTACGACAAGCTGGGCCCGGCCGTGCTGCTGGCACTGCCCGTGCTCATTGCAGCCATTCCGGTGCTGGCGTTCTCCCCCGGCGTCGCCCTTGTGCTGGCCGGCGTGGCCATCTGGGGCACCGCCACCGGCATCCAGGACTCTACCGTCAAAGCGCTGGTAGCCGACCTCGTGCCGGAGTCGCGGCAGGGATCGGCCTACGGGGTCTTCGCGGCTTTCGAGGGAGCCGGCGCGCTGGCCGGCGGTGCGCTTTACGGCGCCCTCTACGGGGCCTCCCCTGCGCTGATCGCGGCGGTTGCCGCCCTGCAGGCTGTTGCCCTGGTGCTGCTGCTGATGACGGTGCGGCGGGCTCGCCGGGTCTGACGCCCGTGCCGCCCCAGGGGGCGCGCCCTAATTTGGGCAGTCCGCCCTGTCAGCGCGCCCAGACCGACGCGGCGCCGGAGTGCCCGGTGATGACGCTCTGGTAGACGAAGAAGGCGCCGGCCAAGGCCCCGGCCACCAGCAGGACGGTCCGCAGGACCCGGTTTTCGCGCAGGCTGCCGAGGAAGGCGAGGCGGCGGCCGATCGGTTCAAAGCTCACCACGATCATCGCCGCGACAATCACGAAAAAAATGACCGAAACAACCTTCAGCACATCACCCTGCTCGGCATGTTCCCGGACCAACTCCGTCGACGGACGGGCCTTTTGCAACTGCTCCCCCGCCTGCGCGGTGACGAGAGCGACCGGAACCAGCCCCAGCGAGAGGACCCCCAACGGCCAGGCCAGGTACCTGCGCCAGCGGGGCGCCGCCGCGTAGGCGATGGCCGCGAGGCCGGCTATGGGGCCAAGCACCACGACGGCGTGGACCAGGAGGATGTGGGCCGGGAGCCCGCCTATTTCAATCACGTGGAATCTCCTACGGTGGACGTGGGCTGCGCGCCCCCGGGGTGGGGGGCCGGAGCTTCTATGATTCTTGCATGGCAAAACGTGAGCTCGCGGACATTGCGGCGCAGCTCTATGCGATGCCGTTCGACGCCTTTGTCGCGGGCCGCAATGCCGCGGCCAAGGACCTGCTCTCCGCGGCGCCGGAGCTGCGTTCCCGCGCCGCCGAGGTGCGCTCCCTGCCCAAGCCTTCGGTGGGTGCCTGGGCTGTCAACATGCTCGCTTGGCAGCGGCCCGAAACACTTCGTGACCTGGTCGAGCTGGGACTCGCCATGCGCCGGGCCCAGGCGAACCTCGACGCGGCAGCGCTCCGCAGCCTGTCGCGGGAACGTCGGACCATGCTGGCCGGCGCCGTCGACGCGGCCCGCACCGTGGCGGAGCAGCAGGGGCGGAAGATCAGCGGCACCGTCGCAACCGAAGTGGAACAGACCCTGCGCGCGGCCACGGCTGACGAGGGCGCCGCTGCCGCCGTCCGGAGCGGGCGGCTGCTGCGGGCGCTCTCCGCCGACGGCGTCGACGTCGTAGACCTCGACGGCGCCGTTGCCGTTCCGGAGGCCGCATGGGCCGTGCCTGCGGCTGCTCCACCCCCGGCCCGGCGGCCCGGCACCCCGCCGGCTGCTGAGCAGCCGCGGCTCCGGGCGGTCCGGCAGGAGCGGGCGGCACCCACCCCGTCGGCGAGGGAACGTGCCCAGGCCGCCCTGCAGCAGGCCGCCGACGACGCCCGCTCCAGCGCCACGGAAGCCGAACGCACGGGCGCGGAGCTACAGGACGCGAACGAGGACGCGACCGCGCTGGCCGAGGAGGCGGGCAGGCTGAAGGAACAACTGGAGCAGGCCGAGGCCGGGCTGCGGCAGGCCCGCAGGCGCGCGGAGTCGGCTGCTGCTGCCGCGCACCAGGCCGCCCGTGCTGCCGATAAGGCCCGCCGCCGGGAGGACCTTGCCCGGGAACGCGTGCTGCGGCTGGGCAACACGCCGGGAGGATGACCGCTTACTGTCAGAGGCCGGTTGCAGACTTAATTCATGGAAAAGCATCAGGATTTTGCAGCAGCCCAGCCAACAGCAGCCCAGCATGCAGAAGACCTGCACTGGGAAGTCACTTACCTGGACACCGACTGCGGGCGCGTCCGCACCGAAACCTTCGACGACGCCACGTCGGCCGAGCGTTTTGCCAGCCGCCGCCTCCTCGACGAGGACGGCTGGGCGATCGTCGACGCCGTACACCCCCGCCAGGCCCGGGCCGCCGCCTAGGACCGGACGGCGCCTGCTGGCCGAGGGCAGGAGCGGCCGCCAGGCCCTGCCCGTCCGACGTTTCCTGCCGGCATGGCCGCCGGTCTGTTGGGCGAGGGCCGAAGGGAGTAGCTTTCAAGGTGGAGGCTTCGTCTCCACCGGTGGCTGCTGCGGTGGAGGAACTCGCCTCTGGATCCGGGCGTGGAGGCCAGCATGAATTCACAGTTTCGCGGCGGAGCGATAATGGCGGCGGTGACCATTGTTCTGGCGACCGCCGGTTGCGGGACGCCTGCCGGTCCTCCCCCGGCGGACCAACGATACGCCGACGATGCAACGGTCCTGACCTTGGCCACCGCCGGCGGACCGGACGGCCGTTCCGCAGCCCAGATCCAGGAATTCACCCGGCAGGTGCAGGAAATCTCCCGGGGCAGCATGCGGATCGAGCTCGTACTGAAGGCGGCCGCCGACGAGGCGGGGGCGTGGGATCAGGCAGTAGCCCAGTCCACCGAGGGCGGCGACTTCGACATGGCACTGATCCCCACCCGGACCTGGGAGTCGGAGGGCGTCGTGTCCTTCGCGGCCCTCTCCGCCCCGTTCCTCAGGCCCTCGGATGAGGTGGTCACCAAGATCGTCGCGCCCGAGATCGCGGGCGGCATGATGGCGGGCCTGAAGGCGGTCGGACTCACCGGGCTGGCCCTGCTGCCGGACGGGCCCAGGATGCTCTTCTCCTTTGACGGGCCAGTGACGGCGCCGGCCCAGCTCGCCGGCAAAGTGGTCCGCGCGCCGCGCTCCAGTACGGGCTATGCAACCTTGAAGGCGCTGGGGGCCAGCCCCCAGCCCCTTGCCGGTGATCTCTTCACCGACGCCCTAGACAAGGGCACCGTCAAGGCCGCCGAGTCGTCCTTCACCCGAGCCGGGACCTTTCCACAGCCCAGCACCACCACCGGTAACCTGCCCCTGTACGTGAAGGTCAACTCGCTGGTGATCAACACCAACACCAACTCGCACCTGGCGGCGGACGACCGGCGGATCCTGTTGGAGGCGGCCGCCAAGACTCGGGACGCGGTGACGGGATCCATGCTCCACACCGGCGACGAAGCAGCCGCGTACTGCCACCAAGGCGGCACGATCGTGGAAGCAACCGCGGCGCAGATCGCGGCCTTTGAAGCCGCGGCAGCCCCAATCTACGCACAACTGGAAAAGGACGCCGGCACGCGGGCCCTCATTGCGAAGATCCGTGCCCTCAAAGCCATCTCAGGCGAAGCCGCCCCCATCGCCCCCTGCAACGCTGCCGGCTGACGGTGCGAAGGAGCCGCGCCGGTCACGCCCGCAACGCCCCACAAAAAAGAGCGGTCCAAGGCCAACGAGACCCTGAACCGCTCTTTCGTTACCGGCTGGATCCGACTAGGCGAAGTCGGAGACCGCCGGGTCTGCGCCGATGCGGCCAGCGCCCTCAGCGGAGCGGTCCAGGCCGTTGATGGCCTCGACATCGGTCTGGTCGAGGGTCACGTCCAGTGCCTCGTAGTTCTCGCGGATGCGGGATTCGGTCACCGACTTGGGGATCACGACGTTGCCGATCGCGAGGTGCCAGGCGATGACCACCTGCGCCGGAGTGGCGTTGTGCTTGGCTGCGATCTGGGCGATAACCGGGCTTTCCAGCAGCTCGCCGCCCTGGCCCAGGGGTGACCATGCCTCGGTGAGGATGCCCTTGGAGGCGTTGAATTCACGCAGCTCCGCCTGGTTGAAGAACGGATGCAGCTCGATCTGGTGGATCGCCGGGACGACGCCGGTTTCGTCGATCAGGCGCTGCAGCCCTTCCTTGGTGAAGTTGGAGACGCCGATGGTCTTGACGCGACCCTGCTTCTGCAGTTCGATGAGCGCCTTCCAAGTGTCCACGTACTTGTCCTGCTTCGGCTGCATCCAGTGGATGAGGTAGAGGTCCAGGGTCTCGAGGCCGAGGCGTTCCATGGATTCCTCAAACGCCTTCAGTGTGGACTCGTAGCCCTGGTCCGCGTTCCACAGCTTTGTGGTGATGAAGATTTCCTCCGGCTTGAGCCCGGAGCGGGCGATGGCGCGGCCCACGCCGGCTTCGTTCCCATAGATCTTGGCCGTGTCGATGTGCCGGTAGCCGGCCTCGAAGGCCTGGACGACGACCTTTTCGGCCACGTCGTCCTCGACCTGCCAGACCCCGTAGCCGAGCTGCGGAATGGTGTTGCCGTTGTTGAATGTCAGTTCAGGAGAAGAAGTCATCTTTTTATCCTGCCGAGTCGCTTCGCACGATGCCAGTGTTTTGCCCCCGCTAAGCTAGGCGCGTAACCCGGAATATCCGGCCCGGGTGCCCGTCATCAGCTTTGGGAGGCCGCCTCGGCCAGGCGGCGTTCGGCGTCGTCAATGTGTTCCACGACCGTCTCCGCGCGGCGGCGCACGGACGCGGCGCCCACCGGCACCGGCCCGACGGCGAGGCGGAGCATGGCCGCCGCTTCCGCCGTCATGGCCAGCGAGTTGCCCGCCGTCGACAGCGAGCGGTGCACGCCGGCCAACGCCCCGGGGATGTCGAGGCCGTCACTGGGCGAGCGGCGCTGCGCTTCCATGCAAATCCGCCGGACCCGGACGGCAAGGTCGGAAAGTTCGTTAGCGATCTCGACCAGTTCCGCATAGAGTGCCTCGTCCTCGACGCCTTCAAGCACTTGGTGGTAACGGTCCAGTCCCCGGACGAACCGGTCATGGGCGCGCCGCCACAGGCCCTTCCCGAGTTCGGCGTCGTCCTTGCGTCCCTGCCGCGCGGCGCTGAAGAATCCCAACGGTGTCCTAGAGGTACTGGCCGGGACCGTGGTCCGGATCGACTGGGCGGGCCGGCTGCGTGGGATCTGCGCCGGGCTGCGGTTCGGCGGCCCGCTGGGGTTCACCGTTTTCCCCGATGACGACGCCGGGCGCGATCATGGTGCCCGGCGGCAGCTGGCGGAGCTGCAGCTGCGCGGCAGCGTGTTCCCGGGCGGCATGCTGGGCCGCGATCGCCGTCTGGATCCCGTGGAAGAGACCTTCGAGCCAGCCGACCAGCTGGGCCTGCGCGATGCGCAGTTCAGCGTCGGAGGGGGTGCCGTCCTCGGTAAACGGGAGGTGGATCCGTTCGAGCTCCTGCACCAGTTCGGGGGCCAGTCCGTCTTCAAGTTCCTTGATTGAGCGTTCGTGGATTTCGGCCAGCCGGATCCGGGCCGCATCGTCCAGGGGGGCGGACTTCACTTCGTCCAGCAGCTGCTTGAGCATGGTGCCGATCCGCATGACCTTCGCCGGTTCGTCCACCAGGTCCTGCAGGTGGCTTGCGCGGCCGCGCGGGGCCTGCCCGGGCGAATCGGACAGGCGCGGGGCGGGTCCGCGGGCCGGCGCGTCGGCAGCGGAGGCGTCCTGCGCTGGAGCGGGCGTGGCGATGCCCTCCATCGGGTTGTCGTCGCCGGGCAGAGTGTCGATCGGATCGCTCATGGGTTCATACTCTCACGCGCGGAGACGGTGGGCCGCGGTGCATGACGATCGGTTCCGGGCTCGGGTGTCGGGCCCGGTTCCGGCGCCGGTAACAGCAGAAGGCGCCGCCGGGAACGGGTGTTCCCAACGGCGCCTCCGGCAGGGAGAGGGCCCCCTAGCAGCAGCGGCCCTGCGGATTGCTGTCCTGGCGGTCCGTGTGGTCGCGCCAGAAGTCACGCTCGCACATCGGTTGGCCGTCGTGGCCCGAGGCCTGGTGGTGCTCCAGGTACTTCTTGTAGGCGTCGGCTCCGAGGACACCGCTGAAGTACTCGGCAAAGCCCCGGAATCCCGCTACGAGTGCATTCATGGCAGCAACCGTCAGTGCCGTGCGGAGTGTTCGAGCCGCTGGTCTGCCGGCAGCTTCTTCCACTCCGCATCCAGTTCGCGTTCCGCGGCGGTCGGGAACAGCCCGGCCGGCGCGAATACGCGGGACGGCTGCGCCGGATCCTCGTATTCGACGTTGGGGATGCCGGCCGAGGCGTTGCGGAAGGCCTTAGCAGTGGCGATCAGGGCCGTGACGATCACGATGATGCTCAGCACCACGAAGATGATCGAGAGCCAGCCCTGGATCATCGTGTTGCGGACCACGGCTTCCATGGCAGCCTGCGTCTTGGCCGTGCCGAAGGAGGTCTTCCCGTCGGCAAGTGCCTTGGCGAACGCTGCGTTGTTGGCGAAATACCCGACGGCCGGGACCGGCGAGAAGATCTTGTAGAAGCTCGCGGTGATGGTGACGACGGCCGCGAAGGCCAGCGGCAGCGCCACAATCCAGAGGTATTTGAAGGTGCCGCGCTTGGCCACAATGGCCAGGACCACGGACAGGGCGATGGCTGCAAGCAGCTGGTTGGCGATGCCGAACAGCGGGAACAGGGTGTTGATGCCGCCCAGCGGGTCGGTGACGCCCATCAGCAGCACGGCGCCCCACGCGGCGACCATCACCGCGGTGGCGAGCCATGCCCCCGGCCGCCAGGAGTGGTCCTTGAACTTCGGGACGAAGTTGCCGACCGAGTCCTGCAGCATGAAGCGCGCGACGCGGGTGCCGGCGTCGACCGCCGTCAGGATGAAGAGCGCTTCGAACATGATGGCGAAGTGGTACCAGAACGCCATCATGGCGGTGCCGCCAATGAACTGCTGCATGATGTGGGCCAGGCCGACGGCGAGCGTGGGGGCGCCGCCGGAGCGGGAGATGATGCTCTGCTCGCCGACGTCCTTCGCGGTCTGGGCCAGGACATCGGGCGTCATGTTGACCCCGGCCAGGCCGAGGCTGTTGACCCACTGCGCTGCCGATTCGACCGTGCCGCCGGTCAGGGCGAGCGGCGCGTTCATGGCGAAGTAGATGCCGCGGTCGATCGAGATCGCTGCCACGAGCGCCATGATGGCGACGAACGATTCCATCAGCATGCCGCCGTAGCCGATGAGGCGGGTCTGGCGTTCCTTCTCGATGAGCTTCGGCGTCGTGCCGGAGGAGATCAGGGCGTGGAAGCCGGAGAGGGCGCCGCAGGCGATGGTCACGAAGAGGAAGGGGAACACGGCACCGGCGAAGACCGGTCCGTTGTCGCGGGAGGCGAATTCGCTGAACGCGGGCACGGTGATTTCGGGCCGGACAATGATGATGGCCAGGGCCAGCATCACGATCACGCCGATCTTCATGAAGGTGGAGAGGTAGTCGCGCGGTGCGAGCAGCAGCCACACGGGCAGGATGGCGGCGATGAAGCCGTAGATGATCAGGCCCCAGGCGATGGTGACCTTGTCCAGGTGGAAGACCGCCGCACCCCACTCGGTGCCGGCCACGGCGCCGCCGCCGATGATGGCGGCCATCAGCAGCACGAAGCCGATGAGGGAGACTTCCATGACCTTGCCGGGACGGAGGTAGCGCAGGTACACGCCCATGAACAGGGCGATCGGAATGGTCATGCCGACGGAGAAGACACCCCAGGGGCTTTCGCCGAGGGCGTTGACGACGACGAGCGCCAGGATGGCGACGATGATCACCATGATGAGCAGGGTGGCGACGAGGGCGGCGGTGCCGCCGATCACGCCGAGTTCCTCACGGGCCATCTGGCCGAGCGAGCGGCCGCCGCGGCGCATCGAGAAGAAGAGGACCAGGTAGTCCTGGACGGCGCCGGCAAGGACGACGCCAATGATAATCCAGATGGTGCCGGGCAGGTAGCCCATCTGGGCCGCAATGACCGGGCCGACGAGGGGTCCGGCGCCGGCGATGGCGGCGAAGTGGTGCCCGAACAGCACGTTGCGGTCGGTGCGGACGTAGTCCTTGCCGTCCGCCTTGTATTCGGCGGGGGTGGCGCGGCGGTCGTTCGGCTTGGTGATGTACCGCTCGATGACCTTGGAATAGAAGCGGTAGCCGATCAGGTAGGTGCACACAGAGGCGAACACGAACCAGATTGCATTGACCGTCTCGCCGCGGACGATCGCGAGCATGAACCAGGCGACGCCGCCCAGCAGTGCGATGGCCGCCCAGAGGGCGATTTTCGCGGGCGTCCACTTGCGCTCTTCAGCTTCGCGGACGGACTCGTCGACGGCCGTGGCCGGAAGGCCCGGTACCGGTGTGATGCCGTCGTCGATTTGTGCGGTATTTGGCCCGCCGTCTGGCATTGTGCCCATGTCTCCTCCTTGAGAAACCCCGTGTGGCTGATCAACAATCGGATCTGCCCCATGGCACCTTACCAACGCCGCTTCCCGAAGGATACGGCCGCGGGCCCGCCGCGCCGCACCGCTCGCCCAGCGGTGCGGAGTCCGCGGTGAACGGCGTCACACCGGTACTGCCGTCAGGCCGGGCCGGCCAGCTGCATGAGGCGCGCCTCGCAGAGATCCAGCCACCGGACCTCGGCCTCGGTCTGGAAAATCAGCGAGTCCAGGACCAGGAGCTTCGCGGTGTCCTCAGGGCGCGGGTGCACAACGGCTTCACGCCGCGATTTGGTGTACTCCTGCAGCGCCCGGATGGAAACGGCGCGTTGCGCCTGGATGAGGCCGCCAACGTCGACGGCGGGCAGGGTGAGGGCGAGCGCGAGCTTGATGGCGAGTTCGTTGCGCGGCGGGTTGGCGCGGCCGACGGGCGCGCGGAACCAGTCCCGGACCTGATCCAGGCCAGTCGGGGTGATGCTGTAAATGACGTGCCCTTCGCCGTCGGCGCCGTCTTTTTGGACCAGGCCGTCGCGTTCGAGGCGGTCGAGGGTGGTGTACACCTGCCCGATGTTCAGCGGCCAGGACGCCCCGGTTTGGTCCTCGAATTCGGTCCTGAGCTGGTACCCGTAGCGCGGCCGGTCCTGCAGCAGCGCGAGGAGGCTGTAGCGGATAGACATGGTGTCCCCGAGGGTAGCAGGACGACGGCATACACGCGCCCCAAGACGCGTGTATACCGCGTATGGAATTACATTATCGTCGTTTGCCCCCGGCAGCGACATTGCATATGCCAATCCGGGTATGTTTTGCGTCACGTTCGGCTAGGTGACGAGCAGGACCTTGCCAACGTGCTCGCCGGAATCGAAGTAGCGATGCGCCGCCTGGACCTGGTCCAGCGGGAACGTCTTGGCCACCAGCGGCCGAATCCGGCCGTCGGCCACCAGCGGCCAGACGGCGTCGCGAACCGCGTTCATAATGACCGTCTTTTCCTCCACCGGCCGGGGCCGGAGCGACGTGGCGATGATGGCCGCCCGCTTCCGGAGCAGCATATTGAGGTCCAACTCAGCCTTGGTGCCGCCCTGCAGGCCGATCACGACGAGCCGGCCGTAGTCGGCCAGGGCGTCCACGTTTTGCCCGAGGTACTTGGCCCCGACAACGTCGAGTATGACATCCGCCCCCTTGCCTCCGTTCTGGGCACGCAGGCTCTCCGGAAAGCTTTCCTCCGCGTAGTTGATCGCGATGTCCGCTCCGAGGAACGCCTTTGCGGTGCCCACCTTCTCGGCAGTGCCGGCAGTGGTGGCCACGTGCGCGCCGAGGGCCTTGGCCAGCTGGATTGCCATGGTGCCGATGCCGCCGGTGGCCCCATGGATTAGTACGGTCTCCCCCGCCTGCAGCTGGGCCGTCATCACCAGATTGGAGTAGACGGTGGCCGCGACCTCCGGCAACGAGGCGGCCGTCACGAGGTCCACGCCGTCGGGAATCCTCAGCACTTGGCCGGCGGGTACCGCGACCTTTTCGGCGTAACCGCCGCCGGCCAGCAGCGCGACAACCTTGTCCCCGACGGAGAAGGGCTTGGTGACGCCGGGACCGAATCCGGCGATCCGCCCGGAAACTTCGAGGCCGGGAATGTCGGAAGCGCCCGGGGGCGGGGGGTAGAACCCCTTGCGCTGCTGGACATCTGCCCGGTTGAGGCCGGCGGCGACGACGTCGATCAGCACCTCGCCCGGGCCCGGAACGGGCGCGGGGACATCACGAAGCTCCAGGACCTCCGGACCACCGGGCGCGGAGATGTAGACAGCCTTCATGGAGTACTCCCAATTCCTAACTAATGGCTTGCAGGCAAGGCGCCCGCAGCACACGGCGCGGGCAACGCCTGCTTCCAGAGTATGTGCCCAAACCGGCGCCGCAAGCGAGCGCCGCCGCTTTTTTGTGGCTACTGACCGGCTATGAAACACTACTCGTTAGGGAAGGTTGTCCGAGCGGCCGATGGAGCTGGTCTTGAAAACCAGTGTGCGGTAACCCCGTACCAAGAGTTCGAATCTCTTACCTTCCGCGGGTGCGCAGGGATTGCGCGAAGTTGAGGCCGGTGGCGGCGATCGAAAGATTGCCGCCACCGGCCTCACCTGTCCCGTCCCTCACCTGTCCCGTCGGCGGCTGAGCGCGGCCTTCCGCCTCACACCAGCCCGGGGAAGCTAGAGAGAATGTAGTCCGCGGCTGCGGGGCCTTTCATGCGGAGTGGCGTGTGCCCGGGACGGATCCTTTTCTCCTTCATGGCTGCCCAGAAGGCATCTTCGGGCCGGGGCACGCTCCGGGACAGGAAACACCAGCTTGTGTAGACCCCGTAAAGGCAATCCCGTCCGAGGACGGAACCGGATGCGGCGTCCGAAGTGGTGGCTTCCAGGAGGAACTGGTCGTATTGCGAATCTGCCATGATGGCTCGTTTCCGCTGGGTGCGTGTTAGTGCCGCCGAGGGCTACAGCAGCAGATACTTGAACGCCACGCACGGGCCGCCAAGCGGTTTGGGATGCCGCGGGAGGCATCCGCAATTTCTCTACACTGTAGACAATAGGCGTAGACTTCATTGTAGGCAAGCTGCTGACTCACCTTCCGGGGACGGCCCGTTTTGGGACCGGCACCGCACAACTGGATCGGAATCCCATGTCCCCCGCAGAGAAGCTGGCGCCCTCCCCGGCCCCCGGCCCGAAGACTCGCCTCAGCCGGGAGCTGGTGCTGTGCACGGCGCTGGCGCTGGTTGACGCCGAAGGCCTGGAGGCGCTCACCATGCGCCGGCTCGGCCAGGAACTGGGCCGGGACCCGATGAGCCTGTACCGCTACGCCGAAAACCGTGCCGCCCTGCTTGACGGTGTCTCCGAGCTCGTCCTGAACGAGTTGGCCATCTTCCCCGATGACCCGGACTGGCAGGCGCAGCTCCGGCGGATCGCCCACGATCTGCGCGACCTCGCGCTCCGGCACCCCAATGTCGTTCCCTTGCTGGTGACCCGGCCGCTGTCCACACCACTGGGCCTGCGACCGCTGGGGACCCTGCGCCCCCTGGAACAGATTCTCTCGCTGCTGATCGACGCCGGCTTCGCCCCGGCCGACGCGCTCCACGTCTACCGCGCCTACTACGGCTACTTGTACGGCCACATCCTCAATGAACTACAGGAATTCATCGTGGACCCGGAGGAGAACGAAGCACTTTTGCGCTTGGGCCTGCACCGCCTGCCGCCAAAGGACTTCCCCCGCCTCCGGACCCTTGCACCGGTCCTCGTCGACTACGACGGCAAAGCCGAGTTGGACGAAGGCATCACCATCCTGCTCACGGGCCTCGCCGCCCGTCTCTCGCCGAAGGCCTGACCACCCACGAAAGGTGTCACCCATGTTCCTCCTCTTCGGCCTCAAAACCGTGCTCAACGAATTGCCCGGCCGGCCGGCCACCTGCCAGCGCTGCGGCCAGTTCGTGCACCACCGCCTGCAGCAACGCGCTACCAAGTTCACCCTGTTCTTCATCCCCGTCTTCACCACATCCAAGAGCTACCGAATCACCTGCTCGAACTGCGGCCAGACGTCGGCGATCAAACCGCGCCAGGCAAAATCCCTGGCCTGGTGACTTAGGCCTGGCGACGTGGGAGGGGGCACCCTCCCGGATCGCCGCCGGCAGTGCCAAGATGAGGTATCCCTGCAGTTCCCGGGACCCATCAATGAAGCGGAGGACTCATGACCGGCAACCGGGTATTCAGGATCGTGGTGGGGGTCGATGGTTCGCCGCAGTCCCAGGCGGCCTTGGACTGGGCGGTGGAAGAAGCCAGGTTGCGCGGTGGCCAGGTGCTGGCCCTGGCGGCATGGAGCTTCCCCTACGTCAGCGACGCCCTGGGCCAGGCCTGGGACTACGCGATCTTCGAGTCGGACGCCCGGACCATACTCGAGGCGGAGCTCGCACGCGTCGGCAATCAGGGCGCGGAGATCAGCGGACGCCTGGTGCAGGGCAGTGCCGCCGCGGCGCTTGTGGACGCCTCCCGGGAAGCCGAGCTGGTTGCCGTAGGCTCACGCGGCCACGGCGGATTCGCCGGCATGATGCTTGGGTCCGTGTCCAGCCAAACCGTCCACCACGCCCACTGCCCGGTGCTCGTCTTCCGCGAGCGCACCGCGGAGCAGGGCCAGCCTTCATAGGCTGAACGGACCAGCTGACTTTCCACTCACTGACGGCGCTAAACTGGCGGCATGACACCGCAGGAGCTGGCAAACCTGGCCCACCTGCGCCGGGCGCGTGACCTGATCGACCGCGACTACGCCCGGCCCCTGGACGTGCCCACCATGGCAGCCGGCGCCCTGATGTCCCCGGCGCACTTTTCCCGCCAGTTCAAGGCGGCCTATGGCGAGACGCCCTACAACTACCTCATGACCCGGCGGATCGAGCGGGCCATGGCGCTGCTGCGCGCCGGTGCCAGCGTGACCGACGCCTGCATGGAAGTCGGTTGTACCTCGCTGGGCTCGTTCAGTTCCCGGTTCACCGAGATCGTCGGCGTACCGCCCAGCGCGTACCGGGCCAGGGAGCACCACGCGGTGAAGGCGATGCCGTCGTGCGTGGCACGGCAGCACACGCGGCCGTCGCGGAAGCCGAGCAGGATTGAAGAAGCATCAATTCCGCCGCTCCCCTAGCGTGGGAGTCATGAACATTTCATTGCAGTACGCACAAATCACTGTCAACGACCTCGACGAGTCGCTCGCGTTTTACCGCGATGCGCTCGGCCTGGAGGTGCGCAACGACGTCGGCTCGGACGGCCACCGCTGGGTCACCCTGGGCAGCGCCGCACAGCCTGATCTGGAGATCGTGCTCTCTCCCCCGCACGCCGGCCGTTCCCAGGACGACGGCGACGCGCTCCAGCAGTTGCTCACCAAGGGGGTCCTGCCCGTGATCGTCTTCCGCACGGACGACCTCGATGCCACGTTCGAGGCAGTCCGCGCGGCCGGGGCGGAGGTGCTCCAGGAACCTGTCGTGCAGCCGTGGGGGCCGCGGGACTGCGCCTTTCGCGATCCGTCCGGAAACATGGTCCGCTTCAACCAAGCGTGAGCGCCGCCCGCGGAAGCCCTTCCGCCTCCCCGCACGCTGAGTCAACACCACCCGCTTAAAATCCTTTGGAAAAACTGCGATAAGTAATACCGGCCACCCGCTTCCCCTGCGGATACTGGCCGGTATTCTTTTGATTGCCCGGGCCAGTGGGGGCCGGGCACTCAAAAATATGCTCTACCAACACCGTCGCTGGGGCACCTTGTTGGGGTTCCGTGCCGGCTGCGAGGCGTTCCGCTGGGGGCCGCCTCGCCGAATGCACATGCAATCCACCTTGTGTTCATTCACCCCTGTTTTGCTGTGCCGGAATCTGCTTGACCAGGAGCAGACCGGCCGGTCCGCGGGCCATCACCCGGACACACTCAACCCAGCCCTTACCCGGGCACCCTCATGAGAGTTAGAGCGGATGAAAAACACACCTTGGAAAACAGCGCTGGGCACAGCCCTGTCCGCGGGGCTCATCGCAGCGCCGCTGACGGCCTTGCCCGCCGCCGCACTGGAAATCTCACCGGCGGCCGCCGGAACTTCGCCAGTGATCATCAATGAGGCCTACCTCAGCGGCGGCAGCGCCGGAGCAGCCTACAAGAACAAATTCGTCGAGCTGTACAACACCTCCAACAGCCCGGTCGCAGTGGACGGCTGGTCCCTCCAGTACCGCTCCGCCACGGGCACCACCGCCCCCAGCACCACGGTGCCCCTGTCCGGCACCGTCCCCGCCAAGGGTTACTTCCTGCTCAAGGGCGGCAGCAACGGCACCGCCGGACTGGAGCTCCCCGCCGCCGACGTCACCGCCACCGGCTTCAACTCGGCCGGCGCGGGTGGAACGATCGTCCTGGCCACGCAGGCCACCACCCTGAACCCGCTGGGCACCGGCTCCGTCGTCGAACCCGCGAACGTCGCCGACCTGCTCGGCTACGGGACCTCCACCACCTTCGAAACCCAGGCGGCAACGGCGCCGTCGGGCAACACGGACGTCAAGAGCTTGAACCGCAGCAACGGCGTTGACAGCAACAACAACGCCGCGGACTTCGCCCTCAACGCAGCGATCACCCCCAAGGCCGTCAACGGTGAAGCCGCCCCGGTTGACCCCGGACCGGTTACTCCCCCGGCAGCCAAGAGCATTGCCGAGATCCAAGGCACCGGCACGGCCAGTCCGCTGGCCGGATCCTCCGTTACCACCCGCGGCAAGGTCACCGCGTCCTTTCCTACTGGCGGGTTCGCAGGCTTCTACCTGCAGACTCCCGGGACCGGCGGCGATCTGACCCCGTCCAACCACACAGCATCGGACGCCATCTTCGTTTACGCGCCATCCGCCGTCGCCGCGGTGCAGATCGGCGACTACGTCGAGGTCACAGGCAGCGTTGCCGAGTACTACGGCATGACCCAGCTCAACGCCACCGCGGTCACCAAGCTGACCGAGGCCGCCCCCGAGGTCAAGGCCACCGGCTTCGCCCTCCCGGCCGACGAGGCGTTCCGTGAGTCCCTGGAAGCCATGCTGCTGACGCCGCAGGGTCCGGTCACGGTAGCGGACAACTATTCGCTCAACCAGTACGGAGAAATCGGCCTGGCCGGCGGCACCACCCCGCTGGAGCAGCCCACCGCCGTCGCCCCCTATGGCTCCGCCGAGTACACCGCCTCCGTCGCGGCCAACGCCGCCCGCGGCATCAAGCTCGACGACGGCGCCAGCACCAACTTCCTCAAGGACGCCGCCAACAAGGCGTTGACCCTGCCGTACCTGACCACCGCGGATCACGTCCGGGTGGGCGCGCCGGTGACATTCAAGACCAACGTGGTGCTCAGCTACGCCAACAGCTCCTGGAAGTTCCAGCCGCTGACCCAGCTGACCGCCGACAACGCGGACACGGTCCAGCCGGCCGGCTTCGGCGCCACTCGCGCGGAGGCCCCAACGTCGGTGGGCGGCAACCTGAAGCTCGCCTCGTTCAACGTGCTCAACTACTTCCCCACCACCGGCGACCAGGTCACCGCCTGCAAGTTCTACACTGACCGGGCGGGCAACCCCATCACCGTCAGCGGCGGCTGCAACGTCCGCGGCGCCGCGAACGCCGAGAGCTTCAAGCGCCAGCAGGACAAGATCGTTGCCGCCATCTCCACGTCCGGCGCCGACGTCGTCACCCTGATGGAGGTCGAGAACTCGGCCCAGTTCGGCAAGAACCGGGACGACGCCCTGGCCAAGCTGGTTGACGCGCTGAACATCGCCACGCCGGGCATCTGGGACTACGTCCGCACCCCCGCCAACGCACCCCCGCTGGCCGACGAGGACATGATCCGCACCGCCTTTATTTTCAAGAAGGCCGCGGCCGAACCGGTGGGCGAATCCATCATCCACAACGACACGGTAGCCTTCGCCAGCGCCCGCAAGCCGCTGGCCCAGGTGTTCAAACCCGTCGGCGCCTCCGACGACAAGAAGTTCATCGCGATCGCCAACCACTTCAAGTCCAAAGGTTCGGCGGCCACACCGGATGACACTGACAAGGGCCAGGGCAATTCGAACCTCGCCCGCACCGCCCAGGCGCAGTCCCTGCTGGCCTTCGCCGACGAGCTGCAGAAGTCCAAGGGCACCAACAAGGTCTTCCTGATCGGCGACTTCAACTCCTACGCCAAGGAGGACCCGATCAACGTCCTCACGGCGGCCGGCTACGTCAACCAGGATGACAAGGCCAAGAACGCCGACGGCAGCGCCAAGCACTCCTACCTCTACGGTGGCCTCGTGGGCTCACTGGACCACATCCTCGCCTCACCGGCGGCCAATGCCGTCGTCACCGGCGCGGACATCTGGAACATCAACTCGGTGGAATCCGTAGCCCTGGAATACAGCCGCTACAACAACAACGTCACCGACTACTACGCGCCGGACCAGTTCCGCGCCAGCGACCACGACCCGGTCGTCGTCGGGCTCAACCTGGAAGCTGGCACAGCAACCCCGGCCAGCGTTGACCTGAACTTCCTGGGCATCAACGACTTCCACGGCCGCATCGATTCCAACACCGTGCAGTTCGCCGGAACGATCGAGAAGCTCCGGGCCGCCGCGGCCCCAGGCGCCACTGCGTTCCTCTCCGCCGGAGACAACATCGGCGCCTCGCTGTTCGCCTCGGCCGTGGCCAAGGACCAGCCGACCATCGATGTGCTGAACGCCCTGGACCTCCGCACCTCGGCCGTGGGCAACCACGAGTTCGACGGCGGCTGGGCCGACCTGCGCGACCGCGTCATCGCCGGCGGCAGCAATGCAAAGTTCCCGTACCTGGGCGCCAACGTCTACAAGAAGGGCACCACCGAGCCGGCGCTGCCCGAATACACCTTGCTGGACATGAACGGGATCAAAGTCGCCGTGATCGGCACCGTCACCCAGGAAGTACCGTCGCTGGTCACCCCTGCCGGCATAACGGACCTCGAGTTCGGCGATCCCGTCGATGCCATCAACCGGGTCGCCGCGAAACTCAAGGCTGGCAAGCTCGCCGACGTGATCATCGTGGAGAACCACGACGGCGCCGGTTCCGGTGCTCCCGAAGGCGCCACCCTGGAGCAGGAAGTCGCCGCCGGCGGCCCCTTCGCCAAGATGGTCCACGAAGTCACCCCGGACGTTGCCGCGATCTTCAACGGCCACACGCACAAGCAGTACGCGTGGGACGCGCCGGTGCTGGATGCAGCCGGGCAGCCCACGGGCAAGACCCGTCCGATCGTGCAGACCGGCAACTACGGCGAGTTCATCGGGCAGATCCAGCTCACCATCGACACCAAGACCATGTCCGTCACCGGCTACAAGGCGGCCAACGTCAAGCGCACCACGGACCCGGCGGCCGACCTGGTCGCCGCCTACCCGCGGGTGGCCGCGGTCAAGGCCATTGTGGACAAGGCGGTCGCCGACGCAGCCGTGATCGGCAACCAGCCGGTCGGCAAGGTCACTGCGGACATCACGACGGCATTCGCCGGCTCCCCCGCCGTGCGTGACGACCGCGCCAGCGAATCCACCCTGGGCAACCTCGTGGCCGACTCCCTGGTCGACGCCCTCAAGGCGCCGGAACTTGGCGCCGCCGAGATCGGCGTCGTCAACCCCGGCGGCCTGCGCAACGAGCTGTACTACGCCCCGGACGGCACCATCACCTACGCCGAGGCCAACGCGGTGCTGCCGTTCGTGAACAACCTCTGGACCACAACGCTCACGGGCGCGCAGTTCAAGACCTTGCTGGAGCAGCAGTGGCAGACCAACCCGGACGGCACGGTCCCCAGCCGCGCCTACCAGCAACTGGGCCTGTCCAAGAACGTCAACTACACCTACGACGCCGCCCGCACCGCGGGTGACCGGGTCACCGCGATCCGGGTCAACGGTGCGCTGATCGACCCGGCGAAGTCCTACCGGATCGGCACGTTCAGCTTCCTGGCCACCGGTGGCGACAACTTCCGGATCTTCACGTCAGGCACCGGCACCAAGGACTCCGGGCTGGTGGACCGTGACGCATGGATCAAGTACCTGCAGACGCACAACCCCGTCTCGCCGGACTTCGCCCGACGCTCGGCGGCCGTGGCGAACACCACCGCGGCCGAGGTCAAGAGCGGGGACTCCATCACCCTGGCGGTCTCCAAGCTGGACCTCACCTCGCTGGGGAGCCCGGCCAACACCTCGCTGCGGGCCGAGTTCACCGACGCCGCGGGCACCGTGACCGGCCTCGGCACCGTGCCGGTTACGGCCGGCGCGGCCACTGTGGATAAGAAGGTGCCTGCCGGCGCCGCCGCAGGGACGGGCACCCTGGTGCTCACCGCCGTCGAGTCCGGCACCGTGGTGAAGGCGGACGTGGTGGTCAAGGCCACCGTGCCCGTCCCGCCGCAGTGCACCGCGCCCGTGCCGCCCACCAAGTGGTACGACATCGCCGGCTGGATCAAGTACACGATCGCCTGGGTCAAGTACCAGAAGTGCCTGCGGGGCTAATCCCGTAGCCTGCCAAAGTGAGCATGCCCCTCCCATGGCCGGAGCGGTGGACAGATTGTGCAAGAGTCCACTGCCCGGTCCCGGGAGGGAGCATGCTCACTTTTTGTTGGCGGACTTCACGGGGGGCGTCTGGCTGCAAGGGGGCTGGCTGCAGGGCCGGCGGCCCCAGTCGGTGGCAGCCAAGTCCGCGGCAGCCCAGCGCGCTACCGGCCGAGGATGTCCCGGGCGATGTCGTCGGCGTCGCGCAGCGTCCGCTGGCCGCTGCGGTAGACCGGGCCCCGCCGCTGCCGCGCCTCGGCTGCGATGGCGGTGCCCCACTGCGCGGCGGAGAGCTGCAGGCCCAACACATAGATCCCGTCCGTGACGGACCCGTTCGCGCCGACGGGCCGGTAAGGATGCGGGACAACGTCCAGCCCGGAACTCTGCACGGGCGAGCCTTCCGCGCTCATCATGAGGCGCGGGCGGACCAGGCCGTCCGCGAGCAACTGCTCCAGCAGCGGGGAGGCGTTGACGGCCACCCGGTTGGCCGGGGCCAGCGCTTCGATCAGCACCGTGGCCTGCACCTTGCCCCCGCCGTCCCCGTCCCGGCCAGCCACCCAGGGCGAGGCGGCCGTGAACACTTTCGCTTTCCGGTCGACGTCGAACTTGGGGTCGGGACCCACAAAACTGACCACGCCGGCCCGGGCCAGGGCCGCGAGCTGCTCGGCACGCAGGGCCGGAGGACCGCTGGCAAGCCCCTCCACGATCGATTCGAACCAGCCGCGCAGGCCGGCCACCCATGACTCGTCTGTGATGCCGCCGTCGGCCACCGCCGTCTTCAGCACCGCCCGGCCGTGATGCAGGGCGCCGATCGCCATCTTGACCGGGTCCTCCTCGCCGAGCGCGGAGCGCCGCGCGTCGTCGAGCAGATAATCGACGACGGCGGCATCCAGGTCCGCCCGGGACGCGAACGAGCGGCCGGCCAGCGGCGCGGCGAGGCCCAGCAGGTCCAGCCGGTAGGTCTGGCGGACATGGGCGTCGATCAGTGCGCCGGCGGCCTCCTCCCATTTCACCGTGGAGTGGGCGTGCGGCTGCAGCGCTTCCTCCAGTGCGTGCAGGAATTTGGCCGGATCAGCGCCGACCGCGTCGGGCTGCGAGCGCGCCAGGGTGGAGTAGTACGCCCATACGACGTCGCGGTGCAGCAGCGGCCAGAGGTCGTGGTCGAAGGCAGGCAGGATTCCGGCGGCGGCGAACTTCGAGAGCGCGTCCTCGGTGCAGTACCTGAGCGACACCGCCGCCGGGTAGTAGCCGTCCAGGGTCGCCTTCGCCCGGTACGGGGTTCCGCGGCGCGAGGCGGCAATGATGAGGGGTTCCCGGCCGGAGGGCAGGTACGTCAGGCCGGCCCCGTCCGGTGCGGGCAGGAATTTGCCACCGCGGCCTTCGGTCAGCTGGCCCATGACGTCGAAGAAGTTTAGGCCCATGCCGCGCACCAGCACCGGCTGCACCGCGGGGATCCCGGACCAATCGACGTCGGCAGGGGCGGCCGGCGGCAGGTACTTCAATCCCAGCTCGTCCGCCGCCGCCTGCAGTTCACGCTGCTCGGGGTTGAGCCGGGACTCCAGGTGGCCGAGCGCCAGCACCACCGACCCGGCGCTGAGCACGGTTCCGTCATCAAGCTCGACGTCGAACCCGGCGTGGCCGGGGCCGGCGGCCGACCGGACCGACGTCGCGCTGGCCTGATGGAAATCGACGGTGACGCCGGCGGGCAGCTTCTCCAGCAGTTCCTCGAGCGTGGACCTCAGGTAGCGCCCGTACAGTGCGCGGCTGGGGAAGTCCGCAGACCCGAGTCCGGCCAACTCGGCGCGTTCCTCGGCGGACAGCCCTGGTTGCGGGTCCCTGCGCTGCAGGTCCCGCCACTGGTCGAAGGTGCCCCCGGCCAGCGGCGCCGCCAGCTCCGGATCCTCCGGGACCACGGTGGGATAGAAGGACTGCGTGTTCATCAGGTAGAGGCGGGACTGTCCGGGCTGCCAGACGTGGCCCGGGCCCGCCGGATAGGGGTCGATCACATCGATGTGCAGGGCCGCGTCCGGCGTCGCGGGGACCCAGTTGGCGAGCAGCCGCTCCAGCACACTGGTGCCGCGGGGTCCGGCGCCAATCAATGCCGTCCGGATGCTCTGCGATTTACCCACGGCATCCAGCGTATCCGCATCCGGGCCGCCGCCTTGACTTGCCTGCCCTGCACCCGTGTTGCTTGGATGGGCCCATGACCATCTCTTCAGCTGAGTACCCCACCGCGCCCGGCGAGCCCTCCGGCGCGCTGTCCGGGACCGCCCCCGAGCCCGTCGACGAGAACATCTGGTTGGAGGAAATCTACGGCGAGGAGCAGCTGGCCTGGGTCCGGGAACAAAATGCCCGCACCGAGGAACTGCTGGAGGACGCCGAATACGGCGAGCTCGAAAACCGGATCCTGGAGGTCCTGGACTCCACTGACCGGATCGCCATGGTGGGCAAACACGGCCAGTGGTACTACAACTTCTGGAAGGACCGCGACAACCCGAAAGGCCTGTGGCGGCGCACGGACTGGGAGAGCTACCGGGAAGGTACGCCGGAGTGGGAAATCCTGCTCGATGTCGACGCCCTGGCCGCGGCCGAGGGAGAGGAATGGGTCTTCCACGGCGCCAGCTTCCTCCGCCCCGCCGCCGGGCAACCGCACCGGCTGGCCCTGCTGGCGCTCTCCCCCGACGGCGGCGACGCGAACCGCTACCGCGAGTTCGACGTCGAGACCCGCAGCTTTGTTGACCCCGCGGAGGGCGGCTTCGACCTGCCGACGGCGAAGGGCAACGTATCGTGGCTTGACGCCGACACCCTGCTGGTCGCGAGCACCGCCGACGGGCTGCCGCGGACCAGCTCCTCGTATGCCCGGACCGGCGTGGTCCTGCGGCGTGGCGAGTCCCTGGCCGCGGCCGAGCGGCTCTTCGAAATCCCGGAAGACCACATGATGGCGCTCCTGGCGCACGACTCCACCCCAGGCTTCGAGCGGACCTTCGCCGTGGACTGGATCAGCTTCTTCGAAAAGCGCACTTCGGTGCTCCGCGACGGCGTCTGGGTCGATCTGGAGGTGCCCGAGGACGTGAACCTGAGCTCGCACCGGGAATGGTTGCTCTTCCGGCCCCAGGGCGACTGGACCGTCAATGGCACGAGCTACCCGGCCGGGTCGCTGCTGGCGGCGGACTTCGAGGGCTTCCTGGCCGGCAGCCGGGAACTGTCCGTGCTGTTCACCCCGGACGCGCACACTTCCCTGCAGTCCTGGAGCTGGACCCGGGACTTCCTGCTGCTGAACCTGCTCAGGGACGTGTCCTCCGAGATCCGGGTGCTGGATCCGCAGCGGCCCGGCGCGGACGTCGCCTGGGCCTCCAGCGTGCTGGACGCCTGCCCGCCGCTGCATGACGTCAACGCCTACGCCGTCGACGACGAGGACGACGGCGACGCCGGGAACGACTTCTGGCTGGTCGCGACGGGTTTTGCGACGCCGAGCACGCTGACCCGCGGCACGCTGACCCGCGCCGGCGTGGACGGCGTCGTCAGCACGCACGAGGTGGTTCGGACCGCGCCGTCGTTCTTCGACGAAGAGGCCTACGAAGTCCAGCAACACTTTGCGGTATCCAAGGACGGCACCCGGGTGCCCTACTTCCAGATCGCCGCGAAGGACCTGGTGCTGGACGGGCAGAACCCCACCCAGCTCTCCGGCTACGGCGGATTCGAGATTTCCCGCACCCCGGCCTACAGCGGCGCCGTCGGCCGGGCCTGGCTGGAGCGGCGCACCGAGGAATCCGCGGGCGCCGACGGGGACGCGCCGCACAGCCGCGGCGGGGTCTACGTCGTGGCGAACATCCGCGGCGGCGGGGAGTACGGCCCGGCGTGGCACCGCGCCGCGCTGCAGGACAAGCGGCACCGCGCGTACGAGGACTTCGCCGCCGTCGCGCAGGACCTGATTTCGCGCGGCGTGACATCCCGCCAGCGGCTCGGCTGCGTGGGCGGCTCCAACGGCGGCCTGCTGGTGGGGAACATGCTCACCCAGTATCCGGACCTGTTCGGCGCGGTGTCCTGCGGGGTCCCGCTGCTGGACATGCGCCGGTACAGCAAGCTGTCCGCCGGGTACTCCTGGATTGCCGAGTACGGCGACCCCGACGTGCCCGAGCAGTGGGAGTTCATCCGGACCTTCTCGCCCTACCACCTGCTCCGGGACGGGGTGGAGTACCCGGAAACCTTCATCTGGACCGCCACGTCGGATGACCGGGTGGGTCCCGTGCAGGCCCGGAAGATGGCCGCCCGGATGCAGGCCATGGGCATCCCCAATGTGTGGTTCCACGAAGCGCTCGAGGGCGGCCACGCGGGAGCCTCGGACAACCGCCAGGCTGCGGCGCTGCAGAGCCGCAGCCAGCATTTCCTCTGGCGCGCCCTGGCGGGACGGGCCGTCTAGGTTCCCGCCGCGGCGCCGTGCGTCGACCGTTTTGCACTGCATGGCCGCTTCTGCGTATCCTTGGTTGGCTAGTAATAGCAATTGGAGACGTGCCAGAGCGGCCGAATGGGCTTCACTGCTAATGAAGTGTGGGGCACAACTCCACCGGGGGTTCAAATCCCCCCGTCTCCGCCCCGGGAAGCCCGGTAACTCAACGAAGTTACCGGGCTTCCCCCCAAATACCTCGAAAATCCCCCCACGGACTGTTAAAGTCGACTTCTATGGCGACCATCGAGGCACGGAAAAACAGCGCAGGGCGCATCACCAGTTACCGTGTCGAGTGGTACGACAAAGGCTCCAGACACAGGCAAACACTGGCCACTGAGACGGCCGCCGTGCAGTGGAAGGGCCTGCTCGAAGCGGTCAAACACGATACCCAGGCAGCGCAAACGGCTCTACTCCGTCAGGTCTCCCGGTCCCCCTCATTCGAGGATGTCGCTAACGGCCACATTGAGCGGCTGATCAACGTCCGCGAGTACACCGTCAAGCGGTACCGCGGTTACATCAAGAACCACTTCGCCGGCATCGGACACCTGCCCGTGGATCAGATCACCGAAGACGACCTGATCCGCTGGATCAAGGCCATGACGAAGAAGGGGTGCTCCCCGAAGACCGTCGCCAACGTGCACGGGTTCGTCCACGCCGCCATGAACTCCGCCGTCCGACGCCGCCTCCGCCCGGATAACCCCTGCAACGGCCGTCTGCTCCCGAAGGACGACGCCACCGAAGACAAGGCCATGTTCCTCGCGATGGAGCAGGTAAACGCGATCATCGAGCACGCCGACGAATGGCACCACCCCATGTGGCGGCTTCTGATCGGCTCAGGGCTCCGCCTGGGCGAGGCAACAGCACTCACCCGGGCAGACTTCCAGCTGGACGCCGCTACACCCTCTGTGCGGATCATGAAGGCCTATCAGGAGATGGAAGACGGATGGGCGATCGGCGCACCGAAGACCAAGAAGGCTCGGCGCACCGTAGCCTTGGCGCCGTCCACTGTGAACGCGATCCGGGCCCGTGTCGAAGCTGCCCCCCGCAACCAGCCCGTCTTTACTATCTCGCCCGGCACAAACGTCTACCCGCAGCACCGCCAATGGCTCGACGCCTGGTACGACGCCGTGAAGGCTGCTGACCTCGCTCTCGAACGCCGGCCGAGGATCCACGACATCCGCCACTCGCACGCATCGATGATGATCGCCGGCGGAATGAACCTCTACGAGCTGGCTAACCGGCTGGGCCACGAGTCGATCATCACGACGACCAAGACCTACGGACACCTTGTGCCGGACGCGCACTTCCGCGCAGCCGCAATGGTCGAAACCGCACTCACCGGGATACTCGAAGCCTAGACACAAAATAGCCCCCGCGGTCATTGCGACGGCGGGGGCTTTTCTGCGTTACGCAACCCGTGCCTCGGCCGCAGTCCTGAGTTCAGACAGTTGCCCCACGGTCAGCGTCTTCATGTACGTATCGAGGACGCTCGGAAGCACTCCAAGGGCAGCCGCCACCTCATGCGCCCGCCGCTCAGACCCAGCGGCAGCCACTACATCGTGGAAACGAAGGAGCCGATAAGCAGCCCACCGGTTAGCAAGCAACTCCTGCTTCGGGGTAACTCCAACGTGCCCGTAATGGGCGTGGCCGAGCTCGTGCATCAGCGTGCAGTCCTCCTGGATCACGCCCAGCCCGGGACGCAGCGTCACCAGCCGCCTCCTGTGATCGTAAGCGCCCCACCACCCCGGCGGCGTTGCTGCAAACCGGACGCGTACACCCATCTCCTGGGCCAGGATCCTAGGTTTCGTTCGGCAACTCGTCATGCTCAATATTCGGTTCCCCCTTGTAGGCCGCAAGATCATAAGCCTCTTGGTCTGACATTTTGGAGTAGTCCGGATCATCCTCGTCGCCCCACTTGGGCGCGACGAAGCGCTGGTAGCGCTCCATTCGGGCGGCGTTCCAGTTGGACGGGCGATCTCCCCTCCGCATTGCGCGCGATTTCAACTCATTGAGGAGGTCCGAGTCGGTGAAGGCTTGGAGCAAATGCGCCCGGCGTTGTTCCGTGCTCATACCCGGAGCCGGCTCTTCTTCGTCTTGCGGATGCTGGCTCAGCCATCGCGCATAATCTTCATCGTTGTGCGGTGACGCCGCGGATTCCTCCATGAACACCTTGAGCGCCTGAGCCTCGTGAAGTTGCTGACCGATCAGGCGGTACACGCGCTCTACTTTGGACGGCGGCACCCCGTGCGTCTCCCAGTTCACTACGGTTCGCGGCGATATTCCGAGAAAGGTTGCCATTTCAGCCTGCGTCAGATCCATGTGGTCGCGCGCAAGACGGAGTTCGTCCGAGCTAATTTTCATAGCCCTACCGTAGCGCAACTTTTAGCAACTTCGCAAGGCAGATTTGCCTGCCCTGACGCGAAATACGAAACTTTTTAGTTGCCATAGTTGCTTAAGTTGCGCATAGTTGCGTAGCCTTGACGTATGCAAACTACACCGATGAAACTCAGGGTCAACGGCGCGGCCGTCCGGGTCATCCGCGAAGCGCTCGGGATTCGTCAGACCGACCTAGCTGCCCGTGCGGACATCTCCAAAAGCACCCTGTCGCACGTGGAGAAGGGTGCACGGCAGGTTTCGCCGGCCACGCTTCGGAAGTTGGCGGTCGGTTTGGGGATACCGAGCGAAGCGATCAGCTACCCGGACTTCACGACTTCAATCGCGGCATGAAAAAGCCCTCAGCTACGCCAATAGCTGAGGGCCGACAAGAACCTAATCTCCAGAGAAGGACTCTTATGAACACCCTACAGAAGTTCAGCTTCCACAACCAGCAGGTCCGCACCATCCTCGTCGACGGGGAACCCGGCTTCATTGCCAACGACCTCTGCGCCATTCTCGAAATTCGGAATAGCAGCGATGCGCTCGCATCCCTGGACGCCGATGAAATGGGGGTCGCTACTACCGACACCCTTGGCGGCGCCCAGCAGATGGCCTACGTGACCGAGGCCGGGATGTACTCGTTGGTGCTGCGATCCCGCAAGCCAGAAGCCAAGTCCTTCAAGCGCTGGATCACGCATGAAGTGCTCCCTGCCCTCCGACGCACCGGGTCCTACGGTGCGGCAGTGATCCCCCAAACACTCCCCGAAGCCTTGCGAGCCTATGCCGCTGAAGTCGAGATCCGCGAGGCACTGGAGGCGAAGGTTGCCTCAGACGCCCCGAAGGTACTCTTCGCCGATTCTGTCGCAACCTCCGAAACAGCCATCCTGGTCGGCGACTTGGCGAAGATACTCCGTGGAAACGGAGTAATGGTCGGCGCCAACCGCCTCTTCGCCCAGCTCCGCGAGGACGGTTACCTCATCCGACGGCAAGGGACCGACTGGAATATGCCGACCCAACGAGCTATGGAACTCGGCCTATTCAAGGTGAAAGAAACGGCGGTGACCCACTCGGACGGGCACGTGACAGTGTCCAAGACCCCCAAGGTCACCGGCAAGGGGCAGGCATACCTCATCAATCGCTACTCGCCGTCAAGAACGGAGATCACTGCATGAGCCGGCAACCCCAGACTTACGCCACAACCCAGGACATGGCAGCCAGATACCGCATTGGGGACGACACCGTACGCCGAAAAGCCCAGACTGGCGAGTGGCCGTGCGACCGCATCGGACGCCTCTACCGATTCTCGCCCGACCAGCAAGACGAAATCGCTCAGATCGTCGCAGGAAGTCAGCGTGGCGGCTACGACAAGGACCGCATAGCCGCCGCCCTCCGAAAGCTATCCGCCTAGCACCACCCTTCGCCCGGTTCAGGGCACACCCCACCGCACTAACTCTTACCCGGTGTTTCACTGCCGGAGAAAGGGCGATTTGTCATGCCCAATTTGCTTCCCATTGTGATGCGCAAGAACAACGAGAAGGGCCTGAACCTGACCTTCTCGCAGATGAAGAAGTCCGCCCGCCGCTTCGAGAAGCGTTGCGAGGGCTGGCTGCAGGAGGACGCCGAGGCCTACGTCTTGCAGCACCAGGATCCGACCGGCGAAGAGGCCGTCAAGAACGTCCTGCACGAGCTCAACGAAGCCGCGGCGGCCCGGCGAGTGGCGGTCGCAGCATGAGCGCCGCAGCCGCTCTGCGCAAGGTTGGAAGCTCTGACTACGGCCACGTCATCGCCGAGTGCGAGGCGCCGGAATGCCGGGACATCAACGGCCGGCCCTGGCAGCGCATGTACTCCCGCCGCACCGTCGAGGGATACACGCTCGCAGAACGGGACATGAACGACCACAACCGGAGCCGCCACCAGGCGGGGGCCGCCGCATGAGCGACCTGACCAGCACGCACCGCGCTACTCGCCGGAACCTGGCGACGCAGCCTATCCCCCGCGGCAACATGGGCCCGCCCGTGAAAGGCCCGCGACTCAAGCAACAACAGATAAGTCCGGACGAACTCGCCTTCATCATCGACCGGGCCCGCGAACAACGCGACGAAGAAGACATCCGCAGCTACTCCACAAAGAAGAGGACGGCATGAGCGAAACCCCAATTTATGACCAGATGATGCGCGAGGCAGAGTACACCGCCGACAACGCACACACCCTGCGGACACGGTTCGCGGTGATGTCCGCATGATCGCCGCGGCCCTCGTAGACGTCGACTGGAACGAGGACGCGCTCGCCACGATCATCGGCCTGGCGCACCGCGGGACTTTCACCGCTGACGACCTTCGCCGGGAAATGCGGCCGGCCCCGCACCCGAACCACGTCGGCGCCGCATTCACTGCAGCGAAGACGCTCGGCTTCATCGAAGCCGACGGCTACACGACCAGCACGACCACCACACGCAGGCACGGCGTCCTCCGCACATGGCGCGCCGCAGCGGACAAAGGAGTCGCAGCATGAAGGACATCGGCACGCTGCTTTGCATCCTCCTCGCGATCGGCTTCGGCGTGTACGCGTTGTACGCCCGCGGCCTTGACCGCTTGGACGAGTACCACCTGATGCACGGGCCCAAATCGGGCTGTGCGGAATGCGAGGGGAAATGAGCCACATGCCAGGTTTCGAGTCAGCCCAGCGGGCCTTCGAGAACATGGAGCCGCCCACTGACGTCGAGCAGTGCGAGGACGGCGACT
The DNA here is from genome assembly GCF_056780195.1 of Arthrobacter sp. SD1074B. Classification (NCBI taxonomy): domain Bacteria; kingdom Bacillati; phylum Actinomycetota; class Actinomycetes; order Micrococcales; family Micrococcaceae; genus Arthrobacter; species Arthrobacter sp. SD1074B. The sequence continues at coordinate 587,464 of NZ_JBRAZT010000001.1, read as the reverse complement.
GTGACGAGTGCGCCGAGTGCCTCGCCGCCCGCGCCCAGGACGAGGCCGACGACTATGCCGAGCGCCAGAGGGAAGAGCGGCGGTGGGAGCGTGATTGATCCAGTGGCCCTTGCCGCCGCGCTGGCTTCTGCTGAGGCCACGGTCACCGCCCTCGAAGAAGTCGCCCGCAAGCACAAGGGCAAACCGACCGAGCTAGACGCCCGGATCCTATTGCGTGCAGCCCGGCGCATCAGCCGCAATCTCCGCCAACTACTGGCCGCAACCGAAAGTAGGACCGCATGACCACCACACCAGAAACCACACGCAGGCCAGTCCCGGAGCTGGAGGCGGCGAAACTGTACCGGCAGGTCCGCATCGCCAGGGTCGCCAGTGAACGTGCTGATGCTGATGCGGCCCGTGCCGTGTCTGAGGCGCAGGAAGCCCGTACCCGTCTCGCCGCAGTCGAGGCGGAGTACGCGGCCGTGAAGCGCGAGTGTGTCCTTTGAGCGCCCGGCAGCAGGCCCGAAACGCGTTGTTCTCCGCCGCACTCTCCGCACCCCAGCCCCGGGACTTCCCGACGCACGCCGCGTACGGTGCCGCGTTCGACGCGTACCAAGCCGGGACGATGCAGCCCCTCCGCGATGAGCTGGCAGCCGTATGAGCGTCCACACCGTCACCGTGACAGCGATGCCCAACACCGACGTGGAGGGCCTGCCGGATGAGGAGTACATCGACACGGTCGAGTTCACCGTGGATTGCCCGTCGGACGGCAGCTGCCACGTCTGGTGGGAATGCAAGGAGTGCAGCGACTACGACCCGACCGAAGATGAAGAAGACGATGGCGAGTACACCCGTCACGGCGTCTTCCACCAGAACATTGACGGCGATTGGATGACCGAATCCAACGACTGCGCTGTCACGGCATCGGACTCGGCAAGCGACTCCATGCAGGAGGAAGCCGAGAACGCCGGCCTGGGCGTCCACCAGATCGAACTGGACTACGAAGGCGGCGGATACTGGTCAGCACGCAGGGTCATCCCTCAGGAAGAACGGGACCGCGTCAACGCCAAGGCGCTCGAACTCTTCACCGCACACGGTGGGAAGGACTGGGACCACTCCGGCGCCCACATCCGGGATTACTGGCGGGGCCGGGCATACAACGACCTGAAGAAGGAGGCCCAGGCGTGAGGGCGGCGCGTTGGACGTTCCACCGCCGCCTCGCCTGCATCTTCGGTGAGCAACTCGTCCCCGGCCGGCACTACCAGTTCAGGGGGCGTGAGCGGTTTACCCGTCGCGACCGTACCTAGCAGCGTGCTTCACGCGCCACGCGTTCCAGCCCGGGACTCTGGCGTCCAGCAGCTCGACTTCCTCGTCGCTCAGGCGGCCAGCGCCGAAGTCCTGCCGTTGAGCGTGCAGCCAAACACCGAGCACACGCTCCGCTTCGTCCCGGGCGTCACGGAACCGCGGCCAGCGACCCCCGGCCTCGCGGAACGTTCGGAGCTCCTCCAGCCTGGTCATCCATCGCTCCGCTTCGATCTTAGGTCGCTGGTTCTGGTCCCACCCCGGCAGGACCGCGAGGAGCTTGCGCCGGTCGTCCGGCAGTTTGCCGGCACGGTCAGCACGGCGCAGCTCCGAAAGCCAGCGGGCCAGCCGTCGGTTCTCCGGATCCGGGTCACCCGACGTCGGATACCGGCCATGCGCCCTCTGGAACGCTGCCACCGCCTCGAGAGTCGCCAGCCAACCCTTACTTGGGGGCCGCGACCTACCAGCGGGTCGGTTGGCCAGGTGCTCGGTCTCTATGTCCGGGAAGATGGACCGCTGGATTCGGATATGCCGACCCACGGTCTGGGGAACCGCATGGCAAAGCTCGGCAATGCGCGAAACTGTCAGCCCACTGCGGTACATCAGATCCCACTCAGGATGAAGCGACCCGCCCCGGCTGACTCCCCCCGACTCCATAACAACAGACTAGGGGCGACAGGACTATGACCCATAGCAAGACGCAACCCTGCCATCCGTCGCAACATCGTGACAGAATCCGTCACGTGGACATTGTCGAGTTTCTCGAAGCCCGGATCGCTGAAGAAGAAGCACAGCTCCGCCACGCCGAATTCGACGCCACAGGGACGACTCCCGGCCTCGCGGACAGCATGCTCGCCGAATGCGCCGAGAAGCGAACCATCCTGGCGCGCTGGAAGCTTGCAGAAGAGGCCGAAAGCAGCAGCGACACCACGGACGCCCAAGGGGAACTGGTCATGGCCCGCCGATCCATGCTCAACATCCTCGCCGCCGGTTACACCGACCACCCGGACTTCGACCCCGACTGGGCCACAGCCCTGGACTGATGTAGGCCGCCGGTTCACTTTCGGTTTCCCGGCCCTCGATGACGATCATGGCTGACCGCTGCACCTGCCCGCGGTCCGTGTACGACCCGCGCACGCCGAGGCCAACAAACCCAGACTGCCCGGTCCACACAAAACCGGAAACGACTGAGAACTGATAATCAACCGAAGGGAGATCTATGACATTCTCCAAGGTAAGTGAGTCGGCGCGGGCTCCGAGAAACCCGCGCCGGCCACCCTACTTAGTGAGTTCGCGGATCACAGTCGCAACGATGCACGCGGCGGGCGGACCCCACTGCCGGAGAAGTCCTGGCAGGGCGGCCCGGCAACGATCACATCGGCACGGACGGTGTTTGGCGGGCTTAGTCATGGGCAGGTCATCCGTTCTGCGGAAGACGTCCAGTTCTGTACCGTCGCAAGTTGTTTCTATGTAGAAAGCGCCTACGATGTAAACAGAAACATGCACGCTTTTCGCGGGTTGTTTCGTATGGACGGCCGCTAGCTCATTCATTCTTCGCGGGATAGAGAGCTACGGCCGTTCCGTTTATCCGCTCGTCTTAGTGGACGTTCCCATTCTAGCGATCCCTATGGACAGATCCGGGCTCCGGGTTAGTGTTACTGGGCGTCACAACGCCTGCGTGGCTTCCGGAGTATTGCATCCGGATTCGCGATTTTTGATCAAAAGTTACAGCGCGTTTCAGTGGGTTACAGTGACCGGACGTCTTTCGCGGTGCATCGTCCGAAATTTGATGCAATACGCCTGCGACCCGGTTTATCGCTATGGGCTGAATGCTTGGTCAAAATCCAGACAACCGTTCCACCCAGAGGCCCCCATGAGGGGCCTTTTTTGTGCCCAAAAGGAGGCCCATGCGCTACGAACCCGGCATCTACGATGCCATTCCAAACAAGACCTACCACGCCGACCCCGCACTCGGGTCGACGTCATTGAAGACGCTCGCAACCCGCACCCCGGCTCATTGGAAGTGGGAGTCAGAGCACCCGGTCCACAAGGACATCTACGACCTCGGCACCGTCGCCCACAGCCTAATCCTCGAAGGCGATGGAACCGGAGTCGTGGTGATCGACGTCGAAGCCAAGCGCGGCAAGGTCTGGACCGAACCAGCCGATGCCGCCGTGAATGACGGAAAGATCCCGCTCAAGACCGCCGAATGGGAACAGGTCAAAGCCATGCGGGACAGCGTCATGGCCCACCCGCTCGCCCGCGCCGCGTTCACCGACCACCGCGCCGAACAGTCCGTCTTCTGGGAAGAGGAAGGGCTATCCCTGAAATGCCGCCCCGACGCGTGGAAGCCCGGCCTCCTCGTAGACCTGAAGACCACGGTCAACGCGGACCCCCGCGAGTTCGGCCGCACCGCCTACAAACTCGGCTACGCACAATCCGCCGACCACTACACCGAAGGCGTCCGGGTCATGACCGGCGAAACACTCCCATTCCTGTTCGTCAACGTCGAGAAGACGCCGCCATACCTCGTATCCGTCGTCCAACTCGACGACGAAGCACTAGCCGCCGGCCGCGCAATGAATGACCGAGCCAAAACCATCTACACCGAATGCCTCGCCACCCACAGGTGGCCGGGCTATGAATCCGACGACCCAATCAAGCTCCCATGGTGGGGCATCCGAGACATAGAGGAACTGACCAATGAGTAACGAACTAGCCACCCGGAACGCCACCGAGCTGGACGTGTCCGCCCCGGCGATAATGGGCGCCCCAGCGTCCGGCAGCATCGACCTCGCAGCCTGGGCGCAAGAGATGCAGGCCGCAGCGGTCCTCGGTGCCACGCTCTGCAAAACGGACTTCGTCCCCAAGGACTTCCGCGGCAAACCCGAAGCGGCCACGGCCGCGATTCTGGCCGGGAAATCCCTCGGCATGGACCCGCTGTCCGCACTGCAGAACATCTTCGTCATCCACGGCCGGCCCGGACTGTACGCCCGCACCATGCACGCGCTCGTCATCGCCGCCGGACACGAAGTCGTCCGGACGGACGCCACCCCAACCGCCGTGACCGTACTCGCCCGTCGCAAGGGCGAACACGAATGGCAGACCTTCACCTGGACCATTGAGCGCGCCACCATCGCCGGCTATGTGAAAACGAACGCCAAGTACAAAGACAACCCGATCGAGATGCTCACCGCTAAGGCGCTCTCCGAGGCCTGCCGGGTCATCGCCCCCGACGTCCTCACCGGCGTCGCCGTCTACGCCGTCGAAGAACTCGAAGACATGGGCGAACGGCCCAAGCCTCCAAAGGCTGCCGGCATCCAGGCTCTCGCCGCAATGGCCACCCCAGCGCCCGACGAGCCCACCGAGCCGCAGTACGCGGCAACCATCCCGGACGACGTCGTAGCAGCAACCAAGAAGGCCCTCGCCGAAGGGACCATCGACCAGTACCTCGCATGGCTGTTCGAGAACAACGCCCCCGACCACATCACCGAATACGTCACCGACAGGAAGCCCAGCGCATGACCAAGATCATCCGACTCTCATCCACGAATTACAAAAGGCTCACCGCCGCCGAAATCGTCCCCGACCCGGACGGCAACCTCGTCATCGTGGCCGGCAAGAACGGGCAGGGCAAGACGTCCATCCTCGACAGCATCACCGCCGCCCTCGGCGGCGTGAACGCGAAAACCACCCCGAAGCCCATCCGGGACGGGCAGGAACGCGCCGAGATCGTCCTCGAAACCGAAGACCTGATCGTCACCCGCAAGTTCACGGCATCCGGATCCACGCTCACGGTCAAGTCCCCCGACGGCGCCGTGTACCCCAAGGGCCAGGCGAAGCTCGACGACCTGCTCGGCAAGTTATCCCTCGACCCGCTCGCGTTCACGCAGCTGTCCGACAAGGACCAGCTCGCCACCCTGCTGAAGCTCGTGGACCTTCCGTTCGACTTGGACAAGCTCGCAGCCGAACGCAAGGACGTCTTCGAGCAGCGCACCGACGCGAACCGCAAGCTCAAGGAACTGGCCGCGATCGCCGCCGAGTACGGGCCCCGGCCCGACGACCTCCCCGACGAAGAGGTCAGCGTCAAGGACCTTGTTGCGGCATACCGTGACGGGCAGGCCCTCAACGAGAAGATGGCAGCGGCCGAACGCGCCGTCATTGCTTGGCGGGCGAAGGTATACCGGCTCACGGCCGAACTCGCCGAAGCCCAGGCATCCCTCGATGAGGCAGCGGACTACTCGGCCAACGCCCCTGCCCGGGTCGACCTCGAGGCGATCGAAGCGCAGGTCGACGGCGCCGAAGCGATCAACACGGCTGTCCGCCACCACAAGGCAGGTGAGAAAGTCCGCGCCGACCTGCTCACCGCCCAGCAGGAAGCATCCGCACTCACGGACGCCATCACCGAAATCGACATGCAGAAGGCTGCCGGCCTCGAAGCAGCGACCTTCCCGATCGAAGGCCTCGGCTTCGACGAAACCGGCGTCACCTACAACGGCGTCCCGTTCAAGCAGGCATCCGGCGCAGAACAGCTCCGCGTGTCCCTTGCCATGGCCATCGCACTCAACCCCAAGCTGCGCGTCATCCGCATCGCCGACGGTTCCCTGCTCGACTCCGACAACCTCGCACTCGTCGAAGCCGCCGCCAAGGAGCACGACTATCAGGTCTGGATCGAAATGGTCGGCGACGGTGACGGCCGCGGCATCATCATCGAAGACGGGGCAGTGCGCGCATGAGCGGAGAGACCTACATAACCGTTATCGGCAAGGTCCACGAGGATCCCGGCCTCAAGTTCACCGACGGCGGAGGTGCCGTCGCCAAGCTCGTGGTCGTCACGAACCCACGCAAGTTCAACCGGCAGACCAACGAGTGGCAGAACAAGCCAGGCAAGTTCTGGGACTGCCGGGCATGGAACCAAGGCAAAATGCTCCTCGCCGAGAACCTCGCCAACCACCTCAAGAAGGGCGACAACGTCATCCTCTACGGCGAGATCGAAACGCAGGCATGGGAAGACACAGACGGCAAGAAGCGCCGCACGGACCAGCTGCGCATCGAATCCATCGGCAAGGACTTCCGCTGGCACCAGGCGCACTCCAACGACGTGCCAGCCACTGCCGAGCCGGGATGGGGAGCCACCCAGACCGACGCAGCCGGGTGGGGCACCCAGCCCGCCGCGAATCAATCCGGCTGGGGATAAGCCCAGACGGAGCCACCAAACGAAGCCGCCACAGCGCGGCCTTTTTTATGCCCGCGGCAGGATCCTGCCGATCCTGCCGCGGGCGCACCACCACGAACCCCTAAACCCGCGAACCGGCAACAACCCGCCGATCGAAAGGACGCCATGACCACCGACCTTACTGCACGAATCCAGGCACACGACGGTGTCGCCGTCGTCATCTACACCAAGCACGACTGCGGCCAGTGCGACCTGACCAAGGCGAAGCTCAATCGAGAAGGCATCGTCTACACCGCCGTCAACGTCCAGGAAGACGCCGTCGCCTTCCACTACGTCACCGAAGTCCTCGGCCGCCGGCAAATGCCAACCGTCGTCGCATCCACAATCGACGGCGACGTGATCTGGTCCGGGCTGCAACCCGACATGATCCGCAAGCACATCACCCACCGGGCCGACGCCGCATGACGTCAGACCCTTGCTGCGCACTCTGCAAAGGCCCTCACGGTATCTGCCTCAGCCGACACTCCTGCCAGCACCACCACGAAGCGCAGGCCCAGGACGACGCAAACCACCGGGCCCGGCAGCTCTACCGCGACCCAACCGGCAGAGAAGCAGTCGCCAACGTCATGCGCGAACAGCGCCCCCAATCCAAGGCCGCCCCCAAGCGGCCTTTTTCGTACCCCAAGGAGAACCGATGAGCAACGCTCAAGTAATCACCGCACCGGCCAAAGACTGGATCGCGGCGTTGATCCGCCTCGCGCCGGCAATGAGCGGAAAGAAACCTGCGCCAGTCCTCTATGGCGTCCACATTGATCCCGCTTCCGGCGTCTTGTCCGCGTACGACTACGAGACGTCGGCCGTCACCACGGTGGCCGAGGCCGAGGGCGAAGGTGCCCCCTTCCTCGTCGTCTACCGGTGGTTGCTCGACGCCATCCGCACCACGACGGGCAAGACGAAAACCGCGGCCGTCACCATCACACTGGACGGCAAGAAGGTCACCGTCTCCGCATGCGGATACCAGCTCCATGCTGAGGCGATGCCAGTTGCCGACTACCCGGAGATCCCCACCGCCGCGCCGTCCACATTCACTTCGATCCCCGCTGGAGAGTTCCGGGCTGCACTGCGTCGCGTATCCGTCGCCGCTTCGAAGGATGAGACCCTTCCAATCCTCGAAGCCGTCCGGGTCGAAATCAACGATGGCGCCATGGAACTGCTCGCAACCGATCGATACCGGCTGGCTTATGACCACGTCGACGGCCAGGGTGAAGGCGGCGCAGCGTTCCTGTTCAAGCTCCGGGCGATCAAAGCTCTGGACCGCTTCCTCACAGGAGCCGATGTCGTCATCGGGCTGAGCGACAACCGCATCAGCATCAAGACCGAACACGCCACGTTCACGTCGATGAACGTTGACGGCGACTACCCCAAGATCAAGGCCCTGTTCCCCGCTGACGTAACGGCTTCATTCGAAGTTGACCGTGACGCGCTCCTCGAGGCGGCCAAGGTAGCCGAGCGGATGGGAGAGCGATTCTCGCCGTGCATCGTCCGCATGTTTGAAGGCGGCGCCGAAGTGACTTTCGACTACGGACTCTTCGGCCCGTCCCGCGCCCCGGTATCCGCTGGCGAATTGGTGGCCGGCCTGAAGGACGAAATCAAGTGCGCCTTCAACCCCCGCTACCTCGTAGAGACGCTGCAGCAGCTGACCGGCGACAAGGTGCGGATCTCCTACACGAGCGCGCCGAAACCATTCCTTTTCTCCCCTGCCGGGCTTGAGGCCAACGACCCGATGTCGCCCAGGCACCTGATCATGCCCGTACGGATGCCGTCATGACTAAGCCAGGGCCAGCAACACATACTTTCCGGGCCGTCTGGCCCATTGTCGAAGGCGGCGGAACGGCCGAGACAGACGCCGAACTTGTCGCCCAAGCCATCGGTGACCTGCCCACCGTCGCCCACCGCCACCACGCACGCATCGTCGGCCCGCCCCGCGCATGCATTGCTGACGGGCGGCGCGTCCCCGGATCCGGCGGCGCACACCAAGTCGTAGTTATCGAAGCCCCCGCCGTTGCGGCCAACGGCCGGGCCTACCGTCACGGCGCCGGCGGCTGATCGTGGACGAGATCTTGGAAGGCCAGACGGACATTTTCGAGCTGCTGGGCCCTCACGACCTCGAAACGCAGCCCACACCAATCAACGAGAAGACCAAGCAGCGCTTGGAAGATAAGGACACGCCATGAGCACAGCACTGCTTGAGCGCCAAGAAATCCTGACCGAGCTGCAGCAGCACATGCAGCAGGCCAACAACGAGCTGACGGCGACGGACATGTTCTGCGGCGCCGGCGGATCCTCCACTGGAGCGCTGGAGGTTCCTGGCGTGACGATCAAGACGGCCATGAATCACTGGGCCCGTGCCATCGAAACACACAACGCCAACCACCCAGAGACGGATCACGTCTGCGCCGACATCCAGATCACGGACCCGCGCTACATCGCCACCTCGGATATCCTCTGGGCCAGCCCCGAGTGCACGAACCACTCGGTGGCCAAGGGTAAGAAGCGGATCACCAACCAGGCGGACCTTTTCGGGGACTCCATCGCCGACGAGGCCGCGGACAGGTCCCGCGCCACCATGTGGGACGTGCCCCGGTTCGCGGAGTGGCACAAGTACAAGCTCATCATCACCGAGAACGTCGTTGACGCGGCGAAGTGGGTCATGTTCGACGCCTGGCTGATGGCCATGGACGCACTCGGCTATGAACACCACACCGTCTACATGAACTCCATGCACGCCCAGCTCGGCGGCCTCCCCGCGCCGCAGTCCCGGGACCGGATGTACGTCATGTTCTGGCTGAAGGGCAACCGCCGGCCGAACTTCGACCTCCTCATGCCTTTGGCTCACTGCCAGACGTGCGACGAGACGATCCGCTGCATCCAGTCATGGAAGAACCCGAAATACCGGTGGGGCCGCTACAAAGCCCAGTACGTCTACCGCTGCCCGAACACGCGGTGCCGCAACGCCATCGTCGAACCCGGATGGCTGCCCGCAGCGTCCGCGATCGACTGGAAGCTCCGCGGGCAGCGCATCGGCGACCGCACCAAGCCGCTGGTCCCCAAGACCATGGCCAGGATCGCCGCAGGGCTGGCGAAGTACGGCAAGCAGCCGATGCACCTCGCCGCAGCGGGGAACACCTACGACTCGGCATCAGGCAAGGGCGGCAGCTACTACCGGATCTGGCCCACCAGCGAGACCCTGAAAACGCTCACCGGGACAACCCAACACGGGCTGATCCTTGACTCCGTCCGCGGCTCCCAGATCATGAGCGGCACCAACGAGCCGATGGCCACGCAGACCACCAGCTACACCCGCTCCCTGCTCGTTCCCGTAGAGGGCCGAGACGGTAAGCAGGCGGCGCCCCTCGTGGATGTGCTGCGGACCCAGACCACCCGCAACGAAACCGGGCTGCTCACTGCACCCGGAAGCCACATGCTCATGGAGTACTACGGCAACGGCCAGATGCACCCAGTATCCAAGGCAATCCCGACGATCAGCACCACCGACCGCTTCGCCATGGTCACCACCATGCGCGGCACTTCACCCGAGCACCTGGCGGCATCGAACGCACCCACCACTGATCCGTTCGGAACGTTCAGCGCCGGCGGACAGCACCACGGCATCACCGAATGGACCGTCCCCGACATCGAGGACTGCGAGTTCCGGATGCTCGAACCCTACGAGATCAGCGCGGGCATGGCCTTCCCGAAGTCCTACATCATGACCGGCAACAAACGCGAGCAGGTCAAGCAGGCGGGCAACGCCGTAACCCCGCCAGCAGCCCGGGACCTCTTCATCGTCGCCGCACTCTCGCTCGCTGGAGCTGGGTCGATTGTGCCGGCGTGATCGGCTACTTAGGGAAGGTCGGGGTTGACATGAATGCTCATGCCAACGACCTCGACCTCGCGCTCCAGCTCCGGGAAGATCATGTCCGAATCCTCAGCGCCGTTGGCTTTGGCGTGCTCGACGAACTTCGTCAAATCCCCAAGCGTGAGGTTGAAGCCTCTGCTGTCGTCGTCGGAAAAGCTCAGCGTATAGACCTTCGAAAAATTTCCCATTCGCCCATTATGGCAGCCGATACAGACACTTCGGTGCCCCGCCAAGAAAGGACCAGAAATGGCTAGGCAGTACGGGCAGATCAAGGTCGGCATCTGGGTTGATGATGACTTCCTTGACCTGTCCCCCATGGCCCAATGGCTTTTCATCCACCTGTCCACGCACGCCGACCTGAGTCACTGCGGCGTCGTCGACTGGCGACTCAAACGCATCGTCCCAAAGGCGAAGGGCCTCACCCTGGACGTACTCGAATCCGCCGCGCAGGAGCTCATCGAGAATGTCTACATCGTGGCGGACGAGGACACAGAAGAGGTCCTCGTCCGCTCGTTCATGCGCAGCGACGGGCTCTTGAAGCAACGGAACATGGGCGCGGCCGTCGCGAAGGCCTACGCCTCCGTGTCGTCCCGCACGATCCGCGGCGTCGTCGTCCACGAACTCCATCGGCTGAAGACCGAAAACCCGGAGTGGACCAGCTGGGGAGCCCTCAAGGATGCCTTGGCGAGCCGGTCCATAAACCCCCGCGAAATGGGTTCCGGCAAAGCGGCATAAACCCATCCCGAAATGGTTCCGGAAAGGGTTCGGTAAAGGGTCCCGCCAGCACCTCGAAAGGGTTTACCGAAGGGGTCTTGAAAGGCATCGGTAACACCTGCACCTAACACCTGCACCTTCACAACTCCACCTAAAAGTGCCAACCAAGTCTGTTTCTTAACTCACCAGGGCGCGAATTTTTGGTTTGAAAGGAAATCCACATTGACCATCACGGACCAGCAAGTCAGGGCCGTCGCTTACCTGCTCCACGAGATCCGCCCGGACTGGCCAGTCGCTTCGCTGGTCTCACTCATCGAGAAGCACCGCGACGTCGCCAGCCTGGGCGCCCTGATCATCGCGGCCACAACGAAGGCCATGGAGTCGACCTGTCAGACCCCGGGCCCGATCTACCATCCCGGCCCGCACTGGCCCGCAGCGGCCCGGGCGCACCTGCCCAAGCCACCGCCCTGCGAGGACCACATCGGGCAGGAGGGCCACAGCTGCCGCTCCTGCCACGCCGACGTCAAAGCCGGCATCCGGCCAGCCAACCTGATCGGCAAACACCACGAACCAGAAAGCGAGGACGACCAATGACGGTCACAAAAGCCATACGCAAAGCCCGCAAGGCGCACCGCTGCGAAGGCTGTGGAGGGCGTATCAACCCCGGGGAGAGCTACTTGACCCACACGGCACTCGCGGGTGACGAAGTCGGTTACCACGAGTACGGCGATGGCACCCAGCCCGGACGAACCAAGGAATGCGCGGGATGTGCCACCCGCTACGACCGCGGCCACCTCCTTGCCAGCGCCGAAACCATCGAAGCCGTCCCAACCGGGGCGGCTTCAGTCATTCCCAAGGAGAACCAATGAGCAGCTACACCTCACCCCGCATCACTTCAACCGCTTCCATGGACGTGCCAGGAAGCCTGACCGCCGGCGCCCTCCGCGACTTCGCCGGATCCGTCCCGCCTGAAGCCCGCGTCAGCATCAAGGAACACCACGGCGACCAGCGGGACCCCGGATATGTCACCCTCACCGCCAGCTGGGATGGCGGCCCAAGCAAGCCAGCAACACACCGAAGCTCCAGCCTCACTTCCCAGCGCGACGGGCAGTGACGCCATGAAATTCCGCATCGGCGACCCTGCCCGGGTCATCGCCACCCCGTGCCGCTGGTTCGACCAGGTCGGCGCCATCCACGACGAAGCAGCCGGCCAATTCCACGTCCGCGGGCTCGACAGTGCACCCGTCTGGTTCTATCCCCACGAGCTCGTCCTCGCCGAACACCAACCACAGGAGACCCCATGATCCGCAAAGAAGGCAAAGCGCGCTGGGTATACACCTGCCAGCCCTGCAACGTCCGCAGAACCAGCCCTGACCAGTTCCGGGCCGTCGAGCACCAGCAGCGGCACGAGAAAGGCCTCGGACACTTCGGCAACGCGCTCAGCACCGCCCTGCACGAGACATTCACCCCGGTGCTCTCCGCACTGGGATGGTCGCTCCAGCAATGGCAGGAGACCGCACTCACCCGGGCCATGTGGGACGGCCGCCGATGATCCACGTCTTCATTCCCGGCACACCCGTCCCGCAAGGATCCGTCGACGTCTTCCGCGGCCGCATCGTCGGCGTCAAAGCCCCGCTGCGGGAATGGCGCGACCGCATCAGAGCCGCGACACTCGCCAAGCACCACGGCGAACCGATGGACGGCCCAATCACCGTCTCACTCGTCTTCCAGCTCCACCGGCCGCAGCGACCACGCTGGGCCCTCCCCGCCGTCAAGCCGGACCTCGACAAACTCACCAGGGCGGTCTTCGACTCCCTCAGCACCACCAAGAACCGCAAGACAAAGATCACCATCCCCGGCGTCATCATCGACGATGCCCGCATCGTCAGCTTCACCGCCGCCAAGACCTACCACGGCACGCCCGGGGTCATGGTCACCATCAGCCAAGCCAAGGAGACACCGTAATGGCCAGCATCAAGATCACGCTCGAAGTGAACGGGCGCCGGACCATCGTGGAGAGCGAGTGGGAGGAATTCCCAACGATGCAGGTCGGCTACGTGTCCGCACGGGACGTGACAACCGAGATCCGCGAAACCGTCCAGAGGCTCATAAACGCCGCCACCATCGGCGACATGGCACCTCTGCTCGTCAGCATCACCAAGGAGACCGAATGACAGCCTTCGACATCGGAGGAGCCCAGGTCAACCTCCAGATCCCCGAAGACGCCATCGTTACCGGCGTCATCATCATCGCCACGTACCAGCACATGGACGACGGCCAAGCAGCAGCCGGCATCATCTGGGGCATCTCACCCATCCCCCACTACCAAGCCGTCGGCATGATGCGCCTCGCCACCAAAGCCATCGAACAACTCGGAGACTACTCGTGAGCCTCAACGACCACGTCCACCAGCTGACCCGCGAACACCTGACCCTCGTAGACGGCGCGCTCGTGTCCAAACCACCGATGCTCGCCGAACTGCGCGCCGCATGCAGGTCCAACCTCGGCGCCATCGGCGGAGGATCCGGCGGCGCCGGCATGATCGTCAACTCCACGGCCGTCAAGATCGAAAACGACATCAAAGCCGAAGCCCTCAACGAACACTTCGAAATGACAGGCCGAGAATACCAAGGCACCCTCGTTGACCTCATCACCTCATGGGCATCCATCCAGTCCACCGAGTGGCAGGACTACCTCGAGGGGAAGACGCTCGACTGGATCAACAAGATCCGCGACATGCTCGAAGCCAAGCGCCCACCCTGGCGCCCCTCCATCCCATGCCCGGCATGCTCGCAGCGCTTCCACGGGCCCGAACGGGAACCCTGCATCGGCGTTCACTACTGGGACGACGAGAACGAAACCATCGCGCCACCCGCAACCTGGACAGCCAAATGCGACGGGTGCGGCGCCGAATGGAACGGCGACAACCTCAAATGGCTCCGAGCGGCGAGCGACACGCCCAGGTCGAATGTTGCCGAAGTTGCATGAGTGAAATATGCTGAGTCCCGTCGAGGTCACAAGTCTCGAAATTTTCAGCCGCTCCTAGCCGAGCGGCTTTTTTGTTGCCCAAAACAAGACGGGCGCGTGCGAGAAGAGACGCTTCGGCGTCGACTGCATACCGGTGCAAGTCCGGAGGCCGCACCCTTGAAGCCCGCCAACCCCCATACGGCGGGGCTTCAACATGGACTCGTAGCTCAGATGGACAGAGTGTCCCCCGGTTAGCAGGCCTGCATCAGCCGGATGGGAAGTCGCTGGTTCGAATCCAGCCGAGTCCCCGGCGGCCCATGCCGCTCCCATGAGTAAGACCGCCGGCCTATTCACCCGGCAGGACTGAAGGAGACACCGCAAGGTGTTGGCTTATGCACCCAGGTTCGAGTCCCGGGCAGTCCACTGATCGAACGCAAGCCGACCAACAATCGAGAACGCGGCCTAGCAAGTAGATCACCAACCAACAGCAGGAGGCAGGCATGAGGCTCTACCGGTCAATCTGCGCCTGGCTCGAAGCCTCAGCCAGAATGATGGACGAGCCTGACGACTTCCACCCTGAAGGCGCAGGCCCATCCCAGGCCGAGCACGCCCATTCCTACACCTCACGCCCCGAACTCCACATCGGATACAGCGAGCGCACCATCGACGACGATGACGGCGGCGCCTACCGATCACGGCCCATCGGCTTCACCCGGCGCTGACAGCATCCTTAGCGGCCGATCGGACCTTGGCAGCGAACGCTTGGGCCTTAGGCTGATCGCCTGGCTTGACCTCGAACGTCCAAGCAAAGTCCGGGCCCTCGATCAGCAAATAAGACTCACCACCCGACTTCTTCTTCATAGCCAGCGAGATCAAACCAAAAGCCGCGAACCGTGTAAGCGTCACCCGCTTGGACAACGCCTCCCCAGACTCCACCAATGCCGTCACCCCAGCCAACGGATACTCGCCCTTCTGCTTCGAATCAAGACAACGCACCCTGTCCTTGTACAGCGTGAGCATCCCATACGTTGCGACGGGCGCCTTAGCAGCCCACTCCTTTAGTCCCATGGCAGGTGAGTCTACTTGGCAACCTCGCGCACCGGCACAAGCCAATGGAAGAAAGTCCGGAAACGCGCACTCCACCTCGCCCAAGCACAAGGCATCGACCGCTGCCCATACTGCCGGGTCACCCTCGACTACGTGACCAGCCGGACGCCGACGAGCGCCGAGCCCGACCACATCCACGCCCATGCCAACGGAGGCCAGGACGCCCTGGACAACCTCCTAGTGTGCTGTCGCAAATGCAATCAGTCCAAAGGCAATCGATCAGCACCCAAAGCCAGGACCATCCTCGCAGCGAAACCCCTCAAAACCAGTCGGAAATGGTGACGGCGGATAACGCTTTTCCTTATCCCAGACCCCATATCGAAGGGGTGGGGGTATGACCCTCCCCCTCCCCCGCCGCCTCGCTCCCCGGGCATAGCGAAAAATATCCCCCCGAGCAGTCCATGCTCGGGCACGGACCCGATTTGCGCGGCCACCGAGTGCCGCCGTGACCGCCGCGCCGGCCGCTTGTAGGGCTTTTTGGCCTCGGCCGAATTTGCTCTCGCGGGCGGCGTGGCCCCAAACTCGCATATGCGTATTTCCCTTTGTTTGCAGGGAAAAAGTGTGACATTCCGGTAGAATTGGAGCATGTCAGATCGGTGTTGCGAGGAGTGCGGGGGGCCGTTGCGGCTTTATCGTTCGCAGGCGCGGACGTGTTCGGCGCGGTGCCGGCAGCGTCGGTCCCGACGCCTCGCTCTTCCGGCGGCGTTGACTCAGCGTGCGCGTTGGGTGCGCCGCATGTCCTCGAAGCGCCCGGTGACTGTTGACGGCAAGCCCGCCAGCTCGACGGAGCCGGCCACATGGTCAACCTTCCGGGCGGCCAGGGCATCGTCAGCTGGCGTCGGTCTGGGCTTTGTGCTCGGCGACGGGATTGGCTGTATCGATCTTGACCACTGCTTCGACGGCGGTGTGCTGGCTGATTGGGCTGCCGAGTACATCCATTCGGTGACTGAGCCGGTGATCTTCGCCGAGGTGTCCCAGTCCGGAGAAGGTGTTCACCTTTTCATCGCGGCTCCGGAAGCGCCGGGCCGGAAGATCCGCGACGGTCGGAACATCGAACGCTACACAGTCGGCCGCTACATCGCGGTGACGGGAAACGCCATCAAGCTCTAGGAGACCGCATGCCGATCAAGCACCATCTCATCGCGGCCGTCGGCAGGGCTTTTGAGGGCCAGACTGTGGCGTGGATCGGACCTTCGCAGGCACTCGTGCGAGAGGACTTCCTGAGCGTCGCTGACGTGATTGCCGATGGGGCGAAGGTGCGGCGGACCAACGGCGCGGAGTCGATCGAGTTCACGAATGGCGGGCGCGTCTGGTTCATCTCGGCCAGGTCATCCCGGGGACGCGGCTTCAGCTGCGATCGGCTGTATGTCCCCGACCGCATCAGCGGCGATGACCTGATGAATCTCACGCCGTCCATCATTACTTCCAAGGACGGCGCAGTCGTCTACTACTAGGAGGTGCAGCCGTGGATGACCCGGCCGGTCTTGGTGAGCGCGGTTCGGCGATCTGGCAGGCTATGGCCACGACGGATGCCCCGCGCAACGCACTCGTGCTGGAGGCTGCGCGCTTGGCTGATCGCTTGGACGAGCTGGACAACATCATTCAGGGCAAGGGCGTCCTGAACCTGATGCAGTTCCGGTTGCACCTCGATGAGATTGACGAGGACGGCGACCGGAACATCAACGTCGAGGTCAAGTTCGCGGCGCCGTTGGCTGAGGCTCGCCAGCAGGCGACGGCCTTGGCGAACATTCTGGCCAAGCTGTCCCCCGCCGATTCGAAGGCTGCCGCGGCGCCGGCCCCTGTTCCTACGGTCCTTCCGTCCAATGTGTCCCCGTTGCAGAGGTTGACTCAAAAACTGAACGGCTAGGTGGTGCGGCGTGCTGGTCGGTTCGCAGGTCGCACGCTTCAACACGGCGCCGTCTCCGCGTGGCTACAGCATGAGGCATGCGGAGCTGGCCATCGAGTTCGCTGAGGGCTACGACTACCATGCGGATCCTTGGCAGGCTGAGGTGGTTCGGGCGTGGCTCCGGACCGACGACGCAGGCTGGGTTGCTTCGACGTGGGGGCTGAGCGTCCCCCGTCAGAACGGCAAGAACGGCGCACTGGAGATCGTTGAGCTCTACCTGATGGTGGCGCTGAACATGAAGATCCTGCATACCTCGCACCTGCTGAGTTCGGCTCGCAAGGCGTTCAAGCGCCTCATGCACTTCTTCGGCACGAAGGTCAACGACCCGCACGCGAAGTTCCCTGAGCTGAACGCCTTGGTCAAGGAGATCCGCAAGACCAACGGGCAGGAAGCCATCGAGCTCCACGCCGGCGGACTGATCGAGCTCGGTGCCCGCACTGGCGGCGCCGGCCGCGGTAGCTCATTCGATGTCCTCGTTGTCGATGAGGGACAGGAGTACGAAGAGGACGAGCAGGAGGCCCTGGAGCCGACGACCTCGGCCGCCCCGTCCGGTGATCCGATCACGATCTACATGGGAACTCCCCCGAAGGACTTGTCGGAGCGCGGTGAGCCTTTCGTGCGGGTCCGGAACGCTGCCGTCACCGGGGCTGACAAGCGGTCGGCGTGGGTGGAGCACTCCCCGGCCGGCGACGTTGACAAGATGACCGAGCAGGAGTTGCGGGTATTCACGGCCGACCGGACGCACTGGGCCGAAGCGAACCCTGCTCTTGGCGGCCGCATCAAGCTCCGGACCGTCGAGACCGAGCATCACAAGTTTTCGCCGCGGTCGTTCGCCCGCGAGCGCCTGAACATGTGGCCCACGCCTTCGGTCGCGGGGAAGCTGGCGTTCACGAAGTGGGATGAGCGGGCGATTGACGATCCGGATCCTGAGTGGCCGGTGGCGGCGTACGGCGTGGATATGAACCCGGAGCGCACGAAGGTTTCCATCGGGGTCTCCACGTTCACTGAGGGCGACGATATCCACCTCGAGTTGGCCGCTGACGCGCCTTTCGATGAGCGCGGGACGACGGCCTTGGTTGAGTGGCTGTGGGAGCGGTGCAAGCGACGCGTCCCGGTGGTCATTGATGCTTACTCACCGGCCCGTGACCTTCTGGAAGCTCACCTGAAGCGGAAGAAGATGAAGGTTTTCATCCTCGGTGCCCATGAGTACACGCAGGCGTGCGCGGGGCTTCATGAGGCGGTTGAGAAGCATCCGGCCGTCACTCACTTCGGGCAGGAACACCTCGACAACTCCGCGAAGAACACCACGCAGGATCCGATCAAGAACCGACCTGGCTCGTTCAAGTGGAACCGGGCGAGCCTTGACGTTGACCTGGCCCCGACGGTGGCCGTGACCTGCGCCCACTATGGCGCGATGAAGTTCGCCCGCCGTATTCCGAAGGCTTCTGAGAAGAAGGTTCGCGGCGCAATCGTTTTTTAGGAGGTGGCCCGCTTGGCAGGTCAGGAGCTGGTACGCCCCTTGAGTGTCTCGGAGGCCGCGGCCTTCAATCGGATGCTCACGGTGATCCGCCGTAAGTCTGACCGGAACCGCCTGCGGACGTCTTATCACGACTCGAAAAAGCGGCTGGATAAGATCGGGTTCTCGATCCCGCCGCACATGCAGGACTTCCAGGTCGCTATCGGCTGGGCGAGCAAAGCGGTCAAGGTGCCGGCGCGTCGCATCCGGCCGGACGGTTTCACGCTGGGGCGGCCGTCGTCGATGCTGGATGACCTCGATGAGGTCTTCGGCGAGAACCATCTCGCTGCTGTTGAGCGCATGGCCATCGAGGCGTCCCTGCAGCATTCTGTGTCGTTCGTTTTCGTCACGCCTGGTGATACGGGCAGGGGCGAGTCGGACGTCATTGTGGCGGCACGAACGGCGCTTGAAGCTACGGCCGAGATTGACGCCCGCACTAACCGGGTGACGATGGCGCTCGAATTGATTGGGCGCTGGGAAGCGCTCCTTTACCTTCCGGGCGAGACGTTCCGCGTCCAGTACCGGGACAGGGCTTGGGTGGTCACTGAGCGTTACGCGGGCATCCCCGGCCGTGTCACGTGCACCCCGTACGTCTGGGGCCGGGCTTTGGATCGACCGTTCGGGTATTCGAGGATCAGCCGCCCGCTGATGGGCTACACGGACATGGCTGTACGGACGATGCTCCGGCAGGAAGTGAACGCGGAGTTCTATTCCGGGCCGCAGCGTGCGTTGCTGGGTGCCGAGGAAGAGCACTTCACGGACGCGAACGGTAAGCGAATCTCGCCGTTGGATGCCCTGATCGGTGGCGTTTGGGCGCTTCCGGCGACCCGCGATGAAGAGACAGGCGACTTGGTCAAGCCGACGCTGCAGCAGCTGGCCCAGGCGACCATGCAGCCGCATGGTGACATGCTCCGGACGATCGGGCTCATGGTTTCCAGTGAGACGTCGATCCCGGTCGGGTATCTCGGCATCATCCATGACAATCCTTCGTCTGCTGATGCGATCCGGGCGAATGAGTCCGACCTTGTCTCTGTGGTCGAGGCGGAGCTTCCGAGCATTGGCATGTCGCGTGTCGATCTGGCGCGCAACGTGCTCTCTGTGCGGCACGGCGAGTGGACACCGGCGATGGAGCAGGAGCTCCGCGGTTTGCGGGCGCACTTCATGGACCCCGGCACCGCGTCGAAGGCTGCTCAGGCTGATGCTGGCCTGAAGTTCACTCAGACCTTCCCCGACGGCGACCCCGAGGTGGCTATGGAGGTCTACGGGCTGGACAAGGGCCAGATCGAGCGGATGAACACGTACCGCAAGAATCAGGCAGGAGCGAGCCGTCTGGACACCTTGCTGGCGGCTGCGAAGTCGTCCAACGCGCCCGTGTTCAGTGACGGCGCAGCGAGTCCTGTGGATGAGCAGCTGAAGCAGGCGCAGCTGCTCGCCGCGAAGGCCGGCGCACTGGGTACGCTCCGGCGCGCAGGCGTGGACGCGAACTCTGCTGCTGAGCAGGTCGGCCTTGCTGGGGTGACGTTTATCCCGGGCAACCCAATCACTATCCGTGAGGACGCTTAGCCGTGGTGGACCGCGATTCAATCGAGCGGTACCGTTCGGTGGCCTCGGAGCTTTCGGCCCGGGTTGCGGACGAGTTGGCCGCCTATTTCGCAGCGCTCGATTTGTCCCGGCCGGAGGCTGTCCGTAACGCTCTCCTGGATTTCCTGCCCGTGCTGGTTGCAGAGTATGGGCAGGTTGCCGAGGTGCTCGCCATGGACTGGTACGAGGAGCTCCGGGCTGGGTCCGGCGCTGCGGGAGCTTTTCGGGTTACCGCCCCGGCGACTGCTTCGGTTACCGCGGATCGGGTGGAGAAGAAGGTCCGGTACTTGGCGGGGCAGCTGTGGTCCCCTGAACCGGCGGCCATGCTCGGCGGTCTGCTTACGGCAACGGACAAGTACGTGAAGCAGCACGGCCGCGACACCATCGCCTGGAACGCCAACCGTGAGGGCGCCCTGTGGGCCCGGGTGCCGAAGGGTTCCAAGACCTGCTCATTCTGCCTCGTCCTGGCATCCCGAGATGCCGCCTACGCAACCGAGAAGTCTGCGGGCAGCAAGAAGTACGGCGAGGACAACGAGTTCCATGGCCATTGCGATTGCGAAGTCGTCAGGCTGGGCCGCGGCGACGAATATCCGAGCGGCTACCTCCCAGACGACTTCTATGACATGTACTCGGTTGCCCAAGATCGCTCCCGATCCGACCCGGAAGTTCAAGCATTCATGGACTCCCTTGACCCCAAAGACAAAAACCGTCAGGTAAAGGGCGTCGTATTCGCCCTCCGCCGCGAGTTCCCGGACCACGTCACTGACGGCGTCCACACCCACTAGGTTCCCTTCCGTGCGATGCGGGCAGGGTTATTGCGCCGTGCGATGCGGCATTCACGAAGGAGCTTTCCCATGACTAAGCAGTTCCCCCACGGCATTGACATCACCGCCCCTGGCGGACTGACTGCGCTGATGGACTTCCACCGGCTGACCTTCGGGGACGCCGTCATGGAGGACCAGACGGAAGCTGAGAAGGCGGCAGCACAGGCACTGGCTGACAAGGTGGCGGCGGACGCCGCTGCCGAGGCGGCCAAGGGCGATGAGAAGCTGCGGGAGCCCGGCCTCAAAGCCTTGCAGGAGGAGCGCGACGCTCGTGCTGCAGCGGAGAAGCGGGCAGCCGACGCTGAAGCCAAGATTCAGGCCGCTGAGGACGCGAAACTGTCCGACATTCAGCGCGCCCAGAAGGAGCGGGATGACCAGGCGGCCGAGAACGCGAAGCTCAAGGCCACCAACGCCCGGCTCGCTGCCCTCGCTGAGCACCCCGTGCCCAAGGACTACCAGGATCTGGTTACTGGCACCGACGAGGCAAGCTACCTGGCCTCCGCCAAGAAGATCTCCGAGCTGTACGCCCGTGCCGAAGGGAAAGCTCCGAAGCCTGATCCGGTCCCCGGATCCGGTAACCGCTCCGGCGACAACAACTCGAGCGGCGGGTCCCTTGCGGCCGGCCGTGAGCTCTACGAACAGAAGCACAAGAAGAACTCTTAGAAAGGGCACACCATGCCTCGCTTGACTACCGAATCCTTCGGCAGCGGGAACATGTCTTGGCTCGGCTCCGAACACGCCGTCAACGAGGCGCGGACCGAAACGCTGGACATCTCCACCTTCACTGCCGGCACCCACTACCCGGACGGCTACATCCCCTCCGGCACCCCTGTCGCGAAGGTCGGCGACGTTCTCGTCCCCTACGACGCGACGGAAGCGACCGTAACCGACGCCGGTATTCTGGCCGGTTTCGTGCTCACCGACCAGCGGGTCGTCGGCACGGACGACTTCCCCGTGCCGCTGTTCGACCACGGCCGGGTCAAGACCGCGAACCTGCCGGTCACCTTCGCCAAGCCTGCCGCCGCGGCAAAGCTTTCCGCCACCACCATCGTCTTCGTCTAAGAAAGGGGGATGAATCATGGCACTTTGGACTGATCTCATCACTCCGGCCGAGCTGACCGGCTACGTCCGCACGGCCCTTGAGGATCTGGAAGTAAACCAGGCCTCCCTCGCCCCATGGCTGCCCAACACCTTCGTGAACGACATCACCGTCCGTTTCGTGAAGGGACAGGCTGGCCTCGTCGCTGAAGCATCCTTCCGTGCTTTCGATGCCGAGCCGGAGATCGCCGGCGGCGTCACCGGTCAGCGCGTCACACTGGAGATGCTGCCCCTCGGGCAGAAGCGCATCATCTCCGAGTACGACCAGCTGCGGGCGCGCAACGCATCCGATGAGGTGCTGCGCAACAGCATCCTCAAGGAGGCGCGCAATGTCGCCCGGGCCATCGCCGACCGCATCGAGCGTCTCCGCGGCACCGTGCTCGAAACCGGCCGGGCGACCGTCAACCAGGGCAACGTGCTCTTCGATGACGACTTCGGCCGCACCGCGGGCCACACCCTGACCGCCGCTTCCCTGTGGTCCACGTCCTCGGTGGACCGGCTGACCTACCTGCAGACGCTGGTAGCCACCTACAAGGAAACTAACGATGGGCAGGCGCCGGGCGCGATCGTCACGTCGGGCCGCGTAATGACGGCCCTTGCCGCGGGCGACCAGTTCAAGACCACCCTGGTCGGTGGGGCAACCCGCCCCGCCATCGCCAGCGAAGTCCGCGACTACCTCGTGGCCGCGGACCTGCCGCCGATTACCGTCTACGACCGCCGCACTTCCGGCGGGCGTGTCCTGTCCGATGACCGGCTGCTCCTGCTGCCGGCGCCGGTCGATCCGATGGCCGGAGATTCGGACCTCGGCGGCACCTTCTGGGGTCAGACCCTGACGTCGCAGGAGGCCGACTACCAGCTGGCCGACGTCGAGCAGCCCGGCGTTGTCGTGGGCGCCCACAAGGCTACCTCGATCCCGCACATCGCGACGGTCGAGTCTGATGCCATCGCTCTGCCGGTCCTGGCCAACGCGAACCTGTCGCTGGCGGCCAAGGTCCTCTAAGCGTCATTCGGTGGGGCGCGGCGGTTGCTGCGCCCCACCGCAACCCCCTGAGCGGAAGGAATCACAGTGCCGAAATTTTCTACACACGTTGCCCTGATGGACCCCTCGTACCAGCCGGCCAACTTCGGGCCGGGCGATGAGGTTCCGGAATGGGCCATTGACCAGGTCGGGTCGCACGTGCTCGAACGCGGCGACGAGGGCGACCCGGGCGAGGTCGACGGTTCCGATGAGTCGGGGTCGCAGGAGCAGGAGCGCGACGGCGATTCGAGCGTAGACCCGGGCGCCGCCGATGCTGGCGACGAGGGCGCAGACTCAAACCATCACGCTGAAGTCCAACCGGACTTCACGGGCGCGGCTCCGGCTCGCCGCGGCCGCGCACGTAAGCAGTAGCTGACATGGCCAGCGACTACGCGACACTGGTCGACCTGCAGCTGCACTGGCCGGCACTCCCTACCGAGGATTCCGAAGAGGCGGCGCAGAAGCTTCATGAGGCTTCCATCGAAGTCCGAGGCAACTACCCGGACCTCGATGCCAGGATCGCCATCCCGGTCGCGGACGGCGGGATGGACCCGGACATCCCGAAGCTGGTTGTCTGCCGCATGGTCAAACGCGCCATAGATGTCAGTGAGGATGACCCTACTGCCGGGCTCGAAACCTTCCAGCTCGGCACCGGCCCATTCTCGATGGGCGGCAAAGTGCACAACGCCGACGGAAGCATCTACCTGTCGGCCGCCGACAAGCGGCTGCTGGGCAAATCCCGTCCGCGGCGCCAAGCCTGGACGATTCACCCGGGAGGCTGATGTGGGCATCGTTTCGAGGTTTCCCAGGTCGTGGCGCTCTGACGTCGTCGTGATCCGGGGCGGCGGCCGCGACGCGAAAGGAAATCCGTTGCCGGCGTCGGAGATCCCGGTGACGGACTGCATTGTCGGACCGCGGGCCACAGCTGATCCGTTGGACCGATCGGACGTCGCGAGCTCCACGGCGACCCTGTACCGGGACCATCACGATGACGGCTTCAGGTTCCTGCCTGCTGACCGGATCCGTGTCCCTGCCGGCGAACGCATGGCGGGGACGTGGTCGGTTGATGGGCGCCCTGGCGAGTGGCCGCTCGGTTGGGAAGTCGCATTGGTGGCAGCCTGATGGCACTCAGGAAGGTCCCCGGTTCGCGCTCTTACTTGGCGGACGACTCCGGCCTCCGCGAGCTCGGCACAGCCGCGGCGACTGGCGAAGCGACTCTATCGGCGGCGCAACGTCTCGCGGGGAACGCTGATGCTGTTGGGCGCGGCGATTACGAAGCTGCTCCGGCTACGGTGCTGGCTGGTTGGGCGAATGAGCGCCGGGCCGGCGCCGTGGTCCGTGAAACCCGCAAGGACTGGCGCGACACCCGGGACGCGATCCTGCTCCGCGTGGCTGACTCTATGGAGGTGAGGGGGAAATGATCGACGCTCTCGTCTTCCCAGACACCCGCGATTGCCTGTTCGACCTGATCGGCGGAGCAACTCACCTGGGCGAACCTGTCCGGGCGGTCTATCAACTCCCGGCCGACGAGTACGGCTCGCTGGTTGGCCCGTTCCCGGTGGCGCTGATCTACGTGACTGGCGGCACCCGCGGTTTCGTGGACCGTGTTGACCGGGCAACGATCGAGGTCTACGCGCCCGGCCAGGCCGCGGTGAACACGCTCGAATCGATCTGCGCGTCCATCACCGGGACCGACATCGAAACCGGGTCCGGCTACATCGACAGTATCGAGCAAGACGTCACCCCCGCCGACATCCCGTACCAGTCCGACACGCTCAACAAAGCTACCGCGACTTTCCTGGTCACGTCCCGGCCCCTCTAAACCCCGTTCGGGGAATCACCTAACTCTGAGCCCTTGAAAGGGGTCTATTCGCTATGCCAACTTTTGAAACTCAGCGGCAGGATTCGGACAACCGGAATCTGATCCGCAAAATTCAGCGTGCGATCGCACTGATCGCCCCTACGTCCGTCGAGCTGCCCGATTCCCTGTTCGACGTCGGCGGTTCCCTGGTCGACCTCAAAGCCCTCGGTTACCTGCCGGTCGGCATCGTCACGCCGGACGGTTACGAGTTCGGCCGCGACGTCTCGTCCGAGGATGTGAACGCGCTCGGCTATTCGGGCCCCGTACGTTCGGACATCACCGAGGTGGCCCGCAGCGTGACCATGACGCCGCTGGAAACCGGCCGCAAGCACATGTTGGAGCTGACCTACGGGACGGACCTTACGGCGGTCACGCAGGCGGCTACGTCGGGCGAGATCGTGTTCGATGAACCGGATCTTCCGGTCGGTCAGGAGTACCGGCTGCTCATCATCGGCTCGGATGGCCCGGCGGATAAGAACTGGATCCTTGGCCGTGGCTACGGCTCGGTGAAGCTCGACTCCACGGATTCCCAGAAGTGGGGCACCGGGGATGCTGTTTCGCAGCCGCTGACGTTCAAGGTCTTCACCGATGAGGCGATCGGTACCCCGGTCCGTCACTACATGGGCGGCACTGGTGCGGTGGCTGAGTCCGCCGCTCTCGGCTTCACGGCTACCCCCTAGCCTCCCCCACTAGCACGGTGCGCGGCGTCCTCCGGGTGTGGCGCCGCGCACCGTTTCCACCAACACCCGGCACGACTTAGGGAGGCACCATGCCCCGCTTCACTTCCAAGGACGGCAACACCACCGTCGAGACTGCAGTCCCCCGGGAGGCCGCCGAGCTGCGCGCCCAGGGCTTCACCGAGGCCAAGGCCAAGACCGCCGCGGTCAAGCAGGCCGACGCCGGCAAGACCGAACCCAAGTAACCCACCAACCCCTCACACCCGGAGGCAACACCATGGCCGTAAACGATAAGCCGACCGTCCACCTTTCCCTTTCCTCGCTCCGGAAGGAAATCGCCAAGCCGGACCCGTTCCGCGTGGCGCTCTCCGGATCGAAGACCATCACCTTCCCGGACCTGTTCGAGCTTGAGTCCACGGAGGCCGAAGAGGTCTTCGGTGCACTGAATCAGTCCGCGACGAACTGGGCTGCGCTTGAGAAGTGGCTGACCCCGGCCGACGCGACCGCGCTCAAGGCTGAGAAGCTTTCCATCCGTGAGCTCGGCGCCGTCGTCCAGGCGGCCATCCACTACTACGAGCAGACTGTCGGCGACGCGGGAAACGGCACCGCCTCCGCGAGCTGATTCGCCGCTACCGTCCGCAGATCCGCGCCGACCTTCTTCGGGAGTTCGGTACGGACCTTGCGGAATGGTACGCGGCCGGGCGGTGGGTTGCGTTGCTCGAACTGATCGACAACCTTCCCACCGCCTGCAGGCTCAACGAGGCAATCGCTAACGACCCGGAAGCCGCCAAGGAAATAGCGGCCATGCCGAAGCCAGCGGATCCTTGGGCGCCGCTTGTATCCGAGTTTGATCTACACGCGACGATGACCCAGGCCCTCATCTCCGAGGTAAAAGCGTTGCGGCAGGCCCTAATGGTGGTCAATGGCAACAAGCCAGCCTCCGAGATGCCATTCCCGTCGCCACGCACCGAGGTAGACCGCGCCAGAAAAGCGGCCGAACGAAGCTGGGCCGAAGCTTTCGCCGGTCAGTTCGGATTCACCCCAGACGACATCTAAATACTGGAGGCCCCATGCCAACGATCGGCATCGCTGACGTACTCGTCAAGCCATCATTCAAGGGCCTCCAGCAGTCTGTCGGGCGGGAACTGGACGGCGTTGCGAACACTGAGGGCGCACGGGCTGGCAAGAACATGGGGTCGAAGCTTGGCGGGGCGTTCAAGGTCGGCGCACTGGCCGTAGCCGGCGGCGCCATCGGCGCGCTTGGCCTGGCGCTGACCAAAGGCTTCGGCCGGTTGCAGGCTATCGAGAACGCTAAGGCGTCACTGTCTGGGCTGGGGCACTCCGCGGAGTCCGTCAAGGGCATCATGGACAACGCTCTGGAGTCCGTGAAGGGCACAGCGTTCGGGCTTGGAGAGGCTGCCACGGTCGCCGCAAACGCGGTCGCTGCCGGGGTAAAGCCGGGCAAAGACCTCGAACGAACCCTGAAACTGACCGGCGACGCTGCGACCATCGCCGGCGTCGGCATGGAAGAAATGGGCGCGATATTCGGCAAGGTCGCCTCGTCGAACAAGATCCAGGGCGACGTCATCGCCCAGCTCAACGACAACGGCATCCCCATCGTGCAGCTCATGGCGAAGGAGCTCGGCAAAACCTCCGAGGAAACCGTTAAGCTCGCTTCCGCCGGCAAGATCAACTTCGCCACCTTCCAAAACGCCATGGAGAAGGGCCTCGGCGGCGCCGCACTCAAGTCCGGTCAGACACTGCAGGGCGCATTCGATAACACGATGGCCGCTATTGGCCGCATCGGCGCGAACCTGCTCTCAGGCGTATACCCGAAGATCCGCGACTTCTTCACTGGCGCGATCAACTGGCTCAAACCTTTTGAGGCGAGCGCGAAAACCATCGGTGAGAACGTCGGTAATTTCCTGAACACGGCGATCACGAAGGGTGGCGAGTTCGCAGCTTTCTTCAAGTCTGATGTGCTGCCGCGGTTGCAGGACTTCGGCAAGCTCGTATCGGATAGCTTCGGCCCGTCTATTGAGCGTGTCGGGGTGTTTATTCGAGACACGCTTGTGCCGGCCATGCAGAAGTTCGCTGGTTACGTCGCGACCGACGTTTTGCCTAATTTGCAAAATCTCGGGAGTTTCATCCTGACTGATGTAATCCCGGCCTTGGGGAAGTTCTCAGCGTGGCTGCTAGACAACAAGGACACAATCGCGAACGTAGCTACTGGCATAACTGTGCTGATGCTGCCTGCGCTCGTCCGGCTGGGTATCACCGCGCTCGTTTCGGCCGGTCAGCAGGCGGCCGCTTGGCTACTGACTTCCGGCGGGGCGATCAGAGCCGGAATCGTGTACCTCGCTCAGTCGTATCTGATCATCGGGCGGTGGATTGCAATGGGGGCCGCGGCAATAGCTTCCGGGGCTGAGACGGCTGCGATCTGGGCGCTCTACAAGATCGAGGCAATCAAGGGTGCAATAACGTACGGCGTTCAGTCCGCGTATGTCGCGGCGGCTTGGGTTGCTATGTCTACGGCGGCGGTGTTGTCCGGGGCGAAGACCGCTGCCGTGTGGGTCGGTTCTGTGGTGGCTTCTGCGGCTTCCGGGGCGTTCCAGTTCATGCTGAACGCTGGCAGGGTTGTCGGCGGCTGGGTCCTTATGGGTTTCCAGTCACTCCTCCAGGCAGGCCGGATGGCCGCGGCGTGGCTCATAGCGATGGGCCCAGTCGGCTGGGTAATCGCAGCGGTCGTCGGACTCGCCGCGATCGTCATTGCAAACTGGGACAAGATCGCGTCCTTCACCCGGGACCTGTGGGAGAAGCACGTCAAACCGGTCTTCGACGCGCTCGGGAACTTCATCACGAAGGATGTCCCCGCCGCATTCGAGAAGGGCGTTGGCTTCATCGGGACCGCATGGGGGAAGCTGCAGGATCTCGCTAAGGCGCCCGTGAAGTTCGTTGTCGATACCGTGATTAACGACGGGCTGATCAACGGCCTGAATAACATAGGCGGACTCCTCGGGCTGCCGCAAATCCCGCGAATCCCTCCACTCGGTTTCATGACTGGCGGGTACACGGGCAACGGCGGCAAGGACGAGCCAGCGGGTGTCGTGCACGGCGGCGAGTTCGTGTTCACGAAGGAGCAGACGAAGCGGGCAGGCGTGGCGAACCTTTACGCCATGGCCAAGTCGCTTGCCGGCTTCCGCGACGGCGGGTTCGTGAACCCGCTCAAGTCACTGTCCATCACGCAGGGCTACAACCGTGTGCACAAGGGCGTCGACTTCGCCGCTGGTGTCGGCACCCCGGTGTTCGCTACCGAGTCCGGCCGCGTCTCGTGGTCGGGGCCTGGCGTCCAGGCGCCAGGCGTGTGGGGCGGCAACGAGATCCACATCGACGGCAAGTCGGGCGTGCAGGAGTGGTTC
Source organism: Arthrobacter sp. SD1074B (assembly GCF_056780195.1). Classification (NCBI taxonomy): domain Bacteria; kingdom Bacillati; phylum Actinomycetota; class Actinomycetes; order Micrococcales; family Micrococcaceae; genus Arthrobacter; species Arthrobacter sp. SD1074B. The sequence goes on along the minus strand of NZ_JBRAZT010000001.1, from coordinate 558,400 downwards.
GCTCACCTTTCCTCGATGGCCGTACGCGTTGGCGACATGGTCCGGCAGGGTCAGCAGATCGGATTGTCCGGCAACACGGGAATCACGTCCGGCCCGCACCTGCACTTCGGCACATTCGCTGGGGGCTGGCCGAACGACATCAACCCGCTCGGGCTACTGTCGGGCGCCGGCGTCCCCTCGGGCGGCGGCTTCAATCCGCTGGCCGGGATCCTCGATGGTCTGCTGTCGAAGTTCCGGGGCGCGTTCCCCATGGGTGGCTTCATCGCGGACATGGCCATCGGCGTCGGCAAGAAGCTGTTCGGGTCGATCACCGATCTCATCACGGGCGGCGGGCAGGGCACGGCGGCGGGGCCGGCACTGTATGACCTCGGCGGGATTCTCCCGCCGGGCGTCTCACAGGTCGTGAACCGCACCGGCCAACCGGAGGCGATCCTCAACCCTCAGCAGTGGGCCGACATCAGCAGGCTCGCCACTCAGGGCGGCGCCGGCGGCGGCGACACCTATCACGTCCAACTACCCCAGGAGGCAACCGTGAGTGACCTCATGGACGCGGTGACGTTCAAGCAGCGCGTGAATAAGCGGGCGGGAGCACGCCGATGATGTTTCGATTTGGAGGCGTCGAGTTCGGCGGCAACGCCGGGGCTCTGCTTGTTACCGGATTCAATCCGGGGCCGGCAGAGAACCGGGCCGACGATAAGCCGGCACCCGGCCGGGACGGCGTCATTGCCGGTCAGGACTTCCTCGGCGGCGCGACATGGGCCTTCGACCTCTCCACGAACAGGGCTGACCTGGGCGGGGCGAGGGCGACGGCCGCGGCGCTGGAGGCGGCCTGGAAGGACCCGGCCGTCCGGCTCAACGCGACGGCGAAGGTCCCGCTCTCCTACGAGATGGACGGCAGCTGGCGGCGCGTCTACGGCCGGCCCGGACAGATCCAGGGCATGGGCGCAGACGTCCTCGCCAGCCTCGGCGTGGGCCGGCTGACGGCCGACTTCCGCGTCCTCGACCCGCTGCACTACGAGGAGGAAGAAACGGCGGTCGTCCTGACCATCGTCCCCGCCACCACCGGCGGCCTGCAGGCGCCTCTCGCGGCCCCGCTATCCACGGTCCGGTCCTCCGCGCCGAGGGCCGGCCAGGTAGTCAACGCCGGCGACGCGGCAACCCCGCTGAAGGTCCGGTTTCATGGGCCGATCACGGACCCGTGGGTGCGCTCAACGGCCGGCCTCGAAATCGGGATCACCGGGGCCCTTGCCTACGACCAGTCCATCACGGTCGACCCGCTGGCCGGGACAGTGACCCGGGAGAACGGGGCGCCGGCAGCGGGCCTCCTGACCCGCAAGACGCGCCTCACCGGGACACTGCTGCAGCCCGGCCCCACCGAACTGACCTTCGGAGGCACCGACCCCACCGGCACCGCCACGGCAACCCTGCTGTGGCGCGACGCCTACACATCGATCTAGGAGGCCCACCGTGGCACTTGACAGCACCCCTTGGTTTGTCGGCGGCGGCGCGCAGCACAGCCCCGAGGTCGCACGAACCCTCGCCTTCGCCAGCACCCGGGGAGCCGAGGGCATCGTCGGGCTCGGCGACCTAAAGGTCCAGGCGCAGGCCGTGGCCAACGGGACCGTCCGGGTCTCCACCGGCGCGGCGATCATCCTGAACCGCTACGCCGGCGGAGGGCAGCAGTCCTACGGGCTGCGGAACGCCACCCAGACGGACGTCGCGATCACGCCGACGGGCTCCGGTGCCGGCCGGACGGACCTCATCATCGCCAGGGTCCTCGACCCCCAGTATGAAGGCGCCGCACCGGCGGGCCCGCTGGCCTTCCAGTACAGCCGGATCGTCGTCGTCCAGGGCGTCCCCGCCGGGACCAAGACGGCGCGCGAACTGAATCTCGGCTACCCGGCGATCGCCCTGGCGAAGGTAACGCTGCCGGTATCGACGGCGACGATCACGGCCGGGATGATCACAGACCTCCGCAAGGTCGCGCAGCCGCGCCGGGACCGGGCGATGGTGACCGTTTTCCCTTCGGCGACGCAGACCATCCCGACGGCCGGATACTCGTCCTGGCCGATCCAGGCGGCGCAGCGGCCCCTCGTTTCGGTCCCCGAGTGGGCGACCAGGGTCGACATCGTCGCTCACCTTTCCGGCGTGAAGTACGTCAAGGGCGGAGCGACGGATACTAGCGCCGGCATCCGAACCGGCTTCGGTTCCAGCCTGCCGGCGCAAAACGGCATCCTCATCCAGGACGCCGAGGACACCGGCGGCCGCTACCACTACACCCTGATCGGCACCCACCTCGTGGACTCCTCGATGCGCGGAACTGACCAGTACATCAACCTCCAGGCAACCCGCTCCGCAGGCACCGGCCTGTGGACGGCCGACTACCAGACCTCCGTCGTGATCGATTGGGAGTTTTCCGAAGGGGCGCAGTAATGGGCGGCTGGCGTTTTCACGTACTGTCCATCCCCGCGGGCGTCTGGGTAGACCGGGACCTGCAGCTCATCGACGCGGAAGTAACGGAGGCGGAGAACGGCCCCGGCTCCATCAGGGGCCGGCTGCCGGTAGGGAACACCACCGGCGCCCAGCTCCGCGAGTGGGGGTCCCTGATGGTCGCCGAGCTTGAAGGGCAGGAACCGATCACCGCGATCGTGGACCGGCTCAACCCGGACGGGAACTGGCTCACCGTCGAGGCCGGCGGCTTCACGATGTACCCGAACGGGCTGCCCTGGGACGGGCCCGACTTCACCGGCACCGGCGTGGACCCGCTCGACATGGTCCGGAAGATTTGGGCGCAGATCCAGACACACCCGGACGGGGACCTCGGCGTCACCGTGGACCCCCTGACCAGCCCGGTGCGGATCGGGACGGCCGCGACGAAGGACAACACCGACGGGCCTTTCCGGCTCGCCTGGTGGGACACCGACGACCTCGGGAAGGTCCTCGCCGACCTCGCCGCCGACACCCCGTTCCGATACCGGGAGCGGGCCTCCTGGGACGGAGACAACATCGTCCTCCGGCTGCAGCTCGGCTACCCGAGGATCGGGGCCCGCCGGGAGGACCTGCGCTTCGAGGTCGGCGTCAACGTCACCGCGCCCCCGCCGATGGCCGACGGCGAGTATGCCTCCGAGGTCCTCGTCATGGGCGCCGGCGAAGGCCGGAAAAAGATCACGTCCGGGGCGCTGCGGACCGCGGCGACCGGCAGGCTGCGCCGCGTCCAGACCGTCACCGATTCATCCCTGACTTCCAAGACGGCCGCGCAGGCAGCCGCCAGGCCCTACCTCGACCGGCTCAGCGGCGCGGACTCGATCGAATCGATCGACGTCGTGGATCACGAATCCGCGCCCTTCGGATCGTTCGGGCCCGGCGACGAAATCAGGATCCAGGGCAACGCCGGCTGGGCGCAGCTCGACGACTGGGTCCGCATCACCGAACAGACCATCAACTGCACGACCGGAACTATGAGCCTGAAAGTTGAACCCGCATGAGCGATATCCGACGCAGCGCCGCATGGCTGGCAGACACCCTGACCGAACAGGGCCGCCAGATCAAGCTTCTGCAGTCCCGCAAGCCGGGCCTCGCCCAGTCGTCCATCGAGGACGGCGCGATCGACGAGTTCACCGCGGACGGCACCTTCGCGTCCTCGGTCGGCAAGCAGCCCGACGGATCGCACGTCGCGTTCCCGGCCACCGGGCCGAAGCCGGCCACTCCGGTCAAGGCGACGCTGAAGTCCACCCCGGGCCTCGTCGAGGTCCGCTGGTCCGGCAAGTTCGAAAACGACGACGTCTCCACCCTTGACTTCAAGCACGTCGCGGTCCACGCCTCCAACACCCCGGACGTCGACATCAGCCCGGCAGCGCAGCTCGCGACGATCCGCGGGGAGCTGGGCGACGTAGCTTCGATCGTCGCGGAGGAGGGCATGCTCTACGTTGTGCTGGTGGCTTGGACGGCCGCCGGCAAGGCGAGCGAACCCTCCCAGGTGGCGGCGGTCGCCGTTGCGGCGCCGGCAGACGCGAACTTCATTCAGGAAGCACTGACGGACCTCGACACGAAGTATGACGGCGTCGTGACCGAAGCCGGGCAGCTCGGCGGCCGGCTAGATACCGCCGAGACGGACCTCATCGATCACGAGACCCGGCTCCAGGACGCGGACCAGCAGCTCGCGGACGCCTTCGGGCAACTCGGAACTGTTGACAGCCGTATCGGCACAGCTAAGTCCGGGGCCATCAGCACGGCCGCGACTGACGCGCAGGCGAAGGCGGACGCGGCGAAGGCGGCGGCTATTGCTGCGGCCGCAACGGACGCCCAGAGCAAGGCCGACGCGGCCCGCGACGCGGCGAACGCGTTAATCGCCCAGGTCATCGCCCGCGGCCAGTCCCTCGTGCGGAACGGTGACTTCGAAGCCGGGTCCGACGGGTGGGGAACTAGCGCATTCAACGCGGTGGAGACCGGGCCGGCCCGGTCTGGAACGAAAGCGATGCGGATCGGGCCGAACCCCGGCGGCAACATTTGGCCGGTCTCTGAGTGGGCGGCGGGAGCCACAGGCCGCACCTACTACATGGAAGCCTGGTTCAAGCGGACCGGCACCGAGGCTGTATCTTCCGGCGTCGGTTTCGTGGTGCAGGCCAAGACGGCGGCAGGCGGAACCGCCACGTTCACGACCGGCCGCGTCGATACAGCCACAATCAGCACTACCGGGTGGACGAAGGTATCGAACACATTCACCGTCACCACTGCGGACGCCGTAAGCGTCAGGTTTGCGCCGTGGATTTTCGCCAGCAACAACGTCTACAACGTGGACGACATGCTCGTCGTGGACGTCACCGAGGCGCAGGCCGCGCTCGACGCAGCAGCCGCGGCAGACGCTAAGGCGGCAGCGGCGCAGACGGCCGCCGGCAACGCGCAGAGCACAGCGACGGACGCCCTCACGATGGCCGGGACCAAGAGCACGGTCTACTACAGCACCGCCGTGGCCACCGGCACCGGCAGCAAAGCCGGCGACCTCTGGCGGCAGCGCAACGGCAGCAATGAAATCATCGCCGAGTGGCAGTGGTCCGGGTCCGGCTGGGTAAAGCAGACCGTCTCGGGCAGCAACGTCTCGAACATGGACATCGGCTTCCTGACGGCAGGCGGGGCGACGATCGCGCAGGCAGTGATCAACAAGCTCGTCGCCGCCACAGCCGCCTTCCAGACCGTCGACGTCGCTAACCTCTTCGCCAGCAATTCGACGATGAGCCAAGCGGTGATCGACAAGCTGTGGGCCGACGTGATCCACGCCTACAAGATCACCACCAGCATGCTGCTCGTCGGCGCCGGCCCGAACATGATCCCGAACGGCGCGCTGGAACTTGGCGACGCCTCCGGGTGGCGAACCGACTTGACCTACGACACGGCGGACAAACCAACCGGCTACCCTGCGTCGCTGCGGAGCCGCGCAGCCGCCGGGACTCTAACCAATGTCATGTCCGAGGGTTGGGACGTTCAGCCGGACACCGAGTACCTGGTCGAATTTTGGGTCAAGGCGGATAAGCCAAACTCCAATTTTTACATCGAACTGCGGGACCAGGCCGGCGGGCACGGCACAACCAATAACAGCATTCCAGGTACGCCAGTGTCTGCCGGCGCCGACACCGTCTACCCGATGAATAACATCACGCTGCCGACTATCTGGACCAAGTACAGCGTGGTCAGCAAGACGAACCCCGGCGTAAATAAGCTGCACTTCGGATCGTTCTACTTCAACCACCCGAACGGCACCGAACGGACCGCGACGGTTCGGGTGGCCGGCTTCACCATGAAGCCGCGCATTGGCGGCGAAATGGTCGTCGAGGGCGCCATCACCGCAGAGAAGCTCGTTGCGCTGCTGGTCCTCGCCTCGGAAATCATCGCGGGCAACCCGAACGGGACGCACGCGAAGATGACGCCTAACGGCTTCCGGGTCATGGCGGCCGGCCTCGACGGAGGAGCCCCGGTCGAAGTGATCCGACTGGGCACGGACACCGACGACTACCTCGGCGTCGTCAACGCCGCCCAGGAGCTGGTCGCCTCGATCAGTTCCACCGGCGGCATGACGGCCCAGGAACTCGACGTCGCAGGCGACGTGGTCATTGCCGGCACGTCTGCGCTCGAACGGTTCGACCAGGCCGGCGGCAACATCATCGCCAGGGCCAGCCGAGGCACCGACGGCCTCTACTATGCAGGCACAACACCGCACCCCTACCTGAGCCTTCAGGTCGATGGGATCCGCGGCGGCCGCGCCTACATGGTTCAGACCAGCCCCATCGGCGTCACCTCGGACAGCGCGAACTCGGACGCGGTCGTGAACCTCCACTACCAGTCCGGCGCGGACCGGGCAGCGACGACGTCGGACCCGATCATCATGGCGGCCAGCTCCGTGCCTTCGGGCTGGTCCACGGCGAAGCGGAACCCGGCGACCATCAACCGTCTGGTAACGCCTTCGGCTGACGGGACGATGGCGTTGCTGCTGTCCTACGGCGTGGAGTCCACCGGACGGGCGAAGATCACCACCGGCGGCGGCCGGTCGGTGTTCCTCACCGTGACCGATATGGGGCCCTCGGTCCCCGAGACCGGGGAGGACCGCAACGGCACCTCGAACGCGGCCTCCGGCGGCAGCACCGGCGGCGAGACCACCGCACCAGTGTCGAAGAAGAACTACGACAAGACGTGGCCGGCCAACGCGATCCAGTCCTACCTAGGCAGCGGCGGCCAGTACAACTACAGCCCCCACATGTACAGCGGCAACGGGCCGATCAGCTCGAACGGCGACCTCATGTCCATTGCCGTTTTCCCGGACGTGAAGTCCGAGATCGGCGGCGGCACCGTCACCGGCGTGTGGGTCTATGTGTACTACGACTTCTGGTGGTACGGCGCCGGCGGCAACGCCTACATCGGCCTCCACGGCCAGCTGGGCGTCCCCGCCACGAAGCCGGCGAAAACCTACTCGCACGCGGTCGTCAACGGCTGGCCCAGGGCGGCAGGCAAGTGGATCAAAATGTCGTCCTCCACTTACGCGGGTTGGGCGTCCGGGACACACCGGGGCTTCACCCTCGGCGGATCCGGCGGCGGGCTCGAACGCTACGGCTACGCGCACGACGCACGGCTGCGGATCACCTGGACGAAGTAAGAACACCAGCTGCGGCGCCTCCGGCAACGGGGGCGCCGCAGCCATGAGAGGAGAACCCCAACATGGCAGACACCGAACTGCTGAAGTACGCCCGCATTCAAAACGACTACCCGCTGCAGGCGAGGACCGCAGCCGCGATGTTTGTCCAGGCGCTTTACTGGTTGGAGGCCCCGCCGCCGGACCTGAGCGTTGAGGGCCGGGCGATGGTGGAGTGGGTCATTGATAACCCGCTCCAGCCAGTCGAGCTGATGGGCGCCTTCGTCGCGACGATGCCCGAGGTTGTGGCCACGGCGAAGCTCCTCGAACCCGGAGGAGTGGATACCTCCGAGGTCCTCGACGAGCACATCAAATACCAGGTCGGTGCGAAGTGGAACACGGTCGCCCTCCAGCGCTTCGCCGCGGCAGCATGAGCCGGCCGAGAGTCAACGGCGCCCGTGGTGTGACGCTGCTCGGGTTCAGCCTCGTTTCGCTGGTGTTCGGGGTGGCGTTCAACAGCCCTGTCGCTGTGATCCCTCCGCCGCCGGCCGGGCTCGCCGGCCTCGACGGGTTCATACCGCTGCAATGGTGGGGCCTGGCCTGGTATGCCTCGGCGGTCCTGCTGCTGCTCGGCGCCTTCCGGCAGGACCAGTCGAAGTCCATGGCCCTATTCGCCGGGCTGCTCGCCGTGTGGGCGATCTCCTACAGCAGCGCGGCAGCCACCACCGGCAACCCGCGCCTGTTGACCGTCTTCATCCTGCAAGCGGTCATCTACGGCGGCCTGCTCGTAGCCTGCCTGGGTGTGGCCCGGCTGATCAACGCACCACCCGTGAACATTGAGGCTCTTCGGAAGAAGGTGCTGACCCACGAAGGAGAGCCTGGGGATGTCGCCGGATAACGCCGAACTGCTCAAGACCGTACTGACCGTCATCGGCGGCGTTGGGGCGGCGCTCCTGACCGGGCGCCTCACCCGGCGCAGCCAGAAAGAGTCCGCGCAGATCACCCTCCTCACCAACCTGGTCGACCAGCTGCAGGAAGAACGGAACGAGGCGAAAGCTACGGCCCGCCAGGTGCCCCTGTGGCGGCGGTACGCGCAGAGGCTCCGCGGCCAGATCTACAAGCTCGGCGGGGAACCCGCTGATGCCGACGCCGAACTAGAACTCTAAGGAGCCCAGCATGACTGGTTTCACCCCCCAACTTCCCGCCCCGTCACCCAGTCGTGGGGCGCCGAATTCGACGACTGGGACGGCGACGGCATCGTGGACTACCCCGGCGGCTTCTACCACTCCATCGGCTGGGACGGGCACAACGGAATTGACTACGGCTGCTTCGTCGGTGACCCCGTCGAGGCCGTAGCCGACGGCGTCGTAGCCTTCGCCGGCGATGCCGGCAACTGGCACTCCATCCTCTCCGGCGGGGGCAACGCCATCCTCGTCGAACACCCCGCCTACGGCGTCCAGACCGAATACCTGCACCTGAGCCGTTGGCTCGTCGAAGCCGGGCAGACCGTCAAACGCGGCCAGGTCATCGGCCATTCCGGTCAGACCGGGGCCGCTACCGCACCGCACCTCCACCTGGGAATGCTCAAGCTCCGCGGATACAACCTCGGCGACCGGTGGCGCGGCCGCATCGACCCCACACCCTGGCTCTACGGCAACCTCAACCCCGACTACGCAGGCTCCGCAGCAATCGCCCCGCAGGGCACCACCATCACACCGAAGGATTGGTTCGACATGGCAACAGAAGCACAGCTCCGCAAAATCATCCAGGAAGAAAACCCCTGGGCCTACAAGAACAAAGACCTGGAAAAGGACGACACATACGCGATCCTCCGCGCCGTCCGAGACTACGTGGTGAAGAACAACGTCGAGCTCGTAGCGCTCAAGGGCGTCGTCACCCAGTTGGCAGCCAAGCAGGGCGTGGCCATCGACTACGCCAAGATCGACAACCTCATCAAGGACAACCTCGCCGGCGGCATCGACGTCGACATCAACGTGAACGGAGGCAAGTAGATGCTCACCTCCATCCTCCGCACCGTCGTCCCTGCCCTGTGGGGCAGCCTCGTCGCGTGGCTCGTCGGCATTGCGCCCGTCCTGGCGCCTGTGCAGGCGCACCTGCTCGGCCTGTCCGACGTCATTCTGCCCGTCCTGACGGCCGTCATCATCGCGGCCTGGTACGCGTTCTGGCGCTGGCTGGAGCCCCGCCTGCCCGACTGGCTGGTCCGTGCCGTTCTCGGCTCCGCTATGACACCCTTCTACGTGCGCAAGCACGCCGACCCTGCGCCGGTGGAACAGGTCTCCCCTGTCCACGACACCCGCGAACGCTCACCCGAGTAAGGACGCGCCCCCAGCTGACCGGGCTTCCCGGCTGGCTGGGGGCGCTTCGTCGTACCGATGGGGCGCGGAACCGGCCCGCCCCCAACAAATGATTGCCGCAGGCCACTTTCCAAACGACACGCTAGCCCCCATAAGCGGGCGTGACAACTGGTACGGTTGATTGGTTTCGCGGCATCCCCCAGCGTCGCGGAACCCTTCACCGACGCCCCCGCGCAGCCGTCACCTCCAGGCCTGCGCGGGGGTGTACCAGCCCCACACAGGGGTTGACGGCGGAGCGCGCAGGGCCTAGTTTTACTCGTGTTCGTCGGCTCCCCAATTCCCGACGAACGAACCGAGGACGCCCTCGCACACGAAGGTCGCGCCGACCCGTGCGGGGGCGCTCCCCATTAACGCAGGCAAGACTTGGTGGTTGACCGATGGTGAACCCCGACGTACGTTTATACCGTTCTCCGGAATCCACAACTGCCCGGAGAACACCACGTAAAGCGCCCCCGCACAAGCTGGTGTCCCGACCAGTGCGGGGGCGCTTTCTGTGCGCCGGGCTCACGCTAGACGGACCATAAGGGAGACCGGCTCCCCCTGCGCCCGCGTCCAGTGTTGGAATCGTTCTATTTGCTCGGCAGCGTGGGTGGACGGACTCTGGCGGCCGCACCCGATCCGGCCCCGCAGCCTAAACTTGAAGGCTAAAGTATGTGCTAAGCTTCCTTGGTTTCTCTTTCGGTCCAGCAGCGGGCTGAAGGAGCGACGCCGCAACCACACCCCAACGTGATCCAGAAACCAGTACCGTGAGTAAGCGCGCCCCTTGACTGGCGTGTTAGAGGAATCTAGGTTGGACCCGGCCTCCGTTCCCTCCATTTTTACGGAGGCTGCACGATGGGGATGCCCCCGCACAAGAGTCGGCCGGCTCGTGCGGGGGCATTTTCTGCGTGCCATGATGAAATCATGCCCTCCTTCGCACTCAACGGAACCACGTACGGCTTCCTGTCTCCGGATCCGGGCGAGATGGGGACCACCACCTCTTGGGAATACGGGAAACAGCCAAAGGTGGTAGCCACCCTCGCCTTGGCAGGCGGAGGAACCTTGGACGTCTACGCCCGCGCCGAACGCTGGAAACCCACCCACATCCTCGTCAGATGGGAAGACGACGACTACCGCCAACATCACGCCTGGATACCCGTGGGCAGCGTCCGTCACGTGACCGACTCCGAATGGGACATCTGGGAATACCATCGGTGCCCCGAGAACCTGCGCGGCGTGCGTTGGGGCAACAGACTGCCGGGCTTCCTGCCGGCCTAGGGGCCCTCGACACATTCGCTCGAGTGGTCAGCGTATCTCTTGTGGCCTGTGGCGAGGATGGACAACATGGAAAAGCGAGCATGCGCCAAGGGACAATTGGCGTCGGCCGGGTCAGTGACGCCTGCCGCCGTGGCTGACACTTTCCAATAGTCGACTATCGCCCGCTTCTGGGCGCACTCGGCGATCATGCGCTCGGCAAGCCTCGTCGCGAACGGTGATTCACGGTGGTCTGCATGGAGAAGGGCCGATTCCTCCTCTGCCATCCTGGCTTCGATAAATTCCACTATGTCCACACCGAGAAGTGTGCCACGCCAGGAAGCAGCCAGCAGCACCACCTCCGCCGTAATGTGCCTTCAACCCGGCGGAGAAGTGCGTTTTCGAGGCAGCCGCCCCCTTCAGCCGGAGCGCATATTTCGCCGCTCGCGTGCATGGCGGAGCCGGATCTCTGTCTTCTCCAAGAGCCACTGGTCGGCATTGTAGTAGGACTCACCGTCGTATTCTTCGACGACGCAGAGCTCTCCCGGAGACACACCTGGGCGGGCGTACACGTCATCGGGAGCAATCTTCAGCTTTTGGGAGACGGACATTCCGGTGGCATTGATGATCCAGTCGTGTTTTCGCACGCGGTGTAGCAGCGAAGACACGCCGGCGGTCTCTTCCCAACCGCGGTGCAACTCTCCTTCGTGCAGGAACCAGGTTCCGATGTCGATGGCCGAGTAGGGGTACACGCGCTCGAGGTTTACGAATCCGAGAGAACCACGTTGGATCGTCACCACCCGTCGCTCCAGCACCCCCTCGCTGCGCAGGTAGTCAGTCGCCTCTTGGAAACGCCCAATGAATTGGCGTTTCAACCGCAGGAAATGGTCATCGGCCCGGCGCATCGCTGCCGCGGAATCAGCCTCGCTGCGCTGCCTCGCAGCCATGTGCTGCTCAATGTCGTCTGCGAACCCCATGTGCACAAACTAGCAGCGCCACGACGAAATCGAACATACTCAGCGTTTGACCGGCCCCTGTATTCCCGACTCGGTTTGCCGGGGATCCGGACGGGCGTTCCACGATCTCGGTCACCCCCGGTCCTTAGTCGGCGGCCGAACGCCGGCATCGGCGACCGTGACCCGGCCGTGCGGGGCTATACCCCGGCCGAGGGCGCTCCTGCTAGGGTCTTCAGAACCAGCTCGTTTGGGGCCGGCGCCAATACCCTGGGGGAAAAGATGAAGCGCGCAGTCCACGTCGCTCTGTCGACAGCAATCGTACTCATTCTGGCGGGATGTGCCTCCGTTGCCCAACCGCTCACCGGCGAAGCTACGAGCCCGCAGAAAACGGATGTGACGCTCGCGCAAAACGTTACCGGCGAAAGCCTGTGCGACATCACGCGCAACGCGCTGGCACCGGTTGCCCTCCCTGGCGTCGCAGTTGCCGACCAGATGGAACAACACGGTCGCGCTCTGTGGTGCGTCTCCTCGGGCGACGGACAACTCGCGAAAGTCACCGTGAACTACGACCAGTTCAACGTTACCGAAAGGGCGTCGACCTTCGCCCTGTTCGTCGACGGCTCCGCGAACGCGAAGAAGCAGTGCCCAAAGGGCGCCTCCCTTCCCGAGGTATCGGTCGCAATGCCCGATGAAACAGCGATGATATGCGACCGAAATGACCGCAGTGTGTTCGAGTACGCTGCAGCGTCGCCAAAAGGGGGGCTGAGTGTCCGCGTCGAGCGAGCAGCGAAATCCGGACCCATCACGAGTGACGAAGCCCAGTCGTGGATAACCGCGGCAACAAAAGCTCTGGTAACCGCGTGCACCTCGTGCGGTGGAGCATCAGGGAGCAGCACCGGAAAGACCGCCTCCGACAACTCGGCCGCAGGTGTCTGCGAGGGCTACCTGACCGCGATCAAAAACGGTTCCGATCCCATCGTTGCGCATGCGGAGTGGGTAAGTCCCAAGGAGCATTCCAAACCGCTTGGTATCGAACTACCGGAGCCAGACTGCGCACTGCGGATCGAGACGGTTGGTGGCACAGTGACGTACAACCTTGGCTGGACAGATACCGATTTCTTCGAGATCCACACCGCGCTGACAAAGCACGGCCTGAAATCCACGCCTTGGGACGGCGAGAACGGCCAGCGGAAATACATGATGACGGATCAGAACGGAGCCGGCCTGTTTTGGCTCGACAGCGGCGACGGCATCACCCGAGGTACACCTGTGGACGACGTGCTCTTCGTCTACGCCGAGTAGAAAACAGCACGGGCAGTTCGGCGGAGACTCCGAGGGGGACCTCTGGGATACCACCGATGCCCCGAAAACCTGCGCGCCGTGCGGTGGGGCGACCGGCTCCCGGGGTTCCTGCCGGCGGACTAAGCTCACACGATCAGCTGTGTACTACCTTGGGCAACTCAGCTAGCTGGGGATAATGCTTCCGCTTCGTCTTCCTCAACCGGCTGCTGATTCTCGTTCCAGTACTCCTGAACGGCCGCCGTCTTGATGTACATCAAGGTGGTGGTGTCCTCAGGCGCCTCATTTGGAGAACGCTGGAAGCCAAACCGCTGATAATAGCCCACCAACCACTCTTCTTTGGCATGTAGGCATAGGAACTTGCTGGCCGTCAGAGTGCAAAGCTCGAGGTACTTCTCAAAGGCCAGGTCCATCAGCAGGCCGCCAATGTTGTTGCCCTTGACGGTAAGGTCCGTCGCGAACCGACCGAGCAACTGCGAGTGCAGCCCGCCGTGCTTGATCCCACCGCGGTCCTTCTTTGACACGTCATCGACGGCGAGCGTGAGCGGGGAAAGGCTGAAAAATCCGCGGACGGCGTTCTCACCGCAGACGAGCGCATGGACACGCGACAAGTCACGTTTCTGATTGCTCAGGGCCGTGCTCTTGAGCCAGTCGTTCATCGCCTTACGTCCACAGTCGAAGTTGTCCACCGAGTGTGATTCGTCAAGAAGGCATAGACGTAGCCCCCCAATACCGTCAAAGTTCATTTGAGCGCTAGGCGAGTGTCAGGAATTTGCGGCGGAGCTCACGCGCTGACTCCGCATGTGAAGCAGGAACGCGAGACTCGCAGTTTTCCATCTCTCGGTAAGAGTCCAAGGAGATGCGGCTCACCCGGCGGTCCGGCAGGAACGACAGGATGGGCACGTCGACGGTCCTGGGAATCTTGTAGACCGCCGAAGTCTTACGCTGGAAGTGCTCCAGGACGGATTCCGCATTGAGGTCGCTGCGCTTGGCGCCGGCGGGACGAGTGCTCCAGGCGTCGATCCACGGCTTTTCGCGGTGGGTCATCTCGATGAGATCCCACTTGCTGAATTTTCCATACGAGAGCCAAACCGCGTCGACGACAGCCTCGGCATAAGGATCCGCGACAGCCAACGACCGCTGCGCGAAGTCCTCGAGGTAGTCCGCTGACACCATGTCCATGCTGAAATGTGCTGAAAGCAACGGAGAAACGATGGGCCCTTTGGGCATGGCAAAGAACTGCTCTTCGAAGAGCTTTTGTCCTGTCAGGTGCCCGTACCAACCAAAGGAGTAGAACACGAGCTTCTGCAGCTTCAACGTGTTCAATGAGTCTTTAGACGCATGACGAAGCACAGAACTCGCCACATCGAATACAGTCATTTACAACCCCTCCCCCCAAATCGTGGACCATCCGCCATTGAGATATCCACAAGTAACAAACAAGTTATCCACAACTTATGAACAACTGTCCTCTACAGTACACGCGTCAATCCTTGGGGGGCCAATGCTTCGGCGCGTCGCGGTGCCGGATTCCGTAGGCTTGGGGTAGGGCGCGAGTTGCGGCTGACTTCGAGCAGGTACCACGGTTGGTGTTCACGCTTGAAGAGGTGTCCGAGATGCTCGCCGAGCCTGCGCAGACGATCAAGCGCCACTGCTAGACCCAGGCGCTCCGCGGCGCGTACAAGGAGGCCGGGAAAACAAGCCTGAGGCAGATCCCGCCCAAAGCCATCGACCAGTACCAAGCGACTAGGCCAGACGCTTAACCGCGTCGCTTAGCGGAACGGATCAGGCTCCGGCGCCTCCCACCAGTCTGGTTGCGGCGGCTTCCGGATCTTCTCGATGAGCCCGGCGACATCTTCAACAGTGAACATCACCCGGACACCGACCCGCGTGAACGTCCCGTACAGGCGAGCCAGCCTGCGGACGGTGGCTTCCTTCAGGCCGAGCTCCTCGGCAACCTCGGCCGGCGACTTGAAATACGGCATGGCTCAATTGTCCCGACCTTTTGTTGAAGCGTCCCCCCCCATTGGGGGGATGTGGGGTCAAATCATCCCCGCTCATGCCGTTTCTGCGGTTTCGATTATCTGCCCCAAATCTGCCTACTTCCCTTTATTGGCGCGGTAGATCGGGTACAAAAGCGGCACAAATGGATGGGGTTCAAATCCCCCCGTCTCCGCGTTTGGCCCCGGTCCTGGACCGGGGCCTTTTGCGTTCTCTCCACCACCCGGCGCTCCCTCACCTCCGGCGGTTTCCGACGGGACGCTCCCTCACCTCCGGCGGTCTCCAACCCGACGCTCCCTCACCTCTGGCGGTTTCCGACGGGACGCTCCCTCACCTCCGGCAGGAATCGGACGGGCGGGCGTGTCCGGGTGGCAGGATGGGCCCATGTCGACCAACCACGCGTTTGACGCGATCATCGTAGGCGGCGGCCACAACGGCCTGGCCGCGGCAGCGTACCTGTCCAAGGCTGGCCGGAAGGTCGTGCTGCTGGAAAAACTTGACCACCCGGGCGGCGCAGCGGTGTCCGCGCAGGCGTTCGACGGCGTTGAGGCCCGGCTCTCGCGCTATTCCTACCTGGTCAGCCTGCTGCCACAGCAGATCATCGACGACCTCGGCCTGCGCATCACGTTGGCGCGGCGGCGGTACTCCTCCTACACCCCGGACCCGGCCATCCCCGGCCGTGCGCTGCTGATTGACAACGAGGACGCCGCGTCCACGGCTGCCTCGTTCGCGGCTGTAGGGGCGTCCGAGGAGGATTTCCGCGGCTTCAATGAGTTCTATGCCAGCTGCGGGAAGCTCACCCGGGCCCTCTGGCCCACCCTGACCCTCCCGCTGCCCACCCGGTCCGCGGCGCGGGAGCTCGCCCTCCGGGCAGGGGCCGCGGAGGCGTGGGAGGCCATGATCGAGCGGCCGGTCGGGCACGCCATCGCCGACGCCGTCCGGAATGACCTGGTCCGCGGCGTGGTCCTGACCGACGCCCTGATTGGCACCTTTGCCCGCGCCGACGACGTCGACCTCCAGCAGAACATCTGCTTCCTGTACCACCTGATCGGCGGCGGCACCGGCGACTGGGACGTGCCCGTGGGCGGCATGGGCGCAGTGTCCGGGGAGCTGGAACGTGCCGCCCGGGACGCGGGAGCGACGATCGTGGCGTCGGCGGAGGTCACGTCAGTCCGTCCGGGCGGCGTCGTCAGCTACCGGCACGACGGCGCCCTGCACACCGTTTCTGCGCCGTGGGTCCTGTCCAACGTGGCCCCGGTGGTACTGGACCGTTTGCGCAACGCGGAGCCGGGCGGCTCCCGGCACGCCACAAACAACCCGAACCACCTCCGCGAAGGGGCCCAGGTCAAGGTCAACCTGCTGCTCAGGCGGCTGCCCCGGCTGCTGGACGACGGCGTGAGACCGGAAGCGGCCTTCGGCGGCACCTTCCACATCAACGAGACGTGGTCCCAGCTGGAGGGGGCCTACCTCAGTGCTGCGGCCGGGAAGGTCCCGGAGCCCCTGCCATGCGAGATCTACTGCCATTCGTTGACCGACCCCAGCATCCTGTCCGCGGACCTGCAGGCGTCCGGCGCGCAGACCCTCACGGTGTTCGGCCTGCACGTCCCGGACCGGCTGGTCACCGCGCAGAACAATGAAGACCGCCGGGCCGAACTGCAGGAGGCCGTGCTGCGTTCGCTGAACAGCGTCCTTGCCGAACCGGTCGAGGAGCTGCTCCTGACCGGTCCGGACGGCCGGCCGTGCATCGAAACCAAGACCACACTGGACATTGAACGTGCCGTCGGCATGCCGCGCGGCAACATCTTCCACGGCGGCCTCGACTGGCCTTTCGTGGACGATGGTGCGCCCCTGGACACTCCGGCGGAGCGCTGGGGAGTGGCCACGGACGATCCGCAGCTCCTGCTCTGCGGCTCCGGCGCCCGCCGCGGCGGCGCCGTCAGCGCCATCGGGGGCCATAACGCCGCCATGGCCGTGCTCGAATCGGAGCAACCGCCCCGCGGCTAAGCGCGGCCCGGGCACGCCGGCGCCAGACTAGGCCGACGCCCGTTTTCGGCCGGTGCGGGCTCGGGTCCGGAAGCTGGCCCGGGTCCGGAAGCTGGCGTCCGGAGGCAGGGGCGACCGGGCCCGGGTCCGGAGGCGGGGCGACCGGGCTCGGCCCGCCTGACCGGGGCTCAGACGGCGATCAGCCGGCTTGGCCCAGCACGAGCGGCAGCACTGCCCCGGCGCCAGCGAGCCGGAGGGCACGCCCGGCCACGGTTACGGTCCAGCGGCTGTCCACCAGGTCGTCCACCAGCATGACACTCTGTCCGTGGATCCCAGCCAGGGCGGCGGCGAGCTCCGGGCCCACCACGAGGCGGTCCCAGACACCGGCGAGCCGGTAGGCGCTATTTCCGCCGCGGCCGCCGGTTGGCCCGCCGTGCGCCAGCTGCAGCTGGCCCAGGTACGGAATCCGGCCGATCTCGGAGATGCCGCGGGCCAGTGACTCCACCAGCTCGGGCTTGCCGCGGGACGGCACGCTGACGATCGCGGCCGGGCGCCCGGCGCCGCTCCAGCCCGGGTTGCGTGCGTCCCCGGTGCCCCACTCGCGCAGGACCTGCACGCAGGCCTGCAGCATGCCTGGGTCCACGGCCCGGTCAGGGGCCCCGGCGGCGAAGGTTTCGCGCAGCGCCCCGCCCCAGCCCAGGTCCGTCAGCCGGGCCAGCACGCGGCCATTGGCGAGGCTTTCCTCTGGTTTGATCTTGCCTTTGACGTTCACACCCAGCCGGTCCATGCCACTGGGCCACTGCAGCCGCGGTTCCAGCACCATTCCGGCCCGGTTCAGGGTTGCGCCCGCCGCTTCCGTGGCGTCTGCCGCAATGTCGGTAGGGAACCACCGGCCGGCGCAGTTGTCACAGCGTCCGCACGCCGCCGCCGTCTCGTCGTCCAGGACCGAGGTGATGTATTCCATCCGGCAGCCTGCAGTGTCTTGGTAGATCACCATGGATTCCTGCTCGTCAACACGTGCCTCGGCGATCCGGCTGTACCGCTCGGCGTCGTAGGTCCACGGCTGCCCGGTGGAGCGCCACCCGCCGCCCACGCGCTCAACCGCACCGTCCACGGCCAGGACCTTCAGCAGCAGTTCCAGCGGCGTCCGGCGCAGGTCGACCCGGGCCTCGAGCGCCACAGTGGACACCGCCGTGCCGGCCTCGGCCAGGGCGGTCAGGACGGCCGAGGCCTTTTCCTCCGAGGGCATCGACGCGGTGGCGAAATACTGCCAGATGTCACGGTCCTCGGAGCCGGGCAGCAGTAGCACGTCGGCGTTCGCGGCGCCGCGGCCGGCGCGGCCGACCTGCTGGTAGTAAGCCACCGGGGAGGACGGCGCGCCAAGGTGCACCACGAAGCCGAGGTCCGGTTTGTCGAAGCCCATCCCGAGCGCGGAGGTAGCCACCAGGGCCTTCACCTGGTTGTCCTTGAGCATCTGCTCGGCGCGCTCCCGGTCCGCGGGGTCGGTCCGGCCGGTGTAGGCGAGCACTTCATGGCCGGCCTCCGCCAGGAGGCGGGCGGTGTCCTCCGCGGCGGACACGGTGAGCGTGTAGATGATGCCGCTGCCGGGCAGGTCCGTCAGGTGGGTGAGCAGCCAGCCCAGCCGTTCCCGGGAGTCGGGCAGCCGCAGTACGCCCAGGCGCAGGGATTCACGTCCCAGGGCGCCGCGGATGGTCAGGACGCCTTCGCCAAGCTGTTCCTCGATATCGTGGACCACCCTCGAGTTGGCGGTGGCGGTGGTGGCCAGGACCGGCACACTGTCCGGCAGCTGCGTGATCAGGTCCGCGATTCGGCGGTAGTCGGGGCGGAAGTCGTGGCCCCAGTCCGAGATGCAGTGCGCCTCGTCGATCACCAGCAGCCCGGTGCGGCGGACCAGCTCAGGCAGCTGATTTTCGCGGAACGACGGGTTGGTGAGCCGCTCCGGCGACACCAGGAGCACATCCACCTCGTCGGCTGCGAGCTGCTCGCGGACAGTGTCCCAGTCAAGCTGGTTGGCAGAGTTGATGGCCACCGCGCGGACTCCCGCCCGCGCAGCGGCGGCGACCTGGTCGCGCATCAGCGCGAGGAGCGGGGAGACGATCAGCGTGGGGCCGGCGCCGCGGCGACGCAGCAGCAGGGACGCGACGAAGTACACGGCCGACTTACCCCAGCCCGTGCGCTGCACGACCAGGGCCCGGCGGCCGCCGTCGACCAGGGCTTCGATGGCCTCGAACTGGCCGTCGTGGAACTCCGCGGCGGGGTGCCCCACGAGTTCACGCAGCACGGCCTGGGCCTGTTCACGGGTCCCGCTACCCCCGGCGGGGACGGGATGGGGAGCGGACAGGACTGCAGCGTTCTGGTTATTGACCATTGATTCAGTATCCCAGCCCCCTCCGACAGCCACGAAGCGGGGCGAAGCCGTATGTGGATAAGCTGCGTGCACATAAGCTGCCGGCCGCGGACGGCCGACAGAGGCTTCCACGTAAGATAGGAGCCGTGACTAGCGACCAGACGAAAACTTTTGACCTCTCGGCTTCCTTCAAGGCCTACGACGTGCGCGGAATTGTGGGCGAATCCATCACCGCGGAGATCGTTGAGGCCGTGGGAGCCGCTTTCGTGGACGTCCTGGAACTGGCGGGACAGACCGTGCTGGTCGGCGGCGACATGCGTCCTTCCTCCCCCGAGTTCAGCCGGGCCTTCGCCAACGGCGCAGCAACCCGCGGCGCCAATGTCCAGCTCCTGGACCTGATCTCCACCGACGAGCTGTACTACGCCTGCGGTGCCCTGAACGCGGCCGGCGCCACGTTCACCGCTAGCCACAACCCGGCCCAATACAACGGCATCAAGATGGCCAAGGCGGGCGCCGTGCCGATCTCCTCCGAAACCGGGCTCAAGGAGATCCAGGCCCTCGCCGAGGAATACCTCAACGCCGGCACAATCCCCGCAAACGGTCCCCGCGGCCTGATCAGCGTGCGCGACGTGCTACAGGACTACGCCGAGTACCTGCGCAGCCTCGTGGACCTGCGCGGATCCCGGCCGCTCAAGGTCGTCGTGGACGCCGGCAACGGAATGGCCGGAATGACCACCCCGGCGGTGCTGGGAGACACGCTGTTGCCCAAGCTGCCGCTTGACATCATCCCCCTCTACTTCGAGCTCGACGGGTCCTTCCCGAACCACCCGGCCAACCCGCTGGAGCCGGAAAACCTTCGCGACCTGCAGGCCGCCGTCGTCGAGCATGGCGCCGATCTCGGCCTGGCGTTCGACGGCGACGCGGACCGCTGCTTCGTGATCGACGAAAAGGGCGATCCTGTCTCGCCGTCCGCCGTCACCGGCATGGTGGCCCGCCGCGAAATCGCCCGCGCCAAGGCCAACGGCGAGGAAACGCCTACGATCATCCACAACCTTTTGACGTCCAGGGCGGTGCCCGAACTGGTGGTCAAAGACGGCGGCCGCGCCTTCCGCACCCGGGTGGGACACTCCTTCATCAAGGCCGTCATGGCAGCCGAAGGTGCCATCTTCGGTGGCGAGCACTCCGCCCACTTCTACTTCCGCGATTTCTGGAACGCCGACACCGGCATGCTGGCCGCCATGCACGTCCTGGCTGCCCTCGGCGAGCAGGACGGCCCGCTGTCGGACCTCGGCCGCGAATACGAGCCCTACCAGTCCTCCGGCGAGATCAACTCGGAAATCGAGGACAAGGCGGCCGCCGTGGAGCGGGTCCGGCTGGACTTCCATGACGAAGACGTCGAGGTGGACTACCTCGACGGCAGCACCTTCATCGCGGCGGACGGCAGCTACTGGTTCAACCTGCGCCCGTCCAACACCGAGCCCTTCCTCCGCCTGAACGTCGAGGCCACGGACCAGGACACCATGGAACGGGTCCGCGACCGGGTCCTGGCCCTGGTCCGGGGCTGACCGCCATGACCGACTCACCCGAAGCCCAGGGCGCCGTCCTGCAGCCGACGGACCCCGCCGAGGACTCCTGGCGCGGCTCGGTGCCGGACGCCAGCGCCACCGACCTGGAGAACCTGCTCGGCACCGGCGTGGGGGCAGCCCAGGAACAGCTGGAGCGCAACGGCGGTTTCCTGCCCTTCGCCCTGGTCGTGGAGAACGACGGCGAAGTCCGCCTCGTTGCGGTCACCCCCGCGGACGCGGCCGGGGACAGCGACGCCGATTTCGACGCCGACGGCATGATCAATGACCTTACCGAGCTGCTCCGGCAGCACCGGGACGAGTTCCGCGCCGCCGCGATTGTCTGCGACATCACCTTGCTGGAAGAGGAGTCGGACGCGATCCACGTCGCCGCCGAGCACCGGGACGGCTCCGTTTTCGCGGCCGTGCTGCCTTACGGCGCAAACCCGGAGACGACTGAACTGGAGTTTGGCGAGCTCTCCGCCGACACCAACGAACCCGCCGTCTGGGTGGACTAGACCAGGCCCGTGCCATGAAGATCAACGCCTTCGCGGACGTAAGCCTACGCGCCATGATGGTGCTCGCGGCAGCGGCCGACGGTGAACTACTCACCACCCAGAGCATCGCGGACGCCGTCGGCACTCCCTACAACCACGTCAGCAAGGCGATGGCGAAGCTGCGCGAACTCGGCCTGATCGACGTCGAACGCGGCCGGAACGGCGGGTCCCGGCTCAGCGAAGCGGGCCGCTTGGCCACCGTCGGGCAGCTGCTGCGCACACTGGACACCCGGGCCGACCCGGCCGACTGCGTCGCCGCAGCGGGCAGCTGCCCGCTGATCAACGAGTGCCGGCTCCGCGGCGCCCTGGGCCGCGCCCGCGAGGCCTTCTATCGTGAGCTTGACGACATTGTCGTCGCTTCGCTGCCCACCTCGCGGCAGATGAATCCCGTCTTCCAGGCGATCGGCCTGCGTCCCGGCCTGTAGCCGGCCCGCCCCACGGCCCCGGCCCACTGAAGCACAGGCCCGCCGAAGCACAGGCCGTGACCGCGGACGGCCGCCACGCCCGGGAGGCGCGTCGATTTGAATCCGTTTTCTACGCCGTGTAGAACTGAGGCATAAATACTCGTATTTCAAATGCATGTATTCAGCACGGTCCGGTGGAAGACCCCGGCCCACTACCTCAGGAGTCAGCAATGCTCTCGGACAAGTCCTTCCCAGTCATCGAGGCCACCCTGCCGCTGGTCGGTTCCCGGATCGGCGAAATTACCCCCAAGTTCTACGCCCGGCTCTTCGGTGCGCACCCCGAACTGCTGGACGGACTGTTCAGCCGCTCCAACCAGCGTTCCGGCGACCAGCAGCAGGCCCTGGCCGGAAGCATCGCCGCTTTCGCCAGCCACCTGGTGAGCAACCCAGGCACCCTGCCAGAGACCGTGCTGTCCCGCATCGCGCACCGCCACGCCTCGCTCGGCATCACCGAACCTCAGTATCAGGTGGTCTACGAGCACCTCTTCGCCGCCATCGCCGAGGATCTGGCCGATGTCATCACGCCGGAAATCGCCGAAGCCTGGACCGAGGTCTACTGGCTGATGGCCGATGCGCTGATCAAGCTCGAGAAGGGCCTCTACGCCGGCCAGGCCAACGGCAAAATGTGGACCCCATGGCGGGTCGCCGCCAAGACCCCCGCCGGTACCGGCTCCATGACGTTCACCCTCGAACCGGCTGATGACACCCCCATCACACCGGCGCTTCCGGGCCAGTACGTCAGCGTGAAGGTCACCCTCCCGGACGGCCTGCGCCAGGTCCGGCAGTATTCGCTCTCCGGCGACGCGGGTACCAGCCGCAGCTTCACCACCAAGCTCGACGACGGCGGTGAGGTCTCCCCCGTGCTGCACAACCACGTCGAGGCCGGCGACGTCCTCGAGATCTCCAACCCGTACGGCGAAATCACGCTCAAGGAGAACGACGGCCCCGTGGTCCTGGCCTCCGCCGGCATCGGCTGCACGCCGTCCGCCTCGATCCTGCGCTCCCTCGCCGCGACCGGCTCGGACCGCCAGGTCCTGGTCCTGCACGCTGAAAGCACCCTGGACAGCTGGGCGCTGCGCTCCCAGATGACGGACGACGTCGAGCGCCTCGACGGTGCCGAGCTGCAGCTCTGGCTTGAGCGGCCCGAGGCCGGGGCGAAGGAAGGTTTCATGTCGCTGCGCGACGTCGACCTGCCGGCCAACGCCTCGCTGTACCTGTGCGGTCCGCTGCCGTTCATGAAGAACATCCGCAACGAGGCCATCAACGCAGGCATTCCCGCCACGAAGATCCACTACGAGGTTTTCGGGCCGGACATCTGGCTCGCCAACTGAAGCACGCATCGTTTGCTCCGCAACGGCCCTTTTGACGGGTCAAAACGGCTGTTGCGGAGCAATCGATGAGATCAAGACGGCCGGCGCCACCTTTCGCAACCAAGGTGCGGGCCGCCGTCGTAGTTGATCGAACCTGGCGCCCCGGTCCGTGCGCCGCCTCACCTCACGACGGCACGCCGCTGATCGCGTGGCCGAACCGCAGGAGATTGCCGGGGTCATAGCTGGACTTTGCGGCCCTCATCCGGTTGTAGACGGCGGGCGACCAGGCCCTGGCCCGGTCAGCCTCGTCGCCGGGCTCGCCGTGGAAGTTGACCAGGGTAAATCCCGTGGAGTGCGGAGCCATCGCGGCCAGGACGGTGCGGATGGATGCCGAGACGGCCCCGGCGACCGGGGGCATCCTGAACCCGAGCAGGAAGAGCAGGAACGCCGCGTCCCGCCCCGACACTGCGTTCGGGAAGGCTCCGGTGCGGGCCAAGGCTCCACCCAGGGGCCGGATTTCGACCAGCAGCAGCGGACAGTCCGAGCCTTCGCCGGTGTGTTTCAGCAGCTCGGACAGGGTCTCGTCGCCGAGGTCTTTCAGCAGCGCGCCGCTGGCCGTAAAGGGGAGCGGATCCGCCGGATCCATGTGGATCTGGTCAACGTCGAGGTAGCTCATGGGCCCCGCCGTGTCCATCAACGGGGTCGAGACGGCGCGCATCGGGGCAAGCAGCGCGTCGCCGGCGTCCCGGTTCCCCAGCAGGGCGAAGCGCAGATGCACCACAAATTGGCCACGCAGCGGCGCGGGGACGAACTCCATGTCCGGAAGCCGCAGCAGCGAGATCGAGGGCGAGGCGTCATCCGGCAGCGTGGGCAGCCACTCCCGGAACGCAGCCAGGATAAGGGCCGCATCCGCGCCCGGATAAATGATGCCGCCGCCGTAGAACTCGCCCAGCGGAAAGAGGCTGAACTCGAGTTCGGTCACGATCCCGAAGTTGCCCTTGCCGCCGAGCATCAACGCGAACAGCTCGGCTTCGGCCTCGGCGTCGATCCGGCGCAGCGCACCGTCCGCGGTGACCACCTCCATGCTGCGGACATGGTCCGCCGCAAAGCCGTGCGCGCGGCCCAGCACCGGAAGCCCGCCGCCGACCGTGTACCCCACGACGCCGACGTCGGTACTGGAGCCGTGCAGACCGACCAGCCCGAGCGGAACACTCGCTTCCAGCACGCTGCGCCACTTCACCCCTGCCCCCACCCTCGCGGTGCGTTCCACCGGATCGATGTGCAGCCTCTGCAGCCGCCTGGTGTTGATCAGCAGGCCGCCCTCGACCACCGAGTCGGCGCCGTGCCCGGTGGACTGGACCGCCACCGGGAGCCGGCGTTCTGCCGCCCATTTGACGCCGGCCGCGACATCCTGGGCGGTGCTGGCGCCCAGGACGACGTCGGGCCGGTGGACGGTGGCGGCGTTGAACGCGAACGTCTCGGCCGCGAATTCGGGGCTGTCCGGTAAAGCGACCGGGCCGCTGACCGCTGCGGACAGGGCCTGGATATCGTCGGTGACCAGCATGATGTGCTCCTGGGGGTCTCGCCTGCCGGGGCAGGCGGAGGGCACGTCACCGTGCGCCCGGAATGTTCCCCGCATCCCCGACAGCCAGCGGCCGGCCCGGCTGATGAATGCGATGAGCCTAGAGTCCCCTCCCGGCTGCGGGCTAGGGACCTAAGTCCCGGCAGCCGCCGCCCAGGCCAGGTCGACTGAAATACGACGGCGGCCCCGCACCTTACGCAAGGTGCGGGGCCGCCGTCGGTGGATCAGCGTCTGCTAGTGCGCCGCCATCCGTTCCTTGAGGGAGTCAAGCTCCGCGCGCAGCGCCTCCGGGAGCGAATCGCCGAACTTTGCGTACCACTCCTCGATGGAGGCCAGCTCGGCGTCCCATTCCTCGCGGTCAACACGCACGGCGTCTTCCACGTGGGCGTGGGTCAGGTCCAGGCCGGTCAGGTCCAGCGACTGGCCCGTCGGAACGAATCCGATGGGCGTTTCGACCGCGTCGGCCTTACCCTCGATGCGCTCGATGGCCCACTTGAGGACACGGGCGTTGTCGCCGAAACCGGGCCAGGCGAAGTCGCCGTCGGCCGTGCGGCGGAACCAGTTGACCAGGAAGATGTGCGGCAGCCGCTCCGGGTTGGCCTTGCCGGAGACGCTGATCCAGTGCTTCAGGTAGTCCCCGGCGTCGTAGCCGATGAACGGCAGCATGGCCATCGGGTCGCGGCGGAGTACGCCGACCTGTCCGGCGGCGGCGGCCGTGGTCTCCGAGGAGAGCGTGGAGCCCATGAAAATGCCGTTGGTCCAGTTGCGGGCCTGTGTCACCAGCGGAACCGTGGTCTTGCGCCGGCCGCCGAAGAGGATCGCGGAGATTTCCACGCCCTCGGGGTTGTAGTACTCCTCGGCCAGCATGTCGACCTGCGAGATCGGGGTGCAGAAGCGGGAGTTGGGGTGTGCGGCGGGCTGGTCGGACGCCGGCGTCCAGTCGTTGCCCTGCCAGTCGGTCAGGTGCGCCGGAACCTCGTCGGTCATGCCCTCCCACCACACGCCGCCGTCGTCCGTGAGGGCGACGTTCGTGAAGATGCTGTGGCCCTTGGCGATGGCGCGCATGGCGTTGGGGTTGGTGCCCCAGCCGGTGCCGGGGGCGACGCCGAACAAGCCCGCCTCCGGGTTCGTGGCGCGCAGTTCGCCTTCCTTGCCGATCCGCATCCAGGTGATGTCGTCACCCAGGGTTTCGACGTCCCAGCCGTCGATGGTCGGATCGAGCAGGGCGAGGTTGGTCTTGCCGCAGGCGGACGGGAACGCCGCGGAGATGTAGTAGTTCTTCTTCTCCGGCGAGGTCAGCTTGAGAATGAGCATGTGCTCCGCAAGCCAGCCCTCGTCGCGGGCCATGACCGAGGCGATGCGCAGGGCGTAGCACTTCTTGCCCAGCAGGGCGTTCCCGCCGTAGCCGGAGCCGAAGGACCAGATGGAGCGCTCTTCCGGGAAGTGCACGATCCACTTGTCCGGGTTGCAGGGCCACGCGACATCGGCCTGGCCGGGCGCCAGCGGTGCGCCCAGGGAGTGCAGCGCCGGGACGAAGAACGCGTTGGTGGTGGTGATCTTGTTCAGGACCTCAGTGCCGATCGTGGCCATGATGCGCATGGAGGCGACAACGTACGCACTGTCCGTGATCTCCACGCCGAACTTGGGGTCCTCGGCGTCGAGGTGGCCCATGACGAACGGGATGACGTACATGGTGCGGCCGCGCATGGAGCCGCTGAAAAGACCGCGCAGCTTCTCCTTCATCTCTGCCGGAGCCATCCAGTTGTTGGTGAAGCCGGCGTCGCGCTCGTTTTCCGAGCAGATAAACGTCTGTTCTTCGACCCGGGCGACGTCGGCGGGGTCGGAGAACGCTGCGAAGGAGTTCGGGAACAGCTTCTCGTTCAGCCGGGTCAGGGTGCCGGCAGCCACGAGCTCGTCCGTGAGCCGGGTGTTCTCCTCTTCCGAACCATCAACCCAGTGGATCCGGTCCGGCTGGGTCAGTCCAGCAACCTCTTCAACCCATGCCAGCAGCCCGGCATGTGTGGTGGGTGCTTTCTCAAGCAGCGGCAGTCGCGCCAGATCGCCCATTACGGTTCCCTTCCTCGGGTTCAGTGGTGTGTCCTAAATGCTAGGTCTCGCGGAGGCATCAGATTCAGGGCGGAATACGGGTTGACGCCGCGCCCTCGATCCAAAAACCGCGGAAATTCAAGGTTTGATATCGACAGGAGGCGTCGTTTTTGTGACTAAGGTCACGTAGACCGGTCTAGTCGGGCAGATTACAGCACCTTCGATTTGGAACTACGGGCCCCTCTCGCGTAAAGTAATTCGAGGTTCGGGGAGCGAGAAGTTCCCGAAGAACCGAGAATGCGCCCATAGCTCAGCTGGATAGAGCGTCTGTCTACGGAACAGAAGGTCAGGGGTTCGAATCCCTTTGGGCGCACTGAGAAAAGATCCGCACTGGTCCGCCGGTGCGGATCTTTTGTTTTCCGGCTCGGTCCGGAAATCCGCGGCGGCTCCGGACAAATGCGTGCCGCATCCCCGCCGCGTCGGTCCTAAACCGTAGCGGAAACCCGGGCGGGCCCTACTCCCCCACGGCAGCCGCGATCCGGCGGCGCATGGCGTCAAAATGGCTGCCCAGGCGCTCCGCGGCGAGAACAGCGTCACCCGCGGCCACGGCTTCGTAGACGCCCCGGTGCAACGCAGCCCCGGCGGCAGGGTCGCCGTCGTCACCGCCGAGTTCCAGCTGGATCCGGCGGTAGACGGTCCGGAACGCAGCCACCAGGCCCAGCAGCAGCTCATTGCCCAGCGGCTCGAGCAGGGCGCGGTGGAACTCGGCGTCGGCCTCGACAAAGTGCTCCCCGGCGCCGGCGAGGGTTTCCATCCTCAGCACGGAGGCCTCGACAACCGCCAGCCGGTCCGCCGTCATGAGAGCCATGGACGCGCCGATCAGCCCGGACTCAAGCAGCCGCCGCGCGTCGATCAGCTCCAGTGCCTCCCGCCCGCGGTGCCGCAGTGACATCCGCGCCCGGAAGGTCAGCCCGTCGGCGACGGCGTCGAAGTTACTCGCCGCCACGAACATGCCAAAGCCATGCCGGATCTCGATCACGCCCACGGCCTGCAGCACCTTCAACGCCTCCCGCAGTGTATTCCGGCCGATGCCCAGCACGCCGGCCAGTTCGATTTCCGTGGGCAAGGGATCGCCCGGCTCCAGCTCGCGCTCGAGGATCAGCTCGATGATGTCGTCCTGCAGGGCGCGCAGCCGGGCCTGCGCGCCGAACCGGCTGCGCGGCCCGGCGCCGCCTGCATCCAACCTGCCTGCACACACGAGTGGCTCCTCCCCGAGATGATCCTCAGGGTAGCGGACGTCCCACCTCCTGCACAGGATGCCGTCCAAGCGGCTCCCGGCAGGGTTAGGCTGTTGCCATGACGGCACATCTTGAGCGTGAATTCGATGTCATCGTGATCGGGGCCGGCGCGGTGGGTGAGAACGTGGCCGAGCGCGTGGTGCGGGGCGGATTGACGGCCGTCCTGATCGAGGCGGAGCTGGTGGGTGGCGAGTGTTCCTACTGGGCCTGCATGCCCTCAAAAGCATTGCTCCGGCCCGGTACCGCGCTCCACGCCGCCCAGACCGTACCCGGCGCCGAGGAGGCAGTCACCCGGGTGCTCGACGCCGCAGCCGTGCTGAAGCGACGCGACTACTTCACCTCCAACTGGCAGGACGACAGCCAGGTCAAATGGGTCGAAGACACCGGGATCGACCTCATCCGCGGCCATGGCTGGATCACCGGCCCGCGCCGGGCGGAGGTGGCCGGGCTGGACGGCAACAACTACGCCCTGTCGGCACGCCACGCCATCGTCCTGGCCACCGGGTCACGCCCTAGCATCCCGCCGGTTGAAGGCCTCGACGGCGTCGACTACTGGACCACCCGGGAGGCCACGTCCGCCCGGGAGATCCCGCCGCGGCTCGGCGTGCTCGGCGGCGGCGTGGCCGGCACCGAACTCGCCCAGGCCTTCGCCCGGCTCGGGTCGACCGTGACGGTGGTGGCCCGCGGCGGGCTGCTGGGCGCCTTTCCGGCCCCCGCATCCGAGCTGGTCCAGGCCGGACTGCGCGCCGACGGCGTCGAACTTCACCTCCACACCGGCACCCGAAGCGTCCACGAGAACGACGACGGTTCCCTGACGCTGGCACTGGACGGCGGCGGCAGCATCACGGTGGACAAGCTCCTGGTCGCCACCGGCAGGCACCCCGCACTGGAAGGACTTGGCCTGGAGAATGCCGGCCTGTCCGCCGACGACGGAAAGCCCCTGCGGCTCACCACGGACGCCAGCGGGCTTGTCCTGGGGGCCGACGACAACGGGGCCTCACCCTGGCTCTACGCCGTCGGGGACGCCGCGGGCAAAGTCCTGCTGACCCACCAGGGCAAGTACGAGGCACGCGCCACCGGCGACGCGATTGCCGCCCGCGCCAAGGGAACGCTCACCGGGGAGCCGGGCCCGTGGAGCCCTTATGCCCATACGGCCGACGAGCACGCCGTTCCCAATGTGATCTTCACCGATCCGGAGCTTGCGAGTGTGGGCCGCAGCCTGGAACAGGCCCAAAAGGACGGCTACCGGGCCAGCTCCGTCCAGCTTCCCATCGAGGTGGCCGGATCCTCGCTGCATTCCGAGCACTACAAGGGCTGGGCCCAGCTGGTGGTCGACGAGGACCGCAGGGTGCTGCTGGGGGCAACCTTCGCCGGCCCGGACGTGGCCGAGCTGCTGCATGCGGCAACGATCGCCGTCGTGGGCGAAGTCCCGCTGGACCGCCTCTGGCACGCTGTCCCGTCCTACCCCACGATCAGCGAGGTGTGGCTGCGGCTGCTGGAAGACTACGGCTTCTAAGCGCGAACGGACACTTGGGGCCCTGGAATCCCTGGATTCCGCGGCCCCAAGTGTCCGTTCGCGCGCAATTGGGGGCGCTAAGTGTCCGTTCGCCCACAATTGGGGGTCGCAAGTGTCCGTTCGCTCACATCTATTTGAACTGACCGGTCAGTTTAGTTAGCCTTGAGGCAGATCATTTCTGCGAAAGGCTAACCTTGCTCTGCGTTGAACAGCTCCACGTGAAGGGCCGGCGGGACTCCCTGCTCCCGCCCACCTCGCTGCAGGCGGCCCGGGGTGAACTCCTGCTCGTCACCGGCAAGCGCCAGGACCAGCGCACCGCCCTGGCCCTAGCCCTGAGCGGCCGGATGAAACCCTCGGCCGGCAGCCTCGAATGGGACAGCGGCACCCGGATCAAGCAGCTGCGGCAAGCGAGCGCCGTGGTGGACGCCCCCGGCGTGAACGAGCCGGAACAGCACCTGAGTGTCCGCGACCTGGTCACCGAGGACCTCGCCCTGATCCCCCGCCGTTACCGCGGCGCGCTGCTCAGCACGCCCTGGCTGAAGGTCAACCGCTTTGAGGACATCGCCGGACGTTGGGCCGAGGAGCTGCCCGCGGACCGCCGCCTGGAACTGCTGACCGCGCTGGCCCTGGCCAATCCACACACCGACCTGCTGGTGGTGGACTCCCCGGACCGCCACAGCGGCGATCCGGCCGACTGGCTGCCGCGGCTTCAGGGACTGGCGTACGACGCCGGCCGGCCGCTCGCCGTCGTCGCCACCGTCGGCAGCGTCCCGCCCGGCTGGACCGGTCCGGTCGCGGAAATCGGCAACGCCGCTGCCGCCGAACCCGCCGAACCCGCCGATGCCCCCCTCCACTCCGAAAGCGAGGATGCCCGATGACCGTGCTGCGGCTGGCCCGTTCCGAACTGAAGCGTATGACCGGCGGCCTGCTGCCGAAGCTGACCATCGTGGCGCTGACACTGGTGCCGCTGCTCTACGGGGCGGTGTACCTTTACGCGAACTGGGATCCCTACGGCAAGCTGGACCAGATCGACGCAGCGCTCGTGGTGGAGGACATCGGCGCCACGTCTGCCGACGGGACCCGGCTGGAGGCCGGCCGCAAAGTCGCCGACAGCCTCGTCGACGGCCACGTTTTCAACTGGCAGACCGTCTCCAGCACGGAGGCGGCGGACCAGGGCGTGAGCAGCGGCCAGTACGCGTTCGCACTGAAGATCCCCCGGGACTTCTCCGCCAACTTGGCCTCCCCGGGAAGCTTCGACGCCGCCAACCAGGCCATGCTGAACGTCACCACCAACGACGCCAACAACTACCTGCTCGGCACGATCGTGGACAAGCTCACCACCGCCGTCCACACCACCGTGGCGAAGGAGGTGGGCGAGGAGACTGCCAACGAGCTCCTCACCGGCTTCGGCACCATCCATTCCCAGATGCTCAAGGCCTCCGACGGCGCCCGGGACCTCGCCGGCGGCGTGTCATCGCTGCACGACGGCGCGGCCAGCCTGCACCAGGGCACGTCATCGCTCAGCAACGGCGCTGGAGAACTCGTGGCCGGGCAGCGCAAACTCCTCGACGGCGCAAACACCCTGAACGCCGGCGCCGGGCAGCTCGCTTCCGGCCTGGGCCAGCTCAAGGACAAAACCGCCGCGCTGCCGGCGGATTCGCAGCGGCTGGCCGACGGCGCCGCCCAGGCGGCCGCCGGGAACGCCGCACTGAACACCAAGCTCCAGGGCATGGCGGCCCAGCTCGCGTCGGCGGAACAGGCCGCCGCGCAGGCACAGCGCAGCCGGGTCGTGGCTTCCAATGGCCGCCTGGTCGCGGCCGGCGTAATTAACCAGGCCCAGGCGGACGCCATCCTCGCCGACTATGACACCACCGCCGCGCCGGCGCCGTCCGGGGCGGGAGCCGCCCTCAAAGGCGCGGCAGCCCAGGTGCAGCAACTGGCGGACGGTTCCGCCGCCGTCAGCGCTGGCGCCGCGCAGCTGGCCGGGGCTGCCCCGGCCCTGAGCGACGCCGTCGGGAAGGCCTCCGCCGGGGCGGACCAGCTTGCCGGCGGCACCGCGGACCTCGCCGCCGGGCAGCAGAACGCCCTGGCCGGCGCGGAGAAAATCGCCCAGGGCGCCCGGCAGCTCGACGACGGCGCAGCGCGGCTCGAGGGCGGTTCGGCGAAGGCGTCCGACGGCGCCGGCACCCTCGCTGGTGAACTGGCGAAGGGGGCCGGCAAGGTGCCTAATCCGGACGGCGCGCAGAAGGACAGCCTCGCCAAGGTCATGGCGGACCCTGTTGCCGTCAGCAACGTCTCGCAGGCCAAGGCGGGCTCCTACGGGGCCGGGCTGGCGCCGTTCTTCCTCACCCTGGCCCTGTGGATCGGCGTCTTTATGCTGGTCCAGGCGATGCGGCCGGTCACCCAGCGCGCCCTGGCCTCCAACGCGCCGTCGTGGAAGATCGCCGTCGGCGGCTGGCTGCCGTTCCTGGCGGTGTCCGCCGTCCAGGCCAGCCTGCTGACCCTGGTGGTGGATGTGGGGCTGGGCCTAGACCCCGCCCATCCTGTGCTCATGTGGGTTCTGATGCTCGCGGCGGCCATGGCCTTCAGCGCGATTATCCAGGGCGTGGTGGCGCTGCTCGGCTCGCCCGGAAAGCTGGTGGTGCTGATCCTGCTGGTCCTGCAGCTGGTCTCCTCCGGCGGCACGTTCCCCTGGCAGACCACGCCGCAGCCGCTGCACGTGGTGCACCAGCTGCTGCCGATGGGCTACGTGGTCAACGGCATGCGCCACCTGATCTACGGGGCCGAGCTGGCCAGCATCCTGCCCACCATGCTGGGCCTGGTTGGCTACACTTTGCTGGGACTGGCGATGTCCGCCGTCGCCGTCCGGAAGCACAAGTTCTGGACCCTGAAGACCCTGAAGCCGGAGATCGCCCTATGAGCACCCAGCCCCGCGAGACCGCGGCGCCCGAAGCCGAGGGCGGCAAAAAACTGCGGCCGGGTCGCACCAACGCCACCAAGCAGAAGTTGTTCGAGGCGTCGATGGAGCTGATCGGCGAGCGCGGGGCAGCGGGCGTGACGGTCGACGAGATCGCCGCAGCCGCCGGTGTCTCCAAAGGCACGGTGTACTACAACTTCGGCAGCAAATCGGATCTGATCGCGCAGCTGCTGCGCCACGGGGTGGACATCCTGATGGCGCGGCTGCTCAGCGTCAAGGACGGCTCGGCGGACCCGCTGGAAGCCATGGACGCGATGATCGGCCAGGCCATGGACTTCATGGCCGAGTACCCGTCCTTCGCCCGGCTGTGGGTCAGCGAGAACTGGCGGACCCCCAGCGAGTGGCAGGACACTTTCGCGGAACTCCGCGGCCGCCTGCTGGGGGTGATCGGCGCCGCGATCGAGGCCGTTGCCGCCAAGTACCCGGTAGACCCCGCACTGTCCCGCGGCAGCCTGGAGACGGCAATCTTCGGTGCCTGCTTTGTGGTGGGGCTGGACCGCCAGACGTACAACCCCGAGCGCACCAGGGCGCAAAGTGTCGCCGCAATCATGGCGATCATGCGTGGCTACGTTGTGAAGTAGCCACACTCGGGGATGATTGGTCACATGCGTCACATGGGTAACAGCGGCAAGACTGCCATCGGAGCCTCCCTTGCCGCCCTGGCCTTGCTGGTCCTCGCCGGCGCCACCCTGCACGAAACGGTGGGGCTGTGGTTCCTGGCCGCAGCCGCCGTCGCCTACATCGCCTGCGTGGCCGAGGTGCTGGTCCGGCGGCGGTACAAGACCCTGTTGGCGAGCGGGATCGGCAGCATCCTCTTCATCGCCTTCGGCATCGCGTTCCTACGGCAGTGGGGCCTGGCCTTCAACCCGGACCCTGACGCGCTGTCCACCAACGTGGACACCGAGCATCCGGACCTGTACTTCTACCTCGCGGCTGCCGCGGGAGCTGCGACGCTGCTCCTGCTGCTTGCCGGCACCGTCGTGCCCGGCCGCCGCCCCGCAACGCGTCCCGATTACGCATCCCGGCGCCCAGCGTCCGCCGCCAGGGGCCCGGCCCCCCGCAGGCCCGCCCCGCGCGGGGCAGCACCGTCCGCCCCGCGCGGGGCAGCACCGTCCGCAGCACGCGGGGCACCACCGCCGCGAACCCCGGCTGCACGGACATCCACGTCCGCAGCAAAGCGCCCGGCGTCGTCCAAGCCGGCCGCCACGTCGCAGCTCAAACCGGCGGTCAAGGCACCGGCACGGCCGGCTGCCAAGTCCCCCACCCGCCGCTGACCGTCGGCAGTTGCGCCGCCGCGCGGGCCACGCCCCCGCAGCACCGCGGTCGCCACCCCGGCCAGCAGCAGCAGTCCGCCGGCCACTTCCGCAGCCGAGGGCACCTCGGACAGGACCAGCCAGGCCGTCGTCATGCCCACCACCGGGACCAGGAGCGTGAAGGGAACGACGGCGGAGGACGGATACAGCCCCAGCAGTCGGTTCCAGATGCCGTAGCCGACGAGTGAGCCGAACACCGCCGTGTAGAGCGCGCTGAGCATCGTCACCGGCTGCAGCCCCAGCAACGCCTCGGAGACAGCGGCAGGACCGTCCACCAGCAGCGAGAGTCCGGCCAGCGGCAGCGGCACGACGGCGCCGGACCACACCACGAGTCCCAACCCGGACGCGGCCTTGGCGTTCCGCGCGACGATATTGCCCCCGGCCCAGGACAGCGCGGCGGCCAGCACAATGACCAGCGGCAGCAAGGGGGCCACGAGGCTGCGGCCCACAGCCACGACCGCGAGCCCGGCAATCCCCAGCGCGACTCCGGCGAGCTGGCGGCGGGTGGGCCGCTCGGCAAGGATCCCGGCCGCCAGCAGCACCGTCAGCAGGACCTGGGCCTGCAGCACCAGTGAGGCGAGGCCCGCGGGCATGCCGAGCGCCATGGCCAGGTAGAGCAGGCCGAACTGGCCTGCGCTCATCAGGAGCCCGACGCCGATGATCGCCTTCCAGCTGACGTCGGGTTTGCGGATGAAGAGGATGCAGGGAAACACCACCAGGGTGAAGCGCATGGCCACAAACAGGAGAGGGGGCATCTGCGCCCCCTCGGGGTGCAGGCCCAGGTCAATGGCGACAAAGTTGACGCCCCACAGGATGGCGACGAGCAGGGCCAGCCCGGAATGGCGAGGGGTCACCGTGCCGGCCGCTGCCGCGTCGGGGCCTCAAAGATTGCGCGGCCGTTCGCTGTGCGGGCCGTCAGTGTCGCGGCGCTCCGGCGGTGTGTCTTCGCGGATCCCGGCGGTGTCTCCGGTTCCTGCCGTGTCTGCCGGACGGCTGCGGTCGCCGCGGTCCCGGCGGAGTTCCTCATGCGGCTGGACGTCGTGGGCCTCAGCGTTCCGGATCTGGGCATCGTGGCCGGCGGTGTCGGTACCGCCGCGTTCGGTCGTCGTCACCACGTCCGGATCGACGTCGTCGGCCCGGCGGAGCTGTTCCTCGGCACCGGCGCGGACCGTCTCCGCCTCCTGCTGCGTGCCGCGGGCCTGCATGCGCAGCCGTTCGGCCTCGACTTCGGCCGCCTTCGCGTCGGCTTCCGCCCGCGCCGCCTTGGCCTCGTGCTCCCGCGCTGCCAGCTGGTCGGCCTGGGCCTTTTCACGCATTTCCGCGGCCCGGTTCCGGTCCGCGACTGTCTTGCGTTTTCGGCCAAGGTAGATTGCCGCCGCGATGATCGCGAGCACCACCACGATGCCGACGATGATCCCTACGAGTTGTCCTGAATCCACGTTGATCCACCTTTTCCTCGGTCATTAAGAAACACCGGCAGTAAAAGCAATTACAGCATCAGTAAACAACACAATCATCGGGCTGACCATCGATCTGCCGCACCCGGCCGGCTACTTCACCCGGGGAACCTTGAAGTGGGTCAACCGAGCATCCTGGCCGTCGAGTTCGGCCCAGGATTTCTCCGTCTCAAACACCGTCAGGCCGCTGGTGGGATAGCGGGTGGCCGCGTCCATATACGCGTCATGGTTGGAGTCCCGGGAGGCCAGGTGCATGGCCAGATCCTGCACGCCGGGCATGTGCGAGATCACCATCAGGGTTGTGACCGTGTCCGGGACATGGTTGATGACCGCCAGCATGCGCAGCGCAGAGG
The DNA here is from genome assembly GCF_056780195.1 of Arthrobacter sp. SD1074B. Taxonomy (NCBI): domain Bacteria; kingdom Bacillati; phylum Actinomycetota; class Actinomycetes; order Micrococcales; family Micrococcaceae; genus Arthrobacter; species Arthrobacter sp. SD1074B. Next base: position 522,633 of record NZ_JBRAZT010000001.1, on the reverse strand, counting down.
CGCCGTAGAGACCGTCCTCGAGTTTCGGCGTCGGAGCCTTGGCCCCCAGCTCACTGCACACCCAGGTGCACGTCTGCCGGGTCCGCAGGGCGCTGGAACAGAGGATGAAGTCGGGGACCACGCCGTGCTTGAGGAGCCATCTCCCGGCCAGCGGCGCCTCCCGGTGCCCGCGCTCTTCCAGCGGCCGCTCGTGGTCGGCCACGCCGCCGGGCCAATCCGCCTTGGCGTGCCGCATGAGCACCAGCCGTTTCATGTGATGCGCGCTCATGGCTCAATCCTAGTGCGGACGGTCCCCTCCACGAGCGCGCTCCGGAGCGGACTCCGCCTAGTCGTCCAGGACGAACGTCACTTCCAGCACCACATGCCAGGCCACGACGGCGCCGTCGCTGATTTCAACCTTCTGCTCCTTGACCCAGGCGCCGGTGACGTTCCGCAGCGTCTTGTTCGCCCGGTCGACGCCTTCCTTGATCGCGGCATCAAACGAGGTCTTGGAGTTGGAGCTCAGGGTAGTTATACGTGCAACAGACATGATTCCTCCCAATAGTCCGATCGACGGGTCCGAGACTACGCCGACGGCAGGAAACACAACAGAGTCCAAAGCCGCCACCTCAGCTGCGGAGGCACATGCTCCGTCACCCGGATCACTCAAGGCGGCCGATACATGTTGCGCGGGCGCTGAAGCGCAGCGGCGCATCCCGAAAGCGCCGTTGTTGCGCGAGGAACGAGCGCAGGCGCCGAGGGATCGTGCCGCGAAAGCGAAAGCGAAAGCGCCCGCCCCACAAGCGGGACGGACGCCTTCCGAAAAGCTTAAAACTAGATGGAGTATTCCGGAGCGGCCCAGACTACGACTTCGGGGTGCTCGTAGAACCGGTAGCCCTGGCCGCGGACCGTGCGCACCGTGTTGGCGAGCCGGCCCAGCTTGGAGCGCAGCCGGCGGATGTGCACGTCGATGGTGCGCTCGTTGGGAACCTCTTCGGCGTTCCGCCACAGGCCCTCAAGGAGCTCATCGCGGCCCACGGTGCGAGTGCCGTTCTCCACGAGGTAGTTGAGGAGCTCGAACTCCTTGAAGGTGAGGTTCAGCGATTCGCCGTCGAGCGCCACCTCGCGTCGGGCGAGGTCAATCAGCACGCCGGACGGGCGCGGGTCCTGCGGCTGCTGCAGGCGTGCGTTCTCAGCGCGCTGGCGGGCACCGGCGGTGGGGTCGCCAAAAGTGGACCGGACGACGTCGAGCGCGGAACCCGGCGCGGAGGCCGGGGCAACGGCGACGGCTGCGTAGCTTTCGGCGCCGGACACCAGGGACTGGGCGTAGGCGCGGATCTCCTGGGCCAGCTTGGCAATGGAGGTTCCGGCGGCGGCCGCGGTTTCCTCATCGATGCCCATGTACAGCACAAAGCCGCGGGCGACATTGTCGTTGGGAACGGGGCGGACCGCGCTGCCGTTGCCGGGCGCAATCACCGGGGTCGGCGCGGTGGACGGGGCCGACTCTGCGGCGGGGACGGCGCGAAGCTGGCCGTAGGAGTTGGGGTTGTAGCCCTGCCCCGCGTAACCGGGGGCGGGGAAGCTGTTGCCGGATCCGGCGGGGCCGAAGCTCGGCCGGCCGCCGAAGCCCTGGCGGAGACCGGTCTGGCCGGCCTTGTTGGCGTTACGGACAGAGATGTGGACGTATCCGGATGCAACTGACATGGAATGCTTACCTCAATGTGAATGGCCGTCATCGCGGCTCGAATGCTGATTCCCCGCAATGAGAACTGGGGAGGGACGCCCGACGCTGGGCTGGGGGCGAATGCCTAGAAACGTTCTGGGGTGTAGAAGTTAGGCGTGCATTCGACAACAGGGCATCTCAGTACCAGCTGGTGCGCTGATCCAGGAAGCTGCGGCTGCAGGTGCTGTTGAGTTCTTGTTCACAATTGAAGTGTGCAACGTAACAATGAGAACTAGCAAGTAACAATGGACCCTAAAGTCCGCATAGTGAGACGAAAGGCGCGATTGTAGCGCAAATCACAATTCTGGCGGTCGGGAGAATCGCGGCCCGCCTGGAGGTGAGAGCGGGCCAATGGCGACCATCTCCGAATATTATTCGCTTTCACCCGGCTATTTTCGGAAATCGTTCACCGTAAGCCGGGCAGACGGAATCTCCCCGGTGGGGCGCTGGAGTCGCGGTCGGTCCACGGAGTGGTCACGCTGCCGGCCCCCGGGGCCCGGCAGCCGCGTCCGCGTCGGCCGTCAGTTGGTCTGGCGGGTTGCCGTCGCCGCCACGACCTGGATCGACGACGCCGTGTAACCCGTGCCGGTCTTGGCGGCGACCATCCGCACGGTCCTGCCCGCGACGATGCCCGCCACGCTCAGCTGTGTCCACCCCAGAAGGGTGAGGGATCCTGTGCCGGGCTGTGACCTTGCCCCGGGCCCGGCGGGACCCCGGGGCAAGCGCTCCGGCGTGGGTTGCGGGGCGGGATCCGCGGCGAATCGGACCCTGCGCTCCCCCGGGCGGCATCCAGCTCGGTAGTCTGGGATTCACAGGTGCCGCACAGGGTCCCCAAAGCGGCGCCTCAACGGCAGATTGGAGAGTCGTTCCATGGCCACTTCGCATTCCATGACCAACAACCTGCCCCAGCTCACGCACCCGGACGGGTCCCCCATCCGCGCCCTGGTGGTGGATGACGAGCCCAGCCTGTCCGAGCTCATGAGCATGGGGCTGCGGATGGCCGGCTGGTCCGTGGCCGTGGCGGCGGACGGCCCCACCGCGGTGAAGCTCGCCAAGGATTTCCGCCCCGATGTGCTGGTGCTGGATGTGATGCTCCCCGGGTTCGACGGCGTCGAACTCCTCAGCCGCATCCGCGCGTTCGCGCCGGAAGTTCCGGCGCTGTTCCTCACCGCGAAGGACGCCGTACAGGACCGGATAACCGGCCTGGCCGCGGGCGGCGACGACTACGTCACGAAGCCGTTCAGCATGGAAGAGGTCCTGCTTCGCCTGCACCGTCTAGTGCAGCGTTCCGGGGTGGCCGCCATGGACACCGCCGAACTCGTGGTGGGTGACCTGGTGCTCAATGTGGACACCCGGGACGTCACCAGGGCCGGCGAGGAGCTGCATCTGACCGCCACGCAGTTCGAGCTGCTGCGCTATCTGATGGAAAACCCCAAGCGGGTCATCAGCAAGGCCCAAATCCTGGACAGGGTCTGGGACTATGACTTCGGCGGACAGGCGAACATCGTGGAGCTCTACATTTCCTACCTTCGCAAGAAGATTGACGCCAAGCACGCACCCATGATCCACACCGTGCGCGGCGCCGGCTACGTGCTGAAACCGGCGGACTGATCCGTGCCCACACTGTCCGGCGTGACGCCCGTACCCGGGCACGACTGGCGCAACCCGTCCACGTGGCACCTGCGCACGCGGCTGGTCCTCGTCGCCATGGCGCTGCTCGTGGCGATCTGCGGCGCGGTGGGAGTGTTCAGCTACGCCTCGATGGATGTTTTCCTCACCCAACAGCTCGATAAGCAGCTCGCGGGCGCAGCGCACCGTTCCAGCGAGTTCGGCCGGCCGGAATCCGACAATCCCGGCGGCCGACCGGATCCCCTCGAGGCCCGCGGGCAGGGCATCGGCACGCTCAACGCACGGGTGCTGAACGGCACGGTGGCCAGCGCTGGTTTCCTGGCCGGGGACGCCAGCCGCGAGAGCCTGTCTTCCGCGGACAATGCCGTCCTCCTGGCGCTGACCCCGAATGGCTTGCCGGTGGACCGCACCCTGTCGGCCGGGGATTACCGGCTGACCGCGGTGCGGGCACCCTATGGTGACGTCATTGTCACCGGGCTGCCGCTGGCCGAAAAGCAGAACACCCTGGCCTCGCTCGTGTGGACCCTCGCGGTGGTGTCCGCGGGTGGACTCGTGCTGATCGGCCTTGCCGGCACGGCCTTGATCCGCCGGACCATGAAGCCGCTGGAACAGCTCTCCGAGGTGGCCACCAAGGTCTCCCGCCTGCCGTTGGACGCCGGCGAGGTGGCGCTGGGAGTCCGGGTCCCGGCGTCGGCCGCGCATCCGGGTACCGAGGTGGGCAGCGTGGGCTATGCGCTGAACCAGATGCTGGAGAACGTTTCCAGTGCCCTAGAAGCGCGGCAGGAAAGCGAGATGAAGGTGCGGCAGTTCGTCGCCGACGCCTCGCACGAGCTCCGTACACCGCTCACTGCCATCCGCGGCTACACGGAGCTGATGCGGATGACCGAGCACTTCACGCCCGACGGCGAGAAATCCCTGGCCCGCGTCCAGAGCCAGTCCGAGCGGATGACTACCCTGGTGGAGGACCTGCTGCTGCTGGCACGCCTGGACGAGGGGCAGCCGCTCAAGGTCACCGACGTCGACCTCACGCAGCTGGCCATCGAGAGCGTGAGCGATGAGAAAGTCATGGCACCTGACCGCCTCTGGCAGCTGGAGCTCCCGGACGAGCCCGTGGTGGTGCGCGGCGATGCGACCCAGCTGCACCAGGTCATCGCCAACCTCTTGTCCAATGCCCGCAAGCACACGGAGCCAGGGACAACGGTGGTCACGGGCGTCATGCGTTCGGCTGACGGGAGCGCCGTACTCACCGTGACGGACAACGGCGGCGGCATCGCCCCCGAATTCCTCGGGCGGGTCTTCGCCCGCTTCACGCGGGCGGACGCCGCACGCACCAACCCGGCGGCCGGATGGGCGGGCGGCCCCGCGGTGTCCCGCACCGGGGCTTCGACGACGGCGGTCGCGGCGACGACCTCCGAGGGCACCAGCGGCCTGGGCTTGTCCATTGTGCAGTCCATCGTGAAGGCCCACGGAGGAACCGTCGACGTGACGTCCCGGCCGGGCCGGACGGAATTCGCCGTCCGGCTGCCCGCGGTGCCGCCGGCGGCATAGCCGGCACGACAAGCCTGCTTAGTTGAGCCATGACGTTCAGCAGCACTCCGCTTTTGGATGTCGTTTCAACGGTTCCGGGCGCATTCGACGCTTCACACCACTGATGGGCACGGAACCGTCGAAACGGGCCGACCCGAAACGGCCCCGAGGGCAAGCCGCCGCTCCGCCGCAGGGTCGCGTCGTTACCTAAATGTGACATCTGACCGGAAGTCCGGTACCGTTTTAGCGTGCAGTCACCGATCTGACCGCATATCCGGGCTGACGCCAAACTCTGCCGCTTCCCGGATTCCCATGGACCAGGCAGAGACGGGGAACCCAGAGTTCCCGGGCATTCTGCATCCATGCACCCTTGGGGTTAAGCCGCCACGTCGAGATTCCGTGCGGCCGGATTTCGCATCCGAACCCGACAGCTAACTCCGTAGGCGTTGAGAGGCGAACATGACTGAATTCAAGGTACCCACGCGCCCAGAAGGCACTAAACGCACGTCCGACGCCGAGGGCGCGCGCCACCGCGCCCAGCCGGCGAAGCGTGCTTCGGCCCTGTCCCGCGGGGTCAGGACCAACGGCAAGCGCGCCGCCGTCGTGGTGTCTGCTTTCGCCGTCCTGCTGGGGGCGGGGGCCGCGGGCCAGGCGTCCGGCACGGCCGCCCACAAGGCCGAAGCGGCCAAGGAAACCGCCGCGTCCCTGCAGACCCTCGACTTCGAACGCGTCGGCAGCAACGCTCCTGCATCCCCCGCCGCCGTGAAAGTGGAGGCCCAGGCCGCCAAAGTCACGCCCGCCAAGTCGAAAGCCCCCGCGAAAGCGCCTGCCAAGGCTCCGGCCGCGAAGGCCACCCCCGCGAAAGCCGCTGCGCCTGCTCCGGCGAAGCCGGTGGCCGTCGACGATCCGGCCGGCGCGCAGGCCTATGCCGCCGCACAGCTGCCGGCCCACGGCTGGGCAGCCAGCGAAATGCAGTGCCTGCTGAAGCTGTGGACCAAGGAATCCGATTGGAAGACCACGGCCACGAACCCCAGCAGCGGCGCCTACGGCGTGGTGCAGTCCCTGCCGGCCGAGAAGATGGCCAGCGCTGGCGCGGACTACCGGACCAACTACCGGACCCAGATTAACTGGGGCCTGAAGTACGTGGAGGACCGCTACGGTTCACCGTGCGGCGCGCTGAACTTCCACTACGCGAACAACTGGTACTAAGCCGCACGCACCGCGGGCCTTGGCACCCGCGACAAGAAGGCCCCGGATCCACAGGATCCGGGGCCTTCTTGTGCGAGCCTCGGCACGGCCTGCCAGCAATGGCGTGCAGCTAGCCGCCGGAACGGCCGGGGATGTACTGCACCGCCCATTTGTTGCCGTCGGGGTCGGCGAAGTAGACGAAATGCCCCCAGTCCTGGACGTCGATGTCACTGACGTGTACACCGTTGTCCTTGAGTTGCCGGTGCGCCGCCTGGATGTCGTCGACGACCAGCTGCAGGCCGGGGGCGGTGCCGGGCGGGGCGTCGTTGAGGCCCTCGCCAATCGCGATCGAGCACCCGGAACCCGGCGGCGTCAGCTGGACAAACCGGATGTTGTCCGCGGGGCGTTCGTCATAGTCGGCGTTGAAGCCAACCTTGTTCACATAGAAGTCCTTGGCCCGGTCCACATCCGACACGGGGACAAACACGAGTTCAAGTTTCCAGTCCATGCGCACAGGCTAGTCCCGGACGCATGGCGCCGGAACCCCTGACCGGAACCTGTGAACAGGGCCGGAGGAGCGGGGGCCGGAGGCGCTAAACGGTGCGGCTTAGACGGCGATGCCGTACAGGCGGTCTCCGGCGTCGCCCAGACCGGGCACAATGTAGGACTTCTCGTTGAGCTTCTCGTCGATGGAGGCCAGGACAATGGTCACGTTGGCGTCCGAGAGCTCTTCTTCCAGCTTGGCCAGGCCCTCGGGGGCGGCCAGCAGGCAGATGCAGGTGACGTCCGAGGCGCCGCGCTTGAAGAGGAACTTAATCGCCTCGCGCAGCGTGCCGCCGGTGGCCAGCATGGGGTCCAGGACGAAGATCTGGCGGTCCGTCAGGTCCTCGGGCAGGCGCTCGGCGTAGGTGATGATGTCGAGCGTCTCTTCGTCGCGGGCCATGCCCAGGAAGCCGACCTCGGCGGTGGGGACCAGTTTGGTCATCCCTTCCAGCATGCCGAGCCCGGCGCGCAGGATCGGGACCACCAGCGGGGTGGGCTTGGTGAACGCGGTGCCGATAGTGGTGCTGACCGGCGTCTCGATGGTCACCGGTTCGGTGCGGACGTCCCGGGTTGCCTCGTAGGCCAGGAGCGTGACGAGCTCCTCGGTGAGCTGGCGGAAGACCGGGGATGGGGTGTTCTTATCCCGCAGAACGGTGAGCTTATGGGCGACCAGCGGGTGGTCCACAACGAGAGTGCGCATGGGTCAAAACTATCATCCGGACGCCGAGGACCGTCCCGCGGAGCCGGGGGTATCGGCGTCGGCGGCGGTACCCCCGGCGGCGTCGTCCGGGGCGCGGTCGCGCAGGTGCGCCTCGTTGTCGAACGTCGGGGCGGGGCCGGTGTGCTCCCGGTGCCGCAGCACATGGAACAGCCTGTGGGCCAGGATCACGATCCCCACCCAGCCCAGGCCGAGCGCCCAGCCGAAGATCACATCGGTCATCCAGTGATGGCCCAGGAAGACGCGGCTCATGCCCATCGCGAAGACGAAGATCACACCGGCGGTGATGAAACCGACGCGGGCAATGGTGCGCTTTACCTGCAGGCAGGCGAGGTAAACCACCAGACCGATCACCACCGTCGAGTTCAGCGTGTGGCCGCTGGGGAACGACGGCGACGTCTCGTAGGGCGGCACCGCGTCCGCGAAGTCGGGACGGGCCCGGCCGATCAGTTTTTTGCCCACCGTCGTGGCGGTAATCGACACGGCGGCGGCGCCCCCGATCAGGATCAGCGGCCGCCAGGTCCGGGAGACCCAGATCAGCCACGCCGTCAGGATGCTGGCCAGGATCGGCATGCCGATGCCGCCGCCGATGTTGGTGAAGCCGGTCACGAACGCGTCCAGGCCCGGACTGCGCAGCTGTTGCATGAACCCCAGCGTGGGCTTGTCCAGGTTGGCCAGGCCGGCGTCGTCCACGACGTTGTCGTAGACTTCCGCACTCGTCAGCGCCAGGGCGACGACCACGACGCCGCCGATCAGCATCGTGATCCAGAGCGCGGCGTACGGGACCACCCACCTGCCCCAGCGCCGCATCAGCCAGCTCTCAGTCTTGGTGCTCAATGCCCTCTCCCGACTTCCCGGTGCACCGGCCAGGTGCACAGCTTGCTTAGGGTCGAAACTATCATTGAGCCATGACTACCCCCGAGCCCCGCCATGCCGAATGGATGGGTCTGGCCCTTGCCGAGGCGCGCCGGGCGCTGGCCACCGCGGACGTGCCGATCGGCGCAGTCGTGATCGGTCCGGACGGTTCGGTGCTGGGCGCCGGGCGCAATGAGCGGGAGGCCCTGGGGGACCCGACGGCGCACGCCGAGATGGTGGCGATCCGGGAGGCCGCGGCCCGGCTGCGTTCGCGCCGCGCCCTGGCCGGCCTGGAGGACGACGGCTGGCGGTTGGAGGACTGCACCCTGGTGGTGACGCTGGAGCCGTGCGCGATGTGCGCCGGCGCCGTGGTGCTGGCAAGGATTCCGCGGGTGGTCTTTGGCGCCTGGGACGAGAAGGCCGGGGCCGCCGGCTCCGTCTTCGACATTCTCCGCGAGCGCCGGCTCAACCATTGGGTGGAGGTCTACGCCGGGGTCCGGGAGCAGGAATGCGGTGCGTTGCTGCGGGATTTCTTCGCCGGGCACCGCGGCGCCTGATCCTGTCATTCGGGCGGCGCTCAGGTAAGCGGCAGGTAGCGCGCTGGCCCGGCTACCGCTCGGCGGTGGCCGTGGTGGACGCCTGCAGCGCCTCGATCCGCTTCTGCCGCGACGCCGGTGAGTCCAGGCTGAAGGCGCGGAAGTCGCCCAGGTCCGACCTGATCCAGGCCTCCACCTCGGCGATCCGCCGAGTCACTGCCGGAGTCGGGGTGCCAAACAGCCAGGCGGCGATCTTCTCCCGGCCCGGGTCGTACTGCCACAGCCCGATGATCCGGCCGCGGTCCAGGATGGGATGATCCGGCAGGTCGGCCTGCAGCGCGAGCGAGCCGAGCGCCTTTTTGTCCTGGTCCTCGGCTGCCAGCAGCTCCGCCGCGTTCCGGCGCAGCAGCACCAGCGAATCAGTTCCCGCGAGCAGCTGGATTTGTTCCTCGGCCGGTTCCTCGAAGGCGGCGAGGAGGTCGACGTCGTCGGGCAGCATCCAGAGCGGGTCTCCGGCGGCGGCGGTGGGAACCTCAACCGCGCCGACGGCGGCCAGCGCGGCCTTGCTCTGCGCGACGGTAAAGCCGGTGAACCACTGGGACTGCTTGAAGGTGGCGCCTCCGGTCCAGCCCAGGTAGCGCCGGATGAGCTCCACGCGGACCTCGTCGTCGCTGAGCGTGCTGGGCGGCAGGCCCCAAGGCTCGTAAGCGTAGCGCTGTTGGTCGAGCCGGCCGGTGGCAGGAACGCGGCGGATCCGGCCGTCCGCCTGCAGGAGGCCCAGTGCGGTGGGCAGCGGGGTGGCGGCGCCTTTCTTCCTGCCCTCCTCGCCGAGGTTGCGCACCGAATCGCCGAGTTCATTCTTGAGCTGCCGCGGGTCCAGTGGAACTCCGGCTTCGCTGAGGGTGTGCAGCACCTGCTCCTCGAGCAGCGCGATCTCGCCGCGGTCCACTCCCAGCCGGCCGACCACCTTGAAGCCGGCCTCGGCCGGGTCGCGTCCCAGCCGGAGCGCCCAGGCAAAGTCGTCGCTGCCCAGCACGTAGGTGCAGCCGCGCGCCGTCGGGAGTTCCAGGAGCCGGTGTTCCAGCACGTCCAGGTCCACCTGCGCGCGCCGGATGCCGGCGCGGGCGAAGAGCGTCAGGTACGGGTTGGCGCCGCCCACGGACCGCGCCCAGCCGGCCCGGGCGAACACCTGCTCCGCAGTGCACCCGGCCAGCGAACCGTCCAGGCCTTGTCGGTGCCACGACCACGCCCGGAGCCGCTCGGGGGTGAGGCTCTCGGCGGGCGGCAGCTGCACGGTCACGGGCTCGGTGGTCATGGGGTCATTCTCCACCCGCCCCGCCCAAGTAGCTCGCATTAGTTGCCGTCAACGGGCCTGAAAACGGCAACTACTGCGAGTTGGTTGGGTGGGCCGGCGGCTGATTTGCGATGACCGCCAGGACCGTCCGCGCGGTGGCGTCCCAGCCGGGCAGGTGTTCCCGGGCGGCCCGGGCGGCGGCCTGCCACCGGGCTCGGAGCTCCGGGTCGGTGAGCCAGCGGCGGAGCAGCGCTGCCAGCGGCGCGGGGTCGTCCCCGAGTTCGACGGCGGCGCCCGGCAGCGCACTTGCTTCGGCGCCGGGGGTGCCGGCGGGGTCTGCGTCGGGGGTGCCGGCCGCGAGGGCTTCGACGGCGCCCGTGCCTTGCCGGACGATCACCGGCACGCCGCGGGCCAGGGATTCGGTGACCACCAGCCCATAGGTCTCGGCCCGGGAAATCAGCAGGCTGAGGTTGGCGGCGGCCCACTCGGCGTCCAGTTCGGCTCCGCGCAGCTCGCCGGGAATCCGGACCCGTTCCGTCAGGCCGAGACGCGCCGATTCCTGCCGGAGCAGGGCGGCGTACGCGGAATCCGCGGTGTCCGAACCGGCGAAGCAGGCCGTCCAGGCAAGGTCGGTGAGGCCGGCCAGGGCGCGCAGCAGCAGCAACTGGTCCTTGTTCGGCAGCAGCGCGGCCACCGCAAGCAGGTGTGGCGGCTCGGAACCGGCGGCGGCCGGGGCGGCCTCGGCGCCGGGGAGCGCCACGCCAATCTTGGCCGGCCCGTGCAGCCCAGGGAGTCCAAGCAGCCCGTGCCGTTCCCGCAGGGCCGCCGCGGCCGAATTGCTGGTGCAGATGACGCCGGCCGCGGCCCGCAGGGCACGGCGTTCCAGGTCCGGGTCCGCGGCCAGCGGCATGTGCAGCAGGATCCAGGCCGGCGCCCCGGCAGCGGCCGCCGCTTCCAGCTCACCCGGCGCCCCGCAGGCCACCAGGCCGTCCACCAGGGTGACCTGGCCGGCGTCGGACTCCATCAGCAAGTGGCCGAACCCCTGCCGGTCTGCCGTGCTGCCGACCGGCCAGTCGCCGTCGACCCCGCAGGACACCGCCGCGACGCCGAGCTCCGCGAGGGCGCGCAGCAGCGCGGCGTTGTAGGCGTTGCCGCCGGAGTTGTGGCGCACGTTGCCGGGCACCAGGAGCCGGAGGCCGGTCGCTTCCACGGGGCTGCTAGCCGGCGTCGAACTTGAGCGAGTAGCTGGCCCAGGCGTCGGGGGTTTCGCGCAGGGTGACGTCGATGCCGGCGAGCGCCTTGCCGTCCTCCCCGCCGCGGATCCGGCCGGCCACCGCGTCGGCGATGTACTGGGCCAGTGCTTCGGTGGTGCTGAGTTTGCCGGTGAAGTCCGGGTGCTCGTCCAGGTTCTTGTAGTTCAGGCCCGCCAGGACGTCGTCCAGCACCTCGCCGGCTTCACCGATGTCCAGCACGATCGCATCCTGGTTCAGGGCCCGACGGCGGAACGTCACCTCGGTGACGAAAGTGGCTCCGTGCAGGCCCTGTGCGGGGCCGAACGCCGGGCGCGGCAGGCTGTGGGCGATCATGAAATTGCGGCGGACGGTCAGGGTGAACACGGATTACCTCGTGGTTTCTGTTGCGGGGGCGTCGGTGGTTGAGTCTTCGGCGGCGGGGTATTCGATCACGTGGCAGAGCGCGTCCAGGTTGCCGTCGGAGAGGTGCTGGACGACGTCGGGCAGCTCGCTGAAGCTGGACGCGCCGGTGAGGAAGGCGTCGAAAACCGGGTCGGCCAGCAGCGAGACGGCGAGGTTCAGCCGGTCGGCGTTGGTTCGGCGGTGGCGGCGGGCGCGGGCCACCACGCCCACCTGGCTGGCGCGGATGGAGAGCCGGCGGGCGTGGAAGTCCTCCCCCAGCGGCAGGGTGACCAGGCGGTCCGCGTACCAGGACATCTCGATGATCTCGCCCTCGTCCCCCACCAGCTGCAGCGCGCGTTGCAGCCCGGCCTGCGAGGCGGAGCAGTGGATCACGATGTCGCAGTCCGGCAGCGCGTCGTCGGGGTGGCAGAAGTCGGCGCCGAGGGTGTCGGCGAAGGCGCGCTTTGCCGGGTCGACGTCGATCAGCTGCAGCCGGCCCAGCGGGAAGGTGCCAAGGAGCTTGGCGACCATGCCGCCGACCAGGCCGGCGCCGATCACGGCAACGCGGTCGCCGAGCCGGGGACCGGCCTCCCACAGTGCGTTGACCGCGGTTTCCACAGTGCCGGTGAGCACGGCGCGGCGGGCGGGGACGCCGGCCGGGACCTCCGTGAGCGATCCGACCGGGACGATGTAGCGGTCCTGGTGCGGGTGCAGGCAGAAGACCGTCTTGCCCTGCCAGGCGGCCGGGCCCTCCTCGACGACGCCGACGGAGAGGTAGCCGAACTTCACCGGTGACGGGAAGCTGCCCTCCTGATGCGGCGCTGCCATTTCCTCGGCAATGCACTCCGGCACTCGGGCGTTGTGCACCACCATCTCGGTACCCTTGCTGATGCCGGAGTAGAGCGAACGCACCAAGGCCTCGCCGGGGCCGGGTGCGGGCAGTTCCTCGCGGCGGAGTTCACCCTGCTCCGGGCCGACGGTCCAATATGCGGTTGCAGTGGTTGGGGCTGGGGTTGTTTCGTTCGGGTTGCTCATCTTGCTTATGAATCTAGTGCCGCGGCCGGACGTGGGAAAGTTCCGGCGCCGCGGGCGGGGCGCGCGGCGCGTTTTCGGAGGCCGTCGGGGCGCCGTTTTGGGGTTGGGCGCATTGCTCCGGTACCCTAGTCAGGTTGGTGACGTGTCCGAGCGGCCGAAGGTGCAACACTCGAAATGTTGTTTGGTGTAAAAGCCAACGTGGGTTCAAATCCCACCGTCACCGCCACGTAGCAAGGCCCCTGGTTCCCTTTGTTTACAAGGGAAGCAGGGGCCTTTGCTTTGCCCCCTGCCCGTCCATTGGCAAAGAATTGGCAAAACTTGCTTCCGCCCGCCCGATCATCGTGGCCCTGGTTCTAAGCTCGGTCATTCGCAAGGCGGGCCACGGGCCCTTGGAACGGCGCTGGTCCGGAACACCGGCCGGCCTCGCCATACTCCAGCGACTGGCCGGTACGGCCGCGGCATGAGCGCGATCCGGGTCAGCCGTACCTTGACCCGGCTGGCCTTGGGCAGCCAGAAGACTCGGGACATATCCCTCCCCGCGGGCCCTCCGGGTAGCCTGTGGTGCCGGAAGTCCGCACTCCACCCGTCACCGCCCCGAGGCGGCGGCGCCTTTGACCGAGTGGAAAGCCCACCTCGCTCCGATGGAAGCTGTGGCCGGCGCAGAGGCCGAAGCGCGTGAATACAACCAGGCCGGACACCGGCTGGTTAAAACAGTTGCGGCCGCGAAGTCAGGGGACGCGTCCTGGGCGGACATTGGCCGCGCCGTAGGAATCAGCCGGCAATCAGCCCACGAACGCTGGAGCGACAAGCCTTAAGCCCTAGTTCCCCAGGTGGTAAGCCTCATGGTGCACAAACGGACGCCCATCACGTCCGTACCGGTCCATAAGCAGGAGCCGGCGTGTATGCGTGGATCGACGCACATCATCCGCAGGTAGACCTACGTATCCGAGGAGCTTGGTGGCGAGAGCATCAGAGATATCCAGCAATGGGGAGATCATGGACACAAGCATTTGGGACCAGGGGCCCGAGAGCCCATGCGTCAACCAGGGGCTGGAGTGCGTAGCGCCCGAGTTAAGCCCCCATGCGTAATGGACTCGGGGTGTGTACTTACGGCTCAAGTCAGTGCTCTTCACATTTACGTTGGCCACATAGTTGCCGCAGCGGACGTGGATCGCGTCTCCTTTCCCGTTTAGCTTCACTTCCAGGCCGAGACTGACGAAGTGTTCTACAGCCCCGTCTCTGCCCTTCAAGCCTCTCTGCAGATCGCCTCTATCTCCGAAAGATTCGTCAACAATTCGCAGAAGTGGGATGCCACCTTGGACCGTTGCTAGGAAATCGGCGGCCGAGCGGGCTAGCCTCGCTTCCGCAGAGATTTCAGGGTCTACCAAGCAACATATTCGCAAGGAGGCGTCGTGTATGGCGCGGACGCAATTCATGGCCGGCAAGGCCAGCATCTGATCATCATCCAGTAGCGCCATGATTCCACGGCAATATTCATCGGCCGCGGCAAGCAATGAGGCCACCGTTCCAGCCGACTCGGCAAATGCCGCCACCACCGTGTCTTTATGTTTGTGCTGCCTGGCCCATTCGTGGTCACGCAAAGCTGCCGAACTGGCAGGAGGGTTGCCAAAGCTGACGAGCGCTTGGGTCGCGACTGCCACAAGGGTCGTTCTTTGCTGAGCGAGGATGCGCTGCACCAAGAGAGGCAAATCCGGTGATTAGACTGACATTGAGTCAACATACCTCTGAACATCGTCTATGGGCGTAATCAGCGAACACACTTGTGGCGATGCCACTGACAAGAGTCCTCTGCAACAACGTCTGTGAAACAATCGGGACTAGGTGTCCTTCGGATCTAATGTCGCGTCCCCGGGTCTTGGTCCGGACGAAGGGGTGGCGTCGGTCGTTCCAGCCGTCACACCGGTCCTGAATCAAACTGCCATTTTCACTTGGCCGGAGCCGTAGGGGTTCCACCAGGTTCACCCCCCACTTATACGGAGTTATACGGGGTTATAGAGTTTTTCCTATAACCCCCTATAACTCCGTATAACTTCGCATAAGTGGCAATAGTTGGACATGGAATGCCTCTAGGCGGCGGTGGTTTGGTTGACGATGTCTGGTTTGGATGTCCTTGTCGGACCGGGGTGGATGCTGAACAACTTGCGCAGTGTCAGGGTCACGACCCGTCCGCATCAAAACATTGCCCCAAACGATGGGCCATTCCGAGCCGGCGCCGTGGCAGGATGGCACTCATTATGGACAGGCAGTTGCGGCGCGCTCCTGACGCGGAATGGGTGTTGATGTACCGGCTCGGGCTGAGCCGGAAACGCATCGCTGAGCTGGTGCGCGCCGAGCCCGCCACCGTCGGTTACCACCTGGTCATCGCGCGCCGCCGGGACCCGAAGCTTGAGGCAGCACATCTGACCGCCGCCGGCACCAAATCCAGCCCCTCCCCTACGTCCCTTGCCCGCATGGATGAGATCGTCGCCTAGATTTCGACCGAGCACCGGTTCCCCCGTGACCGCTCTGAGAACAAAGAGGAACGATCAATGGCCCGCTGGTTCTCTGACCGCCGGCGCGAGGTAGCCCAAGGCACCCTTCACGCGGCTTACCGCGACGGTCTGGCGCAGGTGCCAGGGTGGCAGGAAAACCGCAGGGAATCCGAGGACGAAGCCCGCTGGCACCGCCGCCTCGACCAGCTCGCGGTCTACCGCGCGGAAGGCCACGACTGGCCCCGCCACCACGACTATGACTCAGACCGTGAGCACACGCTCGGGGTGTGGATCCACACCCAACGGTACAAACGCCGCCGCGGTGAACTGGATCCCGCGAAGTTCAAGCTCCTGGACGACACCATTCCCGGGTGGCAGGCCGGAAGGACCAGGGGCCGCCCTCCCCGGCGGTGACCGGAAGGATGCGCCTCCCAGTCGGTCAGCGGGCTAGGGACGTCACGCCGGCTAGTAGAGTTACATCGGTTCTCCGGTCCCCCCAGCGTGGAGAACCGGGAGCCTCCGCGCTTGAGTCGTTGGATTCGCGCGGAGGCTTTCCTCCTAGGTCGCAGTAAAGACCTCTTCCCGGTTTTGCCCATTGGGGGCAGGCGGAGCCCTCCGCGCAGCTCAGGCTGGGCGCTGTCCCCACTGGCGTTCAACGCGTCCTCGCCGCGCGACTGTCGTAGCCACCCTCCATACGGGAAGTGGCGGCAGAGGGGCAGCGCGGTGCCCAGTTCTCTCCCCCGCTAAGCTCCGACGAGCTGGCGTTTTACGACGCGGTGGCGCAGAACGAGTCCGCGGTGGTGGTCCAGGGAGAAGGGAAGCTGGCCGAGATCGCTCGGCAGCTCGTTGGCGTCATGCAGCGCGATGTGCGCACCGACTGGACGGTTCGGGACGACGTCCGGGCGAAGCTTCGTGCATCCATCAAACGGCTTCTGGTAATCAACGGGTATCCGCCGGACAAGCAGCCCGAGGCAATCAAGCTCGTCATGGAACAAATGGAATCGATGGCGCCCCGGTTTGCAGAGGCCCGGCTTCAGCTCGAAGCCGCGTGCTATGTAATGAACAACGACTGGCCACGCTCGCACTTACCAACATCAACATCAGATGAAAACATCACTGGGTGGTCCTGACTCAAACCGTCACACCGGTCCTGAAGCAAGCTGCCATATTCACGCAGCCACAAAACGGGCCGTCGCTTCGTCTTCTCCGAAGCTGACAGAGTTGTCGCCGTACTTCTCGCGCGCGAGATCGCAGATCAGCCATTCCTTGCCTTCGGGACGGCCGGTGTGATCGTCGATGAACTCGACGAATTGCGGGCCGGGAGTAGCGGCGGCGTGACGGTCGATGATGGTCTGCAGGTCTCTCATGGACCTCATGTGTGCGGAGTCCGCGTTTACCGTTCCCGACTACGAGGGAAGGGTGCTCCGAACCCAGTTCAAGGCCCTGGCGCGGCGGATGTCGTCGTTGACGATTGTTTCAAGCCTGGTAGCGATGATCTCGCCGTCCACGAGCCGGTGCTCAAGGAGAGCCCCAACGAAAAGGTGGTCTTTGGTTCGGCCGGCGATGAGCTTAGCGGCGCACAAGTCGTGAGGATCGAGGCACAGGCCGGTCCGTCCCATAGTGTTCGCGTTGCATACGCCGACGAGCCGATCCGCCCAGCCGGCCGGGAGAACGGCGGTTTTAGTGCCGACTCCCTGGACATAGAACCCGTGGGTTTCGTGGAAGGGTGACAGCTCGCCTATGGCACCATCTAGCTCATTTGCAAGGGATTCGGCATCGTCGTCATTCAGGGGAGCGATGTCGACCTCGTCAGAGAACGTCGCTTCGGCGGGCAGCTCATCCTCGGTGAACGACCCAAGGATGGACTGGCTTCCGATGATGAAGACCGCCGGTGCGCGGACGATCTCGGTGGCTGCCCGGATGGCATGCTCAAGTTCGCTACGCCGCACTGGCGGTCTTCTGTGCCTTGTGGATGGCGACCATGCGCTCTTCCTGTGTCAGCACGCCAGCGAACGGGGACATCTGGCGCAAGTCGATGCCTCGTTCGTCCGGGCGCAGCATCACTTCCACCAGAGTGTTGACGTCGCTGCCGACCAGCGTTTCCCACTCATGCACCCAGCCCGCGGCATAGGCGTCGCGGGTCCTGGCAAGCATCTTCTGGAGGTTGGTCCGCGCCTTGTCCAGTACCGGCTGAGGATCCTCGATGACCTTCTCGGCCACGGCCCGGTGCATTTCGTAGGAGACCCGTTCTTCCCGGCGTTCAAGTGGAGGACGGCTGGCCTTGGCCTTCTCCAGCAGGCGCTGGACGACGGAGAGGCTGACGCCGGTGGCGTCCGCGATCTTGCGGATGGACAGGCCCTCGGCCGCCAGGGCGAAGAGAGCCTCAGCACGGCGGTCTGAGGCCAGCATCGTCTTACGCCGGAGCTCTTCGGTCTCCTGGGCGGACGCTTTAGCCTTCCGGATGAGCTCATCCGTCAACGTGGTTGACATGTGTGTATCCTACCCCCATACAGGGATTCGCGGTAGGCGCAGATCAGGCGCTATTGACGAGGAGATGACGTGAACACTGGACCGACAGCCGCTGACCCGCTCCGTCAGAAGCGCTCCGGCGCCTGGGTCCGGTGGCGCGACGGGAGGGGTCATAGCCGGGCCAGGGCAGGTCGGACAGCTTCATCATGCATTCCACATCGATACCGTGCCCCCTTGAGGCTTACTCGCCGTTGCTCGACTTAAATGCCCTTGTGGCAGCTAAGCGCAGCGAAGATGACGCCCCCTATCGCGCCGGCCCTCCGACCAGCGGGGTTAGACCAATACTGGCTACACTCTGTCTGTTAGTAACGGCCGCTCGTGAGGGCTCCGTCCCCTATCCGGCATTCCTTGCCTCATGATTCGTGCCCGTAAGCCGGTCCCCCACCGCGACACCCTCAACCCGCTCCCCCGCAGCGAAAATCCCACACGGACGCGGGAATCCGGGATTCGCGTATACCCCGCCCGCAAAACTGTCGCGCTTTGGTACCTCAACTGCATCACTCTGGAAGTGCAGGGGCCTGCATTCCGTTGGGGAAAGAACGGATCGGGCGGGGCCAGAATGGGATGAGCACCTCCCTTAGAGCAAGCCCTGGTACTTGGATGAGGTTCTTCGATCGATGAAGTTCAGGGTACCCATGAGTATCCTCTCGGGGGCACCGATGATTCCCCGAATGAACCAGCGAATGAGGCGTGGCAGAGAAAGCACTCCGGCAACGATGACGCCCGTGAGAACGCCAACACCCAATGGAGAGGCGGACCATGCGAGAGCTAGTGCCGTTACTGAATCTATCGTCATGAGCGGAGCGTAATCTGAGCGTGCGACATTTAGGCGCAATGCCGGGCCCGAGGAATCCTTGCACCAGGGCGCTTCTCAATAACGAAGGTTTTCAAGATTCCTTTCCTCCGTCCCATTTCCTTAGAAGTGGAACACGCTCGATTGGACAAAACTCCCCCGCGGCCCTGATCCACGGACCCGAGTAACGTGACATGGTCGCCGGCTGGCGCGAGCTTCAGTGCTACGATCCAACGGATTAGCTGGGAGCTGCCCTTTTTCGGGTTGGGATCTGATTCCCGGCCAGCGCGGCCTGAAGTCTGCATGACCTAAAAGTGGGGATAGATATGTCCGACAAGTTTGACGCTGGCCTTGAGGCCCTTGGCGCGCTCATTGATGCTGAGAACGAGCGTCAAGCCGAGGATAGAAACGAAGCAACCACTCGCTACCAACTTATCGACGCAATCGTCCGAGATGTTCTGACTTGGGACGATCATGCGGTCGTGTGCGAAGAGAAAGCTGGGACTGGCCGTATCGACTATGCGCTGGGGTTTCCTGCACGGCAATTCCTCATAGAAGCCAAGCGCGAGAGCATAACCTTCAGTCTTCCTGCTGGGACAAGACACGGCGTTCATAGCTTGAAATCCCTGACGCATGGGGCAGAAGCCAAAGCGGTTTCTGATGCCGTTCATCAGGCGATGGAGTACGCCAGCGCTAACGGCATTCAAATCGCTGGCATATCAAACGGACATCAACTCATATTGTTCGTCGGAGCCAGAGTTGACGGTGTGCCGCAATCCGATGGCAAAGCGTTGGTGTTTACAAGCCTTGAGGACATGCGGACGAACTTCCGGGCTCTATGGGATGCTGCCAGTCCAGAGGGCATCGATAATCGAACGCTCCTTCAACGCCTCGTAACGACAGTCAGCCAGCCCCCGCTGCCTCTGTCGGCACGTCTTCCCGTTTATCCAGGAATGAAGCGAAGGAACGAGCTGCAGGCTGACCTCGAGATACTTGGGGATCTTTTCCTTGAAGACTTGGCAAAGATCGGGGACATGCGAGACCAGTTCCTTCGAGACTGCTATGCCACGAGTGGTGCTTTGTCGCAACATGCGTCGATTAGTAAAAACATCCTCGAAAGTAGGTATGCCGCACTCGATTATGAAGGCACCACGGAAGCCGTTCCGGCGCAAGGAAAAAGAGGACTGGCTCCGCAGCTAACACGGGACATGCTGGCCACAGCAACCAACCGTCGTCCCATTGTTCTCCTCGGCGATGTCGGAGTCGGGAAGAGCACTTTCATTCAGCGGCTTGTACACGTCGACGCAGTGGAACTCTTCTCCCAAGCATTCACTGTCTACATCGACTTTGGTTCTAGCACTACACTTGCAGATCTCCGAGAGCACGTGCTGACTGAGACCATCAGACAACTGTCGGATCTTCTTGGTACGTCGTTGAATGACAATTCCTTCGCCCAGTCGGTTCACCGACAGGCCCTCAAGGACTTCGATTCATCCCCGTCCGGCCAACTCCGGGAAATTGATGAGAGGGCCTACAAGATCGCCAGACTGCAGTTCCTGCAGAAACTAGTGGATGACCGCCCTGGACACATCGCGACAAGCATTAAGAACATCCAAGCCTCGAGGCGAAAGCAGGTCGTCGTTTTTCTGGACAACGTAGACCAGAGAAGCACAGACGACCAGGACCAGGTCTTCCTGATCTCAAACGAGCTCGCAAGCACGTGGAACGCAACCGTTTTCGTAACGCTAAGGCCAGAAACGTTCTACCAATCGAAGCGAACCGGAGCTTTGTCGGGCTATCAATCACGCGTTTTCACCATCGCGCCACCCCGCGCTGACGTGGTACTCACGAAGCGCATCCAGTTTGCTCTCAGGAACATGCACGGAATAGGTCAGGGAGGCCTCCTGCCGGCCAACGTGTCCGTAACCAGTGAAAAGCTTGAAACCTTCCTTCGAATGTTCGAAGAGAACCTACGGACGAACAAGGGGCTGATGTCGCTCATAGATAACATGGCCTCAGGCAACATGCGACTCGCCCTCCAGTTCGTTTCCGACTTCATTGGGTCAAGCCATATCGCTACTGGCAAGATGTTGGAGATAATCGACCGTTTCGGACGATACGACGTTCCCGTTCACGAGTTTCTTCGTGCACTCCTCTACAAGGATCATGAGCACTTTGATCCGTCAGCTTCGGACATCGCGAACGTATTGCGGTTGCGCGACTCTGATGGCCGGGCCCACTTCTTGATCCCCCTCATAGTTTCCTTCTCCCAGTCACGCGGGGACCAAGTCTCTGGTGAAGGGTTTGTTGAGGCCGCTGAGATATTCACCTTCAGCCAACTTCTTGGTTTCACGGATCTTCAAACCAAGGAAGCCCTGGATCAGTGCGTGAGGGAACGGCTACTGGAGAGCACCCCACGATCCATAGAAAACCGAGACCGAATCTTCTATCGAGTCACCAGCGCCGGGGTCTACACGGTGAGGACCCTCCTGGGATTCTTCACATATGTAGACGCCATAATCGTCGATACGCCGATAACAGACCGTTCCGTCCGAGAGGACATACATGACGCCTTTACCATCAAGGAGCGGTTGGCCCGGGCCAAAATATCCAAGGCTTACCTAGACTCCCAATGGGATCGCATCGACGACGGCGATCTCCCTTGGAACTGGGCGGATATATCTAAGGTCCTACAGCAGGACATCGACCGCGTAGAGAGCAAGGCGGTAACTCCTTACGAACGGGGCTAACGGCTCTCTCGCACCCAAGGTAGCCACTGCCGCACGCAATCGCACCCGTAGCGGGAATCCCGCTCAGGGACGCTCAACGCAAGGAAAAAGCTGCCGATGACAAGCCTTAGTGCCGTAACCGGACTCGCCGTTGCTTGGACTGAGCGGCCTGCAACTCCCTGCAGATCCAGCGTCGGCTCAGGCCGCCGCGGGGATTCACCTGTCATCGCCGGGGCCTAAACCAGGATGTCCTTCGTTTTAATCCGGGAGCTGGTCAGCACTTCAGTATCTGCTTGGTGATCCACCACGCTGATGCGGCCCCGCGATCGGCGGCAGTTTCATCCCCGCCAGTCGCTTCACCGTCGGCGAGGTCTCGCGGTGCAGCTGTTCGTCGAGGGTGACTTTCAGCCGAGCCGCGAGGATTTCGCGGCGGAGCGTGGCGAAGACCTGATTGGTCTTTGCCGGGGCGGCTCTTGTGGCGTTGCCCGCAAGACTTCGTTGCAATGCTTCGTTTTCTCCGGTTGCCCTGCATTCCGCAAGGAGGCGCCGGATCTCGTTGTCACGCATTTTCGTGCATGAGCCTGCCCAGACAGTGTCGAGGATTGCCTTGTCCGCGGGACCGGTCAGATCACTACGGGCCAGTGCCTCAAGAATCGTGATGCCATAGAAGTGCCTCGTGTCGTTGCTGGAGGCAGCAGCCCCCAGGGCCCACTGGGTCCGCCGAATCCATTCGGCCCTGTCATCCGCCTCACGAATCCGCCTTAGGCCGCCGCCATAGGTTCCGACGTTGCCAAGGAGAGTCCTCTTCTGACGTCGCAGTTTCAGCAAAAGGTGAACGGCCACCCCGATGATGGCTGTCGAGAGGGCGATGGATGTGAACGCAGAAATCTGCGTCCACCACTCCGGACTTACCGGCATCGGGGTCCCCTGGGTTGCAGCTACGAGAACCCGCAGAAAATTGCCAACAGTCATGGCGTTGCCGTTCCCTTTCGTCGACCCCGCTCCAGGGGAAGCTCAGTCAAGTTCATCCAGAATCCGGGCTATCTCCCGAAGTGTCGCTGCA
Organism: Arthrobacter sp. SD1074B; assembly: GCF_056780195.1. Lineage (NCBI taxonomy): Bacteria > Bacillati > Actinomycetota > Actinomycetes > Micrococcales > Micrococcaceae > Arthrobacter > Arthrobacter sp. SD1074B. Next base: position 500,366 of record NZ_JBRAZT010000001.1, on the reverse strand, counting down.
TCAACCTGACCGCTCTGACAGACACGAAAATTGCGCACGCCTGCGCGCCGCATGCTGCGGACCAGAATAAGTTCCGCCTCGACCCGCTCGGAGACGGGGCCGCCCTCCTCCAACAGGTAGTCAGGGCTAACGCCGAACACCCCTGCCAAGGCCCGCAGGAGCTCCTCCGGGAGGGGCTGCTCCTTGCCGGTTGTCAGCAGGTCCCACCGCTCCCGGGAGACGTAGAAGCCGTGCGCTTGGGCTGCGTCGCGGACTGCCGGATAGTCGAAGGGTTTTCCGTTCTCAGCCGGGATGGTGTTCACAAGTAGGTCGACTTTCCGGGCAAGCGTCTCAGGTCGTCGCCAACGAGGACCATGCTCAGGGATCAGATCAAAATCGTTCATGTTTTCAACTCCAGGTCATTGCTATCCGAAACGATTGAACGGCGACATCTAGCCGCGGCGAATGCTTTGGCTTGTTCGCGCCAAGATCGTGTATCTCCCCTTGTGCATATCTGTCTCGATCCCTGCCCTACTGCGGCAGGCCACGCCTGGTGCACTTTCACACCTCGGGCACGACCGTGCCATGCCCTTTCGCATCTGTTCTTCAAGCCTGCGATTTTCCTCCGCCCGCATTCGCTCCCACTCCCTGGCCTCGATTCGCTCTGTAACCAGCTGTGGCGGGCTGGAATGCGCACTGATCCCCTCCGCGTAATTAACCGTGAGCTCCGGCCGCTTCTGGCCAAGGTCAGCCAGCCACACGATTTGTTTTGGGGATAGTGGCGCACCGCCGGGTGAGGACCACGAGGGCTGCCCCAAGTCGTCCTCCCCAGGAAACTCGGGCGCAAGAAGAGTGCCGGCGCCCACGTGTTCGCAGGCCCGCTCCAGGAGGGCGATTTCGCCTGTCACTATGCGCCGCGCATCCATGACGGCGCCATAGGAGGAACGCAGGTTGATGCGCACGTTGACGCCTACGAGCTTGTCAAGGAGGTGGCTCAGTGCACCCCGGGCACTTTTAAGGGACTGGATCAGCTCCGGGAAGGTACACTCGACCGCTTCGGGAAGTGCCTTGGCGATGTCCCCTTCCTCGGGAAAGGCCCAGTGTTGGACATTCTCTGTGTAGACGCGAGTAACGTCGTCAATGACGTCACCAGTCAGATTCTCGTTCCCTCGAATCTCGCCGAGGAAGGTGGAGACTGTATCAGGCTCCGCCACGGCCATCTCCCACTTGAGAATATCGAGCAGGGCCCTCCGGGAGAGCCTTTTCTTCTGGTACATTTCGACGGCCCGATTCAGCTGGGAGAGTTGATCGTCCGCGCTCTGGATCTTGTTCACTCGGACACCGTAGCCTCAAAGATTTGACCCAAAGTGCGGCGTTCGACAGCTGCACGGCCCGGCGGGCGAGGGACCTCTCGTAAACGAGCAGAAAAGGTATGATGAAGGTCACAAAATCGGTTCGCGCGGGTGACGGGGCGACAGCCCGATCATAGCCCGCCAAAAGCAAAGCCGACCCTGTTCTCAGATCCAGGCGGTCATCAAGCCCGTCACGGTCCCGGGCCACCGATCCGTCCACCTCGCCGGGGAGGGGCCAGCGAAGCGGGCGTCCCCTCCCCAACCACGCCTCAGTAACCCCTGAAGAACTCGTGCAGCTTCCGCCCGACCATCACGGTGAGCCAGCCGAAGCCGGTCAGCACAGCGAAGGCAGTGCCGGCGATCGCGAGCCTCCAGTACCACTCGTGGGCGTCCAGGAACCACATCCAAAAGGTATGGAGGATGGGCTGGAGCCCGAATGCCGCCCAGACTGCCTGGGCTGTCCCGAACACGATGGAAGCCGCTATCGCCAGCGGCAGGAGCGCAGCGCTGATCTGGCCGACGGTACGCCAAGTCACCGTTCCTCGGAGCCGTGCGACGTGTTCACTGGCTCGTCGGACCTGCTCGCTAACCTGCGTGCCGGCTTCGTTGAGCGCGACGCGACTCTCCTCCAACTGGGCCAGCATCGGACGGCTTGCATCAGCGAAAGCAGTCTGCATGGCGTGCTCGTGTTCCAGAAGCTGCTTGCCGAGTCGGGGAACCAGGTAACCGGCGAGCTTGTCGTGGTCGACGTTGACGGCACGCTGGCGTTTTACTTCGTCAGCCAACTTCAGGTTCGTCGCTGACAGCGCCATGATCTGCGCGGCCACTTTCCGCGTCAACGCGAGGGCGGACAGGTCGGAGGCCCGGACCATCGACCCGTCGGGCAGCTGCACGCTTCTTGAACTCGCCAGCACTTCGAGCATCTCGCTTTGTGTCTTCGCCAGCGTCCTCAGCATATTCTCGAGCGAGTCGTTCGCGGAGGCGTCGGAGCGCGTCTGCTGCTGCGTCGACCGCTGCCTCTGCTCCAGTGCCAGCCAGACGCGGGTCGAGATCTGTGTTGCCTCGTTGGTTGCCTTCACGACCTCCTGCTGGTTCTTCTCGATTTCGTCGAGCCGGGCGTGCAAGACGCTCAACAGCTCCGAAGTCCGCTGGTCCACTTGTTGCTGGTGCTGCTGTTCGAGACGATCCATGATTGTCACGCTGTTGCTCCTTCAATTCCTGTTTCCTTGCGAAAATCTTGTCGAGGCCGTCGGCGGTGAACTCCGGCGAGAGTGCGGAGGCCTTGCGCCGGCGGATCCGGGGGTCCTTGCCCGGGGTAGTGTCATCCCGCATCTTGTACGTGATTCCCGCTGCCGTGTCACCGGCTTTCCTGCTGCGGTACCCGTCGCTCTTGACCTTGTGCCGGGTAGTGACGACGTCGACTCCGCGGGCATTGCATGCCGCGGTGAAGGTCGCCATGTCAACCGCGGAGGGGTCGAGGGCGGCCTCCGTGATTGTGTCGCCGAACTGCTGATCGAAGGCCGCCATGTCGCCGCGCTTTTGAGCCCAGTAGGAATCCTTCTGCGCTGGCTCGGCCGTGATGACCTGCATGCCTTCCTCGCGCATCAGTTCGTCATTGGCGCGCCTAACCTGCCAGTGCACGCGGAAGTCCCGTGGCGCTCTGCCCGTCAGGGTGTCGTGGTTCAGGATCGTGATGTGGGCGTGGACGCAGCCGCCCTGGCCGTCGTCGTGGACCACGACCATCGCTGGACTGTTGGGCCGCATCTTCTTCGCCAGCAGGAACGCCAAATCCCCCGCCCTCCGTAGGTCAAAGGGATCATTGACATCCAGCTCGTCGGGATGGAAAGACACGATGTAGGAATGTGCCTTCACTCTGCGGCCGTTCTGCTCGGCGAGCAGGTTGCCCATCTTGATGAACGCGTCGATGCTCGGTGCATCGCAGTAAGACCCTGGAGCCAGCCGGTCAGTACCTGCCGCTTTGTGGCCTTTTTTCTTCGCCCCGACGCCGAGCTCCAGGTAGGCCGCCCGGGTACCCAAGTCGTAGACCGGAGACACCGTCGTGATGCTCATGACCGCTCCTTCCCGCTGAGCACAGAAACCATGCGTTCATAGTGCTCAGCCAGTTCGTCGACCACGGGGGCGAGAGCTCCAAGGTCTACCTCGCGCTTATGCGCCAAACGGCTCAACTGGTTGAGATTCACCCCGACGCGCTTCACGGCCACCCGCGCAGCATCCAGAACTTTGAGCTGCACCGCAGTGAGCACGACCAGCGGCGGCCCGGCCGCCCCGCCGCCGCCGACGTGCCCCTCGGCCTGCTTCGCCGCGGCAAGAGCCGCGCCCCGAACGAAGGCCGACGGCGCCAAGCCCCGCCACGTCGCCACCTTCTCGACTAACGCGAGTTCAGCTTCGCTGACCCGCGTGTCGATCCGGCGGCTCCTGGGCTCCGGAGCAAGCTGTTGCGAAGTGCTGCTCATATACCCGCCTCCGTCCAGTCCTGAAGCACGAAATCTGCGGTGGAAAACGAACGCAAGCAGGCACTCTGTCCGACACCGCTTCGCTCGTCGTCCAGTGCGCCGCTTGCGAGGGGCTGGGCTCCGCCCTTCCCCCTCGACCCCCAAACCCGAACCACGGCACTGCACCCGGGTGCTTCTTCACCCAGGTACTGGCCGCCGACGACACGCTGCCCGCCGGTCACGGCGCATCCTCCGTGCTGCGCTGAACGTGCTGGGTAATGGCATGCTCGTCGCCACTGCGGTCCCCAGGCGTCGGCACCGCCCTCGAAGTCCTCGCCCGTGAGGACCGCTGCGCCGACTCGGCGGTAAGCTGCGCACGCGCTTCAACCTCGAGCTGAGCTGCCGGCCCAGGGTGCTTATCGCGCATCAACATGAGCATCCTCGTGTCCACGGCCTGCTGCTCCTTGCGCTCACGATCCCGCAGGAGCCGGAGCTTCTTCGCTGCCGCTGCTTTGACGGCTGCAACCTCATCTTCAATGGCCATAGTGTTTTTCCTTTCGTGGGTTCTCCAGCCACAGGTGGCGGGCTGGAGGTTACTGAGTTACGCCGCGTCTACGGTGCGGTCCTTGCCCGTAACGACGTTGCTGGCCCGCAGCATGCGGTCATAGCTATCTCCCTCGAAGCCCAGCCGATCCGCGATCCAGTTCAAGCTCTCTGTCAGAGTCACTCCAGTGCGCACCCTGAGTTTCATGTCCTGGTGGTGGGGCGTCATGGTCCCTGCTTCAACGTGAGCCATCCTGCATTCCTCGGCCAGGCGTTTCAGGGTAAAGAAGTGTTTCGCGTATACGAACGGGTCAGTTTCGCGTACTTCCCACAGCGACAGGTTCCCTGACAGCACTCCGACTTTGATCTGGTCCAGGCGTGTCGGGAGCTTCAGGGGCCTTGCGAAATGGGCCTCCACTTCCCCGCGCCAATCAAAGTTGGCCACGACCTTGGTATCCGGGTACCGGTGCTTACCGAGAGCCTGCTGAGTCGGATCTTCGTGGGTCAGATAGCGAAGGTAGCTCGCGAAGCCGCCCCTGCCACCCAAGATCTGGACTAACTCCAGGGGTACACCGAACCACTCGGCGATTTGCTCACGGGTGCGGGCATCCTTGCACTGCAACGCGACGTGGACGTGGGGAGGAACCAGGCTTCCATCATGACGACGGTCCTGGTCGTGCTCAGTCCATGCCCACTTGGTGATCGAACGGTGGGCAAGGCCCCGCTGGAGTTGCGTCGGGGTCATGAGTGCTTCGCCCGTTTCCGGATGACGGCGGTACTGCGTGATCTTGAATGAGCGATAGCGAGGGGGCGCGGGCTTCTTGTCCTTGGATTTGGACTTGGATCGGACAGTAGATCGTCCAGGATTGCGCGGACTGACCGCTCTCGAAGTGTCGTTCGCGACGGAACGGTTTTTTGCTGCCGGCATTAGTAACGCACCTCCTCGGAGGTGCTGCGGTGCTCCTGGGAAAGCAGCCAGGCTTCGACAGCCGCAGACCGGTAGCGGACCGTTTTGCCCAGTCTGATGAAAGCGGGACCGCGGCCCGTGATACGCCACTCGCTGAGAGTGCGCTCGGTGACATCCAGTTGGCCGGCGAGGGCCGGCGGAGTGAGAAGGCTGTCCAACACGGGGACGCGAGTACTTGAGATATCGCGTTCGATGGCCGCTAGGCGTTCGGCGATGGAGCTGAGGGTGGGTCGGCTTATGGAAATGGATGTAGTCATAGGAATCCCTTGCGGCTTTTCAGCGGCAAGAGGATCACCCGACGAACCATTTCAGATTTCTATGTCGGCCGTGCACCTTGTGGTGCGTATCCACTCGGGGAGATTACTCTCCACTACTCCTTGTGACTGTTTTCGGAGCATTGATCTCGTGTGTCACACAGTATACACACATGCGTGAGTCGTCCCACGAATCCTCACATTCTTTTACGTAATCCAAATATTTTGGGCTGGCACAGCTCAGCACAGTTCGGGGCCATATCCCCATTGCAGGTATCCGGTTGACGTCCCTACGTCCTATCGGGCCAATGACTGCGCTGGTAATGACGGAGAATCAACCATCGGCCCTCGGTGTGTCGCGCACAGTTAGGCACAGTGCGGTTTCAGTCTCACTCAAGAAAAACTTCCTCTGGGCACGCGGGCGTAGAGCCCAACAGTGGCAACAGATCCGGCCCTGACCTTGCCGCCGCGGAGCTTTCGAGCACAGTTGAGCACGCCAATTTTCAAAGGTTTTGATGTCGGGACAAACTCGAGAATCGGCGGTACACGCGGCACACGCCTTAAAGCAGCGGGATCCCCTGATAAACCAACGAAAAGCGCTCCCAGAGGATGTGCCACTTTTTGTTTCAATAACGCTACACGGTCCGGCGAAATCACAGATCCCCGTACTCCCAACGCCTTTTAGACGCTTGACGAAAAGCCCAAACTCACATTTACTGACACTTCATCCGCACCACGGCGACTGCAAGAAAGATCGGGCATGGGGAGTATCCATCCATACGAAAATAAGAGCGGCAAGTGGTACCGCGTGCTCTATAAAAAGCCGAATAACAGTCAGGGCCAGAAGCGTGGGTTCAAGCTCAAGCGTGATGCACAGGCTTTCCTGGACGCCGTGGAGGTTTCCAAGAGAAGCGGTGAGTTCATAGCTCCGAGCGATGGTCGCATCTCTGTCGAAACCCTCGGGGTGGAGTGGCTGGCAGCCCATAGACACACGGTCAAACCTTCAACGTTCCACAGCATTGAGAGCGCCTGGCGGAGCCACGTCCATCCCAAATGGGGCGACCGCTTTGTCTCTTCGCTGCTGCGCTCGGAGATCAAAGCGTGGGTAGCCTCCCTCTCAGAGCATCGCAGTCCCACAACGGTTTCACGTTGCCTCGGCGTACTCTCAGGGATTCTTCACGACGCCGCGGAAGACAAACGTATCTCCTCGAACCCGGCGGAGGGCGTCAAAATCGCCCGCCGGACGAACCGTCCCCGTGGGTACCTGACGCACAGCCAGGCTGAGGCCCTTGCCTTGGAATCCAAGTACCCCGATTTTGTGCGGTTCTTGGCTTATACCGGTCTTCGATGGGGTGAGGCCACCGGCCTGCGGGTCGGCCACGTGGACCAGTCTGCGCGGCGCGTAATCATCGTAGAGAACGCCGTCAACGTCAATGGCAAGATGGTCATCGGCACACCGAAAACTCATGAGAGTCGTTCCATCGTCTATCCAGCGTTTCTGGCACCTGCCATTGAGTCTGCCTGCGCCGGCAGGGAAAGTCATGCACTCCTTTGGGGCGATGGTGCGAATTACCTTCGCCCGGGAAACATGGAGAGCGGGTGGTTCGCTGCGGCCCGGAAACGCGCGCAAGTGAACGACCCGGCGTTCCCTACGATCACACCCCACGACCTCCGGCACACCGCGGCGTCGCTTGCCATCAGTGCCGGCGCCAACATCAAGGTGCTCCAGCGGATGCTCGGGCACGCATCGGCCGCGATGACGTTGGACCGTTATGCCGACTTGTTCGAGGATGACTTGGACACGGTCGCTGGCGCGTTGCACCAGGCCCGGCAGGATCAGCTCTGGCAACGGGGCGCCACGGCGCCTGAGCCCTGAACTCCAGGATGGTCGGCCTCCCGGCCTCCACGGCAAGCCGGGCTGGACTTGGGCGGCCGACCTAGGCGGATCACGGACAGTCAGGTCCCTAGCACGGTGCACCTGGTCGAAGGGGGCGCACCCGCTGCACAGGTTGCCCGCGACCTCGGAATGTCCCGCGCGATGTTCTATCGACGCTCCCAAGCCCTGGCGCCCTAGAGGGTCACAGCCAGCGCTCCCCTACCTCGGGCGATTCGCTGCCTCCCTGGGGCTCTGGGCCCTGGCCCGGCCGGCTGCGGCTCACCAGAGTGAAAGTGAGAGGGCTTCTTCGTACGCTTTCATGATGTCCTGGCTGATGCGGCCGCGGGCGCTGGGGTTGTGCCCGTTGGCCTCGGCCCATTCCCGGATCCGCTGCGTCTGTTCCCGGTTGGACGTGGTGGCCCTGCTTCTCTGGCGGGCTGAGGAGCCACGAATACGCCGGCCGCGGGCAATGTAGGGTCCCAGCGTCTTGCGCAGCCCGGCTGCGCTCTCTTCAGCCAGGTCGATTTCGTACTCGACACCATCGAGGGCAAAACGGACGGACTCCTGGGCGTCTTCGCCTGAAATGTCATCGATCAGCTGAACGTGAACTTTGCGGGCCAATGGGGTTCCTTTGCTCGGATTAGCGGTGTTGCTCCCCCATGCCAACGCCAGTCTTATCTTTTAGCTCACACTATTTCACACTCGGTTCTCGGCGCTCTCAGGTGCTGGCCGCGCCCACCCTCAACACTGTCCGCGACATCGCCGCTGGCGCCAGGCCGCTTAACCGGCAGCATGGCCACTGACGACCAAACTCACACCGGCAAAGTTGGGCGCAAGGACAGGGAATGGCCTCGCCGGAGTGTTGACTAGGTCTGGCACTCCCTGACTGGGCGGCGCCCATAGCTCACCTCTGCTTTTGAACCGAAGACAGAACTGCAAGACGCTCGAGACATTAGAGAGCACCTGTCCTTACAAAGACCTGCCCGTTTTGCGGAACGCGATCACTGAAACGGATGCCTATCTCAATGCCTTCCGTTGTCGTTTGAACGCTCGTCTGGTCACGCGATTCGACCTGGATTGAGGTGACAGTACGTGCGAACCGGGATCCATCGTTAGCTACCACGAAGCAAGCATCTCCCTCCGACAGGAGAATGGCGGCCTCCGCAACCACTACGACGATGGATCCTTTGAACCGCTCGGTGTAAGAACCCACCCGCTTGTAAGCACTCGAGCTGGGATGAAATGAATGAGCATAGAGAGCCGCCTGGAGGGCCACACCGAGCGCTCGAATACCCTTGAGATAAGCAAGCTGAAACGTCTCATCAAAGGTGTCTTGAATCTCGGCACCGTGTGCGATGTCATTCCTCCGCGTGCAAAGGTCGTCGAGAAAAAAGAGGGCGTTCTCGTGGGGCCCAGGCAGTCCCACATTCCGAAGAGTGGCACACAAGGCGCTGTCTCGAAGGGATAGACCCCAAGCCTCGTCGGCTCCAATATCTCCGAGCATTGAGAGGACGGTCGAACTGCGGAGGTTGGCCGAGTGATGAGCAAGTGCCACGGAATTGATACTCGAGTATTGATGTCGCTCAACCAGGGTCGCATTTTCAAGAAGGACACCAACGTCCTCGTTCGCGTAACGAGGGACACCCTTCTGTATCAGCGAGATAACCTCCATTGACTTGGCAAGGTGTCTTTTACATACGTCCTGGGCAAGGGAGGTGCCACTAGCGGCGCACTCTTCGGCATAATTCTTCAGTAGCAATTCTACGAATGCCTCCCACGCCGCATATAGCTCGATGACTGCCCCTGAGTACTGGGCTCGTCGCCGTGAGGCCGACGAGGGCGCCAAAAGAGCTCGAAGAGTTTGTTCCGCTATCGGGCTAAGCGCAAGCGCCCCTGATCTGCCGAGCCGCCTGATGTCGTTCGTAGCCTGCTGCATGCGAATTTCGTGATCGAGTTCTTGGAGGCGCTCAATAAACGCTTCCAGGGCGGCGATCATCCTGCTGGTGAAATGAAGTTAGACAGAAATTCATTTAGTGAGCGGACGCGCCTCGCGATATCAGCGGCATCCGCAGTACGGCCGCCCCACTCGTTAGCGTTCTCTTCGTAGTAGGACCTGAGCCCACTGCGAATTTCCTCCGCCTTGCCGATTAGTTCGCTCGATTGAGGCAACAGTTGAGATAGAACTATCATCCACGGGTCGTACGCCGCCAAAGTCGATCGCCGGTTCCAGTTCCAAGTCTCATTTTTTCGCGGCCGCCATAGGTAAAAAGCCTCCTGCCCGAGAAGGTCCTCCGCGAACGTAATAGTCTCCACGAACAGGTTCGATAGCTCTCCCAGGAGTTGAGGGGAGAACTTGTTCGAAGCTTCGAGGTAGCTGTCGAGATAATCCCTAAGGGCCAGGCTTTTCTGGAGATCAAGCAGCTGACGGTACGCGAAAAACCTCAGGACTAGCTCTGCATCTGCCATCGATCTATAGTCTTCGTTGCTCCACACGCTGTCGTCCGGGGCGGGCTCACCGGACTGGACTTCCACGTCAGAAGGCTCGGGGATGCCCCATAGACGGCAAAGCGCTCCGGTGCGAGCTAATGTACGGCAGAGCCGATTCATTGGACCGTCTCTCAGGGCATTACGACTCTCCTGGGGAGTCAGCCGCACCCCGCCGCTGTTGATCCTCTCAAATACCAACTGCTTCAGTTGCTGAGCTAGGGCAGGGGTTTTAGCCGTCTCTTGCAGGAGAATGATGGATGAAAGATATCTGCGGTCGATGCCCTTCCGTATCTTCTCGGGCAGTTCTGTATATCGCATACCATTCAGTTGCGCCCATTCGACCAGACCCACTAGGGCGAACTTGTCGGCATAGAAGTCCGAGATGGCAGTCAGACGCTGCAGTCCGTCCATAACCTCGTAGTGACCGAATTCGTCCTCGTAAAGGAAAATCGGCGGGATGGGAACGTTCATGATGAACGACTCGACGAGCCTAGACTTTGCCGTCGAGTCCCAACGATGCCTACGTTGAAAGTCAGGATTCAGTTTGTAATCTCCGCTGCTAAGCAACGTCGGAACAGCGCTAAGAGGATATCTAGCTTGGTCCGTCACAATCCGGACTTCACCCTCCACGTACCGCGTCTCTGGATCCATAGCTGGTAGCACTTGCTCGGCTTCTTTTGAGATATCCACTCTCTCACCGGGCAGCAATTCAAGGCGAACTTCGGTCATGAATGAAACCTTTCCCTAGTAGGTGCAAGCTTGCCATACGTGGATCGAGGCAGCCGACCTCCGCCCCGCAGTCCTCCCACTTTGGATCCCTCCCCCGCCAGCGGCTGGGCATTTCTTACACCTAACCGGGTCGAGGTGATCTCCGTCGACAGCGCCCACCGGCCGGGGCCCTCCCCGCCCGCCGGTGAAGCGCCCCACGACTCGCCCCGCCGATTACTGTCCAGAGGGGATGAGAGGCGAGTTACTACAGGCTCACCCCACATACTTTAGAAATGAATTGGCTGAATGAGGTCCTTATCCCGCTCCTGGCTGCCACAGCATCCGCACTTGGCATCCTAGTTGCCCTAGATCAGGTGACAGCTATGCCACGTATACGCCGGCAGAGCACGTTTTGGCGGGAAGCCCGTCAAAGCTCCAGTCTCGACCGGGACGAAGAGATTTATCTAAGCCTCGAACGGGACGCCAACGCAAGAGTCATCGCGCTTCAGGCACTTCCGGCTAGGAAGTTTTTGTACCCGTCCGCCCTCGTCGCTTTGGGCGTGTATACCTCGTGGCAGGGTGGATACTCAGCCGGAAGCATTCCGCCCGACGCATTTTCTTGGGCGCAAGTTCAGCAAAAGTCGAGTGAGTCCGGGTTGGAACTGCCGTTACTAGTCATAATTCCACTCATCACCTTCGTGGGATTGGTCGGTTGCATCAACGTCATACTGGAGCGCAGCCGAATCATCAATGCTTATCGGGATGGGGAGACCGTTGACCGGTGGAACTTTAAATCGCAGGGTGATGATTGGCCAACAACGAAAGCCTTTGGGTGCCTAGGCACGTTTGCCCTATTCCTTACTGGGTTCGGAGCGCTCTGCCTGTCCGCCGCGTTCGGAGCGTCAGCTGGTGCACGAGATCACCACCTGTCTCAACCACTCCCGCTGTGGACACTCCTCTTATTGCTCATCGGGGTGCCCCTTCTCATGATCGGGATACACGTCTTTAGCCGGATTGCGCAACATACCTCAGTGGCATGGGTGCATCCACGGCCGCTGACTCAAAAGGTCCGAGCCAAAAAGTCAAGCGCTGCACACCGCCGTGCATTCAGGGAACATACGATGTCGTCCTGGCCCGGTAGAGCTCGACTGCCGGCACAAGAAGCCCGTCGCGTCCGCGTCCCGCCACGCCCTACTCGGTAGCCGGAGGAGGGAGGCCGCCGCGGCCGTGAACGGTTACCCTTCCCAAATTTCACTATTCAAAGGAAACCTATGGTTCGGCGTAGCTTAATGCTGTGGTGCGGCCGCGGGCCTGGGCACCTCTTTGTCCTGGTTCCGCCCTTGGGTTGTACGCCGGCGCGTGGTCGCGGTGGATGGCGGTCCGCCGCTGGTGAGTGGCTGCTGTGGTTCGCCCTGAGTGGCGGACCGCCCGGTCTGCGGGAGGTTTCGCCCCCCATGGGGTCAGTGGCCGGGCAGTTGCGATAAGGGGGGAATCCAGCCGCCCGCCCTTCCACCCTTTCGGGTGGAAGGGCCTGGGCTCTGCATTGGGGGTTCAGTTACCCTGCCTAAGCCGGACTATTCGCCCTCGGTGGTGTTTTTGTCAATGATGATCTGCTCCACGGCACTGGCGGTGTATCCCCATGGGGTGAGCTGGTTCAGGTAGTCGAAGTGCCGCTTCTCGGCCGAGCGTCGTGAGTCTTTCTAGATGGTTTTCTCGTACCCGGCGCAGATCAGGGCGATCAGGGAGAACTCGGCCCGTGCGGTGGTTTTGGCGGTGTGGTCCCGGAGCGGGTTCCAGCCCCACCGGTCGGTGTCTTCCACGTCCTGGCTCTGGTGTTCACAGTTGCCGCAGCGGGGGCGCGGGCGCTGGTCGTCCCCGACCTCGTCGTCGCCAGGCCGTCTGCGGGCGATGTCTTCATTACCGCCTTGAATGGGGTGGCGCCCGTCGTCTTTTGGGTGTGGTGGTCACGGGGTAGCTCGCGGCGGGCAGGGTAGGCTGCATCGAAATACTGACTCTGAGAAATGGGGGAACTTATGAGACTCGAGCTGTGGCATTTTTTGGTCATCCTGCCTTTCCTGATCACCGGCGCGGTGGTCTTCCTCATTGCCCGAGCGGCACGTAGGGGCCGCGCCGGGGACCCCGATCACGGTCCTGGGAAGGGCCCGGCCAGCTGACGCTCCCCACCTCTTCTCGGCATAACGAGAAGAGAGCCGGCAATATGTGAACTGCTCCCCGAAAGTTGGACTGAGAAATCAGTTCTGACTTTCGGGGAGCAGTTTTATGCATGGACGAAGTTCGTTGTCCGAGGAGCAGCGCGAGGCCGCGGTGGCGTTGTTTGAAACCCGTTGGGGGTGCTTTGGCGGTAGCGACTCGACTCGGAGTAGGTAGAGGTGCCATCAAACGTTTATGTGATCGATGGCGGACACGCCGAAGTACGACGCTGGTGGCGAAGCCAACACGGCCGGTGTTCTCGTTTGAGTTCAAACTTGATGCTGTGCAGCGGTACCGCGCGGCCCACGGGAGGATCCTCGCCCCTGTTGGGGTCAGTGGCCGGGTAGTTGCGACAGGGGAATCCAGCACCGAACAAGAAGGTGTCAGATTGTTTGTGTAGGAGGGCTGTAGTCGCCGATTGATTGGAGAATCATTGTGGCTATGACTAAACCCCGTGAAGCATCGCCGGAGGAGTTGGCCCGCAGGGCTGCGGCGGCCGGCAGCATGGACGCGTTGAAGGCCTCCGGGGCGTTCGATGAGCTGATGGCGCAGATCGATTCCGGGCAGCTGGAACTCGACGGCAAGGACGGCTTCATCCAGCAGCTGATCAAGGCCTCGCTGGAACGCGGGCTGCAGGCCGAGCTCTCCGGCCATCTTGGCTATGACAAGGGCGACCCAATCGGCCGTTTCCTACCCAACTCTCGCAACGGGTCCTATCCGAAGACGCTCGGAACGTCCGCCGGGGACGTGGATCTGGCCGTGCCGCGGGACCGTGACGGCTCGTTCACCCCGCATCTGGTCCCGAAGGGTGCCCGCCGGACCGGCGGCCTCGATGACATGATTATCAGTCTCTACGCCGGCGGGATGACGATCCGGTACATCGCCCACCATCTGGAATCCACGCTCGGCACGGAGCTGTCCCACGAGACAATTTCCAAGATCACCGACGAAGTCCTCGATGAGGTCCTGGAATGGCAGAAACGACCCTTGGAGCCCCTGTATCCCATCCTGTATCTGGACGCGATCATCATCAAGGTCCGCGACGGACACCAGGTGCAGAACCGGGCCGCGCACATCGCGGTGGGTGTGGACATGGAGGGCATCAAGCACGTTCTGGGCATCTGGGTTGAAGCCGCCGAGGGCGCGAAGTTCTGGGCCGGGGTCTGCGCCGAGCTCGCCAACCGTGGCGTGAAGGACGTGCTGATCGTCTGCTGCGACGGGCTCACCGGGTTCCCCGAGGCCATCGCCGCGACGTGGCCGGCAGCGACCGTCCAGACCTGCGTCGTGCACCTGATCCGTGCCTCGATGCGGTTCATCGGCTACCAGGACCGGAAGAAGGTCGCCTCGGCCCTGCGGCCGGTATACACCGCCCCGACTGCCGACGCCGCGCAGGACGCACTAGATGCGTTCGAGGCTACCGATCTGGGACGGAAGTATCCCGCAACCGTCCGGACCTGGCGGAACGGGTGGGAGAAATTCATCCCGTTCCTGGCCTTCCCGCCGCCGGTGCGCCGCATCATCTACACCACCAACGCGATCGAGTCGCTGAACTACCAGCTGCGCAAGATCATCAAGAACCGCGGGCACTTCCCCAATGACCAGGCCGCCGTGAAGCTGCTCTGGCTGGCGATCTGCAACATCGAAGACAAACGCACCAGCGAACGGGCCAAACTCGACGGCAGAGCCCGGGAGAACCGGTCCAAGACCGTCAACAAACTCATCGAAGGAACCACCACGCAAGGATGGAGCGAAGCCCTCGGCGTCCTCGTCCTGAACTACCCCGACCGAGTCGGACCCTACCTAAACCGATAAGACTCCACCCCACTTACACAAACAACTTGACAGGCTCCCGAACAAGAACACGCCCTCGGAGCGTGGATCCACGGGCAAAGGCAGAAGCTAAGAGAAGATACCCTCCCCCTGACAGGCGGCCCAGCTTGACGCCGCGGTCCCGGGCTGGCAGAAAGGGAGAACGAGGGGCCGCCCGGTCCGGTCCTGAACGCGTCACCGGATTCCGCCCCCGCATCTGTTCAAGGACGGACTTGAACACCGTGGCCAGCGGACTCGACCTGGCCTGACGGGATCGGTCCCTTGGCAAAGAATTGGCAAAGGAATCGCTGTGAAGTGATGTCTCCGACCGTCGGAGACTGTGACCAAAAGCCCCCCTTTTAGCTGGAATACCAAGGCTTTTCGGGATTTTCCGCGGAACTGCGGGGATGATGAAATGGGTTCAAATCCCACCGTCACCGCGGATGAGAAAGGCCCTGCTTCCCTTGTAAACAAAGGGGAAGCGGGGCCTTTTGTTTTGCCTGGAACGGGCCAGCGGTAACAAGGATTTGACGGGCGCTCTCCGCCGGCAGCGCCGGGACCGACGCGCAGTCCCGCGACCAACTCGCTCACCGGGAAGGCCGGGCCTCCTGCACACTGCCCTTGGAGAGCCAGCCACCGGCGAGGATTAGCCGTTTGCCTCTGAGCTGGCTGGGTTCCGGCGACGTTCCTTGAGTCCTGACCGCACGGTAGTGAAGATCGCGATGCCCATGCCCACTGCGGTGAACCACAGACCCTCCGATCCCTGAAGGGCCATAGCCACCGAGACGATCAGGAGTACTGCGGCAACTATGAGAACTGCCCACCGTCCTGCGGTCATTGATTCTTCTGTTCGGTGGATTGGTGAAGCGTACGGGGTGCGCGGGACTTCGCATCATGCCTGCGAAAGATCAGAGCGACCACCACCATGGCCACCACGCCAACCAGCACGGACGGCACGGCGCCGATGGAGCGCCAGAAGAGCGTGAACGGCAGGAACCCGGCCGTGAAGACGATTACATTGCGGAGTGCTCTGGTCTTAGGTGGCATTGGATTGCTCCTTCGATGCGGAACCCGGGTTGGACTTGCTGAGTCAGATACATCCCAACCTTGTGACATGCCGCGAGCCTATCCACTGGGGCAGCGAACGCAAGTCACAGCTGAGGCTCCCCGCCAGAGGACAGACGCGATCTGAGTTCTTCTGCGTGAGCAGCAATCAGCCGGCGCCGCTCCCGAGTGAACCCTCTGACTTGCATGTCCAGGATTGCCCGGCAGCTCAGTTCGTCCAGCTCAAGAAGTTCCATCAGACGACGGCGTGCTTCGTCGAAGTCCTCTGAGTCCTCGACCACGTGGAAGACTTCCTCCCGCCGATCCGCCGCCTTCACGAGGGCGTCCACGACTCTCAGAGTGTCCTCAACATGCCTCCGCTGTTCCGCGTCCATGCAGCGATTCTTCCACGCACGACTATTGCCGGCTTAGCCGTGGCCAACCAGCTGAGCCGGCCAGTTCTGCCACAGATGCCCCAGGCATTTCAGCTGGTCAGGCCGCTGTCGGGAAACTCACAGCAGATCGCTGGGAAGTCCCCAGTGCCAGTGGTGTACCTTGCTTGGCAGACACCCCCCAAAAAACCCAGAAATGAGACCGTCCTCCGTGGCAACCGATTACGACGAACTTCGCTCCGACGTCAAAGAGTCCCAGCACAACTCCCTGGAGGCACTGCGTTCAGCCAACACCCCTGACGCCCGCAGCGTGGGCCGGGAGCTGGACGAAGCAGAGACAGTCGACGGGGTTGATCTTCCGGGGGACTTCATCGCCGAGGAACTGATCGTTCAGGTCATCCCCCAGGCGGACGACGAGTTCACCTGCTACTCGTGCTTTCTGGTCCGCCACCGCTCCCAAGTGGCCCGCCAGAAGAACGGCCAGAGCTACTGCATCGAATGTGAAGGCTGAACCAAAGTACTGGTCGGCTCCAACACGCGTGGTCTGACTTCCCCGGGGAGCCGCGCCAGGCAGGACGCTGTTAGGCGCCAGCGCGATCCAGAAAGCCGGGGTGTTTGGGGTCTGTAGCTTCGTAGGCCAGGTCGGCGTCTTCGTCTGTGAAGACAGCTCGGCGTTCAGATCTGTAAGAGTCCAGCTGCTGCTGATGCTCAGCTTCACTGCTCCGGTGCCACACACTGGCTCTGCCGCCGCTTCCAGCGCAGTGCCTTCATGGGGCCATTGTGCGCCGGAGGAGCCCACACCGGAAGTGGTGCGGGCCCCTCCATGGGCAGATCCAGCAGTGTAGTCAGGTGGGCGTCCCGGCTTCCCCGGGCGCCAGTCCGCTCCCACAGCTCAAGTTGGTTTAGCCGGCGGCCGAGCTACGTCGAAGATACGTTCTCGATGCTGGCATCCACATCAGCACTGCACCGGCAAGGGCCAGGACCAACCCCGCAACTACCAGCGGTGTTGGTGCGGCACTCAACGCACCTGCCAGGGACAAGATGGCCACGATGGACAGAACAAACCTGGCCCAATGTTCGCCTCGCAAAAGCCTGACGGCCGCCCAGGATTGCAGGACCGTCACCGGGAGAACCAGCCCCAAGGTAACCGCGAACAGATCGGAGTCTGTCGGCCACACGGCCATCACGATGGCCGGTACGACTCCTGAAACGAGCGCACTGGCAAGCCAGAAGTATGTTGATGCTCGAAGGACCGCAGGCGCTGTGCCTGCCGTCGTCTGGTCAACAAGATGGTCCATTTTGAAGTCCCCATTCTTCGCACATGCTGCGCCACTTGATGGGCGGGCGCGAAATCCCAAGATTACCTCGGTGCGTCGAACGCTATGCGGCTGGTTCTTCGTCCGAGACAGGCTTCCGGGCCTGCGCGATGTCCGCGGTGGAATTCAACAGGTCGATCTTACGAAGAGCGCGGAAGATACTGGCGAGAATCAGCAAGGCTCCCAGGAGAAGGAAGCCCCCGCACAGCGCGAGCAATGTGTAGAAGTCCTCATCACTGCGGTATGCCGCATTGGCGACCCAGCCTCCGGGCGGGACGAGGAGTATCCAACCGACGGGCACCAGGAGCATTCCCGTGAGAAAAACCGGTGCGTTGTGCCTTCGACCCATTTCATCCCCAAGGAATTGTGAGGCCCCAGAGTAGCCTGTGTCACGCCGGGAGGTGGTGAAGTGGCACTTTTGGCGAGGTAAGCGGCAGCGTAGACCGCAAGGTTGCAGAGCACTCTGGTCTAGCTGGACTTTCTGGCGGTGCTCTTACTCGTGGCCAGGAACGTCGTCACGCCGAGAACCAGCGAAACAGCAATCGCGATGTTGACGGGCATGTTTCCGTTCACCCAGAGGGCGGAAAACAGCGAGAACGCTGCCACTGACAGCCCCGCAAGAATGGCAAATGTCCTGGTCCTGCTCTTAGTCCCCATGCGGCGAGCCTACGCGCCAGCCCTCGGAAGGCAAGTCACAGCCGGCGGGCAGCGCGTGAGCGCTGCGCCGGCTGGAAGTAGTCGGTGAGAAAGCCAGCCAGTAGACCAACCAGGACCAGCACGAGCGCCGGCGACAGCGTGACCGGGCCAATGAAGTCACGGATGTCGACCCTGAACACGAGCATCAGGACGATCACGAGCAGAACATAAGCCACAGCCAAGGCTGCGCTGACCACAGTGATGGTCTTTCCTCGCGTCCACCGCTTCTGCTTGGGGAACTGCTTCGCGTAGTCTTCCGCTGTGCCGAATTCGGCTTGCGCTGTCCCTGTGGCGGCTTCATGGGCCCGGACTTCATCCAGGGTTTCGGCTATCTCAGCTTCAGAGAGCCGGCGGACTCTGAGGTTGAAAGTCAGGCTTCGCTCATAGCTCATGGTTGGTCCTGTCGGGTCCTCCGATCCATGATGGCCACCCTGGTCGGCTCCCTGCTCGAAACGCCGGTCGACGATAATGCGCAGACACCGGCCTTAGCCGGGCAGTAAAAAAATACCTTGATTCCAGCTATAACAACCCCGCTCTAGACGTGGCCATGGTCGCCGAAAGGTTCAACCTCTCCCGTCGCTCTCTGTTCTACGTCTTCGAGAATGACGAACTCCGCCTGGGTGAGCGTATACGCGCCTTGAGAACCCGCAAAGCCTTCGATCTGATCCTTCAAGCAGGTACCCAAAGCATCACCTACTCAGAAATAGCGACCTCGTGCGGATTCAGCAATGTGCAAAGCCTGCGCCGTGCAGTAAAAGAATTTACCGGGATGAACGTGAGGGACATCCATCGCTCCGAGACCGTCGCTCGTGACGCACTGCAACAGCTGCGGGAGTCACTGAACTCCTGACGCCTAAGCACGCTGGGGGAGCGTCAATTGACGACATCCCGGGCACTCCTCAAAGCTGGATTCGGCGTCAGAAGCCAGCGCGTCTAAAACAGGAGAATCCCAACGGCGAAGCGCGTCTTCTAATCCCCCGCGCCGGACGACGAATGTGCGCTGAGGTAGGTTTTCCCAGACGTTCATTTCAGATTTCCAGCGTTTCGCATCTTGACCATAGTGCCGCCAGAGTTCTAGTCGTGGATTGTTGACTCTCCATTGGGCTTGGGTGAGGTTTGGGTATCCGGGGTCTATCACGATGAGTACGCCATCATGCTTCCCCTTAAGCCAGCGGCGTATCAGTGCATTCACGCCGGTTCGAGGGAACGGGGCTCGTTAACTTACATAAAGTCCACCGTCGGCAAACCCCTAGGGATTATCAGAAGGGGCGAAAAACCCGAAAAGACGGGTAAGCCTCAACACAGACAGTCACGTTGAGAACGGCGCCCGGGTTTGAAGTCACCGCAATGACGACCGGTCGGTCAGCGAGCCTGTTCCCCGGTGCAGCCGCGGACGAGAGAGACCGTGGACAGGGCCATGGCGGGGCTTCGAGGCTTAGGTCCGGGGCAACCTGGTCGAGAGCCTCGCGGTCGCGTTTGCGATGTCACGCCCGGAGAGGAACCCTTTTTGGCGACCCCGGTTGCCAAGGGGATGTTCTCCGCCACCGAGAGGGCGGGCACAAGCTTGTGTTCTTGGTAAATGGTGGCAATGCCCGCCACTTTGGGGGCCATGGTGCTGGCGTGCATGAGCTCGCCGTCGACTTAGACGCCGCCTTCATCGGTGGTGTAGGACCCACTGAGTCCTGCTGGCCCAATGCGGTTTGCCGAGACTCCCAAGCACCCTGAGGAAAATACCGGGACGGCTGATCGGTGTGGTCCAGCAGCCGGTCGGCGAGCTGGCACCCAGAGGTGCTACCAAGGCGTCAGCTATGCGCTCCCCGCAACCGCGTGTAGGTCAAACCCGGGACGAACGGCGACTGCGTGGTGGCCTTTTCTGTCGCCCACGGCATACTGCCAATCGGTCAAGGCTTCCGCCCCCTCAGCATCTTGAGATCAAAACGGCACAGAACGGGCGGGCATCTTTCGACCCTCAAGTGCAACGTGCACGCCAAGACCCCTTCGAATTGTGCAACCAGCATCCGTGCGGGCAGGGCGGCATGTATAGCGTGATTTTCCACACAGCGTATCTAGCAAAGCTATGAGGAGAAACACATGCCGAACTACAGGGTGTCGATGGACATCGGGGGAACGTTCACGGACATTGTGGCGTACGACCAGCAGTCCGGAACCTATGAGGCGACGAAGGCGTCCACCACGCCGGGCAACCTGAGCGCCGGTGTCATCGCCGGACTCGAATCGATTGTTACGGACCTGTCCGACATCGAGTTCCTGGTCCACGGCACGACCCAAGGCCTGAACGCGTTCCTGGAACGCCGCGGTGTGCCGGTACTGCTGCTGGCCACCGCCGGAGTCGAGGACACCTACCACATTGCCCGCGGCCCCCGTCTCGAACTTTACAACGCCCAGTACCGCAAGCCAGAGCCGCTGGTTGAGCGAAAAGATGTCATCGGCGTCGGAGGCCGGCTTGACGGCCAGGGCCACGAAATCCGCCCCCTCGACGAGGTGGCCGTCCGGCAGGCGGCGCGCCGCGCCGTGGACGAGGGGTATGGCGCCGTTGCCGTCGCATTCCTCTTCAGCTACAAGAACCCGACGCACGAACTCCGCGCCCGCGAAATCCTGCTCGAGGAACTGGGTGAAGACTTTACCGTCTCCCTGTCACACGAAGCAGCCAAGGAATGGCGCGAATATGAACGCACCTCGTCGGCCGTCGTCGAGGCCTACACCGGCCCGGTGGTCCGCAACTACCTCCTGGATCTGGAAGAGAAACTAGCGGACCGCGGCGTAGAAGCCCCGCTGCACATCATGCAGTCCTCCGGCGGCGTCCTCACGGCCGAGTCGGCCCGCAAGCGGCCACTCCAGACCCTGCTCTCCGGCCCCGTCGGCGGCGCTATGGGCGACGTCGAACTGGCCGGCGTCTCTGGCAACCGCAACCTTATCGGCGTGGATATGGGGGGAACCTCCTTCGACGTTTCGCTGGTGGTTGATGGCAAGCCCGACGTCTCCACAGAGGCGCACCTTGAAGGCCTGCCGATGCTCATGAGCGTCGTCAACATCCACACCGTGGGCGCCGGCGGCGGCTCGGTAGCCTGGCTCGAAGCCGGCGGGCTCCGTGTCGGTCCGCGCTCGGCCGGAGCCACCCCGGGACCGGCATGCTACGGTCGCGGCGGCACCGAGCCTACCGTTACCGACGCCAACCTCGTGCTGGGCCGTGTCGACCCCGATTGGTTCGCCGGTGGCCAGGTCGCTTTGGACCGGGAAGCGGCTATCACCGCGCTTAAGACGGTGGGCGACCAGCTTGGTCTGGACCCTATCGCGATGGCCGAAGGCATCTGTGATGTCGCCAACTCCCAGATGGCCCAGGCCATCCGCACCATCACCATCTCCCGCGGTATCGAACCCCGTGACTTCGCCCTTGTGGCCTTCGGCGGCGCCGGCCCCATGCACGCTGTCTTCCTTGCCAAGGAACTGGGCATCCCCGAAACCGTCGTTCCCCGGTTCCCCGGCGCATTCTCGGCCTGGGGGATGCTGCAAACCAACATCCGCAAGGACTTTTCGGAGCCGTATTTCTACCTTGACGAGGACATCGATCCGGCGGACATGGCCCGAGTCCTGCGGTCCATGGAAGTCGAGGGACTGCGTTCGTTGGTCTCGGAAGGCGTTCCGGAGGAAAGCCGCCGCACCACTGCCTCGGTGGACGTCCGCTACCAGTCCCAGGAATTCTCGCTGAATGTACCGCTGACCTCGGCGGACGAACCAGAATCCGCCGACTTTGTCGCCAACCTCGCCGTCCGCTTCTCGAACATGTACCACGAACGTTACGGTCACTCCAACCTTGGCGCGCCCATCGAGATCGTCGCCCTGCGGACGCAGGCCGTCGGGGACCTGGGCCGGCTGGAAGCGCCGCTCTTCGCCCCGGCTGAGAGCTCCGAATTCAAGCACGAAATTCGCCGCGTGGTCTTCGACCACGTCGAACACGACACCACGGTGGTCCGCCGGGACGATCTGGCCGCCGGCCACAAGTTCGAAGGTCCGGCCATCATCGTGGAGCAGACCGCCACGACCGTGGTGCCGCCAGGGTTCGACGTCACCGTCGACGAATTCGGCTCACTGGTCATCCGCACCCAAGACGTCGAAGGAAACTGAGGTACCGATCATGACACTCGAAGCAGTCAAAACCCTTGATCCCGTGACCGTGGAAATCATCCGCAACGCGCTGACTAGCGCCGCGGATGATATGAACGCCACCCTGATCCGCTCGGCCTATTCCCCCATCCTCTACGAAGGCGGGGACTGTGTGGTGGCACTCCTGGACACAGAGCACCGGGTGCTCGGACAGTCCGCCGGCCTTCCCCTGTTCCTGGGCAACCTGGAAACCTGCTCCATTGCGGTGGAGGAGCTTTACGGCCGGGAGGTCTGGAAGGAGGGCGACGTCTGGATCCTCAACGACTCCTACTTGGGCGGAACCCACCTGAACGATGTCACCATTTTCGCTCCGATTTTCGACGCCGGCGCTGTAGTCGGCTTCGCCGCTACCCGTGCGCACTGGATGGACATGGGATCCAAGGATGTAGGCGGCTCCATGGATGCCACCGACATCTTCCAGGAAGGCTTCCGCATGGGCCCGGTCAAGCTGATGGAGGCCGGAGTCGAAACGTCCGTCGTGGACCTGATCCGCACCAATGTGCGCTTCCCCTACCAAACCATCGGGGACATGCACGCGATGATCGCTGCCCTTCGGATGGGGACCACCCGGATGAAGGAGCTCGTGGGCAGATACGGCATGGACCAGTTGGACGCAGCCCGTGACGAAATCTTCCGCCAGACCGAAGAGATCGAGCGCGAAACCGTTCGCGCCATCCCCGACGGCGTTTATGAAGCCGAGGGAGTGCTGGACAACGACGGGATCAACCTGGACTCCCCCATTCCCATCAAGCTGAGGATCACCGTGGACGGCGACACCGTCGACTTCGACGTCACCGAATCGGCGGACCAGACCATGGGACCCGTCAACTGCGGCGCGGCGCAGGCCGTCTCGGCTCTGCGGGTGGGCTACAAGCTGCTCATCAGCCCGGACTCCAACTCCAACGGCGGATCCTTCCGGCCCATGACCACGCAGGTGCGCTCCGGCTCCGTTCTTGGCGCCGTCGCACCAGCACCCTGCCAGTGGTACTTTTCCCACCTTGGCCTGCTGATCGACCTCGTTTCCAAGGCCATGGCCCCTGCCATGCCCGAACGTGTTGCAAGCGCCAGCCACGGTGACTCGATGATCATCACTGCGGCAGGCTTCGACCCCCGCTTCGGTCGGAATTTCGTCAGCATGGAGGCCACCCTCGGCGGCTGGGGCGCATGGCAGGGCACGGACGGCGAGTCCGCAATGATCAACAACGTCAACGGCTCCCTAAAGGACCTGCCCATCGAGATGATGGAAACCCGCTACCCGCTCCGCATCAACGAGTACTCCATCCGCCCCAACTCGGGCGGCCCGGGCCAGTGGCGCGGCGGCAACGGCGTGGTGCGTGAATACGAGTTCCTGGCCGACTGCGTCGTCGGGCTGTGGTTTGAAAGGTCAAAGACCCCCGCCTGGGGCCTCTTCGGCGGCTCGGATGCGCAGGGCCCCGAAGTTGTCATTAACCCCGGCCGTAGCGACGAAGTCCGCACCTTGAAGGCCAATGCCCGGAAGGTCAAGGCCGGCGACATAGTGCGGCTCGCCGTCGGAGGCGGTGGCGGTTTCGGAGATGTCGCCAAACGCTCCCGCGAGGACATCGCCTACGACATCGTCAACGGTTTCATCACAGAGGACTTTGCCAGAACGCACTACGGATACTAAGCACCCGCCACCAGATTCACAACAGAAAGGATTGCCCGTGAAATACTTCAAGCGATCAGCCACAGCCATCACTCTCGCGAGCCTCGCCTTGCTCACCTCAGGCTGCACCCCGCCCACGCAAGCCGCCTCAGGACCAGCGTCCGCTGCCGATGCCGATGCCGATGCCGGCAAGCAGCTCAAGGTCGGGTTTTTCGGTTTCGCCAAATCCAACGGCTTCGCCCAGGGGACCTTCCTTGGCGTCGAGCAGGCGGCGAAGGCCAACAATGCCACGGCCACCTTTGTTGACCCAAACTTCAACGCACAGACCCAGGTCCAGCAGATCCAGGATGCCGTCACCTCCAAACAGTTCGAGGTGATCGTTGTCCAGGCCAACGACAACCAGGCGCTCATTGCGCCCCTGCAGCAGGCTGTACAGGCCGGCATCACGGTCGTGGTGGAGTTCTCGGTCATCGGACCGAAGTTTGACACCATCCAGCCGCAGATTCCTGGTGCCATCAGCATCGTTGACCTCCCGACCAGCAACGGAAAAATCCTGGGCGAGATGGGCAAGGAGGCCTGCGCCACCGTTCCCGGGGACACCTGCAAGGTTGCCTACCTGGAGGGATTCAAGTCCCTCCCGCTGGACAACGCCCGCACCGACGCCGTGAAGGCGGAGCTGGCCACGGACCCCAAGATCAAGCTCGTGGCCAGTGTGGAAGGCGGCTACACCCAAGACAGCGGCCGCCAAGCGTTCCAGAACGTTTCCCAAGCCAACCCCGATGTCGACGTCGTAATCGGCGCATCCCAGGCGATCACCGGGGCGGCAGCCGCGGCGGGCAGTAGCGACATTAAGTTCATCGGCAATGGCGCGTCCAAATCCAACGTCGAGGCCGTCCGGTCCGGCAAATGGTTCTCCATCTACGTGAGCGACGTCGTGGCCAATGGTGCGAAGGCCACGGAACTCGGCCTCGCCAAAGCCCGGGGAGAGCAGGTCGAGACGGCAGTGGACGAGGCGGCCCTGGCTCCGAACCGGGCCAAGGGAACCAAGCAGGCGCTGGACGCCGCGAACTACGTCTCGAAGTACTCCGACTAGGCCCTGCCTGGCACCACCACGGGTTCCCGGACCGGATCGCTCCCGATCCGGTCCGGGAAACCCCGCTCAAAAGCCCGCACTCAAGTCCCCTTCCATCCCCAGAGGTCACGATGGCTACACAGCAGTTGGAAACACCAGAGCACGTCCGGGCGAACAGGGCCCCGGAGATCTCAGTCTCGGGAATCGGCAAGCGGTACGGTTCCAGCACCGTCTTGCAGGACGTCACGCTGTCCGTTGCTCCCGGGGAAATCCACGGCATCATGGGGGAAAACGGCGCCGGGAAGAGCACGCTGCTGAAAATCCTTGGGGGGGCCATCGTGGCCGATGCCGGCACCGTGTCATTGAACGGGTGCCCGGTCCGGATCACCGCACCGCGGGACTCGATCTCCCACGGCATTTCCTTGATCTCCCAGGAACTGGCGCTCATTCCCGGGCTCTCAGTTCTGGAGAATGTTTTTCTGGGCCGGTGGTCCAACACGGGGAGCCTCCTTCGTTCCCGGAAGGACGCCGCACACTTTGCCCGGCTGCTGGAGGAGACAGGTTTTGACCTGGACCCGAGGGCGATTGTCGGAACCCTGCCCATCGGCCAGGCGCAGCAGGTGGAAATCCTGAAAGCTCTGGCCCGCGGAGCCAGGGTGCTGTGCATGGACGAGCCAACGGCCGTCCTCAACGAAGCAGAGAAAGCGCAATTGTTGCAGGTAATCAGGAACCTGGCCCGCTCCGGTACCACTGTCATACTCGTTTCCCACTACCTGGAAGAGGTTCTGGGGCTCGTTGACCGGGTGACGGTCCTGCGCGATGGGCGGCACATCGTCACCGAAGACGCGGCGGGACACACGCCTGAATCGCTTGTCGGCTTGATGGTGGGCCGGGAAGTTGACTTCCTCATCCCCGAAATCCCTCCGGTCCCGGCCGGTGCCAAGACGGTATTCGAGGCGGTCGGCCTGACCAGCACTAAGGTCAAGGACGTCTCGTTCTCGGTACGAGCCGGCGAAATCCTCGGCCTTGCCGGCCTGGTGGGCAGCGGCCGCAGTGAGACCTTGTTGGCCGCCTTCGGTGCCGACCGGGTTACCGCCGGCCACGTGGAGATCAACGGACGCCGTACCCGGCCCAATTCCATCCGGGACGCGATCGCGGCCGGTCTTGCGCTCGTGCCGGAGTCGCGGAAGGAGCAGGGCCTCGTCATGTCCCGGCCGGCTCCAGAGAATATCGCCCTTGCTACGCTCTCAGACCGGTCGTTGTTCGGCTTCGTCCGAGTCGGTCGGGAAAAGGCCGTTGTCTCCAGTATCAGCCAGTCCGTTGATATCCGTGGCGTACGTCAAGGGCCCATCGCGGATCTCTCCGGCGGCAACCAACAGAAGGCGCTCTTCGCCAAATGGCTGCTCAGCCCTCCGGCGGTGCTCATGGTGGATGAGCCAACCCGCGGTGTCGATATTGCCGCCAAGGCGCTCATCCACGGACTCATCGTCGAACTCGCCGCAAAGGGCACGGCCGTGATCGTCGTGAGCTCCGAGCTTGAGGAAGTCATCGGCCTCTCCCACCGTATCCATGTCATGAGGCAAGGCCGCATCGTCGCCGAATTCGACCGGAATGCCTCCCGCGATGAAGTCATGACTTCAGCTTTTCTGAAATAGGTGAATCAATGTCCACAGCTTCCGTTGCCGTGTCCAAACCGGTAGAGAAAAAACTCAAGATTAACGTCAAGGACTTCGGGATCCTTTTCGGCCTTATCGCCATCATGCTGTTCCTGACCCTGAACACCGGAACGTTCCTCACCGGCCGCAATTTCATCAATCTCTTCGACCAGGCAGCCATCGTGGGCCTGCTCGCCGCCGCTGCCACTTTGTGCATCATCAGCGGTGTATTCGACCTGTCCTCGACGGCCACCCTGGCCGTTTCCGCCATTGCGGGCGTCATGATCACACAACACTTTGGTGTGGCGGCCGGATTCATCGGGGCCCTGCTGATCGGTGCAGCGTTGGGAACCGTCACCGGCCTGATCGTGGTGGGCACGAAGGTCAACTCGTTCATAGGCACGCTCGCGGTCAGCATTATCTACCGAGGGCTGGCCATCGTGATCACGGGCGGCGCAATCGTCGCACCGTTGCCCGAGCAGCTTTTTGCCTTCCAGACTTGGACCTGGCCCAGCCTCTTCGGCCTCACCGCGGGCTCAGTCCTGATGCTTGCCATGACGGCTGTGCTGGGCATCGTCTTGTGGCGAACCACTTTCGGGCGCCGGATCTATGCGGTGGGCGGCAACCTGGAGGCGGCGCGGCTGAGTGGTATCCGTACCGGCACCATCCACGTTGCGGTCTTCGCCATAAGCGGCGTGTGCTCCGCTATGGCCGGAATGATCCTGGCCTCCCGCGCCGGTTCCGCCCAGCCGGCCATGGCGATCGGCGTGGAACTCACGGCCATTGCCGCAGTAGTGATCGGTGGCACCAGCATCCTCGGCGGACAGGGCGCAATGTGGCGTGCGTTCGCCGGGGTCATGATCCTGACGGTCATCAGCAACGGCTTCAACCTGCTGCACTGGGACACCACGTACCAGCAGGTGGTCACTGGTGTCCTCATCCTGGTGGCCGTCGCCGCCGACGGATTGTTCTTCCGCAAGGCGGTGAGATGAGGGCCCATGGTGGACCCTATATATATGGAACCGATTCAGCGGCCCGTAGGCGGCGTTCAGCAGGAAGTTAAAGGATGCGGATAGGACTGCGGCTGCAGGAAGCCAGTTGCCGGAGCCTCGTTCTGGATGGCCGGAACATCGTCTCGGCGGCCCGCGAGGTCCACGCCGACAGCTTGGCCGAGGCGCTGGACTCGGCGCTGTCCGGGATCCGTCGTGAGTTCGGGACCGGCGTCACGGACATCACTGCCGACGTCGGACGTGTCCTGGCGGCCCGGAAGCTGGCCAACGTCGTCGCGGTCCGCATTTCGCCCCGTCCGCCGGCGGACGCGTTCCATGTAGCTGGGCTGCCGGCCCTTGTCGAACCGGCGGTCAGCCGGACCGTGCATGTCTGCGGCGGACACGATATGCGCGGCCGGCCTTTGGCGCCTCTGGACCTTGAAGCCTTCCTGACGGCGCTTCCCGGCACACTGTCCGGGGATGTGCGGAACGTCGCCATTACCTCAGTCGGATCAACAGCGTCGATGGATCACGAGACGCGCATTGCTGACGCCATCCTTTCCAATGACAGCGAAATGCGGATCAGTATCTCCAGCGCTTTCTTTTCAAGCATATTTAGGGACCGCGACTACACGGCAATCCTGAACAGCGCGCTCATGGAGACGGGCGAAGAGCTGGCGGCAATCCTGGAGGCGGCTGGCCGGCGCCATTTTCCCGCCGCTACCCTGTCCTTCGCCAGGAACGACGGCGGCCGCGCCCCTCTTCCGCGGCTTGCGATGATGCCCGTTCACGGGCTCCGGCCCGAACCGGCCATGGCAATCCTCGGTGCGGCCACTCTTGCCGGAGTCCCCGACGGCGAAGTTATTCTCTGCACCGACTCCGGTGTCAGCGTGGGCTACACCCGGCGGGGCTTACCGGCTGCAAACAGCCTAATCCGTCAAGGGTATGAGGCGAGCCTGGCCAGCAACGCTGCAGTTGTCGACTCCTATACTGCTAACCACATGACCCGCCCGGACGTCCCCTCGGTCGTAGCTGATCTTCGTACAGACCAGGGGACCCCACCTCCGTTTGGGCTTATTTCGACCCTGCCCGCTGCCCAGGACGTCGCGCTTGTAGGTTCCGCCGCAGCGCCCCTAACGTCGTGGATCGACAGACTCGAGACGGTCACCGGACGCACTGACCTGGAAGCCGTGCAGCATCGGGCTGAGGAGGACGCCCGGTCGGCAGCGGTACAGCTGGGCGCCAACCCAGGGCAAACCCGCATCATTGAATCGAACGTCTTTGCAATGCCCTACGGCAACCCAGGAATTGTCAGGATCCGCGTCCAGGCGGCCGGTGGAGAGACCGCCAGTGACGCGGAGCAGTTTCTGGCTGCCGGAGCACGGCGTTCCACACCATGAGCACCCGGATCACGGCAGACGATGTCCGGAGCCTCAGGACAGGAGCGCACTTTCTGGCCTGCGCCATCGACCCGACGGCCATCCACGTCTACACGGACATGATTTTGCGGGCCATGGAGCACCAGCCTTTGGAGCTCGCCGCCATCGACGAGCTCGCCCCTGACGACCTGGTCGTGGCAGTCGGAATGGTGACACAGGGCCTCTTCATAGCCGACATGCCTCCAGTGGGTGACGAGTTCATTAGTTGCATCAGTGCCATAGAAGCGAGCCTGGGCAGGAGGGTCCGGGCAGTCTATCCACTCGCTGCTGCCAATATCAACGGAATCATTCCCTTGATGGTCGGGCTGCAGTCCTCGCTGCCGGTGATCGATTCCGACCCGATGGGCCGGGTCTTTCCCCTGATCAGCCAAACAACCCTGAACATCGGCCGGGTACCTATCAGCCCCATCGCCATGACGGGAGTTACGGGAGAACGCGCGCTCGTGCAAGCCAACAATCCGCAGCGGGCCGAGACTCTGGTGCGCGCACTCGTGACCGAACTAGGCGGCTGGGCCGCCACGGCCATGTATCCCTGCACTGCCGCGCAGCTGAAGGAACATGGCGTCCACGGGTCCGTCAGCCGGATGATCCGAATAGGCCAGATCCTGGATGCGGAAACGTCGGTCGAGAGAAAGTTCCTGATGCTCGCGGAACTTCTCGGCGCCACGCGCGTCGCCCGCGCCCGCGTGAGCCACATCGAAGGCCTCTCCCGGCCCACCGATCTCGGGTTGCCTGCACAGCCGTCAAGCGTGACCCTTGAAGACGAAAGCACCGGCCAGATCATCCGGCTGGAGATCCAGAATGAGATTCTCCTGGTCCTGGTGGATGGTGCCATAGCGGCAGCCGTCCCTGACATGGTGACGCTGCTGAACTCCGAGCACGGCACAGTGGCTAGCCTCGACGACTTGCGCGTGGGCAACGTCGTGGACATCCTCAAATACCCCGGCGCAGCCCAGTGGTATTCGCGGGCTGGCCTTGACCTCACCGAGCCAATGGCTTTTGGCATCCCCCTCCGGCACCCAAGGCGGAGTGATGCATAGGTCGAAAAGCGTCACCCGACTGGACGTCGCAGGGCTTTTGGCCCACGGTTCCCTCCGGGGCACGACGCCGCTATATCTGACGCCCTCGAGCGCGACAATAGAGAATGTCGTCCTGGTCTCCCAGCTTGAGGCTATCCAGCGTGTGCGGCCCAACACGGTCGTCGTCCTCTCCCCCGGGATGGGAGCAGGCGGCTGGCTGGTATCCGCGGCGTTACGGCACGCATGGGAACGGAGGGCCAGCGCCGTCGTCGTTGCCGAAAGCACCTACTCCACTGCCGTGATCGGCCTGGCCGAGCGGCTTGGCATCACTCTGCTGGCCGCCGACGAGGACCCGGCCGGCGTCGCTTTGGCAATGGCGGCTGAAATCGGTGCCGCCTTGTCCGTTGTTGACGCAGAGCTGGCCCGCTTCGCGCGCGCGGTCGCAAAGAACACCTCCCTTGGCGATGTGCTTAGAACCATTTCCAACGAACTGGACGGGGTGGGCATTTCGGTGGAATACGACGGCGTCGTCCTGGCCTCAGCCGGGATGCCCTTGCGGGAAGCGGCCGAAGTCATCGCGGTGGAAATACGCGGTGGGAACAGCGCCGTCCGCTCCACTCTGTCAGCCCGCGTTCCCGCATCCGGCGTCCACAATCTGCAGCTGGTTCGTTCGATCCTTGAGGTCGCCATCCCTTCGGTCAGGGCGGCTTGGCTGTTGGGCGACTTCCTTGAGGCTTCGCGCGCCGTCCCCACCGCCGCACTCGCCGGACTGGACCAAGGCCCCGATTCCTCCGGCGGGGCGTTCGAAGTAGAACACCGGCACCTGTTGACCCAACTGGGTTGGCGGCCGGAGGATAAGTACGTCGCTCTGTGGATCCGGAGCCGTCCAGGGCACGACGCTCGTTCCGAGCTGACGGCCGTGCTGCGCCTGCTATGGCGGAAGGTGGCAGCCCGCCGTCCCCTAGCCGAAGTGAACGGCGGCTGGCTTGCCCTTGTACCGGCCGAAAACCGCGACGTCTCTGCACAGTTGGAAGCCCGGATCAGGACACGGCTCGCGGAGACTCTTGCCGAGCTCGGCCTTGTTGTCGGCCTGTCAGCCTGGTGTGAGGACCCGCCCAAACTTCCATCCATCGTGCGCGAGGCCCGACTTGCTGCTGAATCCGCCTGGGCCGCGGGGCCAGGCACGGTTCTATCCTTCGCCGACCTGGGTGTGGCGGCGGCCACCACTTTCGTTGACTCGGACGCCATCAGCCTCGTGGCCGAGCTCGCGCTGCCCCGGTTGATGGCCTCCGCCGACCGGGATGTGATTATTTCGGCCGTGGCCGCCTTCCTGGACCACCACGGATCTGTAAGCCTCGCAGCGAAAACACTGGACCTGCACCGGAACACCCTCCAGACCAGGCTCAACCGGGCCCGCGAGTTGGGTGTTCCGCTCGACAGCCCGGCTGAGCTGCTGTCCGTCCATCTGATCCTCAATGTGCTGCGAGGGCCCTCCCGGGGCAAACCAAATTTCCAAAGAAACACCTTCGAAACCAGAAAGGACTCCCTATGAGTTCACAGTTTGATTCCTTTGACGACGTCTACGCTTCCGCGCAGGACACCGTGGGCGTTCGCCTCTTCACCGCCTCCGTCATCGCTGACGCCGGCACCAGCATGGCACGCATCTTCACCACCCACCCCGACGTTTACCCCGTGGGAGGCAAGAAAACACTCGCCGGGGACACCAACCCGGTATGGCTGGAGCAGGTCCTCCAAGGACAGCAGCCGTTCCTGGGTGCTGACACCGACGCTATCCGCGCCTTCTTCTTCGACTCGGCAACCATTGAGTCGCTGGGATGCGGGGCGATCGTTAACGTTCCGGTGGTGAGCAACGGCGAGACCATCGGATCGATGAACTTCCTCGGGCCCGAGGGAAGCTACGACCAGAAGTCGGTGGACGCCGCCATGAAAATCGCGCGGCGCTCCGTTCGGCTGCTGGAAGATGCCCTGGCCGACAACAACTAGTTCCAACCGCGGCGCGGCAGTTGGACGCCGCCCGCGGAAGGGCAACAGAAAGGAAGACGCTGCATGACAAGAAATCAGCCGGGTGCCCTGACCATCCGGAACGCCCGGATCTTCAACGGTGAATCGCGCGACCTGTTCGAAGGCACCATCACTGTCCGCGCCGGCCGGATAGCCGCCTTGGGCGACGACGAAACAGCAGGCTCCGCGGCCGGGACGGTGCTCGACGCAGGGGGCCGCACCGTGATTCCCGGGCTCATCGATGCCCACTTCCACGCCTACGCTCTCAGCCTGACTTCGGTCGAGAACGAGACGGGCCCGCTAAGCTACTCCGCGCTGGCCGGAGCCCGGCGCCTTGAAGCCGCACTTCGCCGCGGTTTCACTTCCGTTCGTGACGTGGCCGGGGGCGACATTGGCCTTGCGAATGCCATCGAAGAAGGCCTGTACCCTGGCCCACGTTACTTCTTCACCGGCCCCGCGCTGAGCCAGACGGGCGGCCACGGAGACATCCGCGCGGCCAATGATGGGAGCTGTTTCCATGGGGGCCATATGTGCGAAGTGGTGGACGGCGTGGATGACCTGCTGCGCGCCGTGCGTCACCGATTCCGGACCGGTGCCACGGCGGTCAAGCTCATGACGTCCGGGGGCGTCATTTCGCCCGTCGACCCGATCCGGGTCCCGCAATACAGCGCGGCGGAAATCCGTGTTGTGACAGAGGAGGCATCCCGTAGGGGCAGCTACGCCACCGCCCATGCCTACTCGCCCGAAGCCATTCGGCATTCCGTATTGAACGGGGTTCGCTGCATCGAACACGGCAACCTGCTGGATGCAGAAACCGCCCGACTCATGGCCGAACATGAGGTCTTTCTGGTGCCCACCCTTGTCACCTACGATGCCATGGACCGGCGCGGAATAGAGATCGGCCTCACCGACGTGGGAGCGGCCAAGAACCGGGAAGTACTGAATGCCGGCAAGGAGGCAGTCGAACTTGCACGGGCTGCCGGGGTCCGGATCGGTTTTGGATCTGACCTCATGGGTGAGCTGGAGGACGAGCAACTCGCCGGGCTGCGTCTTCAATGCGAAGTCTTGGGTGTGTACGACGCCCTCCGCTCTGCTACGTCAACCAATGCTGCCCTGCTGCGGCGTGATGACCTGGGACGAATAGCAGAAGGTGCTTGCGCGGACCTCGTAGTGCTGGACGGCGATCCTTTCGATGAGCCCTCAATCCTCTGGGACGAGAGCCGGACCCGCACCGTAATCAAAGACGGAAAGGTCGTGACCACAGGGCACTTTAACAACTACATGCCACCCCTAGACATGGAGACTGCTCCGTCAGTTGAAGTGTAGAAAAACCAGGAAGTGGCTGCAGCCGCTGTTCGCGACGGGATACTCCAGGCGCAAGAACGCCGCCGCGCGATGAAGCAACCAGATAGCTAAACCAAGATCACCGGTTGCTGCGGCCAGCACCGGACCGCAGCGCGTGCTCGAGCAGCACAAGCCGGGCAGCCCAGAACACGAACAGGGAAGCCCCAGCCGCCACGAGCAGAGCGTCCGGCCAGCTGAAGCCACTCTCCAACAGACGGAACCATGCCGGACCACCAATCGTCGTCGAAACGAACATCCCCAGCCACACGGCCAGCCGCGTGCCGTAGCGTTCGGTGGGCGTCTTCTCCATCAGTCCCCCTGCAAAGTTGAAGTGCGGTCCCGCCCCTCGACTCTAGAACACGCGGCTGGCATAGGCTTCCGGCATGGCCGGAAGGAATCACGGTGCTGCAGCCCCGAGAAACACGCCAGAGGCCGGAGGTTCACGTCGCGCGGCGTTCGTGGCGTCGTTCACGTCAGGGTCGCGTGCTCTCACCGCATGCTTGGTTAGAGTAGTGCCCATGACGTTGGGGGACGCGGCCGCCGAGCCGCTTGTACACATCAAAGACTTCCGGATGGACTTCGGGGACAAAACGGTCATCAGGGACCTATCCTTCGATGTCAGGGCCGGGGAAACCTTCGGGTTCCTCGGCAGCAACGGCTCCGGAAAAACCACCACGCTCCGGGCCCTGCTGGGGATCTACCAGCCCACCGCCGGGACCCTCCACATCGGCGGGAAACCCTTCACACCGCGCGACGGCGCCCGCCTGGGGTACCTGCCCGAGGAACGCGGCCTCTACAAGAAAGAAAACGTCCTCGACGTGATGGTCTACTTCGGCCGGCTCAAGGGACTCGACAAGAACCACGCCAAAACCTGGTCCCGCGAGTACCTCGAACGCGTCGACCTCGCCGACAAAGCCACCACTCGGCTGGACAAGCTCTCCGGCGGCCAGCAACAAAAAGTCCAGCTCGGCGTCACCATCATGAACGACCCCGAGCTGCTGATCCTGGACGAACCCACCAAGGGCTTTGACCCGGTCAACCGGCGCCTGCTCATGGACATCATCGAAGAACAAAAACTCGCCGGTGCGACCGTCATCATGGTCACCCACCAGATGGAAGAAGTTGAACGCCTCTGCGACCGGGTCATCCTGCTCAAGGACGGAACCGCCCGCGCCTACGGCAGCGTCACCGACGTCCAGGAACAATTCGGCGGCACCCTCTACCGGATCACCTACACCGGGCACCTGCCCGTCTCTGCCCTCTACGACGTCGTCTCCGACGCCGGCGGAGACGCTGAGCTCTCACCCCGCCCCGGCGGCGACGAGGCAACAGTCCTGCGCGTACTCATCGGCCACGGCATTGCGGTCCGGTCTTTCACCACCGCGAGGACATCGCTCGACGAGGTCTTCATCAAGGTCTACGGCGAACAGCACGAACTGGCGGAGGCATAACCCGATGACACAGCACACCCCCACGCAGCACCCCTCCCCCGCGGGGCCGGCCACCCCGCCGCTGCCCAAGCGCCCCTTCGCCCGGCACAACCTCGGCACCGTGATCGACTTCGAATTCACCCGCACGTTGAAGAAACGCGGGTTCTGGATCGCCACCCTGGCCATCCCTGTCGTCATGGCCATCGTTTTCGCCCTGGTCTACGTCAGCAACTCCTCCACGGCCGCCAGCGAAGACGCCCAAAAAACGGCCGCAGTTTCCTTCACCTACACGGACGATTCCGGGTTGATAGCAGACAACATTGCCAAGGCCATGGGCGGCAAAAAGGCAGGGAGTCCGGACAACGCCCTCTCGGACGTGAAGAAAGGCCTCAGTGACGCCTACTTCGTCTATCCGGCCGAGCCAGCTGCGGAGGCGGTCAAGGTTTACGGAACCGACAAGGGGATCTTTGAGAACGGCAAGTACGACGCCGTCGCCAAACAGCTCCTCACCGCTTCGGCCCAGGCCGCCGTCGGTTCCCGCCAGCTGACCGCCGCGGCCAGCGGCGACGTCACGACCGAGTCCCAGACTTTCAAGGACGGCCAGCCCACAGGCGGTTTCGGCTCCGCGATCCCGCCGCTGATGTTCCTGCTGATCTTTTACATCTCGATCATTCTCCTCTCCAACCAGATGCTCAGCAGCACCCTGGAAGAGAAAGAAAACCGGGTCACCGAAATGATCCTGACCACCCTCAATCCGACCACCCTGATCATCGGCAAAGTTGCCGCCCTGTTTATGGTCGGCTTGGTCCAGATCCTTGTGTTCCTCACTCCGATCGTCGTTGCCTTCATCTTCTTCCGCGACAAACTCGCGATTCCCGACTTCGACTTGTCCACCATCAGTTTCGAACCAGGGACGATGATCGTCGGGGCACTGCTGCTCCTCGCCGGGTTCACCGTCTTCACCGGGGTCTTGGTGGCGATCGGGGCAGTCATGCCCACTACCAAGGACGCCGGCGCGATTTTCGGGCCCCTAATGGCACTGATTTTCGTTCCGTTCTACGCGATCAGCCTGATCATTTCCGACCCCCGCGCACCCATCGTTCAGATCTTCACCTACTTCCCGCTCTCCGCCCCCATCACCGCCTTGCTCCGCAACGCATTCGGCACTCTGAGCCCGCTCGAATCCACCATCATCATCGCCGAGCTGTTCATCGCCGGATTCCTCATCCTCCGGCTGGCCGCACACCTCTTCCGGTACGGGTCCATCCAGTACTCGGGCAAACTCTCCATCGCCGGCACCTTCCGGAAACGCACTACGCCCACCGGGAAATGACGCCTATGCCAACCAAGTTCGCGGACCCTCAGACGTCCCGGCTAATCCGATGCCTACGGTGGGCCTTCGGCATGTCATGTACGGGGCTCGCCATATCAATGACCCTCTCGTGGGACGATCCGGGTCTTCCGCCGATGTTTGGGCCAATACTGGTTCTGGCGTTTTTTGTTTGTGCGGCGAGCAGCGTAGCCGGACTGGCTGCCGTCCGAATCAAACACTCCCGGAAATAGCCCAAGTGTCAGTTTCCGAAGTCGTTTGCCCGGAATGCCTAAAGTCGTCTGCACTGAGTGCGAAGTAAGTACTCCCTGAGCCGCTCCCGTTTCGGTGGCACGCTCTCGAGCTCAGTTCAGGCGGCGCGCCGGACGAACGTTGGGGCGCATTCTCAGCGGCTATAGCCCCACCGGGGCGACAAGGAAGACTACCTCAGGGGCGGAAGCTCCAACTGGGCCAGCCTCTTCACGGCTTCGGGAGTCACCCGGCCCCGTTCCTTGTCCAAGGCGACCCTCAACTGCGCAGCCAGGACATTGCGGCGTACATGGATAGCCAAGACTCTCCGCGACGCCGGATCGGTCTTGAGCTTCCCGTCCGGCGTTCTCAACGTGACGAAGGCGGACGGCAATTTCGGGGGCGTTAGCTGGGCGAGTCGTACTACCGCCTCCGGCGTCTGACGGCCCTGGACTTCGTCGAGGGTAATTCGAAGTTGCGCCGCCCGAATACCCCTCCGTATTCGCAGAATGGTTTCCTTCCGGGATGCCCCGGCCTCCTCATCCACAGCAGACATTGCCTCGCCCCTCTCAATCCACTTCAGTCCTCATCTCGAAGACGTCCGCTAAAGCCAATGGCTTCGCGTCACCGAAGCGGACGGTGCAGCAGCTCTTATAGGAGCGTCTTAACAGAAGCCCACACTGGGTCACATGCGGCATCGGTTCGTCGATCAGCCAGGGTTCAGCGCCTCAACTACCCCATCAGCGTCAGTTGATGATTTCTGCTCGCTCGCTCAAAAGCACCGATAGTCGTTTCCGCCATGTCTGCAGCTGTTCGGGTGTCAGTCGGTTCCACTCGGTGATTTCGCCGCAAATCCGCAACGGGTCTCTGCTCCGGTACGAGCGGGTTGGGTTACCGGGGAACTTTTTGTCGGTCACGTTGGGGTCGTCCTCGAACGCCCCGGTCGGCTCGACCACGTACACCCGTGGGGTCGCCGCCCCCTCCGCCAGTTCCGCGGCGATCTCCGCCGCGAAGCCAGCTCCGTCCGCAAGGGCCGTGAAGTAGATGTGGTTCATCACGATCTCAGGGCGATAGTTCGATCGGTTGCCTGCTGTGAGCAAATCGCCCAATTGCAGATCCGCGACCGTGCCATGGAAAAAAGGGCCTTCTTCAAGCGGTCTGGACATCAGGGGGCCTCCTGTCGGCGTACTCGGCCCCGCGAGTATGCCACGTCAGCCGGGTCTTGCCGCAAGCCCCCCGCCGCGCTTTATCCTGAGAGTAGTGGGGTAGAACTCGCATTGCGGCGACAAGCATCAGCACGGACACCGGTATCAAACAGCCGGGGACGACCCTGGACGGCCAGTCCACCTGCAACGACCGGTTCGGGTTCGCCGCAGCCTCAACCTCCTAGCCGGCCGGGCTGACCACGTCCTCCAGCACCGACCGGTCGAAAAAGCGGACCTCGCCGGTTTCCGGAAAGAACACCGGAACCACGGAAGTACTCGGATCCTTCGAGGTCTCATAGATTTCAGGCGCGCCCCCGTGCCTGCGCGCAATGGTGCCGACCAGGTCCGTACCGCGGACCCTGACAGTCCGATATTTGTAGCTCATGCGGCCTCCTTCAGTGATGTGGATCACAGCCTACTCCCCCGGCCTCCGGCCCCCTGACCAGCGCCCGGCGCCGGGCGGCGGCGTCACGGAAGACCGCGCGGCCCCGACTGGTGCACAATGCGTTCATGACCAAAGACGCTCCCCGCCCGGTCTACTTCCTTTCGGACAGCACGGGCATCACCGCGGAAACGCTCGGCAACACCCTGCTCACGCAGTTCCCCGCGAACGAATATGACCGCATCACGGTCCCCTTCATCACCACCGTCGACCAGGCGCGCGCCGTCGTCAGGGTCATCGACAACTTGGCGGCTACGGGCCCGCAGCCGATCGTCTTCTCCACCGCCGTCGGCAGCGACATCCGCCAGACGCTGGGTACCTGCAAGGGGATCCTCGTGGATCTCATCGGACCCCACGTCGGGCAACTGGAGCATGCCCTGGGCACGCAAGCCAGCGGGGAACCGGGCCGGGCCCACGGACTGGGCAACGCGGCCCGCTACCAGTCCCGGATGGCCGCCGTCGAATACGCCATGGAGCACGACGACGGGCAGAGCCTGCGCGCGCTCGAAAAGGCCCAGGTGATCCTGGTGGCCCCGTCCCGCTGCGGCAAGACGCCCACCACCATGTATCTGGCGCTGCAGCACGGGATCTTCGCCGCGAACTTCCCGCTGGTGGACGAAGACTTTGAACGTGAAGGACTCCCCAAGCCGCTGCGGCCGTTCGTATCCAAGTGTTTCGGCCTCACCACCAACCCGCTGCGCCTGAGCCAGGTCCGGACGGAACGCCGCCGCGGCTCGCCCTACGCGTCACTGCGGCAGTGCGGCTTCGAACTGCGAAGCGCCGAACGCCTGTACGTCTCCCACGGGATCCCGTACCTCAACTCGGCCAGCGTCTCCGTGGAAGAAATGGCAGCCACCATCCTCCAGAAGATGAACCTCAAGCACTGAGGCCACACTTCACAAGTGTTGCGTGGACCACATCGTATGGAATCACCGGCGCCGACCTGTCACTGTGGACAGGACTTGCGCCCATCAAACGGCGGCCGCCCCACGCGGGCGGCATTACGGCATGCCACCATCTGCAAAGGAGCAGCAACCATGACGACGGACATCCTGTGGTTCTCAGAACTCGGACTCAAGGACCTGGACCGGGTGGGCGGCAAGAACGCCTCCCTCGGCGAGATGGTGCAAAACCTCACCTCGGCCGGCGTCCAGGTTCCTGACGGCTTCGCCACGACAGCGGACGCCTACCGCCGCTTCCTGGCCGATTCCGGCCTGGACCAGAGAATCGCCGACCGGCTGGTCGGACTGGATACCGACGACGTGACGGCCCTGGCCGCAGCGGGCCAGGAAATCCGCACCCTGATGCGCGAGACGCCCTTCCTGCCGGACTTCGAGGCACAGATCCGCGACTCCTACCAGAAGCTGGTGGACAAGCACGGCGGCTCCGAGGACCTGTCCTGGGCCGTCCGCTCCAGCGCGACGGCGGAGGATCTTCCCGACGCGTCCTTCGCCGGGCAGCAGGAGACCTTCCTGAACGTCCGCGGCATCGAGAACATCCTGGCCGCCGTCAAGGACGTCTTCGCTTCCCTCTACAACGACCGGGCCATCGCCTACCGCGTGCACCACAAATTCGAGCACGCCGAGGTGGCACTTTCCGCAGGCGTCCAGCGTATGGTCCGCTCCGACGTCGGCGCTTCCGGCGTCATGTTCACCATGGACACCGAATCCGGGTTCAAGGACGCCGTCTTCGTCACCTCCTCGTACGGACTCGGCGAAGCCGTGGTCCAGGGCGCCGTCAACCCGGACGAGTTCTACGTCTACAAACCCGCCCTCGCGGCGGGCCGCCCGGCCATCCTCAAGCGCGGGCTGGGCGAAAAAGCGCTCCAGATGACGTACACGAGCAACCGCGAAATCGGCCACACCATCGACTTTGTCCCGGTGGAGGCGTCCCTGCGGAACCGCTTCAGCCTTAACGACGACGACGTCGAGCAGCTCGCCCGGCACGCCGTCGCCATCGAAAACCACTACGGACGTCCGATGGACATCGAATGGGGCAAGGACGGGGTCGACGGCGGCCTGTACATCCTGCAGGCACGCCCGGAAACCGTGCAGTCCCGCCGGACGTCCGGCAGCCTGAGCCGTTTCCGCCTGAACGCGTCCGGGCGGGTCCTGGTCGAGGGCCGCGCCATCGGCCAGCGGATCGGCGCCGGCAGTGTCCGGATCCTCACCGCGATCGACCAGATGGCCGCCTTCAAGACCGGCGACGTCCTGGTCGCGGACATGACGGACCCGGACTGGGAACCGATCATGAAGCGCGCCTCCGCGATCGTGACGAACCGCGGCGGACGCACCTGCCACGCGGCCATCATCGCCCGGGAACTGGGGATTCCCGCCGTCGTCGGCACCGGTGACGCCACCGACACCCTCTCCGACGGGCTCGACGTGACCGTCTCCTGCGCCGACGGCGAAACCGGCCTCATCTACGAAGGGCTGCTGGACTTCAGCGTCGAGGAAACCGAAATCACCCAGCTGCCTGAGGCCCCGGTGAAGGTCATGATGAACGTCGGCACCCCCGAGCAGGCCTTCACCTTCGCCCAGCTCCCCAACCACGGCGTGGGCCTGGCCCGGCTGGAATTCATCATCAACCGGCAGATCGGCATCCACCCCAAGGCGCTGCTGAACATGGACGATCAGCCCGCGGAGGTGCTCGCGGAAATCCGGGAGCACATCGCCGCCTACGACGGCCCGCGCGATTACTACATCAAGCGCCTGGCCGAAGGGGTGGCAACCATCGCCGCCGCCTTCGCGCCCGAGCCGGTGATTGTGCGGATGTCCGACTTCAAGTCCAACGAGTACGCCAACCTGCTTGGCGGACCGGCCTACGAGCCGCACGAAGAGAACCCGATGATCGGCTTCCGCGGTGCTTCCCGGTACCTGGAGCCGTCCTTCCGGGACTGCTTCGACCTG
Source organism: Arthrobacter sp. SD1074B (assembly GCF_056780195.1). Classification (NCBI taxonomy): domain Bacteria; kingdom Bacillati; phylum Actinomycetota; class Actinomycetes; order Micrococcales; family Micrococcaceae; genus Arthrobacter; species Arthrobacter sp. SD1074B. The sequence continues at coordinate 459,389 of NZ_JBRAZT010000001.1, read as the reverse complement.
GAGTGCGAGGCCCTGTCCTTTGTCCGCAACGAGATGGGCCTGACCAACGTCAAGCTGATGATCCCGTTCGTGCGCACCCTCGACGAGGCCAGCGGGGTCATCGACCTGCTCGCCGAGAACGGCCTGCGCCGCGGCGAAAACGGCCTCGAGGTCGTCATGATGTGCGAGATTCCGTCCAACGCGCTGCTGGCAGACGAGTTCCTGGACTACTTCGACGGCTTCTCCATCGGCTCCAACGACATGACCCAGCTGACCCTTGGCCTGGACCGGGATTCGGCCATCGTTGCCGGCAGCTTCGACGAACGCAACCCTGCCGTCAAGAAGCTCCTGAGCATGGCCATCAAGGCGTGCAAGGCGCGCGGCAAGTACGTGGGCATCTGCGGCCAGGGCCCGAGCGACCACCCGGACTTCGCCCAGTGGCTGGTCGAAGAGGGAATCGACTCCGTCTCGCTGAACCCGGACACCGTGGTGGACACCTGGATCCGGCTCGCCGGGGCGGCCGAAGCGTCAGCCGCCGCCGGGGTCAGTGCAGCAGGCGCCGCCAGCAAGTAGGCCACGCGCTGCTCTCACCTCCGCGGGAGCGGCGCGACCCGGCGCGCAGTTGGGGCTCTTCCCTGGTAGACAAGGATTAAGGCACAGTGAACCCATGGCCATTGAACGATGCATCGAAGAGCTGACCATCACCCAGGCGCACGAGGCCTTCCTCGGCGGTGAATTCACCGCCGAGGACCTCGTCGGCGCGTACCTGGACCGCATTGAACACCTCGACCGGTCCGGACCGGAACTCAATTCGTTTATCTCCGTCTCGCAGAGCGCGTTGGAAGAAGCACGCCAGCTCGACCGGGAACTCGCCGACACGGGCCGGCTCGTCGGACCTCTTCACGGCGTGCCGATCGTCGTCAAGGATCAGATAGAGACCGCCGGCCTGCCCACGACTTTCGGCAGCATCGCCTCCGGTGACTATCAGCCCAAGCAGGATGCAACCGCAATCGCCAGGCTGCGGGCCGCCGGCGCCATCATCCTCGGTAAAACCACGCTGCCCGACTTCGCGACGTCCTGGTTCTCGACGTCCTCGCGCAGCGGGGTAACCAAGAACCCGTACGACCTTGCCCGCGACCCCGGCGGATCCTCCAGCGGAACCGCAGCTGCGGTCGCGGCGAACCTCTCCCTCGTCGGAGTCGGAGAGGACACCGGTGGCTCGATCCGCCTGCCCGCGTCCTTTTGTGGCCTCGTCGGCCTCCGCGTCACTCCCGGACTGATCAGCCGCGCCGGCATGTCCTCCCTGGTGAAGCCCCAGGACACCTCCGGGCCGATGACCCGGACCGTGGAGGACGCCGTCCGGCTCCTTGACGTTATGGTCGGCTACGACGCAGCCGACGACTACACCGCGGCCGCCGTCATCGCAGGCCAGAAGGAGCCCTACGCCAGCGCACTTCAGGACGCGACCCTGGCCGGGAAGCGAATCGGTGTCCTCCGCCAGGCGTTCGGCGACGGCTCCGACCCGGACGGAGCCAAGGTCAACACGACCATTGAGCAGGCGCTCGCGGCACTGCGCGACGCAGGCGCTGAGCTCATCGACATCACGATCGACAACCTCGACGATCAGGTTGGCTTCACATCGCTATACACCACACGGTCGCAGTCGGATATGAATGAATTCGTCGGCGCCCGCCCTGATGCCGGAATCCCCTCCATGAAGTTTCTGATCGAGACAAAGCAGTACCACGTGAAGCTCGACCTGCTCGAGGCGATCGTGGCCGGACCGGAACGGCCCACCGATGACCCTCACTATGTGGAACGCCTGCTGGCCCAAACCGCATTCCAGCGGCAGGTGATCGGAATCATGGCGCAGAACCGGCTCGACGCCGTCGCTTTCCCGGACGCCAAGCTTCCGGCACCCACGCGCGAGGACATCTTCGCTGACCGCTGGACCTGCCTGACCTACCCGACCAACACAGTCATCGCATCCCAGCTCCTCTTCCCGGCAATCACCATCCCGGCCGGACAAACAGCTGATGGATTGCCCGTGGGCCTCGAATTGATGGCGGTGCCCTACGGCGAACGGGCCCTCGTGGCACTCGCCGCTGCTGCCGAAGCCACCCTGCAGGGACGGAAGGCACCTGCCCTCCAGGATACGATGCCCGGCCGGGGCTGATCGAGTTCGCAGCCCTGTAGAAGTCGCCGCTAGAATCAAGGCACAACCCGCGGACGGCAAGGCGCCTGCGGGAGTATCCATGGCCGCCGCTGGCGAAGGGAGTGTTCCGTGCGCACCGCCGCCAGAGCGCCCTTCCACGCGTTGCGTTCGGCCATGGTCGCCACGACCGTAGTGACCCTCGCCGCGGCAGCGCACGTCGTCGCCGGAGGCCTGCTTCCGGCCCCCGCCCTCCTGTTTGCACTGCTAGCGCTCACCGCCCTGGTAACCACCACGGCCACCCGGCTGAAACTGAATCTTGCGGGCATGTCCGCCCTGCTGGGTGCCGGCCAGGTCGTTCTGCACGAGGCGTTCTCCGCCCTCAGCCCGTCCGCTGCCGGGGCCGTGACCGGCGGACCGGCAGAGCGGGCACACCACGGCGGCGCGGTCTTCCTTCCGCTCCCGGCGGACCACCTCCACCAGCTCCACCAGCCGGATTCCGCCCTGGCCTGGTCGATGCTCGCCGGCCATGCCCTGGCAACGCTCGCGTGCGCCCTGCTGCTGGCCAGGGGCGAGGACGCGCTGTGGTCGCTGGCGGCCTGGCTCCGACCGCTGGTCCAGCTCCCGGCTCCGCTGCCGCCACGACCCGCCGTCGCACGGGCCCTGGCGCCGCGGTCCCTTGCTGCCATCCCGCTGCCCTGGCGCAACCTCCGGCGAGATTGCCGCCGCGGGCCGCCTGCCGTCGTCGTTTTCTCCTAACATTCCTTCCGGCCGCGGCTGGACCTGTCCGGTAGTGGCTCCGCCACGGGCAGCGCCGCCGCGCCTCCCCGTTTCTGCGCGCCGCCTGACGTGCCGCGCGCATGCCTGAAAGGCACCTGTTTTGACCACTACACAGCACCCATCTGCTCTCCGCCGCACCCTCTCCGGCACCGCCGTCGTCGGAGCCACCGCAGCCCTGATGCTCGCCGGCATCAGCGGCGCCTCGGCCCACGTCGATGCCACCCCGGACAACACCGCAGCCAACTCTTATGCCCTGCTGAGCTTCGCCATCCCGCACGGCTGCGACCAGTCCGGCACCACCAAGATGACCATCACGCTGCCGTCCGAGCTCAACGACGCGCAGCCCACCGTGAACCCCAACTGGACGGCGGCCAAGGTCACCGAGAAGCTGCGGGAGCCCAAGAAACTGCCCGACGGCTCCTCTATCACCACCCGCACCAGCCGGATCGTCTACACTGCCAAAACGCCGCTGAGCCCGGAGCTCCGGGACGTCCTGGTGCTCTCCGTGAAACTGCCGGACACGGCGGGAAAAACCCTCTACTTCCCAACCCTGCAGAACTGCGAACAGGGACAGACCGACTGGTCGGAGATTCCGAAGGACGGCCAGGATGAGGAGTCGCTCCAGAGCCCCGCGCCGTCGGTCACGGTCACGGAAGCCGTCGCGGCGTCCGACGGCCACGGCGCGCACGCGGCCGGGGCCCCAGATACTCGCACGGCAACGGACGCGGCGGCTGCCGTGGCCGACGACGGCGGCCGGGCCAGGAGTTGGGCGGGCCTCGTGGCCGGCGTCGGCGGCCTGGTCCTTGGCGGACTCGCGTTACTCCGGAGCCGGAAGCCCGCCCCCGCCCGGGTACCGGCGGCCCGCGCTTCCAAGGAGTAAAAGCCGTCGGGTAGCGCCAGCGGATTGATGCCCGGAAATTACAATCCGGGCATCAATCCGCTGCCTTCGTCGTGGCGTCGTTGACTCAGGCAACTGTGGGACATCACAGTTGTCCCATGAGGCCTCTGCAGATGAAAAACAGACTGGTAATTACTTCCGTGACGGCGGCTGCCGCGGCGGCCCTGCTGCTCAGCGGGTGCGGCCCCACCCAGAGCCAGCCCCAGGGTTCCACCAGCGCCGCGTCGCCGCCGTCGTCTGCCTCGACCCCAGCCAGCGAGTCCAGCCCGGCGAGCCCGGCTGCGACGACGTCTGCCTCCCCCAACGCATCGTCCGCACCTGCCTCCACCACCGCCGCGGCCGGACCGGCCCTGTGCAAGGCCGCGAACCTCACGGCTTCCCTGGACGCGAGGGGCGGCGGCGCGGCCGGCAGCGTCTACATGCAGCTGATCTTCAAGAACTCCGGCGTAGAGCCGTGCCTGCTGAAAGGCTTCGCCGGGGTGTCCCTCACCGCCGGCGCCAGCGGCGGCCCCATCGGTGCCGCGGCGAAGCGCGACGATTCCACGCCGGTGGCCGACGTGCTGCTCGCCCCGGGACAGGCCGGAAAAGCCACGCTGCGCTACACCCAGGCCGCCAACTACCCCGGCTGCACCCGCACCCCGGCCGCGGGCTTCCGCGTCTACCCGCCGGAAGACACCGCGTCACTGTTCATCGCCGCCCCCAAGGACGCCTGCCGCGAGTCGGCGATCAATCTGCTGACCATCGGGGCGTTCACGGCGGCGTAGCCTCCGCCTCCGGGTACCGCCCCGCACTGGGGCAGCACCCGGTCGTCCCGCGATCGCCCCGGCAAAGACCCCGGCAAAGACTGTCTGCGCCATAGGGCATGATGGAGGAATGAAGGGGCAGGAGCTCGCCGGCGGCACACTCGCGGCCGAGGCCATGGACCGGTTCAGCCGGCCGACCCGGGAGTGGTTCCTGGGCGCGTTTTCTGCGCCCACCCCGGCGCAGGACGGCGCCTGGAACGCCATTTCCTCCGGCGCCCATGCCCTGGTGGTGGCCCCCACCGGCTCCGGCAAGACGCTCGCCGCCTTCCTTTGGGCGCTGGACCGGCTCCTGGTCTCCGCGCCGGCGGCCCCCGAGGAACTGCCCGGGCTGGATGCCACGGCCGCCAAGCCGGGCCGGAAGAAGGCTCCGAAGCGGAAAACCCGAGTGCTCTACATCTCCCCGCTCAAGGCGCTGGGCGTCGACGTCGAACGCAACCTCCGCGCCCCGCTGATCGGCATCACCCAGACCGCCAAACGCCTCGGCCTGCCCGCGCCGCTGATCACGGTGGGCGTCCGCTCCGGGGACACGACGGCGACGGATCGCCGTTCGCTGCTCAGCCACCCGCCGGACATCCTGATCACCACACCCGAATCCCTCTTCCTGATGCTGACCTCCAAGGCGCGGGAGACCCTCGACGAGGTGGACACCATCATCGTGGATGAGGTGCACGCCGTCGCGGGCACCAAGCGCGGCGCCCACCTTGCCGTCTCGCTGGAACGCCTTGATGCGCTGCTGCCGAAGCCGGCCCAGCGGATCGGGCTCTCCGCGACGGTGGAACCGAAGGAACTCGTGGCGCAGTTCCTGGCGGGGTCCGCGCCGGTCGAGATCGTGGCGCCCCCGTCGAAGAAAACCTGGGACCTGACCGTCTCTGTCCCGGTCGAGGACATGTCCGACCTGCAGGGCGCCGCCGGGGCCTTCGATTCGGGTCCGGCGTCCGGGCTGCAGCCGCACGCGTCGATCTGGCCGCACGTCGAAGAGAAAATCGTGGATCTGGTGCTGGCGAACCAGTCCACCATCGTGTTCGCCAACTCCCGCCGGCTCGCGGAGAGGCTCACCGCCCGGCTCAACGAGATCTACGCCGAGCGCCAGCTGATGGCCACCGGCGGGGGCTGGGACGCCGCCGCGGCCCTGGAGCCGGACGGCCCGCTGCCCGCGTCCACCGCCACGCCCGCGCACATGATGGCCCAGGCCGGCAGCACCGCCGGCGCCGACCCGGTCTTGGCCAGGGCACACCACGGCTCAGTCTCCAAGGACCAGCGCGCCCTGATCGAGGATGACCTGAAGTCCGGCCGGCTGCGCTGCGTCGTGGCCACTTCCTCGCTGGAACTCGGCATCGACATGGGCGCCGTGGATCTCGTCGTCCAGGTCGAATCACCGCCCTCCGTGGCCAGCGGCCTGCAGCGGGTGGGCCGCGCCGGTCACCAGGTCGGCGAAATTTCCCAGGGTGTCCTCTTCCCGAAGCACCGGGCAGACCTTGTCCACACCGCGATCACCGTGGAACGCATGCTGGACGGCAAAATCGAGCGGCTCTACGTCCCGGCCAACCCGCTGGACATCCTGGCCCAGCAAACCGTCGCCGCGACCGCGCTCGGGGCGATCGACGTGGAGGAATGGTTCGCTACTGTCCGCCGCTCTGCCCCCTTCGCGTCGCTCCCGCGCTCCGCCTTCGAGGCGACCCTGGACCTGCTGGCGGGCCGCTACCCGTCCGACGAATTCGCCGAACTGCGGCCCCGGATCGTCTGGGACCGCAATGCCGGCACCATCGAGGGCCGCCCCGGATCGCAGCGGCTGGCCGTCACGTCCGGCGGCACCATCCCGGACCGCGGGCTGTTCGGTGTCTACATCATCGGCACCGAGGTCGAAGGCACCGGAACCTCCGGAGGCCCGGCCGGCGGCAAGGCCGCGGGCCAGGCCTCCCCGGCCAAGGGCGGCCGCCGCGTCGGCGAACTCGACGAGGAAATGGTTTACGAATCCCGCGTCGGCGACGTCTTTGCCCTCGGTGCGACCAGCTGGAAGATCGAGGACATCACGCACGACCGTGTCCTGGTCTCCCCCGCCTTCGGCCAGCCCGGGAAGCTGCCGTTCTGGAAGGGCGATTCCCTCGGCCGGCCGGTGGACCTGGGCCGTGCGCTCGGCGCGTTCGTGCGCGAACTCGCGGCGTCCGACGTCGGACCGGCCACCGAACGCTGCAAGGCCAGCGGCCTGGACGACTTCGCTGCCAACAACCTGATCCAGTATCTCGCCGAACAGAAACTCGCCACCGAAGTGGTGCCCAGCGACACCACCCTGGTGGTGGAGAGGTTCCACGACGAACTCGGGGACTGGCGCGTGGTGCTGCACAGCCCCTTCGGCATGCCGGTGCACGCACCCTGGGCCCTGGCCGTGGGCCAGCGGCTGCACCAGCGGTACGGGATGGACGGCTCCGCGATGGCCGCTGACGACGGGATCGTACTGCGGGTGCCGATGATGGAGGACGAACCGCCCGGAGCCGAGCTGTTCCTGTTCGAGCCCGAGGAGCTCGAACAGATTGTGACCGCGGAGGTCGGCGGCAGCGCGCTGTTCGCCTCCCGCTTCCGGGAGTGCGCCGCCCGGGCCCTGCTGCTGCCCCGGCAGACCCCCGGGAAGCGGCAGCCGCTCTGGCAGCAGCGGCAGCGCTCGGCCCAGCTGCTGGACGTCGCCCGGAAGTACCCCACCTTCCCGATCGTGCTCGAAACCGTGCGCGAGTGCCTGCAGGATGTCTATGACCTTCCCGCGTTGAAGGATATCGCCGCCTCGATTGAGCGGCGGGAGCTGCGGATCCTGCAGACCACCACGCAGCAGCCCTCGCCGTTCGCCAAGTCCCTGCTGTTTGGCTATGTGGCGCAGTTCCTCTACGAGGGTGATTCGCCTCTGGCCGAGCGGCGGGCCGCCGCCCTGGCCCTGGATTCGACCCTGCTCAACGAGCTGCTGGGCCGGGTGGAGCTGCGCGAGCTGCTCGACCCGAAGGTCATCGAGGCCACCGAGCTGGAGCTGCAGCGCCTGGCGCCGGACCGGAGGATGCGCGGGCTGGAAGGCGTGGCCGACCTGCTCCGGCTCCTGGGACCGCTCACCCCTGATGAGGTGGCGGTCCGGCTGGAGGCGCAGGTCCAGCCCGAGGTGACGCCGCAGGTCCTGCCCGGCGAGGCTGCAGCCACGCCGGGTCCGGGGACAGCGGACTCCGTGGAGGCAGAAGCGGCCGACGGCGAAACCACGGCGGAGCCGGAGCGCGCCGCGGCCCGGGGCGCCGATCCCGGCGAGGCCACAGCGCACCTGGCCGCGCTGCAGCGCGCCAACCGGGCGATCAAGGTCAACATCGGCGGTATTGAACGGTTTGCCGCCGTCGAGGACGCCGCCCGGCTGCGGGATGCCCTCGGTGTCCCGCTGCCGATGGGCGTGCCGCTGGCATTCATCGAACCCGTCGCGGACCCGCTGGGCGATCTGGTCTCGCGCTACGCCCGGACCCACGGGCCCTTCACCGCCGCCGAGGCCGCCGCCCGGCTGGGACTCGGCGTCGCCGTCGTCGGCACCGCGCTCAAGCGGCTGGCCGCGGACGGGCGCGCCGTCGAGGGCGAGTTCCGGCCCCACCCTGCGGCGCCGGAACCAGCCGGAGCCACCGCCGGGGAACCTGCCGGCGCGGACGCCGAGGACGGCGCCGCCGCCAAGGACGCCGTCGTCGTCCCGCCGGTCGTTCAACCTCTGGCGGCCAGCGAATGGTGCGACGCCGAGGTGCTGCGCAAGCTGCGCCGCCGCTCTCTGGCCGCGCTGCGCGCCGAGGTGGAGCCTGTGGACAGCGCTGCGTACGGGAGGTTCCTCCCGGCCTGGCAGCACGTGCGCACACCCGGCGGCCGCGGCCAGTCCGCGCTGCGGGGGCTCGACGGCATCGTCACCGCCATCGACCAGCTCTCCGGTGTGCCCATTCCGGCGTCCGCCTGGGAACCGCTGGTCCTGGCCAGCCGCGTCTCCAACTACCAGCCGGCCATGCTCGACGAACTCATGGCCGCCGGCGAGGTCCTCTGGTCCGGAGCCGGCTCGCTTCCCGGCAATGACGGTTGGGTGAGCCTGCACCTGGCCGATTCGGCCGAACTGACCCTGAACCCGGCCCTGGACTTCGAACCCGGCGACGCCCAGCAGCGCCTCCTGGACCATCTGCAGAACAACGGCGGCGGGTACTTCTTCCGCCAGCTGACCGACATCGCCGGCGGGATGGACACGGTGCTCAGCGACCAGGATGTCGTCTCCGCCCTCTGGGATTTGGCCTGGGCGGGCCGGGTCACCGGCGATACGTTCGCTCCGGTGCGTGCCCTGATTGCCGGCGGGCACACCGCGCACCGGCAGGTGGGACGTGCCCCGCGCGCCCGGGCGCCCCGGCTCAGCCGGCTGGGACGCGCCCACGGGACCGGGCTGCTCGGATCGCCGGGCCTCGCGGGCGGCCGGTACGGCTCCGTCAGCGGCGCCGCCCCCACGCCGCCGCTGGCCGCGGGACGCTGGTCCGCGCTGCCCGCGCCAGAACTCGATGCCACCATCCACGCCCGGGCCACCGCGGAACTCCTGCTCGACCGGTACGGTGTGGTCACCCGGGGCTCCGTGATGGCGGAGAACATCCTGGGCGGCTTCGGCCTGATGTACAAGGTGCTGGCCCGGCTCGAGGAAGCCGGACGCTGCCGCCGCGGCTACTTCATCGAGCACCTCGGTGCCGCCCAGTTCGCGGTGCCGGCCACGGTGGACCGGCTGCGGTCCTACGTCGAGGATGCCCAGCTGAACAAGGCCGAGCCGGTCGCCCTGGCACTCGCCGCCACGGACCCGGCCAACCCCTACGGCGCCGCGCTGCCGTGGCCGGCCCTCGACGTCGAGGCGGGCACCGGCCACCGCCCCGGCCGGAAGGCGGGCGCCCTGGTGGTGCTGGTGGACGGCGCCCTGGTCCTCTACGTTGAACGCGGCGGCAAGACCCTGCTGGCGTTCAGTGCCGACGCCGATGTCCTTGCCGCCGCCGGTGCCGCGCTGGTGGGAGTGGTGACGCGCGGCGCCGTGGACAAGCTGATCATGGAAAAGGTCAACGGCCACGGCATCCTGGACACCCCCGTCGCCGCCGCACTGGCCCAGGCCGGCGCCTACTCCACGCCGAAGGGGTTGAGGATCCGTGCCTGAGGGCGATTCCGTCTTCCGCGCCGCGGCGCAGCTGCATGCCGCGCTGGCGGGCAAGGAGCTGCTCGCCTCGGACTTCCGGGTCCCCCGCTTTGCGACGCTCAAGCTCGGCGGCTGGCGGGTCCAGGAGGTCATCCCCCGCGGCAAGCACCTGCTGATGCGGGTGGCGGGCCCCGCCCCGAAGGACCAGCTCACCATCCACTCGCACTTGAAGATGGAGGGGACCTGGCAGATCTATCCCCCAGGCGGGCGCTGGCGCAAGCCCGGGTTCACTGCCCGCTGCGTGCTCCGGACTGCGACGGCGGACGCCGTCGGGTTCTCGCTGGGGCTGCTGGAGGTCATCCCGACGGCCGAGGAGGCCAGCGTTGTGGGCCATCTCGGACCGGATCTACTCGGCCCGGACTGGGACATGGCGGAAGCCGGACGCCGCCTGCTCGCGGCGCCCGAGGTGCCGGTCGGCGTCGCCCTGCTGGACCAGCGCAACCTGGCCGGCATCGGCAACATCTACCGCTGCGAGGCGTGCTTCCTGTCCGGCGTCCATCCGGCGGCGCCGGTTTCCGCGGTACCGGATCTGGCGGCGATGATCACCGACGCCAAAATCCTGCTGTCAGCCAACCTCGGCCCGGGCCGACGGGTCACGGTGCTGAACGCCCGCGGCGTCCCGGTCGGCCGGACGGCGGGGCGTCCGGCCTACTGGGTGTACCGGCGCGAGCACCAGCCCTGCCTCAAATGCGGCACGCCGATCCGGCGCGGAGTGCTGGCCAAGGCCACCGGTACCGAGGAACGGGACATCTACTACTGCCCCCGCTGCCAGCCGCTGCCCGGCACACAGCCCTGACGTCAGCGGTGCCCGTCCAGGTGGCGCCGGAGCCGGGCCCGGCAGGAGCGTCTACGACGCCGGCGCGGACGTTCCTGCCACGGCGGCTTCCGCTTCGGCCCGGGCTTCACCTGCGCCCCGGGGTTCCGGCACGGTGAACCGCGGCAGCAGGAGTTGCACCAGCGGACCGATCGCCAGTGCGTAGAGCACGGTCCCCGCGCCGACCGACCCGCCCAGCAGCCAGCCGGCGCCCAGCACCACCACCTCGATGCCGGTCCGCGCGCCCCGCACCGGCCATCCGGTGCGCCGTGCCAGGCCGGTCATCAGCCCGTCCCGCGCGCCGGGCCCCAGCCGGGCGCCGATGTAGAGCGCGGAGGCCACGCCGTTGAGCAGCACGGCCCCGACCAGGAGCGCGATCTGGCCGCCCAGGTGCGAGAACCGCGGGATCAGCGCCAGCCCGAGGTCGGCAAACACGCCCACCAGCACGGCGTTGCAGACGGTGCCCACCCCGGGCCACTGCCGGAGCGGAATCCAGAGCAGCAGTACCAGGAAACTCACGATGATCACCACCGTGCCAAGGCTCAGCCCGGTCCGGCCGGCGAGGCCCTGGTGGAAGACGTCCCACGGCGCCGTCCCCAGGCTGGCCCGGATGACCATGGCCAGCGAAACGCCGTACAGGGCAAGGCCGAACAGGAGCTGGAGGAGTCTGCGCGTCAACATGACCCCCATCCTTCCCGAAAACTGGCCTTGTAATCCATATCCAGTTTGAAATACTGGTTTTATGTCCGCCTCCCTGAACCCGAGCTCCCTGGCCCGCCTGCTGGGTGAGTGGAGCGTCGGCGCAGCCCCCGCATACCGCGAGCTGGCCGACGTCGTCCGCCTGCTGATCCTCGACGGCCGCGTCGCCCTCGACGTCGCACTGCCCAGCGAGCGGTCGCTGGCGGCGACGCTCGGCATCAGCCGCACCACTGTGACCGCGGCCTACGCGCTGCTGCGTGACCAGGGATTCCTCAGCAGCGGCCAGGGCAGCCGGAGCAGGAGCTGCATCCCCAGCCACGGCCCCGCCCATACCGGCGGGAGCGACGGGGGGCTGCGGCTCAGCGGCGCCCCCGGGCTGGCGGTGCCGGACGGGATCCTGGACCTTGCCTACGCCTCGCTGCCCGCCAGCGGCGAGGTGGTGCACCGGGCCTTCGCCGCCGCGCTGACCGAGCTGCCGGCCCTGCTGCCCGGTTTCGGTTACGACGCCCTCGGGGTGGGGCCGCTGCGGGAGGCGATCGCGGCCCGCTACACGGCGGCCGGGGTACCCACCACCGCCGGGCAGATCCTGGTCACCTCCGGCGCGCAGCACGCCCTGAACATCGTGCTCCGGACCCTCGCCGGGCGGTCCGGGCAGGTGCTCGTGGAACATCCGAGCTACCCGAATGCACTCGACGCGATCCGTGCCGCGGGCTGCCGCCCCGTGACGGTGGCGATGCCCGCCGCGAGCCGCGGCAGTGCCCAGCCCGGCGGCTGGGACGTCGAGGCGATGGAGTCGGCGCTGCTGCAGCAGCGGCCGGCAATGGCCTATGTGGTGCCGGACTTCCACAACCCCACCGGCCGGCTGATGCCCGATGCCCAGCGGCGCCGCCTCGTTGCGGCTGCCGCCGCGTCGGATACCGTGCTGGTGGTGGATGAGACGCTGCGGGAGCTGAACCTCGACGGCGCCAGCTCCACCCCCATGGCCGCGTTCAGTCCGGCAGTGGTCTCCCTGGGGTCCCTCAGCAAATCGCACTGGGCCGGGCTGCGCACCGGCTGGATCCGCGCCAGCGAGCCCTTCATTCAACGCTTCGCGGCGGTCCGCACCACCCTGGACCTGGGCGGTCCGGTGGTGGAGCAGCTGGCCGCGGCGCATCTGGTTGACGACATGGCGGAGCCGCTGCCGGCCCGGCTCGCCGGACTGCGCGGTAACCGGGACACCCTGCTGGACCTGATCCGCGGGCACCTCCCGGAGTGGGAGCCGGAACGGCCCGTCGGCGGCCTGTCGATCTGGTGCCGGCTACCCGCGCCGGTCAGTACCGCCCTGGCGGTCATCGCCCCGGACTTCGGCATCCGGCTCGCCGCCGGGCCCAGGTTCGGCGTCGGCGGCGCCTTCGAGCGCTACCTGAGGCTGCCGTTCACCCTGCCGCCGGACCAACTGGAGTCCGCGGTGCTGGCCCTGCGCGCGGCCCAGGACCGGCTGGACCGCTCCCCGCAACTGCGCCGGAACCTGCCCGCCCCGGCCGCCGCAGCCATCGCCTGAGCCGCGGCCGGCGCAGGGGCGGGGCCTAGGCGTAGACCTTGTCGACGAATCCGCCCCACGCCTTGGCTGTCGCCCCGGAGTCCCCGCGGCCGCCAAAGTCGTGCACCGTCATGCCCACCGGCGCGCCGAAGGAGTTGCGCCCGAAGAACCGGTACATCGCGTCCGCGGACCGCAGTCCGAGGAAGTTCTCGTTGGAGAAGTCCACTTCACCGGCAAGGTGCCCGACGCCGTCGACGTCCAACTCCACGGTTTCCCCCTGGGCCGAGGCGGCGACGCCGAGTGCCTTCTTGAGCCGGTCGAAGCCGTCCGGGGACTGCGACGCGGCCGGCGCCTGGACATCCGTGAAGACCACGGGCTTGCCGTCGAAGTGCTTCATGTACTGGCCGAGGGTGTGCAGGTAGAACGCCGTGTGCTTGCTGGCGCCGTCGTACTGCCCGTCCCAGTTGTCCGTGAAGATGCCGCTGTGGACGTAATGCAGCCGCGCCCGGCCGCCGTCGAGCGGTTCCATCACGTGTTCGAGCTGGTTGAACCAGCCGTCCGGGCCCTCCATCCGCGACACCAGGTGGGACGGGTACTCCTCCACGGTCTTCACGTCCGGCCACTGGTCCGTCGGGAACATCCAGGCGGCCGTGCCGCGGGTGACGGCCTCCCACACCCGTTCCGGGGTGCCGGGCAGTTCGGTGTCATAGACGATTTCGAATTCCCGCTTCTCAGTCATGGTCCTGCTCCTTAGCCTTCAGGGTTTTAGGTGGGTTTTCAGTGCCGGGTGGAGTGCGACGACGAGGCGGTGCTTGCGTCCCGCTGGCGGGGAAGCTGCCGGGCCATGGGCCCCGCCGTCGTGGTACTTTTCCACGAGCCCGGCCACGGCGACGCCGAGTTCTTCGGCAAAGGCCGCACGGTCCGCCGCGGAACGGAAGGTGATCCCGCCGTCGATCGCGAAGGTGGCGAGTTTCTGCCTGGCCGCCGCGGCGCCCGCGATGAGCTGGCCCATTTCCTGGACCATGCGGGCCGCGAGCGCCAGCAGCCAGAAGGCGGAGAACCGGTCCGAGAAGCGGTGCGGGTCCGGGGCCACCGAGGCCAGGGCCGCCGGCGAAATCAGGTATGACGCCGCCGTCGCTCGCAGGATGCGTTCGGTGACGTTGCCGCGCCGCCGCTCCTCAACCAGCTCCACCAGGCCGTGCCGCTCCAGGGCCTTGAGGTGGTAATTCACCTTCTGCCGCGGCAGGCCCACCCTCGCGGCGAGCTGGGTTGCGGATCCCGGCTCGGCCAGCTCACGCAGGATCCGGGTCCGGATGGGGTCCAGGGACGCCTCCGCCGCGGCCGGGTCCTCGATCACCTCGATGTCCAACATGCTTCGAGTCTGCCCGCCGACAAATTTATTTGTCAAGAACTATTTTGTCGTCGGCACTGCCGGTTCGATGGTTTCCTGTCGATCCGATGCTGGGGAACGTCGTGCGGGGACGGGATCGTCAAATCGGGAGGAGATGGCCGACGGGGCGGCGCTGCGGGAGGGCCGGCGGCGGGCTGACTGGCGGTTCGCCGGGGTCGGGAGGGGGCAAAGTAGAATGGAGCGGTGATGCAATCCCCCCTGCCGGTGCGCGACGGCGTGAACGCGACCCGCCTGCGCCTGCCGGATGAGGGGCCGTGGGACACCGCCATGGACTACATGATGCACCGCTGGGGGCATATCGACCCGCAGGGCATCGAGGACCGCTTCGACGCCGGCGAGATCGTGGGCGAGGCCGGCGTGCCGTTGGACCGCACCACTCCGCTGCAGCGCCACACCTTCATCTGGTACTACCGCTCGTTGCCGCCGGAGACCCGCATCCCGGTGGAACTGGACATCCTGCACCAGGACGAGCACCTCCTGGTCGTGGATAAACCGCACTTCCTGCCCACCACCCCGGGCGGCACCTATGTCCAGGAGTCGGCCCTGGTGCGGCTGCGGAACCAGCTGCAGCTGCCGGACCTGATCCCAATGCACCGCCTGGACCGCATGACGGCCGGCATCCTGTTGCTCTCCACGAACCCCGAGACCCGCGGGAAGTACCAGGTGCTCTTCGAGAAGCGCCAGGTCCAGAAGGAATACGAGTGCGTGGCCGCCGCGGAACCCGCGCCTGGGCACCCCGCCGTCGACTTCCCCGTGGTGGTGCGGAACCGCATGACCAAGTCACGCAGCTATCTGCTCGCCGAGGTGATCGAGGGCGAACCGAACGCCGAAACCCGGATCGAGCGGTTGCGCACGTTCGCCGGGCCGGCCGACGTTGCCCAGACCGGCAGCACCCGGGCCGACGGTGCCCCGGCCAGTGCCGCGTCGCGCCGCGCGCTCTACCGGCTGGAGCCGCACTCCGGCAAAACCCACCAGCTCCGCGTCCACATGGCGTCGCTGGGACTCGGGATTGTCAACGACGCGTTTTATCCAGAGCTACTGGACAAGGCGCCGGACGACTACGCCAAGCCGCTCCAGCTCCTGGCCCGCGGCATCCGCTTCGTTGACCCCATCTCGGGCAACCCGGTGGAATACCGCAGCCGGCTCGAACTTTCCGAAGCCCGCTAGGCAGCACTCCAGCCGCCGCCACCCTCGGCCGGCATCAGCCGTGCAGCCGGATATGCGGTACCTTGTGCCCATGGACCTGGCCAACGCGGACACCTGGGGAGCCGCGATCTATTTCTGGATCATCCCTGTTGTCCTTGGCGACGCCATTTTCCCGCCGCTCCCCTCCGAAATGGTGGTCATCACCGCCGGCGCCCTGTCCGCCGACGGCCGCGCCAACGTGTTCCTGGTGGCAGTCCTCGCCGCCTTGGCCTCCTGGATCGGCGACCTTGTGGTCTTCCAGCTGTTCAAACGCCGCCTCAGCCACGTGCTGGACCGGTGGAGCTGGGGCCGGAAGTTCCACAGCGGCGTGCACCTGGCCATCGCCCGCGCGGGCCGTTCCTCGACCTACGGGGCCATCATCGGGATCCGTTTCATCCCCGGCGGAAGGTTGGCCACCACGGCCGCGGCGGGGATCGCCAACGTGTCCACCCGGGGGTTCAGTTTCTGCGCGGCGCTGGGCGGCTCGCTGTGGGCAGTCTGGTCGGTGGGCCTGGGGTACGTCACGGGCTCGGCCACCAAACTGCCGTTTTGGGCGAGCTCAATGATCGGGGTGGGTCTTGGCCTGGTGATCGGCGCCGTCGTCGGCGTGATCGTCACCCGCCGCCGCGGCGACCGCTCCCCCGTGGTGGAACCCGGCTCCCCCGCCGCGGACCCGGACGCGGAACTGGACTTTTAGCCCGGCAGCCCCTGTGCCCGGGGCCGCGGCTAGACCGGGGCCCAGCGGCCCCGGTTGCGCCGCAGCACGGTCAGCGGACCGGTCACGGCGACGCGTTCGACGGCGTCGCGCATCATGGCGGCCGACTCCAACGCCTGGCTGTTCTCCGCCGTGTAGGCCGTGGCCTCCACCAGGAAGCGCAGGTTTAGCTGCGGGACACCGCCGGCGATCTCCAGCTGGTTGGACTCCACATGGTGCCGCGTCCCGAGTGCCTCCACGGCCGCGGCCATCACGGCCTCCGGCGGGGTGCCCGGCTTGAGCGCGGTGATCTTGAGTCTGGTCTGGAACGACGGCATAAACCAACCCTAGCCGCCCCCTGCTGCGACCCTCCCGCAGATCCTGCCCGACTCGAACCGACCCTCCCGCAGATCCTGCCCGATTCAAACCGACCCTCCCGCAGATCCTGCCCGATTCAAACCGACCCTCCCGCAGATCCTGCCCGATTCAAGGGAAACGCCCACCACACCTGAGGGAGGATCCGGGAAACACCCACCACACCTGAGGGAGGATCGAAATTGGGGCGCGAGCTGAAGACTAGCCGGTGTTGCGCAGGCCCGCCGCGACGCCGTTGACGGTGATCAGCATGGCGCGCTGGAGGCGTTCGTCGATCTCGGCGTTGGGCATGTCCTCCCCGGTGGCGGCCTCGGCCCGGACGCGCCGCAGCAGCTCTACCTGCAGGTAGCTGATCGGGTCTAGGTACTGGTCGCGGATCTCCAGCGAGCGCTTGAGCGTGGGCTGCGCGTCGAGAAGAAGATCCTCGCCGGTGAGGTTTTGGATTTCGGCAACCGTCAGCTCGTACTCGGCCCGGATGGTGTGGAACAGGTGGTGCAGCTCCTCCGGGACCAGGGTCGAGACGTAGTAGCCGGCGATGTCCATGTCCGTTTTGGCGAGCGTCATCTCGACGTTGGAGAGCACCGAGCGGAAGAAGTGCCAGCCGTCCATCATCTCCGCAAGCTGGGCCGAGTGGCCCGCCTCGCGGGCGGCCTTGAGCCCGGAGCCGACGCCGAACCAGCCCGGCACGATCTGCCGTGACTGGGTCCAGCCGAACACCCACGGAATCGCCCGCAGGCCCTCCAGCCCGGCCCCGGAGTCGGGGCGTTTCGACGGCCGGGAGCCGATGTTCAGCGAGCCCAGCTGCTCCACCGGCGTGGACGACATGAAGTACGCCGGCAGGTCCGGGTCATCGATTAGCGTCCGGTAGCGGGCGAACGCGGCGTCGGAGATGGTCTCCATCACGTGGCCGTACCGCTCACGCTGGTCCTCCGAGGTACGCGGGGTGCGGTGCAGCGCCGAACCCTGCAGCACCGCGGCGAGGGAGAGCTCCAGGTTTTCGCGCGCGAGCTCGGGCAGCGAGTACTTGTCCGAGATAACCTCACCCTGTTCGGTGAACTTGATCTCGCCCTCAAGCACGCCGTTGGGCTGCGCCATGATCGCGTCGTAGGTCGGCCCGCCGCCGCGTCCCACGGAACCGCCGCGGCCATGGAACAGCCGCACCCGGACACCATGTTTGGCCGCCACATCGCGCAGCTTGCGCTGCGTCTTGTGGATTTCCCACTGGCTCGTCATCACGCCGGATTCCTTGTTGGAGTCCGAGTAGCCGAGCATGATTTCCTGCACGTCCCCGCGCAGCCGGACCAGCTCGCGGTAGGACGAATCGGAGAGCAGGGCGTCCACAATTTCGGCCGACGCGCGCAGCTCCTCCACGGTCTCGAGCAGCGGAGCGAAGCCGATCCTGGCATACGGCGCCTCGCCGAAGAGGTTCACCAGCCCGGCCTCGCGGGCCAGCACGGCCGCGGCCAGGACGTCGTCCGCGCCGCGGGTCATCGAAATGATGTAGGTCTCGATCACGTCCGGGCCGTAGGTGCGCAGGGCGCGGCGGATCTCGCGGAAGACGTCGTACGTACCGTCCGCGACGCCGTCGAGCTTGATCGGGTGGCCGGAGAGCGGGCGGCGGGACGCGAGCTCGGAGCCCAGTACTTCGAGCCGCTCGGCCCGGCTCAGCTCGGCGTACCGTACGCCCGGGCCGCCGAGGCGGTCCATCAGCTGGCCGACGGCGTCATGGTGGTGGTCCGCGTGTTCGCGGATGTCCAAGGTGGCAAGGTGCAGACCGAAGGACGCAATCGCGCGCCGGACCCGGGCCAGGGCGCCGTCGGCGGCAAGGCCGGCGTGGTGGTTCCGCAGCGAGGACTCGAGCAGGCCCAGCTCGGCCAGGAGCTCGGCGGTGGCCGCGTAGTCCCGGCCGGGCTCGTGGGCCGAGCCGGCGGTGACCCGGCGGCCGGTGTTCAGCAGTTTTGCCTTGATGCAGGTGAGCTTGAGCCGGTACGGTTCCTGCGCGTTGAGCTCCAGGACGCGCCGGTCCAGCCCGGGCAGGTTCTTGAGGTCGACGTCGATCGAGTCCAGCAGCGCCTGGTCGGCACCGGCCAGCGCGGTGGAGTTGGACAGGATGGAGATCAGCCCGTCGATCAGGCCGATGCTGATCCGGACGGCGTGCTGGTTCTGGATCTGCAGGATTTCGCGGGTGACGCCAGCGGTGACGTTGGGGTTGCCGTCCCGGTCGCCGCCGATCCAGGAGCCGAAGCGGATTGGCGCCTTGGCGGCCGGCAGGGTGACGCCGTGCTCGGTGAGGAGGTCGGACAGGTCCGAGAGCATCTCCGGCATGGCATCGCTGAGGATGCCGGTCAGGTAGTAGATCGCGTTGCGGGCCTCGTCCACGGGGGTGGGACGGACCTGGCGGAGCTCGTCCGTTTGCCACATCTGGTCGATCACCTCGGCCAGCTGGCGGTCCTGGCGGCGGCGGGCCGAGGTGCCTTCCGCAGTGGATTCGGCCAGCACGTCGGAGAGCCGACGGATCTTATCCAGCACTGACCGCCGGGACGCTTCGGTGGGATGCGCGGTGAAGATCGGCCGGACGTCGAGTTCGTTCACGACGTCCTGCAGCACCGCGGACCCGGCCTGGTCCGCGATCTCCGTGACGGCTTTGGCCAGCCAGCCGTCCTTTTCCTGCCGGCTGCGCAGCCCGCGGACCCGGTGGACCTGCTCGGCGGCGTTGGCCAGGTGGAAGTAGAAGGCAAAGGCCCGGACGAGGTCGGTGGCCTGGTCCAGCGGCAGGGAGCCGAGCAGTTCGCGGACCTGGGCGACGACGTCGTACGAGCTCCACGGCCCGGTCGCATCGGCGCCACCCCGCGCGGCCTCCTTGGATTCCTTGGTCAGCAGGCGCACCTGTTCCACCAGGTCAAGGAGTTCAGGGCCGTGCTGGCGGACCAGGGATTCGCCGAGGAGGGTGGACACCCGGCGGACGTCGGCGCGCAGTTCGGAGGCGAGGTCCGTGCCGGAAGTCAATGCAGTGTCAGCCATGGAAATCATCTTTCGAGGTTCGACTTGGCTCGTACACTGCGCTGGATACTGTGAGCCGGGTTACTTGTACCCATGGGATGTTACCCGGCTCACGCGGCGGCCGGGAATCCGTCTCAGATAGTGTCCGGCCCCTTGACGGCGGCGGCCCCGCCCAAGTAGTTCGCAGTTGTTGTCGTTCCGAACCACCAACCGACAACAACTGCGAGCCACGCAGGGCTTTAGCGGGCGATCTTGAAGTTGAAGTCCGCGTTGCCGAAGGCACCCCAGAGCCGCAGCCAGATCGGCAGGAGCATCTCCGTGCCACGGGCCGTGGTGATGTCACCCAGGTCGATGATGTCGCGGTGGCCAAGGTCCGCCAGCAGGCCGGCCACCACCGTCTTGGCCTCCGCGTCGTTGCCGGAGACGAACACCGAGTGGTCGCCGCCGGCCACACTGGCCGGGTCCACCATGACGCTGGCGTTCATCGTGTTGAGCGTCTTGACTACGCGGGCGTCGGGGAAGGCGCGCTGGATCTGCTCGCCGAGGCTGTCCGTGTTCACCGGGTTCAGCGACGGCGGGAAGCCCTGGGAGAAGTCGAGCGGGTTCGCGATGTCCACAACCACCTTGCCGGCCAGGTTGGCGGCGCCGGCTGCGGCCAGGGCGTCCAGGGAACCGGTCCCGTTGGTGGCGTTGACAATGATGTCGCTGCTGGCGGCGGCCTCGGCGAAGGCAGCCACGGAAATATCGCTGTGCGCCGCGTGCCACTGGGCGAACGGGACGCCGCCCATCGGGCCCGCCTCCGTCCGGGCCAGTGTGGCTTCCGGATCGCGGGTTCCGACCACGACGTCGTGGCCGAGCTTTGCCAGGGCGGCTGCCACGGCGGGACCGACAGCGCCGGTGCCGAAAACTGCAATTTTCATGGGGACCTCATTCGTGAAGGGTGCGTGGGGATACCTTGGAGTAGACAAGTTCGTCTACCCTCGTGCGGGACGCTACCAGACAGAACTGTCTACTGCAAGCGTCTCCGGCGGCAAGGCGGGGCCGGCGCCCTGTCGGCGCCCCGTCCCGGCCCGGCCCGAACAGACTGGTCTGTGTACCATGAAGTTATGACGCCGACAGCAGCCACCGCACCAACTGCCGCCGGGCCGCGCACGGTCCGGACCCCGGCGGGGCAGGCGAAAGACAAGATCCTGGCGACGGCATTCCGGCTCTTCTATGCCCAGGGCCTCCGGGCGGCCGGCATCGACACGATCATTGCCGAATCCGGCGTCGCGAAGGCCACCTTCTACAAGTACTTCCCGGCCAAGGACGACCTGATCCTCGCCTATCTGGAACAGGTGGACGGCGTCTGGACCGGGCAGCTGCACGCCGCCGCGGCAGCCGCGGGACCGGACCCCGCCGATCAATTGGTAGGCCTGTTCGACGCGCTGTCCACCGCCTGCCGCCGCGACGGCTACCGCGGCTGCGCCTTCATCAACGCCGCCGCCGAGTCGGCCTCAGGCACCCGCGTGCACGAGCGGACCGTCGCCCACAAACAGCACATCCTGGCCTGGATCCGTGACCTGGCGGAGAAGGCCGGCGCCCCGGCCCCGGACCGGCTGGCCCGGAGTCTGACGCTGGTCCTCGACGGCGGCCTCGCCAGCGGGGTGCTCGACGCCGACCCCGCCGCTGCCGCCGCCGCCCGCACCACCGCGGCCCAGCTGGTCGCAGCCGCCCTGGCACCTTCGCCCACCCCCAACTAACTCGCCGTTGCTGTCGTTTAGAGCCCTCAAAACGACAGCAACTGCGAGTTAGTTGGGCTGATCCCACTGGAGGGTTCCCTTGACCACCGATGTCTCCCCCACCGATGCCCAGCTTGCACGCTGGCAGCGCTTCCGCAACAGCCGTAACACGGCCCTCGCCAGTGATTACGGCTGGCTCACGCTGACCTCCTTCCAGTGGCTGCCGGAGTCCCCGGCCGCCGTCGAGCTCGTCCCCGGCCTGTGGTCCACGGACGGCACGACGGCGTTCCTCACCGCCGCCGCGGCGGACGGGCTGACGCTGGTGGAGACCGGAGAGCCCGTCGACGGGACCATCAGCACGGCGCTGGCCAACGAAGAGTCGCTGCTGTGGGTCCAGTTCGGCGGGCCGGACGGCCGGCAGGTCAGGGTGGAGCTCGCCATGCGGGCGGACAAGTACGCGCTCCGCACCCGGGATTCGACGTCGCCGGTGTTCACCGGGTTCGACGGCGTACCCACCTTCGATTACCGGCCGGACCTTGTCATCGAGGCGCGCTTCGAGCCCTACCCCGCACCCGTGGACGTGCCCATCGGCACCGCCAACCCTTTGGTGGACGGGGTGCACCGTTCCGTGGGCGAGCTCGTGTTCCGGCTTCCCGGCCAGGACCATGAGTGCCATCTACACGCCGAGGAGGAAAAGCTCGGCGCCCTGACGGTGACGTTCCACGACGAGACCAACGGGATCACGACGGACGAGTGGCGCAAGGTCTCCACCGCCAGGCCCAGGCCGGACGGGACCGTCATCCTGGACTTCAACCGGGCGATCAACTACCCCAGCGCCTTCACCCCGTACGGCACCTGCCCCATGCCGGTGAAGAACAACAGCCTGGATTACCGGATCGAAGCCGGCGAAAAGCAGCCCTTCACCTAACCGCCCGCAAGCGCGCACGGACACTTGAGGCCCCGCCCGCAAGCGCGAACGGACACTTGAGGCCCCGCCCGCAAGCGCGAACGGACACTTGAGGCCCCAAACCTCGCAGATTCAGGGGCCCCAAGTGTACGTTCGCGCTCTAAGGCGGGCGGGGCTAGACGATCGCGGACACCCCGGTCACGGCGCGGCCGACGATCAGGGTGTTGATCTCGTAGGAGCCCTCATAGGTATAGATCGCCTCGGCGTCGGCGAAGATCTTGGCCATCCGGTAGTCGGTGACGATCCCGTTGCCGCCCAGCAAGGACCTCCCCATCGCCACGGTTTCGCGCATCCGGGCACTCACATAGGACTTCGCCAGCGCCACCTGGGGCATGTCCGCCGCGCCGGTGTCCTGCAGCTGGGCAATCCGGACCATCATGCCCATGCTCGCCACCGCGTTGCCGAGCATGGTCACCAGTTGTTGCTGGACCAGCTGGAACTTGGCCAGCGGCCGGCCGAACTGGCGGCGTTCGACGGCGTACTGCCGGGCAACGTCGAACGCGGCCAGCTGCTGCCCCACGCCCTGCCAGGCGACCATGATCCGCGAGCCGCGCAGCAGCTCGTTGGTGTCCTCGAAGCTGTTGATCCCGGCGAAGCGGTCCGCCTCGGCCACCTGAACGTCGGTGAAGACGATGTCGGCGTTCTGCACGGTCCGCAGCGCGATCTTGTTTTCGATCCTGCTCCGGCGCACGCCGGGCAGTGTGGCGTCCACGATGAAGCCGCGGATGCCGCCGTCGGCCTCGTCGCGGGCCCAGACCAGCATGTAGTCGCAGAACGTTCCGTTGCCGATCCAGCGCTTGGCCCCGTTGAGCACCCAGTAGTCGCCGGACTCCCCGGACACGCGCCGCGCGGTAGTCTCCATCCCGCCGGCCACATCGGAACCGTGGTCCGGTTCCGTCAGTGCGAAGGCGCCGGTGGTGCGCAGGTTCGCCGCGTCCTCCAGCAGCCGGGCCTTCTGTTCCTCGGACCCGAAGCCGTAAAGCGATTCGACGAACAGGTCGTGGTGGACCAGGAAGAAGGTCGCCAGCGAGGTGTCCACCCGGGTGATCTCGCCGATCACGAGCCCGGCAAAGAGGTTGCTGTAGCCACGCTGGGCGGGGGTGCTGAGCTCCAGCGCGGCCAGCTTGGGCAGGATGTGCGCGGGGAACTCCGCCCGGTTCCACCATTCCGCGGCGTACGGCGCCACCTCGCGGGCCAGGAATTCCCGGAGCTCGGCCAGCTTCGCCTGCTCGGCGGCGCTGAGCAGGGATTCGAAGTCAAAGAAATCTGCGGACGGCAGACCGGCGAGGGCCGGGTCGACGGGGGCATCGCTGTCCACGGCGAGGGTCACTTCGGTCCCATCCGGATGGCGCCGTCGAGCCGGATGGTCTCGCCGTTGAGCATGGCGTTGTCCACGATGTGCGCGGCGAGGTTCGCATACTCGGCGGGCCGGCCCAACCGGGACGGGTGCGGCACTTGCCGCCCCAGCGAGTCCTGCGCCTCCTGCGGCAACCCGGCCATCATGGGGGTCTCGAAGATGCCGGGCGCGATCGTGACGACGCGGATCAGCGAGCGCGCCAGTTCACGGGCGACCGGCAGGGTCATCGCCGCCACGGCCCCCTTGGAAGCCGAGTAGGCCGGCTGCCCGATCTGCCCGTCGAACGCCGCAACCGACGCGGTGTTGATGATGACCCCGCGCTCTTCGCCGCCCAGCTCGGTGGCGACCGGCTCGGTGGCAGCCATCGCGGCAGCGGCGAGGCGGATGACATTGAAGGTGCCGACGAGGTTGATCTGGATGACCCGGCTGAAGGTCTCCAGGGGCAGCACACCGTCCCGACCCAGCACCTTGCCCGGAGTCGCGATCCCGGCGCAGTTCACCACGATCCGCAGCGGCCCCAGGGCGACGGCGGCGTCGACGGCGGCCTGCACCTGATCCTCGCTTGTGACGTCCGCGGGCACAAAGACGGCTCGGTGCGCCGGTTCCGGAGCAGAGCCGCCCGCCGGCGCGCCGCCACCGGCAGCACCGGCACTGGCAGACGCGTTGAGCTCGTCCGCGAGGGCGTCCCCGGCGGACGCCGGTAGATCCACGAGCACCACCGAGGCGCCGGCGCTGAACAGCCGCCGGGCCGTTGCGGCCCCCAGCCCGGAAGCGCCGCCCGTAATCAGCGCGACTGTACCCATGACGTCCATACATCCTCCTTGATGTGGCACCGCAACCCGGCCGTGGAACTGCGCGCAGCCGCCGGCACCGGGGAACATTAGTTAGTTCAGGTTAACTGGAATGCAAACATAGCGCACCTTCGGCCCCAGATTCCGCGCCGCAGCGGCCGCCGACACTAGGCTTGGCCCATGACCGCAGAAGCCGCCCACTCCCCCGCCCCGAACTGGTCTTTCCGCGCCGATGAAGCCGCGCGTTCGGTGACCCGGCTGTTCGGGCAGCGCCTCTTCTTCCTCCCCGGCACCCACATCGCGGCGATCAGCCGCCCCTCCGGCCGGCTCAGAAACCTGGCCCGGCCATGGCATTACTGGTGGCAGGCCCACTACGTGGACTGCCTCGTGGATACCGGCCGCCGCGAATTCGACGCCGAGGGCCACAACCCGGCCAAGTTCGACGGCGACAACTTGCCGAGCGCCGGCAAGCTCGCCTCCAGGCTGGTCACCGGCATCCGGCTGCGCAACTTCCTGACAGTCGTCAATAGCTACTACGACGACATGGCCTGGCTGGCCCTGGCCACCCTGCGGCTGGAGACGCTCGCCGAGGACACCCGCAAGACCTCCGGCCGACGGCGCAACGCCAAGGTGCTGAGGAGCCTCACCCTGCAATTCGATTCGGCCTCTACCGACGACCTCGGCGGCGGCACGTTCTGGAGCAAAAAGCGCGACTTCAAGAACACCCCGGCCACGGCGCCGGTGGCGCTGTACTACGCCCGGACCGGGCAGGCGGCGAAGGCGCAGGCCCTGCTGGACTGGTTGGACGCCAAGCTCTACGACCCGGAGCAGGGCATGTACCGGGACGGCCTCCGGATCGTCCCTGGCGGGGAGCTGGTGCTGGAGGGCGCCATCTACACCTACAACCAGGGCCCGGTCCTCGGTGCCCTGCTGGAGCTTGGCGGCGAGGCGAACCTGGAGCGTGCGGCGGCGCTCGTGGCCGCAGTGGGGCGCGGCCTCACCGTTGAGGCACCGCTGCTGGGTCGCCAAGGCACGGTGCTCCGCTCGGAGGGAACCGGCGACGGCGGACTCTTCACCGGGATCCTCGTCCGTTACCTGGCCCTGGCCGCCGTCGACGAGCGGCTGCCCGCCACGACCCGGACCGAGGCCGCCCTGCTGGTGACCGATACTGCGGAGGCTTTCTGGGAGGGCCGGCGCCTGGTCGCGGCGCAGGAGCCGCTGGCCCGCAACGGCGCCCGGCTGGTCTTCTCGGCCCGCCCCGAGCTGCCGGCGCGCCGGAGCTACCCGGCGGGGTCCGCCGTCGAGCTCTCTACCCAACTACAGGGGTGGATGGTGCTGGAGGCGGCGGCATCCATCGCGGATAAGCTGCCCGCTGCCGTGCCGCCGCCCGCGGCCCCGGAAGCCTCCCCCGGTAATTAAGTCACGCAATGGTTTCGTAATTCGTGTGATCCTCCTCACTTAAGGCACTCTCGGCTTGGTTGCTTAGGTTTGGCTAACCTACAGTTTTTCGTAGTGAGCATGCCCTAACTTCCCCGCTCACAGGGGGTTAGGCACCTACGACCTTTTCCTTGCAGAAAGTAGCCTCATGAAGATCCGCACCAATGCGCTGGCAGGCATTGCCCTCGCCGCCACCGCCGCGCTCGGCCTCGCAGCCTGTGGCTCCGGCGCCTCGACCTCCGGCAGCACTACCGGGGCCGACGGCAAGCCGGCCGGCGAGATTACGGTCTACAACGCCCAGCACGAATCCCTGACCAAGGAATGGGTGGACGCCTTCACGGCGGAGACCGGCATCAAGGTCACCCTGCGCCAGGGCGACGACACCGAGATGTCCAACCAGATCATCCAGGAAGGCGCGGCCTCCCGCGCCGACGTGTTCCTCACCGAGAACTCCCCCGCCATGGCCCAGGTGGAAAACGCCGGCCTGTTCGCGGACGTGGACCAGGCCACCGTTGACCAGGTCCCTGCGGAGTTCCGGCCCTCCACCAACAAGTGGACCGGCATCGCCGCCCGCTCCACCGTGCTGGTCTACGACAAGACCAAGCTAAGCGCGGACAAGCTGCCCAAGTCCATGCTGGACCTGGCCAAGCCCGAGTGGAAGGGCAAGTGGGCGGCCTCGCCGTCCGGCGCCGACTTCCGGGCGATCGTCTCCGCCCTGCTGGAACTCAAGGGCGAGGCTGCCACGGAGGAATGGCTCAAGGGCATGAAGGAGAACTACAAGTCCTACAAGGGCAACAGCACGGCCATGAAGGCCGTCAACGCCGGCGAGGTGGACGCCGCCCTGATCTACCACTACTACTACTACGGGGACCAGGCCAAGACCGGCGAGAATTCCAAGAACGTCACCCCGTACTACTTCAAGAACCAGGATCCCGGCGCGTTCGTCTCCGTTTCCGGCGGCGGCGTACTCAAGTCCTCGAAGAACGCGGCGGCCGCCCAGGCCTTCCTGAAATTCATCACCGGCAAGAAGGGCCAGGAAGTACTGCAGAAGGGCACCTCCTTCGAGTACGCGGTCGGCTCCGGCGTCCCTGCCAACGACAAGCTGGTGCCGCTCGCCGAACTCCAGGCGCCCAAGGTCGACCCGGCCAAGCTGAACTCCGCCAAGGTCACCGACCTGATGACCAAGGCAGGACTGCTCTAACCAGTGACGAAAACGCTGGCGGCTCCCGGGACCACCGGAAGCACGACGACGGCGGGCCGGGGCAAGCGCCCCCGCCCGCCTTTCGGCGTCTCCGTGGTAGCGATCCTGGCGGTCCTGATCGCCCTGTTTTCGCTGATCCCGCTCGGCTACGTGGCGGTCATGACGGTGGCCACCGGCTGGGACACCGCCGTCGGCCTGATCTTCCGCGCCCGGGTGGGCGAACTCCTGCTCAACACCGTGCTGCTCATGCTGATCACGGTGCCGCTCTGCGTGGTCCTGGGGGTCGGCGGCGCCTGGCTGGTGGAACGCACCAGCCTCAAGGGCCACAAGGTGTGGGCCGTGCTGCTCGCGGCGCCGCTGGCGATTCCGGCCTTCGTCAACAGCTACGCCTGGGTTTCCGCGGTGCCGTCGATGGGCGGGCTCTGGTCCGGTGTGCTGATCGCGACGCTGTCCTACTTCCCGCTGGTCTACATCCCTGCCGCCGCGACGCTCAGCCGTCTTGATCCGGCCATCGAGCAGTCCGCCGCCTCGCTGGGCCTGGGCGCCTGGCGCGCCTTCTTCCGTGTGGTGCTGCCCCAGCTGCGGATCGCAATGACCGGCGGCGCGCTGCTGGTCTCACTGCACCTGCTGGCCGAGTACGGTGCCTTCGCGATGATCCGCTTCGACACCTTCACCACCGCGATCATGGTCCAGTACCAGTCCACTTTCAATGGGACGGCCGGGAACATGCTCGCCAGCGTGCTCGTCTTCTTCTGCCTGATCCTGCTCCTGGTGGAGGTCCGCGGCCGGGGCACGGCCCGGTACGCCCGCGTCGGCTCCGGCGCCCAGGCCCGGGCGCTGCGCCTGCCGCTGCACTCCTACCAGCTGCCCGCCCAGCTGGCCCTGCTGGCTCTCACCGCCCTGGCTTTCGGGCTTCCGCTGACCTTCGTGCTGCGCTGGATCTACGCCGGCGGGCCGGACATCTGGGCCGCCGACGAGTTCCTGCCGGCGCTGCTGCAGACCCTCGGCTACGGGCTGGTCGGCGCGGCGGCCACCACCGTGGTCGCCTTCCCGATGGCCTACCTCGCGGTGCGGCATCCCAGCTGGTTCAGCAAGGCCCTGGAACTGTCGAACTATGTCACCAGCTCCATGCCCGGCATCGTGGTCGGCCTGGCTTTTGTGACCGTGAGCATCCGGGTGGCGCCGGACCTTTACCAGACCACCGCCCTGCTGATCTCCGCCTACGTGCTGCTGTTCCTGCCGCGGGCGCTGGTGAACATCCGTTCCGGGCTCGCGCAGGCGCCCAAGGAGCTCGACGAGGCCGCGCAGGCCCTCGGCAAGCCGCCGCTGCTGGCGTTCCTCCGGGTCACCCTGCGCCTCACCGCCCCGGCAGCGGCCGGCGGAGCCGCCCTCGTCTTCCTCGCGATCGTGAACGAACTGACGGCCACCCTGCTGCTCTCACCCAACGGGACCCGCACCCTGGCCACCGAATTCTGGAGCAAGAGCAGCGAAATCGACTATGCCGGTGCTGCGCCGTATGCCCTCCTGATGATCCTGATCTCGGCGCCGATGACCTACCTTCTCTTCCAGCAGTCCAAGAAAGCAGCGGGACAGTGACCGAACAAAACCCCTCACGGCTACCGGAACCCCGGATCGCCCCCTCGGTGGCGCCCAGCACCAACAGCCACCTGGAAGTCGAGGCCGTCACCAAGAACTTCGGCTCCCAGGCCGTCCTCAAAGGCGTCAACCTCTCCGTCGCCAAGGGCGGAACGACGGCGATCGTGGGCCCGTCCGGTTCGGGCAAGACCACGCTGCTGCGGCTGATCGCCGGCTTCGAACACCCGGACACCGGCAGCATCTCGCTCAACGGCACCAAGGTGGCCGGAGACGGCGTCTGGGTTCCCGCGCACAAGCGGCACGTCGGCTACGTGGCGCAGGATGGCGCCCTGTTCCCGCACCTGTCCGTGGGCCAAAACATCTCCTTTGGCCTGGATGCCGGCAAACTCCCCGGCGGCCACCGCGGGGTCAAAGACCGGGTCGCCGAGCTGCTCGAGATGGTCGCGCTGGACCCGGCCATGGCCCGACGGCGGCCCCACCAGCTCTCCGGCGGCCAGCAGCAGCGCGTCGCACTCGCCCGCGCCCTGGCCCGCGAGCCGGAGCTGATGCTGCTGGATGAGCCGTTTTCCGCCCTCGACGCCGGCCTGCGCGTCGCCACCCGCCGGGCCGTCGGCAAGGTGCTCCACGACGCCGGGGTGACCACCATCCTGGTCACCCACGACCAGGCCGAGGCGCTCTCCTTCGCCGACCAGGTGGCGGTGATGCGCGGCGGCAAGCTCGCGCAGATCGGCAACCCGTTTGTCGTCTACACCCGCCCGGCAGACCGGGCCACCGCGGAGTTCCTGGGCGACGCCGTCATCCTGGACGCCTGGATGGAGGGCTCCCTGGCCACCTGCTCGCTGGGCGGCATCCCGGTCCGGCGGCCGCCGGCGCAGGGCCGTGTCCAGCTGATGCTCCGGCCCGAGCAGATCCGGATCGCCGAGGACGGCCCCATCCGCGGCACCGTGGTGGACACGGACTACTTCGGCCCGGAAACCACGGTGCGGCTCAAACTCGCGGTCCCCCCGGTCCTGGCCGAGGGCGCCGTGGCCGACCACCGCTACCCCGGCGGCGGCGAGGTCATCACCATCCGGCACTGGAACGCGTCCATCGCCCGGCCCGGGACCGAACTGTGCCTGCGGGTGGTGGGGGAGGCCGTGGCCTTCCCGATGGACGACACCGCGCAGGACTGAGTCCTGACCGCTGGGCCGGCGGGGTCCGCGGGCGGAGCCGCTGCCGCACAGTGCGGTCCTAGGTCCGCCCCGGCCCTCCGGCATAGGCTGGGGCGCATGACTGTTCAGCCAGCACTTCACCGTCAGCACTGTTCCGTGGCCGCCCCCACCCAGGTGTGGCTCGACGCCGAGGGCCGGCTGGCCGGCGGCGGAACCGGCGGCAGCGGAACCCGCGGGCCAGGTACCGGCGCCGGCGAGTGGTTCACCGGACTGCTGCACGGGGACACCCGGATGCTGTGCCGCGCCGAGGTGACCGTCAACGGATTCGCGCCGGAACCGGCCACGGTGGAGGCCTCCCCCGGCGGCGTGCTCCGGGTCCGCGGACTCGTCCGCGGCATCGAGGGCCCCACCGAGGATCCCGCCGTCGAACTCCTGCAGACCTGGACCGTCACGCCCGGAGCCGTCCGGGTCTCATTGCGGCTGAGCACCTCGCTGGACGCCCTGGACGCGGAGATCGAGGTGCGGCTCGCGGCGGACTTCACCGACATGGCCGCCATCCGGCTCGGCCGCTACCGCGAGCCCATGCAGCCCTCCGCGGCTGACGATTCGACGCTGCGCTGGAGCGAGGGCGGCAAGACCCTGACGGTGTCGGCGCCCGGCCGGGTCACCGGCGGCGAGCGGCTCACCTGGCGCGGGACGGCGGGCCGCGGCAGGCCGCTGGAGGCCGAATGGCAGGCCGTGCTGGCCGACACCGACGACGCCGTGGTGGCCGCCCCGCCGCTGGCCTCCCGCCGCGTCCGGGCCGAGCCGGAGGGGCCGCTGGGACTGCTCCTGGAAAACTCCCTGGACGAACTCGACGGCCTCCGGCTGGCCACCCGGAAGGCACCCGACGCGCCGTTCCTGGCCGCTGGCGCGCCCTGGTACTTCACCCTCTTCGGCCGGGATTCGCTGTGGGCCGCCCGGCTGCTGTTGCCGTTCGACGCCGCCCTGGCCGCCGGAACCCTGCGCGCCCTGGCCGCCCACCAGGGCACGAAGACCGACGCCGCCGCGGCCGAGGAACCGGGCAAGATCCTGCACGAACTGCGCGCCAAGGAGCTGGTGCTGGAAAGCCAGGCGTTGCGGCTGCCGCCGGTGTACTTCGGGGCCGTGGACTCGACCCCGCTGTGGCTGTGCCTGCTGGGCGAACTGGGACGTGCCGGCACCGACGACGCCGCGGTCCGTTCCCTGCTGCCCAACGCCGCCCGCGCCGCGCAGTGGCTGCTGGCAGCCGGCACCGCCGGGAACACAGCCAACGGCGGCTTCCTCAGCTACCAGGACACCTCCGGGCACGGCCTGAGCAACCAGGGCTGGAAAGACTCCCGGGACGCCATGCAGTTCCGCGACGGCCGGCAAGCGGACGGCCCGATCGCCCTCGCCGAGGTGCAGGGCTACGCCTACCAGGCGGCGGTGGAGACGGCAGATCTCTTCGACGCTTACGGCGAACCCGGGGCCCAGGAGCTGCGGGACTTCGCCGCGGCGCTGCAGCGCAACTTCCGCGAGCGCTTCTGGGTGCAGGACGACGACGGCCGATTCCCCGCGATGGCGCTCGACGGCCACGGCGAACCGCTGGACATCCCGGGCTCCAACATGGGCCATTTGCTCGGCACCGGGATCCTGGACGCCGCGGAGGCGCGCCTGGTGGCGGACCGGCTGCTCAGCCCGGAGCTGTTCTCCGGTT
The DNA here is from genome assembly GCF_056780195.1 of Arthrobacter sp. SD1074B. Taxonomy (NCBI): domain Bacteria; kingdom Bacillati; phylum Actinomycetota; class Actinomycetes; order Micrococcales; family Micrococcaceae; genus Arthrobacter; species Arthrobacter sp. SD1074B. Next base: position 427,939 of record NZ_JBRAZT010000001.1, on the reverse strand, counting down.
ACGGCCTGCACACCCTGTCCCGGCGGGCGGCGGGGTTCTGGCCGTTCAGCTACCACTGCGGCTCGGTCTGGAGCCACGACACCGCCATCGCGGTCAGGGGCCTGCTCAGCGAGGGGTTCACCGCCGAGGCCAGGGTTCTCGCAGAGGGACTGCTGGCGGCCGCAGGCTCACTCGGGCACCGGCTCCCGGAGCTTTTCGCCGGTGTCACGGCGGCGGAGTCGGGACGCGCGGTGCCGTATCCGGCCTCCTGCCATCCGCAGGCGTGGTCCTCCGCGTCCGCGGTGGTGCTGGCCCAGGCCCTCGGCGTGGCGTTCTAGAATTTTCGCGCGGCGGAGAGGCCGTCGTCCGGATCCGTCAGGAAGTCGGCTGCCGACGGCCTGCCGGGGCCCCGGACGGTTACTGGGCGGTTCCTGAGGGTCCCGGGTCCGGCCGCCGGGTTTGCGGGTACGGCGTCTCGTAGCGGGCGAGCATCTCCACGAAGCCAGCGATCTTACGCTCCCGGGTGGATGCCTGCTTCACCGCATTGGTGCGGTAGATCAGGGCGTACCGGTTCACCGACGTCAGGACCTCGAACATCGCCTGCGCCCGCGGGTCCGCCGCGATGGCCGCGGCCAGATCGTCCGGCACTTCGGCCGATGCCTGGCCGGCGTACGCCGCCTCCCAGCGCCCGTCGGTCTTGGCGCTCTCGACGGCGGCCCGTCCGGCCGGGGCCATCCGGCCGGCCGCCTCAAGACGTCCGACGCGCTCCACGTTCCGGGCCGACCAGACGCTTTTCGGGCCGCGGCGGGTCATCCGCTGGAAGGAAGTCTCGGCGTCCCGGCGCCTGCCCTGGCCGTCGATCCAGCCAAAGCAGAGCGCCTCCTGCAGGGCGGCCTCGTAGTCGAGTTCCGTCACCGAGCCGCCCTTCTTGTGCAGCACCAGCCACACCCCGGGGCTGTCCGCGTGGTGCGCTTCCAGCCATGCCCGCCACTCGGCGGCATCTTTGACCAGCAGTTCCTTTAGCTCGGCAGCCATGGCACCATTGTGCTCCCAGCCCGAACCACCAGGGAGATACCGATGCTGCGTGTCCGTCCCATTCATTTCACCTCCCGACTGGACCAGTGGGAGCGCCTGCTGACCGACCTGGGCATGGTCAAGACCGTCGACGAGCCCACCTGGCGGGAGTTCGACGCCGGTGCGGGCCGCCTGGCGCTGCATTTCGTCGAAGAGGGGTCCGCGGAGGATGGCACCACCTCGTTCGGCGTCGAGGTCGGCGACCTGGCGGAATTCGCCCGGCGGACCAGCGAAGCCGGCGCGCCGGCCGGCCCGGACACCGCCGCCAGCACCACCGCAGAACTCATTGAAGCGGACCACGGCCCCTCGTGCCGGGTCACCGCCCGGGACGGGTTCAGCTTCCTCGCTGACCCCGCCACGCGCGCGTCCGACGGCAGCTGGGCCGGCGCCGCGGACGCGGAAGCGGGGCTCGCCGTCGTCGCCGTCTGGTTCGCGGAGGACCCGACGGCGGCGACCGAGACCCTGCGGGACATCGGCGCGCGCCCCCGGCCGGTGCCGGACGCTGGCGGCGCCCGGACTGACACCGGCGAGAGCGAGGCGTTTACGGCGAAGAACGGCGGGGTCCTGATGGTCGGTGCGGCTGCCGGATCCGCGCCGGGCACCGCGCGCGCCGGGCTGGGTTTCGAGTACGACGGCGACCTTGAGGGGCTGCGGGAGCGGCTCGCCGAGGCGGGACATGAGGTGGCGGCCGTGGAGGATGCCGCCGTGCCCCTGCTGCACGTGGGCAACCCGGATGCGGACGGCAACGCTGCCCACCCGCACGCCCTCTGGATCTCCGCGGCCCCGGCGGACGCCTAGTCCAGCCGACCACGCCCGGGGAACGCGGATGGGGTAGAACTTAACCATGAACGTTCGCACTCCCGACCCCAATCCCGGCTGGCTTTCCGACGACGATCTGTTTGAAGCCCGCGGCCGGCTTCCCATGGTTTACGTCGAGGCCGTGCCGGTCCGGCTTGACCCGCTCGGGTTTGTGAACGAAGTCGGCACCCTGCTGCAGGCCGAAGCCGACGGCACCATGGTCCGTTCCCTGGTGTCGGGCCGGGTGCTGTACCGCGAGACCATCCGGGCCGCCCTGCTGCGCCACATGGAAAAGGACCTTGGTCCGCTCGCCTTCCCCCAGCTTCCGATCAGCCCGGTCCCCTTCACGGTGGCCGAATACTTCCCGTCCCCGTCCCACACCGGATTCACTGACGACCGGCAGCACGCCGTCGCGCTGGCCTACATCATCCCCGTTACCGGCGAATGCTCCCCGCGCCAGGACGCCCTGGAACTGACCTGGATGACGCCGGAGGAAGTGATGAGCTCGGACGTGCAGCTGGAGTTCAGCGGCGGCCGCGGCGCCCTGATCCGGCAGGCTCTGGCGTTCGCCGGCGTCGGCCACTAGGGGTCTCCGCTCCGGAGCAGCCGGACCGCGCCGGGACGCCCGGACTTCCACCGCGTCCCCGACTTCGCACACCGGTCTTTGTAGACTGTTCAGCGGACCGAATGAGAATTTAAGGACTCCAGATGACCCACCCCACAGCCTCACTGAACTACAGCGAACGGCAGGCGGGATCTCTGCGGACCGGGGATCTGCTACTCCTGCCCGATGCCGTGCGCACCGCCGAAATCCAGCGGGTCGACGTCGACAACGACGATTTTGGCTCCCCCGCGATCGTGCGCGCCACCCTCACCGGAGGCGGCGTGCTGCGGATCGCCGCCGGCTCCGTGGTCCTGGTCCGGGACGCCGCGCCGGAAGCGCCGGAGTTGTCCTCCGCTGACTCCCCTGCCGACGACGCCGGCCAGCTGGCCGACGATACTCCCGGGTCGGCCGCCGGCGAACCCTCCTCTCCTTCCGCCGACGACGGCCCGGACCTACAGCTGGTCCAGCCCCGCGCCCCGGAGGACGGCAGCCCGACGGCGGCTTCCGCCGTCGTCGTTCCTCCCCTGCCGGTAGCCCCGCCGGCTACCAGCGGTCCCAGCGAAGCGGACCTGGCCCTGATCCCCTTTGCCGGGGGGACCCCCGAGTCTGTCGTGGCGGCCGCAGCCGAGGCGCACCCCGATGCGCTGGGTGTGCTGCTGCTCAGCGACCGGCTCACCAAGGGCATCAACACCAAGTCAGGCAGCTGCCTCAAGGACCTCAGCGACCTGGCCCACGAGCTGTTCGTGGCACTTAAGGACGCCGACAACGCCCTCGCCGTGGCGGACCTGCTCAACGTATTGCCTTTCGACGGCAACCCCGGCCGCTGGGCTTCCGTGGGGGCGTCCCTCGCATTAGCCAGTTACATCTGCCGGCAGCGCGGCGAAGAGGAACGCGCGGCGGTCTACGAGAAGTTCCTCCGGGCGCCGGACGCGATGGAAACCGACCCGTTCAAGGCCCGGATCAACGCCAAGGTGCGCCAGCGCTCACTCAACGAACCGAACCTGTACGACAAGGAAATTTTCCGCGCCATCGACAGTTCCAACCCCGACGCGGAACGCGAATGGCGGCTGCTCCGACTCGAGGCGCTCCTTTTCCTGCGCGCCCACGGAGGCTCGCAGACCATCGGCGGCCCCGAACTCGAACGCCGGATCGGCAACGAACTCGAGTCCGTCCGCGGCTGAACGCGGCCGGTGAACGTTCGGCCCTACCCCGGCACGCCCGGCCGCGGTAAATTCACCCTCATGACGAACAATCTCAGCGTGGTGATCAACTCTGACGCGGCGCAGGTCTGGACGATGCTGCGCGAACCCGCGAAGGTGGCCCAGTGGCACGGATGGGAGGCCGACGACCAGGCCGCCGAGATCAACGCGATCTACTTCAGTCCCAACGTGGTTGAGAGTGCGGACCACACCTCCCTCGTCGTCGACGGCGGCGACATTTTCACCCTCAAACCGGTCCCCGCCGGCACCGAAGTCAGCGTGACGCGCGCGGCGATCGACCACAACTCGGAGTGGGCGGCCTGGGACGAGGACATCACCCAGGGCTGGCTGACCTTCCTGCACCAGCTCCGCTTCGCGCTGGAGCGGCACCCGCACGGCAAACGGCGGACACTCTTCTTCTCAGTGCCTGGCACCGGGGGCTCCGCGATCGACAAACTGGGCCTGTCCGAGGTTCCCGCCCCTGGCGAGCCGTATTCGCTCACCCTGGCCACCGGCGAGGAGATTGCCGGGAAGGTCTGGTTCCGGAGCGACCACCAGGTGGGCCTGACGGTCCACGGCTACGCCGAGCACGGCGACGGCCTGGTGATCGTGGCGGACCAGCCCGCCATCCCGGATGTCCGGCCCGACGGCGGCTCGCTGGTGATCGTCTCCACTTACGAGCTCGGCGCGCACCAGCTGGAGTCCATCCGCACCCACTGGGACAACTGGCGGGCTGAGAACTACCCCACATCGGAACCGCTGCACTGAGGGTTCCGCCGTGTTAGCTGGCACACTTGAACGGTGCCAGCGAATTCTGAACCCGCCTCCTCGTCCCTGCAGCCTGCCCGGCAATCCGAGTTTTCCTTCCGGGTGGGCAAGCGCCTGAGCGAAACCTGCGCGCCGTCGGGCCCGCAGATAGCGGCAAACGGCGGGGAGTTCCTGGGCCGCACCGGCACCATCACCACCCCGCACGGCGAGATCCAGACCCCGGCGTTCATCGCCGTCGGCACCAAAGCCACGGTCAAGTCCGTGCTGCCCGAAGCCGTCGCCGACCTCGGCGCGCAGGCCGTGCTGGCCAACGCGTACCACCTCTACCTGCAGCCCGGCGCGGACGTCCTGGACGAGGCCGGCGGGCTGGGCGCATTCATGAACTGGCGCGGGCCCACGTTCACGGACTCCGGCGGCTTCCAGGTGATGAGCCTGGGTTCGGGGTTCAAGAAGGTCATCGACATGAAATCGGTGGACACGTCCGGGCCGGACGACGCCGTGGCCCCCGGCAAGGAGCGGCTGGCCCACGTCGACGAGGAAGGCGTGTGGTTCAAGAGCCACCTCAACGGCGACCGGCACCGCTTCAGCCCCGAGATTTCCATGAACGTGCAGCACCAGATCGGCGCCGACATCATGTTCGCCTTCGATGAGCTGACCACCCTGCAGAATTCCCGGGGCTACCAGGAGGAGTCCCTGGAGCGCACCCGGCGCTGGGCCGAACGCTGCATCACCGAGCATTTCCGGCTCACGGATGAGCGCGCCGGCAAGCCCTACCAGGCGCTGTTCGGCGTCATCCAGGGCGCCCAGTACGAGGACCTCCGCCGCAAGGCCTGCCGGGACCTCGGCGCCATGAACTTCGACGGCTTCGGCATCGGCGGGGCGCTGGAGAAGGAGAACCTGGGCACGATCGTGCGCTGGTGCAACGAGGAACTGCCGGAAAACAAACCCCGGCACCTGCTGGGCATCTCCGAGCCGGACGACATCTTCACCGCGATCGAGAACGGCGCCGACACCTTTGACTGCGTCTCCCCCACCCGGGTGGCCCGGAACTCGGCGTTCTACCACCCCACCGGCCGGTACAACCTCTCCGGCGCCATGTACAAGCGCGACTTCGGCCCGCTGCAGGAAGGCTGCGACTGCTACGCCTGCCTGAACTACTCGCGGGCCTACATCCACCACCTGTTCAAGGCCAAGGAAATGGTCTCGGCCACCCTGATCTCAATCCACAACGAACGCTTCGTGGTGAAAATGGTCGATGACGCCCGCCTCGCCATCGATGACGGCACCTTCTTCGAGTTCAAGGCCGAGACCCTGGCCCGGTACTACTCCTAGACAGTTCGGCTAGGCTGGCCGGATGCTAATCGAGATCCCCGCCGCAGACGGCACAGCCGAGGCCCTGGTGGCCCGCCCCTCCACCGGCACGGGGCCGTTCCCCGGTGTCATCCTCTACATGGACGCCTTCGGCCTGCGCCCCCGCATCCAGGACATGGCGCAGCGCATCGCCGACTGGGGCTATGTGGTCCTGGCCCCGAACGTCTTCTACCGCGAAGGAACGGCGGCCGAACTGGCCCCGGACCTGGACATGACCACGCCGGAGGGCCGCGAGGCGGCGGGCGCGGCAGCCTTCCCCCGGGTCGGACGCCTCACCACGGACAAGGCGCTGCCGGACATTGACGCGTGGATCGCTGCCCTGGGCCGGCTCGACGGCGTCGCCCCCGGCCCGGTCGGTGTGACCGGTTACTGCATGGGTGCACGGCTTGCCGTCCGCACCGCAACCGCCCACCCGGAGGCTGTGGCCGCCTGCGGCGGCTTCCACGGCGGCGGCCTGGCGACCGAGGAGCCGGACAGCCCCCACCTGGGACTCGGCAACGCCCGCGCCCGGTTCGTCTTCGGCCACGCCGATCACGATCGGAGCATGGATCAGGACGCGGTTGCGCGGCTGGGCCAGGCCCTGGACGCCGCCGGCCTCAAGGCCGCCAACGAGATCTACGCCGGGGCACCGCACGGCTATTCGATGGCGGACACGTCCGCGTTCCATCCGGAGGCCACGGAACGGCACTTCCGCGAGCTCCGCGACCTCCTCGACGGGGCGCTCCAGGCCTGACGGACGGCCCGGGCTGCGGAGCGGAAGCGCCTACGCCCCGTAGCTCGGTTCGCGCTTCTTGACCCAGCCGATCGCGAGCGTCGTCAGCGGGACGAAGGCGAACTCCACCAGGGTCTTGTAGAGGAAGCCCACCAGGACGTAGTTCACGAACATCGCGACGTCGGTAATGCCGATCACGGACGCGGCGATGCTGCAGAAGATCAGCGTGTCCACGAATTCGCCCGCCACGGAGGACCCCATGATGCGGGCCCAGAGGGACTTCTCCCCGGTCCGGGCCTTCATCCTCACCAGGATCCAGGAGTTGATCGTCTGGCCGGCGAGGAAGGCCAGCAGTGAGGCGAGCACGATCTGCGGGACCGGCCCCAGGGCGCCCTCCAGCGCGGACTGCTTGGCGGCGCCGTACTCGTCGGCGAAGCCGGGCAGCGCGATGATGATCCAGTAGCAGAGGGACGCGAAGACGGACAGCGCGAAGCTGGTGATGATGGCCTTGCGCGCCACCTTGAAGCCGTAGACCTCGCTGATGACGTCGCCCAGGATGTAGGCCAGCGGGAAGAGGAAGAACCCGCCGTCGGTGATGATCGGGCCGATGGCCACGCCCTTGGACGCCCCGATGTTGGACAGGATCAGCACCACGGCCATGACGGCCAGCATGATGCCGAAATAGGGGGATCCGATCGAGGCGAACCTCGGCGGGGCCGCAGCCGGAAAGGTCTTGGCGGAAGTCATGGGTGTTCCATTCGTAGTGGTTCGCTCAGCGGCCCGGGACGCGTGAACGCGCCCGGGCGGCCGGCTGTATTAGCACTGGAGGGTTCCTGCGGCACAGGGCCCGGAACCGCCTCCATTCTCCCACCTGCGCAGCGCCCTAGCGGAGCGGCCCCGGAACAAGACAGCAAAACCGACCGCTACCACGTTCCCCGTGATCCAAAACACTCGGGTTTGATCAGGTTGGTCATCAGCACAATGCCGGCGGTTTTCCCGAGTGGCAGGATGGGTTCATGACTTCTTACGCCGTGGACAACGTGACCTCCGACGCCAGCGCCTACCCCGCCGTCGCCCTCACCATCGCCGGATCCGAGGCCACCGGCGGCGCCGGCGCGCAGGCAGACCTGAAGACGTTCCAAGAGCTCGGCGTCTTCGGCGTCGCAACCTTGACCTGCATCGTGTCCTTCGATCCGAAGGACAACTGGAACCACCGCTTCGTGGCCATGGATCAGCAGGTCATCGCCGACCAGCTGGAGGCGACGACGGCGGCATACGGCGCCGCGTCCGGCGCACCGTCCGTGCTGGACACCGTGAAAATCGGCATGCTGGGCAGCCCGGCGACGATTTCCACGGTGGCGTCGGCGCTGACCGACTCTGCTTTCAGGAACGTGGTGCTGGACCCGGTACTGATCTGCAAGGGCCAGGAGCCGGGCCACGCCCTGGACACCGACGAGGCGCTCAAGGCGCAGATCCTGCCGCTGGCCACTTTCGTCACGCCGAACCACTTCGAGGCCGAGTCGCTCTCCGGGCTGGAGATTACCGACGTCGACTCGCTCAAGGCCGCCGCCGTCCGCATCCACGAACTCAGCGGCGCCGCGGTGCTGGCCAAGGGCGGCGTGCGCCTCGCCGGGCCCGACGCCGTCGACGTCTACTACGACGGCGGGACGCTGGAGATCCTCTCCGCCCCGAAGGTGGGCGAGGTGGCCGTTTCCGGCGCCGGCTGCTCACTGGCCGCCGCCGTGACGGCCGAGCTGGCCAAGGGCGCCACACCGCTGGAGGCCGCCCGCACGGCGAAGGACTTTGTCACCGCGGGGATCCGGAACCGGGTGGCCTCGGGCGCACCGTTCGATGCGCTCTGGCAGGGCGGCCCGCGCTAGCTGTCCCCGGGCGACGCTCCCTCACCTCTGGCAGCTACCCTCCGGACGCTCCCTCACCTCTGGCGACTTCCGCCCGGACGCTCCCTCACCCTGCTGAGGGAGCGTCCGGTTTTGGCCTGCAGAACCTGAGGGAGCGTCTCAGGGTGCGCTGGGGTTCGACACCCTGCCCATGAACAGCGGCAGCCCGGTCTCGACGTGCACGATCTCGTACTGGAACGGCCGGTCGAAACGGATCACCTTCTCGACGGCGGTGCCGCTCACCGCCCGCGCGTTGATCTGGGTCACGGCGGCGGCAACCGTTCCTTTTTCCGCGACGGTAATGCTGGCTGACTGGCCGGCCTCGGTGATTTTGAGGCCGCGCTGGATCGAGTTGAAGTCGGTCTGGGTCTTGAGCATGTCCTGCAGCCCGAGTTCGGCGAAGACCCCGCGGAGCTCGAAGCTGCTCTTGTGGTCCCACCGTGGCAGGAGGATTTGCGTGGGCGAGGGAACCGCCGTCGCAAGGGCCCGCTCCACGTCGGCCAGCTCCTGCGCGTCGAGCCTGGAAGGCCCGGCATCCGGCAGCACCAGACGCAGCACAAATCCCTCCGCGTAGGGAAGGTCCACCGCTTGCCAGCCCGTGCCCTGGGCGGAAGTGAGCTCCAGGAGCCCGGACATGGTGGGGACCGAAACTTGATGACCGTCCGCCGTCGTGAAAGGCCGGTCGGAGGTGTCCGCCGGGTCGAAGGGGACCTTCCACGCCGAGGCGAAGTACACCGCGTTGAGCACGCTGAGAGTGTTTTTACGGTTGTACTTCGCGGGCGCCTTCTTGATCCGCCCGCCGGTGTTCTGGTCTACCCACGCGTCGATCGCCGGCCTGGTGGTGTCCTCATCCTGGAAGTCCACCGGGTACACGCCGGTGCCGTAGTACCGGGCCAAGGAGTCCAGATACCGTTCCCCGGTGGGCGCCCCCTTGTCCACGAACAGGCCGTTGGCAGTGTGCAGGACCGGCCGTCGCGGGGGGTTGTTTTCGTCCACCGAGCCTGGGTCGCCGTCGAAGGCATCCAGGGAACCGAGCAGCGCGTTCAAGGCTTCGTCGCGGCGCTGCGCGGGAAGACCCAGGACTTTGTCCATTTCGGCGGCCGTCGCCCCGGTCGCACCTGTCCGGAGCATGGCGAAGGCAATCAGCAGGCTGCCCGGGGACGAAACCACGTTCCCGTTTCCGGCGCCCCCGCCGTCCGACAGGAGCGCGGCGCCGAGCTTCCGCGCCGAGGTCCGGAGCTGGGCCAGCTCGGCCGGGTAGTCGGAGCTGCCCGCAAAGACGCGTTCGACGCCGCCGGCCTTGAGCAGCGCAGGCGGCGCGGCCGAGCAGGCCGACAGGACCAGCGCCACGGCCGCCGACGCACTAAGGCGTGCCCGAATCTTCTGTTTCATCGCGCCCCCCAAGGCCCGCACAACCGCGTGGAACGGCGGGGATCCGCCTGGGGCCAGTCAAGCACCGGGAGCCGCCCCGCGCTAGACCTTGGCCGTTTCGACGGTCCCCTGCCCGGCGATGCGTCCCCGACGTCGAACCCGAACGGAACCGTCGAAACGGAGGTGGGCCGCCGCCGAACCGCGTCAGCGCCGAGGAATATTGCGCAGGTTGCTGCGGGCCATGCTCACGGCCTCGCCGGCGCCCCGGTTCAGCACCACCTTGGACATGGCCGTGGCAAAGCCCAGGATCTGCGCGCCCTTGATCTTCGGCGGGATCGAGAGTGCCTTGGGATCCGTCATCAGCTCCACCAGGGACGGCCCGGGGTGCGCGAACGCTTCCCGGTAAGCGGCTTCGATCCGGGACGGGTCCGTGACGCGGACGGCGTGGAACCCGAGGGCCCGGGCAACCTCCGCATAGTTGGCGTCCGGGACGTCGACGCCGAAATCGGGCAGCCCGTCGACCAGCATCTCCAGCTTGACCATGCCGAGGGTCGAGTTGTTGAACACCACCACGTTGACCGGCAGCCGGTGGGCCGCGACCGTGATCAGCTCCCCCAGCAGCATGGACAGGCCGCCGTCGCCGGAGACCGAAACTACCTGGCGTCCCGGGTAGGCCAGCTGGGCGCCGATGGCGTGCGGCAGCGCATTGGCCATGGAACCGTGCAGGTACGAACCGATCAGCCGGCGGGTGCCCAGCGGGTTGATGTACCGGGCGGTCCAGACGTTGCACATGCCCGTATCGGCAGTGAAGACCGCATCCTCCGCCGCGACCTGGTCCAGCAGAGAGGCCGCGTACTCGGGGTGGATCGGCTGGGTTTTTTCGACCTTGCGGGTGTACGCGCCGACGGCCTTGTTCATCAGCCGGTCGTGCTTCTTGAGCATCGCGTCGAGGAAGCGGCGGCTCTTCTTCGGCTTCAGCAGGGGCATAAGAGCCGCGAGCGTCGGCAGTACGTCACCATGCACGGCGACGTCGACGTCGGTCCGCCGGCCCAGGTTCTGCGCGGCGCGGTCCACCTGAGCGGTCCGGGTCCCGGGAAGGAATTGGTCGTAGGGGAAGTCCGTGCCGAGCAGGACCAGCAGGTCCGCGTCCTCGATCCCTTCGGCCGCGGCGCCGTAACCGAGCAGGCCGGTCATGCCGATGTCGTAGGGGTTGTCGTACTGCATGAAGTCCTTGCCGCGCAGCGAGTGTCCGATCGGTGCGGCGATCAGTCCGGCGAGCGCGACCACCTCGTCGTGCGCGCCGTCGACGCCGGCCCCGGCGAAGATGGCGACCTTCCCGGCGCCGTTGATGGCGTCCGCCAGCTCCCGCACGCTGGCGGGGTCGGGCACCAGCACGGCCGGCCGGAAGGCTGCCGGCGCCGGGGTTTCCGCGGTCGCCTCCAGCCCGGCAACGTCGCCGGGCAGCGTCACGACGGCAACGCCGCGGAGGGCGACGGCGTGCTGGATGGCGCTGTGCATCACCCGCGGCGCCTGTTCGGCGGTGCTGATGAGTTCGGAGTACACCGAGCACTCGTTGAAGAGCCGGTCCGGGTGGGTTTCCTGGAAGAAGCTGCTGCCGATCTGCTTGCTCGGGATGTGCGAGGCGATGGCGAGGACCGGCGCGCCGGACCGGTTGGCGTCGTAGAGTCCGTTGATCAGGTGCAGGTTGCCCGGTCCGCAGGAACCGGCGCAGACCGCGAGCCGGCCGGTCAGCTGGGCTTCGGCGGCGGCGGCGAAGGCCGCGGCCTCCTCGTGCCGGACGTGGATCCAGTCGATCCCGCCCTTCGCCGCGCCGCCGGTCTTCCGGACGGCGTCGACGATCGGATTGAGGCTGTCACCGACAATTCCGTAGATCCGCTGCACGCCGGCAGCCTGGAGTTGTTCGACAAGCTGGGTGGAAAGTTCCTTGGCCATGGGTGCACGCTCCCGCGAGGTGGATCGATGAGCTGACACTGGCCAATATAGTCTGCCCGCCCGAACCCGCAGCGGCGGTTCGTTCCCAAGTGTCCTCGCGTGCTCTCTGGCTTTTTTGGACCGAAACCCGGATGCACCCTCAACAAATGAGGGAGCATCCGGGTTTTCGGGGCCGGACCTGAGGGAGCGTCCGGGCTTTCGGGGCCGGGGCTATGCGTCCAGGAGGTCCCGGTCTTTTCCGGCCTTGGGCTCGGCGGTCCAGGCGTGGCCTTGCTCGTGGTCAAGGTGCGTGGATTTCTTGTTCTTCAGCGCGAAGATGTAGACCAGCAGCGAGATGGCGATGGCCACGGTGACGTAGGTGAAGAACAGTTCCTCCTGGTTGACCTTCTGCAGGGCCGCGCCGATCAGCGGCACAGTGCCGCCGAAGAGCGAGTTCGCGATCGCGTAGCCCAGCCCGACGCCCAGGGCGCGGATGGAAGCCGGGAAAAGTTCCGCCTTCACCAGGGCGTTGATCGAGGTGTAGCCGCCGACAATCAGCAGCCCGCCCATCATCAGCAGGAACGCCGTGAACGGATCCTTGGTCCCGGCCAGGGTAGAGAGGAGAGGCCAGGTGAAGAGCACTCCGGTAATGCCGAACCACAGCAGCAGCGGCTTGCGGCCCACCTTGTCCGAGATGATGCCGTAAACCGGCTGGAGCAGCATGAAGATGAACAGCGCCCAGAAGTTGATCACCGAGGTCTCGGTCTTCGCGATGCCGGAGGTGTCATTCATGAACTTAAGGATGAAGTTGGTGTACGTGTAGAACGCCACCGTGCCGCCGAGCGTGATGCCGATGCAGATCATCAGCGGCTTCCAGTAGCTGGTGAACAGCAGCTTCATGGTTCCGGGCTGGGCCTGCCCCGGAACGGCGGGGGCCTTGGCGGCTTCGATCTGTTCGGCCGAGACCGTTTCCTCCATGGAGCGCCGCAGCCACAGCACGATGAGCGCCGCGACGCCGCCGATCGCGAACGGAATCCGCCAGCCCCACTCGCCCAGGTCGGCCTTGGGCATGACATTCTGCAGGACGACGAGGACCAGCAGGGCCAGCATCTGGCCGCCGATCAGGGTGACGTACTGGAAGCTGGAGAAGAAGCCGCGACGCTTGCTGGTGGCAGCCTCGGACATGTAGGTGGCGCTGGTGCCGTACTCGCCGCCCACCGAGAAGCCCTGGATCACGCGGATGAGGACCAGCAGGATCATCGCCCACAGGCCGATCTGCTGCTGCGTGGGGAGGATGGCGATCGCGAAGGAGCCGGCGGACATCATCGTCACGCTCAGCGTCAGCGCGGCCTTGCGGCCCTTGCGGTCCGCATAGCGTCCAAAGAACCAGGCGCCGATGGGGCGCATCAGGAACGACGTCGAGAAGACGGCCATGGCCTCAAGGCCGGCCTGCAGGTCGTCCGTGGGATTGAAGAAGTGTGATTGGAAATACGCTGCGAAGACGGTGTAGACGTAGAGGTCGTACCACTCCACGAGGTTGCCGGCAGATCCTTTGAGGATGTTGCCCACCGCCCGCCGGGTCTGGGCCGCCTCTGTGGGGGGCGCGGCTTGTTGGGTGCTCATCGGTGAGTTCCTCCTTGACGTGATTGACCCCCCTGAAGAGGGACGACTTCGTCAAAACTATGCGTGATGCAGCGCACAGCCACGGTCGGGCGCTATTTCCTAACACTTCCTTAGGTTTGGCCGCCGCCGGGCTGGGGTAATGTCCAAAGCTGGGGGCTTGGTTTTTCGGCGACAAAATAGAAGGAACACGGCAATGGAATTGCTTATCGTCGAGGACGACGACGCAATGGCCGCTGCCCTGCTGGCCGCCGTCGCCACCGCCGGGCACAATGCCACCAGGGTTTCCCTCGGAGCCGATGCACTTCTCTCCCACCGGCGGTTTGAGGTCATCCTGCTGGACCTCGGGCTGCCGGACATGGACGGCCTTGAGGTGCTTCGGAAACTTCGCCAGGTCACCTTCTGTCCCATTCTGATCCTCACCGCGCGCGACGATGAACGCAGTGTGGTGCTGGGGCTGCGCTCAGGAGCCGACGACTATCTGGTGAAGCCGGTGAAGCTCGTGGAACTGCTGGCCCGCATCGAGGCGGTCACCAGACGGGCGGGGCGCAACAGCGCAAGCGTGCCCCATGCAATCGTTCTGGGCGACCTGGAGATCGACCTCGACCGCAGGACTGCGGCGGTGGGCTCCGCACCGGTGCCGCTGACAGCTACCGAGTTCGACCTGCTTGCGCTGCTCGCCAGGCATGCTGGGTCGGTGGTCACCCGGGAGCAGATCCTGGATGCCCTGTGGGGTGACGCCTTCCTGGCCTCCTCACGGTCCCTGGATGTGCACCTGACGGGGCTTCGGGGGAAGCTGCGGAAACCCGGCTTCATCATCAACGTCCGCGGCGTCGGCTACCGCATTGAAGCGGACGCGAAATGATCACTGCGGAAGCTGTGGCCGGCGTCGAAGCTGCGGGACCGGTTGACGCAGGGCCGGCGGATCCGTGAGGCTGCGGGTACTGGGCGTGCTCGCCGCGCTCTGCCTGGTCCTGGTGTTCCTGGCCAGCAGTGCCATTCTGGCGTCGGCGGCCAGGGAACTTACGCAGGAGCTGCAGATCAACAGGGTGGCCTCCCTGAACCGGGTGGCGCAGGTGGCCTATGATGCCGCCGCGGACGGTGACGTCGCGCGGCTGCAGCGGGAAATGGACAACTACTCGAACCTCTACGGCGAAGGAATGCTGGTCAGCCTTCAGCAGGGGACGGTACGCTCAGGGGGCCTCAGCGAGGACCGGCCTGACGTCCGGGAGGCGCTGGCGCGGGCCAGGTTGAACCTCAACGACACCACGTTGGCTCCCCTCAGCCCGTTCGGTCCCGATTCAAAGGTAATTTCGCGCTCCTTCGGCAGCGCCAGCCAGGTCCTGGGGGCGGTCGTCCTTGACGTGAACCTCGAAGTGGCGCGGCAGAAGCTTAACGAGCGCTGGCTAGCCGTCGGGATCGCTGCCGCAGCGGCCGCAACGGTGCTCCTACTCGGCGCTGCGCGCGTGAGCCGTTGGGTGCTGCGCCCGGTCCATCGGCTGAACGCCGCCGCGAACGAGCTGGCGGAGACCGGACGCGCGGGCCGCCTTCCCGAGGACGGGCCGCCCGAGCTGAGGGAACTGAGCCGGTCCTTTACTGCAATGGCCCGGACGGTCAGCGGCAGCATCGAATCACAGCGGCAGCTGATCGCTGACACCTCGCACCAGCTGCGCAATCCCGTGGCCGCGCTGCGCCTCCGGATGGACCTCCTCCAGCTTGAGCTTCAGACTGCTAGGGAACATGATGCCGCGGCCAGCGTCCAAGCTGAACTTGAACGGGTGGAGGAGATCCTGGACGGCGTCCTCAAGTTGGCAGCAGCCGAACACCGTGCTTTCGAGGACTCTGCCAAGCTCTTCCACACCCCTGTCTCGGCCGGAGGCCATAGCCTGATTGATCCCTTTCCCATTCTGCAGGAGGAAGTTGAGCGGGCCGCCCCTTCGGCTAAGAGCGCCGGCGTCCGGCTGGCGGCTGCCGAGCAGCCCGCCGCCCCGGCGCTAGTGGCGTGCAATCCGGCCGAACTCGCCCAAATGGCGGGCGAGCTGCTCAACAACGCCATCAAGTACGCTCCAGGGGCCACAGTCCGGACCGCTGTCCTGATCCGGGGGGACCTGGTGTCGATTGAGGTGTCCGACGACGGGCCCGGACTTTCCGTTGAAGAACGGGCAGCAGCGACCACCCGTTTCTGGCGGGCTCAGCAGCATCCCGGTATCAGCGGCAGCGGGCTGGGCATGACCATTGTGGACCGCCTGGCGGGAGCCAACGGCGGCCGCCTCCTGCTTCGGGAGGCTGCACCGCACGGTCTTGCTGCCTGCCTGGAGTTCCCGGCCGCCAAGGCGCCCTCCAGTGAGGAACCCCGCCGTGGCTGACCCGGATGGCGGCCTGGCCCTTTCCCGGCGGTCCGTCCTGAAGAGCGGGCTGGCGCTTGGCCTGGCGGCGCTGGTTCCAGCCGGCCTGGCCGGATGCACCGAAGGTCAGCGTCCGGACCGCATCACCGTGGCCGGGGGTGAACCGGGCGGGTTCTACCTTGAGTTTTCGACCCTCTTGGCCGCGTCCCTGCAGCGCCACGGCGTCGCAGCCCATGCGCAGGCCCTTTCCACCGGCGGCAGCCTGGACAATCTGGCGCGGCTTCGCTCCGGCGAGGCCACGTTCGCCGTGGCCTTGGCCGACGCTGCCGCACAGCAGCCATCAGCGCCAGCCGGCGCCGGCGCCCAGGTTTGCGCCCTGGGCAAGGTCTATGAAAACTACGTCCACTGCGTGGTGCGCAAAAGCAGCGGTATCCGCAGTTTCGGCGAGCTCGCGGGCCGCACCGTTGCGGTCGGCGAGCCCGGCTCCGGGACCTCATTGACCACACCCAGGCTTATCGCAGCGGCTGGACTCGCCACCTCGCCAGCAGGTTCAGCAGCAACACGGACGAGTGTCGCCGTCGTCAGCCTGGGACTGAAC
Source organism: Arthrobacter sp. SD1074B (assembly GCF_056780195.1). Taxonomy (NCBI): domain Bacteria; kingdom Bacillati; phylum Actinomycetota; class Actinomycetes; order Micrococcales; family Micrococcaceae; genus Arthrobacter; species Arthrobacter sp. SD1074B. Next base: position 411,670 of record NZ_JBRAZT010000001.1, on the reverse strand, counting down.
GACGGGATCGCGGCGCTGAAGGCGGAAACCGTGGATGCCCTGTTCTGGTCCGGCGGGGTGCCGACCGCCGCCATAGCCGCGGCCCAGAGGGCCGTGCCCCTGGACCTGCTGGACCTCTCCGGCCTGTTGCCCCGGCTGCGGTCGGAATACGGGCCCTTCTATGACCGGGTTCTGGTGCCCGCGGGAAGCTACGCCGGCATTCCTGCCGTGTGGACTGTGGGGGCCGCCAACCTGCTCCTGTGCCGCGCCGATCTGGACGCGGTGACGGTGGAGCGGACGGTGGACCTGCTGGTGCACCGAGCCAACGAGCTGGTGCCCCAGTCCAGCCTTGGCCTGCAGTTCCTGAGCCCCGAAACCCTCATCAACACAGCGGGCATTCCGCTGCATCCTGCGGCTGCTTCCGCCTACCGGACCCTGCACGGGTAGGTGCGGCCGGCAGTTTCAGTTCCCGGAGTGGGCCTGCAGGAAGGAGTACACCTCGGTCTCGTCCACGCCGGGGAAGGCACCGGGCGGCATCGCCGCGAGCAGGTGTGAGTGGGCCCGGGCCGAAGGCCAGGCGTTGCCGGCCCACTCCGCGGTCAGCGACGCCGGTGGCCTGCGGCAGCAGCTCTCGTCCGGGCAGGTTGACTTGGACCGCTCGGTCGTGTCCCGGCCACGGAACCACTTCACCTGCGCGTAGGGCACCCCCACGGAGAGCGAAAACTCCCCGTTCGCGGACCGCTCCGTCCGGGCCGTGCACCAGTAAGTCCCGGCCGGGGTGTCGGTGTACTGGTTGTAGGCGCTGAATTTGTCCGGCACGTCGAACACCACGCGGGAGGTCCAGTTCTTGCACGAGGGCTGGCCCTCGATGGCCCCGGTGTGGTCCTGCGGAAACGTCACGCCGTCGTTCTCATAGGCCTTGTAGATGATGCCGCTTTTGTGCGTCTTCTGGAAGTGCGTGCGCAGGTCCAGGTGTTGCGTGGCGAGGTTGGTGAACCGGTGCGCGGCGGTCTCGTAGGACACGGCGAACGCATCCCTAATGTCTTCCACCGCGATTTCCTTGGCCGCCTTGGCCTTCTGCAGGAATTCCACGGTGGCCTGCTCCGGCAGCAACAGCGCCGCGGCGAAGTAGTTGGTCGCGACCCGCTGCATCAGGAAGTCCCCGTAGTTCGTGGGCGTCTGGTGGCCCAGCACGTAGTGGCCCAGGGCCTGGAGCAGCACCGAACGCGGGTCGTGGTCGCTGCGGGCATTCTGCGTGAGGTAAATTCGTCGGTTCTTGAGATCTGTCACCGAACGGGTGGAATGCGGCAGGTCACCCACGTGGTGCAGGCTGAATCCGAGGTGCCCGGCGATGTCCGCAATCACGTGGTGGGACAACGGCCCGCTGGTGTGACCCACCGAGGCCAGGACCTTCTGCGCCTCCGCCTCGTATTCGGGGAAGTAGTTGTTCCGCTCCCGCATCATGGCCCGCAGTTCCCCGTTGGCGCGCCGGGCTTCCTCCGGCGTCGCGACCTGCTCGTTGAGCCGCCGTTCCAGCTCATGCTGCAGCCCCACCATGGACTCCAGCACGTCCATCGGCAGCCGCGAACTGATGCGGATCTTGGGCAGCTTCAGGGACTCGTAGATGGGGCTGCGCTGGTAACGCTCCAGCTCAATCTCCAGGGCCGCCCGCCGGTTCGGCGGTTCCGCGCCGAGCAGCTCGTCGATGCTGACGCCCAGCGCCGCCGCGAGCTGCTGGAGCAGGCCGAGCTTGGGCTCGCGCTTGCCGTTTTCGATCAGGCTCAGCTGGCTGGGGGCCGTTCCCACCGTGGCGCTCAGATCATCGAGCGTGAGCCCGGCTGCCTTGCGCAGGTGCCGGACCCTTCGGCCCATGCTGATGACATCCACCTCGGGTTCGGCGGGGAGGGACGGGGACACTGCCTGACGGTTCCAGCTGCTTGGATGCATTTCTTGAGAATACGGGAAGAAGTGCATTTCTTTCCATAGATTTCCCCTAGCAACCCCCTTGAAAGTAAAGAAAAGTAGATCTCACAGAAAGATTCACTACCCCGGGACAACCTGCCAGGCCTTGCAGAGACGCAGACTGGCGGGCCGGGACCCATCAAGGAGACAAAGATGACTGCAGCATTTGAGCCCACCCAGCAGACGCCCGAACAGCAGGCCGCCGCCCTGGAGCTCGAGTGGGCTGCCAACCCGCGCTGGGAAGGTGTCACTCGGGATTACTCGGCGTCCGACGTCGTCCGCCTCCGCGGCCGCGTCTCCGAGGAACACACGCTGGCCCGCCGCGGTTCCGAGAAGCTGTGGAAGCAGCTGACCGAGGAACACAAGGAAGGCAAGTACACCAACGCCCTCGGCGCCCTGACCGGCAACCAGGCCGTGCAGCAGGTCAAGGCCGGCCTGCGCGCCATCTACCTTTCCGGCTGGCAGGTTGCCGCCGACGCGAACAACTCCGGCCACACCTACCCGGACCAGTCGCTTTACCCGGCCAACTCCGTCCCCACCGTGGTCCGCCGCATCAACAACGCTCTGCTCCGCGCGGACCAGATCGAGTTCTCCGAGGGCATCCAGACCGTTGAGGACTGGATGGTGCCGATCGTCGCCGACGCCGAGGCCGGCTTCGGCGGACCGCTGAACGCCTACGAGCTGATGAAGTCCATGATCCAGGCCGGCGCCTCGGGCGTGCACTGGGAGGACCAGCTCGCCTCCGAGAAGAAGTGCGGCCACCTCGGCGGCAAGGTCCTGATCCCCACCCAGCAGCACGTCCGCACGCTGAACGCCGCCCGCCTCGCCGCCGACGTCGCCGGCACACCGTCGGTCATCATCGCCCGCACCGACGCCGAGGCAGCCACCCTGATCACCTCCGACGTCGACGAGCGCGACCAGGAATTCATCACGGGCGAACGGACCGCCGAGGGCTTCTACAAAGTCCGCAACGGGATCGAACCCTGCATCGCCCGGGCCAAGGCCTACGCACCGTACTCCGACCTCATCTGGATGGAGACGGGCACCCCGGACCTGGAGCTGGCCCGCAAGTTCGCCGAATCGGTCAAGGCCGAGTTCCCGGACCAGATGCTCTCCTACAACTGCTCGCCGTCGTTCAACTGGCGCAAGCACCTCGACGACGCCACGATCGCGAAGTTCCAGCGTGAACTCGGCGCCATGGGCTTCACCTTCCAGTTCATCACCCTGGCCGGCTTCCACGCCCTGAACTACTCGATGTTCGACCTCGCCCACGGTTACGCCCGGGAAGGCATGAGCGCCTACGTCGAGCTGCAGGAGAAGGAATTCGCCTCCGAAGCCCGCGGCTACACCGCCACCAAGCACCAGCGCGAAGTCGGCACCGGCTACTTCGACGACATCGCCACCGCGCTCAACCCGAACGCATCCACCCTGGCCCTGGTGGGATCCACCGAAGAAGGCCAGTTCCACTAGAACTCACGACGGCGGTTCTCGCCTCCGGCCTTCGGTCCGGCATTGCTCTGCCTGCTATTCCCCGTGTCCGGGTCCGACCTCGCTGAGCGAGGACAGACCCGGACACAGGGCCCCTTTTACGCAGGCTGCCGCAACACCGGCACCTTCGGCCTCGCGCGCACGTCACCATTCGCCGTCGCCCTTGCTTCTTCTCTGAGGAGAGATTGAAATGAACAGCTTCACTGACAACTTCACTATCAACGGGATCACCTTGACCGCGCAGCCCATCTGCCGGCAGAACGAAGTGCTGACGCCGGACGCGCTGGCGTTTGTCGCCAAGCTGCACCGGGCGACGGCGGAGCGCCGGCAGGAGCTGTTGCGGGCCCGGCAGGAGCGTCGCCAGCAGATCAGCAAGGGCCAGGACCCGCGGTTCCTCCCCGAGACCGAGTCCATCCGCAACGATCCGGACTGGCGCGTCGCTCCCCCGGCGCCGGGCCTGACGGACCGCCGCGTCGAGATCACCGGCCCGGTGGACAAGAAGATGACCGTCAATGCGCTGAACTCCGGCGCCAAGGTTTGGCTAGCGGACATGGAGGACTCCTCCACGCCGTCGTGGCGCAATGTCATCCAGGGCCAGCTGAACCTGACCGATGCGCTGGAGCGCCGGATCGACTTCACCTCCCCGGAGGGCAAGGAGTACAAGCTCCGCTCCGCCGAGGAGCTGCCCACGATCGTGGTCCGGCCCCGCGGCTGGCACCTGCCGGAAAAGCACATGATTATTGACGGCACCCCGGTGGCCGGCGGCATCGTCGACTTCGGCCTGTACTTCTTCCACAACGCCCGCCGCCTGATCGCCCAGGGCAAGGGCCCGTACTTCTACCTGCCGAAGATCGAGAACCACCTCGAGGCACGGCTGTGGAACGACATCTTCATCCTGGCCCAGGACCTGCTGGGCATCCCGCAGGGCACCATCCGGGCCACAGTGCTGATCGAGACCATCACTGCCGCGTTCGAGATGGAGGAGATCCTTTTCGAACTGCGCGAGCACGCTGCGGGCCTGAATGCGGGCCGTTGGGACTACATCTTCTCGCTGATCAAGAACTTCCGCACCCGCGGGCCGCGCTATGTGCTGCCGGACCGCGGCCAGGTCACGATGACGCAGCCGTTTATGCGCGCCTACACGGAGCAGCTCGTGCGGGCCTGCCACAAGCGCGGCGCCATGGCGATCGGCGGCATGGCCGCGGCCGTCCCCAACCGCAAGGACGAGGAAGCCAACGCGGTCGCCTTCGAGAAGGTGCGCGCCGACAAAACCCGCGAGGCAGCCGACGGCTTCGACGGCTCGTGGGTGGCGCACCCGGACCTGGTGCCGGTGTGCCGCGAGGTGTTCGACGCCGTCCTCGGCGACCGTCCGAACCAGCTGGACCGCCTCCGCGAGGACGTCACGCCGGATGACCGCGCGCTGATCGACATCTCCTCCACCACGGGCACGATCACCGAGCAGGGCGTGCGGAACAACATCGAGGTTGGCATCCGCTACATCGAGTCCTGGCTGCGCGGCAACGGCGCGGTGGCCATCCATAACCTGATGGAGGACGCCGCGACCGCGGAAATCTCCCGCTCGCAGCTGTGGCAGTGGATTTTCTCCCGGGCCATCACGGACGCGGGCGATGTCATCACCCGCGAATGGGTCGAGGACATGCTGGATGAGGAGTTCGCCAAGCTGGAGCGCTTCGAGGGCGACCGCTTCGCCGACGCGCGGGACATCTTCGAGGAGGTCACGCTCGGCAACGAGTTCCCGGCCTTCCTGACGCTGCCGGCCTACGACCGCTTCCTGCACGAAGCCCGCGACGGCACCGAGCACACTGCCAGTGGTGCGGGCCTCGTGGCCGTCTAGAATTCCGTCCGCCGGGCTGCCATGCCCTTCGCAACAGGCTCCCCGAAATCCGGGGCGGCAGCCCGGCAACGGAAGACCCTCCCCCGATCACCCGACAACGGCGTCGAGCGGACACTTGAGGCCCATGTTTTTTTCATAGCATGGGCCTCAAGTGTCCGTTCGCGCGGATCGGTGGCGCGGATCGGTGGCGCAGGCGGGCGGCGCCAGGCAGGGTGAATCAGTGCGCCTTCGGGATGTGGCGCAGGGACAGCGAACAGCCCAGGATGAACAAGGCCACCGAGCCCAGGATCATCAGCAGCGGTCCGGTCCAGGAATCCGAGATGCCGTGCACGTAACCGAGCAGGGTGGGCGCCACGGCGCCGAAGCTATAGCCGGCCCCCTGGACGACCGCGGACATCCGCCCCGCCGAGGCCTGGTCGCGGGCCAGCCGAATGATGGCGATGAAGATCAGGGTGATGCCGCCGCCCTGGGCCACCCCACCGGCGGAGGACCACAGCCACCACAGCTCGGGAGCTAGCAGGAGCCCCAACGGTACCGTCAGCCACAGCGCCCCCAAGGTGAGGCCGACCGTCGTCGTGCTGGCAAAGCGCGCCGCAAACGGAACGCCCAGTCCGCCGGCGATCGCCAGGATCTGAAAGATCGAGGACCCGGCGCCGGCCGCCGCAGGAGCCAGGCCCAGTTCGTCGGCCAGAAGGCTCGGCAACCAGGCCGTCACACCGTAGTAGGAGAAGGCCTGGCCGGCGAAACCCGCGGTCAGTGCCACGGTGATCCAGCGCGACGCCGGCGGCCCGGCCGGCCGGGTTGGATCCGCCCCGGGGATCGCTTCGGGCCGGAATGAGCTGCTCCCGGCAGCCAGCACCCAGACGGCTGCGGCCGCGACCGCGAAGAGGGCGCACGCCGCAATGGCCGGACGCCAGCCCAGCAGCTCCGCCAGCGGCGCGGTGATCATGGATGTGGCAAAGGAGCCGATGTTCAGCGCCGCGGTGTAGATGCCCATGGCGGCGCCCTGCTTGGCCGGGCTGAAGTCACGGCGGATGATCAGCGGGACCACGATATTGCCGATGGTGATGGCGACGCCCAGGATTACGGTGCCCAGCATCACCAGCGCACCCCCGCCCGCGGAGCGGACCACGACGCCGAGCAGCACCCCCGCCAGGGTCAGCGTGATCGCGAACTCCGGGCCCAGCTTCCGGCCCGTCAGCGAGGCCAGCGGGGCTGCGAGCGCGAAGCAGAGGACCGGGATGCCGGTCAGGAACCCGATTTCGACCGGCGAGAACCCCAGGTCCTGCCGCATGCGCCCCACCACCGGCGCCACCGCGACAAACGGCCCGCGCATATTGAGGGCGATGAGGCCGATGGCGATCATCAGCAGCGAACCACGCGGAATCCTCGCCAGGGCGCTCACCCTGCCATCCGCGGGCCGGTAACCGGGCAGAAGTATGTTTTCATCAGTCCCATTGCTATCACGCGCCGCCGCGGGCCGCGCCGCACCCGCCGGAAAATGACGGCACCGGCTTCACGAAGGTCACGCCACGTGGTCGGCGGACTAGGGTTTTTGGCATGACGCACCTCATCCGGAAGGCCACCGCCGTCGACGCCGGCCCGCTGGCCGAACTGGCTGCCATCACCTTTCCGCTCGCCTGCCCGCCGGAGTCCCGTGCCGAGGACATCGCCGCCCACCTGGCGAACACGCTCAGCGAAGCCAACTTCCGGGAGTACCTCGCCGATCCGGATGTCACGGTGCTGGTGATCGATGCGGGCGGGAAGCTCCGCGGCTACAGCCTGCTCCTGGACCGGCGCACGGAGGATCCGGAGGTGGCCGCCGTCCTGGACGCCGGGCCGAACACGGAGCTGAGCAAGTGCTACGTCCATCCGGACCACCACGGCGTGGGCGCGGCGGCGGAGCTGATGCAGGCCAGCATCGCCGCGGCGGCCGAGGCAGGCGCCCGCGGCCTTTGGCTCGGGGTGAACAGCCAGAATGCCCGTGCCATCAGGTTTTACGAGAAGTCCGGCTTCCGGAAAGTCGGCACGAAGTCGTTCAGGCTGGGGAACACCGTGGAGCACGACTTCGTCATGGAGCGCCAGCTCGCGCCTTGACCCTGTCCCCTCCCCCGTCCCGCACGCACCCGCACGAACGTACACTTGGGGCCCAAAAATCCTCGTTTCCAGGGCCCCAAGTGTCCGTTCACGCGTGGCGGGCCGGGAGGCGGGGCCCCAACTGTCCGTTCGCGCTGTGTGACCTGGCGGGCTGGCGGGAATGGGCCCGGACCTGGCGCGGTTGTCGCCAGCATGAAGATTGAGATTTGGTCCGACGTGGCCTGCCCCTGGTGCTACATTGGCAAGCGCCGCTTTGAAACCGCCCTTGCTGCGTTCCCACACCGCGACGACGTCCAGGTGCAGTGGCGCAGCTTCCAGCTGGACCCCTCCCTACCGGAGCACTACGACGGCACCGAGCTGGATTACCTGAGCACCCGCAAGGGCATGGCTCCGGAGCAGGTCAGCGGCATGTTCGAGCACGTGGCGGCGCAGGCCAGCGCCGAGGGTCTCAACTACCGGTTCGACGACGTCGTGGTGGCCAACAGCTTCACGGCCCACCGCCTGATCCACCTCGCCGCGGCGCACGGGAAGCAGGATGCCGCCAAGGAACGGTTGCTCAGCGACCACTTCGAGCACGGCCGCGACATCGGCAGCCGCGAATACCTCACCTCGCTGGGACTTGAGCTCGGGATCGACGCCGGGGAGCTGGAGGAACTGTTCAGTACGGACATATACGCCGACGCCGTCCGGCAGGACTTCGCAGAGGCCCGTGCCCTGGGCGTCAGCGGCGTGCCGTTCTTCGTCATCGACCGCAAGTACGGCCTCTCGGGCGCCCAGCCCGCGGAAACCTTCACCGCTGCCCTCGACCAGGCCTGGCAGGAAAGCCACCCGCTGGTCATGGTCGACGCCGGCACGACCGGTCCGGACGGCGTCGCATGCGGCCCGGACGGGTGCGCTATCTGAGGCGACGCGCCTGGGCGGACGCCCCCGCTCCTGCGCGAACGTACACTTGCGGCCCCAAAAAGCCGCCAGCGCGGGCAGCAAGTGTACGTTCGCGCTTCAGGCGCGGGCCGCAAGTGTACGTTCGCGCTTCAGCCGCGGGCCGCAAGTGTACGTTCGCGCTTCAGGCGGGCTGGGCCAGGGCGGCGGTGAGCCCGGACCCCGGCCCCGAGGCCGGGGCACACCGGACGATCTCCAGCGCCTCGACGTCGAGCAGCTTCCGGGCGCCGGTCCGCGAGTCCAGCATCCAGAACAGTTCCATCAGCGGGACAGTTTGCGTGACCCGTCCGCGGTGGAACAGTTTGCCGTTGTGCCACGCCTCGATTTCGTCCCCGACGGCCAGTTCCCCGCATGTCCGGATTGCCGTGTCGTCGACATCCATTGCCAGCTCCTCCCCATCAGCGCCCCGCGCCGGGGCTCCGTTGCCCCCAGCATGCACGGGCGAGGTTTCGGGGGCGTTTCCGGGACGTGATTTTCTTGCGACGTGCGCCTGCCCTGCCCCCGGTTACCGCCGGCGGGCGCGCGCGGCAAGGAATTGCATCAGTACACATGAAGGGTGCCGCGTACCGCCGGTACTTTTACTGACAGATCGCGCTAAAGTGTCCGTATGCCCAGGATTTCGGCCGCGAGCAACGCCGCCCAACGAGCCGAGACCCAGCGCCGTATCCTGACCGCTTTCGGTGAACTGCTCTTCACGCACGGGCTGCCCGGCCTGACCATGACCGACGTCGCCCGGCACGCCCGGATCGGCCGCACGGCCGTCTACAACTACTACGCGGACATTGAAGAGCTCCTTATTGCCTACGCGCTGGACGAGACCGAGCGTTTCCTCGTCGAGCTGCGCGATTCCCTGGCATCGTTGGAGAATCCCGTGGAACGGCTGGCGCTCTACGTGCGTGCCCAGGTGGCGGACCTGAGCCGGCGCCACCTGCCGCCGGGCCCGGCAATGGGGGCCGTCCTCTCCCCCGCGTCCTTCGCCAAGCTGGCGGACCATGTGGGCGAACTCAGCCTGCTGCTGCAGGACATTCTGCGCGACGGCATGGCACAGGGCTACCTCCCCGAGGCGGACATCTCCCAGCTGGCCCAGCTCATCCACGGCACACTCTCCTCGAGTGCCGCCCGCGGCGACGGCGCCGGCCCGGACCCGCAAGCGGAGGCCCGGATCGCCCGGACAGTGCGCTTCATCCAACTCGGTGCCGGCGCCCGGTTCGACGACGCCGGCCGTCCCCTCCGGCTCAGCGCCCAGCCGCGCTAGCTGCGCCGGCGAGCGCGGCACGCCTGATTTCGGCCGACCGCGCCGGTCGGCTCAAGGTTTGGGGCTGACTGGCACGATCGTCGGCACGACGGGCAGGGCGGGGTCCTCGACTATTCGTCGGGTCTCCCGCGGGCAGCTGAGCTTGCCCGGCGTCTGGTCCACGAGTGCCGGCTTGGCCAGTGCCTTGAAGTCGCCGGTCAGGATGACGTCCACGCTCGGGTCGTTGCGCCCGTCCTGGACGTAGTCCGAGCCGGGGAGGTTGCGCTGGACGCTAAACGCCGCAGACTGGCCCGCGGCCCCGGAGACGACCAGCGCCACACCGCGGTACCCGGACTCGGTGTTGCCCACCGCGCCCACCACGAACTTGCGGGCCAGGAACTCGTTGGCCACGGCCCGGGCCAGCCCCGGCCGGCTCGTGGAGTTGTAGACGTTGACCTTGACCTTGCCGTTCGGCGTGTAGTTGTACGTCGCATCGGGGCAAAGCGACGCCGCGGCCTGGCCGCGCGCCGCCGTCGGGATCTTGATCTGGCCGTTCATGACCGCCAGGGCCACCACAATGGCCGCGGCGACCAGCCCCACCAGGAGCACCAGGACGACGCCGTGCAGGATGCGGCGCCGTGTCCTAATCGGGTTTTCCTGTTCGTCCCGTTCCGCGAAAGTGGCGCGCAGGTCGGAGCCTGTGATGACGTTGTGCCCGTGCAGGACCCTGGGGTCCTTGGGCCGTCTAGCCACTAATCACCAGGACGCGGGCGTGGATCGCGGTGCGCTGGTGCAGGGCGGTGCGGACGGCCCGGTGCAGGCCGTCCTCCAGGTACAGCACGCCGCGGAATTCCACGACGTGAGGGAAGAGGTCCCCGAAGAACGTCGAGTCTTCGGCCAGCAGCGCTTCCAGGTCCAGGGTGCGTTTGGTGGTCACGAGTTCGTCCAGGCGGACCGGGCGCGGCGGCAGCGCCGCCCAGTCCTTGGGCGTGTTGAAACCATGGTCAGGGTACGGGCGTCCCTCGCCCACAGCTTTGAAGATCACCATGCAAGCCTAAGGAAGATCCCGGGCCAGGGGAATCGAAGAGGCCACGGCGCCGGAGGTTGTGGCCAAACAGTGACCATTTGTCACTGCCGTGCGCGGGTGTGTCACCGGCTTGAACGGAAGTGTCACAGCAATTTCACGACCGGCCGTAGGCGGGGCGTCACGAGACCGCCGCCGGAGGCGAAGTTCCGGCCCGGCTGAGAGAATGGAAGCATGACTGAATCCGAGACTTCCGCCCCGCCGCTTTCGGCCCCCCCGCTGGCCCTGCTGCTCGACGTCGACGGTCCCGTGGCACGTCCACTCACCCGCACCGTCCAGCCGGGAATCATCGCGGATCTGTTGGCCCTCGCGGCCGCCGGGATTCCGGTCATCTTCAACACCGGCCGGTCGGATGCCTTTATCCGCGAGCAGGTGATGGAGCCGATGATCGCCGCCGGGATGCCGGCCGGGATCCTCATCCACGCCATCTGCGAGAAGGGTGCGGTGTGGTTCAGCTACACCGCCAGCGGTCCCGGTGCGGTCCACGTGGACCGGGAACTCGCCATCCCACAGGCGTTCGGTGACGACGTGCGGCGGCTCGTGGCGGAGGACTACGCCACCCACATGTTCTATGACGAGACCAAGCGGGCCATGGTCTCCGTGGAGCAGCACATCGCGGTCGCCAATTCCGACTACCGCGAGGAACAGGCCCTGTTCGACGCCGATGCCATGGAACTGATGGGCCGGCACGGCCTGGGTGTGGTGCGGCTGGACCACCATGCCCCGAACAGCGATGACCGGATCGACTACCGCGTGGACCCCACCATCATCTCCACCGACATCGAATCCGTCCGGCTGGGAAAGGACCTCGGTGCGAGCCGGGCCGTGGAACTGCTGGCGGCCCAGGGCATCACCCCGCAGGCGTGGCGGACCGTGGGCGACTCACGCACGGACTACGCCATGGCCGACTGGCTGCACCATAACGACCACCCCGTGAAGCACGTGGACGTCCGTCCCGCCGACGGCGTTCCGGACAAGCCGTACGGGATCCTGACCGCGGCCGATTTAGGCCTGGGCGATGAGGTCATCCACGACGACGCCGGCGCGGCGTTCCTGCGCCACTGGCGGAACGCCCTGCCCGGCTGAGACCCGGCGCGCCGGGCCGTTTTGCGGGCCGGGTTATTATGCAAGTAGAGACCCATGCACCTTCACCAGCTCGGAGAATCGACATTACAGACGCATTGATCCAGGACGAGATTTACTACGGCAGCCAGGCAACCGAGGACAACCACGCCCACGCGGAGGTCACCTCGCCGGCCGCCGTGGCCAGGCTCCGGACGCGCCCGGACGTGGTGCGCCGGCACGGTAGATATGCACTGATCAATGAGAACCGCACGCCCTACCAGGCCATGGTCGAGGACCTGTTGTTCCTGCGTTCCGTCCTGGCCGGGGCAAACCTGGATTACCTCCTGGTCCGCGGCAACAACGACCGCCCGGTGATATCCGTGGACTGGAAAAACCGCCGTGAACTCCGCGCCGCCCTGGTGGAGGCCTGCCGGGATGAGCCGTTTTATTCGATGACCGTGGACGCCAAGAAGAAGTCCTCGGTGCTGGTCGGGGACGGGGAGCTCTCACTCAACCGCCAGGCCCGGATCTTCCGGCTGTACCGGCCCCGGGTTGAACCGGAGGGCGGCCTGGAGTTCGGCGCCTCGGCCGGCGTCCAGCTGGAGCTCTGGAGCTTCGAGGGCGACGAGCTGATCCTGCCGATCGAAAACTCCCTGACCCGCCGGACCCTGCTGGCCCAGGACGCCGTCCGCGGCACCGTGGAACGCTACGGCCACACCTGGCCCACCATCGAGAACATGTTCGCCGACCACGCCAGCGACATCAGCTTCGACATCGACCTGGTCTTCTCCTGGGTGGACGGCAGCTCGCCCGAATACATCGCGGCCCGCCGCGCCCGGATGGCCGGCGTCGTTGTGGGCGAGGGAGACGACCACGAGGCGCGCTTCCGCCAGATCAATGAGCTGAAGTACGCCCTGCGCTCGGTTTACATGTTCGCGCCGTGGATCCGACGGATCTTCATTGCGACCGACTCGCCCGCCCCGGAGTGGCTCGCTGACCACCCGAGCGTGACGATCGTCCGCAGCGAGGAGTTCTTCGCCGACCCCTCGGTGCTGCCGACGCACAATTCGCAGGCGGTTGAATCCCAGCTCCACCACATTGAAGGCCTTTCCGAGCACTTCCTGTATTCCAATGACGACATGTTCTTTGGCCGGGCCGTCCGGCCCGACATGTTCTTCACCCCGGGCGGCATCACCAAGTTCATCGAGGCGGAGACGCGCATCGGGCTGGGAGACAACGACGCCGAGCGCAGCGGCTTTGAGAACGCGGCGCGGGTCAACCGCAAGCTGCTCTGGGACCGCTTCGGGCGCATCACCACCCGGCACCTGGAACACACCGCCGCACCGCTCCGGCGCAGCGTGGTCGCCCAGATGGAGCAGGAATTCCCGGCCGAGTTCGCGAAGACGGCGGCCAGCCGGTTCCGGGCCGCGGACAACATCTCCGTGACGAACTCGTTCTACCACTACTACGCACTATTGACTGGGCGGGCCGTAACCCAGACCGCCGCCAAGGTGCGGTACGTGGATACGACTGCCCGCGCGGGGCTGAACTACCTGCCCAAGCTGCTCTCCAAGCGGAACATGGATTTCTTCTGCCTCAACGACGGCAGCTTCCCCGAGGTGGCGGCCGAGGAGCGCGCCGAACTGGTGACCGACTTCCTGGAGAAATACTTCCCGATCAAGGCGCCCTGGGAGAAGTAGCGCCGACGGCAGCGGCCGGTTAGTTCCGGGTGGTGAGCCGCCGGTGTCCGGGGGCCTGGGCCGGATCTTCGAGCCTCGCCTGCCGCGGAATTCGGATTCCGGCGGCGGCGATGCGCCGCCGGACCTCTTCGGCCGTGACGAACTCGCCGACCGCAGGCAGGGTGTCGCCGACCTGAACCACGGAGTGCACGATCGTGTGCTCGTAGACATGGACGAGGTTGAAGGACTGCCCGCTGTCCCGCCCCCGGCTGCCGCCGACGGGGACGTTCAGGTCCTGGGTGTAGCACGTGGCGGACGCTACCGAGACGGGGATGCCGGCGAACATGGCGGTGGTGGAATAGTGCAGGTGGCCGCCCAGGATAGTGCGCACGTCGGAGTTCCGCAGGACCCCCGCGAGCGCGGCCTGGCCGCGGAGCTCGACCAGCACAGCGAGTTCCAGCACGGAGGGCACCGGCGGGTGGTGCAGGGCAAGGATGGTGCCGTCCGGCGCCGGCGTCGCAAGCTCCGCTGCGAGCCACTCCAGTTGCGCGGGGCTGAGCTCGCCGTGATGGAACCCTGGCACCGAGGTGTCCAGCGTGATGATCCGCAAGCCGTTGATGAAGTAGCTGTGGTCCACAGGGGCGTCGTCGGCGGGCTGGTCCAGCAGTCCGGTCCGGAAATTGGCCCGGTCGTCGTGGTTACCCATCGCCCAAATGACTTTGGCGCCCATCGCCTTGCAGGCAGGGTCCACGATGGCGCGAAGCTTTGCGTAAGCCTCCGCCTCGCCGCGGTCGGCCAGGTCGCCGGTGAAGATCACGGCTTCGGGGCGCGCGCCGGAGGCATGGACTTGATCGAAAAGTTGTCTGAGCCGGGAATCGCCGTCAACCACACCGTGCAGGGGATCCGTACCGCCCAGCAAATGCGGATCGCTCAAGTGGAGGAGGAAATGACGTGGCCGGGGGTGCTCGGCCTCGATGAGCTCCATTGCAACCTTCCTGGTTGGGTGGGGGCAATTGCCTCCAGCGTCCCTCTCAGTTAGATCTATCCAACCAGACATTCGGCCGGCAATGTGCAAACTCCAGTAGGCATGTTTGAAAAAAGGCAATAATCGAGTAGTCCGGCGGGCACATACCTGCTCTGGTATATGCCCGCCGGAGAGTGGATTACTCGGTGACGTCGCGGCTAGCTGAGGTAGCCGTTCGGATTGAGCACGTACTTCGTAGCGGCGCCGGCGTCGAACTCGGCGTAGCCCTTGGGTGCGTCCTCGAGCGAGATCGCCTTGGCGTTGACGTTCTTTGCGATGTGGACCTTGTCATGCAGGATCGCCATCATGAGCCCGCGGTTGTACTTCATCACGGGGCACTGCCCGGTGGTGAAGCTCAGCGACTTGGCCCAGCCGGTGCCCAGGCTCAGGGAGAGCGCACCCTTCTTGGCCGCCTCGTCGACGCCGCCCGGGTCCCCTGTGACGTAGAGGCCCGGAATGCCGAGGGCCCCGCCGGCCGCCGTGATTTCCATCAGCGAATTCAGCACCGTTGCCGGCGCTTCCTTGGCGTCATGGCCGTGCCCCTTGGCTTCGAAGCCGACGGCATCGACGCCGCAGTCGACCTCGGGGACTCCCAGGATCTGCTCGATCTGCTCGGCCGGTCCGCCCTGGGACAGGTTGACGGTCTCACAGCCGAAGCTGCGCGCCTGCTTGAGCCGGTCCTCGTTCATGTCCCCGACAATCACGACGGCGGCGCCCAGCAGCTGCGCACTCGTGGCCGCCGCGAGGCCCACGGGTCCGGCCCCGGCGATGTAGACGGTGGAGCCGACGCCGACGCCGGCAGTGACGGCGCCGTGGAAGCCGGTGGGGAAGATGTCCGACAGCATGGTCAGGTCCATGATCTTCTCAAGGGCCTGGTCCCGGTCGGGGAACTTCAGCAGGTTCCAGTCCGCGTAGGGGACCAGGACGTAGTTGGCCTGGCCTCCTACCCAGCCGCCCATGTCCACGTACCCGTACGCGGCGCCGGGGCGGGCGGGATTGACGTTCAGGCAGATGCCCGTCTTGCGTTCCTTGCAGTTCCGGCAGCGGCCACAGGCGATGTTGAAGGGAACGGAACAGATGTCCCCCACCTTGATGAACTCCACATCCGGGCCGACTTCCACGACTTCGCCAGTGATTTCGTGGCCCAGCACCAGGTCGACCGGGGCGGTGGTGCGGCCGCGGACCATGTGCTGGTCCGAGCCGCAGATGTTCGTGGCAACGGTTTTGAGGATTACGCCATGGCGCACCGGGCGGCCCACGTTGGCGGGGTTGACCCCCGGGCCGTCTTTGAGTTCGAAGGTGGGGTAGTCAATGTCGATCAGTTCGACTTTTCCGGGCCCCTTGTAGGCAACGGCTTTGTTTCCTGTCATCACTTTCCTCCTGGTTTCACGGACCCCCAAAGTTGAGTGCCCAGTTGTGATTCACGAAGCATTCTGATGCACCCTCCCCGGGGCCTATATCGGCTGCGCTGCCGACGGGCGGACGTGTCTGCGCCGCGGGTATGCCCGGTATGACGGAGGGTGTCGCCAGTCTAGGACGGAAGCAGGCTTTGGGGTAGGGCCCCTTGTGCCCTTGCGGGCCCGCTGCCCGCTGAGGTGGCCCGCGGAGGCCGGGCGCGGCTCAGCTGAGCGGCCGGGGCCGGGGCCGGGCGCGGGCTCAGCCGAGTGCCTGCCGCACTGCCTCGACGATCTCCGGCGAGTCCGGCTCGACGGTCGGCGCGAAGCGAGCCACGATCTCGCCGTCGCGGTTCACCAGGAACTTCTCAAAGTTCCATTTCACGAGCCCGGGCAGCAGGCCGTTCTTGAACTTGGTCAGTTGCGCATAAAGCGGATGCTGGTTCCTGCCGCGGACGTTGGCCTTCGTGGTCAGCGGGAAGGTCACGCCGAAGTTGCGTTCGCAGAACTCGGCGATTTCCGCGTCGGCGCCCGGCTCCTGCCCGGCGAATTGGTTGCACGGGACGCCCAAGACGGTGAAGCCTTCCCCCCGGAACTTGTTGTGGAGGGCCTCCAGCCCGGCGTACTGCGGCGTGAAACCGCACTGGGATGCCACGTTCACCACCAGGACCACCTGGCCCCGGAACCGGCCAAAGTCCGTTTCGGTGCCGTCGTTGAGGGTCAGCGGGATGGGATGCAGGGACGTCATGGGGTGGTTTCCTCACGGGCACGGGGCAGGACAGTTCTTGACTGTACTTCGGCACCGGAGGGCGCGGGTATGGGTCCGGGATACACCGGACCGGCGGGCTATTTCGCCGGGGAGGCGACAGGCGCAAGCGTGCCCGTCGGCTTGGTGGCCGTCGTTTCCTGCGGGGCTGCCGTCTGCGTGGACGCCGGAGCGGGGGCCGACGCCGGAGCGGGGGCCGACGCCGGAGCGGTCGCCGCGGTGGTGGGCGTTGCGGTCGACGCCGGCGGCTCGGCGGGTGCCGGCGCAGTCGTCGCGGGGTAGGTTGGCGCCGTCGTCGGGGTCGGCGTCGGGGTTGACGTCGCTGACGCGGACGCGGACGGGGTCGGCGTCGCAGTCGGGGTCGGCGTCGGGGTGACAAAGGGCGCTGGCGTCACGGTGGGGGTCGGCGCCGGCGTCGCAGTGGCAGGGGGCGCCGTCGGCGTCGGCGTCACTGTGGCGGTCGGTGACGGCTTGGCCGCGGCGGTGTCCGGAACCGCGGCCACCTTTGTCTCCTGCACCCCGCCGGTGACAGCGTGGGTGTGATCCTCCGCCACCGGAACCGCCCAGTCCGCGCTGGCGCTCCCCGCGCTGCCGGCCCCCTGTTTGCCGGTGCCCGGGGCATAGCTGACCATCTGGATATCGTCGAGCCGGTCCACCTGCCGGGTGGGCAGGAATTTCCAGTCCAACGGGTTGGCGTGCGAACCGTTGAGGATCGTCTCGAAGTGAAGGTGGCAGCCCGTGGACGAACCAGTGGTGCCCACCCTGGCTATTACCTCGTCGACGCCCACCGATTCGCCCTTCTTCACGGCGATGCCTTGGAGGTGGTTGTACGTGGTGATGAGGCCGTTGCCGTGGTCGATTTCCACCCGGTTGCCGCCGCCCCACGGGTGCCATCCGACGGCACGCACCACACCGGCGTCGGCCGAATACACCCGGGTCCCGCACGGGGCCGCAAAATCCTGGCCCCAGTGGAACTCGCCGGCGGTCCCGGTCAGCGGGCTGGTGCGCAGGCCAAACGGGGATGACTCCGTCAGCGTCTCGAGCGGAGCCATCAGGAAACCTTTGGGCGGCCGCTGCAGGCCGGCCGACGCCACCCGGAGCTCGATCTTGCCGTCTTTGGACCGGGTCTGGACAGTGGTCCGGGCAAAGGACACCATCGCACGGCGGTCCACGGTCAGCACCGACGACCTCCGCCCGGCGCCCGCCGGATCAGCGGATTCGTCGGTTCCGGGATCCAGCAACCCTGGGCCGGGAGAGCCGGTGGCCAGCAGCGGCTGCGACACCGCCCGGGCTGCATCGCGGGCGGAGTGACCGGCAGGTGCCGGAGGCCCGAAAACCAGCAGGGCGACGGCCACGCCTGTGGCCGCCGCCAGGGAGCGCGCGACAGCCCGTGAAGTCTTGGACTGCCCACTCGTTGAGTTTCCCCAGTGTTTTCCCACGATGCGACTCCCGCGATTCTGTCCGCCAGGCCCCCGTCCCAACGGACCCACCCTCTATGTGAACACACTCCGCCGGGTCTGGGAACCTCCGGATTGCCCGGCTTCGGGGCGGTTTTCTACGGATTTGGGGCCAGCGTTCGGCAGTCTGTCGGGCGCCCCAGTAGCCCCGCCCGGAAAACAGGTACCGACCCCGCTCCGGCCGGGTAAGAATAGGAGTATGCGCAATGTCCTCAGGGAGTGGCAGACCGAACTCAAACAGACGTTCACCGGAACCCGGGACGCGGTTCCGGAGTGGGTTGGTCGTCTTGCCGAGGGCGACGACGCCGGTTTCCACCTTCCCGGCTCTGCCGTCTGGGCGGTGCACGGGGACATGCCGACGATTGTCGCCGGCATCCGCGCGCTGCTCATGCAGGCCCTCCACCCAGGCGCCCTGGCCGGAGTGCACGACCATTCCCGCTTCCGCGAAGACCCCCTGGGCCGGCTCGCCGGGACAATCCGCTGGATTTTCACCGTCTCGTACGGTTCTACCGGCGCGGCCCGCGCCGCGTCCGGCTGGGTCCTGCGGCTGCACGAGTCGGTGCGCGGGAACTACATCGACGGCCACGGCGTGGCCCGGCCATACTCGGCGAACGACCCGGAACTGCTCCGCTGGGTGCACATCGCCTTCACCGACGCGTTCCTGTCCACGCACAAGATCTGGGGCAGGCCGATTCCCGGCGGCCCGGATGCCTACGTGCGGGAATGGGCGCAGGCGGGGACCCTGATGGGAGTGGACTCGCCGCCCGTGAGCGAGGCGGAAATGCGCCGGCAACTTGACCGCTGGTACGACGACGGCGACCTCAGTTCGGGCGCGAAGGTCGCCGAAACGGTGGCCTTCATCCGCGATCCCCCGCTGCACCCGGCCCTCAAACCCGGCTATCGGGTGCTCTTTGCGGCCGCGGTGGCAAGCCTCGAGCCCAAGTACCGGGACATGCTGGGGCTGCGGACGGCGCGGCTTGGCCTCATTCCATTGCCGGTGAAGCTCGCCACCAAGGTTACGCTCGGCGTCGTTCACCTTGCCTTGGGCAAAGTCGGCCCGAGCGAGCAGGCCGCCCGCGAACGGCTGCGCCGCCTTGGGTTCGCGGGTTAGGCGCGGCACGGGCCGCGGGCGCAAAATGGCCCCGGTCCAAAGGACCGGGGCCAGCCGCGGAGAATGGGGGATTTGAACCCCCGAGGGCGTTAACCCAACACGCGTTCCAGGCGTGCGCCATAGGCCGCTAGGCGAATTCTCCAGTAGCTTTTGAATCAAAAGCAGATACTAGACTACCTGAACTTCACGACTAAGCCCAATTGAGGCCTCGGCCACGCCGCCACGGGACATGCCCCACGCCCCGGACTAACACTGGACATAGTGCCCACCAGCCCACTCCTGCGCCCGAAAAATGAGCATGTCCCAGGGCCAGCCAGGCGGATTCGGGGCACACCCGATCGTCGGGTAAACTAGTCAACGGCCCCTCATGTGGCGTCATCCTGTTGAACTCCCCCAGGACCGGAAGGTAGCAAGGGTAAATGGGCTCTGGCGGGTGCATGGGGGGTCTTTTATGTCTGTGCCGATTGGTAGGGTTTATCTGTGACTGTTACTACCGCTCTTTACCGCAGATACCGTCCCGATTCGTTCGCGGACGTTATCGGGCAGGAACATGTCACCGAGCCGCTGATGACGGCCCTGCGGAAGAACCGCGTCAACCATGCCTACCTCTTTTCCGGCCCCCGCGGCTGCGGTAAAACCACCTCCGCCCGCATCCTGGCGCGCTGCCTGAACTGCGCCGAAGGCCCCACCGACACCCCGTGCGGCGTCTGCCCCAGCTGCGTTGAACTGGCCCGCGGCGGCGCCGGTTCGCTCGACGTCATCGAGATCGACGCCGCCAGCCACGGCGGCGTGGACGACGCCCGTGACCTGCGCGAACGCGCCACCTACGCCCCGGTCCGTGACCGCTACAAGATCTTCATCATTGACGAAGCCCACATGGTGACGTCGGCCGGCTTCAACGCGCTGCTCAAGATCGTCGAAGAACCGCCGGAGCACATCAAGTTCATCTTCGCCACCACGGAGCCGGACAAGGTGATCGGCACCATCCGGTCCCGCACCCACCACTACCCGTTCCGGCTGGTCCCGCCGGAACCCCTCATGGCGTACCTGGAACTGCTCTGCCGCCAGGAGAACGTGCCCGTGGCCCCGGGCGTGCTCTCGCTCGTCATCCGCGCCGGAGGCGGCTCCGTGCGCGACTCGCTCTCCGTGCTGGACCAGCTGATGGCCGGAGCCGGCCCCAACGGCCTGGACTATGAACTGGCCGTAGCCCTGCTGGGCTACACGCACGCCTCCCTGCTGGACGACGTCGTCGAGGCCGTTGCTGCCTCCGACGCCGCCACCGTGTTCCGCGCCGTCGACCGCGTCATCCAGACCGGCCACGACCCCCGCCGCTTCGTCGAGGACCTGCTCGAGCGTTTCCGTGACCTCATCATCGTGCAGGCCATGCCGGAGAGCGCCCAGTCGATCCTCCGCGGCATGCCGGCGGACCAGATCGCGCGGATGCAGAACCAGGCCCACAACCTCGGCGCCGCCGAACTCTCCCGCGCCGCGGATGTCACCAACACCGCGCTCACCGAGATGACCGGGGCCACCTCCCCGCGGCTGCACCTTGAACTGCTGTGCGCCCGTATCCTGCTGCCGAGCTCCGAGCAGACCGAGCGCGGCATCGCCGCCCGGATCGACCGGGTGGAGCGGCGACTGAATTACGCCGGGAACGACGTCGGGACACCTGCCGCTGCGCCGGCCGCCGCACCTGCTGTGGCACCGGCAGCCGTTGCTCCCGCGCCCGCCGGACCGGCTACCCGCCCGGTGGCTGCACCCGCCCCGGACGCCAGCCCCGAGCCGGCAGCGGCCATGCAGGAAGCGCCGCCGGAACGGCCGCCGCTCACGGCGCCCCGTGTCAGCACCCAGGACTGGCCGGTGGAGGCACCCGCGTCCGTGAACGGCGCCGCCCGCCCGGTCGCGCCCTCGGGGGCCGCCCCGGAAACCCCGCCGGCCCGGGCCACCGGCCCGGAGCCGGCCCCCGCGGCGGCGACCGCACCAGCGGCTGCTGCCCCGGCGCCCGCACCCGCCCAGCAGCCCCAGCCATCCTCTTCGGCTCCGACCGAACCGGCAGCACCCGCCGCGCCTCCGGCTGGCAGCGTCCCCGCGGGAGCACCCGTCGCCGCCCCAGCCCCCGCGTCCGCGCCCGCCCCGGCGTCCGGACCCGACGTCGAGGTCCTGCGCCGCGCCTGGCCAGAGATCCTGCAGACCCTGACCAAGATCAAGCGCAGCACCTGGGCGCTGGTCGAACCCAATGCGCAGGTCGGCCACTTCGAGGGCCAGGTCCTGACGCTGTCCTTCACCACATCCGGGCTCGCCGGCGCCTTCGGCCGGGCAGACCACGCCGAAAACCTGCGCCAGGCGATCCACAAGACGATCGGCATCGACTGCCAGATCACAGCCGTGGCCGGCGGCAGCAACAGCGCAGCGAGCTCTGAGCCAAACCCAAAAGCGCCCGCTAGCCGGGAGGCACCGGCCACCTCGGCGGACGTTGCCTGGGGCCTTGCCCCCGCGGCCGGGGCCGCGCAGGAGTCCCCGACCGTCTCCGCGGACAGCACCGCAGACATGACCGGGGCCGGCCCTGCCGCAACAGCGGACTCACCCGCACCCGCACGCTCACCCGCGCCCGAACCGCAGCCTGACCGGGAACCGGCCCACCACGCAGCGACCCCGGCGGGGGCAGCGCCGCGCACCGGCCCGTCCGCCGGGTCCGCCGGCGAACCGCCCGAAGAATCATCGTCCGATGCCGGTGGCTCCTACTCCTACCCGGACGACGACTGGGGCCCGCCACGGGACGAGGATGCGCCGCCGCTGGATGAAGAGCCGCCCATGGACTGGGATCCCTCAGTCCCGGCGGCCGTCCGTCCCGCACCCGCACCCGCAACCGCACCGGCAGCCCCGCGCGCCCCGGCACGCACCCGCAAAGGCAACGACGGGCCCGCCGGCACCGCTCAGGCACCTGCCCGCCCTGCCCAGGACGCGGCCGAGGACCCGTGGGCGCGCGCCGTCGAGGAGTCGCCCGGGATCTGGACCGTCGGCACCGAACTGAACGTGGGGCGCCACCCCTCGCCCAAGGCCGAGGCTGAGCCGGCGCCGCGCGATCCGGAACCGGAGCCGCCGCACTACGAGCCCGCTGCCGCGCAGATTCCCGAACCGGTCGGCGCCTTCTCGGCCGGATCCGGATCCAGCCACACCGGCTCGCCGGACACCCGGGTGCCCCCGCCCCAGTTCGTCCTTTCCGGCGCCGGGCCCGTGGTCACCACTGCCGCGGCCGCCCCGGTCGTGGCCACGGCTCCGGTCGGCGCGCCTCCGGCCTCCGAACGGCAGAGCCTCTACCAGCGCCTGTCCAACAGCCCTGAAGCGGAGGCCGGACGCGCCAAGGCACCCGCGCGCGCCGCGGTGGCGGCCACCAGCTATGAACAGGACATCCCCAGCGCCGACGATGAAACGATCGAGGAATCCGGCGTCTTCGGCCGCGCCGCCGTCGAGCGTATTCTGGGCGGGAAGCTGCTCGAAGAGCGCTCCCTGGACGGAAGCCCGCTGGCGCCGCGCTTCTAGCCCTCCCGGTGGCCACCCGGCCCACCACTCCCCCCAACGAACGAGGACATTGTGTACGAAGGTGCAGTTCAGGAGCTGATCGACGAGCTCGGCCGCCTTCCCGGCGTCGGGCCCAAGTCCGCCCAGCGGCTCGCCTTCCACATCCTCGAAGCCGACCCGCAGGACATGAAACGTCTGGTCGAGGCCATCACCACGGTCAAGGAGCGGGTCAAGTTCTGCACGGTCTGCGGCAATGTCACCGAGCAGGAACTGTGCAACATCTGCCGCGACCCGCGCCGCGACCCGTCCGTGATTTGCGTTGTGGAGGAGTCCAAGGACGTGCTCGCGGTGGAGCGCACGCGGTCCTTCCGCGGCCGGTACCACGTACTGGGCGGCGCGATTAACCCGATTGCCGGGATCGGCCCGGAACAGCTGCGGATCCGGGAGCTGCTCACCCGGCTCAACGACGGCGCCATCCAGGAAATCATCATCGCGACGGACCCCAACCTCGAGGGCGAGGCCACCGCCACCTACCTGGCCCGGATGCTCAAGTCGATCGGCATCGCCGTCACCCGGCTCGCGTCCGGCCTTCCGGTCGGCGGAGACCTCGAGTACGCCGACGAAGTCACGCTGGGCCGCGCCATCGAGGGCCGCCGCAACGCGCTGAGCTGACGATCCGTGCCAGCCGCCGCCACCGTTCCCGCCCCGATCGGCACCCCGCGACTGATCGTGCGGCCGTTGACCGCCGACGGCGCCCTCCTGCGGTTCCGCGGCAACCCCGACGCCGTGCGGTACCTGTCCCATGCGGCGCTCAGCCCGGACGAGAACAGCGCCAGGCTGCGGAAGATGCTCACTACATCGGCCGCCTCGACCGCGGAATGGTTCAACGAGGGCTGGGCCATCCAGCTCCGCTCCAGCGGTGAGGTGATCGGCGACGGCCGGACCTGGAACTCCGACGCCCCTCCAGCCCCGGGAAAAATCCCGGCGGACACGGCGAGCCTTGGCTACATCCTGCACCCGGACCACCACGGGCTCGGCCTCGGCCGGGAAGCCGCCGCCGCCCTGGTGGAGTGGTTGTTCACGGCCCGCCAAAGCCGGACGGTCTTCGCCGGCGTCTACGAGCCCAACCTCCCCTCGCGCAGGCTGCTGGAAAGCCTGGGCTTCGGGCCGGACCGCTACTTCACCGCGCTCCAGGACACCGCGGGAAAGAAGCTTCCGTCCTGGCGCTACCGGCTCGACCGGCCCGAGTGACCCCGCAGGTCCTGTCCAACCCCACGACCGCGTGACCCAAGTGACCTGTGTGGCCCCTGCACCGCGTCACGTGCGTCCAGCAGCGGCCCTCGCCTGTCTGGCGTTCAGTCACAATTCAACTCCGGACCGCCGGCGGCGATAAACTTGGCTGAGAAGCCGCCGTCGCGCCATTTGGCTGCGCCGTTTCGTAGCTTCGCCCAGAAACCCCGATGATCCAGTGAGGGTGCGCGCATGAGTTTGCCCACTACCGAAGTCCACCCCGGACCGCTGCCGCAGGAGCTGCCCGCCATCCCTGCCGCCACCAAGCACCTCGTCGTGAAGAAGTTCGGCGGTTCCTCGGTGGCGGACGCGGAGGGTATCAAGCGGGTTGCGCGGCGCGTCGTGGACGCCCACAACGCCGGCGACGAGGTCGTCGTCGTGGTTTCCGCCATGGGCGACACCACCGACGAACTCCTCGACCTGGCCGCCCAGGTGACCGACTCCGCCCCGGCCCGGGAAATGGACATGCTCCTTTCCGCCGGTGAGCGCATCTCGATGGCCCTGCTCGCCATGGCCATCAACAAGTACGGCGCCTCCGCCCAGTCCTTCACCGGCTCGCAGGCCGGCATGATCACCGACGGCATCCACGGCAAGGCCCGGATCATCGACGTCGACCCGCACCGGATCCGCACGGCCCTGGACAAGGGCCACATCGCGATTGTTGCCGGCTTCCAGGGCATGAGCCGCACCACGAACGAGATCACCACCCTCGGCCGGGGCGGTTCGGACACGACGGCGGTGGCACTGGCCGCGGCACTCGATGCCGACGTCTGCGAGATTTTCACCGACGTTGACGGGATTTACACCGCGGACCCGCGCGTGGTGCCCTCAGCCCGGAAGATCGACCGGATCTCCAGCGAGGAAATGCTGGAGCTCGCGGCTTCCGGCGCCAAGATCCTGCACCTGCGCTGCGTTGAATATGCACGCCGCTTCGGGGTGCCGCTGCACGTCCGGTCCTCATTCAGCCAGAACGAAGGCACCTGGGTCCTGCCCAGCGCCGATGACAAGATCACAATTCAAGAGGGAGTTGCCTTGGAGCAGCCAATCATCTCCGGCGTTGCACACGACCGTTCCGAAGCCAAGGTCACGGTAGTCGGCGTCCCGGACATCCCCGGCAAGGCCGCCGCCATCTTCCAGGTCATCGCCGATGCGCACTCCAACATCGACATGATCGTCCAGAACGTCTCCACCCACGGCACCGGCCGGACGGACATCTCCTTCACGCTGCCGATCGTCGAGGGCGCCGACGCCCTGGCCGCCCTTCGCGCCGCCCAGGCCGAGATCGGCTTCGAGAACATTGAATACAACGAGCAGATCGGCAAGCTGTCCCTGATCGGCGCCGGAATGCGCTCGCACCCGGGCGTCTCGGCACGGTTCTTCGCCGCGCTCTCCGAGGCGGGGATCAACATCAACATGATCTCCACCTCCGAAATCCGCATCTCCGTGGTAACCCACGCCGACCTGCTGGACGACGCCGTGCGAGCCATCCACAAGGCATTCGACCTGGACAGCGAGGACGAAGCCACCGTATACGGCGGCACCGGCCGCTAGGACTTCTCCGGCCGCCGGACCGGCCCAGGGGTAACGTACAAAAGGGAGCGGCAGTTGCCGCTCCCTCTTGTGTCACTGCCCTGCTTCCGAGGCGGGATCAGACTTGTTCCTTCGGGAGGTCCTCCCGCCGGACGGCGTAGCGATGCCCCTGTGCGTCGGTCTCCACTTCGAAGCCGGCGAGTTCGGTTTCCGAGGCTGCCTCGAAGTCATCGTGCTTATGGAGGACCGGCGCGGAATAGTCCCCGCGCGAGGCGGGCCCAAAGAGGAAGCGCACCCAGGACGACGGGTGCAGATGCCGGCTCAGTACAGCTTTCCTCAGCGCACGTGCCATATTTCCCACCCCCTCTCCTGCTGACAGGCCAAGCGGAACAGCGGTGGCGCGGGCGGCGCCAGTGCCCCTATTTTACGCCCGACGGCGGCAAAAGGCATGGCGGACGGCGGCGGGAAAAGGCGCGGTGTGCGCCTGGCCCCGACGACAGCGCCGCGGAAGCCACCGTGGCCGGCCGCCTAGCGCAGCGACTTGTCCTCGGGGTTGCGGGGCACCACGTAGGTGCTGCCGTCGGGCCGGTGGAGCGTCTCCCACTGCTGGGTCTCGGCCTGCCGCTGCGCCAGCAGCTGGCGGTTTTGCTCGGTCATCTCGTGGCCGAGGGAGGTGCGGCTGGCGGGCCCAAAGACTGCCCGCAGCTTGCCAGTTGCCCGCATGAACCGCTGGACGGTGTTTTCCTTCGCCATCGCTACCCACTCCTCGTCGATCCAGATGTACTCCCAGTGTACTCTAATCATTAGTGCACTAACTATTCATAGGAGGCCCCCTTGAGTAACGCCACCGGAACCCCGGGATCGGCCCTCGCCGCGTCCGTGAACGACGACCTCCTGCTGGAACACCAGCTCTGCTTTGCCCTCACCGTCGCCTCCCGCAGCGTGGTGGGCGCTTACAAGCCGGTCCTCGACAAGCTGGGCCTCACCCACCCGCAGTACCTGGTGATGCTCTGCCTGTGGGAATCCAGCCCCCGGACGGTCCGCGACATCAGCGACGCCCTCGCCCAGGAACCCGCGACGATTTCGCCGCTGCTGCGGCGACTGGAAGCGGCGGGCTACATCACCCGGCAACGGGCAGAAGGCAACGAGCGCAGCCTCGCCGTGCGGCTGACCCCGCGTGGAACAGCGCTGCGGCAGCAGGCGACGGCGGTTCCCGGCACCATGATGGCCCTGCTGGGCCTGGACCGGGAGCAGGTGGGTGATCTGCATGCCGCCATGATGCGGCTGATCGCCGCCACCCGGGCGGCCGGGGACGTGACCGCCCCGTAGGGTACTTCCGGCCCGGCCCACGACCCCGCGGCGGCGCTAGAATGGGGCTGAGACCGAGGAGAAGAGCCCATGCGCAAGAACCTGATTCCCACCGCGCTCATCCTGATGACGGCCGTCGGACTGGCCGCCTGCGCGCCGGGCGGCGGACCCGCGCCGAGCGCGTCGTCCACCGGGACGGCGTCCGCCTCGTCACCGGGCGGCACGCCCTCCGCCGACGCTGAAACCACCGTCCCGGCGCCCTCGCCGTCGGCTGAGTTCCCTTCCGCCGGGCCCGGGCAGGGCAACGCCGAACTTGCCATCATGGTCACGCCCGCCCAGGGCGCGAAGGCCGTCAATTACACCCTCGTCTGCCGGAACGGGGCTCCGGCGGCTGAAAGCAAGCATCCGAAGGCGGCGGCTGCCTGCACGGCCCTGAAGCAGAACGCGGCCCTCCTCAGCCCCGGACCGCGGCCCACGGACCAGGCCTGCACCCAGCAGTACGGCGGCCCGCAACAGGCAACCGTCACCGGCTCGGTGGACGGCAAAGCCGTCGAATCAAAGTTCAGCCGGACGGACGGCTGCAAGATCGCCGCTTGGAATGCCGCCAAGGATGTTCTGGGATCCAGCGGTGGAGCCTAAGCTGCAGCACCTCCCACAGGACGCCTGGCTGGCGCGCGAGGCAGCCCACCAGCAACGCGTCCGGACCTACTCGGACCCCTACCTCGCCCGGCGGTCGGCCGGCCAGAAACACCCGGTGGAGGACTTCCTCTTCACCTACTACACCCAGAAGCCCGGCCAGCTGCTGCGCTGGCACCCGGGCGCCGGCGTCGTGCTGTCCGGACCCGCGGCAGCGGAGCGCTCCGGCTGGAAGTACTACCGTGTCCCCGACGCCGGTGAACTGGCCGCTGCGGGACTGGCGCCGGGAACGGAGGCGGTGACGATCGACGTCGAACGGTTCCTCAGCGAGCGGCGCGATGCCCTGCAGTTTGCCGGCATCATCCTCGCGGGAACGGCTGCGCGGCCTGCCCAGTTCGGTTGCTTCGGGCTGCACGAGTGGGCGATGGTCTACCGGCAGGACAAGTTTGAGCTGCGGCATGAGTACCTGAAACTGCGGCTCGGTTCCGAGCGGACCGACCGGGTGGTCGAGGACAACCGGATCCGGTGCTCACACTTCGATGCGTTCCGCTTTTACACCCCCGACGCGGTGCCGCTGAACGCCCTGGCGCCAAGCCGGGAGAACCAGCGGACCATGGAACAACCCGGATGCCTCCACGCGAACATGGACCTGTACAAGTGGGCGTACAAACTGGCTCCCACGCTGCCCAGCGAGCTGGTGATGGACTGCTTCGAGCTATCCTGGCGGATCCGCGCCATGGATATGCGCGCCTCCCCCTATGAGCTGAGCGAATGGGGCTACCCGGCCATCCGGATCGAGACACCGGACGGCAAGGCCGAATACGTGGAGCTCCAACGGGAATTCGCCGCCGCCTCGCAGGAGCTGCGCAGGCGGCTGCTGCACGAACTCACACCGCTGCTGGGCACCGCCGCGGCCCCTCAATCCACAGTCCCGGAAGGACGCTTATGACTGACCCCACCGGACCGGGCAGCCGGCCCGACGTCGACCTCACCATCCGGCTGACTGAGGCGCCGGGCGCCCCGGAGTTCAGCTTCCGGCTGCTCGCCGATCACGGCGCAGTCGGTGAGGGATCCACGCTGCCGGATCCCGCCGCCGCGCTCGAGGCCCTCCGGCAGTACGGCGAGGAAATCTTCTTCCCCCAGCCGGGGCCGCCCCGGCTATGCACTCAGCAGTACGGCGGCCCGCAAGTGGCCGTGGTCACCGGGCGCTACCGGGGCCGGGAGGTGCACAGCGAATTCAGCCGCACCGACGGCTGCGAAATTGCCCGCTGGCGTGCCATGGCACCGCTGCTGGGCGGCGCGGCGGGATCCACCGGAGCCAGCTGAAAAGGCATTAAACAGCGATGGCCGGCGGTGAAAACCGCCGGCCATCGCTGTTGTTAGCTGTTCAAGGTTTAGATTGCGTTGTTCGGGGTCCGGAACAGATCCGCGTTCTGGAGCTTGCCCTTCTCCTTCTTCACTTTCTTGCCCTTGTCCTTCTTGTCCTTCTTGTCCTTGCCGTGATGGCTGCCCTGGTCGCCACTGTCGCCGGGGCCGTCATTGCTGTCCTGGTCCTCTGACGTCGGCGGAACAACCACAGCGCCCGCCGAGGTGACCAGCACGCTGACGAACGTCGGCTCACTGGCACCTGCGTACGTCACTCGGCCGATGTAGGAACCAACAGCCAGGCCCTTCCAGTGCAGCGTGACTTGGCCGGCCACTCCGTTGGGGAGCCGGAGCGGATTCGGGGTCAGCGTCGCATTGCCGACGTTAGCGCCCAGGACGGCCGCATCGACGCTTGCCTTGGTGGCCTGGCCGTTGGGGCTGGCGTAAAGGTTTACGAAGATCCGGTACGTTCCCGGAGCCGGGTTGGGGAGGGACAGGGACTCGCTCGCCGAGGACGTCGCGACCTGAACCAGCTCGTTGGCCGGGGTCACGATGTACATGTCGAAGTCCGCGTTCGGGTCCGAGGACAGGGCGGAGAACTTGGCCAGCGGGGCGCCGGCCGGTACCTGGACCGTCTTTCCGAAGTTCGACTCATCGTTGGCCCCGAGGATCGCGTCCCCCGGGATCAGCTCGATAGCTGTGGAGTCGGCCTTGGACAGCCCGTCGAGGGTCATGTTGATCGGACTGTTGCTGCCGGAGACCACCTTGATGGCGCCGGAACCGGTGCCGCCTGCGGAAGTGAAGGCCACATCGCTGGCCGCCACGACGGCCTGCGGGCGAACCGCGACCGGGGATGCGACGTTCTTGTTCGCACCCTGCCAGGTCAGCGTTCCCATGGCGAACTTGCCCAGGGCAGCGTTCTGGTTCTCGAAGGAGACCTTGAAGGTCTTCTTGTCGCCCGCCGAGCCGAAGGTCAGGATGGACGGCGTCACGGTAACCTTCACGCCCGGCACATCAGCCTTGACGCGGTAGGTGCCCGGTGTCAGGGCGGTCAGCGTGCGGGTGACCTCGATCTTGCCGGTGAGGTTGCCCAGCGCGAAGGACGGTACGTTCATGTCCCGCGGCTTGGTGGTGCCCAGACCCGGCATGCCGAGGTCGACGCCGGTGCCCTGGATGAACTTCAGGTAGTCCTCATCGTTGGCGTCATAGACCAGGCCCGGATCCAGCACCCTGGCCGGGTCGACCTGGCCTGCACCCGTGGCGAAGACATCGGTGTCCTTGCTTCCGTTGGGAAGCTTGACGTCGCTCGCGGTGGTCATCATCGCGGACTTCACCATGGCCGGGGACCACTTCGGGTTCTTGCCGAGGATCAGAGCACCGAATCCTGCCACGTGCGGTGCAGCCATGGAGGTGCCTGACATGAAGCCGAAGTTGTCGCCGCCCGTGCCGATCGGCGAGACGCCGGCCAGCACGGCAACGCCGGGAGCGGCGACATCCGGCTTCAACAGGTCCGAACCGGTGGCGAGCAGCGGGCCGCGGGAGGAGAAGCCGGCAATCTGCGGCTGGGCCTCGAGCGGAAGCCCGGTGGTGTCCTTATTGACCAGGGAGACGGTGATCGCCGGGTTCGCGGCCACCTTGGCCTTGATGGCCTCGGTGGCCGGCGGGTTCACGTGGACGGTCGGGACGGAGTGCTTGTCCGTATCCAGGGAGGAGTTGCTCAGGTTCACCAGGATCATGCCGACGCCGCCGCCGCGTTTGACCTCAGCGCTCTTGGCCACCCGGTCGAAGACGCCGCGGTCGCAGACCACAACCTTGCCGGCAACCTTCGCCGGATCCAGGGTGTCCGGACCGCAGAGGGCCGCATTGGCATCACCGGCGGTCAGGGCCGCGTTAGCAGCCAGCAGAACGCCGGCGCCCTTGACTTCACGATTCATGATGCTCGCGCCGCGGAACTTGGTGCCGTCGGCGAATTCGACCGTGCCCTGGAGCTCCTGGGAAAAGCTGCTGGCGGCAACCGTGGTCAGCCAGGGGGCGCCGTGATTAACCGTGCTGGCGGTCGGGCCGGAGTTGCCGGCCGACGCAGCGACGAAGATGCCCGCGGACGCGGCCGACAGGAATGCCATGGACACAGGATCCGTCGTGGTGGTAGCGGAGCCGGAGATCGAGTAATTCAGCACGTCGACGCCGTCCTGAATTGCCTGATCGATTGCGGCCACGGAAGCTGACGAGTAGCACCCGCCGGTATTGGGGTTCGTGTCTTCCCAGCAGACCTTGTAGACGGAGAGCTTGGCAGCCGGGGCCATACCGCTCGTCAGCCCGAAGCTACGGCCGTCAACGAACGTCTCTACATTGGCGTTGCCTGCGGCGGTGCTGGCCGTGTGCGTGCCGTGGCTGGCCACATCGACCGGGGAAATCTTCTCGAGCGGCGACCGGTTCTCGGGCGTTACATAGCTCAGGAAGTCGTCGGCGAAGTAGTGCGCCGCCAGCACCTTCGAGTTGCAGGCCGAACCATCAAAGTCCGCCCCGGTTCCTACGCCCTTCTGGCACTCGCCAACGAAGGTGTCGCCGTCGGACTTGAGCATGGCGATCTTGCCGTCATCGGTGCGGTAAGGCACCCCGACGACGGGAGAGCCCACCAGGGGCTTGACCTCTTCGCCGGCGAAGAAAGCGCTACCCGGCGTGTAGCCGGTGTCAATGACACCGACGACGACGCCCTTGCCTGCTGCGCCTTGGCCGCCGAACTTGGTGTTCCACGTTCCGTTGGCGCCGCTGAGCTTGAGGAAATCAGTGCTGGAGTAGTCCGGGGCGTTTTCTGTGTCGGGGGCAACCACCAGCACGTCCGGATTCTTCGCCAGCTTGATTGCCTGGTCTGACGTCAGGGTCGCACTGAAGCCGTTGACCGCCGAGGTGAACTGCCGCTTGATCGACACGTTCTGCTCCCGGGCGACTTCGGCCTGCTTCCGCTCGAGGTGGGCCTCGTACTGCCGGACGGCCGGCTTCTTGGTGTCAAGCTTTTTGCCGTGCTGCGGCTTGGTGGCCGCCAGACCAGGCGTACCGCCATCGTAAGTGGCTGCCGGCTTCTCGGCCAGCACCACGATGTAGCGCCCGTCCCG
This sequence comes from Arthrobacter sp. SD1074B, assembly GCF_056780195.1. NCBI lineage: Bacteria > Bacillati > Actinomycetota > Actinomycetes > Micrococcales > Micrococcaceae > Arthrobacter > Arthrobacter sp. SD1074B. The sequence goes on along the minus strand of NZ_JBRAZT010000001.1, from coordinate 379,775 downwards.
GTAGCTGGCGGGGTCCAGATTCTTTTGCGAGACTCCGGCCACCGCCGCCCCCTGGGCGGGAGCCGCCGTGGCGGGCGCAATGGCAACGGTCGAAAGGAGAACCGGCAAGCCCAGGGTCAGTGCCGCGGCCCTCCGGAGTCCCCCGCTTCGAAGGAAGCTCTTTCCTGGTGATTTCACGAGTGGTTTGAACCTTTCAGAAGGAACGGTCCCGGCGCCATTGCCGGGGTCGACGGACTGGTACAGGTTCGGGATTAGGAGTTGACTCTCGCCCCCCGGCGGATACCAGCCGATTCATACAGTACAGACTGAGAGCCGGATATGACATAGGCCACAGAAGACTAATCAAAATCAGTCACACTCCTCGACAAGAGGCGCCTCTGCGGGGCACGGCAAGGCCGGGACGGCGGGGCCGTCCCGGCCTGGTGGGGTTCCGGGCTGGCCCGCCAAGCGCAGGCTGCCGGCGGCGTCGGCGGGGCTACTGCCGGGGCGTGCGGACGACCTCGCTGATCCAGGCCCTCGTTTTGTCATCGAGGGGACCGGCGACTTTGCTTTCCCGTGCGGCGCGGTCGGCTCTGACCTTCTGCAGCACCATCCTGCCAAGGCCTGCAAAAACGGCGGCTGCGACCACGGGAAGCAGTACGGATTTCGGTTTCTCAGCCATCCGCCCATCCTACTGACGGCATCCGGCCCGGACCAGAGCCGGGCCGGCCAGTCCGGCCGCCCGGTCACGAATGCGGCATGGTGCACGGCGCCCGGTAGAATGAGGGTGCAAGCTCGCGGAGCGCCCGTTCCATGTTGTTCTTAAACACCGTTGTCACCGCACACCGGATCGGCGTGAGACGGCACAACTCCGCTGCGCCCTTACCCAATGCTCACGCACAGGAGTTGCCGGATGCCCCGGATCGTTGTCGACGTCATGCCCAAGCCCGAGATTCTCGACCCGCAGGGGAAGGCCATCGTGGGTGCGCTGCCCCGCCTGGGCTTCACCGCCTTCAGCGCTGTCCGCCAGGGCAAGCGTTTCGAACTGACCGTCGACGGCGAGGTAACCGAGGAGATCCTGGCCCAGGCCCGGAGCGCCGCCGAAACCCTGCTCTCCAACCCGGTCATCGAAGACGTCGTCAACGTCGAGGTCGTCGAGGCCTGAGATGACTGAACTCCCCCTGATCGGTGAGGCCGTCGCCGTCGCCGCGCACCCCCCGCTCGCTGGTGCGAAGATCGGCGTCGTCACCTTCCCCGGCACCCTCGATGACCGCGACGCCGCCCGCGCGGTGCTCCTGGCCGGCGCCACCCCGGTGGCGCTCTGGCACGCCGACACCAGCCTGGGCGACGTCGACGCCGTCATCATTCCCGGCGGCTTCTCCTACGGCGACTACCTCCGTGCCGGCGCCATTTCCCGTTTCGCGCCGCTGATGGCGAAGGTCATCGACGCCGCCAACTCGGACGCCAAACTGCCCGTCCTCGGCATCTGCAACGGCTTCCAGATCCTCACCGAGTCGCACCTGCTGCCCGGCTCGATGATCAAGAACGACCACCTGAAGTTCCTTTGCCGCGACCAGGTCCTGCGGGTTGAGAACAACACCACCGACTGGACCCGCGACTACGCCACCGGCCAGGAAATCACCGTGCCGCTGAAGAACCAGGACGGCCAGTACATCGCGGACGAGAAGACCCTCGACGCGCTTGAGGCGGAAGGCCGCGTGGTGTTCCGCTACGTCGGCTGGAACCCGAACGGCTCCCGCCGTGACATCGCCGGCATCTCCAACGCGGCCGGGAACGTCGTGGGACTCATGCCGCACCCCGAGCACGCCGTCGAGGCCGGCTTCGGCCCGGAGCTCGGCTCCGGTACCGAGGGCCTGGGCTTCTTCACCTCTGTCCTGAACAAGATCGTGGGAGACAACTAATGACGGAGACACCCGCCGTGGCAGCGCCCGCGGAGACCGCCAAGAAGTTCAACATCGACACCGTGGAGAACGCGGCTCAGACCCCTGACGTCGAACTCCCCTGGGCCGAGCTGGGCCTGAAGCAGAACGAGTTCGACGAGGTCGTCAAGGTCCTGGGCCGGCGCCCGACCGGCGCCGAGCTCGCCATGTACTCCGTGATGTGGAGCGAGCACTGCTCCTACAAGTCTTCCAAGAACCACCTGCGCCAGTTCGGCGAAAAGGTCACCGAGGAGATGAAGAAGGACATGCTGGTGGGCATCGGCGAGAACGCCGGTGTGACCAACCTGGGCGACGGCTGGGCCGTGACCTTCAAGATCGAGTCGCATAATTCGCCGTCGTTCGTGGAGCCCTACCAGGGTGCGGCGACCGGCATCGGCGGGATCGTCCGCGACATCATCTCGATGGGCGCCCGCCCGGTGGCCGTGATGGATCCCCTGCGTTTCGGCGCCATCGACCACCCGGACACCGCCCGCGTCATGCACGGCGCCGTGGCCGGCATCGGCGGTTACGGCAATTCGCTGGGCCTGCCGAACATCGGCGGCGAGATGGTCTTCGACTCCGTCTACCAGGGCAACCCGCTGGTCAACGCTCTCGCCGTCGGCGTCATGCGGCACGAGGACATCCGCCTCGCCAACGCCTCCGGCAAGGGCAACAAGGTGGTGCTGTTCGGTGCCCGCACCGGCGGCGACGGAATCGGCGGCGCCTCCGTGCTGGCCTCCGAGTCCTTCGACGACACCAAGCCCTCCAAGCGCCCCGCCGTGCAGGTAGGTGACCCTTTCGCCGAGAAGGTCCTGATCGAGTGCTGCCTGGAACTGTTCAAGGGGTCCCTGGTTGAGGGCATCCAGGACCTGGGCGCCGCCGGCATCTCCTGCGCCACGTCCGAGCTCGCGTCCAACGGCGACGGCGGCATGGAAGTCGAGCTGACCTCCGTCCTGCTCCGCGACCCCACCCTGACGCCGGGCGAGATCCTGATGTCCGAGTCGCAGGAACGCATGATGGCCGTGGTCACCCCGGAGAACATCGGCGCGTTCGAAGCGGTCATGGACAAGTGGGCCGTGGAGTACTCCTGGCTGGGCGAAGTCACCGACACGGGCCGCCTGATCATCACCTGGGACGGCGAAGTGATTGTCGACGTCGACCCGCGCACCGTGGCCCACGACGGCCCGGTCTACGACCGCCCGTACGCCCGCCCTGAGTGGCAGGACGCAGTCCAGGCAGACTCCTTCACCGGCTCCGTGCAGGATACCGGCCGCCCCGCCGCGCCGGCGGAACTGGCCGCCGCGGTCACCGAGCTCGTCGCATCGCCGAACATGTGCTCCAAGTCCTGGATCACCGACCAGTACGACCGCTACGTCGGCGGCAACACCGCCATGGCGTTCCCGGACGACGCCGGGGTGGTCCGGGTCGACGAGGAAACCGGCCTGGGCGTGGCCCTGGCCACCGACGCCAACGGCCGCTACACCTACCTCGACCCGTACCACGGTGCGCAGCTGGCCCTGGCCGAGGCGTACCGCAACGTGGCCACCTCCGGCGCCGTGCCGATGGCTGTCAGCGACTGCCTGAACTTCGGCTCCCCCGAGGATCCGGACGTCATGTGGCAGCTCGCCGAAGCCATCCGCGGCCTGTCGGATGCCTGCATGGTGCTGGGCATCCCCGTCACCGGCGGCAACGTCTCGCTCTACAACCAGACCGGCAGCGTGCCGATCCACCCCTCCCCCGTCGTCGCCGTGCTGGGCAAGCTCGACGACGTCGCGCGCCGCACCCCCTCGGGCTGGCGCGAGGACGGCCAGGCGATCTACCTGCTGGGCACGACGGCGGCGGAACTGAATGGCTCCGAATGGTCCAACCTGCGCGGACACCTGGGCGGACTGCCGCCCAAGGTGGACCTCGCCGCCGAACGCGAGCTTGGTGAGATCCTGATCAACGCCTCCCGCGACGGCATGGTGGACTCAGCGCACGATCTCTCCGAAGGCGGTCTCGCGGCAGCCCTCGCAGAGTCCGCGCTGCGCTACGGCGTCGGCGCCCGCATCTCGCTGCAGGACGTCCTGGACCGCGACGGCGTGGACCTGTTCACCGCGCTGTTCTCCGAGTCGCAGGGCCGCGCCATCGTGGCGGTGCCGCGCTCGGAGGAGATCCGCTTCAAGGACATGTGCACCGCCCGCGGTTTCGCGCACGTCCGGATCGGCGTCGTGGATGCCGAGAGCGGCAGGCTGGAGATCAACGGTGTGGATACCCTGAGCCTGGATGCGCTCCGCGAAGCCCATGAAGGGACCCTGCCGAAGTACTTCGGCTGACCCCACTCGCACCCGCCACCCGCCACATCCATCGACTGCTCCGTAACCGCCCTTCTGACACCTCAGAACGACGTTTACGGAGCAGTCGTTTTGGTTTTCCCGGGCGGGCGCCATCCGGCTTGGATGAGCGCGGTCCGGATCTTGGCCACCGCGGCCTTGGCATCGTCGGGCATGTGCCGCTTGGAGATCCGGACTTCGGTCCAGCCGAGGGCCGCGTAGCGCTCGGACCGGGCGATGTCCCGGACAACCTGCCCTTCGTCGCCGTGGTGCCCGCCTTCGTACTCGATGCCGATTCGGTATTCCCGGTACGACAAGTCGGGTTCGTGGTGGCGTGTACCGGCGTCGTCGATGATCGGCACGTTCAGTTCGGGCTCCGGCAGGCCGGCCCGGACCACGGCAAGCCTGAGCAGCGACTCCTGCGGCGAATCCGAGCCGACGCGGATGAGCCGGATCGCTTCCCTGGCCTTCCGGATACCGCGCTTTCCTTTGTGCCGGTCGATCATCCGCTGCAAATCCTCGAGGCTGCATAGCGGCAGTTCCCTGCCCTCGAACTCACGACGCGGAACCCGGACGCAACTGTCGCCGGCCACGACCAGTTCATCTACGGTCAGCATCTCGGCCAGGTCCAGCCAGGTCCGCTCCGGCGTGGTGAGGGGGATCCCGTTGAGGATTGTGACCTCGTCCTCGTAAAGCTTCATCCGGTGGACGATCACATATGGCCGGTTGAGATGGGCGGCCCCCTCGGGTCTAATCAGGTGGTACATCTCCGGTCCCTCCTTTGCCTGACGCGCCGGAAGCGAACCAAGCTCCGCCGCGGTGAGGTGCGAGGCGGCGCATCGCTCATTGACCTCAATGAAAGGCCGCACTCTCACGATCAGTGGAAGGCCAGGCGTCGGGCCAGCGGAACGGATCCCCCGGCCCAGCGTGGCGAGCGAGCGGTGGCGAAGCCGCTTGGACGACACCCCGGCGGCGGCGGCCTCGGCCACCGTGAAGGGGCGTCCGTGAAAGTCATCCGGCAGTGGCAGCGCGGTTTTCATGGCTTCATCAGAGCAGAATGGCGCTGCGGCCGGAGAAGTTATCCACAGCGCCCGTCGGTTGCTCCACAAGTGCCCGTTATGAAGCATCAAAAGGGCGCCGACGGAGCAATCGACGGGGTCAAAGGGCACCCCGACGGGGGTCAGTCGTCGCTGCGCAGTTCGCGCTGGCGGGCGCTGAGCAGCTCGAGTTCCGGCCTTGCGGCCACGAAGCGCTCGACGGCGGCGAGCACGTCCACGAGATGGGCCCGGTCGGCTGCGACCAGGCCCGCGCCCAGCTGCGTGCGCCGGTACTGCTCGTGGTCTCCGACCTCGGCCACGGAAACCTCGAAGCGGCGCTTGAGTTCGGCCAGCACCGGGCGCACCACGGACCGTTTCTCCTTGAGGCTGTGAACGTCGCCCAACAGGATGTCGAATTCGATCCATCCGATCCACATGCCACAAGCTTATCGATTGCTCCGTAACTGCCACTTTGAGGCCTCAAAAGGGCCGTTACGGAGCAATCGATGGGGGCTAGACGGTGAGTTCGCCCATCCGGTCCCAGCCTTCGCCGTCGAGCTGGCGGCTGATGATCCGGGGGGTTTCCTGCAGCGCCTGCGGCATGTCGGCCATGGCCTGCTTGAAGTGGCTGCTGTTGACGTGGTCCCCGGCGGCGTCGTCCTTGAAGGCCTCGACCAGGACGAACTCGTTGGGGTCTTCCACGCTGCGGGACCAGTCGAACCACAGGTTGCCGGGCTCCTGCCGGGTGGCCTGGGTGAAGTTCTCTACAAGGCCGAGCCAGCGCTCGGACCAGTCGGGCTTGACCTTGAATTTAACGACGATGAAGATCACGGCTGGGCCTTTCGGTGGGGGTACATCGGTCTTCCATTCTTACAGGTGCCGGCCTGCGGCTCAGCAGGCGTCGATGGCAGCGCGGGCCAGTTCCTGCTGCTGCGGCGTGCCCACCCGTTCGGCCCACTGCTCGGCGAGCTGGAACTCGACCATCGCCTCGGCGCAACGTCCCCGCTCATGCAGGGACCAGCCCAGATTGTTGTGCAGCGCCACCATCCACCGTCTGGTCCGGGCGTCATGCACCGTGGACGCGTACTCCAGGGCGCTGCGGGTCCACATCTCGGAATGCGCGGTGTCCGCGATCGCCAGCATGTGCAGGGCGTCCACGGCCAGGAAGTCCTCGCCCAGGTGGTCGGCGAGTTCGGCGGCCTGTTCGAACAGCGGGACCGCCATTTCGGGATGGCCGCTGGAGTTCAGCAGCCGGCCGCGTTCCAGCAGCACCCGGACGGCCACTGTTGGCTCGTCAGCGTCGATGGCGTCCAGCAGGGCGTCGGCTTCCTCGTAGCGTCCCTGGAGCCCGATGGCCCGGCCCAGCTGGGTGGCGAACTCGGCCCGCTCGTCGTCGTCATAAGCCGGATCCTCGGTTGCCGCACGGAAGCGGGCCTCCGAAAGGCCGGGATCGTCAAAGTTCCAGAATCGGTCAAGGGTCTGTTGATTCAGCATGTTCTGCTCCTCTCAGTTCTCGCCGGCGGCCAGTTCCTGTGCACTCCTAAGGTATCGGGAAGTGATGAGCCGGCGCGCCCGGGCGGTGACGGCGCCGCCGGCAGCGTAAAACCAGTTGGCGGGAGCACCGAAGGCCGTGACTTTGACCAGCACCCGGCCCTGGTCGTCGAGCAAAACTTCGAACGCTTCCTCGCCCCGGACCGGATGGCCGGGCAGTGTCCCGTAGCCGAAGCCGGCCGACTGCGGGCCGCCGCCGGGAACGGGCCGGCGCACCCAGACCACCTCGCACGGCGCGTTGATCCGGAACGGTCCGACGCCGAACCCGCTCACCACGCGGGTCCCGGGGAGCACCACGTCCGACTCCGCCCGGACCCGCAGCCCGGCCCGCCGGTGCAGCTGCCAGGTCAGTACACCGTGGACCGCCCGGCGGTAGGACGCCTCTCCCTCGCCCAGGCAGGCCTGGGTGACGAGGCACTCCATGCCTTCCGGCGCAGTGCCGTTCTCGGTGGAACCGATCCCGGGATAGTCCAATTCGCCGCCGGCGATCCGCGGTTGCCGCGTCACCCGAACTCCCCGCGGCGGGCAAGCCGTGCCCAGCCGAGCTGTTCCTGCTGGCGGCGGCTCAAGGTGGCGACCACGAGGTCGTAGGAGTCCTCGATCATGTCCCGGATCATGGAGTCGGGCAGGGCGCCGTCCAGCCGGACCCCGTTCCAGTGCCGTTTGTTCAAGTGCCACGCACCGGTGATTTCCGGGTGCGCGGCGCGCAACTGTTCGGCGAGGGCGGGTTCACATTTCAGGCTCACCGCCAGGTCCTCCGGGTCCAGTGCGGACAGGGCAAACATTTTCGCCTCGTGCCGCGCCCCGCCGGGCACCGAGGCGCGGACCTTGAAGACCGCGGTGTCCGGCCCGAACGGGTAGTCCTCGAAGGCGCCTGGGAAACCCAGGCAAAGCCCGCGGAGTGCTGCTGCGTCCATGCACCAAGCCTAGCCGGACGGCGCTGGAGGCCAGAGCCCGGGCGGTCAGAGACCGTACCGCGGTGCCTCCTGGGCGGGACAGGCGTTCATGACCACGTCCAGGCCGGCCGCCTTGGCCCGGGCGGCGGCGGCTTCGTCGATGACTCCCAACTGCAGCCAGACCGCTTTAGCCCCCACCGCGATCGCCTGGTCCACCACGTCCCCCACCTTCCCCGAGTTCACGAAGCAGTCCACGACGTCGAGCGGCTGCTTCGCCGCGGGGATGTCGGACAGCCTTGCATAGCCCGTCTGTCCATGGACCGGGTCGGCCGGGAGATTGACCGGGATGATCTCCATGCCCAGCCGGTCCCGGATGAACAGGGAGGTGTCAAAGGCGGCGCGCCACTGGTTGGTGGTCAGTCCCACGACCGCCCACCTGCCCTTGGTGCGCAGGAGGCGTTCGATGACTGCGGGGTCGTTCACGTGGGTCATCTGCACAGCCTACGTCGCGTCCCCGACAGGGCAGCAACAGCAGCCCACACCGGCATGCCTGTCCGGGAGCCATACCGGCGGGGACTGCCGGAGTGACGGACCGGCGCTGCGCTGTGGTTAGGGCTTCTTGCCGGCGAGGATCTTCCTGGCAGCGTCGCCGCGGGCTCCGTTGCAGTTCTTCGTGCCGTAGCCGCTGCGGCGGATGTCGCCGCCCATCGCGGAGGCCATGCAGTCGGCCAGCTGCTCGACGCCTGGCACAGGGCGGGTCCCGTAGATGGCGTTCATCCTCTTCACCAGCTGGTTGTAGTCGGAGTACACCTTGAAGGAGAGGATGTGCGCGCACTCGTGCAGCGAGACGAACTTCAGGGACGCCTGGTCCGGGATGCCGGTTCCCATCTGGATCTGCCGGCTGAGTGAGTGGGCGTAGCTCCAGGCTCCGGGAATGAGGGTGATGACCTGATTCGGGCAGTAGCGCTTCATGTAGTCGTAGGAGGCCTTCTTGTACCCGGTGTACCGGGCCGGGTCCACGTGCTCGATCGTCGAGGTCGCTGACGTCCAGGCCTTTTCCCGGGTAGTCGCGTCGACACTGACCCGGTACTTGCGCACGATCGTCCCTGCGGTGAGCGGTGTTTTCACCGACGCGCGGTAGCCGTTGGCTTTCGTGAACGACAAAGTCTGGAGGGTGACCCATTTGCCCGCGCGGTACTCCTGCAGGCGGCCTGTGCGGGAGGTGTACGTGTTGCCGAGCTGGTACGTGTCGGACCACTGGGTCTTGGCAGCTACCCGGCCGTCCGCGGTTCTGAACGGCTTACCGCCGGCGCTGAAGGGCGCGAACACGTTCGTGGCCAGCCGCTTATACGTGAGCGTCCTGACCGGCGAGGTGGAGAGCGTCTTGCCCGCGCTGAGCAGCAATGCCCGGAACGATGCGGCGCCCTCGGCCTTGAAGGTGTACGCGGTGAACTCTGCCCAGGATTCGTTGGCCGCGAGCTGTCTTGAGGTCCAGACGGTCCGCCACACTCCACCGTCGTTGCGCTGCAGTGCAAGGGTGGTGCCGGTCTTTCCTGTTACCAGCCCGGTGAACGTGAGCGTCTTGGCCGGCAGGCTGGCGTCGTTGTAGTTCACGAAGTCGATTTTCGGGACGACCGGGGGCGACGGAATCACCGGCTGGGACCACACCGTCCAGTTCGACCCCCACGCGACTTCGGTCCCGTTCTTCAGGGCCACGGCCTGAAGCTGAACGACGCCCGAGGCCGAAGCGCCGTACGGGGCGACGACCGTGTACGTGGCTGTCGTGGCCGGCGTCGAAGCCGCCCAGGAGGTGTCCTTGCCACCGATCGTGATGTTCAGCCGGGCGGTCAGGCCAATGCCGTTGGTCATCTTGATGGTGACGGTGTTACCGGCGCCGGGCTCCAGATCGATCGTTGGTCCCGCGGCGGCTTCAAGCGTGGGAGCCCGCATTGTCTCTGCGGCAAGGGCCGGTCCCGCCGGCGTCAGCAGCCCGGCAGCCATGGCAAGTACGGCGGCCGCGGCCGCGACGGACCGGCGCAAAAGTCCTGTGTTGTTCAATTCCCCCACCTCGTTGGAAAGACGCAGGGGATGGCCCAAGCCGGGACCCGGCCAGCATGAATGTTCCCCCACCGCAGACTCTAGCTGCGAACTGCGAGTTTTGTCCCGTTTCCGGCCAACCTCGTCCGCTGGTTCACACGAAGCGGGCCGTGGCGCCTAGAAGGGGTTCAACAGCCGGTCGACGAACTGTCTGGTGCGTTCCTCCCGCGGTTCGCGAAGTACGGTGTCCGGGTGGCCGCGTTCCACGACGACTCCGCCGTCCATGAAGATGACTTCGTCGGCCACCTCGCGGGCGAATGCGAGCTCGTGGGTGACTACGACCATGGTCCAGCCCTCGTCCGCGAGTTCCTTGATGACGGTCAGGACGTCGCCGACGAGCTCCGGGTCGAGCGCCGAGGTCGGCTCATCAAAAAGCAGCAGCTGGGGGCGCAGGGCCAGCGCGCGCACGATGCCGACGCGCTGTTGCTGGCCGCCGGAGAGCTCGAAGGGGTAGTTGTTTTCCTTGTCCGCGAGACCGACGCGGGCGAGTAGCTCGCGGGCCTCCTTGACGGCCTCCGCCTTGGGCCGCTTTTGCACTTGGACGGGGCCCTCGATGACGTTCTCCAGGGTGGTCTTGTGCGGGAAGAGGTTGTAGTGCTGGAACACCATCGCGCTGCGGTCCCGCATGGCGGCCAGCTGCTTCTTGGATGCCTTGGCGGCAAAGTCGACCGTGAGGTCGCCAGTGAACTCCACGATCCCGGCGTCCGGGATTTCGAGACCGTTGAGGCAGCGCAGGACTGTCGTCTTCCCGGAACCGGAGGGCCCGATCAGGGTGACCACCTCGCCCCGGCGGACGTTCAGGTCGATGGATTTCAGCACTTCATGCTGCCCAAACGCCTTCCGGAGTCCGCGGACGGACAGCAGCGGCGTGGCGTCCGGAAGATTGGATTCAGTGGGCGACATAGCGGTCCAATCTCTTCTCGAGGACTGACTGGCCGCCGGCGAGGACCAGGCAGATGATCCAGTAAATGACGGCCGCTTCCAGATAGAGCAGCATGAATTCCTGGCTGAAGGCCGCCACCTGCTGGGCCTGGCGGAACAGTTCGGTCACCAGAATCAGCGACGCTAAGGACGTGTCCTTGACCAGGCTGATGAAGGTGTTGGACAGGGGCGGGACCGAGACGCGCGCGGCCTGCGGCAGGATGATCCGCACCAGTGACTGGCGCCGCGACATCCCGATGGTGTGGCCGGCCTCCCACTGGCCCTTCGGAACGGACAAAATCGCCGCCCGGATAACCTCGGCGGCGTAGCCGCCCACGTTCAGGGAGAAGGCGATGATCGCGCTGGGCCACGGACTGATGGTGATGCCGACGGACGGCAGCCCGTAGAAGATGACAAACAGCTGAACCAAGAGCGGCGTGCCGCGGATCACCGAGATGTAGATCCGGGCGATCGAGGAAAGGACGGGATTGCGGCTGAGCCGCATCAGGGCGACCAACAGGGCCAGCAGCAACCCTAGGGCGAACGACGCCAGCGCCACGGGAATGGTGCCGGTAATGGCACCCGACAGGATGGGTCCCAGGGAACCCCACACGAGGTCCCAGTTGATCGTCATGGCCTTGCGCGTTCGTTGGCGGTTTCCATGCGGCTACTTGGTGACGTCAGCGTTGAAGTACCTCTGCGAGATTTTCTTGAGGGTGCCGTCGGCCTGGAGTGCGGTGAGGGCCTTGTCGACGGCGGCGGTCAGGCTGGTTGAGCCTTTGCGGAACGCGAAGGCGCTGAGCGACTTGTCCGTGGTCTCGGCGGCGATCTTGATGCTGTCATCCCGGGCCGTCTTCTGCTGGTCCAGGTAGGTCAGCTTGTCGTTAATGGTGGCATCGACCCGTCCCTGCTTAAGCAGCGTGATCGCCTGTGCCCAGCCCTCGACGGCCTGGACGTTGGCCCCGCTCTGCTGTGCCAGCTTGTACCAGTTGCTGGTCAGAGACTGCGCCGTCGTCTTGCCTTTCAGGCTGTCGAAGGAAGTGATGTCTGCGTTGTCCGACTTGGTGACGATGACGCCCGTGCTAACGGTGTACGGGGTAGAGAAGTCGTACTTGGCCTTGCGTTCGTCGGTGATCGAGACCTGGTTGGCGACGACGTCGAACCGCTTGGCTTCGAGGCCGGCGAAGATGGCATCGAACTGTGTCTCCTGGAAAGCCGGCTTGACGCCGAGCTTCCCGGCTACGGCCGTAATGATTTCAATGTCGTAACCCGTGAGTTCGCCGCTGCCGTTGGCATGGAAGGAAAAGGGCTTGTAGGTGCCTTCCGTGCCGACCCTGAGCACGCCCGCACTTTTGACGTCGCTCAACGAGGTGTCCGGGCCGCCCGCAGGCGCTGAACTGGAAGGAGTCGTAGACGCCGACCCGCATCCGGCCAAGGCGAGTCCTGCAGCTGCGATGAGGCCGATAACGGAAAGTCGTGTGCGCTTCATGGTGGTCCTTCGTCGAGGCGCCGGCAGGGCAGCCAGCTTGGCCGCATGGCGGCCTTCTTACATGTGACGATAGCAAGACCCCTCGTGCACGGAAGACCCTAAATGACGGTCTGTGACGCCTTGCAGGGGGAGGGTTTGACGAAATGGACGTGACGCTGGGCGCCGGAGCAACCCTGCGGCTCCCCCACCCCGGAAAACTGGCAGCGGGTTCCATTCGAATTGACCGGAGGCTGGCGAAAGTCCTCAAGGAGGGCTTGGCCGAACAATCGACCGACCGCAAGAGCACAAGGACCAGGTGTCCGAATATTACGCGGCGGATTTGGGAGAATCCGGCACATCCGTTTTAGTGGATAGTGACCATCCCGAGCGGCCGAGAGACCTGGATCGATGAAGCCGCAGCAACCCTGGTCGTCGGACTCCCTCCCCGGGACCCGCCGATAACAAGGCAGCGAGCCACGGGAACGGCCGGACTGACCACCCGGACCGAAGGCTCGTTCCGTAGGGTGCTACTGCCAGGACCGATGGAGTATCCCTATGACTGCTGTCCTGTCCACCTCCCCCGCCGAGGCGTCCGCGGACGCCCACGCCGGTGATGCCACCCGCACCCCGGCCCTCCCCGTGTCCTTCCGCGGCCTGCGCCGCGCGTTCGGTTCCGGCGCCGAGGCGCACACCGTACTCCGCGACGTGAACTTCGACGTCCGCGCCGGTGAAGTCCTTGCCATCCTCGGCACATCCGGCTGCGGCAAATCCACGCTGCTGCGCGCCGCCGCGGGCCTCGATGCCCCCAGCGCCGGCAGCGTCGAGATCGACGGCGCCCCGGTCCAGGGCGTTGATCCACGCTGCGCCTTCGCCTTCCAGGAGCCCCGCCTGCTGCCGTGGCACACCCTGCAGGCCAACATCGCCATCGGGCTGCCCACCGGCGTCAGTGCCAAAGCCGGCAAGGCCAAGGTCGCCCGGCTCCTGGAACTCGTGGGACTGCAGGACTTCGCCAAGCACCGGCCCCGCGAGGTCTCCGGCGGCATGGCCCAGCGCGCCTCGCTGGCCCGGGCCCTGGCCCGCAACCCCGGCGTCCTGCTGCTCGACGAACCCTTCGGCGCCCTCGACGCCCTGACCCGGATCAAGATGCAGGACCTGCTGCTGGATGTCCACCGGGCGGAGCCGACCACGGTGCTGCTGGTGACCCACGACGTTGATGAGGCCCTTCAGCTGGCCGACCGCATTATCGTCCTCGGCAAGGAAACCAAGGCGGCCCCGGGCGCCACCATCGTCCGCACCGTCACCGTCCCCGGCGAACGCCCCCGGGGCCGTGCCTCTGCCGAGCTGGCCCGAATGCGGGCCTCGCTCCTGGCCAGCCTCGGCGTCGACGGCCACTAGCCGCCCCGCCGCCAGCACCTCCGCCGGGCACCTTCCCGGCCGCGCCGCGCACCTTGCCCGCCGCTGCCACCCTCCGCACCGTTCGTCATCCCTCCGCACCGTTCGCACCGTTCTCAAAGGAACCTCCATGCCTTTCCGCACAACCAGCCTCCGCCCAGCCACCCGCCGCTCGTTCCTCACGGCCACCGCGGTCTCCGCCGCGCTGGCCCTCACCGGCTGCGTCGCCGGCGAAGGCTCCGGCCAGACCGCCGCCAACGCAGCTGCCGGGAGCAGCACGCTGAACATCGACTTCGCGACGTACAACCCGCTGAGCCTCGTGATCAAAAAGAAGGGCTGGCTCGAGGCCTCCCTCAAGGACCAGGGCGTGAACGTCAAGTGGGTGCAGTCGGCCGGCTCCAACAAGGCCAACGAGGCGCTGCGGTCCGGCGCGATCGACGTCGGGTCCACCGCCGGCTCGGCCGCCCTCCTGGCCAAGGCCAACGGATCGCCGATCAAGGCCATCGACATCTTCTCCCAGCCCGAGTGGGCGGCGCTGGTGACCAAGCCCGGCTCCGGCATCACCAAGGTCGCCGATCTCAAGGGCAAATCGGTGGCCGCCACCAAGGGCACCGATCCGTACTTCTTTCTGCTCCAGTCCCTCTCCGAAGCCGGGCTGTCCGCCAAGGACGTCACCGTGCAGAACCTGCAGCACGCCGACGGCCGCGCCGCCCTGGAGAACGGCTCGGTGGATGCCTGGTCCGGCCTCGACCCGATCATGGCCGGCGCGGAGCAGAAGGGCGCCAAGCTCTTCTACCGCAACCTTTCGTTCAATACCTACGGCTTCCTGAACGCCACCGAATCCTTCCTCAAGGACAAGCCGGCGCAGGCGCAGGCCGTCGTCAACGCCTACGAGAAGGCCCGCGCCTGGGCCGCGGCCAACCCGGACGAGACAGCGCAGATCCTCGCCGAGGCCGCCAGCCTCGACCCTGCCGTCGCGAAGACCGTTGTGCTGCAGCGCAGCAACCTCGACGTCGACCCGTCACCGGGCGAAGCCCAGCGCAAGGTCCTCGCCAAGATTGGCCCGACCTTTGTGGAGACCGGGGACGTCGCGAGCCAGAAGCAGATCGACGACGCCGTCGCCAACCTTCTCGATGACTCGCTGGTGAAGAAGGCGGACCCGTCCGCCATCAAGGATTCCTGATGAGCCACCTCGGAAATCCCCTTCTCACCGGCAACAGTGTTGCGGACGGGCGCGCTGCAGCCGTCCCCGCAACTCCAGCAGACGCCGCCCGGCCAGCCTCCCCCCTCACGGGCGGAAGCGGCTCCCCGGCGAACGGATGGTCCCCCGCCGGGATCCTGGCCAACGGCTGGGCGCGTCTGCTCCTTGGATTGATCATTCCGGCAGCGGTACTGGTCGCCTGGCAGCTCTCCACGGCGGCTGGGGTGTTCAGCGTAGTCCAGCTGCCACCGCCGGCCATGGTGCTGGAGGCCGGCCTGGACCTGCTCCAACGCGGCCAGCTCGGCCAGCACATCGCCATCTCCACCCAGCGGGTGCTGATCGGCTTCGCCGCCGGCGCGGCGCTGGGGCTGGTGTTCGGGTCGCTGGTGGGCCTGTCCCGGTTCGCCGACGCCCTGCTGGCCCCCACCGTCGGCGCGCTCCGGGCCGTCCCGTCGCTGGCCTGGGTGCCGCTGCTGATCCTCTGGATGAAGATCGGCGAGGATTCCAAAATCACGCTGATCCTGATCGGCGCATTCTTCCCCGTCTTCACCACGGTCTCGCTGGCCCTGCGCCACGTGGACCGGAACCTCGTGGAAGCCGCGCGGGCGTTCGGGCTCAAAGGCGTGAAGCTGCTGACCACGGTCCAACTCCCCGCCGTCGTGCCCGCCGTGTTCTCCGGCCTCCGGCTCGCGCTGGCCCAGGCCTGGCTGTTCCTGGTGGCGGCCGAACTCATCGCCTCCTCGATGGGGCTGGGCTTCCTGTTGACGGATTCGCAGAACAACGGGCGCACGGACAGGCTCCTGCTGGCGATCGTGCTGCTCGCCGTGATCGGCAAGGTCACCGATGCGCTGCTGGGCCTGGCCGAAAAATGGGCGGTGAAACGATGGGCGTAGCGACGGAAACAGCACCGGCCGGCTTCCCGGCCACCGAGGCCGAGCGCATCTCCTTCTGGGAGGCGGCCGCCCTCCGGCTCGACTGGGACGACGTACCGGGGCAGGGCAAGCCCTGGCACACCGCGCACCGCCGCGTCCCGGCCGACCCGGACTCCGGCACCGGTCCGCAGATCAGCTGGTTCGACGGCGGGAAGCTCAACGTCGCCTACAACTGCGTCGACCGCCATGTAGCGGCGGGACACGGGGACAGGGTGGCCCTGTTCTTCGAGGGCGAGCCGGGCGACCGCCGGACCATCACCTACGCCGAACTCCAGCGCGAGGTGGCCAAGGCCGCCAACGCCCTGCTGGAGCTGGGCATCACCAAGGGCGACCGGGTGGTCATCTACCTTCCGGTGATCCCCGAAACGGTGATCATCACCCTCGCCGTGGCCCGCATCGGCGCCATCCATTCGCTGGTGTTCGGCGGTTTCTCCGCCAAGGCGCTCAGGTTCCGGGTGGAGGACACCGGCGCCAAACTGCTGGTCACCTCCGACGGGCAGTTCCGCCGGGGTGCGGGCGTCCCGGTCAAGGGAAATGCGGACGCGGCCGTCGCCGGGGACAACGCGATCGAGCACGTCCTCGTGGTCAACCGCACCACCGCACCGGAACTCCTGGACAGCGTCCCAATGACGGCAGGCCGCGACGTGTGGTGGCACGACGCCGTCGGGACCGCCTCGGCGGTCCACGAAGCCGAGGCCTTCGACGCCGAGACGCCGTTGTTCATCATGTACACCTCCGGCACCACCGGAAAACCCAAGGGCCTGGTCCACACCTCCGGCGGCTACCTCACGCAGGCATCCTGGAGCTTCGAGCACCTCTTCAGCAACCCGGACCCTGCCCTCCGCGACCGGGACGTCCACTGGTGCACGGCAGACCTGGCCTGGGTCACCGCCCACACCTACGAGCTCTACGGCCCGCTCTCCAACGGCGCCACCCAGGTGATCTTCGAGGGCACCCCCAACACCCCGCACCCGGGCCGGCACTTCGAAATCATCGAACGCTACGGCGTCACGCAGTATTACACCGCCCCCACTTTGGTCCGCTCGCTGATGGGCTGGTTCCCGGACGGCGTCCCGGACGGCTACGACCTGTCCTCCATCCGCGTGCTCGGCACCGTCGGCGAAGCCGTCAACCCGGAGGCGTGGCGCTGGTTCCGCGATAACGTCGGCGCCGGCACCGCCCCCGTGGTGGACACCTGGTGGCAGTCCGAAACCGGCGCCACCATCCTCTCCCCCGCCCCTACGGACGCGGCCTTCAAACCCGGGTGCGCGGCCCGCCCGCTGCCCGGCGTCGGAACCCGGATCGTGGACGAGGCCGGCAACACCGTTCCGCCCGGCGTCCAGGGCTTCATCGTGGTGGACGCGCCAGGGCCCGCTATCGCCCGGACGGTGTGGGGGAACCCCCGGCGCTACTTCGACTCCTACTGGCGCCAGTACGCCGAGCAGGGCTGGTTCCTCGCCGGCGACGGCGCCAAGTACGACGACGACGGCGACATCTGGATCCTCGGGCGGGTGGACGACACCCTCAACGTCTCCGGGCACCTCCTCTCCACGATCGAGATCGAGTCGGCCCTCGTCGCGCATCAGGACGTAGTGGAGGCCGGGGTCTGCCCCGTCGCGGACCCCCAGACCGGCCATGCCATCGTCGCGTTTGTCGTCCTGAAGGATTCGGCGGCTACGGAGGACATCGCCTCCGAATTGAAAGCTCACGTGGCAAAGGCGATCGGGCCGATCGCGAAGCCGCGCGACGTCGTCGTCGCCGCCGATGTGCCGAAGACCCGCAGCGGCAAAATCATGCGCCGGCTGCTGACCCAGCTGTTCGAGGGAACCGAACTCGGCGACACCACGTCGCTGCAGAACGAACCGTCGATCGCCGGCATCCAGCAGGTGCTGCGTGAGCGCAAAACCACGTCAGGAAACACCCCCGAAGTTAGGAACACCCATGACTGACATCAGCAGCGTCGCCCGTCTTTCCGAACCGCTCAAGTTCGCGTACTGGGTCCCCAACGTCTCCGGCGGTCTGGTGGTTTCCACCATCGAACAGCGCACCGGCTGGGACTTCGACTACAACAAGAAGCTGGCCCGTATCGCGGAGAACTCCGGCTTCGAGTACGCCCTGACCCAGACCCGCTACGCCGCCTCCTACGGCGCGGACAAGCAGCACGAGGCCACCGCCTTCAGCCTCGGCCTGCTCGCCGCTACCGAACGGCTTAAGGTCATCGCAGCCGTCCACCCGGGCATGTGGCACCCCGGTGTGCTGGCGAAGTACCTGATCACCGCGGACCACATCTCCAACGGCCGGGCCGCCGTGAACATCGTTTCCGGCTGGCTCAAGGCGGAGTTCGAGAACTTCGGCCTGGAATGGCTCGAGCACGACGAGCGCTACGTCCGCACCGAGGAGTTCATCCGGGTGCTCCGAGGCCTGCTGACCGAGAAGAACTTCAGCCAGTCCGGCAAGTACTACAACATCAACGACTTCACCCTGCAACCGGCCCCGGTGGACGTGCCGGGACGCCCGCACCCGGAGATTTTCTTCGGCGGGAACTCTACCGCGGCGCAGGCCACGGCAGGCCGGGTGGCGGACTGGTACTTCTCCAACGGCAAAGACCTTGACGGATTCAAGGAGAACATCGCCGGCGTCGTGGCCTCCGCTGGCGAGAGCCGCCGGGGCACGGAGGGGGCCCTTTCCGCTCCGCGGTTCGGCCTGAACGGTTTCGTCATCGCCCGGGATTCCGAAAAGGAAGCCCGCGACACCCTCCGCGAGATTGTCGCGAAGGCACACAGGCCCGCCGTCGAAGGCTTCCGCGACGCCGTCCAGGAGGCCGGCGCGTCCACCAAGGACGGCAAGGGGATGTGGGCCGACTCCAGCTTCGAGGACCTGATTCAGTACAATGACGGCTTCAAGACCCAGCTGATCGGCACGCCGGAGCAGATCGCGGAACGGATCGTCGAGTACAAGAAGATCGGTGTGAACCTGCTCCTGACCTGCTACCTGCACTTCCAGGAGGAGGTGCAGGCGTTCGGCCAGGACATCCTGCCCATCGTGCGCGAACTCGAGGCCGACCTCGCCCGCAAGCACGGCACCGAGCTCAACCTTTCCGGCACTCAGGCAACCAAGATTGGGGTAGACGCATAATGGCTGACCGTACCTTTGGGTTCCGTACCCGCGCCCTGCACGCCGGCGGCACCCCCGACGCCGAACACGGCGCCCGGGCCGTACCGATCTACCAGACCACCTCCTTCGTGTTCAAGGACACCCAGGACGCCGCCAACCTCTTCGCGCTGCAGAAGTACGGCAACATCTACTCCCGGATCGGCAACCCCACCGTCGCGGCGTTCGAAGAGCGCATCGCGTCGCTCGAGGGCGGGATCGGCGCGGTGGCTACCTCCTCGGGTATGGCCGCGGAATTCATCACCTTCGCCGCGCTTACCCAGTCCGGCGACCACATCGTCGCGGCCTCCCAGCTCTACGGCGGCACGGTGACCCAGCTGGACGTCACGCTGCGCCGCTTCGGCGTGGACACCACGTTCGTCGCCGGCACCGATCCGGCAGACTACGCCGCGGCGGTCCGGGACAACACCAAGGCGATCTTTGTCGAAGTGGTGGCCAACCCGTCGTCGGAGGTCCAGGACCTCGAGGGGCTGGCAAAGGTGGCGCGCGACGCCGGCATCCCGCTGGTCGTCGACGCCACCTTGAGCACCCCGTACCTGGTGCGCCCGATCGAACACGGAGCGGACATCGTGATCCACTCGGCCACCAAGTTCCTCGGCGGCCACGGCACCACGCTGGGCGGCGTCATCGTCGAAAGCGGCCGCTTCAACTGGGGCAACGGCAAGTTCCCGACCATGACAGAACCGGTCGCCTCCTACGGCAATGTCTCGTGGTGGGGAAACTTCGGCGAGTACGGTTTCCTCACCAAACTACGCTGTGAGCAGCTGCGCGACATCGGACCCGCGCTCTCCCCGCAGTCGGCATTCCAGCTGCTGCAGGGCGTGGAGACGCTGCCGCAGCGACTGGACGAACACCTGAAGAACGCCCAGGCGGTGGCCGAGTGGCTTGAAGCCGACGAGCGTGTGGCCTACGTGAACTACTCCGGTTTGCCCTCGCACCCGCACTTCGAGCGGGCCCGGAAGTACCTGCCGTTAGGCCCCGGCTCGGTGTTTTCCTTCGGCGTCAAGGGCGGCCGTGCCGCGGGCCAGAAGTTCATCGAGTCCCTGCAGCTGGCCTCGCACCTGGCCAACGTGGGCGACTCGCGGACCCTGGTGATCCACCCCGGCTCCACGACCCACCAGCAGCTCAGCCCGGCACAGCTCGAATCCGCCGGCGTCCCGGAAGACCTGGTCCGGATTTCGATCGGACTGGAGGACCTCGAGGACATCCTTTGGGACCTCGACCAGGCCCTGGACGCGGCGTCGGAAGCGCCCGAAGAGCCCGAAGAGCCCGCGACGGCTGCCCTGCCGACGGACGCCTGCACGATCGGAGCAAACGCATGAGCACCGAAGAAACCCGGACCTGGACCGGCCCGTCCGCACCGGAGCGCCTGGCCCTGCTGCGCCAGGCGAAATCGATCGCGATTGTGGGCGCCTCGGACAAACCCTCCCGGGCGAGCTACTTCGTGGCGACCTACCTGCAGTCCTCGACCCGGTACAAGGTCTATTTCGTGAACCCGGTGGTCAAGGAAATCCTGGGCGAGCCGACCTACGCGTCGCTCGCGGACCTGCCGGAGAGCCCGGACATCGTGGATGTGTTCCGCAAGCACGATGACCTGCCCGGCGTGCTGGACGAGGCCATCGCCGCAGGCGCCAAGACGCTGTGGCTGCAGCTGGGCTCCTGGCACGAGGACGTGGCGAAGGAAGCCGAGGCGGCCGGGCTCGACGTCGTGATGGACCGCTGCGTGAAGATCGAGCACGCCCGCTTCCACGGCGGACTGCACCTGGCCGGCTTCGACACCGGGGTCATCTCCTCGAAGCGGCAGGTCCTGGCCTAAACGAGGTCTCTTAACCCAGCTACTTGGGTTAACCGGGGCGCGCGAGTGGGGCGGGCTACGGCTTGGTGGTGGGGGCCGGCGCCGGCAGTCCGGGCAGGGACGGGGCCGTCGGCAGCGGGGTTGGGGCGAGGCGCCGGCCGTTCTCGCCGGGAAGCCGGGGCTTCACCGGGCGCCGGTCCGGGGTCGGGAGCGACCCGCCACGGCCGACGGCGGGAGGTGTGGCGGCAGCGCCGCCGTGGCTCAGCGCCTTGGCGGTCCCCTCGGGTGACGGCTGGGCGGGGGAAGCCACGGCCGGGGGCGCCGCGGTCGTGGCCGGAGCCGGGGCTGCCGGCACGGCGGGGAGGTCCGACGGCGTGGGTGCGGAAGGCGCCGGCGTCCGGGTGGGGGCTGCGGGCTGGAAAATGACACTGAGGGTGTTGCCCACGTTTTCGCGGAAGTCGTGGCTGGAGGCCGCCACCGCACCGGCGCCCAGGCTCATGGCACCGACGACGGCGCCGCCGATGAGGGCCATCCGGCGTTTGCGGCCCCGACGGCGGTCGGCCAGGCTGCCGACGCCGGCGGGCAGGTCCCCGGCGCCGAGCAGCGCCGCGAGGTCCGCGCGGGGCTCAGGTGCCCGCTCCGGGACGAGGCCCTGCAGCTGCTCGAGGGTGTTGCGCAGTTCGCCGGCAGCTTCGAGGCCGGAGTCACGGAGCATCGCCTGGATGCTGCCATCCTGCTGGGGGTTGCGCGTGCCGGTCATGATGCTGCGTGGTCCTTTTCGGTTACGAGCTCGCGCAGGGCAATGAGCCCGCGCCGCTGAAGCTGTTTGATGGCACCCGGGGTCTTGCCCATGATGCCGGCCACCTGATCGATGGAGAGGTCTGCGACGATCCGCAGGACCAGGACTTCCCGTTGCTCGTCGTTGAGGCGGGAGAGTGTGTGGGACAGGCCGCCCAGCGAACCGAGCGCTTCGTCCTCGGCGGAGGCGGAAGAGCGGACGTCGTTCAACGGATCGTATTCGGCCTGGTTTGGCGTGCGTTCGGCGCGGCGGTGGTGGTCGACCAGCCGGGCGTGGGCGACCGAGAAGATAAAGGTCCGCAATCCGGCGTGGCCGCCGGTCACGTTCGCCAGCTTCGGCAGCACGTCCACGAAGACGTCCTGGGTGAGGGCCTCGGCGTCGTCAACGCCCTTGGCCCGGAAGTAGCCGAGCACCGCCGGGGACAGTGCGGTATAGACGGCGCTGAACCCTGACGGGTCACCAGCCAAAGCTGCTGACAGATCGTCGTCGCTCAGCTGGTCTGCCAAGAGGCGTTCCTTCCGTTTACTGCTGGGGGTGCGGCCCCCGATAGTTTAGCGGCCGCACCCCGTCGCCTCCGAGAGAGGCGTTTGGTGCTTACTTGTCGAGCTTGGGCAGCTCGACCGACGGGTCGGCCGGCCCGGCCGGGACAGCCGGGGCGCCCTTGGCGGCGGGGACAGCCGGGGTGGCGACGGTCACGCCGGCGTGGGCCTTTGCCTCGGCGGCGCCCTTGGCGTTGGCGGCACCCTCGACGGCGGCGCCGTCGTTGTCGGCGGACACGGTGCCGTCAGCGGCGCCTTCGGCATCTTCGGTGCCATCGACGTCGGCGTCCGCCTTGGCGGTGCCCTCGACGTCGGCGTCCGCCTTGGCGGTGCCCTCGACGTCGTCGTCCCCGGAGCCCTCAACGTTCGGGGTGGCCTGAACAGCCGGGGCGGGCGGAGTGGAGGACAGCTCCGTGGTGACCGGAACAGCCGGGACGGCAGGGGTGGCGGGCGTAGCGTGGTTCACTTCAGCCTGCTGGGTGCTGGAGGTCTGGGCCGCGTTGGCCAGGCCGATTCCGGAGAAACCTCCGACCGCGAGAATCGCGGCGCCGACAGCAATCTTGGTGGTCTTGCTAACACTCTTCATGTAAAACGTACATCCTTTGGTTGTTTGAAGGCCGGCCGGCACCTGATGGGGGCAGGCGCCGGCCGGCACTTACGGTCGAAGTCCTGTCGGCGCCCATGGGGGCAGGCGCCCGTCGGATCTCGGTCGAAGTCCGCAGCGCCTGATGGGGCAGGCGCCGGGCGGATCTTTCACCACAAGGCCGTCCGTACCTGATGGGGGGACCAGGGCTCCGGGCGGCGCTTACAAAGGGGTAATCGCCGGGGCACTCCGAAAGGTTACGCACCTCCCGGAAGTTTTTTGTTTCTCTTTCGACGGGCGCTCCAAGTGGCCCGTCTCCGGCCCATAACGGCGGCCCTTAACGACGGCGGCGGGTCACCCATGTCAGGTGACCCGCCGCCGTGGGACGTCAGTTAGCCGGTATTAGTCGTTGATCAGGTCGTTGACCACGATCGTCTGGTCGCGGTCCGGGCCGACGCCGATCGCGGAGAACCGCGTGCCGGAGAGCTTCTCGAGGGCCAGCACGTAGTTGCGGGCGTTCTCCGGCAAGTCGTCCAGGGTGCGGGCGCCGGTGATGTCTTCGGTCCAGCCCTCGAAGTACTCGAAGATCGGCTTGGCGTGGTGGAATTCGGTCTGCGTCATCGGCATTTCGTCGTGCCGCACGCCGTCGACGTCGTAGGCCACGCAGACCGGGATCTGCTCAATGCCGGTGAGCACGTCCAGCTTGGTGACGAAGTAGTCGGTGAAGCCGTTGACGCGGGAAGCGTGGCGGGCCAGGACGGCGTCGTACCAGCCGCAGCGGCGCGGGCGGCCGGTGTTGACACCGAACTCACCGCCGGTCTTCTGCAGGTACATGCCCATCTCATCGAACAGTTCCGTGGGGAACGGCCCGGCCCCGACGCGCGTCGTGTAGGCCTTGATGATGCCGATGGAGCGGGAGATCCGGGTGGGGCCGATGCCCGAGCCGACGGAGGCGCCGCCCGCGGTGGGGTTCGAGGAGGTCACGAACGGGTAGGTGCCGTGGTCGACGTCGAGGAAGGTGGCCTGGCCGCCCTCCATGAGGACCACCTTCCCCTCGTCCAGCGCCTTGTTCAGCACGAAGGTGCTGTCGATGACCAGCGGGCGCAGGCGTTCGGCGAAGGACAGGAAGTACTCCACGATCTCGTCCACCTCGATGTCGCGGCGGTTGTAGACCTTGACCAGCAGTTCGTTCTTCTGCCGCAGCGAGCCCTCGACCTTCTGGCGCAGGATGGAGGCGTCGAAGACGTCCTGCACGCGGATGCCGAGGCGGGCGACCTTGTCCATGTAGGCCGGGCCGATGCCGCGGCCGGTGGTGCCGATCGCGCGGCTGCCGAGGAACCGTTCGGTGACCTTGTCCAGCACCTGGTGGTAGGGCGCCACAAGGTGGGCGTTGGCGGAGACGCGCAGCTTGGAGGTGTCAGCGCCGCGGGCTTCAAGGCCGTCGATCTCCTGGAACAGGGCTTCTAGGTTCACCACGCAACCGTTGCCGATCACCGGGACCGCGTTAGGGCTCAGGATGCCGGCAGGAAGGAGCTTCAGCTCATACTTCTCACCGCCCACGACGACGGTGTGCCCGGCGTTGTTGCCGCCGTTGGGCTTGACGACGTAGTCGACACGGCCGCCGAGCAGGTCGGTGGCCTTACCTTTGCCTTCGTCGCCCCATTGGGCTCCGACGATCACGATTGCTGGCATGGGATCCTCCCCCATTCGTTCGGGCCGAACTGTACGTGATTGACCAGGTGGTCAGCGCAGCTCAGCGCCGTTCATGAGAATGCCCCGAATCTACCGCTGTGCTCTTACCATCAACGCCAGAGTCCGGGGCTCTTACCACCCAAGTTTAGCCGAAAACGGTGGCCGGCACCGTTTTGGCTCCCTGCGCGGAGGGCCGCGACACATAGTGGGCACAACTTGCGGTGCTGGCGCGGCGTGGAATTAAGTGGGAGTGACCATCCCGAGCGGCCGAGGGACCTGGACCGTTGACGCCGCAGCAACCCCGCCTTCCGCGGCCCGCCCTGCGCGGCCTCGACCGGCCACGGTGCTACCGCCAGGACCGATGGAAAGGAACCGCACCATGTCCCAGAACACCGACCACATCCGCGTCACCCACGCCGGATCGTTGCCCCGTACCCCCGAGCTCATCGCCGCCAACGAAGCGAAGGAAGCCGACGGCATCAGCCCCGAATTCCTGGACCTGCTGGAAACCTCGGTGGTGGACGTCGTCCAGCGCCAGAAGGACCTGGGCATCGACATCCCCAACGACGGCGAGTACGGGCATGCCATGGCCAGCTCGGTCGATTACGGCGCCTGGTGGAACTACTCGTTCGCCCGGCTTGGCGGCCTCGAACCGACGGATGTGGACCGCTGGGCCGACGCCGCGGTGCACCGCTCCAGCCCCGGCCACATTGTCCTGACCTCGTTCCCGGACCGACGCGACCGGCAGGCCTTCAACGACGCCTACAACGACCCCTCCTCCGGGATCCTGGCCCACCGCAAGGCCGTCACGCAGCCGAAGATCGCGGGCCCGCTGACCTACACCGGGCAGGCGCTCGTGGCCTCGGACATCACCAACCTCAAGACCGGCCTGGCCGCGGCCGGCCTCACCGAGGGCTTCGTCGCGTCCCTCTCCCCCGGGTCCTGCGCCCGTGTCGCGAACGAGTACTACAAGAGCGACGAGGAACTCCTCTACGCCTGCGCCGACGCGATGCGCGAGGAATACAAGGCCATCATCGACGCCGGCCTGACGGTCCAGCTCGACGATCCCTCCCTCGCTGAGAGCTGGGACCAGATCAACCCGGAGCCGAGCCTCGAGGACTACCTGAAGTTCATCCAGCTGCGGGTCGAGGCCACCAACTGGGCGCTGCGTGACCTCCCGCAGGACAAGATCCGGCTGCACGTCTGCTGGGGCTCCTGGCACGGCCCGCACACCACGGACATCCCTTTCGCGGACATCGTCGATTCCGTCCTGCAGGTCAACGCCGGCGCGTACTCCTTCGAGGCGGCCAACGTGCGGCACGAACACGAATGGCGGGTCTGGGAGGACACCAAGCTTCCCGAGGGCAAGTCGATCATTCCGGGGGTCGTCTCGCACGCCACCAACGTCGTGGAGCACCCCGACCTGGTGGCCGACCGGATCGTGCGCTTCGCGGAACTGGTGGGCCGCGAAAACGTGATCGCCTCCACGGACTGCGGCCTCGGCGGGCGCGTCCATCCGCAGATCGCCTTCGCCAAGCTCGAGGCCCTCGGCGAGGGCGCCCGGCGGGCCAGCAAGCGGCTCTGGTAGCCGGTCCGGGCGGATGGCGGTTGCCGGCCGCCCGGCCGACTCGCCGGGCATTTCGCGGGGCTTGATAGACTGGTAGAGACCGAACAGGAATCGGTCCACACCACATTTTCAAACCACACTGGCCTCCGCGCGTCCCTCCTTTGGCGTGCCTGCAACCGGTCTGGCAGCGTTACCAATCCCGCAGGAGACCCAGCAATACATGACAGCACTGGCCACTGAAAATTTCCGCGAACAGCTCCTGAGCCGCCGTTACGAAGCTAACGTCGCGCCGGTCAACGAACTGTGCGACGCACTCCAGACCGCCAAAGCTGGCACCACGGTCCCCTACGTGGATCCCGCCCACGACATTGACGAGTGCCGCATCATCAGCCTCTACTCGAACATCGGCACCGCCGATCAGTCCGGCTTCATCACCGCCGGCGACGAGGAAGCCGCCACCCGCATGCTCGGCATCCAGTGGAAACTGGGCCTGCGCCCGGAGTTTGTCATGCCGTGGAACGTCCACCCGTGGCATGTGGACGGCGAGCCGAACGGCAAGTTCACGCCGGACCAGATCTCGGCCGGCCTCAAGCCGCTGCTGAAGTTCCTCGCCCTGGTGCCGCGCGCCTCCGTGATCGTGGCGCACGGCACCGAGGCCAACCGCCTGGCCAACCTGCTGCTCAAGACCGAGGTGCCGATGATCTGGCGCCGCGGCCTGAAGACGTACAAGGTCCGCTCGCTCAGCGGCCGCGCGTTCGCCGGCACCCCGGCCCGGCAGGAGCAGTACCTCGAGGAAATGCGCGTCGCCTACGCCGATGCCATGGCCCGCACCGGTCTGGCCAAGGCCAGCTGACCCTTCCGCGAAACGACGGCGGGCGCCCACCGAAAGGTGGGCGCCCGCCGTCGTTGTCTAACCCGTCAGCCCTCGGCTTCGATGGCCGCCTTGGCGGTGGGGTCGGAGTCCTTCAGGAACTTCTCGATCCGCTCCGGCTCCTCGGCCTCGCCGATCGCCGCGGAGGCGCGGCCCAGCGAGTAGAGCGCGCGCAGGAAGCCGCGGTTGGGTTCGTGCTCCCACGGGATCAGGCCGACGCCGCGCCAGCCGTTGCGGCGCAGCGAATCCAGGCCGCGGTGGTAGCCGACCCGGGCGTAGGCGTAGGAATCAATGGTCCGGCCTTCCTTCCACGCTTCCTCGGCCAGCACGGCCCAGAGCAGCGAGGACGTCGGGTGCTTCTCCACCAGGTCCAGCGCCTCCTGGCCCGCGTCCAGCCCCGCGTTGACCTCGGTCTCGGCGGGCAGCAGGGTGGGCTCGGGGCCCATCAGGTTCTTACGGAACTCGTCCGACACGGCTAGAACGTCTTGCCGGTAGAGCCGAGCTGCTGGGCGGCCTCAACCACGCGGGCAGCCAGGCCGGCTTCGGCGGACGCGCCCCAGACGCGGGGGTCGTACAGCTTCTTGTTGCCGACCTCGCCGTCGACCTTCAGGACGCCGTCGTAGTTGCGGAACATGTGGTCGGCGACCGGGCGGGTGTAGGCGTACTGGGTGTCGGTGTCGATGTTCATCTTGATCACGCCGTAGGAGACCGCGTCCGCGATTTCCTGCTCGGAGGATCCGGAGCCGCCGTGGAAGACGAGGTCGAACGGGCTGGTCTTGCCGATCTTCGCGCCGACCTGCTCCTGGATGTCCTTGAGGATCTCCGGGCGCAGCTTGACGCCGCCGGGCTTGTACACGCCGTGCACGTTGCCGAAGGTCAGGGCTGTGATGTAGCGGCCGTTCTCGCCGGAGCCGAGGGCGTCGATGGTTGCGAGGGCGTCCTCGACCGTGGTGTAAAGCTTGTCGTTGATGGCGTTCTCGACGCCGTCTTCCTCGCCGCCGACGGTGCCGATCTCGACCTCGAGGATCATCTTGGCCGCGGCGGTGCGCTCGAGCAGCTCCCGGGCGATCCGGAGGTTCTCCTGCAGGGTTTCGGCCGAGCCGTCCCACATGTGCGAGTTGAAGAGCGGGTTGCGGCCGGCCTTGACCTCGGCCTCGGAGGCGGCGAGCAGCGGCAGGACGAAGCCGTCGAGCTTGTCCTTGGGGCAGTGGTCCGTGTGCAGGGCGATGTTGACGCCGTAGTTTTTGGCGACCTCGCGGGCGAACGCGGCAAAGCCCAGCGAGCCGGCCACCATGTCCTTGGTGGACGCGCCGGACCAGTAGGCGGCGCCGCCCGTGGAGACCTGGACGATGCCGTCGGACTCGGCCTCGGCGAAACCGCGGAGGGCGGCGTTCAGGGTCTGGGAGGAGGTGACGTTGACGGCCGGGAATGCGAAGCCGCCCGTCTTTGCGCGGTCGATCATCTCGGAGTAGATCTCTGGGGTTGCAATGGGCATGCTGACTCCTAAAGTGAATTTCGTCTGCGGGCTGGGTTGACCCTGGAGTGAACCTCGTCGGCTACCAACCATCCTAGCCATTCCTGCCCCACGGCAGTGTTTCCGGTCACGCCGGGGTTGTAACACTGGCCCCGCCGGCATGGCACGCCACGGCGGTTTTCCGGAAGGCAGCGCCCTCAAGTCTGAGCTAAAGTGACCGGGTGCTGGTGGTTGCGATCAGGATCGATCGTTGCGCTGGCACTTAACGACGAGGAGACATGTCATGGCCGAAGATCTGTCGTGGGATGCGCCACTGCTCGGCGCCGGGCCGGCCGTTCTCGCCTATGACATTGGTGGCACCGATACGAAGGCGGCGCTGTTCGACTCCGCAGGGCGGATGCTCGGGCTCAGCCGCACCGCAACTCCCCTTCGCGGGGCGCGGACGGGTGAAGCCGTGCTGGATCTGGTCGAAAAAATCGCTGCCGGATTTGCCCGGGACTACCCCGGCGTTCATCCACAGGCCGTCGGCATGGTCGCCCCTGGCATCGTCGACGACGGCTCCGGAGTCGGCGTCCGCTCATCGAACTTAGGCTGGGAGAATGTGCCGTTCAAGGTGCTGGCGGAGTCGCGCCTAAACCTCCCTGCGTCCTTCTCGCACGATGTGCGTGCCGCCGGGGAAGCAGAGCAGCGCCTTGGCGCGGCCCAACCTTTCCGGGACGTCGTGGTCATCGTGATCGGCACCGGCATCGCGGCATCGATTATCCTGAACGGCCGGGCCCACGTGGCAGGCGGTTTCGCCGGCGAGATCGGCCATTCGATTGTCGACCCGCGCGGTGACTTGTGCCCCTGCGGCGCCACCGGGTGCCTTGAAACCATTGCGTCGGCCGGGGCCATCGTGCGCCGCTACGCTCAGGCCGCGGGCCGATCTTCCGAGCCTGCCCCGACCGATGCGAAGCAGGTCCTCGCCCTCGCCCGCGCCGGCGACCCGCATGCCCGGCGCGTCTGGGACGAAGCCGTCGACGCCCTTGCGCTGGTCATCGAGCAACTGGTCTCGGTGCTGGCCCCGGAGGCCATTGTCATCGGCGGCGGGCTGGCCCAAGCCGGAGACGCCCTGTTCGCGCCCCTGCGGGACCGTGTCGGCGCTCTGCTCAGCTTCCACCGCCCCCCTCGGCTGCTCCCAGCACGGATCGGTGAGAACGCCGGGCTCATCGGCGCGGCGCTACGTGCCAGGGCAGCCGCCGAAGGCCCGGCCGCCAACGGCGCTCTAGCCCTGAAAGGAACCGCATGTCCATGAACCGCTCCGAGCGCCTCGCCGCGGTACTCGACCTGCTAGCCGAATCCGGGCACCTGGAGGTCGACGACATCATCACCCGTCTCGGCGTCTCCGCGGCGACCGCGCGGCGGGACCTCGACACCCTCGCCTCCCAGCAGCTGCTTACGCGCACGCGCGGTGGGGCAACCGGGCAGTCCGTCGCCTACGACCTTCCACTGCGGTACAAACGCGAGCAGAACGCACCGCAGAAGCTCCGGATCGCCCGCGCAGCCAGTTCGCTCGTGGCGCGCGGCGCCGTCGTGGGGCTCTGCGGCGGCACAACAAGCACAGCCATCGCCGAGGTACTTAGCGCCAGACCGGACATCATGGAGGCGTCGCCGCACGCCACACTGACGGTCGTCACCAACGCCCTCAACATCGCAGCCCAGTTGGCGATGCGCCCGCAGATCAAGACGGTGGTGACCGGCGGTGTGGTGCATTCGCGCTCGTACGAACTGGTCGGTTCCTACAGCGACGCCGTGCTGCAGCAAGTGCGCTTGGACATCGCCTTCATCGGCGTGAACGGCATCGATCCTCTGGCTGGGCCCTCCGTGAATGACGAACGGGAGGCTGCGGTGAATTCCTTGATGACAGAGCGCGCGGCAAGGGCGATGATCGTAGCCGACTCCAGCAAGATCGGACGAATAGCATTTGCCGGACTGGGCGCGCTGCACCGCTTCGATGGGCTCATCACGGATCCGGGGATCACGCCGGAGCAGCTGGCTGCCTTTGCCGACCAGAATTTCGAGGTGATCGTCGCATCATGATCCGCCCTGCCACCCGCATCATCCACTCTGCGCACCTGGTATCAGGCGGGCTGACTACCGCCGACGCCTGGGTCGCCTTCACCGGCGATACGGTGTCTGGCCTCGGATCCGGGGACGGCTGGCGTGCTCTGGGCACCCCATCGGTGGAAGTGACGGATGCCGCCGGCCGCTGGCTCACCCCCGGCTTCATAGACATCCACTGCCACGGCGGCGGCGGCTTCGCCTTCGATAACGGAGCCGACGCTATCCGCGATGCTCTTGCCGTGCACCACCGCTACGGCACGACCCGCGCGGTGCTCTCCCTCGTCACTGCCCGCCAGGGCGAGCTCGAGTCCCGTCTCGCTGCCGTCGCCGACGTGGTCGAAGCCAACCCGCTCGTGCTCGGCGCGCACCTTGAGGGCCCCTTCCTCGACAACGCCTTCCGCGGCGCGCACGACCCGGCACTGCTCCGCGCTCCTGACGGCGATTCGATGGCCCGGCTCCTCACCGCGGCGCGGGGACACCTTCGCCAGTGGACGCTCGCACCCGAGCTGCCCGGCGCCCGGGAGGCAATCCGCACGCTCGTCGACGCCGGTGTCGCCGTCGCCGTCGGGCACAGCGCCGCCGACTATGCCACCGCTCTGGCAGCATTTGAAGCCGGCGCCTCGATCCTGACGCACGCCTTCAATGGCATGCGCGGCATCCACCACCGCGCGCCCGGTCCTGTTGCGGCAGCAACCCGCTCCCCCGGGGTGACGCTGGAGATTATCAACGACGGCGTGCATGTCCATCCGGAGGTGGTCCGCCTTGCCTTTGCCGGCGCACCCGGCCGCATTGCCCTGATCACCGACGCGATGGCTGCCGCCGGCTCTGGGGATGGCGAGTACATGCTTGGGTCCCTGGCCGTCACCGTCTCCGGAGGCATTGCCCGCCTGAGCAGCGCGACCGCAGCCGACGGGGCCATCGCCGGCTCCACGCTCACCCTCGACGCAGCTCTGCGTAGAGCGGTGACTGAAGTGGGCATCCCGATTGAAGAGGCGGTCACCGCGGTGACCACCACTCCCGCCCGTGCCATTGGGCGCAGCGGCGACCTCGGACGGCTCGAGGTCGGCTACGCCGCCGACGCGGTTCTGCTCGACGGTGGGCTATCCGTCGATGCGGTCTTCGCAGCAGGCCGGCTTATGCCGGTGTAGCGGCAAGCTTCCAACTGTGGAGGTCCAGACCTCCAGCAGAGACGACCGCATGCAGAAAATAATTTGCGTGAATTGCGTCACGCATGGATAATTATTTTCACACCAGCCGGACCGGGTCGTCCGCTATCACGTTTCAATGAGGAGACTGCATGCATAAGCGCTATCTTTCCGCCGCCGTGGCCGCCGTCGTCGCCCTGGCACTGTCAGCCTGTGGCGGCGCCGCGGGCGGCGGTTCCACAGGCGGCGCAACGGACGCCAAAGGCCAAACGCTCAACGTCTGGATCATGAAAGGCACCAACCCCGATTCCGAGGCGTTCTTCGACTCCGTCGGCCAGGAGTTCACGAAGGAGACCGGCGCGAAGCTCAACGTCGAATACGTGCAGTGGGCCGGCGCCCATGACCGGTTCGTCACCGCGATAGCCGGCAGCACAACTCCGGATGTCGCCGAGACCGGGAACACATGGACGGCAGAGTTCGCCGATTCAGGTGCGCTTGCACCGATTGGCGACAAAGTGAAGGACGCGGGCCTCGACGGCGACCTCGTCAAAGGCCTCGCCGAATCCGGCACCTACGACGGCGAGCTGTACGGTATGCCCTGGTACGCCGGGGTTCGCTCGATCATTTACCGGACAGACGTGTTCAAGGAGCTTGGCCTGACCCCGCCCACCAACTGGCAGGAACTCGTTGACGTGGCCACAGTCATCAAGACCAAGCGCCCGGACCTGATCCCCTTCCCGGTTCCCGGCGACGCCGAGATGCTCGCCTATCCGTGGGTTTGGGGCGCGGGCGGCGACGTGTCGGTCCAAAAGGGCGACAGTTGGGAGTCCGGACTGGCCAGCGACAAGGCACGCGAGGGCATCCGGTTCTACACGGACCTGGCCACCAAACACGGCTTCTCCACCGCTGGTGCGACCACCTGGAAGGAGACCGACGTGCTCGACAACTTCACGCAGGGCAAGGTCGCCATGGCGATCTCCGGCTCGTGGACCCCGGCGACCATCCTCGCGAAAGCCCCGGAGCTCAAGGGCAAGCTGGGCGCTATCCCCATCCCCGGCAAGGACAGCGGCATCAGCCCCTCGGTCCTGGGCGGGTCGCACCTGAGCGTCTTCAACACGGCCAAGAACAAGGACCTCGCCTGGGCCTTCGTCAAGTTGATGAGCACCGGCAAGTTCGCCCGGGACTGGGCCAGCAAGAGCGGTTACTTCCCCGGCCAAAAGTCGCTGCTGGACGACACCATTAAGTCGGACGACCCGCTGGTAAAGTCATTCGCCAAGCAAATGGTCGACGGCGGCGCTTCCGTTCCCGTCACGCCCAAGTTCGGTGCGGTTCAGGCCAAGAAGACCACCAACTCGATGATCCAGGCCATCCTCTCCGGCCAGAAGACCGTCGATGAGGCCACGTCGAGTGCCGCAGCCGAGATGGACGCCATCATGAACGGCAAGAAGACCCCGTGACCGTAGGGCTCAAGCAGCCGGCCGTGGACGAGGGACGCAAGCCCCTGCCGTCCACGGGCGGCCGCCCGCCGAAACGCCGGCGGCTCGTCACTATGGCCAAGGCCAGGCCGTGGCTGCTGCTCGCCCCCGCGCTGGCCCTGCTGGCCGGACTTCTGCTCTGGCCGCTCGCACGGGTCTTCATGTTCTCCTTGCAGGATTACGGCCTGCGGCAGATCGTCAGCGGCAAGACAAAATTCATCGGCCTGGACAACTACTCCGAGGTCTTCGGGGACTCCTCCCTGTGGACCGTGGTGCTGCCCAACACGATCGGGTTCGCCATCGTGGCGGTCGCTTCGACCGTCATCTTCGGAACTCTGGTCGCCCTGCTCATGGCCTCGCTCAGCCCGCTCTGGCGCACTGTCGTCGGGAGCGCCGTTATGGTCGCCTGGGCCATGCCGGCGGTGACCGGAACGTATGTCTGGATCTGGATCTTCGACGCCGACCAAGGGCTCGTCAACGCGACTCTCAAGGGCCTCGGCCTCATGGACGAATCGTTCAACTGGTTCACCAACCCGGTGACCTTCTACGGGATCGTGGCGTTGAACATCGTGCACCATGGCTTCCCGTTCGTCGCCATCACCGTGCTCGCCGGACTGCTGGGCGTACCGAAGGAGATGCTTGAGGCCGCGGAGATGGACGGGGCCGGACCGGTCCGGCGCTTCTTCCAGATCACGTACCCCACCATCAAGCCGGTGTTTTCGGTTGTGGTCATCCTCTCGACCATCTGGGACTTCAAGGTGTTCGCCCAGATCTACCTCATGCCCGGCGGGTCAGGATCCAACCGGGAGGTACTCAACCTCGGTGTCTGGTCATACGTTGAGTCGTTCGGGCAGAACCGCTACGGCTTCGGAGCGGCCATCGCCGTGCTCCTGACGGTGCTGCTCCTGATCATCACCGCCATCTACGTCCGCACCCTGTTCAAGGAGGAAAAGGTATGAGGCACCGCTCGCTCAGCCGGAGGCTGGTCAAGGCCGTGCTGGTCGCCCTCCTCCTGGTCTTCACGCTCTTCCCCGCGTACTGGATGATCTCCAGCTCCTTTGACGCTCAGGCCTCCAGCGGCGGCCAGTCCCTGCTTCCGCAGGAGTTCACTCTCGCCAACTACCAGTACGTGCTCACCGAAGGCGGGTTCGGCACCTTCCTTCGCAATTCGGCCGTCGTCGCCTTCTTCACGGTGACCATCTCGGGAATTGTGGCACTGCTGGCCGCCGTCGCGGTGGCGCGCTTCCGTTTCAAGTTCCGCACCGGCATCCTGATCATGGTGCTCACCGTGCAGATGGTGCCGCTTGAGGCCTTGGTTATCCCCCTGTTCGTGCAGGTGCGCGACCTGCAACTGCTCAACTCGCTGGTCGGGCTCGTGATAGTTTATCTGGCCTTCTCCCTGCCGTTCGCGATCTGGATGCTGCGCGGCTTCGTCGCCGCTGTCCCGGTCGAGCTGGAAGAGGCGGCCTACATCGATGGCGCCACCTGGGGCCGCATGTTCCGCTCGGTCCTTCTGCCGCTCGTGGCACCCGGGCTTGTCGCGACCAGCGTCTTTTCCTTCATCGTTGCCTGGAACGAGTTCATATTTGCGATGACCCTTCTCGGCGGGGCAGCCGAGAACTACACCGTGGCTATTGGCCTCAAACAATTCTTCGGCGTACATGCCAATGATTGGGGACCGGTCATGGCCGCCTCGACCATCATCACCATTCCGGTGATGGTCTTCTTCGTCTTCGTCCAGGGCAAGCTCAGCAATGGCCTGGTGGCGGGAGCCGTAAAGGGATGACCGCAGCCACAGACCCCGCCCTGCGCCGGCTCGTCAACGGCGTTCTTTGGCCAGGATTCACCGGCCAGCACGTTTCCCCTTGGCTGGCCCGGGCGCTCGATGAAGGCCTCGCTGGCGTGGTCTACTTCGGCCAGAACATCGACGCGTCGGACGCCGGGCAGCCGGCGCGACTCTCTGCCGAGTTTCGGAGCATTCGGCCCGGAGTCCTCATCGGCATCGATGAGGAGGGCGGCAGCGTGTCCCGGCTCGACGCTGCACGGGGATCACTCCTCCCGGGGCACGCACAGCTGGGCCACCTCGACGACACCGAGGCCACCCGGGCTGTCAGCCGGATGATCGGACGACGGGCCGCGTCAGCGGGCGCCAACGTTGTGCTGGGCCCGGTGGCCGATGTGAACACGAATCCGGCGAACCCGGTGATTGGCGTGCGGGCGTTTGGCCCTGACACGCCTCTTGTGTCGCGGCATGTCGCTGCGTTTGTCCACGGCCTCCAGGAATCCGGAGTGGCCGCCTGCGTCAAGCACTTCCCGGGACACGGGGACACGCAGACCGACTCCCACCTGTCCCTCCCCCGGCTCAACCTCTCTTGGGCCGAGATCGAGCGTGACCATCTGCCGCCTTTCCTCGAGGCAGTCGCCGCCGGAGTTCGGGCCGTGATGACAGCACACATCGTGGTGCCGGAAAGCGGCGACCTGCCCGCGACCCTCAACCCGGCCATCCTCGCCGCACTACGCGGGACCGGCTTTACCGGCACAATTGTGACCGATGCCCTCGACATGGCAGCAATCCGGGCCTCTTTCGGGGCCGGTCCGGGCGCAGTGCTCGCCCTGGTGGCCGGAGCCGAACTGCTCTGCATCGGCAATCCGTCCAACCTCGGGCCGAACGGAGGCCGCAGCACCGACGAGGAAGACTACCTCGAGGTGCGCAAGGCCCTCTTCGAGGCCCTCGACGACGGCGTGCTCACCGCCGGCGTCCTTGAACGGGCGGGTGAATCGGCCGCGCGGCTGGCACTGCCCGCCGGCCCCGCGGAACCCGGGGGTTCCGCGCCGGGCATAGCCGGAAGCCTCCCCGACCCTGCGTTCATGGTGCGGGAGGCAATCACGGTGCACGGCGCCGCGTCAATCGTTCAGCGCCGCCTGGCGCTGCTCGATCTAAGGGCACATGCCACCTTCGCCGTGGCATCCGCCGCCGATCCGTTTGCCGCGAGTCTTGCGCTCGATTTTGAACTGGACCGTTTAGCGCCTGGTACCGACGACGCTGCGCTGACCGAGACGGTCACGAGCCTCCCACGCGGCACCGGCTTGGCCGTGCTGGTGGACCGGATTGCCTGCGCGGGGGCGCAACGGGATGCCCTGACCCGGATAGCCTGCCTCCGCCCGGACGCCGTCGTCATCAACGCCGGACTGCCCTCCCGTGAGGACCCGCCGCTTGCTCTTATTGACGCACGGGGAACCTCAAGAGTCACCGCCGACACAGTCCGCGACATTCTCCGCGGTGCTACACCATGAGGATCCTGTCCCTTCAGTCCGGGACTTCCGCCGACGGCATTGATGTAGCGATCGTCGATATCGATACGGATAGCGCCCGGGGCGCCCGGAACGGCCGCACACCGTGGTTGACCGTGCGCCCGCTGCTCACCCGCACCGTGGAGTGGGCCCCAGAACTGCGCACGCGCCTGCTCGCCCTGGCGGACGGCGGTCGCGTCGATGCCGATGAGCTGTGCCGGCTGGACACCCTCGCTGGCCAAGAGTTTGCCTCGGCCGCTCAAGCCGCCATGCAGGATCTCGGCACAGCCGTGGACCTGGTTGTCTCGCATGGACAAACGGTCTTCCACTGGGTCGACGGCACTCACGCCCGCGGAACGCTGCAACTGGGCGAGGCCGCCTGGATTGCCGAAGCCGCCGCCGCGCCCGTGCTGTGCAACCTCCGCGCGGCCGACATCGCAGCGGGAGGCGAAGGCGCTCCGCTGATGGGCATCTTCGACCGGGCGTGGCTGGCGGCATCGGAGGCCGACGACGACGCCGCCGCCGCGACCGTCAACCTGGGCGGGATCGCGAACCTGTCGGTCGTGAGCTCCAGCGGGACCATGGTGGCCTGGGATACCGGTCCCGGCAACGTTCTGATCGACGCGGTTGTCGCCCGTGCCACGAACGGCGCCCGCGGCTTCGACGCCGACGGCCAGCTCGCGGCCGCCGGCCAGGTCAATCCCGGGCTCCTCTCCGCCCTGCTCCAGCATCCCTATCTTCGAAGGCCCGCGCCGAAATCGACCGGTCGGGAGACATTCGGGCTTCAGTTCGTGGATTCCGCCATCGCAGCGGCCAAAGGAGGTTCTCCGCTGTCCCTTGAAGATCTCGTAGCAACGCTCACCCGGCTGACCGCCCGCTCCGTAGCGGACTCCCTGCGTACCGGCACCGTCGAACGGCCCGGCCGCCTGATCGCCTCCGGCGGCGGCGTGCGCAACCCCTCGCTCATGTCCGCCCTTGGTGCGGAAGTCGCCCGGACCGGAATCTCGCTGGTCTCCTCGGACGTCTGCGGAATTGAGCCCGACTTCAAGGAGTCGCTGATGTTTGCCCTGCTCGGCTTCCTCAGCTGGCACGGAGTTACGTGCGAACTGCCGGCTACCGCGCCAGGCCGCGCCCGCGTGGCCGGGCAAATCGCCCCCGGACCACGGCCGCTTCGGATGCCAGCGCCGCTGGCGGGCATCCGCGGCCTGCGCGTGCTGCCGATGGACGCCCGCACTCCGGCTGACGCAGCGGCGGTAACGCGATGAGCGGGCCGACGGTGTTGGCTGTCGACCTGGGCAAGACGTCCTGCCGGGTCCGCCTCAGCCGCGGCGACGCGGTGCTCGACGAGGCAGCGCACGAGGGCGCACCGGGCCTTGCCGACGAACATGGCCAAGGTTTGGCACGATACGCAATCCTCGGCGCTGTTTCCCGCCTGGCTCGTGGCATCCCGGAACCGCGGGACCTCGACTGCATCGGTATCGGCGCGGCCGGCGCCCTGGCAGCGCCGGATGCCGTCCGCGGTCTTCTGAAGGAGCTGAGGGCCGATTTCGACGTCCCGCTGGCCCTCATCAGCGACGGCCTCGCCGCGCATGTCGGCGCGTTCGCAGGCGGCCCCGGCACCGTCCTCATCGCAGGCACGGGGTCCGTCGTCTTCGCCGTCGACGACGCAGGGCTAATTCGGCAGATAGACGGGCTGGGCCCGTGGCTCGGTGATGAAGGCAGCGGACGCTGGATCGGCCAGGAGGGGCTGCAGGCGGCCCTCCGTGCCAGCGACGGGCGTGGACCGGCAACCTCGCTCTGCGCCGCCGCTGCCGAGCTCGCCGGCGGCCTCCCCGCCCTGCCAGGTTGGGTCTCGTCCGCCGGCACTCCCGCGCGGACTATCGGCACGTTCGCCCCCACCGTCATCACCCACGCCACCCGGGGCGACGGCGTGGCGACAGCAATCGTCGCGGAGGCGTGCGTCCGGCTCGCCCGCAGCTGCGCTGCGGCGGAGCCCGACACCGGACAAGTTTGCGCCGCTGGCGGTCTCGTGTCCCATCCCTACTTCCGTGCCGTCCTCGATGCGGCCCTGACCGATGTCGGCCTCTCGCTCATCTCCCCCCTGGGAGACGCCCTGGCCGGAGCCACCCTGATTGCCCACTCCCGTGCCCTACCCCATGAGAAGAGAATCACCCGTGGCTAAGCCGCACCTCCAAAATCAGCCTGACAACGCCCCTCTACGCGAATCACTGGCAACGCTCTCCACGGAACAGGTCAGCGACCGGCATCCGGATCTCGACATGCTCTCGACCGCAGACCTCGTGCGCGCGATGAACGAGGAGGACGCCGCCGTCGCAGCCGCTGTCAATCGCGCCGGCCCCGCCATCGCAGCCACGATCGACGGCATAGTCAGCCGTATGAGCACTGGCGGACGTTTGATCTACGTCGGCGCGGGGACCGCCGGTCGGATGGGTATCCTCGACGCCAGTGAGGCGCCACCGACTTTCGGCACCAGCCGCGAACAGGTGATCGGCGTCATCGCCGGCGGTCCCGGCGCCATTCACGCCGCCGTTGAAAATGCCGAGGACGACGACGACGCCGGTGCAGCCGACCTACGCGCTTTATCCGTTTCGGCCGCGGACGCAGTGATCGGCATTTCCGCGTCCGGCCGCACACCGTACGTGCTCGGTGCCGTTAAGTACGCCTCGTCCGTCGGCGCGTTCACCGCCGGGCTCTCCTGCAACGCGCCATCGGACCTTGGCCGGGCCTGCGACGTGGCCATCAACATTGTCGTAGGTCCGGAGATCCTCACCGGGTCGACCCGACTCAAGGCAGGCACGGCGCAGAAAATGGTCCTGAATATGCTCAGCACTATCACGATGGTCCGGCTGGGCAAGACTTACCGCAACCTGATGGTGGACATGCAGGCCACGAACGGGAAGCTGCGCGCCCGCGCCGAGAGAACCGTTATGCTGGCAACGCATGCGAGCGCGGTCGACGCCGCCCGAGCGCTCCTTGCCGTCGATGGATCCGTCAAGGCAGCTATTTTAATGCTGCTGACGGATCTTGAACCTGGCGCCGCCATCCAGATCCTGGCGGAGCACCGAGGGTTCCTCAACGAGGCCGTCGGCGCGGCGCTGACCAACGGAGGGAGTGCGCATGGCCGCTAATGCCTTGCTCATGCTGAGGCAGGCACTGCCCGGCCTCAGCACAACGGAGTCCAGGGTCGCCCAGGCTGTCATTGACGATCCGACCATTCTCGACCGCACAATCACCGAGGTCGCTGCGCTGTGTAGGACCTCGCCGGGCACAGTGGCACGGTTCTGCCAAAAACTGGGCTTCTCGGGCTATCGGGACTTCCGCATCGAAGTAGCGGCGGCGGCAGGCCGTGAGCAGGCACAGCGCGATCGATTCCAGGTCGATGACGGCGAAATCAACCGGACCGACAGCGCCGAAGACGTCGTCACCAAAATCGCCTACCAGGAGGTGCTGGCGATCGAGGAGACGGCTAAGGCGCTTGACCTCGAGACCCTTGACCGGGTCGCGGCTGCCATCGCAGCCTCCACCCGCATAGACGTCTATGGCTCCGGCTCGAGCGGGCTGACCGCCCAGGACCTGCAGCAGAAGCTGTATCGAATCGGGCTCTCGGCAACCGCCTTCTCCGACATGCACCTCGCCTGGGCTTCCGCGGCTCTCCAACGGCCGGGCGGCGTCGCCCTTGCCGTCTCCCATTCCGGCCTCACCACCGAGACGTGCAATGCGTTGAAGATCGCGCGGGCCGCCGGCGCGACGACGGTGGGAATCACGAATTTCCCCGATTCGCCGTTGACCGAATACTGCGATTTCGTCCTCACCACGCAGACGCGGGAGAACCGCTATCGCGCGGGTGCCATGTCTAGCCGGATCGCCCAGCTGGCCGTAGTGGACATCCTCTTCGTTCGCATCGCCCAATCAATGTACGACGACATGACTGAGTCGCTTCGGCTCACCTACGAAGCTGTCCGGAGCCACCGGAGGCAGCCAGACGATCGGTCCGCGAGCTAGATCCCCTGCCACGCCGGCTTGTTGGCCCAGGCATATCGGAAGTAGTCGAGGTTCGCGAGCAGGCCTGCGGCCGCCTCGTCGGCGACCACCGTGACGTGCGGATGCAGCTGAATTGCCGAGCCTGGCTGGCTGGACGTAACCGGGCCCTCGACGGCGGCAGCCAGCGCGGCCGCCTTCCCCGCCCCGAAGGCGAGAAGCACAAGGTGGCGCGCACGAAGGATGGTGCCGATTCCTTGGGTAATGCAGTGGATAGGCACCTCGTCGGGCGAGGCAAAGAACCGGGCGTTGTCCGCCCGCGTCTGAGGCGTGAGCGTCTTCACTCGGGTCAACGATGCAAACGATGAACCCGGCTCGTTGAAGCCCAGATGACCGGTACGGCCGATCCCCAGGAGTTGCAGGTCCACTCCCCCGGCATCGATGATCGCCTGCTCGTATTCGGTTCCGGCGGTGGGCAGCGCAGCCAAATCACTGTTGGGCACGCGAATATTGCCCGGCGTGAGCCCAAGCGGTACCACGACCTCACGGTCAATGACCGCGCGGTAGCTCTCCGGGTGCCCCGCCGGCAGGCCGACGTACTCATCGAGCGAAAAGCCGCGCACCATGCGGACGTCCAACGGTCGGGCGCTGAGCGATCGGCTCAGCGCCCGGTAGACAGTCAGCGGCGTCGACCCGGTCGCGAGACCCAGCACCGCGTCGCGTTTGGTCTCGATCAGGGCGCGTATCGACTCTGCGACGAGTTCGCCTGCGGCCTGCTCGTGCTCAACCACAATGACTTCAGCCATATAGAATTCCACCCTCGGATGATTGCTTTTGATCTAACAATAGCTAATTCAATCAACACTAGTCAGCAGGGGCGGTGCTTCGGGCGGTTACCCCGGCAGCTGGTTGAAGACGTGCCGGCGGATCCAGGCGTGCATCGCGATCGCGGCCGCCGAGGCCGCGTTGATGGAGCGCGTGGACCCGAACTGCTCGATCGAAAGCGTCGCAACGGCAGCCTCGTGGACCTCCGGCGTCAGGCCGGGCCCTTCCTGGCCGAACACCAGCACACAGTCCCGGGGCAGCTCGTAGGTTTCCAGGGGGACGGAATCGGGGAAGATGTCGATCCCGATCACGGCCAGGCCTTCCCCCTGCGCCCAGGCGACAAACTCCTCCACGGTGGCGTGGTGGCGGACGTGCTGGTAGCGGTCGGTGACCATGGCCCCGCGGCGGTTCCACCGGCGTCGTCCGATGATGTGGACTTCCTTAGCCAGGAACGCGTTGGCGGTGCGGACGACGGTGCCGATGTTCATGTCGTGCTGCCAGTTTTCGATGGCGATGTGGAAGTTGTGGCGCCGCGAGTCCAGCTCCGCCACGATCGCCTCGTGCTTCCAGTACCTGTACTTGTCCACCACGTTGCGGCGGTCACCGTCCGCCAGCAGGTCCGGGTCCCAGTGTTCGCCCTCCGGCCACTGCCCCTGCCAGGGACCGACGCCGACTTCCGCCTTGGGCTCCGCCTCACCGTCCGGAGCGGCAGGGGTGCCGGCGGGGTGGTCGCTGGGTGTCTCGGGTTCAGTCACGACTCAACAGTAGACTGGGACCTGTTGCGGCACACTATCGGCGGAGGGCACCATGGCGGATCAGCACGAAGACCTCGGGACAGACCGGCTTTCGAACCCGGACGAGGCACGGTCCACGTCCTCGGTGTACCGCAGCGGCCAGGAAATTGAGTGCTGGCTGACAGACATGGACGGCGTGCTGGTCCACGAAAACCAGCCGATCCCGGGTGCCTCGGAACTCATCCAGCGGTGGGTGGATACGTCCAGGCGGTTCCTGGTTCTGACCAACAATTCGATCTTCACTCCCCGAGACCTTGCCGCCAGGCTGAAAAGCTCCGGACTGGAAATCCCGGAGGAGAACATCTGGACCTCGGCCCTCGCGACGGCCCAGTTCCTCAAGGACCAGGTGCGCGGCTCCGAATCGGGCAACCGCGCCTACACCATCGGCGAGGCCGGGCTGACGACGGCGCTGCATGAGGCCGGTTTCATCCTCACCGACCAGGACCCCGACTTTGTAGTGCTGGGCGAGACCCGGACTTATTCCTTCGAAGCCATCACGATGGCCATCCGCCTGATCCTGGGCGGCGCGCGCTTCATCGCGACCAACCCGGATGCCACGGGCCCTTCCAAGGACGGCCCGATGCCCGCCACGGGTGCGATCGCGGCGCTGATCACCAAGGCGACCGGCCGCGAGCCCTACATAGTAGGCAAGCCGAACCCGATGATGTTCCGCTCGGCGATGAACCAGATCGACGCCCATTCGGAGACCACCGCCATGATTGGCGACCGGATGGACACCGACATCATCGCCGGCATGGAGGCGGGGCTGCACACGGTGCTGGTGCTCAGCGGCATCACCCACAAGGACGACATCGCGGCCTACCCGTTCCGGCCCAACCAGATCCTTAACTCGGTGGCCGACCTGAAAAACCAGATCTGACCGACCGTTTTGGGGCGGCCGTTGCTAGATTGCGGTCTTCTTGCCCCCGCCGGAGGCGAGCGGCAGGAACTCGTCCTGGAGCTCCTCGATGAGCGGCCGGTAGACGAAGGGGTTCCACTGCGGGCTGGCGTGGGCCGGGCGTGCGCCGTCGGTTTGCAGCGAATCCGAGACCATGTTCGCCTTGAACCGCAGCATCCAGGTGTCCCGCGCGGTTTCGTAATTGACGGTCCGGTCCCGGGGGTTGCCGATGAAGGCCATCTTCGCGGTTCCAAGCTTGCCGACGAACCGGTTCAGGTCGAAGTGGTAGATATAGGCCGATTCCGTCTGGATCAGCACACTGGACGGGGCGATCGGCGAGAGCTGCTCCATGGTCTGGTCCAGGATCTGGCCCCAGCTGCGTTCGTGCTTGTTGAGCAGCCGCTCGCCGAGTTCGTAGCCGCCGCGCAGCACGGTGGGGAACCGGAAACCGCTCTCGTAGAGGAACACCACCCCGTCGAACCAGCTCTGGTCCAGCACGTCGTACCGGCTGGACGGACTGGAGTCCAGCAGGATGAGTGCCACCTGGACGCCGTGCAACTCCAGCAGCCGGGCGGCGACCTGCACCGCGACCATACCGCCGAAGCTGTGGCCATAGAAGTAGACGGTGTCCAGCTGGTAGGCGCGGATGTGCTCGATAACCGCGATCACGATCTTGTCGATGTCCATGCCAACGTTGGAATAGCCGACGGCGGCCAGCTGGCCGCGTTTGGTCAGCGCCCCGCGCAGCGAGTTTAGGATCCACTGCGCTTCTTCCCAGCTGGTCTTGTACCCGGGAAAGAGGAACCAGGAGGCGTGGGGGAAATAAAGCTCCGCGACGTCGTCGGGCACCATCAGGATCTTGTTCACGCGCCGCTCGGCCTGTACCCGGCGGGTGAACAGCATGTCCGCGGCCAGGACGGAGGCAGCACTCGTCCCGACCAGGAAGTTCCGCCGGGAGAACCGCTTGAGTTCCGCGGCGTGCCGGAGCACGCGGGCCTCCTCGTTCCGGCGTCCGCGCCCGTCGTTCTCTTCTGTCGCATGCGGCACACCTCTACCGTAGCCACTACGCAGCTGCAGCAGAAAACGGCAGCTGCAGGAGAAAACGCAGGGTGGGCCCTGCCCAGGCGGCCTGCGGGTATCCCCGGCTTAGGCCGGTTCGGGCTCGCGGCCGGCTTCGCGCCGGGTGAGTTCCAGGCTGATGTCCTCGTACCGGGCCAGGAGCTCCGAGGGTGCACCGGTGGCCGGGTCGTCGAGCCTGCCGAAGACGCAGTCGCTGGCCGCCAGCAATTCGTCGTCGGAGTAGCGGGCCAGCGTCCGGGTCCCGGACG
Organism: Arthrobacter sp. SD1074B; assembly: GCF_056780195.1. Classification (NCBI taxonomy): domain Bacteria; kingdom Bacillati; phylum Actinomycetota; class Actinomycetes; order Micrococcales; family Micrococcaceae; genus Arthrobacter; species Arthrobacter sp. SD1074B. Next base: position 335,700 of record NZ_JBRAZT010000001.1, on the reverse strand, counting down.
CATGGAGGGAGGCGGTGAAGTCCCCGGAGAGGTCCAGCGGCTGGAACACCTTGCCGAAGTCGTCGCCGAACATCTGCAGTTCCAGCGAAACCCCGGCCGCGACGGTCAGGGCTCCGGCCACGTCCAGCTGGCCGAACCGGCCGTCAATGGCGTTGAGGTCGTTGCGCAGGCCCGCCAGGGCAGCTGATTCGACGAAGGCGGCGTGGCCGAGATCCACGCGGATATGGGAGCTGATGCCCATGCGGCGGATGCGCTGGATCAGCTGGATCAGTGCCGGACGGGAAGTTTGGCTGAGGCTCCCCCGGACATCAATCCGGATGACATCTGAGGCGACATCGAGCTTGACCTGGGCGTTAAGAGAGTGGTCCATAGGTACTCCAAAAGAAAGTGTCTATGGCCGACGGCTCAACCTCATTCAGCCTAACTGCCCGACGGGAAGGGCACAAGTCCCTGTTTTCGCGGCTTGTTTTCCGGTCGGTTATCCGGTGGCCTGCCGTCCGGGCTCCTGGAAGTGGGTCCGCGTGGCGGAGCCGCCGACGGACTCCACCAGCGAGGTGGCGATGTCCCGCAGCTTGACGTTGCCGTTGCTTGACGCGTCCGTGAGGATCCGCACCGCGGCCTCCTGGCTGCAGCGGTTCTGCGCCATCACAATCCCGATGGCCATGTCGATGACGGTGCGCGATTCCAGCGTGGCCCGGAGGTTGGTGGCACTGTCCGTGTGCAGCGAAAAACGCACGGCCATGCGCAGCGCCTGGGAGATCTGCCGGGTGAAGTCACGCGCACGGGCCGCGACGTCGCCGTCGAACTTGTGCGGCGCGTCCGAATACAGGTTGAGGGCTGCCTGCGCTTCGCCCTGGAGGTGGAACGGCACCGACAGCACCGAGCGGAGTCCGTGGGAGGCCACCGCGGTGGCGTAGTCCGGGCCCCAGCGGTCTTCCTCGAACAGGTCCGGGACGTAGACTTCGCGTTCCTCCTGCGCCGCCGTCAGGCATGGCCCCTGTGCCAGCCGGTACTGGATCTCGTCCACTTCGCGGGCGGAGTCGCTGCTCCAGCCGATGGTGGCAGCCTTCCGGTCCCGCAGCAGGGTGATGCCGCAGAGCGCATCGTCGCCCTCGCCGGCAACCTGGTGCGCGGAAAAGCGCGCGAGTTCGTTGAGGAACTCTTCGAAGTCGGTGCTGTCGAGGATGAGGTTCTGGACCTGGTCGACGGTACTGACAGATTCAGGGGATTCCTGGGGCGGGAGCATAGCGCGTTTCTCCAACTACGGGTACGAACGTACCGACTGGGGGTATTCCAAAATGATAAGCCACCCCTATAACACCGTCCACATGTGTCCGCCGCCGGTGAAACGCCTAGTTCAGGCCGAGTTCATCCTTCCCGAAGGCGAAAAGATAGGGGACGCCGGCTTCGGCTTCGATCTTCTCTTTCGCGCCGGTGTCGCGGTCCACAATCACGGCGACGGCGACAACGTTGCCGCCGGCCCGGCGCACCCCCTCGACGGCGGTGAGCGCGGAGCCTCCCGTGGTGGAGGTGTCCTCCAGGACCAGGACCTTGCGGCCCTCGACCGAGGGGCCCTCAACCTGGCGGCCCATGCCGTAGGACTTCTGCGCCTTGCGGACCACGAAGGCGTCCACGGGACGGCCGGCGTCGACGGCGGCATGCATCACGGCGGTGCCCACCGGGTCCGCCCCCATGGTGAGTCCGCCGGCGCACTCAAAGTCGATCCCGGCGTCGTCCATCAGCGACAACATGACCTGGCCGACCAGCTTGGAGGCCTCGTGGTGCAGCGTGATGCGGCGCAGGTCGATGTAGTAGTCGGCTTCGGCGCCGCTGGAGAGGATGACCTTGCCGCGGACGACGGCCAGCTCCTTGATCAGTTCCAGGAGGCGGGCACGGGCGGCAGCAGCGTCGGCTGCAAAGTCACTGGTGGCAGTCATGGGACCCAGTTTAGTGGCTGGCGGTGGCCGGAATCCCAGTCCGGGCCGCAGATGTCCGGGCCGTGCCGCACGGTCCAGTACGTGCACGGGACTTACGGCACTGGCAGCCTGCGCGGGGCGGGCGTCCGATGTAAGCATGACGGCAGGAACCGAACCTTCCACCCGCTGGCCGGCGATCCCCAAGGATCCCGGCAGCTTCCGGGTCCGGCCCAACCTGCTGGATTATGACGCGAGCTGCGCGGCCTTCTCGTGGGAGGACGCCCGCCGGGAACTGTCCGGACTGCCCGAGGGCCGGGGCCTCAACATCGCCTTCGAGGCCGCGGACCGGCATGCCGCCGGCGGACGCGGCGGCCGCGAGGCGCTGCGTTTCATCCGAGCCGACGGGAGCAGCCACGCGGTCTCCTACGCGCAGCTGGCCGAGCGAAGCAGCCGGTTCGCCGCGGTGCTGCGCAGCCTCGGCGTCGGGCGCGGCGAGCGCGTCTTCTCGCTCAGCGGCCGCACGCCCTCCCTCTACGTCGCAATGCTCGGCACGTTCAAGAACGCGAGCGTGTTCTGCCCACTCTTCTCGGCCTTCGGACCGGAACCCGTGCGGCAGCGGCTGCAGCTGGGGTCGGGGCGGGCGCTCATCACCACCCGTGCGCTCTACCGGCGGAAGGTGGCGCAGCTGCGCGGCTCGCTGCCCGAGCTGCGGCATGTGCTGTTGACCGACGCCGACGGCGACCCGGAGCCGGGCACCCTGGACCTGGAACTCCTGATGCAGGCGGCTCCCGCGGACGGGGAGATCGCGGCGACCGGGCCCGAGGACATGGCCCTGCTGCACTTCACGTCCGGCACCACCGGCACGCCGAAAGGCGCCATCCACGTGCACGACGCCGTCACCGCCCACCACGCCACCGGCACCTTCGCGCTGGACCTGCACCCGGACGACGTCTACTGGTGCACTGCCGATCCCGGCTGGGTGACCGGGACGTCCTACGGCGTCTTGGCCCCGCTCAGCCACGGCGTGACGAGCATTGTGGACGAGGAGGAAATGGACGCGGACCGCTGGTACCGGATCCTCGCCGAGCAGCACGTCACCGTCTGGTACACCGCCCCCACCGCGCTGCGGATGCTGATGAAAGCCGGGGCGGAGCGGGCCGCCGGGCACGACCTGTCCGCCCTGCGCTTTGTGGCCAGCGTCGGTGAGCCGCTCAATCCGGAGGTGGTGGTGTGGGGCAAGGAAGCCTTCGGCCAACCGGTGCATGACAACTGGTGGCAGACCGAAACCGGAGGCATCATGATCTCGAATTTTGCGGCCACCGAGATCCGTCCGGGCTCCATGGGCCGGCCGCTGCCCGGCATCGAAGCCGCGCTGGTGGCCCGGGACGGGCAGGACAAACCCGTGGTCCGCAACGGGCACGCGGTGCTGGTCACCGAGCCGGACGCCATGGGCGAGCTGGCGCTCCGGCCCGGCTGGCCCTCGATGTTCCGCGGCTATCTGCACGAGGAGGAACGCTACCGCCGGTGTTTCGTGGGCGGCTGGTGCCTCACCGGCGACCTCGCCAAGCGCGACGCCGATGGCTACTACTGGTTCGTCGGCCGCGGCGACGACGTGATCAAGTCCTCCGGGCACCTGATCGGCCCGTTCGAGGTGGAGAGCTCGCTGATGGAGCACGAGGCCGTGGCCGAGGCGGGCGTCATCGGCGTCCCGGACCCGGTCGCCGGGGAGGTGGTCAAAGCCTTTGTGGAGTTGCGCCCCGGCTGGGCGCCGTCCGAGCAGCTGCAGCTGGACATCATCGGATTCGCCCGCAAGCGGCTGGGCCCCGCGGTCGCACCCCGGCTGCTGGACTTCACCACGGCACTGCCGAAAACCCGCAGCGGGAAGATTCTCCGCCGCCTGCTCAAGGCCCGCGAGCTGGGGCTGCCGGAGGGCGACACGTCCACCATAGAGTCCCCGCCGGGGTCAGTGCCCGACGGCGGGGCGCCGGGGGCAACCGGGGCAGCGCCGGAGGGTCCGCAGTGACCGGGCCCATGGCGGCGCCCGCCGGCCCCCTGGATGCCGGGCACGGCCGGCACCTGCTGTTGCAGATGCTGCGCGTGCGCCGGTTCGAGGAGAAGTGCGTCGAGCTCTACAGCGCCGCGAAGATCCGCGGCTTCCTGCACGTCTACATCGGCGAGGAGGCCGTGGCAGCCGGAGTGCTGGAGGCCCTGTCACCGGAGGACGCCGTCGTCGCCACCTACCGCGAACACGGCCACGCGCTGCTGCGCGGCGTTTCCGCAGGTTCGATCCTGGCCGAGATGTACGGCTGCGTGGAGGGCTGCTGCCGCGGCCGCGGCGGCTCCATGCACCTGTTTGACGCCGCCACCCGCTTCTACGGCGGGAACGCGATCGTCGCCGGGGGCCTGCCGCTCGCCGTCGGGCTGGCGCTCGCGGACAAAATGGCCGGGCGTTCCCGCGTCACCGTGTGCTTTTTCGGCGAGGGCGCCGTCGCGGAAGGCGAGTTCCACGAAAGCCTCAACCTGGCCGCCCTCTGGCAACTGCCGGTGCTGTTCTGCTGCGAGAACAACCTCTACGCGATGGGCACGGCACTGGGCCGCTCCGAGTCGCAGACGGACATCGCGCTGAAGGCCGCCGGTTACGAGATCGCCGCCTGGGCCGTGGACGGGATGGACGTGCTGGCCGTGGAGGAGGCCGCCCGGCGCGCAGTCGACGCGGTCCGGGGCGGCGGCGGCCCGCACTTCCTGGAACTGCGGACCTACCGTTTCCGGGCGCACTCGATGTTCGACCCGGAGCGCTACCGGGAGAAAGCCGAGGTGGCCCACTGGCTGGAACGGGATCCGATCACGCTGCTGCGCTCGGCGATGGAGTCCGCCGGCCAGCTCACCGGAGACCAGTGGCAGCAGCTGCAGTCCGATGCCGAGGCGGAAGTCGCGGCCGGCGTCGAGTTCGCGGAAGCCGGCACACCCGAGCCGCTCGAGGACCTCACGCGCTTCGTCTACAGCGAGCCCGGCGCCTGGCCGGAAGGGCCCGAATCATGAAATCCAGTTACCGGGAGGCGCTCCGGGCCGGGATCCGCGACGCACTGCAACGCGACGAGCGGGTGTTCCTGATGGGCGAGGATGTGGGGGCCTACGGCGGGTCCTTCGCCGTGAGCCTGGGCCTGCTGGAGGAATTCGGACCGGAGCGGATCCGCGACACCCCGCTGTCCGAGTCCGGCTTCGTCGGTGCCGGCATCGGCGCCGCGCTGGGCGGGATGCGCCCCATCGTGGAGATCATGACCGTCAACTTCAGCCTGCTGGCCCTGGACCAGATCGTGAACAACGCCGCGTCCCTGCTGCACATGTCCGGCGGCCAGTTCCACGTCCCGCTCGTGATCCGGATGACCACCGGCGCCGGCCGCCAACTCGGCGCCCAGCACTCGCACAGCCTGGAGGGCTGGTACGCGCACATCCCCGGCCTGCGGATCCTCACCCCTGCCACCCTCGAAGACGCCCGCGGAATGCTCTGGACCGCGCTTCAGGACCCTGATCCGGTGCTGATCTTCGAGCACGGCTCGCTCTACAACGTCCCGGGCGAGCTCGCCGACGACGCCGGCGCGGTGGACATCACCAGCGCCGCCATCCGGCGGCCCGGCACCGACGTCTCCCTCATCACCTACGGCGGGACGCTTCCCCTCACGCTCGAGGCCGCCGCGCAGCTCGCCGCCGAGGGCATCGACGCCGAGGTGTTGGACCTGCGCACCCTTCGTCCGCTCGACGACGCCGCGATCCTCGCCTCCGTGGCCAGGACGCACCGCGCCGTGGTGGTCGACGAGGGCTGGCGCAGCGGCAGCATCTCGGCCGAAATCAGCGCCCGGATCAGCGAACACGCGTTCTTCGAGCTGGACGCGCCCGTCGGCCGGGTCTGCAGCGCGGAGGTGCCGATCCCCTACTCCAAGCACCTTGAACTGGCCGCGCTGCCCTCGGTGGAACGGGTGGTCGCGGCGGCGCGGGAGGCGGTCGGGGCGGGTGGCTGATTTCCTGATGCCCTCGCTCGGGGCCGACATGGAGCACGGCAAGATCGTCGAATGGCTGGTCAAGCCGGGCGACTACGTCCGCCGCGGGGACCTGGTGGCCGTCGTGGATACGGACAAGACGGTGATGGATGTCGAGTCCTTCCAGGAGGGGGTGGTCGCGGACCTCCTGGTGGACATCGGCGAGACCGTGCCGGTGGGGACGCCGCTGGCCCGGATCGCGCAGACCCCGGCCGAGGTCGGGGCCCCGGCTCCGGAACCGCCGCCGCGGCCCGAGGCCGCAGCGCCCACCCCTCCCCGGGAAGCGCCGCCGATCGCACCGCCGGTCCGGCACCTCGCGCACCGGCTCGGCGTGGACACCGGCCGGATCCACGGCACCGGCAAGGACGGAACCATCACCCGTGCCGATGTGGAGCACGCGGTGGCCGCCCGGCCGGCGGGCGCAGCGCGGGTGCGGTCCTCACCGCGGGCCAGGCGGCTCGCTGCCGAACTCGGCGTCGAGCTTTCCGCCGTTGCGGGCACCGGACCGGAGGACGCCGTGACCGTGGAGGACGTCCAGCGCGCCGCGGCCCGCCAGCCGACGGCCCGCCAGCCGACGGCCGGCCGCCCGGAGGCTGAGGCGGCGGCCGAAGCCCCGGCCGGTTCCGCCGCGGCGGCAGCCCCAGCCGCGGCGGAACCGGCGTCGGAGGCACTCGGCCGGGTGGCCACCCTCCGCCGGGCCATCGGGGCGCTGATGTCGCGCTCCAAGCAGACCATCCCGCATTATTACCTGAGCACCACCCTGGACCTGCGCGCCGCCGTCGGCTGGATGCAGACCCTCAACGCGCACCGGCCGGTGGCATCCCGGCTGGTGCCCTCCGCCCTCCTGCTCAAGGCCGCGGCGCTCGCGGCCAAGGATGTTCCGGAGGTCAACGGCTTTTACGTGGACGGCGCGTACCGGCCCAGCGCTGTGGTGCATCTGGGCGTCGCGGTGGCCCTGCGCCAGGGCGGCCTGGTGGCGCCGGCCATCCACGACGCCGACACGCTGCCCCTCGACGAGCTGATGCAACAGCTGCGGGATCTGGTCGGCCGTGCGCGGGCCGGGCGGCTGCAGCGCGCCGAGATGGCGGACCCCACCATCACCGTGACGAACCTGGGAGACCTCGGGGTGGACAGTGTCTACGGGGTGATCTATCCACCGCAGGTGGCCATGGTGGGCTTCGGCCGCGTGCTGGAGCAACCTTGGGCGGAGAACGGGATGCTGGGCGTCCGGTCCGCAGCGATCGCCACCTTGTCCGCGGACCACCGGGTCAGCGACGGGCTGCGCGGCGCCCGCTTCCTGGCCCGGATGGAAGAGCTGCTGCAGAAACCGGACGAACTGTGAAGATGGAGACGCCATGAACGGACAGGATGCCCGGGCCGCGGTGCGTGCCGCGCTGGGCAAAGTCGCACCGGATGTGGAACTGGACGACGTCGGCGGCGACGCGCGGCTCCGGCAGGACCTTGAGCTGGATTCCCTGGATTTCCTGCGGCTCGTGGAGACCATCGACGAGGCGACCGGCGTGGACATCCCGGAGCGTGACTACCCCGCGGTCGCCACGGTCGACGGCCTGATCAGTTACCTCGCCACGCACGGCTGATCCCCGTCCGGTCCTGTGTCCATTGCTCCGTTGCCGCCCTTTTGGAGGGGCTAAAGGGCGGCTGCGGAGCAATCGACGGGAGTGGGAGGTTAGGGGCGGGGCTGCGGCCGTGCCTCGGCACGCCGCGCGAACGCGGGGGCGTGTTCCGGGCGGGGTCCGAAGGCGATGAACCGGGGAATAATCCGGCGGACCGCCGGAATCCGCCGGGCCAGGAAGAGCGCCGCGGCGGGAACTGTGGCGCGTTTGCCAGCCATGATCGGGCCGAAGACGGCGCGGTGCATGAGCCGCTGGCCGGTCTGCACGATCACGGTGGGGAGCCGCCGTCGTCGTTCCACTTTCCGGAGGTCTGCCGTCGTCACCCTGCCCCGGAGCAGCGCCGGGGCCAGGATCTCCGCCGCGGCCACGGCGTCCTGGATGGCGAGGTTGATGCCGACGCCGCCGGCCGGGGACATTGCATGCGCGGCGTCGCCGATGCAGAGCAGGCCGTTGATGTGCCAGGACTGCAGCCGGTCAAGGCGGACGTCGAGCCAGTGCAGGTCAGCGAGCGAGCGGATCGCGTCCACTCGGTCCGCGAAATCCGGCCGAAGCCCGGCGATCCTGCGCCGGAAGCCTTCGATGCCCTCGGCGCGGATCCTGGCGTCGGTGCCTTTCGGGGCGAGGTAGCCAATCTGGTAGTAGTCGGTGCGGGACAAGGCCACCAGCGCCTCGCCTGGCCCGAAGGCTGGCACCAGCCCGGCCACTTCGCCGGCTTCGGCGGGATGCTTGGGCAGCCGGAACCACCAGGTGTCGAACGGCACCGGAAACTCTTTGGGCGCCAGCCCGACGGCGGCGCGCAGCGCGGAATGGCGTCCGTCCGTCGCGACCACCAAGTCGGCCCGGAGCTCGCCCGGCGTGCCGTCCGGGGTGCGGAACCGGACCCCGCGGACGCGGCCTCCGTCGCGAACCAGCCCGGTGGCCGTGTGGCTCATCAGCAGTGTGAACCCCGGCTCCTCGGCGGCGGCTGCGGCCAGGAAGTTCAGGAAATCCCACTGCGGCATCATGGCGATGTAGTTGTACGGCGGCGGCAGGGAATCAAAGTCACCCATGGTCACCGGCGGACCGCCCGGGACCGGGAACACGACGCTCCGCAGCCGGCTTTGTGGCAAGCGGCGGAACGCCTGTCCGAGCCCGAGTTCGTCGATCAGCCGGATGGTCGACGGGTGCACCGTGTCGCCGCGGAAGTCGCGCAGGAAGTCCGCATGCTTTTCCAGGACCGTCACCTGCACGCCGGCGCGCGCCAGCAGCAGGCCGAGCATCATTCCGGCCGGGCCTCCGCCGACCACCACGCATCCCGTCGTCTCCATGGCCATACGCTACGCCTGCCAGGGGTGCCGCGGGAGGGGGTTTTCGCGGCGGTTCCGGACACGGGCGGCGGTTCCGGACGGGTGCGCCCCGGATCCGCGTAGCGCTGGTCCGGAAGCGTAGCGCTGGTCTGGAAGCGTAGCGCTGGTCTGGAAGCTCGGCGCATCCGGCCGCCGGAGCCGCACCTCGCCGGGCACTGGCCGCCGGCAACAGTTGAGCCTGATTGACACAGCTGGCTAGGCTGTGAGGCATGCGTGAACTCCAGGCGAAGATCATTGAAGAAATGGGCGTACAGCCCCGGATCGACCCCGCCGGGGAGGTGCGCAAACGCGTTACCTTCCTCAAGGACTACCTCAAGGCCAGCCACACCAAGGGCTTCGTCCTGGGCATTTCCGGCGGCCTCGATTCCTCGCTGGCCGGGCGGCTCGCGCAACTGGCGGTCGAGGAGCTCGACGCCGAAGGAGTGGAGGCGAACTTCGTCGCCGTGCGGCTTCCGTACGGCGTGCAGCACGACGAGGACGACGCCCAGGCGGCCCTGGACTTCGTGCGGGCCAAGACGGAATGGACCTTCAACATCTCGGCCGCGGTGGACGGCTTCGAGGACGAATTCGAGAAAACCGTGGGCAACGGCATCTCCGACTTCCACAAGGGCAACACCAAGGCCCGCACCCGCATGATCGCCCAGTACGCCCTGGCCGGAGAGCACAATTACTTGGTGATCGGCACCGACCACGGCGCCGAATCCGTGACCGGGTTCTTCACCAAATACGGCGACGGCGGCGCGGACATCCTGCCGCTCTTCGGCCTGAACAAGCGCCAGAACCGGGCGCTTCTTGCCGAGCTCGGCGCCCCGGCGCGCATCTGGGAGAAGGTCCCGACGGCGGACCTCCTGGACCACAAGCCCGGACGCACCGACGAGGAAGAACTCGGCCTGAGCTACGACACCATCGATGACTACCTCGAAGGCCGGGACGTCCCCGACGCCGCGGCCGAGCTGCTCGAGCAGAAATACCTGCGGACCCGGCACAAGCGCACCGTTCCGGTCACCATTTTCGACACTTGGTGGAAGCAGTAGCCTGCCCTTAGTGGATGCGCCCGGGTTCACTCAGCGGTTCCGCCCGGTCACTTCCGGACTTCCACGGTGCCCACCATGCCCATGAAGTCATGCAGGCCGCAGATGTAGTCGAACTCGCCGGCCTTGGTAAAGGTCACGGTGAACTTGCTGTGCGGGGGCATGATTCCTGAGTTGAGGTCTCCGCCGCCAAATTTGGCCGGGTTGCCCCGAGGAACGAAGAGATTGGCGGGTTCCTTGCCGAAGGTGACGGTATGCGGGGCGCCCATGCCGTTGTTGACGAATGTCACTTTCTCGCCCACACGGATTTCAATGTTCTGCCGGACGAAGCGCATCACCATGGACGTTCCGTTGTCCGTTCCCGCGATCACGGTGTGCTCGTCCGCCTGCTCCCGGGCGGCGTCCCATGATTGGCGTCCGTCCCGCAGGATGGCCCGTTCCTGCTTCTTGGCCTGGCGGTCATACTGCGCCTGGCTGTACGGGTAGTCGGTTCCGGCAGCACGGACATGGACTACGCCTTTCATGGCCATGCCGTGGACCAGGCAGTAGTAGGTGAAGTTGCCCTTGCGCGGGAATGCCAGGGTGTATTCCGTGACTTCCTTAAAGCCACTGTCCGAGACATTCGTCATGACGCCGGAGTTGTAATACGAGTGCCCGTCATAGCTTTTCCCGCCCCGCTGGAAGATGTTCTGCGGCAGCGAGGGGTTGAACGGCTGGGTGGACCTCAGGGATTGGCCTTTGGCCAGGAACGTTACGGTGTGGATTTCAGCGGAGTTGGCCTCCCAAGTGACCTTGTCGCCCGCATTGATGTAAATGTTCGCGGGCAGGAAGGCCATGCCTTGGATGGCCTGGCTGGGGGATTCGGATCCCACCTGGACCGTCCACGTGGTGGGCGAGTTGTCGTCGTCGGTGGCGGCGGCGCCGCTGACTGCCACTGGCAACAGGAGGGCGGCGGTGAAAGCGATGAGAAGGCGCAGCAAGCGTGGCGCGCGGCGGGTTTCTACTGGGAGAGTCATGAGACTCATTCCTTGATGGCTGGGGGCTAACGGGGGTGACAGCCGGGAACCGGCTCGTCGGGTGCGCCGACGCCGCCTTGGGCGACACCGGTTCGCTCCGGCCTGGACTGCGTCCGCCGCTCGCTTCTCCTGCTCCCAGTCCCCCAGCATCAAGGCGGGGAAGTAGTTGTTTGGCCAGACGCGCCACCCGGACAGGGGTATAGGCGGGGTCTAAAGCGCATGCAGCTGCGGCTGCAATTCCCATCGTGCTCCGAGGCTGCCGGTTTGTCGAGAGCTCGTGCGCGTCGGCCGCGGTGCCCGCCTAGGTGCCCTGCAGCTGCAGCGAGATCCGATGCGCCTCCTCCATCAGCAGGCGGCCCAGGAGTTCCCGGCGGCCTTCGCGGAAACGCGGTTCGATCCCGGTCAGGGACAGCGCCCAGGCCGGCCGGCCGCGCTGGTCGAAGACGGCGGCGCCCATCCCCCAGCTGCCTTCCAGCACCAGGCCCGGGTTGACCGAATAGCCTGCCTGCCGGGTCGCTTCCAGATTCGCGCGGACCACTTCCTCGCTGTGGGCAGCGGCGAAGCTTCCGGCATGGGCGGCCCAGCCGGCCAGCAGGGCCCCCTGCTCCGCCGCCGGCAGGAACGCCATGATGGCGGTGCCGGCGGAGGCGACGCCCAGCGGAAAGCGGACGCCCTCATGGAGCACAAAGGAACGCACCGGGAAGCTGCCCTCCTCCCGGAGCAGGCACACCGTCTCGGCGCCGCGGCGGATCGAAAAGAAAGCGCTCTCGCCGGTCTCCTCGGCCAGCCTGCGCAGGCTGGGCCGGGCAATGTCCTCCAGCGGGAAGCGTGCCGAGGCCACCGACCCCATCAGCAGGATCTCCGGACCCAGCACCCAGTTGCCGCTTTGCGGGTCCTGGTCCAGCAGGCCTTCCGCGGCCAGGGAGGTCAGCAGCCGGTGGGCGGTGGGCCGCGTGAGCCCGGATTCGCGGACCAGCTCCACCAGCGGGGACCCTTCCGGCTTCCGGCCTACGATCCTCAGCAGGGCCGCGGCCCGGCTCACCACCTGGGCTCCCTGAACAGGGACGGGGTTCATCTTTTTTTCCTCGCGCTTCCTCAGGACGTCCTCCAATCATCCACATTGTGGACAGCAGCAAGCCTAGCGTCCACACTGTAAAAAAGCACCGCTTACCGCAGAATTTCGACGTTGACAGTGCTCCACGCCACACCATAGGCTCCTTCCTCAGGCGAACAGTCCACAACGTGGATCACGGCGGCGGCCGCTGGCCTGGCCGCCACTGACTGAACAGGCTCAATGAGGAGATGAACATGTCAAAGGTGAAATCCGGCGCGGCGGCCGCGCTGCAGGACGTGCTGCGGGACGGCATGACGCTGGCGGTCGGCGGCTTCGGCCTCAGCGGCATCCCGGCGGACCTGATCGAGGCCGTCCGCGATTCCGGCGTCAAGGACCTCACCGTGGTCTCCAACAACATGGGCGTGGACGGCAAGGGGCTGGGTGTGCTGATCGAAGCCGGCCAGGTCCGCAAGGTCATCGCCTCCTACGTCGGTGAAAACAAGCTCTTCGCCGAGCAGTACCTCGCCGGTCGGCTGGAGGTCGAGTTCACCCCGCAGGGCACCCTCGCCGAACGCCTCCGCGCCGGCGGCGCCGGCATCCCGGCCTTCTACACCAAGACCGGCGTCGGCACCCTCGTCGCCGAGGGCAAGCCGCTGGCGGAGTTCGACGGCGAAACGTATGTCCAGGAACGTGCCATCAAGGCCGACGTCGCCCTGGTCCACGCGCACACCGCCGACACCGACGGCAACCTGATCTACCGCTACACCGCGCAGAACTTCAACCCGGTGGTTGCCACGGCCGGCGCCATCACCGTCGCGGAGGCCGAGGTGATCGTCGAACCCGGCGCACTCGACCCGAACCACATTGTCACCCCCGGTGTCTTCGTGCAGCGCCTGGTCCAGGCCAGCGGCCGGGTCAAGGACATCGAACAGCGCACCGTCCGGCCCCGCGCCGGAGCGGCCGAAGCGTCCGAAGCGTCCGAGACGGACAACGCTGCCGCCTCCGCCGCCACCGTCTAATCCGGCCTGAGCGCCGCCCCCACACTTTCAGGAGAATCATCATGGCTTGGACCCGGAATGAAATGGCCGCCATTGCGGCCGAAGAACTCAACGACGGCGATTACGTCAACCTTGGCATCGGCATCCCCACGCTGGTCGCCAACAACCTGCGCGAGGGCGTCCGCGTGGTGCTGCAGAGCGAGAACGGCCTGCTCGGCATGGGCCCGTTCCCCTATGAGGGCGAGGAGGACGCGGACCTGATCAACGCCGGCAAGCAGACGGTCACCGTACTGCCCGGCGGCAGCATCTTCGACTCGGCCACCTCCTTCGGCATGATCCGCGGCGGCCACGTCAAGGTCGCCATCCTCGGCGCCATGCAGGTCTCCGGCGCCGGTGACCTGGCCAACTGGACCATCCCCGGCAAGATGGTCAAGGGCATGGGCGGCGCCATGGACCTCGTGGCCGGCACTCCGCGCGTTGTGGTCCTCACCGAACACAACGCCAAGGACGGCACCGCCAAGATCGTCAAGGAATGCACCCTGCCGCTCACGGGCCTGAGCTGCGTGGACCGCATCATCAGCGACCTCGCGGTGTTTGACCTGGTGAAGGATGAAGAAACAGGCGTTCGGCGGCTCACGCTGACCCGGCTCGCCCCCGGCGTCACCGTAGCTGAGATCCGCAAGAAGACGGAAGCCGAGTTCGACGTCGATCCCTCCCTCGAGGCAGCGCCGGCCCGTGACGCCGGCAGCCTGGAAGGAGCCACGGCATGAGCCTCAAGGACCAGTTCGGCAAGGATGTCCTGCTCACCGGCTGGGGCCACAGCCGCTTCGGCAAGCTCACGGAGGAGACCCTCGAGTCCCTGATCGTTCAGGTTGCCACCGAGGCGATCGGCAACGCGGGCATCGAGCCCGGCCAGATCGACGAGATCTACCTGGGCCAGTTCAACTCCGGCATGATGCCGTTGGCGTTCCCGTCCTCGCTCGCCCTGCAGGTCTCGGAGCAGCTCGCCAACGTGCCGTCGACGCGGGTGGAGAACGCGTGCGCCTCGGGCTCGGCCGCGTTCCAGCAGGGCACCAAGTCGCTGCTGGCGGGTACCGCCAAGACGGTCCTGGTGATCGGGGCCGAAAAGATGACGCAGGCCGGGGCCGACGTCGTGGGCGCCGCCCTGCTCGGAGCGGACTACGACATGGCCGGCAAGCCCTCCAGCACCGGCTTCACGGGGCTCTTCGCCGAAGTGGCCAAGCACTACGAGAAGCGCTACGGTCCAATGTCCGACGTGCTGGGCTCGATCGCGGCGAAGAACCACCGCAACGGCGTGGACAACCCCTACGCCCAGCTCCGCAAGGACCTCGGCGAGGAGTTCTGCCAGACGGTCTCGGACAAGAACCCGATGGTCGCCGATCCGCTGCGACGCACCGACTGCTCTCCCGTCTCCGACGGCGCCGCCGCCGTCGTTCTCAGCGTTGCCCCCACCGGCGGCGCCACCGAGCCGGTCCGGCTTGCCGGCTTCGGCCAGGCGAACGATTTCTTCCCGACTGACCGCCGCGACCCCACCGCCTTTGCCGCCACCCGCGCCTCCTGGCAGCGGGCCCTGGGCATGGCCGGCGTCGGGCTGGAGGACCTGGACTTCGCCGAGGTGCACGACTGCTTCACCATCGCCGAACTGCTGATGTACGAGGTCATGGGCCTGACCGAGCCGGGCCAGGGCGCCCGCGCTGTCAAGGAAGGCTGGGTCTTCAAGGACGGCAAGCTGCCGGTCAACGTCTCGGGCGGGCTCAAGGCCAAGGGCCACCCGGTCGGGGCCACCGGCGTCTCGCAGCATGTCATCGCGGCGATGCAGCTCACCGGCACCGCCGGGGACATGCAGCTGGCCGCCCCGCGCCGTGCCGCGGTGCAGAACATGGGCGGCGTGGGCATTGCGAACTACGTCAGCGTGCTTGAGGCCGTCTGATAAGCAACGCGGGGGACGGCCTCCCGGTCCGGGACTAGACTCGTTCCAGCCCCCATCCACGACCATGCGAGGAATGCCCATGCGCGCCACCATCATCCACGGCCCCGGCGACATCCGGGTCGAAGACCGCGACTACCCCACCATCCAGCAGCCCACCGACGCCGTCGTCAAGGTCACCGCCTCCTGCGTCTGCGGCTCCGACTTGTGGCCGTACCGGGGCGTCCGGCCCACGCATGAGCCGCGTGCGATCGGCCATGAGTTCATCGGTCTGGTGGAGAGCATCGGCGACGCGGTGACCGGACTGGCCGTGGGGGATCTGGTGATCGCGCCGTTCGTGGTCAGCTGCGGCAGGTGCCCGCAGTGCCTCAACGGTGTCACGGTCGCCTGCGACCACCTGGCCGGCTGGGGCGGCAAAGACGACGCCGGGCTGGCCATTGACGGCGGCCAGGGCCAGGCGGTCCGGGTTCCGCTGGCCGACGCCACCCTCGTCAAGGTGCCCGGTGTCACCGATCCCGACGACGCGCTCCGCGCCAGCCTGCTGACCCTCTCGGACGTCATGGCCACCGGCCACCACGCCGCCCTCGCGGCGAAGGCCGGCCCCGGCCGGACCGTCGTCGTGGTGGGCGACGGCGCCGTGGGCCTGTGCGGCGTCCTGGCTGCCAAGCGGCTGGGCGCGGAACGGATCATCGCCATGTCCCGGCACGCCGACCGGCAGGCCATCGCCCGGGAGTTCGGCGCCACGGACATCGTCGCGGAGCGCGGGGACGACGGCGCCGCGAAGGTACGCGAACTGCTCGGCGGGGTGCTGGCCGATTCCGTCCTGGAATGCGTCGGCACCAAGGAATCCATGGAGCAGGCGCTGCACAGCGTCCGCCCGGGCGGCGCCCTCGGTTTTGTGGGCGTGCCGACGGGCGGGGCCGAGATCCCGCTGCGCTACCTTTTCGACACCAACATCTCGATTGGCGGCGGAATGGCCCCGGCCAGGACCTACATCCCCGAACTGCTCGCCGACGTGCTCGACGGCAGCATCAACCCGGGCCGGGTGTTCGACGTCGTCATGGCGCTGGAGGAGGCGCCGGAGGCCTACCGTGCAATGGACGAACGGCGCGCCATCAAGGTGCTGCTGACGCCGTAGCCGCGGGCCGGCCCCCGGCCGCGCGGCTCTTGCACTGTCGCGGCGGCGGGTCTAGCGTGATGCGCATCAGCACCCGCAGCCGTCAAGGAGCCGTCATGGCCAGGTTTGTGCAGATCATCGAATACCAGTCGTCCCGCATCGAGGAGATCGAAGCGCTCGGCCGGCCATCCCGGACCGAGGGGGAAACCGCCCCGACCTTTCGCCGGATCCTGAACACCGCGGACCGGGACCGGCCCGGTACTTACCTCACAATCGTTGAATTCGATTCCTACGAGTCGGCGATGGAGAACTCCCGCCGGCCGGAAACCTCAGAGTTCGCGGCACGCATGGCGGCCCTCTGCGATTCGCCGCCGGTGTTCCGCAACCTGGACGTCCAATGGGAGGACGCCGGCGACGCGGCGAGCGACTAGGCGCGCGACCCATGCGCTCCGAAGCGGACGACGATGAGCCGGATGCCGCTGCGTCGGACGAGTTCGTGCTGGACCTTGGCCGGACCGGCTCAGCTCCCCTGCGGCTCGTCGGCGGCAAGGCCCTGAACCTCGGAAAACTCACCTCCGCGGGTTTTCCGGTGCCGCAAGGCTTCTGCCTGACCACCGACGCCTACCGCCTGGCGGTACCACCCGCGCTGGAGGCCTTGGCCGCCCGGCTCGACGCGGAGGCCGACGGCGGTGCACCCGGCGCCGACACAGCAGCAGGTCCCACGGCCGCGCCGGACCCGGCGGAGCTGGACCGGATCGCGGCCAGCGCCCGCGAGTTGATCGTTTCAGCCGCTGTTCCGGCCGACGTCGATGCGGCCGTCCGGACGGCGTACGCCGCACTGGGCGCCCGGCCCGCGGTCGCGGTGCGCTCCTCCGCCACCGCCGAGGACCTTCCGTTCGCCAGCTTTGCCGGCCAGCAGGATTCGTTCACCGGCGTCACCGGCGCCGACGCCGTCGTCGACGCCGTCCGTCGCTGCTGGGCCTCGCTGTGGACCGACCGGGCGGTGGCCTACCGGTCCGCCAACGGGATCAGCCACCGCGAGGTGGGGCTCGCCGTCGTCGTCCAGATCATGGTCGACGCCGCCACCGCAGGCGTGATGTTCACCGCCAACCCGGTGACCGGAACCCGGACCGAAACGGTGATCAACGCCAGTCCCGGGGCGGGACAGGCAGTGGTGTCCGGCGCGGTGAACCCGGACCAGTTCACCCTGGACACCACCACGGCAGCGGTCCTGCGCAGGGTGCGCGGAAATGACGATCCTGCGCGGGGGTTGAGCCTGAATGACGCGGAACTCGGCGAGCTGACCAGGCTGGGAGATGCCGTCCAGCATCTCTTTGGCGCGCCGCAGGATGTGGAGTGGGTCATCGACGTCGCGGGCACGCTCTGGCTGACCCAGTCCCGGCCGATCACCACGTTGTATCCGTTGCAGGATCCGTTCTCCACCGGCCCCTCCGCCCTCAGCCCGGACCCCGACGGCGGACCCCGCGTCTACCTGTGCGGGACACTCCTGCAGGGACTCACCCGCCCGATCACACCGATCGGGCTGGCCGCCCTCGGCCTGATGCGGAACCGCAAGGGACCCTGGCGCTACGTCAACCCCGGGTTGAGGATGTACGTGGACCTGACGGCGCTGGTGCACAACAAATGGGGCCGCCGCTACCTGACCCGGATACTCCCGCTGGCGGACGGCAGGTCAGCCGCGATCTTCCCGGAACTGTTGGCCGACCCGCGGTTCGCGGCCAGCGAGCACCCGCGGAAAGCCCGGCCCGACCGCGGACCGCGGACCCACAGCCCGCGGACCCGGAGCACCGAAGCCAGCGCCAGCCTCGGCATGGTCCTGGGCCTGATCCCGGCGCTCATCGGCGCCGCGCTCCGGCCCGCAGCGGAACTCCGCCGGGCGGACGCCTACGAAAAACGCCTCGCAGCCCAGCTGGTGCTGCCCGAGCCCGCCACCGCGCTGCAGCGGCTCGACTACGCCGAACAGATCACGAACCGGACGATTGACGGCCTGATCCGGGCCACGCTGCCAGCCCCGTCCGTGGGCTACATCATGCTGGCGGTGGCACGGCGGCTGCTGCGCGGCATCGCCCCGCCCCGCGAGCTGGAGGCGGTGCTCCGCGGGCTGCCGCACAACGTGACCACCGAGATGGACCTTGAACTCTGTCAGCTATCGGTAAGCATCGGGGACGTTCCCGCCGCGCGGGAGGCTTTCCTGGCGGAGCAGCCGGCCGGGCTGGCCGCCGCTTACCGCGCCGGTTCGCTTCCCGCGCCGGCGCAGGAACGGGTTCGGGATTTCCTGTCCCGGTACGGCCACCGTGCGGTGGCCGAGATCGACCTGGGCATGCCCCGCTGGTCGGAGCAACCGGACCACATCCTGGGCATGATCTCCAACTACCTGCGCGTGGAGGACCCCGAGCAGGCCCCGGACCGTCAGTTCCGCCGGGCCGCCGAGCACGCGGAAGCCCGGATCCGAAGCCTGGTGGACCGTGCGGCCGTGCACGGCAAGTGGCGGGCCCGGCTGCTCGAGCTGTCCCTGCGCCGGGTCCGGGAGCTCTCCGGCCTGCGCGAACTGCCGAAGTTCCACATTGTGAAGATCCTCGGCGAAATGCACCGCCAGCTGCTGCTGGTCGGCGCGGAACTGGCGCGCACCGGCGGTGTGGCGGCGGCCGACGACGTGTTCTTCCTGGACTTCGACGAGCTCCGGGTGGCCCTGCGGGGCGCCGGAATGCAGGATCTCGTCGCCGGGCGCCGCCGCCTTTACGACGTCGAACTGCGCCGGCGCCACATTCCCCGCCTGCTGCTCTCCGACGGGACCGACGTGGAGGCCGCCGTGATGGCGAAAAGGCCGCCCACCGGAGCCTTGTCCGGGACCCCCGCCTCGGCCGGCACCGCAACCGGGACGGTCCGGGTGGTCATGGACCCGGTGGGCGCCCGCCTCGAGCCCGGCGAAATCCTGGTGGCACCCTCGACCGACCCCGGCTGGACCCCGCTGTTCATGACGGCCGGCGCCCTCGTAATGGAGATGGGCGGCGTCATCTCGCACGGCGCCGTCGTCGCCCGCGAATACGGCATCCCCGCGGTGGTCGGCGTGCCGGACGCCACCACGCGGCTGCACACCGGCCAACGCGTCACTGTCGACGGCGCCGCCGGCACAGTCCGGGAACTACCGGACTAGGCGCGACCGGGCGGCTGTCCAGTTCGAGTCACGGCCGCTCCCGCCGCAGTGCCTGGGAGTGCTCTGAGTTCGTCGCTTAGCCAGTGCTCATAACTTCCGGGTCCGGTACCGGGCGGTTACGGACGCCCACCTTCGTAAGTGCCAGCGGCCCAAAGACCGCTCCGCTGAGGATGATGCCCGCGAAGACCAGGCACGACAGCTGCCACGCTCCACCCTCGTACAGCAGCCCCGCGAGCAGTGCCCCTGCTGCTGCTCCGAGGATCTCGAAATTGGTCAGGAGGCTCAGTCCGCGGCCCACTCGATGGTTGTTTACTTCGGCAACAACCGCCCGCTGGATCGGCAGGAGAATTGCCCATGAGGCACTCGTCAGCACCCAGAGCGCAGCGATCACGAGCGGACTGGGCATGAAGGCGAGACCGGCCGCCGCCAGGGCCGACGCGACGGACGCGATGACATATCCCGCGCGCCGGCCACGACGTTCAACGAAACGGTGCAAAACGCGGGGCATCACCGTGAGCACAATGCCTCCGGGCAGATAAATCAGTGCGATCTGGTAGACCTCGAGTCCGAGCGCGTTCTGCAAATGGAGCAGCAAAAGCAGCGACACGCCAGCCTCGGCGACGGCCGTCACGAGTGCGGCGAGCAGCAGCGGGGCGAGGCGCTTTCCGTCGCCCCTGATCCCGCCTGATGGTTGCTCCTGCGGCGGCGACAGGAACCGCGGCACGCGGAACAACACAACCGCAGCGAGGATGCAGACGACAGATAGGATCCCAAAAACCCCGCCGAAGCCGATGAGCTGCAGCAGGACCATCGCCGGGATCCAAAAAAACCACGATCCAAGCGCTTCGGACGACAGCATCCCGGCCAGAGAGCCGGAGTCCCGGTCCAGGCTCTCCGCAGCGATCGACCGGGCTGCGATCCAGAAGAAGGCGCCGCCCATGCCGCCCGCGACAGCTGCGCCGAAGGCCAGCGGAAGGGATGTCGCAAGGGCGTAACCGATGCAGCTCACCGAGTACAGCAGAGCCCCCGCCGCGGCGACCCTCGTTCGCACACGCGAGTCGACCAGCCAGCCGGAAATTGGCCGGGCGATCACCGAGACGACGAGTTCGACAGCGACGAGAACTCCGATCGCGCTGGGCGCGAGGCCAAGCTCGGTGCCGCCCCATAGCGGGATCAGGAAGTCCACCAACTCCGCCGACCCTCCGATCAGGGTCGCCGCAGTGCCGGCTGCCCGCCTCCGGTCCGGTTGTATGCGCATCCGCCGATCCTAGGCGCAGGATCGCAAATCGCACCCGTTTTTCCCTTCTGTCGGCCGCGTCACGCACCGTCCCAATTTCTCGGCAAACCGTCGATGTCTTCTCTCGTCAACCACTCACGTCTGCTTGCCCGTAAAGAACCACAACCATCCACAAGGCGACGCTCACGAGCATCAGCCCCTGGTTCGAACCTTTGGGTTGGCGAGAACCAAGACGAGCCGTTGGACCAGTGCCATTGACGTCCAGAAGTGGCATTCAACGCCGATAGGAGCATCGTCGCGCCGAGGCGCAAGGGACTGACTTTCACGCCATGCGGCAGCGGGAACGCTACTCCAGGCTGAAGTCCTTTTCTCAGGCTCCGGGATGACCATCGCGAAACGCTCCACCCGGGACACCTTGGGAGGACGCCCGGAAAGTCCTCGCCAGCTGGGCCCTCACCCAGCGGGCCACCCCCGAAGTCCTGCTCAAAGGCAAAAAATGACCGACCGCTGTGCGGCAAGGGCAGGCTGCCCTCGGCGTGGTAGCACAGCCGTGCCCAGTTAGAATGGATCATGACCCCGGCGGTCCAGCCATCCCAGCAGTCCCCCTCCCTTCCTGCACGGCCCCTGCCCCTGCCACCAGCGCAATACCCTGCGCAGCGGGCCGGCAGCGCCTTCGGCCTGGCCCGCCGCGCGCGCGGGGTGTTGCGCCGGGTTCCGGTGTGGGCCTGGCGGGCCCTGATGCACTCGCTGGGCCCCGGCGAAAAGGCCCGCTTCAACGCCGACCCCATCACCGGCGTCGACTACTTCCACGACATTGACTTCGTCGGGGACGGCATTCGGGCCCACCGCCTGGACGTGATCGCCCCTGCCGGCGCAGTAGCGGTTGACGGCGCCGGCCAGCTGCCGGTCTACGTTTACTTCCATGGCGGGGGCTGGACCTCGGGCGACAAGGCCTCGCTGACCAAGTACTGCGCAAGCCAGGCCGAGGGCGGCATGGTGGCGGTCAACGTGAACTACCGCCGGGCTCCGCGCTTCCACATGGCCCACGTCCTCCAGGACGCCAATGCAGCGCTGGCCTGGGTCCGCGACAACATCGCCGGCTACGGCGGGGATCCTGCCCGGATTGTCCTGGGCGGCGACTCCGCCGGCGGCCAGATCGCTGCCCTCCTCGCCGCGGCCAGCTTCCGCCCGGAACTGGCCCGCCATTACGCCTTGGAGCCGGCGACCCCCGCCCGGAGCCTGCGGGGCCTGGTGCAGCACTGCAGCGTCGTGGACTTCTCCGTGTTCTTCGACAAGGGCTTCGTGCTCAGCCTGAACTTCGTCCGGATGCTCCTGCCCCGGGCAGCGCGCGGCCCCGGCCGCCGCGTTGCGGAGCTGCGCGCCGCGGCCGGCTTCCTGTCCCCGATCGAATGGCTCGACGCGCGGTTCCCGCCGGTCTTCGTGACCACCTCGGAACGGGACTTCTTCTACGCAGCGAACCTGAACTTCATCGAGCGCCTGCGCGGGCATGAAGTCCACGTGGACACCCTGATTTACGGCTGGGACGCCCCAAACACCGAGCACACCTGGCAGCAGGACTTCCGCCACCCGGAGTCGCAGGAGGTTTACCGCCGCCTGCACGCGTTCGTGCGCAGGGTGGCCGGCGCCTGAGGTCCACACCCCGGGGCTATGTTTAGTCCATGGCGTCAACAGGCCGCAATCTCCCGGGCGCACCGGAACCGGACCCCGGGGTCTTCGGCTCGGGGCTCATCGACGAGGCCGCCCGGCTGGACGCCGCCCTGCCCGACGTCGACTGGTCCGTACCGCCGCCGGGCTCCGTCCGCGGCGAGTTCCGGGCCCCCAGCGGTGCGCTGGCGACCCTGTCCATGGGTGAGCCTGGCCGTCCGCGGGTGCTGCTGGTTCCCGGAGTCACCGGGTCCAAGGAAGACTTCTCGCTCATGCTGCCCCAGCTCGCGGCTGCCGGATATTTTGTGCTCAGCTACGACATCGCCGGCCAGTACGAATCGGCCGGCGCCGGGCCCGAGCAGCTCGACCCGCCCCGGAAACACTACGACTACCGGCTCTTCACCGACGACCTGATCGCCCTGCTGGAGGCCGGGGACGGCGCTGCGCACGTCGTTGGTTACTCCTTCGCCGCAATCGTCGCGCAGCTTGCCTTCGCGACGCGGCCCGATTTGTTCCGCAGCCTGACCCTCCTCAGCTGCCCGCCCGAACCCGGCAACAGTTTCCGGGGCGTCCAGCGGATTGGCCGGTTCAGCGGCCGGGCCGGCGCCGGCGTGGGTGCGGCGCTGATGGTGTGGGGCATCCGCAGCAACGTGGTCCGCGTGGCGCCGAACCGGATCCGTTTCGTGCGGTACCGGTTCCGCTTTACCCGCCGCAAATCCGTGCGGGACATCTTCGGGCTGATGCAGCACGCCCCCGATCTGCGGCCGGTGCTGGCCGCGGCGACGCTGCCGAAGTTCGTCGCCGTCGGCGAACACGACCTCTGGCCGCTTGCCCTGCACCGCCGCTTCGCCCAGGCGATCGGAGCGAAAATCGCCGTCTACCGGGGCGGCCACAGCCCCAGTGAAACGTCGCCGCACCAGATGAGCCGGGACCTGATAGCCCTTTACTCCGACGCCGGCTGACCGCCGCAGCGATTAGCGCCGGT
This sequence comes from Arthrobacter sp. SD1074B, assembly GCF_056780195.1. Lineage (NCBI taxonomy): Bacteria > Bacillati > Actinomycetota > Actinomycetes > Micrococcales > Micrococcaceae > Arthrobacter > Arthrobacter sp. SD1074B. Next base: position 312,544 of record NZ_JBRAZT010000001.1, on the reverse strand, counting down.
GGGCACGTTCCCAGCGCACACGACGGCGGCGCCGCCGCAGCGGCGGCTCCAAGCGGAACTCCACGGCGAACGTCGTCCACGCCATCGCCAGCCGGCGCCCCGCGGCGTGCCGGCTTTCGAACGGTCGGGCCGAGACGGCCACCCGCAGCGTCGGCTCCCAGACCACGGACACCTCGGGCGGGATCTGATAGGAAATGTCGAGGTCGTCGTGGACCGGCGGCCGGCCCCGGTGGACCCGGCCCCGGATCTTCTCCCAGACGCCGGCCCGCAGTGCGAAATTGGAGCCGAACAGCGGCGGGTGCCCCAGCAGGAGCCCCACGGCCCAGCGATAACCGGGAATCCAAACGTTTCCGCCCATCCAGCGGGCGAACCGCGTCCCGCCGTAGAAGTCCCCCGGTCCGCTCAATGCCGTCAGCGGACCGGCCTTGTCCAGGATGGCTTCGACGCGTTCCAGCCAGTCCGCAGGCGGGACGGAGTCGGTATCCAGGCGCGCGATGATCTCAGTCTCCGCCTCATCAAAGCCACGGGCGGTGGCCGCCGCGATCCCGGGCAGCTCAACAGCGATCCGCCGCACCCCCGCGGCGGCACAAACCTCGGCGGTGTTGTCCGTGCTGCCGTTGTCCACCACGATCACCTCGTCCGCGCGGCGGCTCTGCCGGGCGAGTGCCTCAAGGCACACCGCCAGCGGCTGCGCATCGTTCCGGGTGGGGATTACCACCGAGATTGTTGACATGGTGAGCCGACTATAGCCTCCCCCGGGATTAACTCCCGCACTCAGACCCTTGCACCACGGCCCGGCGCCCCGTACGTTGGGGACAGCGGACGAATGTCTCCGCAGCCGTTGGCCTCGTGGCCGCCGGAGATCAGCAGCGTTTCAGAAGGATAAAGGCATGGCTACAGGCACAGTTAAATGGTTCAACGCCGAAAAGGGTTTTGGCTTCATTGCCCCGGATGACGGGTCGGCCGACGTTTTCGCCCACTACTCGGCAATCGCTTCCAGCGGCTACCGCTCGCTGGACGAGAACCAGAAGGTCGAGTTCGACGTCACCCAGGGTCCGAAGGGCCCGCAGGCTGAGAACATCCGCCCGCTCTAAGCTTTCAGGAAAGCCCGGCCTGCCGGACTGCTTCTCCTAGAAGACCATGCAGCCCCTCCGGAGGAATCTTCCGGAGGGGCTGCTGTGTTCCCGGCCGTCCCGGCGGGACACCGGCCGGCAAAGAAACCCGCGCGTGAGAAAGGCGCCGCATGATCGAGATCCTCAACCCCGCCGAACTGACCCGGGCAAGGGCCGCAGGCGCCCTGGTCGCTGACATTTTGCAGTCGCTGAAGAGCCGCAGCATGGTCGGCACCAACCTGCTGGAGATTGATCAGTGGGCCAGGACCATGATCCTCGAGGCGGGAGCGCAGTCCTGCTACGTCGACTACGCGCCGTCTTTCGGCCGCGGGCCGTTCGGCCACTACATCTGCACCGCCGTCAACGATGCAGTGCTGCATGGCCTGCCGCACGACTACGCACTGGCCGACGGCGACCTGCTGACACTGGACCTCGCCGTCTCCCAAGACGGCGTCGCCGCGGACTCGGCCATCAGCTTCATCGTCGGCGCATCAAAGCCCCCGGAGAGCGTGGCGATGATCAGCGCCACCGAACGGGCCTTGAGCGCAGGGATAGCCGCTGCCGGGCCCGGGGCCCGCATCGGTGACATCTCCCATGCCATCGGTTCGGTCCTCAGCGCGGCGGGTTATCCGATCAACACCGAGTTCGGCGGCCACGGGATCGGATCCACAATGCATCAGGACCCGCATGTTCCCAACACCGGGCGGCCCGGCCGCGGGTACCAACTGCGCCCCGGCCTGCTGCTCGCCCTGGAACCATGGGTGATGGCGGACACCGCCACCCTTGTTACGGACGCCGACGGGTGGACGCTCCGCAGCGCGACAGGCTGCCGGACCGCGCACAGCGAGCACACCATCGCCATCACCGACGACGGAGCCGAAATCCTCACCCTGCCGAGGCCTTTCCGCGTTTGACCGGGGTTGCCGAGCAGTCCGCCTAGCCAACGTGCACCCAGGGCCGCCGCGTGACATCGGGTTCGGCTTCGCGCAGCACCTCGCGGGTCACCGGCGCGATTTCGCCCTCACCAAAGGCGAGGAAGCGCAGGAGGTTGGTGAGCGGGTTTCCCTCGGTCCAGCGGAAGTAGATGTGCGGCATCAGCCCTGTCACGTCCCGGATGTGCAGCAGCACCGAGGCGATGGTGTTGGCGACGGCGGGGCCGTGCACTTCGAGGATCCGGTAGCCGTGCCGGGTGATGCCGCGGACCTCCAGTTCGGTTTCGAAGTCCGAGGAATCATCCACGACGACCTCAAGGAACAAGGCCCGATAGTCCAGCGGCAGGTGGCTGACCTCAATGGCGGACTCCAGCTTCTGCCGGTAGGCCTCCGCGCTGAGGCGCAGCGGTTCGTGCGCGACAATCCGCAGCGGGCCCTCCAGCTCATCGGACATGAATTCCAGCGCCTGCCGGTCCAGATGGACGTGGGTGGCGTGCAGCTCGAACGAGCGCCGGGCGCGCGAGAGCAAGGAAATCACAATGATCCCCAGGATGAAGATCGACGCGATCCGGATACCCTCGGGGCGTTCAATAATGTTGGCCACGGTGGTGTAGATGAACACGACGGCAATGACGCCGAAGCCCGCGGTTCGCTTGCGCTGCCGCTGCCGCCGGGCCGAGAGCGTCACGGCCACGGCAGCCGAAGTCATCAGCACCAGCACGCCGGTGGCGTAGGCGCCGCCCTGGGCGTCGACGTCGGCGTCGAAAAGCCAGGTGACCATGAACCCGATAAGGGTGAAGACCAGGACGAGGGGGCGGACGGCCCGGGCCCAGCCGGGGGCCATCCCGTAGCGGGGCAGGTACCGCGGGACGAGGTTGAGCAGGCCGGCCATCGCGGACGCGCCGGCGAACCAGAGGATCGCGATGGTGGAGATGTCGTAGACGGTACCGAAACCCACGCCGAGGTACTCATGGGCCAGGAAGGCCAGGGCACGCCCGTTGGCCTGGCCGCCGGGCTGGAATTCGTGCTCCGGGATCAGCACGACGGTGGTGAAGCTGCTGACGATCAGGAAGGTGCTCATGATCAAGGCTGCAGTGGTCAGCAGTTTGCGGGCGCCCTCGATCCGGCCGGCGGGGTGCTCCTCGGTGTCCTTGGTGTGGCCCTTGATCTGCGGCATCACGGCGACGCCGGTCTCAAACCCGGACAGGCCGAGGGCGAGCTTGGGGAAGACCAGCAGCGCAAAGCCGACCGCCAGCAGCGGGTTTCCATGCGAGGTGGAGATGGCCTGCCACCAGTTGTCCACGGCCAGCGGATGGCTCAGGACCTCCCAGAGCGATGCGCCGACGACCACGACGTTCAGGCCGAGGTACAGTCCGACGATGACCACGGCCACGCCAATGGCCTCCTTGAAGCCGCGGAGGAACACCGCCCCGAGCAGGGCCAGCAGGATCAGCGTCACGGCGACGTTTTGCCCTTGCAGCCAGGCCGGTGCCACCGGGTTCTGGACGAGGTGGGCGGTGGCGTCCGCGGCCGACAGGGTCATGGTGATCATGAAGTCCGTCGCGGCGAAGCCGAGCAGGACCAGGACGAAGAGCTTTCCGCCCCAGCGCGGCATCAGCCGTTCCAGCATGGCGATGGATCCCTCGCCGCGGTGGCTCTCGCCTGCGACGCGGCGATAGACCGGCAGCGCGCCGAGCAGGGTGATTGCCACCAGGACGAGGGTGGCGAGCGGCGAAATCACCCCGGCGGCGAGCGCGGCGATGGCCGGCTGGTAACCCAGGGTAGAGAAGTAGTCGACGCCGGTCAGGCACATGACCTGCCACCAGCTGTGCTTCTTCTCGTGCGCCGTGGGCACGCCGCCCGGGCCCTGGTGCCCGCCCTTGCTGTCCTGCAGCCCCACCAGCAGCCAGGTCCGCAGCGTAGTCAGGCGGCCCGGTTTCGGCGCCGACGGGTCGACCGGCGGCCTGCTCAGCGTGGTCATGTCGTTCCTTTCTTCGCGGCGCCTCTCTCAACGGGCGGGTGCCGCGTTGTGCCCTCCAGTTGCGAAGCTAGCAGCGGCCGTCGCCGCGGCCGCCACCCGGGCGCGGATCTTGATGAATCCTTGACGCCCGGCTCCCCCGCCGGCCCGCGGCCGGAATGGAACAATGGCTGCATGGCACGTGGAACGCTGCGCATCTTCCTGGGATCGGCCCCAGGCGTCGGCAAGACCTACGCCATGCTCCGGGAAGCGCACCGGCTCCGGGGGGCCGGCGACGACGTCGTCGTCGCCTTCGCACGCGACCGCGGCCGCCGCGACACCCGTGACCTGATGGCCGGCCTCGAGGCGATCCGGCCCAGGCGGGTACCCGTCGGACTGGTCGACGTCGAGGAACTGGACCTGGACGCGGTGCTGCGCCGGGCGCCGGCCACCGCCCTCGTGGACGAGTACGCCCACTCCAACGCCCCCGGCAGCCGGAACCGGCACCGCTGGCAGGACATCGACGAACTGTTGGCTGCCGGGATCAACGTCCTGTCGACCCTCGACATCCACCAGCTCGCCTCCCTGGCCGACGTCGTCAGCGCGATCACCCAGGGCCGGGCCGCGGAGACCGTGCCCGACGGGATCGTCCGCCGGGCCGATCAGCTGCAGCTCGTGGACCTCTCCCCCGACTTGCTGCGGCAGCGGCTCGCGGCCGGCAAGATCGTGCCGCCGGACCGGGTTGACGCGGCACTGTCCAACTACTTCCGCCCCGGGAACCTGGCGGCCCTGCGTGAGCTCGCGCTGCTATGGCTGGCGGACCGGGTGGACGAGCGCCTGGCCAGCTACCGGGAGGGCAACCGGATCGATGCCCGCTGGCCGGCCCGCGAACGCATCGTCGTCGGGCTGGCCGGCGGCCCGGAGGGTGAGGCGCTGATCCGCCGCGGCGCCCGGCTGCTCAACCGCGTCAGCGGCATCGACCTGCTGGCCGTCCATGTCAGGGCCGCGGAAGGGGTCGCCGCCGAGTCTCCGCAGGCGCTCGAGGCGCAGCGGCAGCTGGTCCAGGGCCTCGGCGGCAGTTACCACGTGGTCGCCGGCGAGGACCCGGCCGAGGCCCTGCTGGACTTCGCCCGCAGCGTCAACGCCTCCCAGCTGGTCCTCGGCGTCTCCCGCGGCGGCGCTGCCGCCCCCCTGCTGGCGCGCCTCCGTGGCGGCGGCACCACCGCCAGGGTGCTCCGCGCTTCCGCCGGCATCGATGTCCATCTGGTGCCGCAGGAGCGTGCGCCAGCCGGGGCGCGCCGGAACCGGCACAAGGACCTGGGCCGGCTGCGGGTGGGGGTCGGCTTTGGCCTGGCCGTGATCCTTCCTGCGCTGCTCCAGCTGCTGCTGGCGGTCAATCCGGACAAGAACCTGGCCACGTCCATGCTGGTGCAGCTGACGGGTTCAGTCGCCGTGGCGCTGGTCGGCGGGCTGTGGCCGGCGATCCTCGCCGCACTGTGGAGCAGCCTGCTGGTGAACTACTTCTCCACTCCGCCGCTGGGCAACCTGACCATCAGCGACGCCCAGAATGTCCTCGCCCTGACGGTATTTGTGGGCGTGTCCGCCGCAGTTGCCGTCGTCGTTGACCTCTCCGCGCGGCGCTCCAAGGAGGCCGCCCGGGCGAGGGCGGAAGCCACCACCCTGGCCGAGCTCTCGCGCGGGGCAGCCGGTTCCGAAGACACCGTCACGGGCCTGCTGGAACAGGCGCTGGACGTCTTCCAGGTCCGCGGCGCCGCCCTGTTCGGCCTGGCCGGCGACGACGGCGGCGCCGCACCGGCCGCGGGGCGGCCCGACGGGGCGCCGTCCGGAGAGGCGGGGCCGCACGAGGCCGCGGCCCAGTGGCGGCTGCTTGCCGGCGTCGGCGAGTTCGCGTCCGCGGCAACCACCGACGGCGGAGCCTCTTCAGCGGGGTCCGGCCCGCAAGGGGACAACGTCGAGCAGATCAACGCCGGCACACGGCTGGTCCTGTCCGGCCGGGTGCTGCCGGCCAGCGACCGGCGCCTGCTCGGCGCCTTCGGCGTGCACCTGCTGGCCCAGCTGGAGAACCAGCAACTGCTGGCCAGCCGGAGCCAGCTGGCCCGCCTGGCGGAAAGCAACAACGTGCGCACCTCGTTGCTCCGCGCCGTCTCGCACGACCTCCGCACCCCCCTGGCCGGCATCAAACTTGCGGTCGGAGGCTTGCGGCAGCCGGGTGTCCGCTACACCAGGGAAGAGGAACAGGACCTGCTGGAGACCATCGACGAGTGCTCCGACCGGCTGGACACCCTGGTGGGGAACCTGCTGGACATGTCCCGGATCACCTCCGATTCGGTCACGCCCCTAATTCGGCCCGTGCGCTGGTACGAGGTGGTGGGCGGCGGCCTGCACGGAATCGCCGCCGGCCGGGTGCGGGTGGAGCTGCCGGCGAACATGCCGGAGGTTGAGGCGGATCCCGGCATGCTTGAGCGCGTCATCGCGAATATCGTCGAAAATGCCGTCAAGTACGCCCCTGATTCGGACATTGTGATCACCGGCAGCGCCGGCGGACTCAGCCCCGCCATGGTGGGCGGGCGGCCGGCCGGGGAATTGCGGATCATCGACCACGGCACCGGGGTCCCGGCGGACAAGGTGGTGCAGATGTTCCATCCCTTCCAGCGGCTGGACGACGCGGGCAGCGCCGGCGGCGTCGGCCTGGGCCTGGCCGTGGCCAAGGGGTTTACCGAGGCGATGGGCGGCCGGCTGGGCGCGGAGGCCACTCCGGGAGGCGGCCTGACCATGGTGGTCAGCCTGCCGCTCTCCGAGGGTGCCCCCTTCCGCGAGGACCGGGACCAGGCGCCGCTGGAGCCCCAGTCCGCGCTGGTGCGCCGCCACCACGCGCCGCCGATCCTCTCGTCCCCGACGGACGTGCCGTGACCGCGGTACTGGTGGTGGACGATGACCCGTACCTGCTGCGCGCGCTTCGCATCACCTTGCGGGCCCACGGGTACGACGTCACCGTGGCCGAGGACGGGCAGTCCGCGCTGCTGGCGGCGGCACGGACCCCGCCGGCGCTGGTCATCCTTGATCTTGGCCTCCCGGATATGGACGGCACGGCTGTCCTGGCAAAACTGCGCGGCTGGAGCCCGGTGCCCGTGCTGGTGCTGTCGGCGCGCCACGGCTCGGAGGACAAGGTCCGGGCCCTTGACGCCGGCGCGGACGACTACATTACGAAGCCCTTCGGTCTGGACGAACTGCTGGCCCGGCTGCGGGCGCTCCTGCGCCGCAGCGTGGAAGGCGCCGAGCCGCCCGTCATCAGCACCGACGCCTTCACCGTGGACCTTGGCAGGCACCGCGTCACCCGCGATGGCGAAGACGTCCGGCTCACGCCCACGGAATGGAAAATGCTCGAGGTGCTGGTCCGGAACCCGGAGAAACTCGTCACGCAGCAGCAGCTGCTGTCCGAGGTCTGGGGCCCGGCCTACGCGAAGGAAACCAATTATCTCCGCGTGTACATGGCGCAGCTGCGCCGCAAGCTTGAGCCGGATGCCGGCAATCCCCGGCACCTCCTCACGGAGGCCGGGATCGGGTACCGGTTCCTGCCATGAACGGCGCCCGGGTTCGCGGACCGGGGTTGGGTAGGATGCCCGTCATGGACGAGAAGGAAACTTTGCACCGGTACCTGCGCCTGCGCCGCGCTGAACTGCTGGCCAAGCTGGACGGTCTGGATGAATACGACGTCCGCAGGCCGCTGACACCCACCGGAACCAACCTTCTGGGCCTGGTCAAACACGTCGCAAGTGTGGAGATCGGCTACTTCGGCGAAGTGTTCGGGCGCCCGAACGGCCAGCCCCTGCCCTGGCTGGAGGACGGCGCCGAACCGGATGCGGACCTGTGGGTAGCCCCGGACGAGACCCGTGACCAGATTCTGGAACTGCACCGTGCGGCCGCCGCCCACAGCGACGCCACCATTGACGCCCTTCCGCTGGACGCCGCGGGCGAGGTCCCGTGGTGGCCCGCCGAACGCCGGCGCGTCACACTCCACCAGATCCTCGTCCATATGTGCGTCGAAACGGCGCAGCACCTGGGCCACGCGGACATCCTGCGCGAACTCATCGACGGGACGGCGGGCAAGGGCCCTGGCGATCCGAACCTGACGCCCCGCAGCGACGGCGACTGGGCCGCGCACCGGGGAAGGATAGAGGCCGCGGCCCGGACGGCCGCCGGGGAGGCTGCCCCGGTTTCACGCCCGGTGTTACCACAATAGATACTGGGGCAATGAACTTTCACAGCGCTCTCGCCCGGGAGAACGCACAGCCGCCGCGGCTGCCCGAGGTGCCCGCCCAGATGCGTGCCGTGCTCAACGGCATCCCGGCGATGGTGGGCTACTGGGACTCCGAGCTGCGCAACCGGCTGGCCAATGATGCCTACCGTGACTGGTTTGGGGTCACGCCGGAGGAACTGCACGGCATTCACATCCGGGACCTGCTCAGCGACGCCGTGTACGAGGCCAGCTACCCCTACATCACCAAGGTGCTCGACGGCGAGCCGCAACTTTTCAAGCGCACGCTTACCGACGCCGCCGGGGCGACGCGTTTCGCGGAGGTCTCCTACATGCCCGACCTGCGCGACGGCGGGGACGGGACGGACCACGGGGACGGGACGGACGACGGGGACAGCCGCGTTCGGGGGTTCTTCGTGATGGTCACGGACATCACCGAGCGGGTGCTGGCCGAACGCCGCCAGCAACGCGACACTGACCGGTACCGGGCGCTGGCGCGCAGCGTCCCCGGCGTCTTCGTGCTGCTTTTCGATTCGGAGCTGCGCTACCTGATCGCCGAAGGCCAGGAGCTGGAGTCCTTTGGCTACCGCTCCGCCGAGCTGGAGGGCCGTCGCATCCATGAGGTGCTCGACAGCGCCCTGGCCGCCGAGCTGGAGCCCCGCTACCGCGCCGCCCTGTCCGGCCAGGAGGTCTCGTGGAGCCGGCAGATCGGGCCCCGGACCTACCGGCTGAAGGCCGGACCCGTGCATTCCGCCGAGGACGCCACCGCCGGCATGGTGGTGGCCGTGGACGTCACCGACCGGCTCCAGCAGGAACAGACGTGGGCCGCGCTGCACGAGATCGCCACCGCCGTCGCCCGCAACGCCGCGCCGGCGGCCATCTCGGAGCAAGTCGCCTTTATTGTGCGCGACCTCTTCCACGTGGATTCGGCCGCCGTCGTCCGTTTCACCGGCGCGCTGTCGGCGGACATCGTGGCGATGGCCCCGGCGTTGCCGCCCACCCTGAGCCGCAGGCACGTTTTTTCGCCGACCGACGTCTCAGCTACCGTCCGCGTCGCCGTCACCGGCAAGCCCGCCCTGGTGGTCTACGGTCCGGAAGGCGGTCCCGCCGCCGAGCAGATGCGGGCCGGAGGCTTCCGGTCCGCGGCGGGCGCGCCGATCAGGGTCCACGGCAGCCTGTGGGGCGTCATCACCCTGACCTCGAAGTCCAGCACCGGCGTCACAGAGGCGATGCTGGAACGGCTGGCCCAGTTCGCCGAACTGGTGGAGATTGCGATCGGCAACACGGAGGCCCGCGCCAGCCTGGAGCTACAGGCCACCACGGACCAGCTCAGCGGCCTGCCCAACCGGCGCGCCCTGGAACAGCATCTCTCGCACGAGATCGAGCTGGCGGCATCCCGCAGCACCAGCCTGAGCGCGATCGTGATCGACATCGACCACTTCAAGCAGGTCAACGACACTTTCGGCCACCTGATGGGCGACGTGGTGCTTGCCGACGTCGCCAACCGGCTCCGCGGTGTGGCCCGCGAGGACGAGATCGTGGCCCGCTTCGGCGGCGAGGAGTTCGTTTGGCTGCTGCCGGGGACGGATGGATCAGAGGCCCTGGTGGCAGCGGAACGGGCCCGCGCCGCCATCGAGGCGGAGCCGTTCGGCGAGGTCGGCTCCATCACGGTCTCCGCCGGCGTCAGCGAACTGCGGGACGCCGGCAGCAACAGCCTGCTGGCCTGCGCGGACCGGGCGCTGTATGCGGCCAAACACGCCGGCCGCAACCGCAGCGAGCGCTTCGGCTCCACCCGTTGAACCCGGCCGGCTGAAGGCAGCCGGCTGAAGGCAGCCGGACGAACGCCGCCTAGACGAAGGCTGACTTGCCGGTCACGGCCCTGGCCACGATCAGGGAGTTGATCTCGTAGCTGCCCTCGTAGGTGTAGAGGATCTCGGCGTCGCCGAAGAGCTTGCCCATCTCGTAGTCGCTGCTGATCCCGTTGCCGCCCATCAACGAGCGTCCCATCGCGACGGACGCCCGGGCCAGCCGGGTGGTAGTGGACTTCGCCATGGCGGCCTGCACCATCTCCAGCTTGCCCTCCTGCTGGATCCTCGCCAGCTGGGCCATCAACGCCAGCGAGACGCTGGCGTTGCCCAGGATCTCGGCCAGCTGCTGCTGGACGAGCTGGAAGCGGGCCAGCTCCTTGCCGAACTGCTTGCGTTCCAGCGAGTAGGCCCGGGCGACGTCGAACGCGGCGAGCTGGATGCCGGCGCCCTGCCAGCCCACCCAGGCCCGTGAGTCGCGCAGCAGTTCATTGGCCCGGGAGAAGTCCGTGGCACCGGGCAGCAGGTTGGCTCCCGGGATGCGGACCTCGTCCAAGACAATGTCCGCGTTCTGCATGATCCGCAGCCCGATCTTGTTTGCGATCTTGGTGGCGGTGTAGCCGGGCCTATCGGTCTCCACGATGAAGCCCTTGATCTGCTGGTCCGCGACGTCGCGTGCCCAGACCAGGGCGAAGTCGGCGATGGTGCCGGCACCGATCCAGCGCTTGGCACCGTTGATCACCCATTCGCCGTTCTCCAACCGCGCCGAGGTGGCCAGGCCCCCGGCGATGTCGGAGCCGTGGTCCGGCTCGGTCAGGGCGAAGGCGCCGAGCTGGGTGAACGCGGTGAGGCCGGGGAGCCAGCGGGACTTCTGCTCTTCCGAGCCGAGTTCGTCGATCATGCCGACGATCAGCTCATTGTGGATTCCCACGAGGGCGGAGAGCGAAACGTCGGCGCGCGCCACCTCGACGTACATGAGCCCCTTGAAGAGCTTGGAGGTGCCGTCCGTCTGCAGGCCGCCGAGGCCGTGTTTGCCCAGTTCGGCGAGCAGGCCGAAGGGGAACTCCTCGCGGTTCCAGTAGTCGATCGACGCGGCGCGGATCCGGGTCTGCAGGAACTCCCGGATCTCCTGGTAGCGCGCCCGCTCGTCCGCGGGCAGCAGGTCCACGATGTACATCAGGTCCGCGTCCGGAAACGGGGGTGCCGCCGTTAGTTGGGCTGGGCTTTCCGCGGCACCGCTGCGGGTTGCCTCGGACTGGACAGCGGTCTGTCCGCCGGCACTTCCTTGTGACTGCACGGGTACATATCCCTTCGTAACGTGCCGCGCACCGGCAGCAACATCGGCTCTTCCAAACCCTTGGATGTCCTAGTATATTGCACAGTGATGTGGATCACTAGGACAGCGGCGGACCGGCACCGGCCCGCCTGGCTGCGACCGGCTGCGAAAGGTGCACCATGACCGTCACTGAGGATTTCCGCACTGCGAGGGACAGGCTGCTGGCCCTCCGCGGGGACTACACCGCCGCCCGCCAGGAGTTCGAATGGCCGCGGTTCCAGGAGTTCAACTTCGCCCTGGACTGGTTCGACCAGATCGCGGCCGATCCCGCCAAAGCGGACCGGCCGGCCCTGGTCATCGTGGAGCAGGACGGTACGGCCACGCGGCGCAGCTTCGCGGACCTCTCGGCGCGCTCCGCGCAGGTGGCCAACTGGCTCCGGGCGCAGGGGGTGCGGCGCGGGGACCGGATGATCATCATGCTGGGCAACCAGGTGGAGCTGTGGGAACTGATGCTGGCCGGCATCAAGCTCGGCATCGTGATGATCCCCACCACCACCTTGATGGGACCGGCGGACCTGCAGGACCGGGTGGAGCGCGGCGGCGCCAACTGGGCCGCCGTCGGGAGCGCCAACATCGACAAGTTCGCCGGCGTTCCGGGCGACTACACGCTGATCGAAATCGGCGACGGCGCCGGCGCCGCGGAAATCACGACGGCGGCCCTGCAGTACAGCGAAGCCGCGGGCGCGGCGGAAGACTTCATGCCGGACGCACCAACCCTCGCGGACGAGACCCTGCTGCTTTACTTCACCTCCGGTACCACGTCCAAGGCCAAGCTCGTGGAGCACACGCACACCTCTTACCCGGTGGGGCACCTGTCCACCATGTTCTGGATCGGGATGGAACCGGGCGACGTGCACCTGAACGTCGCCTCCCCGGGCTGGGCCAAACATGCGTGGTCCAACGTCTTCACGCCCTGGATCGCCGAGGCCTGCGTGTTCATTTACAACTACGAGCGCTTCGATGCGAAGGCGCTGATGGAACAGATGGACCGCGAGCGGGTCACGAGTTTCTGCGCCCCGCCGACGGTCTGGCGGATGCTGATCCAGGCCGACCTATCCCTGCTCAAGAACCCGCCCACCAAGGTGGTCTCCGCCGGAGAACCGCTCAACGCCGAGGTGATCGACCAGGTCCACCGCGCCTGGGGCCAGACCATCCGCGACGGCTTCGGCCAGACCGAATCCACCGTGCAGATCGCCAACACCCCGGGCCAGCCGATCAAGATCGGCGCCATGGGCCGGCCGCTGCCCGGCTACGACGTCGTGCTGGTGGATCCGGCCACCGGCGAGGAGGCCGACGACGGCGAGCTGTGCCTGCGCCTGGACCCGCGGCCCGTCGGGCTGATGAAGGCCTACTACGGGGACCCGGAGAAGACCGCGGAGGCCTTCCGCGACGGCTACTACCACACCGGGGACATGGCGAGCCGGGACGAGCGCGGCATCATCACCTACGTGGGCCGGGGCGACGACGTCTTCAAGTCCTCCGACTACCGGCTCTCCCCGTTTGAGCTGGAAAGCGTGCTGATCGAGCATCCGGCGGTGGCCGAGGCCGCCGTCGTCCCCTCCCCCGACGCGCTCAAACTGTCCGTGCCCAAGGCCTTCGTGGTCCTGGCGGCCGGCCACGAACCAGGACCGGAACTGGCCGAGGACATCCTGCGCTACTGCCGCGAGCACCTGGCGCCGTTCAAAAGGATCCGCCGGCTGGAGTTCGCCGAACTGCCCAAGACCATCTCGGGCAAGATCAGGCGGGTGGAACTGCGGCGCAGCGAGGAGCTGCGGCACGGGGCCGGCAGCGTGCCGGAAGGGCTGGGCACGGAGTATTCCGAGGCCGACTTCCCCGGCTTGAAAGGCCAGGGCTAGCCATGGGCGCCCCGCTGCCGCGTGATCCGATCGCCGACGCCCAGCGGAATTGGGAACGGCACGGCTGGGCCGACGTTGCCGCCCCGATGGCGGCGATCACGGCCATCATGCGGACCCAGCAGATCCTGCTGGCCCGGATCGAGACCGCGCTCAGGCCGTTCGGGCTGACGTTCGCGCGCTACGAACTGCTGGCCCTGCTCAGCTTCGCCCGCAGCGGGGCGCTGCCGATGAACAAGGCGAGCGCCCTGCTCCAGGTCCATCCCACTTCGGTGACCAACGCCGTCGACCGGCTGCAGGAGGCCGGGCTGGTGCTCCGCTCCCCGCACCCCACCGACGGGCGGACCACGCTGATCGAGCTCACCTCGGAGGGGCGCACGCTCGCCAAGCGGGCGACGGCGGTGCTCAATTCGGAGGTCTTTGGCCAGTCCGGCTTCGAGGAGCTGGACGTGGAGCAGCTGATCCGGATCCTGGGCAACTTCCGGCGCAATGCCGGGGATTTCAGCGGCTGAGCCGTACACTTCGTTTGCGGGGCCGTCCGCCGGGCAGCCCGGAGCTGAGGAGAGCGCAATGATTCCGGAGATCAACATCTGGGCCGTCCTGCTGGCCACCCTCTCCAGCATGGTGGTCGGGTCGGTCTGGTACACGCCCAAAGTCTTCGGCAGCTACTGGATGCGGGTCGCCAGGGTCAGCCCGGGCGGGGACGCCAGGGACGCCGTCAAGCCCATTCTCATCACCCTGCTGGTCAGCTTCGTCACCGCCTGGGTGCTGGCCGGCTCCGCCGCCATCTCGCAGCACTTCTACGGCGGAAACTTCCTCGCCAACACCCTGGTCACCGCCCTGATCCTGTGGGCCGGGTTCACGGCGGCACGCTTCATCACGCATGACGCCTTCGAGGGCCGCCCCGCCGGCCTGACCGTGCTCAACTGCGCCCACGAACTTGTGACCTTGATGGTAATGGCACTGATCATCGGGCTGTTCGGAATCAGCGCCGCCTAGCCTGTCAGCGGCGGCGGCTGGCGCTGCCGTTCCGCGCCCGGGGACGGGCGGGCGGGCCTACACTGGATGGGCGGCAGGCGCCCTGCCGCTCGGCACGGGCCCGGAGGAGAGCTGCATGGAATTCGACGAATCGTTCTGGGATGAGCGGTACCGCCAGCACGGCCAGCACGCACCGGTGTGGAGCGGGCAGCCAAACCCGCAACTGGTGGCCGAGGCGGCGGAACTGGTGCCCGGTTCCGCGCTCGACGTCGGGGCAGGGGAAGGCGCCGACGCCGTCTGGCTTGCCCGGCGCGGCTGGCGGGTCACGGCGGTGGACATCTCGTCCGTGGCCCTGGGCCGGGCAGCCGCCGCAGTCGAAGGCGAGCCGGAAACCGCTGCGCGCATCACGTGGCAGCACCAGGACCTGACGGTCACGCCGCCTCCGGCCGGGACCTTCGACCTCGTCTCGGCCCAGTTCCTGCACCTGCCCGCACCGCAACGGGACGGCGTTTACGGCCGGCTCGCCGCGTCCGTGGCACCGGGCGGGACGCTGCTGATCGTGGGCCACCACCCCTCGGACCTGGAAACCAGCGTGCGCCGGCCCGCCGCCCCCGGGCTGCTCTTTACCGCCGAGCAGCTCGCGGCGCAGCTCGATCCGGACGAGTGGGAGATCGTGACCTGCACGTCCCGGCCGCGGCCGGCGAAGGATTCCGACGGCGCCCCGGCCACGGTCCAGGATGCCGTGCTGCGCGCCAGGCGCAGGGCCTAGCGCGCCCGCATCACCCGCCGGCCCGCAGCCGCTCGGCGAGGCCTAGCGGTGGGTGAAGTCGGGCTGCCGCTTCTCGCTGAAGGCCGCCATGCCTTCCTTCTGGTCCTCGGTGGCGAAGAGCGAGTGGAACACCCGCCGTTCGAACAGCACGCCCTGGGCCAGCCCGGTTTCAAAGGCCGCGTTGACCGCTTCCTTGGCTACCATGGCAACCGGCTTGGACTTGGAGGCAATCACTTCGGCCGCCTTGACGGCCTCTTCGACGACGTCAGCGGCCGGGACCACGCGGGACACGAGACCGGCGCGCTCGGCTTCCGCGGCGTCCATGAAGCGGCCCGTGAGGATCATGTCCATCGCCTTGGCCTTGCCCACCGCGCGGGTCAGGCGCTGCGAGCCACCCATACCCGGCAGCACGCCCAAGTTGATCTCCGGCTGGCCAAACTTGGCGTTGTCCCCCGCAATGATGAAGTCGCACATCATCGCCAGCTCGCAGCCGCCGCCGAGGGCGAACCCGGAAACCGCGGCCACCACCGGAATGCGCAGCCGGGTGAAGTCCTCCCAGCCGCGGAACCAGTCCGCAGCGTACATCTCCATGTAGCCCTTGGACTGCATTTCCTTGATGTCCGCGCCGGCCGCGAAGGCCTTGGCCGAACCGGTCACCACGACGGCGCCGACGCCGGGGTCGGTGTCCATCGCGGACACGGCGGCCACGAGTTCGTCCATGGTCGCCTTGTTCAGGGCGTTCAGCGCCTCGGGCCGGTTGAGCGTCACGAGGCCCACGCGGCCGCGGCGCTCCACCAGAATGTTTGCGTACTCGGTCATGCCTGTCCCCTCGGCTGGTGTTCGGATTTGTCCCGGATGTCGGTGATGATGCCGGAGAAGTCCCGGCCGGCACCGCCCTCCGCGGCAAAGGTATCGTAAATTTCGGAGGCCAGCGGCCCCAGCCTTGCGGCGACGCCGGTGCTTTCCAGCGCGTTAAGCGCGAGCTTCAGGTCCTTGGCCATCAGGGCTCCGGCGAATCCGGGCTGGTAGTCGCGGTTGGCCGGGCTGGTCGGGACCGGCCCGGGCACGGGACAGTTGGTCGTCAGCGCCCAGCACTGCCCCGACGCGGCCGAGGCGACGTCGAAGAGCGCCTGGTGCGTCAGCCCCAGCTTCTCGCCGAGAACGAAGGCCTCGCTGACGGCGATCATCGAGACGCCCAGGATCATGTTGTTGCAGATCTTGGCGGCCTGCCCGGCGCCGTGGCCGCCGCAGTGGACCACGCGCTTTCCCATCACCTCCAGCATCGGCTTGACGGCTTCGAAGTCCTCGTCCGGCGCGCCGACCATAAACGTCAGCGTTCCGGCTTCAGCCCCGACGACGCCGCCGGAGACCGGCGCGTCCACGGCCCGGTGGCCGGCAGCGACGGCCAGTGCCGAGGCCTCGCGGGCTTCGTCCACGTTGATGGTCGAGCAGTCCAGGAACATCGTCCCCGGCGCCGCGGCGGCCAGCAGGCCCGGTTGGCTGTGCTGTCCCGGCTCGCCGGGGGTGCCGCGGTAGGCGTCCAGCAGATGCTTGCCGCTGGGCAGCATGGTCAGCACGACGGCGGCGCCCGCCACGGCGTCGACGGCCGTGCCCGCGGTGGTGATCCCGTGGGCGCGGGCGGCGTCCAGCGCCGCCGGCACCACGTCGTAGCCGGTCACGGTGTACCCGGCCTTGACCAGGTTGACGGCCATCGGGCCGCCCATGTGGCCCAGGCCGAGGAAGGCGATGGTGCCGGGCTGCGCCGGTGCGGACGGCGATGCTTCAGACATTGTCGCGCTCCTTCGAAAGTTTCAGTTCCCGCGCGCCCAGCGGTGCGAAGTAGGCCTCGACGTCGTCGCGGCTAACCTCCGCCAGGCTGGCCGGTTGCCAGTGCGGGGTGCGGTCCTTGTCCACCACCTGGGCACGGATGCCCTCGCGGAAATCGGGCCCGGCCAGGAACCGCAGGCCCACCCGGTACTCCTGTTCCAGGGCCTCGGCGAGGCTCAGGCCGTGGGCGCGGCGCAGTGACGCCAGCGCCACCTTGACCGCCGTCGGGGACTTGGCCGCGATGGTGTCCGCGGCGTCGATTGCCTCACCGCCCACGGTTCGCAGCCGGTCCAGGATCTCTTCGGCGTCGTCGCTGGCGTAGCAGGCGTCAATCCACTCCTGCTGGGCAGCCAGCACCGACGGCGGAGCCGGCTCGGCGAACCGTGCGACGGCGGCGTCCACCGGTTCGGTTTCCAGCGCTGCCGCCAGGTCCGCGAGTTCCACGGAGGGGACGAAGGTGTCCGCGAGACCCAGGAACAACGCGTCGGCGCCGCTCAGATGCGCCCCGGTGAGGGCCGCGTGCGTGCCGGTTTCGCCGGGCGACCGGGAGAGCAGCAGCGTGCCGCCCACGTCGGGCACAAAACCGATGGTGGTTTCCGGCATCCCCATCCGGGTGCGTTCGGTGACGATCCGGGCCGATCCGTGCGCGGAAATTCCCACCCCGCCGCCCAGGACCAGCCCGTCCATAAACGCGACGTAGGGTTTGGGGTACTCCGCGATCAGCAGGTTCAGCCGGTACTCGACGGCCCAGAAGTCGGCGGTCGCGTCGCCGCCGTCGAGCATGTCCCGGTAGATGGCCACAATGTCCCCGCCGGCGCACAGCCCCCGCTCGCCGGCGCCGCGGACCAGCACCGCGGCCACGGCGTCGTCGTCGGCCCAGAGCGTCAGCTGTTCCAGCATCGCGGCCGCCATGCCGGCGGTCAGCGCGTTGACGGCCTTGGGCCGGTTCAGCATCACGATGCCGAGCCGGCCGCGGCGCTCAAACAGGACCTCGGCGGCCTCACCGGCCGTCTGCTCTGCCATCAGCTGCCTTCCGGCATCACGAAGCTGGCGCCCTGGCGGATGCCGGAGGGCCAGCGGGTGGTGACCGTCTTGGTCTTGGTGTAGAAACGGAACGCGTCGGCGCCGTGCTGGTTGAGGTCGCCGAACCCGGAGGCCTTCCACCCGCCGAAGGTGTAGTAGGCGATCGGCACCGGGATCGGCACGTTGATGCCCACCATGCCGACCTGGACCCGGCTGGCGAAGTCGCGGGCGGCGTCGCCGTCGCGGGTGAAGATGGCCACGCCGTTGCCGAACTCGTGCTCGCTGCAGAGCCGGAGAGCCTCGTCGTAGTCCTGGGCGCGGAGGACGCTGAGCACCGGGCCGAAGATTTCCTCCTGGTAGATCTTCATCTCCTTGGTGACGTTGTCGAACAGCGTGGGGCCCACCCAGAAGCCGCCGTCGTAACCCTCCACCTTGAGGCCGCGGCCGTCGGTGACCAGGCTGGCGCCTTCCTCGACGCCGGAGGCGATGTAGCCCTCGATCCGTTCCTTGGCGGAGGCGGCCACGACAGGGCCGAAGTCCGAGTCCTTGGCCAGGCTGTGGCCCACCTTCAGGTCCGCGATCCGTTCCTGGAGCTTGGCGACGAGCGCGTCGGCGGTCTGCCGGCCCACCGGGACGGCGACCGAGATCGCCATGCAGCGTTCGCCGGCGGAGCCGAATCCGGCGCCGATCAGCGCATCCGCGGCCATGTCCAGGTCCGCGTCCGGCATGATCACCATGTGGTTCTTGGCACCGCCGAAGCACTGGGCGCGCTTGCCGTGCGCCGCGGCGGTGGCGTAGATGTACTGCGCGATCGGGGTGGAGCCGACGAAGCCGATGGCCTGGACCCGGGGATCCTCCAGCAGCGCGTCCACGGCTTCCTTGTCCCCGTTGACCACGTTGAACACCCCGTCCGGCAGTCCGGCCTGGGTGAACAGCTCGGCGAGGCGCAGCGGGACGGAGGGGTCCCGCTCGGAGGGCTTGAGGATGAAGGAGTTGCCGGCGGCGAGGGCCGGACCGGACTTCCAGAGCGGGATCATGGCCGGGAAGTTGAACGGGGTGATGCCGGCGACGACGCCGAGCGGCTGCCGCATCGAGTGGACGTCGACGCCGGTTCCGGCGCTGTCGGAGAACTCTCCCTTGAGCAAGTGCGGGGCGCCGGCGGCGAACTCGACCACTTCGATGCCGCGCTGGATGTCGCCCTTGGCGTCCGGGAACGTTTTGCCGTGCTCCGAGGACAGCAGGGTGGCGAGCTCGTCCATGTTCTGGTTGACCAAGTCCACGAACTTCAGCAGGATCCGGCCGCGGCGTTGCGGGTTCATCGCAGCCCATTCCAGCTGGCCCTTCTCCGCGTTGGCGATGACGTTACGGCCCTCCTCCGCGCTGGCCAGGGGGAGCCGTGCCTGCACCTCACCGGTACAGGGATCGTAGACGTCGCTGAAGCGCCCCGAGGTGCCCTCGACGTGCTGTCCGCCGACGTAATGGGAAAGCTCACGAACCATGATGGAATGCTCCTTTGCATGTGACCTGGATCATCTCTGCACCCGAATATACTCGGACTTCCTACTAATCTCCAGAGCGCGGGGCGGCGGCGGGGCCCCGGGCCGGCGCCCCCGGGAGCGCCGCGGCGGCGTCAAGTTCGGTAAGTTAGGGACTGTGAAGATTGCTACCTGGAATGTGAACTCGCTCCGTGCCCGTGCCGACCGCGTTGAGGCCTGGCTCCAGCGCACCGACTGTGATGTCCTGGCCATCCAGGAGACCAAGTGCAAGGACGACAACTTCCCATGGGAACTGTTCGAGCGGATGGGCTACGAGGTCGCCCACTTCGGCCTGAGCCAGTGGAACGGGGTAGCCATCGCCTCCCGTGTGGGGCTCGACGACGTCGAACGCACCTTCATGGACCAGCCGGTGTTCGGCAAGGGCGGCAAGGACGAGGTACAGGAGGCCCGCGCGATCGGCGCCACCTGCGGCGGAATCCGGGTCTGGAGCCTCTACGTCCCCAACGGCCGGGCGCTCGATGATGAGCACATGCCCTACAAGCTCAGCTGGCTGGATACGCTCCGCGCCCACGCCGAGGGTTGGGTCCAGGCCGACCCGGAGGCCCAGATCGCCCTGATGGGTGACTGGAACATCGCCCCGCGGGACGAGGACGTGTGGGACATCGATTACTTCCGCGCCGAAGGCCTGACGCATGTCAGCGAGCCCGAACGCGAGGCGTTCCGTGCCTTCGAGGAAGCGGGCTTCACCGACGTCGTCCGCCCGCACGCGCCCGGGCCCGGGGTCTACACCTACTGGGACTACACCCAGCTGCGCTTCCCAAAAAAGGAGGGGATGCGGATCGACTTCGTGCTCGCCTCCCCCGCACTGGCTGCCCGTGTGACCGGCGCCTCGATCGACCGCGAGGAGCGCAAGGGCAAGGGCGCCTCGGACCACGCCCCGGTCATCGTGGAGCTGGCAGGCTGATGGACGCCCGCCCGGGAAGCGCCGGTCCTCAATGACCGGCAACCTCTACCACGGACAGGCGGGGTTGCCGTTCTCCTCGACCCTGCGGGTCTACGAGCCGCTGGAGGCCTTCCCCGCCGGGCAACGGGACGCCCTGCGCGCCGCCGGCGCCCGCTCCGAGTCCCGCGCCGCCGTGGAGAATGCCGAGCTGCTCGCTTCCCTGGGCCGCATCACCCGCCCCGGCGGGGATCCCTTTCCCACCGGGCAGACCGATTTGGTCCGTGTGCTGGCCGTCAGCAGCTCCGCACGCCCCGCCGACGGCGACGGTGACGGTGAGGCCAGCGGTGCAGCCGGGAGTGCAGCCAGCGAAGAGGTCCTGCCGGCCAGGCCGCTGTACTGCCCGAGCCAGCTGGTGCTGCGCGCCGGGCTGGCCGCCAACGCCCTGATGGAAGGGATCCACGGCCCGCTCGCCCAGCTCCTGATCCCGGAGGAACAGCGCGACCGGCACCAGGAACGCATCGATCAGGTGAAGGCACGCGAGGGCATCGGCAGGGTCCACACCCGGGCCTCGACCTGGGGGATTCCGTTCAGCTGGTTCTGCCTTTTCCAGGAATCAGACCCCACGGATGTGGTGGAATCCGGCGGCCGGATCATCACGGTGCGCATCCGGGCCACCATCGGCGCCGCGCTGGAACGGGTCCGGCACGCCGTCGCCCACCTGGCCCTCGCAGCCCCGGAGCTGGACATGCTCGAGGACCTGACCCAGCTCACCGACTGGCTGGAGCTCTTCCACCCTGATTCTGTCGTGGAGCTCGATTACGGCGCCGTGGCGGACAAGGTCTATCCGGACGATTCCCCGCTGGACGTGCGGCTGGGCATCGAGTGCCTTGCCGAGGGCGACATGACCGGTGCGGCCGCCGCATACCGTCGGCTCGCGTCCCGCTGGATCCCGATCCGGCAGCTGGCACGCGCCTCCTGAGGCGCGCCCCGCCGGCCGTATGCCCACCGACGCACATCTTCGCCGGCTCTCGGGTCCGCCTAGCCGGGTGCCGGGGCGAGCGGCTGCGCCAGCCGCGGCGCCGCCGTCGTGTCCCGCACGATCAGCCGGTGCGGGGCTACGGTGGAACGCACCGCTCCCGCAATCCCGTCGAGTTCATCCAGCAGCATTTTGGTGCCAAGCTCGGCCTGTTCATCGGGGCGTTGACCGACCGTGGTGAGGCCCATCGCGGCGGAAAATTCGTGGTCGTCGATCCCCACCACGGACAGATCCTCCGGAATCCGGACGCCGGCACGACGCGCCTCGAAGATCACCCCCATCGCCATCTCGTCCGAGGCGCAGAAGATCGCGGTGGGCTTCGGCCCGGGACGGTCCCACAGCCGCTTGAACGCGTCCTGCCCGCTGCTGACGGTAAAGTCCCCCCACTCGTCCCACTCGGGCCGGACGTCCAGCGCCGCCTGGGTCATCACATCCTGGAAGGCCCTGATCCGGACCCGCGGAACGTCGAAGTTCAGGTCTGTTTCGTCGTCGCCGTGCAGCAGCGCGATGTCCCGGTGGCCCAGCCCTATGAGGTGCCGCACCGCGGTGGAGGCGGCCTCGTAATCGTCGATCCCGATGTAGGCGCAGCCTTCGACGTGGCCGCCCACAACGACCAGCGGGATGTCGATCTTCTGCAGGTGCTCCAGCTCCTCCCGGGTCAGGGCCATGCAGAGGACCAGAAGGGCGTCGATTTGCTTGTAGACCATGGTCTTGCTGAACAACCGCTCGCGGTGGCTGCCGTGGCCGCCCAGGTTGAACAGCGAGAGGTTGTACTGGCGGCCGTGCAGTTCGCGGTCCGCGCCCTCGATGGCTTTCGAGAAGAACCAGCGGCTCACGAACGGTGCCAGCACCCCGATGGTCCGGGTGCGCCCGGTGGCCAGGCCCGAGGCCGAGGACGAGGCCACGTAGCCGAGGGCACCCGCGATTTCGAGGATCTTTTGCCGCGTGGTGGGCGAGACCCTGGGCAGGCCGCGGACGGCCCGGGAGACCGTGGCGGTGGAGACGCCCGCGGCGGCCGCCACGTCCTCTATGCTGACGCCGGAATGGCCGCCGCGTTGCGCCCTGTCAGTTGTCCTTGCCACCGTGTCCCCTTGTCGGCTATCCGCAAAAATCGCGTCTAGCGTGCCGCCCCCACGGCGCCGATCCGTTCCAGTATCCGGTCCGCCCTAGGCGGCCGCCTCAGCGCCGCCGGGCGGCCGTCCGGCCGGGCAAACGCCGCCGCAGCCGGATCATTCCGTACAGTGCGAGCAGCGTGGCGAGCAGCCCGAGTGCCCAGCCGACGGCCGGCTGGGCGGTCACCTCCATCCAGACGGTGACCGCCAGCAGGACCAGCGCCCAGAAGCCCAGGAACCCGATGATGATGTCGAAGTCCTCGCCCGAGCGCACCCTGCGGTGCGTAGGGTGGATCTCGCCCTGGTTCTGGCCGCGTGCCATCAGGAACCCGCCATCATCAAACCGTCACTTGACGGCGCCGGCCGTCAGGCCCGCGACGATCTTGCGCTGGAACACCAGCACCAGGATCACCAGCGGGATGGTCACGATGGTTCCAGCCGCCATGATCGCCGTGTACGGGATCTGGTTGGGCTGTGCCCCGGCGAAGCTCGCGATGGCGACGGTGACCGGCTGGGTCGCGTCGGACGAGAGCTGGCTGGCGATGAGGAATTCATTCCACGAGGAGATGAACGCCAGGATGGCCGTGGTGAAGATGGCAGGGGCCGCAAGCGGCATGATCACCTTCCGGAAGGCCTGGCCCTGCGTGCAGCCGTCCACCCGCGCCGATTCCTCGAGCTCCCACGGCATCTCGCGGAAGAACGACGTCATCGTGTAGACGGTCAGCGGCAGCACGAACGAGATGTTCGGGATGATCAGGGCCTGGTAGGTGCCCATCCAGCCGATGTTGGTGAACAGCTGGAACAGCGGGGTGATGAGGGCGACGCCGGGGAACATCGAGGCGCCCAGAATGAAGCCCAGCACCAGGAACTTGAACCGGAAATTCAGCCGGGCCAGGGCGTAGGCGGCGAACACGCCGATCAGCAGCGAGACCACGGTCACCACCACGCCGATGAACACACTGTTGAGCAGCGCCTGGCCGAAGCGGTTTCCGAAGGAGGTGTCGAACGCCGTGTTGAAGTTGTCCAGCGTGACGTGCGTCGGCAGGATCGAGGTGTCGTAGGTGAACCCGACGTCGCGGAAGGCGGTCACCACCATCCAGTAGGCCGGCGCAAGGCACCAGACGAGGATCACCAGGGCGCTGATGTACGTGCGGCCCTGGGCCCACTTTTCCCGGTTCTGGGCGACCTTGCGCCCCCGGTCCTGCTGCGCGCGCAGCTCGGTCGCGGCGGTGGTCATTTCTTCCCCTTACTAGCGCCGGTCTGCTGCTCCACCACGTTCGCGCCAAGGAAGCGCACGAAGATGAAGGCGACAAGGAAAATGATGATGAACGTGATGGTGGATAGCGCCGCCGCCGCGTTGAAGCCCTGCCTGATCTGGTTGATCACCAGGATGGAGAGCGTGGTGGTGTTGTTCGCCCCGCCGGTCAGGATGTACGGCAGGTCGAACATGCGCAGCGCGTCGAGGGTGCGGAAGAGGATGGCCACCATGAGAGCCGGCTTCACCAGCGGCAGGGTGATCATCCGGAACCGCTGCCAGGCCGTGGCGCCGTCAACCTTGGCCGCCTCGTACACCTCCGCGGGAATCATCTGCAGGCCTGCCAGGATCAGCAGCGCCATGAACGGCGTGGTCTTCCAGACATCGGCAATGATGACCGCCCACTTGGCCGGCCACTCGCTGCCGGTCCACAGGATGGTGGTGTTGAAGAGCTTGTTGGCGATGCCCTCAAAGGCGAAGATGAACAGCCACAGCTTGGCGGTAACGGCGGTGGGGATGGCCCACGGCACCAGCACGGCGGCCCGGACCAGGCTGCGGCCCTTGAACGTGCGGGCCATGATCATGGCCATCCAGAAGCCGAGCACCGTCTCCAGCGCCACGGTCACAATGGTGAAGAAGAACGTCGTGGCCGTCGCTGACCAGAACTGGGACCCCAGGGTACCCGGCGGGCAAGCCACCGTGCCGCCGGCCGGCGCACTGCACTGCTGGGCGATCCAGTTGACGTAGTTCGAGAAGCCGGCCGGGCCGCCCTCGGTGAAGAGGCCGGTGGCCGGATCCAGGCCGGCGTCGGCCTGGAAGGACATCACGATGGCGCTGATGATCGGATAAACGATGACGATGGCCAGCGCGATGATGGTGGGGGCCAACAGCCACGACGCCCACCTGCCCTGGCTGGCGATGACGTTGTCCTCCCCCACCCCCTTGGGTGCGTGGTGGAGCTCGGTCCCGCCCGACGCCGGCTTCTTAACCGGCGTCGGGCCCAATTCAGTTGCCATTTTGGACTACTTTGACTGGGTTTCGATGGACTTCTGCATATCAGACAGCGCTGCGTCCACTGCCTTCTCGCCCTTGATGGCCGGGTACGCGTTGTCCTGGATGGCCTTGGTGACGGCCGGGTAGAACGGGGTCACCGGACGCGGGACGGCGTTCTCGATCGAGGTCTTCAGCACCGGAAGGTACGGCAGCTTGGCGACCAGTTCCTTGTCGTCATAGAGGTTCGTCAGCACCGGAGCGAGCGAACCCTGCGTGGCGAAGAACTTCTGCGTTTCTTCCGTGGTGAGGAACTTCAGGAAGTCCAGGGCGGTGGCCTTGTTCTTGGAGTAGACGCTCATGCCGGCGCTGTGGCCGCCCAGCGAAGATGCGCCCGGACCGTCCTTGCCCGGGAGTGCCGTCATGCCCAGCACGTTCTTGACCTTGGACGATCCTTCGGTGGTGGCCAGGTTGTAGACGTACGGCCAGTTGCGCAGGAACAGGAGCTTGCCGTCCTGGAACGCCTGACGGGATTCCTCTTCCTTGAAGGTGATGGCTTCCTTGGGGATGTTGCCGTCAGCGTAGGCCTTGGCCAGGTTGGAGAGGCCGGTCTTGGCTTCTTCCGTGTTCAGGCTCGGCTTGCCGTCCTTGTCCAGCACGGAACCGCCGAAGGAGTTGATTGCCTCGGAGGCGTTGACCGTCAGTCCCTCATACTTCGAGAACTGGCCGGCGTAGCAACCCATGTTCTTGGACTTCGCGATCGAGCACATGCCCATCATCTCGTCCCAGGTCTTGGGTGCCGTGGGGACCAGGTCCTTGCGGTAGTACAGGATGCCGCCGTCGGAAGATTCCGGGGCCGCATACAGGGTGCCCTTGTAGGACGCAGCCTCGACGGTCGGCTTCAGCATCCCGGAGGTGTCCAGCGCCATCTTGTCCTTGAGCGGCTGGAGCCAGCCCTTCGCCGCGAACTCGGCGGTCCAGACGACGTCGACGCTCACTACGTCGTAGTTGGCGTTCTTCGACTGGAAGTTCTGGACCAGATCGTCGTGCTGCTGGTCGGCCTGGTCGGTCTGCTCCTTGAACGTGACCTTTTCGTTCGGGTGCGCTGCGTTCCACTTGGCGATCAGCGGCCGGACCACGTTGCTGTTGTCCTTGCCCTGTACGTAGGTGATGGGACCGCGCCCGTCCAGGTTGGCTGCCGCATCCCCGCCGCCGGCCGAGCCGCCGCCGCCGCCGGTGCTGCCGCCGCCTCCACAGGCAGTAAGAGAGAGGGCCAGAACACCGGCCGCGGCCGCAGGAAGTAGGTATTTACGGTTTTTCATACAGGTGCTCCTCGCTGAGTACCGGTTTGGACCGGTGGTGCAGTTGGTGTGGTGACCATCACACTAGCGAGCAAGGAGCAAGAAATGCAAGCGTTTACATTAAACCTTTACGCAACGGAGACCGGCTGCTGCCGAGCCTCGCATGCCTCAGCCCGCGGTTCCACGGATGCAGGAAGCCGTGGGGCCAGCGGTTCGGGTGGGGCGGAAGTTTCCGAAACTCACCGGGTACCGCGCCCCCGGGACCGCGTCAGTCCTCGTCGGATCGCGACGCGCCGCGTTAGCGGACGCGTTCCGCCCGGCCGAACCGGGACCGCGCTCCGGAACCGATGTGGATCAGCACCGGCGTGCGTTTGCCGACCACAGCATCCAGGGCCTCCACCAGGGCCGAGACTTCTGCCGCCAGGGTATGCGGGGCAACGCCCTGGCGCGGCTGCACCCGGATCCGCAGGGCCGGCTCGCCCCTGAATTCGTAGGTGGCCACCGTGGCGCCGGCCAAATCCGGCCGATCGGCCAGCGCCGCCCGGAGTGCCTGCTCGGCCACGCCGCCGCCGATCCGGACATAGCCGGGCACTTCACCGGCGTCGTCCTCGGCGACAAGAAGGTTTGCCCGGCCCTTGCCCTGCTGCGCCAGCCACGCGACCATCAGCGAGATCACGAGCAGCAGCACCACCACCATGACGATCCACAGCCAGCTCATCGTTTGACCGGGGAAGCGGGTGCGGTCGAAGAGACCGCGGACGCCGCCCCAGAGGCCCGCGGACCAGCCCTGCCACCAGCGGTCGACGGCCGGCACGGTGGCCAGCAGGACCAGCAGGCCCCCGATCACCAGGAGCTTGATGCCGAGGATGCCGATCAGGAGCCGGTTGAGGATCCGCGGGGTGCCGTTCATGCGCCGATCACCCCCGCAGAGGCCAGGTTGACCCGGACCTCGGGCATCGGCGACAGCACCATCTCCCGGAGCTCGGCCTGGACCGCGGCCTGGACGTCCGCTGCGCGGAGCGGCACGCCGGAGGTTGGCCGGACGTTGACCAACACCTGACGCCGGGAGACAACTACCATCACCTGCTCCTGCGTTACGTTGGCGGCAAGCCGCGCCCGCCGCGCCAAGGCCGAGGCGATGACCTCGTCATCGACCACAACGCCGGCGCGGGGGTTTGCAAGGACGTGCCGGGCCCGTCGTCCGGGAAGCACGGCGTTGAGGAAGAAGAACAGCCCGGCCGCGAACAGGACCGCGCCGGTGACGCCGAGCAGCAGCGGGGGAACCCCGGCGGGGAGGGCCGTGACCCGCTCCGCCGCGGTCTGCGGGTCGATCAGCCACGGCGGCTGTCCCACGGCCCGCACTGCCGTTTCCAGCAGGGCGTAGCCGCACAGCCCGATGACCAGTATGGCCGCGATGACCGCGGCCGCCGCCCGGGACGAGGTGGTCTCGCGGGCCAGGACTTTCTCCATCCCGGGCGCGCCGGAGCCTGCACCGGATCCGGCAGGCTGGACCCCGGCGTTGTCGGGTACGGGCACGGCGAACGTGTGCCCGGCGTCGCCATCGGGGCGTCCGGCGGCCTGGCTCACCGGACCCGTCCTCCCTCAGTGACACTGGCCCCGCTGATGCGGATGTCCACCCGGCTCAATTGCGCACCGCTGAGCTCCGTGACGCGGCGCAGGATCTCCTCTTTCGCGGCCACCGCCCGGTCCCAGATGGGGCCGCCGAAGGCAGCCACGCGAGCCGGGTCCCGGAGCACAGCAGTGAGCGACGGGACGGCGATGGGGGTGACGAGCGAGAGGGCCAGCAGCCCGTCGTCATCGGTCCAGGCGGCCCGGACGTCCTGCGGCGGCACACCAAGTGCCTCAGCAGCGGCGGCGCGCGCCACGCTGGTGAGGGCTTGGGTGCTGATCCGGTTGTGTCCGGCCAACAGCCGACCGGCGGCGGCACTCATGAGGAGGAGCGCCGGCCTGTGAGGGCGTCGATGACGCTGCGCAGGTCCAGTTTCCCTTCCGCGGCGCGGCCCAGCAGGGCTCCGAGTGCCATGAAGAGCACAGAGCCCAGGAAACCCCAGACGCCGAACGCGAAGGACATGAACGCCAGGAAGGCGCCGGCCGCTATGCCGGCTACGGTCAGGTTCACTGCAGGGCCTCCCTCACGGGCCGTACCTCGCCGGAGGCCGCGGGCTTGGGCGGTCCGGGGACGAAGACGTCATGGATTTCAATATTCACTTCGATGACCTGAAGCCCGACGAGTTCCTCCACTGCGGCGTAGACGGCCGCGCGGATCTGGTCCGCCAGGGGGTGCAGCGGGGTGCCGTAGAGCGCCACGAGGTCGATGTCCACGGCCACCTGGGTCTCGCCGACCTCGGCGCGCACCCCGGCCGCGTGGTCCGAACTGCCGACCGCGTCCCGGATGGCGCCCAGGGCGCGGGACGGCCCGGTGCCCAGGGAATATACGCCGAGCACCGCCCGGGCGGCGATGCCGGCCACCTTGGCGACGGCGGCTTCGGAGATCACGGTGCGGCCGGTCGCGGACCGGCCCGCCCCTGGCAGCCCGGCGCCGGGTGGCCCGCCCTCCGGAACCGCGGGCTGAGGATTCTGGTACTCCATGTGGCACTCCCCCTTCTCTTTGACACCACCCTAGCCCTTGGGGCCGCGGGTGGGGCCCCTCGCAGGGATTTCCGCGGTTGTTCCCGAGGGCGGGAGCGGCCTAGTTGCAGTTGGCGGCAATCCAACCGGTCACGGGAGCCATGGCGTCCTGGAACTTGCCGCTGGAGTAGACGGTCTGGTCGCTCAGGCCTGCGACGGCGACCTGGTTGAGTTTGGCGAAGTCGGCCTTGAGGCCGTCCGGGACGCGCTCTGCCGTGCGGCTGAGGTCGGCCTTGAGCTGCTCAAGCTCGGCGGTTTTGCCCTGCGCCGCCGACAGCGGGAACAGCGAGGCGCCCGTCGCCTGCTCCGAGATCGTCTTGCAGGCCTCCGCGGCAGTCGGGAAGTCGCCGTATAGGGCGGACGTGTTGGTGGGGCTGGGTGCTGCGGTGGCGGTGGCGGACGTTGCCGGGGCCGGCGACGACGGCGGGGCCGCGGCTTCCGGCGCGGAGCAGCCGGCCAGGGCAAGGGCCGCGAGGAGGGCGGTGACGGTCAGCGGGCGGCGGGTCTTGTGCAAGATGCTCTTCAAAATCACTCTTCTGGTCAGGCTTACGCCACGGACCTGTCCAGGGACGGTCCGCGGCAATGGCGTTCTTCCCCAGCATGCGAGTCTAGCCGGGCCTCCCTCGGGGTCCGCAAACGCGCACGCCGCTCAGAAGTCGTTGCTGTTCACAGTCTTCGAGACGCTCTTGATATGAATGTTCCTGGTAAGCCTGATGACCGGGCGAATCATCAACTCTACGGAGCCGGCGAGGAACATCCAGGTTCCGGGTGTGGCGGTGCTTTCGTTGAAGAAGAGAATGCTTCCCACGATGAACCACAGCGCGATCGTGACGTCGTTCAGTATCGATAGGACTTCATATCTGTTGTGGAGGACGAGTTCCTTCCCGCCGACATCCAGGTCCAGGTCTTTTCCCATAACGATCCTCCTAGTTATTGGGGCGCCGCGTGAAGACTCGCACCCCGGTCTTCCCGCTGCCGGCGGGTGAGAACGAAAAAACCCCGCCGTTCCCGTATAAACACTGGGAACTGCGGGGTTCTAGCTGGTGGCTCCGACCGGCGTCGATCCGGTGACCTTTCGATTTTCAGTCGAACGCTCTACCAACTGAGCTACAGAGCCTAGGTGACATGTCACCATGACGGCCGGAATTTCTTCTGGCAATCAGAGCGACCCTGACGGGACTTGAACCCGCGACCTCCGCCGTGACAGGGCGGCGCGCTAACCAACTGCGCTACAGGGCCTTACTTTTACTGCTTGTTTACTGCTGTTTCTTGCTGCCTGCAGTATCGCTACCGCAATTTTTCAAGGCCTTTAGCCTACCAGACTTTTTCATCCGGCTTGACCAGTTCCTTGCGTACCCCCAACGGGATTCGAACCCGTGCCGCCGCCGTGAAAGGGCGGTGTCCTAGGCCGCTAGACGATGGGGGCCAGGACGCCATCCGGAAAACCACTGAAACCAGGGCAAAAATTAAGGGCCGAAGCCTTCGATTTTTTCCCTTCGGGTTCTTCCGAACTGGACCTATAAAACTATAGGGCCAACTCGCAGAATCTCCAAAATCCGCTCCACCAAACGGGAATAAGCTCTGGACAGGGCCCTTAGGGCTGTGCGGATGATGGACGGATGGACGCCCTTGCTGCCCTCAATGAGATCGCTTTCTGGCTGGAACGCGAACGCGCCACCACCTACAAGGTGCAGGCCTTCCGCAAGGCGGCCGGCCTCATCGGCGGTTTCTCCCCGGAGGAACTGGCGGCCCGAACGGCGGACGGGCGGCTGAAGCGCATGAAGGGGATCGGCGACCGGACCTTCGAGGTGATCGCCCAGGCCGTCGACGGCGGCGTTCCCGACTACCTTGCGGTCCTGCGCGACCGCGGCGCCGAGCCCCTCGCCACCGGCGGCCGGGAGCTGCTGGCTAACCTCCGCGGCGACCTGCACACGCACAGCGACTGGTCCGACGGCGGTTCGCCGATCGAGGCCATGCTGGACGCGGCCCGGACACTGGGCCGCGAGTATCTGGCCCTGACCGACCATTCGCCCACGCTCAGGATCGCGAACGGCCTGAGCGCAGAGCGCCTCACCGAGCAGCTGGAGGTGATCGCCGAGATCGGCGCCGGAGCGGACGACGCCGGCACAGGCCGCCCCGATGTCCGACTGCTCTCCGGCATTGAAGTCGACATCCTGGAGGACGGGACGCTGGACCAGGCCCCGCACCTGCTGGAACGTCTGGACATCGTGGTGGCGAGCGTGCACTCGAAGCTGCGCTCGGACCGCCGGACCATGACCCGGCGGATGCTGGCCGGCATCGAGGACCCGCACACCCGGGTGTTGGGCCATTGCACCGGCCGACTCCTGAACGGCTCCCGCGGGACGCGGCCGCCATCGGAGTTTGACGCGAAACGGGTGTTCGCGGCATGCGCGGAGCACGGCGTCGCCGTCGAGATCAACGCGCGGCCGGAGCGCCAGGACCCGCCGGACGAGCTGATCCAGCTTGCCCTCGACGCCGGGTGCCTTTTCAGCATCGACAGCGACGCGCATGCCCCGGGCCAGCTGGATTTCCTGCAGTACGGCGCGGAACGGGCCGCCCGCAACGCCGTCCCCGCGGAGCGGATCATCACCACCTGGCCGGTGAACCGGCTCCTCGAGTGGTCCGGGCGCGGCACATAGCGGCTGCCGGCGCGGCGGTCAGGCGAGCAGCAACACGGCGAGGGTGACCATCACGACGGCGATGACGGCGTCGAGCACCCGCCAGGCCGCCTGGCGCCGGAACAACGGCGCCAGGAACCGCGCCCCCGCGCCGAGGGCAGTGAACCAGGCGATGCTTCCGAGGCCGGCCCCGGCGGCAAACCACCAGCGGCCGGCCTCCCCCTGGGCGGCCGCGAGTGAGCCCAGCAGCAGGACGGTGTCCAGGTAGACGTGCGGGTTCAGCCAGGTGAAGGCGAGGCAGGTGGCCAGCACGGCCGTCCTGCTGCCCGGGGGCTTGTCTCCGGGGAGGTCCATCCGCTCCCCGCGGACCGCGCGCCGGGCCGCGAGGGCCCCGTAGACCAGCAGGAAGGCGGCCCCCGCCCACCGGATCACCACCAAGGCAGCCGGCGCCCGGTCCAGCAGAACACCGATGCCCGCCACTCCCAGCAGGATCAGCACCAGATCCGAGACCGCGCAGACGGCCACCACCATGGCGACATGTGAGCGCTGAATGCCCTGGCGGAGGACGAAGGCGTTCTGCGCGCCGATGGCAACAATGAGCGAGAGGCCGGCGGAGAGGCCCGAAACCAGGGGAAGGATCACCCTTCGACGGTAAGTGCATGCCAACTATGAAGCCAGCTAACATTTCTACTCGCACATAAGATGAGCTAATGATCGACATTTCCCCGGAACAGGCCCGGACACTGGCCGCGATCGTCGCGCACGGAAGCTTCGACGCCGCGGCCGCCCACTTGTCCGTGACGCCCTCCGCCGTCAGCCAGCGGATCCGCGCCCTCGAAACCGCCGTCGGCCGCCCGATGCTGACCCGGGCGCGGCCGGCGGAACTTACGGAATCCGGCCAGGCCGTGGTGCGCTTCGCCCGGCAGCTGGAGCTGCTCTCCGCAGACCTTGCCGGAGAATTGCGGCCGGAGGAACCCCGGGGGCGGACACGCCTGACGCTGGTGATCAACAGCGATTCGCTGCACACCTGGGCACTGGCCGGGCTGGCCGCAGTGGCGGGAAGGGTCCAGCTCGAGATCCTCCGCGAGGACCAGGACTATTCGCTGGAGCTCCTGCGCAGCGGCGCAGCAGCCGCAGCCATCACCACCACAGCCAAGGCCGCGCCCGGGTGCTCCTCCCGGCGGCTGGGTGTGATGCGGTACCTGCCGGTCTGCACGCCCGGCTTCGCCGCCCGGTGGTTTCCCGGCGGCGCCGCGGCAGAAGCGCTCGCCTCCGCGCCGGTCATTGTTTTCGACCGCAAGGACGATTTGCAGGACCGGTACCTGCGGTCGGCGAGCCGCACGGCACTCCAGCCGCCCCGGCACCACATCCCGGCCGCCCACGAGTTCGGCGAGGCCATCCGCTGGGGAATGGGGTGGGGCCTGCTCCCCGAAATAGAAATAGCGGAGGAGCTGAAGCACGGCACGGTGGTGGCCCTGGATCCGGCGGCGCACGTGGATGTTCCGCTCCACTGGCAGCAATGGCGGCACGGATCGGCCGCACTTGACGGGGTCGCAGCTGCCATCCAGGCCGCCGCCCGGCCGCTCAGGTGAGACAGGGCGGCGGGTCAGGCCGGCGGGTGAGGGCCGGCACGGCACTGACATTGCCCGCAGGTTGGCAGGAACTCGACTAGACCTGACCGATTTCCGCCAGCTGCCCGGCCGCCGCACCGGCTAGATTGGCAACATGGCAACAACAGCCGAGACAGGCTCCCCCTCCCCGGACAGCACGCATCCGAACAGTACGCTGCCGGACAGCACCCGCGACGCGGCCGCGCAGGCCACCCCGCAGGCCGCGGCAGGCGCAGCCCTCCGGCCCGGGCAGATCAGCCGGCTCGGGATCGCCGCCGTCATTGTCACCGTGGTGCTCTGGGCGTCGGCCTTCGTGGGCATCCGCGCCGTCGGCCCCAGCTTCTCCCCCGGACCGCTGACCCTGGGACGCCTCGCCGTGGCCGCCGTCGTGCTGGGCCTCGTGGTGCTGCCAAAATTCCGCAAGGCCGCCGTGCTGCCCCGGGGCCGCGAGTGGTGGCCCATCCTGGCCTACGGCGTGATGTGGTTCGGCGGCTACAACGTCGCCCTGAACGCCGCCGAACACCTGCTCGACGCGGGCACCGCCGCCCTGCTGATCAACGTCAACCCCATCCTCGTCGCCGTGATGGCCGGGCTCATCCTGAAGGAAGGCTTCCCGCGCTGGCTGATCATCGGCAGCCTGGTCGCGTTCGGCGGCGTCGCGGTGATCGCCCTCGGTTCCGGCCAGCGCTCGACGGCGGACGTCGCCGGCGTGCTGCTCTGCCTGCTCGCCGCCGCCCTCGCGGCGGTGAGCGTGATCGTGCAGAAGCCCGTGCTGCGGAAATTCCCCGCGGCCCAGGCCACCTGGTTCGGCATTATGGTCGGCGCGGTGTGCTGCCTGCCGTTCAGCGGCCAGCTCGTCGCCGAGCTGCAGGCCGCGCCGCTGCCCGCAACGCTGGGGCTGGTCTATCTCGGCGTCTTCCCCACCGCGATCGCGTTCACCACCTGGGCCTACGCGCTCTCACTGATCGACGCCGGACGGCTGGCCGCCACCACGTACCTGGTGCCCGGCACCACGATCCTGATCTCCTGGCTGGTGCTGGGCGAAATTCCCACCGTCTGGGGCCTGGTGGGCGGCGTGATCTGCCTCGCCGGCGTCGCCCTGACCCGGCGCCGCTCCCGGGCTCTGCCCGGGGCTCCGGCCAAGGCCTAGGTTCCGGAAGATGTCCGCATCCCTTCCGCCCGGCCTGCCGATCATTCCCGGCGGAAACAACGAGGACGGTACCGTCCACGGCCCCGGACCGTTCCCGATGTCCGAGGATGAATTCGAAGCCGCAGTGGGCGACGCCCTGGACCGGATCCCGCCGGAACTGGCGAAGACCATGAACAACGTGGCGGTCTTCATCGAGGACGACTACACCCCGCAACCGGGCGAGGACCCGGACACGGTTCTGCTGGGCCTCTATGAGGGCGTGCCGCTGACCGAGCGGGATTCCTGGTGGGATGCCGGCTCGCTGCCGGACCGGATCACCATCTACCGCCGGCCGATCCTGGACCTCTGCGCCTCCCGCGAGGACGTGGTCGAGGAAGTCACGGTCACCGTGGTCCATGAGATCGCACACCACTTCGGCATCAGCGACGAGCGGCTGCACGATCTCGGCTGGGGCTAGCCGCCTCCGGTGCGACTAGCCTTGGAATCATGGGACACGACCACAGCCACTCACACGGGATGACGGCCACAGCGAAGCACCGCAAGCGCCTGATCGCCGTCCTGGGCATCACCCTGTCCGTGGTCCTGATCCAGGTTGTTGGTGCCCTCGTCTCCGGCTCGCTGGCCCTGCTGGCCGACGCCGGGCACATGCTCTCCGACGCCGCCGGCGTCTTCATCGCGCTGCTCGCCGCCTGGATTGCCGCGCGGCCGGCGAGCGATGCGCGGACCTACGGTTATCAGCGCGCCGAGGTCCTCGCCGCGCTGGCCAACGCGCTGGTCCTGATCGTCATTTCCGTGGTCATCTTCACCGAGGCCTTCCGGCGCCTCGGCTCGGCCCCCGACGTCCACACCGACGTCATGCTTTTCGCCGCCATCCTGGGCGCGGTCGCCAACCTGGTCTCGCTGCTGATCCTCCGCGGCGCCCAGAAGGAAAGCCTCAACGTCCGCGGAGCGTACCTGGAAGTCCTGGGCGACCTGCTGGGCTCCTTCGCCGTCATAGTCGCAGCCATCATCATCATGGCCACCGGGTACCAGGCCGCTGACACCATCGCCTCGATCCTGATCGCGCTGATGATCCTGCCCCGGGCTTGGCACCTGCTCCGGGACGTCGTGGACGTACT
Source organism: Arthrobacter sp. SD1074B (assembly GCF_056780195.1). Classification (NCBI taxonomy): domain Bacteria; kingdom Bacillati; phylum Actinomycetota; class Actinomycetes; order Micrococcales; family Micrococcaceae; genus Arthrobacter; species Arthrobacter sp. SD1074B. The sequence continues at coordinate 277,377 of NZ_JBRAZT010000001.1, read as the reverse complement.
CCTCGAAGCCACGCCCAAGGGCGTGGACGTCCAGATGATCCGCGAGCACATCCTGGCCGTGGACGGCGTGGTCTCCGTCCACGATATCCACATCTGGACGATCACCTCCGGGGTGCCGGTCTTCTCGGCCCACGTGGTGGTGGAGGACGCGGCGCTCGGCGCCCGCGGGGCGGACAGGGTGCTGGACAAGCTGGTCAGCTGCCTGGGCTCGCACTTCGACACCGAGCACTGCACCTTCCAGCTCGAACCGGCCACCCACGCGGAGCACGAGGCACACCAGCACGCCTGACGGGCCCGCCGGCCCCCGTAACCACCCCCCGGCGGGTCACGACACGCCCCGCCGGATGGATCCGAATCACACGCTTGTTGTTTATGTTACTGATGTGACCTTTGTTGCCAAAGTGGCATATGACACGTAGCCTCGTCCCTGCTGGGCGATCCGCAGAGGGGCCATTCACGTGCCACATTCCAACCTCGCTCGCGCCAGCCTGACTGCAACGAGGTTTTCCATGGCTTGGACCGGATCCGGCGGCAGGGCCGCCGCCCTGTGCACCGCCGTCGTACTGCTCGGGGCATTCGCTGTCCCCGCCCAGGCCTCGCCCGCGGCCGCCCAGGCCGCTCCCTCCCTGAGGATGCCAGCCACACCGGACCTCCCGACGCCCGGGGAGATCGCCGCGGCCAAGACCAGTGAACGCGCGACGGCGGACCAGGTCAGCCGGATCGACCGCATCCTGGCGGACGCCTCTGCGGCCAAGGAAGCCGGACTGGCAACCTCACTCGCCGCCAACAACGCCTACGCGGATGCACTGGTGGAACTGCACATCAGGCGGGACGCCGCCGCCCTGGCGGACGCGAAGGCCACCGCCGCCGAGGCCGAGCAGAAGAAGGCACGCTGGCTCATCGGCCAACTCGCCGGTGACCTTTACCGCAATGGCGGCATGACGCCGGCGCTCAGCCTGGTCAGCGGTAACGGCGAGGCGCTCCAGCAGGCCGCCACGCTTGAGGCGGTGGCCGCCGGCCGAACCCGGGCCTTCCAGGCCGCGGAGAATGCTGCCGCCGCCGCCCGGTCATCGAGGGAGGCTGCCGCGGACGCGGACCGCGCCGCCGACGACGCCGCCCGCACCGCAGAGTCCCGTAAGGCCAACGCCGAACACGCTGACGAAGACCGGCAAAAAGCGGTGTCCGATGCCGCCGCCCAGCGAAAAATCCTGGTGAGGCAGCTGGCCACACTGCGGAACACCACCGTGGCACTGGAGTCCGCGCGGGTGGACGCCCTGGACCGGCAGCGCCAGCAGGCACGGCTCGCGGCGCTGACGGCGGCAGCGGCCACCAGCCCGCAGCCTGGCCGGGCAGCGGACCCTGCGCCTGTTACGCCGGCCCGCCCGGCCGGCACGACGCCGACGTCGCCACCGGTGGTACTGGAACCGGTTCCCACCGTCCCGGCGCCGGTCCAGCCCGCGCCCGTCCGTCCGGCCCCGGCACCCCGTCCCGCCCCGGCACCGGCACCCGCCCCGCGTCCTGCCCCGCCGGCTCCCGCACCCGCACCGGCTCCCGCACCGGCACCGGCACCGGCACCGGCACCGGGAGGTTCCAACCAGGTGGCAATTTCCGCGGCCCTCAACAAGGTCGGTTCACCGTACTTCTACCAGTACGGCGGAACGGGCTCCTACGGCTTCGACTGCTCCGGCCTGGTCCAGAATGCGTTCTCCGCCGCCGGCAAGCAGCTGCCGCGCACGGCCGCCCAACAGTACGCGCAGGCACCGGTGCACGTGCCCCTTTCCGCGGCGCTGCCCGGCGACCTGCTGGTCTGGGGCTCGGCCCCGGGCTTCTACCACGTGGCCATCTACCTGGGCGGCGGCCGCGTGGTCCAAGCGCTGAACCCGGAGAGCGGGCTGACCGTGACGGACCTCGCTTCCATGTCCGGGATGCAGCTGTACCCCTACGCTGCCCGGTACTGAGTCGACGCATCCGGGGCGGCTGCTCCAGAACGGGCCGAAAAGTGGGCTCATCAATTCGTGTCCGCTTCAACAGCCCACCCGGAATTCCAGAGTACCTTTGAGAGACTGTCGAAAAGCTCGGCGGCCCATTCAGGAGGCGACGTGGTCGTAGCACCGGAGACCGTGGACGGCGGCAAAGGCACTGTCGAACTGCGCGCTGACGGCGTCGTCCATCTACGGTGGTTGCCTGGGATCCACATTGAGGTAGCGGATGCCAGGGCCGCAATGGCGAAAGTGAATGACGTCTGCCTCGGCGTGCCACACCCGATGCTGGTCGACATGGCTACCGTCGCCTCGGTGAGCCGGGAAGCCAGAAGCATCTGGTCGATTCCCTGCGACGCCGCCCGGATCGCCTTGTTGGGACGCTCCCCGGTGGACCGGGTCCTGGCGAACTTCTTTCTCGGCGTGCATATACCGCCGTGCCCGACCCGTTTCTTCACTTCCCGCGACGAGGCGACGGACTGGCTCTATGACGAGCGGTAGGCGCCGCCATCTGACGGCTCAGCAGCGTCAGCGGCGAGTCCGACTTCACCGAACTATTCCTCGGTCCGGGACACATGGGTCCTGAGGAGGGCATCGAGGACCCGCGCCTGCAGGAGTTGGTAGACGGCATCGTCCGGCTGGCCGCCGGAGAGCTGGACGCGCGTATCGAGCCGTCGGAACGAAGGGATGCCATTGACGCTGTCATCACCGGCGTCAACCTTCTGGCCGAAGAGCTCGGGTATATCCACTCGGACCTGGAGGAACGCGTGGCGGCCCGAACGGCCATGTTGCGTAGAACGCAGGTGGAGCTGGAACAAATGGCCAAGACCGACGCCCTGACCGGTTTGGCTAACAGGACCCTTCTCAACGAGCGCATCAACGAGGCAATCCGGACCGGCCCAGGCGCCCAGGATGCCCCTGCCGTGCTTATCTTGGATCTGGATTCCTTCAAAGCTGTCAACGACACCTTGGGCCATAGCGCCGGAGATGCCGTACTGGTCGAAGTGTCACGCCGCCTTCGCGCCGTTGTGCGGGCCGCGGATACTGTAGCCCGCCTCGGCGGCGATGAATTCGCGGTCCTCATCGCCGGAGCCAGCGCCGAAGAAGTCATGATCATCGCGCACCGGGCGTGGGAAGCCCTGCAGGAAAGTGTGGACATTGGAATAGAAACGGTGTGGACCACGGCCAGCATCGGCGTCTGCATCCGCAGCGCCGGATACTCGGCAGAGGAACTGGTGCGTGGCGCCGACATTGCGATGTACCAAGCCAAAGCGCACGGCAGGAACAAGGTCCAGCTCTTCCACCCGGATATGCTCAATGCCGTCCAGGAGAGGTCGCGGATCACCGCCGAGCTACGTACGGCAGCTGCCAGCGGCCAGCTTGCGTTGCTCTACCAGCCGGTAGTCGAACTAGCGACCGGCAGAGTCGCCGGCGTCGAGGCCCTCGTCCGGTGGCATCACCCCGTACACGGCACCATCATGCCCGACAGCTTCATTGGCATCGCCGAAGAAACCGGCCTGATCCTGGAACTCGGCCGGTGGGTGCTGCACGAAGGCATCTCCCAGCTGGGCCGCTGGAAACGAGCCGCCCCAGAGCTCACCGGGTTTTGCCTGCACATCAACCTCTCGGCCGCGGAACTTCTTCGAAGCGATCTCCTCGAAGACGTCAGCCGGACCCTGGCGAAGAATGACATCGAACCTGGCCGCTTGGTCCTGGAGATTACCGAGAGCGTCCTTATGTCCCGAGGGACGGGCGAAGAACAGGTCCTGGAAAAACTCCGCGCCTTGGGCGTCGGGCTGCAGATCGACGACTTCGGCACCGGTTATTCTTCCATCAGCTACCTGCGGGTCCTTCCCGCCGACACAGTGAAGGTTGACCACTCCCTCATCAAGAACCTCGAATCCGACCTCCGGCAACAGAGATTCGTCGCTGCAATCCTGCAATTGATATCAGCAGCGGAGTTGGAGGCGATCGTCGAGGGCATCGAGACCGCCGAACAGGCAGCCCGATTGCAAGCAATGGGCTGCCTCTACGGGCAGGGCTATTACTTCGGACGCCCCGCCCCCGCCGCGGCGGTACTCGAACGGATCAGCGGCTCCGAGCCCCAACGGTAAGGTGTGTCCATGTCGAAGTTTTGGGACCGGATGCTGCTTGTCCCGACAGTGGTGCGCCTGGTGTCCGGCGCGCCGAAGGATCCGCATGCCGCCTGGGAAAAATACTGGACCGGGATACGTGCCACGGGTCACGACGGAGATGTGCTCTGGGACTCCGGCTCTCCGGCAGAGCGCAAACAGTACACAGAGATAGTTCTCGCGCACTTTGATTCGGACCTGCCCGTCGTCGACGTCGGATGCGGCAACGGGACATACAGCCGATGGCTTGGTTCCCTTTTCCCCAAGGTTCTTGGCGTTGACGTCTCCGCGAGCGCCGTTGCGAGAGCCACCTGGGAAAGCAGGGACAGCCAAAACTTGGGATTCGCCGTCCTGGACGCCACAGAGGTGGGCGCCGGAGACCGCCTCCTGGAGTGCCTGGGGCCCGCGAACGTCTTCGTCCGCGGCGTGTTTCACGTGCTGAAACCCGACAAGCAAGCGGCGCTGGCAGACAACCTGAGAACCATCGTAGGAGGAGCCGGACGCGTGTTTCTCGCCGAAACAAATTTTCCCGGAAACAGCCTCGACTACCTGGCCGAACTCGGCGCAACAAGCGCACATGTACCCGCTCCGTTGCAGCGGGCCTTGGAAAACCTACCCCGTCCGGGGCGTTTCGGCGCCGCGCAGCGACGCGACGCCTTCCCTGAAACAAAGTGGCGCACCATCGCGGACGGACCGGCCAGCATCGGTGTCATCGCCATGAACTCCGCCGGCCGGCCGCAACGGGTCCCGGGCTACTTTGCCCTCATGGCCAGCGCGCCACCCCCGACGGCCGAACACCACCGGACGCAGAACGACATGACGCCTCAGTGATCACGGCTGGGCGCTCCGACCGGTCCCGGCCGGGAGCTCGGCCCTACCGTGCTCGCAGGGCGACGGCGGCGTTGCGTCCCCGAAGTCCTAGGAGAGCACGTCCTTTGTAGCGAACCGTGCGTAGGCGAGGGCGCCGAAGAAGGCCAGGTAGCCGCCCTGAAGCAGCGCGTTGGCGGCGAACGACTCCCAGGCGACGGGCTGGCGCAACAGGTCGGCGAAGTCGAGCCACCGGTGGGTGAAAAGCCACGGGTGCAGCCACTCCAGCTGCGGCAGCGCATCGGCAACCTGGGCGACGACGGCCAGCACCACCGTGGCCGCCATCGCACCGACGGGCACGTCCGTCAGGGTCGACATGAACAGGCCAATGGCCGACAGCCCCACGAGTGAAACCGCCAGATAGGCGGCGATCAGCAGCAGCCGCCCGAATGCCTCGGCGGCGCCGATCGAAGCGCCGGAGAGCAGGGTCACAGGCCCCACCGGGAACAGCGCCGCCCCGATGCCCGCCCCGACCAGGGCCACCGTGAACGGGGCTGCGACGGCGAACGCTGCGGCCCCGGCGTACTTGACCAACAGCAACCGCCCCCGCCCGGCCGGGGCGGCGAGGAGATAGCGCAGGGTCCCCAGCCCGGCCTCGCCGGCCAGGGTGTCGCCCGCGACCACCCCGATCGTGAGCGGCAGGAACAAGGGGACGGCGACCAGCATGGCCGTCACGCCGACGAACAAGCCGTTTTGGCTGATCCGGTCCAGGAACGCGGGCCCGCGGCCTGCCGGTACCGCCGAGGAGAGCCGCACAGCCACGGCGATCAGCACCGGGATGGCGGCCAGGGCGAGCAACATGGCCCAGGTCCGGCGGCGGCGGAACAGCACCCCGAGTTCGGAGCCAAGCAGCCGCACGCCCGGGGCCTTGGCCACCCTCGGCTCCCTGGCCAGCCGCGGGGCAGCCCGGGCCGCCGGAGCAGCCGCCACGACAGGCTCCCCCGCACCGGGGTCGCCTGGACGCAGGGCGGGCGGGTCATTGCGCAACGTCGAAGCCCTCCCCGGTCAATTCCACGAAGCGGTCCTCGAGGCTGCCCTGTTCGACGGCGAAACCGCGGACCCTCACGCCGGCCGCCACGAGCCCCGCCACGAGCTCCTCCGGCGAAGGAAATCCGTCGGCGGAGCCGGCAGGCAGCGGGGCATAAAGCACCTGCCCCGCGCCTGTCTCGCCGGTGAACGCACCGGGGGTCGTGCTGCCCTCGCCCCCGGACTGCGGCTTCCCGCCGTCGACGGCCAGCCCCCAGCCGGCCATCACCCGGGCGGCGGCTCCGGGGTCCGGGGTCAGCAGCCGGACCCTGGACTGCCCGGCCTGCCGCAGTTCCGGCAGGGGGCCCTGGGCCACCAGGCGGCCGGCGCTCATGATGGCGGCGTGCGTGCAGATCTGTTCCACCTCGGCCAGCAGGTGGCTGGAGACGAACACGGTGGCGCCGTCCGCGGCGAGGGACCGTACGAGGTGCCGGACCTCACGGGTTCCCTGCGGGTCCAGGCCGTTGGTCGGCTCATCCAGCACCAGGAGCTCCCGGGGCGTCAGCAGCGCGTTGGCGATCCCCAGCCGCTGCTTCATGCCCAGCGAGTAGGCCCGGACCTTCTTGTCCGCGGCGTGCGCCAGGCCCACGCGCTCCAACGCCGTGCGCACCCTTGCGCGCCGGGTCCCGGCGGGCGCTTCCGGATCCGCGGCGTCGAAGCGGAGCAGGTTCGCGGCGCCGGAGAGGAAGGGGTAGAACGCCGGCCCTTCCACCAGGGCGCCCACCCGCGGCAGTACCGTGCGCAGCTGCCGGGGCATCTCCTCGCCCAGGACGCGCACCGAACCGCTCGACGCCGCCGCGAGGCCCAGCATGATCCGGATCGTGGTGGTCTTGCCCGAGCCGTTGGGGCCTAGGAAACCAAAGACCGAGCCCTTGGGCACCGCGAGGTCGACGCCGTCGACCGCCAATTGCCGGCCGAAGCGCTTGCTCAGGCCCCGGGTCTCGATGCTCAGTTCGGCGGAAGGCGCGACGGCGGTCACCGGGCGGCAGCTGCGGCCTGAAGCCGCTCAAGCGGGACGGATCCGGCGAGGATGCGGCCATCGTCCAGGATCAGCACGTTCACCAGGGCGCTGGAGAGGAGCCTGCCGCCGGCCACGGGCACCGCCGCCTGGGCCAGCAGCGACGCCGCGCTCCCGGGTTTGCCCTGCTGCTGCGGTGTGCCTTGCTCCAACGCTGCCTTGGGCAGGGTGCCGGCGGGCAGTTCGACGACGGATTCCCAGCCGTTCCCGCTCATATTGGCCTTGTCCTTCGGAGCGGCGGCGGGCGCCTTGGTGGCAGGACCGCGCCGTTCCCTGGCGCCGGTCGCCTTGTGGTCCGGAACCGGGAGCTCCTTGACGGTGGCGCCGGGCGGGGGGCTGAACTGGAAGATGGCGGCGTCCGGGGCCTCCAGCGAAAGTTTGGTGAACGCGACGCTGAACGCCGGTTCGGTCTGGCCCCGAGCCGTCAGCTCGACGCCGAGCGGCATGCCGCTCTGGCCGTCGACCGAAATCGCCACGGAGGCCAGCAGCGTGGTCGAGGACCGGGGCGTGAGCACCAGCTGGTACGCGGCGCGCCCGGCGACCTCCACATCCGGGCCGACGGCCACGTCACTGCTGCGGTCGAGCGTGGCGAGGAGCTTCCCGGCCAGCACGTCCGGGGCGGGCACGGACTCCTGCCCGGACGGGTGGCGGCCTGCGGACCGGGCCGGGAGCACCGCGTGCGCTGCGGTGTTGTCCTTGGAGTTGTAGAACCAGAGCTCGTTGCCGTGCCGGATGACGTCGCGCTCGGCGAGCCGGTCCATCACTTGGATGCGGGCGTTCTCCGTCCCGTCGCGGTAAACCCTGGCCGTGTGCGGTCCCGTCAGCAGTTCCAGCCAGGCGGTGTCGCTTGACGCGGTTCCCGGGCCGGTCTGCGGCAGTTCCGGCAGGCCCAGCTCGGAGGTCTGTTCCAGGGTCCCGGAAAAGGACGTCTGGCGGTGCTGGGCTACCAGCTCCAGCACCTGCTGGGGTGATTTGGCCGGCAGCGGATCCCCCGCACTGGCCGGAAGGGATCCCGCCAGCACACCGGCGGCGATCACTGCAGGAACGGTTGCGGCAGGCAACCAGCGCAACCAGGTACGGGTCATTGTGACCGCGCTCCAACATGGCTCATCTTTCAAGGTTACGCCCGGAATCGGCAAGGATCACCGGGCGCGGCAGATTCTTCCCTGCCGCCGTCGACTGTAATGCCCTGCCCGGTGGCGTCCAGCGAGTCGAGGGCGCCACGAGGATCTCACCGGAGGCAGGGGGATGAGTTCTTGGCCACCCCCGAAGAGCTACTCGCCACTCACCGGCAATCCGAGCGCGCGGTATGGGCTCGCTGCGGTGTCGTGCTGCGCGGGTAGAACCCCTTCAACGGTGATCCCCGTTAAGGCTCAGGTCAATCGAAGGACCGGGCCTTGCGAGGCGGCCGCAGCAACCACAATACCGGCGAGAATAACTAGATCCATGCGGACTCCCTTCTCAGGATCGGGTCCGGCCCCTGAGCCCCCAAGCATGGCTGCTCAACTCTCCCTCGGAAACGGCATAGGGGAGGTTCACGCCCACACCCGGGAGAACCCCTAGGCAGTCCGGCACGGGAGGGTCCACAATGGGCGGATCGTCCCACCAAGGGAGGTCGACATGGATCGGACGCGAGTTTCCTGCTTCCTGGGCATGCTCTTGATGCTCACAGCGTGCAGCACGACCGAGAGTCCCTCGACCAAAACTGCCGAATCATCATCAGCGGCAGCCACAGCAGGGACACCCGCCGCCACAACGTCACCCGTGGCGCCGCCCGCATCACCATCGGCGACCGACGCAACTGTCATGGGCACCCTGGCCATCACAGTCGACCCTTGGGGACACGACGTAGTCGAAACCCCCGTCCCGACTGTGTCTGTCTCGCCAACTGGGGACAGCTTTTGTGACCTTTCACGTGTCACTAACAGGTCCGATGCCTACATGTGTGTTTATGAGACGGGCAAAGGTCAGAACCCAGCCGACTTTTGCTTCCGAAAGCCGTCCGCCATGGATGTATACGCCTGCCTCGGGCCGGATCTGCACTGGCAGGTCCTGCGTGGGATCCGGTACCAGGGTATCGAGTCATCCAGAAGGCCGGGAGCTGCTGGTAACTATGTCTACCTCAAGTTAACGGACGGCGCGCTGTGCCGGATCGGAAGAGATAGCAAACCTGATATTCCACACATCGGCGACTACGTCTTTCAGGGTTTCTGCGACGACAACACCTTCTACTACACCCGCTTTGTTGGAGCCGAGCCACCGACTGATGCTGCGAGTCCGTATGGTGAAGGTACCGACCCTGAGGGACGTTGGTTGATCAAAACATCGGACGGCTCTGGTCAGCTCGTAACCAGAGCCGTCGCGGCCGCCTACCGATAGATCAGCCTGCAATGGGGCCCTTTCCGGCCGTTTGGACAAGTGTGTGGTCCCGGGGTGGGCTAGGAGTCGCCGAGCATGGGGCCGAAGCTGGCCCGGTCGGCCAGCCGCGGGTCGTCACGGTCGGGGACCACCATTACGGGGCCTTTGGCGTGGTGCAGGATCCCGTCGGACGTGGATCCCAGCAGCATCCCGGCGAAGCCGCCCCGGCCGCGGGTGCCCACCACCACGAGTTCCACGTGCCGGCTGGCGTCGACGAGGATGTCGATCGGGGAGCCGTCCACAAGCTGGGTCTCGACGTCGAGCCGGGGGAAGTGGCTCTTAACCCACGCCACGCCGGCATCGAGCTGGACCCGGATATCCGCGAAGAGGGCTTCGCGGTCCATCGGGGCGGGGACCCAGGCGAGGGAGCCGCTGTATTGCGGGACCGCGCAGACCAGGCGCAGCGGCGCGGAGAGCCGTTCTGCCTGGGCAGCCGCCTCGAGGACCGCCACCCGGGCCTGCTCGGAGCCGTCGACGCCGACCACCACGACGTTTTCGACCGGCTGGTGCCCGGATTTTTCCCGTTCGGCCCGGACTCGTTTGTCCTGCGTGATTTCGCCCAGCCGGTCGCCGCAGATGAGCGGCACCGTGACGGTGGGGCATTGGGCGTGCGCGGGCAGCGCGCTGCTGACCGATCCGAGGAGCCGGCCCACGAAGCCGCCCCGGCCGCGCGTGCCGAAGACCAGCAGTTCGGCGGTTTCCGACATGTCCAGCAGGACCCCGGAGGCGTCTCCGTTCTCCACCGAGGCGTCGACGTCGATGTTGTAGCCGGCCACCTTGTCCATTGCCTGCTTCAGGATGGCCTCGGCGCCCTCCCGGATCACCGAATCGTCCACCGTCGCGTAGCCCCCGTCCAGCCCGGAGGCTGCGAAAACGGGCACCGAGTATGCGGTCACGATGTGCAGCGGACGACCCCGGCGTGCCGCTTCGCGGGCCGCCCAGACCAGGGCGCAGTGGCTGTGCTCCGAGCCGTCCACGCCGACGACGATCCCCCGAGGAGCGGACCGCTCGGCGTCGGCGTCCCCCGCCGGATCCGGGTGCACCTGTTCTCGGGCCATGGGGTCCGCCTCCTCGCGTTACGTGGCTGTGTTGCGGCTATTCTGCCAGAGAAGTGCCAGGGCGCGGCGTCCACCGGGGGCGCGGGCAGGATGTACCAGCTGTTTACGTACCGCCGGGCAGGATCGGAAACCCGCTCAGTGGCGGCTGTCCGGGCCGCCGAAGCCCGCGTAAGAGGCCGGAAAACCGCGGAAAAGGAAAGTCGGATAGGCCCTGTTCACAGCCCGCAATCTTGGGTATCCTCTGAGGCATTGCTGAACCGAGACTCGTCTTTCAGATCGCAGGCTCCCACGCGGGGCGCGTCGGGACGGACCGCCGGAACAGCGCTCCGGGCCCGGGCCCGGAATCCGCATCATTCGAGGAGGGACCCGCAGTGTCGAGCATGCCTGTGTATGGCGGTATCGAACGGACCAGCACTGTGGTCATCGGCACGGGCCTGTCCGGACTGGCGGTCGCCAGCGAGCTGCAGCGCCGGGGGGTCGGAGCCATCGTGGTTGACGGCCTGGATCTGCTGGGAGCCGGGAACCCGGCCAATACCTCCTCGCTGCAACGATGCGACGCGGCGGACGCCGCCACCCTCAGGGAGCGCAATGAAATCCTGCGCCACCTGCGGAACTACGCCGCCAGCCACAGCCTCGACGTCCGCAACAACGTCCGGGCCCTGCAACTGGACCACCTGGACGCGGACCGCCCGGAGGTCGACGGCCTCGACTTCCAGGGAGCGGGACACCCGGCGCAGCAGTGGGCCGTCAGCACGCCCAATGGCGTCCTGTACGCCGACCACCTGGTGCTGACCCGCTGCGCGCACAGCCAACTGCGCCGCATGCTGGCCGAATTAGGGGTGTCCGCGGGCCAGAACCTCATGGCTGCCATGCACGCCCTTGGCATGTACCTTGTCGGCGTCGGCGAACTGATCACCCCCACGCCGAAGGAAGTCCTGCGCCAGGCCAAACTGGTAGGGCAGGCGATTTCCGCCAAAGTCCATCCGGAGGGCATGCCCTCGCTGCTGCCCGCGGGGCTGGCGCTGCCGGCCTAGGAGCCGGCCTCGGCCACGCTAGTGTCGGGGTTCCTTGGCCGGTTCGTCCGGGTCCACGTCCGTGCCGCCTCCGGCTGGGGCGCCGCCGTCGTCGCCCTCTTTAAGTCGCCGCTTCGCCATCAGGCCCAGGGCAACCAGGATGCCCACGGCCACTGCCACGAAAATCACGATGCTCCACGGGAAGGGCTGGGAGGCGTCCGGCGCGGGGGGCGAGGGCGCGATCGTGGTTCCGGGCTGGGCGGTGCCCAGCGTCGGTACCGAACCCGGCGCCGGGGCAGACGCCGGGGCAGTGCCGCCCGCCGTCGAACCACCGGCTGCTGCCGCGGCGGTGAAGCTGAAGGTGCCTTCGATCGGGTGCCCGTCCGCGCTGGCCACCCGCCACTGCACGGTGTAGGGCCCGGCAGGTGCGCCCGTTTTGAGCTTCTGCGCGGCCACGTTGTCCACGATCTCCACAGCACCGTCGGCCCAGTTGGTGCCGGCGGCGTCGCTGACCTTGATCTGGGTGCCGATCGCCAGCGGGTGGTTGTTCAGGGTGACCGAGACCCTTGCCGGCGGGGTGGGCACCGTCGCGCCGGCGGCCGGGCTGGTCGATTCTACGACGTCATGGGCCAACGCCGGAGCGGCGCCCAGGAGTGCAGCGCCGAACAGGACCGCGACCAGCGTGATCAGGCCGAGCAGGGCGCCCGGAAGTTGTCGAAAAAAACGCATGGCTGGACTGCTCCTTGTGTTGGCTTCCTTACAGACTAGGCGAATTTGGCAGGTGGGCGCCGTCACGCCTAATAGGATTTAGCTAACACCCCCTTTCCCTCCCGGAGGACCAATGCTTAAGCAGGGCTCTGCACTCGACCGGTATTTCAAGATTTCCGAGCGGGGGTCAAACTTCTCGCGCGAGATCCGTGGCGGGTTCGCCACATTCTTCGCCATGAGCTACATCGTGGTGCTGAACCCGCTGATCCTGTCCGGCCCGGATTCGTCCGGCGGGACGCTCGGCTTCCCGGCCGTCGCAGCCGTGACCGCCTTCGCGGCAGGCATCCTGACCATCCTGATGGGGGCCTGGGCCAAGCACCCCTTCGCGCTGGCCACCGGCCTGGGCGTCAACGCGTTCGTGGCCGTCACTGTCGCCACCAACCCGGGCCTGACCTGGCCGGACATGATGGGCCTGGTGGTCCTCTCCGGTGTCACCATGCTGATCCTGGTGCTGACCGGCTTCCGGACCGCGGTATTCAAGGCCGTCCCGGAAGGGCTCAAGACCGCGATCGTGGTCGGCATCGGCCTCTTCATCGCCCTGATCGGCCTGGTCAACGCCGGGTTCGTCCGCCGCATCCCTGATGTCGCCGGCACCACCGTGCCGGTCGGCCTCGGCTTCGACGGCAAGCTGCTGGGCTGGCCCACGCTGGTGTTTGTGGTCGGCCTGATCCTGACCATCGCCCTCGTGGTCCGCAAGGTCAAGGGCGCAATCCTGATCGGCATCATCACCTCCACCATCCTGTCCGTGATCCTGGAATTCACCTTGCACATCGGCCCCAGCTTCGACGGCAAGAACTTCAACCCGCAGGGCTGGTCCCTCGTGGCGCCCAAGTTCACCGAATGGGCCGCCCCGGACCTGTCCCTGATTGGCAAGGCCAACCCGTTCGGTGCGTTCGAGCACCTCGGCTTCGTCGCCGCGACCCTGCTGGCGTTCGTGATCCTGCTGAGCATCTTCTTCGACGCGATGGGCACCATGGTGGGCCTGGCCACCGAAGCCGGCACCATCGACAAGGACGGCAACATCCCCAACGTGGACCGGGTGCTGCAGATTGACGCCCTGGGCGCAATTGTGGGCGGCGGCGCGTCCGTCTCCTCCAACCAGATCTACGTTGAATCCGGCGCCGGCATCGGCGAAGGCGCCCGCACCGGCCTGGCCTCGATCGTCACCGGCTTGCTCTTCCTGGTCGCCATGTTCTTCACCCCGCTGATCAACCTGGTCCCGTTCGAAGCCGTGGCTCCGGCGCTCGTCGTCGTCGGCTTCATGATGGTCTCCCAGGTCGGCAAGATCGACTGGCAGGACTGGGGCATCGCGATCCCCGCGTTCCTGACCTTCACGCTGATGCCGTTCACCTACTCGATCGCCAACGGACTCGGCGCCGGATTCATCTCCTTCGTGCTGATCCGGCTGGTCCAGGGCCGCGCCCGCGAAGTGCACCCGCTGATGTGGGTCGTGGCCGCCGCGTTCCTTCTGTTCTTCGGGATCGGCCCGATCGAGGCCGCGCTCGGCATCCACTAAGGATCCCCGCCCGTCCCCTCGGCGGCGTTTAAGCGGGGTTTCCGGGATTTCGGACACTCCGACGGCGGCGCTGCTGGTTTTCCGGTCCCGGCTGCGGTGAGCTAGGGACATGCCTTCCGCCAAACCCGCCGTTGATGTCCCGCCGCAGTCCTGGACCGGACGGTTCGACGGCGACGGCCCCGACCACCGCCGCTGGTGGCAGGCCGTGACGCCCCGCGCTGCGCACCCGCGGCCGGCCGGCTCCCCCGCCGCGCGGCCCGCCGTCATCCTCGGCTTCGGCAGCGACGCCGGGGTGCGGCGCAACAAGGGCCGCGCAGGCGCCGCCGCCGCGCCGGCCGCCATCCGCGCCGCCCTCGGCCCGCTCGCCTTCCACCTGGACCGGGAGGTCCAGGACGCCGGCGACGTCACCGTGGCCGGGGACGCGCTGGAGGCCGGGCAGGCGCGTGCCGGACTCGCCATCACCGGGCTGCTCGACGCCGGAGCCCTGCCGGTGGTCCTGGGCGGCGGCCATGAAACCGCTTTCGCCAGCTACCTCGGCGTGGCCGGGGCCTCCGCGGTCCGCGAGGGCCTTCGTGTGGGCGTGCTGAACCTGGACGCCCACTTCGACCTCCGCGACGAGCCCGTGCCCAGTTCCGGCACCCCGTTCCTGCAGATGGCCCGGGCGGAAGCCGCCGCGGGCCGCGAACTGAAGTACGCCGTCGTCGGGATCTCCGAACCGAACAACACCCGCGCGCTGTTCCGGACCGCGGCGGAACTGGGCGTGGACTTCCTGCTGGACGAGGACTGCTCCGCGGCCGCCGCGCACGCGTTTGTGGCCGCGTTCCTGGCCCAGGTGGACGCGCTGTACCTGACCATTGACCTGGACGTGCTGCCGGCGTCGGTGGCACCCGGCGTTAGCGCCCCTGCTGCCTACGGTGTCCCGCTTCCGGTGATCACAGCGGTCTGCCGGCAAGTGGCCTCGAGCGGGAAACTGCTGCATCTTGATGTCGCAGAGCTGAACCCGGAGTTCGACGTCGACGGCCGCACCGCCAAGGTCGCCGCGCGGCTGATTAATACACTGTTGCGGTAGCCGGCCGGCGGCGTTAGCGCGGAGCGGGGTTCACGCCCGGCCGCTCAGATGGCTGTGTGCGGGGCCTGGCCCTCGTCGCCGTGCTCTTCCACCGCGCGGCGCTGGCGCAGCCGGTCCAGCCGGTTCATCACCGGCGCCGTCGTGGCGCCGTGCAGCACGATGGACATCGCCACGACCAGACCCACAAAGGCCCAGAGTTCTTCCGCCTGCGCGCCGAAGTTCCCATGACCCAGGGCGTAGGCGAGGTAGTAGAGCGAGCCGATACCACGAATGCCGAAGAAGGAGATGGCGATCCGTTCCCGCGGGCCGGTTTTGCCGCGGGCAAGCCCAAGCCAGCCCGCCAGCGGGCGCACCAGCAGCAGGAAGGCCAGCGCCACCAGCACCTCCGTCCAGCCGATCCCGGCGAGCAGGCCACGGGCGATCGCCCCGCCCAGCAGCACCAGGACGACCACCGTCATGAGCCGCTCCAGCTGCTCGACGTAGGAGTGCATCACCCGGTGGAAACCGTGCGTGCGTTCCGCGGCCCGGATGGTGACGGCGCAGACGAATACGGCGACGAAGCCATAGCCCTCGATCAGCTCGGTCACCCCGTAGGCCAGGAATGTCGCGGCCAGCGCCACGAACCCCTCGGAGTGGTTGGAGAGCCGGACGCTCTCATGCCGGGCCGTGAAGAAGAGCCGGCCCAGCAGCTTCCCCGTCCCGACGCCCAGCAGGATGCCGATGCCGATCCGCCAAAGCACGTCCACGGCCAGCCAGTGACCCAGCCACCCGGACGGGGAGGCCCCGACGAGGCTGATGACAATGGCGAGGTAAACAAACGGGAACGCCAGGCCGTCGTTCAGGCCGGCTTCGGAGGTCAGCCCGAAGCGGATCTCGTCCTCGCGTTCAGTTTCCTCTTCCTCGTCGGCCGGCTCCCCCACCTGCACCTCGGAGGCAAGGACCGGGTCGGTCGGTGCCAGCGCGGCCGCGACGAGCAGCGCGGCGCCCAGGCCGAGGCCCAGGCACCACAGCCCCAGCAGGGTCAGGCCGACGATGCACAGCGGCATGGCCAGGCCCAGCATCCGCCAGGTCGTCGACCAGCGCCGGAGCCCCAGCGGGCGGTCCAGCGCCAACCCGGCGCCCATCAGCGAGATAATGACGCAGACCTCGGTCAGGTGGGTGACGAACTCCCCGTGCTGCAGCGGATCGGGGTCCGGCAGCGCCGGCATCAACGTGAACGCCAGCATGCCGGCGCCCAGGAACACCATCGGCATCGAGAGGGGCGCGTTGCGCAGCAGCTTGGGCAGCACCGCCGCTATGAAGACCGCGATTCCAGCCGCGACGAAGACAATACTGGGTCCCTCAAACATGTGCACGCCCTCCTGCCGCAACCGGGGAGAACGCCCGGAATGGGTCGGGGCGCCGTTCCCAAAAGAACGGCGCCCCTCGCCTAAAAGATATACCGCCACCTGCACACTACCGGCTCCGGGCCTGGACGCCACGCCGGAGAGACTAGAATAGTGGGCGGCCAACCAACCGGCCAGATTCTAGGAAAGACCAGTTAATGAACACACACACCATGCGGACCCAGGCCTCTGACGCTACGTCCATCAAGCTCTCGTTCGCCAGCGCCCACGAGGTCCACCACGGCCTCGAAAACGCCGTCAACACCCTGATCGCCTCGGCCGTGCAGGACCGCCGCTGCGGGATCCGGGTAACCCGCCACGAGCCGGGCGCGTACACCGTGGCGCTCGATGACACCGTGCCGTTCGGCGAGACCCACGAGGACGTCGCCGCCTAGCCTGCGCGGCCGGGACAGGCCAAGGGCCGGTGAGGGAAGCCCCTTACCGGCCCTTCTTTCTTGCCCCGGGCGGCACGGGGCGCTTAGCGCCGGCGCACCTGCACGCCGTCGGACTTCAGGAACAGCTGCGCCTCCGACGGCGCTTCCGGCACCAGCCAAAGCACGTTGCCGCTGGAGGAAACCTCCTCGACTTCGCCCGCCGCCAGCAGCTGCGCGTGCTTCAGGATTTCCACCCGGTCCCCCGCCTTGAGGCTGCTCCAGTCGGAGACCGTGGCTGCGAACGCCGTGCGCCTGGACATAACCGTCCCGCGTGCTTTCATGAACTTCTACCCCTTTGTAGGTTCCTGCCACAACATCTTTGGTGTGGGCTTGCTCATATTTTTACTACACTTCCCGGGGCCCCGGCCGCCGTGTTGCCGAACATTTCGGGGGCCCCAGGAAATTTCTCCGTGCCGCGTATTTTGTTTGCCGTCAGGCCAGATTTCCGACCGCGGATTCGGCGGCGGCCCGCACCTTCCCGGAGGCAACCAGTTGGTCGGCGGCCTCCAGTTCGGGCGAGAGGAACCGGTCGGTGCCGGGGCCATCGACGACGTCGCGCAGCACCGCGATGACCGCGGTCCCGGCCGGTCCCGGCGTCAGCTCGCCGCCGGAGAGCTGCGTACGGATGTCCAGGGCCCGGGCCGAGGTCACCAGCTCGATCGCGAGGACGCGGCGGAGGTTCTCCACCGCACGGCGCAGCTTGCGGGCCGCGTGCCAGCCCATCGACACGTGGTCCTCCTGCATGGCCGAGCTCGGGATCGAGTCCACCGACGCCGGGACGGCCAGCCGCTTGTTGTCCGATACCAGCCCGGCCTGGGTGTACTGCGCGATCATCAGGCCGGAGTCGACGCCGGGGTCCGCGGCAAGGAAGGCGGGAAGCCCGTGCGAGCGGGCCGGGTCCAGCATCCGGTCGGTGCGGCGCTCGGCAATGGAGCTCAGGTCCGCGACGGCAATGGCCAGGAAGTCCAGCACGTAGGCCACCGGGGCGCCGTGGAAGTTGCCGTTGGAGCTGACCCGCCCGTCCGGCAGGACCACCGGGTTGTCGATCGCGGCAGCCAGTTCGCGGGAAGCGACGAGCGCGGCGTGGTCCACGGTGTCACGGACGGCGCCGGCCACCTGCGGCGCGCAGCGCAGCGAGTAGGCGTCCTGGACCTTGGTGTCGTTGATCCGGTGCGAGGCCACGATCGGTGAATTGGACAGCACCCGCAGCATGTTGTCCGCGGAGGCGGCCTGTCCCGGATGCGGCCGCAGCGCGGCGTGCAGTTCGGGCAGGAACACCTGGTCGGTGCCGAGCAGCGCCTCGACGCTGAGCGCGGCGGTGATGTCCGCCGTCGTGAGCAACTGGCGCAAGTCCGCGATGGCCATCAGCAGCATGCCAAGCATGCCCTCGGTGCCGTTGACAAGGGCCAGGCCTTCCTTTTCGGCCAGGGTCACGGGTTTAATGCCGTGCGCGGCGAGGAGGTCCGCGACCGGACGGCCGTCCTTGGAGCCGTAGAGCTCCCCGTCCGGGCCCACCGCCTCGCCTTCGCCCATCAGGACCAGGGCGCAGTGCGAGAGCGGCGCGAGATCGCCCGAGCAGCCCAGCGAGCCGAATTCGCGCACCACCGGGGTGATGCCGGCGTTGAGGACATCCACCATCGTCTGCAGCACCACGGGGCGGACGCCGGTCCGGCCGGAAGCGAGGGTCTTGGCGCGCAGGAACATGATGCCCCGGACCACCTCGCGTTCCACGGCCGGGCCCATGCCCGCGGCATGGCTTCGGATCAGCGACTTCTGCAACTGGGTGCGCAGCTCGTTCGGGATGTGCCGGTTGGCCAAGGCGCCGAAGCCGGTGGAGATGCCGTAGGCCGGGGTCTCGCTGTGCGCGAGGTCGTCGATGTGCGCGCGCACCTTGGCGACGGCGTCGAGGGCGTCTTGGGAGATGGCTACCTTGGCGTCGTGGCGGGCGACGGCGACGACGTCCTCGGCGGTGACTCCGCTGGCGCCGAGGGTGACGGTGAGCGGTTCGTGCGTGGTGAGAGTCATGGGATGTTCCTGTTGATTTCTCATCGGTTGCTCCGCAAGAGCCCTTTTGGTGTCTCAAAACGGCAGTCGCGGAGCAATCGATGTGGGGTTGGGACCGGCGCTAGCGAGTTTCGTTCATGGGGATGCGGACGCCACGTTCCTTGGCGACCTCGACGGCGCGCTCGTAGCCGGCGTCGGCGTGGCGGATGACGCCCATGCCGGGGTCGTTGGTGAGCAGGCGTTCAAGCTTCTGCGCGGCGAGGTCGGTGCCGTCGGCGACAGAGACCTGGCCGGCGTGGATGGAACGGCCGATCCCGACGCCGCCGCCGTGGTGGATGGAGACCCAGGTGGCACCGGAGGCGGTGTTGAGCAGGGCGTTGAGCAGCGGCCAGTCGGCGATCGCGTCGGAGCCGTCGGCCATCGCCTCGGTCTCGCGGTACGGGGACGCGACGGAGCCGGAGTCGAGGTGGTCGCGGCCGATCACGATGGGCGCCTTGACCTTGCCCTCCTTGACCAGCTGGTTGAACAGCAGGCCGGCCTTGGCGCGGTCGCCGTAGCCGAGCCAGCAGATGCGGGCCGGCAGGCCTTCAAACTCGACGCGTTCCTGCGCCGCGTCGATCCAGCGGTGCAGGTGCTTGTTCTCCGGGAAGAGCTCCTTAATGGCCCGGTCCGTCACGGCGATGTCCTCGGGGTCGCCGGAGAGCGCCACCCAGCGGAACGGCCCCAGGCCCTCGCAGAACAGCGGGCGGATGTAGGCCGGGACGAAGCCGGGGAACTCGAAGGCGCGGATGTAGCCTCCCTTGCGGGCCTCGTCGCGGATGGAATTGCCATAGTCGAACACCTCGGCGCCGGCGTCCTGGAACTCGACCATGGCAGCCACGTGCCTGGCCATCGAGGCCTGGGCTTTTTTGGTGAAGCCTTCCGGGTCTGCGGCGGCCTCGCGGTGCCATTCCTCGACCGTGATGCCCTCGGGAAGGTAGCTCAGCGGATCGTGGGCCGAGGTCTGGTCAGTGACGATGTCCACGGTGAGCTCGCCGGCGTTGTGGCGGCGCAGGATCTCCGGGAAGACCTCGGCGGCGTTGCCGACGTAGCCCACGGACCAGCCGCGGCGCTCTTCCTTGGCCTTGAGCACCTTGGCGATGGCGGCGTCGAGGTCGGTCTCCACCTCGTCGAGGTAGCGCTTGCCGGCCCGGCGGCGCAGGTGGCTTTCGTCGACGTCGACGATCAGGCAGGCGCCCTCGTTGAGGGTGACGGCCAGCGGCTGGGCACCGCCCATGCCGCCGCAGCCGCCGGTGAGGGTCAAGGTGCCAGCGAGGGTGCCGTTCTCGTCGCCAGTGAGCTTGCGGGCGATCGCGGCGAAGGTTTCGAAAGTGCCCTGCAGGATCCCCTGGGTGCCGATGTAGATCCACGACCCGGCGGTCATCTGGCCGTACATCATCAGGCCCTCCGCCTCGAGCCGGCGGAATTCGGGCCAGTTTGCCCAGTCGCCGACGAGGTTGGAGTTGGCCAGCAGCACGCGCGGGGCCCATTCGTTGGTGCGGAAGACGCCGACCGGCTTGCCGGACTGGACCAGCAGGGTCTCATCCTTCTCCATGGTTTCCAGGGTGCGGGTGATGGCGTCGAACGCGGCCCAGGAGCGGACCGCGCGGCCGGTACCGCCGTAGACCACGAGGTCATCGGGGCGTTCGGCCACCTCCGGGTCCAGGTTGTTCATCAGCATGCGCAGCGGGGCTTCGGTCTGCCAGCTCTTGGCGGTGAGCTCGGTGCCGCGGGCTGCTTTGACCGGGCGGGCACCGGTGGTGAAATCGGCGGGTGCCATGGGGGCTCCTTCGTTGTCTCGGGTGGTTCGTGGGAAGAGGTTCTGTATCAACTAAAGCCTGTCCGGAGTCCGCGAAACAGGGGGTTCTGGCGGGCGCTGTCCGGGATGCCAGACCCAACTAACTGGCAGTAGTTGTCGTTTTGGCAGCGCAAAACGACAACTAATGCGAGCTAGTCGGGCTGGGGCGCCCATGGATCCGGACCGAGAGATCGTCGGCCACTTTCTTGACCCGCGCTGCCAGGACCGGCCACTGGTCCGCCGGGAGCTTGTCCTCCAGGAACGTCACGGCGACGGCGGCCGTCGGCCAGCCCGTGTGGTCCGTGACGGCGGCCGCGATCGAGCCGAAGCCCGGCGTCACCTCGCCGTGTTCCGTGGCGTAGCCCCGCTGCCGGACCTGGTCCAGGTGTGAGGACAGCACGGAATACTTGGTGATGGGCGATTCGGTCTCATGCCGGGCGCTGAAGGCAGCGGCGTTCGGGTACAGCGCCCGGACCTGGGACTTCGGCAGCGCGGCCAGGATTGCGCGGCCGCTAGCAGTGAGGTGGCTGGGAAGTCGGACGCCGACGTCGGTCACGAGGGACGGGCGGTTCTTGGCCCGCTCCTCGACGATGTAGAGCACGTCCCGGCCGTGCAGCACGGCCAGGTGCGCACTCTCCCCGATCACGTCCACGAGCGATGCGAGCATCGGCCGACCCAGCCGGGAAAGCGGCTCCTGGCGGGAATAGGCGGAGCTGAGCTCAAAGGCGCTGATGCCGAGGCCGTAGCGCTGTTCCTCGTGCAGGTGCAGCACGAAGCCGTTGGCCTCCATCACGCCCAGCAGGTGATAGACGCTGGAGCGCGGCAGGCCCAGGGACGTGGCAATGTTCGACGCCGCCATCGGCCCCCGCCTGGAGGCCAGCAGTTTCAGGATGCGCAGCGTATTCTCGGCCGCCGGCACCTTGGAAGCCGCCGGCCGAGAAGCCGGCTTCGGCGCGGCGGCGGAGGCTTCCGCGGACTGGGCGGTCTGGCTGGCAACAGGCATGTGTTCCTCTTCGACGTCGGGCAGTGTCCGGTATCCCGTACTTAAGCATGCACCCGCCCCACTCCAGCCGGGGTTGTGCCGCCGCACTCCGGCGTCTGGGATACCGGACATTTTGGCGGCCCCAGCCGGGGCGCACGCCCGCAGGACTTCTGCCCCTAGCCGGGCTGCGGGGGCGGCGGTTCACTGAAGGAGCCCCCGTTATCGCAGGAGGACCGCCGTGCACTGGATTGCAGAACTGTTTCTGGTCGCCCACGGCCTCGTTCACCGTGCTCGCCCTGCTGCAGACCGGGTAACGGGCGTGGACACACGGGTTGTGCCGTTTCAGGGGGCGGGGCTGAAAGCCGTCAAGACGGTCCACACCCTGGCGTGGTTCACGATCGAGGCGGCGATGGTCTACGTCCTCTACTCCGGGATCCGGGGACGTTCCGACCGACGGGCGGGCGTCGCCGGCGCCGTCGTCCTCGCCGAAACCGCGATCTTTGCGGGCAACGGCTTCCATTGCCCGCTGACGGCGGTGGCTCAACGACTCGGCGACAGTGCGGGGTCCGTTACGGACATCTATTTGCCGAAGTGGTTCGCCCACAACCTCCCGGCGATCCACGTGCCGCTGATCGTACTGGCCGTGGCCGTTCACTGGCGCAACCTCCGCCGCCAGTCCCGGCGCAGCGGCCCGGCGCTGCCACGCGAGTATCACAGGCGGCCATCCAAGTGGTTCTTGGGGAAGAAGAGGTGAATGTTACTCGTGTTACTGGAGGGGTTGATTCCTAGAGTGGCGAGACGAGGGCGACGGAGCGGGGATGGCCAGGCTGGGGAGCCCGGCCCCGCCGGTCCCCCGCGAAGGGACTTAGTCCGCAGGCAAGGAGCACCCCGATGAGCATTCCCCCAGCACAGCCAGCACGTCCGCAGCCGGCCGGCCGCGTTGCCCGGACAATCGGGCAGGCCGTCCACCGCCTCCGCGAGGGCCGCGTCCCGTTCCGGATCGGCCAGGTGGTGGTGGGCGATGATCCCTTCAATGGCCGCCGGGAGGGGAGGGTCGAGGTCATCCGCGCCCCGTACGTCGGCCTTCGCATTCCCGGCACCCCGGCCGGGAGCCTGGTTTTCTTCGACCACCGGAACGTGCGGCACCCCGACTAGATCCCGGCCCCCAGCATTAGGCCGGCGACTCAGGCAGGTTTCGGAAAAACACCCGCACCGGCAAGCCCGGAACGCGGCACCGTCCCCACTTTGGCGCAAATCCAGCGGCCGAGTTCCGTGGCGCGCTCGGGATCAATCTCCGTTTCGAACCCGGCTCGACCCAGCATCCAGACCAGGTCTTCGGTGGAGACGTTGCCAGCGGCGCCGGGGGCGAAGGGGCAGCCCCCCAGGCCTCCTACCGCACTGTCGAAGACGGCGACGCCGGCCGCCATGGCCGCGTACGTATTGGCGAGGGCGGTGTGACGCGTCTCGTGCAGATGCGCCCGCAACGGGACGCCCGTTTCGGCTCGGAGCGCGGCGAAGACCTCTCCGACCTGCCATGGAACGGCGCAGCCGATGGTGTCAGCGAGCGCCACCTCGGCCAGCTTCGCACGCTGCAACGCGCTGCGGACCGCGGAAAGAGTCTGTTCCCCCGGCACGTCGCCCTGGTACGGACAGCCGAATGCGACCGCGGCCGTCACCGTGAGTGGAACCGATGCCGCGGCGGCGATGGAGGACACCTCCTCCAAGGAGTCGAGGGCCGCGGCCACCGTCGTGTTCTGGTTTGCGGCGGCAAAAGCGTCCGTCACGGGCAGAACGTAGTTCATCTCGTCCACGCCCGCGTCCGCGGCACGGACCGCGCCCTTGGTATTCAGGACCAGACCGATGAAGCTGGCGCCACTATCGCGAGGCACTCCAGCCATGACAGCCTCAGCGTCCGCCATCTGCGGGACCTTGCGGGGATTCACGAAGCTGACGGCTTCAATCCGCCGCGCCCCCAGCGAGATGAGCTCGTTAATGAGCCGCAGCTTGTCCCCCGTACTGACCGGCACTTTTTCGTTCTGGAGTCCGTCCCGGGGACTGACGTCGACAACGGAGACGGGCCGCCGGGCTTGTATGTCGGTCATTAGATAGCTCCTTCGTCCCGGGCTTGCTGGAGCTCTCCGCCGGAGAGCTTGAGCAGGCCCTCATAAATGTCGCGATTGTGGGAGCCCGGAGTCAGCGGCCCGTTCCAGCCAATCTGCCCGGCACTGCGTGTCAGCCTGGGGATGATTCCCGGTTGGACCACTGTGCCGAGCTGCTCGTCCGGCACCTCCACTAGCATTCCCCTTGCTCGCAGCTGGGGATCTGCAAAAATGTCCTCGATGCTGCTGACCGGGCTGTTCGGCACGGCGTGCCGGTCGAGGAGCGAGGTGAGTTCGTCGTGGCTGTGGCTTGCCGCCCACTCGGCGATCACGGACTCCAGCGCCTCCTGGTGCGTCCCCCGGGCCGTGTGATTGCTGTAGCGCGCGTCCGACACCAGTTCTGGGCGCCCCATCGCGGCCGCCAGTCGCACGAAAACGGAGTCCTGGTTTGCGGCAATGACGACCCACTTGCCGTCGCTGGAGCGGAAGATGTTCGACGGCGCGATCCCCTTCAGTCCCGAGCCGCTGGGACCCGGGACAACACCGGCCGCAGCGTAATCCGGGACGGCGCTCTCCAGGAGTGAAAAGCACGCTTCCACGAGAGACACGTCCACCACTTGCCCTGTTCCGCCCCGGGCGTCCCGCCAGTAGAGGGCAAGCAGAATGCCCTGCAGCGCGTAGAGCGACGCCAAGCTGTCCCCGAGCGAGATCCCGGTTCGGGGGGGCGCCTGGTCCGGGTAGCCATTGAGGTACCGCAACCCTCCCCGCGCCTCGGCCACAGACGCGTAACCGGGCTTTTGCGCCTCCGGTCCCGTTTGGCCGTAGCCTGACACCCTGGCAACAATGAGCCCGGGGTTCGCCTTCCAGAGTTCGTCGGGGCCCAAGCCAAGCTTCTCAAGCGTGCCCGGGCGGAAGTTCTCCAGGATCACGTCAGCTTCCTGGCAGAGTTCCAGGAACAGTTCGCGTCCCCGCGGCGCTTTCAGATCGAGCGTCACGCACTTCTTTCCGCGGGACTGCACGGACCACCATAGCGTGTGCCCCTGGACCCGCGCCCTACCCCATTCCCGCATTGGATCGGGCCGGCTGGGCGACTCGATCTTGATCACCTCAGCACCGAAGTCAGCAAGTTGGCGGCCCGCGAAGGGGCCGGCAATCAGAGACCCGAGTTCCAGGACACGCACTCCGGCCAGCGGGCCGGGCATGGGCTGCGGGGATGACTCAGTGGCAGTGCTTGGCTCGTCGCCTCGCATGGCGGTTTGGGAAACGTTCACCATTTTGGGACTCCTGTTCTGCCGGCGCCGGCAATATCCGCGTCAGACGGCGCGGATTCAGTTAGCGGGAGCCTACTTAACCGTCCTTTCAAAGCGGAAGGACATTTCACATTGTGGACCTAAATCCATGATGTGGGTAGCCATTCCGGCGGAACTACTCCTCCGATGACTCTCGTCGCTTCCTCCGCCGCTGCCAGGACGGGTTCCACCCACGAGGCACAGACGTCGTAGGGCATCCGCATGGCCGGGCCCATGACGGTGAGCGCGCCGTACAGTTCGCCCTGCGGTCCGAAGATCGGGGCGGAGATTCCGCTCGCACCCGAGACGCGCTCCCCGGTGGTGATGGCGAACCCGTCCGCCCTGGTCTTGGCGACGGCGGCCTCCAGGCTTGCGGCGTCGGTAATCGTCTGGTCCGTCAGCGAATGCAGTCCGGACTGATAGATCTGCTCGGCAACATCCGGGGTCCAGGCCATGAGGACACGCCCGGCAGCGCCCACATGGAGAGGCATTATTTCACCGACCTGAACCACTCTCCTGAGCATCCGCCTGGTCTCCGCAAGGGCTATACACACCCGCTTCCCTTGGGATTCCCGAAAAATGCAGGCGGTCTCGCCGAGTTCGTCTCGCAACCTGCGCAGCACCGGCGTGAGCAATTCAAGGAAGTCGAGCCCCTGAGTGGCCGGCGCCGCCCAATGGGCCATCCGGACTCCCACCCTGAACTTGTCCCCGTGACGGTCCAGGATGCCCTCTTGGACCATGTTCGCCACAAGGCGCTGCACCGTTGAGTGGGGGACCCCCGTCACGGCGCGGATGTCGGCCAGCGAAAGTTCCGGCCGGGCAAGGGAAAAGGCGTCCAGGATTGCCGTGATCTTTCGCAGGACCAGCAATGGCGTGCCCGAGGATTCGGTGGGACTCATAGACAAAGTGTATGAGCCAGGGACTGCGGTACCTGTCCCGGCGACGGGACGGCGCAAAACAGCAGCCCCCATTGAGTGTGACGTGGGTTACTGTTAGCATCAGGTCCGCATCATGATGGTGAACCCACGATGTGGAATTTAGCGCCCGACGTGTCAGAGCCGACACAGGGAGCGTGGAGGCGACGCACACATGTCCGACCCAGTAAGGATCAGCAGCGAGAAAAATCGGCCACCCGTGGCCGGGAAGAGTGCAATGATGCCAGCTGCACAGGCAGACACGTCAACGTACGCGGTGGAACTCACCGGGTGCACCAAACAGTTCCCGACGCCCGGGGGTGAGACCTACTTCGCCGTCCGGGACATCAACCTCAAGGTGGAGCCCGGACGGTTCGTCTCGATCGTCGGCCCCACCGGTTCCGGCAAGTCCACCATCTTGAACATGGCGGCAGGGCTGCTGACGCCGAGCGCCGGCGAGGTCATGAGCTTTGGAGAACCCGTGAGCGGGGTAAACCGGCGGGCCTCGTACATGTTCCAGCAGGATCCCCTGCTGCCGTGGAAGACAGTGATAGACAACGTGAGCCTCGGGCTGACAATGGCAGGTGTGTCCAAGGCGGAAGCCCACTCCGAGGCCCGGCGCTGGCTCGAAAAGGTCGGACTCAAAAATTTCGCGGACCGCTACCCCCACCAGCTCAGCGGCGGCATGCGCAAGCGCACAGCCATCGCGCAGGCCTGGATCGTCAACCCGGACGTGCTGCTCATGGATGAGCCCTTTTCAGCCCTCGACGTGCAGACCCGCCAGATCATGGAGAACGAACTGCTTCAGCTCTGGCAGGAATCGGGCAAGGCAGTCGTCTTCATCACCCACGACCTGGACGAAGCCATAGCACTGTCGGACGAAGTGGTAATCCTCGGCGCCGGGCCCGGGAGCACTGTCGTCGGAAGCTACGAAATCGATATTCCGCGGCCCCGAGACCTGCTCGATATCCGCGATGACCCACAGTTCGTAACCTTGCACCGGGAGATCTGGGGCCGATTGAAAGTCGAAGTTTCCAAGACCTACGAAACGGCGCTGGCGGAAGAAGGCGAAGTCGCATGACTCTTCTGGAATCAAAGAAAAGCGGCCTCTCGGCAGCGCTGGACGGTGGTGCCGGGCGGCGTGGCCGCAGAATGGAGAGCCCATTGGTGATGCGGAGCACGCAGCTCCTCCTCACCATCGCAGTCCTCGGCGCGTGGGAGCTTTCGGTCCGCGCCGGCATCGTGGATGAGTTCTTTTTTCCGCTTCCCTCCGACATCTTCCAGACTGTTTGGGTGTGGGTCTCATCCGGGTTCGTATTCCCGCATCTGTGGGTAACCATGCAGGAAGCCATTCTCGCCTTCATCGTGGGAGCCGCCGCGGGGCTACTCCTCGGTTTCGTCCTGGCCCGGGTCCGTTTCCTAGAGCGCTTGCTGGAGCCGTTCCTGCAGATGTTCAACGCCCTTCCCCGCGTAGTGCTCGCACCGATCTTCCTGCTCTGGTTCGGTCTGGGCATTTGGTCCAAGGTTGCTTTCGGCTTCACGCTCGTATTCTTCATCGTCTTCTTCAACACCCTCGAGGGCGTCAAGAGCGTTGACCGCGTACTGGTTGATAATGCCCGGATGCTGGGTGCATCCGAAAAGCAACTGCTCCGCCATGTCTTCATCCCCAGCGCCCTGACCTGGATCTTCTCCAGCCTGCACATCAGCGTGGGTTTCGCCATCACCGGTGCTGTGGTGGGCGAATACCTCGGCGCATCTGCCGGCGTGGGCTACGCGATCGCCCAGGCGCAGGGAGTCTTCGACACGAAAGGCGTCTTTGCCGGGATGTTCATCCTGATGATTGTGGTCCTCATCATCGACCTCCTCGTGAATCGCCTGGAACGGCACCTGCTCCGCTGGCGCCCGGTCCAGACGTCCTAGATAAACACGCGTTCCACTCCGTCCAATCGGCGCCAGCCGGCACTCGCCCGACATCTCGGGCCGGACCAATCCATCATCACTGCCTAGAAGGGACCTCAGATGACACAGCACGAAAACCGGCAAAGGCGCCGGGCCCGCATCCGCCCGCTCACCCTTATCGCCGCCGCCGCCCTGGCTCTTTCCGCCTGCGGCACTCCCTCCGCGGCACCTCCGGGCCAGTCCGGCGGAGCCGCGGCCGGTGGGGACGGCAGTCCCAAAGTGACCATCGGCATTGGCGGTCAGACCCTGCTGACGTACCTTCCCACGACACTTGCGCAGGAACTCGGGTACTACAAGGAGGCCGGCGTCAACGTCGAGCTCCAGGACCTGCAGGGAGGCTCGAAGGCGCTGACAGCCATGATCGGCGGAAGCACCAACGTGACGAGCGGATACTACGAGCACACTATCCAGATGCAGGCCAAGAACCAGCAGATTAAGGCGTTCGTGGATATGGGCAGGTCTTCCGGCCTGGCGCTGCTGGTTTCCCCCAAGAACGAGGGAAAGATTAAAACCCTCGCCGATCTCAAGGGCAAGAACGTGGGTGTGACGTCCCCCGGATCTTCCACTGACATGTTTATCAAGTACCTCCTGGCGAAGAACGGCATGCAGAAGACCGACGCGTCGGTCTCGGCCATCGGTGCGGGCTCCTCGGCGGTGGCAGCCGTTGAGCAGGGCCAGGTCGATGCGGCCGTCATGCTCGAGCCGGACGTGTCTGTTCTGACCAAACGGATCGGCCACGATCCCGTGATTCTGGAAGATGTCCGTTCGGCCGACGGACTCAAGGAAGTCTTCGAGACCGATGCCTGGCCGTCCTCCAGTCTCTACGCCAAAACCGAGTGGCTGGACGCCAATAAGGAGACGGCAGGCAAGCTCGCTAAAGCCATAAAACGAACCCTCGAATTCATCGCCGGGCATTCCGGCGAGGAGATCGCCGCAAAGATGCCGGCGAAATTTGCCGGCGACGACAAAGCCCTTTACGCCAAGGTGATCGAAGACCTGAAAAAGACGCTGAGCAAGGACGGCACCTTCACCGAGGACGGCGTCCAGGCCGTGTTGAAGACTCAGCAGGTCGCCAACCCCGAAGTTGGAAACAAGGACATCAAGCTGGCGGAAACGTACACGAACGAGTTCCTGAAGTAGAAACCCGTCCTGCGAGGGGGCCCGACGTCCGGTACCGGACGGCGGGCCCCCTCGTTGCCGGCCCGACGGCGGCCGACCGGGGGCGTTAGGCCCCTCGTTCGCCCCTCCGCCGGAAGTCGCCCGGCCAGTCGGACCTTCGGATACGGCTGAGCTCCTGAACCGGCCCCAGGTGCCCCCATTCGTCGCGCCCGAGCCGCGCCAGCGGTCCGAGCAGGTCGACCCGCGGGTGATTGCCCTCCAGGACGTCGTCGGAAATCGCGGCGTGGGTAACCTCGCCGAACACCAGGACGCAGTCGCCCATGGGCAGGACCGAATGCAGCCGGCACTCCAGAGCCGCCGGCGACTCCGCCACCCGCGGCACGCTGACGGTCAGGCTGGCCTCCCGGGTGACGTGGGCGGCGTCGAACTCGCTGACGTCCGGCGGGAAGTTGGTGCCGGTCGCGTTCACCTCCGCGATGAAATCAGCCGGAGCAAGATTGACCACAAATTCACCGCGCGCGGAGATGTTCCGCAGCGTGTCCTTCCGGCCCACCGAGGTGAACTGGACGATTGGCGGTGTCACCGAGGCGACAGTGAAGAAGGAATGCGGAGCGAGATTGTCCACCCCTTCGGCGGAGGTGCTGGACACCCAGGCGATGGGACGGGGAACGACGACGGCGGTCAGCAGCCGGTAAAACTCCGCGGAGGGCAGGTCGGCGGGGCTGAAATCCTTGCGCATTCGCCCAGCCTAGCGGCATGACCCGCCACGCGGACCGGCCCGGGCAGTGGTGCCCGGGCCGGTCCGCGTGGCGGGTCAGAAGAAAAGGAACAGCGCCATCGGCCTACCGCGCGGACCAGCCGCCGTCCATCGTGTAGCTCGCGCCGGTGACCATGCCGGCGTCGTTCGAGGCCAGCCAGGCCACCAGCGAGGCTACCTCCTCGGGTTCGACCAGCCGCTTCACGGCGGCCTCGGTGAGCATGATCTTGCTCAGCACCTCGGACTCCGGGATGCCGTGCACTTTGGCCTGGTCCGCGATCTGCGATTCGACCAGCGGCGTCCGGACATACCCGGGGTTGATGCAGTTGGACGTGACACCGTGGGCGCCGCCCTCCAGCGCCGTGACCTTGCTCAGCCCTTCCAGCCCGTGCTTCGCGGAGACGTAGGCGCTCTTGAACGGCGAGGCCCGGAGTCCGTGCACCGAGGACAGGTTGATGATCCGGCCGAAGCCATTGGCGTACATGTGCGGCAGCGCGGCCCGGATCAGCAGGAACGGGGCCTCCAGCATGAGCGTGACGATGCGCCGGAAATCGGCCGGATCGAAGTCCTCGATCGGGCTGATGCGCTGGATCCCGGCGTTGTTGACCAGGATGTCGCAATCCAGGCTGAGCGTCTGCAGCGCTTCGACGTCGAGCAGGTTGACCCCCCACGCGGTCCCCCCGACCTCGTCGGCCAGGGCGGTGGCGGCGGCTTCGTCGACGTCGGCAACCACCACCTTCGCGCCCCGCGCGGCGAGGGCACGGACGCTGGCTGCGCCGATCCCGCCCGCGCCGCCGGTGACCAGTGCCTTGCGGCCGTTGAGCGTATTTTCCATTTCCCAGCCCTCCAGTTCAGAAATTCACGGTGATCAGATTCAAGCAGGTCAGAGTCGAGCAGTTCAGCGGACGCCCGCGACGGCGAGGCTCTCACGTTCGGCGTCGGCCCGGTCCACGTCCTCGAGGGCGACGCCCTTGGTCTCCTTGAGGCTCAGCACTGCCCCCGTGGTGATGGCGCAGGCCACGACGAGGTAGATGGCGGTGGGCAGCCAGGAGCCGGTGTCCTTGAGCCACGCGGTGGCCAGCAGCGGTGCCAGCGACCCGGCGAAGATCGAGGTGACCTGCGAGCCCAGCGAGACGCCGGCGTAGCGCATCCGGGTCGGGAACAGTTCGGACATCAGGGCCGGCTGGCCGGCGTACATGAAGGCGTGCAGGCACAGGCCGATCGTCACAGCCAGCACAATGACCACCGGGTTGCGGGTGTCGAACATCGGGAAGGCGAAGAACGGCCAGGTGGCACCGGTGATGGCACCGACCAGGTAGACCGGCTTTCGGCCCCAGCTGTCAACGAGCCGTCCGATCTGCGGGATGACCAGGAAGTGAATGAGGTGGGCAATCAGCAGTGCCAGCAGCAGCGAGGACGTGTCATACTTGTGGACGCTCTTGAGGTAAACGATCGCAAAGCTCACCACGAGGTAGTACATGATGTTCTCCGCGAACCGGAGGCCCATGGCCTGCAGGATGCCCTTGGGGTACTTGCGGATGACTTCGCGGACGCCGTAGCTGGCGGCCTGCTCATGCTCAAGCTGCGCCTTGGCCTCGAGGAAGATCGGGGCTTCGGCAACGTTGGTGCGGATGTAGTAGCCGACGAACACAATCACCGCGGAAAGCCAGAACGCCACGCGCCAGCCCCAGCCGAGGAAATCCGCGGCGCTGAGGACGTTGGACATGATGAACAGCACGAGGGTGGCCAGCAGGTTGCCGACCGGGACGGCGGCCTGGGGCCAGCTGGACCAGAACCCGCGCGACTCGTTCGGGCTGTGTTCGGCGACGAGCAGCACGGCGCCGCCCCATTCGCCGCCCAGCGCGAAGCCCTGGATGAAGCGCAGCGCGACCAGCAGTGCCGGCGCGAGGTAGCCGATGTCGGCAAATCCGGGGAGGCAGCCCATCAGGAACGTGGACACACCGATGATCACGATGGTCAGCTGCAGGGTGGGTTTGCGGCCCAGCCTGTCGCCGATCTGGCCGAAGACGATGCCGCCGAGCGGGCGGGCGACGAAGCCGACGGCGTAGGTCAGGAACGCCTGGATAATGCCGTCCAGCTCATTGCCGGTGGCGGGGAAGAAGTACTTGCCGAACACCAGGGTGGCGGCGGTGGCGTAGAGGAAGAATTCGTACCACTCCACGACGGTGCCGACCATCGATGCGGCGACGATTTTCTTGAGCCCTGCACCCTTGGGTGCGGTGGCAGGGGGTGTTGCGGAGCGTTGATCTACGCTCATCCGGTTCTCCTTAGTGTCCACGATGACACGCGCTGTGATGCACGGCACTGAAAATGGGCCTCATCGAGTATCGCCGCACATTCCGGGCGGCTCAATGGCCAAAGCGGCACGATGTATGTGCAGAATTGCAGATATGAATGCGAACCCTGACGACCTGCTGGTGCTGCTGGCGGTCTCCCGCTCGGCGAAATTCACGACGGCGGCCCAGGTCCTGGGACTGAACCACACCACGGTCTCCCGCCGGATCGCGGCCCTGGAGAAGGCCCTGGGCGGACGGGTGCTGTCGCGGGCCGCGGGAGGCTGGGAGCTGACCGAACTCGGCGCCGCGGCCGTCGCCGTGGCCGAGCAGGTGGAGGGTGCGGTGCGCTCGCTCGAAAAGCCGGGGACGACACCGGACCCCGTCACCGGCGTCGTCCGGATGACCGCCACGGACGGGTTCAGCGCCTATATCGCCGCCCCGGCGGTGGCCCGGTTGCGCCGCCACCACCCGGGACTCAGCGTGGAGATCATCACGGTGACCCGGCGGGCGCTGCAGCAGCGCTCCGGCCTCGACATCGAGGTGGTGGTCGGCGAGCCGCAGGTGCACCGGGCCGAGGCGGCCCGGCTCGGTGAGTACATGCTGGGCATGTACGCCTCGCGCAGCTACCTCACCGAGTACGGAACGCCGCGCTCGGTGGAGGAACTGAAGGCGCATCCGCTGGTCTACTTTGTCGACTCCATGCTCCAGGTGGACGACCTCGACGCCCCGCGGCGGTTGGTGCCGACCATGCGGGACGGGCTGAGCTCCACCAACGTTTTTGTCCACGTTGAGGCGACACGCGCCGGCGCCGGAATCGGCTTCCTGCCCTGCTTCGCCGCCGACCTGCACCCGGACCTGGTCAGGCTGCTGCCGGATGAGTTCGCGGAGCTGCTCCCCTACTGGATGGTCCTGCGGCCCGACTCGATGCGCCGCCCCGCCGTCGCCGCGCTCGTCCAGGCCCTGCGCGAACAGACGGACGCGCACCGGGAGGCGTTGATGGGCCGCGGCGGAGGCTCATCGGTTGCTCCGTAGGCGTCGTTTTGGGGCCGCAAAAGGGCCGTTACGGAGCAGTCGACGACGCCGGGCCCCCGGCCTGCGCGTCCCCGGCGTTCGGCGCCGCGGCCTGCGGCTCAGCAGACGCCGGGTCGTGGCGGACGGCTGCACCGGCGGCGAAAGTCCGCACCCTGTCGTCGTGCCAGATCTGAGCCGGCACCGCGCCGCCCAGCAGCCGCCGCGCGAGCCCGGGGTCGTCGTCGAACGGCACGTCGCTGCCGGCGATGATCATGTTGCCGTAGCGCCGGCCCTTGAGCATGGCCGGATCGGCGATGATCACCGTGTGCTCGAAGGCCGCCGCGATCGTGGCGGCATCCTCCCGTGCGTTGACCAGGGCGGGCGCGTCACCGGAATTCACCAGATAGATTCCGCCCGGAGCCAGGACGCGCTTGGCGTGCTCGGTGAACTCCCTTGTGGTGAGTGGCCGCGGGGTGAGTGAGCCGGCGAAGACGTCGCGGATGATGAGATCCCGCGTCTGCGGCGTGAGGCCCTCGGTGACCTCGCGAGCCTCCCCCACGCGCAGGCGCAGCAGGGGCGCCTTGGGCAGGTCGAACCAGCCGCGGACGTACTCGGCAAGTTTGCCGTCCAGCTCCACCACCACTTGGCGGGCGTCAGGATACGCGGCGTGGAAGTAGCGTGCCAGTGAACATGCTCCCCCGCCCAGGTGCAGGGCCCGCAGCCTGGACCGAGCCGCCGGCGGCCAGCGGGACTCCACCAGCGCGGCGATCCAGCGCATGTACTCAAAATCGAGGAACATCGGATCGGCAAGGTCGATATGCGAGCTCATGACGCCGTTGATCCGCAGCAGCCAGCCGGTGGAATTGTCCTGGTCCGGGATCAGCTCGCAGTCACCGGTGTCGATGTAATAGACGCCCGCGACGGGGCCGTCCGGACGGGTGCCTTTCGGGACTTCCACCACTCCTGGCGTTGCCATTCCGGAGTTGCGGCCGGCCGCCCTGCCCCGTTTGGCCATCAGCCGTTCACCGTATCCCTCATGGTTCAACCCTAGCGGCTGGGATTCCCCGATTTTCGGGATCTCCTTGTATTCAATTGCGAAGCGTGCTTACTATTCATTAGTAATCATGCTTACTATTCGCGTTCGGAGCAGCTGGTTCTCCAACCGGCAGAAGATCTACAAGGAAAGAGAGCGACGATGACAGAGAACCAATGGCCCCAGGACACCACCTACGGCACCCCCGGGGTGACGCAGGGAGAGTCGGACCTGCGGCAGAGCTCGACGTTCCCGCCCGCTTCCTCCGGGACGTCCTCAAAGACCGAGGCCGCCAAGGGCGAGGCCAGCGAAGTGAAGCAGCAGGCTGCGGAATCGGCCCAGAACGTCACAGAAACGGCGAAAGCCGAAGCGGCAAACGTGGCCGGCGAGGTCAAGAGCAACGCCAAGGACCTCATCAACCAGGCACGCACAGACCTCACGGCCCAGGCCGGCACGCAGCAGCAAAAGGCTGCCGAGGGCCTGCGCTCCATCTCCAGCGAGCTGCACACGATGGCTGACGCATCCGACCAGCCCGGCGTAGCGACCGACCTGATCCGTCAGGCCGCCGAACGCTCGCAGTCCGTGGCCACCTGGCTGGACAACCGCGATCCCGGTTCGTTGCTCAACGAGGTGAAGTCCTTTGCCCGCCAGCGCCCCGGCACCTTCCTGCTGGCCGCCGCCGGCGCCGGCATCCTGGCCGGACGCCTCAGCCGCAGCCTCAGCGCCGGCGCTCCGGACACAGCAACCACTGCCCCCACCGGCACCCCGGTGCAGTACAGTGCACCGGTCAGCCGGGTGCCCGACGCCGGAGTCGCAGTCCCGCCGCCGCCGGTCACCTACCCGGAGACGACGACCGCCGGCGTTGCCGACACCTACCCGCCCAGCCCGCTTGAGGGCACCGGTGCGCACGCCGACCAGTGGGCCAGCGACCCGCTGGCCGCCGATCCGTACCGCATCGATCCCACCGTCGATCCCGACCGTAAGGATCCGTTCGACGGAGGCCGTCGATGAGCAGCGAGATGCCCACCGGCGCCCCGATGCCTCCCTCGGAGGCCCACGTGAAAGCGGAAACCAACTCGCTGGGCGATCTGCTCGGTGACGTAACGCGCGACATGTCCACCCTGATGCGTCAGGAAGTGGAACTTGCCAAGGCCGAACTGAAGCAGACCACCAGCAGGGCGGGCAAAGGCGGCGGCATGCTCGCCGGCGCCGGCGTCGCCGGCCACTTCGTCCTGTTATTCCTCTCCCTCGCCCTCTGGTGGGGTCTGGGAACGCTGATGGGGCTGGGATGGTCCGGCGTCATCGTCGCGATCATCTGGGGCATCGTCGGCGCCGTACTGGCCTCGATGGGCCGCAAGGAACTCAAAGCGATCAAGGGCATGCCCCAGACCGCCGAGACGATCCAGGAAATTCCCCCCACCCTCAAGCCCAGCCACTAGAGCGAGGAAAACACAATGAGTGAAAACCCGGATGCCATCCGCGCCGACATTGAAGCAACCCGCGCCCGGCTCGGCACCAACGTCGACGCCGTGGCCGACAAGGTTACCCCGTCGCACATCGTCCAGCGCCAAACTGACAAAGTCAAAGAAAACGTCAAGGACGCCGTCTTCGGAGTGAAGGAGAAAGTCATGGGAGCAGCCGACCACACCGCAGGCAACGTGCATTCCGCAGGCGGCAGCGCCGCCTCGCACCTGAACGACGCCGGCTCCGCCGTCGCCGACGCACCGCACCTGGCCAAGACCAAGACGCAGGGCAATCCGCTCGCTGCCGGGCTGATCGCCTTCGGCGCCGGCCTGCTGGTGTCCTCGCTGATTCCGGCGAGCCAGAAGGAGCGCGAGGCTGCGGACGCCTTGAAGACGGCTGCCGAGCCGCTCACCACCGAGCTGACCGAGGCTGCCCAGCACGTCGCCGAGGGGCTCAAGGAGCCCGCCCAGGCGGCCATGGAGAACGTCAAGGCGACGGCAACTGACGCCGCCCAGAACGTCAAGGGTGAAGGACAGAGCGCCGTCACCGAAGTGAAGGACCGCGCGGCCGACGCCAAGGACAACGTCCAGCAGGCCTAGCCCGACCCGGAAGACGGCCGGTTGCCCTCGC
The DNA here is from genome assembly GCF_056780195.1 of Arthrobacter sp. SD1074B. NCBI lineage: Bacteria > Bacillati > Actinomycetota > Actinomycetes > Micrococcales > Micrococcaceae > Arthrobacter > Arthrobacter sp. SD1074B. The sequence goes on along the minus strand of NZ_JBRAZT010000001.1, from coordinate 241,299 downwards.
TGACGCGCTGGGCAGCCGGCCGCTGCGCTTAACCACGAAAGAAGATTCCGATGGCCAAGAACTTCACCAAGGCGGAAACTGGCTCCATGGACGACGCCGAAACCGCGAAGAGCAGTACTGCCAAAGTCCGGACCGCGCCCGCGCCGGACGACGCGCGCAAGCCGGACAGCCCCGGAGACGTCACCAAGCCGTCCTGGAAGTACATCGCCAAAAAGACGCTGCGGGAGTTCACCAGGGACCAGTGCCCCGACCTTGCGGCCTCACTGACCTATTACTCGGTACTTTCGATCTTCCCGGCTCTGCTGGCCCTGGTGTCCATGCTGGGCATTTTCGGCGACCCCCAGAAAACTACCTCCGCCCTGCTCGACATCGCCCAGGGCATCGCCCCGGGCGATACCGTGAACACGCTCCGCGGGGTGGTCCAGGACCTGGCTAGCTCCCCGGCAGCCGGCTTCACGCTGATCCTCGGCCTGCTTACCGCCCTCTGGTCTGCGTCCGGCTATGTGGGCGCCTTCGGCCGAGCGATGAACCGGGTGTACGAGATCGATGAGGGCAGGACGTTCCTCAAGCTCCGGGGCACCATGCTCGGCGTCACGGTCGTCAATCTGCTGATCGTCGTTGTACTGGCCGCGATGCTCGTGCTCAGCGGCCCGGTGGCGGAATCCGTCGGGAACATGATAGGCCTCGGCGGGGCGTTCCTGGCTGTCTGGAACATCGCCAAATGGCCGGTGATGCTGGTTCTGCTCGTCCTCGCGATCGCCATCCTTTACTACGCCACCCCCAACGTCAAGCAGCCGAAATTCCGCTGGATGAGCATGGGCTCGGCCATCGCCCTGGTGGTCTTCCTGCTGGCGTCCCTCGCCTTCGGTTTCTACGTGGCCAACTTCAGCAGCTACAACAAGACCTACGGTGCGATCGGCGGCGTGATCATCGCCCTGCTCTGGCTCTGGATCCTGAACATGTCACTGCTCTTCGGCGCCGAGTTCGACGCCGAGACCGAGCGGGGCCGCCAGCTACAGGCCGGCATCGAGGCCGAGGAGACCATCCAGCTGCCGCCGCGCGACACGAAGAAGAGCGACAAGCTGCAGTCCCAGGAGGAGGAGGACATCCGCCGCGGGCGCGAGCTGCGGGAAGAACACAGCGGCAGCGGGCAGCCCTCCACAGACTCCCCCGCCACTGACCGGAACCGGCGCGTCGAAGGCTAACCCCGGCGGGGCAAGCGCCGAACGGCGTCGGCGGGCGCGGGACCAAAGCCCCTAGCCGCCGCTCCGGCGCACCCGCTGTACTGGGAGGACGCACCACTGGGGGTGCTGCGTCCGCCTACCGGGAGGATCCATGCCGGCACCCGCAGTTGGTCCTCCGACCGCCGTCGTAGCCGCCGGCTACGACGGTTCCGAATCCTCGCAGCTTGCCGTCCGCTGGGCCGCCGAACATGCCGCCGCCCGGGGCATGCGCCTGCGGGTGGTGCACGCCTGGGTTTGGCCGATGTTTACCAAAGACCTGGGACCGGTCAAGGGCGTGGCCGGCAGCGGGCTCCGGCATTCCGCCGAGACCATCCTCGCTGAAGGGGTGGGGCTGGTCCACGGCGTTGACCCGGGACTCGACGTCGACGGTGTGATGGAGGCCGGACTGCCCGCGCAGGTCCTGCGGCAGGCCGCCCGGGATGCTGCCCTGCTCGCGGTGGGAAGCCGCGGCATCGGCGGCGTTCTTGGGCACCTGGCCGGCTCGGTGTGCCTTGACCTGGCCGGCTCGGCCCCGTGCCCGCTCATGGTGGTCCGCCGCCCGCACCTGCCCGGCAAGCCCGTCGTCGTGGGCATCGACGCCGCCGCCGGCAGCCCGGCCGTGCTGGCCGAGGCCGCCCGGCTGGCCGCCGCCGTCGGGGCTGAACTGCAGCTTGTCCACGTGGATTCGGGCCGGGGCGGTACCACGGAGCCGCACGGCCGGCACGCCCCGCTCCAGGGCTCGGAACTGCTAAAGCACGCCCTCGATGAAGCGGGACGACTCGCACCCGGGCTCGCAGTCTCCGGAATCCTGACGGAAGGCCACGCGGCGGCCAAAGAACTGGTGGAGGCAGCCGCAGACGCGGACGTGCTGGTCCTGGGCACCCATAACCGCGCGGGAGGCATCGGCAACACCGTCTCCGCAGTGCTGCACAAGGCCGCCTGCAATGTCATGATCACACGCTGATTCTTAGGCACCGGGATCCCTGCCTCCGCAGCCCCGGCCCGGACGAGGAACAGAAAGGGAGGCTCAGTGCGCGCCTGGTGGGTTGCGCGGCCGGGACCGATCGCCGCCGGTCCGCTGGTTTCAGGCGAGCGCCCGGACCCCGTCCCCGGCCGCGGCGAAGTGCTGCTGCGGGTGCGGGTGTGCGGGGTCTGCCGGACAGACCTGCATCTGGCCGAGGGAGAGCTGACCCCCAGACGGCCCGGCGTGGTTCCCGGCCACGAGGTTGTCGGTGAGGTGGTAGGACGGGGCCGGGGCGCGGACAGGTTCCGCCGCGGTGAGCGGGTGGGGGTGGCGTGGCTCGGCGGCACCTGCCGATCCTGCCGGTTCTGCCTGCGCGGGCAGGAAAACCTGTGCCTGTCCCCCACATTTACCGGCTGGGACCGCGACGGCGGCTACGCCGAACTCATTACGGTCGCCGAGGATTTCGCCTACCGGGTTCCGGAAGACTTCAACGATGAGGAAGCGGCGCCGCTCCTGTGTGCCGGCATTATTGGCTATCGCGCCCTGAGCCGGGCCGAGCTGCCGGTGGGTGGCCGGCTGGGCATCTACGGATTCGGTGCCTCCGCCCACCTCGCCGCGCAGATTGCGCTCTACCAGGGCGCCCAGGTGTATGTGATGACGCGGTCTCCGGAAGCCCGGCGCCTTGCCCTGGACCTCGGCGCCACCTTTGCCGGCGGCGCCGACGAGCAGCCGCCGGACCCGCTCGACGCCGCAATCCTCTTCGCTCCCGCCGGGGCCCTCGTGCCGCCGGCGCTGCGTGCCCTCGACCGCGGCGGGACCCTCGCCGTCGCCGGCATCCACCTCAGCGACATCCCGCCCCTGCACTATGCCTCGGAGCTGTTCCAGGAGCGCCAGCTGCGCAGCGTCACCGCCAATACGCGGGCCGACGGCGAGGAGTTCTTCCGCATCGCCGCCGAGATTCCCCTGCGCCCCACCACGGTCGCCTACCCCTTCGACGCCGCAGACCAGGCGCTGCAGGACCTGGCCGCGGACCGGGTCACCGGCGCCGCCGTCATCCGCGTTGCCCCCTAACGCAGCAGCCCGCCCCGCCCGGTGCGGGGGAATTCGTGCTGCTCGCCGGCCCGGAGCAGCACCATCTGCCTGCCGACCCGGACCAGCACGGGAGCGGCGTCTCCGGGGGCCGCGGACACAAGAAGCCGGTCGGTTTCCAGGTGCACGGACAGGAGCTGGTCGCGGTAGCGGACCTGGAAGTCCACCCGGCGGAGTTCGGCCGGCAGCCGGGGGGTGAAGTCGAGGGCGTCGCGGGTAATCCGCAGCCCCGCGAAACTGCGCTGGACGACGTCGATCGAGCCGGCCATCGCGCCCAGATGGATTCCCGAGCTTGTGGTCCCGCCCTGGGTGTCGTCCAGGTCCGCGTCCAGGGCTTCCCGGAACGTGGCCCAGGCCCGCTCCGGATCGCGTTGCGCCAGGACCGAGGCGTGCGCCACCCGGCTCAGCGTGGAGCCGTGCGCGGTCCGGGCCAGGTAGAAGTCCACGGTCGCGGCCATCTGCGCGGGCGTGACGGTGTAGCCCAGCCGGCCGAGGAACCCCACGAGCTGGTCCTCGCCCAGGACATACAGCAGCATCAGGACGTCCGCCTGCTTGGCCAGCCGGTAATGGTTGGTGCTGTCGCCCTCGGCTTCCAGGATGAGGTCCAGCCGTTCGATGTTGCGGTAGCTGCGGCGGTAGTGGTTCCAGTCCAGCTCGCGGAGCGCGCCGTAGCCGGCGAACTGGCTGATGATGCCGTTGCCGTGGAAGGGCACGAACATGCGCCGGCTCAGCCGGGCCCAGGCCGCTATCTCGCCGGCGGTGATGCCGAGCCGGGCATGGAGGTCCTCCATGTCGAAACCCCGGACGGAGTGCATGATCCATTCGGCCTGGTCGAAGACCCAGGCGGCCATGATGTTGGTGTAGGCGTTGTCATCCAGGCCGCCTCCCGGATTGCCCGGGGGCCCGGTGTGGTACTCGTCCGGGCCCATGACGCCCCTGAGGTGGAACCGGTCGTCGGTGGCATCGTAGTCCGCCATCGAGGCGAACAGCCGGGCGACGTCGACAATCAGTTCCGCGCCGTGCTGGGTCAGCCAGCCGCGGTCCTGGGTCGCCTCGAAGTACTGCCAGGCGTTGTAGGCAACGGCCAGCCCCACGTGGCGCTGGAGATGGGAGTAGTCCGGCATCCAGTGCCCGGACAGTTTGTTGAAGAGCAGCTTGGGGGTCTGCTCGGTGCCGTCGCTGCCGCTCTGCCATGGGAACAGCCCGCCACGCAGGCCGGCGGCTTTCGCGGCGTCGCGGGCCGTGCCGAGTCGCCGCCAGCGGTAGTCGATCAGCTCCCGGGCGAGCGAGGGCAGCCGGGAGTTCAGCACGGGCAGGACAAACAGCTCGTCCCAGAAGACGTGGCCGCGGTAGCCCTCCCCGTGCAGCCCGCGAGCCGGCACGCCGGCGTCCAGTTCGGCCGTGTGCGTCGTCAGGGTCTGCAGCAGGTGGAAGACGTGCAGGTTCAGGATCAGTTGCGCCTGCGAGGGTGCGTCGGACTCTATGATGAACGGTGCCAGCAGCAGCGACCAGGCCCGCTCGTGGTCTGCCAGCAGCGCCTCGAAGCCGTCCGAGCGCGCCAGCACCGCCTCGGCGGCCGTCAGCGGCGAGGAGACCGCATGGTCCCGGGAACTGGCGACCCCCACCGTCTTGGTAACTTTCACCGCAGTCCCGTCCGCGACCGGCACGTCGAAGCGGTGCGCGTACAGGCCGTCCAGTTGCTCGAAGGCGGAATTGGCCGGCCCGGACACTTCGGTGCGCAGTGCCACCGCGATGCCGATGCGGCTCTGGCTGGTCTGCACCTGCACGCTCAGGCCGACGGCGCCGCGGCGAACTGCATTCTGCCCACCGGCCGACCGCCCACCTGCGGATTCTGTCGCCTGCACCGCCGTCAGGTGCCGGTTGGACAGCTGCGCGTCCTCGGGAACGTTGGAGTTGGTCACCGCGGTGTCGCAGCCGCTGCGGACGCTGATGCTGCCGCTCCAGCCGTCCGCGGTGAGGACGGTCTCCAGCGCGGCCAGATGCGGCTCGGCCATCGACACAACGCGGCGCTGCACCAGCTGAAGCCGGCGCCCGGCGCCGTCCTCCAGCAGCGCTTCCCGGGTGAGGAGCGCGCGTTTGAGGTCCAGGGTGCGGCGCTCCTGCCGAAGCGTCAGGCCGCCCTCGGACCACCAGGCGCCGTCACCGATGCGCAGGTCCAGATGCAGCCAGTCCGGAATGTTCACCATGTGCTCATCCACGGTGCGCTGGCCCTGCACGACGCTGGCCAGGCGGTTGTAGACACCGGCGAGGTAACTTCCGGGATAGTGGATCTCGCCGCCGCGGTGTTCGGGGGCCGCGCCACGGGTGGCCATGTAGCCGTTGCCCAGGGTAGTCAGGGCCTCCCGGTGCCCTTCGTGGGCAGGATCGAAGCCCTCGTAAACCAGCATCCACGGGTGGGTGATGACCAGCCCGATGTCCAGTTCGCTGACGTCTTCGACCACGATGTCCGCGCCGGCGTTCTCCAGTTCGGCCCGCCGGCCGGTCCGGTCAATGCCGACGACGAGGCCGAATCCGCCGCGGCGACCGGCTTCGACGCCGGCGACGGCCGCTTCGATCACCATGGCCCGCGCCGGCGGGATGTCCAGCCTCCGCACCGCCTCCAGGGCCAGGGCCGGAGACGGTTTGCCGGGGATGGCCTGCCGCAGCGCCGCCTGCCCGTCCGCCACGTGGTCGAAGAACCCGTTCAGGCCGACGGCGGCGAGGAGCGCGCCGGCGTTGGGGGCGGAGGTGGCGAGCAGCACCGGGATCCGGCCGGCCCTGAGCCGTTCCAGCAGGGCCAGGGTGCTGGGGAAGGCCCGCGGCGGCTGGCCGCGCAGCATCTGTCCGAAGAGTTCGTCCTGGCGTTTCCCGAGCCCGAACGCCGTCCACTCGTCCGGACCGTCGTCGGGTGAACCCGCCGGCAGCGAAACGCCGCGCGAGGCCAGGAACGCCGAGGCGCCGTCGGCGGGCGTTCGGCCTTCGATGAAGCCGATGTAATCGGCGTCGGTGGGTGGATCCCGGCGGGCACGCGCCGGGAGCCGGGGGTCCTGGAAGACGTCATCGAGGAGCCGTCTCCACGCGGCCGCACGGAGATCGGCGGTGTCCAGAACAACGCCGTCCAGTTCGAAGACCACCGCGTCGACGGGCGCCAGCGCAGCAGCAACCGTGGGCGACTCCGTCATGGGCTATTCGTACCAGTCATCCGGGTCCGGCAACAGTGGCGCGCGGCCCGGTTGCGTCGCTCAGCCGAGGAGCGCATCGAGGGTGGTGAAGCCGTAGCCTGCCTGGCGGACCCGGTTGATGAGTTGCGGGAGGGCGTCGGCGTCCAGGGTGCTGCCGTCGTCGGGGTTGGAACCGATGTGCATCAGGACGATTTCCCCGGGTTGCAGGCCGGCCAGTGCACGGTCGGCGACGATCTGGGCGGTGACGCCTCCGCTGGTGCCTTTCCAGCCCAGGGTGTCGACTGTCCAGCGCACCGGCACGTAGCCCAGCGAGTTCACCACGGCAATGGTCCGCACGTCGCGTTCGCCGAAGGGGAAGCGGAACAGCGGGCGGCCGTCGGCTCCCCCGGCCGTGATCGCCGCCTGGGCGCCGGAGAGTTGCTGGGCGATCTGGGCGTCGGAGAGGGACGTGAAACCGGGGTGCGTCATCGAGTGGTTGCCGATCCGGTGGCCGGCGGCAACGATCGACGCAACGCCCGCGGGGTTGGCGCTGGCCCAGTTGCCGGTGAGGAAGAAGGTGGCCCGGACCCCGGTGGCGCCGAGGGTGCGGAGAATGCTGGGCAGGCCGGCCGAATTGGCCCCGGCGTCGAAAGTCAGGGCAACCACGCGGCCGGCGTTCGGGATGACCTCGACGTCGGCGCCCCGGAGCGCCGCCGGGAACGGGGCCGGGGGCGGCGCCGGGGGTTCGGGTGCCTTCGTGGCCGGCGGCTCGGGCGGGACCGGGGCGGCGCTCGACGGCGGGGCAGGCTTGACGGTCGGCGTCGGGCTGGTCGGCGCAGGGGTGGCCGGCCGCGGGGTTGCGGTGGAGGGGCTGGCAGCCGGGGCCGTCGACGGAGCAGCGGCCGGGGGCTCGCGGGAGAGGATCAGTGCCGTCACGACCGTGGCGGCCAGCAGCAGCACCGCCGCCAGCGCAACCAGCCGACGGCGTCCGCCAGCGAAGACCGACCACATGCTTCACCGTGGCACCACCGGCCCCGCGTCGGTAGGGCTAAAAGGCCCGCAGCCAGCCCCGAGCCATGCGCGAACGGGCACTTGGGGCCCCGCACGCCCCGCCGCAGGGGCCGCAAGTGTACGTTCGGCCCGGGGGCGGCGCGGGGTGGCGCAGTAGGATGCAAGTAGTCGCAGACGCCGAGTCTTGCGCGAAGAACGAGGCGGGACAACCGTGAAAATTGCGCTGCGGTATCCGCTGGTGGCGGGCACGGTCGCGGCCCTCCTGGCGGTGGTATTGCTGCTGGCCTCGGGCCAGGAAGGCATCGCGCGGATCGCCGCGAGCATCTACGCGCTGGCCGTGGCGGCCTACCTCGCCGTCGGCATGGTCCGCCGGCTGATCGGCGGCCAGTGGGGCATCGACATCCTGGCCGTCACCGCCATTGTCAGCACCGTATTGGTGGGCGAATTCATCGCCTCGATGATCATCGTGCTCATGATGGCCGGCGGCACCGCCCTCGAGGACTATGCCGCAGGCCGGGCCAAGAAGGAACTGACGTCCCTGCTGGAGCGTGTCCCGCAGACAGCCCACCGGGAACGCAACGGCGGAGCCGCCGGAACCCCGGCCGCCGAATCGGGCGGCCAGCACGAGGATGTTGCCGCGACCGACGTCCGGATCGGTGACATCCTGCTGGTCAGGCCGGGTGAAGTGGTGCCGCTGGACGGCGTCCTGCTTTCCGAATCCGGGACGTTCGACGAATCCTCGCTCACCGGGGAGAGCCTCCCGGTGGAGCGCGTGGCCGGCGAAGGGCTGATGAGCGGCTCCCTCAACGGCGAAGCCGCGGTCCGGATGCAGGTCACGGCCCTGATGGAGGATTCGCAGTACAGCCGCATCGTCGCACTGGTCAAGGAAGCCGCGGACAGCAAAGCTCCCATGGTGCGGCTCGCGGACCGGTATGCCGTCCCGTTCACCGCCCTCGCCTACGTTCTCGGAGCGATCGGCTGGATCGTCAGCGGCAGCCCGGTCCGGTTCGCGGAGGTGCTGGTGGTGGCCACGCCGTGTCCGTTGCTGATCGCCGCCCCCGTGGCGTTCCTGGGCGGCATGAGCCGTGCCGCGCGGGGCGGCATCATCGTCAAATACGCCGGCGTCCTGGAGCAGCTGAGCCGGATCAAAACGGTGGCCTTCGACAAGACCGGCACCCTGACCTACGGCCGGCCCTCGCTGGTGGGCATCCGGACCGCGGGGTCCTTTACCGAGGACCGGGTCCTCGGGCTGGCGGCGTCCGCCGAACAATATTCCTCCCATGTACTCGCTGCCTCGGTGATGGACGCCGCACGGAGCCGCGGGTTGGTCTTCGACACCGCCACGGAGGCCACTGAATTCGCCACGCACGGCGTCCGGGCCCGCTTCGACGGCCGGGACGTGGTGGTCGGCAAGCCCAATTTCGTGGCGGAATCGGCCGCCGGCGTCGTGGAGACCGAGCTGGCCAGCGGCGAGCTCGCCATCTACGTGGGCGTCGCCGGGGAATTCGCCGGGGCCCTGGTGATGAGCGACCCCATCCGCAGGGAGACCCGGCGCACCGTGGCCGAGCTCCGTGAACTCGGTGCCGCCCGTACGGTCATGCTGACCGGCGACGGCCTCGGCACCGCCCAGCACATCGCTGCCGAGGCCGGGCTCACGGATGTCCGGGCCGAGTGCCTGCCGCCGGACAAGGTCGAAGCCGTCCGGGCCCTGCCCCTGCGCCCGGTCATGATGGTGGGCGACGGCGTCAACGACGCCCCCGTCCTGGCCGTCGCCGACGTCGGGATCGCGATGGGCGCGCGGGGATCGACGGCGGCCGGCGAGTCCGCCGACGTCGTGATCATCCTTGATGACCTGTCCAAGGTGGCCTCGGCCGTGCGGATCGGGCAGCGCACCGTGAAGGTCGCGCTGCAGAGCATCTGGATCGGGATCGCCTTGAGCGTGGCGCTGATGCTCGCCGCGGCCGCGGGCTACGTTCCGGCCATCGCCGGGGCCCTGTCCCAGGAGGTAGTGGACCTGGCCACCATCCTGAACGCGCTGCGGGCCCTGGGTTCCGGCCGGCCCGCGGGCCCCGGGACAGCGGCCGGCCGGACTAGTCCCCGGACGCCAGCTTCTCGGCTTCCGCGATCCGCGGGACGGTCCTGAGGTAGCTGTCCGGGTTCAGCGAGATCGAATCGATGCCCTCGCCGACCAGGAAGGCCGCGAACTCCGGGTGGTTGCTGGGGCCCTGCCCGCAGATGCCGATCTTGATCCCGGCCGCGTGCGCCTTCCGGATCGCCTCGCTGATCATCGCCATGACGGCCTCGTCGCGCTCATCGAACAGCGCCGCCAGCTGCGCCGAATCGCGGTCCACCCCCAGGACCAGTTGGGTCAGGTCGTTCGAGCCGATCGAGAAGCCGTCGAAGCGGGTGGCGAACTTCTCGGCCAGGACCACGTTGGAGGGGATCTCGCACATCATGTACACCTGCAGGCCGTGCTTGCCGCGGACCAGGCCGTTCTCTGCCATCACCGCCAGGACCTTGTCCGCCTCCCCCGGCGTCCGGCAGAAGGGGACCATCACAATGATGTTGCTGAAGCCGAGCTTCTCCCGGACCTGTTTCAGGGCCCGGCATTCAAGCGCGAACCCCTCCCGGTACCGCTCGTCGTAGTACCGCGAGGCGCCACGGAAGCCAAGCATCGGGTTCTCCTCGGCCTCTTCGAAGGCTGAGCCGCCCACCAGGTGGGCGTACTCGTTGGTTTTGAAGTCGCTGAGCCGCACAATGACCGGGTCCGGATGGTACGGCGCGGCGATCTTCGCGATGCCCAGCGCCAGGGTGTCCACGAAATAGTCGCGTGGATCGGCGTAGCCGCGCGTCAGGTCCCGGATCTGTGCCGTTTCCTGCGGGTCGGTGACGCGTTCCGGATGGACCAGCGCCATCGGATGGACCCGGATCAGGGCGCTGATGATGAACTCCATCCGGGCCAGCCCGACGCCGTCCGCCGGCAGCCGCCACCACTGGAAGGCGGCCGCGGGGCTGGCGATGTTGACCATGACTTTGGTGCGCGTCGGCGGCAGCTCGCCGAGGTCCACGTCTTCGGTTTCGAACGCGAGGCTGCCGGCGTAGACGCGTCCCACATCGCCTTCGGCGCAGGAGATCGTCACGGCCTGGTTCTCGGCCAGCGCGGAGGTGGCATTGCCGGTCCCGACGACGGCGGGCACGCCCAGTTCGCGGCTCACGATCGCCGCGTGGCTGGTGGGGCCGCCGTGGTCGGTGACGATCCCCGCCGCGCGCTTCATGATGGGGACCCAGTCCGGGTCGGTCATTTCGGTGACCAGGATGGCGCCGTCGCGGAATTTCTCGATGTCCGCGGCGCTTCGGATCACGCACGCCGTCCCCTGCGCGATGGAGTCGCCGATCGCGGACCCGGTTACCAGCACCGGCCCGGTTTCCAGGAGGTGGTGGAGGGTGAACCGGGAGCCGGTCTTGAGCGACTGCACGGTCTCCGGCCGGGCCTGGACCATAAACAGCTCGCCGGTCTCGCCGTCGCGGGCCCATTCCATGTCCATCGGCCGGCCGTAGTGCTCCTCCACCGAGACGGCCCAGCGGGCCAAGGTGAGGATCTCGGCGTCGGCCAGGACGAAGGCCCGGCGTTCCGCGTCCGAGGTGTCCACGGTGCGGGTGCGGGCGTGGCCGCCGCGGCTGTAGACCATCTTCTGTGCCTTGGAGCCGAGCGTCTTTTCGATGATCGGACTGACCCCTTCCGCCGGTCCCCCGGCGGCGTCGGTCAAAAGCGGCTTGAAAACCAGGTATTTGTCCGGGTTGATGGTGCCCTGCACCACGGTCTCGCCGAGGCCCCAAGCGGCGCTGATGACGGCCGCCCGGGGGAAACCGGAGTCCGTGTCGATCGAGAACATCACCCCGGAGGCGCCGACGTCGGAGCGCACCATCCGCTGGACCCCGATCGAGAGCGCGACGTCGAGGTGATCGAAACCCTTAACCTCCCGGTAGCTGATGGCCCGGTCGGTGAACAGCGAGGCGTAGCAGCGCCGGCAGGCATCCATCAGTTCCCGGTCGCCGGCGACGTTCAAAAAGGTTTCCTGCTGGCCGGCGAAGCTGGCATCGGGCAGGTCCTCGGCCGTGGCGCTGCTTCGGACCGCGACGGAAAGCCGCTCCCGCCCGGCGCGCTGCCCCAGTTCGGCGTAGTGCGAGCGGATGGAGTCGGCGATGTCCGGCGGGAAATCGCTGGCCAGGAACAGTTCCCGGATGGCTTCGCCGGTTTCGCGGAGTGTGGCGTCCCCGGAGCGGTAGGCGAGGATCCGCGAGCGCATGGCCGGTTCGATCCCGTTCGCTTCTACGAAGGTCCGGTAGGCCGCGGCAGTGGTGGCGAAACCGTCCGGGACCCGCACGCCCCGGGCCTTGAGGGACTGGATGAGTTCGCCCAGGGAGGCGTTTTTACCGCCGACCTGGGGGACGTCGCCCATGCCGATTTCTTCAAACCACTTCACGTGTTCGGGCATGCCGGCGCTCCTTTGGGCGTGAGTCCATCCATGGTCCGATCCTGCGGCCCCGGGATGTGTGAGGTCAGAGGCTTTCGACCTTTTAGGCGGCGCGGCTTAGGCGGCACGGCCGGGCCGGCGCTGCCGGGCCACTTTGTAGAGCCAGTCGGCGATCAGGACCGCCGGGATGGCGGCGAGCGCCACGGCCAGTCCCCCGGGTGTCGGGGGCGCATGGCCCAGCAGGGCGGCGAGCGGGCCGAGGAACAGGAAAACGGAAAGCAGCCCCAGCTCCGCCAGCACGGCCCAGAGCAGCAGCCGGTTGGTGAACCAGCCCAGCCGCCACGGCGGCGACGTGGCGCTGCGGCAGGCGAAGGCGTTGGCGAGCTGGGCCAGCACCACGGTGGTGAACGCGGCGCCGGACGCTGCCATCAGCACGTCCGACGGCGGCAGCACGGCACCAGGGCTCCAGCCGGCGCCGAAGAGCACGGCGGTGTACGCCGTCATCTCCAGCAGCGCCTCCACCGGTCCCAACAGGCCGAAGACCCGGAACATCAGGGCGCGGTCCATCAGGTGCCGGCGTTCCGGCGGCCGTTTCAGGGCCCCCTTGCTGGGCGCTTCGCTGCCAAGCGCCAGGGCCGGCAGTAAGTCGGTGCCGATGTCCAGGGCCAGGATCTGCAGGACGCTCAACGCCAGCGGGAACCTGCCGCCGGACAGGGCCCAGAACACGAACGGGGTCAGTTCCGCGACGTTGTCCGTGAGGTGGTAGGTCAGGAAGCGGCGGATGTTCGCGTAGGTGGCGCGGCCCTGCTCCACGGCCGCGATGATCGTGGCGAAGTCGTCGTCGAGCAGCACGAGGTCCGCGGCTTCGCGGGCCACGTCGGTGCCGCTCAGGCCCATGGCGACGCCGATGTCCGCCTGCTGCAGCGCCGGGCCGTCGTTGACGCCGTCGCCGGTCATGGCCACCACGTGGCCGCGGTGCTGCAGCAGCCTGGCCACCCGGAGCTTTTGTTCGGGCGTCACCCGGCTGACGACGACGCCGTCGCGGTCCAGCAGCGCGGCCAGGACCTCGTCGTCCTCCGGCAGGGTGTGCCCCTCCAGCACCATTTCCGGGGAGCCGATCAGGCCGGTCTCCCGGGCGATGGCCGCGGCGGTGAAGGCGTGGTCTCCGGTGACCATGCCCACCTTGATGCCGGCCTCGCGGGCCGCCTGCAGCGAGAGCCGGACCTCGGCGCGGGGCGGATCGTGCAGGCCGATCAGGCCCAGCAGCGTCAGCCCGGTCTCCACTTCGTCCGCCGTAGTGCTGTCCGGCACCGGCCCCGGCAGCGCACGCTCGGCGACGGCGAGCACCCGGAGACCGCGCGAGGCCATCTGGTCCACCATCTGCAGCGCGCCGTCAGTTCCGTCGCCGTCATTGCCATCGCCGCCGCGCCTGCATAAGGGGATGACGGATTCCGGGGCGCCCTTGACCAGGAGTTCGGTGCCGACGATGGCGGACTCCCGAAGCCGGCGGGGGTCGAAGGCGAAGCGGTGCGACGGCGTCGGCTCGGCCGGAGGGCCGGCGAGGCCGGCCAGCCGGGTGGCCAGGGCATCGATGGCGGCTTCCATCGGGTCGCCCTCGGCGGTCCACTGGCCCTCGTGCAGTACCGCCCGCCCCACCGAGGCGGCGCGCGCGGCGGCGCTGAGCCGCTGCCCCGCCTCGAACGCCGCGGCTCCGGCATCCGCTCCGTCCTCGCCGCTGACCGTCGCCTCCGGCCCGTAGCCGGGCCCGGTGATGCCGAGCAGCCCGGCGGGGGTCCAGACCTCGACGGCGTTCATCCGGTTCTGCGTGAGGGTCCCGGTCTTGTCCGTGCAGATGAAGGTGGTGGAACCGAGTGTCTCCACCGCCTGCAGATTCCGCACCAGGGCGTTACGCGCGGCCATCCGTTGGGCGCCGATGGCGAGCGAGAGGGTCACGGTGGGGAGCAGCCCCTCGGGCACCAGCGCCACGGCCACGCCGATCGCGAAGAGGAACGCGTCGCGCCAGGAAATGCCCACCAGCAGCGAGAGGATGAAGAACAGCGCGCCGATGCCCAGCGCGACGCCGGCGACGATCCGGACGATCCGCTGCAGCTCCAGCGCCAGCGGGCTCGGCGGCGCCTCCACCTTGCCGGTCAGCGAGGCGATCTCGGCGAGCCGGGTCTGTCCCCCGGTGCTGGCCACCAGGCCCTCGGCTGTGCCGATGACCAGGAAGGTGCCGCCGAACACGGTGTCCCCGGCGGCCTTGGCCACCGCTTCGCTTTCGCCGGTGAGCATCGATTCGTCCACCGTGCAGCCCGCGGCGAGCGCAAGGCGCAGATCCGCCGGGACCCGGTCCCCGGCAACCAGCACGACGGCGTCGCCGGGTACCAGCTCGGTGGTGTGCACCTTGATGACGCGGTTGTCCCGGCGCACCGAGACCATGGCGGGCAGGAGCTCCCGCAGCTTCGCTGCGGCGTGCTGGGCGCGTTCCTGCTGGATGTAGGCGAACACGCCGTTCACCAGGATCACCACAACGATGGCGACGCCCAGCTGCGGCATGCCGGCGACGAAGGCGAGGGCCGCCGCGGCCCAGAGCATGACGGCGAAGAAGTGGGTCAGCTCTGCCAGCAGCCGCCGCCAGCCGGGAACCGCGCGGACCTGGGGCAGCCGGTTCGGTCCGCTGCGCTCCAGCCGCCGGGCAGCCTCCGCGGAGCTGAGGCCGGAGAGCCCGGGGAGCGGCCCGGCGCCCGCAGCCGGGATCACCGTCCGCCGCCCGTCACGTGCAGCACCCGGCCCCGGCCCTGCCCAGGTCCCTCATGCCTCCGAGGATGCTCCGGCGCGGCGTGGCCGGTTAGGGCCAAAGGTCACCGCGGCCGGGTACTGCGGCCCGGCTCAGCTGGCGGCCCACCGGCCGGGCTCAGCTGCCGGTGGCCGCCGGCGGCCGCTGCCGGCCCAGCGAGCGCAGGTACGTCCCGAAACCCTGGGGCGCCCGTGCATGGGTCCGGCCGGAGGTCAGCACCCTCATGCTGTCCGTTGCCAGGACGGTGAAAGCGAGGCTGCGCAGGCCCTGGACCAGGGTGCGGTCCTCATGCGATTCCAGATGCGAAAAACCGCCCGCAGCCAGGTACGCGGAGGCCCGGACGCCGAAGTTGGCGCCGTAAATGTGCGGGTGGTTTTCCTCGAAGGGGTGGCGGTCCAGCCAGCGGCGCAACAGCTCCGGATCCATCCCGACGGGGTCCGGTTCCACCGATCCCAGCACCGCGTCGGCCCCCGCTTCGGCGAATTCAAGCTGCCGCACCAGCCAGTTCACTGGAACCTGCGAATCGGCATCGGTGTTGGCCAGCCAGGTCCGTCCCGGCCAGGGCAGCGGCGCGGAACGCTGGCCCGGGGCGCGCCGGTGCGGGCCGAGGACGGCGGCACGAACGCCTGCCGCCCGGCTCGCGCCGGCGCTGCGCAGCCGGACATCGAGCGCCCTGAAGCGCGGGTCGGCGTCGACGTACCCGGCGGTGATCACCGCGGACTGGTCGGTGCAGCTGTCCAGGACCACCATGACCCGGACGGCGACCCCGGGGCGCCGCCGCTGCAGTTCGTCCGCGGCGCATTGCACCGCCCGCAGCGCCCGGTCGATGTGCTGGCCCTCGTTGTGCGCCGGTATGACCACGGCGACGGCGTCGATTCCCGGCCGGCGCTGTGGACTCCGGGCCGGCGGGGTCGGGACGCTCATCCGTGCGGCTCCGGGGCGCGGAGGATTTCCAGTACGAAGTCGCGCTCCCGGTAGAGGCCGGCGTCCGCCCAGCGAAGCTGCCGGCGCGCGGCGGCGTGGACGGTGTCGCCGTCGAGCTCCCAGCCCTCGATCGGGTGCCGCCAGTGGCAGAGCGCCAGCGTCCCGCCGGGCAGCAGCGCGGCCTCGACCCGTTCAAACAGGGTGGCCAGTTCCTCCGGGCTGAGGTAGTAGCCGACCTCCGACACGACGATCAGGTCGAAGGCGCCCTCCGGCCAGTCCCGCGGGACCGTGAGGTGGCGGGTCTGCGCGGCGGGCAGGTGCGCGAGCCGCCGGGCGGCGTGGGCCAGGGCGGCGCCGCTCGCGTCGACGGCCAGGAAGCTGCCGCAGCGTTCCGCGAGTTCCACGCTGAGGGTGCCGATGGAGCAGCCGATTTCGAGGCCGGCGGTGTAGCTGCGGCCGGGCAGGGCTGCGAGCGTTAGGGCGCGCTTGCGGTGTTCGTACCAGCTGGTGGTGTACTGCCAGGGGTCCTCGCTGCGAGCATGGACGGTGTCGAAGAGTCCCTCCGCGTCCGCCGCGGCGTAGCCGGTGCGGGTGCGTGCGGCGTCTGCTGCCGCGCCGTCCGGGCGGCCTTTGGCCGGTGCGGCGGGCCGCTGCCAGGCGAACGTTTCCCAGTGCCGGGAGAAGTGCTGCAGGAAGGCCGGCGGGAGCAGCACTTCGTCTCCCGGCTGGTCGGAGAGTGCCCGGACCTGGGAGGTGTGCGCGGTCATGGCCTGCGCTTTTGCCTGCTCCTCGGCCGGGGTCAGCGGGAGCCGCTGCCAGGACTGCCAGGCCGGGTCCTCGGGGCCAGCCCAGAGCCAGTACCAGATTGGGTACTCCAGCAGCCCGAAGCCGGCGGCGGCGGCCGCCTCGGCGGCGGAGCCCAGCGCGTCGTGGTCCGTGTGGCCGTCATTGCGGTAGGGCGCCACGAGGACGACGCGGTCCGCGGTCCGGCCGGTGGCGGCAGCGGCCTCGGTGATCGCGGCCAGGACCTGCTCCCGGTGGTCGGCGACCTGCCCGTCCGGCAGTCCGAGGTACCGCCAGTCGGCGTCCGGGACGAGCCCTCCGAGTGCGCCGGCGAATTCCTGCAGCCGCAGGTCGGCAAGCTGTTCGGGCGTGGTGCTGGGCGAATCGGGGTGCGAAGCCTCCCCTGCCGTGCACAGCAGCAGCCGCACCTCGGCGCCAAGGCCGTGCAGCCTGGCCATCAGCCCGCCGGCGCCCAGCGATTCGTCGTCGGGGTGCGCGGCCAGGACGATGAACGCGGCGCCGGCCAGCTCGCCGGCGTCGAGCGGCAGTTCCGGCAGGGCGGCGGCGCCGCTGCGCGCCCAGTCCTCTTCGGGCGTCCCGGCGTCGTGGTGCGTGAAGCTCACCATGGGTGGTCCCCCTTGAAGGCCAGGGCGCCGAGCTGGGCGTCGTCGCGCATGGCGTGGTGCTGGCGGATGTAGAGCGAAAGGTCGGCCATCCGCTTGCCGTAGCGAGCGTCGAAGGCCAGCGGGCCGGGCCCGAGGTTCCGGCTCACCAGCGCCTGGACGCGTTCGACGGCGGCGGCCACGCTGCCGCGGACGCGCAGCGCTTCGCTCCAGGCACCGGCCCCGGAGAGCTCCCCGGCGTCGATCCGCGCCGCTGTGCGGGCGAGGTACTGGGTGAGCCCGGTCAGGGTGCGGTCGATTTCGCCGAGGTGGGCGAGGGCGAGCTGGTCCGGTTCGCGGCCGCCGTCGGCCGCTTTCCGCAGCGAGTCCACGTAGCCGCGGGCCACCGCGACGGCGCCGCCGAACCAGCAGGCGGCGACCCCCATGCCGCCCCAGGCGAACCCGGGACGCTGGTAGTACCAGCCTGCCGGGCCGAGCGGTACGGCCGGCACGGCGTCGAAGTGTACGGTGCCGCTGGGGACCTCGCGCAGGCCCAGGCTGGTCCATTCGGGGTCCGCGAAGCCCACACCGGCGGCGTGCAGGTCGACGGCGAACGCGGCGCGGCCGCCTCCGTCGTCCAGGTGCGCGGTGAGCACGGCGCGGTCCAGTTGGGCGGCGATGGAACACCACGGTTTGGAGCCGTTGAGGACGACGCCGCCGACGGTGCTTTTGGCTTCCAGCTTCAGCCCGGGGGCCTCGGCGGCGAAGACGCCCCAGGTCCCGTCGAAGCAAACGCCGGTCGAACCCGGGGCCGGGGCGGCCTGGGTGAGGATCGCGGCGGCGTCGAGGTGGGGTTCCAGGATCCGGCCCGCGGCGACGTCGACGGCGGTCACCGAGGCGAGGATCTCCCAGAGGTAGCCGGTCCGGCCAGTGCCGGGCTTGGGCGCGGTCCCGCCCAGGTCCTTGGCCAGGGCCAGCAGGGCCGGGACGTCGCCGATGCCGGCCTCGGCGGCTTCCAGTAGCGGGTTCAGCCCGGCCAATTCGCCAGGTGCGGAGCTGATCCGTACGGCCTGGGGAGGGCGGGCTTCGTGGGTCGCGTTCATTGCCTCGTCCGTGTCCTTTGCGAAGTGCGCCTGGTGTTGTCCGTGCCTGCAGCTGCCGGCCGAAGCCGCCACTGGGTAAATCCAAGCATACTTAGCACTTGGCCGGTCCCTGCCCGCCGGGCCGGCCGGGCGCACTGCGCACGCCCTCCCGCACTAGAGCACGCGGGCGAGGGCGAAGCCGTCCCAGCCCTTCGAGCCCACGGTCTGGATCACGGTGGCGTCCAGCCGCGGATCCTCGCCCATCATCCGCAGTGCCGCGACGATCCCCGGCGCGTTGACGGCGTCCAGGGCCGGCTCCAGCACCGCCCCTTCCCAGACCACGTTGTCCATCACCACCGTGGTGCCGGGGCGGCCGAGGCGGATGGCCCAGTCCAGGTACTGCGGGTTGTTTTCCTTGTCCGCGTCGATGAACACGAAGTCGAAGGGCCCGGCGCCCTCGCCTTCCAGCGCGCGCAGCGTGTCCAGGGCCGCACCCATCCGGATTTCCACGAGGTGGCCCAGTCCGGCCCGGTCCAGGTTGGCGCGGGCCACCTCGGCGTGCCTGGGCACAAATTCACACGTGGTGAGCCGGCCGCCGTCGGGCAGGCCCTGGGCCATCCAGATGGTGCTGAATCCCGCCAGGGTGCCGATCTCCAGCACCTTCCGGGCTCCGGAGATCTGGACCAGCAGCTTCAGGAGCTTGCCGGCGTTAGGCGCGACCTCGATGGGCGGCATTCCCGCCGCCAGGGCGGCGGCCACCGCATGCCGCAGCGAGTTGTCGGGGCGGACTACGACGCCGGAGAGGTACTCCTCGACGGCGATCCAGCGGGATGTGGGCTGGTGCTCGATCATGCGGCCAGTCTTTCAGTTGCCTCGGCCGGACGGTAGGGCCGGGCTCACGGCGCCGGGGACCGCCGCGGCAGAAGAGGCTAACCTTCCAGGGCCTGTTCCAGCCGGTCGAGTTTGCCGGTCAGCTCGCCGGTATAGCCAGGGCGGATGTCGGCCTTGATTACCAGGGAGACGCGGCTGCCGTAGCGGCCCACCGCTTCCGTAGCGCGCTTCACAACGTCGAACACCTCATCCCACTCGCCCTCAATCGTGGTGAACATCGAGTCGGTGTGGTTCGGCAGGCCGGATTCGCGGACGATCCGCACCGCCTCGGCGACGGCGTGGTGAACCGAGGCGTCGTCGGGTTCGGAACCGGCCGGGGCGTCCGCGGGGCGGCCTGAGGGTGCGACAGAAAATGCAAGCAACATGGCTCCAGTCTGCCACGCGGGCCGGAGCCCGCCCGGGCCAGGGGCGGCGGCCCAACACGTCACATACAGAACTACCCGCCGGTAACAGGTTTCCTCCGCCTTCCCGTTGCTACCCTGAGCAAATGAACCGGGCAGTAGACCGCAGGCCGCTCCGCGCGGACGCCGCGCGGAACGTCAACAAGATCATTGCCGCCGCCCGCCAGTGTTTCCGCGACCACGGCCCCGAAGTCCCGCTGCAGACCATCGCCGTCACCGCCGGAGTGGGCCCCGCCACGCTGTTCCGGAACTTCGCCGACAAAGAAGAACTCGTCCTCGCCGCCCTGCACCAGCAGTTGAAGCTGCGGGTCAATCCGGTGATCGAGGAGGCCCTGGCCGGCAAGGACGCCGCGGAAGGGCTGTTCCGCATAGTCGACGCGCTGATGGGGGTTGCCAGCGACGAGGCCAACCTCCTCGGCGCGGTGGCGGGACGCCGCGGGGTGCTCACCGGGATCACCGGTGACCTGATCGACTCGGTCGCCGTACTGCTGGGCCGCGGGCAGGGCCAGGGCACGCTGCGCAGCGATATCTCGATGACGGACATGATCCGGCTGCTGGCCATGCTGATCGGCGTGGTAGACACGATGGAGGCCGGGTCGGACGCGTGGCGCCGGCCCGTGGCACTGATGGAGGATGCCATCCGTGCCGAGCGGCCCGACCGCCCCCTGCCACCCCAGTCGCTGGTACCGGGGACCACGTACGGCACCGCATTCGGCCTTGGCTTCGGGTCTGCCTACGGATCCAAGTAGCGTTGGCCCCATGACCTGGGAAACCGCTGCCGGCGTGTTCGGCGGCCTCGTGCTGCTATATGCCGTGCTGCTGCTGCTGCTCTGGGGCTACGCACGGCGGCACCCCGAGACCGTCACCATGAAGGATGCCCTGCGGCTGCTGCCGGATCTGCTCCGGCTGATCCGCCGACTGCTGGCCGACCGCACGGTCGCGGTGGGGGTGCGTGTCCGGCTGGGCCTGCTGCTGGTTTACCTGCTCTCGCCGATCGACCTGGTGCCTGATTTCGTGCCGGTGATCGGTTACGCGGACGACGTCGTTATCGTCGCCCTGGTGCTGCGGTCCGTGGTGGCCCGGGCCGGCGTGGAGGCGGTGGAGCGGCACTGGCCCGGCACTCCCGAGGGCCTGCAGCTCATCCTGAAGCTGGCAGGCCTCGGCGCCGCGCGCTGAGGCCCGGCAACCACCGGCCGTTATGGCGCGAAAACCTTCCCGCTGACGAGGGCTGCCGATGCCTTCCGGCTCAACATGGAGGGGCATACCCGCGGCAAGATCGTCGTCACGGTGGACGGCGCCTAGAGCCGCCTGATCCAGGGCGGTTCAGCCGTCCGCGGGCTTTTCCTTGGCTTCGTGGAGGTGGTGGGCCTCCTGCAGGTGCTGTTGCAGCTTCTCCTCGGCCTCCCGGCGGCGGCGCGCCATTTCGCGCAGTTCACGGGTGGCCTCGGCCCCGGGGGACACGAAGTGTTCGTGTGTCTTGGGATGGTGCGCCTTGCCGGCCGTTTCCGGGTTCACGGCTTCCGGATCGTCCGGGCCGGAGGCAGCGGCATTCGGCACGTCTTTATCGGTCATCATCGAATGCTCGCACCGGCCGCCCGGCCGGACAAGGGGCTAAAGACCGTTGAGCGTCCGGCGGCGGCACTCAGTTCCAACCCAGCAACCGCAGCCCTGCCGCGGCGCCGGCGCCGGCCAGGACCACCACCAGGAACGGCGCACGGAACCAGAGTGCCACCGCGGCCGCCGCGAGGGCGCCGAGCCGGGCGTCCAGTGCCAGCGACTGCCCGGACGCCACCGTGTTCACGACGGTCAGGGAGGCCAGCAGCCCGATCGTCATGGTGCCCGCGATCCGGGACATCCGCGGATTGCGCAGCAGGCTGGCGGGCACCAGGTACCCCACCAGTTTCCAGGCGTAGGCCAGCAGGCAGGACAGCAGCAGCCACAGCCAGAGCGTCACGAGGCTTCCCCCGGGCCGCGGCCGGCCGCGTGGTGCGGCTCGGCGTACGGGTCGACGTCGGGCTCAAGCCCTTCGTCGCTCCGGCCGTGACTGAACCAGCCGACCACCGCCGCGACGAGCGCGGCAACCAGGATCGGCACGCCGGCCGGCACCAACGGCACGGCCAGGACGGTGGCCAGGGCGCAGACGACGGCGATCGCGACGGGTTCGCGGCCCTTGAGCCGCGGCCAGAGCAGGCCCAGAAAGGCCGCCACGGCAGCGCCGTCGAGCCCCCACTGCTTCGGGTCTCCCAGGGCGCTTCCGGCCAGCGCCCCCACCGCGGTGAACAGGTTCCACAACACAAAGACGCCGATCCCCGCGGTCCAGAAGCCCCGGCGCTGCTCTGCGGGGTCTGTCTGGCCGGTGCTCGTGGCGGTCGATTCGTCGATGGTCACGTGGGCGGCAGCGAACCGGCGCCAGCCCCGGGGCTGGAGCAGGGCGTTGAGCTGCATGCCATAGATGCCGTTGCGCATGCCCAGCAGGGTGGCCGCGCTCATGGCCGCGACGCCGGAGCCGCCGCCGGCCACGACGCCGATGAAGGCGAACTGCGAGCCGCCGCTGAAGAGCAGCAGGCTCAGCGCCATGGTCTGCCAGAAATCCAGCCCGGACGTCACGGACAGGGCCCCGAACGAGACCCCGTACAGTCCGGTGGCGATGCTGATGGACAGCCCGACGCGGACCGCCGGGGATTGCGTGAACCTCAACGGCGCGGCCGCTTCGGGACCGGCCTGGCCAGGCTCCACGCCCAGGCGATGAGCGGCGCCTGCAGCGGCAGGCGCAGGCTGTGCAGGCGGCGCTGGGCCGGGGTACCGTCGGGGCCGAACGCCTTGCGGAGCGCGTCCAGGTGTCCGGCGAGGAAGGCGGTGAACATGGCGGTGACGCCGGCGGCGGCCGCGCGGCGGGTGGGCGGGACCAGCAGCCCGACGGCGGCGCCGGCCTCCAGCAGCCCGCTCGCCGCGACCCATTCCTCGCGGGACAGCACAGCGAGGGGCCCGTTGCGCCGGCTGCCGGAGTCATCACGGCAGAGGAAATCCGGGACCACCGGGGCGAAGAATCCGGGATCGCGGAAGTGTTTTGCCGCGCTGGCCAGCAGCAGACTGCTCAGGGCGGCCGCGGAGAGTGTCTGGGTTGCCCGGGGGGACCAGCGAAAAGGCATGGGACCATGCAACCACAGCCGCGGGGCACCCGGTAACCTGGGGCCGTAACGTGTGCCGCGGGCTGCGAACACGGGACTTTCCGCAGGGGTCCGGCAACGGCGGCCCGGAGTACCTTGTTGAGTATGAGCAGTGTCGTGGAAATGGCCGGCGTCGTGAAGCGGTTCGGGGCCGTGACCGCCCTCGATGGCCTGGACTTCGAGGTGGCCGCCGGGGAAGTACACGGTTTCCTGGGTCCCAACGGGTCCGGCAAGTCCACCACGCTGCGGCTGCTGCTGGGCCTGCTGCGGTCCAACGCCGGATCCATCCGGGTGCTGGGACTGGACCCCTGGCTCGACGTCGCGACGCTGCACCGCCGGCTGGCGTACGTCCCGGGCGACGTGGCGCTGTGGCCCAACCTGACCGGCGGCGAGGTGATCGAGCTCCTCGGCCGCTTGCAGGGCGGCCAGGACCGGGCTCGTCGGGACCGGCTGCTCGAGCTGTTCGAGCTGGATCCCACCAAGAAGGCCCGCACGTATTCCAAGGGCAACCGGCAGAAAGTCGCGCTCGTCGCGGCGCTGGCCACCGACGCCGAACTGTTCCTGCTGGACGAACCCACCAGCGGCCTGGATCCGCTGATGGAGGATGCCTTCCGCGGCTGCGTCCGCGAGCTCCGGGCGCAGGGCCGCACCGTGCTGCTCAGCAGCCACATCCTCAGCGAGGCCGAGGCGCTCTCCGACCGGGTCAGCATCATCAGGGCCGGCCGGGTGGTGGAGACCGGCCCGCTGGAGCACCTGCGGCACCTGACCCGCACGTCCGTCACCGCCGACGTCGCCGCCGTACCGCAGGGATTGGAACTCCTGGCCGGCGTGCACGATGTGGTGGTGGCCAACCACCGGATCAGCGCCCAGGTGGATCCCGCCGGCCTCGGCCCGTTCCTGCAGGCCCTGACCGCGGCCGGCCTGCGGGCACTCACCAGTCAGCCGCCCACCCTCGAGGACCTCTTCCTGCGGCACTACGGCGCCGGAAACGGCGCACGAGCGGGCAGCGCCGCCGGGTCCGAAGCCGAGGGCTCCGCCACCGCGGGCGCCGGCGGACGGAGCCCCGCCGGGCCGGGGTCCCCGGGGCCGGGGGCCGGCAATGCCTGAAACGCTGGCCGGCACCGGGACGCTGGTCCGGCTGGGGCTGCGGCGGGACCGCTGGCTGCTGCCGGCGTGGGTGCTCGGCTTCGCCGTGGTGGCGTATTCGACGGCGGCGGCCGGCGCGGATCTCTACCCCGACGTCCGCAGCAGGATCGAGGCCGCCAACGCCTTGAATGCGACCGCTTCGATGGTGGCGATGTTCGGCCGCATCTACGATCCCGCCTCGCTGGGGGCACTCTCGCTGATCAAATACACCGCGTTTATGACCGCCATCCTCGCGGTCCTGATAGCCATCCTGATCATCCGGCACACCCGGGCCGACGAGGAAAGCGGACGGCTGGAGCTGCTCGGCGGCGGACGGCTGGGACGCGACGCGGCCCTGGCTGCCGCCCTGGTGATCGGTCTGGGCGCCAGCCTGGGTGTGGGGCTGCTGTCCGCCGCCGGCCTGACCGCCGGGGGCCTGCCGGCCGCCGGGTCGCTGGCCTTCGGCCTCGGCTGGGCCGCCACCGGGATGGCCTTCAGCGCCGTGGCCGGCGTCGCTGCGCAGCTGACCGCGAGCGCCCGCGCCGCTACCGGGCTCAGCGTCGGCGTCATCGCGGTGACCTACGGCCTGCGCGCCGTCGGGGACCTCGCCGAACCGGGACCGTCGTTCCTTTCCTGGCTCTCGCCGATCGGCTGGAACCAGCAGATCAGGGCGTTCGCCGGGGACCGGTGGTGGGTGCTGGCCCTGCCCGTCGCGCTGTGCGTCCTCCTCATCCCGGCCGCGTTTGCCCTCCGGGCGCGGCGGGACCTTGGCGCGGGGCTGCGCGATGAACGCCCCGGCCCGGCCGTCGGCTCTCTCACCGGCGTCTGGGCGTTGGCCGTGCGCCTGCAGCACCGGGTGTGGCTGGCCTGGGCGGTGGCCTTCGTCGCTTTTGGCGTGGTGATCGGGTCCCTGGTCAGCAACGTGGCACAGATGCTCAGTTCCCCCAACGCCCAGGACCTGATCAAGCTGATCGGCGGCACGAACGCTCTCAGGGACGCCTTCCTGGCCGCGGAGATCAGCATCATGGGCCTGCTGGCCGCGGCCTACGGTGTGGCGGCGGCAAACCATTTGCGCGGCGAGGAATCCGCGGGCCACACCGAGGCCCTGCTGGCGACAGCCACCACCCGCAGCCGCTGGGTGAGCAGCCACTACGTTTTCGCCCTGGCCGGTGTCGCGGTGCTGATGGTGCTGGCCGGGGTATCGATCGGCGTCGGCGCCGCAGCCGCAGTCCAGGACGCCGGGCTGGTGGGCCGCGCCACGATCGCCTCGCTCGCCCAGATTCCCGCCGCGTGGGTGCTGACCAGCGTGGCGCTGGCGGTGTTTGGCTGGGCGCCCCGGCTGGCCGGGGCGGTCTGGGGTGTACTGCTGGCCTTCGTGGCGCTCGGAGAGTTTGGGGTGCTGTGGAATGCCCCGGGATGGCTCATGGACCTCTCCCCGTTCCGGCACTCCCCGCTGCTTCCGGTCGGTGCCGACGCGGTGCCCGCGCTGGCGGCCCTGACAGCCGTCGCCGTCGGACTCGCGGCGCTCGGATACCTCGGCTGGCGGCGCCGGGACCTGGCCGCGTAGCAGGAAGCGCCGTCAGCAGCGGGCAAGTCCCTACAGCGGGGCGAGCAGCTGGGCGCGGACCTCGGCGGGGCGGTTGGTAGTGAGCTCCTGGATGCCCAGATCCCGGCAGAGGGCGACGTCGTCCGCCGAGTCCACGGTCCAGACCCGGAAGCGGCGCCCCGAATCCAGCCAGCGCTGGACTGTTCGCGCGTGCCCGCGGACGTAGCTGATGCCGGGGCCGGCCAGGCCCACCTCGCAGTCGTCCAGGATCCGCTCCCCCTCGGTCTGCGCCGCCTTCAAGACGTTGGCCAGGGCGCCGCCGGTGATGGGCCCGAGCCCCAGTTCCTCCCTGATTTCCTCCACGTTCACGTCGTCCACGAGTTGGCAGATTGCCGCGGCCGGCACGGACTGGAGCAGGTGCTTCACCGAGTCGGGGCTGAAGCTCATGAAGGAGACCCGGATGTTGTCCAGCATCGAGGTGGACCGGTCCCAGCCCTCGGCTTCAAGGACCGCCAGGACCCGGTCCTCGAGTTTGAGCTGGTAGGGGCTGGGGTGCTTGAGTTCAATCGCCAGCCCTATCTTGCGGCCGGCCAGGCGCAGGATGTCCAGCAGCTCAGGGAGGGTCAGGAACTGCTCGGAGGGGGCACCGTATTCTTCGGGGATCCGGGCGCCCTTCCAGGAACAGAAGTCCAGCAGCCGCAACTCCTCCAGGGTGTGGTCCGCAACCGGGCCGGTGCCGTTCGAGGTGCGGTCAAGGTTGGCATCGTGGAGCAGCACCGCGTGCTGGTCGCGGGTCAGGTGGACATCGCACTCGACGCCGTCCGCGCCGTCGGCGATGGCCTGCAGATAGGCGGCACGGGTGTGCTCGGCGAAAGCTCCGCTGGCGCCCCGGTGCGCATAGACCAGCGGGCGGGCGGCGGCGGACTCCTCGATTGTCATGCTGACACGTTAGCGGACGTGGGTGGCCGACGCGCGGCTAGGCTGGGCACATGCAGGTGAACACTGAACGACCCGCCAGTACCGCCGTCCCCCGGGTCAGCACCGAACACCGGCTCTCCGCCGCTGACGCCGAAAAGGCCGCTGCGCTGCGGAAGATGAAGCTGCTGGCCGTGTCGCTGCTGATCGGCATGGCGGTCATCTTTGTGGTCGCCTTCGCCCTGCAGAAGCAGTACCCGGCGCTTCAGTACGTCCGGGCCGCGGCCGAGGGCGGCATGGTGGGCGCCCTCGCGGACTGGTTCGCCGTGACGGCCCTCTTCAAGTACCCGCTGGGCCTGAAGATCCCGCACACCGCGATCATTCCGCGGCGCAAGGACCAGATCGGGGCGTCGCTGGGCGAATTCGTGGAGACCAACTTCCTCTCCGAACAGGTGGTCAAGGAAAAGCTAGCCAGCGTGGACGTCGCGCGGAAGATCGGCGGCTGGCTGTCCGGGCCGGGAGGGCCCGAGCGGGTGGCCAAGGAGGGTGCCGCCGTGATCCGCGGCGCCTTCACGGTGCTGAACGACGACGACGTCCAGGCCGTCATCGAGGGCATGGTCCGTAGGCACCTGCTGGCGCCGCCGTGGGGACCCCCGGTGGGCCGGCTCGCTGAGCGCGTGTTCGACGACGGCCACCACCACGCGCTCGTGGACCTGCTGGTGGACCGCGCGGTGGACTGGGTGCGGGACAACCACGAGACGGTCAACCGGCTGGTCACGGACCGCTCCCCCACCTGGGTGCCCACCTTCGTGGACGGGCTCGTGGGCGACAAGGTCTACGTGGAGATCCTGAAGTTCACCCGCGCGGTGCAGGGCGATCCGCAGCACCAGGTCCGGCTCTCGATCGACAAGTACCTCAAGGAGCTGGCCCAGGACCTGCAGCACGATCCGGTCATGATCGCCCGGGCCGAAGGCATCAAAGCCCAGGTGCTGGGCGACCCCGAGGTCCGCGAACTCGCCTCCCGCACGTGGGGCACTGTTAAAGCCGCCCTGTTGGCCGCCGTCGACGATCCGCACAGCGAGCTGACCGTGAAGTTCAAGGCCGCCGTGCACGACTTCGGCACCCGGCTGGTGGTCGACCCCGAGCTGGCCGGCAAGGTGAACACCTGGATCGGCGACGCCGCGGGCTACCTCGTGAACAACTACCGCGCCGACATTGCCGGGGTGATCACCGATACCGTGGCCCGCTGGGACGCCGAGGAAACCTCGCAGAAGATCGAGCTCCAGGTCGGCAAGGACCTGCAGTTCATCCGGATCAACGGCACCGTGGTGGGCGCCCTCGCCGGGCTCGCCATCTTCACCGTGGCGCACCTGCTCTTCGGCTAACCACTCAGCGCGAACGGACACTTAAGGCCCCACCCAACGCGCGAACGGACACTTAAGGCCCCACCCAACGCGCGAACGGACACTTAAGGCCCCACCCAACGCGCGAACGGACACTTGCGGCCCGCTAGACGGGCGCGACCCTGGCCGCGGCGCGGCCATTCAGGGCGAAGACCGTGAACGCCAGCGCCGCGAGTGCCGTGACCACGAGCAGCATCAGCCCGATCGAGTAGCTGCGCGCCGCGGCGTCGTAGGTGGCGCCCATAACCAGCGGCGGGAAGTAGCCGCCCAAGCCGCCGGCGGCGCTGACCACCCCGCTGATGCTGCCGACCTTGCCGTGCGGGGCGAGCACGCCGACCCAGGCGAAGACACCGCCCGTCCCCAGTCCCAGGGCGGCTGCCATGGCGACGAATGTCAGTCCGGCGGGCACATCGCCGTCGGGCTGAAGATTCACTACCCAGGCCAGCACGGCCACGCCGGTGAGCGACACCATCACCACGGGCTTGGGTCCGAACCGGTCCGCGAGGACGCCGCCCACCGGCCGGGCCAGCACGGCGGCGAGGGCGAACCCGGCCGTGCGCGCACCGGCGGCGCTGGGGTCGAAGCTGTAAATGTCGCGCAGGTAGGTGGGAAGGTACGTTGCGAAGGACACGAACCCGCCGAACACCACCGCGTAGAGGAAACACATCTTCCAGGTGACCGGCGTCTTCGCGGCGTCGAGCTGCTTGGGCAGGACCGGGGTGTCGGTGCGGTGCCAGGCCGGCGACTCCTTCATCAGGAACCAGACCAGCGCGGCCATGACGGCCAGGACCCCGGCGATCAGCAGGTGCGTGGGGAAGTACCCGATCCAGGCGACCAGCCGCGGGTTCAGGTAGGCGGCCAGCGCGGTGCCTCCCATCCCGGCGCCGAAGACCCCGGTGGCGAAGCCGCGCCGCGAGGGTTCATACCAGGCGCTGACGAAGGGGATGCCGACGGCGAAAACCGTCCCGGCCACGCCAAGAAGCAGCCCGGCGCCCAGCACCAGCGCGAAGGAGCGGACGGTGCCGCCGACCGCCACCAGCAGGATCGGAACAATGGCCGCCAGCAGCACGAAACTGAACAGGGCGCGGCCGCCGTACTTGTCCGTCAGGGCGCCGACGACGATCCTCCCCAGCGAGCCGACGAAAACCGGCATCGCGACGAGGATGCCCGTGGTGGCCGGGTTCAGCTGGAGGTTCTGCGTATAGAAGGCCCCCAGGGTGGCCACCGAGTTCCACGCCCAGAAACCGGCCACCGAGGCCGCGGTGGCGAGCACCAGGTTGAGGGTCCGGCCGCCCGGGGCGGCTGCGGACGGGGACACTGTTCCGGCCACTGGGCTCTCCTTTCGATTCGGCGGGGCGGGTTCAGCGCTGCGGGTTCAGCAACGCGGCTTCAGCAGAGCCAACTGGTCACCGGTTCCGGGTGTCCCGGTCGCGGGTTCCGACGGCGGACCAGCCGCGGCGGGCGGCGGTGGAAGAGGACCGCGCGGCGGACGCGCCGGCTTTGGCGCCGTCCCGGTCGCGGTCCCGGGAGCGGTACACGATGTAGGGCCGGAAGAGGTAATGGAACGGCGCCGTGAAGGCGTGGACGAGGCGGGTGAACGGCCAGATGACGAACAGCGCCATGCCCACCAGGGTGTGTAGGTGGAAGGAGAACGGCGCCGCCGCCATCGCCGCGATGTCCGGCTGGAAGATGAACAGCGAGCGGAACCACGGGGCCACGGTCTCGCGGTAGTTGTGCCCGTGCCCGCCCTCGAAAACGCTGGCAAGGGTGGTCCAGAGCCCGAACACGATCGCACCGGTCAGCACCACGTACATGGTCTTGTCGTTCTTGGTGGTGGCCATAAACACCGGCCCGGTGGTGCGGCGGCGGTAGATCAGCAGGATGATGCCGCCCAAGGTGCCAACTCCGGCAATGCCGCCCACCAGCAGGGCGTTGAAGTGGTAGAACTCCTGGCTCATACCCACGGTCTGGGTCCACGCCATCGGAATGACCAGGCCGAAGAAGTGCCCGGCGATCACGGCGAGCAGGCCGAAGTGGAATAACGGCGAGGCGATCCGCAGGAGCCGGGATTCGTAGAGCTGCGAGGACCGCGTGGTCCAGCCGAACTGGTCATACTTGTACCGCCAGATAAGGCCGCCGACCAGCACCACGACCATGACGTAGGGCAGCACGCCCCACAGCACGATGTCTAGGGCGGATAGTTCGACGGCGGATCCGGGCTCGACGTCGAAGGCCGGCATGGTCAGGCCCCCTTTACGGGCAGCAGACGGGGATCGTACGGGTCCAGGCCCACCGCTTCGCTGGGCGGCCCGTAGCCGGCCATCCGCATCACGGCCTGCTCGTCTGCCGGTGATTTCCCGGGCAGCGTGGCGCAGATGGCCTGCAGGACCCTGGCGTGCGGCATCTCGTCCCGGAGCAGCCCGAAGCGGAGCATCTCCAGGCTGGCCCGGAACCGGCTCAGCAGTTCGCGGCCGGCCGCAAGGTCCACCCGCGCGGCGTACTCCAACACCATCGGCAGGTAGTCGGGCAGTTCGCCGTGCGTGTCCACCAGAATGTCGCTTTGCCGGTACGTCTTCTTGAAGTTGCCCAGCACTTCGCCGCGGCGCCGGGTGTCCCCGTCGGTCCAGTAGGACAGGTGCAGGGCATGGCGCTTGCCGAGGTCGAACTCGCGGACGTAGTGGGCCTGGATTTCCATCGGCGGCACGGATTCCAGCCGGTCCAGGACCTCCCGGAAGTCCGCTCCGGCGCCGGGGAACTCGGCCAGGGCGGCCCGCATCAACGGGACCCGGCCGATCAGTTCCTCGTCCGGGTAGGACAGGCACCAGGCGGCGGCGAGGTAGACGACCTGCTCGTGGCGGCTCACGGCCGCTCCCCCGTCCGGCTGCCGGAACCAGGAACGGGTCCGGGACCTGGCTGCTTGTCGGGGAACAGGCCCGCCGGCGCGCCCGTCCCGTCCCAGTTCAGCAGGTTTACCCGTCCACGCAGCGTCGTTTCGCCGGGTGCGGCGCCGGAGGTCTGCCGGTCCTTCAGGGCGTTGAAGGTTTCCACCGCCACCGGGACGGGCCTGCCGCTGGCCTCGCCGAACGGCGAGGAATCCTGCATGCCCGGTCCGCCCTCGAAGTCCAGCGAGCAGCCCATTTCCTCAAGGTCGTGCGCCTGCTCCACATGGGCCTTGGGGATCACGTAACGCTCCTCGTACTTGGCGATCGCCATCAGCCGGTACATCTCGTACATGGTCTGGCTGTCCATCCCCACTGCTTCCGGGATCGAGTCATCCGGATCGTTGCCGAGGCTGATCCCGCGCATGAAGGAGCGCATCGCGGCGAGCTTCTTCAGCACCGCGCTGACCCGGTCCGCGTCGCCGGCGGTGAAGAGTTCCGCGAGGTACTCCACCGGGATGCGCAGCGAGTCGATGGCGCCGAACAGGTTCCCGGCGTCCTCGCCGTCGTGCCCCTGGTCCCGCAGCAGATCGACGACGGGTGAGAGCGGCGGGACGTACCAGACCATCGGCATGGTCCGGTATTCGGGATGCAGCGGCAGCGCCACCTTGTAGACCTTCGCGAGGGCGTAGACCGGCGAGCGCCGGGCGGCGTCGATCCAGTCCTCCGGGATGCCCTGGGCCCGGGCTTCGGCCTGGACGGCGGGGTCGTTCGGGTCCAGGAGTACGTCCATCTGGGCGTCGTAAAGGTCCTGGGGGTCGGTGACGGCGGCCGCCGCGGTGACGGCGTCGGCGTCGTACAGGAACAACCCCAGATACCGCAGCCGGCCCACGCAGGTCTCCGAGCACACTGTCGGGAGCCCCACCTCCACCCGCGGGTAGCAGAACGTGCACTTCTCGGCCTTGCCGGTCTTGTGGTTGAAGTAGATCTTCTTGTACGGGCAGCCGGTGACGCATTGCCGCCAGCCGCGGCACTTGTCCTGGTCCACCAGCACAATCCCGTCCTCCACGCGTTTGTAGATCGCGCCGGAGGGGCAGGAAGCCATGCAGGACGGGTTCAGGCAGTGCTCGCAGATCCGCGGCAGGTAGAACATAAACGTCTGCTCGTAGGCGAACTTGATTTTGTCCTCGGATTCGCGCCGGACCTTCTCCACGATCGGGTCCAGGTGGCCGTTCTCCGGGGAACCGCCCAGGTCATCGTCCCAGTTCGCGGACCAGGTGATCTTGGTGTCCTCCCCGGTGATCAGTGACTTGGGCCGCGCCACCGGGAAATCGTCGCCCAGCGGCGCGTCCACGAGGGTCTTGTAGTCGTAGGTCCACGGCTCGTAGTAGTCCTTGAGCTCGGGCTGGACCGGGCTGGCGAAGATCCCCAGGAGCTTCTTGACCCGGCCACCTGCCTTGAGCACGAGTTTGCCGCGCTTGTTCAACACCCAGCCGCCGTGCCACCTCTCCTGGTCCTCGTAGCGGCGCGGATAGCCCTGCCCGGGGCGGGTTTCGACGTTGTTGAACCAGACGTATTCGGTGCCCGCCCGGTTGGTCCAGGCCTGTTTGCAGGTCACGGAACAGGTGTGGCAGCCGATGCATTTGTCCAGGTTCATGACCATGCCCATTTGAGCCATCACACGCATCAGTACTGCACCTCCTGGGAACGACGGCGGACGGTGGCCACCATGTCGCGCTGGTTTCCGGTGGGGCCAAGATAGTTGAAGGCGTAGGCCAGTTGGGCGTAGCCGCCGATCAGGTGTGAGGGTTTGACCAGCAGCCGGGTGACGGAGTTGTGGATGCCGCCGCGCCGCCCGGTGGCCTCGGACTTGGGCACGTCGATGGTGCGTTCCTGGGCGTGGTGGACGTAGACGACGCCGGCCGGCATCCGGTGGCTGACGATCGCGCGGGCCACGAGGACGCCGTTGATGTTGACGCACTCCACCCAGTCGTTGTCCTTGACCTGGATGGACTCCGCGTCGGCCGGGCTCATCCAGACCGTGGGACCGCCGCGGGAGAGCGAGAGCATCAGCAGGTTGTCCTGGTATTCGGAGTGGATGGACCATTTGGAGTGCGGCGTCAGGTAGCGGACCACCACCTCCAGTTGCCCGTCCCGGCCGAGTTTGGGTTCGCCGAAGAGCCTGTGCATGTCCAGTGGCGGCCGGTAGATCGGCAGCGCCTCGCCGATGTCCCGGATCCAGTCGTGGTCCAGGAAGAAGTGCATCCGGCCGGTCAGCGTGTGCCAGGGTTTGAGCCGCTCCACGTTGATCGTGAAGGGTGAATAGCGCCGGCCTCCGGTTTCGGAGCCGGACCATTCCGGTGAGGTGATCACCGGGACCGGGCCGGCCTGGGTCTGGGCGAAGGTGATGAACTTTTCCTCCGACCCCTCGGACAGGTCCGCGAGTTGCCGGCCGGTGCGCACTTCCAGGTCCTTGAAGCCCTGGACGGAGAGGGCGCCGTTGGTGGTGCCGGAGAAGGCCAGGATCGCCTCGGCCATTTTCGCGTCGGTGTCGATTGCGGGGCGGCCGTCCGCTGCGCCGCCGAGCATCACCCCGTTGGAGCGGCTCAGCCGTGCCAGCGGGCCGGCGAGTCTGTAGGTGACGTTCTTGACCGTGAAGCCCAGTTTGTCGGCCAGCGGCCCGACGGCGGCCAGCTTGTCCGCGATGGCCGTGTAGTCCCGCTCCACGACAGAGAAGATGGGCATGTTCTGTCCCGGCACCGCGGGGATGGACGCGTCCCGCCAGTCCCGCACAATGCCGCCGGGCTGGGCGAGCTGGCCCGGGGTGTCGTGCTGCAGCGGCACACTGACCAGGTCCCGGCGGACGCCGAGGTGGACTTTGGCCTGGCGGGAGAACTCCTGGGCCAGCAGGTGGAAGGTGTCGAAGTCCGTCTTGGTCTCCCATGGCGGGTCAATCGCGGGGGTGAAGGCGTGCACGAAGGGGTGCATATCGGTGGAGGACAGGTCGTGCTTCTCGTACCAGGTGGCGGCCGGGAACACGACGTCGGAGAGCAGCGTGGTGGAGGTCATCCGGAAGTCGGCGGAGACCAGCAGGTCCAGCTTTCCTTCCGGGGCCTGCTCGTGCCATTTCACGTCCTTGGGCTTGAGGCCTTCCGCGTGGTCCCTGCCCAGGACGTTGTTGTGGGTGCCCAGCAGGTTCCGCAGGAAGTACTCGTTGCCCTTGGCCGAGGAGCCGAACAGGTTCGAGCGCCACAGCACCAGGGTCCGGGGCCAGTTCTCCGGGGCGTCCACGTCCTCGATCGCCGGGTTCAAAGTGCGGTTTTTGAGGGCGTCCGCAATGTAGCCGGGGGTGTCTTGCGCGGTGCCGGCGGCGACGGCGGCTTCCGCCTCGTCGGCGAGGTCCAGCGGGTTGCGGTCGAACTGCGGGTAGAACGGCATCCAGCCCAGCCGCGCGGACTGGGCCATCGCGTCCGCGGTGTGCATGCCGTCCAGCGCGCCGGTGGACAACGGGGATTTCAGCGCGTCCGCGGAGTAGCCGTCCTGCCGCCACTGGTCCGTGTGCATGTACCAGTAGCCGGTGCCGATCATGGTCCGCGGCGGCCGGGCCCAGTCCAGGGCGTTCGCCAACGAGACCCAGCCGGTGGCGGGGCGGGTTTTTTCCTGGCCGACGTAGTGCGCCCAGCCCCCGCCGTTGCGGCCCATGCAGCCGGTCAGCATCACCAGGGCCAGCACCGCCCGGTAGGTGGCGTCGCCGTGGAACCACTGGCAGATCCCGGCGCCCATGATGATCATGGAGCGGCCATTGGACTCTTCTGCGTTGCGGGCGAACTCCCGTGCCACCCGGATGCAGGCCTGTGCGGGGACGGAGGTGATCTCCTCCTGCCAAGCCGGTGTGTACGGCGTTGTGGCGTCCTCATAGCCGGCGGCCCACTCCCCCGGCAGCCCATCGCGGCCCACGCCGTACTGGGCCAGCATCAGGTCGAAGACCGTGGTGACCAACTGGCCTTCCACCTCGAGGACGGGCACCCCGCGCCGGAGCACGCTGCCCTCACCGCTTGCGTCCTCGAAGCACGGCAGCAGGATCTCGGCGCTGTCAGCGGAGACCTCGCGCAGCGACAGCGCCGGTTTGATCCCCTGCAGATCCAGGTTCCATTTGCCTTGGCCGCTGCCGGAATAGCGGAAGCCCATCGAGCCGTTGGGCACGGCCGGTCGACCGGACTTCTTGTCGAACAGCACGGTGCGGAACGAGGCGTCCTCCGCCAACGACTCGGCCGGGAGGTCCTTGGCGGTGAGGAACTTCGCCGGGGTGAGGGAGCCGTCGTCGCGCGGTTCCAGCCGGACCAGGAACGGCAGGTCGGTGTACTGGCGGACGTAGTCGGAAAAGAACGGCACCTCGCGGTCGACGAAGAACTCCTTGAGCATCACGTGGCCCATGGCCATCGCCAGGGCGGCGTCGGTGCCGGCCTGGGCGGGGAGCCACTCGTCAGCGAACTTCGTGTTGTCCGCATAGTCCGGGCTGACCGTGACGACCTTCGTGCCGCGGTACCGCACCTCGGCCATCCAGTGCGCGTCCGGGGTGCGGGTCACGGGGACGTTGGAGCCCCACATCATCAGATAGCGCGCGTCCCACCAGTCACCGGATTCCGGGACGTCCGTCTGGTCGCCAAAGACCTGCGGGCTGGCCACCGGCAGGTCGGCGTACCAGTCGTAAAAGGACGTCATCACCCCGCCGATGAGCTGGATGAAACGGGTCCCGACCGCGTGCGAGACCATCGACATCGCGGGGATCGGGGAGAACCCGGCGCAGCGGTCCGGACCGTAGGTCTTAATCGTGTTGACATGCGCGGCGGCGGCAATTTCGATCGCTTCCTGCCAGGACACCCGGACCAGGCCGCCTTTGCCGCGGGCCTGCTGGTAGCGGCGGCGCCGCTCCGGGTCCCCCGCGACGTCGGCGAAGGCCAGCACCGGGTCGCCCAGCCGGGCCTTCGCCTCGCGGTACATCTCGACCAAGACACCGCGGGCGTAGGGGAACCGGACGCGCGTGGGCGAGTAGGTGTACCAGGAAAACGCCGCCCCGCGGGGGCAGCCTCGAGGTTCGTATTCCGGGCTGTCGGGGCCCACAGAGGGGTAGTCCGTCTGCTGGGATTCCCAGGTGATGATGCCGTCCTTGACGTACACCTTCCAGGAGCAGGAACCGGTGCAGTTGACCCCGTGGGTGGAGCGGACCACCTTGTCGTGGCTCCACCGGTCGCGGTAGAAGATGTCGCCCTTGCGGCCGCCCTCCCGGAACACGGCCCTGCCATCGTCGGTCTGGTCCCATTTCGTGAAAAAGCGGCCGAGCTTCAACATTGCGTCCGAGGCGGGTCCATCTAACCCCGCGGGGCCTCCGGCAGTCATGCCCCCAAAGCTATGGGCCGCACTTTGGCCCGGCTAGGGCCTTAGGACACTGGGCAGCGCAGGGGCCGCAAGTGTCCGTTCGCGCCCCAAAAAGGGCCGCAAGTGTCCGTTCGCGCCCCAAAAAGGGCCGCAAGTGTCCGTTCGCGCCCCTGCTAGTCCCGCTTAGGCGAAGGGCTCCAGCTCGACGCCGGCCTTCTCCAGCGCGGCGCGGACGGCGGCGGCCACCGCGACCGAGCCGGGGGTATCGCCGTGCAGGCACAGGGAATGCGGCGAGAGCGTCACCACGGTGCCGTCGATCGCCAGTACCTCGCCCTTGAGCGCCAGGCGGAGCGCCCGCTCGACGATCTCGTCCGGGTCTTCGATCACCGATTCCTCCTCCAGGCGCGGCACCAGGGTGCCGTCCGGGAGGTAGGTGCGGTCGGCGAAGGCTTCGTGGAAGACGGGGTGGCCGGCTTCCCGGGCGAACCGGAGCAGGGCTGAACGCTCCAGACCCAGGATGGGCAGGCCCGGGTCGTAGGCCTGGATGGCGGCGACCACGGCGGCGGCCTGGTCCTCGTCGTGCACCGTGCGGTCGTAGAGGCCGCCGTGCACCTTGACATAGTCCACCGAGGCGCCCACCGCGTGGGCCACGCCGTCCAGCGCCCCCAGCTGGTAGAGGACCGACCCGAACAAGTCGTCGAAGGTCATGTCCAGGGCGCGGAGGCCGAAGCCCGCCAGGTCCGGGTAGCCCAGGTGGGCGCCCACCCTGACGTCAAATTCGTAGGCCGCGCGGCAGGTGTCCAGCATGGTGACCGGGTCCCCCGCGTGCATACCGCAGGCCACGCTGGCGCTCGTGACGAGCGGGAACATGGCGGCGTCGTCGCCCATGGTCCAGGAGCCGAAGGACTCCCCCAGGTCAGCGTTCAGATCCATGGGTTCCGCCTTCCAGATCCGGGCCGGCTTCCGCGGCGGGAGCGCCGGGCTTCAGCTCGCCCGGGATGGTCACCGGCATCGGACCGAAGGCCTCCTTGGCGTTTTCGACGACGGCGCGTCCCATGATCCGGTTGCCGACGCCGCCCACCACGGCGCCGACGCCGAAGGGCAGTGCCCGGCCCAGCAGCGCGGTGCCCTGGCGCTTGAGCAGGTTCCGCAGGAAGGCCCGCTGGATCCGCTCGCGCACCGAGCCAAAGCCGATCATCGGCGCCCGGCGTGCGAACAGCGTGCCCCAGGCCTGCGTGGGGCCCTTGCCCTGTCCGGCGGCCTGGCCGCTGAGGGAGCTCAGCAGGGCAGTGCCTTCTTCGCCGAGCATGATGGCCATGACCAGCGTGCTCGCCCGTTCCGGATCGACCATCCGCACTCCGTGCAGTTCCGCCAGCGAGGTTGCGAACAAGGCGGTGGCCTCCAGGAAGCCGACGGTCGCGGCGGCGGAGAGGCCCAGCGCGGCCACGGTGCCGACGCCTGGGATCACGGCAGAGCCGCCGACGAGGGCACCGCCGCCGGTGACGGCGGCCAGGTAGTTGCGTTCCAGGATGGCTGCGAGCTGCGCCGCGGTGGCCTGCGGGTGCTTCCGCTGCAGCCGGCGCAGGTTCGCCAGGACCAGCGGCCGCTGGATTTCCACCGCGCGCAGGAGCATGTTGTGGACGCCGGGCTTGGGCTTGCCGTCGGCGTCGAACATTGCGCTGTGGGCGGTCTTCTGGGCAATTTTCATTGCCGGGTTGCTGCGCTTGGCCATCATCGCCTCTCCGTGAACCATAAGGGTGCTGAACTTCGTCCAGCCTTAACACTAGGCCACGCGCCGGCCGGCCGCGGGGGACGGCTGCTGCTCCGGTCCAGCGCCGCCAGTCCGGCGCGGCCCGTCAGGGGCCGTCGGGCCGGACGGCTAAAACGCCCACGACTCGGCCAGCGCGATGAAGGCCGAGGAGGACGGGCCCAGTGGGCCCGGGTAGACCGACGGCCCGCCCGGCCATTCCACCCCGAATTCGGCGAGCCGCCCGGTGCTGCAGGGCAGGTACACGTTGCTCAGGGCGGCGCTCGCGTCGCCGAGCTGGAAGTCGGGGGCGGCGAACTGCCGCCGGTCCAGGACGCCGCTGATGGCCAGCTCCGCCTTGTGGCCGGTGGCGCGGAAGCCCGACGCCGGGTCCACCTGCACCCTGAACTCGTCGTGGGTGTGGCTAATCCCGGCCAGCGGGAAGCGAGCCGCCTCGGGAAAATAGCGGGTGAGTTCGGTGGCCAGGGTCTCCGCAAGGGCTGCATTGGCGCCGTAGCTGCGCCAGCCCTGCAGGGTGGCCACCAGCAGGGCGCTCCCGGCGCCCCAGCGGGACCAGTCGGCCTGCCAGAACGTAGCGAAGCAACTGGCCGGTTCGCCGGGCACCTGGGCTCCGCGGGAGTCCGCCGGGTGCAGTGCCAGGCCCGCGTTGATCCCCACCAATGCCAGGCTGCGCCGCGCCGGTGCGGTGGCCGTTTTCTCCATGGCAGGAGCCTAACGGGACGGCAACGGCTGCGGCCGGAAGCTCCCTGCCTCCGGCCGCAGCCGTGTCCTGTACCGCGTTGCCGCCTGGCGTTCCCGCCTGGGCGGGTGGCGTTTAGCGCGGCGTGCGGATCAGCTTCTTGTTCACGAACTCGTCCATCCCGAACCGGCCCAGCTCGCGCCCGACGCCGGAGCGCTTGACGCCGCCGAACGGCAGGTCCGCCTGCGTTTCGGCCACGGAGTTGATGAAGACCATGCCCGTATCCAGACGGTCCGCTACGTCCTGGGCCTTCTCCGCGTCCGCGCTGAAGACCGAGCCGCCGAGACCGTACGGCGACCCGTTGGCCAGCTCGATGGCCTCCTCGGCGCTGGCCACCTTGTAGATGACCGCGGCCGGCCCGAACAGCTCCTCGGAAAAGGCGCGCATCTCCGGCGTGACATCGGTCAGCACGGTGGGCTCCACGAAGGCGCCGGGGCCGTCCACGTGGTGGCCGCCGGTCCGCAGGGTGGCGCCCTTGTCCACGGCATCCTGGATCTGTTCGATCAGGCCGTCCGCGGCGCTCTGCGAGGAGAGCGGGCCGAACTTGGTGTCGTCCAGCAGCGGGTCCCCCGGCGTGATCCGGGCCATCCGGGCGGTGAACTTCTCCACGAAGGGTTCGTAGAGGTCCTCGAGCACGATAAACCGCTTGGATGCGGTGCAGGCCTGCCCGGCGTTGCCCATCCGGCCGCCCACGGCAGCCTTGACGGTGGCGTCCAGGTCATCGGCGTCGAGCACGATGAACGGGTCGCTGCCGCCCAGCTCCAGCACGTACTTCTTCAGGTTCCGGCCAGCGACCTCGGCCAC
The DNA here is from genome assembly GCF_056780195.1 of Arthrobacter sp. SD1074B. NCBI lineage: Bacteria > Bacillati > Actinomycetota > Actinomycetes > Micrococcales > Micrococcaceae > Arthrobacter > Arthrobacter sp. SD1074B. The sequence goes on along the minus strand of NZ_JBRAZT010000001.1, from coordinate 202,174 downwards.
CGCCGAGCCGGCCCGCTCGCTGCCGGTCAGGGAAACGCCCTGGATCCGGCTGTCGGCGATGACCTCGGCGACTTGCTCGTTGCTGAGGAACAGGTTGGTGTAGGCGCCCTCCGGGAGGCCGGCGTCCTTGAAGATGTCCTCGATCGCGAGGGCCGACTGCGGGCAGCTGCCCGCGTGCTTCAGCAGGATCGTGTTGCCCAGGACCAGGTTCGGGGCGGCGAACCGCGCCACCTGGTAGTAGGGGTAGTTCCACGGCATGATGCCGAGCAGGGGGCCGACCGGAGCGGAGCGGACGACGGCGGACCCGCCGCCCTTGACCTCCAGCGGCTCGTCCTTGAGGAAGCCCGGACCCTCCGCGGCGTAGTAGTCGTAAATGTCGGCGACCAGCTGCACTTCGCCGCGGGCCTGGGCCACCGGCTTGCCCATCTCGGTCGCGATCAGCCGGGCAAGCTCGTCCTGGCGTTCCCGGTACAGTTCGGCGACGCGGGCGATCACCTTGGCGCGCGCTTCGACGGGGGCCATTCGCCAGGCCTGGAACGCCTGCTCCGAGGCCGCGAGCGCGGCTTCCACCTCGCCGGCGGTCGCCAGCGGGAATTCCTTCAACGTTTCTCCGGTTGCGGGGTTCACTGTCTTGTAGGCAGTCATAGGTCCACCATCTCCGTTTCTGGCTGGTTCAAGCCGGTTCGGGCGCGGACCGCAGGTGGCGCCAGGTACGGCGCCGGCGGCGGTTCCCGCCCAGTGCGTGGGGCCGGCCTGTCCTTTAGGTCAGCACCGGGTCCCATAGGCGCCAACCGGCACCCGCCCCCGACTATTCCATCCGGGTCCCCGCCACCGGCCAACGGCCGCTAGTTGACGGCGCGCACCACCGGGATCGACGCCGTCGGCGGTCCGCCGGGGAATACCGTGGGCTGCGGGCTCATGACGGCATGCAGCGGCACATTCACCGGCTCGCTGCCGACCGTGAACCGTTCGCCCCGCACGTCGACGTCCAGCGGCGCACCCTCCCGAACGCTCAGCCGCAGCGCCGCATGGTCCAGCTCGACGCGCAGCAGCCCGCCCCGGAGTTTCAGGTGGAACGACAGGCCGTCCCATTCGGAAGGCAGCCGCGGATCGAAGTAGGGCACATCGCCCTGGTCCCGCAGGCCCGCAAAACCGCTGACCAGCGAGCTCCAGACCCCGCCGGTCGAGGCGATATGGACGCCGTCGATCGTGTTGCCGTGGGTGTCGTCGAGGTCGATGTAGAGCGCGTGGATGAAGTGGTCCAGCGCGGCCTTGCCGTACCCCACCTCGGCAGCCATGATGCCCTGCACGCAGGCGGACAGGGTGGAGTCGCCGGTGGTGATGGGGTCATAGAAGTCGAAGGCGCGGCGCTTTTCCTCGGCGGTGAAGTCCTGCCACTGCAGGAACATCGCCAGGACCGTGTCGGCTTGTTTGAGGACCTGGTGCCGGTAGATCACCAGCGGGTGGAAGTTCAGCAGCAGCGGGTACTTGGACCGCGGCGTGCTCCAGTCCCACGGCTCCAGGGTCATGAAGTCGTTGTCCTGCGAGTAGACCTGGAGGTCCTCGTCGAAGGGCAGCTGCATCCGGTTGGCGGCCTGCTCCCAGAGCTCCCGCTCCTCGTCGTCGATCGCCGGGTGGTCCAGCGCCGCGGCGGCACGCAGGTTAAAGCGGGCCATGACGTTGGTGTAGAGGTTGTCGTTGACGACAGCGGTGTATTCGTCCGGGCCGGTGACGCCGTGGATGTGGAAGAGCCCGTCCTTGCCGAAGAAGCCCAGCGACGCCCACATCCTTGCGGTCTCGATCAGCAGCTCGGAGCCGAGGGTCTCCTGGAACCCGGTGTCCCCGCTGGCCCAGATGTAGCGGTTCGTGGCGAAGGCGATCGCGGCGGCGATGTGGAACTGCGCGGTGCCGGCGGCGTAGTAGGCGCTGGCCTCCAGGCCGTTGATGGTGCGCCAGGGGAAGAGGGCGCCGTCCACGCTGAGCTCCTTGGCGCGAACCCGGGCTTCGGGCAGCAGGTCGTGGCGGAATTCGAGGACCTGGCGGGCGTTGCCCGGGCTGGTGTAGGTCAGGTACGGCAGCAGGTACACCTCCTGGTCCCAGAAGTAGTGCCCGTCGTAGCCGGAGCCGGACACGCCCTTCGCCGGGATGCCGGCCACGTCGGCGCAGGCCGTGGCCTGCGCGAGCTGGAAAAGATTCCAACGGATGGCCTGCTGCAGTTCGGCCTGGCCGCCCACCACGATGTCGCTGGTGGTCCAGTAGTCACGGTAGTGTGCCTCGCTCTGGGCGAAGATGTCGGCCAGCGGCAGCAGTGACCTCTCGGCGGTGTCCGCGAGGTCCTCGTCCGGGGACGGCCCCACCGCGTAGCTGACGCTTTTTTCCAGCACGAACGGCGCGTCCGCGCTGACGGCGAGGACGTAGCGGACGCTGCTGTCGTCCTGGTCCACCTGCGTGTCGAACGGCTGGACTCCGGCCGAGGTCCAGTGGTCCACGGCCATGCCGAGCCGCTGCTTGGACTCGGCAGCCTCCCAGGACAGCCGGAGCGAGCCGTCGCCGCCGTCCAGCCGCAGCGGGAGCAACACCCGCCCGGCGTGCCGGCCGGCGCGGCGCGGGTCATGGGCGGAGTGGTCCTCCACCGGCTGGTCCTGCCGGTTCACCACGGCGGAGGTCACATCGGCGGAGATGTCCCGGTCGGCCGCGACTTCCAGGGAGATGCCGAGGGCACCGCGCGCCTGGTACCCCACCGCGCGGCGTTCCGTGGTGGTCACCGTCGCGCCGGAACGGCACTGCCAGACGATCTGGCATTCGTAGACGCCGGTCGCGAAGTCCACGCTTCGCCGGTAGTCCAGCACGGTCGATTCCTCCAGGCTGAGCATCTCGCCGTCGATCACCACAACGAAATTGTTGGCATCCGGGACGTACAGGATGCGCTGGCCGGTGCGGGCGAAGCCGTAGGCGTTCTCCGCGTGCTTGATGTCCCAGATTTCGTGGAAGCCGTTGATGAAGCTGCCCGGAAGCTCGGCGTCGGCGGCGGCCCAGTGGGCTCCCCGGATGCCGAGATGGCCGTTTCCGAGGCTGAAGAGGGTCTCCAGCGTCCCGGCATTGCCCGGCAGGTGGACGGTTTCCACAAGCTGCCAGGGGTCGTTGGGGAACCTGGCGCGGTCCGAGGTGATGAGAGCCATGGTGGCGGTCCTTTGGCGGTGACGGTTGTGCGGGTGGGTGCCGGCGGAGGCCGGCTAGAGCAGCTCGGCCAGGTCGTTGACCACGATCGTGGCGCCGGCGTCGAGCAGGGTCTGCCGGCCCGCTCCACGGTCCACGCCGATGACCGAATGGAAGCTCCCCGCGCTTCCAGCCTGGACACCGGAGACGGCGTCTTCGACGACGACGCACTCTTCACTGGGCAGGCCCAGCAGCCGTGCGGCGTACTGGTAGGTGGCCGGGCTGGGTTTGCCCGGCAGCCCCTCGGACACTGCGACGACGCCGTCCACGACCACCGGGAAATAGTCAGACAAGCCGGCGGCCTTAAGCACCGGGACGGCGTTGCGCGAGGAGGAGACGACGGCGAGCTTGAGGCCGCGCTGGAGCGCGGCCTCAATGAAGCGGACGGAGCCCTCGAAAGGCTTCACGCCGCCAGCGGCGACGATGTCGTTGAAGACCTTGTTCTTGCGGTTGCCGAGGCCGTGCACCGTGTCGTGCGCCGGGTCGTCGTCGGCCGGCCCCTCGGGCAGCACGATGTTCCGTGAGGCGAGGAAGTCACGGACCCCGTCGAAGCGGGGCTTTCCGTCGATATGGTCGAAATAGTCGCTCTCGCGGTAGCCCTGTGCCTCCGGAACGTTCTTGAGGAAGCCGTCGAAGAGTTCCTGCCAGGCGCGCTCGTGCACCACCGCGGTGGGGGTCAGGACGCCGTCAAGGTCGAAGAGGATGGCAGAGGCACCGGCGAACACGCCGGCTTTGGCGGGCGTGGCGGTGGAATTCTCGGTCATGGAGTGAAGGTCCTTTCAGACGGGGGCAGGGAAAGCCTTGGGAAGGTTGGTGGCCCCCGCGGGACGGCGCTCCGGGGCCGGGCGCTCTTCTGGGGGGCGTTGGCCGGCATCAGCGCCGGCGGCGGGTACTCCTGCGCTCGACCAGCTTGGTCTCCAGCAGGTGCGTGGCGGGGGGATTCGGAAGCCCCGAGCGGTGCAGCCTTTCGATCAGCAGGTTGGCGGCGAACGCGCCCTGGTCGGCGACCGGCTGGGCAATAGTCGTCAGCCCGAGAAACCAGCTCATCTGATGATCGTCTATTCCAATGATGGAGACGTTTTTCGGCGCTGACAATCCGAGGTCCCGCAGGGCCATCAGTGCTCCGAAAGCGGTCTCGTCGCAGCCGGCGAACACTGCGGAGGGAGTCCGGCGGTTTTCGATCAGCTCTGTCATGGCCCGGCGTCCGCCCTCGATGCTGGACCCGGCGTCGAGCACGAGGTCGGGATCGACGGTCAGCTCGTGCTCGGCCAGGGCCAGTTCGAAGCCGCGCCGCCGCGCGTCGGCGGTGTCCACCGAGCGGTCCCCCGGCTCCCGTCCGGCCAGCATAGCCAGGTCCCAGTGGCCCAGGCCCAGCAGGTGGCCGGTGGCTTGCCGGGCGGCCCCTTCGTTATCAATCCCGACGTTGTCCCACGGCACTCCGCGCATGCCCACGCTCGCGACGGCGAGGCCGGAGGCTTCGAGGGCGGCTATCTCGTCGCCGTCGAGGGCGACGTTCAGCAGCAGGACCCCGTCCACCCGCTGGGCCAGCCCGGCGAGGTCGCCGAAGAGCTTGCGCTGCACGCTGGGCCGGTTGCGCAGGCTGATCAACACCGTGTCGAAGCCGCTGTCAGCGAAGACCTCCTCGGCGGCCTCAACGGCCCGGGCGAAGAACCACGCCGTGGCGGTGGGGGTGATGATGGCCACCGAGCCCGTGCTGCCGCCGGCCAGCCGGGCGGCCGCGGACGACGCCTTGTAGCCCAGTTTGGCGGCCGCGTCAGTGACTTTGGCCTGGGCCTTTTCGGACACGTTGGGGAGGTCGCGGAGGGCCCGGGAGACGGTGCAGATGGAGAGCCCGGAAAGGGCTGCGACGTCCTGGATGGTCACGCGTGGAGCCTTAGCCATGCGACACGGGCCTGGACCTTTCTTCCCCCTGCAGTAGTGGGCCGATCAAATTGGCCAAAGATGAGTGTAAGCGCTTATAAATTCGGCGCGCAAGTGGCAGCCGCTGTCCATCGAATGGAATTGCCCGGCGGCGCGGAAGGCGGCGTCCGAGGCGGCTCAGCGCAGCACGTAGTGGCGCAGGTAGGCGCCGACGTCCACGAGTTCGGCCGCAGAGATCGAGTGGCCCATTCCGGGGTAAGTACGCGCCGTGAGCTGAGTGTTCCGGTGCAGCCAGTCCTCGGTGTGGGCCGTCGCGGCGTCGTTGATTACCGGATCCGCTTTGTCCCGCCCCCAGAAGAACGGGGGCCGGGCGTCGAAGGACTCGCTCATGGCGAGCAACTCGTTGTCCAGCACAAAGCCGGACAGCCCGACGACAGCGCGGAAGCCCTCCGGCCGCAGCCGCAGCAGGGTGCTCGCCATGGCCATGCCCTGGGAGTAGCCCAGCAAGCTGACGCTGCTGTGCCGGTCCTTGACGGCGTCGATCCAGCTGAAGACCGAGTTCGTGGCGGCGATGACGTCCGCAAAGTCGTGGGTGAGGAAGTAGTCCAGCAGGAACCAGCCATAGTGGTCGCCGATCACCTTCGGCCCGCGCAGGGCGGCGCAGGTGAACGCGGGCGGCAAGCTGGGGAACAGTTCCGCCATGCGGGTCTCGTCAGTGCCGTAGCCGTGCAGCATCACCAGCAGCGGGGTGCCGGCACGCTCGGCCTCCGGCTTTGACCAGACCACAGTATCCATGGGGACAGCCTAGCCAGCCCGGCCGGGCCGATGCCGCGCCAGGCCGCGGGGCCGCCTCGGTGAGGGCCTTCGCGCGCGTCCCCGCTGAGCCCGGGGATTTCCGCTACGGAGTCGGACAGATGCACCTCGGATCCGCGCTGCGCTTGCCCGGAATTGACGCGGTCGTCCGGAAACGCCGCGGAAATGGACGCGGCACGGCCCGATCCGGCCCCTCACCTGCGGATTCGCCTGCAGCTCGGCCACGGAATCGTTGAAAGGACACTCGACGGGCTGTAGCGTGACGTTTGACAGCATGCTTAGCAATACCTATCGGTCCCACCGGACACCAAGGAGCAAGTCATGAGAATCGGTTCCTCCATCTTCCTCATCGCCATCGGCGCCATCCTGGCCTGGGCCATCGCGCCCGGACTGATCCCCAACGTGGACCAGACGATGGTCGGCTACATCCTGATGGTGGTGGGCGTCATCGGGCTGGTCGCATCCCTGATCCTGGCGTCCGGCGGCCGCGGCCGCACCCGCCGCGTCAGTGAGACCCGATCCGTCGTCGACCCCAACACCGGCGAGACCATTACCCGCAATGAAAGCCGCGACGCCGGGATCTGATCCCCGGGCACAGCAACGCGCTACCCGACTGACCCGGACGCCGGGCCGGACCCCTGAGGTCTGGCCCGGCGTCCTGCGTTTAAGCCGCAGCCGCCGAACTCCTCAGGGCCCTTGTCGCAGCCCACGGGTCCGGCCATGCCCAACGCCCATCCGGACATGCCCAGCTTCGGACGCGGCGAACGGACATAGTCCCTAAATGCCCACGCTTCGGCCCGAGGAATGAGCATGTCCCCGGCTGCGGGTCTCCGAGAAATGGGCATGTCCCCCTGCCCGTCGAGACCGAGTTCTGCGTTCATGTGGTTTTTCATTGACAAAGCCACATGAACAAAGATAAAGTCAATCAATTCCACTTCATGTGATGGGGGTCACCGAAGTAGCCGGAACCCCGGAACGTGAAGCAGCAGCACCCGAAGTAATCGTCGCAATGGAGGGCAAGTGTTCGCAGAGGAACGCCAACAACTGATCGTGGAGCTCGTCGCCGCCAGCGGCCGGGCCAGCGTCACCGACCTCGCCGAGCGCTTCAGCATCACCACCGAAACCGTCCGCCGCGACCTGGCCACCCTCGAGATCGCCGGCACAGTCCGCCGGGTCCACGGCGGCGCTGTCTCTCCGGAGCGCATCAGCACCACGGAAGAAAGCATCCTCGAGCGCACCGTGCAGCGGCAGCCCGAAAAGACCCGGATCGCCGAGGCGGCCCTGGCCCTCATCCCGCAGGGGCGGTCCGGAAGCATCCTGATCGACGCCGGCTCCACCACGGAGGCCCTCGCTGAGCTGCTCGCGGCCCGCACGGCCGCCGCCGGAGCCGCCGGTGCCGCGGGCGACGCCGAACTCGTGGTCATCACTCACGCCCTGCCTATCGCGGCGAAGCTGTCCGGCGGGCCCGGCATCGCCTTGCACCTGCTCGGCGGCAAGGTCCGCGGCCTGACCCAAGCCGCCGTCGGCCAGTCCACCGTGGACGCCGCCGGGCGGATCCGGCCCGACATTGCGTTCATCGGCACCAACGGCATTTCCGCGGCCTTCGGGCTGAGCACTCCCGATCCTGAAGAAGCAGCCGTCAAGGCCGCCTTCGTCCACTCAGCGCGCCGCATTGTGGTGCTGGCTGATTCCTCCAAGCTGGACGCTGAAACGCTGGTCCAGTTCGCCTCCCTGAAAGATCTGGACACCGTGATCACAGACACGAAACCCAGCCCGGACCTCGCCGCAGCCCTTGCGGACGCCGGAGTGGAGGTGGTGGTCGCATGATCGTCACCCTCACGGCCAATCCCAGCCTGGACCGCACCGTGGCGCTGCCCGGCCCCCTGCTCCGGGGCGAAGTCCAGCGCGCCATTTCCGTCCGCCAGGAGTCCGGCGGCAAGGGAGTCAATGTCTCCCGCGCCCTCGTCGCTTCCGGTCTGAAAACCCTTGCCGTGCTGCCGGGAGCTGCGGCGGACCCGGTGCTCGCCGGGCTGCGGAACAGCGACGTACCGTTCGCCGCCCTGCCCATCGGCGAGCCGCTGCGCAGCAATGTGGCGCTCACCGAGCCCGGCGGCGTCACCACCAAAATCAACGAGCCCGGCCCGGCGCTGAACGCGGAACAGCAGGAGGCCCTGATCGGGCTGCTGCTGGACTCCTCCCGTGCCGCCAGCTGGGTTGTCCTGGCCGGGTCCCTCCCGCCCGGAGTCCCGGCCGACTTCTACGCCACCGTGACCCGGCGGCTGCGTTCCCTGCACGACGGCACCGAGGCACCCCTCATCGCCGTCGACTCCTCCGGCGAACCGCTCGCCGCCGCGATCTCCGGGGACGCCCTGGGGAAACCGGACCTGCTCAAACCCAATGCCGAGGAACTGGCGGAGCTGGCGGCCGCAGCCGGGTTTGCCACGAACAAGTCCGCCGAGGAACTCGAGGCCGATCCGGAGGCTGCCGCGGCAGCCGCCGCCGCCGTCGTGCGGTCCGGTGTGGGGGCCGTGCTCGCCACCCTCGGTTCCAAGGGTGCGGTACTTGTGACGGCCGACGGCGCGTGGCTGGCCACGCACCCGCCGGTCAAGGCGGTCAGCACGGTCGGCGCCGGCGATTCCTCGCTGGCCGGCTACCTGCTCGCCTCCAGCCAGGGCGCCGCCCCGGCCGATTGCCTGCGTCAGGCGGTGGCCCATGGTGCCGCCGCTGCTTCCCTGCCCGGCTCCACCGTCCCGGCAGTGCACCAAACAACCCCCGCCGCCGTAACCATCACGGCCCTGAAGAAGGATTGACAGTGACCCAGCTCATTACTACCGAACTGGTCGAGCTCGACCAGAATCTCGGCAATACGCCCGAGGACGTGATCCGCCACCTGGCAGGCAGAGTTGCAGCCAACGGACGCGCCACCGAAGTCGAAGGGCTCTTCACCGACGCCTTCGCCCGCGAATCCAAGACCGCCACCGGCGTGCCGGGAGGCATCGCGATCCCGCACTGCCGCTCGACGGCGGTCACGGAAGCGACGCTGGCCATGGCACGGCTGTCCCAGCCGGTCGATTTCGGAGCCAAGGACGGGCCGGCCGACCTGATCTTCTTCATCGCGGCCCCCGAAGGCGCGGACCAGGAGCACCTCAAGCTGCTCTCCAAACTGGCCCGGTCGCTGATCAAGAAAGACTTCACCGGCGCGCTGCGGGCCGCCACCACGCAGGCCGAGGTCGTGGAACTGGTCGAGGGCGCACTGGCAGACAAGCCCGCCAGCCACGCCGCCACCGTCCCCGCCGGGGCAGGCGCGGCGCCGGCCGGTACAAGCAGTGCGCCCGTGGCGGCTGAAGCGGCCGCCGGGGCCCCCCGAACCAAGCGCCTCGTTGCCGTCACGGCGTGCCCCACCGGCATCGCCCACACCTACATGGCCGCCGACTCCCTCGTGGCGGCCGCCAAGGAAGTCGGCGTGGACCTGCAGGTTGAGACCCAGGGCTCCTCCGGCGCCAAGGCACTGGATCCGGCTGTAATCGCCGCAGCCGACGCCGTCATTTTCGCCGTCGACGTCGATGTGCGCGGCAAGGAGCGTTTCGCCGGCAAACCGGTCATCAACGCCCCGGTCAAGCGCGGCATCGACGAGCCGGACAAGATGGTCCAGGAGGCCCTCGCCGCGGCCGACAACCCCAACGCCCGGCGCGTGCCGCACTACGGCGCCGAGGAACAGGCTCAGCACGAAGCCGAGGAAAAGGGCGAGCACATCGGCCAGAAGCTCAAGAAGGCCCTGCTCACCGGTGTCAGCTACATGATCCCGTTTGTGGCCGGCGGCGGCCTGCTGATCGCCCTCGGATTCCTGATGGGCGGCTACCTGATCACGAATTTCGCCGATGACATCGTGGTGCAGAACAGCCTCTTCAACCTGCCCACCGAGTTCCCGGACAACGCCTGGGGTCCGCTGGGCGCCTACCTCGGAGCCGTGCTGTTCAAGATCGGCGCGCTTTCGCTGGGCTTCCTGGTCCCGGCCCTGGCCGGTTACATCGCCTACGCGATCGCCGACCGTCCGGGTATTGCGCCCGGCTTCGTCGCCGGCGCCGTGGCCGGGTTCATGGGGGCCGGCTTCCTCGGCGGCATCGTCGGCGGCCTGCTCGCCGGCTACATCGCCCACGTGGTCGGACGCCTGCAGGTGCCCCGCTGGCTGCGCGGCCTGATGCCGGTGGTCATCATTCCGCTGCTGGCCTCGCTTGTCGCATCGGGCCTGATGTTCCTGATCCTCGGCGGTCCGATCGTCGCCATCACCAAGGGCCTGAATGCCTGGCTCTCCGGCCTCACCGGCGCGGGTGCAATCGCCCTCGGCGTGATCCTGGGCCTGATGATGTGCTTCGACCTCGGCGGCCCGGTCAACAAGGTTGCCTACTCCTTCGCCGTCGCCGGACTCGGCGCCGCATCCATGGACAACCAGGCGCCGTGGCAGATCATGGCCGCCGTGATGGCCTCCGGCATGGTGCCGCCGCTGGCCATGGCCCTCGCCTCCACCGTGCTGAACAAGAAGCTGTTCAGCCTCGCAGAGCAGGAGAATGGCAAGGCCGCCTGGCTGCTGGGCGCGTCCTTCATCTCTGAAGGTGCCATCCCCTTCGCCGCTGCCGACCCGCTGCGCGTCATCCCCGCCAGCATGGTGGGCGGCGCGGTGACCGGTGCCATTTCGATGGCGGCCGGCGTCGGGTCCAAGGCCCCGCACGGCGGCATCTTCGTCTTCTTCGCGATCGACAACTTCCTGATGTTCGTCGTCTCGATCCTGGTCGGCACGGTGGTCACCGCGCTGTCCGTGATCGCGCTCAAGCGCTGGGCAGTCAAGAAGACCGTTGATACGGTTGAACCGGTTCCCGTAACCGTCTGAGCCGGTCCGAACAGACCTTCCCGAGCTGATCATCCATAGCTGAAATCAAGGAGCAGAAATGACCGAACGTAACGCCACCATTGCCAGCCGCGTAGGGCTCCACGCCCGCCCGGCCGCCATCTTTGCCGAGGCTGCAGGCGAGTTCGATCTCGAAATCACCATCGCCCGGCTCGGCGAACCGGAAGACGAGGCCATGGACGCGGCCAGCATCCTGTCGCTGATGAGCCTCGGCGCATCGCACGGCGAGGTTGTGGTGCTGCGTGCCGAGGGCGACGGCGCCGACGCCGCCCTGGAGCGCCTCGTCCAGATCCTCGAGACGGACCACGACGCCGAATAAGGGCACGCCGCGGCGGCCCGGCAGCACCCTTCGCGAGGGTAGTGCCGGGCCGCTGTCGTTTCTGCTCCCGGGCCCGCCCGGGGACAAACCGTAAGGGGCCTTAGTAAATGCTTGTTTTCCCTTCCCTACGTCGATAGCTTGGAAAACGCGGCTGAGGCCCGGGCAGCCGCCAGGACCAGTTCCCGGCTATAAGGAGACGAAGCGTGACAAGCGTGCAGGAAAGCATCGAAGTCGACGTCCCCGTGTCGACTGCGTACAACCAGTGGACCCAGTTCGAGACCTTCCCGGAATTCATGGGGGGCGTCGAGGCCGTCGAGCAGATCGACGAGACCTGCCTCCAGTTCCGCACCGACATCGCGGGCGTGCGGCGCGAGTATTTGGCCCAGATCACCGAGCAGACACCGGACCGCCGGATCGCTTGGGTCAGCACGGACAAACCCCGCAACGCCGGCACCGTCACGTTCGACTCCCTTGGCGCCGACCGCACCCGCGTCAGCGTCGAACTGGAGTGGGAGCCCGAAGGCATGGTGGAAAAGGCCGGCTCCGCGGTCGGTGCCGACAGCCGCCAGGTCAGCACCGACCTCGGCCGCTTCAAAGAGTTCATCGAGTCCCGCGGCATCGAAACCGGCGAGTGGCGCTCTTCCGTTGACCGCGGCGAGGTCGACGACGTCGCGCCGACCGATCCCGCCGACGGGGGGCCGCGGTAGCCATGCCCACGAAGAAAGGTGAGCCCAAGGGTTCCGAGAGCCCCAGCATCAAGGACCCGGAACTCTACGAGGCCCTGTTGGACGACGGCGCCTCGAAGCAGAAGGCTGCCCGCATCTCCAACGCAGCGGCCAAGCGGGGCCGGTCCTCGGTGGGCCGCAAGGGCGGCAGGTCTGACGACTATGAGGACTGGACCGTCCCGCAGCTAAAGGACAAGGCCAAGGAAGTCGGCCTCAGGGGCTATTCAGCGAAAAAGAAGAGCGACCTGATTTCCGCGCTGCGGAATTCCTGAGCCCATGACGTCAGCGCCGCAGGCGGCCACCCCCGGCTCAGGCGCGCTTGCGCGCCGTCCCCTTCGCGGCGGTTGTCTTGGCGGCAGCGGTCTTGGAAGTGGTGGTTTTCGATGCGGCACTCATCGACGCCGTCGCCTTGGCTGCGGGGGTCTTCGCTGCGGTTGTCTTGGACGCCCTGCCGGTTCCGCCGGCACCCCCGGACGCTGCCTTCGCGCTGGTCCTGGCGGCGGCCTTCGGGGCCGCCTTCGACCGGGTGGCCTTGGCCGGGGCAGCCTTCGCCTTGCTGCCGGCCGCCGCGCCGTCGTCCTCCCCTGCGCCGTCGTCGTCTGCGGCGGCGCGGGAACCGTTCCCGGAACCGGCAGCGGCTCCGCGCTTGCGCTCGATGCTGCGCTTCAGAGCGTCCATCAGGTCGATCACCTCGCCGGTTCCGGCCTCCGCCGCGGGGGCACCGAAGGTCTCCTCGGTGTCCAGAGACTCGCCCTGTTCGATCTTGGCGTCGATCAGTTGGCGCAGTTGGAGCTGGTACTCGTCGGTGAACTGTTCCGGCTCGAAGTCCGCCGCCATCGAGTCCACCAGGGCTGCGGACATTTCCCGCTCCTGCGCCGAGATCCGCACACTGGTTTCAAGCGCGGGGAAGCTCGCCTCGCGCACCTCGTCGGCCCAGAGCAGGCCCTGGAGCACCAGCACATCGCCGCGGATCCGCAGCGCGCCGAGCCGGGTCTTTTCCCGCAGCGCGAACTGCACGACTGCCACCCGGTCGGTGTCTTCCAGCGCCCGGCGCAGCAGCACGTAGGCCTTGGGCGACTTGGCATCCGGCTCGAGGTAGTAGCTTTTCTCGAACATCATCGGGTCGAGCTGGTCGGCGGGCACGAACTGCACCACTTCGATCTCGTGGCTGTTCTCCGCCGGGATCGATTTGAGTTCCTCGCGGCTGAGGATCACCGTGCGGCCCTCGTCTTCGTAGGCCTTGTCGATGTCCTCGTAGTCGATGATCTTGCTGCAGATTTCGCACCGGCGCTGGTAGCGGATCCGGCCGCCGTCGGCGTTGTGGACCTGATGCAGGCTAATGTCGTGGTCCTCGGTGGCGCTGTAGACCTTCACCGGCACGTTGACCAGCCCGAACGCTATCGCGCCTTTCCAGATGGCTCTCATGGCTCAAGTGAACACCAGACCCGCACGGAGGTGAAGTGTTTTGGCTGACAGCAAGGAACGCGTCCGCGTTGACGGCCGGGAACTGGTGCTGACCAACCTGGAGAAGGTGATGTACCCGGAGACCGGTACGACCAAGGCCGATGTGCTCGCCTACTACGCCGCGGTGGCGCCCGTGCTGATCCCGGCCGCGGCGAACCGACCGGCCACCCGGAAGCGCTGGGTCCACGGCGTGGGGACCGCCGGGGCGCCCGGGGAGATGTTCTTCCAAAAGAACCTGGACCATTCCACGCCGGGCTGGGTGCCGCGCGCGTCCATCACGCACAAAGAGCGCACCATCCAGTACCCGCTGGTCAACGACCCCGCCACGCTCACCTGGCTGGCTCAGATCGCGGCCCTTGAGATCCACGTTCCGCAGTGGCGGGTGGATTCGCACGGCAACGCGCTGCCGCCGGACCGGCTGGTGCTTGACCTTGATCCCGGGGACGGCGCAGGCCTGGCCGAGTGCGTGGAAGTCGCCAAACTGGCCCGCAGCATCCTTCAGGACGTGGGCCTGGAGCCCGTGCCCGTGACCAGCGGCAGCAAGGGCATCCACCTTTACGCCGCGCTGGACGGGACCCAAAGCTCGGACCAGGTCTCCGAGTTTGCCCACGAACTGGCCCGGGCGTTGGAGGCGGACCACCCGGACCTGGCGGTCAGCGACATGAAGAAGACCCTGCGCACCGGCAAGGTACTGGTGGACTGGAGCCAGAACAGCGCCGCGAAAACCACGATTGTGCCCTACTCCCTGCGGGGTAGGCTCCGGCCCACGGTGGCGGCACCGCGGACCTGGCGGGAGCTCGGCTCGCCGTCCCTGCGCCAGCTCGATTACCAGGAGGTGATGAAGCGGGTGCAGGCGGGCAAGGACCCGTTCGCAGCCATCTCGGGCGGGGCCCACCGCGGCGCGCACTCCCCCGCCGCGCCGGCGGCCAGCGCCGGTGGTACCTCCGGGTCCGACGGCCACGCTTCGGCGAGTACCGGCGACGGCGGCGACACCGACTCCCGGCTGGAGACCTACCGCGCAAAGCGGGACTCGGCCGCCACGCCGGAGCCTTTCACTGCCGAACAGCACCGCAGCAGGACCGCGGGCGGCACACTCCGGGAAAGCTTCGTCATCCAGGAGCATCACGCCAGCCGGCTGCACTTCGATTTCCGCCTCGAGCGTGACGGCGTGCTGGTGTCTTGGGCGCTGCCCAAAGGCGTCCCCACCACCAAGGCCAAAAACCACCTCGCGGTCCAGACCGAAGACCATCCGATGGACTACGCGGACTTTGAAGGCACCATCCCCAAGGGCCATTACGGGGCGGGCACCGTCAGCATCTGGGACCGCGGGCACTACGAGTGCGAAAAGTGGATCGCGGGCAAGGAGGTTATCGCCACCCTCACTGGAGAGGACGGCGGCGGGCTGGGCGGCACCCGGAGGTTCGCGCTGATCCACACCGGCAAGTCCAACGACCAATGGCTCATCCACCTCATGGACACCCCCGACGCCGGGCACGGCCACCACGCTGCCCCGGAGGAACAGCAGCCGGCCACTGCAGGCCCCCCGGCCGGCTCCGCTCCGGACCCGGCGGAGCTCTCACCGATGCTGGCGAGCCCCGGTAGCCCGGCGGACCTGGCGGACAAGGACTGGCAGTTTGAACTGAAATGGGACGGTATCCGGGCCCTGGTCCTGGGCGACGCGCAACAGATCCGGCTGATCAGCCGCAACGGCAACGACATGTCCGCCAGCTACCCGGAGCTGACGGATCGCTCCTGCTGGCCGCCTGAGGAGTTCGCCGCCGACGGCGAGATCATCGCGGTGGGACCGTCCGGCAGGCCCGACTTCGGGCTCTTGCAGGGTCGGATGAAACTGAGCAAGGCCGCCGACGTGGCGAAGGCGCAGGCTTCGACCCCGGTGCGCCTGATGCTCTTCGACCTGCTCACCGAGGGCGGCGAGGACCTCCGGCGCCGCCCCCTCCGGGAGCGGCGGGACCGGCTGGAGGCCTTCTTCCGGGCCGGTACCCGGGGCGGCGCCTGCCCGGTGGGACTGTCCGAGGTGATCGACGCCGACGTCGGGCACATCCTGGAAAGCGCCAAGGAGCTGGGACTCGAGGGCGTGATGGCCAAGCGCACCGGCGGGCGCTACGTCGGCCAGAGAAGCCGGTCCTGGCTCAAGCTCAAGCTTGGCAAGACCCAGGAAGTGGTAGTGGGCGGCTGGCGGCCAGGCAACGGCGGCCGCCGCGACACGGTCGGTTCGCTGCTGCTGGGCATCCCGGAGGGAACGAAGCTGCGCTACGTGGGCCGGGTGGGCAGCGGCTTCAGCGGCCGCGAACTCAGGGAATTGCGCCAGCAGCTGGATGCTTTGCCGCGCAAAACCTCGCCGTTCGCGGAGGTTCCCGCCGAAGACGCCTCCGACGCCCGGTGGGTGTCCGCGAAGCTGGTGGGCGAGGTCTCGTTCGGCGAATGGACGGCCGGCGGGAAGCTCCGCCACCCGGTCTGGCGGGGCTGGCGCCTGGACAAGGCCCCGGCCGACGTCGTCGTCGAACATGGCTGAGGGCCCGCCGTGGCGGGCCCCCAGGGTGTTCAGTCGTGATGGGGGATCTGCGGGCGGCTTTGCCGGTGGATGGCCGCGTCTGCCACCTGCTGTCCCTGCTGGCCGCGGACAACGTCGCGGTCCTTGGGATGACGGTGCTTCCCGCTGCCGTCTGGCCACTCGTGGCCGTCCGCGGGCGACGGCGGTTCGGGCCGCTTGCTCTCCGGCCCGGGCACCTCGTCCATGGACTCCGCCAGGTGACCTGCAACCTCCGGCTCGATCTCTTCTTTCGAGTGATGATCCGCCATGGCTCTTCCTTTCTGCGATGAAATGAAGCGTCCCCCAATCGTAGGTCTGCGCCGCTGCGATGTCTCTAGGTCCTACCAGCGGACTTTCTTCTGCGCGGGACCCGGCTTGCCGCTGGCGTGGGTGGGCTTGTGGCTGCGCCCGACACTGGGCAGCCCGGCCCCGCCGCGGGACTTGCTGGCCAGCATTTCCTTCTGGGCATCGGTGAGGCGGGATTTGACGCCCTGCCCCGGCGTCCCCGGGGCGCCGGGCTCTTCGCGCTTGCCGGACTCGGCACTGCCGCTTGTGTCACTGCCGGTGTTGTCACTCATGGAAGGTTCTCCTCGGATCGGCTTTTACCAGCACCGGCAACGACGCCGGCGATGGGTCAACCATAGGCGGCGTCCGCGCCGTTGGACAGAGCCCCTGAAGTTAGGCTGGGGCATGGACTACAGGATCCGCCGGGCCGTCGCCACGGACGCTGATGCGTTGGTGCGGATGCACACCCTGGCCCACGAGGAATGCTACGGACACCTGTTGCCTGCACGGTTCTTCGAGGCCAGGCTCAGCAACATCGCCGTGCGTGTGGAGCAACGCCGAC
This sequence comes from Arthrobacter sp. SD1074B, assembly GCF_056780195.1. NCBI lineage: Bacteria > Bacillati > Actinomycetota > Actinomycetes > Micrococcales > Micrococcaceae > Arthrobacter > Arthrobacter sp. SD1074B. The sequence goes on along the minus strand of NZ_JBRAZT010000001.1, from coordinate 185,455 downwards.
CATATCTGGAGAGCGCCGAACCCCGGATCATCGCTGTCGACGCGGGCAATGACATCGTAGGATTCGCCGATGCGGGTACCGGGCGGGACGAGGACCGGCCCGTGGAACTGGAGCTGTTCTCCCTCTACACTTTGAGCCGCACCCACGGCACCGGGCTCGGCGCTGCCTTGCTGCGCGCCGCGATTGGGGCCTCATCCGCGTACCTTTGGGTGCTGGAGGGCAACCCGCGGGCTGACGCGTTCTATGCCAAGCACGGGTTCGTCCCGGACGGGAAGCGCAAACTGCTGTCGGCCGAGTGGAACTCGCTACCCGCGGTGCGGATGGTTCGGCCCGCCGCGCACCTCTGAAAGAGGCCGGAATAGCCTCGGAAAGCGCCCCAATCCGGGCCAACGCGGAAAAACTTGGCGGAGATGCCCCGGAAGCGGCTTCTTCCCAAGAGCGGCGCGGATAAACCCGGCCCGAAGTCACCGCCGATAGTGCCCCTTTGCACCGGAATCGGCGGATCATACGGCACCAAAATCGGAAACGCCATGGAAATCGCGTAAAATTGAGAGCCTGCCCGGAGCGGGGCAGCTACAAGTCGCAAGCAAATGATCTCCATAGGAGCTTCCCAAATGCCCACAGACCGAAGCACGACCGACTCTTCAGCAGGCGTTATTCACGCCGGCGGAACCAACCAAGGCGCACCACGGGGCGTCAAGAAACCGAAGCTGCGTCGCCGTCGACTCCGCGAGTCCGACGTCAACGTTGTCGACCAGCCGATGCTTAAGAAAGCGCTCGGCGGCACCATCGTGGGTAACACCATGGAATGGTACGACGTCGGCGTGTTCGGCTACCTGATCACCACCATGGGTCCGGTGTTCCTACCTGAGGCTGACAGATCAGTCCAGACCCTCTTCCTGCTCGGCACCTTCGCCGCCACCTTCATTGCCCGTCCCCTCGGCGGAGTCGTGTTCGGCTGGCTCGGCGACAAGATCGGCCGGCAGAAGGTCCTCGCCGCGACACTCATGATCATGGCGGCCAGCACTTTCGCCGTCGGCCTCCTGCCGGGTTACGCCCAGATCGGCATCTGGGCTGCTGTCCTGCTGGTCCTGTTCAAGGTGATTCAGGGCTTCTCCACCGGCGGCGAGTACGCCGGTGCCACGACCTTCGTGAGCGAGTACGCCCCGGACAAACGGCGCGGATTCTTCGCCAGCTTCCTGGACATGGGCAGCTACCTCGGCTTCGCCGCCGGCGCCGCCCTGGTTTCGGTACTGCAGCTGACCCTCGGCCAGGACACCATGGAGCAGTGGGGCTGGCGCATTCCGTTCCTGCTGGCCGGTCCGCTGGGCCTGATTGCCGTTTACTTCCGGAGCAAGATCGAGGAATCCCCCCAGTTCCAAGCCACCCTGGATGCCCAGGAAAACCTCGCCAAGGATGCCACCGCCGGTGACGCGGCCGCGTCCAAGGGCCCGGTGGGCATCGTGAAGGCCTACTGGCGCTCCATCATCGTCGCGATGATCCTGGTAGCCGCAGCCAACACCGCCGGCTACGCCCTGACGTCGTACATGCCGACCTACCTGACCGAGTCCAAGGGCTACGACGAGCTTCACGGCACCCTGCTGACTATCCCCGTGCTGGTCATCATGAGCCTGTGCATCCCGCTGACCGGCAAGCTCTCCGACCGGATCGGCCGCCGCCCTGTGCTGTGGATCGGCGCCCTGAGCACCGTCGTCCTGGCTACCCCCGCGTTCCTCCTGATTGGCGTCGGCGAGATCTGGTCCACGCTGGCCGGCCTCGCCTTGATCGCCTTCCCGGTGACGTTCTACGTGGCCAACCTGGCGTCCGCGCTGCCGGCCCAGTTCCCGACGGCCAGCCGCTACGGCGCCATGGGCATCGCGTACAACTTCTCGGTGGCCATCTTCGGCGGCACCACCCCGTTCATCGTCGCCGCGCTGATCAACGCGACCGGCAACGACATGATGCCGGCCTACTACCTGATGGCCACCTCGGCGATCGGCGCAGTGGCTATCTACTTCCTCAAGGAATCGGCCCAGATGCCGCTGCCGGGCTCCATGCCGAGCGTCGACACCCAGGCCGAGGCCCGCGAACTGGTCGCGACGCAGGACGAAAACCCGCTGATCGACCTGGAGCACATGGACATGCCGCTCACCTCGGCCGACGCAAACGGCGGGGACGCCGGCAAGGTTCCGGCCCGGTCCTAGTCCAGGCCCGACGGACCGGAACGCCCTAACCAGCGCCCCGCCCAGAGAGGCCTGTCCCGCGTACTTTTCCATTGGGGGAAGCACACGGGGCAGGCCTTTGGCGCGTTTGCCGGCCGCCCGGCCGGCGCGCCTGTCGGCTGCCGCCTGCGTCCCGGGGCGCACCCGTCCGTACCCCGTCCCCGCCCCACTCCGTACCCCGAGGAGGTCCGCGTGCAGTCCCTGTTTCGCCACGTCCGCGTCCTGCACCGCCTTGGCCCGGCGAACCGCGACCGCGTCTCCGCGCTGCGCGTCGCCGTCAGCGTGGCGGTGCCGTCCCTGGCGCTGCTCGCGGCCGGTCGGCCGGACCTCATCATCTACGCCGTGTTCGGCGCCCTCACAGGGATGTACGGCCGCTCCGAACCGCACCAACTCAGGCTCAAGCACCAGCTCCACGCGGCCTTCGTGCTGGTCGGCGGGCTCGGCGTCGGCGTGCTGCTCTCGGTGAACCAGATCCACTCCTGGGCGCTCGTGGCCGTCGAATCGGTCCTGGCCGCCGCGGGGTCCCTGTTCGCGGACAGGGTAGGGCTGCGGCCCAACGGCCCGTTCTTCGGCATCCTGGCGCTGGGAGCCTGCGCCTCCATCCCCACCTCTGTCCCGTGGCCTCTCGCCCTCCTGATTGGCGCGGGGTCCGCCGCATTCGCCATGGCGGTCGGCTTCGGCGGCTGGGTCCGCGACCGGGCCTGGCAGCGCGGCGCCGGACGCGACGTGCAACCGCTGCGCGGGGTCCGCCGCCGCGCGGCCTGGATCCACGCGGCGCGGTACCTGGCCGCGGTAGCCGCGGCCGGCAGCCTCGGGGTCATCAGCGGCAGCGGGCACCCGCACTGGGCGATGGCCGCCGCGGCGGTCCCCCTGGCGGGCGCGGACCTGCCCAGCAGCGTCTACCGCGGTCTGCACCGGATCGTCGGCACCCTGCTGGGCCTGGTGGTGGTCGCCGTGGTGCTGTTCCCTTGGGCGGGGTCACCACTGCGGCTCTTTCCCGGACACGAAACGGCGGTGGTGGCGGTCCTGGTGATCGTCCTGCAATTCACCACCGAGCTCTTCATGGCCCGCCACTACGGCCTGGCCATGGTGTCCTTCACCCCCGTGATCCTGCTGATGACGCAGCTGGCGTTTCCCGCCGACCCGCGGCTGCTGGTGGCAGAGCGGGCGGTCGAGACCCTGATCGGTGCCTGCACCGGGATCGCCGTCGTGGTCCTGATCCGGCGCCGCCGGCCGTCCGTCCCGGCGGCGGGCCCGTAGGCCGGCTGCCCCTACTTCGCGCGGCGCGGCGGTCCGGCGACGAGCCGGGCGGGCAGCACCCGCGCCGCAGCCGTGAGCAGTTTGTACCTTTTGCTTGGGATCGAGACGGCCTTGCCCTTGTCGTTGTCGGCGAGGCCTTCGCGGACCACCTGTTCGGCCTGCAGCCACATCCAGCGCGGGGCCACCGCCTTGTCCATGCCCATCCGGTCGTGGAATTCGGTGTGTGTGAAGCCGGGGCAGACCGCCGTCACCTTAACCCCGCGCCCGGCATAGGCCAGGTTGGCCCAGCGGCTGAAGCTGAGCAGCCACGCCTTCGCGGCGGAATACGTTTCGCGGGGCAGGAAAGCCGCCACGCTCGCGACGTTGATGATCCGGCCCGACCGCCTTTGAAGCATGCCCTGCAGCGCGGCGTGCGTCAGTTCCATAGCCGTCTCGACGTGCAGCTTGAGGTGCCGCTTTTCGTCGGCGATGTCGTTGTCGGCAAAGGACTGCAGCAGCCCGATCCCCGCGTTGTTGACCAGGATGTCCACCGGCCGCGCCGGATCGGTCAGGCGTGCGACGACGGCGGCCACGCCGGCGTCGTCCGCCAGGTCGGCGGCCAGCGTCTCCGCGCGGACACCGTAGCGGTTTTCCAGCTCCGCTGCGCGGTCCCGCAGCCGCGCCTCGTCACGTGCCACCAGGACGACGTGGTGGCCCTGCTGGGCAAGCTGGCGGGCGAACTCGGCGCCGAGGCCGGCGGCGGCGCCGGTAACCAGGGCGGTGCCGGCGGTGGCTGAGGGTCCTTGCGCGGGTGTGTTCATAGCCACAGCCTAGCGGCGCGGTCCGCTGGCCTTCAGGCGACGACCGGACCGGCGGCGAGTTCGCCGTCCGCCGGGCCGTCCGGGGCGCTCTTCAGCCCAGCGCTGCTCAGGTCACGGCTGTTTGACTCAGCACTGTTCAGCCCAGCACTGTTCAACCCGGCACCGGCCGCATCCGTAGCACGGTAGCGCTGCTGCAGCTCTTCGGCGGCGAGCTCGTACCAGGTGTGGGCGCCGAACGAGGGGCTGGGGGTGTCCAGGTGGCGGTACAGCGCATCGGCCAGCTGGCCGAGGGCCGTGTCGGACAGTGCCTGCACGGTGGCAGCCGGATCCAGGGTCCCCTCGAAGTAATCTGAGAGCTCAAGGCCTTCGATCAGCTCCGGATCGGCCGCCGCGCCGCCGGTGCCGTCCGGCGCGGGACCGGCGCCGTCGAGGGTATCGACCTCCGCCAGCAGCCGGCCGTTGACGGCTCCGCTGATTTCGCCGTCCAGGCCCGCCAGCGCCTCGCCGTCGGAGCCTACGTGGAGCAGGCAGATCGGCAGCTCGGCAGGCTCCTGGAGGCGGACCCCGAAGGACTCGGAGCCGCCCGGGGCCATCCCGGCGGCGGCCGCTACGTGCTCCGGGGTGGCCGCCGGGTCGTTCGTTGCGGCGAGCTGGCGGAGGTAGAGCAGGATCTCCGGGTCGAGGTGGGAGGCGCCGTGCAGATCGATGCTGACGTCCGAGCCAGCGGCAAGACGGCTTGCGCGACGCACGATGTGCAACAGGGCGGGATAGTTTGCCTGGGTCAAGCAACCGGTGACTTCGAGAGTCACGTGTCCGGGATCGACATCAACACGGACAAGCACACGCAGTTTGTGGTTCACGGGGTTCTCCAAATGACACGTCCTTGAGCCAACTGCATAACTCAAGCTAAACCATACGAAATTGTCGCCCCGCTCACAAGCGGTTACGCCCCGGCGGGTGCCTGTTCGGGCCAGTCGATGCACTGGTTGTAGGCGTCGTGTTTGCGCAGGTAGCGGTAGATGAAAGGGCAGTGCGGGATGATCCGCTTCCCCGAGGCCACCACGTCGTCCAGGGCGAAGTGGGCGAGCACACTGGCCAGCCCCTGCCCCTTGAATTGTTCGGCCGTCTCGGTGTGGATGAAGTCCACGTGGCCCGGCCGGTCGATGTAGCGCACCTGGACCGCGAGCTTGCCGCCGACATGGAGCTCATAGCGGTGCAGGGCATCATTGCGGGTGGTGGAGACGTCCGGGCTGAACGTGTCTTCCGTAGCTGCCGAGTTCTCCGTCATGGTTCGAGATTGGCACTTAATGGCGGGTGTGGCAATGGCCGTCCGGGTCCGTCCGGCCCGCTTCCTGTTGCGCCCTGGGCCGCGCCGCGGGCCGGAACGCGGCCCAGCAGCAGCACGGCGAGCGCAAAGCAGGCCGCTCCGCCGCCGAGCAGTCCCACAGTGAGGCCGTTGAGAGCCGCGTCGGCCACCGGAAGGAAGACGACGACGACGGCCGTCACCACGGCGGCCGCCGGCCGCGTGCGGGACTGGCCAGGCGCCGTCGGGCGCTCCTCCAGCGGGCCGAACATCACCAGCACCGGCAGCAGCAGCACGACCACGCCCAGCAGCACCAGCGGGCGGGTCCACCACCACGCCAGGCTCCCGCCGGCCGGTTGCGGAAGGTCGGTCAGCAGCAACAGGCCGGACATCGCCGCCAGCAGCGGCAAGTGCCACAGGTAGACGGTCATCGAGCGCCGCCCCACCCGGGCCAAAACCCTCCGGACCCGGCCGAGGGCCGTCAGCCGGGAAAGCAGGGGCCGGACCAGCTGCAGCGTGGCGGCCTGGGCGGCGGCCAGCAGGAGCAGGGTCACATTGGGCGGGTTGAGGTTGACCAGCATGTTTCCGGAGTACAGCCGCAGCACCACCAGGACACCGAGCAGCAGGTTGCTCGCCGCGACGATGCCGAGCAATCCCGACGGCGCCAGGCCCTGCAGTTTCCCGTCGGCCACGAGGAAGCCAAGCTGCTGCACAGCGCACCAGAGGAAGACCATGTTGGCGTAGGCCAGCGCGGGCAGGGCGCCGCGGAGGCTGTCCACCGCCGCCACAAGGACAACGAGGCCGGCAAGGGTGGACCAGGGTGCCCGGTCATGGAGAGCGGCCAGCCAGGGTAGATTCAGCTGTGCGGCGAGGTAGGCGGCCAGGAACCAGAGCGGCATGCCCGCGCCGGTGGCGAGCAGCTGGATGACCTGCGGATCGACTCCGCTGAGCCTGGCGGCCCACAGGCCGGTGAACATGGCGGCCAGCAGGACCGCCGCCGGGCGGACCAGCCGCAATAGCCGGCCCTGGACGAACTCGACGGCATTGCCGCCCCGGTCGCGCAGCCGGCGCCAGGAATGCAGGCCGGTGACTCCGCCGGCGACGAAGAACAGCGGCATCACCTGCAGCACCCACACCACCGGTTCGAACCAGTGCTGGTTCCCCAGGGTGTTTTCCGAGCTCACGGTTCCGTCCGGATGCAGGACCGGGCTCACCATCAAGGTGTGGCCGATGACCACCAGCGCGAGGCAGAAGAAGCGGGCCAGGTCGATGACCAGGTCGCGCTCCGGCGCGGCCGCTGCCGGGCCGCCTGCAGGCTGCTGCATGGGACTCCTTAGCCTCGCGGCAGGGTCACCCGGCCGCGCTTCCTCCATTGTCGGCCCAGCCGGAAGGAACGCAAAAGGCCGGGATCATCAGCTGATCCCGGCCTCCTGGCGATGGCATGCGCTTAGGCGAGCGAGAGGAAAAGTTTCTCCAGCTCGGCACGGTCCAGGCTCGGATCCTCCTGCTGCATGCACTGCTGCAGCCCGGTGGCGATGATGGAGAATCCCGCCTTGTCCAGGGCGCTTGAGACGGCGGCAAGCTGCGTGACGACGCTCTTGCAGTCCCGGCCCTCTTCGATCATGCGCGTGACCGCAGCGAGCTGGCCCTGGGCCCGGCGCAAGCGGTTAATGACGGACTTCATGTCCGTGGGATCGAGTTCCATGGCGGCCTCCCGGAGTAAATGGTTTCCCTCCCATGATATACCCCCCTTGGTATTTTCCCTACCCGCAGTGGTATGGGGGGCTCCGACTGCTCCACAGGCGTCGTTCCGGGACCCCACAAGGGCTGTTACGGAGCAGCCGTCGGCCAAACGGGCGCTAATACCATCCGGTAGGGACGTAAGTACCTACCGGAGCCCGGTGCGGTAAGCGTATTGCTGGAGGTGTGAACGCGGCCAGCTTCGGTAATCCGGTGAGGGCCCGAAAAGGTGCCACCACCGGCCCGGGCCCCTGGAATCGCTACGTCGCGCTGGGGGATTCGTTCACCGCCGGCCTCGGCGACCCCGAGCCCCTGAGCCCCGGCGGCATGAGGGGCTGGGCGGACCGGATCGCCGAGGAACTCAGCGGCGCCCGCGGCGATTTCTCCTACGCCAACCTGGCCATCAGCGGCCTGGTGCTGCAGCAGATCGTGGACCAGCAGCTTGGCCCGGCGATCGCCCTGAAACCGGATCTGGTGACCCTCTCCGCGGGTGGCAACGACCTGGTCTTCCACCGCCGGGACCCCGACCGGCTCGCGGTGAGCCTGGACGCGGCGGTCGCGGCGCTCTCGGCCGCCGGCGCAACCGTGGTGCTCTTCACGGGACCGGACTGGGGAGACACTCCCGTCTTCGGCCATATCCGGGGAAAGGTGGCCGTCTTCAACGAAAACATCCGGACCATCGCGGCCCGCCACCACGGCGTGATCGCGGACCTGTGGACGCTGCGGCAGCTGAGCGACCCCCGGATGTGGGATCCGGACCGCCTGCATTTTTCCCCCCTGGGCCACCACACGATCGCGGGCATGGTGCTGGACACCCTGCAGGTCCCGCACGGCCTGCAGCCGCTGCAAGCCAAACCGCTGCCGGCAGGCACCTGGCGGGAGACCCGTGCCGGCGACCTGGCCTGGGCCACTCACTACCTGCTGCCCTGGATGATCCGGCGCGTCCGGCCGCGCGACGGCGACGCGCCGCCCGCGCCCAAGCGGCCCGAGCCCGGACCGGTCTTCGGCTTCCCCACCACTGCCGCGCACCCCTAGTCCGGCCGGCATCTGTCGGCTACTCTGCAGGGACTGCCCCGGCCAACGGCCCAAGACAGCAGACCGATGACGATCACGAGGAGCGAAGTTGTCTAATCACACCTACAGCATTTCTGAAATTGTCGGGACCTCGAATGAAGGCGTGGACGCCGCCGTCCGCAACGGCATCACCGAGGCCGCGAAGACCCTGCGGAACCTGGACTGGTTCGAAGTCAAGGAGATCCGCGGGCACCTCGAAAACGGCCAGGTCGCCGACTGGCAGGTGACCATCAAGCTCGGGTTCCGGCTGGAGCGCTGACGTCCGGGAGGCCGGCGAATGCAGTACACCCAGCTGGGCCGCTCCGGCCTGAAAGTTTCGCGGCTCTGCCTGGGCACCATGAATTTCGGTCCGCAAACGGCAGAGCCGGATGCCCATGCGATCATGGACTCCGCACTGGACGCCGGCATCAATTTCTTCGACACGGCCGACGTCTACGGAGGCTCCAAGCACCGCGGCTGGACGGAGGAGATCCTGGGCCGCTGGTTTGCCCAGGGCGGCGGCCGGCGGGAACGGACGGTGCTGGCCACCAAGGTCTACGGCACCATGGCGGACCAGCCGAATGAGTCGCGGCTCTCCGCGTTGCACATCCGCCGGGCCCTCGACGCAAGCCTGAGGCGCCTCCGCACCGACTACATCGACCTCTACCAGTTCCACCACGTGGACCGGAACACCCCCTGGGAAGAGATCTGGCAGGCCGTGGATGTCGCGGTGCAGCAGGGGAAAATCGTGTACTCGGGCAGCAGCAATTTCGCCGGCTGGCACCTGGCCCGGGCACAGGAGGCCGCAGCGCACCGGCATTCAAACGGACTGGTCAGCGAGCAGTCGATCTATAACCTGCTGACCCGCAACGTGGAACTTGAGGTGGTTCCGGCCGCGCAGCACTACGGCCTGGGGATCCTGGCGTGGTCGCCGCTGCAAGGCGGGCTGCTCGGTGGCGTGCTCAAGAAGGAGCACGACGGCGTCCGCCGGGCCGAGGGCCGCGCCCTGGAAGCCCTCAATAAGCACCGGAACCAGATCCGCCGCTATGAGGACTTCGCCGACGAGCTCGGCCATGAACCCGGGGAACTGGCACTGGCCTGGCTGCTGCACCAGCCGGCCGTGACGGCGCCGGTCACCGGACCACGGACCCGGGAGCACCTTGACGCCGCCCTCCGGTCCCTGCAGATTGAGCTCGACGCCGCGGCCCTCGAGCGCCTGGACGCCATTTTTCCGGGCCCCCGGACCGCCCCGGAAGACTACGCATGGTGAGCGCCGCCGCGGCCATGACCCCGCCCGGAGCGGTGCTCGTCTGCGCATTTCCGGCCCGCTATCCGCGCGTAAATTCCCGGTAAATACAAGGATTTTGGAACTTTTCCGCGTGCCGAGTGGCGTTTTGATAGTAAGCATGATTAGTATTTAGGCAGAAGGATGAAGCGCACCCGGCAACCCGGGTGTCTCCTCAATGAAAGAGAAGGGCCGATAAAATGGGTTTTTTCGCATTTCTAATTCTGGGTCTTATTGCCGGAGCAATTGCTAAGGCTATCCTGCCGGGACGTCAGGGTGGTGGCTGGGTCATCACGCTGATCCTTGGTGTTGTGGGCGCCCTCCTGGGCGGCCTCATCGGTAGCGCGATCTTCGGCACCGGACTGCAGGAATTCTTCTCGCTGACGACGTGGTTGCTGGCGATCGGCGGTGCGATCATCGTACTGCTGGTTTACGGCATGATCACCAAGCGCTCGCACCGCTAAATCGGTGTGACCGGAAACCGGTCCCGGGATTCCTTCCTGGGGCCGGTTTTTTGGCACCACCACCTTTTCGAACAGTTCCAGAGCACCAAGAGCAGGAGTACAGCATGAAAGCCAAACTTCTTTTCGGCACCGGCCTTGCGGCAGGTTACGTCCTGGGATCCCGTTCCGGCCGGGCCGCCTACGAAAAATTGAAGGCCCGGGCAGCAGACATCTGGCAAAGCAAGCCGGTCCAGGACAAGGTGGCTGCCGCGGCCGACGTGGTCAAGGAAAAGGCCCCCGAAGTCTCCAGCCAGCTCACCGAGGCCGCCCGCCGCGCCGGAACCGTGATCAGCTCCGCCGCCCACAGGGACGACACCCCGGCCCGGAGCGCCTCCGGCCCTGAAAGCCCGGCACAAAGCCCCGCGGCAACCCCCACCGGCGCCATCCCGGCCCACAGCACCCACCCCGGCACGGCCAACCTGGGGACCTCCGGTGGCGCCCACATCGCCGTGGACGGCGGTTCCGAGGCCGCAGCGGACGTCCATTCGGATCCCGCCCTAACTGACGAAACCGGGCAGGACTGGTCCGACGAGGGCGGCGCCACTCCCGCCGGGCCGGCCACCAACGTCGACCCGGACAAGCACTGACCGGACGGGTTCAAACACGACGGGGATGGGCCCCCTCAGCAGCGGCTTGGGCCCGTAGCACCGGCACTGACGGGGCCCAGCACCACGGTGGCGTCCCGCTTCCGAGAGCTGAGCACTCGGCCGGAGAGCCCGTTTCCGGCAAAGATTTCGACCGTCTGCGGCGCCTGCCGCCGGCTGGTTTCCATCAGCAGGTAGCCGCCCGGCGCCAGCCACTCCGGTGCCGCGGCGGCTACACGCCGCTGTAGCTCCAGCCCGTCCGGGCCGCCGTCGAGGGAAATCTGCGGCTCGTGCAGGCGGGCTTCGGGCGGCATGGTCCCGATCATCGCCGAGGGAACGTAGGGCGCATTGACGGCCAAGAGGTCCACCCGGCCGCGGAGCCGCTCCGGCAATGCTCCGTAGAGATCGCCCTCGTACACCTCCCCTCCCAGCGGCAGCAGGTTGCGCCTCGCGCAGGCCGCCGCAGCAGGGTCGAGGTCAGCTGCATGCAACTCGAGCGGCCCGGCCAGCGCAGCGAGCGCGACACCGACGGCGCCGGAGCCGCAGCAGAGGTCGACGACGACGGGCACCCTTCCCGCCCGACCCGCCTTGCCTGGGCTTCCTGCGCGCAGGAGCTTTGCCGCCTGCCGGACGAGGTACTCGGTGCGGCGCCGGGGAACAAAGACGTGAGGGTCCACAGCGATGCGGAGGCCGCAAAACTCCGCCCAGCCCAGTAACTGCTCCAGCGGCAACCCCGAGACCCGCTGGCGGACCAGCGCTTCCAGCTCGCCGGCCGTGGCCGCGGCGGCAGCCAGCAGGGCGGCCTCTTCTTCGGCAAAAACGCAACCGGCAGCGCGAAGCCGCCGAACCACCTCGACCGCCGCGGGCCGCGGGGGCACTGCCTGCATCGACATGGCTCCCTCTTCCACCGCGGTTTTCCGGCCGCCGTTTCCGGCCGCCGGCCTGCAAGCCATGCTATCCACGTCGGGGGAGTACTGGTGGTCGGGCAGCCGGCGGCTTGTCCGACCCTCAGCCGACCAGGCGAAGCGGCGGGAGGGCCCGCGCGAGCCTGCCGGCCAGCTTGTGGGCCGCTGCCGCCGTAGGGCGCGCCGCGGGATCCATCGCCGTCATGGCGGCCAGCAGGGACACCCAGGCGGCCCCCAGTTCGGCCGGGATCTCCGGCCCGCGCAGGGTGCGGGCCACGAGCGATTCGACGGGGGTTCCGGGGTACGCCTTCACCCCGGTGAGGCACTCGAGCAGCACCAGCCCCAGCGCATAGATGTCGGAGGCCGCGTGGAGCGGGTGCCCGGCCGCCTGCTCCGGGCTCATGTAATGCACGGTGCCCGACGATTCGCCGGGTTCAGGCGCAGCGCCGGCCTGCGTGGCGATCCCGAAGTCGGCGATTCGGACCGAACACCTCCGGAGCGCACTCAGCAGGATGTTTGCAGGCTTGACGTCCCGGTGGACGAGCCCGCGTGAGTGGATGTGACGGAGCCCGGACAACGCGGCGGCGGCCCAGCCGGCCACTTCCTCCGGCCCGGAGATCCCGCCGCGGATCCGCTCCGCCAGGCTGCCGCCGTAGGCGAACTCCTCGACCAGGAACGGTCGGCCCGCCCACTGGCCACCGGGCGGCACCGTGCCGGCGGCGACGAAGCCGACAACGGCCGGGTGGTCCAGCGAGGACAGCACGCGCGCTTCGGAATGGATCCGCCGCGCGTCCTTCTCGGTGGGGCCCTGCGCCACCTTGAGGGCCACCGGCCTGCCACTGAGCAGGTCAGTTCCCCGGAAGACCGTGGCGGTCGCCCCGCTGCCCAGGAGTTCGTGCACCAGGAAGCGGCCTTCGGGAGCCCCGGGCAGGGGCAGGATCCGGCCGCTGAGGCCGGCGGTCGACGCTGCGGGGCGGGTCTGCGCCGCCACGGGCACGGGCACGGCGCTCACGACAGCGCGGCGAGCGCGTTGGAGGTGTGGACGATGCCGTCCAGCTGAAATCCGCACTCGCATCGCCACACCGGCGGAAGCCCGGCGGAGGCGAAGCCGGCGTCGAAGGTGTGGACGGACACGGCATCCAGCGCCGGGGCCGTCCATTCCATCGGGGTTCCGCAATGGCTGGGCGCCTGGCTGGGCGGGTTCGAGGGCAGCAGGGGGGCCGCGGCGCCCGGCTTGGCCGGCGAGTGGGGCGGAACCTGCGGGCCCGCACCGGCTCCCGGGGTTCCGGCGATCGTCAACAACTCAGCCACGACTCCTCCACGCAAACGATTATCTGACACAAGTAGTAAGCATACATATCACTAGTCCAACTAGCTAGTTGCTAGGCGCAGATATTCTCCACGGGCGCTCTCGCCGCGCGTCAGTGTCGTTCGGTGGGCTCGTTCAGGGCCTCGGTCATGCGCTGCAGGAAGGCCACGATGACGTGGCACTCCTCTGCGGTGAGCTCCTCCGCTACCGCCAGCATCCTGCGGTGCATCTCCCCGAGCGTGGCGCGCACCTCGGAATCCGTCGCGGCGGTGGGGACGATCACCAGGGAGCGCCGGTCGGTGGGGTGCGGCTCGCGGCGCACGTGCCCGCTGGTCACGAGCCGGTCGATCAGCGATGTGGTGGAAGCCGTGGTGATGCCAAGCATACGGCTCAGGTCCTTGGGTCCTACCTGCTCCCCGGCGGACTCCGCGCGCAGCAGGTACCGCAGGGCCAGCAGGTCGGTCTCGCCCATGCCCATGGAGTCCCGGGTGGAGCGCCGGGTGGCAACCTCGGCCGCCCGGTACCCGCGGAGGGCCTGCAGCACCGCGGTGGGCGGGTCGATCCGCTCGTCGGGGCCATACCAGTAGCCTGAGCCTGCCGCGGTATCCGAGTTCATCCAATAATCCTAGCCGAACTAACTACTAGCCAGGCTTGCTTGTCTCATGTGCTCCGGCGGCTCCCGCGGCTCCGGAATCCGGGCGCAAAAAACCCCCGGCTTCCTGTTGCCAGGCTGCCGGGGGTTGTTCCACTCTTCGCTAAAAGAGTGGGCCCTGTGGGGATCGAACCCACGACCCACGGATTAAAAGTCCGATGCTCTACCAACTGAGCTAAAGGCCCCAGCCGACAGCCGCAACGGGAGGAAATCCACCCCATTGGCGGGCGCGTCGGCCCAGTCCATTTCTGGACGTTAACACTGTACCCCAGACACGGGCGCGCTTCGTTACCGGACCCGACACGCCGCCGTCGTACTCCCTTCCGGCCCCCTCGCGCCGGACTGCGCCGTGCTCGATTCCCTGAATGCACAGGAGTAGCGTGATGGCATGAGCGAGCAAACAGGAGCCAGCAGCCCCGGACCGCACCGTCACCACAAGCCGAAGCCCTTTGCGCCCATTGACTTCGAACCGTTCGCCGGCGGCGCGGACCCGGCGCGGGTGTCCGAGGCGGCACACCTGGCGGCCCAGGCGCTCGTGCGCCGCGGACGGGACAGCGACGACCCCACGGTCACCCGGCGGCTGGTGAAACTCGCCGACGAACAAGGGCTCGACGCCATCGCCGAGATGTGGGCGGAAAGCCCCGCGCGTTCCCTCCCCGGCGCCCTCTGGCGGCTTTACGCCCTCCGCGCCGCCACCATCCGGGATCCGGAACGGATTTCCGTCTACTTCAGGGCGGGCAAAGACACCGCGCAGGTCTCCCACGTGGTGGCTGGCGCAGCCGAACCTCCCGGCGCCGAGGAAATGAAGTCCATGGCGGACGCCATCCTCTCCGGCGCCTTCGACGGCGAGTTCGACGTCGCGCTGGAACGCTCGGCGGCATTCTGCCGGGTGGTGGCGCTGGGCCAGGCCACCCTCGCCGATGGCGCCGAACACAGCAACGAGAGCCACGCGAGCAAACTCACCCGGAATTCGCACCTCCTGGTCAAGACCGCCGAGGACCTCGAACACGCCGCGAATGCCTGGCGGCTGGGCGAGCTGGACTGAGCGCCTCCCTCGGCCCGGAGTGCCGGCGACCGGCCCCGCAGTGCCGCTTCGCGGCACTGTTGATACACACGCCGGCGCCCGGCTGTCAATGTTGACTTGGTCCTGCCGACGGTGAAAACTAAAGGCGGTGCCGAGCCGCGAAACCCCCGGGCTTCAACAATTAGCCGCCTAGAGCGGCCTACCGCCGAGAGGCGTATCCGGTTCGGCACCATTTTCATGCCCGCCTCCGGGCGCGGTTCCCGGCGGGCGAAGTACGGGCGGTAAAGTGATCCCCATGCGCGGGTCATCGTCACGTTCCAGGGCCGGCAGACAACACCCGTGTAAGCCTCGTCCGGAGACCGGTAACCCCACGTGAAGCTGCGCCTTTTCCCCCAGGAGCCCGCAGGGCTGAACCTGCTTTCCCAGATGGCCCGGCAGATAGCCCTGGCCACGGGAACCCTTTCGGAGATCCTCGGCGCCCCTGCCAGCGAGCACTCGCGCCTGGTGGAGGACATGCATGACCACGAGGCGAAATCCGCGGAACTGCACTTCGCCCTCCTGACGCACATGCGGACGAGCTTCCTGAACCCGCTCCCCCGCGAGGACATGTACGCGCTCTCCCGCTACCTCAACGAGGCAATGGAGAAGCTGGACGCCGCCGCGGACCTGGTGTTCCTCTACAAGCTGGAACGCCTGCCCAAACGCGCCGCTGACCAGCTGGAAATCATCAGCCGCCAGGCCGAGCTCACCGTGGACGCCATGCGCAGGCTGGACAACCTGGATGACCTCGAGGACTACTGGATCGAGGTCCTCCGCCTTACCAAGCGCGCGGAGCGCACCCACCGGGTCTGGGTGGCGGACATGCTCAAGGACATGAAATCAGCCCAGTACGCGCGCAACCGCGACATTGCGGACCAGCTCGTGGAGGTCACGAAGGACATGCGGCGGATCGCCACCCAGGTGGGCAGCATCATCGTCAAGGAATCCTGAGGTGTCGGTCCTCTTCTTCGCCGTGGTGGTGGTCTTCGCCGGGGCGTTCGCCTTTCTCAACGGTTTCCGTGATGCTTCCTCCTCGGTTGCCCTCGCGGTCCGGACGCGGGCCCTGACCCCCACCGTCGCCGTGCTTTTGGCCGGACTGTTCAACTTCATCGGAGCCGGCCTGAGCGCAGCCCTGGCGCTGGGGGTCAGCCGGACGTGGGTGGTGCTTCCATCCGGCGGCAACGGCCTGACCATCCTGATGGCCGGGCTGCTGAGCGCCGTGGTGTGGGGCCTCTACACCTGGTGGCGCGGCATCCCCTCCTCCTCGACACACGCGCTGGTGGGCGGCCTCGCCGGGGCCGGCGTCGCCAGCGTGGCAGTCGGGGGGAACGCGGTCCTGGGCGCGGACCGGTCGCTGCTCTTCCAGGTGGTGCTGCCGCTGCTGCTCTCCCCCGTGATCGCCTTTGCCGGCGCCTACCTGCTGGTGTGGCCCGCGACGTGGGCGGCGCGCTACACCCCGCCGAGCGTGGTGAACAGCAGGTCGCGGCGGGCCCAGTCGATTGCAGCGGGCGCCGTCGCCTTTGGCCACGGCCTGCAGGACGGGCAGCGCACCGGCGCGGTACTGATCCTGGGCATGCTGGCCGCGGGACTGCCGGTCGGCGATTCCACCCCTGTCTGGGTGGGCCTGCTGACCGCTGCCGCGCTGACGGCCGGCACCCTGGCGGGCGGCTGGCGGATCTCCTACACGATCGGGTACCGGATGATCCGGATGGATCCGATGCGCGGGTTCGTGGCGCAGCTGAGCAGCAGCGCCATCCTGCTGGTGGGGGCGATCGGCCTGTACTGGCCGGTTTCCACCACCCACACGGTCACCGCGGCCGTGCTGGGGGCAGGCACCAACCAACGCTACGCGGGGACCAACCGGCGGCTGGTGCTCCGGATCCTGGCGTTCTGGGCACTGACCCCGCTGGTCACCGCCGCGGTGGCCTTCGTGCTGGAACTCGCCCTTTCGCCCCTCGCGGGGCTCTAGGGCCCGGGGCCCAGGGCCGGTCAAAAACCCGTCGGTTGCTCCCTAGGAGCCCTTTTGACGGCCCAGAACGGCACCTACGGAGCACTCGATGGGGCAGGCGGCCTATCCGAAGCGGCCAGAAACGTAGTCCTCGGTCGCCTTCTCGGTGGGGTTGCTGAAGATGGTGTGGGTGTCGCCGTATTCGATCAGCTTGCCCGGCTTGCCGGTGCCGGCGATGTTGAAGAACGCCGTCTTGTCCGAGACGCGGGCGGCCTGCTGCATGTTGTGGGTAACAATCACCACGGTGTACTGGTCCTTGAGCTCGTTGATGAGGTCCTCAATAGCGAGCGTGGAGATCGGGTCCAGCGCGGAGCACGGCTCGTCCATCAGGATAACCTGTGGCTCCACGGCGATGGCGCGGGCGATGCAGAGGCGCTGCTGCTGGCCGCCGGACAGGCCCGAACCGGGCTTGGCCAGGCGGTCCTTGACCTCATTCCACAGGTTGGCGCCGCGCAGCGAGCGCTCCACAAGCGAGTCGGCCTCGCCCTTGGAGATCTTCTGGTTGTTCAGCTTGACGCCGGCCAGCACGTTGTCCCGGATGGACATGGTGGGGAACGGGTTGGGCCGCTGGAAGACCATGCCGATCTGCGAACGCACCGTGACGGGGTCCACGCCGGGGCCGTAAAGGTTGTCGCCGTCGAGCAGCACTTCGCCTTCGACGCGGGCGCCGGGGATGACTTCATGCATCCGGTTCAGGGTGCGCAGGAAGGTGGACTTGCCGCAGCCGGACGGGCCGATGAACGCGGTGACGGACTTGGCGTCGATGTTGATGTTGACGTCCTCGACGGCCAGGAATTTGCCGTAGTAGACGTTCAGGTCTTTGACGTCGATGCGCTTAGACATGCTGTTCCTTCACTTGTGGAGGTAGGGACCGGGTGCCGGCGGTGGCCTAGCGGCCGGCCTTCGGTGCGAAGATGCGGGCCACCAGGCGGGCGGCCAGGTTGAGCAGCATCACGAGGATGATGAGGACCAGGGCCGCGCCCCAGGCGCGCTGGTCGGACGGACCCGGGTTGGACGGCGACGTCGGGTTGAGGATCTGCGTGTAGATAAAGGTGGGCAGCGAGGCCATCCAGCCCCCGAACACGTTGTTGTTGATGGAGGTGGCGAAGCCGGCCGTGACCAGGATCGGGGCGGTTTCGCCGATCACCCGCGCGATGGCAAGGGTGATGCCGGAGGCGATGCCGGAAATCGCCGTCGGGATGACCACCTTGAGGATGGTCCGCCATTTGCGGACGCCGAGGGCGTACGCCGCCTCGCGGAGTTCGTTCGGCACGATCTTGAGCATTTCCTCGCTGGAGCGGACCACCACCGGGATCATCAGCACCGAGAGTGCGACGGCGGCCACGGCGCCGGTCTTGGTGCCCGGGCCGACGACGGCGAAGAAGAACGCGGCGGCGAACAGGCCGGCCACGATCGAGGGGATGCCGGTCATCACGTCGACGAAGAACGTGATAGCCCGGGCCAGCGCGCGGTCTTCGCCGTACTCGACGAGGTAGATCGAGGTCAGCAGCCCGACGGGGACCGAGATGACGGTGGCAAGCAGGGTGATCTGCACGGTGCCCAGCAGCGCGTGGTAGATGCCGCCCAGCACCGGGGCGCCTTGTTCGACGCTCTTGTTGTCGAACGCGCCGGTGACGCCGTTCATCGAGGTGCTCAGGAAGCCGGGATCCACCAGGCCGGGCAGGCCCTTGACCAGCACGGTCCAGATCACCGAGATCAGCGGCAGCAGGGCAACAAGGAAGGCGCCGACCACGAGGCAGGTGACCAGTTTGTCCTTGGCCTTGCGGGAGCCCTCAACGACGGCGCTCCAGCCGACGAGGCCGGCGGTGAAGAGCAGGGCCGAGACGATGCCCCAGCCGAAGGCGTTGAAGCCGACGAGGGCCAGGATGGCGGCGCCGATGACGAGGGCCAGTGCCAGCACGATGTACGGCGCGGCCTTGGGCAGCTGCCCCTTGGTCAGGGCCGAGCGTTTGCGAACCGGGGTCAGGGTGGAGGTCATTTAGTTGGCTCCCGAGAATTCTTTGTGCCGGGTGATGATCCACCGGGCAATCATGTTCACGCCGAGGGTGATGACGAAGAGAACCAGGCCGGCGGCGATCAGCGTGCTGACCTTCAGGCCGCTGGCTTCGGGGAAGTTCAAGGCGATTTCGGCGGCGATGGTCTGGTTGCCGGACTGGATCAGGCTTGCCGTGAGGGCGCCCGAGGACAGCACCAGGGCCACGGCCATCGTCTCGCCGAGGGCGCGGCCCAGGCCCAGCATCACGGCGCTGATGATGCCGGGGCGGCCGAACGGCAGCACGGCCATCCGGATCATTTCCCAGCGGGTCGCGCCGAGGGCAAGGGCGGCCTCCTCGTGCAGCTTGGGGGTCTGCAGGAAGATTTCGCGGGAGAGCGAGGTGATGATCGGCAGGACCATGACCGCGAGCACGATGCCTGCCGTCAGGATGGTTTTACCGGTGGCCGAGGCCGGCCCCTGGAAGATCGGCAGCCAGCCCAGGTTGGTGGCCAGCCAGTTGTAGGCCGGGGAAATTTCCTTGGCCAGGAACGCGGCACCCCAGGCGCCGTAGACCACGGAAGGAATGGCGGCCAGCAGGTCCACCACGTAGCCGAGGCCGGACGCCAGCTGGCGGGGGGCGTAGTGCGAGATGAAGAGGGCGACCCCGATGGCGACCGGGGTGGCGATGACCAGGGCGATCACGGCGGCGATCAGGGTGCCGATGACGATCGGCCAGATGTAGGCGAAGAAACCCTTGCCGCCCTGGATGTCCTCGGCCGGGGCGGTGAAGGCCGGAATGGCCTGGACGACGAGGAAGAGAGCAACGCCGAACAGCACGGCGAGGATCAGGCAGCCTGCTGCCAGGGTGGCACCTGAGAAGACTTTGTCCCCGGCACGGCCTGCGCCCTGGGATTTGGTCAGGGAGGTGGAGGTCATACCTGGCCCTTCGGTGTTGATGGTGCGGATGTACTGAACGTTACCGGGCCGCACTTATCGGAAACTACGGAAAATTCGACGAACTAGGGAATACAACGCTAAGTTCCCCGTCCCGCCAGGCGGCGGGGCGGGGAACTTAGCGGAAGAGCTCAAACGTTAGGACTTGACCTTAATGGTTTCGATGGCCTTGACGGCCTTATCGGACAGGGTGGCGGACAGCGGAGCCGACTTGGCGGACTCGGCAGCAGCCTTCTGGCCCTCTTCGGAGAGCACGTACTTCTCGAAGGCCTTGACCAGGTCGACGGTTTCCTGCTTTTCGTAGGTGCTGCACACGATGTGGTACGAAACCAGGACCAGCGGGTAGGCGCCGGATTCCGTGGTGGTGCGGTCCAGCTTGATGGCCAGGTCGTTGGCGCCGCGGCCCTCGACCGGCTTGCCCAGGTCCACAGCCTTGGCGGCAGCTTCCGGGGAAATCTTGACGAAGTCGGAACCAACCTTGATCTGGGCGGTGCCCATCTTGCCGCTCACGGCGGAGTCATCGGCGTAGGTGACAGCACCGGCGGTGTCGGTGACGGTCTTGACGACGCCGGAGGTGCCCTTGGCGTTCTCGCCCTTCAGCGAGGCAGGCCACACACCGTCAGCCTTGTCCTTCCAGACGGCGGGGGCCGCGGCGGCGAGGTACTCGGTGAAGTTCTTGGTGGTGCCGGAGTCGTCAGAGCGGTTGACCGGGGTGACCTTGAGGTCCGGAAGCTTGGCGTCCGGGTTCAGCGCGGTGATAGCGGGGTCATTCCACTTGGCGATCTCGCCGCGGAAGATCTTGGCCGCGGTTGCGGCGTCCAGCTTCAGGTCCGTTACGCCCGGCACGTTGAACGCGATGGCGATCGGCGAGATGTAGACGGGAACCTCGATGGCGCCGTCCGGGCCGCACTGGTCCTTGGCCTTGGCGGCCTCTTCATCCTTGAGGTAGGCGTCGGAGCCGGCAAACTGCGCCGAGCCGTCGAGGATGGCTTTGCGGCCTGCGCCGGAACCATCCGGGGAGTACTGCACGTTGGCGCCCTGGTTGGCGGAGGCAAAGTTGGTCTTCCATACGTCCATGGCTGCACCCTGCGCGGAGGAACCGATGCCGGTCAGCGTTCCGGTGACCTTGGGGCCGCCGGCCGACTGGGTGCCCGCAGCGGTGTTGGTTGCGTTGTCCGAGCCGCAAGCGGTGAGCGCGAGAGCGCCGGCTGCGATAACAGCGATGGCCGCGTTGCGGCCGAAGCGTGATGCCTTCACTAGATGTACCCCTTCCAGGGTTATTCAGATGCGTGCCGGACCGGAGACGTCCGAGCAGAAAAGACGGTGGATACGGTTTGTACCTTTACCGAAGTTAGGTGCCCCAAGTGAAGAGAATTGGGGTCCAAAGTGAACGGAGGGTTAACGACGCCGGGCCATTGGCCGACATCTGACGGGTCGCCATTGCGTAAGCCCCGTCCCGGTCGTAGGGCCGCGGCTGCCGGACGTGGCACTGCGGACAGCAAATAGACTGGTGGGCATGGCCTCCGCTACTGGATTCACTGCAAGCGCACGATTCCTGCGCGGCCGGGTCCGCACCGGATTTGTCCGGAGCCGCAACTCGCTGGTGCCTGCGCTCCAGATGACGGCCTGCGCCGTGGGTGCCTACGCCTTCGCCGAGTACGTCCTGGGCCATACCGGACCGCTGTTTGCCGCCACCTCCTCCCTGATCGCCCTGGGCTTCTCCCGCGATCCGCGGCTGCGCCGGGTCGTGGAGGTGGGTCTGGGCTGCACCATCGGCATTGTGGTGGGCGACCTGCTGCTGCACTGGCTGGGCGCGGGGATCTGGCAGGCCGCCGTCGTGCTCCTGTTCTCGATTCTACTGGCCCGCTTCCTGGACAGCGGAACTATTTTCACCACGCAGCTGGGCCTGCAGTCGCTGCTGGTGGTGCTGTTGCCGGCACCCGCGGGCGGACCGTTCACCCGGAGCATCGATGCCGTGGTGGGCGGCGTGTTCGCGCTGCTGGTGACCTTCCTGATTCCCAAGGATCCGCGCCGCGAACCCCGCAACGACGTCAAGAAGCTGCTGCATGAACTGGCGGAGGTGCTGCGCGAGTGTTCATCGGCCCTGACCCACAGTGACTCCACCCAGGCCTGGCACGCACTGATCCGCGGCCGCAACTGCCAGCCCCTGGTCGACGCTATGCGCCAGACGCTGCGCTCCTCCGGCGAGGTGGCCACCCTGGCCCCGGCCTACCGCCGCTACCGGGATGAGCTGGACCGGCTGGCTCAGTCGGTGGACTTTATCGATCTGGCTTTGCGCAACAGCCGCGTGTTCGCGCGCCGGCTGACCAGCGCAATCAACCACGCGGCGCTCTCGGACGAGGCCACCGAGAATATTGCCGAGGTGCTGCAGGAGACCGCTGCCGCGATTGACGAACTGGGCCTGGGGCTGGCGGAGGTGCACGACGGCGTCCGCCGCGCCCACCTGCGCACGGCCAGGGCGGCGCTGCGCGAGACCGCCGGCCGGCTGCACCCGCGCCTGCTGGACGTGCAGCGGCTCGAGGGCGAAACCGTGGTGATGCTCTTCAGGCCCCTGATGGTGGACCTCCTCGAAGCCGCAGGCGTTGACCCGCACGAGGCCCGGGACATCCTGCCCGCCCTGTAGGCCCGTGGAGCCGACTCCGGCCGGGCTGCGGCCGGGACCGGGCCGGAGGACCCGTGCCGGGGTGACCGGCCGCGGTAATGTCGCAGCCCCCGGTTAGGGTGGAGCAATGGCTACAAAGACTTCCCGCGCCGCCAAGGCGCCGGGCTATAAGTGCGCGGAATGCGGCTGGACCACGGCCAAGTGGGTGGGCCGGTGCGGTGAGTGCCAGGCCTGGGGCACGGTGGAAGAAACCGGCGCAGCCGTGGCGCGGACGACGGCGGCGACGACCGTCCTGGAGCCGGCCCGCCGGATCGCCGACGTGGATGCCACGACGGCCGCGTTCCTGCCCACCGGCGTGGACGAACTGGACCGCGTGCTGGGCGGCGGCCTGGTTCCCGGCGCGGTGATCCTGTTGGCCGGCGAACCCGGCGTGGGCAAGTCCACGCTGCTGCTGGACGTCGCC
Source organism: Arthrobacter sp. SD1074B (assembly GCF_056780195.1). Classification (NCBI taxonomy): domain Bacteria; kingdom Bacillati; phylum Actinomycetota; class Actinomycetes; order Micrococcales; family Micrococcaceae; genus Arthrobacter; species Arthrobacter sp. SD1074B. The sequence goes on along the minus strand of NZ_JBRAZT010000001.1, from coordinate 162,732 downwards.
GCCAAGTTTGCCCGCACCGCGCAGGATGTCCTCTACGTCACCGGCGAGGAGTCGGCGGCCCAGGTGAAACTGCGCGCGGACCGGATCGACGCCGTCGCCGAATCGCTGTACCTCTCCGCCGAGACGGACCTGGGACAGGCGCTGGGGCAGGTGGAAAAGCTTGAGCCGCGGCTGCTGATTGTGGACTCGGTCCAGACGCTGAGCAGCGCCGACGTCGAAGGCAGCGCCGGCGGCGTCTCCCAGGTCCGCGAGGTCGCGGCATCCCTGATCGCCGCGGCCAAGCGCCGCAACATGACCACCCTGCTGGTGGGCCACGTGACCAAGGACGGCTCCATCGCCGGTCCCCGGCTGCTCGAGCACCTGGTGGACGTGGTTTGCCAGTTCGAGGGCGAACGGCACTCCCGGCTGCGGCTGCTGCGCGCCGTCAAGAACCGCTACGGACCCACCGATGACGTCGGCTGCTTCGACCTGAACGAGGACGGCATCGTGGGCCTGGCCGATCCCAGCGGCCTGTTCGTCTCCCGCACCAAGGACCCCGTGTCCGGCACCTGCATCACGGTGACGCTGGAGGGCCGCCGGCCGCTGCTCGCCGAGGTCCAGTCCCTGCTCGCCGAAAGCGCCAACGCGCAGCCCCGCCGGGCCACCAGCGGCCTGGACAGTTCCCGCGTGGCGATGCTGCTGGCCGTGCTGCAGCAACGCGCCGGCTGCCTGCTGCACAAGGACGACTCCTACGTGGCGACCGTCGGCGGGGTCAAGCTCAGCGAGCCAGCCACAGATCTGGCCGTGGCCCTGGCCGTTGCCTCGGCGAAGGCCAAAAAACCCCTCCCGCAGCGGCTCATCGCCTTCGGCGAGGTGGGCCTGGCCGGCGAGGTCCGTCCCGTGCCGGGGATCAACCAGCGCATCCAGGAGGCCCACCGGTTGGGGTTCACGCACGCCGTGGTGCCCGCCAGCCCCAACGGGCCCGGCCCCGTCCCGGCCGGCTTCTCGGTCCGCGAGGTCGGCCACTTGGCGGAAGCCCTGGGGCTGCTCATCAGCTGACGCGCCCGCGCCCGTTTCCGCCGGAGCTGCACCAGCCGTGCGCGTTCCCGCGCCGGCAGCAACGGGCGGGGGCGACTTAGGACCCTAGCGCCACCGTCCCGGCGGGCGCACCATGGGAGCAGTAGCTTCCTTTGGCGAAGGGAACAGTCATGATGTGGGGTTACGGGCAGAACCTGTGGTGGATGTGGCTTTGGGGGGTGCTCCTCCTCGTCGGAATCGCTGTGCTCGTGTTGCTCGCGGTCCGGATCTTCGGCGGGACCGGGCGCGGACCGCAGCCCGGACATCCCGGACCCTACGGCCAGCCGGGCTTTCCGGGCCGGTCCCCCGGCACACCGGGCGGCAAAAGCCCGGCCCGGCTCATCCTCGACGAGCGCTTCGCGAAAGGCGAGCTGACGGCGGAGCAGTACCGCGAGCATGTTAAGGAACTCGGCGAGGGTCCGTAGTGCCACCCATCAGCCGCCGCAGCGCCCTGCTGCTGGGCGGCCTCGGAATGGCCGGCACCGTTGCCGGCGGTGCCGGGCTGTGGTGGTCGCTCAACTCGCAGCCGGCCCCGCTCACCGGCGAGGCCCTGGGCCAGCCGGGCGCGCTCAGCAGCGCGGGAGGCGTCCTGGAAGCCAGCCTGGAGGCAGCCCCGGGCCGGTTCCTCCTGGCGGGGCTGCAGGCGGGGGCGCTGGGCTACAACGGCGGCATCCCCGGGCCCACCCTCCGGCTCCGTGCCGGCGATGTGCTGCGGCTCAAACTGGTGAACAAGCTGGCCGAACACAGCAACCTGCACCTGCACGGACTCCACGTTTCACCCCAGGGCAACAGCGACAACGTGTTCGTGGCCGTGGACCCCGGCAGCAGCTTCGACTACGAATACCGGATCCCGGCCGGGCACCCGCCAGGGCTGTACTGGTACCACCCGCACCACCACGGCCGGGTCGCCGCCCAGGTGTTCGGGGGCCTCTTCGGCGCCATCATCGTCGAAGACCCCGTACCGGTGGCCGCGGGAACCGAACGCGTGCTGCTGGTCTCTGACATCAGCCTGGACGGGGCGGGGAACGTGCCCGGGGCTTCCCTGCCGGAGCGGATGGCCGGACGCGTCGGTGCGCTCCTGCTGGTCAACGGCCAGGCCAATCCCCGCATGACGGCACGGCCGGGGGAACGGGAACGCTGGCGGATCGTGAACTGCTGCGTGGCCCGGTACCTGCGGCTGCGGCTGGACGGGCAGAAACTCCAGCTCCTGGGCATGGACTCCGGGCGGGCCCAGTCGCCGTCGGACGTGCAGGAAGTCCTGCTGGCACCGGGGAACCGAGCCGAACTGCTGGTTACGGCCGCCCTCGGACGATCCGAGCTGAGGGCCGTGCCCTATGACCGCGGAGCCCTGCCTGGGATGAGCCAGCGCGGAATGGGGCCGGACGGGCCGGCGGAGCAGGAAGGGCCGGAGGATCCGGCCGGCGCCGTCCTGGCAACGCTGGACGTGGCCGGCGACCCGGCCCCGCCGGCCCCCGTCATCGAAGCCGGGCCGGCGCCGCCCGAGCTGCGCTCCGCCACCGTCGCCGCGCGCCGGCAGCTGGTCCTTGCCACGCCCATGGGGCCAGGGCAGGGCGCGGGGATGGGGCCCGGGATGGGAATGGCTTTCACCATCAACGGCCTGGCCTTCGACGAGCGGAGGACGGACACCATTGTGGCCGCCGGCACGGTCGAGGAATGGATCCTGGTCAACCGCAGCGCCATGGACCACCCGTTCCATCTTCACGTGTGGCCGATGCAGCTCATCGCGGAGAACGGCCGGGCCGTAGAGAAGGCTACGCTGCGTGATGTGGTCAACGTGCCGGCAAACGGGCAGGCCACGGTCCGGATCGACTTCCGGGATTTCACCGGCCGCTCCGTCTACCACTGCCACATCCTGGACCATGAAGACCTCGGCATGATGGGCGTCATCGAGGTGCGCTGACTCGGGCCGGCAGCCCCGGCAGGCACATCTGCAGTATTGCCAACCATACCCCCGGGGGGTATGTTGGAGAGTGGAATCAGGACCAGCCGAGACTTTTCCGGAGGCGGGAACCATGGAACACCAGCACAGCGGACAGACGGATCAACTGCGGGCCGGCGCCGGCCCCGGCCACTCCGGCCACGACCACCGGCCACAGCCCGACCGGGACGATGCACATCAGGTGCACAGCCACGGCGAGCACGCCGGCCACAGCGTCGCGATGTTCAAGAACAGGTTCTGGCTGACCCTCGCGCTGTCGGTGCCGGTGGTGCTGTTCAGCCCGATGTTCGGGCACCTGCTCGGCTACGTGCCGCCGGTTTTCCCCGGCTCGGCCTGGATCCCGCCGGTGCTGGGAACCGTCATCTTCTTCTACGGCGGGCAGCCCTTCCTCAAGGGCGGCCTGGATGAACTGAAGAGCCGGAAACCGGCCATGATGCTGCTGATCGCCATGGCCATCAGCGTCGCTTTCGTCGCCTCCTGGGTCACGAGCCTCGGAATCGGCGGTTTCGACCTCGACTTCTGGTGGGAGCTGGCCCTGTTGGTGGCGATCATGCTGCTGGGGCACTGGATCGAGATGCGCGCCCTCGGCTCGGCGCGGGGCGCACTCGACGCCCTCGCCGCCCTGCTGCCGGACGAAGCGGACCGGATCACCGCAACGGGCACGGAAACCGTCAAAGTCAGCGAACTCGCAGCAGGGGACACCGTCCTGGTCCGTTCGGGCGCCCGGATGCCGGCCGACGGCGTCGTCGTCGACGGCCAGGCCGAGGTCGACGAGTCGATGATCACCGGCGAATCCAAGACTGTCCTCCGCTCACCCGGAGACAAGGTCGTCGCCGGGACTGTGGCCACGGACAACACCGTCCGCGTGCAGGTCACCGCCGTCGGGGATGACACTGCCCTGGCCGGGATCCAGCGCCTGGTGGCCGAGGCGCAAGCCTCCTCGTCCAAAGCCCAGGCCCTTGCCGACCGGGCCGCAGCCTTCCTGTTTTACTTCGCCGCCGGCGCCGGTGTCATCACATTCATCGTCTGGTCCCTGCTGGGGAGCATTCCCGACGCCGTCACCCGCACCGTCACCGTGCTCGTGATCGCCTGCCCGCACGCCCTGGGCCTGGCCATCCCCCTGGTCATCGCGATCTCCACCGAGCAGGCCGCCCGGGCCGGAGTCCTGATCAAGAACCGGATGGCGCTGGAACGGATGCGGACCGTCGACGTCGTCCTCTTCGACAAGACCGGGACGCTCACCAAGGGCGAACCCGCTCTCAAGGACGTGGCGGCCGCCGAGGGCGTGGACCGGGACAGCCTCCTGGCGCTGGCCGCGGCCGTCGAAGCAGACAGCGAGCACCCCGTGGCCCGGGCCATTGTCCGGGCAGCGCGGGAGCAAGGTTTGCAGATTCCCCCGGCCACCGGATTTTCGTCCATGACCGGCCGCGGTGTGCGCGCCACGGTTGACGGAAGGACCATCCAGGTCGGCGGCCCGGCCCTGCTCCGGGACCTCGAAGCGGACGAACCGCAGGCACTGGCGCGTGCCACCCGGGCCTGGATGGACCGCGGCGCGGCCGTGCTGCACGTCGTTGACGGGCAAAAAATCCTGGGGGCGGTGAGTCTCGAGGACGCCGTGCGCACCGAGTCCCGGCAGGCTGTGAAGGCACTGCAGGACCGCGGCATCAAGGTCGCGATGATCACCGGCGACGCCCGGCAGGTTGCCCGGGCTGTCGGCGAGGAACTCAACATCGACGAGGTCTTCGCCGAGGTCCTCCCCGCCGACAAAGACAAGAAGGTTGCCGAACTGCAGTCCCGCGGGTTGAAGGTGGCAATGGTGGGCGACGGCGTCAACGACTCACCCGCGCTGGCCCGGGCCGAAGTCGGCATCGCGATCGGCGCCGGTACCGACGTCGCGATGGAATCCGCCGGCGTCGTCCTGGCCGGCAACGACCCCCGGGCCGTCCTGTCGATGCTGGACCTTTCCCGGGCCAGCTACCGCAAGATGTGGCAGAACCTCATCTGGGCCACCGGTTACAACATCATCTCCGTCCCGCTGGCCGCCGGCGCCCTGGCCTTCGCCGGGATCGTCCTGTCCCCCGCGGCCGGAGCCGTGCTGATGTCCGCCTCGACAGTGGTGGTGGCGCTGAACGCCCAGCTGCTGCGGCGCCTGAAGCTCAATCCGGCCCAGGTCCGTTGAGCGGACAGCAGCCCATGGAGGCCGAGGAGCACACCACGTCCTTCGGACGCTCGTACGCCCGGGTGGGGCCGCGGATGGATGCCCGGGGAGCCGCGGCCCACCGCCGGCGCCTGGTGGCGACAGCCCACGGGGCCGTCGTCGAAATCGGGGCGGGCTACGGCGCCACGTTCCCGTTCTACCCGCCGGCGGTGTCGGGGGTGCTGGCGCTCGAACCGGATCCCACGCTCAGGGCGCTGGCGCTGGCTGCTGCGGCGTCAGCGCCGGTGCCGGTCACGGTGCGGAGCGGGTTCGCGGAATCGCTGCCGGCCGCGGACGCCTCAGTCGACGTCGTCGTCTCCAGCCTGGTGCTCTGCAGCGTGGCCGAGCCGGCCGTGGTCCTGGCCGAAGCCGTCCGGGTCCTGAAGCCCGGCGGCCGGCTGCTGTTCTACGAGCACGTCCGCTCCGCGCACCGTGTGCTGGCGGCGGCCGAGGACCTGATCACTCCGCTCTGGAGCCGGCTGGCCGGCGGCTGCCACCCGAATCGGGACACCGCTGCCAGCATCGTCGAGGCGGGCCTGGCCGTGGAGGCCCTGGAGCGCTTCGGCTTCGCGGTCCTGCCCGGCAACCCGCCCCTGGCGCACGTTCTTGGGGTGGCGGTCAAGACCTAGCCCGGCCTTCGGACGTTACGCAAAGGGGCGCCGGCCGCGATGGCGGGCGCCCCTTTCGCCAATCACACTCGCCCGGTCGTGGGGCGCGGGTGCCTAGGTCTTTTTCGGCGGCAGGGCCAGCCGGAAGATCTTGGCCCAGGTGGAGCCGACCTGCTTCCAGATCGGGCCGGTGGTGTACGGCAGGCCGTAGCGCCGGCAGATCTCCTGGACCTTGGGCGCCACCTCGGCGTAGCGGTTGGACGGCAGGTCCGGGAAGAGGTGGTGCTCGATCTGGTGCGAGAGGTTGCCGGTCATCAGGTGCATGAACTTGGAGCCCGAGATGTTGGCGGAGCCGATCATCTGGCGGACGTACCAGTCGCCGCGGGTCTCGCCGTCGACCATTTCCTCGGTGAACGTGTCCGTCCCGTCCGGGAAGTGCCCGCAGAAGATCACCGCATGGGCCCAGACGTTGCGGACCGCGTTGGCGGTCAGCGTGCCGTAGAGGGCCTGCTTGCCGGAGCCGGTGAGCATGGCGACGGCGGGCGTGGCGGCGTAGTCCTTGGTGAACTGCTTGAGGGCCTTGCGGCCGAGCGCCTTGAGGTCCTTGTTCAGTGCTTCTTTGGACTTCCTTCCCTCCTTGTAGTCCACGAGTTCGAGGTCATAGATCGCGATGCCCCACTCGAAGACCGGCGCCAGCAGCGCGTTATAGAGCGGGTTGCCCAGGTTGAACGGCTTCCATTCCTGCTGCGGATCCATGCGCAGCAGGTTGTACCCGATGTCATTGTCCTTGCCGACGACGTTGGTCCAGCGGTGGTGCAGGTCGTTGTGGGTGTGCTGCCAGGAGCGCGCCGGGGTGACAAAGTCCCACTCCCAGGTGGTGGAGTGGATGTCCGGATCGCGCATCCAGTCCCACTGGCCGTGCAGGATGTTGTGGCCCAGCTCCATGTTTTCCAGGATCTTGGCGAAGCTCAGCAGCGTGGTGCCGGTGAGCCAGGCGGCCTTGTTCTTGCTGACCAGGAGCGCTGCGCGGCCGGAGATCTCGAGTCCGCGCTGGATCTTGATCATGCGGCGGATGTAGGCGGCGTCGGAGGAGCCACGCTTGGCGAGAATGTCGTCCTTGATGGCGTCGAGTTCACGGCCCAGCTCGGCGACCTGCTCGTCCGAGAGGTGCGCCGCGGCGGGCGGGCGGAGCAGCGGGCTGCCCGTTTCGGCGAGCGCCCCGGGCCGCTTCTTCACGGCGGCGACGGGCTTCCCGGCGGGAGCGGAGCCAGTGCTGGAGCTGCCGCCTTCGGCAATGTCCGGCTTATCTGTAAGTGTGGTCATGTGGGTTCTCCTCAGAGGTCGAGGTTAACGGGTCCGGCGGCTGCCGAAACACACGTCTGGATTAGTTGGCCGGGCTCGCCGTGGACTTCGCCCGTGCGCAGGTCGCGGATCTGGCCGGCCCGGAGTGGGATGAGGCAGCTGTGGCAGATGCCCATCCGGCAGCCACTGGGCATCAGCACGCCGGCGTCCTCCCCGACGTCGAGCAGGGGCGTGTCGCCGTCGGCTTCGACTTCACGGTCGGAGGCTTCGAAGGTCACCAGTCCGCCGTCATGCCCTTCTCCGCCGGCCAGATTGGTGCTGAAGCGTTCAATCGTCAGGGTCGAGGCCGCATCGGAGTTGCCCGGAGCCGCCTCGGCTTCCCAGAGCGTCTCGGCGTCGTCGAGGAAACCCTCGGGGCCGCAGGCGTAGGCGGCGCGGTCCCGCCAGTCCGGGCACAGCGTGTCCAGCCCGGCCGCGGTGCTGAAATCCAGCCGCCCGCGTTCCCCGGTGAACCAGTGCGTGACCGTGAAGTTGGGGAACTGATCCGCGAGCTCGGCCAGTTCCTCGCGGAAGATGGCGTCGGCCGCCGTCCGCGCCGTGTGGATGAGGACGACGTCGGCATCCGGGCGGTGCGGGACCAGCGTGCGGATCATTGACATCACCGGGGTGATGCCGCTCCCCGCAGTGAGCATCAGCAGCGGGCGCGGATGCTCGGGCAGCACGAAGTCGCCCTGCGGCGGCGCCAGGAAGAGGACGTCGCCCGGTTTGGTGGTGCGGACCAGGGTTCCGGAGACGGCACCCATGTCCGTGACGGTGATGGCGGGGTCCTGGCCGGCGGGTGCGCTGAGGGAGTAGGACCGCCAGTGGCGCACGCCGTCGAGTTCGACGCCGATGCGGGCCCACTGGCCGGCGCGGTGCGCTTGCCAGCCTCGGCCGGGACGGAAGAAAATGGTGGCGGAATCGGCCGTTTCTGGAACCACCCGGGTAACCACGCCGCGTAACTGGCGGGCAGAAAAAACGGGGTTGAACAGCGACAGAATGTCTTCTGGAGCTAGGGGGGTGGTCAGTAGAGATGCGGCGCGCGCCAGCTTACGGAGCCGGATCATTCAACAATCCTATGTCAGGCTGGGCCATAAATCTGCATCCAAGGCATACGATTTACTCCTGGAAACTATCTCCTCACAACAACTATATGGAATCCTGCCATGGACACATATCCCGCCGGGCACCCCGGCTCCCCCTCCTACGACCCGCCCTGGCTTGCGCTGCCCAAGGAGGTCAGCGACATGCTCCGGCCCCGGATGCCCGGCATCGTGGAGGCCATCATCGATGCCGTGCCGCAGCTGGTTCCCGCCTACGCCCGGCCGATCGAGGGCCGTTTCGGGCGGGGGTTGCGGCGCGGTGTCGCGACGGCGCTGGACCGCTTCCTGCAGCTTCCGGGAACCACGCTGCCGGCGCTCTCCGAGGAGAGCCGGCAACTGGTCGCCGGCCTGGGCAGCGGCGAATTCCGGCAGGGCAGGAGCATGGATGCGCTGCTCAGCGCCTACCGGATGGGCGCGCGGGTGACGTTCCGGGAAATGTCGCGGGTCTCGGTGGAACACCACCTGGGCCAGAACGTGGTGGTGGACCTCGGCGAATCGATCCTTGCCTACATCGACGAGCTCTCCGCGGTCAGCGCCGAGGCCTATGCCTTTGAGCAGTCCGAACGCGCCGGGGCGGTGGACCGGCGCCGCACCGAGCTGCTGGACCTGCTGCTGCTGGGGCAAGCGGACGAGGCGGCGCTGCGCCAGACGGCGGCCATGGCGGACTGGTCGCTGCCGCAGCGTATGTCGGTGGTCACGCTGCCGGTGGACCGCGCCGCCGGACTGCGGTTGCGGCTGGGCCCGGGCACGCTGGTGATCGAACGCGAGACCGACGCCGTGGCGCTGGTGCCGGCGCGCAACTCCACAGCCGCGCGAAAAGACCTGGACAAGGCGCTGCGGGGCCGCGGCGCCTCCGTGGGCCCGGCCGGCGGCTGGGAGAAAGTCCCCGAATCCCTGCGGCTGGCCGTGCTCGCTACGTCGATCCTGCCGCGCCGGGACGGGCCGGAAGATGCGCCCATTTGGGCCGACGAGCACCTCGCGGCGGTGATCCTTGGTGCAGAGCCCTCCGCGATCACCGAACTGGCCAACCGCCGCCTCGCGCCACTGGAGGGGCTCCGCCCGGCGCAGCGCGAGCGGCTCGCCGAAACCCTGCTGTCCTGGCTGCGCCACTGGGGCCAGCGCGCACCGGTGGCCGCAGAGCTGGGCATTCACCCGCAGACCGTGGGCTACCGGGCGGCCCAGCTGCGCGAGCTGTTCGGCGAAGCGCTGGAGGACCCGGTGGCGCGGTTCGAACTGGAGCTCGCGCTGCACGCCGGCCGGCGCTGACGCACTAGATGCCCGGATGCGGCGGACGCTGACCGGCCGTGCGGTATTTGGCAGGCGCTGTAGGCCGCTAGCTGGCGATTGCCTCGCGGCTCTGCAGCCGCATCTCAAGATCGTTCATGACAATTGCGGCCAGGTCTTCGAGCGTCCGGGTGTCTTCCGCGCTGAACTCCCGCGGCTCCCGGTCCAGGATGCAGAACGTGCCCAGGTTGTGGCCGTCCGGGGTGCGCAGCGGGACGCCGGCATAGAACTGCAGCCCGAAGTCCCCGGCCACCAGCGGATTGGAGAGCGTCCGGGGGTCCGTTACGGCGTCCTCGACGATCCAGGGCCCGTCCTGCAGGATCGCCGAGGCGCAGAGCCCGGGATCCCGGCCGATCTGGGTAACGTCGGTGCCGTGGTGTGCCTTGAACCAGATCCGGTCGTGGTCCACGACGCTGACGATCGCGACCGGCACGGAGAACACCCGGGCCGCGAGCGCCGCAATCCGGGTGAACGCGCCGTCCTCGGGGGTGTCGAGGATCCGGTACCGCTCGACGGCGCGCATTCGGCCGTCCTCGTCCGTCGTTGCGGCCCCGCCGAGCTGCCGGTGGCGGCCGGCGCCGTTGATGACTTCCTGGCGCAGGGCGAGCGAGACCTCGCGGGCGGGCGGCCGGGCCGCAGGATCCCGGGACAGCATGGAGGACAGCAACGCCACCCACATCGGGGCGAGCTCCTCCGGAATCTGGGGGTCGTGCAGCAGCCGGGCGACGGCGGACTGGACCGGCGCGCCCGGGTAGGCCATCTTGCCGGTCAGCCCCTCGAGCAGCACGAGGCCGAGCGAATAGACGTCGCTGGCCGGGCCGGCGGGTTCGCCGGCGGCCTGTTCGGGACTCAGGTAGGCCGGCGTCCCGGAGGTGCCGCCGTCGTCCGCGCGGTTGTGCCCCAGGATGGCGGCGACCCCGAAGTCGGTGAGCTTGGCCCGGGGCCGGCGGTCGTCGTTGCTGTAGTCCACCAGCAGGATGTTCGCCGGCTTAATGTCCCGGTGCACGATCCCGTGGTGGTGGATGTAGGACAGCCCGTCCGCGAGGTCGTAGCCGATGTGGGCCATGTGCGCGGCGGAGAGCGGTCCCTGCAGGGACCGGTCCCGCAGGTCCTGCCCGCGCACGAGTTCCATCACGAGGTAGGTGAGCCGGGAGTCCGGACTGCTGAGGTCGGCGCCGGCGTCCAACAGTGTCACCAGGGCGTGGTGGCTCATTCCCGCGAGAATCCGCACCTCCTGGCCCTGTCGGCGGGTGTGCTCGAGGTCGTCCGCATCATTGCGGAAGAGTTTGACCGCCACCTCGCGCTGCAGCAGTTCGTCGCGCGCGCGGTACACGGTCGATTGGCTTCCCCTGCCAATGAGGGCATCGATCCGGTACCGTCCGCTGAGCAGAAAGCCGGATTCCATAGTTATTGTCAACGAGTTTCTTGTTCCCTCGATAGGGGTCCGCACATGGAATCGGGCGGATCAGTCCTCAAAGCCGGCCCCCACCGCCAGCGCCCGCGAAATTAGCAAGGTTACTTATGATACCGCGGAATGCGGATTCGGGAAGACAAAACGGAAGGCATTTTCCGGCAGCCTCCGCGGGCTGCCGGAAAGTGCGCCGTACGCGTCTCCGGCGCCTACTTTGCCGGGTTGTGCGTGCCGATCGGCGCCAGCGTCAAATCCGGGTGGTTCTTCTCGATCCGGCGGAGAGCCCAGACGTCGTTGAACAAGGCCAGGTACTCGCCGTCGGAGCGCAGCAGCACCTCGGCGCCGGGTACGTTGGCCAGCGCCGGCATGGCGTCCGCCGTCGTAATCCGTGCGAGGGAGTACGGCAGCCGCTCGAGCCGCATCGGGGCGCTGAAGTCGTGCGCCATCCGGTCCTCGACCACCTCGAACTGCATCGGGCCGACGGCGGCCAGTACAGGCGCCTGGTCGCCGCGGATATCGGAGCGGAGCACCTGGATGACACCCTCGTGCTCGAGCTGTTCGATGCCGCGGCGGAACTGCTTGAAGCGGCTGGGGTCCTTGGAGCGCGCCACCTGGAAATGCTCTGGGGCGAAGAGCGGAATCGCGGGGAACTCCACCGGCTGCTCCAGGAACAGGCTGTCCCCGACGCGCAGCGAGGAAGCGTTCACGAGGCCCACGACGTCGCCGGGGAAGGCCTCGTCGATCACCTCGCGTTCGCGGCCGAAGACCTGCTGGGCGTACTTCGTGGCGAAGGATTTCCCGGTGCGGCCCTGCGTGACCACCATGCCGCGTTCGAAGACGCCGGAGCAGACACGGATGAACGCAACGTGGTCGCGGTGGGCCTTGTTCATTCCGGCCTGGACCTTGAAGACGAACCCGGCGAACGGGGCGTCGACGGGGCGCGCGGCGCCGTCGACGTCGGGCCGCGGGGCGGCGGGCGGCGCGTAGTCCACCAGGGCGTCGAGGATTTCCTTCACGCCGAAGTTCAGCGCGGCGGAGCTGAACAGGATCGGCGTCGCCTTGCCGGCGTGGAAGGCGTCGACGTCGAACGCCAGGTTGGATTCGATCACGAGCCCGGCCTCGTCCACGGCGTTGGACCAGTCGCCGCCCTGGCTGGCGGCGGCCTCCTCCGGGCTGAAGTACTCGGTGAGCGCGATGTTGGCGCCGGCGTTGTTGCGCTTGAACTGGGCGAAGCGGTCGTTGCGCAGGTCCCAGACGCCGCGGAAGTCACCGGAAATGCCCACCGCCCAGGTCAGCGGCATGGGTTGCAGGCCGGTGCGCTCGGTGATCTCGTCCATCAGGGCCAGGGCGTCCAGGCCGGGCCGGTCCCACTTGTTGATCACGGTGATGATGGGCAGGTTCCGCTGCTTGCAGACCTCGAAGAGCTTCATGGTCTGGGTTTCCAGGCCCTTGGCCGCATCCACGAGCATCACGGCGCAGTCGACGGCGGCCAGCACCCGGTAAGTGTCCTCGGAGAAGTCCGCGTGGCCCGGGGTGTCCAGCAGGTTGATCACGGTGTCGCGGTAGGCGAACTGCAGGGCCGCGGAGCTAATGGAGATGCCGCGGTCCTTCTCCATCTGCATCCAGTCGGAGACCGTTTCCTTGCGGTTGGCCTTGCCGCTGGACGCGCCGGCGGTGCCGATCACCTTCGCGTGCAGGGCGAGCGCCTCGGTCAGCGTGGACTTGCCGGCGTCGGGGTGGGAGATCACTGCGAAGGTCCGGCGCCGGGCTGCCTGCTTGTGAATCTCCTGGACTCGGGCGGGGCTGTGGACATCTTGAGACACGGTGCTACTTTCGCTGCGGCTGTGGACGGGTCACGGCGCGGAGAGCCCGCGGTACACCCAAGGCTCCAAGTTTATCGCAGGCGGCGGCGCGCCCGGGCAGGGCGGCTGGAAGCGCGGCCGGCAGACCGGCGGCCGGCCCGGCAACCGGACTGCCGGACGGCCGCCGGACGGACGCCCGGACGGCCCCGCGACAGACCCGCGAAAATGCGGGTTTCGAGTACCGGCGGATGGCCGTCTGCGCGGGACCGCCGGCACGGCGGGAACGGGCCACTTTGAGGCTTGACCGTGCGGAAACCGCCCGCGGTTGCCCCTATGATGGTGGATACGGGAAACCGGGCACTTTTGTTCTTGCCGGCAAACGGTGGAAAACCGATAAAAACCGGTGTACTTGCAGGCATCGTCCTGCACCTTTGAAGGGAAAACCTATGGCTCGGAGTCCCGAAGATGCACTGAAGGCGACGCTGGCCAGGGTGGCACCGGGCACTGCCCTGCGGGACGGACTGGAGCGCATTCTCCGCGGACGCACGGGTGCCCTGATTGTGCTCGGCATCGACCGGACCATCGAATCCATCTGCTCCGGCGGCTTTGAGATCGGCATCGACTTCTCCCCCACCCGGCTGCGGGAACTGGCCAAGATGGACGGCGCCATTGTCTGCGACAAGGATGCGAGCAACATCCTGCGCGCCGGGGTCCAGCTGGTCCCCGACTCAAGCATCGAGACCCAGGAAACGGGAACCCGGCACCGGACCGCCGAACGCGTCGCCATCCAGACCGGGGTTCCGGTGATCTCGGTGAGCCAGTCGATGCAGATCATCGCGCTCTACGTGAACGGCCTGCGCCACGTCCTGGAAGGCTCCGAGAAGGTCCTGGCGCGCGCCAACCAGGCCCTCGCCACCCTGGAGCGCTACCGCTCGCGCCTGGACCAGGTGACCAGTTCGCTGTCGGCCCTGGAAATCGAGGCCATGGTGACGGTCCGCGATGTGGCCGTGACGCTGCAGCGCCAGGAGATGGTGCGGCGCATTTCCGAGGAGATCTCCCAGTACGTGCTGGAACTCGGCGAGGACGGCCGCCTGCTCTCCCTGCAATTGGACGAACTGACGGTGGGCCGCGGACCGGGCAGCGACGTGATCATCCGTGACTACTCGAGCCCCAGCGCGTCCGCCGCGGACATCGACAACGCCGTCAAGGCCCTCGTGAACCTGGGGCCGACCGAGCTGATCGACCTGGGCAAGATCGCGGGGATCGTCGGCTTCGCCGGCGGCGAGGCGAACCTCGACGCCGTCGTGCAGCCGCGCGGATACCGCCTGCTTTCCGGCCTCAAAGCGGTGCCCAAGGCCGTCGCCGACCGGCTGGTGGACCACTTTGGCGGGCTGCAGTTCCTAATGGCGGCCACGATCGATGACCTCATGACGGTGGACGGCATCGGCGACCAGCGCGCCCGGACGGTCCGTGAGGGCCTGAGCCGGATGGCCGAGGCCAGCCTGCTCGACCGGTTCCTCTAGGCCCCGCCGGCTGCTCCGTAACCGCCCTTATGGACCGGCAAAACGGCATCTGCGAAGCACTCGAAAAGGATTAACCGAGCTGGAAGACGGCCCTTGGGCTGGTCTTGTTTCCCAGCCGGGCGGTGAAGACATAGGTTCCGCCCGCAGGTTTGGCGTCGACCGCGGCGCAGCCCTGGACGGTGCGGTTGCGTTGCCACGGGAAGTTGGCCGTCTCGCTCCGGCCGGGGCGGATGGTCTTGACCAAGTCGCTGCTTTCCGCCTGGCAGTCCCTGGACGAGAAGATCCGGTCCGAGCCGCTGGTGATCAGGTACTCCATCTGCGAGGTCCCGATGTTGACCTCACAGGGCACCTGGTTTCCGTTGGTGACCTTCAGGGTGAGCAACGGGTTCTCGCCTGCGGCGTAGGCGGCCTTGTCCGTTGCCGCGGAGACCGTCAGCAGCTTCTGGTCGCAGCCGGCGCTCGGGCTGGGCGTGGCGGACGCCTGCGGGCTTGCGGTGCCGGTACTCGCCGGCGTTTCGGGCCGGGGGGAGCCGCTGCCGGCGGCCTCCGGTGTTGCACCGTTCATGGCGTTGGAGATCGCCGCGAATCCACCGACTGCGAGGGCAAGCACCAGTAGCAGGATCGCCCCGGCGAAGAGCCGCCGGCGTCGGTAAAGGGAGCTGACCGGCTTCCGCACCGGCCTGCCGTTGGTCTTTGCCTTGGCGGAAGCCTTCGGTCCCGAACCGTGAGTTCCTGAATTGCCTTGCCTGACCATCCTCCTAGGTTAGAGAACGCCGCGGTCCAGACTGACCCACCACGCCGCCGGCGGCACTATGGTCCGCATCTCTATTAAGCTGGTTCGATCAAAGCCTTAGCCGATTCCCCCACCCTCCCGGCCGTCGCTGCCGTCCCCGCCCAGCCGGCCGTGCCGCTCGAGCAACTGCACGCCACCCTGGCCTCCTGGTTTGCCGACACCGCCCGGGACCTTCCTTGGCGGGCCGCCGACTGCTCCGCCTGGGGCGTGTTGGTCAGCGAAATCATGCTGCAGCAGACCCCCGTGGTGCGGGTGCGGCCGGTCTGGGAAGAATGGCTGCTTCGCTGGCCCGCCCCCGCCGATCTCGCCCTGGAGCCTGCCGGCGAGGCGGTCCGGTCCTGGGGTCGGCTGGGCTATCCGCGGCGGGCGCTTCGGCTGCATGCGGCCGCCGTCGCGATTGTGAACGACCACGACGGCGAGGTGCCCGGCAGCTACCCGGATCTGCTGGAACTTCCCGGCGTGGGCAGCTACACCGCGGCCGCCGTCGCCGCCTTTGCTTTCGGCCGCAGGGAGACGGTGGTGGACACCAACATCCGCCGGGTCCACGCACGCCTCTTTACCGGGGCCGCGCTGCCGGCGCCGGCGTTGACGGCCGGGGAGATGCGGCTGGCCGCGCAGCTGCTGCCCGACGACGATGCCGCCTCGGTCCGCTGGAACGCCGCCGTGATGGAACTGGGGGCGGTGGTCTGCACCGCGCGGTCGCCGAAATGCGGCGAATGCCCCGTCCGCGCTGCGTGTGCCTGGCTCGCAGCCGGCGAGCCGCCGCCCACCTACACGCCCAAGGGGCAGGCCTGGCACGGGACGGACCGGCAGGTTCGGGGGGCCGTGATGGCGGTCCTGCGGATGGCCGAGGAGCCGGTGGCCCGGGAGCTGCTGGAGCGCGCCCCCGCGGACCTGGGGTTCGGCGCCGAGGGGATCGGCGTCCCGCTGGCGGCGCTGCACCGGCTGGACTCGGCGCCCGAGCAGCTTGAACGGGCCGTTGCGGGGCTGCTGAGCGACGGCCTGGCCGAGCTGCATCCCGGCGGCCTGCGGCTCCCGGGGTGACCTTGGCCTAGGGCTAGGGCTCGCCGAAGCCGGCGCTGATCAGTCCGCCGAGGTAGTCCACCGCTTTGGCTGCGTCCGCGCCGCTGGCCTCAATGTGCAGTACGGTCCCCTTACCCGCGCCGAGCATCATGAGCTCTGTCATTGAGGCGCCGTCGACGCCGTTAATGGTCACGTCGGCGTCCATTCCGGCTAGGCCGCCGGCAATCTTGGCAGCCGGCCGCGCGTGCATCCCGGCCTGGTTGACGAGTTCGAAGTCGCCTTGGGCATCCGGCGGCTGCTGGTGCTCGTGCTCGGGCGCGTGCGGGTGGGCCGGGGGGCGATAGACGGCTTCGGCTGCGTCTTTCACCGTTCCGGCGTCGGCCCCCGCCTGGGCGGAAACGGCGGCGGCGACGAGGCCCTCGACAAGCGGGGCATCGGCCAGGTGGATGGACTCCGGATCGGCGGCGAACTCGACCGCTGATTCCGCGGTCATGACGGCGGAGCCAAGGTCGGTGAGCACCACGATCCCGCTACCTCCGGCCGCCCGTTCCAGGGCGGCCATCACCTTCTCCAGGCTGGTCCCGATCCGGCCGTCGTCGGTGCCGCCCGCCGCGACGATCACAACGTCGGGGGCCATTTGGGCGGCAAGTTCGACGGCGCCGTCGGCGATCTTTTCGCTGTGGGAGACGACGACGAGCCCGACTGTCATCCGGCGGCCCCCACGGCGGCGCGCAGGATCAGGGCGCTGGAGACGGCGCCGGGGTCGCGGTGGCCGATGCTGCGCTCCCCCAGGTAGCTGGCACGGCCTTTCCGGGCCAGCATCGGGTCGGTGGACACAGCCCCGGCTTCGGCCGCGTCGGCCGCCGCGGCCAACACTTTGCGGACATCGCCGTCGCCGGCCGCGGTCGCGGAGGCATCCACCGCCGGCGTCCAGGCATCCACCATCGTTTTGTCCCCGGATTCGGCCTTGCCCCGGGCCACGATGCCGTCACGGGCCGCCTGCAGGGCGGCGGCGAGCGTGGCGGCGTCAATGTCGGCGGCATCGCCAAGTGCCGTGGCGGCGCGCAGGAAAGCCGTTCCGTACAGCGGCCCGGCGGCGCCGCCCACCTTCGACATCAGGGTCATGGCGGTCAGCTTCAGCGCCGCCCCGGCGGTCTCGGGGGGCGATTCAGAGAGTTTGTCCATCACGGCCTTGAACCCGCGGTCCATGTTCTCGCCGTGGTCGGAGTCCCCGATCGGCCGGTCCAGTTCAATAAGTTCGACCCGGTGCTCTGCCATTGCCTCCGCGGAAAGCGTCAGCCACCGCACCGCCCAGTCGACATCCAGCCCCACGTTCAGACGCCCCAGCGGAGGGCGGCGGTGTGGACGGGCGCGTCCCAAAGGGCGGTCATTTCGTCGTCGAGGCGCAGGACGGTGATGGAGCAGCCCTGCATCTCAAGCGAGGTGATGTAGTTCCCCACCAGCGAGCGCTCCACGGTGACGCCCTGATCAGCGAGTCGCTGCGCGGCCCGGCGGTAGACGATGTAGAGCTCGCTCTGCGGTGTGCCTCCCATGCCGTTGACGAACAACAGGACCCTGTCCCCCGAGGCGAGGCCGAGGTCGCTGACCACGGGGTCCAGCAGCCGGTCCGTGATGCCGTCGGCGGCCTCCATGGGGATTTTGTGCCGGCCGGGCTCGCCGTGGATGCCGATGCCGATTTCGATTTCGTTGTCCTCGAGCTCAAAGCTGGGCACCCCGGCGTGCGGGACGGTGCAGGCGCTCAGGGCCACGCCCATGCTGCGCACGTTCTGGTTGACGCGGTCGCCGATGGCCGCGACGGCGTCGAGGCTGTCGCCGCGCTCGGCTGCGGCGCCGGCGATCTTCTCGACCAGGACCGTTCCGCCTACGCCGCGGCGCCCCGCCGTGTAGAGCGAGTCCTGCACGGCGACGTCGTCGTTGACCAGTACGGTGCGGACCTCCACTCCCTCGGCCTGCGCCAGTTCCGCGGCGGTCTCGAAGTTCAGTACGTCGCCGGTGTAGTTCTTCACGATGTGCACGACGCCGGCACCGGAGTTCACCGCGAGCGTGGCCGGCAGGATCTGGTCCGGCGTGGGTGAGGTGAACACAGCGCCGGGAACCGCGGCGTCGAGCATGCCCATTCCGACGTAGCCGCCATGCAGAGGCTCGTGGCCGCTGCCGCCGCCGGAGACCAGACCGACTTTCCCCGCCACCGGGGCGTCTTTCCGGACGATGTATTTGGGATCCGGGTAGACGGTCACGAGGTCGGCGTGGGCAAGCCCGAACCCCTCCACTGACTCGTCGACCACGGCCTTGGGATCGTTGATGAGTTTCTTCATGGCTGTGCTCCCTGGATGGTTGTCCTGGCTGCTTGCTTAGACCCTACTACCGGGGCCCTGCCAGCGGTAGGCTCCCGGCGCGGCCACCGCCAAGGGGCTCAGGGACCGTCCGCAGCCTCCGGCGCGAAGCTAGGCCAGGCGTCCGGGCCAAGCGCAGCCCGGGCCCGGCGGGAGGAGGCGTCGCCCGGCGCGCCGCCGGAGCTGCCGCCCGCGCCGGAGGCATCCGGCACAACCGGTACGGAGTCGACCGTCATTTGGAATGCGGAGAAATCTGGAAAAATCACGCGATTCTGCAATTTCTGCCTCCGGAAGCTGGCGGCCCGCCCCCACGGGCCGGGATCAGTTTATCCACCATGTTGATTTGGCGGTAGACCCCCGCAGGAAGCGCAGCCTAGAGCGTCCGGATCATCCGGGTGTTGCCGAGCGTGTTGGGTTTGACCCGGGCGAGGTCCAGGAATTCGGCAACGCCTTCGTCATGCGAGCGCAGGAGCTCCGAGTACACCACAGGGTCCACGGCTGTCTGGTCAGCCATAACGTCGAAGCCGTGCCTCTTGAAGAACTCCACCTCGAAGGTCAGGCAGAACACGCGGGAGACACCCAGCGCCTTCGCGTCCTCAAGCAGGCGCTCCACCAGCAGGTGCCCTACGCCCTTGCCGCGCCACGCGTCGGACGTTGCAAGGGTGCGCACCTCGGCCAGGTCGTCCCACATCACGTGCAGGGCCCCGCAGCCGATCACCTCGCCGTCGGGCGCCTCTGCGATCCGGAACTCCTGGAGGCTTTCGTAGTACGCGACGGTTTCCTTGGCCATCAGGATCCGCTGGTCGGCCAGGGGTGCCACCAGGGTCTTGATTGCGCCGACGTCGCCGGTGCGGGCAGGGCGGATGCGGATCGTCTCAGTCACAGCCCAATCCTACGGCGCGGGCCAGCTCCGCCCCCGCCCGGGGCCGGAGCGGGGGACGGGCGGGGTCAGAGACCGAGTCCGTCGGGGACGGGGAGGTCCTTGTCCAGCAGGTTTTTCGCCAGGAAGTGCTCGACGACGCCGTACCAGACCTTGGCGTGCTGCGGCTGCAGGATCCAGTGGTTCTCGTCCGGGAAGTAGAGGAAGCGGTGGTCGGTCTCGCCGTTATCATCGGCTGGCAGCCGGGACTTGGAGAGCAGCTCGTACCAGAGCCGCAGCCCCTCCCCGATCGGTACCCGGTAGTCCTTGTCGCCGTGGATGACCAGCATCGGTGTGCGGATGTTCTCCACGTGCAGGTGCGGCGAGTTCTCCGCAGCCATCTCTGCCGTCATTTCCTTGAGCCAGTACTGCGCGGCGTCTGTCGTGGGGCCGAACTGGTCCAGGGCCCAAAGGCTGGCGTGCGTGACGATGGCCTTGAACCGGTCCGTGTGGCCCGCCACCCAGTTGGCCATGTAGCCGCCGAACGATCCGCCCATGGCCGCGGTGCGTGTCTCGTCGATGTCGGGACGCTGCTCGACGGCGTCGGTGATGGCCATCAGGTCCAGGAAGGGCGCCTTGCCCCACTCGCCCCAGCCTCGCTGGATGTGGTCCTGGCCGTAGCCGGTCGACAGGGCCGGGTCCGGTAGCAGCACTGCGTAGCCCCGGGCGACGAGCAGCCACGGGTTCCAGCGCCAGGTCCAGGCGTTCCAGGATCCCAGCGGGCCGCCGTGGATCCAGAGCAGCAGCGGGGCCGGGTTTCCGGCCGAGGCGCCTTCCGGCAGGGCCAGGTACGCCGGCACCCGGGCGCCGTCGGCCGAGGTCGTTTCCACCCGTTCGAGCGTGCCGCGGTAGGCGGGGCGCTCCGCCGGGGCCGGCAGCCGGGTGACGCCCCCGCCGGCGAGGTCGATCCGGACGGCCTCCGCCGGGAATTCGTAGGAGCTGCGCAGCGCGTAAGCGGTGCGTCCATCCGAGGAGACGGCGACGTCGGTGTAGGCGGCTGCGTCGGCCGTCAACCGCGCCGGCGCGGAGTCTCCGCCGCCCGACCCGGGGACGGGAATCCGGAACACCGGGCAGGCCCCGTCCTCGTCGGCCGTCACGAGCAGGGCGGAGCCGTCCGGCAGCCAGGCCGCCGGGTGCGGCCAGCGGTCCCAGCCCGGCGCGAGCGGCGTCAGGCCGGTGCCGCCGTCGTCGGCCGAGACATCGAGCAGGTGCAGCCTGACCTGCGGTGCCTGCTCCGGAGTCGTCTCGGTCTCGCTCAGCACCGCCAGGGTCCGGCCGTCGGGGCTGACCGGACCGGGGAAGTAGCTCATGCCCTCGGTGTCCAGCAGGGTCCGGCAGGTGCCGGTGGCGACGTCGACCGCCACGAGCACGGTGCGGGAGTCGGCGTTGGCGAGCGGTCTGGTGAAGCTGCTGTAGAGGGTTTTCCCGTCCGGGCTGACGACGGTTTCCGCCTCGCGGAGCCCGTTCCCGGCGTCGGGGGTCAGGTTGCGCAGTGTGACCGGTGGGACGGCGTCGACCGTTGCCGGCTTGCCGGGCTCCGGCTCGGCGCCCGGCTCGACCGCGAACAGCCGCGGTTGCGCGGGACCCAGGTCCGCGTCCCAATACCGCACCGGGTAGCCGCTGTGCAGGATCGCTGCGACCTTGTTGTCTTTGCGGTCCTTGCGGCGCTCCTCGTCGTTGTCCTCGTCGATGGATCCGGCGAGCACCGACGCTGTCAGGAAGAGGGCATCGGCGTCCTTTGCCGCCAAGAGGCTCCCGACGCCGCCGGCGCGGGAGAGCGCGACGCGGGCCTCGCCGCCGTCGGACGGAAGGACCCAGAGCGCATTGACCGGCTCGGCGTCCGGGCTCTCGGGGTCCGGCCGCGCGGAGGTGAAGTACAGGTTGCCGTCCGCCGCGAACACGGCGCCGGCCTCGCCCTTGGCGCTGCGGGTAATCCGCCGGGCCTGTTTCTTGCCATCGGGGTCCAGTTCCCACAACGCCGTCCGGAACTCCGTACCCTTGTCGTTGAGCGTGGCCACCGTGGTGATGAGCCTTCTGCCGTCGGGACTCAGTGCCAGGCCGCCCACCCTCGGGATGGCGAGGTAGTGGTCGAGGTCGTGGAAGGGGGTCTCGGGGTGTTCGCCCGGGGTCTGCGTGTCAGAAGAAGCCATGCCCCCGATTCAACACCGCCTGTGCCCCGGATCACACCCCGTTCACTTAGAGTGAAACACTGCTTTCAGATTGGGGCCGCCGCGGAAATCGCAGCGGGCTTTCAGGCAGAGTTGGCATGATGGGGCTATGAACCCTGAAAAGTCCCTGCCCCGACGTTCTATTTTGCTGGGTGCCGGCGCCCTCGGGGGCGGCGCCCTGGCCCTCTCGGCGTGCGCCGCTTCACCCACCGGCACTCCCGCGACGACGGCGGCCGGCCCCTCAGTTCCGGCCGGCACCCCGGTCCGGGTCGGCAAGCTCAGCGAGGTGAAGGTGGGCAGCACGGCCACCGGAAATGTCAACGGCAAAACGGTGGTGATCTTCCGGCAGGATGACAAGACCGTGCTGGCGTACGACGCGGCCTGCACGCATGCCGGCTGCCCGGTGGCCCCGGCCGGAGAAGACTTCGAGTGCCCGTGCCATGGTTCCTCCTTCAAGGGATCCGACGGCAGCGTGGTCAACGGCCCGGCACAGGCGCCGCTGGCCAGGTTGAAGGCGGCCATCGACGGCGAATGGATCACCGTGACCGCCTGACTCCGCCGCGCCGGGAAAGGTGCGCAAACAGCAAAAAAGGCCCCGGCCGCCTCCTTGAAGGAAGCGGCCGGGGCCTTGGCTTGTCGCCCGAGGAGTTGCTACCCGGGCGCTGAGTACCTAGACGCTCGGAGCGATTTCCGGGATGCGCGGCTTGGCGTTGCCGGCGAAGGTGAACTTCGCGTCGTCGCCTTCGCCCTCCACGTCAACCACCACGATGTCGCCGGCGTGCAGCTCGCCGAAGAGGATCTTCTCGGAGAGCTGGTCCTCGATCTCGCGCTGGATGGTACGGCGCAGCGGCCGGGCACCCATCGCCGGATCGTAACCGCGGGTGGCGAGCAGCACCTTGGCCGCGGGCGTGAGCTCGATGCCCATGTCCTTGTCCTTGAGGCGCTTCTCCAGGCGGTTGACGAACAGGTCCACGATCTCGATGATCTCGTCCTGGGTCAACTGCGGGAACACCACCACGTCGTCAACACGGTTCAGGAACTCGGGGCGGAAGTGCTGCTTGAGCTCCTCCGTGACCCGGGCACGCATCCGGTTGTAGCCGGTCTGCGTGTCCGTCCCCGACTGGAAGCCGGTGGCGACGCTCTTGGAGATGTCCCTGGTGCCGAGGTTCGTGGTCATGATGATCACGGTGTTCTTGAAGTCCACCACGCGGCCTTGGGAGTCGGTCAGGCGGCCGTCTTCCAGGATCTGCAGCAGCGAGTTGAAGAGGTCGGCGTGCGCCTTCTCCACTTCGTCGAACAGCACCACGGAGAACGGACGACGCCGGACCTTCTCGGTCAGCTGGCCGCCCTCCTCGTAGCCCACGTAGCCCGGGGGGGCACCGAAGAGCCGGGAGACGGTGTGCTTCTCCGAGTACTCGGACATGTCCAGCGTGATCAGCGCGTCTTCCTCGCCGAACAGGAACTCCGCGAGTGCCTTGGCCAGCTCGGTCTTGCCGACGCCGGTGGGGCCGGCGAAGATGAACGAGCCGCCCGGACGCTTCGGGTCCTTCAGGCCGGCACGGGTGCGGCGGATCGCCTGGGACAGGGCCTTGATGGCCTCGTTCTGGCCGACCACACGCTTGTGCAGTTCGTCTTCCATCTTCAGCAGGCGCGAGGACTCTTCCTCGGTCAGCTTGAAGACCGGGATGCCGGTGGAGTTCGCCAGCACCTCGGCGATGAGATCCTCATCCACCTCGGAGATGTCGTCCATGCCGCCGGTCTTCCACTGGCGTTCCTTCTCGGCGCGCTCGGTAATGAGCTTCTGTTCCTTGTCGCGCAGCGAGGCGGCGCCTTCGAAGTCCTGCGCGTCGATCGCGGATTCCTTCTCGAGCTTCATGGCCGCGATCTTCTCGTCCATGACCTTGAGCTCCGGCGGGGCCGTCATTCGTCGGATGCGCAGCCGGGCACCGGCTTCGTCGATCAGGTCGATCGCCTTGTCCGGCAGGAAGCGGTCCGAGATGTAGCGCTCGGAGAGGCTGGCAGCCGAGGCGAGGGCGCCGTCGGTGATGGTGACGCGGTGGTGCGCTTCATAGCGGTCACGCAGGCCCTTGAGGATCTCGATCGCGTCGGCGACGGAGGGCTCCTTGACCTGGATCGGCTGGAAGCGGCGCTCCAGGGCGGCATCCTTCTCAATGTGCTTGCGGTACTCATCCAGCGTGGTCGCACCGATGGTCTGGAGCTCGCCGCGGGCCAGCATCGGCTTCAGGATCGAGGCCGCGTCGATGGCACCTTCGGCAGCGCCGGCACCGACCAGGGTGTGGATCTCATCGATGAACAGGATGATGTCGCCACGGGTGCGGATCTCCTTGAGGACCTTCTTGAGGCGCTCTTCGAAGTCACCGCGGTAGCGGGAGCCGGCTACGAGGGACCCGAGGTCCAGCGTGTACAGCTGCTTGTCCTTGATGGTCTCCGGCACGTCGCCGCGGACGATCGCCTGGGCCAGGCCCTCGACGACGGCGGTCTTGCCGACGCCGGGTTCGCCGATCAGCACCGGGTTGTTCTTGGTGCGGCGGGAAAGGACCTGCATGACGCGTTCCATTTCCTGCTCGCGGCCGATCACCGGGTCCAGCTTGTTTTCCCGGGCGGCCTGGGTCAGGTTGCGGCCGAACTGGTCGAGGACGACCGAACCGGCGGGGGTGCCTTCGGCCTGGCCGGGGCCAACGCCAGCACCCGTGGTTTCCTTACCCTGGTAGCCGGAGAGCAGCTGGATGACCTGCTGCCGGACGCGGTTCAGGTCCGCTCCGAGCTTGACCAGCACCTGGGCTGCCACACCTTCACCCTCGCGGATGAGGCCGAGCAGGATGTGCTCGGTGCCGATGTAGTTGTGGCCCAGCTGCAGGGCTTCGCGCAGCGAGAGCTCCAGCACCTTCTTGGCCCGCGGGGTGAAGGGGATGTGGCCGGACGGGGCCTGCTGGCCCTGGCCGATGATCTCCTGCACCTGCTCGCGGACACCGTCGAGCGAGATGCTCAGCGACTCGAGGGCTTTGGCGGCAACACCTTCACCCTCATGGATCAGACCCAAGAGGATGTGTTCGGTACCAATGTAATTGTGGTTCAGCATGCGTGCCTCTTCTTGGGCAAGCACAACTACGCGACGGGCACGGTCCGTAAATCGCTCAAACATTTCGCCACACTCCTAGCTACGACGTACTTTGATGCTACGTGGCGGAGTTGCAGATTTGGGGCTTGTTCGCCACGGGGGAAACCGGGACTCCTGCGCGCCCCCTTCCGGGGCCGCGACCAGCGTTGATCCGGGTGCCCGGCCACGCTCCTGCCCGGTTGTTCCTGCCGCCACCGGCCCAGGCCCGGAATGTCCCGGTGTGTCCCGGCGTCTAAGCCGCTTGTCGAGCCAACAACCGGGCTGGAACGCAACAGCACGATCAACATGTCAGCACCCGCGGCCGGACATGACAAAGCCCCCGCCGGAAGACGGGGGCTTTGTCAGTGCCTATTGCAGCCCGGCACCGGGCCGACGCTGCGGACAGCCAGGCCTCGCTAGGAATTTGCCTTTTGGTAGGCTTCCTGAATTTCGGCCTGGATACGGCCGCGGCTGTTTACCGCATAGCCGTTGTCCCGTGCCCATTGACGGATCTGTGCCGAGTCCTGATTACGGCCTCCCGAGACTTTTGTCCTGGTTGCCCGGCCGCTTGATGTTTTACGGGCGTGGGATACGTACCGCTCGACTGCCGAGCGGAGTTCCGACGCATTGCTTGAGGACAGGTCAATTTCATAACTGACGCCGTCCAGGCCAAACCGGACAGTTTCGTCCGCGGATCCCCCATCCAGATCATCAACGAGGATGATTTTAACTTTCTGTGCCATAAAAACTCTCTTTTCAAAAGGATGAGTATTTAGAAAAGCAGGATGTATCTGTAAAAAGTATCCATCGTTTTACGGCCGGGAGTCAAAGCGGAAATGCCCTTCCAAAGAAAATCCACAGGAGGGAATCACCCGCGCCTTTTAGCGCTGGTCGGGGGAATGCCCGTTTCCGGGGGCGGGATTCTGTTCCGGGCCGCGGGCTGATGCCTCCGCCTGGGCGCGGGCCTCCGCCTGGCGCTCGGATTTGTCGGCATTGAAAATGGCCTTCATGGCGAACCAGAAGATGAGCCCGACCACCACGGACGGGAGCAGGACGGCAATGTATTCCATGATCAGTGGCCTTCGGGCTTGAGCAGCGGGAAGAGGATGGTCTCGCGGATGCCGGCACCGGTGAAGAGCATCACCAGCCGGTCGATGCCCAGGCCGATGCCGCCCATCGGCGGCGCACCGTATTCAAGGGCGCGGAGGAAGTCCTCGTCCAGCTGCATGGCCTCGACGTCGCCGGCGGCCGAACGGCGGGACTGCTCGGAGAGGCGTTCACGCTGGATCACCGGGTCGATCAGTTCCGAGAACGCGGTGCCGCGTTCCATCCCGCCGATGATCAGGTCCCAGGCTTCGATCAGCCGGTTGTCCTCGCGGTGGTGGCGGGCCAGCGGCTGCGCGGAGGGCGGGTAGTCATAGACAAAGGTGGGGTTGAGCAGGGTCGGTTCGACCAGCTCGCCGAAGAGCTCGACCACGAGCTTCTCGGCGTCCCAGCCGGCGTCGACCTTGACCTCGTGCTTCTCAGCGAGGGCCAGCAGCTCCCCGACCGGCGTTTCCGGGGTGATCTCCTGGCCGACGAAGTCGGACAGTCCCGGGTACACGGCCATCCAGGCCCAATCGCCGTCGAGGTTGATCTCGCCGGCCTCGGTCTGCAGCACCCGGCCCACGCCGGCCGCATCGGCGGCGTCGAGGATGATCTCCTTGATGCGGTCCGCCATGACGAACTGGTCGGCCCACGCCTCGTAACTCTCCAGGGTGGTGAATTCGGGGCTGTGCGTGGAGTCAACGCCCTCGTTGCGGAAGACCCGGCCCATGTCGTAGACCCGGTCGATCCCGCCCACCACCGTGCGCTTGAGGTACAGCTCGGTAGCGATGCGCAGGGTCATCTTCTGGTCGAAAGCGTTCATGTGGGTCTCGAACGGACGGGCCGTGGCGCCGCCGTGCACCAGCTGCAGCATCGGGGTTTCCACCTCGACGTAGCCCTGGCGGTGCAGGGTTTCGCGGATCGAGCGCGTGATCGCGGCCCGGGTATAGACCATTTCGCGGGCCTCGTCGCGGACGATCAGGTCCACGTAGCGCTGGCGGACGCGCGTTTCCTCGTTGAGCTCGGCATGCAGCACCGGCAGGGGCCGAAGCGCCTTGGACGCCATGGACCACGACTCGGCCATCACGGAGAGCTCGCCACGGCGCGAGGAGATGACTTCGCCCTTGATGAAGACGTGGTCGCCGAGGTCAACCAGGGACTTCCAGTCCGCGAGCGCTTCCTCACCGATGTTGGCAAGGCTGAGCATGACCTGCAGCCGCACGGCTTTGCCGTCGAGCCCGCCCTCCTGGAGGGTGGCGAAGCAGAGCTTGCCGGTGTTGCGGATAAAGACGATGCGGCCGGTCACGCCGACGACGTCGCCGGTGGTCTCGTCGGCCACGAGGTGGGCGTACTTCTCGCGGATTTCGGTCAGCGAATGCGTACGCTCGACCCCCACCGGATACGCCTCGATGCCACGTTCGATCAGCTTGGCGCGCTTCTCCATCCGGACCAGCGTCTGTTCGCTGGCGTCGGCGTGCTCGGCGGCGGTGTGCGGGGCGGGGGTGTTTTGGGAAGTCACAATCCCCAAGTTTACCGGGAGTTCGCGCGCCGCCGGTGCGGCGGGGGTGGAATGGACCGGGAATGAACTCCCAGCCATCGAGACGTGGACGGTTCGGACCGACGACGGCGCGCGGCACCTCCGGACGCCGGGCTGCCCGGTGCACGGCTGCAACCGCCGCCGCAGGCCGCGCGCAGTTGAGGCTGCGGCGGCTGCGGCCGGCCCGCTGGCGTCTGGCACTAGAATCGGGTGCGACCTAAGTCGAAAGGACCCCCTTGGCCAAGCTCTACTTCCGCTACGGCGCGATGAACTCCGGCAAGTCGACGGGCCTGCTGCAGGCAGCGTTCAACTATGAGGAGCGCGGCCAGAGAGTGGTTCTCGCCAAGCCGGACATCGACACCAAGGGCGACGCCGACGTCGTGTCCCGGCTGGGGATGACCCGGTCGGTGGACTTCCTGATCCCTGCCGGGGCCTCCGCCCGGAAGCTGTTCTCCGCGCACGCCCATGGGGACGACCCGGACGCGCTGCTGCAGCACGTGGACACGCCGCCCGTGGCCTGCCTGCTGGTGGATGAGGCACAGTTCCTCGAGCCGGCACAGGTGGACGATCTGTTCCGCATCGCCGTGCTGGACAACGTCCCCGTGCTCGCCTACGGGATCCGCACCGACTTCCGGACCCGCGCCTTCCCCGGTTCGCTCCGGCTGCTGGAAATCGCGCACACCCTGGAGGAACTCAAGACGATCTGCCGCTGCGGCCGCAAGGCCATCTTCAACACCCGCCGGATCGGCGACGAGGTGGTGTTCGACGGCGACCAGGTGGCCATCGACGGCCAGGACGCCTGGTACGAGTCGCTGTGCGGGTCCTGCTACCTGGAGATCTCCGGCGGCCGGCTGGGCTAGCCGCTTCCCGCTGTGCGGTTCCGGGCGCCTCGGCTAGGCTCGGAGCATGACCCGCGAGAACATCAGAACGCCCGACGGCGGAACCCTCGAGCTTTTCAGCACGGGCGCGGAGCTTGCCGCGGCGGGTTCCGGCGTCGTCGTCGTGTCGGCCTCAATGGTGACGGCCGCCGACTACACCCGTTTCGCCCAGAAGCTCAGCGCCGCCCTGGGCCGCCCGGTGCACACGTTCAACCGCCGCGGCCGCGGCTCGTCCTCCCCGCAGCCGGAGGACTACACGCTGGACGTGGACATCCGTGACCTGGACGCCGTGATGAAGCACACCGCCAGCACCGACGTCTTCGGGCACAGCTTCGGCGGCGCTGTGGCGCTGCACGCGGCACGCACCCTGCCGGTGGAACGGCTGGCCGTGTACGACCCGGCCGTTTCCGTCAACCACAGCGTCACCGCGGACTGGACTGCCGAATACGAGCGGCTGACGGCGGCGGGCGACGACGACCGCGCCCTCGCCGTGCTGGTCCGCGGCCTCGAAACCGGAAGCGCCCTGTCCCGGATGCCGCTGTCCATGCTGACGCTGGCGAACAAGCTCACCGCCGGCACCCCCGTCGGCAAGCAGCTGCGCGAGCTGATGAAGACCGGTGTCCGGGAGATCAAGGCAATCATCGCCGCGGATATGCCGGCCGAGCCGTTCCTGGAGCTGCCGCTCGAGACGCTGATCATCGTGGGCGAGAAGAGCCCTGCGTACTTCGGGGTGGCCTGCGGGCAGATCCACGACGTGCTCTCGGGCTCCAGCTACACCATCCTGCCGGGCATGGGCCACGACGGGGTCAACAAGGCACCGGACAAGCTCATCGCCGAACTCAGCGAGTTCTTCGCCGGCTAGGACCCGCCTCCCCACCCCGGGGCGCGAACGGACAGTTGCGGCCCTCCGCGTAGCGCGAACGGACACTTGGCGCCCGCGGCATAGCGCGAACGGACACTTGCGGCCAGGGGCCCCAAGTGTACGTTCGCGCGAAAGACCGGCCCGCTTAGTGGCCGCCCGGGGCTGCCGCGCCGTCGGTCTTGCGCATCAGCAGGGACAGCACGACGGCGGCGAGTGCGATGGCGGCCGCGGTCAGGAACGCCGCGTGCATGCCGGCGACGATACCGGAGCCGGCCGAGACGGCCGCGAAGATGGAGACCAGCAACGCTGTGCCCGCCGCGCCCGCCACCTGCTGCAGGGTGCTCATGATGGCCGAGCCGTGGGAGTACAGATGCGGCGGCAATGGGTTCAGACCCGTGGTGAAGGCCGGGGTGAACAGCAGTGCCAGGCCCAGGCTCAGCGCCACATGCAGCGCGATGATCCAGCCGACCGGCGTCTGGCCGTCCAACCGGGAGAACTGCCACAGCGAGAGCACCATCATGACCGACCCGGTCACGGTCAGCGGCAACGGGCCCACCTTGTCGAAGAGCCGGCCGATGACCGGCCCCAGCAGCCCCATCGCCAGGCCGCCCGGGAGCAGGGCGAGACCCGTTTCGAGCGACTTCAGGCCCCGGACTTCCTGCAGGTACAGGGGCAGCAGGATCACGGCGCCGAACAGAGCAATCATCGCGACCACCAGCAGCAGCACGGACACGGTGAACATCCGGAAGTTGAACGCGCGCAAGTCCAGCAGCGGCGCCTTGGCCTTTTGCAGCCTGAGCTGGCGCAGGACAAAGGCCAGCAGGGCGACGCCGCCGACGGCGAGCGCCGCGACCGCCGGGACGGCGGCACCGCCGTCGCCGCCGCCGATCTGGCTCAGTCCGTACACAACTCCGCCGAAGGCCGGGACAGAAAGGACGACCGACAGCACGTCGAGACGGGTCTTCTCGTTCTCCCCGATGTTCTTCAGGAACCGGGCACCGATTCCGAACGCGAGCAGCGCGATGGGGAGGACGAACACGAACATGAACCGCCAGGAGAAGTGCTGCAGGATCACCCCGGAAACCGTCGGTCCCATGGCGGGTGCCACCGAGATCGCGATGCTCACGTTGCCCATCACGGCGCCGCGGCGTGAGACCGGGACCAGGGTGAGGATGGTGGTCATCAGCAGCGGAAGCATGATCGCGGTGCCGCCGGCCTGGACGATTCTGGCAAGAAGCAGGACTTCGAAGCCCGGTGCGAGCGACGCCAGCAGGGTGCCCGCCGAGAACAGCCCCATCGCCAGCATAAAGACCGCCCGGGTGGAGAGCCGCTGCAGGATGAAGCCGGTGGTGGGAATGACCACCGCCATGGTCAGCATGAAGCCGGTGGACAGCCACTGCACGGTGGGGGCGTCCACCCGCAGGTCCACCATCAGCCGCTGCAGGGCGACGTTCATGATGGTCTCATTGAGGATCACCACAAACGTCGCGACCAGCAGCGTGGCGATGACGGTGACGGACTCCCGTGACAGCTTCTCCGCCCCGGGCGCCGGGGCCTCCGCGCGCCGGACGGGCGCCGGGGGCACGACGGCGGTCCGGGGCGGCTGCGCCAGGGCCTCCCGCACGTTGGAGGGGGCATCTGCTGGCATGGTGATCCCCTTGGGAGTCGACGTTGGTTTCGGCGAACTATGTCGCCACTACGGTTTCCAACCCGGGAGGCGCGGCAGTAATTCCCCGTGCCGCAAAAGCGCCTGGCTGCGGCCCCCGGAGCGGCGCGAACGTACACTTGCGGCTCGCGGGAGGGGCCTCAAGTGTACGTTCGCGCAATAAGCAGTCAGAGCTGGAGTCTTGGACCTCAGGAGTCCAGCGGCACGTTGTCGATCAGCCGCACCGGGCCGACCCTGGCCGCGATCAGGACCAGGCCCTCGCCGCGGAACGGGGTCTCCCGGCAGTTCTCCGCGAGCGGCTCAAGGGTGCGCGGATCCACGACCTCGAAGTAGTCCAGTTCCACGAGGGGCTGGGATTCCACCAGCGCCCGGGCGGAGTCCAGGTCCAGGGGTTCGTGCGCGTTCGCGCGTTCCTCAACCAGCCGCAGCGCCCGGGACAGCACCAGGGCCGCCTCGCGCTCCTCGGCCGAGAGGAAACGGTTCCGGCTGGAGAGCGCCAGCCCGTCCGGGGACCGCACGATCGGCACCGGGACGATCTCCACCGGGAAGTTCAGGTCCGCCACCATGCGCTGCACGAGGGCCAGCTGCTGGGCGTCTTTCTGACCGAAGTAGGCCCGGTAGGTGGCCTGTCCCAACGCGGGCAGGCCGTAGTGCAGCAGCTTCGCCACCACCGTCAGGGCGCCATCGAAGTGCCCGGGCCGGGAGGCGCCCTCCCACTTCTCCGCCAGCACGCCGGAAGTGATCCGCACCATGGGTTCCCCGCCCGGGTACACCTCGTCCACCGCGGGCGCGAAGGCGAGGTCGACGCCTTCGGCCTCGAGCAGGGCCAGGTCCGCCTCCAGCGTCCGCGGGTACCGTTCAAGGTCCACGGTCTCGCCGAACTGCAGCGGGTTGACGAAGATGCTGGCAACCACAACGTCGTTTTGCGCGACGGCGGTGCGCGCCAGCTGGGCATGTCCCTCGTGCAGGGCGCCCATCGTCGGCACCAGCCCCTGCGAGGTACCGCGTTTCTCGGTGAGCAGGCGGGCGCTCTCGGCACGCAGCCGGGCAGCCGTGGTCACCAGCTGGATTGCCATCTCAGTGTCCTTCCTCAGGAATCGGCCAATCGGCGTCGGGGCCCTCGAGCGCCCGCCGGATGCCCTCGATTTGGTCCGGCTTCAACAGCCCGCGGCTGCCCGCACGGCGGGCCGTTGCCCGCGCCATGGCCAGGTACGCCTCCAGAATATCGCCGCCGGAGCCGCCGTCGAGTTCCCGCAGGGCCTCCGAGTGCGCGGCGACGGTCCCCACGTCGCCGCGGGCCACCGGCCCGGTCAGCGCGGACTCACCCGAAGCGAGGGCGTTTTCCAGGCTCGCACGCAGCAGGGGTCCCAGCATGCGTTCGGGGGCTTCGACGCCCACCTCGCGCAGCAGTTCGGACGCTTGGGCCACGAGGGTAACCAGGTGGTTCGAGCCGTGGGCCAGGGCCGCGTGGTAAAGCGTGCGGTCGCCCTCGGCGATCGCGACCGGCTCGGCGCCCATCTCCACCACGAGGGCCTGCGCGATCGGCAGCATGGCCGGGTCGGCCGTCACGCCGAAGCTGCAGTCCAGCAGCCGGGTAAGGTCCAGGCTCATCCCGGTGAACGTCATGGCGGGGTGCAACGCCAGCGGGACGGCCCCCGCGGCGCGGACCGGCCGCAGGACACCGACGCCGAACCGCCCGGAAGTGTGGGCCACGAGCTGGCCCGGCTGCCAGGCGCCGAGCTTCGCGAGGCCTTCAACGAGCGGGCCTAGGGCATCGTCAGGGACCGCCAGCAGCACCAGTTCGGCGCGCTCCACGATGTCCTGCACCTCAAGGACGGGGACACCGGGCAGCAGGGTTTCCGCGCGTTCGCGGCTTGCATCCGAGACGGCGGAGACCCCGACGACGGCGTGCTCGGCGGCGCGCAGCGCCGCCCCCAGCACGGCCCCCACCTTGCCGGCTCCGATAATTCCGACGCCGAGGCGTCCTGGCTTAGCCATGCTGAGGCCCTTCCTTCGCTTCGTGTTCGAGAAGTTGGTGGTCGTGTGGTTCGTGGTCGTCCGCCCCGCGTTCGACTGCTGCGCCCTGCCCGAGCCAGTGTTCACTGGTCTGCCGTTTCCGCGCGCTTCGGGCTCGGGCCGCCTGAGCGTCGAGCAGGGCCCGGCCCTGGTCCAGGCCGGCCTGGACCAGCCGCGGCGCCACCGGTCCCGCGGTGGTGTGCAGGACGAGGTCAGCGACCCGGAAACGCCGCGCCAGCGGACCTTGCTGCAGCGCGATCGACTGGGTGCGCTGGTGCGGGACCAGCACGAGCTGGCGCCACCAGCGGCCGGACCGGATCAGCAGTGCGGTGTCGGTGGCGGCGAAGCCGTTCCGCCGCCACCCCAGCGGGGCGAGCAGGCGGGCCCGCGCCGGTGTGGTGACGAAGCCGCCGTCCTCCGGTGCCACCGGACCGCCGTCGTCCATCCGCACCGCGGGACCGCCGCGACGGTCCGCGCCCCGCGCCCCAGCGGGCGCCGCCAGGCCGTTCAGGCCTGCGGTGAAGACGCGCACAGGGTCCGGGGTGCCGGGGTCGGGCAGGACCAGCGAGAGCATGATGAAGACCTCCGCCAGCGTTCCGACCGGCAACAGGGTGGTCCGGGAGGAGCCCTCGCCGTTGCCGCCGGCCGTTCCATAGCCGGCCACGTTGACCTGCATCCGGTACCAGCCGAAGATCCGCCAGAGCGGCGGCTGGCTGATCCGCAGGGCCTGGATCCGTCCCGGCGGCAGCGTCTGGGCCTGGGTGTCCAGCAGCCCGTAGCGCAGCCGGATGCCGTCCGGGGAAATGGCGGCGGTGAAGTTATAGCCCTTGTTAAACGAGTTCCAGTACGCCGCGACCAGGCCCAGCCCGGCGGGGATCAGGTACAGGAAAAAGCTGCGGTTCTCCGTGAGGGCCGAGAGCAGCACCGAGGCCACGGCACCGAGGACGATGACGACGCTCTGCTCGCTCAGCACCAGCGACCCCACCAGGCGTTGCGGCGGAACGGTCAGCACCACCCGTTCCGGCGCCTCTACGGCGGCTGCCGCCGGCCGGTCCGGTGCTGGCGCCGCTGCACCACCGGCGGCGCTGGAGGCACCGGAGGCGCTGGCCAGAATGGTCGCGCGGAGCTGGCGGGCCTCATCCGCGCGCAGGTAGGCCAGGTGCACCGCAGACGATCCGGCGTCGGCGACCTCGAACCGGAGCTCAGCGAGCCCGAAAATCCGCGCCAGGAGAGGCTGCACGACGTCGATCGCCTGGACCCGGTCCAGCCTGGCCTGGCGTTGCTGCTTGAACAGCACCCCGGTGTTGACGCGCACGTATCCGTCAGCCACCTGGTAGCGGGTGAAGTACCAGCTCAGGACAAAGCCGATCACGGTCAGCAGCAGCACCGTGCCCCCGCCGAGCAGCAGCCACGGAGCCCGTCCGGCGAACCGCTCGTCGAAGACCGGGCCGCCCTGGAGCAGCCGTTCGAAGGCGTCGCGTCCAAAAAAGAAGAACATCGCGGCCAGCGCCACCCAGCCCCGGACGAACGGGGAGGCCGGGTGCACGCGCTGCCAGCTGTCCCCGGCGGCGCTCACAGCCCGGCCAGACGGGCCTCGCCGCGGGCGGACAGCTGTTCGCGGAGCCGCGCGCCCTCCGCCGCGGGCAGGCCGGGGATCTCCGCGCTGGTACCGGCGGAGGCGGTGTGAAGCTTTAGGGTGCACAGGCCCAGGCCGCGTTCGACCGGGCCGGCGCCGATGTCCACGTACTGCATCCTCCCGTACGGGACCACCAGCACGCGCTGGAAGAAGATGCCACGCCGGATCAGGAGGTCGTCCTCGCGTTCGGCGTAGCCGATGGAGCGCACCTGGCGCGGGATGAGCACCAGCCGCCAAAGGGCCAGGACCAGGGCAGCGGCGGGCAGCGCGACGGCGAGCCAGAGCGGCAGCCAGTCCCACACGCCGGCGAGGACCAGCATGAGTGGCAGCGACAGGACCGCGACGGCGGCCACGTTGGCCAGGGCCCAGGCCGCCACCCGCACGGTGACGTAGCGCGGGGAAACGCGCAGCCAGTCCACCCCGGGCGGGTCAATCGCCTCGGTACGCATATTCGCCTTCGGCCTCGGGCTTACCCCGCTTGGCCTGCAGTCCGGGGGTCCCCTCGGCGTCGCCGTCCTCCGGGGGAATCCGGCAGAACCGCTCCACCACCAGGCCCACCACCACCATGACGAGCCCGCCGCCGGTCATGGCCAGCGTCTCCCAGGTAATGGATTGCCCGCTGCGCACGGACCAAAGCCGCAGCTGGTCCAGGAAGATTCCGGCATGCCAGCCCAGCAGTACGGTCCCGGTGTACGCGCAGGCCTGGGCGAGGACGAGGGTCCACGCGGCCAGGATCGGGTTGAGCATTTTCTTCTTTTTCCCGTTGCGCCAGCGCAGCACGCGGATGCCGAGGACCAGGGTGACGGCAACGATCACGCCCATCGTGATCAGCCCGGTGAGCGGCAGCACCGGGGTGTTCAACCCGTAGCGGGCGGTCATCAGGCTGGCGAGCCAGCCCAGCACGGCGAGGGCAACGCCGATGACGAGCAGCAGGAGCGGGTTGATCAGTTTCACGGCGCCTCCACCACTCCGGCAGTGCCCTGGAGCTCCTCGAAGCCGTCGAAGGGCACCAGGTCCGGGAAATCGGCGGCCTTGGCGGCGAGGTCACCCACCCGTTCCCCGTTCAGCTCGGCCGCGGGCTCGATCAGGGACCAGGGATAGAGCACGAAGGCGCGTTCCGCGGCGCGCGGATGCGGGAGTGTCAGGTCAGGGTCGGAGCTCACCACCTCGCCGAAGGTGATGATGTCCACGTCGAGGGTGCGCGGACCCCAGCGCACCTCGCGGACCCGGAAGTGCTTTTGTTCCACCGCGTGGCAGTGCCGCAGCAGTTCCTCCGGGGACAGCGAGGTTTCCACGGCGATTACCATGTTCAGGAAGTCCGGCTGGTTCGGCGGTCCGCCGACGGCCTTGGTCTGCACGATCGGCGAAATGGCCAGCAGCCGTACCTCGGGCGGGTCGACGAGGTCGGCGACGGCGGCGGAGAGGGTATCGTTGCGCTCCCCCAGGTTGCTGCCAAGCGCGATCACGGCGCGGGTGTAGGGGGCGGCGTGTGGGCTCATGGCCGTTCCCGGTGCACGCTGACGGAAACGTCGCCGAAGTCGACCTGGATCGGAGCTTTGGGTTTGTGCACGGTGATGTCCACCGCTGCCACCGGGAAGCGCAGCAGCACGTCGTCGGCGATCCGCACCGCGAGGGCCTCAATCAGGTTCAGCGGGGTGCCGGTGATCCAGTCGCGGATGCATTCGGCCACCTCGCCGTAGTGCGCGGTGTCCCGCACGTCGTCGCTCGCGGCGGCCTGGGTGAAGTCCAGGTGCAGCACGGCGTCGACGACAAACGGCTGGCCGTCCCGCCGTTCGAAGTCGAACACTCCGTGGTGCCCGACGGCGGTGACACCGCTCAGCGTGATTTGGTCCATGGGGCGCCGGTTCAGCGGTCGCCGGGCGCGGCCGGCGCCGCCGGGCCGGTGGCCGGGCTGGCCGGGGCGAGGCGGGCGGCGACCTTGACGGCGTCGAGGCTGGGGCCGACGTCGTGCACCCGGACGGCCCAGGCGCCGCGGAAGGCGCTGATGGCGGTCACGGCCGCGGTGGCGGAGTCCCGTTCGTGGGGTGCGGCGGCCTTGCCCGCGACGGTCAGGAGGCTGCCCAGGAACCGCTTCCGGGAGGCGGCCACCAGGACTTTGTGGCCCATGCCCTGCAGCACGTCGATGTTTTGCAGCAGCTCCCAGTTCTGTGCCTCGTTCTTCGCGAAGCCAAGGCCCGGGTCCACGATGATCTGCTCCGGCGCGGCGCCGGCCGCGTACAGCTTGTCCCGGACACCGGCGAGTTCGGCGGCGACTTCCGCTGCCACGTTGTTGTAGTCGGCCAGCGAGTCCATGGTGTTCGCGTCGCCGCGGCGGTGCGTGAGGATGTACGGCGCCTTGCTCCGGGCCACGAGTTCGAGCATTTCCGGCTCGACCGTGAGGCCGGAGACGTCGTTGATGATCGCGGCGCCGGCGGCCAGGGCTGCCTCGGCGGTGGCGGCGTGGGTGGTGTCGATGCTCACGAGGGCGCCGGCCTTGACCAGCGCCTCGACGACGGGCAGGACCCGGCGCTGCTCCTCCTCGACGCTGACTTCGGCGGCGCCGGGACGGGTGGATTCCCCGCCGACGTCGATGATGTCGGCGCCGGCGTAGAACATCCGCAGGCCGGCGGCGATGGCGGTGTCCGCCGTCGCGTGTCGGCCGCCGTCGCTGAACGAATCAGGGGTGACATTCAGGATCCCCATCACGAGCGTCCGGTCCGTCGGCAGGTCCTTGAAGCTCGCGGCCGGGCGCGGTTTGCGCAGCACGGGCAGCGGCGAGGTGGCAGGTCCTGTTCCAGGGGCTGCAGCGAGGGAATCCATAGTGTGTTTTTCTTACCTTCCGAGGATGAGGCTCATGGCTTCGGCACGGGTCGCCGGGTCATGCAGTTGCCCGCGGACCGCGCTGGTGACGGTCTTCGCACCAGGCTTGCGGATGCCGCGC
Source organism: Arthrobacter sp. SD1074B (assembly GCF_056780195.1). Taxonomy (NCBI): domain Bacteria; kingdom Bacillati; phylum Actinomycetota; class Actinomycetes; order Micrococcales; family Micrococcaceae; genus Arthrobacter; species Arthrobacter sp. SD1074B. Next base: position 125,450 of record NZ_JBRAZT010000001.1, on the reverse strand, counting down.
ATCGACATGCAAAGGTGTTCGCATTCGACGACGACAATCGCGCCGCGCGGCTTGAGGTGGGTAACGAGGGCTTCGACGATCTGGGTGGTCAGCCGTTCCTGCACCTGCGGGCGGCGGGCGAACATGTCCACCAGCCGGGCCAGCTTGCTCAGCCCGGTGACCTTGCCGTCGTGTGAGGGGATGTACCCGACGTGGGCGACGCCGTGGAACGGGACCAGGTGATGCTCGCAGGTCGAGTAGAACGGGATGTCCTTGACCAGGACCAGTTCCTCATGGTCAAGGTCGAAAGTGGTGGCGAGGATCTCGGCCGGGTCGTGGTGCAGGCCGGCGAACATCTCCGCGTAGGCCTTGGCCACGCGTTTCGGCGTGTCCAGCAGGCCGCTGCGGTCCGGGTCTTCGCCAATGGCGAGCAGGATCTCGCGCACCGCCGCCTGGATCCGGGGGTGGTCCACCGTGGTGGTGTTCTGGCCGGGGGCCCCCGCCGCCCCTTCCGCGGGGAAGGGGCCGGCGGTGGCGGGAACGTCGTCGTCGTCGAAGTAGGAAGTCACAGAAGAAGCCTAGCCGGGATGGCCGTCGGGCCCCAGATCCGTAACACCGCCCTGGAAGGGCTCCTGTCCGGGGACGCCCTGGGCGTGCGGGGGCACCGTGTCCAGCGGTTCCTCGAGCCGGGCTTCCTTGGCCTCTTCCTGGGCTTCGCGTTCCGCCTTCTCGCGGCGTGACTCCACCGGGCCGACGGCCTGGATCGGCCGGGTCTCCTTGGAGAGCCAGATCTCGCGGAAATCGCGCTTGCGGATATGCGTGAAGACCTGCGCGATCTCGGCCTGGTTCAGGGTTTCCCGTTCCAGCAGTTCCAGGGCCAGCTGGTCCAGGACGTCGCGGTTCTCGGTCAGGATCGCGTAGGCCTCGTCGTGCGCGCCCTCGATCAGGCGGCGCACTTCTTCGTCCACAACGTAGGCGATCTGGTCCGAGTAGTTGCGCTCGTGGCCGGCGTCGCGGCCCAGGAACGGCTCGCCGCCGCCCTGTCCGAGGCGCACCGCGCCCACCCGCTCGCTCATGCCGAACTCGGTGACCATTTTCCGGGCGATCCCGGTGGCCTTTTCGATGTCGTTGGAGGCACCCGTGGAGGGGTCGTGGAAGACGAGTTCCTCCGCCACCCGGCCGCCCATAGCGTAGGCCATCTGGTCGAGCAGCTCGTTGCGGGTTACGGAGTACTTGTCGTTCTCCGGAACCACCATCGTGTAGCCCAGGGCCCGGCCGCGCGGCAGGATCGTGATCTTAGTGACCGGCGCCGAGTTGCGCAGCGCCGCCGCTACCAACGCGTGGCCGCCCTCGTGGTAGGCGGTGACCTTGCGCTCGTGTTCCTTCATAACGCGGCTGCGCTTCTGCGGGCCGGCCATCACGCGGTCGATCGCCTCGTCGAGAGCGCGGTCATCGATCAGGTTGGCGTTGGAGCGGGCCGTGAGCAGCGCGGCCTCGTTGAGCACGTTCGCCAGGTCCGCGCCGGTGTAGCCGGGGGTCTTCTTCGCGACGGCCTTGAGGTCGACGCCGGGAGCCATCGGCTTGCCCTTCGCGTGCACCTTCAGGATCTGGTCCCGGCCGATCAGGTCGGGGGCCTCGACGGAGATCTGGCGGTCAAAGCGGCCCGGGCGCAGCAGCGCGGGGTCGAGCACGTCGGGCCGGTTGGTGGCCGCGATCAGGATGACGTTGGTCTTGACGTCGAAGCCGTCCATTTCAACCAGGAGCTGGTTGAGGGTCTGCTCGCGCTCGTCGTTGCCGCCGCCGATGCCGGCGCCGCGGTGCCGGCCGACGGCGTCGATCTCGTCCACGAAGATGATGGCTGGAGAATTCGCCTTGGCCTGCTCGAACAGGTCGCGGACACGGGAGGCACCCACGCCGACGAACATTTCCACGAAGTCGGAACCGGAGATGGAGAAGAACGGCACGCCGGCCTCGCCGGCGACGGCGCGCGCCAGCAGCGTCTTGCCGGTGCCGGGAGGACCGTACAGCAGCACGCCCTTGGGGATCTTGGCGCCCACGGCCTGGAACTTGGCCGGTTCCTGGAGGAATTCCTTGATTTCCTGGAGTTCCTCAACGGCCTCGTCGGCACCGGCGACGTCGCTGAAGGTCACCTGCGGCATGTCCTTGTTAACCATCTTGGCCTTGGACTTGCCGAACTGCATGACCTTGGAGCCGCCACCCTGCATCCGGGAGAGCAGGAACCAGAAGAGCACACCCAGCAGCAGCACCGGTACCAGCAGCGAGAACAAGCCGGAGAACCAGTTGCTTTCAACCGGCTGATCGGTGAAGCCGCTCGGCGGCTTCGCAGCCGTCACGGCCTTCACGACGTCGGCGGCGCGGGCGTTGACGAAGTAGAACTGGACGTTCTTGCCCTTGTTCTGCCCGTCAGCCTGGTAATCGTCCCTCAGCACCAGGTCCACGCGGTTCTCGGCGTCGAAAATCTTTGCCTGCTCGACCTTGCCGGTGGACAACTGCTCCAGGCCCTTGTCCGTGTCGATCCGGACCGATCCCCCCGGGGCCAGGGTGGCAAAGGCCAGCAGGAGCATGCCGATAACAACGACAATCCAGATGCCGGGGCCCTTGAAGAAACTCTTAGCTTTCATCTGATCGGGGGCTCGCCCCGTCCCTCCTGGTAGTGCTGCACGGCGACCGATCTGCGCGCGTGTGGTGTGCTGCGTCAGGTTCTAGCTATACACCGTCGCAGTAACTCACGCACGGTCAAGGGTAAAAGTTCCCTATCGGCGTAGCGGAGGGCTGTGCGCGGCAGAACAGGCTCAGCGTCGAGCCGGGGCGGCGCCGCCGGTTCTACTCGTAAACGTGGGGAGCGAGGGTGCCCACGAAGTCCAGGTTGCGGTACTTCTCGGCGTAGTCCAGGCCGTACCCGACGACGAATTCGTTCGGGATGTCATAGCCGACGTACTTGACGTCGATCTGGACCTTGGCGGCGGTGGGTTTGCGGAAGGCGGTGCAGATCTCCACCGAGGCCGGGCCGCGGGACTCCAGGTTGGTCTTGAGCCAGGAGAGCGTGAGGCCGGAGTCGATGATGTCTTCGACGATCAGGACGTCCTTGCCCATCAGGTCCGTGTCGAGGTCCTTGAGGATGCGGACCACACCGGAGGACTGCGTGCCGGAGCCGTACGAGGAGACGGCCATCCAGTCCATCGACACGTGGCTGTGCAGCGCGCGGGCCAGGTCCGCCATGACCATGACCGCACCCTTGAGCACACCGACGATCAGCAGATCGCGGCCTTCGTAGTCCTTGTCGATCTGGGCAGCGAGTTCAGTGATCCGGGTCTGGATCTGCTCCTTGGAGTAGAGAACGTGCTTGAGGTCTGCCTGGACGTCGTTTGAATCCACCAATGGCTCCTGTGTAGATGCGGGTGCGACTATTCTTGGGGCGGTTTTTGAGGCCGGAATACAAGCTTCCCACAGCGGGCGCCCTCTCGGGGAACGCTGGCGGGGGCGGACTGCTCGGCCGCGAGCAGCTGGGCGAGTGAGAGCCGGTAGACGCTCACGCCGCCGGGCAGCTCCACCGGCCCGGCGGAGCCCTGCCGGCGCAGCAGCGCCTCCGCGGCGAGCAGCCGCTGGTAGCTGGGCTGTTGACCGCCGACGGCGGCGGCGGCCTTGGCAATCACCCGGAACCTCACGGCCGGGGCCAGTTCGCGCAGCGCGGCCTCCGGCAGGCCGAGCTCCGTCCCGGTGCGCTCCTGGAGGCGGGCAAAGGTGTCCTCCGCCACAGCCTCCAGGAAGTCGGCGTCGAGTTGCAGGATCGACGCCGTCCTGGCCAGCGACTCTGCCACCCCCGGGCCGAGTTTGTCCTCCAGCATCGGCAGCACCTCCACCCGGGTCCGCGACCGGGCGAACGAGGAGTCCTCATTGCTTGGGTCATGCCACGGGTCCAGCCCCTCGACGGCGCAGATTTCCAGGGTGTCGGCCCGGCGCAGGCCGAGGAAGGGCCGTAGCAGGCGGCCGCGGGCCGGCCGCATCCCGGCGAGCGAGCGGGTCCCGGAACCGCGCGCCAGGCCCAGCAGGACCTGCTCGGCCTGGTCGTCCAGGGTATGACCGAGCAGGATGGCCGCGGCGCCGGCCTCGTCGGCCGCGGCTTCGAGGGCGGCGTGCCGGGCGTCCCGCGCGGCGGCTTCCGGGCCCATCCCGGCGGGGGCGACTTCGACCGTCCTGACCTGGACGGGGGCGAGTCCCAGCTCCTGCAGCACCGCCGCCGCCGCGGCGGCCACCTCCGCTGAGCCGGGTTGGAGCTGGTGGTCCACCACGACGGCGCCAACGGACACCGGGCGCCCGTCCACGTGGCCGCGCCGGCCAAAGTAGGCGGCGACGGCGGCGAGCGCCAGCGAGTCCGGGCCGCCGCTGCAGGCCACCAGCACCCGCTCGGGGTAGCCGGCGTCGGCGAGGGCGTCCTGCAGCATTTTCCGCGCCTTGCCGACGACAGGCGCCAGCCGGCCAGGGCGCCGTCGTCCGCCGGAAGCCGCCGGGAGATCCGGGTTGCTGGTGGCCGGCACGCGGACTAGAGCCCCATCCGTTCGAGCCAGAGCTTCGAGTCATGGATCTCAGGTTCGGTGGGCAGGTGGTCTGCGGACTCCCACACCTTGTTAAAGCCTTCCATGCCGGCGGCATCGACCACTTCGCGGACGAACTTCGACCCGTCGCTGTACTGCCGCATTTTCGCGTCCAGGCCGAGCAGGCTGCGGATGAACTTCTCGATCGCGCCGCGGTCCTTGCCGCGGGCGTTGAAACGCTGCCGGATGGTCTTGACCGACGGGACGATGCTCGCGTCCACCGCATCCATGACCACGTTGGCATGGCCCTCCAGCAGGCTCATGACGGCGGTCAGGTGCGAGATCGCCGCGCGCTCGGCCGGGTCCTGCAACAGGTCCAGGATTGCCCCGCGGCCGGGGGTCGCCCCGGGGGCGGACCGGTCCTTGAGTGCCTTCGCGGCTGCAGCGGCGCGTTCCATGATCGAGTCGACATTGCCCAGCAGGTGGGCACTGAGGTCCTCGATCTGGTCCAGCATGTGGTGGCGGAGCCACGGGGCGGCGGCGAACTGCACGCGGTGGGTCTGTTCGTGCAGGCACACCCAGAGCCGGAAATCCTCGGGGGCGACATTGAGCTCACGTTCCACCGCGATGATGTTGGGGGCCACCAGCAGCAGCCGGCCGGCGGCGGGGGCCGTGGAATTCTCGGCCAGCGCGGAAAACGGGTCGTACTGGCCCAGGACCTTGCTGGAGAGGAACGCCAGGATGGCGCCCAGCTGGCTGCCGGTGATCGCGCCGCTCACGCTGGCGGCACCCGTGCCCACGGTCCCGCGGCGGCTTTCGAGCATTTTCTCGATGGCGGGCTGGAGCATCACGGCAAAGCTTTGCGTGTTCGCCTTGGCCCAGGACGCGCGGTCCACCACCAGGACGGAGGAGTCTCGGAGATCCCGGGCGGCTTCGAGCCCGGTGATGTCGTGCACGTGCGGGACGGAGATGTCCGCCATCAGGCGCAGGTTTTCGACGGCGGCGCCGATCTCCGCGGAACCCAGCGACGGCCCGGCCGGGGTGAGGCGCGCGGCCGTGGATGCCGCGAGGTCCCAGTTGATGAGGGCCTGGGCCTGGGCAGCTGTCTCAGCTGATGTCTCGCGCGAAGAGGACTCCATAGCTCCCATCAGATCACAGCGGGCCGGGGATGCGCCTTAAGTTCGCCGCGGAGCGAACGGGCGGCCGGTGGCCGCCGGTTCGACGGTTCCCTGCCGAGGAGGCGTTTCGAACGCCCGGATGCGCAGGGAACCGTCGAAACGGCGCGGCCTCAGCGGCAGCCGCAGGCGGCCAGGACCGAGGCTGTCCGGTCCAAGGCCGTCTTGTTCCCCGCAGCGCCGGGGGTAAGGCCGTTGCCGATGAAGGAAAAGACCAGGAGCCGGCCGTCTGCGTCCACGACGTAGCCGCTGAGGGCGATCACGGTGTTCAGCGTCCCGGTCTTGGCGCGGACCAGGCCCGCGCCCCGGGCGGTGCTGGTATCCGTGTACCGGCTGCCCAGTGTTCCGGTCAGCCCGGCCACCGGGAACCCGGCCAGGGCGGACCGGAGGCGGGTGTCCGTGCCGGTGGTCATCGCGCGGACCACGGCGGCGAGCTGCCGCGCCGAGACCTTGTTTTCCAGGGTCAGTCCGGCCAGGTCGGCCGCCCGGAGCGTGGCCGCGGGAATGCCCAGTTCCTCGAGTTGCTGCAGGACAGCCGCGACGGCGCCGGCGTTGCTGGCGGGTTTCCCGCTGGCCACCGCCACCATCCGGCCCAGTACCTCCGCGAGGTAATTATCCGAGGTGCGCAGCATCAGATCCACCTGCTGGCTGACGGTGGCGGACTGGACTTCGGCCAGGACCGCGGCCCGTCCGCCGGCAGCCGCGGCGGGCTTCCGCGTCGCCGGCAGCCTGGCGACGCCGGGCGCAACGGTGAGCCCCGCGGCGGCGCCGGACGCCGAGAGCCGGGCCGCGAATGCTTCGGCCGCGGTCATGGCGGCGTCCCGGGGGCGGGGCCCGGTGGTGACAGCAGGGTCGTAGCGGGCGGAGTTCAGGGCCACCGGGAACACCGGCGCCACTTCGCCGGCGGCCACGTCCTCCGGGTTCCAGGCCGGGCTGAGGGGCGCTCCGGTAAAGAGGGAATCGTCCAGCAGGACGGACACCGGCCCGGCTGTGCCGGCCTTCCGCAGGGCGTCCACGGTGGACTGCGCCAGGGTGGCGAGCCCGGCCCGGCCCAGGACGGCCTCCGGCGCGGACCCGCCGGCGCCCAGCAGCACGTCGCCGCCGCCGGTGAGGACCACGGAACCGGGCGTGGGGCCGGCCACGACTTTGGTGCTGAAACGCCGGTCCGGGCCGAGCGTGCGAAGCGCGGCGGCGGCGGTCAGCAGCTTGATATTGGAGGCGGGGGCGCGGACCTCGTCGCCGGACCGGTCGAAGAGCACCTTGCCGGTGGCGGCGTCCTGCACCACGCCACTGAAGGACCCGGCGCCGTCGGTCTTCAGGGTGGCGGTGAGGGCGGCGGCGAGCGCGGCGGCGTCCGGCACCGGTGCCGCGTCACTGAGCGGCCGCATGCCGCCGGCGGCTACCGGACCGCCGTCGGGCGTGCTCAGGGTGGCGGGCAATTGCTGCCAGGGGCCGGCCGCGGCGGGCTCGGGGGGCACGGCCGGGCCGCGGAATCCGGGGCTGACCGCCACCCCGGCGGGGATGGCGAGGGCAATGACCAGGAGGGTCAGCAGCAGCATCGGAAGGGTGCGCCCGAGCGTTCCGGGCGCGTGAGCCGTTCCCTTCCGGCTCTTTCTGGGTTTCATGCTGCCGTTGGTCCTTTAGTCCCGAAATGTCCCCACTAGTTCCTGAAACCAGGGCCTGTCGCTATATCCTCAATAGTAGTCGGCGGCACCGGCACTGCTTTTTGCACGTCACGAGTGCCGCGCACCCCCTGAATCCGTCGAGGAGCATTCCATGAAGCATGACGTGACCATCGAGATCCCCAAGGGATCGCGCGTCAAGTACGAAGTCGACCACGAGACCGGCCGCGTCCGCCTGGACCGCGTCCTGTTCACCTCCATGCAGTACCCCACGCACTACGGTTTCTTTGAGAACACCCTGGGCGAGGACGGCGACCCGCTGGACGCACTGGTGCTCCTGCAGGACTTCGACCTCTACCCCGGCGTGATCGTCGAGGCCCGCCCGATCGGCGTCTTCAACATGACCGACGACGGCGGCGGGGACGCCAAGGTCCTCTGCGTCCCGACGGATGCCCGTTTCGACCACATCAACGAGATCGGCGACGTCAGCGAGTTCCTGATCAAGGAGATCGAGCACTTCTTCACCCGGTACAAGGACCTGGAGCCGGGCAAGTGGGTCAAGGCCGAGGGCTGGGGCGACCGCGCCGCGGCCGAAGCCGAACTCGAAGCGTCGATCAAGCGCTTCGTTCCGGGCGCCGGACACTAGTCCCGCCCCATTCAGAGCGCGAACGTACACTTGAGGCCCTCGAATCCGCGGATTTTGGGGCCTCAAGTGTACGTTCGCGCCTTGCCAGCCGTGGATCAGGAATGTGTGAAATCGTTGGTTCATGAACGCCGAGCCTGCCTTTAGCCCGCCGTGCGGCCCGGTCACCGGGTGGCGCGACGGCGACGTGGTCCGCGCCACCGGAATCCCGTACGCCACCGCCGCACGTTTCCAGCCGCCGGTGCCCGCGCCGGACTGGACCGAGGCCCTGGCCGCCACCTCGCTCTCCCCCGCCTGTCCGCAGGCGCCGGTGCCGTTCCTGGACGACATCCTGGGCACCCGCTACGGGGAGCTTCCCGGCAGCGAGGACTGCCAGCGGCTCTCAATCACCATGCCGGAGGACCTGCACGACGGCGAACGCGTGCCGGTCATGGTGTGGCTGCACGGCGGGTCCTATACCTCCGGCTCGGGCGACCTGGCGATCTTCGACCCCAGGGCCCTCGTCGTCGAAAACCGCGTCATGGTGGTCTCCGTGACGTACCGCCTGGGCCTGTTCGGCTACCTGGCCACCGGCAGCGGCCGGCCCGCCAACCTCGGCCTGCTGGACCAGCTCGAGGCGTTCCGCTGGGTGCAGCGCAACATCAGCGCCTTCGGCGGCGATCCGGGGAACGTCACAGCCTTCGGGCAGTCTGCCGGCGGCGACGCCGTCGCCCACCTGATGGCGACGCCGGAGGCGCCTGCCCTGTTCCGGCGGGCCATTATCCAGAGCGCGCCGCTGGGCATCACCCGGGGCCGGGACAAGATGAGCCGGGCCATGGGCGTCGCCGCGGAAGCCGTCACCGAAGACACCCCGGCGATGGACGTCGTGCAGATCGAGGAGCAGGTGTCGCAGGTGGCCCGGAAGTTCGGGCTGATCGCGGCCATGCCCTTCGGCACCCAGTACGGGCACGCGCCGCTGCCGGCCGAGTCCGGCATCGAGGCCGCCTGGAACGCCACGGCCCCCGGGATCGAGGTTCTGATCGGGCACACCTCCGAGGAGGCCCGCATGTTCCTGCCGCGCAACCGGGCGGTCAGCCGCCTGGCCAAGGTCCCGGTGCTCGGCGGCGCCGCCGTCAAGGCCATCAACTGGGCCGTGACCGAGGCGGTGTACGGCCGGTCCGCCAGGCGGTTCGCCCGGCGGCACGCGCGGGCCGGCGGCACGGCGTACAGCTACGTGCTGTCCTGGGCCGCACCGGGGAACTTCTACGGGGCCGCGCACACCGTGGACCTGCCGCTGCTGTTCGGCGACCGGCAGACCTGGGCCGGGGCCGGGCTGCTGGCCGGCGCCAGCTGGGAGGAAATCAACGCCCAGGGCCGGGCACTGCGCGCGGTCTGGGCGCGCTTTGCCTCGGGAAAGGGCCTGGAGCCCAGCGGCGGGATTCCCGGCGCGTTCCGGTACCGCTCGCTGTGAGCCGGACGAAGGGCTGATGCCATGCCCGAATGGCCGAACACCCCGGCCGGGCCGCGGATGCTGACCCTCGGCGTCGACCTCGCCGCGGCCACGAAAAAGACCGCGGCCGCCGTCGTCGAATGGAACAACGGCACCGCCCGCCTGGCGCACCTGGCCCTCGGCGTCGACGACGATGAGATTGTGCGGCTCTTCGGCGCCAGCGACATGACCGGAATCGACTGCCCCGTGGGCTGGCCGGACGCGTTCCTGCCGTTCATCGCGGGGCACCTGTCCGGCGAGGCGCACCCGGTGCTGGACTACGACGGCATCGAGGGCCGCCGGCTCTTGGCCTACCGCGACACCGACCGCTTTGTCACCGCGCGGACCGGGCTGATCCCGCTCAGCGTCTCCGCCGACCGGCTGGCGCACCCGGCGATGCGCTGCGCCGTCATCCAGGCCAAGATCGCCCGTGACCACGGGCCGCAGGCCAGGGACGGGAGCGGCCGGCTGGCCGAGGTCTATCCGGCAGCGTCGCTGACGTCCTGGGGCCTGCTGGCCCGCGGCTACAAGGGTCGCGGCGGCGCGGAAACGCAGCGGCTGGGCGAACTCCTGGGCGGGCTCCGGCAGGCAGCACCCTGGCTGGACCTGGCCGGACACGAGGACCAGCTGGGCGGCTCGGACGACCTGTTCGACGCGCTCATCGCCTCGCTGACCGCGCGGGCCGCGGCCCTCGGCGCGACCCTGCGCCCCGACGCCGCGCACGCCCGGCCCGCCCGGACCGAGGGCTGGATCCATCTGCCCACCGGCGGCCTGCCCGGGCTCACCGGGCCCTAGCGGGCCGTCGGTCCCGGGGTCCGCTCCCCGGGCCGGACGGGGCCGACGGACCAGGGGCTGCTATTCGGAGCTGAGCGTCCAGCCGCTGATCTCCTTCGCATCCTCGCCGTGCTCCCTGGTGTGGTTGTGCGCCCGGATGCGCCGGTCCTGCAGCGACTGGCGCAGCAGCGAGTGCCGTTCCGCCAGGCCCGGCACCCGGTCAATCGCATCGATGGCCAGCTGGTAGCGGTCGATCCCATTGAGCATCGCCATGTCGAACGGCGTCGTGGTGGTGCCTTCTTCCTTGTAGCCGCGCACGTGCAGACCGTCCTGGTTGGTGCGGCGGTATGCCAGCCGGTGGATCAGCGAAGGGTACCCGTGGTAGGCGAAGATGATCGGCTTGTCGGCGGTGAAGATGCCGTCAAAGTCTCGGGAGGAGAGGCCGTGCGGGTGCTCGGCGGCGTCCTGGAGGCGCATCAGGTCCACCACGTTCACCACCCGGATCTTCAGCCCGGGTGCCCCTTCCTTGAGAAGTTCGGCCGCCGCCACCGTCTCCACCGTGGGGACGTCGCCCGCGCAGGCCAGCACGACGTCGGGCTCCTCGCCGGCGACCTCCGACCCGGCGAATTCCCAGATCCCCAGGCCGCGCTGGCAGTGGTGCGCCGCGTCGGCGGGACCCAGCCACGTGGGTGAGGGCTGTTTGCCGCTGACCACGATGTTGACATAGTCCCGCGAGGCGAGGCAGTGCTCCATCACCGAGAGCAGGGTGTTGGCGTCCGGCGGCAGGTAGACCCGGATGACCTCGGCTTTCTTGTTCACCGCGTGGTCGATGAACCCGGGGTCCTGGTGCGAGAAGCCGTTGTGGTCCTGCTGCCAGACATGGGAAGAAAGCAGGTAGTTCAGCGACGCAACGGGCTGGCGCCACGGCAGCTCGCGGTGGACCTTGAGCCACTTGGCGTGCTGGTTGAACATCGAGTCGACAATGTGGATGAAGGCCTCGTAACAGCTGAACACCCCATGCCGGCCCGTCAGCAGGTAGCCTTCCAGCCAGCCCTGGCAGAGGTGCTCGCTGAGGACCTCCATCACCCGGCCGGCGCGCGCGAGGTGCTCGTCGATCTCCTCGATCCGGTACTGCCAGACCTTGTCCGTAACCTCATAGACGTCCTGCAGCCGGTTGGACGCCGTCTCGTCCGGACCGAACAGCCGGAAAGTCTCCGGGTTGAGCGCAATCACGTCCCGCAGCCAGGAGCCGAGGGTCAGCATGGCGCTGACCCTCTCCTGGCCCGGCCGGGCGACGTCCACCGCGTGGTCCGTGTAGCCGGGCAGCTTCAGGTCGCGCAGCAGGACGCCGCCGTTGGCATGCGGGGTGGCGCTCATCCGCAGCTCACCGCCGGGGGCGTTCGCGGCGACGTCGGGCCGGAGCCGGCCCTCGCCGTCGAACAGTTCGTCCGGGCGGTAGGACTCCAGCCACCGGCCGAGCTGCGCGAGGTGTTCGGGGTTGGTGCGGACTTCGGCCAGGGGCACCTGGTGGCTGCGCCAGGTGCCTTCCACCTGCAGGCCGTCGACCGTCTTCGGGCCGGTCCAGCCCTTGGGCGAGCGCAACACGATCATCGGCCACACGGCGGCGGGCGCGTCGTTGCCGCTGGCGCCGCCGGCTGTTGTTGCGACCCTGCGGGCGGCCTGGATCTTCCGGATGTCGGACAGGCAGCGGTCCAGCACCGCGGCGAAATCGCGGTGCGCGGCCGCGGTGTCCTGCGGGTCGGCGACGGTCACGAAGTGCGGCTCGTGGCCGTACCCGCGCAGCAGCTGCTCCAGCTGGGCCTCCGGCATCCGCGCGAGAATCGTGGGGTTGGCGATCTTGTAGCCGTTCAGGTGCAGGATCGGCAGCACGGCACCGTCCGCGGCCGGGTCCAGGAAGTTGTGCGAGTGCCAGCTCGCGGCCAGCGGCCCCGTCTCCGCCTCGCCGTCACCGATCACGACGGCGGTGATCAGCTGGGGGTTGTCGAACACCGTGCCGTAGGCGTGCGCCAGCGAGTATCCGAGTTCGCCGCCTTCATTGATGGAGCCCGGGGTTTCCGGGGCGGCGTGGCTGGGGATGCCGCCGGGGTAGGAAAACTGCCGGAACAGCTCAGCCAGGCCGTCTTCGTCCGGGCCGACGTTGCTGTAGATCTCGGAGTAGGTTCCCTCCAGCCAGGCGTTCGCCACGACGGCGGGTCCTCCGTGGCCGGGGCCGGCGACGAACAGCATCTCCTGCGAATCGCGGCGGATGACACGGTTCAGGTGGGAGTAGATGAAGTTCAGCCCCGGGGTGGTCCCCCAATGGCCCAGCAGTCGGGACTTGGTGTCTGCGGCGCTCAGCGGTTCGCGCAGCAGCGGGTTGGAGCGCAGATAGATCTGGCCCACCGAGAGGTAGTTGGCCGCCCGCCACCACCGGTCCACCAGGCCGATTTCGGCCGCGCTGGCCGCCTCCGCCGCCGGCTGCCCTGTCCCCTGTTCCAACCCATCAACCACTGTTGCACTCCGCCCCGGTACGTGCCGCCGTCGGCAGCGTCTTGACCCATCGCAACATTTCCTGCGGCCCGAGACAAGCCCGCCGCGCGTCCCGGCGGGGGGCGTCGGCAGGTCTGTGACGGGGGTTGCCCCGGGTACTTGCCTCGCGTTTGCCACGCGGTAGTGTGGCATCCAGTATGTTCACGCTGACCATCAACCAAACCGACAGCCGGCGCGACGGCGACCGCGTGCCGCAGCTCCTCAAGGACCTGCGGCACATTCCGGCGCGCCTCGATTTCGACCGTTCGGTGGAGGATGAGGTCCAGGGCATCCTGGACTGTCCGCGGCAGGCGGTCGAGGCGGCGCTGATCGCCCTGCGCACCGGCGCCTGGTATGTCGGGATCGGCGTCGGCCCCGTCAACGAACCGCTGCCCAACCAGATCAAGGACGCCTCAGGCCACGGACTCATTTACGCGCGCCGGGCGGTGGACAGGCTGCGGAACAGCAAGGAACGCATCCCGGTGGCCGTGGAGGGCCCGTACGCGGACCTGGCCGCGGAAGCCGAGGCCGTGCTGCGGCTGCTCGGCCATATTGTGCACGACCGAAGCATTGCCGAGTGGCGGGTACTGGACTTGCTCACGCCCGGCGTTCGCGGGCAGCAGAAGGCCGTGGCCGAGGAACTGGGGATCACTACCCAGGCCGTGAGCAAGGCGGTGGCCCGGTCGCAGTGGAACGAGGAGCACGCGGCCCGGCCCGCCGCCGCCCGGCTGCTGGGCCTGATCCTCGAAGCCCGTTAGCCCGGGCGCACCGCCAACAGCGGGCGCAGCTCGCCCCGCCTCAGCCGAGGATGCTGCGCAACACGTGCGCGGCGCCGTCGTCGTACACCGAGTGGGTGACCTCGTCAGCGGCGGCGATCACCTCAGCCGGAGCCTGTCCCATCGCCACACCGCGGCGCGCCCAGGTCAGCATCTCGATGTCGTTGCGGCCGTCGCCGACGGCCACCGTACGGTGCGCCCCGATGCTGAGGCGTCCGCGCAGCTGCTCCAGGGCACTGGCCTTGGTGACGCCGGCGGCGGCGATGTCCAGCCAAGCCGTCCAGCCGACGGAGTAGGTGACGCCGGCGAGCCCCACGTGGCGGATCGCGGCATTGAATTCCTCGGGCGTGTTCTCGGAGCTGAACACCACCACGCGGACGGCGGTGGCCTCCAGCATGGTCTGGAAGTCCACGCCGATCGCCTCGACGCCGAAGCTGGCGTCCTGAAAGCGTTCGGTGGAGAGGAAGTTGCCGTTTTCGTCCTCAAGCGCGTACTTGGCGGAAGGCAGCCGCTTGCGCAGCGCCCGGAGCGCCGGGCCGGGATCGAAGGTGGCCTTGTGCAGCACCTGGTAGCCGTCGGCGAGTCCGGAATCCACGCGCAGCGTGACGCCGCCGTTGGAACAGACCGCGTAGCCGGTTTCGATGCCGATGTGCTCGATGATGGGCAGGGTCGCGTTGAGTGAACGGCCCGTCGCGATCATGACCTCGTGCCCGGCGGCGACCACGGCCTGGGCCGCTTCCCGGACGGGAACGGACATGTGCCCGTCGTGGTCGACGAGGGTTCCGTCGACGTCGAGGGCGATCATCATTTTTTCGTTTGCTTCGCGCTGGTCATCGTTGCCAGCGACTGAGGCTTCAGTCAATGTAGTCATCCAATAAGTAGAGCAGACACCGCCGACAGCTGCTAGGACGCGCGCCACAGCGGCGCGTGAAGCCTGGGTAAACAGCTGCCGACGGCGGGTGGGCTAGAGGACGGGGAAGACCGTCACCCCGCCGAGGTACTTCTGCAGTGCGGCCGGGACGTTGACGGAGCCGTCCGGGTTCTGATGGTGCTCCAGGATGGCGACGATCCAGCGGGTCGTGGCGAGGGTGCCGTTGAGGGTGGCCACCGCGCGGGTGCCCTTGGGCGCCCCGTCGTCGTTGAGCACCCGTTCGCGGATATTGAGCCGGCGGGCCTGGAAGGTGGTGCAGTTGGAAGTGGACGTCAGCTCGCGGTAGGCGCCCTGGGTTGGGACCCACGCTTCGCAGTCGAACTTGCGGGCCGCCGACGTGCCAAGGTCTCCCGCGGCGGTGTCGATCACCCGGTACGGCAGCTCGCACTTGGCCAGCATTTCCTCTTCCCAGGCCAGCAGGCGGGCGTGCTCTGCGGCCGCTTCTTCAACCGTGGTGTAGATGAACATCTCCACCTTGTTGAACTGGTGGACGCGGATGATGCCGCGGGTGTCCTTGCCGTGCGAACCTGCCTCGCGGCGGTAGCAGGAACTTTGCCCGGCGTAGCGGATCGGTCCGCCGGTGAGGTCCAGGATTTCGTCCGCGTGGTAGCCGGCGAGGGCCACCTCCGAGGTGCCCACCAGGTAGAGGTCGTCCTCCGCGAGGCGGTAGATCTCGGCGTCGTGCTTGACGTCGAAGCCGGTGCCCTGCATGGTTTCTGGCCTGACCAGCGTCGGGGTGATCATGGGGACGAAGCCGGCGTCGATGGCCTGCTCCATGGCCATCTGGAGCAGCGCCATTTCGAGCCGGGCGCCCACGCCGCGCAGGAAGTAGAAGCGCGATCCGGAGACCTTGGCGCCGCGTTCCATGTCGATCGCGCCGATCAGCTCGCCGATTTCCAGGTGGTCCTTCGGCTCGAAGTCGGGGAATTCGCGCGGCGTTCCGACCGTCTTGACCACCACGTAGTCATCCTCGCCGCCCGCCGGGACGCCGTCCTCAACGAGGTTGGGGATACCGCGCAAGAGCTCCTCCTGGGCGGACTGGGCGACGTCGGCCTCGGCCGAGGCTTCCTTGACCGATGCTGCGAGCACCTTGACCTCGGCAAGGAGGGCCTGCTTCTCTTCGCCCTTGGCCTGGGCCACCTTCTTGCCGAAGGCGTTCTGCTCGGCCCGCAGGTTTTCGAAACGGATCAGCGCCGCGCGCCGGGCCGCATCCGCGGCGATGATCGCGTCCACCACGGACTCATCGGCGCCACGGGCGCGCTGGCTGGCACGGAACTTGTCCGGATTTTCGCTGAGGTCTTTTACGTCGATCACCAGATAAGAGTATCGAATCCGGGGCCGGCGACTTGGCAGTCCTGCCGGGTCGCGGGCGCGGGATAGTGTTGGAGCAACATGCGCGACTGGCTGCTCTACCTCGTCATCGCTGGAGCCCTGGTATTTGCCCTCTCCAGTTGGTGGGGCGTGCGCCGGCTGAAGGCCAAGCACACCCGCAGTGCCGTTTGGGAAGATACGCACAACCCCGGGCTGGCCAGGCAGAAGGTCGCCGTCGTGATGAACCCGATCAAGGCCAGGTCCGCGGAGGCCCGCGTCCTGGTCGAAAGCGCCTGCCTCGCCGCCGGCTGGGAGGCCCCGCGATTTTTCGAGACCACGGCCGAGGACCCCGGATTTTCGCAGGCCCGGGCCGCCGTCGACTACGGGGCCGACGTCGTCCTGGTGGGCGGCGGCGACGGCACCGTCCGGGTGGTGGCCGACGCCCTCGCGCACACGGACATTGCCATGGGGCTCCTCCCGCTGGGCACGGGCAACCTGCTGGCCCGCAACGTCCATCTTGACATCGGGGATCTGCACGGCTGCGTTGAGATTGCGTTGTTCGGGCACCAGCGCTTCATCGACACCGCCCGCATGAGGGTGGAGAACGCCCTGACCGGTCAGTCCGAGGAACACGCCTTCCTTGTGATCGCCGGCATCGGCATGGACGCCGAGGTGGTGGGCGACACCAACGACGGGCTCAAGAAAGCGGTGGGCTGGCTCGCCTACACGGAGGCCGGGGTGCGGCATCTTCCCGGCCGCCGCAAGCGGGTCTCGATCTCGCTGGACGGCCAGCCGGAGCAGTCCCGAAAGATCCGCAGCGTGCTGTTCGCCAACTGCGGCCTGATCCCCGGCGGGATCGACTTCATCCCGCAGGCCATGATCGACGACGGCATGCTGGATGTGGTGGTGATGAGCCCGCGCAGCGCCATCGGCTGGCTGGCGATGTACTGGAAGATCGTGCTGAAGCACAAAAGAAACTTGCCGGTGATGACGTATTACCGCTCCGGCAAGATCGTGATCACGTGCGCCGAACCGATGCCCACGCAGGTCGACGGCGATCCGTCCGGCGAGGCCACGACGGTCACCGTCCGGGTGGCGCCCCGCTCGCTGCTGCTCCGGGTCAAGGAGGACGCCGTCAGGGAAGACGCGCTGACGTCGGGAGGGACCGGCAGCCAGGCGGAAATCCGCTAGGCCCGGAACCCGGGCCCCGGGCCGGCATGGGCGCCCCGGACCGGCACGGCCCCTGCCAAGCCGGGCTCCGCGGAGCAAGCTGGCCTAGCTGGCTTCCTTCTTCGCTTCTGCTTCCTTCTTCGCATCGGCGGCCGCCTTGGCGGCGCGGGCCTCGGACTGTTCGCGGATCATCGCCTGCTCCTCTTCGAAGCGCAGCCGGTCCGCACGATCGGCGTCGTCGCCGTCCCAGTCCTGGTTTTCAGCAGTCGGCTTGGGATTAACAATCATTCCCTGGCCGTCATTTTCTGTGCTGGTGCCTGACATGACCTGCTCTTTCCGGTAGAGGGCTACCCAAATATGGATCAGGCAAGCATACGCACAGTTTCCATGGGGAGGAAGTGCCGGATGTGGCGTTTGTCTACGCTGTGGGCGAAGCCTCCGGGTTATATTCCGGAACCACAGATGCCCCGGTGAGTATGTCTTCGACCCAGGCATGGGCGGCCCGGAATGCCTGGTCCGAGGTGTGCGGCGCCACCTCGGCCCGCTGGCCGTCGGCGCGGCCGTAGGAGCCCAGGAATCGAGTGGCGGGGCTGATCCGGTGCAGCCCCGCGAGCGCGTCGGCCACCCGTGCATCGCCGACATGCCCGTCGGCGTCGATGCTGAAGAAGTAGTGGCCCAGGTACTGGCCCGTGGGCCGCGACTCGATCCGGCTCAGGTTCACGCCGCGGGTGGCGAACTGGTCCAGGATCTCCATCAACGCGCCTGGCCGGTCCTCGGGCAGCGGGACCACGACCGTGGTCTTGTCCGCACCGGTCCGTTCGGGCAGTACCCCGGGGCGTCCCACCAGCACGAAGCGGGTGACCGCGCCCGGGTTGTCGCCGATGTTTTCTGCCAGCACGGCCAGGCCGGGCTGTTCGGCGGCGACGATCGGGGCGCAAATGGCGGCGTCATAATGCGGGTCGCCTTCCAGCAGGCCCATCGCCGCGGCGGCGGTCGAGGACCCCGGGATATATTCTGCATCTGGAATATTGTCTTCAACCCAGAGTCTGCACTGGGCCCAGGCGTGCCCGTGGGTGGAAACCCGGCGGATGTCCTTGATCCGGATGCCGGGCCGGGCCACGAGCACGAAGCTGATAGGGACCAGGGCCTCGCGGAGGATCCGCAGCTCCTGGCCGGTCGCGATCGCGTCAAGGGTAGCGGTCACCCCGCCCTCCACGGAGTTCTCGATCGGCACCATTGCCGCGTCGGCCGATCCGTCACGGACCTTATCCAGCGCCGTGTTCACGTTCGAGGACGGGATGCGGACCGCCTCCGCGGCGCCGGGCACCTGCATCAACGCCGCCTCGGTGAAAGTGCCTTCGGGGCCGAGGAAGGTGTAGGTGA
Source organism: Arthrobacter sp. SD1074B (assembly GCF_056780195.1). Taxonomy (NCBI): domain Bacteria; kingdom Bacillati; phylum Actinomycetota; class Actinomycetes; order Micrococcales; family Micrococcaceae; genus Arthrobacter; species Arthrobacter sp. SD1074B. Next base: position 107,136 of record NZ_JBRAZT010000001.1, on the reverse strand, counting down.
CAGGTGACGCGGGCATGGGTTCTTCCTTCGTTTACAGGATGACGGGCTTGAGCCCGTTGTCGGACACGAGCGGGAGGCCGTTCTCCAGCCACTGGTCCATGCCGCCGGCCACGTTCATCGCGGAGTAGCCCTGGCCGACGAGCCATTGCACGGCGCGGAAAGAGCGTCCGCCGGTGCGGCAAATAACGTAGAGGTCCTCGTCCGGGTCCAGTTCATCGAGCCGGGCCGGGAGCTGGTCGAGGGGAATGTGCACGGCGCCCTCCGCGTGGCCGGCCGACCACTCGTAGTCCTCGCGTACATCCAGAATGCGCGCCGCTTCGGGAATGTCGGAAACGGTCACGGTGTCGATATCGCTCATGGTCGTCCTCTCCGCTGGTACCAGGGTCTTCCCCCAGCGTATCGCCAGCCGCCGGGGCCAGGTCCAAAGAAGCGGCAGGTTACGCTTTTGGAGAGCGCAAAGGAGACCCATGGCAGCCGCACGGCCCTGTCCCCCGGACAAGGAGGCCCTCCCGCCCCGCATCCACCGGGCATGCCCTCCCCAAGCCGGCAGGGTTGGACATGCTGCCACTATGGCCAACCCCGCGCACGCAGAATGGGCATGTCCCCCGGGCAAGGAGGCCCGCGCGGCCGGGCAGCACCGGAAGCCGTTCCACCGTGACTGAGATCCACGAGCTGTCGGCGGTCGCCCTGCGGGATGCCCTGCGCTCCGGCGAACTCTCCGCCCGTGCGGCCGCGGCGCACTTCCTGGACCGCATTGCATCCGAGAACCCGCACCTTGGCGCCTTCATCACTATTACCGCCGAGCAGGCACTCAAGGACGCCGACGCCGCGGACAGCCGTCACGCCCGCGCCGCCACTGACGACGACGGCGGCGGTCCGGTGCTGCCGCTGCTGCATGGGATGCCGACCGCCTTCAAGGACCTGACCGACGTCGCGGGCGTCGCCACCACCCACGGCAGCGCCGCCCTGGAACACAAGCCGGCGCCGGCCGACGGCGCCCTCGCCGCCACGCTGAAGGGCGCCGGGGTCATTTCGCTGGGCAAGACGCAGGTCCCGGAGTTCGGGCTGACCGCTTACAGCGAGAACCGGATCGCCCCGCCCTCACGCAACCCGTACGCGCTGAGCCGCAGCTCCGGCGGCTCCTCGGGCGGCAGCGCTGCGGCCGTCGCCGCCGGGTTGCTTCCCTTCGCGCCGGGCTCCGACGGCGGCGGCTCCATCCGCATCCCCGCCGCCGCGTGCGGCCTGGTGGGCCTGAAGCCGGGCCGCGGGCTGGTCCCGTCCGGGGAAAGCAGCGGCGACCCTGCCGGACTCGTGGTCGCCGGACCGCTGGCCCGCTCCGCGGCCGACGCGGCCCTGATGCTCGACGCCCTCGTCCCGCCGTACCTGCCCCGCCAATCGTCCGGGCAGTCCGCCAGCCGGGCGCTGGCGGAGCAGGACAGCTACCTTCAACTGGCAGCCCAGGACCCGCCCCCGCTGCGGATTGGCGTCGGCCTGGACAGCCCGTGGCAGGCAGCTGTCCCCGTCACTCCGGACCGCGACGCCCTCGACGCGCTCAACACAGGGATCAGGCTGCTGGAGGCGGCCGGGCATGAGATCGGCGAAGCGGCCATCCGCTACGACAACCGCTACCCCGGTGCGTTTACGACGGCCTGGACGGCCGGCGTCGGGAGCGCCCGCATCGCGCCGCAGCGAGAGGCCCTCCTGACCCCGCTGACCCGGACCTTCCGGCGCCGCGCCCAGCAGCGCAGCGCGGCGAAACTGAACGAGGCCCTCGGGTTCCTGCGCCAGTTCCAGCGGGACACCGTCGCCCAGTTCTCGGCCTGGGACCTGGTGCTGAGCCCCGCGCTGGCACAGACCCCCCGGCCGGTGGGCTGGTTCACCGGCGCGGCGCACGGCGACGGCTACTGGCCCGCCGAGTGGCCCGCCGACGCCGACGCCGACTACCGCAAGCAGTGCGAGTTTGCCCCGTGGTCCTCCCTGGTCAACGTCTGCGGGCTGCCCGCGATCAGTATTCCGGTGCACTGGACGGGCGGGCCGCCGGGCGCCGGGCTGCCGATGGGCATCCAGCTGGTCGGGCCAATGGGATCCGAGGCGCTGCTGCTTCAGGTGGCCGGGCAGCTGGGATTCTAGGCAGCCGCCGGCAGGAATTTCCCGGGTCCGGCCGTGTGCGGTTTACTGGTCCCAACGCGGTTAACCACACGAGAGGGATCGATGAAGATCACCGGTGCAGTACTTGAGGAAATCGGCCGCCCCCGGCCCTTCGCAGAGTCGAAGCCGATCAGCATCTCGGAGCTGGAACTCTCGGCCCCCGGGCCTACGGAGCTCCTGGTCCGGCTTGAGGCCGCCGGAATCTGCCACTCGGATCTCAGTGTCGTCGATGGGAACCGGGTGCGCCCGGTGCCCATGCTGTTGGGCCACGAAGCCGCCGGACGGGTCGTCGAGGTCGGCGCAGAGGTCACCGACCTGCGGCCCGGCCAGCGCGTGGTCATGTCCTTCCTGCCGCGTTGCGAGCAGTGCACCAATTGCGCCGCGGACGGCCGGCTGCCGTGCACCGCCGGTTCCAAGAGCAACAACGAAGGCACCCTGCTGCACGGCTCCATGCACCTGAGCCGCGGCGGCGAACAGGTCTACCACCACCTCGGCGTCTCCGGCTTCGCCAGCCACGCCGTCGTGGACCGGGCCTCGGCGGTGCCGGTCGGCGACGACATCCCGCCGGACATCGCGGCCGTGCTGGGCTGCGCGGTGCTCACCGGCGGCGGCGCCGTGCTGAACGCCGCGAAACCCCGGCCCGAGGACAGCATCATGATCGTCGGGCTCGGCGGCGTGGGGATGGCCGCGCTGATCACCGCGGTCTCCCAGGGCGTCTCACGGATCATCGCCGTGGACACCCTGGACGAGAAACTGGAGCACGCCCGCCGCCTCGGGGCTCACGAAACGTACACCCCGCAGCAACTCGCGGAACAAGGCGTCAAGGCCAAGTTCGTCATCGAGTGCGCCGGCAGCGCGCGGGCGTTCGAGACCGCCTTCGCGGCGACCGACGTCGGCGGCACCACCATCACGGCCGGACTGCCCTCACCCGAGGCGCGTGCCCAGCTCTCACCGCTGGCCATCACCGCGGAGGCCCGCACGATCATCGGCAGCTACCTCGGCTCAGCCGTGCCCGCCCGGGACATCCCCAAGTACGCCCAGCTCTGGCGGGACGGAAAGCTGCCGGTGGAGGAGCTCATCTCGTCCCGGATCGCCCTGACGGACATCAACCAGGCCATGGACCAGCTCGCGGACGGAAAGGCGGTCCGCCAAGTCATCATGTTCGACGCCGGCTAGCCTGGCCGCGGGCGGCTTCCCGGCTGGAACCGTTCCGCGAAACACCTTGGAATTGACTTGCCCCGGACCGCCTCGGATGTGACAATCGTCCGCCGCGGTGTCAGCATTAAGTAAATGAGCACAACTCATTTAGCCGATCCCCCCGCTACAACGCCGGGCGATACATCGTTTTTTGGCCACCCAAAGATGCTGGCCAGCCTCTTCTCCGTAGAAATGTGGGAGCGCTTCTCCTTCTACGGAATGCAGGGGATCCTCCTCTACTACATGTACTTCACAGCTGCCGAGGGCGGCCTTGAAATCGACAAGGCCCTCGCCGCCAGCCTGGTCGGCGCCTACGGCGGCGGTGTCTACCTCTCCACCATCCTGGGCGCCTGGCTCGCGGACCGGCTCTTCGGCTCCGAGCGTGTGCTCTTCGGTTCCGCAATCATGATCATGGCCGGCCACATCGCGCTGGCCCTCATTCCGGGGATTCCGGGCCTGGTCACCGGGCTCGTGCTGGTGGGCGTCGGATCCGGCGGCCTGAAGGCCAACGCCACCGCGCTGGTCGGAAGCCTGTACCGCGAAAAGGACGAGCGCCGCGACGCCGGCTTCTCTATCTTCTACATGGGCATCAATACCGGCGCCCTGATCGGGCCGCTGGTCACCGGCTGGCTGCAGGAAAGCCAGGGCTTCCACTGGGGCTTCGGCGCCGCCGCCGTCGGCATGGCCGTGGGCCTGGGCATCTACGCGCTGGGCCGCAACAAGCTGCCGGAAGAGGCACACCGGGTACCGAACGCCTTGCCGCCCGCCGAACGTACCCGCTACGGCCTGATCTTCGCCGGTCTCGCCGTGGTCATCGCCGTGCTGCTGGCCACCGGCGCCGTGAACGCAGGAAACCTTGCCCTGTCCATGGCGTACGCGGCCATCGGTGCCTCGGCGCTGTACTTCGTGCTGATTTTCAGCAGCAAGAAGGTCAACTCCACCGAGCGCAGCCGGGTGGCAGCGTTCATCCCGCTGTACATTGCTTCCGCCGCATTCTGGGCGCTCTTCCAGCAGCAGTTCACCTTCATTGCCGTCTACTCGGAAGAGAAGCTGGACCGGAACCTCTTCGGCTGGGAAATGCCGGCCGCCTGGGTCCAGTCGATCAACCCGGTATTCATCATCATCTTCGCCGGGGTTATGGCCGCCCTATGGACCCGGCTGGGACGCAGGCAGCCGGGCTCGGCACTGAAGTTCTCGATCGGCCTCTTCGTGATGGGCCTGGCCTTCCTGGCGTTCATCCCGCTGGCCGGCGACGGCAAGACGCCTTTGCTGGCGCTGGTAGGAATCCTGCTGCTGTTCACGCTCGCCGAATTGTTCCTCTCCCCCATCGGCCTGTCCGTCACCACCAAGCTGGCTCCCAAGGCCTTCCACACCCAGATGGTTGCCTTGTTCTTCCTCTCGGTCTCGCTGGGCACCACGCTGGCCGGCCTGCTCTCGGGGCTCTACAACCCCGACGACGAGCTGCCGTACTTCATCGGCGTCGGCGGCACGGCGATGCTCCTGGCCGTCGGCCTGGCTGCGGCCTCGCCTGCCATCAAGAAGCTCATGGGCGGCGTACGCTGAGCTGAATGAGCCCCCGAAATCGCCCGCCGGTTGAGGCGCGCGTCTACGTCCCCGCCCCCGGCGAGGCGTCCGACGTCGAACTCATGCCGGCGGGCGATGTTACTGAGGGGGTGGTGCGTGTCGGCAGGACCATCCGCCGCCCGCACCAGCCGCAGAGCCTCGCCGTCGCGGGCTACCTCGACTGGCTTGAGGACGCCGGTTTCGACGGTTCCCCGCGGTACCTGGGCCGGGACGCGGACGGCAGGGACGTGCTGACCTTCCTGCCGGGACAGTGCGCCGGGCCGGTACCGGCGGCCTGGGTGCAGTCCGAGGAGCTGCTGGCCTCGGTGGCGCGGCTGCTGCGCCGGCTCCACACCGTCTCCGCCGGTTTTGTGCCGGACACCCACCCGTTTCCGCGGCGCTATGTGCCACCGGGCGCAGTCAGCCAGGACCCGGTGGAACTCGTGTGCCACCTTGACGTCACCCCGCAGAACGTGGTGGTCCGGGGCGGTCTCGCCGCCGGGCTGGTGGACTTCGACCTCGCCGGCCCCAGCACGGCTTTCAAGGATTCCTTCAATACCGCCATGCACTGGGTGCCGCTCCGCGATCCGGCCGACGCGTGGCCGGGCTGGGAAGCCACGGACCCGTTCCGGCGGCTTCGGATTTTCGCGGACGCGTTCGGCTGGGGCGAGACGGAACGGCGGGCGCTGCCGGCTTTCGGGATCGAGGCGACGGCGCTGAGCTACGAGCGGATGCGGCACAACGCGGCGGTTCTCGGCGGCGGCTGGGCCCGGATGTGGAACGACGGCGTCGGCGGGCTCATCCTCCGCCGCCAGGGCTGGCTGGAAGCCAACGCGGAGCGGCTGGTGGACACGCTTAGCGGGTGATTGGCGTGTGCTGCCGGCAGCTCAGCGGCTCACGGGTTCAGCCGCGTCCAACAACCCCAGCTCCGAACGCCGCGGCATCCCCTCCCAGTCGCCGGAGACGAGGCACGCGTACGCTCCGGTCCGCACGGCCGTCAGCAACCGTTGCTGGGCAGGCTGCCCGTCGAGCAGTTCGGCGAGGTAGCCGCCGACGAACGCGTCCCCAGCCCCGACGGTGTCCACGGCCCGCACCGGAACGGCATCCTGGCGGTACTCCCGGCCGGCGATGAGGGCCACGCAGCCGCGCGCGCCGAGCTTGATCACCACCTGCTCCGGCCCCAGTGTCGCAAGCCGGCGGGCCAGCTCCAGCGGATCGGCCGCCTCGCCCACCACGATGGCCGCTTCGTCGTCCCCGGCGAACACCACGTCCGCCTGGCGGACCAACGCCTGGAAGGCAGCTGCCGCAGCCTGCTTCGACCACAGCGCGGACCGGTAGTTAAGGTCGAGGGACACCATGGTCCCGGCGGTCTTGGCGCAGTCGACGGCGGCCTGGACCGCGGCGGCCGCAGACGCGGACAGCGCCGGGGTGATCCCGGTGATGTGGAGCAGGCGGGCAGCGGCGATCTTCCGCTCCGGAAGGTGCTCCGCCCCGAGTCGCGAACCCGCGCTCCCAGAGCGGTAATACCAGACCTTGGCTGTCTCGTTGGTGCGGCGTTCCTTGATCATGAGCCCGGTGGGCGCTCCGGAATCGCGGCTGCATTCGACGTCGAGCCCTTCCGCCATCAGCTCCCGCAGGACCAAGTCGCCGAGGCTGTCGGCCCCGACCCGGCCCACCCATGTGACCGAGGTGCCCAACCGGCGCAGGGCGATCGCCACGTTGCTTTCCGCGCCGCCGATGCCAAGCCGGAGGGACTCCGTGAAGGCGAGCGGCCCGGGGGTGGCAGCTTTCATCAGCGCCATCGTCTCGCCGAGCGTGACTACCTCGCTCAGCGGGACGACGCCGCTACCGGCGTCCGGCCCGTTCACCCGGCGCTCCGGCAGCCCAGCGCTTCGGCAACCAGGCCGCTGACCCGTTCGGCCCGCCGGGTCAGCCCGCCGAGGTCTCCGCCCTTGAAGGCGTCGCCGATGAGCGGACCGCCGAGGCTGACCGCCATGGCGCCGGCCCGGATCCAGGCCGGCGCGTCCTCGATGGCCACTCCGCCGGAAGGGATGACCTGCAGGTCCGGGAACGGTCCGCGCAGCTGGGAGATGTAGCCCGGGCCTACCGTAGAGGCCGGGAAGACCTTGACGGCCGTGGCCCCGGCCCGCCATCCGGCCAGCAGTTCCGTCGGGGTCAGGCCGCCCGGAAAGACCGGAATACCCCGCTCGACGGCGGCGCGGACAATGCCGACATCGGTGACGGGCGTGACGAGGAACCAGGCCCCGGCGTCGATGGCCCGCCGGGCCTCGGCCGCTGTGGTGATCGTACCGACACCGATTTCGATCTGGTCGCCGAAGCCGCTGATCAACCCTGGCAGGAGTTCGAAGACCCCGGCCGTGCTCAACGTCAGCTCAATCGAACGGACTCCGCCGTCGGCGAGCGCGGCGATGACGGGAGCATATTCCCGGGCGTGCCCGGCGCGGAGCACTGCGACCACGGGATTCGCCTGCAGGATCCTGCTCGGGTTGGGCCGCTGTAGGGTGTCCGTTCCGCTGCTCACGTCACTGTCCCTAGTTGCCATGGCACAAATTCTTCCTGTCCGAGATCGAGTTCTTCACTGACGGTTTGCTCCCCCGACGCCACGGCGAGGATGCGGGCGAAGATCTGCTCCCCCACCTCCTGGACCGTCGCCTCGCCGTCGACAATGACGCCGCAGTTGAGGTCGAGATCCTCGGGCATTCTGTTGTAAAGCTCGGTGTTGGTGCCCAGTTTGATACTCGGCACCGGCTTGCAACCGAACACTGACCCGCGGCCGGTGGTGAAACAGACCACGTTGGCGCCACCGGCCACGAGCCCAGTGACGGACACCGGATCGTACCCGGGGGTGTCCATGAACACGAGTCCCGGGCTGGTCATCGGTTCGGCATAGGCATACACAGCGGACAACTCGGCCTGGCCGGCCTTGGCCACCGCCCCCAGGGACTTCTCCAGGATGGTGGTCAGCCCGCCGGCTTTGTTCCCGGGCGAGGGGTTGTTGTCCAGGCTGCCGCCGCCGGAGCTGGCGTAGTCCTGCCACCAGGCGAGCTGTCCAAGCAGCCGCTGCCCGACCGCGGGCGCGACGGCCCGTCGGGTCAGCAGATGCTCGGCTCCGAAAACCTCAGGGGTTTCGGCGAGCGCCGATGTTCCGCCGTAGGCGACCAGCATGTCCGAGGCGACGCCCAGCGCCGGGTTGGCCGTGATACCCGAGTAGCCGTCCGAACCGCCGCAGTTCAGGCCCAGCACCAGCTCGGAAACGTCCACCGGCTCGCGCTGCAGTGCGTTGATGGCCGGGAGCATCCCTTGGATCAGCGCCACCCCCGCCTTGACCGTGGCCCGGATTCCCCCGGAGTCCTGGATGGTGAGCCGCTCGACGAGGGCGGGCGCTGTTTCCGGGTCGAGGAAGCGTTCGGTTTGCAGCATCTCGCAGCCCAGGCCGAGGACCAGCAAGCCGGCGAAGTTCGGATGGGCCGCGTAGCCGCGGAGCGTGCGGACCAGGACTTCAGCGCCGGCGCTTCCCAGCACCATGCCGCAGCCGCTGCCGTGAGTCAGCGCAAAAACCCCGTCCACGTTGGGAAAGTCGTCCAGGGCGCTGCCACGGAACTGGTCCGCGATCATCCGGGCCGTGCTGGCCGAGCAGTTGACGGAGGTCAGGATGCCGACGTAGTTGCGGGTGCCGACCTTGCCGTGAGGCCGCCGGTAGCCCTGGAAGGTGGGACGCGGGCCGGGCGGCATCGCAGGCGTGACGCGGGCTGTGCCGAACTCGTAGTCCTGTTTCACTTCGTCCATGCCCAGGTTGTGTGTGTGCACATGGCCCCCTGGCCGGATGTCGGCCAGGGCGCGGCCGATCGACTGCCCGTACTTGTGCACCGGGGCGCCGGCGGCGACGGCCTGGAGCGCGATCTTGTGGCCGCGCGGGATGTCGGTGGTGACCGTCAGCTCCGGCCCCGCGCTGTCTGCTCTGTCTGCTCCGGCACTCCCCAGGAGGATTGTTCCGGCGGGAAGGTCGCGGGTGGCGACACCCACTTCGTCACCCTCTGCCAGTCGCAGCACGCAGGACGCGAGCGGAAGGGTAGCGGCGGCGGTATCTGCGGCGTTCACCAGTCATGCACCGTCCCGTCAAGGAGCCGGGCGGCCGGCAGGTACGCAGGGGTGTACCCATAGCCTGCGGCCAGTGCGTCGTCGTAGTCCACGCCGAGGCCCGGGTTGTTCCCGGGATGCAGCAGCCCGTCCTCGAAGGTGTAGCTGGTGCGGAACACCTGCAGGGTCTCCTCGGAGTGTTTCATGTACTCCTGGATGCCGAAGTTGTGGATCGCCAGCCCCAGGTGCAGTTGCGCGGCCTGGCCCACTGGCGAGATGTCGGTCGGGCCGTGGAAGCCTGACTTGATCTGGTAGATCGCGGCGAAATCCATGAGCTTGCGCAACGCCGTGATGCCGCCCGTGTGGGTCACTGCGGACCGCACGTAGTCGATCAGCTGCTCGGTGATCAGCGTCTGGTAGTCGTAGACGGAGTTGAAAACCTCGCCGATTGCCAGCGGGGTGGTCGTCTGGGACCGTACCCGGCGCATGCCCTCCTGGTTCTCCCCGGGGGTGCAGTCCTCAAGCCAGAACAGATCGTACGGTTCCAGGCTCTTGCCCAGCGAGGCGGCCTGGTTCGGCGTCATACGGTGGTGGCCGTCGTGCAGCAGGATCAGTTCCGGACCGAATTTTTCCCGGACCGCCGCAAAGACACCGGGAACGTGGCGCAGATACGCGCGGGTGTCCCACAGTTCCTCCGCCGGTTTTGGCAGCCGCTTGGCGGGTTCGTAGTCGTAGCGCTGTCCGGGGCGCTGGTCCCCGGCGACGCCGTAGATCTGCCCCAGCCCGGGGACACCGGTCTGAATGCGGATGGCCTTGAAGCCCTGGTCGAGGTGGTTCTGGATCGACACGCACAGCGCGTCCAGGTCGGTGCCGGAGGCATGGCCGTAGGCCAGGCAGCCGGTTCGCGAAGCGCCGCCCAGCAGCTGGTAGAGCGGCAGGCCTGCCACCTTCGCCTTGATATCCCAGAGGGCGATGTCGACGGCAGCAATCGCGGCCATGGTGATGGGGCCGCGCCGCCAGTAGGCGCTTCGGTAGAGGAACTGCCAGGCGTCCTCGATCTGGCCCTCGTCGCGGCCGATGAGCAGCGGCACCACGTGCTCCGTGAGGTAGGCGCTCACGGCCAGCTCGCGCCCGTTGACGGTGGCGTCGCCAAGCCCCACGACGCCGTCGTCGGTGGTGATGCGCAGCGTAACGAAGTTCCTTCCCGGGCTGCTGACCAGGACCTCGGCTGAGCGAATCGTCATTGGTGTTCCTTCCGGTCAGCCGCGGGCGGCGTAGGACTGCAGGGGCAGGTTGTAGGTGAGGTCGACGGCGGTTTCCACGGCTTCCGCCATGCCCAGCCGCCCTTCGGCGACGAGACGCGCCAGGAACCCGGCGTCGATCCGCCGGGAAAGGTCGTGGCGGGCCGGGATGGAGGCAAGCGCCCGGGTGTCGTCGACGAAGCCGCTCGTGTTGTAGAACCCGGCCGTTTCGACGGCGGACTCACGGAACCGCCGCATCTGCTCCGGGCTGTCCAGAAACCACCAGGGGGCTCCCAGTTTCATCGCGGGATAGCAGCCGGCGAGGGGAGCGAGTTCCCGTGAGTAGACCGTTTCGTCGGTGGTGAAAGCGATGAAGCGGAAATCCTTGTTCATGCCGAAGCTCTCCAGCAGCGGCCGTAACGAGCGGGTGAACTCCACCCCTACGGGGATATCGAAGCCCTTGTCCGGCCCGTAGGAGTCATACACGCTGTGGCAGTGGTTCCGCAGCACCCCGGGATGGAGCTGCATCACCAGTCCGTCCTCTACGGACATCCGGGCCATCTCATAAAGCATGCTGCCGGAAAAGGCCTGAGCCTCCTCCGCGGTCACTTCCCCGCGGGTTGCGGCCGTAAAGATCCGCTGCGCCTCTGCTGCCGGCAACGGGGTGGTGTCCGCCAGCAGGTGGCCGTGGTCGGTGGCGCGGGCTCCGGCGTCGACAAACGCGTTGCGGCGCTGCCGGAGGGCAGCCAGGAAGCTGCCGTAATCCGCCACTTCCACTCCCGAAACCTCCGAGAGCGTCCGGATTTCGTCCTGCCATCTGGCGTGGTCGATGTGCAGCAGCGAATCGGGCCGGAAGGTCGGGACGATCCGGCCCTGCCCCAGCGCGTCGCTCAGTTTGCGGTGGGCGGAAAGGTCCGACAGCGCGGAATCCGTGGTGGCCAGAATTTCCACGTTGAACCGGTCAAGGATCGACCGGGGGCGGAAAGCTTCGGTTTGGAGCAGGGCCGAGAGCTTGTCGAAAAGGACATCGGCATTTTCCGCAGACGGCTGCAGCGGCGTCTCGAAAACGACCGCCAGCTCGTGTTCGAGCCAATACCGGGTGGGCGTTCCGCGGAACAGTTTCCAGTTCTCGCAGAATCGCCGCCAGATCAAGCGCGCGTCCCGCTCCGCCAGGGCCCCGTCATGCCGGTTCGCCACGCCTAGATCAGCCGGGGAGTACCCCTGGGAGACCAGCATGCGCACCAGGTAGTGGTCCGGGACCACCAGCAGTTCCGCGGGGTTACCAAAAAATTCGTTGTCCACGAACAGGTCGGCCTCAACGTGGCCGTGCATCGACACAATGGGCAGGCCCGACACAGCGTTGTACAGCTCCCGGGCGATGGTCCGCGTTGCCGGATCCGCAGGGAGGGCTCTATCCGGGTCGATCGCCCAGGCAGTGGAATCACTCATGGAATTGCCTCTCCAATGAAACAAAATGCAACAAAATCAACAGTTGGACTAAATCTAAATATGCATGCGGATGGCCCGTAAAGCAATAAAAAACCTGTAATTACCGGGAATTCGCCGCGGACGAAGCGAGCCCGCAAATAATTTCCCCCCAAAGTATTGACAGATGAATGCAAACGGTTGCAGGATGTGACGGACCGCACATGAAGGCGGCTGACGACGATGTTAGGTGAAGTACGCATGAAGGGATCCATCACGGTCCGGGACGTGGCGAAGGCGCTGGGCGTCTCGCCGTCGACGGTGTCCAGGGCCCTCTCCTCCTCGGACCTGGTCGCCCCCCGAACCCGCCAGCAGATCATCGACAAGGCCCGCGAACTGGGGTACACCCCCAACAACGCCGCCCGGGGCCTCGCCACCGGCCGCAAGGGGACGCTCGGCCTGGTGGTGCCGGATCTCGAGAACCCCTACTTCGCCTCGGTCACCAAGGGCGTGCAGGCAAGGGCATTGGCCGCGGGCTACTCGGTGTTTGTAGCCGACTCCGATGAGGACAGCCGCGTGGAGCGGGAATTGGTGCGCAAGCTCAAGCCGCAGGTGGACGGGCTGATTCTGTGCTCCTCACGGATGTCCGACGCGGACCTGGCGTCGCTGCTCGGTGGCATTCCCGTCCTGCTGATCAACCGGCGCATGCAAGGTCTGCCGGACATCACCGTAAATGACCAGGAAATCGTCCGCCAGGCGCTCGAGCACCTCCACGCCCTGGGACACCGGAAGGTCGGCTACGCCGGCGGTCCCACCGGTTCCTGGTCGGACCAGCAACGCCGACTGGGCATCGAACAGGCCGTCCCGGGCCTGGCCGGCCTTGAGGTGATCTCACTGGGATCGTTCGCACCGGTCTTCGGTGGCGGTCAGTCCGCCGCGGATCTTGCCGTAGCAGCCGGCCTCACGGCCGTTCTGGCGTACAACGACCTGATGGCCCTGGGCATCATCGCCCGGTTGCATGCCCGGGGCATCTCCGTCCCGGACGAGATGAGCGTGGTCGGCATTGACGACATCAACGCCGCAACCCTCGTCTCCCCCGCTTTGACCACTGTCCGGGCGCCCCTGCGGAAGGTTGGCAGCGCCGCCGTTGACCGGCTGGTCGACAGCCTGGACCCCCACGCGGCCACCCGGGCCGCCGAATACCTCCCGATCGAAATCGTTGTCCGGCAGTCCACATCCGTAGTGCCCTCAGCCATCCGTGAGCGTCCGTCCGGCAACGCTGCCGGACGCAATGAAAGGAAATCCCATGCGAGCATCTAGAAGAGTCCAGTGGGCAGCAACCCTCGGAGTGGCCGGGTTGCTGGCCACCGGTTGCGGCGCCCCGGGGAGCGACAACGCTTCCGCCGCGACGCTGTCCGCCGGAAGCGTTCCGGAGAAGCCCTCCAAGGCCGTCACCCTGAACATCCTTGACGTCGCCGGCAACAAGCAGCTCACCGGCGCCATCTTCGACCAATTCGCCAAGGACCACCCGGACATCGTTTCGTCGGTCACCTGGGAGACCGCCGGGGCCCCCGACATGGCTGGCAAGGTCAAGGCCCAGCAGCAGGCCGGGAACCTGAAGATCGACCTGGTGCTGACCGGAACCGACGGTCTCGCCGCTGGCATCAGCGAAAGCCTCTTCGCCCCGGTTGCCAAGGATTACAAGGACCGGCTGGGCAACATGGCCAACTACCAGGAGCCGGCGGCGGCAATGCAGAAGCTTGCCGAGGACCAGGCCGTTGAGCTGACGTATTACCCTTCCGGACCGCTGCTGGAATACAACCCGGACAAGGTCCCGAACCCGCCGACCACGGCGGAAGAGCTCCTGGCATGGGCCAAGGATCACCCGGGCCGCTTCGGCTACGCCCGTCCGGCGAACTCCGGACCCGGCCGCACCTTCCTGATGGGCCTGCCCTACATCCTCGGCGACTCCGACCCGAAAGACCCGGTCAACGGCTGGAGCAAGACGTGGGATTACCTCAAGCAGCTCAACCAGACAATCTCCTCCTACCCGACTGGCACGGGCGTGACTATGAACAACCTGAAGAACGGCACCTGGGACATGGCGCTCACCACCACGGGCTGGGACATCAACCCCCGCGCCCTGGGCCAGGTTCCGGAGAACTTCAAGACGCAGGCTCTTAAGAACTTCACCTGGGTCACCGACGCGCAGTACGCCGCGGTCCCCAAGGGCGTTTCCGCGGACAAGATGGCGGCGATCCTGCAGGTGCTGCAGTACGCGCTGACCCCGGAACAGCAGGCCAAGACGTTTGATACCGGCTACTTCTACCCCGGCCCGGCGATCAAGGACGTCTCCATTGACCTTGCTCCGCAGGCCAGCAAGGACGTCATCGCGAAGTTCGGCCGGCCTGAATACGACGCGCTGATCAAGGACAACCCCAAGGCCACGCCCATCGATGCCGCCGCCCTGGTGAAGGCCTTTGATACCTGGGACACCCAGGTGGCCACCGGAAAGGTTGAGCAGAAGAAATGAGCATTCACGCCACGAATTTTGAGACGCTCGAGCTTGAAAATGTGGCTCGTTCGTTCGGCGGCCAGAACGCGCTCCGGAACCTTAATCTCTCGATCCGTAGCGGGGAGTTCATCGCCTTGCTTGGGCCCTCCGGTTGCGGCAAGTCGACCGCATTGAACTGCCTGGCCGGCCTGCTGCCGCTGACCGGCGGCCGCATCCTGATGGACGGCAAGCAGATCGACCAGCTACCGCCCGAGAAGCGCGGCTTCGGCATGGTTTTCCAGAACTACGCCCTCTTCCCGCACCTGAGCGTGGAGAAGAACATCGCGTTTGGCCTGGAAATGCGCAACGTTCCCAAGGCGGAAATCAAGAAGCGTGTGGCCGAGGCGATCGAACTCGTCCAGCTGGGGCCGCACGCGAGCAAGTTGCCCGGCCAGATGTCCGGCGGTCAACAGCAGCGCGTGGCTATCGCCCGCGCCGTGGTGCTCCGCCCCCCGCTGGTCCTTATGGACGAGCCGCTGTCGAACCTGGACGCGAAGCTGCGCCTGGAGATGCGGACCGAAATCCGCCGCCTGCACCAGTCCTTGGGCCTCACCACGCTTTACGTGACGCACGACCAGGAGGAAGCTTTGTCCCTGGCGGACCGGCTCGTGGTGCTGCGCCTCGGTGAAGTCCAGCAGGTGGGAACGCCGCAGGAGCTTCAAGAACGTCCCGCCAACTGGCACGTCGCGGACTTCATGGGCTACCGCAACCTGCTGGAGGGCGTAGTGGAACGGGTCCACGGCGGTGCCGTCACCGTTTCGGTCCTGGGCACCACGATGACCGGTTCAGCGCAGGAGCCGCTCCGTGCCGGCGACGCGGTCAAGATCGGGCTCCGTCCGGAGGACTTCGACATCGCACCGGCAGGCTCGGCACCCGCCGGCCTGGCCAGCATCGATGCCACCGTTGAAGTCGTCGAATACCAGGGCCGTGAGTTCGCGGTCGAGGCTCGGTCCGACGCCGGGAAGCCCCTGCACGTTCGCACGGCGCGGCACGTGGAGCCGGGCCAACGGGTCACCCTCACCGCCTCGCAGGACCGGGTGCTGGTGTTCCCTGCCGAGTTGGCGGCGACGGCGAAGTCCGCCCCGGAGTTTGAGGCGGCGGCGCTGTGACCGTTACCGGGCAGCGCCCCGGGCCGGCGAAGCAGGGCACAACCACCCGGCCGGCGTTGTCCCACCGGATGGCCGAGCGCGGGATCGACAAGCTCTTGCTCCTGTTACTGCCTGCGCTGTTGTTCGCCCTGGTGCTGTTCGTGTACCCGTTCGTGTACGGCCTCGGCCTGTCGTTCCAGCCCAAGACCGGCGGCCTGTTCGGCGCGTACGTGAAGTTCTTCACGGATCCCTCGGTCCGGGGGCTGGACTCGATCTGGGTGACCCTGCAGTTGGCGCTCCCCGCCGCCCTGCTGAACGTCCTGGTCTCGGTGCCGCTCGCCTACAAGATGCGCGGGAAATTCCGCGGCAAGCGGGCGCTGACCACCGTCCTCGTCATCCCGATCACGCTGGGCACCGTCCTCACCGCCGAGGGCCTCTTGAACTTCTTCGGCCAGCGCGGCTGGCTGAACCGTTTCCTGGGCGTTCTTGGCTTCGAGCCTCTGCAGCTGGTCCAGAACTACTGGGGCGTGCTCTGGTCGCTGATCATCTCCGGGTTCCCGTTCGCGTTCCTGCTCATCCTGTCCTACCTGTCCGGCATCGATCCCTCCCTTGAGGCGGCCGCCCGTACCCTGGGCGCGGACTGGAAGCAGCGCTTCCGCCGGATCACGCTGCCGCTGCTGGCACCCGGCCTGGCCATCACGTTCTGCCTGACCTTTGTCCTGGCCTTCAGCGTCTTCCCGTCCGCCATCCTGGTCGGTGATCCGTCAGGGTCCACCCGGGTCATCGCCTACGTGGCGTACAACGCCTGGGGGCAGCAATTCGACTACCCGCTCGCGTCCGCAGCGGCCATCATCATGGGCGTCGTGGAACTGATCGTCATCATCCTGGTGCTGATCTGGCGCTCCCGCATGTACAAAGGATCCACCGGAGGTAAGGGCTGATGAGCACTGCACTGAAACCAAGGGGCGGCACCACGCCGCGGGCCGCCAAACGGCCGCTGGCAGCTTCCCCCGGCACGTTCCTGATCTGGGGAAGCATGGCCGTATTCTTGCTGCTGCTGCTCGGCGTCGTCTCCTCAGTGGTGGTCAACTCCTTCGCCAAGGAGTGGTTCGACACGTGGCTCCCCTCCGGCTACACGCCCGCCTGGTACGCGGATGCGTGGAAGGAGTACGACCTCAGCCAGGTCATCGGGACGACCCTGACGGTCTCCGTCGCCGTCGTCGGAATCTCCGTCCTGATCGGCGCGCCTGCGTCCTATGTACTGGCTCGGCGCAACTTTCCGGGGAAGAGCATTCTGATGCTCATCTTCCTGCTGCCCATCATGATGCCTCCCATCACCTACGGCATCCCGCTGGCGACGCTGCTCACCTATTACCACCTGGCACCCGGCCTGACCGGCGTCATCTTGGCCAACCTTGTCCCGTCCATCCCGTTCGTCATCCTGACCATGACGCCGTTCATCGAACAGATCAACCCCTCGATCGAGTCGGCCGCGCGGATGTGCGGCGCCAACATGCTGCGGCTCTTCACGAAGATCCTCGCCCCGCTGCTGGTTCCGGGTATCCTCGCCGCCGCGGTCCTGGTGCTGGTCCGGACAGTGGGCATGTTCGAACTGACGTTCCTGACCTCAGACTCGACGTCGGACACCTTGGTGGTCGCCTTGTTCACCGCCATGACAGGTGCCGGCATCCGCGCCCAGCAGTCTGTCGACGCTATGGCCGTCGTCTACATGCTCATGATGATGGTCCTGCTGGTGGTGGCCCTCCGCTTCGTCAATCCGACCCAGCTTGTTTCCCAGGTGCGGGAAGAGACCGACTGACCGCCGGGCTGCCGCTAGCGCCGCCCTCCCCCGGCTGAAAGGCCAATGATGCCTGCAACCACCCTGACCGACCGTCTGTCGCTGGCCACTGTGCCTGCGGCCGCCAAGCGCCCCGGCGTCACCGGCCCGGCCGTGGATCCCCGCGCGCTGAGCACCGGCATTGTCCATTTCGGCGTCGGCGCCTTCCACCGTGCGCACCAGGCCGTCTACACCGAGGACGCCGCCGCAGCCGCGGGCGACACCCGGTGGGGGATCCTTGGCGTCACCGGCCGTTCCGCGAAAGTTGCGGATCAGCTCGGGCCGCAGGACGGCCTCTACTCCGTGCTCACCAAGGCCAGGGATTCGTCATCGCTGCACGTCGTGGGATCACTGCGCAGGGTGGCGTTTCCCGGGGCGGACTCTGAGGAAGTATTGCGGACGCTGGCTGCAGAGAACGTCCACTTGGCTTCCCTGACCATTACGGAGAAGGGCTACCCGCGCACGCTCAACGGAGCCCTGGATCTGGCCAATCCGGGGGTCGCAGCCGACGTCGGGGCGCTCAGGGCGGAGCTTGCGGGCCAGCAGTTCGCCGGCGCTGCCCGCACCCCCCTCGGCCTGCTGACGCGCGGTCTGGCACGGCGCCATGCGAACTCCGGTGCCCCCTTCGCCGTCGTCTGTTGTGACAACCTCCTGTCCAACGGCGGCGTCACCCGCGGCCTGGTGCTGGCCCTCGCGGAGGCCGCGGGGGCGGATCGGCTGCTCGAATGGCTCGATACCGCCGTCACCTTCCCCTCCACCATGGTGGACCGGATTGTCCCCGCGACAACCGAGGCCAACCGTCGGGAAGCCGAACGGATGCTCGGCCTGCGGGACGAGGGCCTGGTGGTTGCGGAGCCGTTTGGCCAGTGGATCATCGAGGACAACTTCAAGGTGCCGCGCCCGGAATGGGAACGTGCGGGGGCCGTCGTAACCGCCGACGTCGGCGTTTTTGAGGTCGCCAAGCTGCGGATGCTCAATGCCACCCACTCCCTGCTGGCCTATCTGGGTGCACTGCGCGGGTACCCCACGATCGCCGATGCCGTCTCCTCGGATGGCCTGGCGCAAGAGGCCCGCCGCTTGCAGCGCAACGACATCATTCCTACCCTCGCGGCGCCGCCCGGCACCGATCTGGCGGATTACGGCGAGTCGATCCTGGACCGCTTCGCCAACCCGAACCTGGGGCACACCACGATCCAGGTCGCCATGGACGGGTCGCAGAAGCTGCCGGTCAGGATCCTCGGGACAGTCGCGGACCGCCTGGCCGCGGGCGAAGTACCAGAATCCGCCGCGCTGCTGGTTGCCGCCTGGATAGTGTTCATTTGCCGGGGGCGGGACGTTAACGGCCGCCCCCTGATACTGGACGACCCTCTGGCGGACGTGCTCCGGGAGGCCGCAGCTGGCCCGGAATCCGGGCTCGCAGACCGGCTGCTGGCGGTGCAGGAGATTTTCCCCGCAGCCGTGGCCGAGCACCCTGAGTTCCGTGCAGCGGTAGACAGCGCGGTCCGACGCCTGCTCGCAGAGGTTCCGTAGGCCGCCGGGCCGCCCTAGCGGGTGATGAAGTCCGCGTTAGCGAAGGCGACCCCCAGCGTCACGACCACCAGAAGGGTGATGGCAATCGCCGCATAACCAAGGATCAAGCTCGCGATGGCCAGGCCCTTGCCGCCCGGCTCCCGGTTCAAGGCCAGGTGCCCCAGGACGACGCCGGCCAGCTGCGGTAGCAGGAAGAAGCCGAAGCCCAGGAACGCCGCGATGCCGCAGCACAGGCTGGCGATGCTCAGGCCCTTCGGCGCAGCAGGCACTCCGTAGTAGTACGGCTGGCCGTAGGCGTCGGCGTAAGGACCCGCCGGCTGGCCGTAGGCGTCGTAGCTGCCGGCCGACTGGCCCAGGTGCGGCGCCCCGGCTGGCATCGGCGGAACATGGCCGTCATCTCCGTACGGCGGACGATATGGCGGCGGCTGGTAGCCGCGGTATTCCTCGCCGTTCCCGGGCCTGGGCTGCTCGGTCATGAAATTCCCCTCCGACGTGTGTACGTCCAGATTAGCGCCGCGCCGTTTTCCTGGCCGTAGCTGCCACGTCACAGCGGCCCCGTTTCCAGCGAAATCATGTTGCGGGGGCGCCTCGTCTGGCATGCTGGAGCCATGGCTAGCCGCGCGGGCACAGTTGCCCAACCCCAAGACCTTGTTGACCTCACTGCGCTCCTGGACGCGTACTACGACGTTTCGCCGGATCTGGGCGACCCTGGCCAACGGGTGGCGTTCGGGACTTCCGGCCACCGGGGGTCGAGCCTCAAGGCGTCGTTCAACGAACCGCATATCCTTGCCATCACCCAGGCCATCGTGGAATACCGCACCGGCCAGGGCATCACCGGCCCCCTGTACCTCGCCAAGGACACGCACGCCCTGAGCGAGCCGGCGCAGAACTCCGCCCTTGAGGTCCTGGCGGCGAACGGCGTGCACGTGCTGATCGACGCCCGCCACGGCTACACGCCCACCCCGGCCCTTAGCCACGCCATCCTGACGCACAACAACAACTCCGCTGCGGGGGCGCCGCAGGCCGACGGCATCGTGGTGACTCCGAGCCACAACCCGCCCGGCGACGGCGGCTTCAAGTACAACCCGCCGCACGGTGGACCGGCCGACACCGACGCCACCGGCTGGATCGCCAACCGCGCCAACGAGCTTCTTGAGAACGGCCTGCGCGGGGTGAAGCGGGTTCCCATCTCGGACGCCATGGCCGCCGGCACCACCGGGAAGTTCGACTTCCTGAGCAGCTACGTCGATGACCTGCCCTCGGTGCTTGACCTGAACGCGATCCGCGAGGCGGGTGTCCGGATCGGCGCCGACCCCATGGGCGGCGCTTCGGTGGACTACTGGGGAGAAATCGGCGAACGCCACCACCTCAACCTCACCGTGGTGAACCCGACCGTGGACCCGCAGTGGGCCTTCATGACGCTGGACTGGGACGAAAAAATCCGGATGGACTGCTCCTCGCCGTCGGCGATGGCCTCCCTGATCAGCCGCATGTCTGTTGGTGCGGACGGGTCCGCAGCCTTCGACGTCGCCACCGGCAACGACGCCGACGCCGACCGGCACGGCATCGTGACCCCTGACGGCGGGCTGATGAACCCCAACCACTATCTCGCCGTCGCGATCGATTACCTGTACCGGCACCGCAGCGGCTGGAATCCCCAGTCGGTGATCGGCAAGACCCTGGTGTCCTCGTCCATCATCGACCGGGTCGCCGAAAGCCTTGGCCGGAAGCTCGTGGAGGTGCCGGTCGGTTTCAAGTGGTTCGTGCCAGGGCTGCTGTCCGGCGAGGGCGCCTTCGGCGGGGAGGAATCCGCCGGCGCCTCCTTCAACAAGAAGGACGGCAGCGTCTGGACCACCGATAAGGACGGCATCCTGCTGGCACTGCTGGCGTCCGAGATTACGGCGGTCACCGGCAAGTCGCCGTCGCAGTTGTACAAGGGCCTCACCGACAAGTTCGGTGATCCCGTTTACGCCCGCATCGACGCCGCCGCTACGCGCGAGCAGAAGGCTGCCCTGGGCAAGCTGTCGCCGTCGGACGTCACCGCGACGGAATTGGCCGGCGAGACCATCACCGCCAAGCTGACCGAGGCGCCCGGCAACGGCGCGGCCATCGGCGGACTGAAGGTGGTCACCGAAAACGCCTGGTTCGCGGCCAGGCCTTCCGGCACCGAGGACGTCTACAAGATCTACGCCGAGTCCTTCAAGGGCGCGGAGCACCTCAAGCAGGTGCAGGCCGAGGCCAAAGCCCTGGTGGACGGGGTTATTTCCTAACGGGGCGGCCGGGTCCGGCGGCCGTGGAGGCGCCGGGCCCCGCTTCAGCCACGCCCGGCGCACCGGTCGTCCGGCCTTAGGCGGTCTGCTCCTCCTCGCAGAGGCTGGCGGCCAGCACCGACCGGTCCCGACCGAGCGTCTTCGCGCGGTACAGGGCGGCGTCGGCCGAGGCGACCAGGGCCTCCAGGTCAGCCCGGCCGGGGCCGGTCGAGGCGATGCCATAGCTTACGGTGGGCAGCCTGGCTTCCACACCCGGCTGCGCCTCCTGCAGCCGGCGGCTGATGGTGGCCGCCATCTCGCCGGCGCGTTCCGGTGTGACGCCTGGCAGGAGCAGGATGAATTCCTCGCCCCCGTAGCGTCCCACGAGGTCGGTGGAGCGGACCGAGGACGTACACGCGGCGGCGAACGTCTGCAGCGCGGAGTCTCCGGCGGCATGCCCGTACTTGTCGTTGACGGCCTTGAAGTGGTCCAGGTCCGCCAGCACCAGCGCCGCCGTGGTCCGGGCGTTGCCGAGCCTGCGCAGTTCGTTCGCCGCCAGGTCCATAAATGCGGTGCGGTTCAGGAGGCCGGTGAGCCCGTCAACCGTGGCGCGTGCCCTGAGGTCCCGGGTCAGCTGTTCGTTGCTCAACTCGGCCATGGTGAAGGACGCAAGCACCAGGACAATCGACGTGAGCAGCGTGGTCACCACCGAACCGAAATAGGCGACGAACACGGGTCCGTCCGGACCGTCCAGGAGAAACGCAACCAGCCGGCCCGCGTAGAAGACGGTCAGGAAACCGGAACCGAGGGCGAGGGGCCGGTGCACCCGGGAGTAGTCGACGTCGAGCAGGAAAAGCTCTCGGGAGGAGAGCCCGAGCATCAGCGCCATCATGCCCAGCAGGACCGGCCCGCCGGACCAGCTATTTGTCGCCGGGTGGTCCAGCACCGACACGACGCCCGTCACCACCGGCCCTGCCAGGAGGAACCACAGCCCGGGGTTTCCACTCCGCAGTGAGCGGGCACCGGCCCACATGGCTCCGGCACCGCCGACCAGCAGGGTATTGCCCAGCGGATTGGCCCATGCCTGATGGGGAGTGCCGTCCAGCAGGTAGGACGCGGATCCGGTGAGGAAGAGCAGCAGCGCCGAGCACCACCAGGCGCTGAAGGGTGAGCGGGTCCGCCGGTAGATGATGAAGTAGAACAGGCACAGCAGCGTCAGGGTTACGACAGCCAAGGCGACGCGCAAGGTGGAGGTGTCAAGCATCATCCCGTGGTTCCCCCAGCATGCACCCAGTGACCCCAGTAGTCGTCGGTGTCAGTCCCAATTTGACCCCAGTATTGCACCTCGGACGGATAATGAAGAGGTTCATTCACAATGCGGCCTCCCAGAGCCGGAGCACCCGCCGCGTGGCGTGTCCGCCGTCGGGGGCCATGTCCACCAGGGCGACCCGGTCCAGCACCAGATGCCCCCCTGCACGGGGGGCCGTGCCGCCGCGGTGCGACACGTGCGGGCGGTAGCCTGCCATGGTGTAGCCGGGGGTGGCAATGCGTCCGGGCAGCGCCTCGACCACTCCGACCAGGCCTTCGTGAAGGGCCTGGAGCGGGGCGCTGGGTTCGATCAGGCTGACCGGGATGGAGCCGGAACGGCCGAAGCCCGCCTCCGGTCCAACGGTCACGGCGGAGCCCAGTGCTGCCCGGACCGGCGCGTCCATGCGCCCGGCCAGCTGGCTGGCCAGCATGTCCCTGGCGACGGCGGTGCCGGCGGCACCGCCGAGGGCGTCGGCGTCGTATTCCCCGGCACCTGCGTCGGCGGGAAGCGGCTCGACGACGTCGAACTTCACCAGCGTGATGTGCAACGGCCAGGCGTCCCGCGGGAATTCCATTCCCTCGGTGACAGGCTCCAGGAAAGCGACCACAATCAGGTTGCGCATGGGCATAGTCTGCCACCGCCCTCCGACACCGGCGGCGCCGCGCGGGCGTCAGACGGTGCGGACCACGTCCTCGTAGGCGAACTTCGGCTTCGGAGCGCCCCAGGCATCCTCGGCGGCCTGGCCGATGTTAACGACCATGAAGCTCTTCTGGCTGCCGTCCGGGAAGAACGCGGTGTCGATCTTGCCGAAGTCAGCGCCTGTCATCGGTCCGGCGGAGAGTCCCAGCGACCGGACGGCGAGGATGAAGTAACCGGCCTGCAGGTGGGCGTTGTTGTTCCCGGTGGCCGCGGCGAGGTCCGGGGCGGCATCGTACATGGCCTTGGGGGCGTTGTAGCCGGGAAGGAAGGTGTCCCACTGCTCATGCCAGGCGGTGTCGACGCTGAGGATCGCAACCAGCGGCGCGGAAACCGTCTTCGCGCGGTTCCCGGCGGACAGGGCCGCCACCAGAGTGGCGCGGGCCTCATCCGACCGGACATAGGTGACGCGCAGCGGCTGGGAATTGAACGCGGTGGGTCCGAACTTTGTCAGCTCGTAGATCGCCCTGGCCTGCTCGTCCGTGACTTCACCGGTGAAGGCGTTGGCTGTGCGCGCCTGCGCAAAGATTGCGTCCACCGCTGCGGCGTCGATTACTGCTTCTTCATGGGCGATCGTCATTCGCGTCCCTTTCGCTGGGCTCGCCCCGTCCGGGGCGCTTCTGCTGTCCCTAGGTTCAACGGAGGCCCGGGACGGCTGCTTCCCGGCACACCGAGTGACGTCGCCCACTCGCAGGAAGACCCACCACGACATGGTTGCGGCGTCCGGGCGGTTGTTCCGGGCCGGTAGTCATTCCTGCCCCGCGAGCCGCACCATTCGAAGACTGTCGCGGCGGTACATGGCGGCGTGGTGGTTCAGATCCGAACGGCCGGTCGCGGCCGCCCGCCCATCGGAGTAGTCGGCCAGTTCACGAAGCCTGGCCCCAAGAGTTTCCAACACGTTGCGGCGCGAGAAGGCGAAACCATACCCCGCAATCAACTCATCCAGGCGGCCCAGCAACTCCGGCCGCTCCGGCGCACCGGGTCCGCCGCCTTCGATCAGCGGCACCAGCTGGTAGGCCAGGTAGCAGAAATCCCAGATCCGAGGGCCGGGTGAGGCCGCGTCAAAGTCGAAAACGCCGGCAAACTGCCTCTCCTGAAACACCATGTTGTACGGGGCGAAGTCGTTGTGGCAGACGACCTCAACCGGTTCATGGGTTGGCGACTGCCAGCTCAGCGGCTGCCGGGCCAACTCGACGCTGGCGTCGTGCAGCTGCCGGAGCAGTGCCGCCGCGTCCCGGAGGATCGAGGGGTGCCAAATCCACGCCGGCAGCGGATACTGCACCACCTCTCCGGGCAGGAACGACAGGATTTCGCGGCCCCGCTCGTCCAGGCCCGCCGCTACCGGAACGCGGCTGATCCCGCTCGCGCGGAAGGTGTCCAGCAAGGCGTGAACGGCCGGCGTCCACGGGCCGGAATTCCTGCGGACGGTGTCCCCCACGCGCACCACGACGCTGGAATTGCCGCCGTCAAGGATCTCTTCGCTCACCATCCTCCCAAATCTAGACGACGGGCGGATCTGGTTTCATGTCGCCTGCTCCCGCCGCTTCCGCCACGCCGCCTCGCGCCCAGGAGCCCAGGAGCCCAGGAGCCCATCGACACGGCCAAACCCCGGGTTGTGTGGCATCCGTTGCGGCCTTCGCTGCATCCGTGTTGGTGATGTCCCAGGACACCGCCAGCGGGTCATTGTGTTCGCGGAGTGCCGGGTCCCTCCTTTCACCCGAATTTGTTCAGCCGCCCGACGGCCGGTCTGGCGGGAGACCTTGGTCGTCCGTGTCCTCTGAAGCGGTGGTCGAAGCGGGTTGCGTGAGTTGGGCTGTAATTCCATCAGTCCAGCCGTCGACGGCCGCCCAGTCCCGCAGGTCTCCAAAGCGTCCGCCGGTAAGCCGGAACACGAGCCGGAGCGGCGCCGGCATCTGGCGAGCCTCGTAGACACCCGAGAAGATTTTGTGGCCGCGAAGGGGAACATCCTGAAACTGAGATCGTTCCAGTCGCTGCTGCTGCAGCAGGGCACCCCGTTTGCGAAACGGCTTTGGCAGCGCGTCGGACATTCCCACGCTGAACGCCCAGACAGGCCGCTTGGCCAGCTCGTGCGCATGCTGTGAGACGAACAGCAAAGCCGGGGGAAGCCAGGCCTGGTTGTGAATGGCGCTGCCGACCACCACGGCGTCGTAGCCTGAGACAGACTCGATTTCCTCCGCGGACCGGCACTCGACCTCGCCCAGCGCAACAGCCACGCGGTCAGCTATGTGTTGAGCGATTTCCCGGGTGGACCCCAGTGCACTCGCATAGGCAACGAGAACCTTCATGGTTGACCCTCCTACCTTCCTCGCTCCAGTGTGTTGGAAGCTGGGGCGGTTGGAATCGGCCATAGGTCCCGCCACGGCCAGCGCGGGGTCATAGCTTCGTGGACGTCGAGCGGCAGCCTGAGAGTCCAGCAGCCCGACACTGGATGCTGCTAATAATGTCGGTGCCCAGCAAGAGAATTAGTCCGTGGGAATCAGTGCATCTCTCGCTTCCCGTCTGCCCGTGCAGCCGGGCTCTGCCGCTTGGCGGGTCTCGGTGGGGTGGGGCGTGCTGCTCCGGTACGAAGATGGTGCCGGCTGTTCTGCCGAGGCCGGCGGTGCCGGCAATAATGTCGTAGGTCCGCGGCAGGATTGATTCATGGGAACCAGCGCAGCTCTCGCTTTTCTTCCGGCCATCCGGCCCGGGGATGCTGTCTGCCGGAAGTCGGTGGGGCGGGGCGTGCTGCTCCGGCCAGCGGATGGTGCCGGCTGTTCCGTCGAGGCCGGCGGTGCGGGCAATAGTGTCGTAGGTCCGCGGCAGGATTGATTCATGGGAACCAGCGCAGCTCTCAGCGTTTCTCCGGCGGCCCGGGCCGGGGGTGCTGCGCGCGGGGTTCCGTCGCTGGGGAGTGTTCTGGGGCAGTTGCGGGAGTTGTGCGCGACGGCGGTGGGGGACGCGGCGCTGTTCGGGGTCGGAGAGGCCGCGGAGTACGCCGCCGGGATCGAGGAACTCGCCCGGGCCGTGGAGTACCTGCAGCTCGTCGGCGCCGCCGCGGTGGACCGCACCCGCAAGGAAGCCGCCGCCGGCAACTCCCCGGCCCTGGATGACGGCTACCGCAAGAGCGGGGACTTCCTGCGGGACCGGCTGCAGATCACCGGCACCGAAGCCCACCGCCGCCTGTCACTGACCACCGCGGTCCTGCCGCGCACCGGGATCACCGGCCAGGCCCTCCCGCCCCTGCACGAGGAACTCGCCGCCGCCGTGGCCGCCGGGAGTGTCCCGTCCCGGTCCGCGACCATCATCGCCCAGGCCCTGGACCGGGTCCGGCCCCTGTGCGGCGCGGACACGACCGCCCGGATGGAACACTCCCTCACGGCCACCGCGGCCGGGCACGACCCGGACTTCCTGGCCCGGATCGCCCGGCGCTGGATGGACGCCATCGACCAGGACGGCGCCGAACCTTCCGAGGAAGTCCTGCGCCAGTTACAGGGCGCGTTCATCCGCCGCCCCCGCCACGGCCTGCACCACCTGGAAATCTTCGCCACCACCGAACAATTCGAACACCTCCTCACCGTAATGAACACCGCCACCAACCCCCGCACCACCCCCGGCACCCAAGACCCCGCTGACACGGCCACCGGTGACGCGGCCACCGGAGTCGGCGGAGGAGCCTTGTCCGCAACCGCCGGCCCCGGCGAAGAGGCAGGGCCCGGCGGAGAGGCAGGGCCCGGTGACGGGGCGGGCGGGTTCGTGCCGGGCGGGCTGGACTGGCGGTCCCGGCCGCAGAAATCCCTCGACGGCCTGGTCGGCGCCTGCAAAATAGCCCTCGCCTCCGGCGGGCTGCCCGCCACCGGAGGCCTCCGGCCCCAGATCATGGTCACCATCGACCACCGCGACCTCCTCGAACACCTCCTAAACGCCACCAGCACCAGCACCAGCACCAGCACCGACCCTGCCACCAACACCGCCCCTGACATCGAAACCCAAACAGGCTCGTTCGCCAGCGCCGTGGACGCAGCCGGCCGCACTGACGGCGGAGCGGGCATGCCCGACTTCGGCAAAACAGGAATCATCGGGGGCACCCGGGCCGGGGACGCAAGCGCCGGCAGACGCACCCCCGGCGTCGGGACCGGCCCGTTCGGGTTCACCGGCACCGGGACCCTGGCCCTCACCGGCCCCGTCACCGCCGGGACCATCCGCAAAATCGCCTGCGACGCCGACATCATCCCCGTCCTGCTCGGCAGCCAGGGCCGCATCCTCGACATCGGCCGCACCACCCGGATCTTCCCGCCCCACATCCGCAAAGCCATCACCGCCCGCGACCAAGGCTGCGCCTTCCCCAACTGCACCATCCCCGCCACCTGGTGCGAAGCCCACCACATCACCTACTGGTCCCGCGGCGGCACCACCAGCACCGACAACGGCGTCCTCCTCTGCTCCCACCACCACCACCTCATCCACAAAGAACAATGGACCATCCACAACCGCGCCGGAATCCCCTGGTTCATCCCGCCACCCCACCTCGACCCCCGCCAAACACCCCAAAGAAACCACTACTTCAGATACTGAACCACCACGCCCGGCATAGGCGGTGGCGTACGACGTCGGGGCCGGCCTCACGAGCCGAGGACGAAGATCCCGTCCGGTCCCTCGGCAGCCCGCCGTGAACCCGCGTTCGCGTAGACGCTCACGGACCAAGGCGAACCCTCGCAGAACGGGCCGAGGTGCCAGCCAGAACACCGATGGGTCAGGGCGAGGCCGGAGACGGCGGCCGCTAGATCTTGCTGTTTGGGTCCTCCCCGGGCCTGGGTAGAGGTTCCGACGATCAAGCCGCCGCCGGTGGTCAAGATCGAGGAGATCTGCTGGAAGGTCGTCGTCAGCCGAACCGATTCCACAGCCAAGATCCAGGATCTGGGCCCGCCGCGGACTCAGCATGTCGACGAACCGCGCGTCGACTTCGAAGTCGCAGCCGGAGACAGCCAGGTGGCGCATCTTGGCGGCGTACGCAACGTAATCCGGTCCGTGGCTCACGGGTTCAGTTTGCCACGGCCGGCGGGGCACTTCGGCGCTCAGCGCCGCCAGCTGGACGGCGTCGTCATCGAGACCCCGACCATGCCGTAGCGTTCCAGAATCGGTCGTGAATACTCGGTTGAGTTGCTGCGGAGAGCGTCTTGCCCCGTGACAGCGCAGCCCGGGCATGAGCCGCGGTGACCGCCCGGTACATCCCCCGGCCGCGCCGTTCCTCGCATGTGGCCACGCCCCAGAGGCCCGCAAACTCAGTGGGCGGCGGCCGCGCCCGGGGTCTCTGCATCTGTCCGGAGCTGCTGGTCATACGCCGCAATAGATACCGCTATATGCATCGGCCCCCACGGTACAACGCCCGGGCAGCCCTGCTCCGACCGACGTATGCGGGACAAGATCCGGGGTCCCAGCCCTACGCATAAACGGCTCTCCGTCCTACGCTTAAGTCGCTAAGCCTCAAGTCTCTTGGTTAGGTATGGATTCGAAGGCAGGCCAACAAATGGGCAGTCATGTCATGACGCTGGAACAAGCGCGCCGGGGTCCTCTCTTCTGGCCGCGACGGATTCTGGTTGCGCTGTACGTCGCCATGGCCGCGGCTCTAGTGACGACTGTGGCCCTCGCAGGCTGCACGGCGATGGCAACGCCCGCCGAGGGACGATACGTTCCGCAGACCCGGACCTACTTCATCGGAGCGGACGAGGTGGACTGGAACTATGCGCCGTCCGGGGTGAACCAGAACGCGGGCGCACCCTTTGACAAAACCGCGGCCGTCTTTACACAGCAAGGCCCGCAGCGGATCGGCACCACGTACGTGAAGTCGCTGTACCGTGACTACACCGACGCGTCCTTCACGAAGCTCAAGCCGCGCAGCGACGCGGACAGGCATCTCGGCATGCTCGGCCCGGTCATCCGAGGCGTCGTCGGTGACACCATTAAGGTGGTCTTCAAGAACAACCTTGACCGCCCAGCGTCGGTGCACGTCCATGGCGTCTTCTACGACAAGGCCAACGAGGGCGCCCCGTACGAGGATGGCACCGGGGCGTCGGACCACGGTGACGACGCTGTTCCGCCGGGAACCGTTTACACCTACAACTACAAGGTGCCGGACAGGGCCGGCCCCGGCCCAATGGACGGGAGTTCCGTGATGTGGATGTACCACTCGCACAAGGACGAGGTCGGAGACGACTATGCCGGCCTGGTCGGTCCGATGGTCATCACCAAGGCTGACGCGGCCCGCACGGACGGAACCCCAAACGACGTCGACCGGGAATTCTTCGTCCAGTTCAAGGTCAGTGATGAAAACGCCAGCCCGTACCTTAAACGCAACATCGGCCGCTTCGCCGGCGCCCCGGGTTCCGTGGACCCGGCCAATGAAGAATTCCGCGAAAGCAACCTGATGCACTCGATCAACGGCTATGTTTTCGGCAACCTGCCGCTGGATGCGCTGACCATGAAGAAAGACGAACGGGTCCGCTGGTACCTGATGGGCATGGGCACTGAAGTCGACCTGCACACCCCGCATTGGCACGGAAACACCGCGACGGCGCTGGGGATGCGCACCGACGTCGTGAACCTGCTGCCTGCGAGCATGGTGGTAGCCGACATGGTCCCCGATGACGTAGGCACCTGGCTGTTCCACTGCCACGTCAACGACCACCTCAGCGCCGGGATGTCAGTCCGATACCGGGTGGTTGACGCAGCGAGCCCCGGCAGCGGCAACGGCGGCCATTCCGGCCACACGTCCTAAAGGGACAGGGGCGGCGGCCCGGATGGGTAGGCTCGGACAATGGCAAACCCCGCGACCCTGGCCGACATCCGATCCGGCTACGACGCGGTAGCCGAGGCCTACGCGGCGGCGCTCCCCGACACCAGCTTCGAGTCACCCCTCGATCTGGCCATGGTCGACGAGTTCTCCGCGCTGGTGCGCTGCGCGCCCGGCCGGCAAGTGATCGACGCCGGATGCGGCGCCGGCCGGATGAGCGCGCACCTCGGCGACGCCGGGCTGTACGTTTCCGGGGTGGATCTCTCGCCGGAAATGGTCCGGACTGCGAGGCGGCTTCATCCCGTGCTCACGTTCGACGTCGGCGAGCTGGCAGAGCTTCCCGTCAACGATGGCGCCACGGACGGCATCCTTGCCTGGTACTCCATCATCCATTCCTCCCCGGCAGCCCTGCCCGCGATCGCCTGCGAGTTCTGGCGGGTACTCCGTCCCGGCGGCTTGGCACTCCTTGCCTTCCAAGTGGGCAGCGGCCACCGCACCATCGAGCGCGCCTACGGGCACGACGTCGAGCTCCGGGCAGAACTGCACTCTCCCGACGACGTGTCCCTCCGTTTCACGGAGCAGGGCTTCGTGCTGCGCGCGCAACTGGTCCGCGCGGCTCGGCCCCTGGAAAAGCACCCGCAGGCGATCCTGCTCATGGCCAAACCGCCGGCGCCGCTAACGTGAAGCGGGTGCAATAGAGGCCGTTAGCAGCGGTCGGTTCCCGCACCCGGTCGCCATTGCCGAAGAGCAGTCGATGCCGCAGACTGACGGAGAGCGGGCGGCGTCGACGCCAATGAAGGGGGCTGATGCAGGCACTCACCGTCACCCCAGGAACAGCAAGCCGTCAACACAGAGGAGACCGCCGTGCAGAACCCCACACCGGCCAATGCGGACAACGTCCAGCGACAACTAGCAATCTTTGACGTGGTCAAGCGTGCACCCGGGAAGACCCTGTCGGAGGTGAAGGCCATGCTCACCAAGGCGTTCACCGAACGCGGACTGTCCCGGCAACCGGAACCCTGGCTGGACGCTGTGGCAGCGGAAGCGTCATATGGCAAGCCCTACCTCGTGGACCTCCCTGCCGCAGTGGCCGCCGACAGCATCACGGCCGCCCCGGACCGACTTGTCGAAGTCGCGCTCGGCGAGCGCCGGGTACTGCGGGAGTCCAGGCCCGTCACAGCTTCGGGAAACGGCGGCGCTGCCTCCATACCCGGGACTGCAGACACCTCCTGGCGCACGCTGTTGCGTCTTTCCGGGGCCGCCCTGGCAGCCGTCCTGGCGACCGCGGCGGTCCGTGCGGCCCTTCGCTGGCGAAAGTGATGACCATACCGGCGTGCCTCTGACGTCTGCTGCGCGCGCCACGCCGGCGGACGGCCCGACCGGTTCGCCCGCGGTTTCCATAGGCACTGTTATCCGGGCCCGGGGAGGAGTAGGTTGCTCGGATGAAGGACACGTACCAGGTCATTGTGGTCGGTGCCGGATTCGCCGGTCTTGCGGCCGCCAAAGAACTCGGTCGCAAGGGCATACGCGTGTTGCTCATCGACTCGAATAACTACCACCAGTTCCAGCCGCTGCTGTACCAGGTCGCCACCTCGCAGATAGGGGTGTCAGCCGTCACCAGGCCAATCCGGTCCGTCCTCCGGCGGCTCCGAAGCGTGCGGGTGCTGACCGCCGACATTGCGTCCGTAGACGTCGTGAACCATGCGGTCACTACCGTCGACGGCGAGACGTTCAGCGCGCAGATCCTGGTCATCGCAGTGGGCGCCGTACCGAACTTTTTCAATACTCCCGGCGCGGAGGAACACGCCTTGCCCCTGTATTCGGTCACCGACGCAACCACTCTCGGCACCAGCCTGACCCGGCTGCTTGACCGGGCTGACCGGGATCCCGACGTGCCCGTGGACGTCGTTGTGGTCGGCGGAGGCCCGACCGGCGTGGAAACCGCGGGGGCCTTGGCCGAAAACATCAAGTTTGTGGTGACCAAGTACTTCTCCCCCGAGCTCGCGGCACGCTGCCGGGTACACCTGGTGGACATGGTCCCCAGCGTGCTCGCCATGTTCTCTTCGAAGTCCCAGGCCTACACAACCCAACGACTGAAGAAAATCGGGGTGCAGCTGCACATGGGGGTCGGCGTCACCGAGGTTCGGGCTGACGGTGTGACGCTGGCCGACGGAACCGAGATACCCAGCCGGATCGTTGTCTGGGCCGGCGGCCTCAAGGCGGGAAACCTCCTGGCCGGTTCCGGACTGCCGCAAGGCAAAGGGGGGCGCATCGACGTCCGGCCGGACCTGACGGCGCCCGGCGCCGAGGGTGTCTACGTCATTGGCGATGCGGCCAACATTACTGATGCGACCGGAGCCAAGCTGCCGCAGCTGGGCTCAGTCGCCCAGCAGGCGGGGAACTGGGCCGCCCGCAACATCCACGCAGACATCAGCGGCGGCACCCGGCAACCTTTTCATTACACCGACAAGGGATACATGGCGATGATCGGCCGGGGCGCCGCCGTCGCCGAGCTTGGGCGTAAACGGCTCCAGCTCCAGGGACCCCTGGCGTTCCTGTCCTGGCTCCTGGTGCACCTGGCCCTCCTGTCCGGAACCCAGCAGAAGATCCGCGCGCTGTTTTCCTGGCTCAACGGCTACATCTTCCACAGCCCCGCGCAGGTCGTCGTCGGAGGAACAGAGCGCGGCATCGAGTCCGGCCCGCAGCCCGGGCGGTAGCCCACCCGGGCGGGGCTGCCCAGGACGTGCATTCTCCCTGTAGGATCGGACATTCAGGGCCGGGGGCCGAACCCCGGCATGGCGGTACGGAGGGCACGATGAGCGACAAACTGCATCTCACCCCGGATGAGGGCTTTCCGGAAGATCTGGCCGCCGTCGAAGACCAGCAGCTGCAGGTCCTCGATAGCCAGATCCAGCGCCAGCTGGACTTTGAGGTCGTTGCTGAGGGCGAGCCAAACCCGGAGACGGAATTCCGGCACTATGAGCTGGATGAGGAGTTCCAAACCCGCGACGACCGTTAGCGCAACGGCGGGGTGCTCCATCCTGTCCGGATCGTGAAACGCTGGGGTCATGGATCTGGAGGTGTCGCCCGCGCTCACCATTCCGGCGGCCGAACTGCGGTGGAGGTTTTCCCGTTCGTCCGGGCCGGGTGGTCAACACGTTAACACCTCTGACAGCCGCGTCGAACTTTCCTGGGACATCGGGCGTTCGGCAGTGCTTTCCGAGGGCCAGCGGCTGATGCTGGTATCCCGGTTCGGATCACGCCTGGTCGCCGGAGTCATCACCGTGACCTCCTCCGAGCAGCGCTCCCAGCTGCGCAACCGCGAGATCGCGCTGGGGAAACTCTCCGAGCTGGTCGCGGAAGGGCTGGCGCCCGCTGGCCCCCGACGCCGGGCGACCAAACCCACCCGCGGATCGAACCGTCGGCGCCTCGCCGCAAAGGGGCAGCGGTCGGAGACGAAACGGCAGCGCAGGCGGCCTTCCGCCGAGTAGCGGCATGGCTGGGCCCCAGCGGGCCGTGCCCGGCCGGCGCGGTAAAGTGGCACCGGAAGATTCCTTCCCGGTCCCGCCACACATTCTTGAAAGGCTCGCTGCAATGAGCATGCTCGGCACCAAATGGAAGATCCACGGAAACGGCAAGTCCATCCGCCCCGGCGAGGTTGTCAGGCCGGACGAGCGCCTCGCGTGGCCGCTGACCATCGGCGTGGGCATGCAGCACGTTGTGGCCATGTTCGGCGCCACCTTCCTGGTCCCGATCATCACCGGCATGCCGCCTGCCACCACCCTCTTCTTCTCCGGCATCGGCACCCTGCTCTTCCTGGTCATGACCAAGGGCCGGGTGCCCAGCTACCTCGGTTCCTCCTTCGCTTTCATCGCCCCGATCATGGCCTCGCAGCAGCAGTTCGGGATCCCCGGCGCGCTGGGCGGCGTGGTGCTGGCCGGCGTCGGGCTGGCCATCATCGGCGCCGTCGTGCAGAAGTTCGGCGCGGGCTGGATCAACCGGCTTATGCCCCCGATCGTCACCGGCGCCATTGTGGGGCTGATCGGCCTGAACCTGGCCCCCGCCGCCAAGAACAACTTCGACGCGGCCCCCATCACCGCCCTGATCACCCTCGCCGTGATTATCGTGGTCAGCGTTTCCTTCCGCGGCATCCTGGGCCGCCTCAGCATCCTGGTCGGCGTCGTGGTGGGCTACATCGTCGCGATGATCCGCGGTGAGGTCAATTTCGCCAAGGTCGACGCCGCCGCCTGGGTCGGGCTTCCGCACTTCCAGACCCCCGAATTCCACCTCGGCGTCGTCGGTCTGTTCGTCCCGGTGGTGCTGGTGCTCGTGGCGGAGAACATCGGCCACGTGAAGTCGGTGTCCGCCATGACCGGGCAGAACCTCGACGGCGTCTCCGGCCGCGCGCTGATGGCCGACGGCGCCGCGACCGTCCTCGCCGGCCTGGGCGGCGGATCCGGGACGACCACGTACGCTGAAAACATCGGCGTTATGGCCGCCACGAAGGTCTATTCGACGGCGGCATACTGGGTGGCCGGCATCTTTGCCATCGTGTTGAGTTTTTCGCCGAAGTTCGGCGAACTGATCGCCACCGTCCCGGCCGGGGTGCTCGGCGGCGCCGCCACCATGCTTTACGGCATGATCGGCGTCCTGGGCGTGAAGATCTGGGTGCAGAACAAGGTCAACTTCTCCAACCCGATCAACCTCACGACCGCCGCCGTGGCCCTGATCGTCGGCATCGCGGACTACACCTGGACCATCGGGGACCTCAAGTTCACCGGCATCGCGCTGGGTTCCGCCGCTGCCCTGGTGATTTACCACGGCATGAAGGCCATCGCGAAGGCCCGCGGCACCGTGGCCGAACCGGAGACCGAGAACGCATCCGCCGTCGGGGCCGTCAAGGGCGCGGTCAACGCCGCCGCGAAGCGCGCGCCCAGGAAGCGCCGCTAACTATCCAAGGCGGCAACCAGAAGGCCGGCGCCCTCCCACCGTGTGGTGGCAGGGCGCCGGCCTTCCGTGTGAATGCCGCGGTCTAGTCGCGTCTATCCGGCGTCGAACGACTCTGCGTCGTCGCTGTCACGGTCCTTCGGTGACTGCTCGTCCGGCAGATCCGTGCCGCTGCCGTCAGGAATCCCGGCGGCGTCCTGGCCGGACTCCGAGGAGAACGGGCGGCCCGGCTCGGGTTCCTCGGTGTTGGCCGCGTCCATATCCGCTTCCGAGGAGGGCACAGCGCCGCCGCTTTCGGCTGCAGCTTCGTTGCCCGGCTCGAAGCCGGCTTCGGTGCTTTCGTTTTCCGCGTTCATCTGTTCCTCTGTTCCTCCGAAGCGTCCGGCTCCGGGTTCTCCTGCACTGTCTTGGTCTTCGGCGCCGAACTGGCTCAGGTCGGGCGCCCCCGCCGGGTACGTCTCCCCGTCCGGGCTGTCCTGGTTGAGGCCTGCGGCGTCGAAGGCTTCCTCATCGCGCGGCTGCGCGAAGGTCTTCGCGTCCCCTTCCGGCAATTCCTGCTCCGCGGTGGGTGTACCGTAGCCGCCCGCCTCTTCTTCGATGGGGCGTCCCTGCTGGTCCTGAGTCATGACGTTCCTCCTGCTTTCTGGGATTTGGCCGGTTGCATCTGAATGGTCGGTTCTGGCTGGCCTGCTCAAAGGCCCTTGCCACCGGTCACTGGCAGCACCGCGCCGGAGATGTAGGACCCGTGGTCGGACGCGAGGAGCACGTAGGCCGGGGCAAGCTCCGCGGGCTGGCCGGCACGGCCAAGGGGCGTGTCCTGGCCGAAGCTGGGGAGCTTGTCCGGCCATTCTGTCGCCGGAATCAGCGGTGTCCAGATGGGGCCGGGAGCCACCGCATTGACCCGGATACCCTTGGGCCCCAGTTCCTGGGCCAGGGCCTTGGTGAAAGCCACCTGGGCCGCCTTGGTCATGGCGTAGTCGATGAGCTCCGGCGACGGGTTGAAGGCCTGGATGGACGCCGTCGTGATGATGGACGCCCCCGGCAACAAACGTGGAACCGCCGCACGCGCGGTCCACAAGAGGGAGTACAGGTTGGTCTTAAAGACCCGATCGAACTCCTCGGTGGGCAGCGATTCGAAGTTATCGCGGTTCTTTTGGTAGGCCGCATTCAGCACCAGGACGTCGAGCCGTCCGAACTCTGCGAGCGCGTCCTCGACGATCTTGGCCGCGAATTCCTCGCTGCGCCCGTCACCCGGCAGAAGGAGCGCCTTGCGGCCGGCTTTCCGGATCCACTCGGCAGTGTCCCGGGCATCGTCCTCCTCTTCCGGAAGGTAGGAGATGGCGACGTCGGCCCCTTCGCGGGCGAACGCGATCGCCACCGCTTTGCCGATTCCGGAGTCCCCGCCAGTGATCAGCGCAGCCTTGCCCTCGAGCGCCTCGCTGCCCTCGTAACTGAGCTCCCCGTGATCCGGTTTTGGCTCCATCGGCGCTGTCAGTCCGGGCTGTTCCTGGACCTGCTCGGGAAAGGGGCCGGCGTGGTAGCCGCCCCTGGGATCTTTTGGCTGGTCCTGCTGCTTAGAGTTGCTCAATAGTCCACCTACCCAAATGTGCCGGTTTTCCTGTCCCCCCACCGTACCCGAAAATCGTCAGTAAGCTTAGTACCAAGTTTTGATCCACGTTAGGAGCGACGATGCCAAATGTCGAGGAGTCCCGCAAAGACGGCCGGGACGAGAGCTTCGACGAGAAGATGGACCGCAACTGGGCGGAGCTCCTGCAGGAGCTGCGGGTGCTTCAGACCGGCGTGCAGATCCTCGCCGGCTTCCTGCTGACGCTGCCGTTCCAGAACCGCTTCGAGACGCTGGACGACTTTCAACTGACGCTCTATCTCGCCAACGTCGTCCTGGCGGCGCTGACCACCGCGCTGATCCTGCTGCCGGTCAGCACGCACCGTCGGCTCTTCCGCCAAGGGCTCAAGGACACCCTCGTGGCCAGCGCGGACCGCATCGCGAAAGTGGCACTGGCCGGCGTCGCGCTCCTGAGCGTGGGGACCTCTGCGCTCGTCTTCGATGTGACGGCCGGCCGTGCCGCCGGGCTTACCGCCGGCGCCGCCCTGCTCGCCGTACTGTTGGTCCTGCTCGTGCTGATCCCCAGCAGGCTTCGCCACCGGGCCCGCCAGGACTAAGCCTTGACGGACACCGCACGTCACACCGACCACCCAGACACGGGAGCAAAGATGCGCAAGTGGGCCAAGGAACACGGGCTGCTGCTGGCCAACATTGGACTTTTTGTTGTCTTCTTCGGCGGCATGGTCGCCACCGGGGCCGCCGACTACAGCGAGGACCAGGTCGCCCACGGCCAGTCCGCCGTCGGAATTTTCGAGTATCTGGGGACGGGCGCGTTCCTGGAAGCGACGTTCGAAAACTGGGAGTCGGAGTTCCTGCAGATGGGCATGTACGTCATCCTGACGGTGTTCCTCTTTCAAAAGGGATCCTCGGAGTCCAAGCCGATGGACAAGAAGGCCCCGCAGGATGAGGATCCGCGGCACGCCCCGATCAAGGCGGCGACACCGTGGCCGGTGCGCCGCGGCGGATGGGTGCTCAAACTGTATGAACACTCCCTGTCGATCATGTTCCTGCTGCTGTTCCTGATGTCGGTGGCGCTCCACGCAGTCGGCGGCAGCGAGGAATACAGCCAGGAGCAGCAGGCCCACGGCCAGCCGCCGGTCAGCGTGCTGGGCTATCTCGGGACCAGCCGGTTCTGGTTCGAGTCGTTCCAGAACTGGCAGAGCGAATTCCTGGCCGTGGCGGTGCTGGTGGGTGCATCTGTGTACTTGCGTGAAAAGGGCTCGCCGGAGTCCAAGCCGGTCGCCGAACCGCACTACGAAACCGGCACCTAACCTCGGGCGGCCGGCGCTGACGGCGGTTCAGGCCCCTTCGAGCACCTGGCTGGTTGCCCAGGCCAGGTACTTCGCACCCTTCGCGATGGCCTCGGCCGGGCTCGGCGCCACGTCCAGCAACTGGGCGGCGGCGACCACCCCGTGCCGGGCCAGGTCTTCGGGGGTGACGAGGATCCGGCCGGCGACCATAATCACCGGGATGCCCAGTTCGCGGGCGGCGTCTGCCAGGGCAATCGGCGCCTTCCCGGTCAGCGACTGCGAGTCCAGCGAG
The DNA here is from genome assembly GCF_056780195.1 of Arthrobacter sp. SD1074B. Lineage (NCBI taxonomy): Bacteria > Bacillati > Actinomycetota > Actinomycetes > Micrococcales > Micrococcaceae > Arthrobacter > Arthrobacter sp. SD1074B. Next base: position 69,301 of record NZ_JBRAZT010000001.1, on the reverse strand, counting down.
CCTTCGCCCGTGATCACCAGATCCGCGTCTGCGAGCTTGGCGGCGAGCCCGGTGAGCCCCGCGACGAGCTCGAACCCGCCCTCCAGTGAGGCGTTGCTGAAGGCCAGGAACGACGCCGGGAAACCCCCGGCCGCGCCCGCGCCCGCGACGTTGACGTCACGGCCGGTCGCCTGCCGCAGCACCGACGCCCAGTTGCGCAGCCCGGCGTCGAGCACTTCCACCGCCTCCTGGTCGGCGCCCTTCTGCGGACCGAAGACGTGGGCGGCACCGTCGGGTCCGTAGAGCGGGTTCTGCACGTCCACGGCAATCCTGAATTTGACGGCCGCCAGCCGCGGATCCAGGCCGCTGACATCGACGGCGGCCACCTCGCCGAGCGAGCCGCCACCGAGGGGAACCACGTTGCCGGCTGCGTCCACCGGCTTCAGGCCCAGGGCGCGCAGGGCGCCGCTGCCGCCGTCGCTCATGGCCGAGCCGCCCACGCCCAGCACGATCTCGGTGGCGCCGGCGTCCAGCGCGGCCGCGATCAGCTGCCCGCATCCGTAGCTGTGGGCGCGCAGGGCGTTCGCGGGCGTCGGCTCCATGTGCCCGAGCCCGGAGGCCTGGGCAGTCTCGATGACGGCGGTAGCGCCGCCGAAGGCGTCCCGGCGGATCGCCCAGGCCGCCCCAACCGGTGCCAGGATCGGCCCGACGACGGCGTTCAGACGCTCCTCGTACCCGGCGGCGACGGCTGCTTCCAAGGTGCCTTCGCCGCCGTCGGCTACCGGGAACTGGATGGTCTCGGCCTCGGGGTAGACGCGCAGGGCGCCCTCGGCAATGGCGGCGGCGGCCTCGGCCGCGGTCAGGGAGCCCTTGAACTTGTCCGGGGCGATCAGGATACGCATGGTTCCATCCTGCCAGCCGGCGCCGACAATTCCCTTCCGAGACAAGTCCGGGCGCGCGGGAGTAACGTGGGCACTTCCGGGCCGCCCGGGATCCTCCCGCGGACGGCCGTGGCAGCATCGGCCCGCGCCGCGGGCCCAGCGCGCAGGAGGTAGCGGTGAGCAACATGGGACACTCCGGCGGCAGCCGGCCCGGCATTACCGGGCTGGTCCTGGTCCGGCACGGGGAAAGCGAAGGCAACGTGGCCGCCACGCTCGCCCGGCAGACCGGCGCCCACATCATCAACGTGCCGGCGCGCGACGCCGACGTCGGTCTCTCGGACACCGGCCGGGAGCAGGCGCTGGCCCTGGGCCGGCTGCTGGCCCGCGTCCCCGAGGAGGGCCGCGGCGCCGTCTGGTCCTCCCCCTACGCGCGCGCCCGGCAGACCGCCGAACTGGCCGTCCAGACAGGCGGGTGGCGCGGACAGATCAGACTGGACGAGCGGCTCCGCGACCGCGAGCTGGGGATCCTGGACATGCTGACCTCCGCCGGCGTGGAGGCGCGGCTGCCGGAGGAAGCCCAGCGACGGCGGTGGCTGGGGAAGTTCTATTACCGGCCGCCGGGCGGCGAATCGTGGGCCGACGTCGTGCTGCGGCTGCGTTCACTGCTGGCCGACCTGGACCGCGACCACGCCGGGGAGGACGTCCTGCTGGTCTGCCATGACGCCCTCATCGTGCTGTTCCGCTACATCCTGGAGGGCCTCACGGAGTCCGAACTGCTGGACATTGCCGCCACGACCAGCATCCTCAACGCCTCCGTCAGCCGCTTTGTCCGGACCGGCGGGGCGGGGGCCTGGGTGCTGGAGAGTTTCAACATGGCGGACCACCTGGCGGAACAGGGCGTGCCCGTCACCGAACACGCAGGAGATGCCGATGTCCACCCGCGCTGAGTCCCCGGCCGTGGTGCAGGTGACACCGACGTTGCTGCGCGGCTGGCCGCTGCCCGGCGGCGGGTCCGGCAAGGACGACCGCGGCTCGGTGCTGGTGGTGGGCGGTGCCCGCAAGACGCCGGGAGCGGCCCTGCTCGCCGGCGTCGCCGCCCTGCGCTCCGGCGCCGGCCGGCTGACCTTGGCGGTGGCGGAGTCGACGGCGGTGCAGCTGGCCGTGGCCTTCCCCGAGTCCGGCGTCGTGGGGCTGCCGGAGACCGCCCGCGGATCGGTCAAGGGTTCCGGGGCCTCGCTGCTGGCGGACGAGGTCGGTGCCGCCGACGCCATCCTGGTCGGGCCCGGCCTGGATGACAAGGACGAGACCCTGGCGTTGCTGCGCGGCTTGCTGCTGCCGGGACGGTCGCGGCCCAAGCGCGGTCCCGCCGTCGTCCTCGACGCCTACGCCCTGGGCTGCCTGCCCGAGCTGGCCGGCGAGCTGAAGCCCTGGGCGGGACGGCTCATCCTGACACCCAACGTCACCGAAGCCGGCATCCTGCTGGGGCACGATGTTGGGAACCTCAAGCGGGACGTGCCGAAAATCGCTGAGACTTACCAGGCCGTCGTGAGCTGCCAGGGCATCATCGCGGAGCCGGGCGGGGACAGCTGGGAAATCACTACCGGACACAGCGGCTTGGGGACTTCAGGCAGCGGCGATGTGCTGGCCGGCGCCATCACGGGCCTGCGGGCCCGCGGCACCACCGACGAGCAGGCTGCCTGCTGGGGCTCGCACCTGCACGCCGCCGCCGGTGACCGCCTCGCCAGCAGGCTGGGAGGGCTGGGCTACCTGGCGCGCGAGCTCTGCGACGAGTTGCCGGCCCTGATGGTGGAACTCAGCAGTTGAACAGCACGCCGGCGCGCCACTCGCCGGGGAAGGATCGGCAGGGCGTCAGTCCCGCCACTGACCGCGCTCTTGCAGGACGGTCTTCAGCAGGTCCGCGCGGTCGGTGACGATCCCGTCGACGCCGAGGTCCAGCAGGCGGTGCATCTCGGCCGCGTCATTGATGGTCCAGACGTGGACGTGCAGACCATGGCGGTGGGCGCGCCGGACGAATCCCGCCGTCACCACCGGCACGGCCCCGTAGCGGACCGGGACCTGCAGGGCGTGCACGCCGCGCAGCGCACGGGCCGTCACCCGGCGCAGCAGGGCCGCCGGGAGCAGAGGACCCAGCAGCACGAAGAGGGCGTTGGACGCCATGCCGGCGGAACTTGCGGCGGGGCGGCTCAGGCGCCGCAGCACGGCGCGGCGCCGGCGGTCGGAGAAGCTGGCGATCAGAACACGGTCATGCAGGCCGTACTGCTCGATCGCCGCAGCCAGGGTGGCTACCGAGTTCCAGTCTTTGACGTCGAGGTTGAGCCGGATGTCGGGGAACTCCGCGACCAGCTCGGCCAGCAGCGGGATCGGCTCCGCGCCGGCGATCCGGGCCTGGGCCACCGTCGCGGCGGGAAGTTCGGAAATCCGCCCGCTGCCGTTGGTGACGCGGTCCAGGGTTTCATCGTGGAACAGCAGCAGGACACCGTCCGCGGTGGTGTGCACGTCCGCCTCCAGGTACCGGTACCCGAGGGCGACGGCGGCGCGGAACGCGGCCATAGAGTTCTCGGCGCCTTCCGGCGAGAAGCCGCGGTGGGCCATCGGCACGGGCGCTGCGGTGCCGCCGCCGTGGGCGAGGAAAGGGTGCGGTGCGGTCACTCCTGAAGCGTACCGGAGCCGAGCCCGATGGCCACTGACTCGCAGTTGTTGACGTTTTGAGGGCCCTAAAAGTCAGCAACGCGAGTTACTTGGGCTGGCTGTCGCGGACCAAGCTCAGCCGTGCGGCAGGATCTCCACCCCGTCACTGCAGTGCAGCAGGGTCCGGCCGCCGCCGTCGAGGTCCACCCATACCGTGGAGTGGTCCGGCGTTATCGCGTCCACGAACCCGCCGGTCTCGAACCCGGGCGAGAGGCGCACCCGGACCCGGTCACCCTGGCGCAGGCTCTTCCAGTGCGCGTCCGGGTCGACCCGCCGGAGCGGCTGGTCATCACTATGTCGGTTGCCGTATCTGGCCATGGGTGCCCCACCATCAGTCAAGAGATCCGTTCGGTCCTGCCAGCCTAAAAGGCCAAGGTGAACGGCAGTTGTCCGTCAGCTGGGAATCCCATGTCCGCCGGCCAGCCCGACAGCCCGGGCCCGCTGTCCCGGGGCGGGCTACGGGAGGCGGACTCCCAGCTCGGCGAGCTTGGCCTCGAGGATCTGGGCCACGCCGTCGTCGTCGAAATGCGGAGCCTGCCGGCCGGCGGCGCGGATGGCCTCCGGATGGCCGCTGGCCATGGCGTACCCGTGCCCGGCCCAGCGCAGCATCTCGATATCGTTGGGCATGTCGCCGAAGGCCACCACGTCCTGCGCCTCGACGCCCAGGGACGCGGCGTATTCGGCCAGCGTCACGGCCTTGTTGACGCCCGGCAGCGACAGCTCCAGCAATGCGATGTTGGGGGCGGAGTGCGTGGCGGCGGCAAGATGCGCGACGGCGGGCGAGACCTCGGCGAGAAAGTCGTCCGCGGTGCCCTCCCGGACGACCGCGAGGAACTTCACCACGGCGTCGTCGGGGGTAAGCGTGTCCTGCAGCGGGGCCGGCGTGAATTCGGCGAGCAATCCGCTCGAGCCGGTTCCGAGGAACCCCGGTTCCAGGTGGAAGCCGGTGAGGGTTTCCGCGGCAAACAGCGCGGACGGGCGCAGCCGCTGGATGATCCGGCGGGCCTCGAAGACGGCGTCGAGCTCCAGGGCGCGGGCGGACACCATCCGGTCGGCCTCCAGGTCCCACACCACCGCGCCGTTGGAGCAGATGACCGTCCCGGTGTGGCCCAGCTGCTCCTGCAGCGGATGCAGCCAGCGCGGCGGCCGGCCGGTGACGAACACCAGCTCCACGCCGGCGTCGCGGCAGGCGTGGAAAGCGCGCACGGTCCGGTCGCTGATGTGGCCGTCGTGGCCGAGGATCGTTCCGTCAATGTCACTTGCTACCAGCCGCATACTGCCAGTCTACGTTGGCTGCGGCGGGGCCATTTCGACGGTTCCCTGCCCGGCGGACGAGCGGAAACGTCGAGATGGGCGGGCTGGGTCCGGGGCGAATGACGCCGGGGATCAGTGCCGTTCGTAGAGTCCGGTCAGCGTCGCCCGGGCGAGGGTGTGCGGGCCGAGCTTGGATTCCAGCCTGGCCGGGGAGGCCGCGGCGTCGAGCCCCGACTTCTCCACGTTCAGGGCGTGCACCGTGATGACGTAGCGGTGCGGGCCGTGGCCCTTGGGCGGGGCAGCCCCCAGGTAACCGGCCGAACCGCCGTCGTTCCGGAGCTGGAAGGCACCCGCGGGCAGGCCGCCGCCGTGCCGCGCACCCGCGCCGGCGGGTAGCGACGTGCTGTCCGCGGGGAGGTCCAGCACGGCCCAGTGCCAGAAGCCGCCATGGCCGGGGGCGTCAGGGTCGAACATCGTAACGGCGTAGCTCCGGGTGCCGGCCGGCGCGCCGCTCCAGCGCAGCGGCGGCGATTCATCCTTGCCGCCCGGTCCGGTGGCCGCGCCGCGCTGGGCTGCCGGCAGGATCTGGCCGTCCTCGAAGGTGTCACTGCGCAGGGTGAAGTTTGCCATGGCTGCCTCTCAGTTGCTGGTTAGGCCCGCACTTTCGGGGTTAAGTTCCATCCGGTTCAGTTCGGCCCGGGTGGGCGGATTGGCGCCGGCGCGGGAGACCGTGACGGCGGCCGCCGCGGCGGCGTGGGCGAGGAGTTCACGCAGGCTCTCCGCGGAAAGGTCGCGCAGCTCGGGGCGGTTCTGCGCCCCGTTGAGGCCCAGGTCCACGATGCCCGAGAGCAGGGCGGCCATAAACGAATCGCCGGCGCCAACGGTGTCCGCCACCTTCACCGCAGGGGCCGGGGCATGCGCCTCGCCGGCGGCGTTAATGGCCCAGGGGCCCGCCGCGCCGCGGGTGACCACCACCATCGCGGGACCCTCCGAGCCGCCGAACGAGAGCCACCGGCGGGCCGAATCAAGCGGGTCCACGCCCGGGTAGAGCCATTGCAGGTCCTCGTCGGAGGCCTTGACCACGTCGGCGAGGGTGACGAACCTTTCGGTCTGGTGGCGCGCGTAGTCGGCGTCGGTGATGATGCTGGGACGGCAGTTGGGATCGAAGCTGACGGTCGTCGAAGGATGGGCGTGCTCGACGGCGGCGAGCACGTCCGCGGCGCCCGGCGCCAGCATGGTGGCGATCGATCCGGTGTGCAGCAGCGTGCTGCCCTGCAGCATGAACGGCAACCGGTCCGCGAGGCCGGGGAGTTCCCAGGCGAGGTCGAAGGTATAGCTCGCGGCGCCGTCGTCGTCGATCAGCGCGGTGGCCACCGACGTCGGCAGTTCATCCGGTCCCAGCGGCAGCAGCACCGAACTGGATTTCAGGTGCGCCGCGACGGATTCGCCGTAGGCGTCCCGGCCGTAGCGGCCGATGAACTGCACCGGGTGGTCCAGCCGGGCCAGTCCCACGGCCACGTTCAAGGGACTGCCGCCGACATGGGCCTGGATACCTGAGGAGCGCTGGACAACATCAACCAGGGCCTCACCAATGACTGTGAGCATGCTCATACTCTGCCAGAGAACCCGGCCGGGCGCCGCTGTGTTTCGCCGGTGCCAGGTCTGGTCCGGCTCGGTGACCTAGGTCGCGGCCTGAAGTGTCGCCTTGTCCACCGGCACCCCGGAGGCCTCGGCGTCGTCGAAGGACGCGTCGATCTGTACGACGTCCCGGCCGGCGCGCTGCAGCAGGCTGGCGGCGACGCCGGCCCGGTAGCCGGAAGCGCAGTGCACCCAGAGCCTGCCGACGGGCACCTCATCCATCCGGCCGAGCAATTCGTGCAGCGGCACGTTCACGGCGCCCGCGACGCGCGACGCGGCGAACTCGTCGGTGCGGCGCACGTCCAGGACGGCGTCGCCCTCGGCCCGGCCGCTGAGCAGCCCGTTCCAGTCGACGCGCGGATACGAGGCGAGCGCGGCACCGGGGGCCAGCGCGTGCGGCTCGGTCCCGACGGCGGCATCCGGGGAATCGATGCCGATCCGGGAGAGGTCGCGGATGGCGTTTTCGACGTCCTCGTGGGAGCCGACCAGGGTGAGCTTTTCGTCCCAGGGCAGCACCCAGCCCAGGAAGGTGGTGAAGCTCGAGCCGTCGCCGTACTCGAAGCTGACACTTCCTTTCAGGTGGCTGCGGGAGAACGCCACCCGGTTGCGCAGGTCCACGACCCATTCGCCGTCGTCGAGGCGGCGGTTGAGTTCCACAGGGTCCACCGACTCCGGGACCGACAGGTCAGCGGCGCCGGGACCTTCGACGTTGGACGGGCCCATGTGCGCGTAGTAGGACGGGTAGGCCGTGAGGTTGGCGATCAGTTCGCGGACAAAATGCTCTTCGTCCGGGTCCGTCAGGGCGTGGTTGCCGGTGAGCTGCTCGCCGATGGTTGATTCATCCGCCCCGGTGGCCGGACCCGAGGAACAGAACGAGCCGAACCCGTGGGTCGGGAACAGCGCGGCCTCCCGGTCGGCCTGCTGGACCAGGCGGCGGACCGAGGCGTACTGGTCGTGGGTCAGGCCGACGGTGTCCGAGGCGGCCACCAGGTCGGTCCGGCCCACGGAGCCGTACAGCAGGCTTCCGCCGGAGAAAACGGCCTGCTTTTCGCCGTCTTCAACGATGAAGGACAAGTGCGTATGGGTGTGGCCCGGCGTGGCCACGGCCTTGACCGTGAAGCCGCCGACCCGGACGGTCTCGCCGTCGGTGATCGGTGTTCGCTCGAACTTCACCGGATCGGCGGCATTGACCAGGTAGCTGGCGCCGTGTGCCCTGGCCAGCTCAAGGCCGCCCGTGACGTAGTCGTTGTGGATGTGGGTTTCGGCCACGTGCGTAATGGCGACCCCGGCCTCCCGGGCGGCCTGCTCGACGCGGTCCGTGTCGCGTTGCGGATCGATGACCAGCGCGACGGCGCCGTCGTGGACCAGGTAGCTGCGGTCCCCGAGTTGCGGGGTATAAATGACGATGACATCCATGGGTTCTCCTTCAAGGTCCGGCGGCGCGTGGCTCGCCACCCTTGGGTGGGTAACGGGGGACAACTGTGCCGCCACTTTCATCATGAAACCCCCGGGGGTATGGATGCAAGGGGTCCGGACCGCCACTGGGCGGGCCGCATACCCCGGGGGGTATAAAGTGGAGGGATGGCCCCCCTTGAGAGCACGAGCCCCGGCATGCCCGCTACGTCCCGGGCCGTCGGCCGGCACGCCGTCGTGCTGGGGCTGCGCCAAAACCTCGCCCAGTTCATGCTGCTGGTGGCCGTCAACGCCCTGGTAGGGGGCACCCTGGGCCAGGAACGCACAGTCCTTCCCCTGCTTGCCGGCGAGGTATTCCATCTCGACAAGTACACGGGCGCCTTGACCTACATTGTGGCCTTCGGACTGGCCAAGGCTGCCACCAATTACTTCGCCGGAACCCTCTCCGACCGTTTCGGACGCAAACCGGTGCTGGTGGCCGGCTGGCTGATCGCACTGCCCGTCCCGCTGCTGCTGATCTTCGGCACCAGCTGGTCCTGGATCGTGGCCGCCAACGTCATCCTGGGCATCAGCCAGGGGCTGACCTGGTCCACCACTGTGGTGATGAAGATGGACCTGGTGGGGCCGAACCGGCGCGGCCTTGCGATGGGCTTCAACGAGGCCGCGGGCTACCTGGGCGTCGCGGGCACGGCCTTATTCACCGGCTACCTCGCCGCATCCTACGGCCTGCGTCCGGCGCCGTTCCTGCTCGGCGCCGCTTACATCGCCCTGGGGCTGGGCCTGTCCGTGCTCGCCGTCAAGGAAACACACCACCACGCCAAAACCGAGGCCGCCAACCATGTCGACGCGCACAGCGGCGCCGGCGCGTCGCTCAGCACCCGCGAAATCTTTACCCTGACCAGCTTCCGGGACCGCTCGCTCTCCTCGGTCAGCCAGGCCGGGCTGGTCAACAACCTCAACGACGGCCTGGCCTGGGGCCTGTTCCCGGTGCTCTTTGCCGGTGCCGGCCTCTCGATCGAGCGCATCGGCATTCTCGCTGCCGTGTACCCGGCGGTCTGGGGTGCGGCGCAGCTGCTCACCGGCGCTGCCTCCGACCGGTTGGGACGCAAGTGGCTGATCGCCGGCGGCATGTTCGTCCAGGCCGCGGGCCTGGGCATGGTGGCCGGCGGCCGCGGCTTCGACGTCTGGCTCATTGCGGCCGTCCTGCTCGGCGTCGGCACGGCGATGGTCTACCCCACCCTGCTGGCAGCGATCGGCGACGTGGCCCACCCGCAGTGGCGGGCCCGTTCGGTCGGGATCTACCGCTTGTGGCGCGACGGCGGCTTCGCAGTGGGCGCGCTGCTGTCCGGGCTGCTCGCTGACGCCTACGGCATCCCGGCGGCCATCGCCGTCGTCGCCGTTGTGACCGCGCTGTCCGGCCTCGTCGTCGCGGTCCGGATGCGCGGCACCGACCACCACGCCTAGCCCGGCTGCGGGGCTGCTAGGACTCCGCGGCGTCCTTTTGGTAGACGTCGGGTATCCCGTCGTTGTCCGAGTCGCGCCGCTCCTCTACCTCGGCGAGCCGGTACTGCCGGTTCCGGGTCTTCAGCACCGCGCTGGCCAGCAGGGCGGCCAGCAGCGACGCCGCCAGGATGCCCACCTTGGCGTGGTCGTCGTGGATGCTGCCGTGGCCGAAGCTGAGTTCCGCCACCAGCAGCGAAACGGTGAAACCGATCCCGGCCAGGATCGAGACGCCGAAGATGTCGATCCACTTGAACGAACTGTCCAGCCGGGCCCGGGTGAGTTTGGTCAGCAGCCACGTCGTGCCCAGGATGCCGACGGGTTTGCCCAATACCAGGGCCAGGATGATGCCGACGGCGACCGGATCCGTCAGCGCCGAGCCAAGTCCCTCCCAGCCGCCGACGGCGACGCCGGCGGAGAAGAAGGCGAAGACCGGCACGGCGACGCCGGCCGAGATCGGCCGGAAGCGGTGCTCAAAGATTTCCGACAGCCCGGGACCGGCCTCCGGACCCCCGCTGGCCTGGGAGCGCAGCACCGGGATCGCGAAGCCAAGCAGGACGCCGGCCACCGTCGCGTGGATGCCCGAGGCGTGCACCAGCGCCCAGGTCGCCAGGCCCAGCGGCAGCAGGATGAACCACGCGGCGGGGGCCTTCAGCCCAAAGAAGCGCCGGTAGCGGTGCGCCAGGTAGGTGTACAGCCCCAGGGGCAGCAGGGCCAGCAGCAGGGGGACGATCTGGAGATCGCTGGAGTAGAAGACAGCGATGATCGTGATGGCGATCAGGTCATCCACCACGGCGAGCGTCAGCAGGAAGATCCGCAGCGCGCTGGGCAGGTGCGAACCAATGATCGCGAGGACGGCAACGGCGAAGGCGATGTCCGTGGCGGTGGGGATGGCCCAGCCGCGCAGGGTCTCCGGGCTGCCGAGGTTGATGACGGCGTAAATTACGGCCGGGACGACCACCCCGCCCGCGGCCGCGGCGACCGGCACGATCGACTTGTTCAACTGGCGCAGGTCGCCGGCCACGAATTCGCGCTTGAGCTCCAGGCCGACCAGGAAGAAGAAGATGGCGAGCAGCCCGTCCGCCGCCCAGGCCCCGAGGCTGAGGTTCAAGTGCCACGGTTCGTAGCCGACTTTGAAGTCGCGGAGGGCGAAGTAGCTTTCCGACGCCGGCGAGTTGGCCCACACGAGCGCGGCGGCGGCCGCGAGCACAAGCAGGGCTCCACCGACGGTTTCCTTGCGGAGGATTTCGCCGATGCGCAGGGATTCGGCATAGCTTCCGCGGCTGAAGAAGGTCAGGCGCGGTTTCCCGGGCCGGGGCGCGGGAGGAGGAGTGAGGCTCATGCGGGAGTCCTAAAATTTGGGTCGACTGAACTATGCCGACCAGACTTCCCGGCGCACCTGTCCCCAGTCTACTTCGGTTACGGCATCGTGCTGAATCGTTCCGCCTGCGACTTGGCGCCCTGGACGATGATCTGGTCTTCCTCATAGAGGACCGTTTGCGCTGTGGTGTGGCCCCAGGTACCGCCGGGACGCTTGACGGCCACCACGGTCACGCCGAATTTCTCCCGCAGTCCCACGACGCCGAGCGGGCGGTCCCGGACGACAGCCGGCGGGCCGGTCCGGATCATCACGAAATCGTCCTCGAATTCCACGTAGTCAAGGATGGAGCCGAGGACCAGGTGGGCCACCCGCCTGCCCATGTCATGTTCCGGCCGAATCACGTGCTCGACGCCGAGCTGGGCGAGAATTTCGGCATGGGGCTCGCTGATGGCCTTCGCCCAGATCTGCGGGCGCTGGAATTTTAGCAGCCGTGAGGTGGTCAGGATGCTGGCTTCAATGTCGGAGCCGATGCCCACCACTGCGCGGTCAAACTCGTGCACGGACAGCTGGCGGAGCACCTCTTCCTTGGTCGAATCAGCCCTGACCACGTGGGTGAGGCGCCCGTTGAAGGACTGGACAATGTCCTCGCTGGCGTCCACCCCGAGGACTTCGGTCCCCTGGGCCTCGAGCTCCAGCGCCAGGGAACCGCCGAAGCGGCCGAGGCCAATGACCACCACCGAGGACGCCTTGGCGCTGGCGGCCGCGGTGCGGGCGGCAAAAATGTTCTTAGCCAATGAGCGGCCTTTCTTTGGGGAATTCGTAGAGCAGCGGCCGCTCGCGCAGCGCCAGGGCGGCTCCGAGGGTCACCGGTCCCAGCCTGCCGACGAACATCAGCAGGATCAGGACCAGCTGGCCGGCCGGCGGCATGGCGGCGGTGATGCCGGTGGACAGGCCGACTGTGGCGAAGGCGGAGACGACTTCGAAAAGGATCCGTTCCTGGCCAAAGTCGGTGACCAGCATCAGGAACATGGTGGATCCGACCACCAGGGCGATCGCGAGGAGCACCACGGTGATCGCCTGGCGGTGGACGGCCCGGGAGAGCCGTTTGCCGAAGATGTTGACGGCCGTGCCGCCCTGGAGTTCGGTGGTGAGGATGAAGAAGAGCACGGCGAAGGTGGTGATCTTCAAGCCGCCGGCAGTTCCGGCCGGGCCGCCGCCGATGAACATCAGGATGTCCATGCCGAGCCAGGACACCGGATGCATCTGCGAGATGTCAATGCTGTTGAAGCCTGCGGTGCGGGTGATGGCGGACTGGAAGAAGCCGGCGAGCATGCGGTCGCCGGCCGGCAGCGCGCCGAGGGTGGCCGGGTTGGTCCACTCCACCGCGGTCAGGAAAACGGTCCCGCCGACAAGCAGCACCGCCGAGCCGACCAGGACCAGCTTGGTATTCATGCCCCAGAAGACCGGGCGCCGGTACTGCCGGACCAGTTCAAAGAGGACAGGGAAGCCGAGGCCGCCGATGATCACCGCTGCCGCAATCGGCAGGCACACCCAGGGGTCCCCGACGAAACCCATCAGATTGTCCGAATACAGGGCGAAGCCGGCGTTGTTAAAGGCCGATACGGCATGGAAGACGCCACGCCACACGGCCTCGGCGGGCGGGTAGCCGTAGCCGGCCATAAAGCGCGCCGCGAGGATCACGGCCAACAGCGTTTCCACGATCAGGCTGATGCCCAGAACCCCCACCAGCACCCCGCGGACGTCGCCGAAGCCGGTGCTCTTGGTCTCCGCGGCGGCGGACAACCGGGATTTCAGGCCCAGCCGGCGGGCAGTCAGGACGCCGAGCAGGGTGCCGAAGGACATCACGCCGAAACCGCCGATCTGGATCAGCACCAGGATGACCACCTGGCCGAAGCCGCTCCAGAACACCGGCGTGTCCACGGTGCTCAGGCCCGTAACGCACACGGCCGATGTGGCCGTGAAGAGGGCTTCCAGGAAGGTGGCCCCGCCGTCGCCGGTCTTGGCCACCGGCAGGGAGAGCAGCCCGGTCCCCGCGGCCACGGCGCCGGCAAAGCCCAGGACGATCACCTGGGCGGGATGGCGGGGCGCGAACGCGCGCGCGAACTTGGTGAAGCCCGCCACGGGGGCACGCAGCACCGCGGGAACTTTCACAGGCATGGGGCCACGCTATCACCGGCGCCCGGCCCCATCACGCGGGCGCTCCCGGGGCCCATCACGATGCCCCTTCAGCCGGTTCAGCCCAGCAGTTGCTGCACGAGTTCCCGGCACTTCCGGTAGGCCGCCGCCTTCGGGTCGATCAGGGCGAAGTGGTCGCCAGGGACCTTGAGGAACTGCACCGGGGCGCCGCCGGCCTTGGCCGCGGCGGAGTAGGCCTCGGACTGGCTGACCGGGACGGTGTCGTCCTCGGTGGTGTGCACGGCGTAAATCGGCACCCGCAGCGGCGCGGCGCTCATGGGGTCGGCATATTTATGCCGTTTGGGGTATTTTTCCGACGATCCGCCCAGGAAGTTGCTCACGGCGCCGTTGCTCAGGTTCAGCCGCTCGGCCTCGGCCAGGTTCAGCAGCCCGGATTGGCTAACGACGCCGGTGAGGTGCACCGCGGCGTTGTCGTCCTTGCGGAGGAGCTGGCGGTCCGCGTCCGGGGCGCCGAGCTGGCTGAGCCGGCTCCGGCCGGCCGCCCACACGGCCAAGTGCCCGCCGGCGGAGTGGCCGAGGGCAACGACGCGGTCCAGGCTGAGGCCGTGTTCGCCGGCGACGTCACGGAGCTTGTCGATCCCGGCGAGGACATCCGCGAAGGTGTGCGGCCAGCCTCCGCCGTTGCCGGCCCGGCGGTACTCCAGGTTCCAGGCGGCCACGCCGTGGGCGGCGAGGTCCTTGGCCAGCGGTTCGCCGAGTTCGGCGCCGTACTGCGAACGCCAGTAGCCGCCGTGGATGACCACCACCACTCCCCTGGGCTCGGCCGCATCCGGGAGGAAGAGTTCCCCCCACTGGCTCGGGTCGTCGCCGTAGTGGTACTTCTGCCGCTTCACTGTGTCCTCCTTGGGGCCCGGTGAGCAAGCAGCGACCGCCCCCAGTGTCACCGCCGCTGCGGTCGCGAAGAAAGTCCGACGCCGCACATCAGCCATGTGCAGAGCCTACCGCGGGCGCCGCGCGGCACCGTTGAAGGCGGCTCCGGATTGCCGGCACAACCGCCACCTCCCGGGTAGATGTCACAGCTGCGCCGTAAGCTAGGCCCATGGCTAGCAACTGGGATCGCCTGGACCCCGCACTGCGCGAATCCGTGCAGGAGAACGTGGAACTCTATGAGCGGGTCCGTCCTGCCCTGAAGCTGGTGACCAGGGAAGTGCTGCTGTCGCTGCGGGCCATGCTCAAGGGCACCGAGGTGACACCGCTTTTTGTGACCGGCCGGACCAAGACCGTGGAGTCCTTCCGCGAGAAAATCTCCCGCATTGAGGAGCCGCTGGAGCCGGGCGGGCCGCCCGTGCTGAAGTTCCCGGATCCGTTCCGCACGCTCAATGACATGGTCGGCATCCGCGTCATCACCAAGCTCCCGGCCGAAAACGCCGTCGTCGCCAACCTGATCAAACGCCAGCGCCAGCTCTTCGACTGCCGCGGCGACCGGGAGAAGGACATCGGTTCGATTGAATCCGGGACTTACGGCTATTCGAGTCGGCACCTGATCCTGCGGACCATCCAGAACGAGGTTGTCAAGGAATACCAACACGTCTTCAACCCGGACGTGCAGCCCAACGGCAGCTACTTCTTCGAATGCCAGATCCGGACGGTCTTTGCGCACGCCTGGAGCGAAATCGAGCATGACATCAGGTTCAAGGCCGAGGATCCGCGCGCCTGGACCCCGCATTTCGACCGGCAGTTCACCGCCACGGCCGCCATGCTGGAAACCGTAGAGGGGGCGTTCGCCGACCTGCACGAACGCTACGAGGAGGTCCGCAGTTACTGGGATATGGACGGAGAGGGCGCCGCGCAGCTCACGCCCAACCGGATCCGCGACGTCTGGCGGACCCTCCTGCCGCACGTGGACCGGAAGGTGGATGACGACTGGGGCTGGGCGGCCGAACTGATGGCCGCGCACGGCCTGAACCAGACCGTACAACTGGCCGGCCTGCTCAGCGCCAACCGCATTACCGAGGTCCGCAAGGCCCTGGACCACCGCTACTCCCCCGGCCCGGACCGGCTGCTCGACGACCTGCTGCTGTGGCAGTACGGAACGGTGCACATCGACCTCACCGCTGAACCTGCCGACGCCGTCCCGCACCCGCGGCGCGACAGCCTGTTGCGGCGGCTCAAGCAGATTGAGCGATACCGGCTCACCCAGGGCTAAAGGCCGGAGGGGCTGCCCGGCGTCGCTCGGAGATTTCTGCGCGTCAAGGACCGGCGCCGTGGAACCGCGCAACGTAGCGCCGCTGCCACGGGGTTTCCACAGCTCCGCGTCGGTAATTCCGCCGCACGAAAGCGACGGCGTCGGCGGGCGGAACGCCGTCGAGCACGGCAATGCAGGCCAGGGCCGTGCCAGTCCTGCCGCGCCCACCCCAGCAGGCGACCTCAACCCGCTCCGTTTCCGCACGCCGCCACGCCTGGCGAAAGGCGTCCAAGGCATCGGCGTCGTCGGCGGGCACGCGGAGGTCCCGCCAGCGGACCCAGCGGGCGTCCCACTCCACCGGCCGCGGACGGCGGCCCAGCAGGTACAGCCCGAAGTCGGGCCGCGGCCCGGGCGGAAAAGGCGCCAGCAGGCCACGGCCGCGGATGAGGCGCCCGGAAGGAAGACTGAGCACACCGGGCTGGCCCGGCTCCCATGTCTGCGCCATACTTCCGAGCGTAGCCCTTCCCGGAATCCGGTTGAAGGATCCCGGATTAGGGCCCTACGGGTCTGGCGGTAGCCGACCCCGGTCCTTAGAGTGGCCCGAACTCCAAGAACCGCTGAAGGGAATCCAAGGATGTCATTCCAGGCGTACCTCGACACGATCGAGGACAAGACCGGGCTTACTCCCCGCCAACTCCTCGAGCTTGCCCGGCAAAAAGGCTTCGCGGACACGCCCGCGCAGGCCGGCGAGATCCTCGACTGGCTGAAGACGGACTACGGGCTGGGCCGCGGCCACGGCATGGCCCTGGTCCACGTCATCCGGCAGGGGCCGGGCATCAGCAGCAAGCACGTCGGGGCCACCGGCGCGCACAGCGACGAGTCGGACACGCTCTGGCTTGACGGCAAGGCGTCGAAGCCAGCCTCCTAGCAGCCGGCTGCTAGTGGCCGGCGCCGAGCTTGCCGCCGAGGCGTTCGCGCATGAGGACGCTGGCGTCGTTGAGCCCGACGATCCGTACGTCCTTACCGTGGTGGCGGTATTTCTCGGTAATGGCGTCCAGCGCGGCGATCGTGGACGCGTCCCACAAGTGCGACGCGTGCATGTCGATGACAACGTGCTCGGGGTCCAAGGCGTATTCAAACTGCGTGTAGAGATCGTTTGAGGAAGCGAAGAACAACTCGCCGTCCACCACGTAGGTGGCCGTTTCCCGCCCGCCGGTGGTCTTGACGGAGCGTTCGACGGTGACGAAGTGGGCGACGCGGCGGGCAAACATCACCATCGCGACGAGAACGCCGACGCCGACACCGATGGCCAGGTTGTGGGTGGCGACCGTGACGATGACGGTGGCGACCATGACGGCGGTTTCGCTCTTGGGCATCATCCCTAGGGTCCGCGGACGGATGCTGTGCCAGTCGAAGGTGGCGACAGAGACGAAAATCATCACGGCAACGAGTGCGGCCATCGGGATCAGCGAGACGATGCCGCCCAGGGCCACCACCAGGATCAGCAGGAAGACGCCGGCGAGGAAAGTGGAGATCCGGGTGCGGGCGCCGGAGGCCTTGACGTTGATCATGGTCTGGCCGATCATCGCGCAACCGCCCATGCCGCCGAAGAAGCCGGTGACGACGTTGGCCACGCCCTGGCCCCACGCCTCGCGGGTCTTGTGCGAGCGGGTGTCGGTGATGTCGTCGACGAGCTTGGCCGTCATCAGCGATTCGAGCAGCCCGACGAACGCCATCGCGAGGGCGAAGGGGAAGATGACCTGCAGTGTCTCAAGGTTGAGCGGTACGTTCGGGAGGAAGAGTGTCGGCAGGGAGTCGGGGAGTTCGCCCTTGTCCCCGACGGTGGGGACGGCGATGGCGGCGAGGACGGTAATGAGCGTCAGCACCACAATCGCTACCAGCGGGGCCGGGACGGCCCTGGTCAGTTTCGGCAGCCCGAAGACAATGACCAGGCCCAGTGCAGTGAGCGGGTATACCAGCCACGGGACACCGAGGAGTTCGGGGACCTGGGACAGGAAGATCAGGATGGCCAGGGCATTAACGAAGCCCACCATCACCGAGCGCGGAATGAACCGCATCAGCTTCGCCACGCCTGAGAGGCCCAGGATGATCTGGAACACGCCGGCCAGGATCACGGCGGCCACGAAATAGTCGACCCCGTGGGATTTCACCAACGGGGCGATCACCAGGGCAATCGCGCCGGTGGCGGCGGAAATCATGGCCGGCCGGCCGCCGACGAAGGCAATGGTGACGGCCATGGTGAAGGAGGCGAACAGCCCGATCCGGGGATCGACGCCGGCGATGATCGAGAAGGCGATCGCCTCCGGGATCAGGGCCAGCGCAACGACGAGTCCGCCCAGGACTTCGGTCTTGAGCCGGCGCGGGGACATGAGGGTCCCACGGACGGACTGCAGCTGTTCGGGCGTGAAGGCCGGGGCGTCCCCGGCGGTTTGGACGGCCATTGCTGGCTCCGTTCATGGTTAAGAAGACGCGCCGCAGCGGTTTCGTTTTGCAAATGAATGAGGGGGCGCAGCGTCGCGCCGGAAAGCGGGGGAGCTGGTCTTGACGGTCTCACCCCACAGCTAAACCCTACCCTAACGTGATGGTAGGGTTGGAATCGAACCGGACAGAGGGGCTCATGACAGCGAAAACCACCAGCACCATGCACATCGGCGAACTGGCAGAACGCACCGGGCTGTCCCTGCGGACCATCCGGCATTACGACGACGTCGGGCTCCTGCCCGCTTCGGCCCGCACCGACGGCGGTTTCCGGGTCTATTCCGAAGCCGACGCAGCGCGCCTGATGCTGATCAAGCAGATGAAGCCGCTGGGTTTCTCCCTCGAGGAGATGGCGGAAATCCTCGGCCTGCTCGCCTCGGAAGGTCCCGGCACGGACGGCTCCGGCCCCCACGCCCGGCTGGCCGAATTCCTGGAACGGGCCCAGCACCAGCGCGCAAAGATGGCCCGCAACCTCAGCCAGGCGGACGAGTTCATCGCGATGCTGGGCAACCGAACCGCCTGAACCCGCGCGCCTGGACTTCGTGCCTGCGCCCTGCACCGCAGCCATAAATCTGACATACTCGCCCGCCCGCCGGTCATAAAGTGGCCGGACCGCGGACGCCGGTGGCACCATGCTTGGATGCTTGAGGCAACCAAATCCCCAGAGTCCGCGCCGGAGTCCCGCACTGACGCGGACACTCCGGTTAATCCAGCCCTCGCCGCCGAGGCCAAGATCGCCCGCATCGCGGTGACCGTGTTTCCGCTCCTCGTAGTGGTCGCCGGCGTCGCCGGCTTCCTCCTGCCGGGCGCGTTCAAGCCGCTCGCGCCGAGCGTGCCGTACCTGCTCGGCATCATCATGTTCTGCATGGGCCTGACCCTGACTCCGCCGGACTTCGCCTCCGTGGCCAAGCGTCCCTGGGCCGTGGTGCTGGGCATCGTGGCGCACTACATCATCATGCCCGGCGCCGGGTGGCTGATCGCCCAGGCGCTGCACCTCGAGCCGGAGCTCGCCGTCGGGCTGATCCTGGTCGGCTGCGCGCCGTCCGGCACGGCCTCGAACGTGATGGCGTTCCTGGCCAAGGGTGATGTGGCCCTCTCCGTGGCCGTCGCTTCCGTGTCCACGCTGATCGCCCCGATTGTCACGCCGCTGCTGGTGCTGTTCCTCGCCGGATCCTACCTGCAGATCGACGCCGCCGGCATGGTGCTGGACATTGTCAAGACCGTGCTGCTGCCGGTAATCGCCGGCCTGCTGGCCCGCCTGTTCCTGAAGAAGGTCGTCGCCAAGGTGCTCCCGGCCCTGCCTTGGGCCTCCGCCGTAGTCATTTCGCTGATCGTGGCGATCGTCGTCGCGGGCAGCGCCAACAAGATCGTCGCCGCCGGCGGCATCGTCTTCCTCGCCGTGGTGCTGCACAACGGGTTCGGCCTGGGACTCGGCTACCTGGCCGGCAAGCTCGGGCGCCTGGACGACAAAGCCCGCCGCGCCCTGGCCTTCGAGGTGGGCATGCAGAACTCCGGCCTGGCAGCGACTCTGGCCACCGCGCACTTCAGCCCGCTGGCCGCGCTGCCCTCCGCTGTGTTCTCGCTCTGGCACAACATCTCCGGCGCCATCGTGGCCGCTTGGCTGGCCCGCCGCCCGCTGCGCGACGCCTGAGACCCACCGGGCGATTCCCGGTCCTGAGGCCCCGGTCCTGGCGCTTCCCCATCGATTGCTCCGTAACTGCCGTTTTCAACCCTCTTAACGGCGGTTATGGAGCAATCGACGCCGGCGGACCGCCGACGTCGGCGGCCGTCACAGGCGGACGTATGCCCATCCGTCCCACTGACGCCGGGCAAGATGCGCGATCGCGGCAGGAACGACGCCGACGCCGGGCAGCAGACGCTCGGCCGACACGTCCGCGGAGCGCAAGCTGTTCCCGCAGGCCAGCACCCGGACGCCATGGGCGAGCGCGGCAGAGACCGCAGCCCGCTGCTCCGAATCCTCCGCCAGCAGGGCAACCCCGGGTCCCTGGATAACCGCTTCGACCGGTACCCCTGGTCCCAGGGCATCCACCGCGTTCTGGCTGCTTCGCAGCACTCCGGCCAGCGCCCCGTCCGGCAAGGGCCCGGCCCCGTGGGCCACGAGTCCGCAGGGCCCCGGCCCCGCCGGCTCCCCCGGACGGCTCAGGTCGTTTTCCGCCGAGCCCCGTGGCTCGTTTTCGGCGGCAAGCTCAGACACACAATCTCCTTTGGCGCGAACGGATCCGGCCGCTGCAGGGCGGGCCTGGACATACCGTGCATGCTAGCGGCCCACCGCCGCAAATGTACAGACATTCAGCAGCGGGCCCGCGGCCCCGCTAGCCGCGGACCGCCCACCTCACCCTTGGCCAGCACCCCCGCGACCGCCCTGCCGGTGTTGTACAGGGCGACGGTTGTCACGTAGCCTCACTAGGACATTAAATGTCTAAACATTTGCGGGCCCGTTGCCGCCCGTTCGAGGAGCCGGATGCCCACCTTGACCAAGCCCCATGCCCCAGCCAAGCCACGCCGCCGCACCGCCTCGATCATCCTGCCCGCCCTGGGCATTGCGGTGCTGCTGCTGTTTGTGGGTCTGCTCTCCTACCAGGGCGCAGCGGCGCAGAAAATTGACAACGAGCAACCCCAGCAACCCCGGAGCACCGGGAGCCCCGCCGGTGAGAAGCTGGACATGGCACGCCGGGTCCCTGACGATCCGACCGCGATCGGGCGTCCGGACGCACCGGTTGTCCTGGTGGAGTATGCCGACTACCGCTGCCCCTTCTGCGGGCTCTTCTCACGCGAAACCCTGCCTCCGCTGGTGGCAAAATATGTCGGCAGCGGCCAACTGCGGGTGGAGTGGCGGGACCTTCCGGTGTTCGGCGGGGAGTCCTCCGATGCCGCAGTTGCGGGCCGGGCAGCGGCCGCGCAGGACCGGTTCTGGGAATTCAACAAGGCGGTCTACGCCATTGCGCCGGACCGGGGGCACGCCGCCCTGCCGCGGGAACGGCTGGTCCAGCTTGCCGGGAAGGCCGGGGTCCCCGACTTGAAGAAGTTCGAAGCGGATCTGGACTCCGCCGAGCTCCAGGCTGCCGTGGCCAAGGACGCCCAGGAGGCTGCCGGCCTCGGCGCGACCGGCACCCCGACCTTCCTGATCAACGACACCCCGATCGTGGGTGCACAGCCGCTGGCCACCTATGAAAAAGCGATCGATGCGGCCCTGAAGTCGGCCGAGGGCAAGTGATGGACATCGGTTACGCCGGCGCCTTCCTGGGCGGGGTCCTCACCCTGCTGAGTCCGTGCTCCGCCCTGCTGCTGCCGGCGTTCTTTGCCTACGCTTTCTCGACGAAAACCCGGCTGGTCGCACGCACGGGGTTGTTCTATCTGGGCCTGTTGAGCACCCTGGTGCCGCTGGGAATCTTCGCCGGGGCGCTCGGTTCCCTCGTCACGCAGCACCGCACGGTCCTCGTCGGCGCTTCGGCGGCGTTGGTGATCCTTCTGGGGATCGCACAGATCAGTGGCGTCCGGCTTCCCTCCGCCTTCACGCCGACGGCGCGGACCGGGACCTCCCGGCTGTCCGTCTTTGCCCTGGGGACCGTCTACGGCGTTGCCGGAGTCTGCACCGGACCCATCCTGGGCTCCGTCCTGACCGTGGCGGCAGTCGGCAGCAATGCTGTCTACGGCGGTATGCTGCTGGCAATCTTCGCCCTCGGCATGGCCGTGCCGCTCTTTCTTCTGGCACTCGTTTGGGACCGGTTGGGCATCTCCGGCCGCCGCTGGCTGCGGCCACGGCCGCTCGCCATCGGGATGTGGACCAATTCCTGGCTGATGGTGGTTTCCGGACTCATTTCCGTCGGCATCGGGGTGCTTCTGCTCCTTAGCGACGGGACGGCGGGCCTGGGCGGCGTCCTGACGGTCCAGGACCAGTTCAGGGCTGAATCCTTTGCCAGCGAGGTAGCCGCCGGGATTCCGGACCTCGTGGTCGCGGGAGCCGCAGCCCTCGCCCTGGTGGCCGGCATGGCCCTCTATTACAAGAACCGGCAGACAGAACCGACAAGAGACAGGATGCCCGATGACGCGCAGTAGAACCCTGATATCCGCCCTGGCACAGTGGCCGGTGCGACGCTGGCTGGCCGCCGCCGTCACCGCCGTCGCCACCTACGTCGTTGTGGCCGTCCCGACGGACCTGATCGACACACCTCTTTTTAGCCGTGAGGTGCCGCCCACCTGGTGGTCGTTCCCCATCCTCGCGGTGACGGCCGTCCTCACCGGATTGTTGCTGGCCACCTATGTTTCCCGCGAACCTGCGGCCGACGGCGGGAGCAGCGGCGATGAGCCCGACAGCAGGGGCCGCTTCGGCGCGGCCGGAACCATCGTCTCCTTCTTTGCCGTGGGTTGCCCGGTCTGCAACAAACTCGTTCTGCTCGCCCTTGGCACTTCCGGCGCCATGCAGTATTTCGAGCCGATCCAGCCCCTGCTGGCAGCCCTGTCCATCGCGCTGCTGCTCTGGGCCTTCGTGAAGCGGGCGACCTCCGAGGACCGCTGCCCGGTGCGGCGGCCGCGGGCCGCCACGGCGGGTTCAGCCTCCGGCAGCGGACGCTAGGCCCGCCACCCCGCCGAGCGCGTCAGCGCAGGGTTGGGTCAGCGTGGAGTGGCCTTGCAGCCGAAGGCGGTCGCAATTGCCACCCGGTCCCCCAGGACGTAGCTGCGCCGGAACTCGACGTCGCGCGCCCGGTGGCAGCCGGTGCGTTCGATCAGCAGGAGCGGGGAGTACTCCGGGCAGCCGAGCAGCGCCGCCTGGGCGGAGGTGGCGGGCACCGCTGTGAGCTGCTCCACCCCGCCGTCGAGCACGACGCCACAGCGCCGGTCGAGCTCGCCGTAGAGGGATGCATTCCGGAAGTCAGCCTCGAGGAGCTCCCCTGCGGTCGTCCCAGGGAGCCAGACCTCGTCCAGCCCGATAGGCTCGCCGTCGGCGAGGCGAACCCGGGACAGGTGAAAGAGCTCCGCGTCCGGAGCCAGGGAGAGCTTAGCCGCCACCCCCGGATTGACCACCAAGTGCTGCTCGAGCACCACGCTGCGGTGCTCCATCCCGGACTCCCGGATGGACGCCAGGACGCTGTAGATCGGTCCGTAAGCCGTGCTTCTTCCGGCAACCACCGTGGGCTTCCTGCCGGGGTGCGCGGTGATGTGCCCGGCATCGCGGAGCGGCTTCAGCGCGGCCCGGATCGTTCCACGGCTGACGCCGTAGCGCCGGGCCAGTTCCAGTTCGCCGGGGAAACCACCCGCAAACGACCCGGCGAGGACCTCCGCCAGGAGCTCGGCGCTGACGGTCTTCCAGAGCGGCCCATCCTTGGTCCTCCCGGCGGCATCCTCCGCGCGGGACGCCGCTGCTGGCTCCTGTTGATTTGTCACATAACTCCCGCCGGTCTCCTGCACACAGCTGCTGGCATTACGACGTTACTGCATTGCCCGGCTCCGGCGGCCGGCAGGGCGCCCCGAAGCTTCTTCAACGGCCTGTAGAAATGTGCGGGAGTGGCAGGAACACGACGAACCGGACTTCACGGCGATGCCCCGGAACGGATTGCCGGTCATCTCCGACGTGTCCCACCTGCGCCTTGCCCGGCCCGAAGACAGTTCGCAGCGGATCTTGCGCCGTGCGTACAGCTACGACGCCGCTTCCGGCGCCGGAGGGGTTTCGGACTCGGGGCCGATCTTCGTGTCCTAAGCAGTTCACGCCCATCCAGCGCCGGCTCGCTGAAGTGGACATGCTCGTGGGAAACATCGTGCCCGCACCCGGCGCAGCGGGCCGCATCAGCAACTGACGACAGGAGGAATCAAAGGAAGACAAATGACCCCGGAACAGTCCGAACCAATAGAAATTTGGGCCCGCATCCGTCGTGGGGAAGGGACGGAGGAAAGCCTCGCGGAAACCGTCGCCAACAAACGTCGGCGGCCGTCCGGGGGGCTCAACCGATGCTGGCCGCCTCGTCAAGGGTGCGGGCTTCGAAATGCTCGAGCATCTCGCGCATCCCCTCTACCCCTTGGGTGAACGTGGCTGATGCCCGCCACTGTTCGATCTGTTCCAGTGACTCCCACGGGCCGGTACTGATGAACCTGTTCCGGACGTCGTGGTCGTGCATCAACACCGCCTTGGCATTGGGGTAATCCTCCTGGGTTTTCCTGGCCAGATCCCGCCAGGCCTGCACAAAATCGTTCTCACGGCCCGGGTGGACCAGCCAAATTCCAAGCGTGTAAACGGACACGTCAATCGCCTCCAAAGTCTGCACCGGGGTTGATAAGGCCGATTATCTTCCTCGGCCCGGGCCGGCGGTAGGGCCGGAAAGCCCGGCGGGCGCATGCTCCCCGTGGAGCCGGCCGCTGAGCATGTCCCGTGGTCCGGCCCGTGACCGCCAGGACCCTTGCGCGTCAGCTACCCACTTCTACAGCGGGGGTGGCGGGTCCGCTGCTGCCGCAGTCCGCCCAGCGGAAGCGGATCCTGCCGCCGATCGGGACCTGCGCGGCGAGGTCCAGGTGCGTATCGACGACGACGGCGATCACGGGGTAGCCGCCGGTGATCGGGTGGTCGGCCAGGAAGAGCACCGGCAGGCCTTCGGGCGGGACCTGGAGGGCGCCGGCGACGGTCCCTTCGCTGGCCAGCTCCCCGTCCCGGGCGCGCTGCAGTGGCGTTCCGTCCAGCCGCATGCCCACCCGGTTGGACTGCGGCAACACCTGCCACTCCTGGCCGGTGAGGGTATCCAGCGCGCCGGCGTCGAACCAGTCGGCGCGGGGCCCAGGGACGACGTCGAGCACGGTCACCCCGGCACCGGGGAAGTCGGGCTGCAGTTCGGGGTCCCCGACGACGCCGGATTCGGCGTCGCCGCCGGAGGGCAGGACCTGCCCTCCGGCCAGCGGCGCGGGGCCGATCCCGGACATGGTGTCTGTGGACCGGCTGCCGAGGACCGGCGCGGCATCCACGCCGCCGCGGACTGCGAGGTAGCTGCGGAAGCCGCTCTCCGGCGCCCCGATGCTCAGCGTCTCGCCGTCAAGTAGGGCGAAGGGCGTGGCCATCGGCACGGTACGGCGGACGGGCTCTTCCTCGGGGCCGGCCGGAACGGTGATAGCCAGTTCCGACGGCGCCCCGGCGACGGCCAGCACCTGGTCCCCGACGGCCTGGACCCTGAGTCCGCCGGCGACCGTCTCGATCGCCGCGGCCGACGGCGCGTTGCCGACGATGCGGTTGGCGCGGCGCAGCGAGGCACGGTCCAGCGCCCCGGCGGCAGAGACGCCCAGGCCGGAGTGGCCGTGGCGTCCGAGGTCCTGGATGAGGCTCTGCAGGCCGGGCGAGAGGATCCGGAGCCCGGAAGCCACCTCCGGCGCGGAGGTTTCGGGCTGAGGTTCCGTAGCAAGCGTCACCGTCTCCCGGACAGCGCGGAACTGGATCCGGTGCCCGGGTGCGGCCAGGGCGGGCGGCTCGCGGTCCAGGTCCCACATCCGGGCCGCGGTGTGGCCGATCAGCTGCCAGCCCCCGGGTGAGCGGCGCGGGTAGACGGCCGAATAGGTTCCGGCCAGCGCCACGGCACCTGCGGGCACGGCGGTGCGCGGGGAACTCCGGCGGGGAACGTTGAGGGTTTCGTTCTCGCCGACGAGGTAGCCGAAGCCCGGGGCGAAGCCGGCGAAGGCCACGGTCCACTGCTGGCGGGAATGCGCGGCGATTACGCCCTCGATCCCGAGGCCGGTCAGCTCCGCAACTTCGGCGAGGTCCTCGCCGTCGTACACGGTGTCGATGACCACGAGGCCGCCCTCGCGCTGCACCGGGGCGGTGAGGTCGAGCTGCAGCAGCTGCGCCGCGATCCGGCGGGCGGCGGCGGGCGAGTCGGCGGTGACCATGACCGTTTCGGCGGCAGCGAGCACGTCCAGCTGCCCGGGCAATGGACGCCCCAGGAGCAGTGCCTGCAACGCCAGCACGCCCTCGGTGCCGGTGAGTTCTGCAAGCACCGCTCGGGTGCCCACTGCCCGCACCGCGTTAACTTTGTGGACGGGCGCCTGCCGCGCTGCCACCGGTTCCATTGCTGCCTCCGTCATAGCCGCCGTCTCCCAGGTCCACGCAGCTTAGACGCGGGCTTCCTGCAGCAGCCGCTCTTCCTCGCTGGTCTGCGGGTTCCGGCCGATCGCCAGGCCCACCACCGTCACCACGGCGGACACCGCGAGGTAGCCGGCGATCAGGAACCAGTTGCCGGTGGCGGCGTAGAGCGCAGTGAAGACCAGCGGGGCGACGGCGCCGCCAATCACGCCGGCCAGGGTGTAGGCCAGCGAGCTGCCGGCGTAGCGCAGCCGGGCCGGGAACTGCTCGGTGATGTAGGCGGCCTGCGGGCCGTACATGAACGCGTGGAAGGCGAGGCCGATCACGACTCCGATGGTCAGCATCAGCACGGATTTGCCCTGGACCATGAGAAAGAACACCGGGATGTAGACGGCCGTGCCGACGGCGGCGATGCCGTAGACGAGACGGCGGTTGAAGCGGTCCGTCAGGGCGCCGGCGGCCGGGATCAGCGCGAGCTGGAAGGCCGAGCCGATCAGGATGGCACCGAGGACGTTGCCGGTGGTCATACCCAGCTGCTTGGTCGCGTAGAGCGCCACGAAGACGGTGAAGAGGGAGTAGAGCACGTCGGGGCAGATGCGCGACAGTGCGGCGGCCAGCAGCGCGCGGGGTTCCTTGGTGAAGACTTCCTTGATGGGGGCCTTGGGAGCCTCGCCGTGGGCCTGGATCGCCTTGAAGACAGGGGTTTCCTCAAGCTTGAGCCGGATCAGCAGGCCGAACACCACCAGCAGGGCGGAGGCGAGGAAGGCCACGCGCCAGCCCCAGGACAGGAACGCCTCGTTGCTGAGGGTTGCCGCGAGGAGGGCCAGCACACCGTTGGCCATCAGGTTGCCGGCCGGCGGGCCGATCTGCGCGGCCGAGGACCAGAAGCCGCGCTTGCGGGCGTCGCCGAATTCGCTGGAGAGCAGGACGGCGCCGCCCCATTCGCCGCCGACGCCGATGCCCTGCGCCAGGCGCAGCAGCACCAGGATCGCCGGAGCCGCGACGCCGATCGCCGAGTAGTCGGGCAGGACGCCGATCAGCACGGTGGCGACGCCGATCAGCATCAAGGTGACCACCAGGACGTGTTTGCGGCCGATCCTGTCGCCGAGCCGGCCGAAGATGACGCCGCCGATGGGGCGGGCCAGGTAGCCGACGGCGAAGGTGGAGAAGGACAGCAGCAGGCCCACCAATTCGTCACCGACCGGGAAGAAGATCTTGGGGAAGATCAGCGCCGACGCCACGGAGTAGATCGCGAAGTCGTAGTACTCCAGCGAGGTGCCGGTAAGGCTCGCGACGTAGGCCTTGAGGGCGCCGGGCGGCAGTTTCCTCTTGCCGGCCCTCTTGCCGGCGGCCGGGGCGGCCTGGTGCGGTGCGGTCATGATGTTCCTCCGGATGCGGTGCTGCCTGTGCTGGGTGGGTGTGCTGACGTCGCGCCGGGGTGAAGACCCGGCGCCGGTGAGGCTGTCAGGGGCGTTTCTAGACGAAGGGGGCGGTGCCGATGCCGGCGGCGCTGAGTGCCTCGCGGACGGCGGCTGCCATGGCGACGGCTCCCGGGGAGTCACCGTGGACGCAGATGCTTTCCGCCCGGATTTTCAGGAGGGAACCGTCAATGGCGCGGACAGCGGAGTCGGAGGCCATCCGGAGGACATGCTCGGTGACCTCGGCGTGGTCGTGCAGCACGGCTCCGGGCAGCGTGCGGGAAACCAGCGTGCCGTCCGGGTTGTAGGCGCGGTCCGCGAAGGCCTCGGTGACCGCGCGGAGCCCGGCCGCCTCGGCCAGGCGGAGCACTTCCGAGCCCGGCAGGCCCAGGATCGGCAGGTCCGGGTCCACGGACTTCACGGCGTCGACGACGGCCTTCGCCTGCGCGGTGTGGGCGACGATCGCGTTGTAGAGGCCGCCGTGCGGCTTGACGTAGGTGACCCGGCCACCTTCCGCGGCGGCCAGCGCCTGCAGCGCCCCGATCTGGTAGACGACGTCGTCGGCCAGTTCGTTGGGGTCGATGTCGAGGAAGCGGCGGCCGAACCCGGCCAGGTCGCGGTAGCCGACGTGGGCGCCGATCACGACGCCGGCGGCCACTGCCTCGCGGCAGGTCCGCCGGATGACGCTGGGGTCCCCGGCGTGGAAGCCGCAGGCGACGTTGGCGCTGGAGACGGAGCGGAACATCGCGGTGTCGTCACCGAGGCTCCAACGTCCGTAAGACTCGCCGACGTCGCTGTTCAGGTCGATGGTGTTCAGCCCGGTGTGTGCCATTTGTGATCCTCGTCTCAATGCCTACGTCTTCTAGGATGCACTATCCGGGCCGATTGTTCAACAATCCGACGATTCTTTCCGAGGACAATCGTGTAGATTCGGCATTATGACGACCTCCGACGCGGGCCCCCGCACCTTGGCGGCCGCGGCCCGGCTGCGCATCGCCGTCCCCTCGGTGGCTGACCGCGTCGCTGCCGAACTCCGCCAGCAGCTGGCCGACGGAGTGCTGCTGCCGGGCACCCGGCTGACCGAGTCGACGATTGCCGAAGACCTGGGCGTCTCCCGCAACACCGTGCGAGAGGCGTTCGCCGAACTGGCTGCGGAGCGCCTGGTGGTCCGGCAGCCCAACCGGGGAGTCTTCGTGGCGAGCCTGGCCCCCGGCGACATCCACGATGTGTACACGGTGCGGCGCGCCGTCGAGGTCGCGGCCCTGCGCGGCGGAGGCACCCCAGAGCAGGTGGCCGCGGTCCGCGCCGCGGTCGAGGAAGGGAAGGCCGCGGCGGCCGCCGACGACGAGGAGGGCCTGGGCACAGCGAACCAGCACTTCCACCGTGCGATCGTGGCGCTGGCCGGCAGCCGCCGGCTGGACACGATCATGTCCCAGGTCCTCGCCGAGATGCGGTTGTTCTTCCACAAAGCCACCGTGGATGCGCACTTTTACCGCAGTTACCTGGAAGACAACGAGCACATCTGTGCCGCCTTGGAAGCCGGCGACCCGGACCGCGCGGCGGAGCTCCTGCTGGCCTACCTCGACCGTTCGGAACAGAAGCAGAGCGCCGTCCACGGCGAGTGAGCGTCCCTGCTCGACGCGCACCGGGCGGTTGTCACAGGCATTCGTCCACGATTTTGCCGGTCACACCGCCGATGACG
Source organism: Arthrobacter sp. SD1074B (assembly GCF_056780195.1). Taxonomy (NCBI): domain Bacteria; kingdom Bacillati; phylum Actinomycetota; class Actinomycetes; order Micrococcales; family Micrococcaceae; genus Arthrobacter; species Arthrobacter sp. SD1074B. Next base: position 40,574 of record NZ_JBRAZT010000001.1, on the reverse strand, counting down.
GTGCCGAGTCCCGCACCGGCAGGACCCCCGAGGATACCGCCGATCGCGGCTCCCGCCCCCGCCAGAGTCTCCTGCCAGTTCCCGCCGGATTTTTTGTAAACGACGCCGGCGCTTCCGCCGCCACCGTCCGCTGCAGCGTCCGCGACCACATAGGAGCCGGCCGCCGCCGACGCGAAGGCCAGTGCCACTGGGCTGGCCCCCGGCTCCAGCAGCAATTTGTCATAGGACTCCCGGACCGTGTGGTACGCCGCGGATGGCTCTTTCTTGCCGGAGCTGGCGGCAAATCCTTCCTCACAGATCCGGCCCAGGACCGGGAGTTCCGCTTCCGTGATCAGCCCCATCTCCAGGAGCTTGTCCAGGATGATTTTGGTTGCCTTCAGCCGGTCGCCTTTGGCCTCCCGCATGATGCGCGCGGTCTCCCGTGAAACCGCGCCCTGCAGGTCCCCGGCGCCGACCCCCAGCACCTGCTTCTTGTCCAACATTGTGCCCACCTCCATCAACTAGCGTCCTGCAAGTGCGCACAGGTTACGCCCGCGGAGGATGTTCCGGAAGGCTTCGCGGGTACTGCGGCAGAACCCGGCTCAGGGCCGCCGGGCCCCCGCCGCGGACAGCACACGGAACGCCCCGCCGGTGCCGCCCAGGATCCACGGACGAATCCCGGTCGCCAGGTCAGGCAGCGCCGGCTTGCTAGGCTGAAACCATGAAACGTCCCCTCGCCGCCGCGTCCCTCGCCGTCCTTGCGATCGTCCTGAGCGCTTGCGGCCAGGTGCAGCAGGCCGCCGAGAAAGCCGTCAACGATGGCGCCTCCCAGGTCGCCACCGCCGCCGGGAGCGAGATCAAGAAGCAGGCCTGTTCCGTAGTTGAGGACGGCCTGGTCAGCGTCCAGGACAAGAAGGCCCTAGGTGCCTTGGTGTCCGGTGCCCAAGGCGCCGGGGTGCCCGCCGAGATCACCACGCCGCTGAAGCAGATTGCGGATTCGGGCGACCAGGTGCCGGCCGATTCGGTCAAGGCCCTCCGGGACGCCTGCGCCAAGTAGCCGGCAGTTGGGTCAGCGGGTCAGCGCTTTCCCTTTTTCCGGGATCCCTTGCCGCGGCCCTTGTCCGGGTTGGGCGCGTACCGTTGCGCCACCTTCGGCTTCTTGACCGCGGGCCCGCGCCGGTCCGGCTTCGGCTCGCGCTTGGGCTTCTCCTGCTGCGCTGACGGCTGCCGGGAGCTGGCCGCGGTGCGGCCGCGCACAATGCCGATGAACTCCTCGATGACTTCGTCCGTGGTGTCGCTGGGCCACGCCAGGGCAATCTCCGTGGTGGGAGCGCCGGTGAGTTTCCGGGCCACCGTGTCCTTGACGTTGAAGTGCCGGGCCACGGACATCGGCAGGATCGCCAGGCCGGCACCGGCGGCCACCACCTGCAGCGCCGCCTCGGGGCCGCCCAGGGCAGCCACATCGAGGAAGGTCTCAGCGGCCAGGTCCACCAGCGCCACCTCCTCAAACACGGAGATCTCGTGCCCCTTGGGCGCCACTACTACCGGCTGCTCCTCGTAGAGCGGGATAACGCTGAGGCCTTCGCGCTGCACCGGCAGCCGGACAAAACTCAGGTCCGCGGAACCGTCGCGCAGCACCGCGAGCTGGGCACCGTCATCGGACATAAAGGAGTGCAGCGGTACGTCAGGCATCCGTTCTTCCCAGCGACGGATCCATTTGCCGGGGGTCACGCCGGCGACGTACGCGAACGTCAGCTCCCGCGCAGCGGGTACCGGTTCGTCGTGGGGCTGGGCTGTTTCTTCTTCTGCGGACACACGTTCACAGTACCGTCACTGCCGTCGGGACGGCCCCGCTCCCGCGGCCGACTGGTGCCGCTTTGGTGCCCTGCGGGCCTCCCGCCGGATACCCTTGAAACATGACCTCTGCAAACTCCCAGTCCATGAAGCCGGCCACCGTTGCCAAGAAGCTTGGCATCTACCTGCCCGCAACACCCCAGGAGTTCCAGGATTCAGTTATCACCCGCGCTGATTTCGCCGAGCTCCAGGCCAACCCGCCGGAGTGGCTGGCCGAACTGCGCCGCACCGGCCCGCACCCGCGCCCCGTGGTCGCGCAGAAACTCAACGTCTCCATCAGCGGCCTCGCGCGCGGCGGCGTTGAGGAGGCGCTGACGACGGCGGAAATCACCGCGCTGCTGCAGGCTCCCCCGGCCTGGCTGGTCGCCGAGCGGTCCACCCACGCCGCGGTCCGCGCCGAAGCCCAGCGCGTCAAGGACGAGGCTGCCAAGAAGGACGCCAAGAAAGCCCGCGCCAAGGCCGAGTAGTACCGGCGGGGCAGCTGAACCGTGAGCGGCCCGCGCTCAGTCCTGGTGCAGCTGGACGTAGTTCCCGCAGCCGTCGTCGAGCACCACGCTCGTGCCGCCCGGGCCCTCCGAGGGTTCGGCCTCGAAGATCACGCCCTTGGCGGCCAGCCGCTCATACTCGGCGCGGACGTCCGGGACGCCAAACACGATCGCCGGCAGCCCGGCGTCGTGGCAGGCGTTCATGTAGGCAGCGCCGATCGGATTGTCGCTGGGTTCCAGCAGCAGGCCTGCTGACGAGCCGCCGCCCGGGTCCTTGACGATGTAGAGATTGTGCTCCGGCATCGCCATCAGGGTCTCAAAGCCCAGGATTCCGGTGTAGAACTCGTGGGCTGCCGCCGGGTCCTTCACGTGGATACTGCACATTTTCAATCGCATGGGCCCTAGGCTACGCCGGGACGGACCCGGGTGGGAACCGGGGGAACCGCGGCCATTGACGGCCCGCCCCCGATGGATTCCAATGGAATCAGCGGACCACCGCCCGCCCGGGACGGTTCCGCAGGAGGTGTTCCATGCCGTCGCTAGCAGATTCCGCCCTGTTCGGGGCCTGGCAGGTCCTGCTCCTGGCCCTCGTAGTCGCGGCAGCCGTAGCCGGGACCGTTTATCTCGTCTGGAAGCACCGGAACTCCGACGGCGGACTGCCGGACGCCGTGTTCTGGGACGGTTTTGCCGGGCTCGCCGTCGTCGGCCCCGCGGTGGTGCTGCCGGCGCTGGTTTCCCCGTTGGCCGGCCTGCTGCTCGCCGCCGTGGCCGCCGCCACGGCCGTTGCCAGTTACCGCTGGGCGCCGGGGGTGTTCCGCTGGCAGGAAGCCAGGCGTGCCGCCCGGGACGCCACCGCAGCCGATACCGCCGCGGCGGACCGGCACCGCGCTGCCCTCGCACGGTGGCAGCGCTATGAACTGGATCCTGTCTTCTGCATCGATTTCCCGGCCATGAGCGATCCGTCCCGGCCGGAAACCGCCGCGCTGCTGAAGGCAATGAAGGCGGCCGAGCGGCTCCGTTGTGGAACCGGCCCGGACAGCCAGGCACCCGGTGGCTACAGCACCGCCGTCGACCGGCTGGAACGGGCGCTGGCGGAGGCAGAACGCGCCGCCGGCGCACAGCGGGTTTCCACCGAAGGGGCGCGATGACTGACATTACGATTATCGGCAGCGGCAACATGGCCCGGGCGATCGGCCTGCGGGCGGTCGCAGCCGGACGCTCCGTCCAGATCCTGGACCGGAGCCCGGACAACGCCGCCAAACTCGCGGCAGAGCTGGGTCCGACGACGACCTCCGGCAGCCTCGGCGATGTGCCCGAGGGCGACCTTGTGGTCCTGGCCCTCTACTTCGAGCCGGCCAAGGAGGTTGCCACGCATTACGGCGACACGCTCAGCGGCAAGACGGTCATCGAGATCAGCAATCCGATCAACATGGAAACCGGCGACTCGCTGGTGGTTGAGCCGGGGACCTCGGCGGCCGAAGAGGTGGCCCGGCTGCTGCCCGGCGCGCGTGTAGTAAAGGCCTTCAACACGACCTTCGCCGGCACCCTGGCGGAAGGCTCCGCGGGCGGGATGGCGCTGGATGTCTTCATCGCCTCCGACTCGGAAGCCGCCCGCAACGAAGTGGCGGCGTTTGTGGCCGCGGCAGGACTCCGGCCCCTCCAGGTCGGGGCGCTGCACCACGCCCGCGAGCTGGAGGGGATGCAACTGCTGGTGGTCGGCCTGCAGCTGAATCCGGCCTATGAGTCCTTCAACTGGGGCACGGCGCTCAAGATCATCGGCTGAGACGACCGGCTGACCGCAGCGCCCCGGTCGGCCTAGAGCTCGACCGTGCCGCTTTCGCCGACGCTCATCCGGCTGTTGGTGACCTTGGACTTCACCCACTGCAGGACGGTGGCGGCCGTTCCGCCCGGGCTGGTCCAGTATTCGGCCGAATCCGAGTCCACGTGCAGCAGGACCACCCCGGGGGTGTCCGGGCCGTCCGGGAACCACGCCTCCACGGCCTGGTTCCACCGGTCGCGGATCTGCTGGCGGTCAGTTACCACGGTTGCTGTGCCGGCCACCGACACCCATTCGGTGCCCTTGCCGAACGACACGTTGACCTCGGGGTTGGCCGAGACGTGGGCCACCTGCGAAGTGTCCGACGACGTGAAGAACCACATGTCGCCGTCGTCCTGGACGTCCTGGACCGCCAGCGGCCGGCTAACGAGCGCGCCCTTCTCATTGATCGTCGTGAACATCCCGATCCGCGAACCATTAATGATGTCCGTCACCTTGCTGATGTCCTGTGCATCCGACATGCGCCCACCTCTTCCTTGATCAACGGAGGGAGGTCCTCCTCCCGCCAGCCTATTGATAAGCGTGCTTACTTTTCAAGGCGCGCGCTCAGGCTGGCGGACGGAGGACCTTCCCTTCGTCCGGCCGCCGGGGCTCAGCGGCCGCGAGACAGCACCTGGCCCTTGAAGAACTCGGGACGAAGTTTGGCCATGACGAGCATCAGGACCACACCCAGCAGGATGACGCCCATGCCCAGGATGAAGACCAGGCCCAGGCCGCCGATGGACGAGCCGGAGCCGTACTCCGGGTCCATCGAGTCGTAGGCGGTCTTGAAGAACATCACCAGCAGGATGACGCCGCCCAGCAGCGGTGCAAGGAACTTGAAGAAGAACGAATGCGCGCCGCTGAACGCCTGGGCGCGGAAGAACCAGACGCAGGCCAGTGCAGTGATGCCGTAGTAGAAGCAGATCATCATGCCCAGTGCCGTGATGGTGTCCCACAGCGCGTTTTCGGACAGGGTCCGTGTGACCACGTAGAAGACGGCCGCGGCCACTGCCGAAGCGATGGTGGCGTAGCTCGGGGACTTGTAGCTGGGGCTGATCTTGCCGAACTTGTGCGGCAGCGCCTTGTAGTGGCCCATCGACAGGAGCGTGCGCGCCGGTGAGACGAAGGTGGACTGCAGCGATGCGGCCGAGCTGCTCAGGATGGCCAGCGACATCAGGATCGCAAACGGCCCCATCACGGGTCCGGCAAGGACGGCGAAGATGCTGCCTTGGTTGTCCGGGTTGCCCGCGCCGAGGCCCTCCGTGCCGATGCCGGCGAAGGCCAGGGTGGCCAGTGCAACGGTCATGTAGATGACCACGATGACCAGGACGGTGACGGTGGCCGCGCGGCCCGGGGTTTTCTCCGGGTTCTTGGTCTCCTCGTTCATGGTCAGCGTGACGTCCCAGCCCCAGTAAATGAAGATGGACAGCGACACCCCGGCTGCGAAGGCAGAGAAGGACTCAACGGCGAACGGGTTGAACCAGTCCGGGGCGATGGCGGTGGCGTCGAAAGCGGTTCCGTTCGCCACATGGCTGAAGGCGGCGACGGCGAACCAGCCCAGCACGAGCAGCTGGAAGGCGACCAGGACATACTGCACGGTCTTGGTGGTTTCCATGCCGCGGTAGGAGATCCAGCACGCCAGTGCAATGAAGACCAGCGTCGTCGCGATGTTCAGCGGCAGGTTGGTGGTCAGGTCCGCCAGCTCCGGGTTGCCGAAAATCTGCGCCAGCATCAGGTAGAAGAAGTCCACCGCGACGGCCGCCAGGTTGGACAGCACAATGATGGTCGCCGCGATCAGTCCCCAACCGCCCATCCAGCCGAGCCAGGGGCCGAAGGCCCGCGAGGCCCAAGTGAACGAGGTGCCGGCGTCAGGCATGGCATTGTTCAGCTCCCGGTAGCCGAAGGCCACCAGCAGCATCGGAATGAAGCCCACGAGGAAGATCGCCGGAAGGTGGACGCCCACCTCGGAGACCGTCGGGCCGAGGGCGGCGGTGAGGGTGTAGGCCGGGGCGATGCAGGAGACGCCGATGACGACGGCGCCGATCAGCCCCACCGATCCGGCCTTTAGTCCCTTTTCACTCAGTCCGTGGTCCCGCTGGGGTTGTGCGGCCTTGGCGGTCGCGTGTTCGGTGCTCATGCTTGTGCCTCTCGGGAGGTGTCGCTCGACGGGGAAGGGGACGGGTGCTTGAGCTCGTAGTCGCTGGGGACCACGATCATCGGCACCGGCAGGGCCCGCAGGATGCGGTTTGCGGTACTGCCCAGGAAGATGGAGCGGTTCCGGGCGAGGCGGCTGGAGCCGATCAGGAGGACTTCGCCGTCCTCCCAGTCGAGGCGGTCCACGGCCTCCTCGACGCTGCGGCCCTGGGCCACCACGACGTCGGCCTTTCCGGCCGGCGCGGCGCCTTGCGCATCGGAGGGAAGGGCCGCCGCGAGGTGCTTATTGGCATAGTCGCGGGCGGCTTCGGCGGCGTCCGCCGAGTCCCCGTCGTCCAGGGTCAGCAGCGACACGACGCGCAGCGGCACCTTCCGGTTGGTTGCCATGGACACGGCGAAATCGAGTAGCTCTTCGGCGCCCGGGCGGTCCCCGAGCCCGCAACTTACGCGGGTCAGCGCGTCCCGGCGGTGGTAGCCGTGCGGAGCAAGTGCCACGGGCACGGTGGCGGCGTGCAGCAGCGCGCTGGCCACGGATCCGACGGTGAACCGCTTGAACAGCCCGTTGCTCGTGGCGCCGATGATGAGCATGTCCGCCTGGAACTCCTCGCAGGCCTCGATCAGGGTCTGCGCGTCGGATGCACCGCTGCGGACGTGGGTCTGCGCCGGCACGTCGGCGGGGATCTGGGCAAGGGCTTCATCGAGCCATTCCGCGGCCTGCTGGTGCAGGTAGCTGTCATAGCCGGCGGCGGGCGCGTGGGCCGCATTGAACACTCCGGCGTCCGGGATGGCCACCACCAGGTCCAGGGCCGCTCCGCGGCCGCGGGCCAGGGAGACGGCCAGGTTGACGGCATCACGGCCTCTGGCATTGGCTGAATACCCCACTACGTAACGCATCTGGCCGACCTCTCTGGTTGTTGAGCTGTTGCTGTGTGGACAGGGGTTCTGGGAAGGAACATGGTCGCCGGCCGCTAGCGGGCGGCCGGCGTGCGGTCGGCCGCGGCGATGATCCGCGCCGCCGTCGCCCGCCCCATCCGCACCGCACCGTCCACGTGCTGATAGCCCTCGGCCGCGAGGTCGGAGCAGGCCCAGTAGATCGGTCCCACCGGGGCGAGCTGGTCCTTGCCGTAGCGGTGCAGGCCGCCCAGGTCGTAGCTGGCGGCGTAGGCGCCGCGGGTCCATTCCTCGGAGCCCCAGTCGGACTCGTAGTAGACCTCCGGTTCCAGGGCCTTCTCGCCCAGGAACCCGGCAATCGACTCGAGGATGGCGCGGCGGCGCTCGTCGGCGCTGAGCTCGAACATGGCGTCCGCCTTTTCGTCCGAGACGAAGCCCACCAGGGTGCCGCGGGGGTCCTCGTGGTTGGTGTTGTCGTAGACCTCCTGGACCAGTGCATCCGCGCCGAAGCAGGTGCCGGAGAGCCCGTCTTCGCGCCAGAACGGGGCGCTGTAGACGGCGTGCACCTTGATGACCAGGCCCAGGGACTGGTGCTGGTGCATCTGGTGCTGGCGGCGCGGCAGCGGCGGGTTGTAGGAGACCCGGGAGTAGAGGTTCGGCGGCACGGCCATGATCACGAAGCGGGCGTTCACGGTGGCGCGGTCCGACACCACGGTCACCCCGGCGGCGTTGCCGGCGGTGTTTTCGCCGGCGGTGCCGGCCTCCCAGTGGATGGTGCGCACCGGGCTGGAGAGCACGACGTCGTCGCCCAGTTCCGCCGCCTGCAGCAGCGAGACCTGCTGCATGCCGCCGACGACGCGCTTGTCCAGGATGAAGTCCTCATCGGTGAGGTGGGTGAAGGAACCAGCCGAAGCGGCCATCAGCACAGCCTGCAGGGCGGAGAAGGCGTGCGCCGGCTTGGTCAGCATGCCGCCGGCGATGAACAGGCCGATGTTGTTGCAGGCCTCCTCGTCGGCGGAGTTCTCGCGCAGCCAATGGTGGAAGGAAATGGTGTCCAGTTCGCGGGCCTTCGGATGCGCCCACGGCTCGGAAGCGCCTATTTCCGCGGCCAGGGAGTCCAGCAGCGCCGTCAGTTTGTCCATCTCGGCGGCGGTGGCTTCGCTGACCGGGAAGGAGTCGCCGGAGTACAGGGTGCGATTGCCGTCGGCGCCGATGTAGACGGCCTGCCCCTGACGGTAACGGTCGTAGGTTTTCAGGCCCAGCTCCTCCAGGAGCTCCAGCAGTGCCGTCTGGTCCGGCGAGACCCACTGGCCGCCGATCTCCAGCATGGCCCCGTCAACGGTGTCCGTCCAGGTCCGGCCGCCCACGCGGTCGCGTGCTTCAAGCACGGCGACGCTCAGGCCCGCTTTCCGCAGCTTCCTTGCTGCGGTCAGGCCGGCGGGGCCGGCTCCGACGATGACGACGTCGCGGTCAAGTTCCAGCATGATGTCCTCTCTGCGGCCGCGTAAGTGATGCGGACCACTAAATGAATGCCATTCATTTAGGACGACTATAGCGCTACGGTGGGAAAGAGGGAAGACCCCGGCGCAAAGTCGCATCCGGTGGAATAATCCTTGGGACAGTCCAATAGAAAGGCCCGGAATGCCGGCAGCCACCAGCGCCACCGCGGATTCGCACCGCCCCGACGTCAAACCGCGCCGCCGGGTTGGCCGCCCCGCCTCGGCCGTCCTCGATCAGGACGGCATCACCGCCGCCGCCCTGCAATTGGTCCGCAAGAGCGGCTACGACGGCTTCACCATGGCGGCCCTGGCCCGTTCGCTGAACGTGGCACCGTCGGCCCTCTATAACCACGTGTCCTCCAAACGCGAGGTGCTGGTCCTGATCCAGGACCACCTGACCTCATTCGTGGACGTGTCCGCCTTTGAGACCGAGCCCTGGGACCAGGCTGTCCGGGACTGGGCCTGGAGCTACCGCGACGTTTTCTCGCGGCATACCCCTCTGATTCCCGTCATTGCGGTGCTGCCGGTGGCCGATGCCCCGAAGACCCTGGCCATGTACGAGGCCGTCACCGCTGGATTCCGCCGGGCAGGGTTCCCGCAGGAGCGCATCATTTCCGCGATTGTGGCTTTGGAGTCCTTCATCTTCGGCTCCGCCTACGACGTGACGGCCCCGGCGGACATCTTTGACTCCGGCAGCCTTGCGGCCTCAACGCCGAACTTCACCGCCGCCGTCGCCAGCCTGGGTGGACAGGGCTACAGCAACCAGGCCGATACCGCCTTCAGCCTGGGGCTCGAGGCGTTGGTGGCGGGTTTTGGAGCGCTGCGCAGGCCGTAGCGCCCGACGGCGGCGCAAGGCGGCCGCTGAGCGGCGCCCGCAGGTCCAATAGCGGGTTATACGAAAAGAACCCCGGTCCGAAGACCGGGGTTCTTTTACATTTGCGTGCGCGAGGGGGGATTTGAACCCCCACGCCCTTTCGGACACTGGCACCTGAAGCCAGCGCGTCTGCCGTTCCGCCACTCGCGCGCAACTTCTTTCACCCGGTTGAGGGCCCTAAATCCGGACCGTCTACCTCGTAAAAGCAGCGAGATCAAGCATAACGGACAACTGCGGGAAAACACCAATCGGGGTTCCGGAGGTGCCAGACCGATGCGTTCGTGCCCCCGCAGCCGGACCGTCCGCGGGGGTGGGACGCCAACGCGCGGGCGTCGCCCTCCGGACATCCGCGCATGTCAGAGCCCCCCGGACATAAATATCCCGGGTCCGGCGCCGGGGCTCATTAAGGTCATTCCCAGCCTCGCCCAGTAGTATCGGGTGTAGGAGTGCCCGACTACGGCGGACTCCCGCGAATGTTGGAAACCGAGTTCCGGAACAAATGCTGCCCGGCAGCTGTCAGGAAAGGAGAAGGACCATGGGCTTGCTGGACAAAGTCGAGCGCGGCATCGAAAAGGCCGTCCGCGGGGTCTTCTCCACCGGTTCCCGCGCGCAGGTCGAGCCGGTCGAGATCGCCAGCCACCTCCGCCGTGAAGTGGACAATAAGGCCCTCACCATCGCCGCGGGTCGCACCCTGGCACCCAACGTTTTCGATGTCCTGCTCAGTGGCGATGATTTCCAGCGCGCGCAGGATTGGGGAACGCCGCTCGCTGAGGAGCTGTGCGACGTCGTCATTAACCATGTCCGCAGCCAGGGGTACACCCTCCAGGGCCCGGTCCGGATCAGTTTCCGGCGCGACGAAGAGCGCCGTGCCGGCGATTTTGAGATCAAGTCGCGGACTGAAAAGGCCGGCGGCTCCCCCACCCAGCAAGGCAGCCAGGGTTCCATGCCCGCGGCCCCCACCCGCCAGCCCGGCCGCTTCCAGCCGGTACTGGACATAGACGGGCAACGGTATTCGCTCAATGCCTCCTCGGTGGTGCTGGGCCGCTCCTCCGAAGCGGACATCCTGATCGACGACACCGGGGTTTCGCGCCGGCACCTGGAAATCCGCACCGGCGACGGCGCGGCACAGGCAATCGACCTGGGCTCCACGAACGGCAGCTACGTGAACGGCCATAAAGTGGTGGGCAGTTCGGAACTCGCCGACGGCGCCACGATCACGATGGGACGGACCAAAATTATCTTCCGCCTGATGCCCGCCAACCCGGGCGGCCGCCCGTGAGTGAACTGACCATCACCGCCCTTCGCTTTGGTTTCCTGATCCTCCTCTGGGTCCTCATCTTCAGCATCGTTTCGGCCATGCGCCGGGACCTCATGATCGGCCGCAAGGCCGCCGCCGGTGCCCCCACGGCACGCCAGGTGCGCCGGAACCCGGCGCTGGCCGAGCCGGCTCCGGCACCGGTGAAGCAGCAGGCCAGCCAACTCGTCGTCACCGAGGGCCCGCTGAAGGGCACCACCCTTCCGCTTGCCGCAAGCCCGATCCTCCTCGGCCGCGCCCAGGAGGCCACCCTGGTCCTGGAGGACGACTACGCCTCCGGCCGGCACGCCCGTCTGTTTCCGCAGGGCAGCCGCTGGTTTATCGAGGACCTCGGTTCCACCAACGGCACGTATCTGGCAGATCAACAGCTCACCCGGGCACTTCCGGTCGAGCTGGGTGTCCCCGTGAGAATCGGCAAGACGGTCATTGAATTGAGGCCGTAGCCATGGCTGCCCCCGAATCCCCCGCAGACAAGGCAGCAACTGCCCCGAAGCGGCCGCTCATCATGCGCTACGCCGCGCGTTCCGACGTCGGGCGTGTACGCGCGAAAAATGACGACTCCGCCTACGTCGGCCGCCACCTCGCCGTCGTCGCGGACGGCATGGGCGGCCATGCCGGCGGTGACGTGGCGTCCGCCGCCACCGTGCTGGACATGATCCACCTGGACCGCGATGACTACGCCGGAGACGCGGATACCGTCCTGGCTGACGAGATCCAGACCGCCAACTCGCTGCTCTCCGAGCTGGTCCACATGAATCCGAAGCTGGCCGGGATGGGAACCACGGTGACGGCCCTGCTGCTGGCCGAGGGCAAGCTGCACTTTGCCCACATCGGTGACTCGCGCGCGTACCGGCTGCGCCGCGGCACGTTCGAACAGGTCAGCGTGGACCACACCTTCGTCCAGCGGCTCATCGACGAGGGCAGGCTGCGCCCCGAGGAAGCCGAGACCCATCCGCACAAGAACGTGCTGATGCGTGTCCTTGGCGACGTGGACGCCAGCCCCGAACTGGACCTGGACATCCTCGACGTCGAGCCCGGGGAACGGTGGCTGCTGTGCTCCGACGGGCTGAACTACGTCGCCGGCCACGTCGTGGAGCGCACTGTCCGGGAGACCAAGGACCTGCGCGAGTGCACCGAACGGCTCGTTGACCTCACACTGGAGGCCGGCGCACCGGACAACGTGACGGTGGTGATGGTGGACATCGCGGAACAGACGCCTGACGACGTGAACACCGCCGCCGTCACGGTCGTCCCGGCACCGGCTCCCGGCACCACGACGGCGACGCCCCGCGCCACGCCTGCCGCACCCGCCGGCAGCACCTACGCCGGCACGGCGGCCGAGGGCGCGCCTTCCGGCGGCGCCCCGTCGGACCGCACGTCCGCGGACGCGTCCGGCAAGGGCACGGGGGGCGCCGGCACCGCGAAGGAACCGCCGCCGTCGACCGACCCGCATCTGGGCGAGCATCTGTCCGCCGAAGTCCTGCGCGAGGAACTCTCCACGCGCCCCCATGAGCTTGTCGGTGCCGCGGCGGCCGCCGCGGCATCCGGTTCCATCCCGTCCATCGCCGGCCGGACGGTGGCCCGCAGGGCCGCAACGGTGTTGACGCACAAGGCGGACCAGGACAAGGACGAGCCGGAAGAGTACAAGCCGCCGGTCAGGCACCGGCGCTGGCTGACCATCTCCATCGCCGCAGCGATCGTGGCCGTGCTGGGCATCGGTCTCTGGCTCGGCTACGCGTGGACCCAGACCCGGTATTACATCGGCGAACACGATCAACGGGTCGCGATCTTCAATGGGGTCTCCCAGCGATTGGGCCCCATTCCGCTTTCCACCCTCGAAACGGTGACTGATATCCGGATGTCTGACCTGCCAGAGTTCTCGCAGCAGCGCGTGCGCCAGACCGTTCCCGCGCGGGACCTTTACGACGCGCAACGGATCGTCAAGAACCTGGAGCGCACCGGCACAACCGCACCGGCCGACGAGTGCCTCACACCATCCCCCACACCCACCGCCAGCGCGTCGGGGACCGCGCGGGCCACTGCCGGCCCCTCCGCTGCGTCGAGTTCCAAGTCGGCCACGGCCACCCCCACCCCGACGCCGTCCCCGAGCTACTGTGAGGTGGCGAAGTGACGCCGATCGATCCCACGCCCCGGCCGCGCCGCAATGCCGAGCTGGTGCTGCTGATCCTCGCCCTCGCGGTGGGGATCGGTGCAAACGCCCTGGTCGGCGTCGACCGGCAGAAGGCCTTCGACACGGACTTCTGGTTCCAGTCCGGCCTGCTCACGGCCGCCGCGCTGGCGTTCCACCTGGTGCTCCGCATCCGCGCTAAATATGCCGATCCGGTAATACTTCCCCTTGTGGTTGCGCTCAACGGCCTGGGCCTGGCCATGATCCACCGCCTGGACCGCGTCGGCGAAGACACCGGCAACAACCAGTTGCGCTGGACCCTGGTGGCCATGGCTGTCGCCATCATCGTGATCTGGTTCCTGAAAGACCACCGGATCCTGCGGCGCTTCACCTACATTTCGCTCGCGGTCAGTGCCGTGCTGCTGATCCTCCCGCTGGTTCCGGGTATCTCCGCCGGCGAAATCCTGGGTGCCAGCGTCTGGATCAAACTCGGTTCCATGACCTTCCAGCCGGGCGAAATCGCCAAGATCACCCTCGCCATCTTCTTCGCCGGCTACCTTTCCTCCAACCGGGACCTCATCCTGCTCGCCGGGCGCAAGATCGGCCCGGTGCAGTTCCCCCGGTTCAAGGACATGGGCCCCATGATCACTGCCTGGCTGGTCAGCATCGGTGTGTTGATCTTCCAGCGCGACCTCGGGACCTCGATCCTGTTCTTCGGCCTGTTCCTCGTGATGATCTACGTCGCGACCAGCCGGATCAGCTGGGTGATCATCGGCGTGGTCCTGATGGTGGCCGGCGGCTTTGTGGCGTCCAAAGTCTTCTCACACGTAGCGCTCCGGATCGACGGCTGGATCAACGCCTTCACCGAGGAGGTCTACGGGCGTGAATTCGGCGGCAGCCGGCAAATCGTCGAGGGACTGTTCGGCATGGCCAACGGCGGACTCGTCGGTACCGGCCTGGGCCAGGGCCGCCCCAACCTCGTCCCCTTCGCCAACAGCGACATGATCGTTGCCTCCTTTGGCGAAGAACTCGGCCTGATCGGCGTCTTTGCGATCGTGCTGATGTACCTGCTGCTGTTCACCCGCGGTTTCCGGGCCGCGCTCGGGACCCGCGACGCGTTCGGCAAGCTGTTGGCCACCGGGTTGTCCTTCGCCGTCGCGCTGCAGTGCTTCGTGGTGATCGGCGGCGTGACCCGCCTGATCCCGCTGACCGGACTGACGACGCCGTTCCTCGCGGCCGGCGGCTCGTCGCTGCTGGCGAACTGGATCATCGTGGGCCTGCTGCTGATGATCTCCCACACCGCGCGCGGACCGGTCGACACCACGCCCCTGCCGCCGGGCGAGGATCCTGACGCAGCAAAAGACATCCCTGCCATGCCGCCGAAGCCGGCGGCGGCGCCGGCCCACGGCACCAGCACCAGTCCAGACGCTCCCACCGAGGCGGTGAAACACCTGTGAACCAAGCCATTCGCAACTCCTGGATCGCCGCGATCGCGATGTTCGCCTTGATCTTCGGCGCGCTCAGCTACGTCCAGGTGGTCGGCGCCGACGAACTCAAGGCCAACGCCTGGAACAAGCGCACGCTACTGCAGAACTACTGCAACGATCGCGGCGCCATCATCGTCGGCGGCAAGCCCGTGGCGCAGTCCGTCGCCGGCACCGACAGTTGCCAGTTCCAGCGCGTTTACACACAGCCGGAGCTGTACGCCGGCATCACCGGATACTTCTCCAAAAACTACGGCCTGACCGGCATGGAACTGGCGATGAACGAACAGCTCGCCGGCAGCTCCGACCAGCTGTTCCTGGACCGGGTGGGCCAGTTGTTCCTCGGCAACCAGCCCAAGGGGGCCTCGGTTGAGCTCACGCTCGATCCGAAAATCCAGAAGCTCGCTTTTGACCTGATTCCTGAGGGACAGCGCGGATCGATCGTAGTGACCAACCCCAAAACCGGGGCGGTCCTGGCGATGGTGTCCAAGCCCTCATACGACCCCAACCTGATCGCCACCCAGGATGCCGAAGCCGAAGCCGCCAACATTACGGCGTTGAACAAGATCCCCGGCATCAACCTGAACCAGTCCGTGAGCGGCCCCACCGGCGCGCTCCTGGCACCGGGTTCCGTCTTCAAAATCATCGACACGGCGGCGGCCCTCGGTTCCGGCAAGTACAACAAGGACAGCGTGCTGCCGAACCCGGCCGAGATGCCGTTCCCGGGCATCCAGTACAAGCTGCCGAACTACGCCGGGGGCAATTGCTACACCCGGAACACCGCCTCGTTCGCCTTCGCCCTGCAACAGTCCTGCAACACTCCGTTCGCCAGCATCGCCCTGGACCTGGGGCAAAAGGCAATCGAAGAGGAAGCCGCCAAGTTCGGCTTCGGGCAGGACTTCGGCGACCAGCTCAAGCTTGATTATGCAAAGAGCAAGTTCCCGAGTGAACCGCTGGACGATGCCGGCCTGGCGCAGTCGGCCATCGGCCAGCGCGATGTCCGTGCCACGCCGCTGCAGATCAACATGATGACCGCCGCGATCGCGAACGGGGGCGTCCAGATGAAGCCTCGCTTGGTCAAGGCCGTGCGATCCCCGGACTTGCGGATTATCAGCGAGCCCAAGCCCGAGGTCCTTCGAACCTCCACCAGTCCGGACATTGCCCGCCAGATCTCCGAATGGATGACCAGCGTGGTCAGCGACGGCATCGCCCACGCTGCCGCGGTACCCGGCGTCGAGGTGGCCGGCAAAACCGGCACGGCCGAGCTTGGCAACGGCCTGAACAATTCTTGGTTTACCGGGTTCGCCCCGGCCAACGACCCGCAAGTGGCCGTCACGATCGTCATGCAAGGCGTAGACATCACCACCGGCGCAAATCTAACCAGTCCGAACGCGAAGAAGATTTTTGAGGCGGTGTTGAATAAGTGAGGCCTACATCGGGAATCACCCTCGGCGGCAGATTCCAGCTGACCACACGCATTGCGATCGGCGGCATGGGGGAAGTGTGGAAGGCCAAGGACCTGATCCTTGGCCGGATCGTGGCCATTAAGGTCCTCAAAGAGGAATACACCGGTGATCCGGGCTTCCTCCAGCGCTTTCGGGCCGAGGCACGGCACACCGCCCTGCTGAACCACGTAGGCATCGCCAACGTCTTTGACTACGGCGAGGAGGAAGGCTCCGCCTACCTCGTGATGGAACTCGTTCCCGGCCAGCCGCTCAGCAGCATCATTGAGCACGAGCAGGTACTCTCGCCGGACCGCACCCTGTCAATGATTTCGCAGACCGCACGGGCCTTGTCCGTCGCGCACGCCCAGGGCCTGGTGCACCGCGACATCAAGCCGGGCAACCTGCTCATCACCCCGGACGGCCGGGTCAAGGTCACCGACTTCGGCATCGCACGGCTGGCGGACCAGGTTCCGCTGACGCAGACGGGCCAAGTGATGGGCACCGCCCAGTACCTCGCTCCCGAGCAGGCCACCGGCCAGACCGCGACCGGCGCCTCGGACATCTATTCGCTCGGCGTCATCGGCTACGAGTGCCTCACCGGGCACCGTCCGTTCTCCGGCGAATCCCAGATTGCTATTGCGCTGGCCCAGGTCAATGACGCCCCTCCGCCGCTGCCGGACACGCTGCCCAAGCCGGTGCGTGCCCTCCTAATGTCGATGCTGGCCAAGGACCCGAAGAACCGCCCGGCCGATGCGATCAAGCTTGCCGAGGCGGCCGACGCCATCCGCAACGGCGACATCGCGGCAGCCCACGCGGCTGTCCCGGGCATGCTGCTCTTTGAAGCCGCCACTGGCCCCATTACCGCCCCGGTGGATGTTCCCACCGCAGCGACCGGGGTCATCGGCGCAAGCGCTGCGGACGACAAGTCGACGTCGGCGTTGCCTGTCATCGGAGCCGCGGGTGCCGGTGCCGCGGCCGGGATGGCTGCAGGGGCCGCCGCGGCCAGCGGTCACGGCGCCCGCAATGCCCTCTCCCGCGCGGATGCTCTGGCTGCGGAACGGACCTGGGTCCCGGAGGAGGAGGACTACGACGGTTACGAACCGGAGGAAGAGCCGAAACGCCGGGGCCGCAGCCCCTGGACCTGGCCGCTGATCGCCCTGATCCTGCTGGTGTTGTTTGCCCTCGTGGGGGTCGTCCTCTCCCAGGCCGGGATCCTGTTCCCCTCGTCCCCGGCGGCCACCAGTTCCAGCGCCATAGCGAGCACCACGAGCGCGGCGCCGACGTCCAAGAGCCCCAGCCCCACTAGCAGTTCGGCCACGCCCACCCAGTCGACGCCTCCCGCCATCAACCTGGTTCCGGATGCCTACAAGGGGCGGCCCTACAACGACGTCCGCGCTGAACTTATTGGCATGAACCTCCAGGTCAAGGGGAACCCCGTCAACGACCCCGCCGCACCTGACACTGTCCTCGACATCGATCCTTCCGGCCCCGTGCAGCCAGGTGACACCATCACGGTCAGCTACTCCAAGGGCCCGGAACTGGTTTCCGTTCCGCCGCTGGAGCAGGGGGCCAGCGAATCCCAGGTCCAGCAGGCCATCCAGGCCGCCGGCCTGCGCTGGCAGAAGGGTGCCCCGGTTGAGGGTGACGGAACCCAGCCGGAGGGCACATTCGTGAGTTCAGAGCCGGCTTCGGGGGAGAAAGTTCCCAGCGGTTCCATGGTGATCTACCACCTTGCCACCGCGCCCGCCCCGAGCACTCCAGAGCCGTCGCCCTCGCCGAGCGTCAGCACCACCAAGTAGGAATCCTTGTCCACGTCACCCCGCACTCCATCGCACCGCGAGGACAGCAGCCCGGTTCCGGCGCAGCGCGTCCTCAGCGGGCGCTATGAACTGGGTGAACTGATCGGTCGCGGCGGCATGGCTGATGTCTTCCGCGGAATCGATACCCGGCTGGGACGGACCGTGGCCATCAAGCTGCTCCGTCCGGACCTGGCCCGGGACCCGCAGTTCCAGGCCCGGTTCAAGCGGGAGGCCCAGGCCGTTGCGGCGCTGAACCACTCCTCCATCGTTGCGGTCTTCGACACCGGGGACCATGCCGTCCCCGGCGGCCACGACGACACCGTGCGGGTGCCGTACATCGTGATGGAATTCGTCTCCGGCAAGACCATCCGCGACCTGATCAAGGCCAAGGAAGTCACGATAGACCAGGCCATCGACTTTTCGCTCGGGGTGCTGGCGGCCTTGGACTACAGCCACAAGGCCGGAATCGTGCACCGCGACATCAAACCGGCGAACGTGATGTTCTGTCCGGATTCCAACAGCGTGAAAGTAATGGACTTCGGGATTGCCCGCGCCATGGCCGACTCCTCGGCCACCATGACGCAAACGCAAGCCGTGGTGGGGACGGCGCAGTATCTCTCCCCGGAGCAGGCCCGCGGCGAAACTGTCGACGCGCGGAGCGACCTGTACTCGGCGGGTTGCCTCCTGTACGAAATGCTGACCGGACGCCCGCCGTTCGTCGGGGACAGCCCGGTCTCCGTCGCCTACCAGCACGTCCGGGAAATTCCGGAGCCGGCCAGCAGCGTCAACCCCGACGTATCCGCGGCGCTGGACAGCGTGCTGGCCAAGGCCCTGCAAAAGAACCGCGCCGACAGGTTCCAGGACGCCGCGGCTTTCCGGCGCGCGCTCCGGGCCGCGCGCAGCGGCGTCGCCGTATCCGCCCTGCCGCCCAGCGAGGCCCCGACGGATCCGAACAACACGGTCGCGGGCAGGGAGCAGCTTCCTCCCACGGCCGCCTTCGCCCTCACCGGGGCGAAGTTCCTCGATGAGGCCCCGTCCAGCCGCATCACGCCGCAGCATATTCCCGCGGAGGACGAGGTTGCCGCGGTGCACTCTGCTTCCGACGCCGCCGCCGGACGCCCGGACACCGACAGCCTGCCGCTGAGCCTGCCGGCCGAACGCGAACCCACACCCCGGCAGAAATCGCGCCGGCGGATGTGGACGGCAACGCTGGTGATTTTCACCCTGCTGGTGCTGGCCGGCGGCGGCCTGTGGCTCTACAACATGGTCAACCAGCGGCCCGCCCCGGTGGCTAAAGTGGACGTTCCCGTCGTGGCGTCGATGACTGAATCAGAGGCGCTGCAAAGGCTCTACAACGCCGGGCTGAAGCCCCAGTTGAAACGTATCCAGCACGAGAGCGTCCCCAAGGGCATCGCCGTAGACACCGAGCCGTCCGCCGGGAGCCCCCTGGAGCTGAATTCGGAGATCACCCTGAACATCTCCGAAGGCCCGAGTGTGATCACCATCCCCTCGGATCTTGCCGGCCGGACCGAGGCGGACGCCAGGGACGAGCTGCGCCGGACCGGCCTGACCGGTGCACCGAAGACCACCTTGAGCAACAGCCCCAACGTGCCGGCGGGTATCGTCATTACGACCAACCCGGCGCCGGCCCAGGCCGTGGCAGTGGACAGCACAGTGGAAATCATCGTCTCCACCGGCAAGGTGGCCGTGCCGCAGCTCGTGGGCCTGCCGCTGGCGGAAGCGCAGGCCGCGCTGAAGAAGGCAGGGCTGCTTGCCATCATCAAGGAAGTCGAAAACTCGCAGGTCCAGCCCGGCAAGGTGACCGCCCAAAGCGATGCCGCGGACGCCGCTGTCGAGCAGGGCAAGGCGATCACCATCACCGTGGCCAAAGCCCCGCCCCCGCCGACGGAGGCCCCCACGCCCTCACCGACGCCGTCGCCCACCGGGACCGACGCA
Organism: Arthrobacter sp. SD1074B; assembly: GCF_056780195.1. Taxonomy (NCBI): domain Bacteria; kingdom Bacillati; phylum Actinomycetota; class Actinomycetes; order Micrococcales; family Micrococcaceae; genus Arthrobacter; species Arthrobacter sp. SD1074B. Next base: position 20,892 of record NZ_JBRAZT010000001.1, on the reverse strand, counting down.
ACGGAAGGACTCGGCAGACTGCTGGACCCGGCCGGCTAAAGCCGGCCGGTCAGTGCTGGATGAGCGGGCTCAAGGCCGCTGCCCGCGCCGCGGCACCTGCCATACCGAGGGATTCGAGCCAGTTGCCCAGCATCAGGTAGCCACCCTCGGTCAGTACGGACTCGGGGTGGAACTGGACGCCGCACAGCGGTGCCGTTCGGTGCTGCAGCCCCATCACGACGCCGGTTGCCGTCTCCGCGGTAATCTCCAAGGCCTCCGGGATACTTTCCCGTACGGCGGCGAGGGAGTGGTAGCGGGTCGCCGTGAACGGCGAGGGAAGACCGGGGAAGACGCTGGTCCCGTGGTGTTCGACGAGCGAGGTCTTGCCGTGCATCAGTTCCGGGGCGTGCGTGACGCGCCCGCCGTAGGCTTCCGCCAGCGCCTGGTGTCCGAGGCAGACGCCGAGCATCGGCTTGTTGTGGCTGCCGCACCATTTGATCAGCTCGATGCAGACCCCCGCATCCGCAGGGGCGCCGGGGCCGGGAGAGATCAGGACGCCGTCGCGGGCTTCGGCCATCTCGATCGCCTCGTCCAGCGTCACATCGTCGTTGCGGACCACGGTGGTCTCCGCGCCGAGCTCCTGGAGGTAGCCGACCAGGGTGTAGACAAAGCTGTCGTAGTTGTCGACGACCAGGATCTTGGTTGTGCTCATGGGTGCCTTGCCATACCAATCGTTGAATCAGTGAATGGGCTAAATTGCGCCATCCAGGGAAAGAGGAACTGAACCATCAATACCAGCACGCCGCCCAGCAATACCAGCGACGTGACAATCCGTAACCACAACGGGCCGGGCAGACGCCGGAATATCCATCCGTACATTTACCTAGCCCTCCCCGCGGGTGCGCGCCGCCTGTGCAGCTATCTCGGCCGGGGGGCCGGCCGAAGCCGGCTGCCAGCGCTCCAGCAAGGAGTATGTGATGATGCGCTCTTGTGAACCGAAGCGCGGGTTGCAGCTCGTCATCGTGAGGTAGCTTTCGGTGGGGGTGGCCGCCGGCTGTGACGGAACGGGCAACAGGACCCCAGTTGCCGAAGGCAGGACGATTTCGCTGTTCCGGAAGCGGTAGAGGTAGTAGCCCTCGCGGGTTTGCACGTAGATCCTGTCCCCGGGGACCAGGGTGTCGATGTTGTCCAGCACGGCGCCGTGGGTCTGCCGGTGGCCGGCCACGGCAAAGTTTCCGGCCGCGCCGGGCATCGCGGTGCCGGGGTAGTGCCCCAGCCCCAGCGCATCCAGCACCTCGGATGTGGTTCCCTGGACGACAGGACGGGTATATCCGGCACCAAAGCGGGGGATGTAAACGATGCCGATCGTCTCGCCGGATTCCGGTTCGACGGCGACGGCTGCCGGACCAGGACCGGCGTTCACGGTGGCGGCATTTGCAGGGGCGGCGTTTGCAGGGGCGGGGTTCACGGCGGATGCCGGGGGGCTGGCCGGGCCGCCCAGGCTTCGCGCGAAATCCCTCACGATGTCGCGTTGCCGGGCGTCAGCGTCGAGATTGGTCCACCAAAGTTGCCAGGCTACGAACAGCAGCAGGATCACACCCGCGGTCAGCATTAGCTCACCGGCGATCTGGAGGGTACGGGACAGGGCGCCCCGCGGGGCGCTGCCGCCGCCCGGGGCAGGCGCGGCAAGGGCTTCCGCCTTCTCCTGCAACACCGTGGGCTCTCCTTTGGGGGTTCGCAACGGGCGCGGGTGTGGCCTGAACTACAGCTAGAATTGGCTGCGATTAGGATTTCAAACTTGACCAAGAGCGCGTTGACCGCCGGCTGTTCCTTCTTGCAGGATATCAAGCCGGGGTCCCGCTCCTCATCCAGCCGCCAAGGAGGACCCGTGCCCGAGTCGAAGCCGCGAAAGAGGACTGCCCGCGTCGCGCAGCAGACTTCTGCGACGCAGGCCTATAAGCCCAACCCCGTCTGGTTCAAGCCGGTGATGTTTGGCCTGATGATCATCGGCCTGCTGTGGATTATCACCTTCTACATCAGCGAAGGCACCCTCCCGGTGCGGGACTGGGCATCGTGGAACATTGTTGCCGGGTTCGGCATCGCCATCGTGGGCTTCCTGATGACCACGCGTTGGCGTTCCTGATCCCCTCATTTCCTTCGCGGCAGGCCGGCACACCAAGTGTGCCGGCCTGCCGCGTTAACCACACTCCTTCCCGGCCCGGCGGGCGATAATGCCGGGAGGCAACTCTCCAGCAAAGGACACCTGATGGCACCGGACGTTAGTAGTGGCTGCATCATCGGCGACGACGGATTGGCCCGCCCGGTCTGGGCCGCCGCCGACCCGCTCCTGCGCGACTATTACGACACCGAGTGGGGCCTCCCGGTCCGCGATGAACAGGGCCTCTACGAACGGATCAGCCTCGAAGCCTTTCAGGCCGGCCTGTCCTGGGCGACGATCCTCCGCAAGCGGCCCGCTTTTCGTGCCGCCTTCGCCGACTTCCACCCCGAGACCGTGGCTGACTTCACCGACGACGACGTAGAGCGGCTGCTTCAGGATGCCCGCATTGTGCGCAACCGGCTCAAGATCCGGGCAGCCATCACCAACGCCCGCGCCACCCTGGAGCTCAGGGACGACGGCGGGCTGGTGGACTTCGTCTGGAGCTTCCAGCCGGCCACCACCCCGGAACCCGCGGCCTTGGCCGAGATCCCCACGACTTCCCCGGAGTCGATCGCCTTGTCCAAGGCGTTGCGCAAACGTGGTTTCGTGTTTGTGGGGCCCACCACGATGTTCGCACTGATGGAGGCCATCGGCATGGTGGACACCCATCTGGTCGGCAGCCATCGCAGGGGTAGCTCAGGCGTCTGGACTCGTTAGGCTCTAGCGACAGACTCGCCGCGGGGGTCCACAGCTGTGCACAATGCATGCCTAAGTTATCCACAGGCTGTTGAGAATCCGAGCTCGCCGGCGACATTAGAAAACCACCACAGGCGGCCTGCGGCGGGCACCCAGCCCGGAGAATCAGCAATCCCGATCCCGTCAGTCCGTGAGTTACAGCCTTGTAAGTTATTAACAATGTGGATTGCCTGTGGATAACCGACGCCCTGGCCGTCACCCCGGGCAATCACCGGCGACCGGTGGGCCGGATCGGCGCCGTGCCCACCTGTGGGAGCCTGCTCTGGGCTCGCAGGGGTGTATCCACTTAGTAACATTCAAGTACCCACAACTTATCCACAGGTGGGGATAAATCCGATCCGGAAGTGATGCCAGCCGCTCCACGAGCCCCGGACGACGGCCTTTCCGACCAAGTAGTCAGAGCGTCAAGTTATTAACAATGTGCACAACCCTGTGCATAACGGTCTATAAATCAGATATGAGCGTGCCGCCGTGCGGTTGCGGCCGCCCAGGGCCCACACGGATAGGTCTCTTCGGGCGGGCCTGGAGTGGCACGTCCGGCCTCCGCGGACTGGGGCCGGGCCGCAGGTCCCCCTCGGCGCACGGGGGCCGCAGGCCGGCTGTGGGCGGTCGGCTGCCTGCGGTCGGCTGCGTACGGTCCTGTCGGGCTCTTCCGAGGGCACTGACCCCGCGCGAAAGTTGTCCACTTAACCACAGGGCCTCCCCAAAATGTTATCCACAGGTGTGGAGAGTGAGCTGGGGATTTTACGGAATTCCCCAGCTGTGGCGGCCAGATCAGGCGTCCCTGGCCGAACTACAGGCATGTAAGTTACCAACAGTGTGGATAACCCCTGTGGAAAAGCGTGTGGGGGCGAGTTCGAAAGAGGCCGTCCGGTGCGGACCGCTCAGAAGACGCGACAGTTGCGGAAAACCGCGGCGATTCCGGACCAGTGCACCCAGGATCCGGGCCGCGTCCGTCCGGAACCGTAGCGGAAACCGGGAACCATGGCGGAATGCGGGAGCGCGGCGGCGGGACCGGCAGGCGGCGGCCGCGGAGACTAGGCCGGCAGAGCGGCGGCGTGCAAGGCGGCCGCGGAGACTAGCCCGGCAGCGCGGTGGCGGCGGCGTGCAGGGTGGTGGCCGCAACGAGGAGGCACAGCACCGCGGCCAGCCCGGCGGCCTGAAGCAACCCCTGGCGCCGGCCCCGTGGCACGTAGGCGATCACCGCGGCGCACAGCGCTCCGGTGACAAGGCCGCCAAGATGGGCCTGCCAGGCGATCTGCGGAACCACAAAGCCGATGACGCCGTTGATGGCGATCAGGACCCACAGTTGCCGGGTGTCCCCGCCGCGGTGGCGCTGGACCACCAGCATGGCGCCGAAGAGGCCGAAGATGGCACCCGAGGCGCCTACCACGCCGGTGAGGGACTGGCCCGGGACGTAGGCCGGGGTCAGCAACAGGTAGCCGACGGAGCCGCCGATCGCGGAGAGAAGATAAAGCGCCAGGAAGCGGATGCGCCCCAGGAGGGGTTCCAGCGCCTGGCCGAACATCCACAGCATGTACATGTTGAGCACGATGTGCAGGATGAAGCCCTGGGAGTGGAGGAAGGCCGAGGTCAGCATCCGCCAAGGTTCGAAGGCACCGAACGCGGGGTTGGCGTAGGCCGTGGCGAACGCGAAGTCCTGGTAGACCGCGTCGTTGGGCACGATCCACTGCAGCACATACACAAGGACGCAGGCCGCGATGATCCCGAAGGTGGCCAGCGGCCTCCCCAGCGCGGCGGCCCCGCCGTAGACCGAGCGGGCCGCCGGCGTCGTACGTTTGGTTTCGTTGACGCAGTCAACGCACTGGAACCCGACGGCGGCCGCCCGCTGGCAGTCGGGGCACGCCGGGCGCCCGCACCGCTGGCACCGCACGTAAGCGGGCCGGTCCGGGTGCCGGGGGCACACCGGGATCTGCGCGGACGGCTCTGCCGCCGGAATTCCATAGCTCATGGCGTAGGTCTAGAGCTGTTCTACGTCGATGCTGTTGATGACCACGTCTTCAACCGGGCGGTCACCCATGCCGGTGCGGACTCCTTCGATGGCGTCAACAACCTTCCGGGATTCATCATCGGCAACTTCGCCGAAGATGCTGTGCTTGCCCTGCAGCCAGCCGGTCGGGATGGTGGTGATGAAGAACTGGGATCCGTTGGTGCCGCGGCCCATCTGGATGCCCGCGTTGGCCATGGCCAGCTTGTAGGGCTCGTTGAAGGTCAGTTCCGGGTGGATCTCGTCGTCGAACTTGTAGCCCGGTCCACCGGTGCCGCGGCCCAGCGGGTCACCGGCCTGGACCATGAAGTCCTTGATGATGCGGTGGAAGATGGTGCCGTTGTACAGCGGCGTGCCGGTCTTGTCCTCCCCGGTCTCCGGGTGGGTCCAGGCCTGCTCGCCGGTGGCCAGGCCGACGAAGTTCTTGACGGTCTTGGGCGCGTGGTTACCGAAGAGGTTGACGACGATGTCGCCCAGGCTCGTGTGAATGGTTGCTTTTGCGGTTGCGATGGCAGTCATGGCCCTATTCTTCCACGGCAGGGGTCACCGCACAGGGCCGCGCAGCCAGTTCCGCGCTGGGTGAAATCCGGGCGAAATGGAGCCCAAGAATAGCCGGTGGAGTCCCGGACACGTAGGCTAACTGCAGAACTGTCACATTAATCGGGAGGTAGTTGTGAAGAAAACGGATCGTATTGCCCGTGAGCTGGAGCAGTCAGTCAGCACCGCAGTAGAAAACGCCAAGGACTGGGCCGCCCCGCGGGTTGAGGCGGCAGTCGACTGGGCCGTTCCGCGTCTGCAGCAGGGCCTGGACTCCGCTTCTCCCAAGATCCAGGAGGGCCTCAAGTCAGCGGCCCACAACCTGGCCGACGGTGTGGCCACGGTAACCCCCCGCCTGCAGGACGGGCTGGCGCAGCTGGCACCGAAGATCCATGATGCCGTCGAGAGCGCCACTCCCCGGCTGCACGAGGCCCTGGACCGGGCAACGCCGGTTATCGCCAACGCCCGGGACCGCGTGGTCGTTGAATACCTGCCCAAGCTTTCGGACCAGATCGGTCACGCCTCCGACGCCGTGCACCGCACCCTGGAAGGCACCCCGGCCCACGTGGACGCCGTGGCACAGCGTCTGGTTGACTCCGGTGTTGTCCACAGCATCCAGGACCAGGCGCAGTCCGCGGGCCAGCAGATCAAGGCCGCGGCTGCCGAAGCCAGCCGCGTTGTCACCGGCGAGGTAGCGAAGCCGCAGAAGCCCAAGCACCGCGGCTTCCTCATCTTCGGCATCATCGCCGCGGCCGTGGCCGCCGGAGTCGCGGCTTGGAAGGCTTCCAAGCCGATCGAGGATCCGTGGAAGACACCCGCGCCGGTGACGCCGTCGACCCCGGCTCCGGTGCCGGCCACCACGGTCAGTGACGTCAAGGAATCCGTGAAGGAAAGCGCGAGCGACGCCGCAGAGAACGCTGCTGCCGCCACGGTGGACGTAGCCGATAAGGCAGCCGATGCCTCGGCGGACGCCGCCGATGCAGCCAAGGCGGAGGACACCAAGGTCGCCACCGACGCCAAGACCGCGGTTCGCAACATCGCCGCGAGCATGAACGGCGAGGACAAGACCAAGTAGCTCCCACCGGCCGGTGGACGACCCGGCGGCCGAGGGCCACAGCTCAAGAAGGGATTCCGCATTGGCGGGGTCCCTTCTTTTGCTTTGCCATTGGCTTGTCCCCAGTGCCCGTCGACAGGCCCCGGGAACCGCGCAGGTGCTAAATTTGGGGTGATGTCACGCCAAGAGCCCTCAGTGGATGCCCCACATGATGCTGCGCCGTTCCCGGCAGTCTCCATCGTTATTCCGGCGTACAACGAGGAAAGCGTCATTCGGCAGTGCCTGATCGCCGCCGTCTACCAGTCGGTCCCGGCCCACGAAATCATCGTGGTCGACAACATGTCCAAGGACCGCACCGCGGAGATCGTCCGGCAGATGCAGTTGGAATACCCGGAGAGCCCGATCATCCTGCTCAGCCAGGACCGGGACCAGGGCCTCATCCCGACCCGGAACTTCGGCCTGGACCATGCCACCGGCGATGTTCTGGGCCGGATTGACGCGGACTCGGTGCTGGAACCGGACTGGGTGGAGCAGGTGCAGGCGGCCTTCGGGGATGAATCCGTGCACGCCGCCACCGGTCCGGTGGTGTATTACGACATGCCGATGCGCCGCTTCGGCCTTAAGGCGGACGACAAAATGCGCCAGCTGATGCTCAAGCTGGCGAAGCACCAGTACCACTTCCTCTTTGGCTCCAACATGGCCCTGCGGCGTTCTGCGTGGGAGGCCATCCGGCTGGAGACCTGCCGGGATGAGAAGGACGAGATGCATGAGGACATTGACCTGTCCCTGCACCTGGCAGACCATGAGCTTCGGATCCAGTACTGGCCCCAGATGGTGTCCGGGATGTCAGCACGCCGGCTGGAGGATTCGCCCCGCGATTACCGCTATTACGTCACGCGCTTCGACCGCACCTACAAGGCGCACAACGTGAAGAAAATGGCATTGAAGGCCCCCATGGTGGTCTTCTTCTCCGTGTACTTCCCGGCGAAGCTGCTACGGGCCATTCATACCGTTAACACGGCCCAGCCGGCACGCCGCGGCGGCCAGTAGGCCGGCAGCGGCCGACGCCGTCGTCAGTCCGTTCCCAGCTCCACAAGACGCGCGGCACTGCGCCGTACGGCGCGGGAGCGCCGCTGCCCCGTCACGACGACGGCCAGGCCCAACAGGATCATCCCCAGCCCGGCGTAGGTTCCCGCCGGCAGGGTCTCGCCCAGGAAGGCCGCCGCCAGCAGTGCGGCCCCGGGGATTTCCAGCAGGATGATCATCGAAACAAGCAGCGGACTCATTGTGGCGAGCAGGTGGTTGAACGCGGTGTGCCCCACCAATTGCGCGCAGACGGTGATAGCCAGGATGCCCAACCAGCCGGTCGCTTCGAAGCCCGCCAGCGGCTGCCGCGTGGCCAGCGCCAGGACCGCCACAACGGCGGCGCACATGCCGTAGCAGAGCGTGGTGTACACGCCGGTCCCCATGGTCTGGCGGGCCCTGCCGCCGGCCAGCGTATAGATGCCCGCCAGCACGCCCCCGGCAACCGCCAGTAGATCCCCGACCAGCGCCTGCGGCGAGCTGCCCATGTCAAAGCCGGTGATGGCCACGACGCCGCCAAAGGCGAGTCCCAGCCCCGCCAGGACCTGCCAGCGGTGCCGGACCCCGCGGAAGAGCTGGAAAACGGCGATCCAGCCGGACTGCAGGCAGACCAGCGCAGTCGCGGCCGCCACCGAGGTCAACTGCAGGGACGTGATGAAGCAGGCGAAATGCAGTGCCAGCGCGACCGCCGCGGCCAGGGACCAGCGGAGTTCGCTGCCGGTGACGCGGCCGAACTGGCGGGGCTGACGCACCAGCACGGGCCCGGCCATCACGGCCGCTCCGATCGCGTTGCGCCAGAACGCGATGGCGAGGGCACTGACCGACGTGGCGCCCAGGGTGGCGGCGATCAAGGGGCCGGAGGACGCGACACCCAGCACGCCGAGGGCGGCGAGGAAGAAGTTCACGCTCCAACAATAGTGTGCCGGCGCGGGCCTCCCCTTCCCGGCGGCTCCGTGGCGGATTGCGGGGCCAAACGCAAAAGATCCCGGCCAGCGTTTCCGCTGACCGGGACCTTTTCCTATGGTGGAGGCACGGGGACTCGAACCCCGAACCCCCTGCTTGCAAAGCAGGTGCGCTACCAATTGCGCCATGCCCCCATAAGAAGCAACCCGTCAATCATACCCCGCTGGCGGAGAGCCGTTTCCAGCTGTCCTGCCGGGGTACCGGGCTAATCAACCGTGTCGGTCGACTCGCTCCAGACTGCCTTCCGGGCCTCGGATTCCTGCACTTTCCTGTAGACCAGGACGCTTGCGATCGTGGCTGCAACAACCAGCAACTTCTTCACATGCACCCCGTTCCGGTCCAGTTTCACGTGGACCTTTACCAGAACCAGTACAGGTTCCGTGGGCGTACCAGGACTTGAACCTGGGACCTCTTCGTTATCAGCGAAGCGCTCTAACCGCCTGAGCTATACGCCCCGATGCCTCATCGGGCCGAGATATGACTTTACAGCACACCCCGGCCCGATCTCAAATCGAGGCAATTCCCCGGAGGATATCCGGGAAAACTACGGGTTTTAGTCGTCCGTGAGGGTGACGCCGATGCCGCCCACGAGGGTCGCCGCGATGTTGTAAAGCACCGCGGAGAGCATCGAGAGAGCGGTCAGCAGCACCACGTTGATCACAGCGATGATCACCGCGAAGGAGGCTACCTGGCCGAGCGAGGCGACCTTCTTAAGCTCGAAGCCGCCGCTCTCGGAGCCGGCCAGGGTACCGAGGAGGCCGTCGACCTGGTCGAAGATGCCGGTCAGGTCCAGGACGGTCCACAGCACGATCGCCGCGACGACGGTCACGATGCCGAGCGCCACCGAGAGCAGGAAAGCCATCTTGAGCACGGACCAGGGATCGACCTTGCTGATCAGCAGGCGTGCACGGCGGACCTTCGCCTTCGGCGCCGGCTTGACCAGGCCAGGCGCACCCTGTGCCGGGCGCTGGCCCGGAGCCTCCGGGCGTTGGCCCGCACCGGCTGGGCGCTGGCCCGCACCGGCTGGGCGCTGGCCCGCACCGGCGACACCCGGGCGCTGCTGCGGCCGGGACGGTGCGTTCACCCGCGGGGCAGCGGCCGGCTGCCGCATCCCGCCGGGACCGCTGCTCGACTTGGGATATGAGTCGGAATTACTCACGCGTTACCTCCGGTGTTGTCTTCGTCCAGCTCGGCACTGCCTGATGACTCATCTGACTCCGGGGCCGGTACTGATTCTGTCTCTGCGGACCCATCGTGTGATCCGGTTTCTCCAGCCAACGTTACGTCATCCTGCTCGCCAGCCGGACTTTCAGCACCTTCTTCGGGGGCTGTTTCGTCGGTTTCCAGGCCGCGTTCGCTGTTCCGGGCCACCGCGATGATGCGGTCGTTCTTGTCCGGCTTGGCGAAGATCACGCCCATGGTGTCGCGGCCCTTGGCGGGGACCCCGGTCACCGAGGAGCGCACCACCTTGCCGCCTTCCATGACCACCAGCACTTCGTCTTCCTCGTTGACGATGAGGGCGCCGGCGAGGTGGCCGCGTTCTTCCTGGTACTTGCCAACCTTAATGCCAAGGCCGCCGCGGCCCTGGAGACGGTATTCCTCCACCGCGGTCCGCTTGGCGAATCCGCCCTCGGTGACAATGAAGACGAACGATCCGTCCTGCACGACGTCGGCCGCCAGCAGCTCGTCGTCCTCGCGGAACTTCATACCGGTCACGCCCGACGTGGCCCGGCCCATCGGGCGCAGGGCCTCATCCGTGGCCGTGAAACGGATCGACTGACCCTTGCGGGAGACCAGCATGAGGTCATCGGTCTCGGACACGAGCTGGGCCGAGACAAGCTCATCGCCGTCGCGCAGGTTGATGGCGATGACGCCCGCGGAGCGGTTGGTGTCGTAGTCCTCGAGCCGCGTCTTTTTGACCAGGCCGCGCTTGGTGGCGAGCACCAGGTACGGGGCGTGCTGGTAGTCGCGCAGGTCCAGCACCTGGGCGATGTGCTCGTCCGGCTGGAATGCCAGCAGGTTCGCCACGTGCTGGCCCTTGGCATCGCGTGCTGCTTCCACCAGTTCGTACGCCTTGGCGCGGTAGACCCGGCCCAGGTTGGTGAAGAACAGCAGCCAATGGTGCGTGGTGGTAACGAAGAAGTGTTCGACGACGTCGTCCCCGCGGAGCTGGGCACCCTTGATGCCCTTGCCGCCGCGCTGCTGGGAACGGTAGTTGTCGCTGCGGGTGCGCTTGACGTAGCCCCCCCGGGTGATGGTGACGACCATTTCCTCTTCGGGGATCAAGTCCTCCATCGACATGTCGCCGTCGAAGCCCATCAGGACCTTGGTCTTGCGGTCATCGCCGTGTTTGGCGACAATTTCGGCGAGTTCGGTGCTGATGATCTCGCGCTGGCGCTCCTCGGAGGCCAGGATCGCGTTGTATTCGGTAATCATCGCTTCGAGTTCGGCATGCTTGTCCTGGATTTTCTGGCGTTCCAGGGCGGCGAGCCGGCGCAACTGCATGTCCAGGATGGCCGTGGCCTGGATTTCGTCGATGTCGAGCAGTTCCATCAGCCCGTCGCGCGCGGCTTGGGTGGTGGTGGATGCGCGGATCAGGGCAATGACCTCATCGAGCGCATCCAGCGCCTTCAGAAGGGCCCGCAGGATGTGCGCTTCCTCCTCGGCCTTCCGCAGCCGGTACCGGGTGCGGCGGGCAATGACGTCCATCTGGTGCGTGACCCAGTGCCGGATGAAGGCGTCGAGGCTGAGCGTGCGCGGCACGCCGTCGACGATCGCGAGCATGTTGGCGGCGAAGTTGTCCTGCAGCTGGGTGTGCTTGTAGAGGTTGTTCAGCACCACCTTGGCCACGGCGTCGCGCTTGAGCACGATCACCAGGCGCTGGCCGGTGCGGCCCGAGGTCTCGTCACGGAGGTCGGCGATACCGGAGATCTTGCCGTCCTTGACGAGTTCGGCGATCTTGATGGCCAGGTTGTCCGGGTTGGCTTGGTACGGCAGCTCGGTGACCACGAGGCACGTGCGGCCCTGGAGTTCCTCGACGTTGACCACGGCGCGCATGGTGATGGAGCCGCGGCCTGTGCGGTAGGCGTCCTCGATGCCCTTGTGGCCCAGGATCGTGGCACCGGTCGGGAAGTCCGGTCCCTTGATGCGCTGGATCAGTTCTTCGAGCAGTTCTTCGCGGCTGGCGGTCGGGTTGGCCAGGTACCACTGAACGCCGTCGGCAACCTCACGGAGGTTGTGCGGCGGGATGTTGGTGGCCATGCCGACGGCGATGCCGGAGGAACCGTTCACCAGGAGGTTCGGGAATCGCGCCGGCAGGATGGTGGGTTCCTGGTTCTTGCCGTCGTAGTTGTCCTGGAAATCGACGGTTTCCTCGTCGATGTCCCGGACCATCTCCATGGCCAGGGGGGCCATCTTGGTTTCGGTGTATCGCGGTGCTGCGGCGCCGTCATTGCCGGGGGAACCGAAGTTGCCCTGGCCGAGGGCCAGCGGGTAGCGCATGGTCCAGTCCTGGATCAAGCGGACCAGGGCATCGTAAATCGCGGTGTCGCCGTGCGGGTGGTACTGGCCCATGACCTCGCCCACCACGCGGGCGCATTTGTTGAACGAACGGTCCGGGCGGTAGCCGCCGTCGAACATTGCGTACAGCACGCGGCGGTGGACGGGCTTGAGGCCGTCGCGGACGTCCGGGAGTGCGCGACCCACGATCACTGCCATGGCGTAGTCGAGGTAGGAGCGCTGCATTTCGGTCTGCAGGTCGACCTGTTCGACCCGGTCGGTCAGCACATCGGTGTCAAGAACGGTGCCTTCGAGCACGGGTTCCGGGCCGGATTCGGCGGGGACCTCGGGTGTTTCGTCACTCATAGTCTATATTTTCCGTTTCAGGTATATATCGGTTCTGGAATATCAAGTGGCTTAACCGCTAGATATCGAGGAACCGAACGTCCTTGGCGTTCTGCTGAATGAAGTTTCGGCGGGATTCAACGTCCTCGCCCATCAGGACGGAGAAGGTCTGGTCCGCTGCCAGGGCGTCGTCCATGGTGACCTGCAGGAGGGTGCGGTGGTCCGGGTCCATGGTGGTGTCCCAGAGTTCCGTGTAGTCCATTTCGCCCAGGCCTTTGTAGCGCTGGATGCCGTTGTCCTTGGGGATACGGCGGCCCGCAGCCTGGCCGGAGACCAGCTTCGCATCTCGCTCCCGGTCGCTGTACACGTAATCGTGCGGGGCGTTGGACCACTTGATCCGGTACAGCGGCGGCTGCGCGAGGTAAACGTAGCCGTTCTCGATCAGCGGGCGCATGTAGCGGAACAGCAGGGTCATCAGCAGCGTGGTGATGTGCTGGCCGTCGACGTCGGCATCGGCCATCAGGACGATCTTGTGGTACCGGAGTTTGGCGAGGTCGAAGTCTTCGCCAATGCCGGTGCCGAACGCGGTGATCATGGACTGGACCTCGGCGTTGCCTAGTGCCTTGTCCAGCCGGGCCCGCTCGACGTTCAGGATCTTGCCGCGCAGCGGCAGGATGGCCTGGGTCTCGGGGTTGCGTCCGCGCTTGGCCGAACCGCCGGCCGAGTCACCCTCCACGATGTAGACCTCGCACTTCTGCGGATCCTTGGAGGAGCAGTCGGACAGCTTGCCGGGCATGCCGAAGGATTCCAGCGGGCTCTTCCGACGCGCGTTGTCGCGGGCCTTGCGGGCGGCCATCCGGGCCTGGGCGGCAGAGATGGCCTTGCGGATCACATCGCGGGCCGGACCGGGGTTGCGCTCCAGCCAGTCACCGAGGCCGTCGGTCACGACACGCTGAACGAAGCCCTTGACCTCGGAGTTGCCGAGCTTGGTCTTGGTCTGGCCTTCGAACTGCGGCTCGGAAAGCTTGACCGAGATGACCGCTGTGAGGCCTTCACGGATGTCGTCGCCGGTGAGGTTGTCGTCCTTTTCCTTGATGATGCTCTTCTCCCGCGCGTAGCGGTTGATCAGCGAGGTCATCGCGGCCCGGAAACCCTCTTCGTGGGTTCCGCCTTCGTGGGTGTTGATGGTGTTGGCGTAGGTGTGGACGCTTTCGGAGTACGCGTTGGTCCACTGCATGGCCATTTCCAGGGCGATGTGACGATCTTTGTCCTCGGTTTCGAAGGCGATGACGTCCTCGTGGACGACGTCGACCTTCTTGCCCGAGTTCAGGTGCTTCACGTAATCCAGCAGACCGTCGTCGTACTGGTAGACCACCGTGTGGAATTCCGCAGGAACTTCGCCCTCGGTCTCGACGACGTCGAGGTCCAGGTCGCCGTCCTCGGACGGTTCCGCTGCCGCATGGCGCTCGTCGGTCAGGGTGATGCGCAGTCCCTTGTTCAGGAAGGCCATCTGCTGGAAGCGGGCGCGCAGCGTCTCGAAATCGAATTCGGTGGACTCGAAGATCGTGGCGTCCGGGTAGAACGTCTGCGTGGTTCCGGTCTCCGACGTTTCTTCGCCCTTGACCAGGCCGCCCTGAGGCTTGCCGCCGTCGGCGAAGGACATCCGCCAGACATGGCCCTGCCGGCGGACTTCGGTGTCAACGCGGCTGGAGAGCGCGTTGACCACGGAAATACCGACGCCGTGCAGGCCGCCGGACACCGCATACCCGCCGCCGCCGAACTTTCCGCCCGCGTGCAGGATCGTCATCACGACCTCGACCGTCGGTTTGTGCTCGGTGGGGTGCATGTCGACGGGGATTCCGCGGCCGTTGTCGACCACCCGGACGCCGCCGTCGGCCGTCAACACGATTTCGATGTGTGTGCAGTACCCGGCCAGCGCCTCATCGACCGAGTTGTCCACCACTTCGTAGACCAGGTGGTGCAGGCCGCGTGGACCGGTGGAGCCGATGTACATGCCCGGGCGTTTGCGAACAGCCTCCAGGCCCTCAAGCACGGTGATGTCGCTGGCACCGTACTCGCGGGGTGCCACTGCCTCCGCGGGGGTGTCCGCCGAAGCTCCGTCCGTTGGGTCCGCTGCCGGGAAATCTGTATTGTCGTTAGCCACAGGCGCTTTCGACTCCTCTATGTTCGTTGAAGGCCGGCCGTCACCGCTTCCGAAGAGGAACGGTTTCCGCCAACAGGCACGTCACGGGGCGCCCGCTGCATCCGTCGAGTACTCCGGTTTCCGCACGCAAAAATCGCGTCGGAAACAGACTCAGTCGACGTTTCACCGGCGCCCAGTTATCTACCACGATTCTATCGTGCTATAGGGCGGAATCCCGCATTCCGGAGGCCCTAACGGCGGGCAAAGTGCCATTGAGAGGCCATTGGCTCCCCCTGCACGCGCCCAGGGGTACTCCCGCTGGGTTCCTATACGCATCGGGGGCGTTCAAGCGCCCTACACGGCGTTTGCGCATTTTTCAATAGTTTTGGAAGAAGTGCTTCATATCCCGCGGACCGGACACGCCCGCGGGCTACCCGTACGTATCGCGGGGGCCGCGCCCATTAACCGTCCGGGCACCCTTGCGCCAGCTGGGCGCCGAGGGCCCGAGGACCTGGATGCTGGTCACGACACCGTCGCCCAGTTCGACCCGGAATTTCTCCAGCAGGCTCAGGCTCAGCAGGCGCAGCTGGGTTGCCCAGGCGGTTGAATCGCAGCGGACATGCAGGGTTGTGTCCGTAAAACTCTCCGGGGTGCAGTGGGCGGAAATTTCCGGGCCCACCAGCGTCGGCCATTGCGCCATCACGGATCCGACCGCCACGGGCGAGCTCCAACCGCGTTCGGCAACGAGCCGGCCCACCACTTTGCCCAGGCCCAGCGGATCGCGTCCGGTGCCGTGGAACTGGCTGAATCCGCGGGTGCCGGAGCTGCGGGCCGGTTTTTGCGTGCTGCCGGGACGCGGCGGGGCCTTCCGGCGGATTTCCCCGCGGGCCGCCGCGGCGTCCCGCATCCGGTTCAGCGCCGACTGGGCGGCGTCGATGTCGTCCGGGTCGCGGCCCGGCTGCAGGCCGCCGTCGGTATCTTTATTCATCGCTGGTCCGGCTCATCGATTCCTCCCGGAATGACCTTCACCCGCCGTCCGGCAAGTTCCGCCGGAATGTCGTCCTCGACGGCGGCGGTCACCAGGACCTGCTCCGCGCCGGATACTATGGCTGCCAGTTTACGCCGCCGCTGGACGTCAAGCTCGGCAAACACGTCGTCCAGGATCAGGATCGGCGCTGACCCGCCGGTACGGGCATCGTCCAGCATCACGTAGTAGGAGGCCAGACGCAGGGACAGGCACATGGACCAGGTCTCCCCGTGGGAGGCATACCCCTTGGCCGGGGCCTGCCCCAGGACCAGTTCAAGTTCGTCGCGGTGCGGACCCACCAGGGAGATACCGCGCTCCAGCTCCTTGCGGCGGGAGGCCGCGAAAGCCTGGACATAACGTTCGGTCAGGTCCTCGACGCTCAGCTGCCGGAGGTCCTCGGCCCCGGCGACCGGCACGCCGGCTGCGGCGCCGCCCGCCGGTCCACCGGTTGATCCGCCGCCGGGGGCCTCGCCGTCGTCGTCAAACATGCCCTGCAGTGTGGACCGGTAGACTGCGCCGGCGGCTTTGGTTCCATCGGTGAGCTGCGCGTAGGCGTTTTTGAGGTGCGGCTGGAGCAATTCCACCAATTCAAGCCGGGCGTGCAGCAGCTCCGCCCCGGCCCGGGCCATGTGCTGGTCCCAGACGTCCAGGGTTGCCTCATGGCCTGCGGTGAATTTGCCGGCGCGGCCGGATTTCAGCAGGGCGTTGCGTTGTTTGAGCACCCGGTCGTAGTCGCTGCGGGTTGCCGCGTGCCTCGGAACAAGGCTGACCAGCAGCTCATCGAGGAACCGTCGCCGGTTGGAGGGATCGCCCTTGACCAGGGCGAGGTCTTCGGGGGCAAAGAGCACCGTTTGGCAGATACCCAGGATGTCCCTGGCCCGGACCGGGTTGCTGCGGTTGATGCGGGCACGGTTGGCCCGGCCTCCGTTGATTTCAAGCTCCAGCACGGTGGGCTGGCCGGCGCGGACCAGCCTGGCCCGGATCATCGCCCGCTCGGCGCCGAAGCGCAGCAGGGGTGCGTCGGTACTGACCCGGTGCGAGCTGAGCGTGGCCAAATAGCCTATCGCTTCCATCAGGTTGGTCTTGCCGATGCCGTTGGAGCCCACCAATACGGTGACGCCGGGTTCCAGGCTGAGTTCCACCTGGGCGTAACTGCGGAAATCTGTCAGCGAAAGTTGTTCTAGGTACACGCCGGTTTCAGGATTCCAAGGGCTACTTGGCCGGCCGGGTGGCGTGTCCGCCGAACTGGTTGCGCAAAGCCGACACCATTTTCATGGCCGGAGAGCTGTCCTCGCGGGAGGAGAACCGTGCGAACAGCGCTGCGGTGATGGCCGGGGCCGGGACGGCGTTGGCGATCGCTTCCTCCACGGTCCAGCGTCCCTCGCCGGAGTCCTCGACGTAATCGTCAATGGACGCTAGCCCCGGGTCCTCGTCCAGGGCCTTGACCATTAGGTCCAGCAGCCAGGAGCGGACAACAGTGCCTTTCTGCCAGGCCCGGAAGGTGCCGGGCAGGTCGGTCACGATGTCCTTCGCGGCGAGGAGTTCGTAGCCTTCCGCATAGGCCTGCATCAGGCCGTATTCAATCCCGTTGTGCACCATCTTGGCGTAGTGTCCGGCACCCACACCCCCGACGTGCACGAAGCTGTCCGCGCGATCGCCTTCCGGCCGGAGCGCGTCGAAGACGGGGAGGGCGCGTTCGATGTCGGCGGAGTCGCCGCCGGCCATCAGTCCGTAGCCGTTCTGGAGGCCCCAGACGCCCCCGGAGACGCCGCAGTCGAGGAAACGGACGCCTTTTTCGGCCAGCGCGGCCGCGTGCTTTTGGTCCTCGGTGAAGCGGGAGTTACCGCCGTCGATCACCAGGTCGCCGGCGTCGAGCTTGTTGCCAAGGTCGGTGATGACGGAATCCGTGATTTCACCGGCCGGAACCATGACCCAGATCAGGCGGGGCGCGGGCAGGGCGGCGATCAGCTCGTCGACGGTGGCGACGTCGGTGGTCTCCGGGTTGCGGTCGAATCCGGTGACCTGGATTCCGCCGTTGCGCAGCCGTTCGCGCATGTTGAAACCCATTTTTCCAAGGCCGATTAGTCCGATGTGCACTTAGATGAACTCTTTTCTGCGCTGGTGGTTCGGGTTGGGCGGCGGCGCAACCCACCTAACTCGCATTAGGTGTCGTTTTGAGGGCTCAAAACGACATCGTCTGCCAGCTAGTTGGGCAGACGGACGGGCATGACCAGGTAACGGTAATCGTCCTGGTCTTCGCCGTCGGCGTCCTGCTGGGCGGTGATCATTGCCGGCTTCGGCGCCGTGGTGAAGGAGAACCGCACGAACTTCGTTTCGATGACGCTCAGGCCTTCGATGAGGTAGTGCGGGTTGAAGGCCACGGTGATGTCTTCGCCGGTCAGCTGGGCTTCGAGCTCTTCCGAAGCCTGGGCGTCTTCACCGGTTCCGGCGTCCAGGTGCAGCTGGCCCTGGGTGAAGGCAAGCCGCACGGGAGTGTTGCGCTCAGCCACGAGCGAGACGCGGCGGACGGCTTCGACCAGTTCCTGGGTCTGCACGGTGGCGTGGATCGGCGTGGAATCGGGGAACAGCGAGCGGATCTTTGGGTAGTCACCGTCGACCAGCAGCGACGTCGTGGTCCGGCCGCCGCTTTCGAAACCGATCAGCCGGCTGTCGTCGTCGGCGAGGGCGAGGTTGATGTCGCCGCTGCCGCCGAGGGTCTTGGCGACCTCGTTGAGCGTTTTGGCCTTCACCAGCGCGCTCGTGGAGATCCCCGGAGTTGCGGGCTTCCACGGAACTTCGCGCATCGCGAGGCGGTAACGGTCGGTGGCCAACAGGGTGATGAGATCGTCCTCGATCTCCATCCGGACACCCGTAAGGATGGGCAGGGTGTCGTCCTTGCTGGCCGCGATGATCACCTGGGAAACGGCCTGGGCGAACGAGTCACCCGGTACGGTGCCGCTGATCGGGGGTAAGGCGGGCAGCGGCGGGTACTCGGCTTCAGGCATGGTGGCGAGATGGAAGCTGCTTCGGCGGCAGGTCAGGGTCACCTTGTTGCCGTCGGTTTCGATTTCGACCGGGGCCGAGGGCAGGCTGCGGCAAATGTCGGCGAGCAGGCGGCCGGACACCAGGATAGTGCCTTCGGTGGTGATGTCTGCAGGAATTTCCAGGCGGGCCGAGGTCTCATAGTCAAAGCTCGAGAGGCTGACGGTGCCGGCTTCCGCCTTGAGGAGCAGGCCGGAAAGTACTGGAACAGGCGGCCGCGGAGACAACGACCGGGCGGTCCAGGTCACGGCTTCGGCCAGGACGTCCCGTTCGACTCTGAACTTCACGGAAGGGTGCCGCCTTTCATTGCTGCTGACAAAAGCTAAAACTCACAGGGCCATGGCGTTGCCGGACGCACTGCCGGTTCCGCCAAAAAAAGTTAAGTGCATGCATCCCGGTGTCCTGGCCACCGTCCCCGTCTCCGGGGCCGGAATCACAAGACACGTCCGGGACGGATGCACTGCAGACAGCTTAGCCCCAAGATCCGAGTTCTCCCATCCCCGGGTTACACCTGTGTGGTTCCGGACCGGGGCCCGCTGCCTCGCTTCAGGAGGGTCCGGGGCAGTTGGTGGGAGGTCGGAAAGAAACTGTTGTTTGAGGGAATTTCATTTTCTTGGGATTAGTAGTGTTAATAACTGCTGTGGAAACTGTGGATAACTCGATCTGGCCGTGCGGTTCCGGGGTTAAGCCCTGTTCATGGACTGTGGGCGGAGCAGGTTTTAAACAGGGTGTGGATGGGGACAACATTTTTGGCCGTTTCGCTGATCCACAGGCGCCTTAAGGGTTTTAAGCCCATTAACCGCAGTTGTCCCCTTAACTATCCACAGGGTTGTCCACAGCCCCCTGTTAATAAGGTAAGGGTGCGCGGCGCGGGAGCTCAGGAATTGCGCTGCTGCTGCTTGATCCGGTTGGTCAGCTCGGTCACCTGGTTGTAGATCACGCGGCGCTCCGCCATCAGTTCGCGGATCTTGCGGTCGGCGTGGATCACGGTGGTGTGGTCCCTGCCGCCGAGCTCCTGGCCGATCTTGGGCAGCGACATGTCGGTGAGCTCCCGGCACAGGTACATTGCGATCTGCCGGGCCGTGACCAGGGTCCGCGTGCGGGACTTGCTGCAGAGCTCTTCCATGCTGAGCTTGAAGTAGTCGGCAGTCTGGGTGAGGATCTGCGCCGAGGTGATCTCCTGGGCGCCGTCGTCCGTGATGAGGTCCTTGAGCACCATCTCGGCCAGCGCGACATCCACCGGCTGCCGGTTCAGGCTCGCGAACGCCGTGACCCGGATGAGCGCACCCTCAAGTTCGCGGATGTTGCTGGATATCTTCGAAGCGATGTACTCGAGGGCATCGTCGGGCGCCGAGAGACCTTCGCTCAGCGCCTTCTTCCTGAGGATCGCAATGCGGGTTTCCAGTTCCGGCGGCTGGATGTCAGTCAGGAGGCCCCACTCAAAGCGCGACTTCATCCGGTCCTCAAAACCGGCGAGCAGCTTGGGTGGTTGGTCGGACGTGATGACGACCTGCTTGTTGTTGTTGTGCAGCGCATTGAAGGTGTGGAAGAACTCCTCCAGCGTCCGGTCCTTGCCGGCCAGGAACTGGATGTCATCGATCAGCAGGACGTCCACGTTGCGGTAGGTGGTCTTGAAGCTGGTCCCTTCATCGTCGCGGATGGAGTTGATGAAGTCGTTGGTGAATTCCTCGGAATTCACGTAGCGGACCCGGATGCCGCTGTAGAGGCGGCGGGCGTAGTGCCCGATCGCGTGCAGCAGGTGGGTCTTGCCCAGTCCGGAGTCGCCGTAGATGAACAGCGGGTTGTAGGCCTTGGCGGGAGCTTCGGCGACGGCGACGGCGGCCGCGTGCGCAAAGCGGTTGGAGGAACCGATCACGAAGGTATCGAAGACATATTTCGGGTTGAGGCGGCCAAATTCATGGGACGTGCTCGGCAGCATCGGCTGCGGCTTCAGTTCCACCAAGGGATCGGCCGCCAGGGAAAGTTCAGCAGTGGGTTCCGGTTCGACGTGGAGCGGCACCAGATCGGTGTCGACGTCAATCGCGCAGCGGATCTCGTCGGAGAAGACATCGCGCAGGGCGTCGTCGAGGGCCTCCTTGACCTGCGTCTGGAGCACCTCTCGGGTGAGTTCGTTGGGGACGGCGACCAGCAAGGTGGAGCCGATGAGGCCCTGGGCCTGGGCGAGGATCACGAAACCGCGCTGCCGGGGTGTGACCCGGTGGTCGTTCTCCAGAAGGCTGACCACCCGCCGCCAGGAACTTCCGACGGTGTTCGCGTGGTTGGCTTCGTCTACCGTCAT